>CAWFQB010000001.1:0-1698020 GCA_963817895.1 uncultured Chthonomonadaceae bacterium
AGGTTAATCAGGCCCAGAAAGTCCATTTTCAGCAGGCCGATTTTTTCCAGCATGTTCGCGTTATATTGCGTTACGCAGCCGCCGTCCGCGCTCCGCGTCAGCGGCGTATACTCCACAAGCGGGGTGTGCGAGATGATAACACCCGCCGCGTGGACGCTGGCATGGCGCGAAATGCCTTCCAGACGTTTGGCTGTATCAATCAATTTCCGGGCGGCGGGGTCGCGCACATAAGCGTTTTTGAATTCCGGGTTGGCGTCCATCGTCTTGTCAATGGTCATGCCGACGGGAATGGTGGGGATCATCTTGCACAGTTTGTCCACATCCCCGGCGGGATAGCCCAACGCCTTTCCCGCGTCTTTGAGAACGGCGCGGGCGGCAAGGGTTCCGAACGTGATGATCTGCGCGACGCGGGCCTCTTCGGGAATGTGCTGATCGGGGCTGTACTTTTTGGTGACATATTCTATGACTTCGCCCCGGCGCGTGTCCTCGAAGTCCATATCCACGTCGGGCATCTGGACGCGCTCCGGGTTCAAAAACCGCTCGAACGTCAGGCCATATTCGACCGGGTCAATATCCGTAATGCCCACCAGATAGAAACCAGACAGCCCGCCGCGCTTCCGCGAACGCCGTAGAAAATGCCTTTCTTTGCCGCAAACTGCGCGAAATCAAGCACGATGAGAATATACTGCGCGAACCCGGTTGTCTGGATAATTCCGAGTTCGTAATTCATGCGGTCAATCACGCGCTGGGACGGATTGCCGTTGTACTTCTTCATCAACCCCTCTTCGGAGAGTTTTCTGAGGTATTCAAGCGGTGTGTATTCGGCGCGGGAAACCGGGCGAAGGCATGGGGGCGCGTCCGAATTCCAGTTCCACATGGCAGCGTTCCGCGATTCCCAACGTGTTTTCAATGCAGTTCGGGTGCAGCTTGTGAAACAAATCCTTCATCTGCTGCGACGATTTCAGATAAAACTCCTGCGTGGCGTATTTCAGGCGGTTGGTATCCGTGACGACGGAACCCGTTCCGATGCACAGCAGAATATCATGCGCGTCCGCGTCCGGCCCGGTCAGATAATGCACGTCGTTGGAACAGATGACGGGCAGGCCGAGTTCGCGGAAATTTTAAGCAGTTGGGTATTGGAGTGTTCCTGTTCGGGCAGGTTGTGGTTCTGGATTTCGACGTAATAGTTGTCGCGCCCGAACAGGTCGCCATAGTACGCGCAGGCGTCGCGGGCCGAATCGTAATCGCCGCGCAGCAGGTGCGAGTTGATTTCGCTGCCAAGACAGGCGGTGGTGGCAATCAGGCCCTCGTGGTGCTTTTCCAGCAGTTCGCGGTCCATGCGGGGTTTATAGTAGAAACCTTCGAGCGCGGCGATACTGGTGAGTTTGAGCAGGTTCTTGTAACCCTCATTGTTCCGCGCCAGCAGAACCATGTGGTACGCCGACTGGTCCAGCTTGGCCTCTTTTTTCAGGCGGTGACGCGGCGCGACGTAGGCTTCCACGCCCAAAATTGGCTTCACGCCCTTGTCCTTGCACTTGCCGTAAAAGTCCGCCGTGCCGTACATGACGCCGTGATCGGTCAGAGCAAGCGCGGGCATCTCCATCTCCGCCGCGCGGCTGATGAGATGCCCGATACGGTTCGCGCCGTCCAAAAGAGAAAATTCGGAGTGAACATGAAGGTGAACAAAATCGCTGCTGGTGTCGCTCATAGTTGCCTCTGCGGGAAAGAATAGTGGGGTAGCCGCAAATACACGCGAATACACGCAAATCACAATGCTGTAGCATGGAAAGCGGGTATTTAGCGCCGGGAATATGCGTACTGCGCTACATGTAGAACATGAGGCTATTCTATTCGGTTTGGCAGCCAAACACAACTAGACAATTATGTACGTATGTGCGTACTGGTGTTTGCTGCGAGTCGCTGATAGCAACTGCGCGTAAGGAATTTATCAGGAGGGTGGAAGATGCAGGAGGAAGCAGAGCAAGCGGACGATTGTAAATCGCGGCGGAGGCGCGCTTTTCAGTTCTTGATTTCGGGAGAAAGCGCCATCAGCGCAGTGAGAAGACGGTACGCGGTTTGGAAGCACTTGACGCTTTCCGCCTGCGTAAAATGTTCGCCCTTAACTTTGCATTAACAGGACTATGCCATACTGTTTCCGGCGCAGCCTTGCCCTGTGCTTCCTGCGCGTCCATCTGGTAATCCATTGCCGTCTTTTGCGCTGCCATGTTTATGAAAGGTTTGCGACATGACATTCTTCACTCACCTTACGCAGGCGAGCAGTTTGTAGTCACAGATTTGCTGTTGTTGACGGTAGAATAGTGTCATGGACAAACAACTTCTGGACCTTTACTCAGACTATCTCCTTTGTTCGTTCGGCCTGACTACCGCGACGGGCCTTTCCACCCTGCTCGACGGCGCGATTAGCCACGACAAGATCACGCGGTTCTTGTCAGGACGTGACTTCACTTCTTCGGACCTGTGGCATCTGGTCAAACCCTTGGTACGGCAGGTACAATGTGAAGACGCAGTTCTGGTCTTCGATGACAGCATCGAAGAAAAACTCTATACGGATGAAAGCGAACTCATTTGCTGGCATTGGGATCATTGCTTCAACCGCAACGTGAAGGGCATCAACATTCTGACCTGTTTGTATCGCGCGCCCACTGCCGCTCTGCCCGTTGCCTTCGAGTTGATCCAAAAGTCGGCTTGGGAAACGCATAAGAAGACGGGCAAACCCAAGCGAGTGTGTCCCAAGACCAAGAACGAATACCTGCGCGAGATGGTGGCGCAATGTCAGAAGAACCAATTGCCTTTTCGCTATGTCCTGGCCGACGCTTGGTTCAGCGCGGCAGAAACGATGATGCACCTCAAAAACGAAGGCAAAACCGACTTTATCTTCCCGATTAAGGCCAACCGCAAGGTGGCTTTGTCCCAGGAAGACAAGTTGGCAGGCCGCTATATGCCCGTATCCTCGCTTTGCTGCGAAGCGGACGCCGTATTGAACATCTGGCTGGAGGGGGTAAACTTCCCCCTTCTGCTGTGTAAGCAGGTCTTTACAAACAAGGACGGCAGCCAGGGCGTTCTCTATCTCGTGACGAGTGACACGACGTTAAGCGGTTGCGACATCCAGACGATCTACCAAAAACGGTGGAAAGTGGAAGAGTATCACAAATCGGTCAAGAGCAATGCGAGTTTCGCCAAGTCGCCGACCAAAACTATTCGGACCCAGAGCAACCATATCTTCGCCTGTTTATGGGCGTATGTGAAGTTGGAAAGTCTGCGTTTGCAGACGCGCTTGAACCATTTTGCGATGAAAGGCAGGCTCTACAAAGCGGCCCTTGCCAGCGCCTACCGCGAACTACAACTGCTCAAAGGCATGAGTGCGCCTGCGTAAGGTGAGTTCTTCAGCCGCGTCCGCCACGCCGGTTTCCGCCTTGTCTGCCTGTTACTGCTTGCCACAGTTGTCGTTGCCGCTGTGCGGGCGCAAACCCCAACGCCCTATCTTCACGCGCCCTCCGTCAACACCTATGCCAAACACGACCCCAACGGCCTGACCATTCTCCCGACCGGGCGCTATCTGAAACCTGTCGGCAAACATCTGCCCCTCGCCCGCTGGCCGCATGGTCTCGCGCTTGCTCCCGATGGCGCGACGGCCTTTGTCGCCAGTGAGGGCGTGGGACAGTTGATTACGCAATGGAACAGCGACAAGCCGACCGTAACACCGATTACGATGGAGGCCGGGGATAATGATACGCCTGCCCGCCAGCGGCGGCGTACCAACACGGGCGCGGCGGTATTTGCGCCCGACGGCAAAACCCTGTACTGGAGCAGCGGCGAAAGCGGCGAAATCTACGTTGTGGACGTGGCCGCGCATCAAGTAACCGGCAGCATCGCGCTCAATGGCGAGACAGGCGGGCGAACATGGGCCGATAGTTTCGCGATGGACATCAAACTCAGTCCGGCAGGAACCACGCTCTACTGCGCGGATGTGACCAATTTTCGCCTGATTGTTGTGGATACAGTTCAGCGCAAAGTGGCGGGAGCCGTTGCGGTCGGGCGTTATCCGTACGCGCTTGCCGTGCAGGGAAGCCGCGTATACGTCGCCAACATCGGCATGTTTGAATACCGTCCGGTTCCCCTTCCCGCTTCCGACGCAAACGACAAGCGCGGCCTGACGTTTCCGCCCTTCGGGTTTCCGAGTAAAGAAGCGACAGAGGGCGTCGAGTTTGAGGGCAGGCGTATTCCCGGTTTGGGCGATCCCAACGCCGCCTGAGTCGTTTTCCGTGTGGGGCGTGGACGTATCTTCGCCCTCACAGCCCCGCGTCGTCAGCCGGGTCAAAACCGGCCTGCTCGTCGGCGCGGCTTCCGACAACGGCAAAACCGTGGGCGGCAGCGCGCCCAATTTCCTCGTTATGGAGCCGAAATGCCTCCGAACCGGGCGGGTTGTGGATTTCCAACGGCAACAACGACAGTATCGAGCGGCTGGATTTGCGGACCAATAAGATCACGCGGCGCGTTCCCATTCGGCCTTCCAAACTTGTTGCCCGTTTGCGCGGCGTGGCTCCGTCTGGCATGGCGCTTTCCCCGAATGGCAGCCGCCTGTATGTCGCGGAGTCCGGCCTCAACGCGATTGGGGTGATTGACACCAAAAGCGGCAAAGTGATTGGACACATTCCTACCGCGTGGTATCCCTATCGCGTTGCCGTGTCCCCGGACGGCAAAAAACTGCTGTGCATCTGCTTTCGCGGCTTTGGCAACGGCCCCAACGCGGGCAAATCCATCCCCGACAGCGCGTTTCTGCATCTCAAAGGCGTTCTGTCCGTCTTAGACGCGCCGACCAATGCCCAACTCGCGCCCATGACCGCGAACACGCTCGCTTACAACGGAATTGTGGATGGCAGCGCGGAGCGCGAAACGCTTGCCAGTCCCCTGATTCCCACTGTTCCCGGCAAACCCTCCGAACAAATCAAGTACGTCGTTTTCATCACCAAAGAAAACCACACCTACGATACCATCTTCGACCACATTCCCGGCGCGAACGACGATCCAACGTTACTGCGCTGGGGCCTGCATCAGAAGATTGCCGCTCCCGGACAGCCCACATTAAACGACGCCCCTGTAATGACCAACCACAACGCGCTGGCCCGGCAGTTCACCGTCAGCGATAACTTTTATATGGAACCCGAAGCGTCCGGCGTGGGGCATCGCTGGCTTGTGGGCGTACAACCCGACAACTTCTGCCAGATGCTGTACACGCTGGGCTGGAACTTCAAACTGAACAGTACGGCTCCCGGCAGGCGCGCATCCTTCGGCTCTAACGGCTCTCTTGCCCCGGAAGACTACCCGGAAGCCGGTTCCATGTGGGAGCATCTGGCGCGGCACGGCATCCCTTTCCGCAACTACGGCGAGGGCTTTGAGTTCGCGGGCGTGGACGAGGGCGACAACGAAAAGCGGACGGGCGCGCGCGAAACAGTCAACATCCCCATGCCGAAAGTCCTCTACGACAACACCTGCCGCGAATATCCTATCTTCAACATGAACATCCCCGACCAGTACCGCGCCCACTGGTTCATGCAGGATTTTACGGCGCGCTTCTTACAGGGAAGAGGGAAAAGGGAAAAGGGAAAAGAAGAGAAGATACGAGATACGAGATACAAGATACGAGCAGGAAAGGATTCATCCCTCATCCCTCATCCCTCATCCTTTTTCCTCAACATCGCCCTGTGCAACGATCATGGAACCGGGCCGAACGCGGCGAAGGGCTATCCGTATGTCGCGTCGTGGATGGCAGACAACGATCTGGCGCTGGGGAGGGTTGTGGAGTTTTTATCACACACTCCGTACTGGAAAAACATGGCGATTTTTGTTACGCAGGACGATGCGGGGGGAGAACCGGACCACATAGATGCGCAACGCAGCGTACTGCTGTGCATTAGCCCGTTCGCCAAACACGGGTATGTATCACATCGTCACACTACAATTGTCAGCATGCACCGGACGCTTTATGAGATATTGGGACTGCCGCCGCTCAACATGTTCGACGCGCTTGCCAACGACTTTTCCGACTGCTTCACGACCACGCCGGATTACCGCCCGTATACATGCGTTGGCGTTGACCCGCGCATGTTCGACCCGGAAAAGGCCAAAGACCCCAAAGACCCGGAATACAAAAAGGCCGCGCAAACCGCTTCCATCCTCCGCGACGACCCCGACGAGGAAGCGGAAAGGGAAACAATTCCGTCCAAACCGCGCTAAAGGAGCGTACCTCACCAATCATTCCACCGGCTTTGAGCGCGGCAGGCCGAACTGTTCCCAATTCTCCAGAAAGCGCATCGCCTGCTGGCAGGTCTGGTACGCTTCCACTGCCGCTTCGCCACGCTCACCCGTAAACGAAGCAGGCAGGCGTTCCAGATCGCCGCGCTCAATTGCCTCGATATTTTCGCGCAGCCACGTTTTCAATCGTTCCCACTGCTCTTCTCGCGTCAATGCGTCCGGCACGGCATACTCCTTTGGGTAGATTGTTAGGTTGTTAAGTTGTTAGTTGTTAGTTGAAATACTTGAGTGTCTCGATCTAACCGTCTGTACACGTAGAACCTAACAACCTAACAACCTAACAACCTACTCCCCTGACCTCTGCGGTTCCACATCGCCCCGGTGCGCGAGGCCGTCCGCGCTTTCGGTCATTTTGGTAATCGGCTTACGCGCCAGTTCTTTCAGGCGACCGGGCGCGAGGTTGCGCCACCAGCGGCGATAAAACTGTCCGATGAGCAGAAAACCCAATTTACTCCACCAGTTGGGGAACGCGCCCACGCGCCAGTGCGCTTCGATCTTGAAGCGCACATCTCCCGTCGCATGGTCTTTCGTCAGCAGAAACCACTCAAACCCCCGCTCGAAGTGGCCTTCCAGCGTGTCGTAGCGGTAGCCGAAAATGCTTTCCGTAGCGGTGTTCTCTTCCCGCGCGTCCATGACCCGCGTCGCGCCCAAAAATCGCAGTCCCAACACTTTGATTTCCAGCGCCATGTTGCGTCCAATCAAGCGCGATTTTGGGTCATAATGCCCGACGACAATGCGCGGGTCGGAAAAGTCGTAGTTGATAACGCCCTGCTTCGCCCGCTCGAACAGCCCGTCCGCAACAGGAAGTCCCGGCGCTTCGGTTCCAAGCGAGGACTCCGCGCCATCTACCGTCCATCCCGCCTCTTCGGTCAGGTTTTCCGGCGGTTCGCCGTAGTTGGTTTTGCGGTCGGCAAGTCCGGCAATAAACGCGCGCAGGTATTCGGACGGCCAATTGCTGCCAAATCGCCACGGAGCCTGCGCTTCCCGTTTGTTTGTAGCCTGTTCACTCGCGCTGGTCTGCTGCACCACAATCCTCCCCATGTATATAAAACCCGTTTCTTCGCCGTAAGACAGCGATTGCCCGCGCGTTGTTCCGGGATTAGGTTGTTAGTTGTTAGGTTGTCAGGTTGTTGGGTGTTCACTTCAAGAACTTGTCGCGTTCAAAGTAGACTGTTATTCACTTGCATTTTCATGGATACCTAACAAGCTGACAACCTAACAACTAACAACCTGACCCCGGAACTTCCCGCCCGCCACTTGCGTGTATTCACTACAAACTTCACGTATTCAGGAGTAGAAGCATGAATAAATTGGCCGCTCAATTGATTCGGGGGGCGCTTGCCGGACTGGCGGCGAGTACCGTTCAGGTAATGGTGGGGAAGGCCGAGGAGATACTTTTTCCGTTGCGCCCCGATGAGGATGCCGATATTGCGCCGCGTCTTGTCGGGAAGGTTGCCGAAAACGCGGGATTGGAAACCACCAAGGCCACCCGCTGGACATTGGGAACGCTGTTTCACTTCGGGTATGGCATGTTGTGGGGCGCGGGCTACGCCGCTGCGGTGGAAAAGATTGAGGAGAAGCAGCCCGTCAATCCCCTTGTGGGCGGAACCCTGCTCGGTATGATTATCTATGTCATTACCTTTCCCAATTGGGGCGGGGCCGTGAAAACCGGCACGGAACGCCCCACACACAAGCGCAGTTTCGGGATGCAGATGGTTACGTGGTCTGTGGCAATGACTTATGGCGTTTGCACAGGCTTATTTTATGGGCGTCCGCGTAGCCGTCGGTAAGAACATAAAGAGAACTTAGCCGCGAATGAACGCGAATACACGCGAATAAGATGATGGTTTACGAGCGACAACATTGGTGTGGAAGTAATGAATGGTTGAGTGACAATTATGAGCGAGTACGATGCGGTTGTGGTGGGGTCGGGGCCGAACGGACTGGCGGCGGCGATTGTGATGGCGCAGGCGGGGCGTTCGGTTCTGGTTTTGGAAGCGGAACACCAGATGGGCGGCGGGGCGCGGACAATGGAATTGACGCTGCCGGGTTTTCGGCACGACATCTGTTCCGCCGCGCATCCGCTCGGCTTCGCGTCGCCGTTTTTTCGGCGCTTGCCGCTTGCGGAACACGGGCTGGAATGGATACACCCGCCGTTTTCGCTTGCGCATCCTTTAGATACCGGGGAAGCCGGGGTTCTGGATCGCTCGGTTGACGCCACTGCCGACCGGCTGGGCAAGGATGGACGGGCGTACAAACGGCTAATGACCGACTTTGCCGCGCATTGGGAGGACGTGCTGGAGGACGCGCTCGCGCCCCCCATTCACGTACCCAAACACCCGCTGCTGATGGCGCGGTTGGGCTGGTACGCCGCCCGTTCCGCTGCGGGTTTGGCGAAATCGCTGTTTCGCACAGATAGAGGGCAGGCGTTGCTGGCAGGGATTGCTGCCCATGCCGGGACGCCGCTCACCAATCCCATTTCCGGCGCGTTCGGCCTGATGCTCGGCGTTACGGGCAACGCGACTGGCTGGCCCATAGCCAAGGGCGGCTCGCAATCCATTTCCGATGCTCTAGCCTCGTATCTGCGTTCTCTCGGCGGCAAAATCCAGACGGATACCCGCGTCGCGTCGCTGGATGAATTGCCCGCAAGCCAGACGGTATTTCTGGACGTTACCCCCCGTCAGGCATTAACCATTGTGGGCGACAAAATGCCACTGGAATTTCGTCAGCAGTGGGGGCGTTATCGCTACGGCCCCGCGTCCTTCAAGATAGATTGGGCGTTGAGTGGCTCCATTCCGTGGAAAGCGCCCGAATGTATGCAGGCCGGAACCGTGCATCTGGGCGGCACTCTGGAAGAGTTAATCGCCTCAGAAAACATGCCGATCAACGGCGAGATTCCCGACCGTCCATTTGTGCTTGTGGTGCAGCAAAGCTCGTTCGACCCGACACGCGCCCCCGAAGGCAAGCATACCGGTTGGGCGTGGTGTCACGTCCCGCTCGGTTGCAAGGAGGATATGACCGGGCGCATCGAAGCGCAGGTCGAGCGGTTCGCCCCCGGCTTCCGCGACCTCATCCTTGCGCGGGCAAGCATCAAAGCCAGCGAAATGTCCGCGCACAACGCCAATCTCGTCGAGGGCGATATTGGCGGCGGCACGGTAGATATACGCCAACTGTTCCTGCGCCCCACTCCGGGCATCAACCCCTATGCAACGCCGATGAAAGGCGTGTACCTCTGCTCGTCCTCCACGCCCCCCGGCCCCGGCGTTCACGGCATGTGCGGCTACAACGCCGCCCAATCCGCCCTGCATGATGGTTTCTAACAGTTCGGTATTCGGTGTTCGGGTGTTCGGGATATGCAAAATCACTGCGCGTGAATGTTGACACTCTGCCCGCATTTTGATATACTGCCTGTTGAGGGTTTGACTGCTACGTTTTCCAACTATCAAACAACAGGAGACGGTACGCTATGCGCCAGACGGCGAATACATCTTCGTGGAAAAAGAACGTTTTCGAGGGCCTTGTTCTGCTTGCTTGCGCGCCAGTTATGTTCTGGTACTTTACGGATTTCGAGAACTCACACGATCCCTCTCGCCACATCAACTGGGTAGTTGCGATTCTCTACAATATCGGCGGAAAGTGGCTGGTCTGCGCCGTTGTGTTGGGATTAGCGATCAGCGAGTTCGCCGCCGCTCGACGTAAGCGCCTGATGCAATGAAAGGGAACAGAGGAAGTTTGCCGTAATTCGTTGAAGTTCAGGCACAAGAGAAACAAAGGAGAGTGGGAGGCGCAGGGATGGAGTTGGAGACGACCGGTAAGCGCATTGTCAGCAAAGCGGAATATGTCGAGGCGCAGGCGAAGCGGCTGGGATGGGTAGGTGTCGGTATTACGACATTTTTAGCCATTTCACTATGCGCGCTATTGTTCGTAGTTCCACTGCTGCAAAACGATCACGGAAGGTTAAACAAACGTGGTGAATATACCTCTTCTACGTCAACGATGATAATTGTCTTTACTGTTATAGGTTGTTGCCTATATTTGACAAACAAAATTTGGGATTGTATTGGCAACAAGGTGGTTGAAATTGATCCCGGTACTCCTCTGACCCACGCCAATACCGCCCACCTGCCCGCGCCCGACACTCTGGTACGCGCTTCTTCGGAGCCAACGCAAGCGCAGCAAACCGTACTATTGAGAGCCGTTGCCGCAGGACAGCAAACGCCGCCGGAACAGCTTGTTCGCGCTTCTTTTTGAGCAGAATTGAGCGGTGAATTGCTTCCTGTTGAATGGTTGAGAATGGAATATTTCAATGACGAAAACGGATGCCATGCCACTATCGGGAGAAGACGCGGAGTTAGAGCGCGTTACGATGCGCAAAGTGGCGGCGCGCCTCATCCCCTTTATGTTCCTGCTGTACATTTTCGCGATTCTTGACCGTTCCAACGTCGGCACGGCGGTCTTGACCATGAAGCAGGACTTGAAGTTCAGCGCCAGCGTGTACGGGTTTGGCGCGGGCATCTTCTTTGTCGGCTATTTCCTGTTTGAAGTGCCGAGCAACATCATCATGGAGCGGGTTGGGGCCAGGCGGTGGATCGCGCGCATCATGTTTACGTGGGGTATCATTGCCGCTGCCATGATGCTGACGCGCTCGCCCATGAGTTTCTACATTCTGCGCTTCCTGCTTGGCGTGGCGGAAGCGGGCTTTTTCCCCGGCATGATTTTGTACCTGACCTACTGGTTTCCCAACAATATCCGGGGACGGGCGGGGTCGGCGTTCATTGTGGCCGGAACCGTGGCGGGCATTGTGGGCGGGCCACTTGGCGCGCTCCTGCTGAAAATGAACGGCATTGGCGGCTTGCAGGGCTGGCAATGGCTGTATCTGATGGAGGGCATCCCCTCGTTCTTTCTGGGGTTCGTCGTGCTGTTTTATATGACCGACAAACCGGAAAAGGCGCACTGGCTGGAAGACGCGGAGCGGGCGTGGCTATTAAAAACCCTTGCCCGCGAACAAACCCACCGCCAGAAATACCACCACATGTCTATCGGGCAGGCGTTGCGCTATCCCCGCGTCCTGCACCTGTGCGCTCTGTTCTTCATCATCATCTTCAGCGGCGCGGGACTGGGCTTTTTCCAGCAGTTGCTGTTGCAGCAGCGCTCGACGTGGAGCAACACGTTTATTCTCAACATCGGCGTGATTCCCGCCCTCATCAACGGCATCACGCTTCTTGCCGTCGCCATTCATTCCGACAGAACGCGCGAACGGCGCTGGTATGTCGTTATCGGCACAATTATTTGCGCGGCAGGCGTGGCAATGGTAGCGGAAACGCGCTCGCCCGTGTGGACTATGGTAGGGCTGTGCATCGTCGCTATCGGTGGCGCGGCATGGACAGGGCCGTTCTGGGCCCTGACAACGGGCTTTCTCAGCGGCGCGGCGGCGGCGGGCGGCATCGCGTTCATCAATTCCGTCGGCAACATGGGTTCCTTTTTCAGTCCTATCCTGATGGGCAAACTGAAAGATGCCACCCATAATTACGAGTTGGGGCTGTTCCTGCTGGCGGGTTCCTATATCGTCGCTGCGATTGTCGCCTTTCGACTGCCGCTCGACCCCGCTTTACACGTAGAACTGGCCGAGGCAGTGGCCGGGGTTGAAGCTGCCACAGAGGAAGCAGCCACAAATAAACGCGAGTAGCCCTCATACGCCCGCCAATCCAGAAAGTGAAGCCATGCCCGCGCTCGACAAATACCATTCCGTCGTCAAAGACGCCCTGATTCGGGAAGGCTGGATAATCACGCATGATCCTTATGGCATTACAATTGGTTAAGGAAAGGAGCCTCTCAAATGGATAGAGACGACCGATATAGGGAAATTGTAAAACAAACGCTTACCGAGGCGGCCTGCTTGTTCCCGCAGGATTCCGACCTGCGCACCGAGACGGTTTTCGATGATACACAGGGACACTATCAGGTGGGACAGGTAGGCTGGCAGGGCAAAAAGCGGATTGATAACGTTTATCTCCATCTGGATGTGCTGAACGGGAAAGTCTGGCTACAGTATGACGGCACGGAACTTTGCCTTGCAGAACAGCTTGTCAACGCGGGCATCCCCCGCGAACATATCGTTCTCGGCTTCAAACATCCTGCTCGCCGCCCGGACACAGACTACGCCGTTGCCTGACGGGATAGTCTGTGTCCGGGCGCAGCCTTCTCCGCTTTCAGTTGAGGAATAAATATCTATGAAGCGCAGAGAGTTTTTGAGCAAGTCTTTGACAGCGGCAGGCGGATTGGGAGCCGCAACCCTCGGCGTATCCGCCCATGCCGCACAGGAAGCATCGTCTGCTGTAAAACCCGGCGAACGCGCAAACGCGAAAGTGGGGCGCATGGTGGCGGGGCATCAGCACGACCATAGCGAGAAGACCCTGCGCGCGCTTGCCGCGTTCGGCATCACGCATATTTGCAGCGGCCTGCCTTCGCCTGGCATGGACGACAACTGGAGCGTGGACGGGCTGACCCGATTCCGCAAGCGCATC
Source organism: uncultured Chthonomonadaceae bacterium (assembly GCA_963817895.1). GTDB lineage: Bacteria > Armatimonadota > Chthonomonadetes > Chthonomonadales > Chthonomonadaceae > CAWFQB01. The sequence continues at coordinate 12,858 of CAWFQB010000001.1, forward strand.
GAGAGTTTCGGCGTCCAACTGGACATGATTCCCCTGCCGATGAGTTCGGTCGCCATTGAGAAGCAGGAGACCCCCAACATTCTGCTCGGCAAATCGCCCGCCCGCGACCGCGAAATCGAGCAGATGATTCAGATGATTCGTAACGCGGGCAAGGCCGGTATTCCCGCCGTGAAGTATAATCTCACCATGCTCGGCGTTGTCCGAACAGGAACCACAATGGGCAGGGGCGGCGCGAAGTATAGCACATTCGCGTACGACAAAGCGCCCCAAACGCCGCTTACGCTTGCGGGTGAGGTTAGTGAAAACGAGTATTGGGAGCGCATTACTTATTTTCTCAAGCGCGTCGTTCCCGCCGCAGAAGAGGCGAAAGTCCGCATCTGCTGCCACCCCAACGATCCGGGACTGGCGCGGGGCAAGGCATTCCGGGGTATCTCACAGCGCGATAGATAATGTAGAGGGCTTGAAGCGGTTTGTCCAAACTATGCCGAGTCCCTATCACGGCCTGAACTTCTGTCAGGGAACCATTTCCGAAATGCTGGACGATCCGGGCAAGGAAATTTTCGATGTGATACGTTGGTTCGGGACGCGGGGCAAAATCTTCAACGTCCATTTCCGCAACATACAGGGCGGCTATCTCCACTTCAGCGAGTGCTTCCCTGACAACGGCGCGGTCAACATGCCCCGCGCCCTGCGAACCTACAAAGAGGTCCGCTATGAAGGCATGATTATGCCGGATCATGTTCCGGCCATCGAGGGCGACACGGGCGGAGCGCAAGCCTTCGCGTTCTGCTGGGGCTATATTCAGGCGTTGTTGCAGGAGGCAGGAGAAAAGGTATGAAAACACTGCGACAGCGCGCGCTTAGGGGCGAGGTACTGGCGGGAACGTGGCTGAATCTGGCGTCGAGTATCACGGCGGAGATTGCCGCCCATGCCGGACTGGACTGGCTCTTGATTGACCGGGAGCATGGCGCGGGGGATGAAGAGACCCTGCTGCACCAATTGCAGGCGATTGACGCGACGGATACCTGCGCCATTGTGCGATTGGCAGGGAACGACCCGGAACTGTGCAAACACGCGCTGGATTTAGGGGCGGCGGGAATCATGGTTCCCTATGTCAATACGCCCGAAGAGGCGCGGCAGGCGGCGGCGATGATGCGCTACCCGCCACAGGGAAGGCGCGGCGTAGCCCGGTTCACCCGCGCCGCCGGTTTCAGCATGAACTTCGACGCTTATTTCGCGCAGGCCAATGACAGCCTGCTCACGATTGTACAGATCGAAACGCGGGAAGCGGTTGCCAATGTGGAAGCCATCGCGCAAACCGAGGGCGTAGATGTGCTGTTTGTCGGGCCGCTGGATTTGAGCGTGAATTTAGGTATCCCGCAGCAGTACGCCCACCCGGAGTTCCGCGCCGCCATCGCAAAGGTAATCGCTGCCGCCAAAAATGCAGGGAAGGTGACGGGAACCCTGCTGGCAAGCGCGGAACAGATCGCCCCGGCCATAGCGGACGGCTACACGTTTCTGGCAGTCGGCTCTGACGGCGGCTTAGTCGCGGCAGGCATGAAGAACCTTGCGCAAGCCTACAATTCTGTACGCGGCAAATAATCCGTACAGGTTGTCATAACCCGTCAAAAGGTGTAGAATAGAGGCAATCGCAACACGCTCTGATAACACGAAAAAGGAGGTTAACCATGACCCTGACGCTGGAATTGCCGCCGGAAGTCGAGGCAAAGCTTGGAACCGAAGCGGAGCAGCAGGGGCTTACGCTGGCAGAATACGCGCTGCAAAAATTATTGTCCTCACCCTATGCAGGTAAGGATGTGGCGCGCGAAGAGACGGCAGGCGAATCTATCCTGCGTATTGCCGCCGAAACGTTCGGCTCTTTGCCGGAAGCGGAACGCATGAAGTTGCCACCGGATTATGCGACAAACTACAAACACTACCTGCATGGCGCTCCAAAGGTGAAAGAATGACACCTATTTTTGCAGACACAGGCTACTGGATCGCGCTTTCATCTCAGTCGGATATTTTGCATACTGCCGCTGTTGCCGCAGCGCAGAAGTTCGGCAGGCGTCCGATTACTACAAGTGAAATGGTGCTGACGGAGCTTCTGGACGGCGCTTCGGCGCAAGGTGATCTGCGCCGCGCAGCGGCTTGGCAGTTTGTGGAGAAGTTACGACAGGCGAACACAGTGCGTATCGTTCCTCAAACGCCGGAACTGTTTGCAACCGCCTTTACTTTGTACAAGCAACGGCCTGACAAGGAATGGAGCCTGACGGATTGCGCGTCCTTTGTAATCTGTCAGCAGGAGGGCATTGTCGAAGTTCTCGCCCACGATCATCATTTTCAGCAGGCCGGGTATGTCACGCTGCTGCGTTCGAGTAAACGCCGCGCGCAAACAAGCCAACCCGCAGGCAAAACAAGCGGAGCGTACAGGCATCTAACCTATACGCTCCGCATTTTACCAATCACCAGCCACCAATTAATGGCAGCCGCAGCCTGATCCGCAGCTACCGCCGCTGGTCGGTTCCGGCGCGTCTTCGGTGGAGAACGAACTGCCGCAGCCGCAGGAGCGCACCGCGTTGGGGTTGTCAATCTTGAAGCCGCCGCCCATCACGTCCTCGACGTAATCCACGGACGCGCCCTTGATGTAGGGCATGCTGTGGGGGTCTACCACCACTTTGACGCCGTTGCAGACGAACGTGAAGTCATCTTCTTCCACCTCGTCGTCAATCGCCATGCCGTAGTTGAGGCCGGAGCAGCCGCCGCCCGATACGAAGACGCGCAACGCCGCGTCCGATTTGCCCTGCCGCTCCAGCAGGCTGCTGATCTCTTCCGCCGCGCGTTCGCTGAGAACAACGCCCGTAGTCTGGGCCATTTCCAAAGTTGCCATGATGTTATCGCTCCCTGTGAAGTCTGTCTGATTTCGTCCGGGGTTAGCCGGCTTCGGCGCTGTTGCGTCGGCAAGGCCGTTCCGAAAGAGGTATCTGTGTATACGTTCCAATCGAACAGAAATTACCGTTTATAGATTATCTGTAAGGCATTGTACAATATTCGGCGCGAAAAAACAAGCCCCTGTTTTGGCTGTCTTCTTTAAGAGAGCGAAGCGCAAGCGGTCATCGTGGCGCTGTTAGGCGCAATGCGCAAAATATTCTCACAACCCGGAACGGTTTTGAAAAATTGTAGCGCGATTCAAACAGTTTGCGCCGTACCGTTGCAATTTGGCGCGAACTATGCTACAATATTTTCAACAATTTCACCATCGTTCCTGTTCCTGACATCTTCACCTGAATACAGGGCGTGGGCGATAGTGAATTATATGGTTGTGGAGAGGTGGCTGAGTGGTCGAAAGCGGCTCACTGCTAATGAGTTGTGGTGTGCTTTAAACACGTCACCCCGGGTTCGAATCCCGGCCTCTCCGTTCTCCTTTTGTTTTTGCCCTGCCGCAAACGCTTTACCCTCGCGTGTTACCCACTTAAAAGATTCGTTGGAATTTTTGTTTGCGTTTCACTGTGCTTCTGTTTTGCGAAAGGTCCTGCCTGTGTTGTCTTCTGCCGGTCGCTCATTTCGCATACGCGCCCTGTTGGTTCTGCCCGGTCTTTTGCTCGGCTGCGGCTTGTGTCTGACGGCAAATGTCAGTCGAGCCAGCACTGTGGCGCAGTACGCGCAGATGCGCCGCCAATCCCGTTGTGATCTCAAACTCTCCTATGCCGACGCGCAGGCCGACGCCGCGAAATACGTGGGCCGTGTTCTGGAATTGCGCGGCACAGTAGGGGGCGTGGCGGAAGGGGCGCAAAGCCTGTCCATCATGCTGAGTCTGGAGGACGGCAGCGCGCCCACGCTGGAAGTGCCGCTTGCCGAAGCCGGTCCGATTCGGGCGGGCAGCGCGCCGCATATCCGCGTTCTTGTCCGCGTGGCTGAAGGCAGCAGCGGCAACACGCTTCCCCTGACCGTTCTGGCGGTGGCAGCGGAGAGCGAAGTGGACGCGCTGGATAAAGCCGGCGCGGCGCAGGCGGCGTTACAGGCGCGTAAAGCGGAATTGGCGCGGCAGGAGCGCGAACGCTGGCATCAGCAGGTGCTGAAATCGGCGCCGCGCGAGTCGTCACCGTCACGCGGCAGCTTTTTCCGTCCCCAAACGCCCGCGCCACTCCCCGCCGCCCCGCCCGATTTAGCCGGAACCCTCGGCCCGCGCGTTCGGGACTGCTACCCCGCTTACTACAGTTTTATCTATAACCACAACCGCAAACTGGGCGCGAACCTCGCCTCGCAAATCGCGTATTATCTGTTGGGGTTCGCGGACAAGTACAATGTTGATCCGCGTCTGGTTACGGCCATGATGATCGCCGAATCGGACTTCGATCCCATGTCCACCAGCCATTCCGGGGCGATGGGACTGGGGCAGTTGATGCCGGACGAAGTGAAAAGTCTGGGACTGCACAACGGCTACGACATCAAAGATAACATTTACGGCTCTATCGTCAACCTGCGCTCTGATCTGGACAGTTTTGGAAGCATGGGCGGCCCGAATGGAACCCTGTCCATCGAGCAGATTCGGCTGGCAATGGCGACGTACAACGCGGGACCGGGCGCGGTAAAAAAGTATAAGGGCGTTCCTCCTTATAAAGAGACGCAGGGCTATGTAAAGCGCGTGGTTCGGCTGTACCGCCAGTTTTGCGGCCTGCCGCCGGAATGAGGCGTTGAATCTATTTCAGGAACAACTCTCCGTTCGCCTGCGTCTTTTGTTTGTTGGTTCGGTTCCCCGGTCAGTATTCCGGGCGTGAACGAAAGCCAGAATATCGGCATAAGCACTACACGTTCGCGTATCAAGGTTGCAACCGCGTGGAAAGGTCACTATCCTCCCAACGTTTCACCCTCGATACGCGAACGTTTTCTTTTCAGGGGTTCGTTGCAAAGGTGAGCGACGAGTTTGCGGGGCGCGAGGCTGCTTGCGCCCATTCAGGTTTGCAGATTCAGGTGGAATGTATCATCCGTGAATAGATGTGATCGCAAGATCAAAAGGAGACTGCCATGCAGACGGAACCCGTCAGCAAACAGATTCAGGAATTGGAAGCGCTTCGGCGGCAAAAACGCTACTGGTCATGGGGAACCACTGCGGGAATACTCATGATTGTGCTGTGGTGTATTTTTTCGCTGAAAAGCGCTGTTGACGGGTTGAAAGACCCGGGGCCAACACGTGACGCTTTCCAAAAGCAACTGAGCGAAAATGTGCAAAAGCATGCCCTTCCCGAAATTCAGAGGTATGGCGAGGAGGCGGTACGCGGCGTGGATTACGCGGGCGCCATACAAAACCTGAACAAACGCACCCCGGAACTGGTCAAGGCGACAACGGATCAACTGCACCTGCTCAATGACGACCTGACGACACGGGGCAACAAAGTCTTCGATCAGACGTTTACGGCAGCCGTAAAAGACCATGACAAGAAAATCCGCGCCATGTTCCCCGACGCCAACGAGGAGAAGGTCAGCGGACTGATGACGAACCTGACCAAAGAAGCGCAGGATCAGGTGGCGGATGTCAGCGCATCGCTGTTTAGCGCGCACAAGCAGGCGCTGGATGATATTGTCACCGATATGACGCTGATTCAAAACTCAGAGCCAAGCGCCAAAAGCGAGCCGCCGTCCTGGGAACTCGCGCTCACGGTTTTTGAGATTGCCCATGACGACTTGAAGAATATAAGTACCTCCGATGACGGCAAAAGCGGGACAACCAGGCCCGCCGCCACAACGGATGCCGGAAAGGGGAAAAAATAATGTCCGATCACTTTACCTCCAGCCCGGAGCCGCAGAAAAATCCTACGCCTGTCCCGCCCCCCGTCACGGGCGGCGCGGTGGTGGTGCAATCGGGCGACGCGGCGGATCGCTACGTGGCTTCGGAATTGCAGCGCGAACGCTCGTCCCTGCGCGTCACGCAAATCGTCAGTGTTCTGGCGCTGCTGTTCGTCTTTGCCTACCTGGGCTATATCACCAAGACGTTCAAGGACAACCTTGAGCCGACCAATGCCGCAAGCGTTGCGGACGGCATTATGATGCAGCAGATCGGTGACAACGGCCCGGAATTCGTGCGGCAGGTCAAGGAGCAGGTTCCGCAGTACATCGAAAAAACCCCGGACTACGCGCTTGCCGAACTGCCCAAATACCGCCAGCAGTTGGCAGATAAGGTGGAGCAGGACCTGACCAAATACTGCACAGACACTTCCAAGCAACTCAGTGACAAGGTGGACGGCCTTCTCGAAGAGCATAAGGAGGATGTCAAGGGTATGCTGGACGCCGGAAACGATCCCGCCGCCGTAACGAAGGTCGGCAACGACATGAAGGAAATGTTCAACCAGTACATTCGCGAAAAGCCGGCAAGCGGCGAGTCGGTTGGCGAACAGATCGACAAGGCGTTGGAATCCCTGATAGACGTGCAGAAACGCCTGCACAGGCTTGCCACCGCCAAAGACCTGACGCCGCAGGAGAAGAAAGCGCGTCACGCCATTGCCGTGCTGACGCAGGGCATTGACGCCCACAAAGAGCTTCAGTTGATGAAGTAAATGCCGACTTCCGCGCAACACAAAAGCCGCTCCTGAAAAATTCAGGAGCGGCTTTTGGCTGTTAGTCACAATTTGAACGGTATTGAAGTTAGCCCGTTTGTCTCAATCCTTATCCGACATTTCTGCCGGACGCAACATTCTGGAGGTTCTTGAAAAGTTACGCCCGAGCAATCACTGAGTCAAAGAAGCGAACTCGGCATCGGTCAGTTCGACGCTCGCGGCAGCAGCGTTTTCTTCCAAATGCGCGACGGACGACGTGCCGGGAATGGGCAGCATTACGGGCGAACGTTTCAGCAGCCAGGAAAGCGCCAGTTGCGCCATCGTCGCGTGATGCCCCTGCGCGGCTTTGTCCAATGGCCCGCCAGGTTGCGTGAGTTTGCCCGCCGCGACCGGGAACCAGGGGATAAAGCCCAGGTTGTTCTCTTCGCAGTACGCCAGAACGTCCTCGGCCTTGCGGTTGGAAAGGTTGTACAAGTTCTGGACAGAGACGATCTTCGCCAGCGTTTGCGCGTTTTTCAGCTCTTCGACCGACACTTCCGACAGCCCGATGTGGCGGATTTTGCCCTCTTTCTGCATGTCCGTCAGGACGCCCAACTGCTCCTCGACCGGAACTTTCGGGTCAATCCGGTGCAGTTGGTACAGGTCAATGCGCTCCAATTTCAGGCGGCGCAGGCTCATCTCCACGCACTGTCGCAGGTATTCGGAACGCCCGACCGGAAGCCATTTGTCCGGCCCCTGCCGCGTCAATCCGCCCTTCGTCGCGATCACCAACTCTTCGGGGTAGGGATACAGCGTTTCGGCAATCAAGTTTTCCGACACATCCGGGCCATACGCATCCGCCGTGTCAATGAAATTCACGCCGAGTTCTATGGCGCGGCGCAAGACGCGCTTTGCACTGTTCCGGGTTCTCCGGTTCGCCCCAAATCCCTTTGCCCGTGATCCGCATCGCCCCAAATCCCATACGGTTGACGGCTAAATCGCCGCCAAGCAGGAACGTTCCTCCGGCGTGGGCGCTTGTGTCTGTGGTTGTGGTTGTCATGAAAACTCCTTAAATCTTCACCATCCAATGCTCAATCCATTTCAAAGACCACCTTGCCGCACAGCCCATCGCGCATCAGGGCCATGCCATGATCGAAATCCTCGAACGGTAGCTTGTGCGTGATGGCTGGCTCAATGTTCAGGCGACCGGACGCGAGCAGGGCGCGCATTGTGTCCCACGTTTCGTACAGTTTGCGTCCCACGATGCACTGCACCAGCAGGCCCTTGAAAATCATGTCTTCGGCCATGTCGAGTTCGACCGGCTGCGCGGGGATACCGAGCAGGGACACGCGCCCACCCCGCCGCGCAATCCGCATCGCCTGTCGTATCGCGCTTGGCGCTCCCGACATTTCCAGCACCACATCCACGCCCTCGCCGTTCGTGCGCTCGGCGATCACCTTTTCCAGATCGTTGCGCGTCACGTCAACGGTTAAATCCGCGCCCAACTGTTTCGCCAGATCGAGCCGGTATTCCCGCGTGTCGGTTGCGATCACATCGGACGCGCCCGCCGTTTGCGCCACCGCAACCGCGAAAATCCCAATCGGGCCGCAGCCCAGAATGGCGACCGAACGGCCAATCACTTCGCCGGCCAGCGTGGTATGAACGGCGTTGCCGAGCGGGTCCTGAATACACGCGAGATAGGGCGGCACGCTGCGGTCATTTTTCCACGCGCTGCCCTGCGGCACCACCACATACGGCGCGAAACAGCCGTCCACGTCCACCCCCAAAATTTGGGTGTTGGCGCAAACGTGCCGCTCGTTCATCAGGCACTGCTTGCAATGCCCGCACACCCAGTGGCTTTCGCCGCTCACGTAATCGCCCACTTTAAGATGCGTCACGTCTGCGCCGACTTCCACGATCTCCCCGGCAAACTCGTGTCCGATGATGCGCGGCGGCTTCACGCGCCCTGCTGCCCACCTGTCCCAACTGTAAATATGGTAATCCGTGCCGCAAATGGATGTTGCCAGCACGCGCACCTTGATCTGATCCGATTTTGTAATTTTCGGTTCCGGCGCGTCAATAATCTGCGCTCCCGGTCCGGCCTGCACCTTTGCAATCGCTTTCATGCGTCGCTTGTTTCCCTTCCCCTACGTAATTGCCCTTAATTATACTCTGAAACCGTGTTCCACAAAGCGTTCCAGCAAATCCGCGCAGTGGGATAGGTGTTCTTTCCACAGTTCGCGGTCGGAACCGGGCGGAAGCTGCGTCAGGGCGTGTTCCAGCCGCTGCAAACAGGCGCGTTCTTCCGAAATCGAGGGACGAACCCGGCGATAACGCTTCCTGCTTGCTTGCTTTTGAGTCTGTCTCCGGTTCTAACGGCGCAGAGAGGGCGGAAGTTTCCTGATGCGCCGCGCCGCGCAACGGAAACACCTCTTCCGGCACGAAACCGGCCAGCAGCATCAGGCGCGTGGCGTCCTCCTCCAATCCCTGCGCGAACCGGCGCAGGCTGTCGCTCGTGCGGGCGTTGCCTTTGGCAAGTTCGCTGATGGTGGCGGTGGAAAGCCCGGTCAGCCGCTCCGCCTGCCGATACGACAGTCGCTTGCCGTCCACGCCCCGGCGTTCCAGTATATCGTTGATGGCCTTTTCCAGGCCGGGACGGGCAAGCGCCATGCGTTAAATTGTCTCCCTGCTGTCACCTTGCGCGCAATGGCGCGTATGCTGTTAAATTGACAGGCAAAATTATCGCGCAAAGCAGGAATTGTTCGCTGCTTTGCCGTATTCATGCGGCAAGCGTTCGTGTTCGCTGCGGCAAAATTCAGCGTAAAGCGCGTCCGCGTAAATTTAAGAAACATGCCCCGCGCCTGATACGTAATTCATAGTAGAGCATGAAATTAAAAAGTTTGGTTCAGGAAGACCAAACCCGTGTTTGTGAAGTGTTTGCTTCATATGAGAAAGAGGAACCGGGATGAAATCGAATAACGTGAATTTAAAACAAACGGGATCGTACCCTCGGATAAAGTCTACCCTATCTCCCGCCATACTGAGTGTTCTGCTGGCTGCCGCGTTGCCCCTGATGGCAGGCGCGCAGGCGCGCGACGCCCGCGGCAGTTACTCGCCGCCCGCGCCTGTACATACGGCTCCGCCCTCCGGCCCATCCGTGTCTTCACCTTCGTTCGGCGGTGGACACTATTATGGGGGAGGCGGAACGTTTTCGGGAAGCGGCCCGTCGTTCAGCGGCGGTTCCTCGTATGGAAGCGGAATGCGAACCGCGCCGACAGTTACGCCGCGACCCACGTTTACCACGTCACCGGAACAGGGAGGCATTCTGAACGGCGGCGCGAATTATAGCCCGAACAGCCGCACAGGGATCGGTTCGCCCATGTACTTCCAGACCGGGCAGAATAACGGCACGACCCGGACACAGACTCCCGGCGGGACGACGCGAACGCAGGGGCCGGCAGGCAGCGCGACGGGTACGCAAACTTCGGGTGGCGGCACAATTGTTACACAATATCCGGGTGGAATTATCAATGGTGGCGCGCGTGGTGGGCAGACGACCTTTCAGATGCCTGCTGCACGGGTTACGCGCACCAATTCCGGCGCGATCAACGGCATCATCGCCAACCCGGCTAGCAGCTACAACCGCTTTAACAACTCGGCGGAAGCGCGTCGGTATCGCTTCGGCGTCCCAAATCATGGCCGCTTCTATTATGGCAACTATGGCGGGTTCGGCTACTTCCCCGGCGATCTGGCGTACTATCCCTACTACTCGCCGTACTTTTCGTTCGGCTACACGGCCCTGTCGCCGTATGCCTTCTATTACGGCGCGTTCCCGCCCTTTATCACGCTGGGCAGCGTGTACGCTTCGCCGCCGCAGTATGTGTACGTTCCCTATCCCGTGTACCAGCAGGATGGCGCGTATAACGGCTATCGGGGCGACGACGTGGACGGCTACTATCTGAACCGTAACAACGCGGACGACGGCAGCTATCGCGTTGGCGAGAACGCGCGCAGAACGGGTAAAGACCCTGTAAAGGAAGCCCCAAAGGATGCCGCGCTTGATACTGCCGTTGCCGACATTCGCGAAGCGTGGAAGACCGGCAAGATGGACCCGCTCGCCAAACATGTCCGCAAGGATGCGCGAATCGCCGTATACCTGCGCGGCAAGTACCAGTATTCGATGGATGCGGGCGACTATCTGGACATGACCCGCGACGCCCTGACCGCCACAAAAACCACGCGCTTCGAACTGGACAACGTGCAGCGCAAGCAAAACGGCATCTATACGGTTACAGGCCGCCACACCTACCGCGACAAGGACGACAACGAGCATACCGTCTTCGTCAGCTACGTGCTGGAAAAGTCCGACGATGGCTACGTCATCACGCAGGTCGGTTCGGCCCCGGAAAAGGTGGAAGAGCAGCAAGGAAGTTGATGAGATTGATAGTTGATAGTAGAGGGAAGGCGCAGATACATTGCGCCTTCCCTTATTTTGTACTTTTTGCGATTAGAAATGTAACGCCTTCACTCCTCACCTCGTCTCTGTAATATTCACACTGTCGGTTCGGAAAACAGGGACACAGGAGAAACATCATGGGGGGGCGTCAGGGATTGAGGATGCAAGCATGTTGTTTGGGTTGGAGTATGGCGTTGTTGTTCGGCGTGTCCGGCGTGGAAGCGCAGCAAGCGCCCGATGCGGTTGGGCAGGCGCAGTCTCCTAAGCCCGACGACGCTTGCCAATGCCCTGCGCGAACTGGGAACAACGGGGGAAACCGCGCTGGCCGTGGATGTGGAGAACACTCCGCTGGCTCTAGGCGCGGCGTTGCCACCGCCGGGTTCGCGCGTCACGCAGATTGCGCCCGCTTACGGACATGCCACGCGCCGCTATGGGGGTGTCACGGCGGTTGCGCCCGCAACCATGACCCTGCTCAACGACCATCTGGGCCTGCCCAATATCTACCTCAACATCCCCGCCCGCGAAGCCTTTACCCTGCTTGCCGCCAATATGAACGACGCGCAGCTTCAAATGCTGACGAGTGAACGCGGTCTGGGCCTGTCGGATATGAACAGCGAATTGCAGCGCGGCCTGTTTCTCGCTCTACTTCCCGGCGGCAGTCTGCCTTATAACCTGCGCCCCACGCCCGGACAACTCGGCGGCGGGGGCGGCGAGGGAACGGTGCAAAACCCCCTGCAAAACGGACGCCTGCGCGTGGGCATGAAGCCAAGTTTTACGGTTCATACGCCGGGAAAAGACATCATGGGTATGACGCAAAGTATGCGCGACCCTAAAGGCCCGCCGATTTATGATGTCGCCAATCAGGACCATCTGTTCGAGCAGGATGCGGTAGACGGCGCGACCGTTCGCTCCGTTGTCGCCAACACGCTCAAGAAAAGCCAGCTCAATTACAGCCTGCCTGTCCTGCGGACTCTGGTTTCTGCGCAGGGCGTGAAAACCGTTGGGGAGTTAATCGCCCGCGTCAGCGAGAAAACGGGGCTTGAACTGTACGCTGACCGGCATTATGAGGCGAAACCCCTGCTTTTGACAGGCGCTCGTCAGCCTGCGCCCGCCGGAGATTGGCTCCGCGCACTTGCCGTATGCGTGACCGGAACGTATCGGCGCGTTGGACCTGCGTATGTGCTGACGGATGATATTGCGGGCGTGGCTGCGCGTCGCGCGCAAATTGCCGATTTCCAGAGCGATGCCGCCGCGCAACGCGCAAAACCTCTTGCGGATGCGGAAGACAAATTGCAGCAAAGCAGAGCTTTGTGGAAACGTCCTCTCAGCAGTTTTGGCGACCGTATGGCTCCCACGCCCGAACAGATGGCGCGCAAAGAGCTAAGACAATTAGGCGGCGGGGCATTTCGGACAATAGAACTGAACTTCGACCAGCTTACGCCCGGTCAGCAGGACGCTTTGAAACGTTACTCCGAGGCGGCGATGCAGGCCAGCCCCGACGGTTCCTACAAAGGGATTGATTTCGAGCGGCCTGTGGAAATGTATGCCGTTCCCTCCGTGCAGTTGTTGGTTCCGGGCGTAGATGGGCCGATTGATACGGACATCGGGCAGTGGGTATCCGACAACTTTCACGATATGACGGGCTGGCGTTCGCGCGACTCGCGCCTGCCCGCTCCCAAATCCAACGGGACCAATACACCCGAAGAATCTCTGCCGCCAATGGCCGGTTTGATAGCTGCCATTCCGCATCGCGCGCTGCTTGCCGACTGTCGAACGACTGCCGACGTGGACAACACCGTTGCCAAAATGAAGCGCATGGGCCTGAATGAACTGTGGCTCGTCGTGTTTACCAACGGCGTGGCGCGGATTGGGGGTACGCCCTTCCCAACCCTTGCGCCGGACGCGCCCGACCTGCTCACTCATGCGCTGAAAATCACGCAGGGAACCGGTATCGCGCTGTACCCCGTGATAGACATTTTTCAATGGGGCGCGACCATGCCGCAAAATCAGGTTGACCTGACGATTACCGGGGAAAATTCCAGTCAATACGCGCAGCGCGAACACAAGCGCAATACGCTGCTCGCCGCCGCTAACGGCAATAACCCGCCGGGGGAGCCGTCCACGCGCCTGACGGCAAGCGTATTCGCGCCCGAAGTCACCTCGCGCTTGAACGGGCTGGTATCCACGCTTGCGCGACGTTCGGGCGTAACAGGGATCGTGTGGCGCGAAACCGACCCGCAAGGATACGCCGAACTTGATTCCCTTAATATTAGCCGCCCATCAGGAACCGGGCAATTGGGCTATACGGAACCCGCTCGCCTCGCGTTTCTGCGCGGTCATCATGCCGACCCCATAGACATGCCGCAGCCGGAGAGTGGACGCGGGTTAGAGCAACGCGCCAACACCCGCCTGCCCCTGTTCGATAGTTGGGAACTGGAAAAGAGACTGAGCCAGGAGTGGAACCGTTTTCGCGCGCAGGCCAATCGGCAGGCGTTAGTTGCGCTGTACGCGGCGGCAAAACCGCTGGCCGACAAGGCGCAGGCGCAAAATAATGGCGCGCAAACACAGGCCATTCGGCAGGAAGCAGGCGCGCAAAAATCCGGCGAAATGCCGCCGATGGTATTCGCGCGGGAGCGGCGCGCGACGTATGGAACCACCTGGTACGGACTATGGAACGGACTGGAAACCACTCTGCCCACGCACCATTATGATAACGAAGAGGAAGCGGCGAACGGCGATTTCAAAAACGCCCCGGAAGAGTTCCAGCAGGCGCGGATACAGAGTAAACTCAATCTGGTACGCCTGCCATTCTGGGGTGGATTGGACGAGAACGCCCTCGTAAAACAGTGGCAGAAGGCGTTCAAGGATGTGGCGCTTAACAAAAAGTGGGACGGCTTCGTACTGGAAATGATGAAATAGCGTCTGCTCAATTTTAGAATCAATGTCACAGGAACCTTTGAGTGTCGTAATCTGTCTGTACAGATAGCCCGAAACACGCTGCTATGCTCCACCGGCAAGCGTGTTTCGCTTTGTCATGGGAACGTTATGACCGCCTGCATAGCGAACACAATAATGATGCCCTGTTTTTCACCTGTTTCCGCCCTGCGCGTATTGTCTCATAAAGCGCGGCTGGAGCATCGCGCCCTGAGCGCCGTATAGCGCGGAAGCCATACAGGAGCTTACGTATGTCTGAACAAGACCCGAATCTATCGTCCCGCCTGGAAGCGGTTCTACTCGATAAACTGGCGCGTCAAGATGAGCGCATCGGCATGTTGGAAGCGTTGCTTGAAGATAAGCGCGATAAAACAGAGAGTCAGAAGAATATAAGCCGGGAACATACAACCCGTGAAGAAGCCTTCCTGGAAAACGCGCGCCCACAAATGGAACCAGGAAAACCCTCTACGCGAGCCATGAGTTTTGAAGCGCCTGCCAGGTCGGTACGCGCTATGAGCTTTGAAACGCCTGTGCAGCCAATCCGCGCGATGAGTTTCAAAACTCCTGATCCGGCACAGCCTGTCATCAAGACTGCGCCGCCCCTTACGGCAGAGCGCGAACCTATTCGTCTGCCGGAATTCAACGCGCCGAACGTGGATGCTATGGCAGGATTGGTGCAGGAGAAGGCGACCGCGCGTATGCGCCCTGTTGCCGCGCCGGATGTGTCGCTACAAGCAACTGCCGCGCAAACCCCTCCTGCGGCAGAACCCGATTACGAGCGGACGGCGCGGATGAATGCGGCCTCACTTCGGCAGCGTCATTCAGCCCGGAAAGAGCCGGTTAATTTTGGGTTCAGGAGAGCGGGTAGCCTGGCGCTGCTGAGTCTCGCGGTGGCCGCTATGGGAGTCGGTTTGTGGCAACACCGCCAGTCGGCTCTTATTTCGACCTCCACTGCCGATACTCGCCCCATGCCTCTGCTGACGCCGCCCGCTTCCCTGCCTGCGCCACATCTATCCGTTGCTTCGCCAGCGGCGCGTTCTGTGAAGCCGTCTCGGTCTTCAAGGCTATTCACCGGGAAGCCGCCCATTTTGGAACCGGAGAGTGAAGCGCCCTCGCGTCCGATGCGCGCGCGCCGGGTTGTTGCCCGTTCAGCGGCAGCGTTGTCAGGAGCGCGTTCTCATTTTAATTCCACTGCGCCACAGATAGCGTCACACTCGATTGCAAGTAATGGAGATCAGCCCTGCGCGGCGAATCGAACACAAGCAGGCCGCTATCGCTGCCACGCGCAGTTTCAAAGCAACGCATACAGCGCAGCCTCACTCCCGGCAAGTGGGGGGAACGCAGGATAATGCGCGCTCTGTTGAAAGCGCGCGAATGTCTGAGATAGCCCGCGCCGAACGTTCATCCGTATCGCGCGCAAATTCGGAACTCTCCTCGAGCCTGGAGACGACACCGGACAATACGCGACCATTCTCTTCGTCGGAACCGCATGAATATCGGGGTGGGGAGAGCAACAGACGACGATACGCTTCTGATGAGCGCGAACGGGTGGATGCCGCTCGGAGGGCTGTTGGCCTAAGCCCGCGCCGCCGACGCGCAAACCCGGCAGAATCTTCCGAAGAAACGCCGTCGACGGGTGATGAATCGCCGCGCCGTCAACTACAGGGCAACAGTCGCCGCGCCATGAGGACACTGGACGAAATGCGGGATTTGCTGGATTCGATTGAACGCAGAAAACGCCGTCAGGCGGACGCCGACTCACAGTAAAAATAGCCGCTCAAATCGAAGTTGCCGAATAGCAACCGCCCCACGCGAATTATTTGCGTGGGGCGGTTGCATGTCTGCTTTGAGACTGGTTTAATTGTCTCTGTCGCCCCTGTCTTTGAGCAGGAAACTGAGCAGGCCGCTGATAGCGCCCATTGCAATGGAGCCGATAAGAGCGGGAAGAAAACCTTCCACCCTGAAACCGGGGACAAAGTTGCCGACCAGGTAGAACAATCCGGCGTTGACCAGCAGCCCGAACAGGCCGAACGTCAGGCAGTTGATGGGCTTGCCGAAAAACATTACGACAGGGCGAATCAGCGCGTTCACCAGTCCGATAGCGATGCCGGCCATTGCCAGCGTTGCCCATGCGCCTGCGTCATGGCTCTTCAGGTTGACGCCGATATGCGGTATCTGCGTGATGATGAGCAGCGCCAGCGCGTTCGCGATCCAGCGCGTTATCAAATTTCGTATCATATAAAAAAGTTCCTTATCGTTGTGGTAACGGTTGGTTTGAACAACAGCCGGGGTCCGGTTCTGTGTGAGAGACGATGAGCGCAGGCGTAAAGTTTCACGCGCCGCCGCGTGTGGTGAAACGCTCCATTATTCCAACCCATTCTTTTGATAACTTCTCTGCAAAGATAGTCTTCGAGCAAACTATTGCCGCCTGTCAGAGCGTCTTATCAGGCGGAAGCCTTGATTATTCTCCTTTAGCAACATACCGGATACAGCAAACATCAAGTTTGTAAAAAATATTCGCGTGAATTACGGGTTTTCGGGTTTTTCCGCTTGCAATGTTCGTGAAATCAGCCTATAATGATTCATCCCATTATTTTGCTTTGCCTGTTTTCTTGCTTTCTGCTCAGGAGGCCGTGTTTATGACGGTTACGAAATCCTCTTCCCTTACTTCCGGGCGCGCGCGCGCGATGGCGTTTCTCGCTGCTCCCTGTTTCTCGCTTGCCGCGCTTGCTCTTGCGGGAACCGGCAGCCATGCCGCCCCCGTCGCGCATAAAGCCACTCCCGCTCCCGCTTCTTCCGCCGCTATTGCTCCGATTAAGAACGTGGTTCTCGAACCCGCGCAGGCGACGCTGGACGGCTCCTATGCCTTTCAAACCCTTGCGGCAGTGGGGCAGGCGACGGACGGCAGCCAGCGCGACCTGACCGAAGGCGCGACCTTCAGCTCGTCCAATCCCGGCGTTGTCCGCATAGATAAAGACGGCGTGGCATATCCGGTCAGTGATGGGAGCGCGGAAATCACGGTCAATGCGGGCGGACATGCGGCCAAAGCCAAACTGACCGTCAAGAACAGCAAGACCGACGCGAATTTGGGCTTTGAAACCGCGATTACGCCGATTCTGGTGAAAAACGGCTGCACGGGCAGCGCGTGTCACGGCGCGCCGCAGGGACAGGGCGGCATGAAATTCAGTTTCTTCGGCTATGAGTCGCAGAAGGACTGGGATACGATTGTCAAGGGCGCGAACGGCAAGCGGGTTGACCTCAAGAACCCGATGCAAAGTCTGTTTTTTCGCAAGCCCACCAATCTGGCAGGACACGGTGGCGGCAAGCGGTTCGACCCGAATGGCCCGGAAGCGCGCGTATTCGCGGCCTGGCTGAAAGCGGGCGCGCCCTTCAAGCCGAAAGCCGTGCAGCAGGCCGAGGCCGCGCAGAAATCCGGCGTGAAACTGGCCGGATTGGACGGGGATGCCGCGAAGGCCGTTTTAATTCCCAAAATCACCAGTCTGGATGTGATCCCCTCAAATCGCTTGATTAAACAGGCCAATTCCAAACATCAAATCATCGTGCTTGCGAAATACAGCGATGGCAGCGAACGCGATGTGACGCCGTTTGCCCGCTTCGCCTGCGATGATGATGGTATCGCGCAGGTGAACAGCGTGGGCAAACTGACCGCGCTACGCCGGGGCGAGGCGAATTTGATGATCCGCTTTGCGGGCAAGGTCGGGCTGTCTTCGGTTGTCGTGCAGCCGCAGGCTCCGCTTGCCAATTATCCCAAACTGCCCACAAACAATTTTGTGGATGAGGCCGTGTTCGCCAAACTCAAAACGCTGAACATGATCCCCTCCGATTTATGCGAGGACGCCACGTTTATACGCCGCGTGTACTTCGATATTATCGGCACGCCGCCCATGCCCGGAGCCGTGCGCGAATTTATTGAAGACAAGGCGACTGACAAACGCGCCAAACTGATTGACGAACTGCTGGAACGCCCCGAATACAAAGATTACCAGACGATTATCTGGTCCGACCTTCTGCGCAATACAAGTACGTTGCTCAAAGACGATGGCGTTAAGGCGTACACGGCCTACATTCGCAACAGTTTTGCCGAAAACAAGCCCTTCGATCAGTTTGTGCGCGAACTGATGACGGGAAGCGGCAGCAACTACCACAACGAAACCGCCACCGCCAACTACTACAAAGTGACCAACGACCCCGCCGACCTGACGACAAGCACCAGCCAGATGTTTCTGGGCGTTCGCCTTGAGTGCTGCCGCTGCCACAATCACCCGTTCGACAGGTGGAGTCAGGACGATTATTACGGCATGGCGGCCTTCTTCGCCAAAACGCACGTCAACGACGGCCAGCAAAAAGACGAAGCGATGGTGTACTGCGATGACAACGGCGAAGTGCGGCAACTGCGCACACAGCAAGTTATGCAGCCCAAGTTCATAACCGCTGAAGAGCCGATTGCCAATGCCAAGGGTGATCTGCGCGTGAAACTGGCCGAATGGATTACCGCCAAAGACAACCCGTTCTTTGCCAAAGCCACTGTGAACCGCATCTGGAAACAGTTCTTCGGGCGTGGCATTGTCCATCCCGCCGATGATTTCCGCGCCACTAACCCGCCCATCAACGTGCCGCTGCTGGACAATCTGGCCGAGGATTTCGTCAAGCATGGCTACGACATGAAGCACTTGACGCGAATGATCTGCAATTCTCGCGTGTACCAGTTGAGTTCCGCGCCCAACAGCACGAATGCGGAAGATGGCAAGAACTTCAGCCACTATCCGCTGAAACGGCTTGGCCCGGAACAACTGCTCGACTCTATCTGCATCGCCACTGACATTTACGAGCCGTTCCCCGGCCTGCCCTACAAAACCCGCGCCATCAATCTGGCCGACAACCGCGTCCCGTCCGGCTTTCTGGACGTGTTCGGGCGCAGCAGCCGTTTGCAAGTCTATGAGCGCAGCCAGGAAACGTCCATGTCGCAGGCGCTTGCCATGATGAACGGGCCGACGCTCAACAACAAAATATCCGACCCCAATGGACGGATCGCCAAACTGATCGCGCGGCTTGGCGACCGCAGCGACAAAGCCATTCTGGACGAGATGTACCTGTCCTCTCTGGCCCGCTTCCCCACCGACAAGGAGCGCAAGGAAGCCGCCGCGTACATCGCCAAAGCCCCCACGCCCAAAGAGGGCTACGAAGATTTGATGTGGGTTATGCTGAATACCAAAGAATTTCTGTTTAATCACTGAAAGGGTTCCCATGAACAACAAAGAACTGCGTCAGTTTGGTTCGTATCTCGACAGCACCTGCGATGGCGTGACGCGCCGGGACATGCTCAAAATCGGCGCGGTGGGCTTCCTGGGCCTCACCCTGCCGGAGTTCCTCGCGCTCAAGGCCGATGCCGCTGAAGCCGCGCCCAAAGCGGCGGGGGGCAAGCAGGCCAAAGAGGTGTCGGTCATTATGCTGTGGATGGGCGGCGGCCCGAGCCACATTGACACGTTCGACCCCAAGCCCAAAGCCGATGTGAAAATCAAAGGCCCGTTTGAAGCGGTGGAAACCAACGTGTCGGGCGTCTTCATCGGAGAGCATTTGCCCCGACTGGCGCGGCAGATGGACAAAATGGCGATTTTGCGCAGCGTGTCGCACGGCGACGGGGCGCATGAGCGGGCGGAACACTATATGCAGACGGGCTATTTGCCCCTGCCCACGCTGGAATATCCCTCCTATGGAAGCGTGATTTCGCGCGAAA
Source organism: uncultured Chthonomonadaceae bacterium (assembly GCA_963817895.1). Taxonomy (GTDB): domain Bacteria; phylum Armatimonadota; class Chthonomonadetes; order Chthonomonadales; family Chthonomonadaceae; genus CAWFQB01. The sequence continues at coordinate 32,533 of CAWFQB010000001.1, forward strand.
AAGGTATTCAGAACAACCTTCCCGCGTATGTCGGGCTGCTTGGCGGCGCGAACGGACAGGGCGCGGGCTTCCTGGGCGGCTCCTATAATGCGTTTTACGCGGGCAACCCCGGCGATCCGAATTACCAGGTGGGCGACATTCAACTGCCAGCGGGCGTTTCGGTGGCGCGGTTGGATCGTCGTCGTCGTCTGCTCGGAGCGATTGATACCCTGAAGAATTCCAAAAGCGACGCGGTCAAGAGCATGGACACATTTACGGATCGCGCGTATGGCATGGTCACGAGCAAGGCCGCGCACGAGGCGTTTGAATTGAGCAAGGAAGACGCGAAACTGCGCGACGAGTACGGGCGCAACGGCTTCGGGCAATCGTGCCTGCTGGCGCGGCGGCTGGTGGAATCGGGCGTCCGCTTCGTGAATGTCACGCTGGGCGGATGGGACATGCACACGAACGTATTCCCCGCGCTGCAAAACGGGATGCTGCCCTCGCTGGATCAGGGTTTTGCGACCCTGCTACGCGACCTGCACGACCGGGGTATGCTGGACACCACGCTTGTCGTATGGATGGGCGAGTTCGGGCGGACGCCGGAACTGAACATGAATCAGGGCCGCGACCACTGGCCGAACGCGATGTCGGTAGTCATGGCGGGTGGCGGCGTCAAGGGCGGGCAGGTTGTCGGCAGCACGGACGAGCGCGGCACGGGACCGGCCTCGCGCCTCATTCACGTCGAGGACATTGCCGCCAGCCTGTACCATTCCGTCGGACTGGACCCCAACAAGGAATACGTCACCCCGACGGGACGCCCCATCAAACTCGCCAACGACGGCAGCGTGATCCGCGAACTCTTCGGCTAAACTCGTTACCTCTATCCTGTAAAGTAAAAACAGCAAGCCTCCCGCGCTACGTGGGAGGCTTGCTGAACTTTCGGTTCAACTTTTCAAAAGATTAGATTTTACCTGTGGCGCGATAGCCGACTCGAAGCATATAGAGCATAGCATCAGGACGGCGCGAGAGTATCTGGTTGTAGGCTTGCTGTGAGGTATCGCCTATAGCCTGTTCACCTGTTTCCACGTCAATAGACAGGAACTTGCCATAATGATTGGCTTCCGCTTCAGTTCGCAATGGGGCATACAACGCTTCGCCACGCTGTCCGATTTCTTCAGGAGAAATACGCGGCGGAACGTAATCCGCTGATGGCAGGTTTGATAACCCCGCTTTAGCCGGTTTGGGAATATTGAAGGTTTGGTTCGCGTACTGCTCAGTAGAAGAGATAATTGTGTCTGCCATATTCTACAGCCCTGCATAGAAAGTATAAATCATAATAACCCTATGGTCAAGCGGCGGAAAGAGAAACGAAGTTGCTGAGTGTAGAACAGGCATTGGCGCAGATTTTGGAAGCGGTTCCTGTGCTGAATGTGGAAGCCGTGCCGCTGCTGGACAGTCTGGGCCGGACATTGGCGGAGGATGTTTTTGCGGATATTGCGCAGCCGCCGTTTGACAATTCCGCTGTGGATGGGTACGCGGTTCGCAGCGAGGATGTGGAAACCGCCGGAGTAGAAAGCCCGGTCGTGCTGACGTGTATCGCGGACATTCCCGCGGGCGCGTGGCCGAAAATCGTTGTGGAACCGGGGCAGTGCGCGCGAATTATGACGGGCGCTCCCCTGCCGCTCGGAGCCGACAGCGTGATCATGGTGGAAGATACGGCAAGGGCTGTGGGAGGTGAGGGCGAGCATATTGCCATGCGTTCCTCATTGCAGGCGGGTGAGCATGTACGGTATGCGGGCGAGGATGTAAAAACCGGCGAACGGGTACTGGCAGGGGGAACATCTATTCATGCGGCGCAGATTGGACTGCTGGCGGCAATGGGGAAGCGGCAGGTTCCAACCGTTCGCCTGCCCCGTGTTGCCGTGATTTCTACCGGGGATGAGGTTGTGGAACTGGCGGAAGGCATGATTCCCGAACCCGGCAAAATTCGCAACAGCAACAGCTACGCGCTGGCCGCGCTGGTGCGCGAAAGCGGGGCGGAACTCCATTCCCGACTGCACATACCGGACGATCTGGAGGCTACGCTTGCCGCGCTGCGACAATGCGCGAAATGGGAGGAAAACGAAGCAGGCGAAAACGCGCATGGGGGCGCGGATGTGATTGTTACCGCCGGTGGGGTTTCGGTTGGTGACCGGGATTTTGTCAAGCCCGCGCTGGAAACGTTGGGAACGCTCGACCTGTGGCGGGTGGCGATGAAACCGGGCAAGCCGCTTGCCTTCGGGCGCATCGGACGAACGCTGTTTTTTGGACTGCCCGGCAACCCGGTGTCGGCGCAGGTGACGTTTGAGCTGTTCGTCCGGCCCTGCCTGCTTAAAATGGCCGGACGCCCCAACGCGGAGTGGCAGCGTCCGCAGGTCGAGGCGGAACTGACCGAAGCGATTACGCACACGCCCGGAAGACGGGAGTACCTGCGCGGTCATACCTTCTGGCAAAACGGGCGCTTTGTGGCGCAGCCACTTGGTGGGCAGAGTTCGGCCAATCTGCAATCTCTATCCCGCGCCAATTCGCTGCTGATTGTGCCGGAGCAGGCAACGGAGATGCGCGCCGGGCAGCAAATTTCCGTCCTGCTGCTGAGTTGAGTTCCAAAATGACAACAGCCCCGGCACATCGCGTCGTTGCGAAGGCGGAGGCTGAATGGCTGATGCGCGGAGTTGGTTTTGAAGCCATATCCAACGACAGCAGAGCTATTAAATTAGGGCAATCCGAAAAGCGTCGCGGCTGGCTGCGGCTGTTTCTGTAGACAAAGCACAGAAATGTTACGCCTGCAGCGCATGTTGGCGCGTCATTTGCGCCCAGGTATAATTGATACGCATGTAGCAGGCAACGCGCCCGTCCAGGCTGCCGGGAAGAATGTCTTCCGACTCCAGGCAAATTTCACGAACGCTGCCAATCTGACGATACACGCCGGGCAGCACCTTTTCCCCGGCAAGATACACCTCTTCCGCATTTTCATCTACAGTTTGATACAACATCTCTTCTTCTCCTCATGCGAATCAGGCGCTCAATTCGCTCTTCTTCCAACGTCGCGCCTGTAAAGATTACTACGCTGCTATTATAGCTCGTGTGGCAACATCATGTCAATAATGCGACAGAATATTTTTATAGCGAACTGTCGCAAATAACGCTGTAGTTCCCATGCGAAGCGCAAAATATGTCGAAAGTAATACGCGCATGAGCCAGTACTATTATCAGTAAAATGGCGGGAAATCTTCAGGCTGAAGTTTTCAACGCGATAATTCGATCCACAGCGTGGGAGGGGAGCCGATTTGGAGGCGGGTTTGCGCGTCGGAAATGGCGAGAGGGAGGAGTTGCAGGCGCTTGCCGTGTTCGTCAAGAGCATAGGCTTTCCAGCCGGAACCCGCGTTCAGGGAAAAGACGCCCTGAACCGGCTCCACGCGAATGGGCGACCTGCCCGGATGGGTCACGCTGGTACGGCCCGAATTCATAATCATGCCCGTGTTTTCCGCGCGGGCGGCTGCCGTCAGCAGCAGATGCCGCGAGTCGGCAATCGGCTGTCCGTCCAGGCTGGAAAGCAGAAGGGAGGAAAATTCGGTTGTGGGCGCAAAGGTGACGGGGCCAAGTATGACCGTCTGCCCGCCCGTGAAGCCGACAAGCGCGACGGAGCGGGGCGTATTTACCGTCAAAACGCCGTTCTGCGCGTCCCACTGCGACTGTTCGGTTTTCCATACGGCGGAAAGGGGAGGAAACGGAAGCGCAGAGGCAGGCTGCGAACGGGCCGCGCCCATTCGGGTTTGCAGCCGATGCGTGAACGCGGCATCCAGAGAAAAGCCGTCGTTGAGGGTTCGCCCCGCGAACAGATCGGGGTCGCTTGCGCTTGCGGTGAGAACATCGGGCAGGGGCGTAATGTCGCGGCGATAAAACATCAGAGCGCAGGCGGGCCACTGGCTGAATACGTGCGGTTTGTTGCCCAGGTCGAACTCGTTGTCAATTGTATCCGCCCAATCCGCGCCCGTAAAATCGAACCAGATCATCACGTCCCAATCCTGCTGACACGCGGCCAGAGTACCGATCATCGGACCTTCCGCGATGTGGTCGTTGGGCCAGCAGAAGCACCATTCCGTGACCACAAATGGCTTGCCCGCAACCCGCGTTTGTGACAGAAGCGGCACAAGTCCGTTGTCAAGGGGATTGGTGAGCATGGGCGTGTTGTCAAATTTCTGGAAATAGCCGAAACCGCCTTCGGGATGGTCCCAGTAAAAGTGGCGGTCTATATAATCAGTGCGGGCATCGGCGCGAAGAGCGACGCCCAGATCTTCCCAGTGGTTGCTGCCGGTCGTGGCGCAGCGGACGCCAATTTTGCGCAGGTACGCTCGCATTTCGTCATAATAACCACATTCCAGAACGTACAGGGCGTGTTTGGTCGGGGCGTCGAACGGCTCGCGTTTGGGGTCGGCGCGAGGGTCTATGTGGCGGCACAAGGCTTGCAGGTCACGCATATACGCGGGCGGAACGCGATAATACCAGTCCTCATACAGCAGCGAATCCTCGTTAATGACCTCCATCAGCGCGAGCGCGGGATCGTCCAGCCAGCGCGAGTGGGCATAGGGGTTGACATGCGTGAGCAGTTGCCGGATGTACTTTTTATGCAGCAGTTTGATGCGCGGGTCGAAGTGCGCGACGATTTTCAGCCCGTCCTCGATTGCCATGCCATCCCGTACCCGGTCGCCCGCTTTGAAATGCCGGTTCGTCAGCAAATCCAGATACACGTAAATGCCCCTTTTGCGCAGTTGCGCGACGAAGTAATCCAGTTTATCCAGACTGCGCGTATCCAACTGCTGCGTATCGTGACGGCGCGGATTGAACACGTTGGGATCGCTCCAGGGCGCGTCAATGTGGTGCAGGCGAACGATATTGACGCCATTCCGCGCCAGCCGGGCGGCAATGCGGGGCGCGTCCGCATGAGAGGGAAAGCAGGCGTCCGCCATCATGTCCACGCCCCAGAACCGCGCCCGCGCGCCATCCGCAAAAATCAGGTGTCCATCCGCCCCTGTCCGCGTAAACCCGTGCCTGCCCGCCGGCGCATCCAATAAGAAAGAAACATCTGTTGCAGGAGAGGAATAGACAGGATTAACAGGATTTTCAGGATTAACAGGATTATTTCGAGTGAGCGCAGGCAGGCTTTCAATCTTCTGTCTCCTGTCTCCTGTCTTCTCTTCTCCTTTTCTCCTCTTCTCCTTTTCTCCTTTTCTTCCCTCGCTTCCCCACTGATACCACCCCCGGGTGTCCGTTCGCGAGTCGGGCGGCGTGTGGTAGGTTTGGTCACCCCGCGTCACCTGCAAATGCGCGTTGGCGAACCAGGCGGTTCCCTGACAGCCGTTCAAGCCGAGCGTGATCTGGATGCGGCGCGTGTTGGGCGGAACCGGAAACGCACGTTCATAGTTTCGCCAATCCCGCGTACCTGTCCACGTTCCGAGATCAACGGACTCGTTCAGCAGGCTGCCATGCGCGTCGAAAAAGTACAGCGCGGCGCGACAGGCGTTTTCCGGCCCCCGCCCGCCCCGAACACTCTTCCATGCGGCCTCGATTCCGAACCTAATTTGCTGTATCCGCCTGCCGTCCAAAGGTAAATATTGCGACGCGAACGCATCCTGCGGAAAGGCGAGAAACGTTTGCAGGCAATGGGGATGCCGCGCATCCACGCGCCGATGAGAAATGCCCTCGTGCGCCCCCCATTCGGCGGGAGCGGCTTGAAACAATTTCTTGAAGTCGCCATTCAGGATCAGATTGGGGGCAGAAGTATCAGAAGTGGAAGTGGTCTTCACGGTTTGAGGGAAGCCAAAAGCAAAGCAGAGAAACAGCAGAAGATTGAAAATGGGCATAAGGCATTGTGCAGCGTATTCCACGCTCCTCCGCCAATCATAATACCCGAACACCTTAATTAGAAAAGCCCCTCTCCCAAGCTTTTTGGGAGAGGAGTGTCCTTCCCTGCGGGTGGACGCCCGGGGTGAGGGCCTGAATCAAAAAACTCCTCCCTGCGTTTCCGCAGGGAGGAGTGATTATTTTGCTTCCGTTGTCCGTTTGTCGTTGTCTTCTAAATTGAAGAGAGTAACAACAGGAACGTAGGATACCTACTTGATGGCGCGGCGGCGGCGCAGCACGAACGCGCTGCCGCTGACGCCCATGCCGACAAGCATGGCAACCGCGCCGGGTTCCGGCGTATTGGTCGTCTGACCCTGTGCGCCCGAAATGTGGATGGTGAAGCCACCCGCGGGGGTGTCGCCGGGGTTGCTTATGCCAGCGAATTTGGCCGATTGCTGATGAATGCTCTGGTCGTTGTCATTGATGGTGGTAAAACCCGAAGTGGTCAGAGTCAGGTTGTTCAAACCGACCGTGGTATTGACCGTCTGCGGCAGTTGCCCCGAGTTGATGCCGATAAAGGTGTTGTTGACCTGCGTGCCATTGACCGTCGTCTGCACCTCACCCATGATTGTATAAACACTCTGCGTTCCGGCGAAGACGCCCAACGGGAGTACGGTCAGGGTCGTAGTAAAGAACTGGTCAATGATCACGTTGGGAGCGTTGGGATTCGCCGTGGCAACTATAGCCCCGATTGTGACGTCCGTGCCGGGGAAAATTGCGTTGTCATTGGTACCCACCTCCGGACCAACTGTCAACTGAACCGGGCCCGCGTTAAAAACGTTGGTGCCGGTGCTATTGAAGACGGTAGATGACGTATAGTTGAAAAGCACCTGCGCGTGGCTCATGCCGCCAATGCTCATCAGGCCCGCCGCGACTGCGGGAAGAAACAAATTACGTACTTTCATTCAAAAATCCTTTCGTCTCATGTCCAAAACTGCGAGTTACGCCCCGACTTCGAGAGCGGGCGCAATGCGGGAAATTACTGCTTGTAAACGGATTGCGCGCGATAGGGCTTTTCAAAGCCCGTGTGCCGACGAAGCGGCTATGCGCAATCATCAATAATCCCTGTCGCTAATGCGGCGTGTCATCTACGGACAGGAAAATTGCAGCCCCCTTTTAACGTTGTCAGGTTCGTCAAATTGACGTTACAGACAACGATCAAAGAAACGGCAGCCGGGAAATAGAGGGCCGGTTTGTGACGCGCGAAACAATTTACTTGTTCCTTGACATCGCCTGCCTGCTCCATTTACTACGAGAAAACACCTCAGTCGCGCAAACAGCCGGAATCTGAAACGCGCTTATTTAGTATATTGCAAGATTCATGCCAAACTGCGATTTTTCGGGGAAAATAAGTCGAAAGTTCAACTTTTTTTGCGAAAGCGCTTCCAGCGGGAACATTGCTCTACTTTAACCCCGTAAACAGCAATCTGCTTGCCTTTTCAGTATACCCGCGATGCATATACCCCGCAACCGTATTATTAACAATATTATGAAAACCCGGTACTTTTATTTGTTGCAAAGGAATTTTTATGCGCAAAACCATTTTTTATTCCACGCCGAGCAGGAAGGATTATACCACAAAGCGCGAGTTAAACAGATCGGGCGGGAACTGTGTCGCCTGCTTCCTCGTGTCCCTGTTAGCGCTGCTTGTGGGGATGTTATTGAGGAGAGCAGGAGAAAACAATGTTGTCCTCGTTGAGGAACAGGTTACTGGCGCTGGATACCCCGCCGCGCATAGACGCGGACGAACTGATTGACGATGAGACGCAGCCATACGCGGATTTTCGGGCCAGCATGTCCGACGTGCGCCGCGCCAACCGGTATCTGGGCGGCACGGTCGTTGTGGCGCGACAGGCGCATATTTGGCTGGAGCGGGAACGGCAAACAACCGCAACTCGCATAGAACCTTTGCGCTTTCTGGATGTGGCGACCGGTTCGGGCGACATTCCCCACGCGCTGACCGATATGGCCCGTCGCCTCGATGTGCCTGTTCAAATTGTCGCGCTGGATTACAGCCCGCCCATTTTGCGCTACGCCCGCGAACAGGTCGGTCATCTGGAACCGATTCGCCTGATACGCGGCGATGCGTTTCATCTGCCCTTTGCCGACGGCAGTTTCGATTACGCGCTGTGTTCCCTCGCCTTTCACCACTGGGGACTGGAGCGCAGCGTGGACGCCCTGCGTGAAATGGAGCGCGTGTCCCGGCGCGGCTGGCTGGTCAACGACCTGCGCCGCGCCTGGTCTGCCTGGCATCTGATTCGTCTCGTCACGATGTTCGCGGGTGTGAACCGACTGACGCGCCACGACGCCCCGGCCTCCGTTCTGCGCGCCTATTCCCTCGCCGAATACGAAGCCATGCCCCGCGCCCTGGGCCTGACGGTCGGGCGGGAGGCGCAATTAAAGCGCAGCCAGTTTTATCGCGTGGCGTTGGTGAGGGAGAAGATAGTGAATGGGTAGATAGGTAGATGAGTAGATGGTAGAACGGCGCGGCTTTCTTATGAACAATCAAAAATCGAAAATCGAAAATCGGCAATCCACGCCGGATTCATCATTCATCCTTCATCCTTCATCCTTTGACGTTATCATCGTAGGCGGTGGACCGGCGGGCGCAACGCTGGCGGCTTTGCTGGCGGGGGAAGGGTGGAGCGTCGCGCTGCTGGATCGGGCGCAATTTCCGCGCGACAAAGCGTGTGGCGAGTTCCTCACGCCGCAGGCCGCCCGTCTTCTCAAACAGCCTGGCGTGTGGCAAACATTGCGGGCGCAGGGCTTGCGGGACGTAAGCGCGACGGTTCTGGTTGCGCCGGATGGCCGGCAGGTGGAACACGCGCCCCTGACCGGCGAACCCGCCGGCTACGCGCTTCGCCGAACCGTTTTGGATGTCGCCCTGCTGCAACACGCCCGCGAAAAGGGCGCGTTTGTGGAGGAGGGTTTTGGGGTCCGCGAATTGTGCCGCAACGAGGACGGGCGCGTAATCGGCGTGGCGGGCAGGGATAAAACAGGCGAAATCCGAACGCTACACGCCCGCCTGATTGTTGGCGCGGACGGCACGCACTCGCTTGTGGCCCGCCAACTGAATCTGGTAAAACCCATCCCGCGCTTGCAGCGCATCGCCCTTGTCGCGCACTGGCAGGGCGATATTGGCGGACGGCGCGATACTATTGAAATGCGGACGCATGGCCCGCTCGTTTGTGGGTTGGGATTTCCCGGCGAGGAGCAGAGTAGCCCTCAACCCCCGGCCCCTTCTCCCAAAAAGGCCTGGGAGAAGGGGAGTCGATCTATTTCGTACTCTCAGGTGAACACCGTATGCGCCAACACTACTTTTGTGGTTCCCAACGACTATGCCCCGCAAATCGCCGGACGCGCCGAAGAGTGGATAGAGCAGACGCTGACAACCTGTTTCCCCGATCTTGCCGAGCGTCTTTCTCCTGCTGCGGGTACGCTCAAAGTCCGCGCTGTCGGCTGTTTCGGGCATCGCTCCCATTCTCCGATTGCCGACGGCGCGTTGCTGGTGGGGGACGCGGCCACGTTTATAGACCCGTTTACAGGCGAAGGCGTGTACTTTTGCCTGCGCGGAGCGCAGCTTGCGGCAGAAACGATACACAGCGCGTTACAAAAGAACGACACGTCCCGGCGCGGCCTGCGAAACTATGCCCAACTGCGGCAGGAACTGGCCCGCCGTTACCTGCTCATTGATCTGGTGCAAACCGTTGTGCGAACGCCCGCGCTGTTCAATCCCCTCGCGAAGAGGCTGGAACGCTTTCCGGGCGCGGCGGAGCGCCTGCTGCAAATCCTCGGCGACACCCGCCCGCCGGAACACGTCCTGCACCCCATGCTGCTGTGGCGGCTCTTCGCCCCCTGCTTTTGAGGGTAAACTACCGAAAAACGAGGAGGAATTTAGACAGGATTAACAGGATTATCAGGATGAACAGGATTTTTAACGGACAGGGAAGTTAAACATTGATTCCTGTGGTTTATGAGAATTTGCGACTTAAATCACATGCCCATTCCCTCAATCCTGCCGCAAACCGTCTTGTCTGTCCATGAAAATCCTGTTAATCCTGATAATCCTGTTAATCCTGTCTATTTCTGGAGATTCAAATGGTTCAGCGGAAGGTTGTGGTGGTTGGGGCGGGTTTGTCGGGGCTGTGCTGCGCGCGGACGATACAGCGGGCGGGGCATGTCGCGCATGTCTATGAGGCGAATGACGGCGTGGGCGGGCGAGTGCGGACGGATATGGTGGACGGCTTTTTGCTGGACAGGGGCTTTCAGGTGCTGTTTACCGCGTACCCGGCTATCCTGCAAGAGATGGACATGGATGCGCTGGACATTCGCGCGTTTCAGCCGGGCGCAATCGTTTGTCGGGACAGTGAGCGGCAAATCATCGCTGACCCTTTGCGCGCCCCGTCAAAAATCATTCCCACCGCGCTTGCCAACCTGTTTTCGTTCGGGGATAAATTGCTCGTCGCCAAACTGGCGCTGCTGCTGAAAAGCATGACGGTTCAGCAGATTTTCGCCCTGCCGGATCAGACGATGGGCGCGTATCTGAGCGATTTCGGCTTCTCCGCAGAGTTCATTGACCGTTTTATCCGTCCGTTTTACGCGGGCATTTTTCTGGATAAGAGTCTGGAAACCAGTTCGCGGATGTTCGCGTTCGTGTTTAAGATGCTGGCGGAGGGGCAGACGGCGGTTCCGGCAAAGGGAATGGGCGCGCTGGCGCAGCAGTTTGCCGATACGATGACTCCCGGCAGTATCCATCTTAATAGCCCGGTACGCGAGTTGGCGCATAAGAATGGGCGCGTGGCGGGCGTGGCATTGGAGGGTGGCGAGATTGTAGAAGCGGATACGGTTGTTCTGGCAACGGAGTTCGACAGGGCGGCGCAACTGGCGGGACTGCATCTGCCCGCAGAGTGGCGCGTGTCCAACACGCTTGCGTTCGCCCTGCCCGAACCCCTGTACCGCGAAAAGCTGCTTTCGCTCTTTGTATCGCCCGAAGGACTCGTCAACAACGCGCAAATGATGAGCAATGCCGCGCCCTCGTATGCCCCGGAGGAACAGCATCTGCTCACGGCAACCGTGTTGGGCGATGTTCCTCTTTCTGACGCGGAACTGGCCGCAGTTGCCAAAGCCGAAATCGCCGCGCAGTTCCCCGCCGCGCAGCCGGAGTCGTGGCGCTTGCTGCGCATTGACCGGGTACGCTGGGCGCAATTCGCGCAGCCGGTGGGCATCTGGGGCAAACTGCCCGACGCCCGCACTCCCCTCCCCGGCCTGATCCTGGCAGGCGAAATCACCGTGCAAAGTTCGCTGCACGGCGCGCTCGTATCCGGCCAACGCGCCGCCGGCCTGGCCCTGAGTATAAAAAGAAATTAGACAGGATTAACAGGATTTTCAGGATTAACAGGATTTTTCCAACGACGCAATCAATAATAGCCAATCCTGGCAAGTTTTCACAGGAGGAAGCTCATGAATGATGACGAGATCAGGCAGGCGATTATTGGGCTGGCGTTTAAGGTACACAAGTATCCTGGCGCAGGGTTCGTCGAGAAAGTTTATGAGAACGCGCTGAAGTTGGAATTGGAACGGGCAGAGTTTATTGTGAAACAGCAAGTTCCCATTGATGTGCTGTACGATAGTGTTGTAATAGGAGAGTTCTTCGCAGACCTGATTGTTCAAAATAAGGTCATCGTGGAACTCAAAGCCGTACAGTCGCTGCTGCCGGAGCATGAAGTACAACTGGTAAACTACCTGACGGCCACCGGCATTGAAAGCGGCCTCCTCCTCAACTTTGGCAAAAGCGTACAAATGAAGCGCAAATTCCGCGAGTACAGGAAACTGGAAAAATAATCCTGTTAATCCTGAAAATCCTGTTAATCCTGTCCAAATGTCCTTTTCTTTCCTTCATCAAAATCCTGTCAATCTTGTCCAACATGCGGACGCGCTTGAGTGGCGCAGTCGGCTGACCGTTGCGCATGGCGTCGGCTGGCTGGCGGATAACGAATATTACGCGGCGATGCAGGCGGCCGTACACCAATTATTCGAGGCGCAGGCGTTTCCCGTCGCTTATACGGAAGCCGATTTGTGGTACGAGCGGGATTGGCTCGGCAAGCCGTTCGTGACCTGGCGCGGAATTGTGCAGTCGTGGGCGGAAGCGCGCGGGTTGGAAGCGAAGCATCTGCATGTTTCCAATACGCACGACGGCGGGGCGCATATCGTGGTTGCCGCGTACCATCCTGAATTAGTGGGTATCGGCATAGACGCGGTATATCTGCCCCGGCTGATGCAATCGGGGAAAGATGACGTTTATCTGCGCCGTTTCGCCGCCCGGTTCATGTCCGAACGGGAGCGGATGCTATTTAAGCAGGCGAACGCGAACGACAATCTGGCAGCCTTGCGATTGCGTACCGCCGCGCACTTCTCTTTAATGGAAGCAGGATCGAAGGCGTTGGGAACCGGCCTGAAAATCGGCGGCGGCATGGGGCGCGAAACCTCCCTGCCCAAACAAAGCATCGGCGTTCAGCGACTGGAACCCGGTTTGGAACTCGATGCGGAAATGCTTTTTGAGGGTGACGCGCTGAAGCGTCTGGATGAATTAGGCGCAGTCCGCTCGGAAGCCTATTGGAGCGCGGACAAGGAGTTCTTAATCAGTGTCGTGTTGTTATGGCGTAGGGTACAATAACCGTATGGAGCAAGAAGTTACCGATACGTCAAATATGCCTGCTCGTCCGCGTCGCGCAAAACGCGGTCGCGCGCTGCTTATCCTGTCCCTGTTTCTGCTGATCGTTGTCAGCATTACATGGGCTATCGGCGGGTTGGGCGGGAATGTGCGAACCGTCACCCCGGGGCGGGTATACCGCAGCGCGCAGATTACCGGGGGTGGTATCGGCGCGATGACGGCCTGCTGGACGGGCAACGGTCTGGAACAGGTTATCAAAGCGGACGGCATCAAGACCGTTATCAACCTGCGCGGTGGCAACGCGAAGAACGCCTGGTATCAGCAAGAGCGGGAGATTTGCGCTCGAAACGGCGTGGATCACATAGACATCGGCATGAGCGCGATTCACGCCCCCCACCCCACACAACTCAACCGCCTGCTCAACGCTTTCGATAACGCCCGCTATCCCGTTTTGTACCACTGTCAGGGCGGCTCGGACCGTTCGGGATTAGCGGGTACGATTTATCTCAACGTGTATCAGAACGTTCCGCTCGACGAAGCGGAACGGCAGCAGCTAACTCTGCGCTACGCGCATTTCAAGTTCACGCGCACACGGGCGATGGACGATTTTTTTGATCGGTATCGGCAGACGGGGCAGGGCATGTCGCTGCGCGATTGGATACAGAAGGTGTATCCGTCGCTGTTCGCGAAGTTGCCTGCCAACGAAATCTCCGGGCCACCAACGCCCGAAGAACTGCTTACCGATCCGCACCCACTCACTTCTGCTTCACATTCCAGATCGTCTTTACAAACTGTGCCGGGAGAGGGCGCGGCCCGCAAAGCGATCAACGGAGGCTGACCTATGCGTTCGCGTCAACGTTTACACCGGGCAAATTCTTCTCGCGCCCTGCTGCTTTCCCTCTCCACCCTGACCGGAATTGCTCTGATTGCGGGCGGAAAAGCCGCGTGGAGCCATAAGCAGGATTCCAGCGTTCTTCCCGACCCGCTTCCTACAGGCAAGCGCATCGCGCCGCAGGGAAAGCAAACCGAGGTCGGCAGTTTCCCCGTCAACATGGCGCTCAGTCCCGACGGCAAGTTTATCGCCGTCACCAACACAGGGTTCCGGCAGTTCCTCAGTATTCTCAGCGCGGACGACGGGCATCTCGTCTCCCAAATGCCCTTCAACCCCGCCGCCAACAACAACGCGGATAAGACTTCGCTGTACTACGGCCTTTCGTTTCAGTCCCAAATGGCGGATGGCTACCGGCTGTTTGTGTCGCGTGGCCCGGAAGATCGTATCAGCGGCATTTACATCACCCCGGAGGGTAAGTTCGGCGGCGTGGTGGACACGCTGGAAAATCCCTCCACGATTCCCGCTGCCGCCAAAGCCGCGCATCCGAACTTTGTGGCGGGCGTCGCGAGTGGAACCGACAGGCTGTACGCCGCCAACAACGAAAGCAGCGAGTATACCGACTTTAAGGGTTCCATCAGCGTTTTTGAAAACGGCGCGCAGGTTCCCGCAAAACTTGTAGCGCATATACCCACGCCCGGTTTCCCGCTTGCCGTTGTCGCCGTCACCAAAGGGCCGGACGCGGACAAAAAAGTGTATGTATCGAGCGAGCAGGATGGGTGCGTGGCGGTTCTGGACGTGGCTGACCCGGCAAACGGCAAAGATGTAAAAGATATCAAGACGGGCGACCATCCCACCGGGCTATTGCTGAATAAAGATCAAACTCGTTTGTTTGTCGCCAATTCGAGCAGCGATACCGTGAGCCTGATAGACACGAGCAAAGACGCCGTGATACAAACGTGGGATGTGCGCGGGCCATCGAAACTTCCGGGCGCGACGCCCCTCGGAATGGCTCTCAGCCCGGACGAGTCGCGCCTGTACGTCACCCTTGCCGACCAGAACGCGCTGGCCGTGATTGACCTGAAAAGGGACAGCGATCCAACCGCGAGCGGCAGGTTTCGTCCGACAGGCATCATTCCCACCGGCTGGTATCCCACGTCCGTTGTGGTCAGTGGGGACGGCAAACGCATTTTTGTTGCCAACGCCAAAGGCGCGCGAACCCGCACTCCCAATGGCGGCGCGGAACGCCCGACGGAAGAATCAAGATACATCGAAAACATCATTGAAGGCACGGTTTCGATGATACCAACGCCCTCGGATGCGGAACTGAAACCCCTGACGCAGATCGCCACCCGTCTCAATCTGGCCCCCGCAAACCAAAAACTGCCCGCAACCGGTATCAAGCACGTCATTTACATCATCAAGGAGAACCGCACCTACGATGAAATCCTGGGCGACATGCCGCAGGGGAACGGCGACAAATCCCTGACCCTGTTCGGGCGCGACGTGACGCCCAACCAACACGCCCTTGCTGAACGCTTCGCCCTGCTCGACAACTTCTACTGCTCGGCGGAAGTATCTGCCGATGGCTGGAACTGGACCATTTCCGGCATGAGCAGCGAGTACAACGCGCGCAACGTGCCTTTCAACTACAGCGGACGCGGGCGCGATTACGACTTTGAGGGACAGATCAACGGCACTCCCGTAGACCTGCTGAACAAGCCGGACGTGAACCGCGCTCCGGGCGGCTATATTTGGGACGCCGTTGCCAAAAAAGGCTTATCGTTCCGCAACTACGGCTTTTATGTGGCCTTTGCCGACGCCAAAACCCTGAAGGGCGACCTGATTACCAGAGACAACACGCCCGTCAAGAAAGCGCTTGTCGGACACACGGACACGGATTTTCGGCAGTTCGACATGGCGTATGCCGACAGCGACGCGCCCGCGTTTTACCACGCCGTTCCGCCCCGCCAGAAGGTCGCGTATGGAACCCATAATTCCCCGTCCCGCTATGCCGAATGGAAGCGCGAATTCGACGAGTACGTTCAAACGGACAGCCTGCCCCGCTTTTCGATGGTGCGCTTTCCCCGCGACCACACGAGCGGAACCCGCGCCGGTATCTCCTCGCCCCGCGCCATGATTGCCGATAACGATTATGCGGTCGGGCAACTGGTGGAGGCCGTCAGCAAAAGCAAGTTCTGGAAGGAAACGGCGATTTTCGTTTTGGAAGACGACGCGCAGGCGGGCATTGACCACGTAGACGCGCACCGCTCCATTGCGTTCGTGATTTCGCCGTATGTGCAAAAAAGCCTGGTGGATCACCACTTTTACAACTCGGACAGTACGCTGCACACGATGGAACAACTGCTCGGCCTGCCCCCGATGTGCCAGTACGACGCCATTGCGCCCGTGTTCGCCGCGTTCCAGTCAAAACCCGACAACGACGCGCCCTATACGGCCATTCTCCCCTCCCGCCAGATCATCGCGGAAACCAACGGACAGCAAGCCTACCATGCCAGGGAAAGCGCGAAACTCGACTTCGCCCACGCTGACCGCATCCCCGACAACGTTCTGCGCGACCTGACATGGCACTCGGTCAAAGGCGCGAATACTCCAACTCCGCCCCTGCGCCACGCCCTGCCCACTTCCGCCCGAACAGCCGCGCGGCATGATGAGGATGATTAAGCGCGAACGGCAGGCTGATAAGGACAGCCGAAATCAGGTTTGCAGCCATTGCCGAAAGCAGTATGCTGGCAAAAAAGTATTTAATTCCGTGCGAATGGGGTAATCTGGAAGTGTGTTCTGTTCCAGATACTTCCAGATGCGCGGAATTTATTTCCAGCTAGTTCCAGTTAGAGGGGGCTGTATTGACAGCATTATTGCGTTGGAAGCTGCGCTTCGGCATGTACAAACCGAAACACCGCAGGAGACAGTATGACCGAACCGAAAAAGGTTACGATAATGGTGTCTTCTACCGTATACGGGCAAAAGAGTCTGCTGGATCAGGTTTACGCGCTTTTGGCGAGTTATGGGGATGAGGTGTGGATGTCGCACAAAGGCAGTCTGCCGGTTCATCCCAACAAGTCTAATTTTGAAAACTGTCTGGATGCTGTTGATAATTGTGACGTTTTCGTCGGCATCATTACCGGTAATTACGGCACGGGCGTTCTTCCGGGCGAACCCTCCATACTGCATCAGGAAGTAAGCCGCGCTATTTCGCGGGGCAAACTGCGGTGGTTTCTGGTTCACCATGACGTGGTCATTGCGCGGATACTGCTGCGGCAATTTCGGTTTGATGCGCAGGGCAATCTGCTCCCGCTTGTTTTCAAAAGAACCAAGGTGCTTGAAGATATTCGTATCCTCGATATGTGCGACGAAATCATCGCTAATGCCATTCCGTTATCGCAGCGGGTAGGCAATTGGGCGCAGCCGTTTTACGACGAGCGTGAGGTGCTGACGTTTCTGGAAACGCAGTTTGCAGACCCACAACGCATACGCAGGATGCTGCCGCGCAAGTCGGGAAGGAGGCCATTGTGATAGGCTCACTTTTGCAGCCCTTGATTGAACAGGGAGAAAGCGCGCGCGCGGAATTCAAGCGCGAAATTGATAAGTTGGAAATGGTCGGGCAAACCGTCTGCGCGTTCCTCAATGCCGGGGGAGGTACGCTTGTGGCAGGCGTCACGGACAACGGCAGGATTGTCGGCATCGAAAATGCTCAGAAAATGGCCGTTCGTATCCGGCAGGACCTTGCTCAGTATCTCTCTCCACAGGCATCGTATTCAGTGGACGTGGAGGAGATTGACGGTAAACCCTGTTTGATTGTGGATGTACCCCCCGGTTCACAAACCCCTTATGTGTATCGGGATAATATTTTGGCGCAAACGGCCTACAAAGCGTTCGCGCGACCGGCGCTGACATTTCCGGCCTGCTGCAGCGCCGGCGACTGGAACCGGTACGCTGGGAGCGCCTGCCTGCGCTCGGCGCCGATATTGAGGAGTTGGATCAGGAAGAGATTGCCCGTACCATCACGCTGGAACAGCAGAACGATTGGCGCGCAGGCAGGCAGGTTGTTTCCGCTGATGACGCATTGCAACTGTTGAACCTGACGGAGCGGGGGATGCCGCTCAATAGCGCGATTGTTCTCTTTGCCCGACAGCCTGCGCGTCGCTATCCTCAAATTCGTGTGCGCGTCGCCCGCTTCGCATCTGAGAATCCCTCTGATATAGTAGACCACCGCGCGTTTGAGGGACATGCCTTTGCTCTGTTGGAGCAGGCGCTTACTTTTTTGAAAGCGCATTTGCCTGTCACTGCTACGTTGCCGGATGATGGCCTTGTCCGTTCGGATAGGTTGATGTATCCTCCCGGCGCGTTGCGTGAAGCGCTTGTCAACGCTTTGATGCACCGCGATTACGCGGCATTTGATGGCGGCGTTGCTATACGCATGTACCCGGACAGAGTGGAGTTTTGGAATTCCGGCGCATTGCCGCAGGGAATGACTGTTGCAACGCTCCGACAGGGTTACGTGTCGCGCCCTCACAACCCGGACATTGCGCATATATTCCTGCTGCGCGGCCTTGCGGAGCGTATGGGGATTGGGGCGCGGCGGATAGTCGCCGAGTGTTTGGAAGCGGGCTTGCCGGAGCCGACATGGGAAGAAAAGGGCGGCGGTATTCTGCTGACATTACGCCGAACGCCCGCCCTTAAATCTTCCAATCGCCACATTCCATTAAGCCGAAGGCAATCCGCGTTTCTTGAACAAATGCTCCCCGGCGAACACATCACAGCGCAGGAATACCACCGCCGGTTCGCATCCGATGTATCTGACCGGCAGGCGCGTACGGAACTAGGGCAACTTGTGGAAATGGGGTATATGCGACGCGAGGGCCGTGGGCCTGCGACTGCTTACGAGCGCACATCTCTGCCAAAGTGAACGACTGGCGCTCAGATTAAATTTTCAAATTATCGTGGGAATCGAGCAATATTGCATAAGTAATGTGGTATATAATTTGAACGGTAGTCTTCTGGATGCCTTTCTTGCTTTCTGCTTCCACCTGTTCTTAACAAGGGAGATTCATTCATGCGTTCTAAAATCGCTGTTCATGCCCTTATACCTTTCTGCGCTCTTGCCATGATTTCGGTCAACGCGCGTACAGCCAGGTCACAGGTCACTTTTTATACCAGCCAAACAACTTTTAACGCCAGCGCCGGTTCCATCCGACTGATTGATTTTGAAGGGATCGTTTCGGACACGCAATTCACGCCCCTCACGCCTAAAATGGTGATTGGCGGCGTAACTTTCAGAACCTCTGTCGGTATGGAAGGTGTTGCGGGAAAGGATTCCGCCGTTGCGGGCGCGCCGTACAACTCCGCGCTGCTGTTCTCCAACAATGCCGCGCCTATCACCGCCGACCTGTCCACTGCCGGATCGAACATCACCGCAGTCGGAGGGGAGTTCGGCAACGTTTTGGCGGATGCGCCGGGAACCTTGACTTTAAAGTTGGGTTCAGGAAATTCTCTGGTTGAAAACATCACGGCGTCGAGTTTGAGACAGGGAAGTTCGCCGAACTTTTTTGGCTTCACCGTTGTCGGCGATACCATTAGTTCTGTGACTCTGGACACCAGCGCTTTTGGGGGCATTGATAATTTTGTATTCAGCCGCACCGCTTCCTCCGCTTCCTCCGCCGTTCCCGAACCCTCCATGCTCACCGTTTTCTTCGGCTCTGTCCTGACCGGAATTCTCTTTCTGCGAGGGCGCAAATTCGCCCGCAATGCCGCGTAAACGACCCAAACCGTTTCCTTACTTATGGCGCGACAACAGCCTTCTGTCACCATATCAGAAGGCTGTTGTTATGATTTCGCTCACGCTATGGCAGAAGGCATGAGTTTAGTAGATGGGAAAGTGTTACCTTGTACGCCGACGTTTGATAGCGAAGGCAAACGGCAAGAAGAGCAGGGTTGCGCCTGCCAGATTACAGGTGTAGGGCGTGGACGGCCATGAAGCGCCGGTGACATTCTGCGCAGGGTCGCTTGCCAGATACCGCACCTCAATCTTATCGCCAATATGAAGGCCACCGCGCTCCTGCGCGCCTACCTCACTGTTCCCTGTGTAGCGTTTGCCGTTCACTTCAAAAGCGTACGTAATGTCCGCTTTGCTGCCCTCTTCACCTTGCAGTGACATCAGAGTCCCCTGTGTTTTCACGCCTGCATCCTGAATATGATGAAAAGCGTGAAGCTGACCCATGCCAATGACAATCATAACAATACCGACCGCGCCCAAAAGCCAGCCGATAACAGGATAACGAGTCAGTAGAGTTGACAACAAAAATCGCATTGCCATTTGTCTTTCTGTGGAAAATAGCCCGAAGGCATGTTGGTTTAGTGGCGCAGGTTGGTGTCGAAGAGTTTGAGGATGCGCTTGTACTCATCGGCCCAACTGGACGGTTCCTCAAAGGCGTGACTCTCGACCGGATACGCGGCGAGTTCCCAATTTTCTTTATGTAGTTCGATCAGGCGTTGCTCCAGTCGGACGGAATCTTGAAAGTGAACGTTGTCGTCCACCATGCCGTGACAGATGAGCAACGCGCCCTTCAAACCTTCGGCGAAGAAAATAGGCGAGCTTTGCCGGTACGCGGCGGGATCGTTTTGCGGCTCGTTGAGGATGTTGGCCGTGTAGCCATGATTGTAGTGCGCCCAATCCGTGACGGGACGCAGGGCCGCGCCCGCCGCGAACACGTCCGGCTGCGTGAACATCGCCATTAAGGTCAGGAATCCGCCGTAACTGCCGCCATATAGTCCGATGTGTTTGGCGTCCGCGCCATACGTGGAAATCAGCCACTTCGCGCCGTCTACCTCGTCGTCTAAATCCCTGCCGCCCATGTGACGGTAAATCCCCGTGCGCCAATCGCGCCCGTAGCCCGCCGAACCCCGATAATCCGCGTCCAAAACCAGATACCCGCGCTCCATCAACAGGTGATGAAACATGTATTCGCGGTAGTAGTAACTCCACCATGAATGGGCGTTTTGCAGATAGCCCGCGCCGTGTACGAACAGAACGGCAGGCCCGCCTTTCTTCCATTTCGCCGGTTTGTACAGGCGGGCGTAAACCGTCGCGCCGTCCCGCGCTTTATAAGTGACAATCGGCGGATTTATCCATTGATACGACAGCCATTCCGCAGTGGGCGAATGTGTTACCTGAACCGCATCGGTTTCAGTGATTTCCGTGTTCGCTGCCGTTTGAGCCGTTGCAGGAATTTTGCGCGCGTTTTTCAATGCGGTTGAAAATGGAAGATGGGATTTCGTTACGGAGTTGGTGTCTGTGGTAGCGCCCGCGCCGGATGCGCCTGCCGTTGACCCACTGTTGGGTTTGTTGGGCAGGAGGAACAGTTCGGGGGGATGGTTGCCGGTCGAGCGTACAATGGCAAGCGTTTTGTCATCCGGGGAAATCTCCCAATCGTCCTCATCCGCCTGCGACAGGCGCGTGATGCGGGTTCGGGTTCCGCCCGTAAGGGGCATGGAATACAACGCGCGTTCGGTCGGCCCGCCCTCGCTCGACATGAAATAGAACTTCTGTTTGTCTTCCGACAGCCGAACCCGCAGCACTTCAAACGGCCCCCGCGTCAGTTGAACCGGGTTCGCCATCTTCAGTAGAAACCACGTACAGGTGCGCGAATCCGTCCCGTTCGGAAACAAAGTAGACGTGCCGATTGTCCGGCAGAAAGCCCATTGCCCCCGCCCCGAACCTGCCTACCCACGCCTCATCATGGCTTTGCGCCAGAACGGTTGTCTTCCCTGTTGCCGGGTCTACCCGAAGCAGCCACGCATCCTTGTTGTCCATGGCCCGCGCCGTGACAATCGCCCGCTTGCCGTCTTCCGACCACTGCAAGCCCTGCCAATTGACGCGCCGAACTCCGGGCTTGACGCCCACAGCCGTAATCGCGGGCGGCGTGAACAGGACGGGTTTCGCGTCCCCCGTTGCCACATTCAGCACTGCCATGCGCGTCGTACCCTGAACGTCGCCCACCTTGCCCCGGCCTGCGCTCTCTTCCGTGTAGCCGCTTTCCGTCACGAAGCGGGGAATGATCGCGCTTTTCTCGCCGCTGTCGCCCTCGCGAATCATCAGGCTGACCCATTGGCCGTCCGGCGACAGGCGCAGACTGCCCGCGTTCTGCCCCGCGCCAAGCGTAAACGGCTTGCGCTTGCCCAAATCCTGCTGCTTGCGTTTGGCCTCCTGCTCGTCGCGCTGTTTGGCCTCTTCGCGCAGGGATTCAAAGAGTTCCGCTTCGGTTTTCTTCAGCGCGTCCTGACTGGTCAGCGCACTGTTCGCGCCTGCTGTTCCCGCTGTGCCGTTCCCACTCGTTGCCGCGCCCCCGGTTCCGTCTGTATTTGTCCGCGCGGCGTTTGTTCCCCGCCGTTTTGTCTTGTGGGTGGCGAGCCTTGCGTTCGGCGGCGACCGCCCGCCTGCGCGATGAAGGGCGTTTGTTCCCCCGCCGCGCCCCGGCGTATGTCGGTCAACTGCCGCAGTCCCCCGCCCGTCAGCGACATCTCGAAAAGGTTGTTCTGCCGCTCGAACACGATGCTGTTGCCGTCGGCTGTGAAACGTGGGCTGTTTTCCGCTTCCAGCGTGGCGGTCAGTTGCCGCCGCTGGTTCTGCGCGAAATCGAACAGGAAAATATCGCCATTTTCAGCAAATACGGCAGAGCGCTTGTCGGGCAGACACCTCCCCAAATGCGGGCGGCAGCAATTTCGCGTCTTCGTCGGTCAATCTGTGCAGGCCGCTGCCATCCGCGTTGACCACATAATGCGCGTATTCTTTGCGCCGCGCTTCCCCCGCCTGCTTCCACTCGAAATACACGCGCTTTGAATCCTGCGACCAGCGTACACTCGTCGGCGCATAGCCGATCAACTCCGGCCCGCGCATGATGTTATCTACCGTCAGCGCGAATGGATGAGGAGTCGTCTGCCCGTACAGCGCGACAGGGGACAGCGCAAGCAAAGCAAGACCGCACAGGGGCGAAAACGCGCGAATAGATTGTAAGGAAAACTTCATAATGGATGTTGAACTTTCTGCCTGCTGGAACAGCGTCTAAGTGTTGAAAGGCGTTTATGCGAACATTATGAACACGAATAAGCGTCATGTCAACAGGGCAGGAGTTGGCGCAGGGCCGCGTGAACCCTTTGCGCGGAATATGCAACAAAACAGGTAGGAAGAAGACGTAAAAGAGGAGCGGCGCAGAGGCCGCGCCGTCTTTTTACGAGCGAACGGCGAAAAACTCTGCTATAGGGACGGGCAGGGTGTTGACAGAACGCGGCAAAACGGATACAATGCAGGGGTGTGTTTCCCAAAGCTCCACCATTTTGCGGGTATGCGCGTTTCTGACCTCCTGCGCGTTTGCGGCCCTGTATTCGCGGTTTTCCATTCCGGTGAAAACGCGATCTCGAAATTCCCGTTCTTTCTCTGCTTTATCACAGCTGAACCGCTTCGGCGCATCCGACATCGCGTTGATGTTGAATTTGCCGCGCGCGGCAGCCACAATCAAGGATAGCAAATCATGGCAGGCGGCTCCTATATTGGTCTGGACATCGGTTCCAATCTCATCAAGGTCGCTCAGGTGCGCAAGAGCGGCAAAGGTATCGAGGTGGTTTCCCTCGATGTCGCGCCCACGCCCCAGGAAGCCTTTGAAAACAGCGTCATTATTGATCCGCAAATGCTGGCGCAGGCCGTGAAAGCATTGCTGAAAAAGGCCGGCATCGGCGGTGGCGAGGTTATCAGCAGCGTGTCGGGACAATCCGCCGTCGTCGTGCGCGTGATTGACGTGCCACAGATGAACGCGGCGGAACTGGCCGAAACCATGAAGTGGGAAGTGGAACGGCAGGTTCCCTTCAATGCCAGTGAAGTGGTTATGGATTACCAGCCCATCCAGCGGCCCGAAGGCTACGCGGACGGGCAGAACATGGAAGTGTGCCTTGCCGTCGCGCAACAGGACATGATTGACCGCCATGTGGAGATGCTGTTCAAGGCCGGCCTGAAACCCAAAGCCATTGACGTGGAACCGCTGGCATGCGGGCCGCTGTATGCTGACGATCCCCGCTACCGCGCAGGCGCCGGGACATACGGTTGCCATTATCAATCTGGGCGCGAGCAATACGGACGTTTCCATTTTTCGAGACAACCTTTTAGCCTTTCCGCGCACCCTGAGTCTGGCGGGCGACCACTTTACCCGCGCCATTGCCAACGAAATGCACGTAGACCTCGCCACAGCGGAACAGATGAAGCGCGATGTGGGCGAAGTGATTATGGGACAGGCCCCGCCGCAAGACCCCTACGGCAACTTTGGCGGCGGCGATTTCGGCGGTGGACCCGGGTTCATGGACTTTGCCACCGATCCCGCCGTGCCTGCCGCGCCCCTGCCCGGTTGATCCCGCCGCGCCATTGTCATCTGGAACCGGCCCCACATCGTCCCCCTCCGGGCGGATGCCGTTCGACTTTTCCACGCCGGGGGAAGCGCCCCCGCCGCCTGCCGCCACGCCGTTCGATTTCAGCAGCGGCGAAACCGGGCAGCCCGAAATGTTGGGGGGCGGCATGGACCCGGTGCAGAACGCAGCCGAACCTACCGGGTTCTTTACGCCGCCTGCCCCGGATTTTGGGGGCGCAGCCGCGTATCCCGCGCCGGACGCCATGCCGTTCGCGGATGCCGATCTGCCGGTTGCCGCGCCTTCGGGCGATCCGAATCGCGAGGCCATGCGAATCAACGTGTTCAATTCCATCGCGCCCGTCCTTGCCGAACTGGTGCAGGAGATACGGCGCTCTATAGACTACTACCGTAACAAGACGGGGGACGCGCCCATTCATGAACTGGTGCTGGTGGGCGGCTCGTCCAAACTGCGCAACCTCGCGCCGTTTCTGGAAGAGCAGCTTGGCATCCCGGCCCGCGTCGGCAATCCGCTGGCGTCCATGTCCGTCATCGCCAAAAATCAGTCGCCGGATTACTTGCAGGATATTGCCGTCCTGTTCCCGGTCAGCATCGGCTTGGGGGCGTACCCGCTAATCGCGCCGCCCGCCAACGCTATGAAAAAGGGCAAGCCCGGTAAAGCGCCGAAAGCGCCGAAAGCCGCCCAAAAAGGGCAAACAGGCCGCAGCCGCCGCCTGAACAACGCGCATCCCGCGTGACCGAAACAGTGTGCGAACCTTCGGCGCGCTTTTTGTCGGGGAGACATCAGAATGTTACCCATTAACCTACTGCCTAACTACATCCATGATCGTGGCAAAAAGCCTAAACTGATGGCGGTTTATGGCGGCGTTATCGCGGCGATCATCATCGGCGCGGTGGTTTACGCCAATGGCATCCAAAATGACGTGAATAAGTCCAAAGAGGAACTGGCAACGGCGCAAACAAAGCAGACCACGTACAACGCCAAAGTCAGCGAAATCAACAAGATCAAGGGCGACATCGCCGAAATCGGAACCAAGCAGACGTTCATCGCAACCGCGCAGACCTACAATCAGTCCTGGCCGGACACCTATGAGCTGATGCGCGACCTGACCAGCAAGGATGTCCTGCTCAAAAGCATGGCAATCGCTACGGATCGCAAAACGGTGACGTTGGCGGCCTTTGCCGCCAACGAGATGATCATCGCCAAATGGTGGATAGACGCTGAAAAATCATAAAGAAATTTTTGATAACGTCACGATGCAGATTCCCACGCATCCCTATAATCCCGCTAGCGCTAACGGGCCAGGCGGCGCTCCGGGCGGTGGCCCCGGTTCGGGCGGTTTTCCCGGCTCTGGTGGGGTAGGTTCCTCCATGCCGCTGGGAATGAGCATCAGCGGCGGAGGCTTTTCAGGTTCCGGTGGCTTTCCCGGGTCGAGCGGCGGGGGTGGCGGCGCGGTCGAGGGCGTTGGCCCCACCGAAATCGAGGGCAAGTCCGGCGTCAATTTCAGCGTCCGCGCTATTCTGAAAACCATGCTTGCAGGGGGTGGGACAGCGCCCGTGTGGCCGAGCAGCGCTCCTCCGGCTCCAGCCGGGGGCGGTTTTGGCGGCGCGGGCGGCGGCGCGGTCAGCGGTGGGCCAAGTTCGAGTGGCGGACCGGGTTCAAGTGGTGGACCGGGTTCAAGTGGTGGACCGGGTTCAGGCGGGAGGGATTGATCCATGTCTAAATTGACTATGCTTCACATCAATATCATTGGTTTCGTCGTGGCGGCCCTGCTTGCGGGTATCCTGTATGGAACCCTGATCAAGCCGAAAAAAGAGGATTTGGAAGCCACGCAGTTGCAGGTCAAATCCACGCAGGATACGGGCGGCACGGATGAGGCGATTGCCACGAAAGACAAGGAACTGAAAAAGACCAAGCAGGATGCGGTAGAAACCCGGGCCAAATGGTCGGTGAACGAGGTCAAGTATATGCCTCCGTTCCCCTATACCGATAAAACAAATGACCTTGATTTGTACTTTTTCCCGGCTGTCGGCAAAAGCGATAAAGGGCAGTTGTACGGCTTTCGGGATATTCCCACCGTGTGGGGCCAGTGGGTGACGGGCTGGTACGACGCGCAGAAAAATAGTGGCGTGTCGCGCCTTCCCGGCACAGAATTCCCGATCAAGGAATTCGCCGCCGATCCCAACCAGTTGACGGACAAACTCACCGGTCATCTCACGTTCCCTGAAGAGAGCAAAACATGGCCGGTCAAACTGGAGTGCAAGACTTTCAATGACGCGCTGGCGCATCTGCGCCGCTTCAACGGCATGGAAAAACACGGGATGCCCGTCATCAACAATGTTGCCCTTTCGGGGCAAACTCCCAATTTGCAGCTTGCGTATGATCTTGCGCTGTATATCATTCCGCGCAGCAAGCCGCCGGTGAAAGAGCCGATGATTGACGCGGCGGGCGGGTCGGGCGCTGGTGGCGCACCTGCTGCTGCCCCTGCTTTCGGGGGCGGTGGCGGCGGCAAAAGATTGCCGGGCGCTAACGGGATGAATTAGAATGTCGTTTCAACGGTGTTCAGTGTCGAGTGGCGCGTGGAACGTTCGCGCAGAAGAGTAAAGGGTTTCTGACATGCTGAAAAACAGTCCGATTTTGTTGGCAGGGGGAGTTGTCGCCGCGCTGCTGTTGAGCGGCTGCCATAAAGACGATGCGGAAAGCGCCGACAGCGCGGCTCCGCCGCCGATGCCGGTTCGGCCCGCGAAGCCGAACGTGGGCGCCTCCGGTATGGGAGCCAAACCCGTCGCAGACACGCCGGGAGCGACCAAGGGCGCGCCGGCCACAGGCAAAGTCGGGGGCGGCAAAACCGATCCCTTTGCTCCCAAAGGCGGCGGCAAGGCCGGGGACAAAATGCAGGCCAACAGTAAATCCGGAACGGGAGCCGGCAAAATGGTAGGCGCGAAGGGCGCCGGATTCGGAACGGGGGCAGCCCCCGTGGCGACTCCCGGAGCCAGCGGCGTGGCGGGCGCGCCGGCTGCTCCCGGAACTCCTGGCGCTCCCGCAACACCGGGCGCTCCCGGCGTGGCGGGAGCGCAGATTGCCGCCGTGCCAAAGCGGATGGATCATGACCCCTTCAAAATAACCTGGCGGGTAGTTCCGCCGCCCCCGTATGTATTTGGAAGCGTGCAACCCCTGCGGCTTGCCAGCGCGGAAGTGGAGATTCCACCCGTCGGCGAAGTGAATGTGCGGGAAGTGGCAACCAGGCGCGTGTCGGGCATTATGAGCGGCGATGGCGTGTTTGCTATTCTGGAGGGCGCGGATGGCGGCGACCCCGAAATCATCAAACCGGGCAGTATGACGCGAGACGGCTACCGCGTAGTTGCCATTACCAGCGATACCGTGAAACTACAGCGGAAAGACGGGAATGTAATCCGCACCCAGATTGTGCCGCTCACAGACGCCTCTTCCACACAACAGCAGTCCAATAGCGGACTGTTCGGCGGACGCGGCGGGGCGGGCGGTAGTGGCTTCCCCGGCAGCAATGGCGGCTTTCCCGGTTCCGGCGGTGGCGGCGCGCGCAGCGGCGGCCCGACCAGCAGTGGCCGGGGCGGCAAGCGTGGCGGCGGCTTCAACGGCGCCGGCGCAGATTAAGGGTTTGTAAAAGTATCAATTCCCGCGTAGGGGCAATCCCCCGTGATTGCCCTTCGGGAATTTACGTGATTGCCCTTCTGGAATTTGTATATTTACAGACCCTAAAGGCGTTTACGCGGGCAAAAAGGACCGAAGCAGGAACTTTTCAAGAAATTTTCTGAAATTGTCCTTTTTGGCGTTGAAGAAGCAGGAAATAGCAGGCGGTGTCTGGTATAATCAACCAACTATGTAACCATCCCGGACACGAGGACGTC
The DNA here is from genome assembly GCA_963817895.1 of uncultured Chthonomonadaceae bacterium. GTDB lineage: Bacteria > Armatimonadota > Chthonomonadetes > Chthonomonadales > Chthonomonadaceae > CAWFQB01. Next base: position 60,272 of record CAWFQB010000001.1, read on the forward strand.
TAAGGCGCAGCGCGTATTGAGGCGCGCCCGTACGCTTCGGCGCGGGAAGCGCTGATATCAGGACGCGCATCACCGAGGAGGAGAAACCATTGAAAACACGTTATGGAATTTACGGTCTGGCAGGCGTGTCGCTGGCCGCGCTGGGATTTCTGGGCATGCCGTCTATAGCGCGCGCCCAGGACGCGCCGGGTACCGACCCGACCAGCGGCAGCGAAGCCTCCAAACAACCTATCAAACTGGACCTGGAGAACGCGGACCTGTATTCGGCCCTGAAACTGCTGTTCGCGCAGGTCAAGGCCAACTACATAATTGATCCGGGCCTGCGGCAGCTTTCGGTGTCGGTGCATCTTTCCAACATCCCGTTTAGCACCGCGCTGGGATTAATCCTGCGCAGCGTGAACTCGCCGGTTCCTCTCACCTACTCTGTAGGTGAAGGCGGCGTGTACTCCATTCTGGAAAAGAAGGCGCCCGTGGATGAGGGCGGCGTGGTGGATGCGCCGATTGCAGATCCGGCAAGCAGCCTGTTGAAGTTCCGCAAGTTTTTCGGCACCACCGGCGAACTGCACTATAACTCCTTCTACATTGCGCAGCTGCTTGGTGTTAAAAACATCGTCCGATCCATCATTCAGGAACAGCAGCAGGGTGGCGGCGGCGGCTTCGGCGGCGGTGGCATAGGCGGCGGTCAGGGCGGCTTCGGCGGCGGGAGCAGCTTTGGCGGCGGCGGGAGCAGCTTTGGCGGTGGTGGCAGTAGCTTTGGCGGTGGTGGCAGCAGCTTTGGCGGCGGCAGCAGCTTTGGCGGCGGTGGCGGCAGCTTTGGCGGCGGCGGCGGCAGCTTTGGCGGCGGCGGCGGTGGACGCGGCGGCTTCTGAGCCGTTGGCAGTTGATAGTTCGTAGTTGATAGAGATACAGGAACTATGAATGGCTTCGTATCCATTCTTCTGGCGTAAGCAGGGAAAGAGCTTTCGGCTCTTTCCCGATTACACGCCTTTCTGTTTGTGGACCTTTGTTGACCTTCCCGATTTCTGCTGTGGCGCGTGTGGCGCGCGCCTCCTCACGGTTCTTCCTCTTCTCCCTGCAACCCTGCTGTTACCGGGCGGAGGACAACCGGCCTGCTTTTAAGGTTCCCGCTTGCAATGCAATTCCGGTTGCGGCAAAATTAGGGGCATCGGCGCGATTCAAGCGAACGATATGCCATTTTGGGCGCGTCTCTGAATTATGCGCTTGTTCGCTACATCCTTCGTTATTACTCACGAACGCCCCGAAGCACTGTTCAGACGACAGGTAGCCGAAGCACAGATTCCAAAGAACTATCCATGCAACAAGAAGCGCTCCCCGCCTAATCGGGAGAGCGTCAAGGGAGACTGGTATGAGCTTGCAACGTTCCGGGGGGCGCAAGCGCCGCCTGGCGACAACCGCTGTGGCAGGCGCGTCGCTGTTAATGGTCACGGGCCTGACTGCGCGCGCGCAGCAGGGCGCTTTGCCCGCAGAGGACTCCGGCGCGCAGGAAGCGCAGCTGAAGAATGTAGACCTGGTGGATACTCGCCTCTGCCTCGGCTTTGCGCCTGGTGGCGCAGCAAACTCACGTCGAGTACGTGTTGCTGCCGGGCAACTATCGCCGCATACAGGTTTCCATTTCGCGCAAACCCGTATCCGAAGCGTTGAAAATCATCGCGCAGTCGGCAGGCGCGGAACTCTGGCAGGATGCCGGCGTGTTCTTCATCGGCCCGGTTGGCAGCGCGCCGCATCCGGCCGCGCCCCCGGTTCTTGCCGCCACGCAGGACATACAGGCTCCACCCTCACAGCGCGTCCTCAAGTATGAGAAGTTCTTCCTCAAATACACGCCGCCCAAGCGTATGCTGCGCATGCTGGGACTGGCCGGCCTCGGACCTGAATGATCCCGATGAGCAATTCGAGATCGCCAACAACCGCCAGTTTATTGAAGGCATGTATCCGCGCCCCTATTTCAGCGGAAACGGCAGCGGCGGCGGCCTCACCGTGCTGCCGTATGGCGCAGGTCCGGTAAGCGCGCCCCTTCCCAATGCCGGTCCGCAGGTCGGTCCAGGCGCGCCCAATCGCGCGGCGGAGATTCCGCACCAGCCGGTGCAGCCCAACAGTGTCGGCGCTCCCGCCGCTCCTTCCGTGGACAACGGCGCGAACGGCGACCAGAGCGCGCGCCGCGATACCCGGAACTTCAGCGAATTCGGCAGAGGACAGGGCGCAGCCGGCGGTCTTCAGCCACCCGGTGGCGCAGGCCAGAACGGCGCGCCCGCAGGTCAGGGCGCGGCGCAGGGGTTTCTTCAGGGTATCTCTGCACAGGACATTTTTGCTCTGGACGCGGACAACTCCCTCGTTTTGCGCTACGACGATCCGATCCAGATTCAGAACTTGCAGCAGGTGCTTCAAGTGCTGGATGTGAAGCCGCGCCAGATTCAGATCAAAGCGGAATTCGTCACGGTCACGCAGAACGATGTCAATTCCTTCGGCCTGAACTTCAACTTTACCAAAGTGAACCTGCTGGCGGGCGCGAACATCGGCTACCAGACGGCCAATACCGCCTTTCTCCAGTACGCGACGGGAAACCTGCAAACGCAGCTCAGTTTCATTATCACGCAGGGACGCGGTAAGGTGGTTGCATCGCCTCTCGCGACGACGCTTGAACGGCGTGGCTGCGAACTTCACGAGTACACAGCTAATCCCGGTTATTACCTCGAGCGCTATGCTGACGAACAACGGCCAAAGCGCCGTTACGACAACTATCACCCCGGTTCCCGTCTCAGTGCAGTTGAACGTAATTCCGCGCATCAATGGAGACGACTCCATCACTCTGACCGGCCTGGTCATTTTCAGCGACGTCACCGGAACGATCACCAACCCGTCCGGTGGTTCGATCCCGATTACTATTACGCAGCCAGTAACGATCACGCGCATCGTTCGCAACGGCGACTCGATGGTTATCGCCGGCCTGACCCGCAAGCGCGACAACGTTTCCACCAACAAGGTTCCCCTCCTGGGCGACCTGCCCCTGATCGGAACGCTGTTCCGCTCCCGCAACGTCACCACAGACGACTCGGAACTGGTTGTCTTCATCACGCCCACCATCATCCCAGAGCGTCCGAGCGGCGGCCCCTCCGGTTCGGGCGTCGGCAGCGGCCTGAACGCTCCCGGCGCGTGGCGGCGGTGGCGGCGGCCTGCCGACAGTGGGCGGCGCGTTGATGCCGTAAGGGTTAGGGTTTCAGGGTTTTAAGGTTCTATGGTTTCAGGGTGTCAGGCTGTTTGATGATGTGATGAAGCCATAAATCTTTGCAACCGCGCTCAACAGCCGCAGGAGGGAAATCCTTCTGCGGCTGTTGCTGTTCAATCGGTCAAGTGTTCAGGTATCATATTTATCTGTAACACCCAAAACCATAAAAACCTAAAACCTTAGAACCCTAACAACCTGAAAGGATAATTCTTTGTTCCGCTTTTTAACGGCCGGGGAGTCGCACGGGCCGGCGCTGTCGGCGATTATTGAGGGACTGCCCGCAAATTTGCCTTTGGACTTTGACGAGATCAACCGGCATCTCAAACGGCGGCAGGGCGGCTACGGGCGCGGAGCGCGGCAGCAGATCGAAACCGATACGGTTGAGATCACGTCGGGCGTCCGGTTTGGGCGAACGATGGGCGGGCCGATTACGCTGAACGTGCGTAATCGCGACCACGAGCAGAACTGGCAGGATCGCATGTCGGTCAAGCCGGTTGACAATCCCACCCCGCCCATAACGCAGCCCCGCCCCGGACACGCCGATTTTGCCGGGATGCTGAAATACCATTACGACGATTTGCGTCCGATTCTGGAGCGTTCCAGCGCGCGCAATACCGTTGCGCTTGTCGCCGTGGGAGCCATTTGCCGCCAACTTCTCGCGCATATACACATCGAAATCGTCAGCCATGTCACGGTGATCGGCGGCGTTCACGCGCATTTTGACCCCGGCGCGTCTTACCATAACATTGCCGCCCGCGCTGAAACGTCACCCGTTCGCTGCGGCGATCCCGGATGCGGAAGCGCGGATGATCGCGGCCATTGATACGTGTATGCAGGAGGGGACGCGGGACACGCTTGGCGGCGTCTTTGAAGTTGTGGCGATGGGCTGTCTGCCGGGATTGGGCAGTTTCGTGCATTGGGATCGCAAGCTGGACGCGCGGATCGCCTGCGCCATGATGAGCATACAGGCGATGAAGGGCGTGGAAATCGGCATGGGTTTTGGGGTCGGGGAAATCCCCGGTTCGCAAATCCATGATCCGATTTATTACGATGAGGCGCAGGGTTTTACGCGGGGAACCAACAGCGCGGGCGGTATCGAGGGCGGCATGACGAACGGTGAGCCGGTTGTGGTTCGCGTCGCCATGAAGCCGCTTTCCACGCTGCCCACGCCCCTCGCTTCCGTAGACATGAAAACGCGGGAGGCCGTGAAAGCGCATTTCGAGCGTTCCGATGTGTGCGCCGTACCCGCAGCGGCCACGATTGGCGAAGCGATGATGGCAATCGTGCTGACGGAAGCCGCGCTGGAAAAATTCGGCGGCGACAGCCTGGAAGAGTGGACCCGCAACGTTCGCGCCTATCGCGCCGATATTGAGGAACGAGGGTTTCGCAAAGGATGAAGGATGAAGGATGAAGGAGATACGAGATACGAGATACGAGATACGAGAAGAGGATTTAGCCTTCATCCTTCATCCTTCATCCTTAAACCTTGTCCTCACCGGCTTCATGGGTACGGGCAAATCCACGTTGGGCAAATTGTGCGCGGCGCAATTGGGGTTTACATTTTGTGACAGCGATCAGGTGATTGAGGCGCAGGCGGGCTGCCCGGTTGCGGAACTGTTTCGGAGCGCAGGGTGAGGCGCGGTTTCGGGAATGGGAGCGAGAGGTTATCAGCGATCTGGCCGCAACGCCCCATCTGGTGATTGCGACGGGCGGCGGCGCAGTTCTGGACGCGATGAATGTCCAGACATTTGCGCGCAACGGGGCTGGTGGTGCTGCTGACCGCGTCGCCGGATGTGATTTTGCGGCGTGTGGGCGGGCGGCGTTCGCGTCCCCTGCTGGCAAACGCGCCCGATCCCCGCGCCCGCATTGTGGAGATGTTGGCGCAGCGGATAGCCGCGTATCGGCAGGCCGCGCATTGTCAGGTGGAAACTGGAACCCGCCCCGCCGCGCGAAATCGCCGAACACATCGTGATGCTGTACGAACTGGCAAAACAGTAGGATGATTGCAGTAGGATGATTGGAGCAGTGTATGGCGCAGGTTATTCCGGTTCCGTTGGGGGATCGGAGTTATAATATTCATATCGAGGCGGGGATGATTGCGGGTGGGCAAGCCGGAAATCTGCTGGCGGAGATTTTGCCCGGTCGGCGCGCGTGTCTGGTGACGCATCCCAAACTGGAAGCGCGATACGCCGCGCCGATTGCGCAGGGCTTGGAAGCGCGGGGGATTGGAAGCGCGATTGTCACCGTTCCTCCCGGCGAACGCGGTAAAAATCTGGCGACCGTCGCGCGTTTGTACCGCGCGTTCGCTCAATCAAAACTGGATCGCAAAAGCGTGGTTGTGGCGGTGGGCGGGGGGGTATTGGGCGATATGGCCGGTTTCGCCGCCGCCTCCTATTTGCGCGGTATCGGCTTTGCGCAGGTTCCCACAACCCTGCTGGCGCAGGTGGATGCGAGCGTGGGCGGCAAAACCGGCGTGGATTTGCCCGAAGGCAAAAATCTGGTGGGCGCGTTCCATCAGCCGCTGGCCGTGCTGATTGACCCGGATACCCTGCTGACCCTGCCCCGTCGCGAACTGCGGGCCGGTTTGGCCGAGGTAATCAAGTATGGTATAATTTACGATGAGAGGTTTTTCCATCGTATTGGCGCGGATGTAAAACTGCTGTTGAGCGGGGATGCGGTTGCGCTTTCTCATGCCATTGCGCGTTCGTGCGAGATCAAGGCGGAAGTGGTTGCGCAGGACGAGACGGAGCAGGGATTGCGCGCCATTCTCAACTTCGGGCATACGGTTGGACATGCGCTGGAAGCCGTCACCCATTATCGGCGCTACAAACATGGCGAGGCGGTTGCTATCGGCATGGTATCCGCGTGTCTTGTGGGCGAGGAACTGAACCTGACGCCGCCCGAAGTGACGCGCCAATTGGAAGCCGCGCTCAAGGCTGCCGGACTGCCGACAGCGTTTCCCGCTGATGTGGACGCGGACGCGATTCTGGAAGCGGCGCAACGCGACAAGAAAACGCTGGACGGCAAATTGCGCTTTGTGCTGGCGACGCAATTGGGAACCGTGCAGGTGGTAAACGACGTACCTGCAAATGCGATACGCGCCGCGCTTGCCCGACAGTCTTAGATCGGTATTCAGGTGTTCGGTGTTCAGGTGTTCGGGCATTTCAAACACGGAAGGTTTTACCATAATCAGTTTAACGCCTGAATTTGCCGCGAAGAGGACGCGCCCGATGTTTTGCCTGCGCCCGTCAATACGCTGCTGGCAACGCTGTGGGTAGCATTGTTCGGCGGGCGCTGGCTGCTTGTGCCGATGCTGCAAATGGTGGGGCTGCTGTCACCCGATCAGACTGCCGATTGGGATGAGGGCATTTTAGCCAAACTGTATCTGATTTTACTGTCTATCACCTGTGTTGTGTTGGCCTTACGCGCTGTTCGGCGTTGCAAAGTGGCAACGCTGCGCCTGCGCCGAAGAGAGACGAAACAACGTGATCAATCAACTCGTGAGTCAGCGCTATGAAGTGCTGGAAAAAATCGGCGAAGGGCCGCTGTTCACCGTGTACAAAGCGCGGGACAAGCATCAGAATCGCGTGGTGGCCCTGAAAGCCGTTGCGGGCGCGTTTGTTCGGGACAGCGCGCTTGCTGGAGGGCTTGCAGCGCGGCTTGAGGCCAGCGCCAACCTGAACCAGCCGAACATCACGCAATTTTACGAGTGGGGGCAGGAGAACGACGCGGCTTATGCGGCTGTCGAGTTTGTGCGCGGCATCAATCTGCGCGAACGCATCCGCCGCATCGCGCCGTTCACGCTTTCCGTTGCCGTAGATGTGGGCGTCGCCATCAGCGAGGCGCTGCAATACGCGCACAGTCAGGGACAAACGCACGGCGACCTGCGCCCGCATAACATGATTGTCACCCCGGAGGGAGCCGTCAAGGTTACGGACTTCGGCGTGATGGCTGGCGTGGCGCAATCTCCCCGCGCTCAGGCCGATGTGCTGGCGCGTTCCGCGCCCTATCGCGCCCCGGAACTCACGCCTTCGCAGGCGGGCAGCGTGGCGGGCGACATTTACGCGCTCGGCGCGATTTTCTATGAGATGCTGACCGGCGCGACCTTGTACGCGGGCGATTCGCTGGACGCCATTGCTGACCAACACGCCTATTCTCCCATTCCCCTGCCCCGCGTTATCAATCCCGGCGTTCCCCGCTCTGTGGAGGGCATCATTGTCAAGTGCCTGCAAAAGCGCCCCGAAGCTCGCTACCGCACCGCGAACGAAGTTCTCAGCGATCTGAAATCCGTCCACGACGCGCTGCGCTTCGGCAAGCCCCTGTCGTGGTCTCCGGTAGACGCGGACAAACTCGCCAATGACGTGCCGGTACGGAGGGGACAGGAGGAAGAAGGGAAAAGGGAAAAGGGAAAAGGGAAAAGCGCAGGGGAGCAATTAATTGCGCCCTCCTCCAATACGCCCGGTGAGCAACCCTCAACCCGCCCATTCTCCCCAACGGGAAGGACACAACTCTCAACCAATACAGCCTATGCCTTCCAACAACCGTTTGCGCCGGGATGATGAGCGCGTTTCCGTCGTGCTGAAAATCGCTATCGGCATGGTCACGGGCGTTATCATCGCCTGTCTGATCGCCATTGCCGGCATTTATGCCGAGAAGTGGATTGAGCCGGAACCCGTTATTGTGCCGAAAATGGTCGGCAAGGCCGTTGATGAGGTTCGGGCGTTCGCGCAGCAGAAGAAACTGCATTTGATTGAACACGCCGGTCTACACTTCGCAGCCGCGCGGAATTGTCTTTAAAACGGATGAGGTCTTGGGGCAGAAACTGAAGCAGGGACAGGACTTCAACATCTGGTACAGCAAGGGGCTGACGTATGTGCCGGTTCCCAACGTGGTCGGCCTGCCCCGCGACGAAGCGGAACAGAAGATTAAGGATGCGGGGCTGACGGTCGGCAAGGTGACGCCGGAATACAGCGACAAAGTTGCCGTCAACAGCATCATTTCCCAAAACGTTTCTTACAAGAAAACCATTCTGCACGATATGCCTATCGGCCTGGTCGTCAGCGATGGCCCGAAACCCGATTACGGCACGGACCCCAACCCGGACAGCGGCAATGCGAATCCGCCCCCGCAGCCGGAAGGCGTTCCCACCAACGGCAACGAAAATACCGACTCGACCGCAACGCCCTATCAGGAGCCGCACGCCGAACCCGGTGGACGATCCGGGCAACAGCGAGTCGCACGAGTTCAAGCGCAAAATACAGGTGCAAAAAGATGGCTTGGGCAAGCGCAAGGTAAAAGTAGAATTCGTAGACGCGAACGGCCTGAGCGTAACGCCGGTCACGGATGCAGTGTACGGCGAGGATGACAGCATTCACCTGAACTTCACGTATTTCGGCAAGAAAATCACCCTGCGCGTGTACTACAACGATCAATTGAGCTTTACGCAAAACTTTCAATCCCGCTACGGAGAAGGACGGCATGAGGTAGGTTGCTAAGTTGTTAGGTTGTTAGGTTGTTAGGTATGAGTCTTGTTCTCATATCTTGTATCTTGTATCTCGTATCTGGAACAACATGAGCCACGCAAACAGCATTGTAATCGCGCCGTCTATTTTGTCGGCGGACTTTGGGAATCTGGCGCAGGCGGCGCGGGATGTGGAAGCGGCGGGAGCCGAGTATCTGCACATTGACGTGATGGACGGCATGTTCGTGCCAAACATCACGATTGGCGTTCCCGTCGTCAAAGGATTGCGCCCCGCGTCGCAGGCGTTTTTCGACGCGCATCTGATGATCGTACAGCCGGAGCGGTACGTGGAAGCGTTCGCGCAGGCGGGCGCGAACGGCATCACGGTTCATGCGGAAGCCTGTACGCACTTGCAGCGGACGCTGGCGCTGATACGAGACGCGGGCGCGAAAGCGGGCGTCGCCCTGAACCCCGCCACGCCGCCCGACGTACTGGAATATGTCTTGGATGATCTGGATTTGATTCTGGTAATGACGGTCAATCCCGGCTTTGGCGGCCAGAAGTTTCTGCCCTGCCATGCTGCCCAAAATACAGCGCGTGAAGGAGATGATTGCCCGCGCTGTCCCATCCCATTCATCTGGAAGTGGATGGCGGCATTACGCCCCAAACCGCGCCGCTCGTTGTAGGGGCGGGCGCAACCGCGCTGGTTGCAGGCACGGCCATTTACGGACACGCGGGCGGACTGGAACCGGCGATACGGGAGTTGCGGACAGCGGCAGGAGGGTAACAGAATGAATGATACGCCTACAGTATATCAATCGCTGATTTCAGCCAAATCGCGGCGGCTGCGCGCGTATCGCTTCTGTTTTGCTGGCAATGGTTCTTGCCATGACGCTGTATGGCTACTATCAGCCTGATGCCCTCGCTGCGAGTTGCCGCCGCCCGCATGGAGCAGGACAATAAGCGTCCGGCGACAACCGCTTCCAGCACCACAAATCACGCCACTGCCCGCGCAGGATACGGTAGCGCGAATGTCGCAGCGAGAACGGGACGCGCAGGCCGCCAAACTGGTCTTCGCGTATGCCTACTGGGGCGTGTGCCTGTCCCTGCTCGTTGCCCTGATGCTGGTCGCGTGGCTGGACTTCCGCGAAGTGGGCCGCAGTTTCGATCAACAGCAGGCGGCCATCTTCGCCGGCTTCGCTGAAAAACGAAACCACGCCAAACCGATTAAACCACGGGGAACACGGGGTGAGGAGAGGGGAACAACAATACAGTGGTGGCAGGAAACATAGATGTGTTTTCTACTTTGGTTCGTATTCTCCGTGTCCCCCGTGTTCCCCGTGGTTTATATCTCCTCGGTAGCAGGTGGGTGAAGTGGTGAATGAGGATGCGCGTTGGATGCGCCGCGCGCTGAAGTTGGCGCAGAATAGTTTTGCCACGCCGAACCCGATGGTGGGCTGTGTGCTGGTACGCGATGGCGTGATTGTCGGGGAAGGCTGGACGCAGCCGGTTGGGCAGGCCCATGCGGAAGCGATGGCGTTGCGCGACGCAGGGGAACATGCGAAGGGCGCGACCGCGTATGTAACGCTGGAGCCGTGCTGCCACTGGGGGCGAACGCCGCCGTGCAGCGACGCGCTGATTGCGGCGGGCGTGGCGCACGTGGTGGCGGCAACAGTGGACAGCAACCCGCAGCGTGGGCGGGCAGGGGATTGCGCAATTGCAGGGCGGCAGGCATAGAGGTGACGGTCGGGCGTTTTGGAACAGGAGGCGCGGGCGTTCAACGAGGCGTTCTTCCATTTTCAGGCAACCCAAACGCCGTTTGTCACGCTGAAAACCGCCATGACGCTGGACGGCAAAATCGCCACGCGCACCGGACAGTTCACAATGGATTACGGGCGCAATTGCCAGGCAGTATGTGCATAAACTGCGCGCGCAGGCGGGCGCGGTTATGGTGGGCATTGGAACGCTGCTTGGCCGATGACGCGCAATTAACGGCGCGTTTGCCCAATGTGGCACTTCCGCGCCAGCCCGATGCGTATTATCGTGGACAGCCGGTTACGGACGCCGCCGGATTGCCGCGCGGTTCGCGCCATTCAGCCGCGATACAAGCGCGATGGAGCAAAATGAATGCGGCAGCGAATGTTCCCGCGCCCCTGCTGATTGCCACAACGGAGCAGGCGGACAGCGAACGCGCAGAGATTTTGCGGCAGGCGGGCGCGGAAGTGGTTCGGTTGCCTGCAGCGGAAAGTGGGCGCGTGGATTTGACGGCCCTGATGAAGGTTCTGGCGTCCCGGCAAATCAGCAGCGTTCTGGTCGAGGGCGGCGGCGAACTGAACGCGGCGTTGCTTGCGGATGGTCTGGCGCATAAGATGCTGTGCTTTGTGGCTCCGAAACTGATCGGCGGGCGCGACGCTCCGACACCGATTGAGGGCGCGGGCATTGCGCAAATGTCGGACGCCATTTTGCTGGACAAATTGACGGTGCGGCGGTTCGGCGCGGATATTGCCTTGGAAGGACGCATACAGTCGCCGTAAAAGAATTAGCCGCGAATGAACGCGAATAAACGCGAATCAGCGTCGTTTATCCTTGACACCTAGAGTGTGATAGAGAACGCTTATGTTTACAGGATTGGTTGAAGAAACAGGAACGGTTGTTGCGATTGAACTGGCGGAACGCTCGGCGCGGCTGACCGTGCAGGCTCCGCTCACGCATCAGGACGCGCATTTGGGCGACAGCATCGCCGTCAATGGCTGCTGCCTGACCGTTGTGGCGCAGCAGGACGACCGGCTGACGTTCGACGCCGTGCCGGAAACGCTCGACCGCACAAATTTAGGCGCGCTTAATGTCCGGTTCGCGGGTGTAATCTTGAGCGGCCGCTTGCTGTTGGGGCGCGATTGGGCGGGCATTTTGTGCAGGGGCATATAGACGGCGTGGGCATTGTGCGCGCGCTGACGCCCGAAGAAAACGCGGTTGTCATGGAAATCGAAATGCCTGCTGCGCCTGCGCCGCTACTTTGTGGAAAAAGGTTCCGTGACCGTAGATGGCGTCAGCCTGACGGTTGCCGAAGTGCGACCGGAAACCTTTACCGTCTGGACAATTCCCCACACTCGCGAAATCACCACGCTGGGCGAGCGCAAGCCGGGAGATCGCGTGAACCTGGAATGTGATTTGCTCGGCAAGTATATGGAGCGTTTGCTGTCGGAACGCCTGGAAGCTGTGTCTTCTACGTTAAAATTTTGCTCATGACGAAACCAAAACGAATTTCTCACTCTGTTACGCGAAGGTTTCCGCGCGGCCGCCCCCGTGCTGTTTCGTGTTTCCCCATACTTCCCGTCTCGACTGCGCCGCCGTTCTCGCATGAGGTACGGCGTGACGTCGCGTCGCCTTGCCTGCCTGCCGCCTTGCGCTTGCGGGCAGCCTTATCGTCGACCGCGCTGCGCCGGGCGTGCGGGCGCAATCCGCGCCCCATCGACAGGCAGGGAAAACGGCGCAAAATCCCTGCCGATGCAGGCTGCGCCTGTCGCCTGCGCCAGACAATCGGTCCGGCTTCCAGACTGCCGCTGCCGATTGTGCGCGTGACGCTTTCCCGGCCCGTTTACGACATTGCCATTGATCCCAAAACCGGCGCTCCGCAGATGCCGCGCGATGTGACCGCCATTGCGCAAATCGCTGAACTGGCCTGCCGACACGCCCCTGCCCAATCCTTTACCTGGCATGTCGCGCTGGACTGGGATTATAAGCCGTTTCCCACGCATCACGACATCAGCAAAGCCACTTTCGTTCATGCCAGCCCCTTTACGGTTGACTTCGGCAAGCAGATACGCGGCGGCAAACTGACCGTAACGGCGAAAGCCACGGTAAACGGGCGCGAAATCAGCGGGCAGGCAACGGCCATTGTGCGGGGCGTAAACCCCTCGCAGTACGGCCATTTTGAAGGCGTTTCCGCGTACCCGCTTCGGCCTGATCGCGTCCAAAGTGGCGATGGCGGAAAGCAGTATGTGCCAGTTTACCCCCCCTGGCAAAAACGATCCGGGCGGCATGCCCAACATGTCGCGCACCAACGATCTGGGCATCATGCAGCTTAACGCGCCCACAGGAAGCGTCACCAGCGCGGATCAAATCTGGGACTGGCGCGAAAATGTGCGGCGGGGCATGGACGAACTGACGGGCAAGCAGCGGACGGCGCTGCAAGCGTCGCGTAACGCGCTCGAATCCGACCGACTGCCCGATCAAACCGCCATTTCCCTGAGCCTGCTGAACTTTTGTCGCGGGTTCATGGGGCTTGCGCCCGCGAAACTGCCCCCTCCCGCGCCGCTCTCCCCGCTTCCCGGCACGGGGGTTCTGCCCGACGACCCGGATGTGGACCATCTGAAGTCTGAGCCAGTTGGAGCGCGAGGCTATCCGCCGCTACAATGGCGGGCGGGAATACATGTTCGCGTTTCTTCCCGGCGCGGTTTTGCCGGAAATCAGTTGGGCCGGCTGGCAGGTAGACCCCACGCGGGGCGGCATCAGTTCCCGTTCGGGCGATCTGGATTACGTCCGGCACGTCCTGCGCGCCCACAGCGGCCTGACCCTGCCCCCGCCGCCCAAACCGCAAACCAAACACGACGGCAAACACTCTTCACATCATAAATCGCGCCGTCGGCATAAGTAACGATATAGCGGCCAAGTGTTCAAAACGCTTGCTGTGAAACAGGGTTCCGGGAATCTTCAATCCCCGGCGGACTTCACATAGCCATGTCCAACCAACCACCAACCACCAACCACCAACCACCAATCCTATCCCTACTGGAAACCGAACTGCGCAACCCGCGCACGACGGAACTGGACACGCTGCCGACGGTCTGCGCTTGTGGAAACGCTTACATGCGGAAAACTATGCGGTTGCGGATGCGGTTGCCGTTGCGCTTCCGATTGTGGCGCAGGTGGTGGACATTCTGGCCGAGCGTTTGGGGAGTGGCGGACGGTTGTTTTATGTGGGCGCGGGCACGAGCGGGCGATTGGGCGTACTGGATGCCAGCGAATGTCCGCCCACCTTTGGCGTTTCTCGCGAACTGGTGCAGGGGATTATCGCGGGCGGCGAAACCGCGCTGACAACTTCGATTGAGGGCGCGGAAGACAGTCCCGACGTGGGCGCGGCAGACTTGCGGGCGCGCAATATTACGGCAAACGATGTGGTCGTGGGCATTGCCGCCAGTGGCCGGACGCCCTATGTCATTGGCGCATTGGACGCGGCGCGGCAAATCGGAGCCGCTGCGGTTGCGGTTGTAAACGTTTCGCAGGCGCAAATGCGGCGAACATGCCGACCTGACTATCGCGGCCGTCACCGGCCCGGAAGCCCTGACGGGTTCCACGCGCCTGAAAGCGGGCACGGCGCAAAAAATGGTTCTCAATCTGCTGACAACGGCGGCGATGGTGCGGCTGGGCAAAGTGTACGGCAATCTTATGGTGGACGTGCGGGCGACCAACGTAAAGCTGCGGGATCGCGCCATTCGCATTGTGCAGGCCGCCACCACTGCCGACTACAATCAGGCGCAAGCCGCTTTGAACGCCTGCGACTGGCATTGCAAAACCGCCATCGTGATGCTGGAATGTGATCTCAGCGCGTCCGAAGCCACACAGCGCTTACAGGAAGCGAACGGTTGGGTACGCGCCGCGCTTGAAGCATGCGACAGATAGAAAGAGAAAAGTGTAAGCGAATTGTGTCAACACTGCTACTACAATCGTTCTGTGCCGGACAATGCTGCTACCCCGTAATACTGACAGATTTGGACTGTACAGCGAAAACAACCCGTAAGAATTGCTTCCTGTGTGGAATAAGGTTATTGTGAGACGTTCGCTAAGGAAAAAGGTTGGATACAGGGAGGTTACAGAATGTTGCTGTCGGTTGTGATGGTGATGATGGCGCTGATGTGTATGTTCAGCGCGCTTAAAATGGTAACGGAGAGTTTCTAACAGGTCAGCGTAGAGGACAATATCAGATAGCGCGGGAATTCCCGCCATTAACAGGGGCGTTTAAGTACGAGCCAATGGCTCATTGACATAATTCAGAGGTAACTTAATACAGGTAATTTAATACAGAAAACAACGCCGTCAATCTCAATATAGAGACTGGCGGCGTTGTTCTATTAACGGCGTATTAGAAGTTCATGTTGGCGTAGCAAGCGACGCCCCTACCAACATGAACTTGCGCAAGTTCACAAACACTTGTGAACTACTGCTGCTGCGCCTGTAGGAAACTGGCCCAGTTGGGAGCCACTTTGGCGATGCCCAGGTTGTTCCATTGCGGGTCGAAGCCGGTCGTGTCATCCACGCTGCTCGGCGTTTGCGGCCCGGGCAGGAAGATGCTCAGGCCACTGGCTTGCGCCTCCTGGCCGTTAGGATCGTGGGCCGACATCAGAATCGCGCCGTTGCTTCCAAGCAGGCTCGTTTCCACATTGGCCGCCGATTGCGCCAGGTCAGTTGGCACACTGCCGGAAGTTCGAATCAGGTCGGCGAAGTGGTACAGGTCTTTGAACTCCGCGAAGTCAAAATACTGCGCCGACTGCCGCGCCGTTCGGATCAGGTTGGCCTGCGATGAGGTATAGGTGCGCAGACTGCCGCCGAAACTGTTCAGTGCGCTGGCAACCGCATCCATTTTGGAAAGGTCGGTCATGGCCTGCGTGATGTTGGTTTCGTTCGGGATACAGGGCAATGGTGTCGCTGATCAGGTTGGAGCCACAATCGCCGGGTGACGCGGGCGTGGTCTGCAAGAAGCCCAGCCAGGCGTCATACGGATAGCCGGTTCCGGGCGGGCTTTCTTCCGAAGCCACCAGAATACGGGCGGAGTTGCGAACATCGTAAGCCAGTTCCGTCGTGCCTTGCAGGGAACAGTCAATGATCAGCGCGTCAATTTTCTGCGCCGCGTTTGCCAGTCCGAGCGGCAATTCCTGCGTGGCGATCTGGCTGCCGGTCTGCACGTCCTGCGATAGTCCGCGCGTCAGTTTCTTCGCATCTGGCCGTCGTTGGCGTTCCCCGTTTCAGTTTGCCGGATTTTGCCGCGCGGTTGTTGACGTTCAATGCGCCGGAACCGTGATCCCATACCACAACCGCCAGATGGTCGGCGGGATAGTTTGAGGAACCCCACTGCACGAAATCCGCCAGGGTGCGGTAACTGCCCATGTCCGCCGTCTTGCTGCCGTTGTCGTTGATCGTATCGGTGGGCGGGTCGGCCAGACGGTCGCCGTCCAGAACCGTTGTATCGCCTACAATATTCGCATTGCTGTCAATGCCGGCGGGCGCAATGCGGTTCAAATCGGATTGACTATGCTTGCTGAGTTTGATAGCGGCGCGTGCCAACAAAGGACGGGGTTGTGTCAATGGCGACGGAGGGGAAGAAGCTGGATTGCCGGGTCTGCTTCCACTGCACCACGATGTTGAGGTCGGCATTGGAGCCGACGGA
This sequence comes from uncultured Chthonomonadaceae bacterium, assembly GCA_963817895.1. Taxonomy (GTDB): domain Bacteria; phylum Armatimonadota; class Chthonomonadetes; order Chthonomonadales; family Chthonomonadaceae; genus CAWFQB01. The sequence continues at coordinate 76,415 of CAWFQB010000001.1, forward strand.
GGCCATCTGCGCGATGTTAATCAGGCTGAATGGCTGAAGGTTGCTGGCCGCGTTCATATAAACCAGAACCGTCCAGCGCGCCCGCCCGTTCTGATGCGCGTTCTGCTGAAACACGGGCCGCGATGAGTTGTTGCTGTTGACAAACGGCGATGTGCCAGGTGTGGTGAACGTGCCGGTAACAGGCGTTGGATTGGGCCGGCATTGGGATTGGAAGGAACTGCCTCCGCCCCCGCAGCCCGCAACCAGCGCGCCGAAAAGTCCCGACAGACCGGCGGCAAGCGCGAGCCGACGGGTAAAACGTGACAAAGACATGCGTATCAAACTCCCTTCGCGAGAAAAACGTTCACGGCTTCAAAGTAATCGATGAAAGCCGCGCAAGCGACGGGCTCGTTTTCGGGCGCTGAAAACAAGCCCGCCAGATCGGAAATTGCGCATCGAAGCAAACAATTTGAAAGCGAACACAGTTGGCGGAAAAATAATTGGCGGTTCCTGCTGTTAGGGACGCGCGGCAAGCGCAAAAGGTGAACATAAGAATTGCCGACGCCTGTCTGTTTATACGGCAAAAACAACGCGCTGTACGGCAGGTCAGGCTGAAATTGCCGTATTTCATGCCCAAATGAACAGGCATCCGGCAAACAATCGCGCAAAATGGGAGGAAAGCGACAGGCGGCTTATCACGGTTACAGGGGGTATGATATAATACCCTATAGACAGCGTTTTGTCGCGTCAGTTTTGTTCTTCGTTCGCTGTTTCGATGCTTAACTGAAACAGGCGGCGTAATCTGCAAGGCCAGGTAAAGGAGGGGCGCGTATGGACTTCCGGGATAACAGGCGAGCTGACCAACATTCTGACCGCGCACTCCCGCTCCCTTTTCTGCGGCAGATGTACATGCAGTCCCTGTTCATTCGGCAGACATTGCCCGGACAACTCCTCTTGAGGCCGCGCTTTCCGCCGCAACAACGCTTCTCGCCCTCGCCTGCCTGCTGTATGACCTGCATCGGAATACGCCTATCCCGCGCCGATTTTCTCCTGTTGCTGATTTTCATTCCCCTGCTGTTGGCGGCCCGTTACGCCCCGCTTTCCGCCAACCCGCGAACATTCGCTGACATTTGTGGCTCCCCTGGTATTCGGCCTGACGCTCTGGTTTGGTCCGCTCCTCGCCGGATTAAGCGCGTTTGCGGCCTGTTGGATTTACGCCCGGTTTGGAGCGCCTGCGGGCGTTTCGCGGCATCGGGCGCGCGCGTATACGCGCTGGCAGGGAGCGCAGTTCGCGCTTGGGGCGTATGCCGTCCGCGGCATTATGCCTCCTGCTCGCGCCGCCTTTTGCGGACGTGGCGGCAATGCGCTTCCCGCGCTGGAGCGGCTTTCGCAGGCCGCCTGCGGCGCAATCGTCTTTTGCGCTTGCGCTGGCGCTGTGCTATTGCCTGGTATACTTCACCGCGCTGAGGCAGGAGGAGAATACGCCGACGGCCGCGCGCATCTGGCGCGTCTGGTGGCCGTGATAACGCTTGGCCTGCTGCCGTTGTTCTGCTGGCTCCATTGGGCGCGGTTTACGGGGCGGGAATCGGCCTGCCGCTGCTGCTGTTTTTGCTGTTGTCGCGCGCGCGTGGCGCGGCAGCAGGAGGAGATGCACAGCCTGCGCAAACAACTGCGCGCGTCCGAAGCGATGGGGCGCGCCAGTATCCACGACCCGGATGTGGCGGACGGCTCTGTTTTGCTGCAGCGGTTTCTGGCGCTGGCGCAGGAACTGGTTCCCGCCGACCGATCCCTGGTATGGATACTGAATCAGAAATCCGGGGAACTGACACCCGAAATTGCCCTGCCGAACAAGGGGCCGTTTGCGCGGCGAACGGCCCTGTTCGGAGAGGGAATCATCGGCCATGCCGCCGCCCGCATGTCGCCGCGCCTGATTGAGGACGCAGGCGAAAGACCCCCACCGCCTGCCCGCGAGAACGTGTCCGGCGCGTGGCTGCTGTACCCGATTGTGGTGCATGAGCAGTTACTGGGCGTGGCGCAGTGGACGCGCCCGCTCAGCCGCGCCTTTCACGAGCGAAGATATTGCCCGTCTGGATTCGCTGGTTCCGCAGGCCGCGATTGCGCTGGAAAACGTGTACATCCGGGCGCAAATGCACGACCTGGCGGCAACGGACGGCCTGACCCGACTGTGGAACCATGCAGCGGATGTACGATCTGTTGCGCGAGGAGATTCGGCGCGCGACCCGCTACAAGCGCGCCCTGTCCGTGCTGATGATGGACGTGGACAGTTTCAAAACGTTTAATGACAACTACGGGCATCCGCAGGGCGACCAGTTGCTCAAGACCGTTGCGGGTATTTTGCAGGCCGAGCGTGCGTAATGTAGATCATGTGGGGCGATATGGCGGCGAGGAGTTTATGATTATTTTGCCGGAAACGTTCAAAGACGACGCCTGCCACCTGGCCGAGCGTATCCGCGCCGCAAGTGGAGGAACATGCCTGGGTGCTGATTGACGAGCGCCCCATCCGCCGCACCGTCAGCATCGGCGTGGCCGCGTACCCCGAAGACGCCCTCAATGCCAATGAACTGGTGCAGCGCGCCGACGAAGCGATGTACCGGGCCAAGCGCGCCGGTAAAAACCGCGTCCTGTGGGCGTAAAGTTAGGATTGGTAAAGGAACGAATTATGGCGTATGAGGGGATTGGCAGTGTTGCCGGAATGGCAAACGGATGCCGAAATTGACGGCACGCAGGCGGGCGCAGAGGAGCGGGGCGGCAAAGCGGCGCATTGTGGTATCCGTTTCGCGGCATACGCGGGGCTTTGTGGAACGGGCGCGGGAACTGCTGGAAGCGGACGGGCTATGAAGTCACTCTGCTGGATATTGCCGATACGGATGCCGAGCGGGTGCGAGAAACCATTGACATCGCTTCCGTTGCGGGCGTGCTGGATGTGACGCTGACCGGGTTGGCGAATGAACTCATCGGACGCGCGCCGACGTTGGGTCTGATGCTGCTGGATCTGGCGGGGCAGGCGGGCGTACCGCTTGTGCTGGCTCCGGGCGGGCTGGACATGCTGACGTTCCCGTCCCGCGAAGCGGTTCCGCCGCAATGGGGCAGGCGCAAGTTCGTGGACGTGGCCCCCGACCATATCGTGATGCGGACGGACACGAGCGACAACGCGCGCCTGGGCCGCTTGCTGGCCGAAAAAGTCAATCAGGCGACGGGGCCGGTAGCGGTGGCGCTTGCCCCTGCGCGGCCTGTCCGATCTGGGCGCGCCCGGCGAGCCGTTTTCCTCCGCCGACATCACGATGGCCCTGTTCGGCAACCTGACCACGCACCTGCGCCGCGACATCCGCCTGGTAGACAGCAACGTCGCCATCAACGACCCCGGCTTCGCCCAACTATGCGTGGAAGTCCTGCAAGCGCTAATCAGGAAATTAACCACGGAGAACACGGAGGACATGGGGAGGAGAGGGAAGAGGGATTACCGCAGATGAAACGGATGAAACAGGTACAAACGGATTAACTCAAAATGACCGTTTCATCTGTATTGTTCCACATTATTTGTTTTATTGTCGTGAACTTTTCCTCTTCTCTCCTCTCCGTGTCCTCCGTGTTCTCCGTGGTTAAATCGTCTTTTACCAGTTCAGCGTAGGCGGGAAGAACTCGGCGATGAGGTCTTCGTAGTAGGGGCGGAGTTGCGCCACATTGGGCGGCTGATGGCTTTTGGAGTACAGGTCGTAGGGATTGAAGGCGCGTACCCAGGCGAACAATTCGCGGTCATGGTCGTTCATCAGATGTTGGTACGCGCCTTCCGTATGCGCCGGGTAGAACGAGTGGTAGCGGATCATGGCAAGGCCGGATTCGGGCAGGTACTCTTTGACGACGTTGTACAGATACTCGTCATGTCCCCATGAAAGGTGTACGTTGTCCAGTCCGCAGCCCGGTTCATAAATGCCGTTTTCGGTCTGATACTCGGCAATCTGCATATCGGGATTATCGCGGAAGAATTCGGGGTACACGATTTTATCGGAGTACCTGCAGCCGACGGGGAAGGTATCGCCCACAACCGCCCATTGCGGCTCGTCCCACAGGCACAGAATTTTGCCCAGGTCGTGGATCAGGCCGGTCAGGATAAACCAGCGCGGGTGTCCATCGGCGCGAATGTCTTCCGCCGTTTGCAGCAGGTGCTGAATTTGAGAGAGGTCGGTATCCGGGTCGCTGTCATCAACAAGCGTGTTCAGATACTCCATCGCTTCCCAAATCCCCATTTTGCGCTGCGCGAGGGGCAGGTACTGCCGTTTCTTTGCCAGCACAAAATCAAGCGTCTGGTAGCGATGGTTCAGGCGATAAAATTCCCGCACGGACGAACGCGCTTCCGCCTCATAGTTGCGAAACTCTTCCTGCGCTTTATCCGCATCCGTGAAAGCGTTGGAAGCATAGCGTTCCCGGCGGGCTTCATCCAATTCGTCCATATCCGTCAAAGGCGCGGCGTTGTCAGGTACGGCAATAGCGGTTTGATTCATGGCTGTCCTGATTCCTTCAAATGGGAGGTTCTGCAAAAGGGGTACTGCTATCTGTCCACGACATAGCGTTTGTAGTGCTATTCCGGCTCTGAACAGCGTCAGCAGGGTGAGAAGGCACAACATTCCCGCCATCAGCAATTCTACAAAACGCGCATTGGGCATCTGCGGGGTGAGACGGGACAGACCGCCGCCTAAGAGAAATAGCGCGGACGCCGAAAAACTACGAGCGCGGCAATGACATGACCGCTTAACACAACAATCCACAAGATCTTTCACATCGTTCTCCCTGACGGCCGCCCTCCACAGCATCCTAACAAATCCGCGCTTTGCCTGCCGAATCGTCAAAAGGTCCCGGCCATCCGCCGTTCCGCATATCGTCTATGTCGCGCTTGCTCTTTTTCCATCTTTCGTAACTGTTGATCCATCCGTGCATTGATCTGGCGACAGCGTTCGTCAGCCTCAGCTTGAAGGCATTTTATATTTTCGCCTGCTCTTCCTCTGTGAGTATTTCGCGTTTGCGTCGCCGGAAGAACATAGTTGTCTCCTTGTACTTTCTTTATTCGAGTTTTATTAAAGTGTGGGACTTTCGTTTGGGTCAATTACCAAAGCAGCGACATCAGGGAATATAGCGCGAAAATGCTTTGCATTCAGGGTAATGAGATGGTCTACGCTTGCGAGCAATGCAGCCTTCGCAATCAAAGCGTCATAAGTTTGTCCGCCGCCGATGTGATGCGCGGCAAGCTGCTCCAACACTGTCGGGTAATCAGCGGCAGATAAGGCAACTACTTCGACATGAGGCAAAACCTCTGTTTGCAATACTTTCCAAGCTGTTGCAGGAGAGATGGGAGGCTTTACAGGCATACGAGTCAGCACGGCATAAACTTCAGCGACGGTATGGGCAGCAATGTAACCAGTGACTTCTTTGCGTTGAACACGCTGTAACCAGGCAACAGCAAGAGCATGGGCGACGTGGCTTTGAACGAGAGCCGCCACTAAAATGGATGTGTCAAGCAGCACCTTCATGGTTGGTTGACGCCTTCAAAGAAACCGGCGATACGCGCTTCACGTTCGTTGTCATAATTTTTCTCATGTCCCCGCTTCTGCCTGGATAATACATATCGTTTTCAAGTACCAACGGCGCATTTCTCGCGTTACGCGCAAACGCACTTCGTTTTGGTCGTATCCACAATCAACGTTGTTCTCGCGTTGATCTGCATGTTGTCGGCGTATAAGTTGCTTGGCAACGCAATACGTCCTTTCTTCGTGACTACAGGTCCGCGAATAGACATCGTCATCAATTCATCAACGGCTCCGCATGAATTGCGCCGGGAGTCATCCTGTATTGATTTAGTTTACTAGTTGTTTAACAGCCTCGTCAAGAGGCAAGTTATCTATTGGAAGATTGGGCGGGGCGGAGGGTGAGGGCGGACACTTCGGGCGGGCAGAGGAAGCGCAAATGCCGGGTGGAGCAGACGCCGCGCGAAACATACACGCGGCAGCCTTTGCCCTGACATAATCCCGCCCGAAACTTCTTGCCGTAGCGACTGGTAATCCAGGGCGCGGGCAGGCCGGGAAAGTGTGCCTGCCCGCCGTGCGTGTGTCCCGACAGCATCAGGTCAATGTGTAAGAGCGGGATCAATGCGCTCGGCAAAATCCGGGTTGTGCGAAACCAGCAGGCGGGGAATATCAGCGGGAACTCGCGTCAAAGGCTTTTTCCGGGCGCACTTCGCCGCGCCATAAATCGCCCACGCCGCCGATAGCGATTTGTTGCCCGTTTCGTTCAATGAGAAAACTCGTATTTTCAATCAGGCGCAGGGGCGTGTGTTCGGCAAATTCGCGGCACAATTCTTCGGCAGGGTAATAGTGGTCATGGTTGCCCCGGACGCCGACAATCCCATCCCGCGCCCGCGCGTCGTCGAACAGTCCGGCAAGGGACGGCACAATGGCGGGCTGTTCTCTGGTCTTGTCGCAAATATCGCCCGCAAGCACAATCAAGTCGGGATCGAACGTGTTTGCGAGATGAACGGCGCGGCGTATCGCGTTCGCGTCCGTCCAGCGGGGATAGTGGAAGTCGGAAAGAACGGCAATGCGGTAGCCGTCGAACGCGGGCGGCAGGCGCAAAATCGGAATGTCCCGCCGTTCCAGCACAAGGCGGTTCGGCTCGATAAACCGCGCGTCCACCGCGCAGGCCACGCCCAATCCCGCAATCCCCGCCACAACATAGGGTACAATCAAAGGAAAATCCTTTAAGGAGGTTGTTAGGTTGTTAGTTGTTAGGTTGTTAGGAACGCGCTTTCCTCACACCTGATTACCTGACAACTAACAACTAACAACCTAATTCCATGACCTGGATCATTCTCGGAACCGTCGCAACCATTATTTCTACTATTGCCTACATCATCACCGCGCTTTATATTCGGGCGGAGTTGAAGGGGCTGGAAAAAGACCGTTATCTGACGGTTACGAATCAGCTCTTCACAACGTGGCAGAGTACGGAATTTATGCAGGCGCAATTGTGGCTGCTGCATAAATTACAGGAGAGCGATTGGGACGCTTTTGTTGCCGCGCACCGCGCCGACATGGGCGAACTGGCGTTTCACCGTGTCGGCTCTTTTTATGACCGGGTGGGTACGCTGATTAAAATGGATCTGGTGAACGAGCAGGAGATTCTCGCCACGATGGGCGGGTACGCGATTGCCGTATGGCAGAAGATCGGGCCGCTTGTGCAGGAAGCGCGGCAGATTGAGAACTCCGTGCTGTTCCAGAACTACGAGGCGATGCTGCCCGCCTGTCACGAGTGTTACGTTCCCGCGCTGAAAATTAGTTCCGGGGGCAGTATGGGCCGGAGTATGCCGGTCAACATGTTCATGGAGAAAACGCCGGTTCGCATCAGCCTGTCGGAACTGCGGCGCAAACAGGAACGCGGGGAACCGCTGACACTGCTGGACGTTCGGCAGGCAAAACAGCAGGTCACGCCCGAAAACCGGATACTGCCCAACGCCATTCTCATTCCCCCGGACGAGATCGAAACGCGCTACGGAGAATTGCCCCGCGACAAAGAGGTCGTCGTGTATTGCGCTTGATCGGACGAGGCTACGAGCGCCCGTGTGGCGCTCTTCTTACAATCCAACGGCTATACCGCCCGCGCCCTGACCGGCGGCTACGACGCCTGGAAAAACGCGGGGCTGCCGCTTGTCTCGTTTCCCGCTGCGCAACCGGCTGCGCCGTTGCAGATCACGCCGCGCCTGTAAGCGCGGGGTAAACTACCGACTTACTCTTTTGCGCCCGCCGCGCGCAGCAGCGGAATACACTCGGCGACATTCCTCATGTGCTGCCATTGCAGGGCATAATGCAGTGGCGATAAAGTGTCCATGCGCAAGTTGGGATCGGCATGGCGCGAAAGCAGCAGCCGTACAATTTCCGCATGTCCACGCTGCACAGATTTAAATAACGGAGTCTGGCCGCCTTTATCCCGCGCGTTCACATCAGCCCCCTTATCCAGAAGCATTTGTACCATTGCCTCACTGCCAAACGCGGCGGCAAGCATCAAGGGCGTTTCCATGCTCCTGAGGCGTCGCGCATTCACGTTGGCGTGATGAGCAAGTACAAGCCTGAGCGCTTCCACAGAAGAAGGGTCGCTCTCCTCTCCCATCACGACCCCAAAAAGGATGGTATCCCCCTGTGGTCCTGTAGCGTTCACGTCTGCGCCGTGTTCCAGAAGCGCCTTTAAAATCGTGATATTGGGAGGGCTGAACGTGACATTAAGCGAAGTATAACGGGTGTACGCTCCGGGCATCAGTGCCAGATCAAGAGCGGAGTAGGAAGCGAGATAAGAGGGTTGTCGGCGCAGTTGCGCGAGGAGCGTTTGCCAGGGTGAACCAGGGGTAAGAGTATCATCGACATAAAGGCGCCCATCCGGGTCCGCGCTCTGATCCAGAAGTTGAAGCGCCAGCGGCGTGTCGTTATCATCTATGGCATACAATAGCGCATCCGTTGTCTGATGCCGACGTTGCGCATGGTAAACCATCCCCACTATCCCGCCTCCAAGAAGAACACTCAGCAGGAGGAATCTGAAAGAGACGAGAAGTTGATTTCAAGGCGTTCACCATCCCCAGGTTCCCGGCTCACCTTTGAACGGGCCAACAATATCGCTTGTAATCCAGCCGCCGTAGAAATCGCCCGCCTGTGCCGTAACAGTTTCGCCGTCTACAAGGCAGGCGTCCATTTTGCTCGGATAAAAGGCGATGTAGTTTTTGATACCGGCAAATTCGGGAGTGGGGTCGGCATAAAACCAGCCGGCGTTTTCCATCCGTTTGCCGCCGACTGCGAGAGTTGCGTATCCGGCGCGGCCCTTGAACTCGCAAAAACTGGAATGGGGCGCAGAAATTATGACTTCATCGCGAATGTCTTCACGCGGAATGTAGTATACAGGCGGGTGACTGGTTTCCAGAACGCGCTTCGCCCGTCGCGTGTCGGCAATGGTGACGCCGTTGAACACCACCTGAATATGCTTGCCGCTGTCTTCCAGTTTCGGCGGGCGCGGATAATTCCAGACGGATTCCTGTCCCGGCCCCGGCACAATGCGCCCCTTCTGCATACAACCCTCCGCAAACCGCGTACAGTCAGTAAACCGCGAAATACGCCAAACAAACGAAAAAAGAACAAAACAAGATGAAGAATGGAAGATGAAGAGTGAACCACGCTCTGTTTTCATCCTTCATCCTTCATCCTTTGCTACTTCACATCCAGCAGTTCCACTTCAAACACCAGCGTCGCGTTCGGGGGAATCGCGCCGCCCGCGCCGCGCGAACCGTAGCCGAGTTCGGAGGGAATAGTCAGTTTGCGGATGCCGCCGACCTGCATGGTCGCCACGCCCTCATCCCAGCCCTTGATGACCCGGCCCATGCCGAGCGGAAACGAGAACGGTTCGCCCCGGTCCCGTGAACTGTCGAACTTGGTTCCATTGGTCAGTGTGCCGATATAGTGAACGACGGCGGTTTGCCCCTTTTGCGGCGTTGCGCCTGTCCCCTCTTTGATCTCTTCGTATTCCAGCCCCGATGCCGTTTTCATGACAATATTCCTTTCGCTTGTATGCAGCGGTTTGATGTACGAAATTCTTACGAGCGCAGGCAAAGAATGGTTGCTGAATGTCCTACTTCACCCAGGCGTTCCAGAGCAGTTGAAATGTCAGCACGAAGCCTAATCCAATCACGACGCGCCGGACGTTCTTCTGCCCAATGCGCCGCGCGATTCCCGCGCCCGCGTAGCCCCCGAAAATCGCGCCGCCTGCCATGAGTCCGGCTGTCGGATAGTCCACAAGATGCTTGAACACGAAAATAAGCGCGGCGATGCCGTTGATAAACAGCGTGAAGATGTTTTTCACGCCGTTCATCTGGTGAATGTTGGTAAAGCCGAGGAAGCCAAGCGCGGCCAGTGTCAAAATGCCGATTCCCGCGCCGAAGTAACCGCCGTAGATGGCAATGACAAAGGCAAGCAGGCCGATAGGCAGAGTTAATTTGCGGAACAGAGTGTTTGGCGCGGATGTGGTCGAAGCGGGAGTGGGCGTACTCGCTTCGGTTGGCGTGTTTGTGGAGGTGGAAGCGGTCAGGGGCGGCGAAGCGGCCTGCGCGGTTGTATCATTGGCTTCCGCGCTGTTTGTCGCTTGTGCCGCGTCCTGTGTGGCCTGCGCGAGTCGGGCGCGTTGTCGCCGCGAAAGTGGTTCCTGCGCCATAAACAGGGACGTGGCCGCAAGCACCAGAAACGGCACGAGTTTGTCAAACGTTTTGCTCGGCGTGACAAGCAGCAGAAATGCGCCGATTACCCCGCCAAGCAGTCCTAAAATCGTCAGGGGCAGAATGGCGTCGCGGGTCTGCCCAATCTCTTTGCGGTAGCCCCACAGACTGCTGAGTTGCCCCGGCCACAGCGCGACCGTGCTGGTGGCGTTGGCGATGATGGCGGGATGGCCCGTCGCGAGCAGGGCGGGAAATGTCAGCAGCGTTCCGCCGCCCGCTACGGAGTTGACGGCCCCCGCCGTCATGGAAGCCAGAAACAGTATCAGGGAGTGTTGCCAGTTCATAACGGGATTTTCGGCAACGCGCCGTCAATATCCTGCCCGAATGTTGTTGTAGATAAACAGTCTGCCGGACGGACGCCAGAAACTGCGCATGTAATCCATTGGCGCCGACACGCCCCGTTTTCTCGCCTGCTTGTCGGCTGCCATTGCGCAATCCGTGCCGACTCGTGCTATAATGACGTGTACACAATCTTTATACCTGGTGAACACGGACAGGAAAGGCGCAAGAAACGCTCTGCCTGCGCCGTCTTTTGCAGTGTCAGAAACGTATTAACCACGTATCTGCGCGACTCGGAAATAATCAAACTCGAGAGGATAGTATAGATGGCCGATATTACCATGGAACGACCTGCGGAGGATGACCTCCAGCGCGATGAGTTGGTTGAGTCTTACCGCCTGATGCTTCTCATACGCCGCCTGGAAGAGTCCGTTTACCGCAAATTCCATGAAGCGAAAATCGGCGGCTATCTGCACCGCTACGATGGCATGGAAGCCCTCGTCGTCGGCGTTATCCCCCAATTGCAACTGCCCGGCGATTACGTGCTCTGCACCTACCGCGACCACGCCCACGCCCTCGCCTGCGGCACGTCCGCCCGGGCGGTCATGGCCGAACTGATGGGACGCGCGACCGGCTGCGCGATCGGCAAGGGCGGCTCCATGCACCTGACCGATCCCGAACGAGGCTTTCTGGGCGGCGACGGCATCGTGGGCGGCCCGGTTCCCGTTTCGCTCGGCGTCGGCTTTGCCCTGAAATACCGCAATACCAAAAACATCTGCGTGTGCTACTTCGGCGACGGCGCGATGAACCAGGGCGGCGTTCACGAATCGCTCAACATGGTCGGCTTGTACAAACTGCCCGTTCTCTACATTCTGGAAAACAACCAGTACGCGATGGGCACCTCCGTCGAGCGCTCCACCGGCCAGCCCGATTTTGTGCTGAAAGCCAAAGCGCACGGCATTGCCGGCGAACAAGTGGACGGCATGGACGTTCTTACCGTGCGCGACGCGGCCAAACGCGCCCTCGAGCGCATCCGCGAAACGGGCGAGGCCTATTTCCTGGAAATGGACTGCGAGCGCTTTGTCGGACACGGCATCGGCGACGACAACACCAAAGGCTGGCAGACCTACCGCACCCAGGAGGAGATCGCGCGGCATCAAGGAACTGGACCCGCTCCGGAGACTGCAAGACATGCTCCTCGAAGACGGCTACCTGACCCAACAAGACGTGGACAAGTACGAGCAGGAAGTTCACGAAGTGTCGAGGACGCCGTCGCCTTCGCCGAATCCAGCCCCGAACCGCCGCTCGACAGTTTGTATGAGAATGTATTTTCGTAGGTAGATAAGTAGATGGGTAGATAAGTAGGATCATCCTATTACACATCTAATCCGCAATAATGAGGAAGGCTTTCATCTCGCCTACCTGTCTACTTATCTACTTATCTACCTTCTGGAGACTTGAATGTCTGAAATGCGTTATCAGGAGGCGCTTCGACTCGCGATGACCGAGGAGATGGAGCGCGATGAAGATGTGTTTATTTGTGGGGAAGAGGTCGGGCAGTATCAGGGTACGTACCGCGTGACCGAGGGGATGCTGCAAAAATTCGGGCCGAAGCGCGTGGTGGATACGCCCATCAGCGAGATCGGCATTGCCGGCCTGGCAACGGGCGCGGCGATGGTCGGGATGCGCCCGGTCGCCGAGTTCATGACGTGGTCGTTCGCCCTGGAAGCGATGGATCAGCTGGTCAACCACGCCGCCAAAATCACGTACATGTCGGGCGGGCGCATCCAATGCCCCGTCGTGTTTCGCGGCCCGGCGGGCGTCGGCACGCAGTTGTCCGCGCAGCACTCGCAGAGCCTGGAATCGTGGTACGCGCACACGCCCGGCTTCAAAGTGGTGATGCCCGCCACGCCGGAAGACGCCAAGGGACTGCTGAAAACCGCCATCCGCGACAACAACCCGATCATCTTCATGGAACACGCGGGACTGTACGGCTTGAAGGGCGAAGTGCCGGAAGACCCGGAATTTCTGGTTCCGTTCGGCCAGGCCGCTGTGCGGCGCGAAGGCAAGGACATTTCGCTTGTCTCCTATTCGCGCGGCGTCCATCTGTGCCTGAAAGCGGCGGAAGCGCTGGCGAAAGACAAGATTGACTGCGAAGTGATTGACCTGCGCACCCTCGTTCCGCTCGATATGGATACGGTTGTCACATCCGTTCGCAAAACCCACCACGCGGTAGTGGCGCAGGAAGAGTGGAAAAACGTCGGCTTCATGGCGGAACTCGCGGCGCGCATCTACGAGCAGGCGTTCGACGAACTGGACGCGCCCGGTCGAGCGCGTAGGCGGCGCGGACGTGCCCATGCCCTACGCCAAAAACCTGGAACGCGCCGCCATCCCCACCTCCGACGACGTCGTCGCCGCCGTCAAACGCGCATTGGCATAAGGAGGGTGTTCGGTGTTCGGTGCTCGGTATTCGGTGAAATTGTATCTTCTACCTCATTATTGCAGGTATGGTGAATACAGGGATTTACCGAACACCGAACACCTGAACACCGAATACCCACAGAGGTACTCTGCATGGCTGAAATTACGATGCCCAAAATGGGCGATGGAATGGAAGAAGGCACGATCAACAGTTGGCTGAAAAAGGAGGGCGATCAGGTCAAGGCGGGGGACGCCATTGCCGAAGTCGAAACCGACAAAGCCAACGTGGAGATCGCCGCTTATGAGACGGGTATGCTGTCCAAAATCATCGTGCAGGTCGGGCAGACGGTTCCCGTCGGCGCGGTAATCGCCGTTATCGGCAGCGCGACGGCGGCAAGCCAGACGCCCGCGAAAGCCAACGGCGGCAAGCCTGAACCGTCGGTCACTCCTGCTGGCGCCAACAAAGGCGGGGTGAAGAGGGCAGCAATACGCCCCTGATTCCTACCGGCAACGGCTCCGGCAGTAATGGGCATGGACAGCCTTTACGCCACGCTGACAGCCTCGCCCACCACCGAGCGCGTGAAAGCCTCCCCGCTGGTTCGCGCAATGGCGAAAGAGATGGGCCTGGAACTGGCGGCGATTTCCGGCACCGGGCCGGGCGGGCGCATCGTGCAGCGCGACGTAATGGCGTACCTGGAAACCCGCGACGAGCAGACTCTGCTGCGTCCTGCTGCCGCTCCGCCAACGCGCAAGTGGGAACCGCGTCCGTTGCGCCGGTTGCTTCCGCTACCTCAGATGCGGACACCACGCAGGAGATCGCCACGTCCAACATGCGCAAGGCGATTGCCAAGCGCACCGTGCAAAGCAAGCAGAACACGCCCCATTTCTACGTCACGATGCTGATCGAGATGGATCGCGCGCTGGCCCTGCTCAAAGAACTGAATGCGGACGCGGCGAAGGACGAAAAGTCACGGTCAACGACATCATCGTGAAAGCCTGCGCCCGCTCGCTCGCCAAAGTGCCGGAAGTGAACGCGACATGGACGCCGGAAAACACCATTCGCCGCTACGCGGAAGCGCATATCGGCATGGCGGTCGGCATCGACGACGGCCTGATTATCCCGGTCGTGCGCGACTGCCACAAGAAAACCCTGCGCCAAATCTCCGTCGAAGCCAAGCAGTTGATTACCAAAGCCCGGAACAATCAACTGAAGCCGGAAGAGTATCAGGGCGGCACGTTCAGCGTGTCCAATCTGGGCATGATGGGCGTGGACGAGTTCATCGCCATCATCAACCCGCCGGAAGCGGCGATTCTCGCCATCGGCGGCATTGCCCGCGAACCCGTTGTGGTCGGCGATGCGCGACGAAATCGTGATTCGCTCCCGCATGAAAGTGACGATCAGCGCCGATCACCGCCTGCTCGACGGCGTAGTAGCCGCCCGCTTCCTGCAGGAAGTGAAAAAAGCGCTCGAAGCGCCCTTCTCGCTCCTTTCCTAAAATCTGTAACGTTTGTGTTTGCGCGAACGCCCGTTCTGATTCATCACAACGGGCGTTTTACCTTTTCTCTTAAGAAGCGCCTATTCTGAGCAGGTAACACGATGCCACATTCACATTTCAGCAGTGAAGACATAGGCCGTCTTGGTAAAGAACTTTACGAACAACGCATCCGCGCGTAAGTAGAGACAGAGGAAAATATCGGCAAATTGCTCTCCGTTGACATCGAAACAGGTGACTATGAAATTGGCGATGACCGTAGTTTAGACGCGCCTCGCCGCCTGCATCAGAAGCATCCCGGCGCGGCTGTCTATACCCTGCGCATTGGTTACAATGCGTTTACGCCTTTGGCGGAAACTTGGAACGTATAGTCCCATGAGAACGTCCGGCCTGAATGTTCAGGCCGGACGTTTTTGCATTTGCATCTTATACGGGCGCGGAGGTTTCGTCCTTCTCTTCCACTGCCCATGCGCCGTGTTCGTCTTCGGGCGCTTCGCCGGGAAAGGTGGTTTCCCACGGTTTGCGGGGCGGGCGCGGGTGACGCGGCTTGCCCCTGCGCGGCGGGCGAACAATGACTATGGGCGGAGTTCCGCGATAATGGCTGCGCTTGCGCTCGTTTTCCTCTTCCAGCAGCGTGTCTGACAGAGCCTTGCCCACCGCGTAGGCAACCGGGTCGCTTGCCATAATTTGTACGATGCGGTGTTCTCGTTCCATGCGCTCTGTCGCGCTCAATACCGCATCCAGCGCTCTGCCGTTGTGCAGCAGCGAGATCAGAATGGCAAGTTCCGGGGCTACGCTCTCATCGCCCGCAACCGCCGCTCGAATTTGTTTGTGCAGTTTTTCCACATACGCGGGTTCCAGCACGGGATAGGTTGTCCAGCGTACCACCCACAGGGCGCGGTGGTCGCTTGCCGTCAGAATACCGCGCTCGGTCAGCCGTTCCCCTAAAATCCGCACCGGTTCCGATTGACTGGTATACAGGTGGCGTATCCACCAGGCCAGGGGTTTGGAACGCGCTGTGAGTCCGAAGCGGACAAAAACATCGTCTATGGCGCGGTCACCAAGCGGCTGCGTTTGCCGCACCTTGACGCGGTTGAGTTCCACTTCCAGCCGTTTTTGGCGCAGCAGTTCGGCCAATGCCGCGCCACTGAGCATGTCGCGGAAGTTGCGCGTGTGCAGTTCGCCCGTGCGCGGCTGAACGCAGAGCAGCAATAGTTGTTCTTGCAGCGTCAATTTGATTTCCGGCATAGCAACCTCCAAAATAGGTTGTTAGTTGTTAGGTTGTTAGGTTATAGAGTTCTCAGGAAAGACCACCATCTTCCCACATTGAAGGCGAAACGAACTCACTTGAACCTGACAACCTAACAACTAACAACCTACAACCTCGTTGTTCTTGACAGCCAGCGCGTTTCGCCGCGCATCCGGGCCGTCAGCCAATTCTGATCCGCGCCAAAACCGGTCAAGAGCGCGGCTCCCAATCCGCCAAGGGCAAGGGCGAATTCCAGCAGCAGGCCGACAATACCCAATCCCTGATTGATTCGGCCCAATCCCGCATTTATCAGGAAGAACGCGCCCAATCCCATTGCGATTTGTATCCACATTCCGATACCGCCCGCCCGTCCGAAACGACGCGCCACGCGCTGCCCGATGTAGCGCATCCCGCAAATCCAGCCGAACGCCAGCGCGCCCAAGCACAATCCCGCGAACCCCGCCGCGAACGGCAGCCAGATGAAATGGAACGGCGACCGCATTAAGCCGGAACTGAACCACAGGCCAACCAGCATCGCGCCCGAACCTAACACGCCGACCACAAGGCAGCGTCCGGGTTCCTGCGTCAAACTTTCGCCGGTTCGCTCTGTGGCGCGCGGCGCGACAATCAACGCCAACACACCCGCCAGGCCGCCAAGCAGCATCAGCGCGAACTGCCCACCCGCCCAATCGTCTTTGGGTTTGTCGCGCCGGACTGTTGATGTTGAAGGAGAAGATGTCTGCGCTTTTGGCTGTGTTGCCTGTGGCGCAACGGGTATGCGGGCAGATGTTTCCGTGTCCAGATCGTAAATCAAGTCTACGCTCTGTTGCGTATAGCGAACCTGCCCATGCGTTTCATCTATAATGTCGCCACCAACAGCTGTTAAAGCGTTACCGACGCTTGCTCCGGGTTTGATGATGACATGGCAGTTGATAGCGAGAACGTCATCGGTTACATGACCAGCCAGAATCAACGTTTTTTCGCGCGCCACCAGAAAAGGCAGCGTCTGGTCAGCGGCCAGTTCATACGGCGGCAGCCAGCCTTTTTCGTGACGCGCGGCAGGATCAATCGGCAAGGGACGCAACGCCTGTTCCGACGTATTCGGATTCGGATGCCACGCCTGCTCTACGGGGGGAGGCGCAGACGGCCTGTTGTCAGGCTGCTGCGCGCCTGCCGGGTAGAGGGTGGCAGCCAAAAGAGAGACCAGCGCCATCAAAGCCGTAATCAGTCGGTGCATCCGTAATCTTTCCTTTGCAAACGTATATTATAATCGCATTTGTACGCTGCGACGACGGTTGTTGAGATACATATACGCGACGGCGCATACCGCAACGTCCATCCCCAGTCCAACCGCTGCCATCGTACCCATCGCGTGATAGGTATGACTGAGCATCGCGTTTGCCTGCGCCAGCGCGGAGAAAATAAGGCCGAATATCCAGGTGACAACGGGAACGCTGCGCAATACGTCTGCCGTCTGTCCGAGCCATGCGCTGACGATATTCACGTTCGCGCCCATCGCGCCCAGCATTTGCCGTCCCCATGCGGTGGACAGGCAATAGGCAAGCAGACCGGACATCAGGCTTCCCGCTGTTACGCGCTGCATCAGTTGGGAGCGGGTCTGCGTCTGCTGCGTTTGCGTGGTGGACAGGGTTTCCCGCGTATGAAGCGCCAGCGTCTTTTGTTCAATGGTTTGCTCGGCGGCCACTTTCACGCGAATGGACGCGACGGCCTGCGTATGCGCGGCTGTTTTGCCAGGCGTCTGCGGCGACACAACATTTTGGGCAAAGGGCGCGTTCTGCTGCTCGATGCGCTGCATCACCAGCCCGGAGAAATCGCGCGGCAGAGCGACGGGCGGCAGGTTTTCCACGAGGGCGACGACGTTTTGCATCTCCTCCCATTCCTGCGCGCAGTGGCGGCAGAGGGCCAGATGCCCATGTATGCCTGCGGCCTGTTCGGGGCGGACGCTGCCGTCATTATCCAGCAGATAGGAGAGTTGTTCGCAAACCCAGGCGCACAAAGCGTCCTGAGACACATTCTGTTGTTGTGGCTGCTGAACAGTCTGCGGCGGATTTACCGGCTGTAGATACTTTTTCCAGTTCTGCTGTTCCGGCTCGTTATGTTCAAATTTATTTTCCATCTGGTTCCACTTCCAATACGGGGCGCAGGCGCTCACGGAGCATTTCTCTGGCCCGAAATAGATGTGTTTTCACCGTGCCTGTCGGCATGTCTAAGGCGCCGGCAATCTCATCTACGCTCATATCCTGCAAATGGCGCATGGTCACGACGATACGGTAGCGTTCCGGCAGGTTTTTGATGGCGCGCTGCACCACCTCCTGCACGCTGCCGCGCATAGCCGCCTCTTCCGGCCCGCAGGCGCGGGCAGTCGGCGGCGGGTTCGCGGCCTTCGGCCAGTTCCACGTCGAGAGAAAGCGCGCCTTTCGCTTTACGCGAGCGCAAATGGTCAATGCAAAGGTTGGAGGCGATCTTGTACAGCCAGGTCAAAAAACTGGCGTCCTGACGGAACGTGCCTAACGCGTTGTAGGCGCGTATAAATGTCTCCTGCACCAGATCGCCGGCGTCTTCCGCGTTTCCCAACATGCGGTACGCCAGGTTGTAGACCTGTCGCTGATAGCGCTGCACGAGACTGTTATATGCCTGAGTGTTCCCGCATAGCGTCAGCTTTACGAGTTCGGCATCGGTTTGTTCCACCAGCGTGATCGTCCTCGTTTCCCCCTTTACGAGCGCTTTCATGCCGACTACGAGCAAAGGAGAGGAAGGGTTTCGTAAAATTTCTTGTTTGTTGTCCACGGAACGCGCCTTTTTCATGCAAACAGTTTAGCCGCGAATACACGCGAATGAACGCAAATGAGAACGGAGAATGGATGGCTTTGCTGTTTCCGCGCTTACGGGGGAACAGGACGTGCGAATGCAGGACGCGCTACCACAAGTTTACATACGCGCTTATAATTTTCTTTCGGCGCAAAAAACCCTGCGCTGTTTTAGAAACAGCGCAGGGTCTTCACAACATCAGCAGGCTTTAGAGCCTCTCCCAGTAGGCCGGGAACAAAGAACGTACCCGTCTGAGTGGCCTACGGCCAAGCGTCCTTCGGACGCAAATGCAATCGCCTATTGGGAGAGGCTCTAAAGCAAAGACTACATTTTGCTTTTGCTCATCTTGCCGGATGTGGGCGGCATAATCACGGCGTTGATGACGTGGATCACGCCGTTGTCGGCGGCGATGTCGGCTTTGATCACTTTGGCCTGATTGACCATCACGGCGTCTTTGGTGTGCGTGACTTTGATTTGCGGGCCGGCGAGGGATGCCACTTCGCTCGGGCGTTTTCATCTTCAGCACATCGGCGGCCATCACTTTGCCCTTGACCACATGGTACTTGAGCAGGTCGGCCAGTTTGTCCTTGTTTTCGGGCTTGGCGAGAAAGTCCATCGTCTTTTTGGGAACCTTCTTGAACGCTTCGTCGGTGGGCGCGAACACGGTGAGTTCGTCGGTGCCGGTCAGGGCGTCGGTCAGTCCGGCGGCTTTGACCAGACTGAGCAGGGTCTTGAAATTCCCGGCTTTGGTGGCGACTTCGGCGATGTTGTCGGCCTGCGCGCGCAGCCCGGTCACGAACGTCAGGGACAGCAGCAATGCCGGTAAAACAGTGGCTTTAGAAAACATTTTCACGAGAACAACTCCTTGAACAGAGAACGAGTGCAGAGTGACATCAAGAACAACACATATCGGAAAATCCCCGATAATATATCATTAATGACTGATGTACGCCCCGCGAACGAACAAACGTTCCCGCACAGAAGCCGCATGGTCAAATACCGCCATTTTCACCTTAAAATGTTAATGCGATCCCGGTTTTACCACCCTGCCTATCATGTCTACTTTGCCGACATGCCCATCCAGAAAGAGCATGAAGTTTATGGGAGGCGTTATTGAGGAACCATGTCGGGGAGGATCGGCAAGCCCTGCCCTGCCGGACGCATGCGCATTGCGAATCATCAGGCGCGTATCGTAGCACAGCGCCGTGTCCGACTTCACCGGAAATACGCTCAACGGGTTGTTTGCCAGATTATCATTATAAGCGTAGCTGTAGGCCACGCTGCTGCTCTGTCGAACAAGGGTGCAATCGTAGTGCTTGAGCGCGTTTAGCCCGCCCATAGGGCGCGTATACTGGACAGTGCAGTCTATCCACGCATCAGCGCGCGGCAGGCGTTCATCCCAATCGGCTGCGTACATCTGTATCGCCACGCCTATCTCCTTCAAATTCACCGCGCAGGGTTTACTGCTGCCGCTGCGTGGATTTACGAAAACAGGGAAAAGGATGAGAGTGAAAACGACAAGGCACAGGGCGCATATCAGCATCTCGAACGGACGCGACAGTTTACGTTCCGGGCGGGTTCTGGTCAAGGCGTAGCGTTCACGTTTTAGCCACAAGCGCAGTCGGTTTCGACGCGACAATTGTGAGTTGGGCAGAGGCAGATTGTTCACGGTATACCTCCCATACAGTCAGCGCAGCAATGAATGAATTGTTTCGAAGGCTGAAAACCCCGTCTCAGTGGCGTTTCGTGTAGGGACATAACATGTTATGTCCTCTGCATCTACTTCACACTGAAAGTAATCGCAAAACCGCTCAAACTTGCGGTTCCTGCCGCGCGCTTACGGGCGCAATCCTGCGCCTGTTTCGCATCGGTTGCATTGTCGCCGGGAGAAACGGACGTAGCGTGGCAATATTTCACATGCCCGTCTGCCAGCGCGAAATTTGCGGCCCCATTGTGCCGCCCGATCTCCTCCTGTGGCGCGGCCAGCGGATACAGGGCGCAGCCTTCCGTGTTGCCGTAACCGCCCATGATTTCAGTCACATAACGCGCGCCTGCCGCCACTTCCGGTTCCATTACGCCATCCGTTGCCGCCAACACAGTTATGCCATTGCCCGCAGCCGAGTAAACGTTTTCCGCATTATGCTCGTCGGCATCTATCACATTCGCGCGGTTTCCCGATGTTTCCGCCAGCAGGTCAGTTATTTCCGGGTGGCTCACATCAGCCAGTTGCAGTTTTAGCGCTATGTTGCGGTTGTAGGCGTAGGAAATTGGATACAGGCCGTCAGTCGCCTTTCTATCTTCATCAGGACACCGAAACACCTGAGTGTTTTTTTCATAGGGATATAGCGGCCCCGCCCATCCCTGCCCCGCATGGAATTTTGCCTGTAGGGAAGTGTCTTTGATAACGGTAATTCCCACGCGATTGTTGCGCGCGCCAACCGGGAACGTTTCGTCATAATCCTGCACATATTGCAGAATACCGAGACTAATGGACTAATCAGTTAAACATGGTACATAGCACTGGAAAGTTGTGCTGTTCCAGAAGCGAGCAAGGAAATTCTGCTGTCTTCAAGTAGGTTTCGAACTCTTCAGCTAAAACGGCAAGCGTCGCACATTGATGGTTGTGTCCGACCGCTTTTCTGGCGGCTTTCCAGACATGTTCCTGCGGGTTCAACTCCGGGCAACCGGGTGGAAACCACAGGACTTCCAAGCGCGGGTTCGCTTCCAGAACCGCGCGAACCGCTTCGCCTTTGTGCCAGGGAGCGCGATCCCATAACAGCAGAAGAGGTAAGTTCGGGTAGGCGTCGAGCAACTTCTGCAAGAACAAGGCGGATACCTCGCTGTTCATCAAGGCGGAGCGCAACAGGGTTTCCTTGCCGGTTGCCATATTGAGTGCTCCGTAGAAGTGCGTGTTGTCCCGACTGGCACTTACGGGCACAACCGGCGTGTGGCCTTTCTTGGCCCACACGCGCATCAAGGTGGCTTGCAGGTACGCGCTGGCTTCGTCGCCCGCGAGTAAGATCGTCTTGGGCGCGTTTAACGCCACATCGAGGATTTTTTTTCCAGGTGTTCCTCGAATTCCATGAGCTTGGTCGCGTTGTGGCTCTTATATTGTTTCTCAGGACGCTGGTAGCTCATCTCGCAGGTACGCAGCAGGGTGCGTAAGGAACGTCCGGCTCTGGTATACAACGTTGTAGTCACGGGCTAAGAGGGTGACAAGATCGGAGACACTCCAAAACTGCCCGTCCCCCTGACATTTCTCCTTGCCCAACAACTGAGTGGGAGTGTAGCGATGCAACTGGTTCTGCAAGGCTTCGAGTTGTTCGCCCGATAGACGCGCCCGGTTGCCGCCGCGTCGGGCATCCACGAGCGCGGTGAGGCCGTGTTCCTGATAGGCGCGTGTCCAGCAGAATAGGCGAGTACGGCTACACCCGCAGATGTCTTGGATTTCGGCAACAGAGTAGCCCAAGCCATACAGACGAACAGCTTGGTAGCGGCTTTTAGTGTTAGCATCCTTGCAATGCAGGTATGCAGCGTTCAATGCGTTGGCGTCGGCTTCATTGAGGTGAAAAGTTCGTTGGCTCATACCTCAGTGTACCATGTTTAACTGATTTGTCCATAATCTGTTTCTCATTGGACATGCAGGAAGCCATGTGGGAGCCACGCGATGACTGAAAGATAGGAGACAGGATTGCCACCAGCATCAGACTGACAGGAATACCTACCAATCCTGCGCGAATGGGATAACTCAGGCGACGGAAGCCGCTGACATGCGGGCGCGTCAGGATAGACCAGATGGACTCTCTCCATCGCGAACCTCCTGTTGGAAACATCTCAGGCGGGCTTCCAATCGCGCATTTTCTGCGCTGCCGATTGCAACTGCGCATACGCGGGCGCGAGATCAAGATGGGGAAAGCGGTCGCGCCAGTGGGTTCCCTGTCGCGCATCGTAGCGAATTTCGCCGTCAATCATCGTCAGAATAACGTCAGACGCGCGGGCGGCGTATACGAGCGCGTTGTACGGGTTGTAGGCGGGCAGGCTATGCAGGTCGTTGAGCCGGACGGCGCATAGATCGGCGCGTTTACCCGGTTCCAGCGCGCCGATTTGTGATTCCAGTCCGAGCGCCCACGCCCCGCCGATTGTTGCCAGTTCAACCGCGTCCCGCGCCGACATTGCCTCGATCCGATGCCGCGCTCCCCGGTGCATCAGTACGGCGAAACGCATCTCCTCAAACAGGTCCATCGTGTTGTTGCTCGCCACGCTGTCAGAGCCAAGCCCAATTTTCGATTGTGGATTGACGATTGACGATTGATTTTCATCTCGGCGGAAGTCGGCCAAGATGCCTAAGGGGGCGACGCCGTTGCCCAATTTGGCGTTGGATTTGGGGCAGTGCGCCCAGGCTGCGCCCCGTTCGCGGACGATTTGTCGATCTCCTGCCGATACCTGTACGCCGTGTACCAGGAGGGTATTCGCGTCAACGATTCCCAATTGGTCCAGATACGCGACTGTGCTGCTTTGGGGTGGAATCCAGTTGATTTCGGCGGCGCGCGAACATGTCCGCAATGCCGCCCGTACCCGAACGCAACAATTCCGCTTCCGCCTGCGATTCGGCTGCATGGATGCACACGCGCAAACCCTCCTGCCGCGCCATTCGCGCCAGTTCGCGCATCAGGGCAGGTCGAACCGTATACGGCGCGTGGGGCGAAATGCCGACTTCCAGCAGGCTGTCTCCCGCTTCGGTTTGCAGGCGTTCCACTTTCGCTTTCAGTTCCGCGACGATCTCTTCCACCGTTCGCAGTTCGTCAATGCCGAACACCTCCTGATAAATCCGCCCGCGCAACCCCAACGTTTTCGCGCCCCATAAGGCCGCGCCGCTGTCCGTGCAATCTCCTATGGTCGTGACGCCGCCTGCAACGGCTTCCGCCGCGCCCATGATGGCCGAGCGACTGCCAATCTTCCCATGTCAACGCCATTTTACGCATCGTCAGTTCGCGTATCCAGGTAAAAAACGGAATGTCTTCCAGCAGGCCGCGCATCACCGTATAATCCAGATGCGTATGCATGTTGACCAATCCGGGCATGAGAATGGCGTCGCCAAGATCAACAACCGCGTCGCCAGACAGGTTTGCCGCGGGAACAGGCCGCGCTTCCACAATGCGCCCGTCTTCTACGACGACCTCGCCGTTCTCAATCGGCAAACTGGAAACCGGCAGTATCCACCCCGCCCGCAAAACCGTTACCACAGTTACGTCCTTCCCGCAAAATATGCGGATTATTTTCGTTTCCACCGCTCTCGTTTAGAACATTTATTTCGTTAAGGACGTCAAAAAAACCTCCCGGCTTCTCCCTCATGATGGGGAGGCAGCCGGGAGCAAACAAAAGGATGAGGGATGAGGGATGAGGGATGAAAAGTATCTTGCGGAGGGCATCTGCTCAAACCGATAGGAATTACGAGCAGGCATTGTCTTCATCCCTCATCCCTCATCCCTTATCCCTTCCTCACAGCGGCTGCCGCCACAACTAATCCAACTGTTCGCGGGTCAGGCTTTTGGCGTGGCTGTCGGCGAACAGGGTGTTGTAGCGGAGGGCGCGGGGAAAGAGACTGCCGTGCCACGCGCCCGCGCCGTCGAAATACAGGTTCACTTCGGCGGGCCGCTGAATAGTCGCGTCCCCCGCGTTGCGAAACGCGATTTCCGTGCGGTAGTAGTAACTCGTGCCGAACTTCTTGTAACTGCTCGGATTGGCGTTGGGCGGAGTACCGCCCGGATCAATCGCAATGCAGGCAAAATCCTCGATATCGAACCCCGTATCCGCCGGACAATGAAAAATCTCTTTCGCTTTCACATACGGCGCTAAAGCTTCCTGTATTAAGGGCATGGTCTTGATTTGCGCCTGAAACGTCGGGCTGGCTGTTCCAGATTTGGGGCGTCCACTTGTCCGCCGGGTCCACCGCAAAGGGATACAGGCCGTCATAGTCCTGCGTATACAGGTTGTTGGCGACGCCGATTTGCCGCAGATTGGAAACGCAGGTGATTTCCCGCGCTTTGCCCCGCGCCGTCAGGAAAACCGGGAACAGCAACGCGGCGAGAATTCCGATAATGGCAATGACGACGAGCAGTTCAATGAGAGTGAAGGCGGTGTTCGGTATTCGGTGCTGGGTGTTGGGTACAGAGCGTTGAGTGGTAAGCATGAAGAACGTCCTCCTTCGCGCCGATGGGGTTTGCCGGGGATTGAAAATCCCCGGCACAAAACTGCCGTAAATTTGGTAACGCGCTCACAATGCAGAGTTGCGTAGGAATCAAGCGCGGATACGTCTAATATACCTTTATTGTACTGTTGTACGCGCGTTGAATCGGATAATGTGTCCAGACTCCGGTTCAATCCGCGCCGTTTCACAAATTTTCACATCGAGGACGATATTGCTATGCACAAATACCCTTTTTCGCCCAATTCAGGCCGCTTCGCGTTGCGCTCGGTTCTGGTTCCCACAGCCCTGCTCATTTCCGCCCTGTCGCTGTCCACGCTGACGGTTTCCAAACCTTCCAATGCGGATGGCGCGGGCGACAATCAAGTTGACAACGTTCGGCGCATCCCGCAGGCGGGTGTCGAGGTTCCCCCGGCGGATCGCGAAGAATTGCAAAAGGGCGTGGAAAGATTGGGCGCGGAAATCGAAGGACTGCAAAAGACTCTGGTCCCCGCGCAGCAGGATTTGCTGCCCGATGTGCAGATATACCACAACGCCGTTCGCTACGCCCTGACGTACAACGAGTTCTTCAGCCCCCGCGAGATACAAACCGCCAAAGCATTGTTGCAGCAGGGACTTGACCGGGCGGCGCAATTGAAGGCCGGTAAGCCGGAATGGACAACCGCGACCGGCTTGATTGTTCGCGGCTACGTGTCGAACATTGACGGCTCGGTTCAGCCGTATGGCCTGATTGTGCCGGAAGGCTACAATGCAAAGGGCGC
This sequence comes from uncultured Chthonomonadaceae bacterium, assembly GCA_963817895.1. Classification (GTDB taxonomy): domain Bacteria; phylum Armatimonadota; class Chthonomonadetes; order Chthonomonadales; family Chthonomonadaceae; genus CAWFQB01. The sequence goes on from CAWFQB010000001.1 coordinate 101,943, forward strand.
GGACAAGCGGCGATTGGACGTGTGGTATCATGGCCGGGGCGAAACCTTGAGCGAACTGAACTTCATCAATGACCGGCAGCGCAATAAGGGCGAGTTCACCCCGACCGGCGCGTTCGTGCTGCATCCCTACGGACGCTTTTGCAATGCCAACCGCTTTGCCGGAGAGATAGATACGTGGGAAGCGCTGGACGCAATCGGCAAGCACTACCGGATTGACGCCACTCGGCTGGTAGACCGGGGCTTTTCGATGGGCGGCGCGGCGGCATGGCTGTTTGCCACGCACTATCCGGGCGCGTGGGCGGCTGCCAATCCGGGCGCGGGCTTCTCCGAAACGGCGGATTTTTTGAAGTTGTCTCAGAATGAACCCACGCAGCCGGCATGGTATCAACAAAAATTGTGGCACTGGTACGACAGCACGGACTACGCCGCGAACCTGTTCAACTGTCCTGTCATCGCCTACAGCGGCGAGATTGACGGGCAGCGGCAGGCGGCAACCCTGATGGTGAAAGCCGCAAGCGCGGAGGGGTTGTCCTTCAAGCACATCATCGGGCCGAAAGCGGGCCACTTTTACGAGGCAAACGCCAAAAAAGAGGTCGCCGGATTGGTAGACGAACTGGCGGCGCAGGGCAACGATGTCAATCCGCCGCGTATTCAGTTTGTCACATGGACGCTGCGTTACAACCGCTGCAAGTGGGCCCAGATTGACGGCATGGCGAAACACTGGGAGCAGGCGCGTATAGACGCTGACCGGACGGCAACCGACAATTACCAGGTCAAAACGCGCAATATCACGGCCTTTTCCCTTGTGCTTCCCACGACCGCGCAGGAACAAACATCCCGCCGCGCTATCCACGTCGCCATTGACGGCGCGGCATCGCCGCTGACAGTGGAATTCAATCCCGGCGCGACCTCGACGGCGCATTTCTCTCAGGACGCCAAAACGGGCAAATGGGCGGTTGGGGAGATCAAAAGCAAAGCGTTGCGTAAACAGCATCTGCTGCAAGGCCCGATTGACGATGCGTTCATGGAGAGTTTTGTCATGGTCACGCCTTCGGGAACGGGGCGCAATCCGAAAGTGGCCGATTGGGTGAAGCGGGAACAGGCCCACGCCATTGAACACTGGCGGCGGCAGTTCCGGGGCGAAGCGCGGGTGAAAGCGGATACCGCTATTTCCAATCAGGACATCGCCAACAGCAACCTGATTTTGTGGGGCGATCCGAGCAGCAACAAAATTCTGGCGCGGATTGCCGGCAAACTGCCCGATTAAATGGGACGCGCAAAACGTGAAGGTAGGCGCGACCACGTTCGCTGCCGATCATCACGCGCCTGTTCTGATTTATCCCAACCCGCTCAACCCGAAAAAGTACATCGTGCTGAACAGCGGCTTTACGTACCGCGAGTACGACTATCTGAACAATGCGCGTCAGACCGCCAAACTGCCCGATTACGCGGTTGTGGACGTGGACGTTCCGGTTTCATCCCGCGCCCCCGGCGGCATCGTCAAAGCCGGTTTCTTTGATGACAAATGGGAATTGCAGGCCAACGACGGGCAGTAATTTTGGTCTTGAATTATGGATCAGGCTATGCCGGATACATTGCTTAACATCAGTCCGATTTTGACGCGGGAAGATATTGTGGCGCGCGAAGCGAAGCGCCGCAAACTCTTGCATCGTCTGGATGCGAGCCGCGCCACGGTTCGACTGGAAGCGATTGAGGAGTGTGAGCGCCTGTCGCCCGATGAGATAGGCACACTGCTGTTGCTTTCTGACCGGGCGGACGACTGGCGTTTTCCGAAATGGTTTCAGGGTATGGCCGATGTCGCCGTCGCAATGGTGGCGTCCATTTCGATTGTCGGCGCAGTTTATGGCCGGACGTTTCCCGAATACGCGCTGATGCCACACCTTAGTTTGTATCTTGGGACATGGGCGGCATTGGCGGCAGTCTGCGTTATCGTCCATAGCGCGTATCAGAAGAACCGCTATTCCGTTCACGTACAGGAGAGTTTGCGGCAGGTGATCGCCACAAGCCAAAACCCGGATATTTTCCCCATTTTGATGCGGATGCTGCGAACTCCGACGCTGCGCTATCAGCGTGAATTTTCCAGTGATTCTGATGAGGCGTTGTATCAGGCCGCTGCTCACTGGCTGCTCCGGCTGCCAACAGAGCAAATCCGCGCTTACGCGGTTCGCCATGACTCCCTGTATCTGTTTCTGTCACCCGGTCGCGTAAGCGCCAATCCAGAAGTGGCCCTGCGCGTCCTTTACCTCCTGAAACAGATCGGCACTTCCAGCGCCATTCCGGTAGTCACGACATTAACGCGAACACTGCATAGAAACTACCAAACGATTCAGGTCGCCGCACAGGACTGCCTGACCGTCCTGCTGGAGCGCGAACGGCAAAGCCGCCAGCCGGAAATCCTATTGCGGGCATCCTGCGCGCCCCCTGTTCAGAGGGATACCATGCTGCGCGCGGCCTCAGTTCCCCCGCCCGCGCCGGACACGCTGCTGCGCCCATTATTAGCGCAAACCGTTACCGCCGCGCCCGAACAATTGCTGCGCTCATCCACTATGCAGGAGTAATCTCCTCATATTCCGCGTATCAAGGGTAGTTCTAACAACCTAACAACTAACAACCTGAACTCAAGGAGTTTACAATGGCAACCGAACGAACGTATATCATGATCAAGCCGGACGGCGTACAGCGGCAACTGGTGGGGGAAATCATCCGCCGCTTTGAAACGCGGGGATTGAAATTGCTCGGCCTGAAAATGCTGACGCCGACACGCGAAATGGGCGAAACGCACTACGCCGTACATCGGGAACGCCCGTTCTTCGGCGATCTGGTGAACTTCATCACATCGGGGCCTGTAGTGGCAATGGTGTGGGAGGGCAGTGACGCCATCAAACTCAGCCGCAACATGATCGGCGCGACCAAGCCCGCTGAAGCGCTATCCGGCACGATACGCGGCGACTTCACGACCGAACTGCAAACCAATCTCGTACACGGTTCCGACGCCCCCGAAGCCGCGCAGCAGGAAATCGCCCTCTGGTTCAAACCCGAAGAACTGTTGGACTGAATAATCTGGCCGTGTCCCTGTTGTGAGGAAATCGCGTGATGCCACCGCGTTGTTAAACGGGCTGCGCAAACTTGCGTTCTGTACGGATGTTGCGCAGGCGGTTTATATTACAGTCCTGCTTGTGCTTCTAAGTAGCCAGCCGTTGAAAGTTCGTACTTTTTCAAGATGTAGAATCTACGAACATTGAGCGCGTGGCTACTTATAACTGCTGCGTGGCGGAAAACGATTGTTTGCCAAATTCCACGACTTTCAGTAACATGGCCTACTACATTGTCTTCAAGCGGGTGATCATATCCGCGTCCATGCCCACCAAGTGTAATGGTACTCGCCCTGTTCCACATGATACCTCGCATTACACAAGCGGCACTGACACTGGTAAGCGCTGGACCACGTTTCCCTGTCAGAGATTGATTCAAGTATCGCAACATTCCCCGTTCGCTCTTCCTCAACGGGATTGAAAAGATCGTCGAGAGGGTAAAGGCCGCAAAGACAGCCGCTGCCGTTTTTAATAAACTCCAATTTACGGATTGCAAATTCCAGATGGCTAGAGTTTGGCCGTAATGCGCCGCCAAGAGGCACGTCACTTGTACTCTGCCTGATTTCGTCAAGATGCGCCACCAAAAGCGCTAACTCCTGTGGATCGCGAAGCGTCCTGATGGCGCAGGCGCTTGCCCATATTTGTTGCGGGTCCTTTGAAGTGATATTTTCGAGTAGGGTCATAATTCAACCGTTTCCTATGAAACTCCTCAAGTCGGGCCATGTGCGACTTCTACATAATTATCACGTCGCGTCTCCTGTTATCCTGTTATACGGGGTTTATCTGATTTATTTTTGATGTGTCTTCACTTTAGAGGCAGGGGTTTCAGCTTCGGATACAGGAATACCGTTTTGGAGGAGTGGGAAATATGCGCGTCTTATGGACGATTGTACTGGGTCTGTGCCTGAGTGTTGGAACATATTCAGGAGTGGGAGCAGCGGAGTATTATGTCAGCGCGGAGGGCAATGACGCGGAAACGGGAACTGCGTCGGGCAAGGCGTGGCAAACTCTTGCTCGCGCCGGAAAGCAGACGTTTCAAGCGGGCGACCGTTTGCTGCTGCATGGTGGGGATACGTTTGCGGGTAATCTGGAATTGCATGGGGCGGGAACGGAAGCCAAGCCGATTGCGCTTGCCTCGTATGGCAAAGGACGAGCCACCATTCAGGCAGGGAACGGAACCGGGCGTTCATATTCGTAACGCGGGCGGATGGAATATCAGCAATCTGATTATTGCGGGGGCGGGACGGGAAAGCAATCGGGGCAGCGGGCTTGTGTTTCGCAACGAATTGCCGGGAAACAAGCGCCTGAACTTCATTCGCGTTGACCAATGTGGAAGCGTCCGGGTTCGGCAGGCATGGCATTTTAGTGGAGGGGGCCGCGTCCGACAAAAGCCAGAGCGGGTACGGCAATGTTCGTTTGCTTCATTGTGCCGCGCATGACAACGCTTATACGGGCATTTACGTGACCAGCGTGTTCGATGTCCACGCCACGCGCTACGCCCACGCGGATGTGACCGTTGACCACTGCTTCGCCTACGACAATCCCGGCGATCCTTACTTCACCCAAAACCATTCCGGCAGCGGTATCTTTCTGGAATTTGTGGATGGCGGCGTGATTGACCACTGCGTCGCGCATGATAACGGGGCATTGTGTCCGTGCAAATCGGGCGGGCCGGTCGGAATCTGGGCGGCGGCCTGCAACAACATTGTGATTGAGCATTGCGAGTCGCACCACAACCGAACCGGTGACCAGTCCCTTGACGGCGGCGGCTTCGATCTGGATGGCGGCGTCACCAATTCCATTCTGCAATACAACTATTCCCACGACAATGACGGCGCGGGCTATCTCGTTTATACCTACCCGGACGCGCCCTATACCTGCCGCAACAACACCGTCCGCTATAACATCAGCCAGAACGACGGGCGCAAACACCACTACGGCGCGATTTTCATCGGCGGCGACATACGCGACACCAACATTTACAACAACACGCTGTACGTCAGCCCCGCCGCCCAGTGCCGCTGTCACAAATTCTACTATGGGCGCGACGCCCTGCGCATTGATTTTGAGCGGCGGCAGAAACACGCGCTGCTTCAACAACATTATAATGACAACGGGCGGCGCGCCACTGGTGGAGAAAAGCAAGCCTGCCGATGTTCTGCTGCGCGGCAATGCGTACTGGAGCAGCGGCGACCGATTTCAACTGAAGTGGAACAGCGTTGTTTACGGCAGCCTGAACGCTTTTCAACTCGCCACGCGGCAGGAGGGCAAGCCCGCGCAGAATGGCGGCGGGGCGGTTGGCGTGGAAACCGACCCGCTTTTAACCAGACCGGGCGCGGCTCCTACCCTCAACAATGCCGACAACCTGAATAAACTGGATGCTTACCGGCTGCTGCCCAAATCGCCTCTCATCAACGCTGGAGTTCATCTGCCCATCTATTACGGCATCCGCGTGGGCGAACAGGACTTTTTCGGCGACCATCTGCCCAACGGCAAAGAGTACGACATCGGCGCGCATGAGCGGAAATAGTCCACAGGTGTTCGGTGTTCAGGTATTCACAATCGTAACGGCTTCTGCAATCATCATGAACACTCGTTTCTATTTCAGTGGTCTTGATTTTGACCACTTCTTTGTCTCTTTTTTACGGCTTTCAACAACTGCGTTGTACGCGGCGGCGTGGTGGCTGGCAGACGCAAACTATTGTCGTCGGCAATGCGGGTAATCTCGTGCAGGACGACATCATTGCCGGGATAGCCGAAGGTTCGATATCGTATTTTACCGGTGTTATCCAGTATAATCACTGTCGGCACATGCGCAATGCGGAAACGCTGGCTGACACTCGCGCCCCCGTCGAGCAGCACGGGGAATGGCAGGTTGCCGTTCGTGATGTTCATAAACTCTCGCAGGCGCGTGCCATCCACGCTCACGGCGACAAGCCGAAATCCCATCTCGTTCTGCCGCGCCGCAAGCGTTTTCAAATGCGGCAGTTCCGCTTTCCACGTATCGCACCAGAACGCCCAAAAATTTAGCACCACAATTTCGCCCCGATGCGCCTGCAAATCGAAAGTCTTTCCCTTTACATCGGGTAGGGAAAACGCAGGCGCAATACTGTCAGCGCTGGTTATCACTTCTGTTTCTGCCCCGTGTGTAGGTACGCTACTGAGCATTACTACTAGAACGCCCAACTGTGTCCACATTTGCTGCCTGTTCATTGTTCACTCCTTGAGTTCCCCTTCTCTCAGGCTTTTTTGGGAGAAGGGGTTAGGGGTTGAGGGCTACCTCTCCGTTACGCGGGCGTGGACGGGCAGGCCGTTGCCGCGTATTTCGGGAAAGTAGACGAGGGACGCGAGTGAGGGCAAAATGCGGTACAGGCCGGGCGTTTCCGCGTGGAGGCGATACGTCAGACGCGTTTTGCCCTTCGGCAGCGAGTCGAAGAAGAATACGACTCGGTTGTCACGGGTTTCCTGACGCGCATAGCCGCCCCCGCCCTCCTCATAAACCAGTCCTGAAGGCCGGAACTGATCGTCGCCCGGTTCCACCTCGCAGCCTGCGGGAATGGGTTCTTCCAGCATGGCGTAGCGATAACTGGCGTCAGCCGTGATTTCTACCTGCACTTCCATCGTCTGCCCCGACGCGATTCCGTCTGCGCGTGACGGGTCTATAGCCTGAATGTGGTAATAGCGCTGCACGGCGATTCCCCGATGCAGGGGCTGCGCGGCCTCTGACGGAATGGTATAGGCCGTGTTTGTCGTAACGTACAGCCTGCCCGCGCCCTGTCGGTCAATCGTCAGGGTTTGGTGTCCGGCGCGTTGGGCGGGCGTGAGCGTGACAACAAGAGGCGCGTCGAATACCTGCGCGGGCGTGGGCGCGAACGTTTGGTATGTCTGCCCGTCCAGTTTTATAGTTGCCTGAAACGCGGGATGCAGTTCGTTGGACTGCTCCATCCACTGCGCAAGAGCAAACACGGCTTCCGCGCTGCTGCGGGTGGAGGCCCACGCCTTGCCCACGCGATTAGCCATCAGCCAGCGGACGGCTTTGGCGATCAGCGGGCTGCGCGGGCGGGCTGTCAGCAGGGCGCGAACCACCCGCGCCGTCACCTCTACATCGTCATTGCGCCACGTATAGCCGCCCACAACTGCGGGCCAATGCGCGGTTGTCCCCTGCTCCACAACTTTGGCTTCCAATTCCTGCGCCACGCCATCGGCAATGGTTCGGAAGTTCGGCAGGACAGCGTTTGGCGGCAGTCCGGCATTATTGGGCAGGCGGGCATTGTTGAGCGTGACGCCGTTTTCCTGTGACAGAGACAGGCATAGCGACGCGAGGCTGTACGTGTCCAGTTTGTCGCGGTTGTCGTACAGGTTGGTCAGGGGAATGACTATCCGGTTTGGAGCGGCGTAGGACAGGGTGAGCAGCCAGTCGGCGCGGCGGTTCCACTCCTGTTCGCCGTTGAGCAGGCGCAGCAGGACTTCCGTGCCGCGCAAAATGCGCTGTTCGTCTACGGTGTAACCCGCGTCCCGCGCCTGCACCAGTCCCCACAGCACATACGCGGTCATGTCGCCGTCCGTCTGGTCAAATTCCCACCAGTTCCAGCCGCCGTCCGGGTGCTGATAGCGGTACAGTTTTTGCAGTCCTAAGTTGACCCACTGCGCCAGATTGGGATTGACCGGGCGATTGGAACCCAGCCGCTTGAACGCGCGGGCAACAATCACGTCCGGCAGAAAACTGCTCATCGTTTGTTCGGCGCAGCCATACGGGTATGTGGTCAGGTAGCCAAGCGCGTCCAGTGTGGCGGACGCGAGGGACGGGGCAAGCGCGAGGGTTAGGGTAGCGTTGGGCGGCAGGCGGGTCAGGTCCAGCGAGTACGCGCCACTGGTTTCGTCCAGCGTTTCGGCTCTCGATTCAACCTGCTTGACGCCATCCTCCTGCGCGGGCAGGGTCAACTCCATCGCGTCCTGCGCCCCGGTTCCCCCATCCACCGTGACCAGAAACCGAACGGGCGCAGGAGCGTTATCCGGCGTTTTGCGGATATGCGCCGTCCAGTCCAGACGCTGATCGCTGTTGGGCATCAGATGCAGGTTGCGGTCGGCTGCGCCGTCCAGATCGGCTCCTGTTGTTTCGATATGCGCCCGTATGTCGCGCTCGGTTCCCGTATAATTATGAACAATGGCGGATACGGTCGCCTGATCGCCCTGCACATAAAAGCGCGGCAATGTCAGCCGGACAAGCAGGGGCATCGTAGCGGTCACGTCCCGCGTTGTACTGCCGACAAGGGTTTGGGTGGTGATTCCCCGCGCCGTCGCCCGCCATGTCGTCAGGTTGTCGGGCATCACAAAGGAAACTTGCGCTCTCCCGCTGCCATCTGTCGTGACAAACGGATTCCAATACGCAGTATCCGCGAACTGCCTGCGGACACGGATATTCGCGCTCAACGCGGGCGGCGTTCCGGGCGCGGGTTGCGGCACGGTTTGAAACGCGCCTCCGCTGTACTGCGCGGCAAAGGAGAAATCCGTTTGTACGCGAATTTGCTGTCCCGCGTAAAAGAAGTCGCCGATGTTGGGCGCGCTATCCGGCTGAATGGCGTAAATACTCGCGTCCACAACCCCGAACCCGATCTCGGCGGCAACGGGCAGACCGGCGGAATTGCGTGTGGAAACGGTATACGTGGCGGTTTCCCCCGGCTGATAGCGCGTTTTGTCGGGCGTCACCTGCACATTCAGTTTTTGCGCGTCGCGTTGCACCGTTAGGCGCGCCTGCTGCTGATAAATCTGCTTCTCCTGCACCAGCGTCACGTTCACCTCAACCGAAGGGAAATAGCTGCCCGTCAGCGGAACCTGTATCATAGTAGAGCGGCTGGAAATCGGCACAACGCGGGCAGAATACAGCCGTTCGCCCTCGACAGTTACTAAGGCCCATGCGCGAGAGTAAGTTGGTGGTTGGTGGTTGGTGGCGGGTGATTGGTGATTGGTGTTCAGTCTCCTCTTCTCCTCTTCTCCTCTTCTCCTTGTCTCCTTTAGCGCAGGCGTGACAAGGGACGTGTTGAGCAGCAACGTAGCGGTTTCGCCGGGGCGGTAGGTAGTTCGGTCGGGTAGCAGGTTCAGCGTGGGGTAATCGTAGGTTTCTGCTTCCTCCCCCGCAACCCATACGTACAACTCGGATTGAATTTTGTTGTGGTCGGTATCGAACGCCTCGACAGACAGCAGCAGATAGCCGGGACGGGGCGGCGCAAAAGTCGCTGTACCGACGCCTGCCGCATCCGTGCTGATATTGCGCGTCGTGGTTTCCTTATAAGGGCGGTGGCTGCGGTCGTATTTGGTTTCAATGAGCAGGACGCGGGCGGGCGTGGCGACGGGCTTGCCGTCGTAATCTTCGGCATGAACCGTGACGGTCATGCGTTCGCCCGCCCGGTACACGCTTTTATCGGTTTCCATGCGCAGATGAAACATGCCGCCCGTAATCAGCGTGTTGCCGTCCGCCTGCTGCGAACGCCGGCTCAGGTCGGTAACGGTGGCGTGTACAAGCAGGCGGCGGTTGAGCGGCAAACGCTGCGTTCGGATTTCCAGCTTCAGTTGTCCCTGCGCGTCCGTGATTCCCTGCCCGTTGTAAGCCGGTTCAGGATTGGCGGGCGTTCCGTCACTCCTCATATTGCCGCTATATTCGGGCTGAAACTGAATGGTATACGCGACGGACGCGCCGCTTACGGGCTGGCCGAAATAGTACCGCGCGTCAATTGTAACGGGAACGGTCGCGCTTCCCAAATAGTGGGATTGGGCAAACTTCACTTCCGCGCTGAATTCCGGCTTGCGGTACGCTTCCACGCTGAACGCCCCATACGCCCGAAACGCGCCAACCGCGACGCAAATCTGCCAGTTGCCAAGCGTGGGTTCGCTTGCCAGTTGGAACGAACCGTCGAAAGAGCCGTTCGCGTTCGTGGTTACGGTTTGGCGCGACAGCAGGGCATCCGTCGCGTCCCGTATCTCCACGTTCAAAGCTCTGTTGGCGAACACGCCGTATGTAAACCCACCCGGCGCGTCGGCCTCGAACCGCTGCCGAACCGTCCCCTTGAACTGTACTTTGTGGCCGGGGCGGTAAATGGGCCTGTCCGTGACGACATACACGGCGTAGGGTTCCGGCGGTGGGGGCGTCCCCGAAATGACGAACGCGGGCGAACCACTCTTCTCGCCGTACACCCACATATTGGCCTGCTCTGACGCGCATGGCAGGCGACACGCGCCCTGATTGTCCGTAAGAGTGGCCGAGCGTTTTCCGGCTGCGTCCGTGCAGTCCAGTTTTAGATTGAGAATCGGCTGGCCGGAATGGGCATTGGTGGCATACAGTAGGAGTTCCTGCCGCGAGCGTTTGGCAAGCAGGGTGATGTTGGTCACGGCAAACCACGTCCGTTTTTCCACACTCCCCGCCCGCGCCCGTACCAGATAGGTTCCCGGCGGCAGGGAGGGAATCGAAACCTGCCGTTCCGTCCACTGGTCCGGGTAGATTTTGCCCATGCCGAACGTCCACGACTTGACGGCAGGCCGTTTCCCCACATTTACCGCCTTAATTTGTTCGCCAAACTTTTCCAGCGCTTTGCTTGTCGGAACCAGAGTGGGCAGGGCAAGCCGATGAATGCTGAACGCAATTGTTTTCTCATTGAACGCGCTCAAATTCAGCATGATTTTTTCGTCCGGCGTACTGGCGCGGCGATACAGATGAATGTCGAAATTCGGCTTCTTGACCTGTTGAACCGGCGTTTGCGCCCCAACCGGTAAAACGCCGACAAATACCGCCGCCAATAGAAACAGGCACACGACAAAACGAAATCTCATAACAAACTCCTTGCCGCTGAAGGAAATAGAGGAATTTAGCCGCGAATGAACGCGAATACACGCGAATGGGATAATCCACTTCGCGCCAACCACCAATCACCAATCACCTTGTTTCGGATGGCTCGACAAAACGGACATCCTGAATTCGGAACAACTCGACGGGCGTATTGGCGCGGCAGCCAGCGCGGATGCGGCCCCATTGCAGCATCCGCGCCGTTATACTGGTTTCGCCGGAAAGCGTCACGCCGTAGCGGTCGCCGGATTTCACGACAAGGCCGTCGCGGGTCGGGTCTAAATTGGCCGCTTCGCTTTCTGAAATAGGAACAGGCTTGTCCACGATGCTGACAATTAAGGTCAGGGTTTTGGCCTCACGCGCCGTAATGGGCGCAAAGCGGCGGTCGCGCCCCGCTGCGGCAACGGCGTTTTCGATGATTTCCAGAGCGGCGTTGGGTTGCGTGGGGTACAGGGTTCCCATGCAGCACCGGGGCGCGCCGTTTCGCATCGCGCTGACGAAAACACCCGTTCTCTGCTGTAGTAAATCGGGCAGTTTGTTCGGGGGCGTAATAGTGTTGCGCCGCGCAATGTAGGCGTCGAACGCCTGCCGCGCCAGATGCAGAATGTTGCCCTGCGTTTGCGCGTCCAGATGTTTCCAGCGTTCAAATCCCGCTTCTTCACGCGCTCCAATCGGCGTACACGTCCGCGCAGAAAGCAAAAACAGGCCGATAATTACCCAACACGCCTTTCGGAATCGCATTCATTTTCTCCATGTCAGCAAAAGACAGTACAAGGATAACCTGTTGGCTATGTCCGAAATCGTGTCCCATTTGCGGAAACATCGTGTCCGAAGCGCATTTGGGATTGGAAGCGTTACCATTCGGAGAAACGGGGTTGATTCCGGTACAATATTGGGTATTGAAGACAGTCGTAGAGGGCGCAACGAAATGAATTTCTTTGCTATGGGGCGTTCCGCCCAACGTCCGCCTGCGCGGACACGAACGGTTTGCGCAACATGTTGCTACCGGGACATGAAGGAACATCTATGCCACCTTATATTCGTATGCTGATTTGTCTGTCGCTGATGGGAATACTTGTCGCGGCCCCTGCGTCACGTTCTTTTGGTAAGTCGTTCGGGTACAGGGCAGAATTTAGAGGTTCACGCCGTCCAAAGCAGGGCAGCGAGAAGTTTACGGTTTGTATTGATCCGGGACACTCGAAGAAAACGGTCGGGGCGCAGGGCAGAAGTTTGCATTTGCGGGAATATCAGGTGTGCTGGCAGATGGCACAAAAGTTACAGGCCGCGCTGAGGGCAAAAGGCGTCAATGTTGTTCTTACCAAAGACGACGAGGACGCGAATGTCGGCAACGACGAACGCGCCCGGATTGCCAGCCGCGCTCATGCCGACCTGTTCATTCGCCTACACTGCGATTCGGGTTCCGATAGCGGCATTGCCACCTTTTATCCGGCCAATCAAGGCACGATACGCGGCAAAACCGGGCCAAGCGAGGACATAATTGCGCAAAGCCGATCCTGCGCCCGCGCTTTTCATCCGGCCCTGCTCAAAGCCCTGCATGGCGTCCTGCACAATCGCGGGATACGCACAGACGCGCAAACCGCTGTCGGGAGTAAGTTGGGCGGGGCGTTGGAAGGCTCTATCTATTCGGAAGTGCCGGTAATTCTCGTGGAGATGTGCGTACTGGACAACCGGAAGGATGAAGAATTTATCGGTTCGGAAGAGGGACAAAACCGTTTGGCGCAGGCAATGGCGGCAGGCGCACAGGCGGCGGTAAAAGCGAACCACGTTCATAAGTAGACAATGCTTAAAATGTCCCTCTTGACATATACAACAGATTTGTTGTACAACAAATCTGTTGTATATCATTTGGAGGCACAATCATGGTTGAAAATCGTGTGGGGACGCCGGTACGGGGAGAAGATTGCTTCGGGCGTGACAGGTTTGTGGAATTGACATGGCAAAAGATTGGGGCAGGGCATGTGCTGCTTGCCGCGCCCCGTCGGTTTGGCAAAACAAGCGTGATGTACCGCCTGATGGATGCGCCACGCGACAATTACAAGATCGTTCACGCGGATTTGGAAGCGCATACGGATGCCGCCACCTTTCTGACGGAACTGGTTGTGCAGTTGGCGAATGACAGCCGCTTTACGCAGATGGTACACGGTTTGAGCGGACTGCGCAAAAACTTCTGGTCTGCTTTTCGAACAAACTTCTCCGAGTTGGAAGCGTTCAAGTTCAAAATCAAACTACGGGACGAACTGAAACAGGATTGGCAAAACGCGGGCGAAGAGTTGTTCAAGAAACTCAGCGCGCAGCCGCATCCGGTTTTGTTTATACTGGATGAGTTCCCGATGATGATTGATCGTATGGCGCGGTCGGAAGCGCACCGCGAAGAGGCGAAAACGCTGCTGCGCTGGCTGCGGAAACTGCGCCTGTCGCCGGACATCAAAAACGTTCACTTTCTGATTGCGGGTTCCATCGGCATCGGACAGGTGCTGAACGATCTGGGCGAAATTGCCTCTATCAACGATTTTGAGCAACTGCGATTGGAACCGTTCACGCCGAAGGTAGCCACACAGTTCCTTGCCGCGCTTTCAGAACGCCATAAGATGGCACTCTCCGCAGAGTGTCAGGAGAAGATTCTAAAACTGTTGGGAACGCTCGTACCCTACTTCATTCAAATTCTGTTTCAGAAATTTACAAGACGTTTGTACAGGATGAGGAACCCGTTACGCCGGAACGGATCGAGCGCATTTATCGCGACAAGGTGCTTGGCGTGGACTGTAAAACGTATTTCGATCACTATTATGGCCGCCTGCGCGACTACTACCGCCCGCATGAGGAGAAGGCCATCAAGCGGCTGTTGCGCGAATTGGCGGTGACGAATACGCTCAAACGCGACGCCGTATACCTTATCTATCGGGCGGAACGCGGCGAACAGGCCGACATTGAAGAGTTCAATACCCTGATGACGAACCTTGAAAACGACTTTTATATCGCCTTCAAGGATGAGACACAGCAGTATGAGTTTGCCTGCAAATTATTGCGCGACTGGTGGCTGCGGCATTACGCGCTGGAAATCGGCAACTGAGGCAAAACACGATGGAACACCTGTACAATCCCGACCGCATGACGGAAGAAGAGATCAAGCGTACCTTTGTCGCTCGCCAAAAGGTGATTGACGAACTGGTGTCGCTTGTCGAGCGTCAGCCGCAGGGCGCAGGTGTTCAGCATGTCGTGGTTGTCGCGCCGCGCGGCATGGGCAAAACAACCATGCTGCTGATGACGCAGTTTGCCATTCGGGATCGCGGTTTGTCTTCCCAATGGCAGACGGTACGGTTTGCCGAAGAATCGTATGGCGTCACATCGCTTGCCGATTTCTGGTTGCAAGCCATCCGCCTGCTGTCCGAGGAGGCAGGGGAACCGGAACTACAGGCAGAGGCCGAAGAACTGGCGCGGGAGTTCCGCAAGGACGACGAACTTCAAGAAGCGGCTTTTGCCCTGCTCAAAGATTGGAGTCGGCAGCGCGGCAAGCGTCTCGCGCTGCTGGTAGACAACTTCGACATGATTCTTTCCCAAATCAACGATGAGCAGGAAAACGCGCGACTGCGCAACATCCTGATGAACGACGGCACGATCATGCTTATCGGCGGCGCGACAACGTTCTTCCGCGAAGCCCGCGCCTACGACCAACCGCTCTACAATTTTTTCAAAATCATTCATTTAGATAATTTGGACTTCGAGGAAATGCAAGACCTATTGCGTCACCATGCTCAATGGAACGCAGATACAAACATTGAGGAAGTTATACGCGCAAATCCCACACGGTTAAAAGTATTGGAATACTTTACGGGCGGCAATCCGCGCCTTGTTTTAATGCTGTACCGCATCATCAGCAGTTCCGAAGTGGTAGACGTGAAACGTGGGCTGGAACAATTGCTGGATCAGGTCACGCCCTACTATAAAGCGAAGTTGGAAAGCCTGCCCCCACAACAGCGCAAAATCCTCGATCATGTTGCCAAAATCAGCGCAGAAACAGATAAAGGGCTGATGCCTATGGAGATTGCGGATGCCACTCGTCTTGCTCCCAACGTGGTGAGTGTGCAACTTAAACGCTTGTCTGAACAGGGTTATGTGCGTAGCGCAAATCTACGAGGACGCAATTCCTTCTATACCCTTTCCGAGCCGCTGTATGCTATCTGGCACCAGATGCGCTTTGGCCGCAACATTCGCCAAAAAATGCAGTGGCTTGTCAGTTTCCTCAAAGGCTGGTACGATGCAACGGAACTCAGTACAGAAAGCAAACTGTTAGGAAAGCGGTTTCACGCCTGCTTGAAGTCGGGGCAAGTACGCGAAGCGCGTCAACTTATCGAGCAGAACTTCTATGTTGCAGAAGCAATGAGTGAACCTGCGCGTACACAAGAAATCAACAGTATTCTTGCCAACTTTCTAGCGCTTAACGAACTGGAAGTAACAAGGTTGGACGTTGTTTCGGAACAGCCGCTTAACCCTGCGTATGAGCACTCACTGGAACAACATATTCATGGTTTGCCGATTTCTCTTGAGCAAGAAGATATACCTATCGCGCTGGCTTCACATGTCAGGCTTCAACGGGCATTCGCGCTAATCGGAGATGAGCAGTATCAACAAGCAAGGGAAGAACTTGACTGCGCCATTGCGCTTGTGGATAAACAAGGTGATTCCCCCTCGCATCTCAAATTGATGTACCTTTGCAGGCTGCACACAAACCTGGCTCTGAACGACATACAACAATTGAAACGCGATTGGCGACATTTTTTAATCATTGATAGTGAAGGTGATGAGTGGCATCCTACGGCGACACAGGCGCTAGTTCAAATTGCGCTCCACGGAGATATTCAGTTGACGCAAGAATTAATTGCAATTTCAGGCAAGAAACATGCGTTCCTGCCACTTACCTACGCTCTGGATACTATAGTGACAGGCAGTAGAACAGAACTTGAGAAACTGTCACCCGAATTGCGCATTATAGCGGCAGAATTAGTTGAGCGGCTGGGTTTTGCGCAGGTAGCAGCGTAGCCAATCAGAATTTCGAATCTCTTTTCACGTCTGGTACAATAAACTATGACTACTGAAACCAAATCTCATTTTCCTGCTTCAGCGACGAATGGAACCGGCCACCATGCGGTGGATAATATCGCCCTGGAAGACAAAACGATGAAGTGCATCCGGTGCGGGTTCTGTCTGGATGCCTGCCCGACGTTTCGCCTGACGGGGAAGGAAACCTTCAGCCCGCGCGGTCGCATCTATCTTGTCCGGTCATGGCTTGAGGGCATTATCAAGTTCGATACCGATGTGGTGGAGGCGTTGGATACCTGTCTGGGCTGCCGCGCCTGTGAAACCGCCTGCCCGTCCGGCGTGGAATACGGCGCGATACTGGAAGGGGCGAGGACGCATATCGAACAGGATCACCTGCGTCCGCGCCAACAATCCATTGCCCGTCAACAGTTTCTGAACATGCTCACCAATCCCGGGATGCTGCTCGCTTCCCTGAAAATCGGGGGGGTATTCGGCAAACTGATGGGCGGCAAAATGCCCGGTTTTATGGCGAAACTGCTGACCGGGTCTTCCGACGACGCTATCAGCCTGCCGACAACGGGTGGCAAAGTGAAAATACACAACCTGCCGGAACGCAGTCTCGCGACGGGAACCAAACGCCATACGGTCGGCATACTCGCCGGGTGCGTGATGCGCGTCTTGTTCGGCGCAACGAACGAAGCGACGGTTCGCGTGTTGCAGGCCAATGGCTGCGAAGTTGTCGCGCCCAAATTGGCCGGCTGCTGCGGCGCCCTACATCTGCATACGGGATTCCATGACGACGGACTGGCGCGGGCGCGTGGCCTGATCGACGCTTTCGCCCCCTATTTGGAAGAAATGGACGCCATCATCATCAATTCCGCCGGGTGCGGTTCCACGATGAAAGAGTACGGCGACCTGTTTCAGAACGACCCCAATTATGCGGAAAAAGCGCGAATGTTTGCCGCCAAATGCTGCGATGTAAGCGAGTGGCTGATGAAAATCGGGCTTGTGCCGCCCACCAAACCGCTCAACGCGACCGTTTCCTACCACGACGCCTGCCACCTCGCGCACGGCCAGAAAATCCGCCTACAGCCGCGCCAACTGTTGCAGCAAATTCCCGGCGTGAAGTATGTGGAACTGGACGAGTCGGATACGTGCTGCGGCAGCGCGGGCGTGTATAACATCACCCAACCCCGACTGGCGCGCCGCCTGCTCGACCGCAAAATCGGCAACCTGCGCGAAACGGGCGCAACCATCATCGCGACCGGCAACCCCGGCTGTCTCGCGTGGATACAGCAGGGCGCGCAGGAACAGGGCTTGAAACTCCGCATCTGCCATCCCGTCGAACTGCTGGATGAGGCATACAGGACGTAAATCAGGAGGAGTTTGCATGAACCCACTACCTGATCCGACCTCGCAATGGCGCACCGTGCTTCGGGTTTGCAGCGGCAACTTTCTGGAAATGTACGACCTGATGGTGATCGGCTACTATGCAACGCCGATTGCCCATACGTTCTTTCCAACCGGCAGCGCGTTCGCGTCGCTGATGCTGACGCTGATGACGTTTGGGGCCGGGTATCTCATGCGTCCGCTCGGCGCGATTGTCCTGGGCGCGTACATTGACCGTATCGGGCGGCGCAAGGGGCTGCTGCTCACGCTCGGCCTGATGTCAGTGGGAACGCTCTCGATTGCCTGTACGCCCGGTTACGCGCAAATCGGCGTACTGGCTCCCCTGCTCGTGCTGCTCGGCAGGCTTTTGCAGGGCTTTTCCGCCGGGGTGGAGTTGGGCGGCGTGTCCGTGTATCTGTCGGAAATCGCCACGCCCGGACACAAGGGCTTTTATGTCAGTTGGCAGTCGGCCAGTCAGCAAGTAGCCGTGATTGCCGCCGCGCTGTTCGGCGTCGCGCTCCTCTCCCTGCTGTCGCCCGACGCCATGAACGCCTGGGGCTGGCGCATCCCGCTGTTAATCGGCTGCCTGCTGATCCCGTTTCTGTTTGTGATTCGCCGCTCGCTTCAAGAAACCCCTCAGTTTCAGGCGCGAACCCATCGCCCCACCACGAACGAGATTCTGCGCTCCCTGTCCCGCAACTGGCGTATCGTCCTCATCGGCATGATGCTGGTGATGATGACAACGGTTTCGTTTTACCTGATTACCGCGTACACGCCCACATTCGGCAAAACAACGCTGCATCTATCCGAACGCGGCACGATGCTTGTCACCGGCTGCGTGGGCCTGTCCAATTTCCTCTGGCTGCCAATTATGGGCGCGGTTTCCGACCGTATGGGACGCCGCCCGCTGTTGATTGCCGGCACGGTTCTGACCCTGCTGACCGCGTACCCCGCCCTCCACTGGCTGGTGGGATCGCCCTCCATAGCCCGCCTGCTGATTGTTGAATTATGGCTGTCGTTCCTGTTTTCCGGTTATAATGGCGCAATGGTCGTGTACCTGACGGAACTGATCCCGCCCGATGTCCGCGCGTCCGGCTTCGCGCTCGCGTACAGCCTCGCCACTACGTTTGGCGGTTTTACCCCCGCGCTTTGTACCTCGCTCATTCACATCACGCACAACCGCGCTGTTCCGGGCGTGTGGCTGTCGTTTGCCGCCGCGTGTGGGCTGATTGCCGCGCTCACATCGCGCCTGTATCTCCCCACGCTGCCACAAGATAATTCAGAAGTTAGCCGCGAATGAACGCGAATACACGCAAATAACAGAAAACAGAGACAAATCGCTTACACATTGCACACTCTTCGTCCGCAGGACGGTTGGCCGTAGGCCTATGTAACCGACGTTTTACACGTCGGGACCACGCGATTTTACGAGTTTTAGTCGCCTTGATAGTGACGTTGTGGGCAAAGGGGCATTTATGAAACGCTGTGTATACGGTGGGATTGTACACTGTGAATGGTTGGGACAAACCGGCGCGCAAAGCCGAGTGGAGCCGGACAAAGTCCGGCGCAGCGCGTTTATCGCCCCGACTGCTCATCACTGTTTCAGTTTTCCGCGTACAGGAGTGTTCCAATCATGTCTCGCTTCATTATCAAATCGTCTTCTTTTTCGCGCCCGTTGCGGCGTACCAGTATGCTATGCGCTCTTGCTGTTCTCAGCGTGGTCGGCAGCGCAGCCCTGACCGGATGTAGCAGCGGCAGTTCCACAACAACCCCGACAAACGGCACGACAGGCACTACCGGAACAACAGGCACTACCGGAACAACGGGAACGACGGGAACCCCCGCCGCCGGACGCGGGACAATCAACCTGACGTTTTCCAATCCTTCAGGAACGAACGCTTCCACTTCCGCGTTTCAGTCCAGTCTGGCGTCGGGCGCGTTGGGAGTGGGCGCAGCCAACTTGAACAATCTGGGCGTGAGCGGCAGTTCCGTATCGGGCAGCGCGATTCGCTCAATCCTGCTCAATGTGCTGTCCAATGGCCCCGCCGTTGTGGGAACAGCCTACCCGTTCAGCGACACCAGCGCTACGACCCTGAGCTACACGGAGTCCTCCACCTCCGGGGGAACGCCGCGCCTGTGGCTGGCGACGGGCGGCAATGTCGTTGTGGATAGTGTTTCGGGCAAAACCTACAAACTGCGCGTGGTGGATGCCAAAATGACGACCGGCGACGGCAACGACAGCGCCTCAACCGGCTCCTTCACGCTCAATGGAACCGCCGAAGTCACCGTACCCTGAATTGTCTTAAACTAAAGAAAAACGACCACCCTCTGTGTCTCTAGCACAGCGGGTGGTTCGTTTTTACGGCAGTTGCAGCAGTCCGTTTTGCCAATGGGCGGGGGCAATGTCGGCGGTGTGGGTCGCGTCGGGCAGGAATCGCGTGAGTTGATGGGCAAAGGTGGTGGGATCGCCGGTCGTGGTCAGCAGGTGGCGGGAAGCCAGAGCGGGCGCGGCCAAATTATGTTCAAAAAAGACGTTTCGCGCGTGAACTACAGTGGCATAAGCGGGGTCTATAAAGTGAATGGGTTCGGGCGCGAGTTGCCGCAATACGGGCAGCAGGAACGGATAGTGGGTGCAGCCTAAGATAATAGTGTCCACGCCCAATTTCAGCAGGGGGGCCAGACAGCGCCGCGCAGAGTCAAATGCGGCGGGAGATTGCTCCTGCTCGGACTCGACAAGCGGCACGAATTCGGGGCAGGCCATTTCCACCACAATGGCGCGGGAATCCAGCGTTTGCAGGGTTCGGGTATACGCGCCGCTGCTCACCGTACCCTGCGTGGCAAGGACTCCGATACGGTGATTTCGCGTGGCGGATACGGCAGAGCGCGCGCCGGGTTCGATCACGCCTAAAATGGGAATGGTTGGGTTCGCGGCCTGCGCGTAAGACAGTCCGGTTGCCGACGAAATATTGCAGGCCATAATGACGGCTTTGCAGCCATACGCGAGAAGCGCGTCGGTAATGCCGCAGGCGAAGCCGCAGACCTGCTTCAGGTCGCGCCCGCCGTAAGGGACATGCGCTTGATCGGCCACAAACACGATGCGCTCATGCGGCAACTGTTGCTGTATCTGCCGCACAACGGTCAGGCCGCCCAATCCGCTATCGAACACGCCGATGGGCGCGTTGCGGCCCGCCTGGTTGGAGAAAACCGTCATCGGTCAACACTCCCGGCATTTTGCAGTCCGACAGACTTTTGCGAACTGCCGCCCGTCGCCGCCCCATCTTTGCCGACCCGCACGGGGATGCTGCGCCAGTCTGCCGCCTGACTCTCGTAATCCTTGCCCTCGACCGTCAGGCGCAGGGTGTCTACGGTGGGAAAGTCGGCAAGCGCGGCGCACAACTTCTTTTGCGCCAGCCCCTCCATAGATTCGCCCTTATTCGCCAGTTCGTTGAACTCTTTGCTGACATCCACGGACGCGGTTTTATCCTTCAAGTCCACGCTCAACAGATGTGTGCCTTTGGGAAACGGGCTTTTGGCGTCTTCGGCCTCTTTCGCGAACAACGTGGTCAGCGCGTCTTTGATGGGCGTGGGCGTGGAAGTATTTTGCGGAACGGCATCCGGCTGCGGCGTTGGGGTGGCCGGGGGTGTCGGCGTGTTGGTTACAACTGCGGGGGGCGCGGGTTCAGAATCGGTCTTCTGGCAGCCCGTACAGCAAACGACACTGCCAAGCGCCAGAAGCAAAGCAAGATTAAGGGATGTTTTCATGTTGGGCATGGACTTCTGCTATCACAAGATTGAGGACAAGGGATGCCAAAAACGACATTTCCAATGTAAACAACGGACTCCGGCAGCCATTGGTTTCAAAGAGAAGTTTCTTATGGCGATAGTATGGCACAGATACGCGCCAAAAGGAACAGCTTCCTGCGCAAACGCCGCAACCTTCACGAACCGCATGTAGGCTCCCGTCCCTCGATAGTCGGTACGCCCACCTACCAGTACAGCCACACAACTCCTCTTGTCAATTCCCTTCCGCCTTTGCTATAATGTTTGTATAACGCATAGAAACTGCTTTCAGGGAGGAAATGTCAATGCCATCGCAAACCGTAGAAGAACGGCTGGAAGAACTGGAAACGAAAGTAGCGCAACTCCTGGGCAAAGAGCCGAAAACAAAGAAACCGGCTTCGTGGCTGGAACAGTGGTTCGGAGCCTTCAAGGACAACCCGGATTTCGACGCCGCGATGGAGGCTGGTGCTGCGTATCGCCGCTCCCAACCGACCGCAGAAGAAGAGTATGACGCAGCGCGCGCCAACGGGGAAGCCAATGATCCACTTGCTTGATACCGATCATATCTCCCTCGTTGCCAGAGGGGGAGCGGAAGGACAACAAATTCTCCGGCGTCTCTCCGCCCTTGATCCCGCCGATATAGGGGTCAGCATAGTCAGTTACGAGGAACAGATGCGTGGGTGGCTGGCAGAAATTGCCGCCGCGCGAAGTCTTGATACACAAAAGAAGAAATATTCGGAATTAGGGCGCATGTTGGGGTACTACTGCGTCACTCCCCTGTTGCCCTTTGATGACGCCGCCATTGCCGTATTTCAAAACCTCTGGATACAACGTCTGCGTATCGGCACAATGGATTTGAAAATCGCTTCCATCGCGCTTGCCACTGATGCCACTCTCCTGACACGCAACTCATCCGACTTCAACAGGGTTCCCAACCTGCGCATCAAAGACTGGTCCTTCTAATGCTGCCTGTTTCTCCTCTTCTATGGCAGAGTATCCTGTGCAGGTAGCGAAGGCGGTGTTTGTGGAGAAAGTCTGTACCTGCCGCGCCAACACCGACAAAGAGCGCCACACTGCCGTTCTGCGAACCCTTCTTCATGCGCGAAATGCGTATTGGAGAGGGGTTTTCAATGCTGTCAGGGTGGGCGGGTGGGCAGGTAAACTATCGGGGAAGGGATGAGGCTTTCATTTTAGCAAAGGCTGTCTGCGAACGCCCCTTGCCCGGAAAATATTGTGAGGCAGGAAGCGGCGTGTTGCGCGTAGAATATTGCAATACAGACAGAAGACAGCGAGGAATGGGGCAGTTTTATGAGCAAGGAAGAAAAATGGGGCGATTGGGGCAGACTGGAAGCGTTTCGCGTCAAGGTGCAGCATGAATTCGGGCGCAATCTGGAAAAAGCGACGCCCGCGAATGTGCGCGACTTCATGGACACCTATCAGGACGAATTCTTCGAGTTGTCACCGCGCGGGCGCATCGAACTGAATGAGACGAAAACCACGTATGAAGAGATACTCAAAGATTTTTTCATGCGTGTGCTGGAACGCCCCTCGGATGAAGCCCTGATTATGCTATGGCTGATGGCCTTTGAAATGTCGTTCTTTAATATCGAACAGCACCTTTCGGATCGGCTGCAATCCTTCTTTGGCGATTTTATGGAGGAGAACAGTTGATGCCGATGATGCGTTACGATATTGATATTGTCCGCCTGCCCGCATGGATGCTGCGCCTGCTCGGACAGCAGAACATCACGGCAGGCCATATCACGCCCGCCACGCCTCTCCCGTGGTATTTAATTGCGGGTGTTTTGCTGGCCGCTTTAGTCTGGTTCACGGTCTTCTATTACAAGGACGGAACACGCCCCTCGTGGTGGGTGAAAGGCCCGCTCGTCGGCTTGCGCCTGTTCGCCGTTGCCGTTCTGCTTGTTGTGCTGACGCAGCCGACCACGCGCCTGACCAAAGTGGATACGGTCCGGCCCAGCGTCGCGATTATTGTAGATAATTCCGCAAGCGTGGCTGTTCCCGATCCCCGCCTGCCGGCTTCCCGCGCCGAAGTGGAAGCGAATGGCGCGGGCGTATCCCCCGACCGCGTCCGCGCCATGACCCGGCTGGAACGCGCAAGCGCCATACTCAATAAATCTCATGCCCTTGTGGAACTGAGCAAAAAGTACAACGTTCGGACGTATACCGTTGACAGCGTGGCCCGCCAGATTACGTTACCGGCAGATGCCAAACAGCGGAATTCCTATCAGTTTGCGCTTCAGCCCGATCCAAAAACCGGTAACTCGACGCAGTTAGGCGTGGGATTGCGCCGCGCTCTGGATGACATGTCCGGGCAGCCGGTTGCCGGAATGTTATTGATGAGCGACGGCGGCAACAACCTGGGCGAAGACCCCGCTGCCGCAGCGGACAGCGCAAGACAATCCCATGTTCCCGTCAGCGCGTTGGGCATTGGCGACCCGACCAAAACCAAAGACGTGTCGCTTTTATCCGTACTGGCGGATGATGTTGTCCGCGTCAACAACACGGTCACAGTCTATGCCGCCGTTTCGCACCGGGGTTACAAGGGCCGTTCGCTTCCCATTATTTTGCAGCGCGACGGAATTGAAGTGCAGCGGCAGAATTTAACTTTGGGCGCGGACGAGCAGAAGCAGGAAGTCCATTTCACGTATACGCCCGACCATGCGGGGCGTTTCTTGTATACCGTGATTGCCACCGGGCAGGCGGGCGAAGTGACCCTTGCCAACAACAAGCGCTCGTTCGTGCAGACGGTCATAGACAAAAAACTGAAAGTGCTGTATGTGGAGGGCGAGCCGCGCTACGAGTTCCGCTATCTGCGCAACGCCATTATGCGCGATACCAGTCTGGATTTCGCCTGCCTGCTGCTTTCCGGCAGCGATGTGAACGAGGGCGGCGAAGGCAACATTCCCGTCAAGGGGTTTCCGTCCGACGAAAAATCTCTATTTGAGTACGACATCATCGTGTTGGGCGACGTGCCGCGCTCCTACTTCTCGCAGCAGCAACTGGAGGCCATTCGCCGCTTTGTGGAAGATCGGGGCGCGAGCCTGCTGGTGATTGCGGGCGAACAGCACATGCCGCACGAGTACGCGGGTACGCCGCTTGAAGCCGTCCTTCCCGCCGTTATCAGCCCCACGCCCGACCCTGTCTTGACGGACGACGAGTTCAAGTGGCAGCTCACGCCCGAAGGCAAGCGCAGCCCGATTACGCAGATCGAGGACGACCCGACGCTGAACGCGCGGGTGTGGGACACGATGCTTCCGGGCATGTTCTGGGCGGCGGGCGTTCCCCGCGCCAAACCGGGCGCGACCGTGCTTGCCACACACCCCACGCGGCGCAACGCGGACGGCCCCTATCCGCTCGTGCTGACGCAGCCCTTCGGCGCGGGCAAATGCTTTCTGGAACTGGTAGACAGCACATGGCGCTGGCGTTGGCGCGTGGGGGATCGCTACTTTTATCGGTACTGGGGGCAGGTGTTCCGTTCGCTCACGCCCAAAGAACTCCCCGGCAACAGCCGCTTCGTGCAGTTGAACGCCGACCGCAGCAACTACCGGTTGGGGGAGCGCGTCGCCCTGAACGCCCGACTGTTGGATGCGTACTACCATCCTATCAAGGTGAACAGCGTGACCGCCACAATCACAACCGAGGGCGGACAGCAGCAAAAGGTCGTGTTGCAGGCCACGCCGGGTTCGCCGGGATTGTATACGGCTTTGTATCAGCCGGAGCGCGTCGGCAAGTACGCGGCAGGCGTCATTTCGCCCGTCAACCCGTCCGCCAAAGCAAGCGCGGCGTTTGTCGTGGAATGTCTCGCATTGGAAAAGCAGAAGCCGGAACTGGACGAAGCGATGCTGCGCAAGATCGCGTCTTCGGGCGGCGGCAAACTCTACGCGCCCGACAAAATGGCGGACTGGATAAAGTCCCTGCCCTACCATCCCCTCGAAGTGCGCAGCGAACAGGAATACGAACTGTGGGACAAGCCCCTCTGGAACGCGCCCATTGTCAAATACATCCCGCTATTCCTCGCCCTGTTCCTGCTGCCATTAAGTATAGAGTGGTTCGTTCGCAAGCGCAAGGGGATGCTGTAATAACATAAAATCACATGCTGATTGGAGTAGAACATGACTATTCTGCTGGACAACGACTTAGAACAACTTATCAACGCGAAACTTGAAAAGGGCGCGTATCCTTCAGCGAACGAACTTTTACGGGAAAGCCTGCGCCTGCTGGAGGAAAGAGACTCTATTGATGAGCAGCAACGCGACAGGTGGCGGCAAGAGATTGCTCATGGCGCCCAGCAAATGCGAGAAGGCCGTACATTGGTCTGGAATGAAGAAACGTTGGCAGGCGTCAAAGCTCGTGGAAGGGCAAAATTGGCGCAGCAATCTCAGCAGGAGAAGATGTAAATGGCAGCGCGCGAACCTGTCATTACTGAAGACGCCCATGCCGATGTAGACGAGATTTGGCTATATATTGCCGAGGATAGTGTTAGAGCGGCAGACAAGGTAACAGATGCAATCTCCGACGTCTTTTCTCAACTGGCCGATTACCCAAACATCGGGCATGTCCGAGAAGATTTAACGGATGAGCCGTACCGTTTCATAAGCGTTTATGATTACTTGATTGTCTACGATCCAACCAAGTCGCCAGTAGTAGTCCTGCGAGTTTTACATGGACGGCGCGATGTGAAATCCATCCTCAAACCCTGAACGGTGGCAACGATTGAACATAGATTCGCAATTGGGATGACAGAGGCATGAGCATGAAGCGTGACAGACATGGCGGCTTTGCGCAATATGAAATTTTATATGTCGCTGCCATACTTGCCATATTGATAGCGATTTTTTGGAGTGTTTACTCACAAATGGCAAAACAGGCTGTTCGCGCACATACTCCGCCTGTTCCTGTTCTTCAAGTCGCTGCCATAGTCACAGGCGTTATCTTCATCCTGTTTGGACTGATGCCTGCTGTCTTCGCGTTGCCCTGCGCCGCAATTGCGCAGCGAACTCGCCACAAGTTTGCAAGTTTTTCAGAAGCATTTTGGGAATACTGGAGCAAAATATCAGGCGGAGTTTTTGTAGCGTTGTGGATTGTCGGGATTGCACTTTTTCTGTGGGATAAACTCGTCAGTCCCTTCATCCACTACCTCTTACGATAATTTAATCCATTTTGAAGCAGCAAAGCCGTCAGTGACGGCACGGCCATGCTGAAGAAGAATGATAAGCAGTTGATTACCGCCGCTCGGTCATAAGATCGGGCGGCTGTTTTTACGGAGTGGGCGGTTGGATTGACGCGGAAGAATGGGAAGTAGTTGGCGTGTTCGGGATGCGGAGTTTGCGCTCGTTGGGGAACACGTAGCCGAGTTTGCGGGCGGCCAGTTCGATGCCTTCGGGCGTGTCAATGGCGCGGAGTTCTTTGGCCGCGTCCTGGTTCTGGATATTGAGGTGTTTGAGTTCGCGTTCCAAACCGTCGTTGCGATCTCGAAGACTGGACGCGAGAACAAACGGATGCGCCGCGTTCATGCCGACAAAACTGAAAACGATGCAGGCGGCGAAACTCAGAAGCAGCACAAAGGGGCGGCGCTGCATCAGGGGCTTGCGTCGCGGCGAAACGTAGGGCAGATTGGGCGTGGTGGCAGTAATTGCGGTTGCCTCAAACCAACAGAATTACAACAGGAACAAAAGCGAATTTCAAAACAAACAGTGAACAACGCGCACAGGCAGACAGGTTAGGCGGTAAATTTGTTACGCAGGTCGGGAAGCCTACCCGTCCGATTCTGTATCCTCATACGGCAGTGAATTAGCAGTAGTTCCCGTTAATACCGGCGGAACCGGTTGCAAACGCGCTCCAATAGCCGCGCCATCGTCCCCATCCAGACGCTTGCCCATCAATACGGCGCGATCTATGCCGCAAAGCCGGTTGATCTCCTGCTTGATGTTTTTCAGCATGTCGCCCAGGCGCAAACCTTCGCTAAAGCCCTGCGCCTTCCAAAAATCTGTGTCCCCAGACTTTTCCCGGTACGCGAGTTCCACGCGATCACAGCGATGCAGGCGTTCGTACTGGCGTAGAAAATCTGTTTTCATCAGGGGCAGCCAGCCAAAATGAGCGCAGCCCAGCACATACCAGTGGTACTGCTGATCTGTCGGTTCAACAACCTCACTGCCGCTGTCCATCGTAACGCCTCCTTACGAAAACGCGACGCCCTCTTCCGCCATGCCAACCAGAATAGCCCGTACAAAGGGATCGTCCTTCATCCGCGCTTCCATTTCCGCCCGACTTGCGGCATCCAACTTCAATAATGTGCCATTGGCGTCCGCCGCTCTTAATTGCTCCGCGTGGGCCTCGAATTCCTGCCAGCGGCCCGCAAATTCTTTTTGCGACACCGGTGCCTGCCCCAACCGGTCACAGCCCAACACGTACCAGTGATACTCCTTCTCCACAGCAACACTCCGGGGAAGAAAAGGAGAAAAGGAGAAGAGGAGAACAAATATAAAATTCTTTTGTCTTCTTTTCGTATGTTTCGTGTTTTACGGTTCCCCTCCTTTTCTCCTCTTCTCCTTTTCTCCTTTTCTACTTCAAGTTGTAGAACGCTGACCGGCCTGCGTAGAGCGCCATGTCGTCCAGCGTCTCTTCGATGCGCAGCAGTTGGTTGTATTTGGCAACGCGATCCGTGCGATTGGGCGCGCCGGTTTTGATTTGGCCCGCGTTCGTGGCAACCACGATATCGGCAATCGTCGAGTCTTCGGTTTCTCCCGAACGGTGCGAGATGATGGCCGTGTAGCCCGCCCGTTTCGCCATTTCAATCGCGTCCAGCGTTTCCGTCAGGGTTCCGATCTGGTTCACTTTGATGAGAATGGAGTTGGCGGTTTTGCTTTTGATGCCCCGTTCCAATCGTTCGGTATTGGTCACAAACAGGTCGTCGCCGACGATCTGAACGTGTCCGCCGATTTTGTCCGTCATCAGCTTCCACGAATCCCAATCGTCTTCGCTCAGGCCGTCCTCAATCGAAAGCAGCGGGTACTTGTCCACCCATTTCGCGTAGTAATCCACCATCTCCGCGCCCGTCAGCAGCTTGCCTTCGCCCTTGAGGTTGTACTTGCCGTTCTCGAACAGTTCCGTGCCTGCCGCGTCCAGCGCGAGCATGATGTCGCCGCCCGCCTCGAAACCGGCCTGCTCGATGGCTTCGATAATCACCGTGACGGCCTCTTCATTGCTCGACAGATTGGGCGCGAACCCGCCCTCATCGCCGTAGCCGGTGGAGAGTCCGCGCCCTTTCAGGACGGTGCGCAGGGCATGGAATACCTGCGTCCCCATGCGCAGGGCTTCGGAAAAACTCTGCGCCCCGACGGGCATAATCATAAATTCCTGCAAATCCACGTTGCTGTCCGCATGCTTGCCGCCGTTGAGAATGTTCATCATCGGCACGGGCAGGGTACAGGCGTTGACGCCGCCGATGTACTGGTACAGTTGCAGGCTCAGGGCTTCGGCAGCGGCCCGGGCGACGGCGAGCGACACGCCCAGAATGGCGTTCGCGCCCAGATTGCCCTTGTTAGTCGTGCCATCGAGTTCCAGCATCCGCATGTCAATCGAGCGCTGGTTGGTGGCGTCCATGTCCACGATTTCCGGCCCGATTTTGTCGTTGACGTTATCCACAGCCGTCAGGACGCCCTTGCCCATATAGCGGTCTTTGTCGCCGTCGCGCAGTTCTACGGCTTCGTGCGCCCCGGTTGACGCCCCGGACGGAACCGCCGCCCGTCCCCGCGTCCCGTCTTCCAGATACACATCCACCTCTATGGTCGGATTGCCGCGCGAATCGAGAATTTCGCGCGCAATCACATCATCTATAATCAAACTCATGCTTCGGCTCCTTCGCAGTTGTTCACGGCTCTTCATGTTTGCTACGTCTTCCCTGTTCCTGAATCGCGCTTAACCGCGCATTTTTGTGCCGTGTTCGTTCCCGCCGCATTATGGCACAAACCGGGGAATCCTGTAAACTAGAGAAGAAGTTTCCTTGCTTCAGACGGTGCAGGCGCAGCCGCAGAGCAGAGTTATCTCAACCGGCGAGTCGTGTTCGGTTCGGAACCCATTCTGAATATGAACTACGCGATTGGTGGCGGGATCAAACGTAATCACGTCGCGTATGCCCTGGCTGACATAGAACGGAACGCCGACCAGCGTGTCTTTCGCCTCATAATCTTTGCTGATGATTTCGATGACGGCTTCCGGCAGCAGGGTCACAGCCTTGTCTTGCTCGTCGGGTTCACGACAAAAGATGCTGATGTCGGGCCGCTTGATGGAACCGTCCGGGAAGCGGATGTCTACATCGGAATAGTTGACGCACCCGCAGCCGCCTCCATCGCTGTTCGCAGTCAACGTTCGCCGTATAGAATTTTCAATGCGGCGGCTCGCTTTCTGGTGGCGAATTACGGGAGAGGCTTCCCATGTCGTAACGCCGCCTGCCGATTCAAGCCGAATGCCCAACATTTCATCGGCTGCCTGTATAAGTTCTTCGCTAATCGCCATGATGTTTTGTTCTTCTTTGTTCTACTGTTCGTTTTTTGCGTATTTCGCGGTTCATTCCGCGTTTTATTGGTAATTTCTCTTTTGTATTAACTTTTCCTCCTCTCGAATACGATAGGAAGGACAACACCTTTTGCCCGGTGAATAAACCCGTGTGCCTCTTTTCCAAGTTCTATTGTTCTAAGGCGGTGTCCTGTGTCTGTCACTCCCGAAGCGGTTCCTGCATCTTCCACAGTCCCGTTCTATATCACGGGCGGCACGCTGCCGCCCGAAGCCTCTTCGTATGTCACCCGTCAGGCCGACACCGACCTGTACGAGAACCTGCGGGCGGGCGAATACTGCTACGTCCTCAACTCGCGGCAGATGGGCAAGTCCAGCTTGTGCGTCCGCGCCATCGGGCGCTTGCGCGACGCGGGCGTACAAACCGCGTTCGTGGATTTGACCCGCTTCGGCGGCAAGAACCTCAGCGTGGAGCAGTGGTACGCCGGCCTTTTAAGTGAGATAGGGCGCGAACTCGGATTGCGAAGCGAGTTTCTGGCCTGCTGGAAAGCGCAGGGCGAACTCAGCCCCTTGCAGCGCCTGTTCGGAGCCTTGCAGGAAGTGGCGCTCACGAAAACAGACGCGCCGATAGTGGTGTTTGTGGACGAGATAGACGTGACGCGCAGCCTGCCGTTCAGCGCGGACGAGTTCTTTGCCGCCATTCGGCAGTGCTACGTCGGACGGGCCACCGATCCGCAATTGAAGCGGCTGGCCTTCTGCCTGTTGGGAACCGCCACGCCCGCCGAACTGATCCAGGACACGCGCGTATCCCCCTTCAACATCGGCAAACGTATAGACTTGCAGGATTTTACCAAAGACGAGGCCGTTCCCCTGGCGCGCGGCATGGCGGGCGGGCAGGCCGCGCTTGACCGCGCCCTGTACTGGACGGGCGGGCATCCCTATCTGACGCAGCGATTGTGCCGCGCCATTGCCGAACAGCCCGCAACAGGCGCGGCCTCGGACGTGGACAGACTGTGCAGCGAACTGTTCCTGACGCACAAAGCGAAAGAGGCCGACGACAACCTGGCCTTTGTGCGCAATCGCCTGCTCAAAAGCGAGGCGGACCTTGCCGGTCTGCTCGACCTGTACCGCAAAATGCGGGCGGGCAAGCGGGTTCCTGACGACGAGACCAACCCTCTGTGCGCCGTTCTCAAACTCAGCGGCGTCGCCAGGGTTGCGGACGGGGCGTTGCAGGTGCGTAACCGCATCTACGCGCATGTATTCGACCGGCAGTGGGCCACAACCCACATGCCCGACGTGGAACAGCGCCGACAGCGGCAGGCATTCCGGCGCGGCATCGCGCTTGCGGGCGGCGTTGGGAGCGCGATTCTGCTGATCGTGGCGAGCCTGGGACTGCTGGCCTGGCGTAACTACCGCGTGGCCCAGGCGCAGACCGCCCTCGCCACCCAACGCGCGGAAGAGGCCGATTGCAACCTGTATGTCGCCAACATGAGCCTGATACAGCGCGACTGGGACAACGGCAACATCACGCACGCGCAGGAACTGCTGGAAGCGACACGGCGGCGGGGACAAGGCGCCTTCGAGTGGGGCTACTGGAACCGCCTGCTCCACCTGGAACTTCTCACGCTCAAGGGACATTCAGGCATGATCATTACCGCTGCCGTGTCGCCGGACGGCGCTCGCATCGCGACCGGCGGCACGGACGGGACGGTCAGGGTGTGGGAGGCGGCAAACGGCCATTGCCTGCATGTTCTGAGGTGTTTTCCTGAACATGCGGCGCGCGACCTGGTGTTTAAAGTGGCGTTCTCTCCGAACGGTTCGCGCCTGTTGGCCGCTACTTTTCGTAGCGTGAAACTATGGGACACTGCAACGGGCGTGGAACTGAAAGCGCTTACGGTAGGCGCAAACAATCTTTTCCTTGCTTTCTCGCCGGACGGAACGCGTGTCGCAACCGCAAACCAGCAGGGAGCCTTAGTGCGGGACATTGTAACCGGCAGAAAACTTCTTTTCATTAAGGGGCCAATGTTTAGGGATGGTGTCGCAGGCTGTCGCGCAACCTTTTCTCCGGATGGCAAGCGCTTTGTCACCACCAGTCAGGACCAGACCGCCAGAGTGTGGGATGCGGCAACCGGGAAAGCCCTGCTGACGATCCGGGGAAATATAGCCCACCAGGAGGCTGCTGTTGCTTTTTCGCCGGACGGCAGGCATATCGTCACGGGCATGGACAATCACACCGCGCGACTGTGGGACGCGCGCACAGGCAAAGCGGAGGGTACGCTTGCCGGCTATACGAATCAGATTTCGGACCTCGCTTTTTCTCCCGACGGCAAACGTATCGCAACCGGCGGAGGGGACGGTCAGGCAAAAATATGGGATATGCGAACAGCCAGATGCCTGACTACTCTCAAAGGACATGGCGGCATTGTCTTCAGCGTCGCTTTTTCACGCGACGGCAAGCGTCTTGTCACCTGTGGTGACAGCGCGGCAAAGGTGTGGGACGCGACTACGGAACAGATGGACCTTACGTTAAGCAAACCTGCTTTGACCGCAGGCTTTGGAGGCGTGGTCTCCTTCTCTCCCGACGGAAGGCGCATTGCCGCAGTCACGAAAACCGGCGGCACAGTATGGGACGCGGCAACGGGAAAGGCTCTGTTCACGCATAAAACGCCTATAGCTAAAAGCTACCCGATTGGCATTTCGTCGGATGGCAGCCATGTGCTGGCTGTACGTGAGGACAAGAGCGGCGTGGTGATGGCGTGGGACGCTGGAACTGGAATTCAGCAGCGGGCACTTCGGCAGACAGCAAAATATTCAGAGGCTGTTTTTTCTCCCGATGGCAAGCGCATCGCCCTGATCGAGGACAGCGTTCTGACAGTTCTTGACACGGCTGCGGGCAAGGAACTTCTCGCCTTTCATGCGCTCCGCCCTACTGAATCTTTCCAAAGAAGCGTTTTTTCTCAAGACAACAATTACATAGCAAAAGGAAACACCGATGGCACCGCGTCGGTATGGGACTTGAAGACGGGAAAGGAGCAGAAAACGTTACAAGGCCACAGCGAAGGAGTTAGGGCAGTCGCTTTTCGCCGGACGGCGCACGCATCGCTACAGGTAGTACGGATCAGACGGCGAAGATATGGGACAGGGCAAGCGGACGCTGCCTGCTCACCCTCAAAGGACATGGCGGCATTGTCGAAAGCGTCGCGTTTTCCGGGGACGGCAAACGGCTGTTGACAGGCAGCGCTGACAACACCGCAAAGGTCTGGGATGCCGCGACCGGGGCCGACCTGCTCACGCTCAAAGGCGATACCAACAAAGGTGGTCTCAACTTCGTTACCTGTGCCGCGTTTTCGCCCGATGGGAAGCGCGTCGTGACCAGCGATTATGATGGCGCGGCGAAGGTTTGGTATGCCGACGACACGCGCCTCGCGCCACCCAATTAGAGCGCTATCTTCCGGTTAAAATGTTTCCGGCGGCGCGGAGGGGCAGATACATAAATAGAGGTAAATATCCTGCAATATGGAAACTTTTCGCGCCCATTTTCGGTCTTGAATAGTGGTATTCAGTGACGCAGACAACCGTTCTGCTGTCCTTCTCAGGCGTACAGTCTTTCCTGCGGGCGGTGGGTTCGCCGCCCAATTTCGGCAGGAAAATAAATCTGCGTGCGCCGCGCATGTTGGGCCGAAAGCCCGACGCGCCTATCAATTTGCGGGCGCGACCGGACAGGGCCGCATTCCCCGAAACGGCATGACCGCCACCATAGTTTTGTGGCCTGTTATGTAAGTCGGGACGATTAAACGCCTGTTCCCCTCCGTCCGCCGCTCTTGCCGCCGCGCCCGCGAACTGCCGCCTGTGCAATGTTCGCGTTGGCTGCGCCGATAGCAAGAAGGAGTGGCACACACCCGTTTATGTCGAACCAATCTATTACCGCTCGTTACGACAGCCCGTTTCCCGTCAGCGACAGCCCGAACGGCAGCTACCAACGTCGCCAACATGCCCTATGGGGCCGATACCCTTGCCGAAGAGCGCAAGCCGCTGACCTCGCAGCAGCAGCGCATCACCGACAACCTTTCGCAACTGCTGGAAGTGCTGCCGCCCGCCATTCGCGCGCATCTGGAACAGAGAGGCAGCCTGGACGACCTGCTCGAAATCGTCATGGATCTGGGGCGCATTCCCGAAGCGCGTTTCCCGGAGCGCGTCGTGGAATTGGGCAGCGAACCGGTTTCCGCCGAGGACATTGAATATGTCGTGGGGCGCGTCGGCGCGTTCGGCAAGGACAACCGCGCCGGTATCGAGCGCACGCTGCACCGCATTTCGGCCATTCGCAACCGTCAGGGCAAAGTCGTCGGCCTGACCTGCCGTATCGGGCGCGCCGTTTACGGAACCATTGACATCATTCAGGATATGGTCGAAAGCGGCAAAAGCATTCTGATGCTCGGCCGCCCGGGACGCGGCAAAACCACCAAACTGCGCGAAGTGGCCCGCGTCCTTTCGGACGAACTGAAAAAGCGCGTCGTGATCGTGGATACCAGCAACGAAATCGCGGGCGACGGCGATATTCCGCATCCCGCCATCGGACGCGCCCGCCGGATGCAGGTCGCCACGCCCGAACAGCAGCACAACGTCATGATCGAGGCGGTGGAAAACCACATGCCGGAAGTGATCGTGATTGACGAGATCGGAACCGAGCAGGAGGCGTTCGCCGCCCGCACCATTGCGGAGCGCGGCGTCCAGCTTGTCGGAACCGCGCACGGCAACAGCCTGGAAAACCTGATGATGAACCCCACGCTGTCCGATCTGGTCGGCGGCATCCATGCGGTCACGCTTTCCGACGATGAGGCCAAGCGCCGGGGTACGCAAAAAACGGTTCTGGAGCGCAAAGCGCCGCCTACGTTCGACGTGATTATCGAAATCATGGAGGTGGACAAGCTTGCCGTGCATCTGGACGTGGAGCGAACCGTTGACCGACTGCTGCGCGGGTCGCCGCCCCGCCCGGAGATCCGCGTTCGCAACGAGGAAGGCCAGATTGACGTGATTCAGCGTTCGGATGAGGGCGGTAATATCCGCGAAATTCCCGACAACGATCCCGTGTATGGCAACGGCCCTAACCGGCGACGGCAGGAACGAGCGTCCGGGTCGAAATGACGGCAATGACCGCGTTGCCATGCCCGAACGCCCGGAGCGTGATCCCCGGATCACGCGCATTGCAGGCCCGCCCGAACAGCCCCGCCCGGAAGCCGGCTGCGGCCCACGCTGAAACCGCAAGCGCCGGGTGGTAGCCAATCGTCAGCAGTACGCGCGCAGCCGTGACAGGGAAGACGATGACGACGGCCCCTCCCGCTTCATCGTGCCTCCGGTTGGCGGCAATACGGCCAGTCCGGGCGCGACGGTGAAGCAGTTGCCGACTACCGTGCGGATATTCCCGTATGGCGTGTCGCGCAGCCGTCTGGACCGCGCCATTGCCGAGTCGCATGTCCCGGCTCTGATTGCCCGTGACGTGAGCGACGCGGATGTGGTTGTCGCGCTGAAAGCCACATACAAGCGCGAACCGGGCAAAATGCGCGAAGCGACCCAAAAGCGTCTGCCCGTGTACATGGTGAAAAGCAACACGTATGCGCAGATCAACGACAGCATCCGCGAAATCTTCCGGCTCGGTCCTGCCGAAGAGGAGGCCGGCGTAGACTCCGCCGAAGACGCCCTGCTGGAAGCGCAGGAGGGCATAGACATGGTGAAGCAGAGCGGCGAAGCCGCTCGACCTGTCCGCCGCCAACTCCTACATGCGCCGCTTGCAGCACCAACTCGTGGAGCGCTACCAACTGGTATCGGAAAGCGTGGGCGTGGAACCCAACCGCCGCGTCCGCATCCTGCCCGTCGGCGCGTAAATTCATTAGACAGGATTAACAGGATTTTTCAGGATTAGACAGGATTAAGAAGAATGAAGGTGTCACTTGCAGGAATTACAGGTACTTGAACTCTAATTCCTACGGCAGTGGTTAAGGCAACTCAGCCATCCTTCTTTTGAAATCCTGTTAATCCTGAAAATCCTGTTAATCCTGTCTATTTCGCATTGGAGGCTGGCTTGGCGCGTGGTCTGTTTGTTACGTTTGAGGGGGGCGAGGGCGTGGGGAAGACCACGCAGATCGCGCTGCTGCGTTCCGCTTTGGAGCGGGACGGCGCGAACGTTTGCGTGACGCGGGAACCGGGCGGCGATGCGGTTTCCGAAACCGTGCGCCATCTGCTGCTCACCACCGACATGACGCCCCGCGCCGAACTGCTGCTGTTTCTCGCGTCCCGCGCCCAGAACGTCGAACACGTTATCAAGCCTCATCTGGAACAGGGCGGCATTGTGCTGTGCGACCGCTTCACGGACAGCAGCCTGGCGTATCAGGGGTGGGCGCGCGGGTTGGGACTGGAAGCCGTCGCGCAATTGAACGCTTTCGCGACGGGTGGCCTTGTCCCCGATCTGACTTTTCTCCTCGACCTCGACCCCGCGCAGGGCCTTTCCCGCCAGACCGACCACAACCGCATGGAAAACGAAGGATTGGCATTTCACCGCCGCGCAAGGGAGGGATTTTTGCGGTCGCGGCGAATGAACCCTCACGCATTGTTGTGCTGGATGCGCTCCCTGCCCGCCGCCGAACTGCACGCACAGATTTATGAACGAGTGAGGAGTTTCCCATGAAACTGGTTATTACCGTCGTGCATGATCGCGACAAGAACAAGATTACCGAAGCGCTGCTGCGCAACGGCTACAAATTCACCAAAATCGGCAGTACGGGCGGCTTTTTGCGCGAGGGCAATGTCACGCTGCTCATCGGCGTGGAGGGCGACGACGCGCAAAAGGTGATTGACGTTATCAGCGACAGTTGTAAAACGCGCGAGCAGTTTGTCAACGTCCTGCCCCCCGACGCGGCCCCTACCGGCGGATTCATGCCAAGCCCGGTCAAGGTACTGGTCGGCGGCGCGGTCTGCTTCGTCGTGGACGTGGAGCGTTTCGAGCGGTTTTAGTTGGTGATTGGTGGTTCTTTAGCGGTTCATACGGTCGGAACGATAAAGCGGCTGTGGAAAGCGATGAGGGAGCGGAAAAATGCGAAACGTGTGCAGCGCGATTGCGCGAACGTTCGGCGCGGCGTGGACGACACTGGGCTGGATGCTGTTCGTCGTTGCCCTCGTGCTTCCTCTGATTCCGTTTATTGGCGCGATTTTAGCGCCGGTATGGCTGGGGGTGCGTATCGCGCTGGCGTTGTGGTGGGTCATTGACATGGTAGATCAGGAATTTATTGCTACCTTTGTGGGTGGCGCTCTATTGTTGGTGTTCATGGCGTTTGTGTTCCGTCCCCATAGCGCGTTGTTCATTATCTGCTGGCTGGTCTATATGACGAATGTACGCAAAAAGTCATAACCCGAAAAATCCAAACACCAGTTATCTAACGAGGACACCTATTTCCCGGTCACTGCATACGCAACAACTTGATTGTCGGGCTATCCGACGTTTGGCCTGCCCGCGCCTCACTCGCCGCGCCTCTGCCGCAATGTTGTCCGGTAGAGGGTTGTCGGGAACGCCAACGTTGTTTCAAAGCGAGAGATCGAGTCCAGATGAAGGTTCCTGCACAGACGGCTTGCGTATCCTCGCGCAAAAGGCCCTGCCCCATCT
Source organism: uncultured Chthonomonadaceae bacterium (assembly GCA_963817895.1). Lineage (GTDB taxonomy): Bacteria > Armatimonadota > Chthonomonadetes > Chthonomonadales > Chthonomonadaceae > CAWFQB01. The sequence goes on from CAWFQB010000001.1 coordinate 139,300, forward strand.
GGTTAGTCCCCTGCATCCGCGAGAAATCCGCGCCTTTCTCCATTGTCTCGGCCCCTCCGCTATATACGGCCTGCGCATGATTCGTCTGCGGCAGGAGTGTTTGCTGAATTCTTCCGGCATTGTTTTCGCGGAGTACGTTGTTCCCGGCGAAATCTGCCTGTACGCCGTTCCTGCTTCCCCCTGGCAGTTTGCGTTTGTTCCTTCCCGTTCTGATTGTGAAGCGTTTACCCGGCACGGCGCAAACGTCCATGTAGACGAATCGCGCCGTCAGACAACCGTTTACTGGACACCAACCGACTTGAAATCCTATTTGCTCTACGAAGTTCTGGCGCATGAAATCGGGCATCACGTCTTGCAGCACAACAAAGGCAAGCGGCAGGCGCAAATCCGTCGCCGCTTCGACCACGAGGCTTGCGCCGATTTATACAGCCGCCGTTTGGAGAGGTTGAGGGTACATTCAACATTTTAGCTATGAACAACAACACATTCACGTTGATTGGCGAAGAGATTTCCGGGGACTGGAACGCTCAGGCGCTTGCCGATGTTGCGGCTGCGTTTGGCGGCAAGTACGCGGCGTATACGGCACATTCCGGCGAGGAGTTGCAAAGTAACGGCGTAAATGACGCTATTTTGCCTGATGCTGACGGTGATTTGCTGGACAGTTTTGACTGGATACTGGCGGCGGAGAACGGGCGCGACGCGCAGAGTATTTACGCGCTCAAGCCACCTGCCGGTCAACACCGCGCCCTGATTGTCGGCAACGAGGCCAAAGGCATCCGGCGCAAAACGCTGAAGCGGACGCAGGCGGTTGCCGAAATTCCGCTTGTGTCACAGAACATCAACTGCCTGAATGTGGCGGCTGCGGCAGCGGTTATGCTGTACTATCTGAGTATCTATGAGCAGCGCGGTTCCTCAGTCGGGCAGGCCAGCCGAACCCTGAACGCCGTACAAAAAGCGCGTCCCGATGCGCTGCTGATTGGCGGGCGCGACCCGATGGAACTGGGCAGCGTAGTTCGCTCGGCCTGCGCGTTCGGGTGGGAGCGCGTGTTTCTGGAGGATCGGCATAATGTTTGGTACGACTGCGACCGCCTGATGAAATCCGAAGGCAGGGGCGCGGCGCGGCGGGGACGCAACCCCATCAAAGTGACTCCCTGTCCTGACGATCTACTGCGCCACTATAAGACAATCGTATGGGTCACGCATGAACTGGTTGCGCCAACAAAAATTCCGCCCCTGTATCAAACCACGCTGACAAAACGGCCTGACGCGCCCACGCTGATCGTACTGCCCGACGAGAGCGCGGACGCAAGTGATTGGCTTTGCGCCGCGCAGGAACAGCATTGCGTCACGTTCGCCTGCCTGCCGAACCTTGCCCCCGCCCATTATCACTATCGGCAGGCGGCGTCCATTGCGCTGGCCGAAACCGCGCGACAATTGGGACGCCCGGATGGAAGAGGCATCTATCTGCGCGGCAGGAAACAGCGGTATCAAAAGAGCGTTGCAGAGGACACGGAAGCGACATCTCATGAAGGTTACGATCTGGCAGATTTGCGCATATTTTAGATACCTGTAACTTTTTCCACGCTTAAACAAGCAGGAAACCCTACAGCAGATGAAGAATAGCCATGCATCATGACAGCGCACCCAACACCCAACACCCAACACCCAACACCCTCGCGAAGCGGTTTTCGGGCCATGCTGCTCGCGCTTCTGCTTGCGCCCCTGACCGCGTACTGGTCCGCCGATCAGGTAGTAGACGTTATCTTTTCCCTGATGATTCCGCCTGTTGTCATTACGCTCTTCGTGGCGGTGGCGAACCTGCTGGTACGCCGCGTTTCGCCCCGAATTGCGCTTACCGAGGGCGAACTGATTATCTTCTACGGGATGCATGCTGTGCTGGGCGCGATTTGCGCTGAGTGGACGAATGTTATCAACCCGACCATTCACAGTTACGCGCTGTACGCAGGCAGCGAGTCGCGGTTTCGTGACCTCATCAACCCCTACGCCATCAAGTGGCTGTTCATCCCCGTTGAAAACGCCGACAAGTACGAAGATTACCGCAACGGCGGGTATCCGTTCAGCTATTTCCTGTCGCATTTGAACTTGTGGTGGACGTACATTTTTTCGTGGACACTGTTGTTTTCGCTCGTATGTTTCGCCATGCTGTGCATCAACAGCCTGATGCGCGACGAGTGGACCAATCGCGAGAAACTCGCCTTCCCTATTATTCAACTGCCAATGGCGATTGTGCAGTCCGGCGCGGGCAAGTCACAGGTCTGGAAGAGCCAATTTTTCTGGATACCGTTTATATTTATGTTCGGCGTGGATATTCTGAACGGCCTGCACTTCATTTATCCGAGTCTGCCGCTCATCAACGTGCGCTTTCTCGCCTCGCTCAACGACTTTACGCCCTCCCCGCCTCTCAACGCGATTGGCTGGACTCCCATCGGTATCTTCCCCTATCTGGCTGTCATCGGTTTTTTCATGCCGACGGATTTGCTATTTTCGTGCATATTCTTCTTTTTCTTCCGCAAATTCGAGCAGGTGTTTACGTACTCCTTGGGCTACACCGAGTCGGCGGGCGTGTTTGGAGGCGGCGGATTGGTTCCCGCGCCGCCCTATTTCAGCGAACAGAGTTGGGGGGCGTTTCTCGCCCTGTTCGTGACGGCGATGTGGGTGGCGCGTAACTATTTGAAAGAGGTGTGGCGGCAGATTTTGCGCGGGCATCCGAAGGGGGACAGCGGCGTTCCGCATCGGCTGGCGTTTTTGGGCTTGTTGGGAAGTGTGGGCGCGGTCGTGTGGCTATCGGTTTATGTCGGCATCCCGCTGTGGATGGTAGCCGCGTCCGTGATTCTGTTCCTGATGTTCAGCGCGGCCCTGACGCGGATGCGGGCGCAGATCGGGGCACCCTCGCACGAAATGGCATTTATGGGGCCGAATCAGATGCTCGTGGATTTTGTCGGCACGCAGGGACTGTCGCAGTCGGGCGTCAGCCGCCTGGTGACAACCTTCTTCTTTATGAACCGCATCCACCGGACGCACCCCATGCCGCACCAGTTGGAAGCGATGAAGATGGGCGACGCGGGCAAGATGAATCAACGCGCTCTGTTTGTGGCGATCACGGTCGCAACGGTTGTGGGCTGCGTTTTGGGGCATCTGGTGTATATCTGGAAGGGGTATCACTATGCCGCGCCCCGGGCGGGCGGCGATGTGGCGGGCGTCGTAGATACGCTTGTCAACAAGCATCAGCCGTCCAATCCCGTCGCCATTCTGTTCGTCGTACTCGGCTTCGTCTTCGTGCTGAGTCTGGACTTCATCCGCTTCCGCATCCCCGCCTTTCCCCTGCACCCCGCCGGTTACGCGCTTGCCATGAACTTCGGACTGGACTACTTCTGGTTCGGGCTGCTGATTGTCTACATCATCAAGGTGTTCGTAGAACGCTACTACGGCTTGAGGGGCTACACCAAACTGCACGAGATCGCGTTGGGCATCATGCTGGCCGAGTTCTGCGCCGAAGCCATCTGGTCCGGCTACTCGATATGGACGCACACCGCCACTTACAGCGTCAGCATCAACGGCAGATTAGGCTGGAACCAGTAACCTGAACCTGTTGTATGAAGAGCGTCAAAAACGATGTACGTCAATTTCAACGCACATCGTTTTTGACGTATGATGCTTCGGCACTGCAAATGAACCGTAGACAGGAACAGCTATGTCCCAAACAAACACGAATGACAACAATCTGTTTCTGGCGCAAGGAGATATTACGCAGATTTGCGCCCATGCGCTCGTGTATTCTACCGACCTGTGGGGAAATGCGGGCTACCTGTTTGCGGCGTTTTCTCAAGCGTTTCCTGATTTTGCGGAGAGGTTCGCGCAGGGATACGTACAGGCGCGTGGCGAACGCGAATGTCTCACAGAGGGAGATACGTTCTGGCTGCCGCTGTTGGATACGCAGCGTCCGCATGGAATTGTCGTTGTGGTGACGCGGGGACAGGACCGCGCGACCAAAGCGCAGAAGGAAGCGGGGCGGCGTTCGGCGGGGCAGGCGATACGGGAGGCCGCGCGGCATTTGCGCGTACTGGAACCTGCAAAGCGTTTGCTCATCGTTTTGCCCGCGCTGCTCATGGGGCAGGGCGGCGAAGGACGGCACGGCGTGGAATCCGCGCAGGCGCAGATCGAAGCGGTATATGACGCTCTTAACCGGCCCGAATTGGCGAACGTTGACGCGGCATTCGTTACGTATACGCCTGCGCTGTATCACGTTTATCTGGAAGCGCGGAAGCGCGTTCGCGAATTACGCCCGCATTTGCAGCCTGCCAATATTCCGGCCCATCTGCGACAACTTGCCGAGCAGGTGCGGCGGGGCGAGTGCGTGTTTTTTGTGGGCGCGGGGCTGTCACGGGGCGCGGGATTGCCGGATTGGGGCGAACTGGTCAAGGATATGGCGGAAAAACTCGCCATTCCTGACGAGGTGCTGAAGGCGCAAAGTCAGGACGCCGACTACTATCTGGATTTAGCCGAACTGTTTCAACTGAAACATGGTCGCGCCAATTTAGTTAGCATGGTACAGGAGAAATACGGCAGCGACTATGCCCACGCGACGCCGACGCTGGCGCACTATCTGCTCATGGGCCAGCCCGTTCGCCACGTCATTACAACCAATTACGACCGCCTGCTGGAACGCGCTCTAACCGCCCTGCGCCGTCACCCGCAAACCGTTGTGCGTCAGGAAGAAGTAGCGCGGACGGGCAGCAGGGACGGCGTTCACGTTGTCAAGTTTCACGGCGACGCGGACAGAATTGTCTTGCCGGATACGGGCAGCGCGGCAGTACCCGATGCCCGCGAAACCTCTGCGCCTTCCTCCAATTCTTCTACTTCTGCTGTTACTTCGGCATCGGAAGATGACATCATTCTGACGCGCAGCGATTATGATGCGTTCTTTGAAAACCGCCCGGTCATGGCCGCCCTGCTGCAAGGCTTGCTGCTCAACCAAACTTTCTTCTTTGTCGGCTACAGTCTGCGCGACCCGAACTTCCGGCAAATTTACAGTCAGGTGGCCCGGATGCTTAAAGCCGCCAAGCGCCCCGCGTATGCTACGTCCTTCAATTCCACTGCCGCGTATCTGACGAAAAAGGGGCTTGAGAATCAGCAATTGTTTCTTATTGAAGTGCCGGGAAATGGGGAGGAGCAGAACGCCTGTTTCCTGAAGTGGCTGGACTGGCTTTCCGAGGCGGTTACGGGCAAATCGCGCCTGTTCCTCGCCCCGGAAGCGCCCGCGTATGCGGCACAGCAGGACGCGCCCCTGCACATCCTGCGCAATCGGCTCATAGAATTGGGCGATCAGATGCAGAGGCTGGACTTTGCCGTTCTCACGCTGCCGGAAGCGCGGGAAGTGGCCCGCCTGCTGTCCCTGCTGACGGAGCAGGGCTGGCGTCCCCAAAAGCAGTGGCGGCAACTGCGCCAACAGCCGCAATCCCTCGCCGCGTTGTGGGAACGCATTGCCGATTGTATGGGGGAGAACCACGCCGAAGGTTCGCGTGAAGAGCAGCGCCAGATGCTGATTCATGCCCTGACTTACACGGAAAACGCCGCCGATGCTGCCCGCCTGCGCGCGCGGCTGAACAACACCATTCTGCCCGACTAATTAAAAGACAATTTTTCACCACCAAGACGCCAGGAACACCAGGAAATACAAGAGGAGAAAGAAGCTATTTGAATTTGGCAACTTCCCTCCTTCCCTCTCTTTCCTTTACTTGGTGTTCCTGGCGTCTTGGTGGTGAAAAATAAGCCGATGAATGCGCAAGGAATGGCTTTAAGGTTTGGCGTTCTGTGGGGCGCTTGTCCACGCTTCGGACTTGTCCTTGCGGAACGCGGCCCAACCCGGTTTCAGATCGGCAAGGACGCTGTGCAGACTTTCGTCATGTCCCACAACCTCTTCCAGAGTGGCGGTTGTCAAATCCGATACGCCCGGAACCTGCGCGTCGAGAAATTGCCAGCCGTTGTCTTTGGCGTCGTGGAAAACAAACAGAATAGGCTTGCCATTGTTCAGCGCGTTTTTGGTAGTGACAACCGGCAGGGTTCGCGCCTCTTTGTACGGCCAATCCGCAGCGGCTGTTGCGGGAACGATTGGCGCGGGTTCCGGCTTGTGCAGCATACGGGGCAACGTGAACGCTAACAAAACGGAGTAGGCGATAAACAGGTAGGTAGTGAATTTCTTATTTTTCATGATGGGTTTATTTTACCAGCAAGTTCGGCATTTGGGAACAAAAACTGCCCGGATTGTGTTTATAATCCTGTGACCAGTTCTTTGCCTACGAATTCTGCCCTGTTTCTGCTTTTGAACGTGGCGTCCACCCTGTTTATGACGGGGCTTGTTTGGTTTGTGCAGATGGTACACTATCCGCTGTTCGGGTATGTGGGCGTAGAGAGTTACGCCGCCTACGCGAACCAACACACCCGCCGAACCACATGGGTCGTCGGGCCGCCGATGCTGTTGGAACTGGCAACGTCCGTGTGGCTTGTCGCTGCGCCGCCCCAAAACATTCCCGCTGCGGCCCTGTGGGGCGGGTTGATGTTGACGGGCGTACTCTGGCTGTCTACGCTGCTGCTGCAAATCCCCCGCCACAACGCGCTTGGCAACGGCTTTGATGCGAATGTCCACCGCGCCCTTGTGTCTACCAACTGGATACGAACAATCGCGTGGAGCCTGCGAACCGTTCTGGTCCTGTGGATGCTTGCTATCTTGCTGCGCTGAATGTTCCACAATTGCCGCGCCAACGCTTTACTCCTTCCGCTGATTTCGGCTACCATTAAGAACACCATTTTGTTTGCAAATATTTCAGGAACATGAGGAGTAACGATTCGTGGATGAACGAGGCAATGTGCGCGTGGGTATCATCGGGCCGAGCTGGTGGGTCAATTTCTGGCATTTGCCCGCCATTGAAAATCATCCTCATGCGGAAGTGTACGCCGTGTGCGGCGCAAAGGCGCGGGACGAGGCGGACGTGAAAGCGAAGTACGGCCCGAACGCGCGGTTTTTCACGGACAGGGAACAGATGCTGGCGGAAGTTCCCCTTGATGGCGTGATTGTCTGTACGCCCAACGACACGCATCATCCCGCAACGATGTCGGTACTCAACCACAACCTGCACGTTACCTGCGAAAAGCCGCTTGCCATGAATCAGGAACAGGCGCGCGAAATGGCTGAAACCGCGCAAGAGCGCAATCTCATCGGCATGACCAATTTTCCGTACCGCGACAATCCCTGCATCCAGACGTTGCGGCAATTGGTTGCGGAGGGGTATGTCGGCACGATTTTCCATGTGGCGGGGCAGTATCACGGCGGTTTCGGGCTGGGCAGTTCCCCCAACTGGCGCGGCCTGCGCGAACGCAGCGGGGCGGGCATACTGGGCGATTTAGGCTCGCACCTGATTGATCTCGTCCGCTTCACGACCGGGGATGAGTTCGCGTCCGTGTGCGCCCACTCGCTTTCTATCCTGAGAAACAAAGCAACCGGCGCGTTTGAGGGATTGGCGAACACGGAAGACCCGCGCGTTTTGCCCCGAAACGACGACAGCATGGCGTTTCTGGCCGAGATGCAGTCCGGGGCGCAGGCGATTCTGCACACCAGTTGGCTGGCCTATCAGGGCGCGGAGCGGCAGCATCAGGAACTCGATATTTACGGCACGGCAGGGCATTTGCATTTCATTGCCAACCATGCCGGCACGTTCCTGCGCGGCAAGCGAACCGGGGAGGAGCGTTGGGAAATGATTCCGGTTGAAAATGTTGTGACGCCCGAAATACGGCAGGCGGAAGGGTTAGAGGAAAACGAGGATTATTTCCGCCCCGGTCGCCTGACAGCCACGAACACCACCTACCGCTGGATCGAAGCCATCCGGCAGGGACAAACCACGATTTCCCCCGATTTGACGGACGGCTGGCGAACGCAGCAGGTGATTGACGCGGTGATTGCGGCGAGCAGAGAGCGAAAGTGGAAGGAAGTGCAAAGGATGAAGGATGAAGAGGATGCCCTCCTTTTCTGAAAGCCTTATTGGTGACATGAAAAGACAAGGAGAGGACAGGAATAGTTTTCATCCTTCATCCCTCATCCTTCATCCTTTCCTCCGGCAACGACATCGTCACGACCACGCATGCGCCACCCTCCGGGCGATTGGTGAAGACGATGTCGACGTGCAGGTCATGGTGTCCCGTGCTGTCAATGAGTTCAAGGCCAGTGTTGGCGGCGGCGCGGGGGTTGAAGTTGGGCGGGAAGCCGGGGCCATCATCGCAGACTTCCAGCCGCGCTTTGCCCAATTCGATAAGCGCAAACGTCAGTTCGATGTCGCCCTTGCCGTGCTTGACGGCGTTGCTGATGATCTCGTTGATGAGAATGGTCAGCGAACCCAGCAGGCGCGCGGGCAACTGCACATCCTGTATTTTCGTTTTCAAACGGCGCGTTCCCAATGTGGACTGCACGAGGGGCAGCAGCCAATTCAGCGCGGCGGCCACGCTGATAGCATCCGCTTCCTGATTGTTTTTGACCGCAGCCGTCAGCAGATCATGCACGGCGGCGAGGGTGCGAATGTGCATCCCAAGCCGCTTCCACTCCGACAGCGGCACACTCGCCATATCCTCCATCACCTGCATATCCACAAGGGCGCTGATTACCTGCAAATTATTTTTTACGCGGTGATGGGTTTCGGCCATTGCGCGATGCAGGCGGGCATTGAGTTCCTGAATCTCCTCCTGCCGCTGCTGCTGTTCGCGCTGCATCCGTTGCCGTTCGGAAATATCGGTCAGAATATATACCGCGCCCGCCAGTCCGCCCTGCGCTTCGGATACGGGATCGGCGGTGATGCGCAGACTGCGCCCGCCCACATCCACTTCCACGCTTTCGCGCCCGCTGCCCTGCTGTAAATCCGACATGCGCGGCAGCGTTTCCACGCCCAAAACTTCGGCAAGCAGGGGGCAAGCGAATGACCGAGCAGGCTTGCCAGCGGCATTTGCAGCAGTTCCGAAAACACCGCGTTTCCCCTGCGAATACGCCCCTCCCGATCCAGCAGGCATACGGCGTCGCTGATCGCTTCAAAAGTGGTGTTCCATTCGCGGGCATTGACGATTGCCAGTTCTTCGGCAAGCCGCATCCGCAGCAGAGAATGAACGGTCGCCAGCAGCTCAACCGGTTCTACCGGCTTGATGAGATAGCCGTCCGCGCCGCCCTCCAACCCCTGCGCGCGATCCGCGCTGCTCACAAAACTGGCGGACAGATGCAAAACCGGGATGGAAGCCAGAGCGGGGTCGGCCTTGATTCGGCGGCATACTTCGAAGCCGCTGATGTCCGGCAGGCGCACATCCAGCAAAATCAGCGCGGGGAGATTACGCGCCAACAGCAGCGCTGCCTCCCCGGTTGTCGCTTCCTGAACAATGTACCCGGCCTTTTGCAGCGTTCGCGTGACGGCATAGCGGTTGGCGTCGTCATCATCGGCGTTGAGCAGCGTGAGCGTACGGTTAGGCATGATGCGCCTCCCGATGCAGGCTGGCAGGCGCGATATCCGGCAGCGCCAGAGCGGACGAAACCGCCTCATACCGTCCCCATCGGCTAATATTGGCAGGCCGTTTCCGCCGTACTCGTTGGTTATGGCTTCCACGTTTCATGCGCTTTCTCCTCGTGTTTTACACAGGAGTTTAACACATCCAGTGGACTAAATTTTCGGAGGCATATCAGTAACCCGCATAAACATGTGGGTTACTCAGACCATCTGCCAACTGTCCTGTAAATGGAGAGTTGCACTATTTACCGCATCGGGCATACACAGATAGTTTTATACTTTCATACCAGGTTAGTTTAACCTAAAGAGCCGGTATTTGATATGCCGAGCGCGGATTACAGCCTTGCAGGATTACCAGCCCCCCGCCCCCGGTCTGTTCTTCCAATGTGTATTCGATGGGCAGGAATTGCTGCGCCACAAACAGCACAGTACGCAGATGATCCGTGACAAGTGGGGTTGTCCAGCGGCTTTCCCCGGCAATCAGGGCGCAGGGCAGGACCAGTTGATCGGCCAGATGTTCGTCCGTTGCCGCGCTGCCACCCTGCCAGTTTTGAAAGCCGCGTATGGCGTCCGTTGCCACTCGCTCCATCGGTTTGCCGCGTTCGCCAAGTGATACCCAACCGCCCCGGCCGTTCTGACATTCGGCAATCAGCAGAACGCCCGCGCCCGCGCCGTTGCTGTCCAAACTCCGCTTTTCCACCTGAACGGGGACGCCGTAGCCCTTCAAGTTCCTTGCGGAATACCTCTTCGGCGCGGTCGGCAACATGGTCGGGCAGTTGCGATGTGGTGACAATGGCGCGAAGGGTTTGCAGCCTGCCCCGTTCCGTCAAATCATGGGGCGTATTCAGGCTGCCACCCCGCAATTCAAGGGCGATTTCACCCCCGCCGCGTGGAAAGAAGCCCGCCTTCAGACTGCGCATTGCCACATCCAATCCCAAACGCCGCAGCAGGGGCAGATACACGCCCTCGATGTAATCCGCAGTCGGCGACATCGGCACATGCGTACCGCCTAAAATGGTGGCGCGAAGGGTTGCGGCGCGCCACCCGTAAACGCGGGCAGAAACGCGAGCGGCACAAGCAGGGTTTGCGCCACAAGCCCGGTTGCGCCCGCCGAAGCCCCGCCCCGCGCTTCCGCCACATCGAACCGGAAGCTATCCGCCTGCGCCTTTGCGCCCGGAACAAACCGGAGGAACTGCGAACCGAGTTCCGCGCCGTGCAGTGTGGCGTCGCACAACGCGCCCGCCGCCCGAACGGACGTGAGATGCTGCGCCTGCAATCCCGGCTTGCTGCGCCGCGCCCGGATGTTGACGATTTCCACCGCCCGCCCGGTAATCGCCGCAAGCGAAACGCTGGTGCGAATGATCTGCCCGCCGCCCTCGCCAAACGCGCCGTCAATAGCAATCACCGGCAAATTTTCTTTCTCTGTCTTGCTCATAATGGTTCTTATCGGCGCGCAACATCGTAATGGTAAACAGGCAGTTTCCAGGGCTTGCGGTACTCGCGCATGTAGGAGGACGTGTCTTTGCCCGCTTTGCCCACGAATGTCCATCTTGTCTTTGCTCCAGCGCACGGTTTCGCCGCACAGAACGGACACGTTCGCGAGATGGCAGACAATCGTGGTTTGCGCCATGGACGACAGGTTGGAGCGGGGCTGTTCGCGGGATTTCATGCAGTCTATCCAGTTTTGCCAGTGATCGTTGGTGGCGGCGTGCGCTCTTTGGGCAACTGTTCGCCCTTCGGATCGAGGATTTCCCACCCGCCGCGCCACACGCGCACCGTCCGCCCGTCCGCGCTCACCCATTCCGTGCCGTGATCGGGCCGTCCGGGGAAATCGCGCCCCGTTTGCCAGTGCAGCACGAAATCCGGGTTTTGGAAGCGCATGATGGTTTGAACCGTATCGGGAGCCGTGCGGTCATCGTTCGGATAGGCGAATTTGCCGCCGAAGGAGGAGATTTCGTCTGGCATGGGCAGATCGGTATCGTGGCTCATGCCGAGCAGGGCGATATCCATCATGTGAACGCCCCAATCGCCCGTCATGCCCGTGCCGTAGTTGAGGAACCAGCGCCAGTTGCTATGGACATGGTTGGGCGCGTAGGGAATGCAGGGCGGCGGGGCCGGTCCACATATCGTAATCCAGATTGGCGGGCGGCGTGGAGGCGGGCGAATGCCCGACCTGCGCGTCATCGGTTTTCCAGGCGCGGGCGGTCACGATTTTGCCCAGTTTGCCCGACCGTACATACGCGACCGCGCTGGTAAACTCGCTGGTGCTGCGCTGCCACGTTCCGACCTGCACAATCTTCTTGTAGTGCTTCGCCGCCGCATCCATGCATTTTGCTTCGACAATATCATGCGAGATGGGTTTTTCGCAGTAACGCATCCTTGCCCGCTTCGACCGCATGGATCAGGTTCAGGGCGTGCCAGTTATCGGGCGTGCCGACGATCATGGCGTCAATGTCCTTGCGCTCCAGCATCTTGCGGTAATCGGAATAGAGGTCGGGCGCTTTGCCGTATTTTTGCGTGACGAACTTGATGTCTTCCGGCATCCGGTCTTTATCCACATCGCACAGGGCGGCGACGCTGATTTCGGGCTTGTCGGCAAGTATCCGCATATTGGACGCGCCCATGCCCTCCACATCCGATCAGTCCGAGTACGATTTTATCATTCGCGCCAATGTTCGCCATTGTCTTCTCCTTGTTGTCAGGGGGTAAACCATTTGTCCGGCGGGGTTTGGCTGGTATAGAATTGTTCCAGCCGAAAGGCTTTCTGATGCCCGTCCATCAGAGTCAGGTTTGCGCGCTGAAAATGCCGCGCGGCAGGCCGCGCGTCTGCATCATCGTTGAGCGGGTGTGAGGGCGCGGTCAGCTTGTAGGCGTTCGGGCGGTCTGTTTTCAGGTCGTCCCGCGTTCCCAATTCTCCCAGCATTAGCGTGTCGGCGGGCGTCTGGAAAGCCGCCAGCGTGACAAGGTTGGTCTTCAGGGCGTCGGGATCGGTAAGGTCGGGAAAAGTGATCTCGTTCAGGCCGTAGGAGTTGAGTTTGCCGTTTACATCATCCGGGCAGCGGCGTATCTGATTGTTCTTGAGATAGGGCGCAATCAGCTCCGGCCACAATATGCCGTCGCCGCTTGCCGAGGGAATGGCAACCGGGGCCAGTGTCTCGTCATAATCCTGAATGTACATCAGCATACCCAAACCGATTTGGCGCGCGTTGCTGCCGCATTGCGCCTGCCTTGCCTTGCCCCGCGCCTGCGCAAAAACCGGAAACAGTATTGCCGCCAGAATCGCGATAATGGCGATGACGACGAGCAGTTCGATGAGGGTGAAAGCAGTGTTCGGTGTTCGGTGTTCGGTATTCGGTATTAAAAGGCGCATAAAGTTCTTCCTGTCGGACTTATGAAGGCCGGAACATGACATCGGTGCGCAGGACGTATTTGCGCCCGCTGATTACAGGCGCTCCCTCATGCAATTGCAGATGGTCGAAAACCAGCGCCATGCCCTGACGTGGCGCGACATCTACTTTCAGCTGATCATTATCACGGTAAAACCTGGTGTTACCGCCCTTGTAGCCATCGTTCAGATAGATCATAAACGTGAGCAGACTCTCCTCGCCGTTGCCGCGCCGGAAACTGCCGTCGTAATGTGGCGCGAACGCCTGCCCCGGATCGTAGCGGTAGTAGCGGAACCGCTCATTCAGGCCAGTCAGACTCCATTTACCGCGCTGCGCCGGGAGAAACGGTCGAACGCGCTCGAACAATTTTGCCGCGAGTGGAACATCGTCGTGGATCACGCGCTCATTGTTGCGAACGTCCTTCATCAGAATGGGCTTGCCGCCCATCATAATCGGCGCGTCGCCATAGCCCTCCTGTTCACTTTCCACAATAAACGCGGCGCACTCTTCGGGCGTCAAAAAGTCGTGAACAACAAAAATGAACTCGCCAGCCAGTTGTTCTTTGCGCATGTGTGTTTTTCCTTTCTACGGTATAATAGCGATATGAACACAGCCACAAATGAAAAACTTATGAGCGAACTCTCCGGTCTCCACGCTCCCGTTCAAAAGTGGGAGATTGACACCGGCACGGATGCAACTGGCGAGAACGCCGTATGGATATGGGCCATCGTGGAGGATACGAAGTTGTCGCGCCTTTCACAGGAAGTTCGCGCCAGACTGCGCGACAGTGTGCGCGCTGCTGTAAGCCGCGCGGCGGAAAGCCCTGCGCTATCCGTGTATGTAAGATTTCGCGCCGCTTCGGAGGTTTAGCGCGTGGCACTCCATTTATACTGTGTTGGTAACATGAAATTTAGTTAGAACTGGAGAAAACCAGATGCAAGCTTTACGGTATGTTGTGGAAGTTGGGGCAGAGGGCAGGTTAGCCCTCCCGCTTATCAGCCTGAAAGAGGGAACTTCGGTTGAAATCATTGTCCTCGTGCGCGAACAAGAAGAGGATACGAGTGATTTGTTGGCGGCTTCCACAAGCAGTTTAAGTTTTTGGGACAACCCGGTAGATGATGAGGTTTGGAATGACGCCTAAACAGCGAGACATCGTGCTGATTCCTGTTCCCTATACCGATCTGAGCAGCACAAAGCGGCGTCCGGTGCTTGTCCTTTCCAGTGATACGCACAACAGCGTATCGGCAGATATTGTAGTTGCTGCTATCACGTCCAATCTGGCTGCTGGCAGTACAGGCGTCCTCATTGATGCAGGCGATATGGAAACCGGAACACTGCCAAAACAGAGTTTGGTGCTGTCCGGCAAAATTTACACGTTGAGCAAAAGCATCATTGTCAAACATTATGGCCGCCTGAAGCCTGAACTATTGCAGCAAGTATTCGACGCGCCTTCATAGGATGTGCCTATTGCAAGGTTCTTACGACTGGATTCCGGGTAAAAGTCAGCGTTCACATGAACTGGCAGACTGGTTTGCTGTTGTGTCGGCAACGTAGCGTAATACAAGCCTTGTGCGTTTGCAGCGTCGTGACAAATGGCAATCAGGACTTTTGATTGCCGTTTGGCTTCAATATAGCCGCTGTTGGCATGTCTTAACAGGGCGGCTTTCGCGTCGAAATTGCCCTCAAAAACATGCCAATCTGTCGCTTTTTCTCCGTTTAAGATTGTGGTTGTATTACCTTCTTGCTTGCGGAGAACAACTTTGGTGAGCGTTCCATTTCTTTTGATTTCAACACGGGTGACATGGCGTAGAAAGAGAACTGCCTGCGGTATGCTCACCGCTACTTTCTCGGCAAACTCCTCAATATCTTCCGGGCGAATAGCAGGAGAACCTAATCGTCTATGCAAGGTACATTCCGGGTCAGTTGACCAAGGCAAAATAAATCGCGTTCCATCAAAAGGTTCTATTATATTCTGGCGGATACGTCTATCTTCCGTCTCTTCCGGGTGCATGCGCCAGTGACGGCTTCCAGAAATCAGTTCAGGATGAATTTCGTAAGTTGATAAACCGATACAAAGCCGAAGCCAAAGGCTCCTGTCGTTCCTTCTTGGTTTCGTTTGTCTCCTCCAGCCATGATTGTGAAACGATGAAAGTCGCATCGGCGGTTGATATTGGGATCAAGATTCCATGAACATTCATACTGAGTTAAATCGCCACAGTCCTTGAAAACGGAGTTATTTTCAACCATGAGGAACCCGTCACAAACGTCAAAGATAACTTTTGTTGCCCCTGCATCATCAGCATTTTGAAGCAATTCATTTGCAAGAGTATCGTAGCCTCGGAGGTCACGTAGTTTGGCGTATAATTCGCCAACATGATCAAAACCTTGTCGAATATGGGATGAGTTCTTGTTCAATCATTTTGTATCAGCCTCGGCAACACGGTGACGACAGAAATTTTGTACTTACAAGTCACAATGTATTACAGTTTGTTCTGCTTCCCTTACTGATTTTCCTGCTTATGCTGGTACTCCGCCAAACAAGCATTTTCAACGCCCAATCAGCAGATGATAATAACCGGTCAGGCCGTTGAGGACGAATTGCACGGCGAGGGCGGCGAGGGCGACGCCTAACACGCGGGTCGCGACGTGCGCGCCCGCTTTGCCGATGCGGGCCATCACGCGCTCGCCCAGCCACATCGCCAGCCACGTCACCCCGAACACCACAACCGTTGCCGCAAACAACGCGCCGGTCAAATGCGCCTGCCCCCGCGCCTGCGCCATTAGCAGCAGCAGGCTTGTCATCAGTCCCGGCCCGGTGAGCAGGGGAATGGCAAGCGGAAATATCGCCACATCCGGCGCGGGATTGCCCTGTTCGTCCTGCTGCGCCGATTGCATTCCGCCCCGATTTCCGAACAGCATGGGCATGGCCGTGCCGAACAGCAGAATGCCGCCGCTGATGGCGAACGCATGAACGCTCACGCCCATGTAGCGCAGGGCCGCGTCCCCCACGAAGAGGAAAAATACGGCAATGGCAAAGGCGGTCACAATGGCGCGGCGCAATACGCCCCGGCGCTCCGGCAGCGACATACCCTCCGTGAGCGCGGCGAACATCGGCAACATTCCGAGCGGGTCTACAATGACCAGCATCGTCACAAACGCGGTCAGAAAAAATTGAAATGTGGCTTGAAACATGAAGATAGCATACGCAATACTGTTCAAGTAAGAGCCGCGCGTTGAAACTCGCGGCTGTGATAACGTAGTCTGCCTGCGCAGACTACACTTATTCGCAAAATTTCTCCGCCTTCAGTCCGCGCAGGCTGACTTCGTTATCACAGCCGGGGCATTTATTCCCCGGACTTCTTCGGGAAACATTTCCAGTTGTGTTTCGTCGTGTGCCGCGCCATTGGGTTCGGTTCCAATTTTGCTGTTTTTGCCGTTGGCGGCGTGTTTTTCCGAACCGTTTGCCGATGCGCGGCGTTTGGAACCGGTTCCATTCGAGGTTGACAGGGACTTTGCTTCGCCGTTGCGCTTGTGGGAGGCGCGAAGAGCAGTCGGCATGTTGCGCACCTGATGGCAGCGGCGGCAGCGGGCTTCATAAGTCTCGTCCGCGCCCACCAGAATCGTCGGCTCGTCCCAACCTGCGGGGCGTCCATTCACCAATCGCTGCGTTCGGCTCGCGTCCTGCCCGCACACCTTGCAAATGGCGTGAAGTTTCATCACGTTGTCGGCTAAAGCCATTAATTGCGGCATGAAACTGAACGGCATGCCCCGGAAATCCTGATCCAATCCCGCCGCAATCACCTCCACGCCCCGATCCGCGAGACGCTGGCACATTGCCACCACGCCCTCATCGAAAAATTGCACCTCCTCGATGCCAACAATCTGCACATCCGGTTCCAGCAGGCTCTCTATCGCCCGCGAGTCCGGCACGGTGAGCGCGGTAAACGTCATGCCGTCGTGCGTCCGTATCACGGTCGTATCGCAGCGCGTGTCCATTGCGGACTTGAAGACCTGTACGCGCTTGCGGGCATGCATCGCCCGCCGTACAAGCCGAATCAGTTCTTCGGTCTTGCCGGAAAACATGCTGCCACAAATAACGGTCAGGGAACCGGGCGGAGCTTTCAAAATAGACACGGGCAACGATCCTCGATACGGAAATTCACCACCCGCTTCGCTAGAGACACAGAGACACAGAGAGGGAACACAGAGAGAATATAGGAGATAGGAGATACGAGGGGAGAATAGACAGGATTAACAGAATTTTCAGGATGGAACAGAATTATGTTGGAGAGGGTAGGCGTGTGGTTATTCCCTCTCGTATCTCGTATCTCGTATCTCTTATCTTGTATCTTCTCTCTGTGTCTCTAGCGCAGCGGGTGGTGAATTATCCTTTCAGGTTGGTTTGAAAAAAGGCTTTCAGGGTGGCGTCGTAAGTGGCGCGTTCTTCCGAGTTGATGCGGACGTGCCACGAGCGGGGCCACAAAGTCAGAGTTTTGGGCTGTTGCGCGGCTTCGTACAGGGCGCGGGCGTCGTTGGGGTTGACGATTCGATCCCGCGCGCCGTGCATCAGCAAGACGGGACGGGGCGCGATTTGCGCGATCACATTGAGCGGCGATACGGATACCGGGTCGGCGTCCATCCAGCGTTTGCCCCAGTACGCGGCGGGACGGGAAAAGGCAAGCCCTGCCGGACCCAGTACCGACCGCCCCCTCTGGTCAATGGCGCGATCCAGACTGGCATACGCGCCGTGCGTGGCAACGGCCTGCAAACGCGGTTCCTGCGCGGCCGCCATCAGGCACACGGCCCCGCCCATGGAAATGCCATACGCGCCCATAGGCAAGCCGTCCATTTCCGGGCGCAGCGCAAGCGCGTCTACCGCGCCAAGCAAATCCTTCACTTCATGATACCCGATGGAGCATAGCGTTCCCTCGCTTTGTCCCAATGCGCGAAAATCAAACAGCAGGGTATGATAGCCCGCGTGGTGCAATAATCGCGCCCAGGGCAGCATCTCCACGCGGTTCATCGGATGCCCGTGACACAAAATCACGCCGCCCCGCGCCTGTCCATTATCGGGGTTTGCGGGCGCGAACCATCCTGAAATTTTCAGGCCGTCCCGCGAGTTGAAAGGTAATATCTTCCCATTCGGGGTCGCCGTCGCGCCGAAAGCGCATAACCGGCAGGCGCGCGGGGTGGGTGGCAAGCCACGCATACGCCAGCGTCCCCGCCGCCCACCCCGCGCCCGCCAGCAGTAATCCCGCGCCGACCAGTCCGGGCGATAGCCGGCTTTTTCCCGGTTCGTGCAGCCTGCCACTTCTAAGCCCGTCTTGACAATCTAAAGCATTGTGTTTATACTGATGTGCGGCATTACGAAAGTTTGAAAACAGCATATTTCGGTCAACTCATTTCTTTATTCTCTTTATGTTGATGGAGGAGGACGCAACAAGTTGTGTCCTTACGGGGCGGGTTATTGTTGCAGGAGCGCCAGATGGCAGATCAGGAACCGAACAACAGCGCGGAGGCTTTGCCCCCGGCATACGAGGGTTGGGAAAGCGAGCGCGACACGGAACGCGCGAAAATCACCATTCGCGTGATGGCAATCGTGATTCTGCTGGGAACCGCGTTCTGGTTGCGCGGGCATGACGGAACCGTAGCGGTTTCCGTTCGCGTTCTGCTGGCTCTGGCGGTCGGGGCGGGCGTAATGACGTTGCTGGAAACCCTGTTTTTGTACCGTCCCAATTGCGTGACCATTCCGCGCAGTTTCAAATACGTTACGGTCGCCGGAGACATGGCGTTTGTGTCCATCCTGATCTTCACTACGGGCGGCGCGCGCAGTCCGTTTTTCTTTGTTTACTTTGTGTTTCTGATTTCCAACTGCCTGCGCTACGGCCTGCGCATGAGCCTGTTTGTCGCCCTCGTGTTCAACATCTGCTACGCGCTGGTGTTGGGATTGGCTCCCACAACGGAAGCGCAGGCGTCGGTACAGGGCGGCGAGGGGCTGAAATTCTTAGCGTTCTGGGCGATTGCGTTTTACGGCGGCAGCGTTTCGGAGCGTTTCCGGCGTCAAGCCAATCAACTGCGCGTGTATGAGGAGAGCCTGCTGGAACTGCGCGCGCAACTAAAAGCGGCTTCTGCGTCGAAAGAGGAGGAAACGCCATGACACTGCCGCCGGAATCCTCAGAGCAAGGCGAATCGAGCCGTTCCGTGTCTCACTCTTCCCATCTGAAACCCCTGCGCGTGACGGGCAACATTCTCGCGTATGCCGTCGTCGGAGCCATTCTTGCGGGCGCAGGATTATTGATTGTCACAGTTCTACACGTTTCACCCTGGCTGTTCCTGCTGTACCCCGTTCTGATTGGAATCCTGCTCGTTTCTCTGAGCGTCATCGTCCTGCATCTGCTGCACCGTTTTTAGCAACGTCTCAACGCTCAATGCTTAACGTTTAACCGCCTTTGCGCTTCTACTGCCCGCACGTTCATTTCGGTTTCGAGGGCGGCGCGGACGGCTTCCAGAACGTCGTCTTTGGCATTGGCGGGAACCATGATCGGTTCGCCTATCACGACGGCGGCGCGGCAAAAGGGGAACGGAATTTCAAAGCGATCCCACTGATCCAGGTGGAAACCGGATGAGATCGCCGCGCCGAGCGGAACCAGCATCACGCCCGACTTTTTGGCGAGAAAGGCGGGGCCGGCTTTAGCTTTGTAAATCGGGCCGGCAGGGCCATCGGCGGCAATTACCGATCCGGTTCCCTTGCGCAGCATTTCCACGAACTTCATCACGCCCCGCGACTCGCTTTTGAACTGCGAAGCGTCCAGAACGCTGTATCCCATGCGCTCGATTAGTTTCAGTGTCCAGTGACGCAGGAGCAGCAGATGTTGAGGGTAATTGTCTTCCCGCGTGTGCGAAGCGTACAGGCACAAATGTTCGTTGCGGAACGTGGTCATGGAAAGCAGTCCCTGCCCGTGCCAGATCACCATGAGCGGATTGTGGCCCGACCGTTTCACCTCCTGCAAGCGTTCCATGCCGTACACCCGCAGGTCAATGGTGTTTTCAAACAGCAGAAAACTGTCAATCAGTATGCCCGTAACGGCGAACTGGAACCACGCGACGATGCGCTGCCGCCACTGCCGCCACACAGGTAAGGCAGTATCCGGCGCGTCCGGCGAGGTTTCGGGAGGAGAAGCGGCAGCTACAACGACTTCCGACATGAGGCGGTTCCCTGTCTTCAACGCGGTGCCGTAAAATAAGTTGTAGGGACACAACTTGTTGTGTCCTCCTCCGGTCGTTGTGTCCTCCTCCGGTTTATGAGAGTGCGGACATAATCCAGACACAACAAGTTGTGTCCCTACAAGTTGTTATTGGCGCGCATTAGTTTGAATGAGCCATTATATCAAATACGAAAGCAAATTACCAGAAACATTTTTGCTGAAATGAATTGCAGCCCTAAACCGGTGTGGTTCAGGGCTGCAAATTCCGTAACAAAGCGCATGAGGTTAATGAACGCGGTAGTCGCCGCGCCCGTCGTTGTTGCGATAGCCGCTGCTGGAACCACTATTGTTGTAGCCGCCGTTATAGCCGGTGTTGCTGCCGTAGTGGTCACGGTTATATCCGTCACGTCCCTGATTGTATTCCCGGTTCTGATCGCGGCCATACCGCTGCGCGTCCTGATGTATGTTCTGGCGGTCATGGTCTATGTGCCACTTTAAGCGCGAAATTTCGTCATCCAGCCGATGGACGGCTTTCCAATCGCGGTGGTTTGCCAGATACTCGCGGCGATGATACAGGTCATGCAGATGATCCTGATCGCGGCGAATGTCGGCAATATCGCGGTGGATTTCATTCCGGTCACGATTGTCGCGGGTATAATCGTCGGCATGGGCAGGCAGAATCGAAATCGCGCCGACAAACAGAGTGGTCAGTCCCAGAACTCCCGCCCATCGAATCATCGAACTATGCGCAGTTATGCGTTTCATAACGTTGGCTCCTTTGCTTCGTGGCAACTCTTCAGCAGTCCCCGGCAAAAAATCTGTTGGGAACGGAAGGAATTTGCTGTTCCCGATGCTGAATACTCTTGCAAACGAAAACAGACCCAGAGCGTGACAGGATAACAAAGTTATCCTTCTTAACAGGGTTCAAGAGCAAGGAGCGATAGTAAGATCATGCGCCGTGTTTCCTCTCCCATTCGGACAGTTGTAAATTGTGTAATGATCGGCTGCTTTGGCGTCACCGCGTTGGTATTCAATGCCAGAGTCATGCCGGTTTTGCGCCGACAGCAGGCCAATCGTGATATTTGGTGCGCCGCAATTACCGACCATCCGAGCGAACTGAGGGCCGCATTGGAGGCAGGCGGCGATCCCAATGCTCGCAATCCCGCCAATGAACCCTGTTTGATGGTGGCGGCGCACAACGGCAATACCGCCTGCGTTCGGCTGCTGCTGCAATACAAAGCGAACCCGAATATTCGCGGTTCCCAAGCCGCGACGCCCCTCATCCATGCCGCCCGCAACGCGCACCCCGACATTGTAGCCCTGCTGCTGGCAAGCGGGGCCAACCCCAATCTTGCCGATGCGAGGGGAGATACGCCCCTGATTATGTCGGCTATGATGGGCGACGTACAGAGTCTACAGCGCCTGTTAGGAGCGGGAGCCAATCCCCGCGCGCCCAACCTGCAAAACATGACGCCCCTGTCAACGGCAAAACAGTGGGGTCATGGGGATATTGAGGTGTTGCTCGGTCGGGCAATGGCGTGGCAGTAGGGAAAGTGCGCCGTCTTATTCTCGTCCGCTCGTCTCAAATGAGCGTAGTAGTGTTTCCGGCGCGGTTTCCTCATCTGCCATTGCGGGACGCACAAGGGTTTGCGGCTGCGCGTCCCCTGTCATACCGGCGCGAAGCAGAACGTTTTGCGGTTCCTGCGCGCGTTGGGCTTCCTGCTCTCGCATTTGCTTTCGTTCGTCGGTTATATCCATCGCCTTCTCTGTCACGGAGCCAATCCCTATTTGAAGTAAGACAGCAAACACCAGACCACCGGCAAGGAAAAAAAGTCAGAGCCAATCCAATGAGTGTTTCCATACGCGCTTACTCTGTCTGCCCCGCGCAAGTCACGCTTGCATCCGGCTGTGCTGTAAATAAGCGGGGAACCAAATCAGCCAGCGCATGACGCCACACGGGCCATTCGTGCGTCCCCTCGGTTTCGTGGTACAGGTGAGTGATGCCTTTTTCGGTGAGGAGGGCGTCGAACTGCTGCGCGTTTTTGAGCAGAAAGTCGTTTTTGCCGATCCAGATGTACAGCAGTTTCAGTTTCTCATTCGCCTGTTTGGGATTGGACGTGAGTTCGGGAAAGTCGGCGGGACCGGCAAGGTTGTCGCGCAGGCCCGCGCTCAACACGCCCACATACGCGAACTTGTCCAGATGGTTGAGGCCCACTGTCATGGACTGGAAGCCGCCCATAGACAGTCCGGCAATGGCGCGGTGTGGCGCGTCCGTCCGAACATTGTAATTGGCCTCGATGAGCGGAATCACGTCCTGTAGCAGATCGTTCTCGAAGCCCTTGCGCCTGTCCGCATTTGGGGGAACGTGTCCGAGGGGCATAACCACGAGGAACGGCTGCGCGCGTTTGGCGGCAAGCAGGTTGTCCATGATAACATTGGCGCGCCCGATGCTGTTCCACATCGAATCATCATCGCCCGAACCGTGCAGCAGATACAAGACCGGGTAGCGCGTTCTGCCCTTCGCGTCGTAACCGGGCGGCGTGTAAACGTGCAATCTTCGGGTCACGCCCAGCGCTTTGGAGGCGTAGGAGTGGATGTGGATTGCGCCATGCGGGACGTTTTGCTCTTCCCACGGCTGCGGCACACTGCCCGGCACAACCAGCAGGCTCTCTTGAAGCCCTTTGGTGTTGGGGTTGGCGGGGTCGAGCAGGCGGATGCTGTCGTCAATCAGAAAATGGTACGTGTAAACTTCCGGTTCCATCGGCCCGGTTGTAGCCGTCCACACGCCGTTTTCACCCTTCACCAGATCGGCGCGTAATCCGCCCTCTACTTTCACGGAAGTTGCTTTCGGCGCGTAAAACTGAAATGTCACCTTGCGTTCCGCGCCAACCTGCGCGGTCGTGACATGCGGCGCGTTTTGCTGCGCCCCCAGGGGGCTGGCAAACAGCAAAGCCGCCGCGCCAAAGGAACACGCGGTCAAAACGGCGCGTATGCGATTACGGAACACTGTTGTTTTCATCCTGTTCATGGTTCTCCTGTTTTTACGCGGCGCTATGGAGCGTTGCGCAGACCGATTCTTGACTTGAAGTGTCGTTAAGTTCGCCTTATGTTAAAAAGTTCCTGCCGCATTTTAATTTACCTGACAGCGTGTTTAGGTTTGTGCCTGCTTTTCAGCACATCTGGCCCTGTCAACGCGCAGATTGCGTACCGTCCCGTTCTCAACTGGCCGATTCGCGCCGGGGCGCGTCCGCCGGATTACGGGTCGCAAATGGTGGTCGGGGTTGCCTCAGACAAACAGGGGCAAGTCTATGTATTTCAGCGGACGCCGCATCCGGTACTGGTGTTTGACCGTCAGGGACGATTTCTGCGCTCGTGGGGGCAGGGGCAGTTCACCCTTCCGCACGGCTGCCGCTTTGACCCGGCAGGCAATCTGTGGCTGACGGACGTAGGCCGCCATCAGGTCTATAAGTATACGCCGGAGGGCAAATTGCTGCAATCGTGGGGCGTCCGCGATACGTCCGGTTGCGATTCTACGCATTTCAATCAGCCCGCCGATGTCGCGTTCGGGCCGAGGGGGGATGTGTATATCGCGGATGGGTATGGCAATGCCCGCGTCGTTCATCTGGACGCGAATGGCAAATACATCGGCGCGTGGGGGCGGCATGGGAACGGGCCGGGACAATTTCATCTGGTACATTCGCTGGCCGTAGACAATCAGGGGCGCGTGTACGTGGTGGATCGGAGCAACGCCCGCATACAGGTGTTCACGCCGGACGGCAAATTCCTGACGCAGTGGCGCAACATCGGGCATCCGTTCGGCGTGTTTCTCACCCCCGGCCAACGCCTGTTTGTCGCCGACGGGCGGGCGGACACGATCAGCATTTACGCGCTGAACGGCAAGCGGCTGGCGCAGTGGGGCCATACCGGCACCGCGCCGGGACAAATGCGCCGCGCCCATCTGCTGTGCGTGGACGATCAGGGAGCCGTCTATGTGGCCGAAGTCAACGGCAAGCGCATCCAGAAATTCGCGCCACGAACCGCGCATTAACATTGCAGATGACAAAGGTATCCATTATATGAGCGCCTAAATTGGATAGTCAGGTATAAAGCCGAGCAAAAGCCAACTTTGCGCATCATCTGGTTTTTAGCAGATAGTGAAGGTAAAATGCGTAAACGCCGCACACGAGAACACATCATTGCTGATTTGAGCGTAAATCATGTTGAGCGTCAGGCGCTGCTGGCGGGTTACACGATTGAGCGCGTTATCTACGACTATGGCATTGATCTTACGTTGACGACTTACAACGCGAACGGCGAAGTGGAAAACGGCAAAATCTATTTTCAACTAAAAGCCACTGACTCGCTTCGCGTTTCTGCGGACGGTCAATCGGCAATGCTGGTGGTTGATCGCGCCGATTTAGATTACTGGTTGGGAGAAGAGTATCCCGTAATCTTGACGCTGTATGACGCGCAGACAGATACTGCCTTCTGGCTGCATGTTCAGGCGCATTTTGCTGATTCTTCAAATCAAGTAGTTACATCGGCAGGGCAAACTGTATCTGTGCGGATGCCGCAAGCCAACGTTGTCAGTCAAAGCGCTATGCAGGTGTTTGCTCAATTGCGGGATGCTGTAATCAGTCAACGCTAAGGTTGCGGGTAGGAAAGGAGCAGAAAGATGCTGCCAACAGGTGTGCGTTATGCCAGCCTTGAGGAAACACTGCAACGGTTGGGGTTTATAAAGCGCATTGACGCAACCGCGCATGTCCGGTTTGAACATGCTGATGGCGCGGTATTCGCGACACGCGCCTATACGCCCAATGAAGTTGTACGGGAAATTGTGCTTGTTGCGGCAAGGAGTACGGCAGATGATTGGGGTATAGCGGACCGGGAAACATTCGAGCGCCTGTTGGCGGAGAGCATAGCGCAAAATAGTTCGTCTGCGCCTGCGCATGAAGGCGTCTCAACAGCGGCATGATGGGAAGGACTGAAAAATGCGTTTGGCTTGCCT
This sequence comes from uncultured Chthonomonadaceae bacterium, assembly GCA_963817895.1. Taxonomy (GTDB): domain Bacteria; phylum Armatimonadota; class Chthonomonadetes; order Chthonomonadales; family Chthonomonadaceae; genus CAWFQB01. The sequence goes on from CAWFQB010000001.1 coordinate 164,450, forward strand.
GCTTGGTATTGGAGTGGCGTTGAGTCTGTTGGTCGCGGTCAGGGCGGAAGCCGCGCCGTGGCAGCAAGCCATGCCGCTGCAAAAAGGTTCGGTTATCAGTCTGTCAGGGAAGATTGCGCCGGGGGTTTATGAACTGGCGTCTGAAGGCGATGCGGGAAAGACGGGCGCGATTACGGTGCGGGGCGACAATCTCACGGTTGATTTTGCCGGGGCGGAACTGCGCGGCACACCTTTGACCGCGCAACCGGACGAGCGCAGGGGAACCGGGATCGTCGTGGAGGGGCGCAACATCACCCTGAAACATCTGCGCGTTCGGGGCTATAAAATCGGCCTGATGGCCCGCCACTGCCCCGGCCTGAAAATTCTGGACAGCGATCTCTCCTACAACTGGAAGCAACATTTGCGCAGTACCCTCGAACACGAAGACCTCGAAGATTGGATGTCGTACCACCACAACGAAGCCGAGGAGTGGCTGCGGTATGGCGCGGGCGCGTATTTGCAGGACTGCGATGGTTTTGAAGCGCGGGGCAACACCATTCAGGGCGGGCAATGCGGCCTGATGCTGACCCGCTGCAACAAAGGACTCGTCTGGAACAACAATTTCTCGTTTCTGAGTGGGCTTGGCGTGGGCATGTACCGGGCGAGTGAAAACCGCGTATTCCACAACAAAATTGACTGGTGCGTCCGGGGTTACTCGCATGGCGTGTACAACCGAGGACAGGATTCGGCGGGCATTCTCGTTTTCGATCAGTGCAATAAGAACGTTTTCGCCTACAACTCGGTCACGCATGGCGGCGACGGCTTCTTTTTGTGGGCGGGGCAGCACACGATGGACACGGGCGAGGGCGGCTGCAACGACAACCTGCTGTACGGCAACGATTTCAGCCACGCGCCCACCAATGGCATTGAAGTGACGTTCAGCCGCAACACCATCATCAACAACCGCGTGGAGGAGTGCGATCACGGTATATGGGGTGGTTACTCCTACGACACGCTCATTTTGCAAAACCAGTTTGCCCACAACAACCGCGCTATTGCCATCGAACATGGCCAGCATAACCGAATCGAGCAGAACACGTTTATGGAAGACGGCGAAGCTATCGCTTTGTGGCAGAACAAAACGCAGGACCCGAACTGGGGCTATCCCAAGCATCACGATACCGTCAGCCACGATTATCGTATCAACGGCAACAACTTCTATTGGCCTTCGCGCGATGCCGTTTCCCTGCGCGATACACGAGACGTATCCTTAGATGACAACCTGTTCGTCGCCCTCGCGCCAGCAATGATGCTGACCGGCGACACAGCAGGCCTGCGCGTCGGGTCAAACCGGCTGCTAGGCAATGCCGACAATTTCAAAGGATTGCCGATCCCGCCCAATCTTCTCCTGACAAACAAAGCCCCTAAAGAATACCAACCGAAGGAGTGGACCCCCGTGTTTTCGCAGCGAGCGCGCGACAATGAAAACGTAAAGGAAGCCCTGACGTTTAAGCCGATGCCGCTCAAGGATGGGCAGAAGGCATTCCTCAAACTCAATCAAAAGCGGGGACGCCAGTATATTCTTGTGGACGAGTGGGGGCCGTATGACTTTCAATCGCCGCGTTTGTGGCCGCGCGGCAAAACTTCGGCGCAGGCAGGGGCAAGCGGCGCAACGCGCTACCAATTCGATATGCTTGGCCCGTCCGGCGCGTGGCGCGTGAAATCGGCGCGTGGCGTTGCCCGCTGGTCGGCGCAATCGGGAAACGTGCCGGGAACGCTCGACGTGGAATTGGAACCGGGCAAAGCGGTTGACCTGCGAATGGAACTGGAATACACGGGCGCGGCCACAACCGATTACCGGGGCATTGCCACTCCTGCCGGTACGCCCGTCACGTTCGCCTATTCCAAATTCTTCGCGCCGATTGACTGGAATGTTCGATTTTTTGCCTACGACCCGAAAACACAGGAACCGCGTACCCAGTCCGAAGGCTTCGTGAACCTGATTGCAAGCGGCAAGCCACTTGTTTCCCTGAAAACTGATCAACTGGATTTCGCCGGGTATGGCGCGTTTGCCAAAGGCGTTCCCGCCAACTATTTTGCTACAATTGCCGATGGCGCATTGGAAGTTCCGTCCGGCGATTACACGCTGGAAGTAACGACAGACGACGGCTGCCGCGTCCTGCTGGACGGCAAAACAATTCTCAACGAGTGGCATTATCAGGGGCCGACCACGTACAACGTAGATTTGAAATTGAGCGGCAAGCACAAACTTCACGTTGAGCATTTTCAGATTGACGGCTACGCCACCCTGAAAGTGAACCTGCGCCCGAAACACTGACAAACCTACATGTCAATCGCGACATCGGTGAGAACGAAACCGCCATTGAATGTGTTCGTACCCGTCGCTTTCAATTGCTCCCCAACTTGCAACTGACTGAACAGCAGGGGCGTGACCCGGTTTATCTGCGCGTCGGTTGCGGCCCTGACAGTTACGGATGCGCCGCTGTGCAATTTCATCACGAGCGGGCTGACCGAGGTAATCATTCCGTTGAGCGTCACCGTATTCGTGGCCTGCGTAGCGACAGTTGTCTGTCTGGCGTTCGCGCTGCTGGAAGAATTGCCGGGAGGATTGCCGCCCATGCCGGACGCGCGCATGTTTTGCTGCAAAAAGGCGGGGATTTGTCCCGCCGTGATGGTGGCTGCCGTAAGCGAAGCCGGCCCTGTCGCCGTATTGGTGGCAACGCCCTGAACCTGCACCCACTCACCGGTTTCAAGATCGCTTGCGGTAATTGCCGTTTGCGTCACGAACCGGGTGGCGTTGCTGACTTGAAGCGTCTGCGAACCCCCGTTGGATTGCGATTGTATCAGGATTTGCCCCGCGCTTGCGTCCCCGGCCACGATGGTTCCGATTATGAGCGGCGTTTGCGGACCGTTGCCGCCGCCCTGATTGCCTCCCGGCCCTCCCCCGTTCGCGCCTGCGCCCATGCCGCTGACGCCTGCCACTGCGCCGGTTTGACCGTTCGCTGCTTGCCTGTTCGACAGGGAACCGGTTCCCGTTGTGGAAGCTGCGCCGCGTGACGGCATCGGCCTGAAAACGCGGCGGTTTCCCGCGCCCTGCGCCTGCGCGGGATTGCCGACGGCAAGCGCGGCGCACAACGCGAACCCTGCCGATACAACCGTTTTCATGGCTATGCTGTTTGTTTTCATCTGATTTCCTCCGTGACTGTGTAAACACCCATTCGAGCAAATAACGTGGAAGACAACGTTCTGTCAAATTCACATGTTAGCGGAAGGTGAGTTGGATACGAAATCCCCTCCGCGCCTGTCATAATGGAGTATAAGCGCGAAACATAAAAACGGCATAAGAGCCGGAATTTCTTTTGAAGAGTTGAAAAGAAGATGTGAGTTGAAAGAAGATTTGAAAGGGGAGGGCAAGAGCATGGGAGAAGTGAGCAGCATTGTGTACAAGCCGCGCGACGCGGCAGGAACGGCGGACGGCTATACGCGCCTGCCATTGCGTGAAGCCCGTCTTGTGGTGGGGCAGGGGATTGACGGCGATGCCAAAGGCAGCGGCAACCCCGGCCGGCAGTTGAACATCATGACGCTGGAAACGGTTCAGCAGTTGGGCGAGGAGGGCTTTCACACGGACGCGGGCGAGATGGGCGAGCAGTTGATAGTCGCGCAACTTGACATGAACGCGCTGGCTATCGGAACCCGCCTGCAAATCGGCGCAACCGCCTGCGTGGAACTGACGGAACCGCGCACCGGCTGCGGCAAATTCGAGAAGTATCAGGGCAAAAAGCGCGAGGAAGCGTCGGGGCGCTTGGGCATGATGGCGCGCGTCGTCGCGGACGGAACCATTCACGTTGGCGATTTCGTTCAAGTCGTTGAGGAACCCGGCAAGTAGCGGATGGTTCTGCATACCGAAGCCGTGTCAGTAATGGAGGCCCAATGTGGCAACACGCGAACAGGTTTATCTTTTCTGCTGGCTGTTGGCGATGTTATTCATCATTGCGGAAAAGCCCATTGAGGAAAAATACAGGCCGAACGGCAAACTTCGCGAACATCCGAAGATTTGTACCCGTTCCGAAGCGACTCTGGGTTGCGCGGCGATGGTCGTACCCTATTACTTCCTCTTTTTTGGAATTCGCCCGCCTCAAAACTTCGCGTGTTGGATTTGGGGCGTGAGCCTGTCTGCCGTGCCGTGTTTTGCCGCTATCTGGTACTGGCAGCGCAAGTATCCGCCCCAAATCGCCCGGTGGTTTCTCGCGAAACTCGGCACAGACTTTATGATGCGCGCGGTCATTCAAGGCATCTGGTGGCTATGGGTTTGGCATTGACATAGAGGCGGGCGGGTTTGCCGATTTCTTCGCCCATTTTGCTTCCAATGCCGGACGCTTAACCCGAATAAAGTGATCGGGCGCGGACGTGGTAACGCTCATTCCCATAAACATAGGCTTGCGCGGCATGTGACAGCCCACGCAGCCGGTGCGGGGATTAACCGGGCAGACATTGCCGATTTCCGATTTTCGATTTTCGATTTTCGATTGAGTTCCTTCTTTTCCCTTTTCCCTTTTCCCTTTTCCCTGTCCCGAATGGCAACCAAGACACGCCGCTTCGTACTTGCGCATGTTGTGGGAGGTGTTCTGGTGGGGGTTGTGGCAGGTGTTGCAGGAGAGGGTATTCTTGCTCTCCTTGAAACAGCGGGACAGCATCAGGCCATACGGCTGGAAGCGGGACGTGACGCTCAGGTCGGGCGTATCGCCCACCGCCATGCCCGCCACTTCCGCGTTGCGGTGGCACTTGCCGCACAGGTCGTTGACCCGCTTCGCGTCCCATTTGCCGATACGCTCTATTTGTATATCCGCTGTCTTGCCGCTTTGCATTGCCGCAATGTGCGCCCCCCCGGCCCCGTGACACGCTTCGCAGCCCACGCCGTAGAATCGCTTTTCCGGTATGTTCGAGTCGGGCGGCAGCGTGGTGACGTGGCACTGGATACAGGAACGCGCCTCCTCGTCCCTGTGATCTACGCCCAGTGCCGTTCGGGAAATGTTCTTTTGTCCCGGCGTGATTTTCCACTGATGCTGATTGGGAAAATAACTGGCGCGCATTTCAAAAACGTGGCTGCCCATCGGCGTCACATACGTCATGCCGCTTTTACCGGAACCAAGCGCGTACCGCAGCGGCCCCTGACCGCCCCCCGGCATCTGCGCCTGATAGCCATCCCCTACCTGTATGATCCGCGCTCTGGTTCCGGGTAACGGACCGGTTTTGGGCGCCAGTCTGCCCAAACTGATTTTATCCGCCGCATGGAATGTAATGGCGTGACGACTGGACTTGTGATCTCGAAACGCCTGCGCGTGACATCCGGCGCAAGCCTGATCGCCCACAAACACGGCAGTATCCCCCGTATCCGAAACCGGGGGAGCCGGGGCAACCGTCGCGTCTTTTACCACAGCGGCAGGCGCTACCGACGGCGCGTTATGAACGCAGCCCGCCACGCACAGCAGCAGGATAAAGGAGGCGACTATAAACAGGATAGTCGCGCGACAGGCGGAAAAGGAACGCATCATTACAACTCAGTTCATTTCAACTCATTGTGGCAATTTCGCGTAACCGTCGGCAGCAACACAGGATAACATACTTCCACATTGTAGCGCGAACAGGGTAATTCGTCAAGGCGCGATATATTTTTCTGCGCAATATGAACATCCCCGGACTCTCCGCGTCTAAAATTATGCAGCCGGATAAAAGATTATCAGTCAGGTGAAAACTGTTGAAAATATTCTGCGGACGAAGCAGGAATCCGGTATGATAATAGTGTAAATAAGAGTTGACAAAGAATTTTGAAAAAATTCTTGCCAACGGGTGTCACGAAATTCGGAGCGTCTCGTACCGAGACAACAATGGAACGTTTTGGAAAGATTTGCGCTCTGAACGCCGTGTTGAGGAGAGTGCCCGTGGTCACGCAAAATAACAATTTAGTTTCGCGAACCGCCGTAACCGCCCGGAAATCTTCCGGCGAGATGTCACGCGCCGTTGCCGTCGCGGTGACGCCGCTGGAAGCGGCGGAAACCATATTTCGGCGCTTCGCGCCCCGCGCGATTTCGATACTGTCTAATCCGCGCACACTGGAAGATGGCCGGACGCTTCCCGCCCGCCTGAGCGCGAATGACTGCTATGTGGCGATGGAAGAGGCGTGCCGGAAAATGGCCCGCGTAGCCCTGCGTAAGTTCGAGGGCGATACCACGCTGGAAGCGATTGGCTTTTCCGACGCGCTGGACGTGATCTTTCCCGATCCGCCCGCGTATCTGACCCGCTGTATCCGTTCCGTCGTCAGCGATGGCGAGCGCGTGACGCGCCGGGAAGTTCCCGCCGTTTCGATGGATCAGCCGATTGGCTTCAGCGGCGACGGCGACAACGCCCTGTGCCTGCGCGATACCATTTCGGACACGGACAGCAACGGGCAGCCCGAAACCGCTTTACTGGAACAGGACGACCGCCAGCGTTTCCGCAGCGCGCTGAACAACGCCCTGCAATCCATTCCGAAAAACTATCTGGAAGCCTTGCAGCGCGACATGTCCCGCTCCCGCGAACGCGAAGACGGAGCCAGAACCGCGCCCGAATCCGATAAGGAACGACAGACCGTGTGCCGCGCCCGCGCCGCCGTGTCGGAAATCCTCAAGCGCGAGTGCGGCCTGGACAATCCCTTCATACGCCAACTGGCGCAGCAGAGGAGCGGACGGGTGCGCCAAAAGCCAACGGCAGGGAAAAACACAGCCAACTGGACGGCGGAAAAGCAGAGCCATCTGTTTCAGCGCCTGCTCAACACCTCATGGCAAGATCGCGCCCAATCCGGCGCGAACCCGGACGGCAACATTGAGGAGGCGATTGTTAACGACGTGAGCGGCAGCAGCAACGTCGCGCCGCCCTCGCCCGAAATGCGCCAATCCATGCGCGTGATGGACATGTATTACCTGAACGAGCGCAAAACAGAAAATAATGACGCGCAGGAACTCTATAATCAGGCCGAAACCTCGCGACATCGTGGTAAAATAGAAGAGGCGATGCGCCTTTACCGGCAGGCGTATGAACTGGACCCGAAATATTTCGCCGCGCTTAACGAAGTGGGCCTGCTGCTGATGCAAACCGGGAACCTGCGGGACGCGCTGAAAGTCTATCTGACAATCGTAGAGCATCCCGAAGCGGGCGCGATCAAGTATGTGGCCGCAACCAATGCCGCGGATGTGTATCTGCACTGGTTTGACGCGGGCCGCAACAAAGAGCGCAACATCGAACGCGCCGCGTTTTATGCCAAAATGGCGATGCGCAAGCCGACACCCATGCGCGCCTGTAACCTGATTTTGGCGTATGTGAAAGACCGATACTATACGGAAGCGCAGGAACTGATGAACACGGTTCTTCAAAGCAACCTGCCCGGCTGTCCCGCCGATAAGTTTTTGCAGACGCTGTTCCAAATCCGCGATGCCGATCTGGTATCATGGTGGAGTTGGCTGGACAGCGAAATGGGAAAGGATGAAGTCCGATGAAGACCGAAACTGTAACGCGGAGATTGCGCCTGGTGGTAATGGTCGGCGCGCTTGCGCTGATGTTGGGAGCCGGAGCGAAAATCGCGCCGAACTCTCACCGTTCGGATGCGCCTACGGTCACGATTTCCAGCGATGTCCTCAATGGCTCGCTTCAGATCGCGGATGGCAGCGAATCAACGGGTGGCGGCAAACCCAAGCCACACGGCTAAGGAGTTGATAGTTCGTAGTTGATAGTTGATAGTTCTTGTGTGTCTATCAACTATAACCTATTAACTTTCCAAGCCAGTATTCTATTGTTCAGCCCGCTTTCGCTTTAGAAAGCGGGCTTGCGTCCTGTGTCACCCGTTGTCGCTTTGATAAAGCCATCAGGGAGAGTGTTATGCCTCGATGCGTGTTCTCAATTTTTGTGGGGGTTGCCGGGTTGTCGGCAACTTTGTCGCCTGTACAGGCGCAGCAGGCCGATGCCACGCTCCGGCTGATTCAGCAACAGCCGCCGGATCCGCCTGTTATCGGAATCGGGCGCAGGCAGCAGCGCAATGGCCTGGTTACCAATGAGGGACATACGACCGGATGGATACAAACGGAAACGCGGCGGATTGACAATGACCCGCACAAAGCGTACGTGCTGCTCGCGCCGGGGGGACGGGGATACAACGGGCGGCGCAACGTCTTACGTTTTAACGATACGCCACGTCCATCGAACGACAAAGACACTGTGCCGGAGATGCCCTCAGCGGGTCTACTTGTGGTGCTGCCTCCGGCGGATGGCGACGGCACACTGGCCGCGCAATTCTGGGGCGAAGTGATGCGGAGCGTGCTGAAGGGCCGCTATTATGTAGCCGTTGCCGTCGCGCCGAAGTGGGCGGACGCGCAGACGTCTCCCTGGGTCACGGAAACTACCCTCAAACAGACGAAGGGAGCGACCTTCACGACGGAAACCTTCGCGAAAGACATTGTAAACGACGTGAACACGGTTTACAACATTGATCCGCAGCGGGTGTTTCTGCACGGCGCGGCGGAAAGCGGATTGGCCGTATATGCCTGCTCCCTGGCGCCGCAAACGCCGTTCAAAGGGTTTTACATTCACGACGCGCCATTCCGCTCCGGGCAGTTGCCGCCCCTCGCCGCGTCACGCGGCAGGCGCTACTTTTTACAGCAGAGTCAGGACGACAAGACCGGCCCCCTGTGGATGGCCGAAGCCGCCCGCAAACTGCTTGGGGAGCGGGGCGCGACCGTAAAAGTGGCCCCCTATCACGGCACGGGCGCGTACAACTTTGCCGATAACAACCGCTGGGAACATTTAGGTGAGGCCATAACGTGGCTCGAATCCGGTTCCCAACCCATTGCCAAAATGAAGTAGGGTGTTGTCTTGAACCCGGATTTTCAGGATTAAGGGATTATCAGGATTTTTAGAACGCGCGTCTGTCCGGTTGAATTATCGTTCGCCGTATTGCAGAATTTCTATGAGGAAGACCGGTCCAATCCCGTTAATCCGCTATCTTGAAAATTCGGGTTCAGACAGAATTCGCCCGCCGCAAACAGTTGCGGCGGGCGTTGTTGCCGGTATCGGCAACCAGCAGACAAAAAACTATTTTTTAGAGGCGAGTTCTTCGTAGGGCGGAGCTATTTCGCGAGTTCGAGAAACGTACATCGTTCCATGCCCGCCCGGCTTCGGCTGCGCGACAGCAGTATCTTCGATGATGCGTCCGCTGGCCCATAACGAATACTCTGTAAATCCCCTGTTGAGGGAATGGGCCAGTCGTATATCGGGATGATTGGTAAAGCCGCCCCGGAACCTGTTCGTCGATGCTCCGCGAAGTTTCGTAATTGGTTCCCAGGTAAACATGCATTCGTCTGCGCTCAGGAATTGAAGCGTTAGTCCTGCGCCCTCTTTCGGGAGAACGCCCGGCAGCGCGTCCCATACTTTTTGCAGCGATTCGGACTGGCTAAACCGATCCACAATCAGCATTTGACGCAACTCCGATTTGTGCTGCATGGCCCAGGGCTTCCACAAAAGGCGCAGTTGGTAGGCTTTCACGCGAAACTTTGCGCTGTCCTCCGGGCGAAACGCCGCAGGAGTTGCAGCGCCAGAAGGAACAACAGAGGGTGTTCGTATCTGCGGGCCGGTTAAATATACAAAAAGAGCATGTTGCAGATTGTAGACAAGTCTCGGCCCACATACCGCAACGACCAGTGCCGCGCTTACCGTCATCGCCCATATCCTGCGCCGTTGCCGTCTGCCCATATCGCCATTTCGATCAAGCACAACGTCTTCGTGAAACGTTTGTGGCATTTCCGCGCCGCTCAGTTCCGGCAGTCGCGCCATGAGCGCGGCGTAAACATGCGGTGGCGTGGCCTCCCTCGCCAGATTTTGCAAACCGGTTTCGATTTGCCGCATTTGTGTCTGTTCTTCCCGGCACTCTGGACAGGCGCGGCAGTGCCGGCGCAGTTTCCAGGCTTGTATCGGTGACAATCTTTCACTCTCACGCGAGGCAATCTGCGCGCGGCTCGGTTTGCTGCACATCGTTGCACTCCTTCTCAACGGCGTGAAGCAGGGCTGCCATTTGCTTTTTTGCCTGCCACACGCGCCATTTGGTTGTCGTCAGCGGCTCGTTCATCACTTCCGCCGCTTCTCGTTGCGTCAATCCCTGCGCAGTGACCAGCAGCAGGGCTTCGCGAAAAAGCGGCTGCAATTGCGCCAGCGCACGTTCCAGAGTCAGGGCGTCAATCACGCCCGCTTCCATTCCGCCGCCACCCGCCACAGGCATAATCATAATTGTGGTTTCGGGTTCCCCACTCCATTCTTCTATGAATGGAACTGTTTCCGGCGCGTATTGGCGGCTGCGGTCACGCCACCGTCGGGACGCGATGCCGAGCAGCCATGTCAGCAGGCGCGAACGCCCCTGAAAGCTGTCGCGCCCCTGCCATGCGGCGAGAAACACCTCCTGCACAATGTCCTCCGCGTCGCTCCGGCTGCCGCTCAGACGCAGCGCGAAGCCCATCACGCGATCCGCATACTGCGCGTACAGCAGTTGAAAGCCGCGTGGATTGCCCGCCCGTATCAGTTGAAGCAGTTCTTGTTCGTTGTCCCGCATAAAATTTGCCCTCACCTACTTGGTAGCGGAAGGGGCGGAAATAGTTAGTGGCTGACGGCTACTATTTAATGCCGAATGAGAACTTCATGTTGGGCGCAGCAAGCAACGCCCCTACAAACCTGAAGTTTTCATACGCTGTTAGTATATCTAATGCTTGATGCCTTCATCCTCTTTCGATTGTGGGGCGAGAACGCGGTAGGGACGCACGGCCTGCGTCAGCCCTTTCACCTGTACCGGTTCGCCGACCACGAACACAAAGGCGTCTCGCGTCTCCTGAAAAACCTCTTCGCTGACGATAATATCCCCGCCATTCGCAATAGATTGCAGGCGCGCGGCCACTACGACCGTCAGGCCCATCGCGGTATAGTTCACCTGCTGTTTGGAATTGCCCACCAGCCCGACAATCGCGTCGCCATAGTGCAGGGAGATGCCGAAATTGAGTACGGGTTTGCCGTTTCGCGCCTGCCACGTAGATAGGGCGAGTACGGCTTCGCGCATGGCAAGCGCGGCGCTGACGGCCCGCGAAATGTCTTCCTGTACAGCAAGCGCGGCTTGCTCTGTTCGCGTAGTCTCTTTTTGTTGGGAAGGAGTAAGCTGAAAAAATGCCATCAGGCCATCCCCTGTGTATTTATCCAGAATTCCGCCATGCGCGTGCAGCGCGTCCGTGAGCGCGGTCATGTAAGCGTTGATAACCTCCAGAACTTCCGTTGCGTCGTGCTGCTCGGCAAACGCGGTGAACTGGCGCGCGTCGGCGAACAACACACAGATTTTCTCGCGAACGCCGCCCATTTGCAGTTCCTGCCCGTGCTGTTTCAGCCACGCCTGTAGCATGTGGGGAGCCACAAACCGCCCGAACAGTTCCGACACGCGCAGTTTGTCCACCCGTTCGCGCGTAAAGCGGAACTGCGTGGCAAGCGCGGCGGTGGCTGCCATTGTCAGCAGAGGAAGCACGGGATCAAACCAGTAACCGCCCAGGAGATATTCCGCAATGCTGCCTGCAATCACGAGAAACAGCGGAATCAGCAATCGAATCGCGGATTCCAGCGGCTCATGCCGCGCGCAGGTATAGCCAACGGCCATGCCGAGCAGCAGCGTGAGGAGTTCAAATGTGAGCGGTGGCGCGCGTTGAAAGGCTTCCTGCGACAACAGAGTGGCGGTGGCATACGCCTGCGCTTCGGGCAGGGTCATCACCCCGGCAGACGTGGAAACCATCGGATGCGGCGTTGAATCCAGAAACACCACGCGCCCGCGCAGCATGTCTGCGGCAGGTTTCCATTCTCCCTCCGCTTCCCCGGAATCCTCTGAATCCTCTGAGTTTTTCGGCGGCTGCAAACCCTGCGGTTTGCCAGGCGGCGTTGGCGGCGGAGGCGCGGCAGGATGTTCCCCGGTGGCGGCAGGACGCAGCGAAAGCATGGGCGCGTTGGCGCGGACTTCGGCATAGGTGGCGCGCAGAAAGTCCTCGCGCGGCCCCTCGCCGACAAAATCAATCATTACGCTGTCCGGGTATACCTGCGGTCTGGCGCAGCCGGGAATGTCGCGCAGGGAGGTAAGTTGAGGGTTGAAAATTATGTCTTTCCCATGTCCTTCCCGCTCTGCGGGTGGACGCCCGGATTGAGGGGCGTGTCCTTCTCCCCGTGTTGACGCCCCGATGATAGGTGGAGGGTTACTGTTTGCAGGTGGATGCGCGCCGGCAGGGGGCGTGTCGGGCAGGGTTGCCGGCTGGCTCAAAGGCAAAACCGTTTGAAGATCGGCGCACAGCAGGGCCGGCAGGGGCGGTCTTCCCGTCCAGGTTTCGGGCACAACGGGCAGATAGGTGGCAGGGGAACGGAGCATTGTCGCGTTGCCCACAGTGGGCGCGGCTGTTTCCAACCGTTGTATGATGGTATCGTCGGCATGGGCGATGGGAGGGACCGCCAGCACAACATCGGGTGAGCGGCGTAGTACAGCGGCCAGTCTGCCCGCGTCGCGCCGGTTCCGCTCCACATCATGGCTGTTAGGAGCCAGTCCCTCGTTGCGGGATGTCCAGGTGTCAATCATCCGGTTGTACAGATAGGGCAGGGGCAGAACGATACGCGCCGCGCCCCGTTTGCGCAGCAATTCGATCATGTCCGCCTGCACCGCAGCTTCGGACCGCTGACTCGCGTCATACCGCGTTTGCGCGTCCATGCGCAGGATAACAAATCGGTCGCGCGGGCCAGGAGCGGGCCGCATGAGATGGGGCAGCGAAACAAACGGCAGGTTTCGCGCCGTATGAAGGCGCGTGAGCGTTGTCAGGGCAAGGCTTTGCAGGGGGCCGGTAAACCGGGGCGGCACATTCAAGACCAGTGTGGCAATCGCAAGTCCCAAAACGACGCCGCGCAGGTCGAGCGTGTAGAGCGTTTTGTCCGTCGCCCGTTTTGTCCCGAAGGAAGATATGGGTATGCGCCAGCGCCATACAAGGCATCGGGTAAGCGCGCGGGTGAAAGGCTGAAGCCAGTGACGCAGGGGACGCGCCGAGCTTTGCAGCGTGTGGATATACAGGCGCGTCAGCAGAGGGAAACTAAAAAAACACAGGCTTAATCCCAACATATCCAGACCCGGATTGTCCGGCGTGAACGTTAGCGCGAGCATAAACACGATGGCGGACGCCATGCTGAGAGTGATTCCGGCGCGGGCGGAGCGTTCGCTGTCGCCACTCCGCCTGCCCGCAAACGAACCGATGGCCGCGCCGAGCAGGGCGATCACCCAAAAAACGCAAAATAGTGCGAACCAGATCGGCAGCAGCCAGATAGCGCCGTTGGCATCCACTTCACCGGGCGCTACAGAAATCGTGTTCAGATTGTTCAGGGCTTTGTACTGAACGGTATAAATCAACAGCCCGCCGATAACGGACAGGCAAACGGCCCACCGCAGGGCGCTGTCGCGAGTGTGCCACACGGCCCGCCCGTGAACCATAACCCACACAGCGGCAATCAGGCCGTAGCCGATGTTCAGGGATATCCAGATTCCTGTCAAGCCCTGCCGCCAGTGAGCCGACACCATCGCGGCAAGAACCACCATTACCAGAAGGGCGCGCTCCGCCATGCGCAGCCGGGGCCGCCAGTGTTGCCACCATGCGCCAATCCGCAGGCGCAACCCCGGACGGCGCGGGGCAAGTTCGGAGGATACAGGCAGAGACTTATCGGGGTTTTCATTCATACGAATTTTCCACAGGAGCCGAACGCGCCTGAACCTCTGGCAGCAAAAGACGCTCTCTATCCGCCGCCTGTGTCAGCGCCCACGCGAACCCGAACAGCATAATCATGGCCGCCGCCGTCACGCCCGAATCATTAAACAGCAGCGACGCGACGGCTCCGGCGATAAGGCCGTAGGAGGTTGAGAGTTGAGAGTTGAGAGTTGAGAGGAATTCTTTTCCCTTTTCCCTTTTCCCTCTTCCCTCTTCTTGTATCTCGTATCTCGTATCTTGTATCTCTTCTTTTCCCTCTTCTCCCTGTCTCCTCTTCTCCCTGTCTCCTTGTCTTCCCATATAGACGAAACCCAACGTCGCAACAATCAGAGCCGCGCTCCAGGGGCTGTGCAGCAGAAGATGACCTTCCAGCAACAGTTTGCGGGACGCGGCGGCGAACAGGCCACCGCCGGAACCGGCGAATGTCCGCGCAAAGTGCGACTGCCCGGAGATGCCGCGCCGCATGTCCAGCAGGAGCAGACCGGCCAACCCCAGCGCTACCCCGACGCCAACAAGAAGCAGGTCGCGCCCGCGCAATTTCCCGCGCCACAACATCAGCCCCTGTACGCCAAACGCGATTCCCGCTGAAGGAATCGCGCCCACCTTCGCGCCGAACCGGTTGTAGCCGAGGAGGAAGAGGAGGAGGAGAAAAGGAGAAAAGGAGAAAAGGAGAAAAGGAGAAAAAGCATCTCGTTCCACTTTTTGCCCGTTAGACAACACCTTATTATTGTCTCTCCTCTCCTCTTCTCCTCTTCCTGCCAAAATACACGCCGCGCCGATGACCACGCCCATGTACTCGTTGCCGATGCCGTAGAAGCGGGCGGCTTCCATGATGGAGTAGCTCATCCAGGCTTGTCGCAGCAGGAGGGAGCCGGAAAGCAGGTCGAGAGCGATAGCGCCGAGCAGAACGGCAAACAGGATGGTGAGCAGCAGGGGAACGCCGTGCCGGGAGGGATACAAACGCCACGCAGTTCCGGCAAAGGCAAGCGTGACGATTGCCAGCATCGCGCCTGCGCCCGGAATGGATTGGGGAACGAAGGGCAGGGAGGGCAGCATCAGCAGGGCGAACGGCAGGGCTACGATGGCGGCGCAGCAGGCGCAGGCGAAACGGCGCTGATTCCGCTGATAACATCCCAACGCCGCAATGACAAGCAGCATTTGCAGCGTAGGCAGGCCGCCGTACACATCTTTCAAGCGTTCGGACTGCAAAACGCGGTCATGCGCGGCCTGCCAGTCGGCAAGCGTATTGAGTTGGGGCGGGGGCTGAACGTGAAACGCGCGTCCGATTGCGCCTGGCAAGAGTGGCAATCCCCAGGCGTCGGCAACAGAAGGCAGGAAATCGGTGTTGACCACAATGCCGGGTACGCGAGTGGAGGGCGAAGTCAATGTACCGGCAGGCGCGTCGCGGCCCCACATCAGAATCGGCGCAAGGCGATCTCGAACTTCCGTTGAAGCGGCAGGCGCGGGCGACACTAGCAAGAATCGAATCGGTGAGCCGGATGTTGTCTGCATCTGAGCGCGAATGTTGGTCAGCAGGCTATCCAGAAAACGCAACGTTATAAGGCGTTGCGCGTCCCGTTGCGCGGGCAGGCAAAACGGGCCGTAACTGTCCGCCCGCGCCAGATCGCCGAACACGAGAACCGTCAGCGCGTCCCGTTCCGACAGGTTGGCAAGAGCGCGTTGCAGCATGGCAGCATCGTCGCGCCTGCCATACGGCGCGTAAATCGCCCCGGTATCGGTCAACGTTTGTGGCTGCGCGACATCCACGCGCCCCGCATCGTCCCCTGCAAGCAGCAGGCCCTCCCCCTGAATCGTATCCGTATCGGCGTTACCGTAAACGGCTGTGCGCCAGCCTTGCGCATGGGCCAGAGCGCCGATTGATTTCATGGGTGTCGGGTGTTGTGGATTGCGCAAGGGCGCGTGTGCCGTTGCCGAGAGTGAGGGACAGGGAAGGGAGCGTGTCGCGCCCGTCGGCGGTTAGTTGGCGGGGATTGCCGGCGCGGGCGGCGCGGCATACCATCCAGCCTGCCGCTCCCTCGCTGCGCAGGGCTGTCAGACCGGGCAGGGGGCAGCGCGTCAGGTCATCGGCGCGCAGACCGGGAACCAGCAATACCACAACGCGATGGGCAGGAACGGAGGGCGTTTGCGCGATTGCAGGCGCAATGCCGCCGAACAGCAGGAACCACAACAGCGCGGTGAGGGGGCAGGCACACGCCCGCAGCAGCAACGCCGCCGTATGTCGGGATAGTCGGCATTGTTGAAACTGTTGAAAGTGTTGAAGTTGTTGAAAAAGTGAATTGGTCACATCGTCATTATGCCGCAGTATAAAAACAGTGTCAAGGCGCGAAATCAGCAGGGCAAGCGCGGAACATTTCGGCGGCAAACAGGTCAAAAGAAAGAATACGCATGAAACCCCCTTTTCATGCGGACGCTGACCCTGCTTGCATCCCCTGCCGCTACGCGCGGCTTGCATGGGAGAGTTCATGATGGAACCCTGGCGGCTATCCGTTCACCCGATTTATGGAGCCATTTATCGAGACGGCGAATTTGTGCAGCGCGGCGCGATACTGGGCCTGAACACGCAGGCCAATGGCGTTGTCGTGGCCCCGGCCAGCGGGTGGGTTCGCGTGGTACGCGCCTCCGCTTCTGACGATTCGCTAAAATCATCCTCTGAATCCGTCCCGCAAAACGCTGCCAGAAACAATGTTATAGATAGTTCTAGAGACAGTTCTAAAGACAATTCCAAAGAAACGCGGGTTGACTACATACTGGTAGAAATCTGGCCGCAATCCCGAACGTAGCGCGTCTTACTGGTGTTCGGTACTCGGTACTCGGTGTTGCTGATGTCGCCGTTTTCGTATCCCTGTCACGTTGCAGTTCCCCCGCGAATTTCCTCTCTTTTGCCCCTTGATATAGTAGACAAAAGCATACTTTCGTGTTACAATAAACTACTTGAACCAATTTCCGCTTCTGAATAGATAGAACAGGCCGCTTCCATTTTTGGAGTAGAGTTGGCCTGACGCAGAAAGGTATCGCTATGTCACGACGAGGAGATGACGAGGAGCGTTTCATGTCGCCGGGAGAACAGCCGGACGATTCGGGTGAATTGTCCTTGCGCCCGAAACGCCTGCGCGAAATGATCGGGCAGCCCAAAGCCAAGCAGAATTTAGGCATCGCCATTGAAGCCGCCAAATCGCGCGGGGAAGCGTTGGATCACGTACTCTTGTATGGCCCGCCCGGATTGGGCAAAACCACGCTCGCTAACATTATTGCCAATGAAATGGAAGTGCCGATTCGGATTACGTCCGGCCCCGCGCTGGAAAAACCGGGCGACCTTGCCGCCATATCTGACCAGTCTGGAAAAGGACAGCGTGTTTTTCATTGACGAAATCCATCGCCTGAATCGCTCCGTCGAGGAGGTTTTGTACTCGGCAATGGAGGACTTCCGGCTGGATATTATCATCGGCAAAGGTCCCGCCGCCCGAACGCTGCCTCTCACCCTTCCGCATTTTACGCTTGTCGGCGCGACCACGCGGGCGGGCATGATTTCGTCGCCCATGCGTGACCGATTCGGCATCCATCACCAGTTCGAGTTGTACAACACGGACGAACTGGATACCATTGTCAAGCGCAGCGCGGTGATTCTGGGCGTACAGATCGAGCCGGAGGGTTCGTGGGAGATCGCGCTCCGCTCACGGGGTACGCCCCGTATCGCCAACCGGATGCTCAAGCGCGTACGCGACTACGCGCAGTTGTTCACCAACAACATTATCACCAAAGAGGCGGCTGACGCGCAGTTAAAGAATCTGGAAGTGGACGGGTTGGGACTGGACAACCTGGACAGGCGGTTTTTGCGCGCCATAATCGAAAAGTTCGAGGGCGGACCGGTCGGATTGGACACGCTGGGCGCATTACTTGGCGAGGAAAAAGACACCTTGGAAGACATGGTAGAGCCGTACCTGATGCAGTTAGGGTTTCTAAACCGCACGAACCGGGGCCGTCTCATCACCCGCGCCGCCTGCGACCACCTGTGCCTGCCCTTCTTCGTGAAACCAAACAAGAACGATGACTGGGGCAACGGCGGCGCTGGACAGCAAAGTTTGCTGTAAGTCCGTGTCCTGTTTCCGCTCCGTTTGCGCTGAAAACGTAAACAAGAATAAGAGGCCGTCGCGTAAACACGACGGCCTCTTGTTTTATTTTGGCGCGCATACAAACAGGTTTAACGTTGCCGCTGCTTTCCGCGCCGCTGAAGCAGGAGGGAACCGCTCACGCCCAAACCAATCAGCAGAGCGAAGGAGGAGGGTTCAGGCGTGTTGGTTATAGGGGTGAGCGCCTGCGCGGTGAAGGGCGAAGAGCCGATTTCAGTTTGCGCCAGGCCGTCCACGCCGCCGATGAGCCGAAACACGCTGGAAGCCGATGTGCCTTCCGGCAAGCCGGCATCCAACGAGATGGTGAACAGCGCGATGTCCGCCGAGGAAGCGTTGGCAAGCAGCGATGTTGGCGCATTCAGGAAGAAGGGCGTGTCGTCAAAGGTAAACCCGGAGGGCAGTGAATCATTCGCCGTGC
Source organism: uncultured Chthonomonadaceae bacterium (assembly GCA_963817895.1). Lineage (GTDB taxonomy): Bacteria > Armatimonadota > Chthonomonadetes > Chthonomonadales > Chthonomonadaceae > CAWFQB01. Next base: position 182,845 of record CAWFQB010000001.1, read on the forward strand.
CGTTGAGAAACACCTCCGCGCCGGTCGTGTTCTGGAGAACGCCGCTAAATGTCAGAACCGTGCCGGGCGGCCCCGTCAGCGTAGACGCGATGGCGTACCGAGAGTGGCGGACAGGATGGGCGAACCGTTGTTGCGATTGTACACGGCGTAGCTTGTCAGGGCGGAACCCGCGCTCGGATTTTTTATCATCAATGCGCCCAATCCCGCTCCGGCAAGGTCGCTCGTAAGCAGTGTCACCTTTATTTGCGACGGCGACACGAACGTTACGGTTCGGGCCGCGCCATTCCACGTCGCCTGCGTGGTCAGGTCGAAGCCGCTGCCGTTGACAACGAGATCGAAGCCGCCTGAGCCGACAAGCGTGGACGTTGGATTGAGACTGCTGATGGTGGGCGACACGCTGCTGACCGTAACCATGACGTTGGCGTTGCCCATGTTGCCCTGCGTATCCTGCGCCACGTAGGAGAAGTAATCCACGCCGATGAAGCCGGGATTGGGCGTATAGAAGGTTTGCAGTCCATCTGTTGTCACGACGCCATGCGCGGCCTGTGTCACGGACGCTACCGACAGCGTGGTATCTCCGACATCGTTGGTCAGCACGGGAATGTTGACCTGCGTGACGGCATGAGTGGCAGCGGTATCGTCCACATCCTTCACTTTGGCGGCGTTGACCGTCACATCGGGCGAGATTTCCGGGTTGGGCGACACATACGTCTGCACTTCCAGCACTTTGCCCGTGACGAGGGAGGTGAAGCTGAAGTTGACGTGTTTGTTTTCGCCTATCGCAATGCTGCCCGGACTGACGAGATCAGACTGACCGGGCGCGAGGACGCAGTTCACCAGGCGGTCGGTCTTGATGTGAACTTCCACGAGTTGCAGATCAATGCTGAACTCGTTGGTGATGTCAATGCCGAGATTGAAGTTCTGTCCGGCAACCACAGCATCCGGTGTCTGGAAGGCGACATTCAATTGCGGCGCGACAACCGTAATCGTGTTGGAACGCAGGGTAGACGCGAGGGGAACGCCGCTGCCGCCGAGCGCAAGGGTTCCGGTTGCGGTTCCCGTGAGTTGATACAGGCCCGCCACATCGCCGCGCACAACCCATTCCGCCTGACTGACGCTCATGGCCGGAATGGTTCCGATGGTTTTGGTGAGCGGCTGCGGCTGCCCGAACAGGGGCGGCAGGGACAGGCCGGTCGGCACAGTGAGCGTGGCATCCACGTTGTTGATGGCAAGGCTGGTGTTGTTGTTGATGAACACAGTCGCGTCCCAGAACTGTTTGAGGACGCGAATGTCGCCTTCGATGACAATCCAGGTTTCCGCGCGAACGGCCGGGGCGCCGGTCGGGAAGTAGAACGAGTAGTAGCCGCTGAAGCCGATTTCGCCGTCATCGAAACTGCCGACAACAGTGGAACCGGGTTCAGGATGAGCGGGAATAATAACGTTGGGAACCGTTGCGTCGCCAATGCGCAGTTTCACCACGAAGTCATAAATAAAGAAGTTGCTCGGATCGTTGAGATTGATGCCGCGCGCCTGAATCTGTGCCGGGGTGAGCGGCGTGGCGGTCACGCTGCTGACTGCCAATGCCTGCCCCTGTTTCAAACTCAAGGTAACGGGGGCAAGCGCGCCATTATCCAGAATAACCGTTTGCTGATTGGGCAGATGGCCTGTCACATACGCGAAGACGGTACGCGCGCCGGGTGTAACCGTCAGCGTCACATTGCCGCCGGGGTCAGTCTGGTACAGCGTGGAAGTGTTGTCGAGCGCGACAAGGGCGTTGACAATCGGCTGATTGGTGGCATCGTCCTGCACATGCGCCACAATCTGCGTGGCGGGAACTTGATACAATTGTATCTGGAATGGCTCGGAGAACTTTTTAGCGTTGCTGATGACATCCAGCGAAACCGGAATAACGACCGGACTGTCCGGCCCTCCTCCTGCGACATTATTGGGAATCGTCAGTCGGTAGGTAAACTGCGTCTGTTCGCCAGGTTGCAGGGGAGCGACAGGCGGCGCGGAGAGCAGCGTGACCCAGGGCGTTCCCGTAATGGCAGCCGAGGTCAGCGACTGAGGCGTGATGCCCGTGTTCTTGATGTTGACCGTAAACTCGCTGGTGTTGCCAACCCAGGTGCGCTGATCCACCACTCCAAGCAAAATGCCTGTACTTTTAATTGGCGTGGATGTAATACTGATGTTGTCAAAGTAGATATCATCGTCCGTCGAATTGCCGGGAAAGTCGTGTTGTTTGCTACAACACCGATACCAGCCATCCTGACCGTTGACACCTGGAAAGGGATGGGTCGGCCCTGTTGCCAGACTGTCAAAGTTGGTTTGATAGAGGGTTTCTGCGTATGTTGGTTGGGGAACTGCCAGTAAATTCAGGCAGAGCAGAGAAGTAAAAGGAGGCGGACAGGCACTCCCAACCGATGAAAACCTTTGAAAGTGTCCATGTGGGTTCTCCCTTATCGCAAAACGTCAGCAAATGTGAAGCCACTTGACGGCGCAATTGGTAGCGATATGTGTAATGCTGATGATGGCGTAGAAACAGCTTTGCTTCGAAAACGGCGGTTCCTGTCCGCAGGGATGGTAGCGCCCTATTTTTCGAGGATGACTACGTAACCGGTAAAGATGCCATTGCCTGAGCCGGATGTCGAAGGAACAACGGAGTGAAGTTTCCAGCCCTGCGCAGGAAAACCATGTAGGGCAATTGCCATATCGTTTGCGCCTAATATGACGCTTCCCGCCCCGTTAGGAACTAATTCCCCCTTTTCCGTTTGGGCAACGACAGCGTAGCTTTTGTAGGAGGCTGCCGCCGGTGTCCCTGCTTTGTGTTTCGATTGCGCGAAGGCAGGTAATGCGGCAAATACTGGGCTAACAAGATGCCCCCATATTCCCACCACCAATAGTGTCAGCATGATCTTCATGTAGCGATCCGCGCGTTGCATTCCATGTCTCCTTTGTGCCTTATTTGCGTAGGATGGTTTTGCTGCTCAAGAGCCTTTCAACAAAATAGCCGTTCCAGTCCGCGCAGGCGGACTTTGTTACCGGGCGTCCACCCGCAGGGAAGGACACAACCGCGAGTTTCAACTCACGGTTTGAAGCACAGCCGTGAGAATAGTATAGAAACCTACCGTTACACAATCGCGCTAACATTGAGCAGAGAAATTAACGAGTCGGCAATTTTTGCAGGATTTTTGTGGCGGCTTGCCTAATTGGTGTTGTACGGCGGCTTGCTTATTGTTGCAAGGCTTTGTTATGGAGAGAACGGATGATGGCGGCACAGTGGCGGATCGAGATGTTGGGGAACCTGCGCGCGAGTGACGGGACGCGGATGCTGCATCAGTTTCGCACGGGTAAAACCGGCCTGCTGCTGGCTTATCTTGCCCATTCCAAACGGGCGCAAAATCGAGATGCGCTTGCCGCCCTGTTCTGGCCCGACGCCGACCCGCAAAAGGGACGTCTCAGCCTGCGCAGCAGTCTGGCGGCGTTGAAGCGTGAGATGGAGGGCGCGGCGATCCAAAACGCGCAGGCCGAGGCTTCGGAATCTAATAGTTCGACAGACGATTCCGATGCGTTGCTGTTTCTTGCCGACCGCGTTTGCCTGCAACTCAATCCGGTTCGCTATATGACTGATGTGCAGGAATTCGAGGCCGCCCTGCGCGAGGCCAGGCGCGCCTCCTCTAATGAGGATAAAATAGAAAAGTTGTATGCCGCGCGCGAGTTGTATCGGGGCGCGTTCCTGCCGGGGTATGCGATGCCGATTTGCGAAGACGAGGAGATGGAATCCGGCGAAATGGACTGGATTGCGGTAGAGCGCAGGCGTGTGGAAGTGGCCTTCGGGGACGCGCTGGAAACACTGGCGGACTTGCTGGAAAAGCAGGGGAATGGGCGCGACGCGCTGGAAATCACGCTGAATGCCCTTGCCCACGACGCTTACGACGAACGGCAGCAGCAGCGGCTTTTACGGGCCATGACGCGGGACGGACAAAAACGGTTTCCCGCCGCGCAAGCCGCCAGACTGAAAGCCGCGCTTGCATCCACAGAACCGCTTCCCCCGGAATTGCTTGCCAGCCTGACGCGGCATCTGCGCGCGGTTCACCATTCGGGACACAAAGCCACGCGGGATGAAACGCAGCTTTTCACTGCCGCGCTGGAAACCGCGTATCTAACGCTGACACCCGACGCGCAGCGATTTTACGCCCGCCTCTCCGTTTTTACCGGCAGCTTCACGGCAGAACAGGCGCAGGCCATTGGCGACGAGCCGGCAGCCGTTTCCCTGCTTCAACAGATGGCCGGTCAGTTGGTAGGTGTCGAACCCGACAGCCGCTATAGCCTGTCAGAACCGGCGCGCGAATTCGCGCGCCGCCGATTACGCGCCGATGCCCGCGGTCCTCTCGCGAAACGCCATGCCCGGTACTTTCTGGCGCAATGCGAGGCAGCAAACCGCCGATTGGAATCCGCGCGAAACCCGCCCGAAGCGGACGCATTGCGGCACGACAAAATCAATACGCTTGCCGCGCTGACATGGACGCTGACGGAAACGAATGACAAAGCCGCGAACGATCTGGAAACCGGGCTGCAAATGCTGTACGCCCTGACCCACTTTTGGGCAGTGTGGGAATCTCCGGCAATCTGGCGGCAATGGCTAAACAGCGCGCTGCATTATGCCCCGCGCCTGAATGTGGAACAACGCTGTCGCCTGCTGTTTTATGCGGGCGAAATGGCGTTTTTCCATGCCGACCATGCCGTTGCCTTTGCCCGGTTTATGGAATGGTCAACGCTTGCGCGGGAAACATCGAGCGGCATCAGCGAACAAAGCAGCGCTGCTGCGGGTATGCTGAACCGCCTTGGGAATGTGGCGCACCAACAGGAACGCGGCGCGGACGCCATCGCCGCCCATAAAGCGTGTCTGCATCTCTACCGGGTCAACGGCTTCACCGGCGGACAGGCTACGGTTTGCGCCGATTATGCGGACGCGCTTTTGGTTCAGGGACAAACGCAAAAAGCAAAGGCGTTGTATGACGAAGCGCTGGATTTATGTCGGCAGCACAGACTACTGGCGGAAATGGCTTCCGTGCTGCATCGCGCTGCGCAGGAACGCAAGCAGGCCGGGGATTATCCGACCGCGCGCCGCTATTTGAACGAGGGATTTCTAATCCAACAGGAAATACATGCGGATGTCAATCGAACTCACATCCTTGCCGATCATCTGCGCGGGATGGGCATTTTGCACAGCGATCAGGGCAACTACGCCGAAGCCCTGGCCCTCCTGACCCAAAGCGTGGAAACCTATCGCTGTCTGAAACATGATACCAGCCGAACGGCGGCGCAGGGTAGTTTGGGAGACGCGTATCTGCGCCTGGGCCAGATCCAACGCGCTTTGCCGTACTATGAAGAGGGATTGGCTGTTTGGCGCGAACAGAATCACCGTCGCTGGCAGGCCGTTTTCCTCTGCCGCCTGGCTCTTGCCGCCTACTACCAGGCAAGGAATGAAGACGCCAACAGATATTGTGAGGAGGCCATTGAACTCTGTCCCGATTCGCACGGCCCGCCTACCTTTGCTTCTGCCCTCCATTTGCAGGCGCGATTGCTGCTGCGATCCGGCAAGGTGGCGCAGGCGGAAGCCCTGTGTCAGCGCAGTCTGGCCGTTCGGCAACGCTGCGGATACCGGCGGCAGGTCGCGGAGAGTCTGGAACTGCTGGCAGTCCTGGCGGTTTGCCAGCAAGAATTCCAACGCAGCGCTCAAATGCTCGGCTGCGCTGATGCTTTGCGCGCTGCCATGCAGGCTCCTATTCCCCCTGTAGACCATGTCGAACACGAACAAACGATTCAGGCGGCGCGTTCGGCGTTGAGGCCGCCAGAGTGGGAAACGGCTATGCGCGAAGGCCGCAGCGTAAGCGAAAGCAGTGACATTCTCCTTGTGTTCGGACGCCTTTCGTAGTGGCTTCCTCAACCCGTGCTATAATAAGGCAGGAGGAATCCCAGCCATGCAATCTGCCCTGAAACTGAAAACCACCATTCTGCCCGGTCATCGCATTGAAGTCACTTCGCCCGGACTGCCGGAAACCGGAGAAGTGGAACTCATCATCGTTCTGCCGGAACCTGCTGCGCCAACGCTTGAAGAGCCGCGCAAGTTTAAAAGCGTAATGGAATTTCTAAATTCTCTGACGTCGGTACAGCGCACTCCTGAAGAGTGGGCGGAAGTGGAACGCCAGATACAAGAGGAAAAAATTCGTGGGATTGCTGAAAACGCCGGACGCTATTCATGCGGCGACGGCAATAAAGGCCGGGTGCGCGTTGTTTGTCACCAATGATCTGGGATTTAAGCGCGTACCCGGCCTGCGGCTTGCGATTTTAGATGAGGTTCTGGCTGCGCCCTGAACATGGAGTATCAGGCGGCAAGGTCGAAATTGCGCGCGTACAGGTCGGCGATTTGCGCCAGTTCATCCGAGGTGAGCGGGGGCGTGTCGGACGCGGCGGCGAGTTCTTCCAAAAGCGGCTCGTCGTAGATGTTGGGCAGGGCGGACGCGAGGGCGGGCTGCGCCAGCAGGAACTGAATCGCCACCTGTCCCAATGTGCGGCCCGTGCCTTCCGTCAGAAAACGCAACTGCGCGATTTTCTTCACGCCGTCCAGTTGCCATTTCTTTTTGGCCTCATCCGTCGTGACGCGGAAGCGGCGGTGGTCGTTGGGCGCGAACTCCGTATCGTTATCCACGCGTCCCAGCAGCAGGTCGGAGGAGTGGGGGACGCGCACAATAATGCCCGTGCCGTGCTGCGCGGCAAACGGGACACAGCGGCTCGCCCAGCACCTGTTCCAGCAGATTGTAAATGATCTGGATCGTGGCATGGCGCTTTTCAATGGCGTACAGCCCCTCGTCTATCTGACGGTCGGGCAGCAGGGCCGGGCCGAGCGCGGCTCCATACGCGCGGATTTTACCCTCCGCTTTCAGTTCTTCCAGCGTGGCGAACGTATCGTCGCGCGCCAGCGCGTCCACGCGGGGATTGTGCAGTTGGTACAGATCAATGCGATCCGTTTTCAGGCGGCGCAGACTTGCCTCGCAGGCTTTGCGAATATACGCGGGCGACCAGTCGTGCGGGCGCTCGCGCTGCCCCGGCTGCAAGCCCGGACGTGGTATAAAAATCATAGCCGAATTTCGTGGCGATGACGATCTCGTCCCGGCGATTGCCCAGTGCGTCCGCCAGCAGGGTTTCGCCCTTGCCATCGCCGTACACATCGGCGGTATCATAAAACGTCACGCCCAGATCAAAGGCGCGGCGCAGCAGATGCAGCCCCACCGCATCGTCTTCAATGCCCCACATCGTTGTGGAAACCGTCCACACGCCGAAACCAACGGCGGAAACGGTCAAGCCCGTATCACCCAGAGCGCGATATTGCATGGCAGTGCCTCCTGAACCCTTTTCCTGTTTTGCCCGACAAAAAGATGGTAGCGTACCCGCGCGCCGCCTGTCAAGCGGAATTGTGTTTTGCGCCTGCTTTGAGTGCGCGGACACAACAAGCGGCCACAACCTGTACCGGAAGAGGACCCAACAAGTTGTGTCACTGCGAACGCTTATTTGAATGGTACTGGTGTTAGAGTCATAATCCGTTCCGGTGTTACGGGTTTGGAAGCAAACGGCGATTGCTCGCTTGCGCGTTCGCAGGCGTTGACTTCTTTTGCGAACTATGATACACTGTGCCAATCATGCCACTCCACTCTTGCCGGTTGTGAGCCGATTCTGTTAAGGAAGGGGTTCTTCTATGATAAGCCGCAATGCCGTTCGACTGGCCGCCAGCGCCCTCGCGCTCGGCAGTCTGACTTCCCTGAGCGGGCGCGCCCATGCGCAGGGCGCTCCATTCACCATTCGCCGTCCGCCGGATGGCGCGACCGTGCGCGAAAAAGTGCGCGTTGAAATTCCCGCAGGCCAGCATCGGCGAAAAAAGTTTTGTCGTCGTGTATCTGGACGGCAAATTCGATGCCGCCCTGGACCCGCAAGCGCCTGCAGGATGCTGCCGTCAGCGGAAGCACGACGCAGAGACGAAGAAGCCGGAAAGCCGCTTTTTCACCTTTATCTGGGATACCAAAGCGGAAGGCGTTTCCGACGGGCAGCACTCCGTGCGCGTTGTGCTGTTCGATCCCGGTCGAGGGGGCCGCGCGAATCTGGGCGTAACGCAGCGCGCCACCAGCGAAGTGAAGCTCACCGTCGCCAACAAAATCAAGGATGGTCCCTCCAGCCTGCGCCTGCGCTACAAATATCCCGAAGGCAAAAACATCGAATACGAGCGGACGAGCAAGACGGTGCGCGCCGATGCCGGTTCGCTGACCAAGGTGAGCGCGGATCAGGAACTGACGTCCATCAACAGCAAACTGCTGCTCGGCATCCTCAGCAACGATCCGCGACCGGGCTGTCTCTGGTGCGCAACAAACTGACCAAACTGGCCGTGTTGAGCGGCGGGCAGGAAGCGGAGCTATCCCGACAAAGATTTGTCCACAGTCCATGTATCAGGAACTGGACGCGCAGGGCCGGGTCAATTACGAGACGGGCGTGCTGACGGGGATTGAATTTGCCGGCCTGCCCGTAGACGCCACCATCGAACTGCCGGTGATGCCCACGGCGGCGGTTTCCGTCGGCCAGACGTGGACTTCGCCCGACCAGCGCATTGACGTTCCCGGCCTGCCGCCGGTTTTGCAGCCGCACGTGAAATTTCAGAACACGCTGGTGGACCTGGAATGGGAAGGCAACTATCGCACGGCCAAAATTCATCAGCATGCCGACGATGTGAAACTGCCGGCCACAATCACCGTCGAGGGCCTTCCCATCATGTCGCCGACGTGTACCTACGACCGCGACATTTACATCGCGTACACATCCGGCACACTGGTTCGCATGACGCGCACACTGACCATCAAAGGGCGCACCAACGTGGCAGCTTCTGAAGGCGGCATGCCCGGTGGCGGCGTTGGCGGCGGCTGTTCAGCGGCGGACTGCTCGGCGGCGGCGGCAATCGCCCGCCCGGCGTATCCCGGCAGTTTCGGCGGTGGAGCGCCTCCCGGTATGTTCGGCAACTGCGGCGGCTTCCCCGGTTCGGGCGGATCCCGGTTCGCGGCGGTGGCCCGGTTCGGGCGGTTTTCCGCGGCTCCGGTGGCGGCAGACGGGGGCGTGAGGGGACGGCCGGATGCCTGGCAGCGGCGGTCAGGGCCGGCGCTGAGCGACGCGGTTCGCCGGGCTCCGGCGGCGGCACTCAGGGCGCGGCGGCCTGATTTGGCGGCGGCGGTGGCGGGCAGGGCTTCGGCTCCGGCCTTAATGCGCAGACGGATTATCCCGATACCATCAAAGCCACCAACGACACGCAACTGCTGCGCATCACGTCAGCGTAGCAGTTGGATCTGAACAACCTGAGGGACTGAGATTAAAATCGTTCCGGTCAAACAACGCGCCGCAAACGCAGTCCTTGCGCTTGCGGCGCGTTTGCCTGTATACTGCAGGATAAGCGAACATTTGTAGGGACTGCTGACGAGATCGTCGCATGTGCAGAAGCGTAACAATGTGGAGTGAAGACTGTCAGAGCATCATCAACGGCGCGGCAGATCACAAAGCAGGGAACACAGCTGTTACAATCGTAGCAGGCAGGAGGCATGGAGAAACATGAAATCGGGACACGATGACAAGCGCATGGAACTGACCGAGCATCTGGGCGAACTGCGGACGCGCATCATTCGTTGCATCTGGTATCTGTTGATCGGTTCCATTCTCGCGTACCAGTTCTTCACGCCGATTTACGAGTTCATGTACGCGCCGCTGCATCAATGAGATCAACCGCCTGAACAACACGCGCACCATTGCCGAAGCCAAAAAGCAGATCAGACGTGGATAATCCGCCGTTCGATCCGCTGAACATGCCCAAGCCGCATAATCCGCCCACTGCGGACGATTTGCATGGCGCGGGATCAGGTGATCGCATGGATTTACACGCATCCCGCTACGCCGCCCATGACGGGAGAAGCGTTTCACGGCTTCCACGAGATGTTCATGGTGCGCCTGCAGCTCAGCGTGATTATCGGCTTTATTTTCGTCACGCCGCTGATGATCCGCGAGATCGCGCTGTTCATTCTGCCCGCCCTGACGCCGCAGGAACGCCGTCCGCTGAAGTATCTGGTTCCGGTTTCCATTTTCTGCCTGCTGTTCGGCATCAGTGTCGCGTATGCCACGCTGTTCTTTGCGATGCGCTGGTTTCTGTCGTATCTGGGCGATTTCCCGCACGGCGCGACCCTGCTGCAAGACCCCGGCGAGTACATTCTGTTCTTCGTCAAGATGATGGCCGCGTTCGGCTTCGCGTTTCAGTTGCCGGTTCTGCTGATGGCGGGCGCGTTCGTCGGCATGGTCACTTCGGAGGGGTTGATCAAGCACTGGCGCTGGGGCGTCGTGATCGCCGTCCTGGGCGGCGTGTTCACGCCCTCCAACGACGTGATCTCGATGGCGCTGATGGCGATTCCGCTGCTGCTGCTCTACTTCGGCAGCATCTTCCTGGTCAAAATGGTGGAGCGCATGAAGGCAAGGGATCGTTTCAAGCCCGCATAGATTTTCAGAGAATAGCCGCGAATGAACGCGAATAAACGCGAATGGCTCAGGTTAGAGACATAGGGCTTCGAGAATTAATACGATATTTGAAATGTTATTTTCGTGCCCTCGCCTGCCTCTCAACTTTTAACATTCGCGTTTATTCGCGTTCATTCGCGGCTAAATGGAATTATGGATTTTACCGGCTATCTTTCGGATTTGCGGCGCGCGCCTTTTTACAAGGGGCAGATCGCGCATGTGCAGCACATTCCGGCGCGGCCTGCCGCGTATGGCGAGTTGGAACGCCCGCTGCATCCGCAATTTGCAGGAGAAACTGGAGCGCGCAGGGCATCGCGCGGCTGTTCTCGCATCAGGCGGAAGCGGTCAACGCGGCGCGCGATGGCGAACACGTCACCGTCGTCACCGCGACGGCCAGCGGCAAGACCCTGTGCTACAATCTGCCCGTGATAGACGCCGTTTTGAACGACCCCGCTGCCCGCGCCTTTTATCTGTTCCCCACCAAAGCCCTTGCGCAGGATCAACTGGGCAAACTCAACGACTTCGGCTTGTTCCCCACCGTCCGCTTTGCCACGTACGACGGCGACACGCCCGCGCAAGAGCGCCGCTACATCAAAAAGGGCGCGCACATCGTTCTGACCAACCCCGACATGCTGCACGTCGGCATTCTGCCCTACCACACCACTTGGAGCGCGTTTCTCGCCAACCTCAAATACGTGGTCGTGGACGAGATGCACACGTACCGGGGCGTGTTCGGGGCGCACGTCGCCCATATTCTGCGCCGTCTGCGCCGCGCCTGCGCGTTTTACGGGGCCGACCCGCAGTTTCTGTGCTGCTCCGCCACCATCGCCAACCCCGACGAACTGACCGAACGCGCTGACCGGCGTGGAACGTCCCATCATCGTAGACCAGAACGGCGCGCCGAGCGGGCCGCGCACGTTCGTCTTCTGGAACCCGCCGTTTGTGGATCAGGATCAGTCGGCGCGGCGCAGCGCGAACATGGAGGCGACGAGCCTGTTCACCGATCTGGTGTCGCAGGGCGTCCGCAACATCACGTTCGCCAAAGCCCGCAAAAGCGCGGAACTGATTTTGCGCTACGCCCGCAACGCCTTCGAACGGACCGACCCGCATCTGTGCTCGCGCATCACGTCGTACCGGGCGGGCTATACCGATCAAGGAGCGGCGGCACATCGAGCAGGGGCTGTTTTCCGGGCGGATCATCGGCGTCACGTCCACCAACGCGCTGGAACTGGGCGTGGATGTGGGCGGTCTGGACGCGACCGTGATGACCGGCTATCCCGGCACGATTGCCAGCACCTGGCAGCAGGCGGGGCGGGCGGGACGCGGCGGCGAGGAGTCGCTTTCCATTCTGGTGGCGCATCGACAACCCGCTGGATCAGTTCCTGATGCGCCATCCCGACTACTTTTTCGGCAGGCCGCACGAAAGAGCCGTCGTAGACCCGGACAACCGGCGTATTCTGGCGCAGCATCTGCTGTGCGCCGCTTACGAGCGCGCCGATCACCTGGCAGGATTTGCCGCGCTTCGGCCCGAACGCGAAAGGCGCGCTGGACACGCTGGAAGAGGAGCGCAAAGTTTTTTATCGGGAGCAGAAGTGGCATTTCGGCGGGCGGCGATTATCCCGCCGCAGCCGTCAATATCCGCTCGGCTTCGGACGGCGCGTACCGCATTGTGGACGAGGAGAACGGCGGGCGGCTGATCGGCACGGTCGAAAGCAATATCGCCTTCAAGACCGTGCATCCGGGCGCGATCTATCTGCATCTGGGCGAAACGTATCTGGTCGAGCGGCTGGACATTGACGCCAAAACCGCTTATGCGCGTCCCGTCGAAGCCAATTACTACACGGAAGCGCGCGAAAACTCGCATATTCTGATTCTGGACACGCGGCAGCGAGCGGGAATTGGGCAACACGAAGGCGTACTTTCGGCGAAGTGGTCGTGACCAACCGCGTGACTGGGCTTTCGGCGCAAGAAACTGTACAGCGACGAGGTGCTGGAAGTCGAGGATTTGGAACTGCCGGAGCAGACCTTCGAGACGGAGGCGTTCTGGTTCACGGTTCCCGCCGAAATGATGCAAGCGCTGGTGAAGGAGGGCGTGCGAACTGGGCGGCAGCATTCATGCCGTCGAACACGCGGCCATCGGCATGATGCCCCTGCTCTCGACCTGCGACCGTTGGGACGTGGGCGGCGTGTCGCACCCGCGAACATCCCGACACCGCCCTGCCGACGATCTTCATTTACGACGGCTATCCGGGCGGCGTGGGCATTGCGGAAGCGACCTATGCGCAGTCTGCGCGAACTGCTCGGCGCGACCCACGCCATCATCGCGGACTGCCCCTGCGCGGACGGCTGCCCCTCCTGCGTCCAATCGCCCAAGTGCGGCAACAACAACGAACCCCTCGACAAAAGCGGCGCGCAACGCCTGCTGGAAGTGCTGCTCGGCCTGGAAACGCGCGTCCTTGCCGCATAAATGTTCTCACGGCAAAAGAGGCATCTACCGCTGCTTTTCAGGCGTATAGCCGAGGTTGACCCGTTTACGTACCTGATTTTTGAAGTTTTTTCTGAAACAAGCCCGCTGCAAGGCGGGTTGGCATGAATTGTGCAATAAAGGTGTATGTAGGAACGAAGGGATCGCTATTTTCCTGGTTCCATGCTCACTAACTAATGTACTCACGCAGGAGGCTGGAACCCATGGTTTACCAACGTTCGCTTCAATTCGCTTTCGCGGCAAGCCTGTGCTTGCTTGTTGCCGGAACCCCCGCGCGCGCGGACCTGGTGACGGACGCCGCCAGTATCCTCGCTCCCCAAAACGTGGTGGACTTCAGCCAGTTTTCCGGGGTATCCACATTTTTCGGACCCGATTTCCGCTCTACTCCGGTTCAAATTGGTAGAAGTATTGGCGAAAACATCCTCTGGTCGTCAACCGATCCGACTTCGTTTCTCGGGGACGATGGGGGCAATCCGATCTTTGCCTATGATTTATCTCCTAACGGTTTCTGGGATGACGGTCGGGCAGGTTTTAGCGCTCTGGATGTGGTGTCAGGCACGATGACATACACCTTCCGCAACCCGGTCAGCGCAGTGGGCGGTTTTATAAACTACTCTCCTGATCCGACGACTTTTGTAACAATCGCCGCGCTGGACAGCAACGGCAACATCCTTGAGTCCTATGAGATTACCAGTCTGGCTCCCATTTCTACGCCGGGAGAAATGGATGCCGGCGCGTTTCGCGGCATTGCGCTTTCCAGCGCCGTTATTGCCGCGTTTCAAGTGTCGGACTCCTACGTGGCTCTGGACGACCTGACTTTCAGCCGTACCTCTTCCGTGCCGGAACCGTCCACGCTGGTTCTGTTCGCCGCATCGGGGCTGTCGGGGATTGTCATGTTACGCCGCAAGCGGGGCGCAAAAACATCTCCTCAACCCTGCCGCGAATAGCGCCACCGGGCAGCAAACCCAAAATAAAATCGGGAAATACACAAAACGGCCTCGAACACTGTTCGAGGCCGTCGAGCTATGGGATGGGTTAACCAGAAATCAAACCTGTCAGGCCATGCCTCTTCTGCCGGGTATATGCCTCCCGGTTCAAATGGGGTATGCTATGACTATCAGCGCAACCGCAACAAAACGCAAGCGCAATTCATAAAGAAGCAGCCACCTGAATTTGGTTTATCCGGCAGAGGTTTTAAGGCGCATGACGACACAGGAACAGCACGATACGCATGAAGAAATAAACAGCCCGATTATGGCAGGCACGGTGCGCCTGCTGGAACGGCTGGACAACTGGGCGCATGTCATTGTCGCCGCGTTCTTCATCCTGATGGCGTCTACGGTTATCATTCACATGGGCTTTATTTTTCTGCGCCAGCTTCCCCTGATTGCGCCCGCGTCCACCAACAGCGAAGCGAAATCGCAAATGGAAACGGTTGTCGCGCCCCATTCCGCCGAAACCGTCAAAACTCCCTCCGGCGCGGAAACCACAGTGGGACATACCGCCGAGTCCGAACCCGGAAAAGCATCCACGCCCGACGAGGCTATGCCGTTGAAAGCGCATACCGAGATGGCGCGCGCTTCGGGCGAACATGGAGCGGAACATACGGCGGAAACGGCAGACCCGTTCGTGAAGAACAGTCTGGAACTGCTGAGTAACATCCTCTTTGTGGTTATTCTGCTGGAACTGCTGCGCACCATCATCACGTACCTGCAAACACACGACATTCAGGCAATCATGCAGGAGTTTCTCGTGGTCGGCATCATCTCCAGCGTCCGCAAAATCCTGCTCGTGGGCGCGGAAGCCTCCCTGAGCAGCAACAAAAGCGTAATGGAATTCATTCAGAGAATCAACGGGCGTCGTAATAGACATCCTCGGCATCCTGCTGCTGATTCTCGGTCTTGTCCTGCTCAAACGCGCCTTCGGCAACAAAGTCCAAAAGGAACCGGGAGAAGCCTGATTGTTCGTTATTCGGAGTTCGCCATGAAAATTCAACTGCAATCCCTGCGCGTCGTCAATTGCGGCCCCTTAGATAACGTCTGCATCGAATTCAACACCAACGGCGACAGCCCTGTAACCGTCCTCGCCGGCGCAAACGGCAGCGGCAAAACCACGGTTTTGAGATTGATTGCTGCTCTTGCCAACACGTTGAGCCAGCCCTCTATGGTTCCTGCGGATGAAGACGCGCGCCTGCTTGATAGCGCTGATTACGTCGAAATGAGTCTGCTGGTAGACAATGAACGTTTTGATGTGTTTTATGGACAGGAACAGGATGACGATGAAGAGGACCAAAACGACCGTCCACGCGCTAACTACTTTGGCACTACCCTTGCCATAAGACACAACAGAATGGCAGCATCACTACGCAGACGCACGAATCGGGTGATGGATGGACACATTCAGCAAAAACTCCGAGACGCCATCCGAGAGCAGGAAGATAAGTTGCTAATCGAAGAAGATCGAAGCAAATTTCAAGAGCAAGGTGCAGATTATGTGCCGTCTATTTTGTATTTTCCGCATGAACGTGGATTAATACGAATAACTGGAAGAGCGGTAAGACGTGAACACGTCAAATATAAATGGGTGTACGGCTATGAAAGTAGCCGCGCTTTTGCTCAGTCTTTAGATAGTTACCTGATCTGGCAGGAATATGCTGAACCAGAGTTGTACGCGCGCACCATAGACTTTTTGAACAGTTTGGATTTGGAGGGCAAAAAATTTAGTGTGGAGCGTAAGGAACTACGCGCTATTGTGACGACCAAAGACGGGCAGACACATGGTGTTGCGGAACTGAGTTCCGGCGAACAGAACATTCTCATTATCATGGCGGAATTGCGCCGTCGTTTGTTGCCGTACAGCATTGTTCTCATTGATGAAATCGAAAACAGTTTGCATGTTGCCTATCAGCACCTACTGGGGCAGGGATTAAAACAACTACAGAAACAAATCCCATTCCAACTTATTGTAACTACCCATTCTACCGAGATCGCGCGTATCTTTGGGGCGGAAACGGTACGCATTCTAACGGAGTTTTGATGGTGAAGCGTACCATGCGGGTTGTAAAAGCAAAGCCACCGGATATAGCAACGCTGCTTCTTGAACTAGGCCGCCGCCGTCTGGTTTTATTGGAAGGTGACAGCGATTTTGACGCTTTGAACGAGTGGTTTTTAGAGCATGAAAGACGAATTATGTTCCATGTTCCGGGCGGTGGTTGGCGTGGCGTGGAAACCTTCCTACAGCAAGTGTTGGCAGAGGGCGTTACGGAACGAGTATTCGGCATCATTGACCGTGACTTTCGTGACGAGGTGGAAGTTGAAAATAGCCTGAGCGACCCGGTAAGTCACCTGTTTATTTTGCGCCGCTACGCCATTGAAAACTATCTGCTGGAACCGGAAGCCCTACAGGAAGAATTGCGCGTTTTCTATGGCGCGAAGTTTGTAGTTCCCGATGTGAGCGTACTACGCGGCGAACTGCTGAGAATGTGTCAGGAACTTTGTACGGCGATGGCGGCGCAATGGACACTGTTGGAAAGTGGCGGCGAGTTTCTGCCGGACGGCTTTAACATCAGCAGACGGGAATTGGTTGTACTGCAAGTGGCGGCGCGACTCGGCATTGACGCGACAGACGCGGAACAGCGCGTAGCCGCAAAGGAAGCGTTGATTGCGCCTAATCTGACGACATTGGAAGCGGCACACGCCTGCATTGACGGCAAGTTTCTGATACACAAGGTCTACGACAAGTATATTCATGCCGTCGGCAGCGGCTTTGTCAAAGACCACTTGTTCCGGCTTCTGGTACGAACCGTCAAACAGCAGGGCGTACATGTAGACATAAGGGACATAGTTGAGGGTAAAATCTTAACATGAGAAAGACCACTTTAGGGTTCGGCTTGTTGATAATGCTAGTTGGCCTGTCACTGCCAACGAATATACTGGCGCAGGCTGTTCACGCGAAACTGATGGAGGCGGGCGCATCCGCGAAAATGAGCGGGGTTCGGCCCCGCCCGCTGGACTTTACGGCGCAAAAGCCCGACCGCATCAAGAAGCTACCCAACGGGATTGAAAAACCGCTGTATGGCAGGCTGACGATGGGGAATGTGGACGCGCCGACGGGATTCGATGCCGTGATGGACAGCGCGGCAGAAGGGGAACCGCGCGTCTGGATTGATACCAATGGCAACGGCGACCTGACCGATGATCCGCCCATTGTCTGGAAGAAAAGCGCGTACCAATCCTTTGATGGCACTCCGCTTGCCCTGTATACGGGCAGCGTGGTTCTTCCCGTCCGCTATGGGGGTACGCCTGTTCCGCTGCGCATCAACCTGCTGCGTTACGACCCCAGTGATCCGAGCCGCGACCTGCTG
This sequence comes from uncultured Chthonomonadaceae bacterium, assembly GCA_963817895.1. Taxonomy (GTDB): domain Bacteria; phylum Armatimonadota; class Chthonomonadetes; order Chthonomonadales; family Chthonomonadaceae; genus CAWFQB01. The sequence goes on from CAWFQB010000001.1 coordinate 200,286, forward strand.
CGAAACACTCTCCTGTGCCTGCCGGATTACGCTCGCGAATTCGACCTGACGCTTGGCGCGAAAACCTATCACGCGCTTCTGGTGGATATACTGGGGCAGGGGGATTTTCGGGGCAGGCGCGACCAGCCGAACTCCGGCGTCCATCTGTATATTGATGTCAATGGCAACGGGCAGTTCGATGCGCGGGGCGAAATCTATGACGCCGCCCACCCGTTCACCATCAAGGGCGTCACCTACGAACTCGCCAACATACCGCCCGATGGCGCGAATTTCAACGTGATAAAATCGCCGCGCATCGTGCCGGAAGTGCTGCCGCCGCCCGATCTGCGCGTGGGCAAAACCGTTCCCGCCTTCACGCAAAAGCGATTGGACGGCAAACCTGTTCGCTTTCCGCAGGATTACAAAGGCAAAATCGTTCTGCTGTACTTCTGGGCGTCGTACTGCCCCGATTGCTCTGCCGAAATCCCCTACGTCCGTAACGCCTACAAGCAGTTCCACGAGCGGGGGTTGGACATTCTGGGCATCAGCGTAGACCCGCCTGCCGGAACCCTGACCGGCGCGAACGGACTGGCCTTCGACAAGTACATCGTCGCCAGCCATATCACATGGCCGCAGGTTTATGAGGGCAAGTGGATGGACGGCGACATCCCGCATCTGTACTTCATCCAGAACATCCCCACCCCGTTCCTCGTGGACGGCACAACAGGCAAAATTCTGGCGCTCGGCGACGACCTCAAAGGCGCGAAACTCGCCACAACCCTGCAAACCGCGCTAACACAAAAGAAAGATTGAACCACCAAGACGCCAAGAACACCAAGAGGAAGAAAAGAAAAGGAGAAACAGACACATATCTGTTTGCAATCCTGTCTGTATTCCCTTTTCCTCTACTTGGTGTTCTTGGCGTCTTGGTGGTTCAAACATACTCTCGTGCAATTAAAGAAACTTCAACTGCTGGGCTTCAAGACGTTTGCGGACAAGACTGAGATTGATATTGATCAGGGCTTGACCGCGATTGTCGGGCCGAATGGCAGCGGTAAATCCAATATTGTTGACGCTCTGCTTTGGGTGTTGGGCGAGCAGAATCCGCGCCTGTTGCGGGGCAATAACGCGCAGGACGTGATTTTTGCGGGAACCGACAAGCGCAAGCCGCTGGGGTTGGCCGAGGTGAAACTGACGGTAGACAATAGTGACCGCGCCCTGCCGATTGACTTTGCCGAAGTGGTGATTACCCGGCGGGTGTACCGGTCGGGCGAAAGCCAATACCTGCTGAATAACGCGCCGTGCCGCCTGAAAGACATTGTGGAACTGTTCATGGATACGGGCGTCGGCAAGGGCGCGTATTCGTTTGTCAGCCAGTCGGAGATTGACGCCGTGCTGTCGGCGCGGGCCGAAGATCGGCGCGAATTGTTCGAGGAGGCGGCGGGCATCAAAAAGTACCGCGTGAAGAAGCGGGAAGCCCTGCGCAAACTGGAGTCGGCGGAAGTGAATCTGAACCGCGTCCGCGATATTCTGCACGAACTGGAAGCGCAGCGCGAGCCGATGGAAAAGCAGGCGTTGAGCGCGAAACGCTTTTTAGGCTTGCAGGAGCGACTGCACGAAATCGAAGTGGGCCTTCTGGTGGCCGAAGTGAAGAAGGCGGATTATGAACTATACGCCGCCCGAACCGAGCGCGGGGACGATCAGGCCGCGCTGCTGAAATACGACGCGGAACTGGCGCGATTGGAGCGCCTGGCAAGCGAAGTCGGGGAGCGGCTGGCGCAAACCGAGGGCGAAATGGACGCGGTTCGATTGGGGCAGCAAAACGCCCTGCAAACCGTCGAGCGCACGGAAAGCCAACTCGCCTTGATGACGGAGCGGGGGCAGTCGGCGCAACGCAACGCGGAACAACTGGCGCGCGAACTGACCGAAATCGTGGAGCGGATCGCGCGGCTGACAGACAGCATCGAAATAGATCAGGCCGACCGGGTGGAAGCGGAAGGGCAGGAAACGGAGAAGCGGCACGAGTGGGCGGCGCAGAAAGCCTCGCTTGTCGAACTTGAATCCGCAGTGACGCAGGCCATGCGCGACATGGAAACGCGGCAAAGCGAACGGATGCGACTGGCGCAGGAGCGGGCGGGACGCGAAGCGCAGCTAAAAGCGTCCGGCGACCGTCTGGCCGACGCGCAAACGCGGGCCGAACGCCTGCAAACGGAAGCCAACGCGCTTAATGCCGCGATAGACGAGGCGCAGAGCAGGGAACGGGAAGCGTTGGCGGCGCGTGACGAGCGAACCGCGCAGCGGGAAGCAAAAGCCGTTACAAGGCGCGAAGTGGAAGCGCGGCAGCAGCAAATCCAATCGGAACAGGCCACAACGCGGCAGGCGTTGGAAAATTCGCGGCGAACAATGGCCGAGCAGTCCGCCCGATTATCCACCCTGACCGAGTTGCAGGAAAACCACGAGGGGTTTTATCAGGGCGTTCGCGCCGTGCTGAACGGACACAAGAAGGGACAACTGCGCGGGCATTACAAAGCCGTCGTAGACCTGCTCACCGTGCCGGAACCGTATCGCGTCGCCATCGAAGTGGCGCTTGGCGGCAGCCTTCAAGACGTGGTCACGCTGACCGAAAGCGAAGCCAAAGCGGGTATTCAGTGGCTCAAAGACAACAGAGCCGGACGCGCTACGTTCCTTGCCATACCTTTATTGCGCCCCGGCGCGAAAATGCAATTACCCGCAATCGCCAATCGTCAATCGTCAATCGAAAATGCTATGAATCTGGTGGACTTCGCGCCGGAGTATGAGACGGTTGCGCAGTATTTGCTGGGGCGCGTGCTGGTCGTGGATACGATGGATGAGGCCATTGCCGCGTCTCGACGGTTGACGGGGTGGAGCAAGATCGTTACTTTGGAGGGGGAATTGCTGTCGCCGGGTGGGGCTTTGACGGGCGGTTCCTTACAGGGTAAAGGAGCGCATCTGGTCGGGCGCAAGGGTGAAATGGACGATTTACGCGCCCGCCTGCCCCACGTTCGGGCCGATGTGGAGCGGCTGGCACTCCAAACGGAAAGCCATGTTCGGGGTTTGCAGCAGTTGGAAGCGGAGCGCGGCGAACTGCTGAAGGAAGAATCGCGCTTGCAGGCGGAAATCGCCTCGCAGGAGAGCGCGCGTAACGCGGCGGAGCGGGAAGGCAGGCGGCTGCTTCAGGATAAAACAGGGCGCGACAATACGCAGGCGAACCTGAACGCGCAAATTACATCGTTGCAGGCGGATGTGCAGCGGTTGACGCAGCAGTTGGAAGCAGGACGGGCGGAAAACGTCACTTCGGATGACGCGCTTGCCGCCCTGAACGACGAAACCCGCGCCCTGATTACGCGGCGGGACGAGTGCCGGAGCCGGACGGTCGCGCTGGAAGTGGAAGTGAGCCGCCTGCGCGAAAAGCGGGAGGGATTGACCCGCGCCGTCGCTTCGGATCGCGCTACGCTTGTGGGCTTGCAAAATCAGCAAAACCAGAAACGGATGCAGCAGGACACGACGCAGGCGCAGGGCGTGGACGCGGTTGCCGAACGCGCCCGTTTAGTTGAACAACTGGCCCACGCCCGCGAACATCTCAAAGTGGTGGAAGCGGATTGGGCGCAGTGGCGCGACCGGCGGCAAAAATTGCTCAACGAGAGTTTTGAAACCAATTCCGCCATCAAGCAGATCGCGCAGCGGCGAACCGATGTCACCACGAACCTGCACGATACGGAACTGCGTCTTGCCCGTCTGGAAGTGCAAATGGCGCAGGCGACGGAACGGCTTCAGGAAGAGTACAGCATTTCCCGCGAGGACGCTCTGGCCCGCCCGGATGATACCGCTATTGACAAGAATACCGCAATGGAAGTCAGTCGTTTGCGGCGTGAACTGCGGGCAATGGGGCAGGTGAACACGGGCGCGATTGGCGAGTACGAACGCTTGACGGAGCGGTTCGACTTTTTGACCGAACAACGCGCCGATCTGGACAAGGGGCGAGAAGGACTGCTCGCCACTATCGCCGAGATTGACGACAGCACGCGAGGCGTGTTCATGGAAACGTTCGAGGCTGTGCGGACGGAGTTCGACCGCCTGTTCACGCGCCTGTTCGACGGCGGCAGCACCCAACTGATCCTGACCAATCCCGACGACATTCTGGAAACGGGCATCGAAGTGATCGCGCAGCCACCCGGCAAGAAACCGCAGCATTTATCCCTGTTATCGGGCGGCGAACGGGCCTTGACCGCAACCGCGCTGCTGTTCTCGTTTTTGGCCGTAAAGCCCAGTCCGTTCGTGCTATTGGATGAGGTAGACGCGCCGCTCGACGGCCCGAACGTGGAAAAATACACGCAACTCGTGAAAGAGTTCGCGCAGCGCAGCCAATTCCTGCTGATTACGCACAACCCGACGACGATGGAAGCCGCCCCGACATGGTACGGCGTCACGATGCGCGAACCCGGCGTCAGCAGCGTCCTCAGTTATCGCGTGCCGCAGGAGTCGGAACCCACCACTGCCGCCACCGCCGTCGTCCTGAGCCGGTGAAAAGTCGCTACTTGCCTCATTTAACGCAGCCACGCAGTCACCTGTATAGATGCGCCGGGTTTCAACCCGGTGTGTCTGCGTACCGAAAAACTATTTTTTTGTGTTCAATTTGCTCACGTCTACTTTGTCCACGCCGCGTATGCCCTCCACCGTCTCCTTCACGATACGCTTCTCGTTGGCGTCGTTGACATGCCCGCTGATGGTGACAACGCCATCTTTGGCCTCCACATGCAGGCCGTCAAAGTGAACGCCTTTACGCTGTAACAGAGTCGTATTGACGCGCCCTGCAAGCTGCGTGTTGCCGGACGCTTCTCCGACATCTTTGGCGATTTTCCCCGCATCCTTCGCAAGGTTGCCCGCGTCCTGACTGTTGCACCCCGCCAATCCCAACAGAAGCGTCACTCCCATCAGAAGAATATTTGTATATCTTGCGCGTCTCATGTGTAACTCTCCCTTTCTGACCTACCGAACACCCAACACCCAACACCCAACACCGACTTCGCCTGTCAGACGCGAAGCCCGGCCTGACGGTTTCGGCATCTTTCCCGGCGCGGTATTCCTGTCCGGCGAGAAAGTGGCTGTCCGTTGCGGAACTGCTCCTGTCTTCCTGCGTAGGAGGATAGAAGCAGTACGACTTTTTCAGCGGTTGTGACGGGTTGGAGGAGAATACCGAAATGCGATTACAAAACAAAGTGGCGTTGATTACCGGGGCGAACAGCGGCATCGGCAAGGGAATTGCCATCCGGTTCGCGCAGGAGGGGGCGCATGTCGCCGTCAACTATCTGCCCGGCGGCACGCGGGACGCGGACGCGCAGGCGGAAGTGGCCGCGTTCGCAACCGAAGGGCTGGCCGTTGGCGGCGACGTAACGAAGCGCGACGACGTGCAAAGCATGGTTGACGCGACTGTGGCGAAATTCGGGCGGCTGGACATTCTCATCAACAACGCCGGTATCGAGATCAATAAGCCGTTTTTAGACGTGACGGACGACGAATGGAACCGAGTGCTGAACGTGAACCTGTTCGGCACGTATCTTTGCACTCAGATTGCGGCCAAACAGATGGTGAAGCAGGGACCCGGCGGCAAAATCGTGAATATCTCGTCCACGCACGAAGACATTCCGTTTCAGGGCTACACCTCCTACTGCGCGTCCAAAGGCGCGGTCAAGATGCTGATGCGCAACCTGTGTCTGGAGTTCGCGCCCTACAAAATCAATGTCAACAACATCGCCCCTGGCGCGATTGCCACGCCCATCAACCAGAAAGTGCTGGACGATCCCGAAGCCAACAAAAACGCCCTGAGCGAAGTTCCCTGGGGCCGATGGGGAACGCCCGAAGACGTGGCGGGCGTAGCCCTGTTTCTGTCCAGCGATGAGGCCGATTATGTGACCGGCAGCACATACTACATTGACGGCGGACTGGTGCAGCAGGTGACGAAATATTAAGCAAAGTAACTGTGGAGGCCCTCACCCCAACCCCTCTCCCAGAAAAGCCTGGGAGAGGGGCTAATGCAGAGTTGTGAGAACAGATTGGAAGTCGTTACAGGAAGAAACATCATGGATCGAAGAGGATTTTTGACGGCGGCGGCAGGATTGACGCTGACGAGCGCGGGGGCGTTTGGCGAGGAGTTTGCTGACCAGAAGCCCCGCGTGGGCTTGATCGGCGCAGGCTGGTACGGCAAGTGCGATCTGTTCCGGCTGATACAGGTGGCTCCCGTCGAAGTCGTCTCTATATGCGACGTGGATAAACATATACTGGCGGATGCGGCGGAACAGATCGCGTCCCGACAGGCATCCCGGCAGAAGCCGCGCATGTATGCCGATTACCGCGAGATGCTCAAGCCAAAGGATTTAGACATTGTTCTGATCGCCACGCCCGACCACTGGCATGCCCTGCCGATGATCGCGGCTGTCGAGGCGGGCGCGGACGTGTACTGCCAGAAGCCTATCAGCGTGGATGTGCGCGAAGGTCAGGCGATGCTTGCGGCTGCCCGCAAGCACAACCGCGTGGTACAAATCGGAACGCAGCGGCGCAGCACTCCCCATATCGCCGAAGCCCGCGAACTGGTACGCGAAGGTAAACTGGGCAAAGTGGGAATGGTGGAAACCTACTGCTACTACCACATGCGCAACAATTCCAACCCGCCCGCTTCTGCGCCCCCGGAATGGCTGGATTGGGAAATGTGGACGGGTCCAGCCCCTCTTCGCCCCTACAATCCCATTGCGCACCCGCGCGGATGGCGGGCATTTATGGAATACGGCAACGGCATTGTGGGCAATATGTGCGTTCACATGCTGGACATGTCGCGCTGGATACTTGGTCTGGGCTGGCCGAAAACCGTCTCTTCGACCGGCGGTATTCTGATGGACAAGGGCGCGAAAGCCAATATTTCGGATACGCAGTCCGCCATTTTCGACTACGGCGACACGCAGATGCTGTGGCAGCACCGGACATGGGGCGCGCCTAACGATACGCAGTATCCCTGGGGCGCGACGTATTACGGCGATAAGGGGACGCTGAAAGTCAGCATCATGGGCTACGACTTTATTCCCAACAAAGGGCCTGCTGTCCGTAAAGACGTGACGTATGAGTTGGAACAGTACCCGGAAGACAAAACGGAACAGGATTTGGAAAAGCCCGTCGCGCCCGCCATCCGCTACCACATGAAAGACATGCTGCGCGCCATCGCCAACCGGAGTCGCCCGGTCGCCGACATTGAAGAGGGGCATATCTCGACAGCAACCTGTATTCTGGCGAACCTCTCCATGCAGTTAGGCCGCTCCCTGACGTGGGATGCCGCCAAACAAATGGTACTCCACGACGACGAAGCCAACCGCCTGCTGAAACGCCCGTACCGCCGTCCGTGGACGCACCCGGCGTAGGTTGTTAGGTTGTTAGGTTGTTAGTTCATCAGGTACTTAGCTGACGTTCTTTTTGTGCGCAAATAAACGCGCTGCTCTTGTATTGGCCTAACAACCTAACAACCTGATTTTGAGGAGTTACACAATGCTCAACGGCCCGATGCCTTTGGAACTGCTGGAATATGTACACGGCTTGTTTGCGCCCGAAGACGCGGATTTTGCCACGCTGACGGTGGCGGCGGCGGAGTTCGGGATGCCGACGGGCTGGGAGATTTCCAGTGACGTGGGGCGGTTGTTTCAGGTGCTGTGCCGCGCGATTGGGGCAAAACGCGTGGTGGAGTTTGGAACGCTGGCGGGGCATAGCGCCCTGTGGCTTGCCCGCGCCCTTCCTGACGACGGCAAGGTTATCAGCATCGAAGCCAATGCCGCGTATGCCGACTTCGCGCGCAAACAACTGGCGCAGCGAACGGGCGGCGAAAAAGTGGAAGTGCGTGAGGGCGGGGCGCGGGAATGGCTGGAACGATTGGAAGCCGAAGCAAAAGCAGGCGATCAAAAATTCGATGTGGTGTTTCTGGACGCCGATAAAGGGCACTACCCCGAATTTCTGGATTGGGCGGTTCGGGTTCTGCGTCCGGGCGGATTATTGCTGGCAGACAACGTGTTGCGGGCAGATTCGTGGAACGGCCAAACCCTGCTTGACCCGGCTGCCGACGACCCGCGCATCCTCGCCATACGCATCTTCAACGAACGCCTTGCCGCGCACCCGCAATTCACCAGCATGATTATTCCCCTACGCGCCGGTATCGCCGTGGGAACCTTTCAGCCTTAACAAGCATACGTATGAACCGCGAAAAAGACGAAATGACGCGAAATATCAGACGCGGATACAAATGAAGCGTGTGTGAAGGCCGGATAAGCGGACTAAACGAGATCGTTTGTGTGCCGCAGACAGCTATTGCCTGCGGCGCAAAGGGGTGTGGAATGGGGTTATTTTCGGCGACGGCGCAGGACGAATCCGGCTCCGCAAACGGATAGCCCACTCAACAGAGTAAGAGCGCCGGGTTCCGGCACAGCCGCTGTGTGTCCGTATTGGAGATGGTCAACCTCAATACCGCTGGATGTGTTGCTGATCCTGATGGCGGATACGCCTGCCGCGTTGACAACGCCGTAGAACCGGTCTTCCGCTGTTTCCCCGTTGGAAGAGTTGTCAGCATGGTTGCCGTTTACTGTTCCAGGCGAAACCCCGTTCTGGTCAAACGCCTCGAAAGTAATTGTTCCATCGCCGTCTGTCCACACAATGCCCGCATGTGTGGGCAAAGCGCCGAGAGTACCCGCATTGAAACTGAACGTGATGCCGGCGTTCCCATTGCCGCTGAAAAATCGTCGCCACGCAGCCCGGATCCATCTATCACGCCATCGTCAGCATCCACCGAATCATGCAGAGTTGGCCCAAAAACAACGCTGACGACTCCGCCCGCGCTTGCAGTCACGCCCGGAACATTGAACAGGTGATCCTCGAAATCTTCCAGATAGAAGTAGGAAAAGTTCCCCCGTTGAAGGGGCTGTTGGCGAAACTCAGGTAAGGTGTGTTGGCGTCAGGGTAAGGACCGATGAGTTGCGCGGTGGCAGGCCGTGAACAAAGCCCTGCGGCGGCAAGCAGGCCGATACTGAGAAGGGTAATGCGAGTACGGCGGAACATGAGCGATTCTCCTTTTTATACAGCGCGTAACAACGAGAGAAAGACCACATCCAACACATACAAGCTCGGAACAAGTCGTAACCGGAGATTACGCGATACATGTGTGACGTTGAATGAAACAGCAAAAATCGTGAGCCACAAAGCGGCTTGCATCCTTTTGCCTCTATGGTAACTGGCAGGAGAGGTTGTTTTCTCTATGGGCAATCAGGTAAGGGGCGTATCTTCATTGGAAGCAATGCGCAGCAATTCGGCGGGAGATGTGGACGAGGAAGCAGTGGCAGGACGGAGCAGGGTATCGGGCGTGTTGGTTTTATGTATGGACGCGCGGAGCAGGGTTTGCGTGGATGCCACTTCGCCGATGTTGGCGCGGAGCAGGGGCAGACATTCCGCCGCCGCCTCCTGTATCCTGCGCTGATTGTCATTGCGCGGGCGGTGATTGGCGATCCGTTCCACAACCGGAATGGCCTTCGCATCCCCGACCTGCTCGTATGCTTTCAAAATTGCCAGCGTAAAATCATTATCTACGCCCCGCAAGTGCGGTTGAAAACAGGAGCCGAGCATGATGTTCAATGTGTAACGGTGACGCGACGTGAGCAGGTTCGCGTCGGAGGCTTTCAGCCGGGGAAGCAGCGCGGCCAGCGCGCGAGTCACCCGCTTACGATATTTCTGAGAAGCGTTCAGTGTAATGGCGTCTATGAGCGTGGGGATAGCATTGACATTCCCTGATTCTGCCATTGTTTCGAGATCAATATCTACTGTCCTCCACATCATCCATAGTATCGGAGTCACAGCCACAGCCAGAAGCAGAAGGAAGGCTGTAAAGCGCATGGCAACCGCCTTGTCATCGGGGGCAGCGCCTATGGCTCTAATCAGGGGAAGGGACAGAACAATCAGCGATTCACAAGCAACGAACGCGGTGAAATTCCGTTGGCGACGGCAGCGTATTTTGCCCTGCGCCTGCGCGAGAAGGGCGGCAACAGTCTGCGTTGACGCGGTCGCTTCCACGCCTTCAGTTTGCATTACGTCGGTCGGGGTTAACGCTTCAACCGGCAGGATATAAGGGGTAACTTCTACGGACGTTTCGGACGGGAGAAATTGGTTCTGCATGACACATCGGCTTTCCGCCCTGAACAGGGGGCTGGAAAGAATACGTTGCGTCGATCATGCCGGTTGCATTTGTTTTCGCTGACGCAGCCAGTCGCGCAGATTCGCGCTGAAGTTGCCGACCACGCAGGCAAGTGCCGGGGTGTAGGTGGCAACAATCTATTCGATGTGCAGTAGAGAGTGTGGCAAAACTGAATGACGATTTACCATCAAAAACTTCCGGCAACGGGTGAGGCGCGTGAGGGGTTGCGGAAGAAGGGGCAGTTCTGGACTCCGGCGTGGGTTGCCGAAGCAATGGCGGCTTATGCTCTTGCGGGAAGAAGCAATCATCTGTTCGATCCGGCGATTGGCGAGGGCGCGTTCTTTCGGGCAGGGAAACAGGAAGCATTGCGTTTAGGAAGCCGATTGCGGCTGATGGGAACTGAAGTTGACGCCGATATTCTACGGCAATCCGGCAGCAATGAACTGACAACCGATGATCTGGCAGGCGTGGAATTACGCGATTTTGTGTTTGATCCGCCCCATGCCACCTATGACGCCATCGTTGCCAATCCGCCCTACATTCGGCATCATCGGCTTTCTCTCGAAGCGAAACAAACCCTCAAAACGTGGAGTTCGCAACTGCTCGGCAAAGCGCTGGATGGACGAACAGGTCTGCATGTGTATTTTCTGCTGCGGGCGTTGACGCTATTACGCGAGGGCGGACGGCTGGCGTTTATTCTGCCTGCTGACGTATGCGAGGGAAAGTCTGCGGGATTGCTCTGGCAGTGGATTACCGCCCATTACTGCCTTGACGCCGTAGTTACGTTTGAACCGCAAGCCTCTCCGTTTCCGGGCGTGGACACCAACGCGCTTCTTTTTCTGATTCGGAAAGCGGAACCCCGCAGCGAGTTCCAATGGGTTCAGATACAGGAAGCGTGGACGGACGCCCTGCGCGATTGGATTGCGGATGGACTGCCGACACAAGCCCGGATGGGTCTTTCCGTCCACGCGCGGCTATTAACCGAAGGCTTGCAGACAGGATTTTCCCGCGTCCCGCGTGTTCATAACGAGAGCTGCCCCCGGTTAGGGGACTTCTGTACCATGATGCGCGGCATCGCGACGGGTGACAACGAGTTCTTTTTCCTGACACGCGCGCAGGCGCGAGAGTTGCAAATTCCCGAAGCGTTTCTCCGGCCTGCAATCGGGCGTACCCGTGATGTAACCACTGAGGTTATAACAGCCGACACTTTGCAGCAGTTGGAACAGGCGGGACGGCCTACCCTGCTGTTTGCGCCCGATGCCCGCCCGTTACACGAATTTCCGCCTTCCGTTCAGGCGTATTTGTTGGAAGGAGAAAAACGCGGGCTGCCGGAACGCGCCCTCATCAGCCAGCGCAAGCCCTGGTACAGCATGGAAAAGCGGCGTGTTCCTCCGTTCCTGTTCGCCTATTTAGGCCGCCGCAACGTCCGCTTTATCCGCAATGAAGCCAATGCGTTGCCGCTCACCAGTTTCCTGTGTGTATCCGCGCCACGACGACCCGGAAACCATCAACCGGGTAGGGCGTCTGCTGCAACACCCTTCCGTATTAGCAAATCTCGCCTGTGTCGGCAAATCCTACGGTTCCGGGGCCATCAAAGTGGAACCCCGCGCACTGGAGTCGCTTCCTCTTTCCATAATGGCTCTGCAAGAGGCCGAACTTGTCTCGCTACGGTTGTTCGAGCGCAGTGAACTGTCTTACCTGTGACGAAAATGCCGGGTATAATGGACATTGGTACGTCACCTTTGAAATAGTTTCTAAGGAGAGTTGGGAATATGAGCAGCCTCGTAGAGATAAAGGATAGCCAATCGGCGCGGTTAGAGAAGATCGCTTTTGAGAAAGGCGTTACGCCCAACGCGCTTCTGGAAGAGGCGTTAGAATTGCTGTTTCAGCAAACCGAAAGAGAGAAAATAAGTCGGGAAGAACAGGCGTTTCTGAAACAACTGGAAGTGGAAAACGGCGGGCCATTTCCGATACAAACGAAGCCACTTTTTAACATGGAAAAGATTACAATCACGCATACGGTTCCCATTGATCCGGCAACCTTGCGCCGACTATGACTGTAAAACTGCCTCCTCGCAATAGTCTTGATGGAACTCGCGCGGAACGTCTGCTACGGCGAGACTTCTACGGCAAGTATCTGCAAGCCCGATATGTCGTGGGAGAAGATCAGGTTTTGCCGGATGCAGCTGCCGTTTTCACGCAGGAAGGAATTCAGCGCTTACTTCAGCATCTTACCGGGGAAGCGTTGCAAGCGCCTGTCGTCCTTACCGAACGGCTGAGTAACCGCGTACTGGCGGCGCATATCGTTCAGAACTTTGTGGAACGTTTTGTCGTCGTCAACATGCGTTTCAAGGTAGACCTGGATGTTCTCGCCCATGCCTTGATAGAAGAATACGTCCATTCGCAACAAGTCCTTGACAACGTAGACTTTGACCTTCAGAAACAACAGTTTGCCTATCAAGACCGCCCCTACGAAGTGGAAGCAAAGCGCATTGCGTCGGAAATTCTCGGCTATAATCCAGACATCTACGATACCTATCAAATGCGAGAAGAACCTGCTCAAATACTCTACGACACTCTGCAATAGAAAATCTCGCCTGCGTCGGCAAATTCTATGGTTCCGGGGCTATCAAAGTAGAACCCCACGCTCTGGAATCGCTTTCTGTTTCCGTAGAGGCGCTGCAATAGTCTGGCCTTGTCTCGCAACGTCAGTTTTCTGCGCCATTTCCTGCATCTGTTCCATCGCTTGCGCTCTGCCTATCTCGAAGCCTATCAGCAACTTGTTCTTCAACAGCCCGATAGCGCGGTTGGTTCGCCTTTGAAAGAGGCGTGACTTGCGTTGCGGCAGGCCGCCGCAGTTGGTTTAATGCCAACAGATGAAGCCCCGGCTACAGCATGAAGCGCAGGATGCTTAACAGCCGATGCCGGGGCTGCTTTGCGGACGTTTTATTTGGGCGGGCTTATGGCGTCGCCGGGGCTTGCCGTGTTGGGAATGCGGTTGGGTTCGCGTTTGACGGGAAGTTGCGGACAGACGGCGTTGCGCTGCCGGGGCGTCAAGCGTTCCAGCAATTCGTTCGAGGCGTGGTACGGGTGGCGGAAGTTGCCCCACGACGGCCCGTAACGATATACCACAATGCGCCGCTCGCCGGGATTGACTCGTTTGGCCGAACCGTGACTGATAGCGTCCACGAACAGCAGCGCGTCGCCCGCCTCTAAATGCGCTTCAATGGCCCCCTCCACATCATCTACGGAGCGCGTTTCGCCCATCTTCATGACATGCTGCTCAGAATCCGGGTGAACAAAATTCGATTTATGGCTGGCGGGAATGATCATTGTCGCGCCATCGCCGGGGCCAATGTCCGTCAGCGCCATGAGAATATTGACCTGCCCGCACTGAAACCGTCCGTTGTGATAGCGAAACTGATTGCGCTTGACACCCGCGTAACCGCCGGAATGAAGCCCGATAGCCTCGCCCGGTCCGCGCAGATTAGCAAAGTTCTCGTCAATAAACACCGGGCCGTGATGCCAGTCGAACGTGTTTTCCCCGCCAACAAAATGCTTCACTTTGGCATACCAGCCCGGATAATCAATGAGACGCTCGAACGGCTCGCCCGCCTCATAAATCTGCTGCAAGTTGATGCCCTCGGAACCGCCGTAGCTGTGCGCGTGAACGCAGCCGTACCATTCGCCCTGTCCGAGCGGCGGGTCAAGGCGGGTAATATCGGTCAGCAGGGCGTTCATTTCCGCCACATGGCTTTTGGTCAGGACGTTTTTCAGAATCAGATAGCCGTTCAAATCGAACAGATACTCTTCGCGGGGTGTCACCGGCGCATCGGCCATTGTGACAGCGGGGGAAGTTGTCAGCGTCATTGTGATTTCTCCATGGTTCGTGTTTCGGACACTGCTTTGTCCGATGGTTTAGTATAGATGGGTTTTTCTCGGAATGTATCGGCCATTGTAAGCAATTTTTCCGGTATCCTGAGATTGTAGAGATCAATTTCGCTGCCATGCGTATTTTCGCCAGAGGTTGAAACCCCTTGTCTGTATGGCCTGCGGTCAGGCGTCCATCAGGCGCGAAGCCCTGAGAAGAATCTGGTATCCATCGGGGCATAACATATTATGCCCTGCGTTTTGGTATAATTGTGCAGGAGAAAACGTTATGTCTCATTCAGTTGCGCCGCTTCGGGTGGCGATTATCGGCACGGCAAAGCGCTCGGACTATCTGTATGGCCCGCTGATTCAGGCGATGCCGGATGTGGAACTTGTCGCCGTGTGGGGGCGCAGCGAAACGTCGGCGCAGGCGTTGGGCGCAAGTCTTGGCGTCCCGTATTTCACCGACATGGAACGGCTGATGCGCGAAACCGCGCCCCAACTCGGCATTGTTTCCGTGGCGTATGGCGCGAACGGCGAAGTGGGATTGATGGCGGTGGAGCAGGGGTTGCATGTGCTGCTGGAAACGCCCATTGCGCATAAAATGAGCGAAGCGGACGCCATCATCGAAGCGGCAAAGCGGCGCAATGTAAAAATCGAAATCGCCGAACAGTTTCATCGCCGCCCGATGGAGCAGATCAAACTGAAACTGCTGGCGTCCGGGCTGTTCGGGCATGTGCATACGGCTTTCAACGACTTTGCGGGACACGGCTATCACGGCGTCAGCGTCCTGCGCAGTTACATCGACTTCGATGTGAGACCGACGCAGGTTACGGGTACGGTACAGCAGTATCCGCTCACCCCCTACTGGTCGCGCCTTGAAAACAAACACGCCGCCCGCAATGAAACGCAGGAACACGCCCTTATACAGTTTGAGGGCGGGCAAACCGGCGTATACCACTGGACGAGCGTAGGATATGACTCGCCCCTGCGCTGGTGGCGCAGCAGCCGTTTTCTGGCTGAAAAGGGCATGGGCGTGACGACGGGCGTTTATCCCGATTTGCAGGAACATCTTTCCCTGCTCACGCCCGGCGAGGAAGCGCCCCGTTTTCTGCGCCTCGAGCGGCGTTATGAGCGCGTGGATGGCGGCGCGTTAAGCGCGGTTGTGGCGCATACGGGCGACCCGGATTTGCCCACCGTGATATGGGAAAACCCGTTTCGCGCTGTAAAGCAGGGACACGGGATGCAGTGGCACGATGATGAAATCGGCGTGGCGGGTTGTATTCAGGGACTCTCAACAAAATAACCGTTCCAGCCCGCGCAGGCGGACTTTGTTACCACAGCCGCGCAATTTATTGCGCGGACTGCAAGTGGAACAATTTAATCCTTGAGAGTCCCTCAGAGCCTTGTGGACGCCGTTCGCAACGATACCGAACCGACGTATGGCGCGTTGCAGGGGCGTTTGGATCAGGAAATCGTCCTCGCCCTCCGCCAATCTTCCACGCTTGGCGGACAGCCGGTTTTGCTGCCGCTGAAATCAGAGTAGCCATAATCAGAGTAGCCGCGAATGAACGCGAATAAACGCGAATGATGGACACGTCAGGTAAACACAATGAGCGGCTATTGTTGGAATGAGGAAATTTTGCGAACGTAAGTGGTTGTGCCGGGATACAGCTTCATTATCGCCGCGCTTGCGTCGGGTTCCAGCAGGCTCGCCACTTTGGAAAGGCTGTCCGAAGTGATGCCGTCGCGGGCGATAATCGTCACCTGTACGCGGCTGGTCAACGCCTGCCCGCTGCGCGGGTCAAGGATATGCGAATAATGCTTGCCGCCGATTTCCACAAATTGTTCCGTGTCGCCGGAGGTAGAAACGGCGACATTGGCGAACGTCATTAACGGCGAAGCAACGGCATTAGGAACCTGAATTTTCCATCCGGATTCTCCCGGCGGCGAGTTGCTGACGACAATATCTCCGCCCGCTTCCACGAGTGCGCGGGTGATGCCGTGCCGTTTCAGAACCTGTTGGGCGCAATCATCGGCATACCCTTTGCCGATGCCGCCCAAATCCAGCTTCATGCCGGGTACAAGCAGTTGCGCCGTGTGTTTTGATGGGTTCAGCCGCATCTTTTGCCAGCCGACCAATTTACGCGCCTGTTCAATGTCTTCGGGCGTGGGCAGCACAGCGGTTTTTCGCGCTTGCCGCCAGAGCGCGACGAGCGGGCCACAGGTCACATCGAACGCGCCGCCGCTCTGCCGCGCCACCTGCTGCGCCCGCAACAGGACGCGGAACAAATCTTTGCTGACGGGAACAGGCGGTCCGCCCGATTGGGCGCAAAGGCGCATCAGTTCGCTGTCGGCGCGATAATCGCTCATAATGGTATCCAACGCGGCGAATCGCTCGAAAGCCTCGCCGCAACCCCGTTCCGCCGTTTTCGCGTCGGGGGCATAGGCCACAATACGAACATCCACGCCCATGTGGTATTCGGTATACTCGAAGCGTGTCAGGCTTGCTTTATCAGCCTGCGCGTTTCGCGGCAGCAGCAATCCGAATACAACAATCAGGCATGAAAGGGTTTTTCCGCTTTTGAGCAACAGCATCGTGAAAACAGACCTCACTATCCTGAAAATAGCCCTCAACCCCCAACCCCTTCTCCCAAAAAAGCCTGGGAGAAGGGGAGCCACTTGCCTTAATGCTCTCAGGCGAACGGAGTTTACGGGTTCTAATTCTGGAATGGGAACAATACGCGTTGCAGCGGGTATCGCGGCGGCGCTTATAGTATTCCTAACGCCGAGCAAGCCAGGAGCGCAGGGCGTTTCTGCCATAAAGCAGGCAAAGCCGCCCATCGCTTCGCCCGGTTCCACTCCGTTGAAACCGTTTACCCTGACCCTGCCCGGTTCCGTCGTGAAACTGGAAATGGCCGCGATTCCCGGCGGCAATGTCACGGTTGGCGGCAAGCGAATGGCAATCAAACCGTTCTGGATCGCCAGTACGGAAACGACATGGGAAGCGTTCGATGTGTTTACGGCCAGCGGTACGCCGTCCCCCGCCTATGACCAGACGAAATATCCCGCCGATGCCGTTGCCCGTCCAAGCAAATCGTATATTCTGCCGGATTTGGGCTGGGGGCATCACGGCTACCCGGTCATTAACGTCAGCATTTTGTCGGCTACGATGTTTTGCCGGTGGCTGTCCACACAAACGGGTAAAAAGTACCGGTTGCCGACCGAAGCGGAATGGGAATACGCCTGCCGCGCCGGAAACGATAAAATGGCGAAACTAACCGCCCCGCAACTGGACAAACTGGCGTGGGACAGCGAGAACAGCGAGAGCAAATCGCATCCCGTCGGCAAGAAACTGCCCAATGCCTGGAAACTCTACGACATGCTGGGCAACGTCGGCGAGTGGACTCTGGACGCCGAAAACAAGCCCGTGCTGTGCGGCGGCACGTTTCTGGACAAACCCGAACAGGTCACGCCCGACGCGCGGCAGCGTCAAACCCCCGAATGGCAGGCGACCGACCCGCAGCTTCCCAAAAGCCGCTGGTGGCTCGCGGACGGCAAGTTCGTCGGCTTTCGCGTCGTCTGCGAACCGTAGCGATCAAACCCGGCTTCGCGCGTACTTGCTAAACTATCGGCACATGAGAAGTAGGGGCGCTGCTTGCTGCGCCCAACATGCTTGCTGCGCCCAACATGCTTGCTGCGCCCAACATGCTTGCTGCGCCCAACTGCGCCCAACAGGAACTACGGACTCGCTGTTAGTATAATTACGCAAACTCCTGACAAGCCTCCGAAAATGACAACAAAAGGTGACAACAAAATGAAAAGAACAAACTCAGCGACAGCGCCGAAGATCATAACCGCGCTGCTGTCCCTCGGCCTTACTACGGCGTTCGCAGCCCTGACGCTGAATTGCGCGCGGACGCAGGAAGCGGCAGCGCGACAAACGCCGACGGCAACAACCGCCGTGCCGCCCCTTCTGGCGAATGTGCATCGTATTGTCTGTTTGGGCGACAGCATCACGCAGGGGGGTGAGGGACCGGGCGGCTATGTGTGGCTGACGCGGCACTATCTACAGGCGCTTTACCCGCAGCAGAACATCACGGTCATCAACGCGGGTATCTCCGGTCACAAGTCCAACGACATGCTGGCGCGGTATCAACGGGACGTGCTGGACAAATCGCCCGATCTGGTGACGATCAGCGTGGGCGTTAATGATGTATGGCATGCGTTCCGCGACTTTGCGCATGGCCGCGATTATCCCGAAGGCAACCTGCCCAACGGCGTTCCGCTCGAAGATTACCGGCGCAACGTGGAGGAGATGGTGACGCGGGCGCAGGCGATAAAAGCGCAGGTGGTGATTGTGTCGCCCACCCTGATTTATGAGAATCTGGACAGCCCGGAAAACGCCCGCCTGACGCAATACAGCAACGCCGAGCGCGACATTGCCAGAACGCATCACTGCCTGTTCGTGGATTACCAGAAGCCGATGAAAACGCTGGTGCGCGATTACCGGACTTTGACCGGCGACACCGCCAACCTGCTGACGGGCGATGGCGTCCACATGAACGCGACTGGCAACCGCGTCATGGCGCATGTTTTGCTGACCGCTCTCGGCGTCACCCCCCAAGCCCGCGCAGCGGTTCAAGCGACCGTGATGAAGGAACAGCAGGCCGGCAAAACACCCTGATGAAGTTTGACAATGCCGCGTCGTCGTGATAACATACGTCTATAATTCATGTCCGCGGATTGGAGGGTAAAACCGTGTCTGTTGTAGATGTTATTGTACCGGTGTCCGGGCAAACCAAATCCCCTGTTTCCGTCCCTGACGACAGGGAACAGGAGAAGAATGGTTTGACAGGTCAGCCCGTTTCTATCCCTGCCGAAACAACGAATACGATTATACAATATCTTCTGGCGCAGGGTTTAAGCAGGGAGGATATTGTCATGCCCGGTGGAGGTAAAGCTTCTATCCTTTACCTGAGCGAAGATTTCAATACGCCGTTAGACGGGTTTGAAGACTATACCTGATGGATTTATTACTGGATACACATAGCTTCCTGTGGTTCGTACAAGACAATCCTTTGTTGAGTCTGTCTGCCAAAGCGCATCTCATGGACGGACGTAACAGGAGGTTTTTGAGCGCTGCCAGCATTTGGGAACTGGCAATCAAAATGTCGCTTCCTGAACACCGTCCCCCATAAGACTGGATTGTTCGCTTGAAGAGTTTCTCAATGTGCAAATGGCTAAACATGCCGTTACGCTTCTTCCCATAGAGCCAGGTCATGTAAACTGTGTATCCATGCTGCCGTTCAAGGCCAAAAAGGAACACAACGATCCTTTTGACCGCCTGATAATAGCGCAAAGCATAGTGTTGAAAATTCCTGTTGTCAGCGTTGACAGCCACTTTGCGGATTACGGCATAACGTTGATTTGGTGACGGCAAGTATACTGCTTGCCGTTGACCATGTAGGCGCAGGGAGTGGCGTAGCCGCCCGCGTTTATGCGGCTAAGTAGACCGAGGGCTAAAGTTCGTAGATTCTACATCTCGAAAAACTACGAACTTAGTCCGATGCCCGCCTTAGAAGTAAATCAAGCATCTTCCGTGTCAGCGTGTCTGCAAAAATGGTACGCAAGTCTTGTTCCAGTTCTTCCTGGCTGCTGCATCCGTATACTGGAACCTTGTTTACATCAGCAGTCAGGGTAAATTCAATTTCGACAGGATAAGGTCGGTTTTTCTGGTGGATGGCCTTCAAAAGCGTATGTGTGTAGCCGCCAATTGCCTCGCCTTTTAGAATAAAACTATGCTCTAATTTTCCTTGTCGCAAGGGCTTCGTCAGCACTTCCGCTTCTACGCGGCCTTTGGCACGTTCGCCAGGCCGTTTTGCCTGACGTCGCAACACCATTGCCGGTGAGTCGTCCTCCGGTACTCGCAAATCTTCCGACCATAGATTAATATCATGAACTGACATCGGCATTCTCTTCCTCCAGGGTTAGTTTGAACAAAATTGGTAGATGATCCGAAAAATCGTCTCGCTTTAGGATGCCATGACGAGAAACCAACGATTCTGTTCCCGCATGAGTAACAACAATAAGGTCATTGTCATGAAAGCCGGGTAGCAACGGCGCGCGTAGTAGCACCTGATCGAATATATGCCAAAAGCGCGTACTTGGCCCGTTATCATAGTATAACGTACCTGCAGGCGCATTGTTATGCGGTGGAATGAAATGTTTCCACATCGGGTTACAGAAGCGTTTGTAGTCTCTTTCGTGAATTCTACGCGGTCTTCTGGCTAACAACCTATCCCAATAGCCATGACATCCGCGTCCGTAGGACGCTTGTACTTTCCTGCCGGGTTAGGCAGTACCCGGCCTACGGGGATAGGCTCTTACAGTTGCTCGGCCAGAGCGTCGGCTTTTGCCTTCAGACCCGGCAAATGATTATGCGCGGTAATCTGGACGAAAGCCTGCTGCAGCCAGTCATGCGCCTCCAGACGGCTGCCGAGTTGATGATAGGCTGTGGCGAAAACAAGCATCACGCGGGCGCGATTAAAGGTGGAGTAGCTGCCATCAGGAAAAGGCAGGACGCGCAACGCCGTTGCAGGCTGGCCCGCTTCTACCAGTAGTTGTCCATAGTCATAGCGCCGCAGATAGATTTCTATTTGCAACCCGCTCCGCTCCGCCGCTTGACACGCCTCTTGCGCAAACCTCAGTCCAGCCTCGATTTGTCCCTCCATTGTGGCATACGTCGCCATATCGCTAAGAATCCAGGCGGTAAATGTCGGCAAAACCGACTGTCTCACCCAGGGCTGAAGCAGCAGCAAGCCGCGCTCCGGCGCAGGCCGACTGCCGCCATGAACCAGCGCTGCCCCCTGTGCCAGAAGTGAGCGCAAAAACACATCAGGAATTTCTTGCTGTCGGGAAACAAGCGCAAGTGCCTGACGCACCGACGCTTCGGCTTCCGACCACTGCTTCATGTTACGGCAGTAGGTGGCGTAGTGAGCGTACAAACGCCCCAGAAGAGGCCGCGCGGCTTCGGTGCGGGTTGCCCAATCCCAGGTTTCGCGCTGCAAGGAGAGATATTTCAGGGCTTTGAGGTCAGCAGGCGCGGTCAGGACATTTTGCAGGCGCTCGGTCAGTTCCGCTTCCTTGGCTTCCCAGGTTGTCGTCTCCTTCGATGACGCGACCAGAGCGCCTGTAGTGATCGCAACCAGTTCTTCTTCCCGCGCCCCCAGCGCAAAGCATAGCGTGTGAAGCTGCGTGGTCGTGGGGATGCGCTCGCCCTGTTCCCATCGCGCAACTGTGCTGCGAACCACCCTGACTGATTGTGCGGTCTGCTCCTGCGTCCATCCCTTGCGCAGGCGCATGGCCCGCAACAGGTTCCCGACGACCGGGGGAGCGCCCATGCCATTGATTTCCGCACTCTGGCGCAGACGACGCAGAGCGCGGGGCGCTTCCACATGGGCAAAGACCCGCGCGCGTTGCGCAGCGTTGGCCTGAAGCGCGGATAATACCGCTTCCAGTTCCGGTATGCGCGGCAAACGCGCGCCTGATTCCCATTGCGACAGCGCCGCCTTGCTCACTCCCGATAGTCGTGCCAATTGCCCCTGCGACCAACCGCCCGCTGTCCGCATCTCCCATAACAGTGTTCCCACGCGATTGGCACGATCCATTCCACCTCCGAAAGTTCGGGTACATACACCTTACTCTCCGGCTTCTTTTTTCGACGGTTTTACAGTTAATTCCTGCAAGCCGTTCACAAAACTGGAACGCCGTTTCGTTTTCTGGCAACCGGTGGTATTACGTGGCAAAACACTGCATACTGATAATTGTATCAGGCAGAAAGTTGATAATGGATTTTACCGCAGAAATCTAGTTCTTGTTTCCGGCATTGGCTTTGATTTCATCAAAGCCAAAACTGTTTACACCAGTCCGGACAATACAGAATTCGCAGCGGCAACTGCCAATCTCTGCATCCTGTTGTGCCGCAGCAAGTTTTACCAAGGAGCCTATTATGTCCTCTAATCCGTACTCTTCCGGCGAATTCAACCCGAACATTGGGCGTCGTGGGCGTGGAAATGCCGTCGCAATTTTTAACGGTGACCTCTGGCTCATTGGCACTGACACAGACTCGCATCCTGGAGACGACAGCCCATCTTATCAAACTGGAGACAGTTCATCACTCAAGCAATCTGTTTTTAGTTTAAGCAATGGCATATCAAATGGGGCAGTGACGAACCCAAATAACTGGACGACCCAATGGGTTACGATTCCCGGGCTTCCTGTAAGAAATACATGGTCGCGTTGCGCTGCGGTCACTTCCACCAAATCGAACACTTCCACCAAATCGAATCCCAGCCTCTTTCTCTTCTGGAACGGAGCGGTAGTATATGAGCCAGAATTTCCTACACAAACAATTCATGGTTTGCTCGCTTCTCAATACACTCTACCGTCCCAGTCCGACTCGCCTCCCCAATGGAGTTCAGCCCTCAAACTGCTCGAAACCGACAATCAGACGCAGATACTGCCAAGCAGCCCATCCGCCGATGTCGCAGCGACCACATTCGGCAATAATTCCTTCTTCATCGCCTGTGCCACGACGAATTCGAAGAATGTTCAGGATACGGGGCCCTTTATCTTCCTGGGACACTACAATGTCAAGGACATAGACACAAATTCCGGTACCTGGCCGGCGCGGCAACAAGTCTATATCCCCGCCAGTCAACTGCAAACGTTCCTGCCCGCAGGGAGTTCTACCATCAAGGACCTCGGGACTTCCATCGGCCTCGACTGGTTCAGCACGTTTCCGAATAACGCAAAATCACACGCCGGTACTGCCCCCTCCAATTACCTGATGCTCGTGATCGAACCTGATTACCAGCATGACAGCGCAGGCTCGCCCTGCTTGATTATTCCTATTGCCGCCCCCAACGAGATCGTGTCGGCTTCTATATCGCTGGCAACAATGCTGCCTGCCGGAGGGTATAGATATCAGGTTGTTCGCGATCCGCGGCCGCATCTTCGCTTACGGCACTACGCAATCCAAGGAGATCGTCAGTTATTGCTTCAGCACATACTCTCTGCCGTCCGCCCCGACAGAAACGACCATCAGCGCTCCTCATGCCTCTTACGCGCCCCCCGCTGTAGGCTTCTTCATTGATACAGCGACAACGCAATCGTCAACACCGCAGTCGTCAACACCGCCGGATACATATCCGGTCTATCAGTTTGTCTTCTATGGAAGTTCTGTGGAATGTCAGGTGAACTACTTCGGAACGGGCGAGAGGATCAACAACTTCAAATCCTACACGCCCAAACCGCAGGGGAAATACCTCCTCACGGGTATTATTGACGGTCCCATTCCGGTTCCGAATTCCAACATCCTGGGGCACCTATTCCAGGAAACCGATCCGAATGTCGGGAATATCACCTACGGGCAAACCACGAGTACAGAGGGGACGCACCAATCGAGTTTTGCATGGACCGTTGGTTTCAAAAGCGAAGGCTCAAGTGATAAAGGAATCGGGCCGGCCTGGGACATCTCACTGAGCGGCGGCACAGGATCGGTGCAAAGCAATACAACTGGCACACATCAGGGGCACAGCCTGATTCAGAGATCGGTAGTGGACGTTGATGAACATCAGAAAGGTGTCAGAATCTCTGCTCTGGGCACTTTCTTTAGTTCGCAGGCGCAGATACAGGCTACAGGCTACAAATTCACCGATGCCTCAGGCGCTCTCATTGTAGACCCTTCCTCATCCTCGCCAAGCCAGGCCATGAAATCACTACTGCTACAGGTTAATTTCACACCTGGGTCAAATCCCAGCTTCACACCATTCATGTTCAAGCCGGGGGATTTATCTACTTACACGCCGGAGGCCATCAATGAAACCATGCTGGCGCTCAGCGGCAAGAGCAATTACTTTGAGGACGTTATTCTCGCAAACGCCTACACATTCCCCGACGGCAAAAAATATCTCCTTTTTACATGGAGTAACAGCGGCATGACGTCTTCGCAGTTCAGCCAACTGAGCAGTACCTTCACGGAGAACAGTTGGACTTTCGACTCCAGTGACTACGTCGGAGTGAGTGGAGGATTGGGCGCTGATTTCTTCGGATTGGGCGAGGACGAGTCCTTCAAATTCCTCGCCGGATTTACGGTCTCTCTTTCCGGGGAGCAAAGTTTAAGTGGCACTGAGGAATGGGGCATCCAGGTTGGTACTGATGGAGATAACTGGGGACCGCCCACTATTGACGACAAGAGTTCGGAAGCGGCCATTGCAGAGTATACCTTTCTGGTCTTCTTCCTCCCTGTCCCCTCGAACGGAACCCTCGAGCCCAACGCCTGGACACAGGAACTCATAAAATATCTTCCGAAAGTCCCTGACCAAGAATTCAAGTCCGTAAAAGGGATTGACACAAATTCAGGCGCATGGCGAATTACATTCGCCGTCATCAACTATCTCACAAATGGTGATGCTAACAAGGGGAAGCACAATACATATTTGTACAAGGGAAATCTTCTCTAATTGCCGCTTCAGTGCTGTCACACGGATATTCTGAATAACGCCATGTTATGCTAAAAGCATGATATAGCCTGCGGATATCCTGACAACATCGAAAACGGGAACAAAGGCAACATGCCTCAGAGCCTATCCTAACAGGATAGGCTCTTAACCTGCTTATGTAATGCAGCTAAGTCAGCAATGGCGCGCGTAATACGCTGATAGCGTTCTTCTGCTGTTGCTCGCCTGCTTTGATTTGCCGGGGCGGTGTCGGACAGATACTTATCTTTCTAAACGTTCCAGAAAAGAATTGTCAACATCAACTACCTCCGTGTGGGCCTTTATTTTAGGACCAATATGTGCGGTGACATGCAGGTTTTTTTCCCCGCGCTCGTAAGCAATGCCTTCCTCCAGCCCTCTTTTAATCTATCGAATAATCGAGGGCGTTCTGTTGCCATATCTATCGTCCTTTCCGTTGCTGACTGTGTCGCGCTTTCTTGCGGCAGAACTACGGTAGGGCGAAGGCGATGTAGGAGTCGCCGGATTTGGTGCGGAGTTTGCCGCCGCCGCCGCAGGCGATCACGACGTACTGCTTGCCGTTGACCATGTAGGTGCAGGGCGTGGCGTAGCCGCCCGCTTCCAGTTTGTAGTCCCACAGCAGTTTGCCGGTTGTCTTGTCGAAGGCGTGGAACTTCTCGTCTTTGGTGCCGCCGATGAAAACCAGTCCGCCCTGCGTGACAATCGTGCCGCCGAAGTTTTCCGTGCCGGTTTGCGGGATGCCCTTTGCCGTCAACTCGGGAAACTCGCCAAGCGTGATGCGCCACGCGAATTTGCCAGTGTTCAAATCCACAGCCGTCAGATTGCCCCAGGGCGGCTTGCTTGCCGGGTAGCCGTTGGGATCGTTGAAGTAGTTGTAGCCCTGAAAATCGTAGCCGCCACCCCCGTTGGGCTTGACCGAGCAGATGTAGGGCGTGTTGTTGGTGTTGACGTACAGCAGATTGGTGGTCGGGTCGAACGACGCCCCGCTCCATGTCGCGCCGCCGTGAAAACCGGGCGAAACAACGGTTCCCTCCACACTCGGCGGCAGATACGGCTGGCCGAAACGATAGCCTTTCAACGATTTTAAAACCGCGTCATGCGCTTCGGGCGAAATGTTGGTCACGTCGTATTCAGTAAAGGTTTGCGGCGACAGCGGAAGCGGCAGGACGGGTTCCGGCTGCGTGGCCCACGCCTGTTCTCCGGGTATATCAGACGGCGCGGCGGGAACTTCGTGAACCGGAAACAGGGGCTTGCCGGTCAGCCGGTCGAACAGGAAGATAAAGCCCGTTTTGGTAGGCTGCGCGACGGCTTCAATGGTTTTGCCGTTGCGTTTCAGGGTACAGACAACGGGCGGGCAGGGGTTGTCGTGATCCCACAGATCGTGATGCACTTCCTGAAAGTGCCAGATGCGTTTGCCCGTTCGGGCGTTTATGGCGAGAGTGCAGTTGGCGAACAGGTTGCTGCCGTGTCTGTCCGCGCCGTAAAAGTCCGACGCCGCCGAACCCGTGCCGCAAAACAGGATGCCGTGTTGCGCGTCTAAGGTGAAACCGGACCACGGATTGACGCCCGGACGCTCCTTCCAGCTATCGCCCTCCCACGTCTCATTTCCTATTTCGCCGGGACGCGGCACGGTATGGAACCGCCATACCTCTTTGCCCGTTCGCGTGTCAAAGGCGCGTATGTCTCCGGGTGCGCCCGGCCCGCCCTCGCTGCTCAGAAAACCCAAAATGACGTTGTTCTCAAAAACCATCGGCGCGGACGTTGCGCCGTACCCGAATTTAGAAATGTCGCGCTCGATGCCCGCCCGTAAATCCACAATGCCGTTTGTGCCGAACTCCCCATCCAGTTTGCCCGTTTGCGCGTCCAGCGAATACAAATTGCCGTCCGTAAACGACACGAGAATACGCCGTTTACCATTGGGCAGGTTGTCCGACCAGTAGGCGACGCCACGATTCACGCCGCCCGCTTTGCTGTCGAAACGCCATATCTCCTTACCGGTTGCCGCGTCCAAAGCAACCACGCTCAACTTTACGGTTGTCAGGTACATCACGCCGTCAACCACAATCGGCGTACACTCAATCGTACTCCCGCCCTGCGCCGCGTCGCCGCCGTGAAATGTCCACGCCGGTTTCAGGCTTTTGACGTTGCTCTTGTTGATCTGCGTCAGAAGCGAGTAGCGCATCCCGCCTTTGTCGTTGCCAACTTCCGCCCAATTCACGCTTGTTTTCGGGTTGACATGCGGCAGGGACACGAATACGCGGGGGAGGGGAGGAAGGGGGCGCGTATCCGCAATCGCCTGCGCCCGCGTTTCCAATTGGGCGGCGTTGTGGGTTGCGGACGCATCGGCAAAGCGTCCGCTTTCCAGTTTATCGAAATGCCATAGCCCGATGGTATCCGCGTCGGCGGTAAACGGCGCAGTGGGAGTTTGTTTGATGTCGCGGGCGATTTTGGCAATGCGAACCTCGTCTATCAGTCCGTCGCAGCCGATGTTCTGGGGCGGATAGCAGCCGAACCAGAGCGGCCCG
The DNA here is from genome assembly GCA_963817895.1 of uncultured Chthonomonadaceae bacterium. Classification (GTDB taxonomy): domain Bacteria; phylum Armatimonadota; class Chthonomonadetes; order Chthonomonadales; family Chthonomonadaceae; genus CAWFQB01. The sequence goes on from CAWFQB010000001.1 coordinate 227,429, forward strand.
ATGTTGGGCGTCTGGTGCGGCGAACCGATCTCCTGATCTTTCACCTGTTTGCCGTCCACGAACAGGCGCACCCGTTCGGGCAGCATGGTCATGGCGACATAGTGCCACTTGCCATCCACGATAGAAACGCCCAAATCGATGTTGGGCGGCGTCACTCCGGGCAGAAACGCGCTCAGGGTTCCGGTTCCCGCTGTGGTGTACAGTTCCCAGTGCTTGGGCGATTCTTTGGGGCTGTTGGCGACCAGAATGTTGAAGCCGTCTTTGCCATCGAGTTTCGCCCAACACTCGACGGTGAGCGGCGGCTCCTGATAAATGGCTTTGCCCGTTGCGGCAAAGGATACGCCCTGCGGATTCAGCGCGTTGCCGAAGCGTCCGGCAGGGTTGCGCTCCGTAATCGCCACATGGGGCGGCGCGGGAGTTTGCGGCAATGCCAGAACCGGCTGCGGCAGAACTTCGCGCTTCGCCGCCCATGCCGCCGCCCGCCGGATGATTTCCGCATGGGCAGGGTTGCGCAATGCCGCCGCGTCATGCCCTAACAATGTCTGAAAAACGCGCCCCTGCCTTTCCTCATACGCGAAGGCAAGCGGCTCGTCCTGCCCGGTTGTTTTGGAACGGGCGGTCAGCAGGGGATCAATGGGAAGGTCGCCCTGCTGATGAAAATACAGTTCGTCCGTCGTGCCAAAATCGGCAATTCCCGACGTGAGCAGATGGCCGGGATGCGTGACGTGAACCGTAAACGGCCCGTAAGCGTCATGCCCACTTTTGTCGTCCACCCAAACCCGACGCGCCAGCCGTCCATAATAGTCGCGCCAATCCCGCCACGCGCCATTCGCGAAATGAATCACCAGCAGACCGCCGCCGTTACGAACGTAATGCAGCAGTTTCTCGCGCGACGCGGAACTTAAACTCGGCCTGTCCCAATTGCAGTAGTTCTGAACTAATACGTCATAGCGCGACAGGTCTTCCGTCGCCAGTTTTTCCGGGTTTTCCCATACAGTCGTCTGGATACGCTTGTCCTGTCCTAAAATCTCCTGCAAGGCGGGCGTGGTCGTTCGCCAGTCGTGCGCGGGCATGTGGTAGCCGGTCAGAATCAGGGCGTGAATGGTGTCCCAATCGGGCGAAACCGTAGATTGTACGCCACCGGGTGGAACTTCGCCCTTTGCCGACCACACAATGGCGTTCAGTATCACGCGGCGCATATTCTCGTTCTGCCAGTTGGAATACGGATGCCCGCCCGTAAACGCGAACCCGCGCCCGCCGTCCCCGCGCTCTACCGCCCACGCGACGGTTTGGGGCGCGGCTTCCCCGGCAACGGCAATGTTGAGAATGGGCGTTCGGCGCGCGTCCCCGTCCTGAAACCGCATGTTGTAGTAATACTCGTCGCGCAGGGGAAACGCGGCCACGCCCCGGCTGATGGGGTGGGCAGGCGCGGCGGGTGTAGGCATGGCGTCCAGCGTATTGATTTTGCTGAACCAGTGATTGGCCGCGCTTCCGGTTTCGTAATCGAAATAGCCGCCCGCCCAATCCAGATACTCCGGCCCGCCATGTTTCACGCCCGCAAAGGTGGCGTAGTGCAGCAAAACAAGGCCGCAGCCGCGTTTCATCTGCTTCTGAATTGTCGCCAGTCGGTCGCCGACTAAGAGGGGATGATCCGCCTCGTTGTGGTCGGAACCGTCCGCGTACAGCACAATGGTATCGGCATCGTCCAGAATTTTGGGGTCTGTAGGCCAGCCGTACAAAGCCACTTCCGTATGGTAGCCCTTGAGGTTCGGGGAAGTTTCCAGACAACGCGCCAGCAAGCGGCATACCTTTTCGTACTCGTGTTCCCCTGCCCCGTGACTTTTCTTCCCCGCCAGAAACACGATTTTCTTCGCGTGAGGGGCGGCTTGCGCTACACTGTTCACCGTTATCAGCATTGCCATAATTCCGATTATCAGCGACAGCCACCATTGGCTGAATTTTAACGCCGCTTGCTTGCTCTGCATTAAATTTCGTCTCCTGAGAACCTCACCCCGGGCGTCCACTTGTGGACAACCTCTCCTTGCCGCTCGTTCCTCGCTAGGAGAGGGGCTTTACGTAAGTGGCTCCCCTCTCCTAGCGCGTTGCGCGGCAAGGAGAGGGGTGTCCTTCCCTTCGGGTGGACGCCCGGGGTGAGGTAGTTATGTCAGTTGAAACGCCGGGGAGGTGGACGCCGCAATTAGAGTTGGCACATCATTATTGCCTTCGCGCATAGTGGCGTAGTTGTAAAGCTGGTGAATGATCTGGTTGACGCCGTAGCCGCTCGGCAGCAGAATGAAAGGCTTGTTCTGCGCCCGCATCCATTCGCGGCCCTTTTCGGTCATTTCATGGCTGGCAAAGTTCTTCACGACGATGAGAATGTCGGCTCGGTTGATGTCGCCCTGAAACTTGCCTGCCCGGTCGCTCTTCTTGCTGTTCGGCCACTTCACTTCGGCGCAGCCAAGCTGTTTTTCCAACTCCTCGCACACGCGCTGGCGCGGCACGCCGCCGAGTATCAGCAGTTTGTGGCCCTCCACGTACAGCGACGCGACCTGCCGGTAGTTCTCCATCTGGCTGTCGGCAGGCTCGTCTTCCTCCTCAATGCCCGCTTCTTCCTCCGCGCTCTTTTCGGGCGGGTCCAATCCCTTGCGCTTGCGCTCGGTTACGATGGCGTCCAAAAATTTGCGATACTTCGCCAGATTTTCCAGCAGCAACGGCCCGATGTCCAGCAGCGCGCTCCGCACCTGCAAATGGGTGGGCGGCACTCCCGCCGCAATGCACTCGTCCAGCAGTTGCGCCAGTTCCAGTTTTTGCTTGTCCAGCGTGAATTTGGAAAGCGCCTGCGTTTTGCGCTGAACACACCATTCCAGCACCCCCTCGATAGCTGCCGCTTTACGCGCTTCTTTGGCCTTGCGCTCCAGATTGGCGACGTAAACGCGCTGCGTGTTTTGCAGCAGGGAGGGGAGCTGCGCGGCGATACTCTCCCGTTCGTTCCATGCCATATCAGGGTTCATGGCGGTAAGATAGCCTTCGGTGTCGGCTGCGGCGCGAAGGTTCAGGTACAAATCCGTTTGCAGCCGATCCTTGCTGTCGAACTCCTCCAGTATGCAAAACAAGCGCTGCTGCACGGCGGCAATGGCGTTGAGCAGCGACCAGCGGGTTCCGCTTTCCAGCGCGTCTTTGTGTTCCATGTACCACTCATACGCGGCCTGCGCCTCGCCAGCCGCGCCGTACAAACCCGCCAGTTCCGCCCAGTCCTCTTCAGAGAGTTGCGCGACCACATTGCTCCAGAAGGTGGATTCAAACGGCAGGCACGGCGCGTTGTCGCCCGCATACCCCCGCGCCAGTTCCATGCGTTCGCGTAGTCCGCCGATTGCCCCTCGCATCTCCTTGCCCACGCCCTGCTGATTGGCAAGGGTATTCAAACGGCCCAATTCACAGGCGAGGGCGCGGGTTTGCAGGCAGCGGGGACGATGCAGGCCGCCTTCTGACCGTCTCAAACTCTCCCGGTCAATTGCCTGCCAGCGCGTTTCTATCGCGTCCAGTTCGGCGTTGAGAATTGCCACCCGCGCATCGCGTTCCTCCTCGGAAAGCGGCGCAGGTTCGATGGGGGCAGGGGGAACCGGGGCGGCAACAGGGGTGGTTTCAACGGCGACTTTAATCTCGGCAACGGGCGCGTCTTCAAATTGTGGTTTGGCAGATGACTCTTCTGCCGCGTTGATGTCTGCCTCAACGATTGTATCTTTACGGCTGGTTTCTATCAAAGCGGAAATCTGATTGGTTTCCAGTTCAGGCAAAAGGAGGTCGTTGCGGGCTTCCTCAATGGTGAGTGAAACGTCTTGCGGGGAGGGGACGGTTGGCAGTAAATTCTCGAGTGGCGAAGAATCGGGTAGCTGGAAAGTGGGCGATTCCGATAGCGCATGTTTGAACGTGACGGACTCGGCGGCAGGGGAATTGACGACGGCAAAGGCGTGGGGCAGTTCCGCTATCAGCAACAGCCGCTGCGTAAACTGCTGCAACACGGCTTCCAGTTCCAGAATGATTTCCGCGTCGGCATCCGCTTTCGCCGCGTCTAATTCTGTCGTGACCAGCGCGATTGCCGTTTCTAAGCGTTCCCGTTCGGCGCGGGTAAACTTCCGATGCTCCCGGCGTTCGCGCACTTCTTGCAAATAGGTTTTCAGGGCGTCGTTCGACTCGAAGATACTGCTGCTGTTGGACTGGCTGACAACGGTTGGGTTCAGGGCCATGATGTTCTCCGGTTCGCGTGTGGTCTTCCTGATTAAAGCTCAATCTGGTTGAAGCTCAATCGGGAGGATTTAAGGGTTTCTTAACATCTGGCATTGTTCTTAATCTCTGGCGTAAAGTCCTGCATTGCGGCAGATATTCTCTGTATTCTCTTCATTTCCCGTATTTTCTGCGCGGAATGGATCAGACGGGGTTGTTACGCGCTGAAAGCCCGCTTCCTGCAAGACCGTAATCTTCTGCGCGTCTTCGGCATCCGCATAGCAGTGGATTGCGCCGGCAGGCAACGGCAGCGACTCCAGCAGGGTGAGCAGGGACGCGGCGGCAACGGCAGGATGCGCGAACATATCCAGCAGTGAAATGCCCGATTGAACGGTATCGGGAACGCAGGTGGCGAAGGCGACCACTGCGCCCTGTTGGTTTTCCAGTACGCCTGCCCGCGCGTCGGGACGCTTGCGGTCAACCGCCATGAACCGGCAATACGGCCCCTCCAGCAGTGTCGCGCCCTGAACATTCAGCGTCCTGCTGCATACAGAAGGCAATTCAGGGCAGGCGGCGAGCAGGGCAACGAGAGGCCAATGTTTCCAGTGGGCGGGAACAGGGGCGCAGGCATTGGGCGCGAAAAACCGGGGTTCAAACACATTCTGCGGTTCCCGGTCGTAGCGCATCAGGCCGGGTTTGCCATTGGGCCAATCGCCGAAATCCGTGACGGGAGTAAATGTGGTAAGCGGGACTCTGATACCCCGTGCCGAGCAGTAAAACATGCCCGTTGCGCCGGTGAAAATCCCTCATCTGATGCCGCATGATAGCGTCGCAAATACCCTTGCGCCGCTGGTCTTCGCGGGTGTGGACGTGGCCGAGGATGCCGATACCATGCGCCTCGACTGTCATAATCGTACCCACAACCTCGCCATTCAGCAGGCCGGCATAAAACCGCGTTTCCAACTCGTCGCAGTTCCCCTTTAGAGCCGCTTCAATGTGTTCGCGGTAGTGGGGCGGCTTGTGCGCCAGAAAGGGGCGTATCTGCGCGTCGCGCTCCGCATCGGGCGGCACGACACACTCAATAGCGAGTTGCTCCCCTGTTTTAAGCGTTTCCACTGCAAGAGTCGTTCGCATACATCGGCCTTTGGAAGATATTAGAGAGAAGATACGAGATACGAGATACGAGATATTGGGCTGTTATTCGCGTTTATTCGCGTTCATTCGCGGCTATTTTCCCATTGGTATGTCGCGCGGCCATGCGGGTTTGAGCGTCCAGCATTGCAGGCGGGTCTGTTCCAGCAGGTTCGTCAAGTCCATGTTGTCGGGGTGGATGGGCCATTCGGGAATGACTCGCGCCACTTCTGCGGCAATCGCGTCGGCGGCAACGGGATAAGGCGTTATGGCAGTCAGGGAAATTCGCGAATGTCCGGCAAGCGCTTCGGCAAGCGCGACGAAAAAGGTTCCCAACCCAACCGTTTGCCCGCCAACCTCGACACTGGCAGGCAAGTACCTTGACCGCGCTGCTTCCAGAACGGTTTTTGCCGCCTGCTTGATAGCCTGCGCATCCGTCTGCTCTGGCGTGGACACGGGCGGCATGGTCAGCGGGCCGTAGATATTCGGGCGGACGTAATGTTCGCGGGGTTCTACAACGGACTGGCACAGCATCAGCAGAATTTCCCCGGCTGTGAAGAAGTCGGTAAACAAAACCTGCTGTTCACCGGCAATTTGCCGCGCAATCGCTTCCAGTTCGGTGTGACTCGCGCCGGAACGCTGGCCGTCATAGCGGGCAATCATGTCGCCCCAACCGATGATTTCCAGTTCCTCATTGTTGCGCAGATACGCGCACAGGCGGCGCAAATTCGCCTGCATGGTGGGGATCAGGGCGGGATCATGCTGCGCGGCTGGCTTCCATTCGTGGCGGGGCGGATTGGCTCCTCTGGCGAAATTTACGGCGTCCCAAAACTCTGTGCTGATGGCCCGCGTGGGGTGGCAGATGAAGAAATTCAGCCATTCCGCCCCCTTCCGCTCGGAACCGATGTACTCCCGCAATTGCCGCTGAACCCGCTCCAACCGGGCGTCGAATATCGCGTCGTCATAAAACGCCGTGTCGAAACCGCCGAAACCGCCATCGAAATAGAAGTTCAGGCAGCCGCCGTACCAGCAGATGTTATGACCGGGCAGGCGAACCTGACTGTAGGCATACGCGCGGCCCATGCGCCCCATCAGGCCGACAACGGAGGGCGACCAACTGTTGCCCGTTCGCGCCCATCCGAGCAGGGGACGGCCCAAAATGCGCTCCGTATCCTGCCAGCCCTGTTGGTCCCAGTTCCAAACCGTGTCCATGCCCTGCGCGAAATCCGTTGGCAGGCAGAGTTCCGTGGTTGTTGGATGCGTGGAGTGCCATGTGGAATGAAAGGCGAGATGATGGCATTTCAGCGCTTCGATCACGTCCTGCCGTTCGCGACGTTCCCACAGGCGGACATTTTCGCCCACGAGCATAAACGAGCCGGTCAGCCCGTACTCGCGCAGGATTTCGGCCATCCACAACACCGCGTCGTCGGCTTCGGGCGCAATCAAGTCCTCGACATCGAAGCATAACGCCGTTGGAATGCGGCAGGAATTTGATACTGTTGATAATTCAGGCATGGCAGCGTTCCTTTCAAAAAGAGGAGTTATAGAAATATGCCGTGATTTCCTGCTCAATTGCCATGAGAAGAGCTGTAATCTCGATGTTTCCGTCACAGCCTCTACAGGCAATCTTTTGTATCTCCAATCTTGATAGCTCGCGTTTGCGCCGATATAAAACCACTATTCGTGGTATAATCACAAAAACAACGCCTTGCCGCTCTTAGAATGAGGTTTAGATGCTGATAGAATTCAGTGTTGAAAATTTTCGCTCCATACGCGAACATGTGACACTTAGCATGATTGCCGCTAAAATCCGGTCGGGTAATGCGCAACTGGATACCGACAACTTGATTCGGGTAAGTGATAAGTTATCTCTGCTGCGCTCCTCGGTGATTTATGGCGCAAATGCAAGCGGCAAGAGCAACATATTCAAAGCAATGAATTTTATGCGGCAATTCATTCGAAATTCCGCGCGTTTGCAGGATGAAGACACCATTCCTGTCGAACCGTTTCTTTTCGATAGTGTTGCGGCTGCCGGTCCCTCCACTTTCGAGGCTGTCTTTTTACTGGAAGGCTTGCAGTACCGATACGGCTTTTCGGTGACGACAAAACAAGTTGTAAAAGAATGGCTTTTTTATACGCCGACAATCCGCGAGGTTCCGCTGTTTACGCGAGACGAAGAGGGCATTGAGATAAGTGACCGCTTTCGGCAGGGCCGGGGGCTGGAAGAACTTAATCTGGACAATAAACTTTTTCTCTCAGTGGTTGCTCAGTTCAAAAAGGGCGGAACTGCCAAGCGCATACGCGATTGGTTTCTAACCTCTTGTCGCACCCTCAACACCGTGGAGGATAAAGGATACCTGCCCTATACGATGCAATGTATAGAACAGGGAACTTACCGCGAACAAATCGAAAACATTGTTCGTCGTCTCGACCTCGATATTACTGGCCTATCTGTTGGCGAAATCCCTACGCCTGCGTCTGTCGCGCGCCTACAGGAGTTGCTGGCAAATGAAGCTGCGAGTAATGACAAAGACTCGCTCGTGTTGCTCCCAGATGTCCCGCAAAATCGCGTGTGGCGAGAATTGCGCACCCGCCATGCAATCCGAAACTCTGATGGAAGGATTGAAGAGGCTAAAACCTTTTCTGCCGGAGAAATCGAATCGGAGGGTACGCAGAAACTGATTGCGCTTACAGGGCCGCTTGTGGATGTTCTCACGCATGGTTGGGTGTTGTTTATTGACGAGATTGATGCTCGTCTTCATCCACTCATCACGGCTGCGATTCTGCAGTTGTTCCACTCGCCGGAAACCAACCCTAAAAATGCGCAGCTTATCTGCGCGACGCACGACACCAACTTGCTGGATCGCCATCGTTTGCGGCGGGATCAAATCTATTTTGTCGAAAAAGATCGTACTGCCGCCTCACATCTGTATTCTCTGGCAGAGTTCAAGCTGCTCTCCCCGAATGGATCGGGCAAGGCCATTCGCAATGACGAACACTTTGAAAAGAACTATATTCAGGGGCGTTACGGCGCAATCCCGTACTTAGGCGATCTGAGACGAGTGTTTATCGAAGAATTCCGGCGCGAAGAAAATGAGGCGGAAATTGACACCGGGCTGCAACAGGTGAGCGCATGACAAAAGGAAGACAAACCGGGAAACAATTCGGGTTTGCGGGAACCCGTACAAGCGACAGCCGAAGCGAGAGGCTGGAGATTCGCAGCCCGTTGCCTCGTATTCTCATCGTTTGTGAGGGCGAAAAGACGGAACCGAACTATTTCCATCAATTCAGAGTGACCAATGATGTGTTTGGCGCGGGTTTGGAAACTATCCGGGTGGTTGAAGAAGCAGAGCGTCTGTATGAAAAGGATGGGCCATTCGATCAGGTGTGGTGTGTTTTCGACCGTGACAGTTTCCCGGCAGATCGGTTTGATAACGCCATCAGCAAAGTGCAGAGCCGCGAACATGAAGGTTTTCATGTCGCCTACACCAATGAGGCTTTTGAACTATGGTATCTCCTGCATTTTGAGTATCAGGATGCCGCCCTGCACCGCTCCAGCTACAAAGATCGGTTGAGCAAGCATTTAGGACGCGCGCACGAAAAGAATGACCCGGAAATTTATGCATTGCTCCAAACAAAAGGAGATGAAGAACTTGCGACGCGGTATGCGCAAAGACTGCGTAACTTTCACGCGGATGATGTTCCCTGTTCCCGCCAAAATCCTGTAACGACTGTTGACAAGTTGGTACAGGTTCTGCGTCAAATTCAGCGGCAACATAGCTTCTAATGCGAATTCTCCGCTCTCCCCACGGTTAGAAGCGAATCGGCCATCCCTGCTTTGCTCTGTATCCCACTTCTCACGGCTTTCGCGGCAGGTAGTACGTCCATTCGTCCATCATGTTTTCGATCATCAAGTCCTGCGCGTCTATCCAGTCGGCTAATACGAACGGGTGGCCTGCAACCCGGCTCAGGGGGTTGCGGACGCGCATATAGCCGTGCAGCCCTTCGGTCGCGTCCGGCAGCATCAGGTAGAACCCGGCGTGCGTTTCCACATACCCGGTTTCGTAGCTGAAGCCGTACAGCGGGTCGAAAAAGTAGCGGCTATTGGCGCGGCGCGGCTCGTCCAGAACGCCCAGAACAACGGCATCCGCATGGCAGATTTTGGCGACATCGCGAACCGCCTGCGGCAGGGGCAGGGGAAACTTCGTACCCTTCATGCGCCCCTCATTCTCGAACATCTTTTCGGGCGTTAGTTGCAGGTCTTTCAGCGCGGAAGCGAGTTCTTCGGCGGACACGATTTCCAGCCCGGCGCGTCTGGCAAGCCGCTGCGGCAGGGTGGCGCGAACATCATCCTGCAATTTGCGCAGGGTTTCGGCGTTCTGAAGCAGGCGCGCGTCTTCGGGCTTGCGGTTCGGGGGAGTAGGCGCGGGGGCGTTGCTCGGCGTGTCCTGTCCGGCTTTGGGCTTGTTGTTGTCGGCCAGTTTGTCGGCTTTGGTCAGCGTATCCGTGCCGAAAAACGCGGGAATCACGACGACGCGGTGAACATGGGCAAGCAGGGCGCGTTTCTGATCGTCGCGGGTATCGCAACGCGCATCGGGCGCAAGATGACACAGCAGAGCGGCAAGGCTCAGGCAGGCGAATACAGATAACAAAGGTGAGTGAAACCGCAGCATGGGTTTTCTCCAATTTCAAAAATAGCCCTCTCCTCTGACCCTCTTCCGAAGTTTAAGAAGGAAACCAATACGCTCAAGTTCGCGGGCGTACTCTGCACAGGAAGGCTACTTCGATTATACAGGAAGTAAAGAAAAACGTAACGGTTTCCGAGGTGAACACGATAACCCACTCCGCTTCAGCCTTGCTGCGCTCTTGTATGTGTTGTAGTGTTCACGTTTGCGCGGGCAGAATCCTGTATTTGCTCCGAAGCGGGTAAACGCTAAAAGTTCGTAGTTCCTGTCTTACTATCAACTACGAACTCTCAACTCTCACTCCTTAGCGTCCGCTCTGGCCCGGACCGGGAACGGAAACCGGGCCGCCTGCGCCCGTACCCAAACGTTGGGTGCTGCTGCCGGTCACGACGTTGCCCTGTCCCTGTGTGCTGCGCGCCCCGACGCCCGTGCCGCCCGCTCCCTGCGCGGCTGCGCCCATCGAACCGGCGTCCGGGTCCATGCTTTCCGAACTGCGGCATCCCGCCAGCCCGTTCGACAGCAGCAACGCGCCCAAAACTATGTAACGTGTTTGTATCTTCAATTGGTTACTCCCTACTGCCAGTTATCGGCATCATTTTGGTTTAAGTTTGAGTGGGGAACGGCGAAATTGCGGGCGGATTCCTGTGGCGTGAGCAACAGGCAGTAGGTCATGTGCAGCATTTCGGTTTTTGGCACGGGATCGAAGACGGGATAAAAAAACGCCTCCCGTTCCAGTCCATCCTTGCCCTCGAACAGGCGCGACACCACCCGCATATCTATCTTGTTGTCTTTGCGCAGGGTCGTGGAAACCTCTACATCGGGATCATTCTCGCCCCATCGTTCGCGTACTAGCGTTTCCAGCCGTTCCCGCAGTTCCTCGATCTCGCCTGCTTCCATAGCTGCGCTGCTCCTCTGGCCCTGTCATGCGGATGCAATAGCCCACGCGGACACAGTAGCCCATGCGGACACAACATGTTGTGTCCCTACGTTGATGGTTTTTTCGCTTCGGAATTGTAGCCGTTTTGTGGAACCGATTGCAACCCCGGCACAAAGGGGCAGGTATACTATCCTCCATATCTACGCAGGAGAAAAGCAAATGATTGACCGGGAGTTTCTAAAGGCATTGACGGAAGTTCCGTCTGTGGGAACCGCGTGTGGGCCATGCGTTCAATTGCTGGCGGGGCGGTTCGGCGCGGGCTATGCGCAAACGCTTGTGCCGGACGGATTTTGCCTGTTTCAGAAGGCGGGCGCGGCAATTTCGGACTTGCAGGTCGTGTTTGTCGCGCACATGGACGAGATCGGTGGCTGCATTTACGGCGCGCGAACCGAAGCGCAGGGGAGTGGCTATAACGCCCGCTTCTGGGGCAACAAACCCCACATTTTCGCGGATGCCCGACTTCAGGCGTTCGATTACCTTGCCGACAGCGCGGATACCTTTCCCGTGCAGGGCGAAGTCGTTACCGAAGATGAGGACGAACGACTTGTCATGCGCGGCGAACATATCCGCCCCTACCGCACCGTCTGGACATTTCAGGAAGAAACCACATTTGACGGCGATGTGATTGAAGGCAAAGCCCTCGATCCCCGCGTCACGCTGTATTCCGTTGTGGAGGCCGTTCGCGCGCTCGACAGCCCGCATGTGGGCGCGATGCTCGTCATGGCCGAAGAGTGCGCGATGGACGTGGCGAAAAAAGGCGTCACCTTCCTGCAAAAACACGCGCCCAACCTGAAACTGATCGCCAACGCCGATGTTCCCTACATCAACAACATCGGGGACGGGCAACTCGACCTGCCCGCCATCCGCGTGTTCGAGGGCCGCAACTTTATTGACCCCTCGTTCGGTATCCGCGTGACCGACATCCTTCAGGCGCAGGGCGTGGAACTGCACCTGTCCGCCGCCCGCAGCGGCAGCCAAACTCTCCTGTTCACGCCCCTCGCGCCCACCCTTTCCATTGCCCTGCCCAGCGACGGCGTTCACCTGCCCCGCGTGAAAATGAGCCTGCATGGAACCGAACGCTGCACCAGCCTCTTGACCGCTATCGGCGAAAATGCCCTGTCCGGCAAACTGCCGATTTGAACGAACCACCCGCCTGCGGCTAGGAACACAGGAACACAGAGGAAAAACCAATACGAGAAAGACACAGGAGAGTGGAACCGCAAAGGGGCAAAGGAGGGCAAAGGGCAAGGAACATCACATCTCGCGCGGAGTATGTGAACGCGGCAGAGCGCCGGTGTAACGCAATCCCTCCTGCATCCGTCCAAAGACGAAATATACCCTTTCGTTTCTTTGCGCGGTCTGCGCCGCTGCTGCGCAGGAAGGAAAATACCATGCGCTTTCGCTCCCCCACCCCTTCACCATTCTTCTCGCTGCCCTTCTTCCCGATGCGTTCACTTTTCCCAATATGCGCAATGCTGTTGCTGCCGCTTTCGGGACGCGCAGATACTGTTGCCCCTTTCGCTCAGGACGCCCGCTTCAAGCAGAAGGTGTCGCTGCGCGTGGAGGGAATCCCGGTCAGTGACCTGCTGACACAGTTATCGGCGAAAACCGGCATACCACTACGCGCCGAGGGCAATGTGGGCGACGATAAAGTAGCCGCGTTTTGTCCCGCGCGTCCGCTTGGCGACACGCTCAACGAACTGGCCGCCCTGTACAACGACGAGTGGCAAATGGCCCCGCTTCCCAACGGGCAAACGCGCTGGCTGCTCATCCGGCGGTTGAGCGCGCGGCACTACGAGGACAATCTGGAACAGGCCGCCGGTAATCGTTTCCGCGCGCTCTTGGACGAACAGGTAAAGGCATTGGACGAGACGCCGGAACAGTTCGCCAAACGGCCCGCGAATGACCGTATTCGCAAAAATCTGGAAGACCCGAGCGCGCACGGGCGGCAGGCGACCCGGCTGTACAGTCAACTGAGCCGCGAACAGCGCGATACGCTGTTTGCCGCCGGGTTTGTCAACATCTCCTTTGCGACCTCCACGCCGACGCAGCAGAACATCGCGCGCGAGGGGTTCAACGAAGTGGTAACGACCCTGAAGGCGCTGGACGAAAAACAGCGGGCGGAATTTCCCGATGTTCACATCGTCATTGACGCGCCCGAATCACTGGAACAGCACGGCGCGCGGTTCCGCCTGACTCGCACCAACAATGCCGGGTTGAGCGCATTACAGGTACAGGTGGTTCTGGGACAGCACACGCTTTTGTACGTGGGCGAGTTTGAAAGCGCGGACGAGTGGCTGCTGCCCCCGCATGGCAACCCTTATACGCGCAAACCGACAGTCCGGGGCAAAGCGACCACAATCGAAAACAGGGCAAAAGTGGAAGACATGGCAACAACCGACCTGCCCACTGTGGACGTTTTGCGCAAGATTGGTAAGGAGGGGTTGTGGCTGGACCGCCTGCGAACGCTTTCCACGATTGCCGAAGTTCCGGTTCTGGCCGATTGTTACCGCAGTCCCGCCCTGATTCACGATCTCAGCCCGGATGACGCGCCCTCACATAGTCCCGTCGCCCTGCTCGACGCTTTTTGTAAACATAGCGGTTATTTGTGGTGGATGCAGGGCAAGACCCTGCTGCTGCGCAAGCGCGACTGGTATGCGCAGCGCCGGTACGAGGTGTCTGACCGCTGGATGCGCGACATCGCAACTCGCCTGCGCCGCCAGAAGAACATCCCGACGTATGGCGACCTGTGCCGCCTGCTGGAACTTACGCCCAAACAAATCAGCGGCATGAACGCGGCATTAAGTAACGACAGTGGCGGGGAAGCAATGGCGAATTTGGACGCGCAGGAGGGGTTGCGCGAACTGCTGACGCTGATACAGGCCGGCAGCGAGTCGTTCGCGTCCCTGCCGACGGGAGAACCGTCCATATCCATAGGAGAACCATCGGCGGACGAGGCCGCGCGGCAGCGCCTGTCCTCCATATCCCCGCCGCCGCAACAGGCCGCGCTGACCGGCGCGTTTCTAAACATCATGCGACAGCCAACTACGCCCGCCAACCTGCGCGGTTTTTCCGCGCAGGTACACTGCGCGACGCCCGCCCTGCTCAAGATCGCGCAAGCCCCGGCAACGCAAAACACGCAGATCATCATTTCATGGAAGTTGGAAGGCAACACAAAGCCCATCCCCTTTTTCGATCAGCACTGGTTGCTCTGGCTGCCGCTGCAAATCCCCAACGACCGCAGCGACAAAACACAGATCGAAGTCACACCCGAAGACAAGAAGTAGCGTGAGAAAACAAGAAGGAAGAGGAAAAAGCGGCGTTCCGGCGACCGTACATGCTAAACTACAGTTCATAGTGGCATAGTCTATTGTGAAAGGAGTTTGGCATGAGCGATGCGGAAGCGTTGAGCGATTATGTGGGGGCCGAAGATGGGGCGCTGCAATGGACATTGCAGAATATGTCCTCCCATGCGTATGCTACGGTTTACGAGTTCGCGCTCACATCGCAAATCTGGCAGGGGCGGGCGTGGACGCACCGACTGCAACTGTTCGCGCCTCATTCGCTTACGGCAATCGGCGCGGATGCCGTTCTGCTGTACATCACCACGCAGGGCGGAAATGCCGAAACCGAACTGGGCATACAGGCGGCGGCGGCTACGGGTATTGCCTGCGCGTTTCTGTACGACGTTCCCAATCAGCCGCTATTTGACGGACTGCTGGAGGACGCGCTGATTGCCCATACCCTCGTCCGCTATCTGGAAACGGGGGACGCGACATGGCCCCTGCTGTTTCCGATGGTGAAAAGCGTGACACGGGCAATGGATGCCTTACAGGAATTCAGCCAGCAGGCGGCGAGTGGTTCATCGGGCGCAGCCCAACGAACGGCCACAGGACAGGCGGCAGACGGTCAAAATGCGGATTCGATAGTCGCTCCACTCGTACCCTTTACGCGCTTTCTGATTACAGGAGCCTCCAAGCGGGGCTGGACTTCGTGGCTGACCGCTGTTGCCGAAGCCCAATCGGGCCGCGTCGCCGCTATTCTGCCGATGGTGTACGACAACCTCAACCTTCTCGCGCAGATGCCACATCAGCGGGAAATCACGGGCGGATATAGCGCGTCCATCCACGACTACACGGAACTGGATTTGCAAACGCGAATGGCGACTCCCGAAGGCGCGCGATTGGCGCAGATGATTGACCCCTATACGTATCGCGACCGCCTGACACTGCCCAAACTGATTATCAATGGCGCGAACAACTCGTACTGGATGACGGACGCGCTCAACCTCTACTGGCCCGACCTGCCCGATCCCAAACACGTTTTGTATGTGCCGAATACGGGGCATTTTCTGGGCGAACCTTCCCGCGTGTATGCCACTCTGACGGCCTTCGTCCGCGCCATTGTGGCAGGCGACAACCTTCCCGCGCCTGTTCTAAACGTGACGGACATGGGAAATTTCGTTTCTCTAAACGCCGGAAACCTGACCGAAGATGTCCGTCTCTGGATTGCGTATTCCACAACGCGCGACTTTCGCGCCGCGCGTTGGAACTCGCCCAATCATATTCCACGCGACAAGTGGGAGGAGTGGCGGACCAGCCTTCGTAAACCCGCCGAAGGATTCATGGCGCTGTTCGGCGAATTCGGCTTTGTGTATGATGGTCTGCCCTATACCCTTTCCACGCCCATAAATATTTTCGCTTGTGCAACGTAATAAGTTAAAAATCAGAAGGAATGTACCGCGTCCTGCGCGAATTAAACGCGGGAAGAATAGTAGACACAAAACCGTAGACAAACGAGACGTTTCTACCCTTCCACACCCCACAGGAGAAAACAATACCATGTCCAACACGATGCAGGAGTATCTCGCCACCGCCACAACAAAACAGGCGGAGAATTTAGTGACCGCGTTTCTGCGCCTGCCGGAAGACAAGCGCGGCTGGAAGCCCGAAGAGAAAGCCCGCTCGGCGCAAAACCAGTTTGCCGAGTGCGCCCTGCTCAACGGCTATACCGCCTCGCTGGTTGAAACACATCAGTTTCCGATAAGCGGCAGCGCGATGGATGTTTTCTTTCGCGACATGGCCGAAACGGAAGCCCTGCCGTGGGATCAGCTTCACGCGCGCCTGCTGGAAAACACGGAAAAGGTTGCCGCCGCCATTCGCGCCACCCCGGACGACGCGCTTCCCATCGAGATTACCATGCCCTGGGGCGTCCAAACGTTGGGGCAAATTCTGGCGTATCCCAATTGGAATATGGCGTATCACGAGGGACAAATCAACTACATCGCATCCCTGCTGGGCAGTCTTTAATACAGGGAGTAGGGAGTGGGGAGTAGGGGGTAGGAAAACGTTGTTCAACTCGCGCGTTTGTCCTACTCCCCATTCCCTACAACCTACAACCTACCCCGGGAGTTACTCATGGCAATCATTGACGTGCCTGTTCCGCAGATGGGCGAGGGTTTGCAGGAAGTCATTATCCAGAAGTTTTTGAAACAGCCGGGCGATTTTGTGCGGCGGGATGACCTGCTGTATAACATGGAGACGGACAAAGCCGTTATGGAAGTGGAGTCGCCTTACGAGGGTATTCTGAAGGAATGGCTTGGCGAAGAGGGATCGGTCATGCCCATTGGCGCGGCCATTGCGCGTATGGAAGTGACGGAAACCGCCGACGCTTCCGCTGCCGCCGCGCCGACTCATATTTTCCCCGCAGCGGAACATCTGTCCATTCGCGAGGGCGCGGATATTGTGATACCGCCCCGTACCCGCGCGTATTGCCGCGAAAAAAACATTCTGGAAGACGAGATGCGGCAGATACCCGCTGTCGGGGGTAAAATGCTCCCCTCGGACGTGGACGCTTATCTTGCCCTGCGCGAAATGGGCGAAACTTCTGCGCCTGCCGCTACGACGCCGGAAACCATTCTCCGCTATTCGGAACGCGCGCTCACGGCGCAGCAGCGCACTTTTATCTATCGCATCAAGCGCAGCGCGCAAATCGTTGTACCCGCAACCGCCAAGCGATCCATTGAATGGGGCAGTCTGCGTCAGCTCGCGGAACGCCTGCGCGGGCAAAACCCGGAATTGCAGCCCTCCTCGTTCCAGATTTTCGCGTTTTGCGTGGCGCAGGTTATCAAAGAGCATCCCAAATTCCGCTCCACGCTTGTCGGCGAAACGGTTCAGCGCGAATACGAGCATGTGAATATGGGCATTGCCGTTGGGCTGCCACATGGAGAATTGACCATAGCCACCGTACCCGACGCGGATACGCTGGACTTCGCGGCCTTTGTGCAAACCGCGCAGGCTAATATTCAGCGGGCGCGCGAAGGCGAAGATCAGGCCAGCGATACGACGCAATTCCTGCTAACCTACATGGGGCCGTATGAACTCACGGACGCGATTCCGGTGCTTGTCGCGCCCGCCGTCGCCGTGCTGTTCATCGGTTCCACGTTCGAGCAGGGCGGGCAGATCGTCGCCAATCTCGCGCTCACCTTCGATCACCGGCTGATTCAGGGAATCGAAGCGGCGGAATTCCTGCGCGCGATTGTACAGCAGTGCAAGCAGATTGAAGCCGCCATTGCTTCATAAAGTCATCTGTTACCCGAACAACGGAAATTTGGCGGGAGCGCGTGAGAATCGAACTCACCCATGACGGATTAGCCGCCACGCAAACGGTTTTGAAGACCGCGAAGGCCACCAGACCCCATTCGCCCCCATGTTGAGGTTGTTAGGGTGTTAGTTGTTAGGTTGTTAAGGTAATGCGTGTCACAACACATTTCCTTATGGTTGGCATGGTAAACCTAACAACCTAACAACCTAACAACCTACTCCCCACTCCCCACCACTGCGATATGCGCTTTCGCGCCGAGCAGGACGCCCGCAAACGTTTCGCTTGCTACAATCACCGCGAACGTCAGGAAGTACATGCCGCCCCAGAACGCGCCCAACTCGTCGCCGATGAACCGGGAGATGTGGTAGAAAAAGTACATCGGCAGGAAACTTAGCAGCAGGCTCCACCACAGGTTCATGCGTTTGGCGCGGCTCGGCCCGACAATCAGCCCGACCGTGAAGCCCCACGTAAACTGAATGCCCAGTATCGTCCACAGGGCCAGCAGAAACATCCATTCGGGCGGCTCCTGCCGCGTTTCAAACAGATACAGCCACAAACAGCAAAACAACAGGTGCAGTATAAGCAGCGGCTTGCCCCATAAACGCGGGTTTTTCATGGACGGCTCCTTTTCCCTCTTCTGACTCCGATCTCCCGATGCGAGTCCGGCATTATGTGTTGGACGACACAGCCGCCCCTTGCGCTACGCTATTTTCGCCGTTAGCAAGCATTTTTCCTGTACCCTCTTTCTATTCCCTGCGCTACATGGAAACCGGCGCGGCGTAAGCGCATAGAATTTCGGCATTGGACTTGCCTTTCCACTCGGCGCGAATGTCTTCCGGTTCGAGTCCCTCTCCCAATAACTCATCAAAGACTTCGAGAAGTTGCTCTTCCTGATCTAATTCTTCTTCAGTCTTCCCGGCTTCTATCCATTCTTGCCGTATGATTTCCCGCGCCTGCTGCATGGCGCGATTAGTTCTTTCCTGTTGTTCTGGCGTGTTCATCGGTCATCCTGTGCTACATGGAAACAGGCGCAGCGTATGCCTGTAAGAATCTCCGCGTTAGACTTGCCTTGCCATTCAGCGTCTATCTCTTCTTCCGCGCGACCAGAAGCAAGCAGTCTGCCAAAAAGCGTAATGAGTTGTCTTTCCTGATCCAGTTCTTCTCTGGTTTTCCCGGCATCCAGCCATTCCTGATCCATGATTGCCAGGCAGGCTGATAGATTTGTTCGTAGTGTTTCTGTTCTTCCGGCGTGTTCACTATTTTTCCTTATTCCTCTCCGGCGCAGGCAAAAACGCAACTGTTACAGGGA
The DNA here is from genome assembly GCA_963817895.1 of uncultured Chthonomonadaceae bacterium. GTDB lineage: Bacteria > Armatimonadota > Chthonomonadetes > Chthonomonadales > Chthonomonadaceae > CAWFQB01. Next base: position 246,315 of record CAWFQB010000001.1, read on the forward strand.
TTTATTAACTGTTACAACCCCGTACAGATTTATATCCGTACGGGGTTGTAAGCCCATCTAATGGACAAACCATTTGAACATTGCACAATCCTCAGTCGGCAGGACGGTTGGCCGCAGGCCTAATAACCGGCATTTTATATGCCGGGGCAGCGCGATTGTCCAATGTTATACTGATTTGTCCATAAGGCATGAATGGGTAAACAAACTTGTTTGCAGCGCTTCTGTCTTGCAGCGCGTTTCTCAGATGTCTCTGTTACGAATCTGATCGCAAAATGCCATGAGAAACAGTCCCAACATAAATGCGGCAATGTGAACTATGGCGGACGGCAGGAGAACACTGCCGGTTCCGGCTGGCTGATGAGCTGTGTAAACGTTGGCAATGATTACTACAAGGCAAAGCGTTATTAGCAGCAGCAACCCCCCATTTACATTCAAAGACATGCGCGTTGAACGTATGCTACCGGATTGTTTTGTCAGCATCGGAACTGTTTGTTCGCTGCTCATCGTTTGTCTCCTGCTTGTCTTGATTTGCTTGCTGCCCTTTACCGAACACTTGTGTCAGCATTGCCATCACAAACTTGCCCGACAAAGGGTAAAAACTTGCGCCAAGCGCCAGAAAACCTTCCGTAGGATAACCTTTGTTGACCAGAAACGCGCCTAATCCCATGCCGCAACGTCATCGCCGCTTTGTAGAGCATCTGCCAGTAATCCATGCGGCGGCCATGTCGTTTTTCTTCTAATACAGCGTTTTGCTTCAACAGTTCCGCGCGAATTTTTAGCAATGCCTCCATGTCGTTAACACTGGAAGCGCGGCCTATTCGCGCATCAAGTTCGGCAATAACATCACTTCTAACAATTTCATTCTTTTGCTGTAGAATTGCTTCCGCAACGGCTTGCGTTTGCTGCGTTATTTCCTGCGACTTTTGGACGACAGGAATTACAAGCGACGTATTGGCAGGAACCTCTTGTTTAATGGTAACTTGCGGCTGTTGCTCTTCGGGCTGTTCGTGTCGCAGCACATTTACCTCACACGCCAATTCAAGTCGCTTGAAATATCTTACGTCAACAATATAGCATAGCCGGCTTCAACAGTCAACCCCTTTTTGTAGAAGTCAACGGCCTTACGCCACAATCTTCGATAATGAAAGATTGTGGCGCAAGGCCGCAGAGAGAAACGCCGCATTTCCGGAACACCCAACACCTGAACTTAGATTTCCATAATCACGGGAACCACGACGGGGCGGCGGCGTGGTGCGCTTGCGCAGGTATTTGGCTACCGATATCGTGGACGGTGACGCGAACTGTGTCCACATCCGAGCCTTCCGTGTAGTTGAGTTCTTCCACCGCCTGACAGACTTTTTCGCTGGCCGCCTCGAAGATTTCGTTGCTGTCTTCGGGCTTGAGAAAGCCCCGCGACAGCCAATCCGGGCCGGAAAGCACTTCGCCTGTGCTGCGATCCATTGTCATCGTGACGATCACGGTTCCGTCCGTAGACAGATGCTTACGGTCGCGCAACACCACATCGGACACGCCGCCCGCGGAAATGCCGTCTACGAGTACGCTGCCGTGCGGAACCGTTTCCTTGCCCTTGCGGACGCCGTTTTCGTCCATGACCAGCATCTGCCCGACATCGAACGTCAGGATGTTTTCGGGCGGGTACTCCATGTCCAGCGCCATTTGCCGGTACGCATGGTAGTGCCGCGCTTCGCCGTGATAGGGCGCGACGAAATCCGGGCGGGTCAGGTTGATCATCATTTTCAGTTCTTCCTGATAGCCGTGCCCGGACACATGCACGTTCTGAATCGCCTCGTATACTACTGTCGCGCCAAGCCGGAAAATGCGGTTGACCACGCGCCATACCATATCTTCGTTGCCCGGAATCGGCGTGGACGACAAAATGATGGTATCGCTTTTGTCAATCTGGATTTTGGAATTCTCGTCGCGGCTCATGCGCGTCAGGCCCGCAAGCGGTTCGCCCTGACTGCCCGTTGTCAGAATGGCGATTTCGGTGGGATGGTACTTGCCGATGTCCTCTACTTTTACCAGTTGGTTGTCGGCAATGCGCAAAATGCCCAGTGACCGCGCCGTTGCCACATTCTGCGTCATGCTGCGCCCGAAAATCGCCACCTTGCGCCCGTACCGCGTGGCCGTATCCACAACCGTTTGTACGCGGTGCAGGTTCGAGCCGAACGTCGCCACAATCACGCGCCCCTGACTGTCGCGCATAAACCGTTCAAAAACCGGAATCAGGCTGCGCTCGGAAGGCGACCAGCCCTTGCGCTCCACGTTCACGCTGTCGGAAATCAGCAGGCGAACGCCCTTGTCCCCGACCTGCGCGAAACGGCTGGCGTCGAACAGGCGGTTATCAACGGGCGTGTTGTCAATCTTGAAGTCGGACGTATGCACGACCGTTCCCGACCGGCGATGTCAATAATCAGGCTGGCCGCGTCCGGCAGGCTGTGCGTGACGTGAACGGCGCGAACCGACAGCGGCCCGAACTTGAACGGTCCCGCTGTCCGCCGGATAGGGGTTGAAACTGGTACTCGCCACCAGTCCATGTTCGCTGAGTTTTTCGCGCACCATGCCCAAAGTCAGAGGCGTACCATACAGCGGAAGCGGCAGTTGTTTCAGCACATATGGCAGCGCGCCGATATGGTCTTCGTGCCCGTGCGTGAGGCAGATGCCCTTGACCATTTCGCGGTTTTCCAGCAGATAGGTAATGTCGGGAATAATCAGGTCAACGCCGGGCTGTTCTTCATTGGCGAAACTGACGCCGCAGTCCACAACGAGAATCGTGTCCTCATAGCGAAACGCCAGCATGTTTTTGCCGATGTCGCCGCTGCCGCCCAGAGAGATGATTTGCAGTTTGCCGTTCGTGCCGTTTTCAATATCAGCCAAAATCGTACCTTTCGGGAAGAAATTTGAACCACAGAGGCACAGGAACACGGAGGATTCACAGAGAAAAGCGAGAGAGGGAGCGGAATGGAGAGTACCCTTTCACCTGCCTGTGTCAATCCTCAATGTTGCTATGTGCCTGTGGTTCAAAATGTGTTCGTATTAAGGGGCGCAGTCCGTACAGCGTACGCCCTTATGTCTATCTAACCTGTACGTATCAAAGCAGGCCGTAATTAGCCAATGCCGTTTTGACAAGACTCCTTTCTTTATCGTTGGCCTCCACGAGCGGCAGGCGGAGCGAGCCGGCAGGCAGTCCAAGCATTTGCAGCGCGGCTTTGAGCGGCGCGGGCGAGGGCGTTGTCGGCTGGAAGCAGGCGCGGACAATCGGCAGCATTTTGATGTTAAGTCGCGCGGCTTCGTCCAGATTGTCCGGCAAAAAAGGCGCGGCACATCGCCTGCATGTCCTTGCCGACAAGATGCGCGGTCACGCTGACGACGCCCTGCCCGCCAACCGCCAGCAGGGGCAGGGTCATGGCATCATCGCCGCTGTACACGCTGAAACCCTCATCCGTGCCGCCCACGATTTCCGCCACCTGCGTCAGATTGTTCGCCGCTTCTTTGGTCGCCACAATATTCGGAACATCGTTCGCCAGCCGAATGGTTGTCGCCGCGTCCATGTTCTGCGCGGTTCGGGGCGGCACGTTGTACAGCATACACGGCAGTTCAGGCACGGCAGACGGCAATCGCCTTGAAGTGCTGATACAAGCCCTCCTGCGAGGGGCGATTGTACGGCGGCACAACCAGCAACGCGCCATCCACGCCCAATTCCGCCGCTTCCTGCGTCAGTCGGATACTCGCGGCGGTGTCGTTGCCGCCCGTACCCGCAATCACCTTGCCCCGATTGCCAACCGCCTGCTTCACAAGCGTAAACAGGCGCAGTTTCTCGTCATGTGAAAGCGTGGGCGACTCGCCCGTCGTGCCCGCCGCCACAATGCCGTCCGAGCCGTTGTCCAGCAAATGCGCGACCATCCGCGCAATGCCATCCTCATCCATGCGCCCCTGCGCGTCAAACGGCGTCACCATCGCCGTCAGCACCCGCCCAAATACCGCCGTCCGCATACTAAACCTCCATGTTCACCACAGAGACACAGAGACACAGAGGTTTCACAGAGAGTTGACGAGGAGAAAAGAACAACATGCCTTTGCCGTTGTTTATCATGTTCATCCTGAAAAATCCTGTTAATACTGTCTATTTTTCTCTCGTTCTTTCTCTGTGAAACCTCTGTGTCTCTGTGTCTCTGTGGTGCAATCTTAACTATTCATTCGCATCCATTTTTCCGCGATCTGGATGCCGTTGAGCGCCGCGCCCTTGAGTATCTGGTCGCCCGATAGGAACAGTTCTATGGCGTCGTCATTGGACAGGTCGTAGCGCAATCGTCCTACCAGAACCTCGTCGCGCCCGCTGGCTTCGATGGGCATGGGGAAATGGTTTTCCTCGCGGTTGTCCACGACTTGTACGCCGGGGAAACGGGCAAGCGCGGCGCGGGCGGCTTCCAATGTGGGGCGCTGTCCCGCCTCGAACTCGATGTTGACGCTTTCGGAATGGGCGCGCACAACGGGAACGCGGATGCAGGTTGCCGAAATTTTCAGGTTCGGGTCGTGCAGGATTTTGCGCAACTCGTAGATCATTTTGCGCTCTTCCTCGTTGTAGCCCGTGTCGTCAATTTTGGTGTTGTGCGAAAACAGGTTGAAAGCAATGGGGTGCGGGAACACGCGCGGCATGATGGCTCGATCCCGCAGAACATCATTGGTCTGTTCCAACAGTTCCTGCATGGCCTGCGCCCCTGCGCCACTCGCCGCCTGATACGTGGACGCCACAATGCGCCGAATGGGAGCCAATTTGCGCAGGGGCGCGACCGCCATCAGCATCACAATCGTTGAGCAGTTGGGATTGGCGATAATGCCTTTGTGTTCGGCAATGTCGTCCGGGTTCACTTCGGGAATCACAAGCGGAACATTCGGGTCCATGCGGTACGCGCTGCTGTTGTCAATCACGAGCGCGCCGGAACGGACGGCAGGCGGCGCGAACTCCTTGCTGCGCGAACCCCCGGCGGAAAAAAAGGCGATGTCAATGCCCTTGAAACTGTCTTCCGACAAGCAGTTCAACGGTATGCGGCTTGCCGCGAAAGGCGAGCGTTCGGCCTACGGAGCGTTCCGAGGCCAGCAGGCGCAGGGATTGCAGGGGAAACTCGCGCGATTCCAGCAGTTGCAAAAATTCCGTGCCAACGGCTCCGGTCGCGCCCGCAATGGCGACGTGATAGGTTCTCATAACCAAGTTCTTCCTGTATCAAGGGTTTATTGCTTGCCCAATGGCGTCAATCTTAATACAAGTGTACTCTACGCGCCCGGTCAGCGTCAACCGTGAACAGACAATGACACTGAGGCAGGACAAAAACAGGAACACGCTGTATACTGAATAGAGCAAATAGTGAATGATCGCGTAACCTTGGCCGCTTTTCGCTCTCTAACCCTTAAAAGGCTGGCAGGAGGATTTGCATGACCGCTTTAACTGCTGAATTGCCCAACGCCAATGCGCTAGCGCGGCATTATACATTGCGCTGTTCTGACGCGATAGTTGATTTTGTCAGCGCATATTCTTTTCTGTTGCCGTTGCTTCTGGAAGCGCCCGCGCATGTTCAGCGTTGCTTTGGCGCGGATGCGCAACTGGCGCTGAAATTGTTTTTCGACGAGGAGAGCCATTCTTCCCCTGAACTTTTCCTGTTGATTGAAACATCTGAAGAAGCCGGAAAAGCCATGCAAAAACAGGAACGTTTGTGGCAGTCATGGTGGAGGGACGCTTCACGCCGGACACAACAAATGAATATAAGCGTGGAGTTCGTTTGATGCTTTTCGATTGGGCAGATGCTTCACAGATAAAAGAACCAAAGGTTATGAAGAACCAAGCACACCGGCACGACGTGGGCGTATTTCGCCGCGAACTGCTGCAAATAGGGTTTTTGGGCGCGTTCGGCATGATGCTGCCGGATGCGTTTACGCCTGCGCAGGCGGCGCAACGGCGCGGGCCAAAAGCGAAGAACATTCTGCTGGTGTGGATGCCGGGTGGCCCGCCGCAAATGCACCTGTGGGATGTCAAGCCCGACTCGCCCGCGCAGTGCCGGGGTACGGCGCAACCCATTAAAACGAGTGCGCCGGGAATACAGTTAGGTTCCGGCCTGCCGCTGACCGCGAAAGTGGCGCATCATCTCGCCCTTGTCCGTACCATGACGCTCAACAAGGAGGACGAGAACCACATTCCCGGCCACCAACTGCTGCTGTCCGGCATTGACGAGCGGCCCGCCACCTTTAAGTTTTTCGCTACCCGCAACGACTGGCCGAGTATCGGTTCCGTGATTTCCGCGCTGAAACCGGCGCAAAATGGCCTGCCCACTGCCGTACACCTGCCCGTTCGTATCAAGTTTGAGGGCAGCCCCTGTCCCGGCGAAACGGCGGGGTGGATGGGCAGCAAGTACGACCCGTGGCTTATCGAGCGCGACCCGAACGATCCGAAGTTTGCCGTACCTGATTTATCGCCGGTTGCCGGAATGACGGTTGATCGCCTGCGCAATCGGCAGCAGCTTCTCACGGACGTGGACGCTTACCGCAGGGATTTGGACAAAAATCTGGATGCGCGGCAATTGACAGACGCGCAGCAGAAAGCCTTTACGCTCACGACCTCGCCGGATGTGCGCAAAGCGTTCGATCTGGCGCAGGAACCCTCTGCCCTGCGTGACCGGTACGGACGCCATACGTGGGGACAATCGCTGCTGCTGGCGCGGCGTCTGGTGCAGTCGGGCGTGACGTTCGTGCAGGCGAATATGGGCGGGCTAAACCATTGGGACTACCACGATAAGGAAAACGATGGCCTGAAACGCGACTTGCCCCCGTTCGATCAAGCGTTCAGCGCGTTAATTGAAGACCTGAACCAGAAGGGTATGCTGGACGAAACGCTTGTCATCGTGATGAGCGAAATGGGCCGCAACCCGGTTATGGGCAAGCCTGTTACGGGTTCTACCGACAACGGCGCGCGGGCGGACGGGCGCAACCACTGGCAATGGGGCTGGACGGGCGTGTTCGCGGGCGGCGGCGTCCGGGGCGGCAATGTCATCGGGCAAAGCGACGAGTGGGCCGGCTTCCCCAACAGCAAAGCGTTTTATCCGTCCGACCTGAGCGCGACTATCTTCAGCGCATTGGGTATCGCGCCCCAATCAGAAATTCATGACATGCAGAACCGTCCCGTCGCCATTAGCAAGGGCAATGTCATGTCGGAATTGTTCTAAAACCGGCGTCAGGAGAGATTTTAATGTTTCCAATCCTTGTTTGTCTTTCTCTGCTCGGAGGGGTTTGTAATATGCCTCCCGCGACACAAACTTCTCAGCAAAAGGCGGAAACCAAAACTAACGGTTCGCCACTGCTCCGTGAGCGCGTTGACATGGGAGCATCCACATTCCCTTCTGTAGACGAGGCCCTGCGGACGCTTGCCCGACGCACCCATGCCCGGATCAATCTCCAATTGTTTTCTGATGGAGCCGAGGCTTCACAGAAAGAAAAGGCTTTCACATTGGCCGCGCAGGAAGCGTCCGTTGGGCAGATGCTCGCCAACCTCAAAGCCTCCGTTCCCGGCCTGACATGGACGACGGATGAGGTAAGCATTACCATCACAATATGGCGCTCCAAGAATGTCAATCCTCTGGATGCGCCTGTCACCACTGAAGTAAACAGGAAATTCACGGCTTTAGAACTGGCTATGTGGATGAATTTTGTCTATGTGGAGGATTACGGCTCCTTTGACAGCAAGCAGACATGCGAAATGCACATACTGCCGGGAGTGACGCGGCGCATGGTCCTCAACTCCTTTGCCGGCAAAATGCAATTGCGCTGGATCGCTCAAGTCTCAAACGCCCGGATACAAAATCCTGTTCAGTTCGTGCAGAAATTTTCGTCCGGAGAGTAAGTTCCTTGACCGTATCTTTCCCTGCGGGTGGATGCCTGGTGAAAAGGTCGGCCTGCGCGGACTGAAGGCGAACCTTGTTACCAAAGCTTAATTAGTCATCAGTTGTTTATGTTAAATTTCAGACATACTTTAATCGCTTGTTTGTGGGCGGCAACAGGGCTGTGTATCCCTCATGCGTCTGCCGCGCAGTCACGCCCCATCTCACAAACAACCACCCAACACCGAACACCGAACACCGAACACCGCGAACCCCAACCACCAACCACCAATCACCAGCCACCAGCCACCCTCTTCGGTCGAGACGTGATGCCCGTTTTGACACGCGCGGGCTGTAATCAGGGCGCGTGTCATGGCGCGAACGCGGGCAAGGGCGGCTTTCACCTGTCGCTGTTGGGTTACGACCCGGAAAGCGATTATCTGGCGCTCACGCGTTTTGTCGGAGCGCGGCGCATCAGTCCGTCACAGCCGGATAACAGCCTGATGCTGCGCAAAGCGACGGGGCAAATGCCGCATGGCGGCGGCAAACGATTTGCGATAGACACGGCGGAATACCGTACCCTGCGCGAGTGGATCGCATCCGGGGCGCGTCCGCCCATTCTGGAAGGCGCAAACGCCGAACCGCGCGTAACCCGCTTGAATGTGACGCCTGCGCAACGTACATTGCAAATGGGTGGACAGCAGCAAATTCGCGTGGAGGCCCTGTTCACGGACGGCATGAAGCGCGATGTGACCCCGCAGACCCTTTTTTCCTCTGCCGACGGCGCGATTTTGAGCGTGACGCGGGACGGGATTGCGACCGTTGTTGGGCCGGGCGAGGGCGCGGTTGTGATTCGGTATAGCGGCGTGTTTACCACTGCCCGCGTTGTCGCGCCCTTTGCCCGCGCCCGAACCTTTGTTCCCGCTTCCAACGACATTGACAGCGCAATCAACAGCAAAGCCGCCGCGCTCGGACTAACTCTTTCGCCCCGATGCGGTGACGGCGAATTCCTGCGCCGCGCCACTCTGGACGTGACCGGGCGTTTGCCCAAAACGGAAACAGTTCGCGCCTTTCTTGTGGATACCGACTCGCAGAAACGCGAAAAACTGGCGGATCGCCTGCTGGCTTCGCCCGAATACGTGGATTTCTGGACGCTGAAATGGGGCGACCTGCTGCGCAATTCCAAACGCGCGCTTGGCAAAAACGGCATGACGGCGTTTCACAAATGGATACGGCAAAGCGTGGCCGACAACAAGCCGTGGGACACAATGACGCGCGAAGTTTTAACGGCGCAGGGCAGCGTATTGGAAAACGGCGCGGCCAACTTCTACCGGACAGGGTTGGAAACCGAAAACGACGCCATTCTGCCGCCCGAAGACATCGGCGAAACTGTCGCGCAAACCTACTTAGGCGTTCGGCTGCAATGCGCCCGCTGCCACAACCACCCGTTTGAAAAGTGGACGCAAAACCAGTTTTATCAACTCGCCGGGTTCTTCGGGCGGCTGCAATCCACGCCGGGGAAAGCGGAGGGTGAAAAGATCATCGGCAATCGAACATGGGGCGAAGTGACTCATCCGCGAACCGGCGCGGCAATGCGCCCCGCCGCGCTGGATGGCCCTGCTCTTGCCGCCAATTTCAGGGGGGATCGCCGCCAATCCCTGACCGACTGGATGACCGCGCCGGACAATCCGTTTTTCGCGTCCGTGATTGTCAACCGCGTGTGGAAGCACTACATGGGCCGGGGACTGGTGGAACCCGTTGACGATTTTCGCGTTACCAACCCCGCCGTCAACGAGTCGCTGCTTGCCTGTCTTACTTCGGACTTACGCGCCCACCACTACGACCTGAAACACCTGATGCGCGAAATTCTGTGTTCGGAAGCCTACGGTCGCCAGTCGCAAACGCAGCCGGGTAACGAGCGCGACAACCGCTACTACAGCCATTTTCTCGTCAAGCGGTTGAGCGCGGAACAACTGCTGGACGCGCTGAACGATGTGACGGGCGAAGCGGAAACCTTTGAGGGCTATGCGCAGGGGACTCGCGCCACGCAGCTTATGGATACCAGTGTCGGCTCGTTCTTTCTGGATGCGTTTGGCCGCCCGCCCCGCCAGACAACTTGCGAATGTGAGCGCGGCAGCGAAATCGGCGTTACCCAAACCCTGCACCTGATGAACAACCCGCTGGTTCAGGCGAAATTGACCTCGCAAACCGGGCGCATAGCCGCATTGCTCAAAGCCAAAGTGGAACCGGGCGCTTTCGTGGAAGAGTTGTTCCTGTCCGCCCTGTCGCGCCTCCCGACCGAACAGGAACGAACCCGCAGCATAAACTGGATTACGGCATCCTCCAACCGCGAACAGGCCGCGCAGGATTTGCTCTGGGCCATTCTCAATACCAAAGAGTTCGTGTTCAATCATTAGATTGTCTGAACCCGGATTTTCAGGATTATTGGATTAACAGGATTTAGAACGAAAGTCTATCCCTCTTGAATTATCATTCCCCTGATTAGAAGAATAGAGTGGCAACGCGCCTCCTCAATCCTGTTAATCCAATAATCCTGAAAATCCGGGTTCAGACAACGCCAAACGTATGAAAGCACATTATCTTCTCACACTGTTTATCATCAGCACTATGTGGCTGACGGGCGTGTCTTCAACATACTCCCTGCAAGCGAAAACAGCCGTTACAAAGCAGGGCGCGATATTGCCTGCCGTCGCGCCGCCCGTAACGGCCCTTGCCTGTGCGCCGAACAGCGGAGTTGTGGCGGTCGGCGCGTACCGGCAGGTTCAGTTGTGGAATGTGGAAACGGGGCGCAAAACGGGCGTGTTGGCAGGGATGCCGGAGAATGTCTGTTCGCTGGCGTTTTCGCCGGATGGCCGCATTTTGGCGGCGGGCGGCGGCGTTCCCACCCTTCGCGGCGAAGTACGCCTTTATGATGTGGCGTCGGGACGGCAAACGCAGGTTCTGGCCGGACACGCCGACATGGTATACGCGCTGGCGTTTACGCCGGATGGCAAACGACTTGTCACGGCAAGCGGCGACAAGACCCTGCGTATCTGGAACTGGCGGTCGGGCGTGACCCTGAACGCGCTGAAAGACCATGCCGACAGCGTGTACGGCGTGGCTTGCAGTCCCGATGGCAGGCGACTGGCCTCAACCGGAGTGGATCGCAGCATCAAAATATGGGACGCCCCAACGGGAAAGCCCCTGTTCACGTTCACCGGGCGGGCGCACAACGATACCGCTTACGCCCTCGCGTTCTCGCCGGATGGCAAACTGCTGCTATCGGCGGGGGGCGACCATGTTGCCAAACTGTGGACAGTGGGACCGGATGCCGACAACACTCGCGAATTTCGGCGTCTGCCCGGACACAATAAAGCCGTTCATGCAGCCGTGTTCAGTTCCGACGGTTTGCTGATCGCGACGGGCGGGGCGGATGGTATGGTCAACCTGTGGAGTGGCGCGGGGGGCGGCTGGCTGCGCGAACTGCATGGCGCGAATGACTGGATTTATACCGTTTGCTTCACGTCTGACAATCGGCATGTCGTTGCGGGCGGGTACGACGGGCAGGTTCTGGTATGGCGCGCGTCCGATGGCGTGTTGGAAAACACTTTTTCAACCCGACCCAACGCCACGCGCTTTGATGCGCCGCGTCCGAACGCCCCGCGCCCCAATGTAACTCTTACCGCGTTAAAACCGGGGGCGGTTAGGGCCAATCCCGCCGGAGCGTTAGCTATGATGCCGCAGAAAAACGCAGACACTCTGTATCAGCCGGTTGTCGTGGCGGAAGGGTTCGCCTTTCCCGAAGGACCGGCCTATGACGGCAAGGGCAATCTGGCTGTGTCTAACTGCAATTCCGATCATATAGACAAGGTGAGCGCGGAGGGACGGGCGATTCTGTTCAAAGCCGACCTGAACAAATTCACTTTCGAGAAGAGCAACGGCCTGACTTACCACGAAGATGGCAGCCTGTACGCCTGCGACTTCGGGCGCAAAGCCATTTTGCAGATTTTCCCCGATGGCCGGACGGAAATCGTTGCCGACAAGTGCGATGACGTTGGCTTCAAAGGCCCCAACGATCTCGCCTTTGACCCGGAAGGCAACCTGTACTTCACCGATCCCGCCGGTTCCGATCTGGAACACCCTGTCGGCTGCGTGTACCGCATTGCCCGCGCGACCCGTAAAGTAACGCGGGTTGCAAGCGGCATGGGATTCCCCAACGGGCTGGCCTTTTCCGCCGACGGCAAAACCCTGTATCTTGCCGAGTCGTCCCGCTGCCGCATCCTGAAAGCCGCCGTTAAACCCGACGGTTCACTGGAAACGCCGCAACCGTTCTGCCAACTGCCGGACAAGCACATCCCCGACGGCATCAATTTCGATCAGGCGGGAAATCTGTATGTAGGCACGGTCGGGCCGGGGCTTGTAACAATCATAGACAAATCCGGCAAAATCGCCCGAACCGTATCTATCCCCGGCACGGACGTTACCAACGTAGAATTCGGCGGCAAAGACCTGAAAACCCTGTACGTCACGGAAGCCCAGAAAGGCATCGTCTACAAGATGCAGGTGGAAACCGGGGGCCTACCGCTGTTCCGCGCGCCCAACAATCAGGTGAAGTAGGTTGTTAGGTTGTTAGTTGTTAGGTTGTTAGGTTGTTAGGACGCAGAGGTTTCGCAATACTTGATTAGCGCCATGACAATTACAAACCGAACAACTAACAACCTAACAACTAACAACCTACGTCTCAACGGCCTTTGTGTGGATACCCGCGAAATCGCCGGACGCGGTTTTGCCGACGACGTAGATGTCCTGCTTCGTGTCCCCGAACGTGTAAACATGCAGGTCGGTAAGATTGGCTTGCAGGGTTTTGACAAGCTGCTGATACTTCTGCATGGTGGCCTTTTCGTCGTCGCCGTACCATGATTGCGCAGTGGTCAGGGGCGCGGAAAAGTCGGAAAGGCTGGATTCCGCAGCCTTCTGGCCGGCGGCTATCTTCTTAAACTTCTGAACCGCGTCGGGCGTCAGGGTATCCGCGCCAACGTCTGCGTGTTTCCACACAAACGCATCTACGGGCATATCGGACTCGCTGGTATAAAGCAGCCCCTTAACCTCCTGCTGCAATTGCTTCAAAAGCGCGTCGTTTTCCATGTTTTTCCTCTTTGAGTCGGCTCGGCTGAAACTATTCTGTGCCGCTTTGCCCGCGTTTGCGTATTCGTCAATGTCGTTTTTCAAACGCCATGTATTGTCTGCTTTGTATACGGGCGCAAGCGCAATTCAGCGGCATGTCGGGTTGTTCTGCAACTTTACACGCTTGTATTCCGGTCAAGGTTGAGAAAATCATTTTGAAGTGGAGAATTTTGGAATGACATTGGCGGAATTACAGGCGGAACTGGAAACTCTGGCGTATTCGGCGCGGATTGCCCGCATGATTGCGCTTGGACGGGACGCGCGGAACACGGCCTTAACAAAGAGTTTATTAGATGAGATGGAACACGGCGGCTTTGATTTGCGCTGGCTGGCCCTCAACTCGTGCTATGGCAGCCGGGACGGGAACGCGCCCTGCGGATGCTGACGGATGGTTCACAGTTGATACGGCGCGGCGCCGCAGCGATGCTGGCGCAGATCGGCACAATAGAACAGATTGTCGCCGCGCAGGATCGGATACAGCCGAAGAAATGGCGCAATCTGCTGCTCGGCCTGCACAAGCGGCACCGCTATGATGTGATCGAGGCGTATCTGCAAAATCTGGAAACGCGCCGTGATGAGGATAATTTGCGCGATTGCCTGCCGTTCGGTTCCGCAAGCGCGGTTCGCCGTCTGCTGCCGCAGGTTGTGAAACGCTTTTCCGCTTACAATTGGGCGAGACTGGCGCGGTTTCATCCCGATATCGCGCTTGAAATTTTGCAGGCGCAGGCCGATGCCGCTGACCGCCCGGACGCCGGTTTGACCTACCGCGCCAACGCCGTACTGCCAATCACCGCGGAAACGCGCCCGCCTGCCACGCTCGTTCTGATCCAAACTCTGCTGCGCCACATTCCGTTGCCGCAACTGCATTTCCAGAAACTGGCGTCCTATCTGCCCCGTGAAACAGCCGATCTGGTATTGCGCAGCGAAGCGCGGCCTACATTACCCCTCGAACGTCTGCTGCCCCGTCTGGACGCAGAGCGCGCCCTTGCGCTGTTTCAGCGTTATGAGGCGAAGTTTCATCTGGTCAGCCGAATTTTTGCCCGCAAACTGACCCCGGATGTACGCGACCAATTATATAAGCAGTTCGGATTGGGCTGGCAAAATGGCGATAGCTGCGTTCCCCACGCGGTTGTGGGCGGCCTGTCGCAGCCTTTGCGCGAGATGGAAGCCCGACGCCACCTGCGCTTGCCGACGCTGCTGCCGCGTCATGCGGAGCGCCTGCCTTACGCCGCATACCTTTTTTGGAACGAGGCGCGGGAAACGCTCGATCCGTTTTTGCGCAATCCCGATCCCGACCTGCGCGTTCTCGCCCATACCACGCTTGCCAACGCCGTCCGCTACAACCGCAGCCACCTATCCGACCTGCTGACAATGCAGTTGGCGCGAAAAAACGAGCAGGACCCGGTTCGGCTTGCCACGCTGAACGGACTGGCCGAATTGCCGCCCGGAATCTGGAAACCCGAACATCTGGACGATCTGGCGCAAATTCTGCGTAACGGATTGAACGCCGCCGACCTGTCCGGCGCGACGGTGGGCGCGATGGAAACTCTGGTTGTCAAACTGCTGAAGTTCTATCACCACTGGTGCGCCGGGTGGATGGCGACCCTGGCAAAAGAGCGGGGTTCGCTCAACATCAGCAGTCTGGAAAACCGGCTTTCCGATGCGGATGTGAAAACGCTTGCGCCCGTTCTGCTGCCGATCCTGCGCGGCTGGGAAACCCGCGAAGGCTGGCATACCCTGCTGAATTTCGCGGGCAGTCTGGGAAGGCGTCTGCGCGTGTTCGACGAACTGGCCGTGATGCTGGAACGGATCGTCCAAACGTCGGCGGCGTACCGGTCGCAAACCGCCCTGCATCTGCTGGCGAAACATCGTCACGAACGGATGGCAATTCTCATTCCCAACCTGATTGCCGCCGATCCCAGTTGGGCCACGCGCCCGACCGTGTACACCTATCTGCATCGCCATCGGCAGGATTTAATCACGCCGTTTCTCGGCTTCAAAGCGTATTCAGGCCGCTTTTCGACGGGTAAAACGCGCTTTGTGCTGCCCCTGGCAAATGGCTTTGAGCGTTGGACGGCCATGCAGCAGCAGATTTTCGCCCGCGTATTGGCGGAAGTGACACAGGATGAGGGACGCGATACGCCTGCCATTCAATCGGTGATAACCCAACTCGCCGCCCTGCCCGCCGTGTTTCCGACCCAGCTGGTGGAATTGGCGCAACTGGAGAGCAAACCCCTGGCCGCTCGTGACGCCGCCCTCCGCGCCCTTGCGAAACTGGACAGCGGCGAAGGCGTTCCTATCCTGCTGGAAGCGATGGGCGATGACCGGGGCCGTATCGCCATTTACGCCCTGCGCCGCGCCATGCTGGAAATGCCCGCCGAACGCGCCCTGGTACTGCTGCGCGGCCTGCCGATGGAAAAGGTGACGGTTGCTAAAGAGGTAATTCGACTGCTTGGCGAATTGAAAACCGAAGCCGCGTATCAGCAATTGCTGCAATTGGAAGCGCGCGATCTGCACCGCGACGCCCGCATTGCCCTGCTGCGCGCGTTCTGGGATTTTCTGGAGCGCGACGCGACGTGGGAGAAACTCGACAGCGCGGCCCGCAACCCGGAACCCGCGATTGCCGCGCATGTCAGCCGTATTCCGGCAACAGGATTATCGCAATCGGCGCAAACCCGGCTTATCGGCGTACTCGCCCTCCTGCTGCAGCACCCGGACGCCCGCGTTCGCCTGGATACGCTGAACCGCTGCGGCTTGTTGCCCGTCACGGATCGGGAACACCGCTTGTTGCCCTATTTCCTGCAATCCGTCGGCTCGGCCATCAGCGACGAACAAAAAGCCGCGTCCGCAGCCGTGTTTATGACGTATACGGGACGCGACGCCGCGCTTGTCGGCCAGACCGTTCAAACTCTGCGGCCCAACCGCCGCGCCCTGCAAACGCTGGTCACGGCTCTGGTCACGCAGATCGGCGTCAATCGCGCCCGCCTGCTGCCAACCGCCCGCGCCGTCCTGAACGCCCTGCAAACCGACCCGCTGACGGGCAATCTGCAAATTGGCCTTGTCATGCAGGCGCTTCCCGCCGGGGAAATTATTGCCATCATGCGGCAGATCGCGGCAGATCGCGCCCTTCACGCCGATGCGCTGCACACCGCCAACTTTTGGATGACAATCCTTGAAACCAATCGGCGCGACATAGATTTGTTCCAGATAGAAATCGCGCTTGCCGCCAGTGACGACCGCTACGTTCGCCGCCTCGCTCTGGCCGCGCTTGTCGCGCAGGCCAACGGCGCAACGGGTTGGACCGACGAACGCCTGGCCCGCCTGCAAACCTACCGCGCCGACCCCGCGCCCCTCGTTGCCGAAGCCGCGCAATTCACTTTTCCGCCGGGAGAGTAGACCTGAGACGCATTTCGCGCTTTGTTCGCGTTCTTTGGCGTCTTTCGCGGTTTACAATGTTTGCGCGAGATGTTCGGCGTTGCGAAAGGCGAGGGCGAGGATGGTCAGGACGGGATTGAAGCCGCCATTGGTGACGTGCAGGCTGGCATCCATCACATACAAATTATCGTGGGCGTGAACCCGCCCCCATTTGTCCGTGACCGAGGTTTGCGGATCGTTGCCCATGCGGCAGGTTCCCGCCTGATGCTGTCCGCCGCTCAGATACAAAGCCGGGGGCGCGCCCCATATTTTGATCGCGCCCGCCGCTTTCAGCCACTCCACATTCCGGTTCCACATATATTCCGCCGTTTTCAGGGTTTCCGGGTGCGCCGTGCCGGACAGGTGGCACACGGGAATGTTGTACTTGTCTACGACATTGGGCGCGACGCGGACGCGGCTTTCCGGGTTGGGAATGTCCTGAATGGGGCCATAAATTAATTGAGTCCGCTTGAAGTTGTCGCGCATCCACTGCTTGTTCGCCAGTCCCCATCGCGGCAGGTCTGTGGCGGGCGGCAGATAGCGATACCAGTGCGTGATGGGCAGGCGAATGAAATCATCGGCCATCATGCCGCCGCCGATAATGCCCGGATTGCCGTGACTGAATTTGCAGGTGGCAAAACTCGCGCCCGGCCCGATGCCGTCATAAATGTCCTCTTCCATCAGGCCACACGCGCCGGGATAATAGTGTCCCTGTAGATTGCGCCCTACTATGTCATGCGCGTTGCCCAAACCCTGCGGGTGCAGGTCGCTGTGGGAATTAAGAAGCAGGCGCGGTGTTTCCGTTCCCCCGCCCGATACCACAACCGCTTTGGCCTGCGCCGTGTGCCGCGTAATCTGCCCGCCGTCATCAATCAGGTAGGTAATGCCCGTCACTTTGCCCTGCGCGTCCGTGTCAATCTTTTCCGCCATCGCATGCATGACGAGATCGCAGTTGCCGGTGGCAAGAGCGCGGGGGATGAGCGTATTTTGCGTCCCGTTTTTGCCGTCAGTCGGGCAGTAAAAGCCGACACAATGCTGGCAGTTGATGCACCGGTCGCGCCCGTTGTACGGCACGGAGTTGACGAGCAGAGGCAGGGGAAACGTATTCCAGCCGAGCGATTCTGCGGCTCTCTTCATCGTGGCGCGGGAAACCGTATCGGGCGTGGGCGGCATGGGATAGCCTTTTTTGCGGGGAGCCTGATGCGCGTTCGCGTTCCCATCCCCCGACACGCCGATTTCCCACTCCGCCCGCTCATAATACGGTTCCAAATCCTGATAGGTGATGGGCCAGTCCGCCAGGGAACTGCCTTCGGGGACGCCGTATTCCGTCGCCATGCGGAAATCTTTTTCCAAGAAGCGCCACGCCTGCGCCCCGTAAACGGCTGTGCCGCTGCCCACGCCCGCCGCGTTGTTCTGATACCCGCCCTCGTGCGGGCGGACGATTCGGACGTTATTGCGGGTATCCGTCGCCACGCGGGGATTGCCGTTTATGTCCGGCCCCGCGCTATGCCCGTACAGCGAAATGCGCTGATTGCGCAAATGGTCGCGCCCCACCGTCTGAAAATTCAGCGCCCCGCCCCGTTCCAGCAGCAAAACGCGCTTGCCCGCTTCGGCCAGCACACCCGCCGCCACGCCCCCGCCCGCCCCCGCGCCCACAATAATCACATCGTACATTCGCGTCCTGTCCTCGCTTCCAATGGTTGCGCCGCCTGCCGCGCGTTTACTTCCCGGCGTCCATCATCCTTCCGGTCATAAATCTGCGTGGTTCTCGAACAATCGTCATCCGGTTGAAATCTTACGGCAAAAAACCCCTTCCGTTTATCTTTTCAAACGAAGTGGTAACCACTTGCTTCGTGTGAACAGACTTTCGAGAGGAGGCTTTAAGTTCGCGTTCAGTTGCGGAAATTCCTACCGGCCCTGTTTACGGCGTCGGGAAAGAAAACCTGCGCCACTGAGACACGCCCCGGTAAGCAGGGAAATGCAGCCGGGTTCGGGAACGGGCGTGAATTTTGTCACGCTGATGTTGTCAATCTGCGTATAATCAGGATCATTGGATACAGTGAGCCGGAGCAGTGTGGCAGTGGAGGTCGCCGTAACCAGATAGGTATACTGTTGATAACCCGGATCGTCGGGAACCGTAAACGGACCGTCAATCAATTTGCCATCAAAGTAGACGGCAAGCGAATTGGGAAAACCGGGAGGATTGATAAAGAACTCCGGCGTCCTTGCAAACAGGGTGAGGGTGTACTGCTGTCCGGGCTGCGTGGCAAGCATCTGGCTAAAATCGTCCACATCCGGCGAATGAGAGCCGCAAGAGATCGCGTACGAGCCGTCAATTCCATCCCCGGCCTGAATAGTGCAATTGTCCCCGGCCACTGTCCATCCCGTCGTATCCCCGGTTTCAAAGTCCCAATTTGTAACAAGGTTCTGCGCCTGTGACGCAGAGGCAAGGCAAGCGAACAGCCCCGTTAAGGCCAGTATCCGTCCGCGCATAAGCGGTATCTCCTGTTTCGAAATATAGTGTCATTGTTTTAGCGCGGGAACTGTGCATCCATTCCATTGCGCAGCGCGGCCCGACTGACCACGCTGGAGGATACGGGAAACGCCCGGTAAGAGAAGTACGGGGCCGGGAATGTAATGCGGAACACTCGGCTGCCATCCGGGGCCAGTTCAGTGACAACGGGGTTTCCTCCCCACTCCATAACCCAGTTGCCGCCGGAAAGCTTGGTGGCGCTCCCGCAACAGAGGGAATTAGGCACGTCCGCATCCGTCACCTGTTCTACGGGCGTAGCAGTTTTGGCCACCGGGTCAATGCTGTAGCGCGCGGCGCGTGGAGGCCGCCCCACAAGACTGCCGTTGTCATGAAGGGCAAGCGTATGATCGGGCAGAATGCGCGCGTCGTGCTGTCCGCTGAAGTTGCCGTAAGTATCTCCGACAAACGCCAGACTCTCCGGGCGGGCGGAACCTCCCAGTTTCCAGACAATGCTGCCGCTCGCCCTGTTAATGCGATAAACCGCGTTGAGATGGCGGAACGAAACCACATAGCCATCCCCATCCAACTCAACAGAATTCATGTGGTACGGATCGGTGGGAGAAAAGGTCGTGATATAAGGCGTCCGAAATATATCGCCAGTCTCCGCGACGGAGATGTGATCCATGGCCGACCAACTCCAGACAAGCGAGCCATTGGGCGCGAACTCCTCAATCACCTGGTCGCTAACGGTGGCAGTTGACGAGCCTCCGTAGGCGCTGAGGTCTACCGGACCCTTGTTCACGGCTGCAATGTAGACGTAATTTCCGTTCGGCAACAGCAGCAGTTCGTGAGGGTCCAACTCTCCCCCTATCTGGCTGTCGACAGCAAAAGTATGCGCGAGCGATCCATCAAGTTTCCGCTCCTCGCCGTTGGGCGGACTGATCCACGCGAAGTTGCCGTCGGGTAAAAGTTTGGCATCTATAGACGCGTTCTCTGTTTTATACCACCACAAAGGAACGCCGTAGTTGTCGGCAAGAATCACATAATGCCGATTAGGTCCAATGAACGTCAGGTTGGGCGCGAAAATGTAATACTCGGATTGAGGAGTTCCGGGGCGCTCGGTTGACCAGGTCGGAAAATCGGGGGGCAGGCAGCGGACGCAGTAGGTTTTGGAACCCTCCAGAGAATTCACCACAAAAGAAAAGCTCTGTCCCGGCGTCACGTTGACCTGCTGCGTGAAAATGAGTTTCTGGAACGCCTTGCCATCAATGGAGAGTTTCGTGTTTCGGGGCGCGTTCACCGAGATACGCAGGGGCGAACCGGCAGTGTCGGGGATAACATAGTCGGTGATGTTGGGATTGAAGGCCGGGGAAAGCGGCGAGGACATCGTTATCTGAAGGCCGTTCGCGGCTTGTAGCGGCGTTACGACATTCTGCGGCGAAGATGCAAAGGGGTGTGGCGCGGGCGCGGTCAGCAGCGCCATGCCGCCGGCGAGAAGCGCTCCCCCGACGAGATGCAGCAGCCGCGCAAACAGGGGGCGGCGATGATGGCGTTGACGCGGCCTGGAGGGTGGAACCTGAGACATTGACAGTTCATCCTTTCGACGGAAAGCTCTTCTCGAAATACATGTACAACGGGGACTTCACGACATTAAGAGCGGCGAGGCCCTGTTATAAACCGGTTTCGATAGGCTAACGTCTGCTGTCGTAGGGACGGCGAGGTTCCCATGCCTGCAATGTCAGGTAACTTGTTTAATTTATACCTCTTTAGACTTATACCTCCATTCGGGTTTACCTGTCAACTTAACAGGTAATTTTATTCACCAATGTTCTAAAACGGATATAAATACCTGCCTGAGAGCCTATTTAAGTCATTGCCCGTGAATTCAGCCTGTGACGATGTAGCCGATCATGTCCCACGAGGCTCGGCTAAGATTGCTGCCCTGGCCGGGATCGCCGTAGTAGCCCTCCGCCGTGTGCGCGATCATGAGGGACAGGAACGCGGTGGAGGAGACAGGCCAGGGAGCCTGCGCGTCGCCGTTTTCAATCGCCGTGAACAGTTCGGCGCGTTGTGCCGGTTCCAGCAGAGCAAAGGGCTGTTTGTAGACCGTCTGCGCTTCGCGGTCCAGCGCGTCCAATCCTAACCGGTACTCCTGCGTCAGATGCGCCAGATCGCCGTTAAACTGACGCAGCAGATAATCGCCCGCGCCGTTATCCCACGCGCCGGGGTACTCATCCGGCGGAATCAGAGTATCCATCGCCGCGCGCAGGGTTTGCAATTGTGTTTCCGTCAGCATGTGTTTGATCCATGTGCCTTCCTAAACAACGCCCCTTCTCCCATAATTGGGAGAAGGGGCCGGGGGTTGAGGGCTATCTACCGTAGCGAATCCGACGCGGCAGGCGCCGATGAAGCGGATTTCGACGAAGACATTTCCACGATGCGGATGTTGCGAAAGGACAGGTCGGTTGTCGGGTCGTGTCCCTGTAGGCCGATGCATCCGGCTTCGGTACGGACGCCGTTGCGGGCGTTTTTATCGGCAGTGGCCGGACGCATATCCGTAAAGTCCGCTGCCAGATAGCCGTTGACATACGAGCTGATATGGTTGCCGCTCACGAACAGGGTCATGGTGAACCATTCGCGGTCGGACGAAACCACTTTGCGGGCGCGCAGACGATTGTAAATGGCTCCTGTGCCGTAATCCACGGGCTTTGTGCGGTCTTCGCCCTCCCACTGGTTGCGGATTTGATCCTCATAGCCCGCCCAGAACTGACCGGGAATTTCGCGGAAAAACACGCCGCTGTTGAGATGGTCGCCGTTGGAATATACGTCGAGGGTCAGGGCAAAATCGCCGTACACGCCCTCCGATTGTATCTCCCCGTTGCCGTTTTTGATGTTGAGCGCGCCGTCTTTGGTGACGCTGAACACGGATTTATGATCGGGAACCTCTTTCCAGCCTGCCAAGTCTTTGCCGTTGAACAGGCTCTTCAGTCCCACCGGGCGCAATTTCAGGCTGCGGAACTTTGCCGTACCCCTGCCGCTTCCGGTCAGCGCGATCACGCCGCGTTTGGGCGCGATGTTGGCTTCCATGCGCTTGCCCTTGCTGTCGGCGAGGTGCGTGAACTTGCCGCCCTCCAGCGTCACGGCAAAGGGCTGCCACTTGCCCTGTGGAACCAGATAGGTGTCGGGTTTGGCGGCAGTCCGACCGGCAGGCATGAACTTGATCTGCACGGCGTTTTTGGCGGTGATGCCGCCCTCGGCGGGCGCGCGCAGGCTCAGAGTGGCCCCGCCCTGATTTTCCAGCCAGCACTCGCCTGCCAGTTCAAAATCCCCGAACTCGGCTCTGGTGGCAAGCGTTGCCGCGCTGTCTTTCACCTGAAGCGCGGCCTGGTCAATGCTCCAGCCTTTGGCCGCGCTGCCGTCCGCTTTCGCCGCGTCGGTCTTCGTCGCGTCACCGCCGCCTGCAGGACCGGAACCGCCCGCAGTGGAAGGCACGCCCCGTTCCTGCCAGCCGTAGGTGGTTTCGCCATCGAACAGGCGTACCCACGCGGCTTCAAACTCGTCGCGCGACAGCGGCCCGCGATACCCGTTCGGTCCGGGCGTATCGGACTGCTGCGCCCGAGTCGGCAAAACGTTACTCCCGCCCAATAGTAAGGAAAGGGTGCAACCCTCCGAAAACCGCAAACCGTGTAAACTGCATCGGTTACTCCTATCTAATCTTATGCTAATGTCGTTCTTATGCTTATGTCGCTGCGGAAACATTCACTTCCGCAATCCTGTATTCCTGCACAGCTTCGCAGATGCGACGGAACGCGCTCGGATTTTGTTCGCTGCGGAGGCACAGACTTTCCGTTGACCTGATCTATTGTCGTGTTCATCCGT
The DNA here is from genome assembly GCA_963817895.1 of uncultured Chthonomonadaceae bacterium. Taxonomy (GTDB): domain Bacteria; phylum Armatimonadota; class Chthonomonadetes; order Chthonomonadales; family Chthonomonadaceae; genus CAWFQB01. Next base: position 269,148 of record CAWFQB010000001.1, read on the forward strand.
CCTGTCCACTTCAAAACCCTCGATAAAGGTTGTTTTCAACAACTTGCAGGTTTCTTGCTTTCTGAAATATAATAGCCCACGTTACACGACAAGCATTTTTGCATCGCAGGAAAGGGTTCTATGGACGAACCGGATAACAATTCTTCACACCCGTCTGCACCACCTTCCACCCATCCCTACGCCGAAGAGGCGCAAATGACTTCTGCGCTGTACCTGGCCGGGGAAGCCCTTGTAGCAGAGGATAAAGCGGACACTAATGCTTACGCCGTGCCGGAGAACGACTTCAGCGCGCCCGCTCTGACAGAATTCGATTGGCTGCGCAAGATTGTTTCCGATATTCGGCAGACGTTGGCCGAAGACCCACGCCGCGCCGAAATGCTGCGCCGCCTGCCGTCCCTCCTGGGAAACGGCGAAGTCCTGCAAGTCCTGTTCGGCAATTTGTTTCCCGAACAGCGCCATCAGCGCAAGGAAGCCGTGACCGAGAATGGCAAAAAGCGGCTGACCCAAACGCAGATCGAAGTTTTGACCCATTTCGCGCAGGGCAAAACGCCCGCGCAAATTGCGATGCAGCGCGGCTGCGCGCCTGCTAACATCAACAACATTCTGCATACCATTGAGGAACGCCTGAACACGCAGAGTCCGCAGGAGGCAGTAGCCGTCGCGATTTCGATGGGGCATTTGCCGCTGGACGTGATGAAGTTCGTACACGATACGGCACGATGCGCGCCACGGGATTACTCGCCCCTGGACTGCCTGATTTCCATGCACAGCCTGGAGAACCTGCCGGACGCGGCGCAGTGGCAGGAGTTGGCGTCCTTCGGCATGCTGCTGATGCTGGCAACCAACGCGGCTTCCGTTCCGTTGGCCTATGCGGCAAACCCGTTTTCCGCTTCCGGCGTCCTGTACCGCCTGGAACCGGAGGCAAAGGGAGCCTATCGGGCGCGACAGATCGTCGGGCCGGGGCGGCTGCGCTATCCTTCCGGGCTTGTGATTGCGCCGCACGTGGCGCGGCGTCAGGGCTTTACCCCTGGGCATGTATATGTGGCGCATAAGCGAGCCATGCGGGAAGGGCTAAATCAGCAGGAGGTTATGGAATTTACGCCGGAGGGCGTGGAGCAGCACGTCTTTTATGGTGGGCGTACCACTCTGAGCAGTCTGCGCGATTGCAGGGGCATGGTGTTCGACGCTTCGGGCAGGCTGCTGATAACTTCGGGGAATGCGCTGCAACGCTTTTCAGAGGGTGGCGGGCGCGTACAGCCCTTGATCGAGCAATGCTGCACCGGAGTCGCACTGGCGGCAAAGGAGCGTCTATACTTGGCGCACTACAGCACGCGCGGCGGTTCCATCGGCCTATATACGTCCGGGGGAAAGCTGCGACAAACGTTCGCGCAACTGCCGATGGACATTTTCTTTCCCGGCCTTCAGTCGCTTCCTGGCGGGGAAGTTGCCGCGCTGCGTGTCAGTCTCAGCCGAGACAAACCGGAAGAACCGATGATGCAGATTTACAATGCCGAAGGCGAGTTCCTGCGCTGCTGGCGGGCGGTAGGCGCAAGTCTGGGAGCGTTCGCCTTCCATGCGAAAGAGGAACGTTTCTATATTCCCTGTGATATAAGCCGCGATATTGCCGTTTACGCGGCAGACGGCAAATTGCAGCAGCGTATTCCACTCCCTGCCGAAGTAACGCCCCGCGCCATCACCTTCGGCAGCGACGGCGCTCTATGGCTTGTCGGCTCTGTTCTGGAAGCGTAGTCGAATTTTCTCGTTTCGTTCTGCTTGCATGCGGCAGGATACTGTTGTGAAAGGTGGTTCCAGTGAAGACATTCGCATACAATACCGCACTTGTTTGTTGCTTTTTCCTGCTCACGTTTGCCCATGCTGTACAAGGGCAAAACAGGCCAGATATTGTCTGGATGCGCGGACACCACGCCAGTAGCATTGTCAGGGTTATTGCTTACTCACCGAACGGCAAATTGATCGCCTCTGGCAGTGGGAATGACGACGCGGAATGTGTCAAGGATTTTGAGACAAAAAGCGAAAGTATTTTATGTAGCGAGCAGTCATTCCTCGCCACTCAACCGGCAACCGGTGCTGTGCCTTCGCCAACGGGCAACGCAGGCGCATTGATCCAGACAACGTCGGGTAACTGCCCCGCCTGCGGACGCTCTCGAAAGCGTTGCGGATGCGCGGCATAGGCGTTATCTAACGTGACTTGCCGCTGCGCCAATACCTGCGTTGCTTCGCCGAAATGCACCTGTTCGGGCGTAAGCAACACCAAGCCGGTATGGTGGTGGCACGTATTGTACCCGACAAAGTAGTCCTGGCAGAACGTCTGCGCGTCTTCCTGGCTGCTAAAGCGCTCCGGGAAGTAGGCGCTGTACTTCATCGTTTTGAACCCGGCTTCCGAGTACGGGTTGTCGTTGCTGACACGCGGGCGGCTGTGCGAACGGGTCACCTGCAACGAAAGTAAGAGCTGCGCTACCGACTGGCTTTTCATCGGCCCGCCGCGATCCGCATGGAGGGTGAGTTGGTTAGGCGCGATGTTGTATTTACGACAGGTTTCTTGCAGCAGCTTGTGCGCCAGGTATTGACACTCCCGGTCTGCGAGCATCCAGCCGACCACATAACGACTGTAGATGTCCATAACCACATATAAGTAATAGAAGCGACCCCGAATGGGCGTCTTCAAGTAGGTGATGTCCCATGTCCACACCTGATTAGGGCCGGTTGCCTTAAGTTCAGGTTTGCTATACGCCGGATGCCTGCGAACCCGCCGACGCTCACAGATGGCTTGGTGTTCGTGCAGCAGGCGATACATCGTGCGATAGGAAGCGTGATACACGCCTTCTTGCAGCAATTGCGCATACACCTGCCGGGGCGAAGCGTCTACAAAGCGTTCCGACAAGAGTAGATTGAGCAACAGGGCGCGTTCCTCTTCCGACAAGCGGCGAGGAGAACCCCGTTGTGCTTTGGGAACAAGGACGCCTTCTTGGATTGTGCCCGTACCAGCGTGTTGCTCCCGGTAGAAGCGGGCGCGGCTCAGTTGCACCGCATCACAGGCGCGGCCAATCCCGGTCGTTGCGCCCGCTTCGGCAACCAGGCTTATTCGGGCGGCGTTTCTTCCAGTGTCAGGTCGAGCAAGGCCGCTACTTTTTTTTGGAGTTCCAGCAGAACGCGCAGTTTCTGGTTCTCGGTTTCCAGAGCGGCCATCCTGCGGGCATCGCGTTGGCGGGCGGCTTCTTTGTCTTTGCGCTGCTTCTGCGCCTGGGCAGAGTTCTTCTCGCCCAACTGACCCGCCTCGCGCAGTTTGCGGAAGTTGGCAAGCGTGGAGGAGTACAGCCCTTCGCGGCGAAGCAGCGCCCCCAACTCTCCCGGCTTGACGCAGGCGTCGGCTTCTTTAAGGATGCGCAGCTTGTACGCAGCGGTAAAGCGGCGGCGCGTGGGGCGCGTTTGCACCTGCGCCTCCGGGCGCAGCGCGGGGGAGGGCGCGCTGTGGTGTCCATTGTTGGTGAGGCGAGTGGTTGGGCTGTCTGTCAACGGCGTATTCATCTGAGAAATCCATTCTCCGCCCTGGCGATCTACACTATTTCGTGTACGGGATTTTGTCTCAACCTATTGTGGCACACAGGGACGGATGGGACTTTACCGCCCGCATCTGGCGTGTTTCGGACGGTATGCTCCTGCGTACCTTCAACCATAGTGGCTACGTCACTTCGCTTGCCTTCACTCCTGACAGCACAGGGCTTCTGGCAGCGGATACGGCAGGAGTAGCCGAGTATCGGCGTGTCACAGATGGCGCTCTACTGCATACCTGGAACCAATTTGGAGGCAGCATCCTGTCTCTGGCGGCTTCCCCTAATGGTCAGACCTTTGCAACGGGAACCTCGGATGGCAACGCGCAAATATGGCGTTTCGCGGATGGAGCGTTGTTGACGACGATCAAAGCGCAAAATGGCGCTGTTGCTTCGGTAGCGTTTGCGTCCAACGGTCAATGGCTGGCGACAGGATGCGGGTTGACGCCGCAAGGGAACGATCCCATAGTCAAGATATGGCGTGTCGCAGACGGAGCTTTGCTTAAATCCTTTCAGGGACCGACAACCATTGGCGATCAAGGTTTCCAAGTCGCGTTTTCTTCGGATAACGCACGTCTGTTGTTGGCAGCGCGAGGGAATAACAACTCCAGCACCCCCGTTCTATGGGGTTGGCGTATCGTGGATGGCGCTCTGTTACAATCCAGCTATCGCCCTGGAAATAGAGTAGATAACGTAGCATTTGCTGCTGATGGACAGTTCGCTGTCATAACAAAAACCATTTATGGCCGTTTTTCCAACGGTACTGCTATAGATTACTGGCGTTTATCGGACGCGAACCTCGTCTGGTCCCAATCAGGAGTCAATTATGCCACTCTCTCGCTGGATGGCAAGAGCATTGCTCTATACAATAACGGGGATAGAATTGACATTGGGCAGCTTGTAACACTGAACGCCAGCGATGGCACTTTAGATCATAATCTGATTTTTCCTGGTGAAAATCATCCCATCAGAACTCTTTACCCTGTCACCCGATGGCAAAACGACTGCCACCGTTGCCGGACAGCAGATATTACTGCGCAACGCTTCAGACGGAACGGTGTTGCGGCGTATTTTCCCGGGTTACGGCTTCTCCAGCATCGCCTTTTCTCCTGACAGTACCCTGATCGCTGGACTGTACTATGGAGACGAGGGAAATCAGCATGGGGATTACGTTTCTATATGGCGCGTGTCCGATGGCACAATGCTGCAAACTACCATTAAAGGCATTGAAATTAACTCGGCTGGCATCGCTTTTACGCCGGACGGGAAAAACGTTCTTATCCACAATGACGTAGGAACACAGTTATACCGGATTTCAGACGGTGCGTTGCTTCGCACACTCGCTATTTCCGGCAAGCCTACCTTCTCCCCAGATGGCAAGTATCTTCTTGCCAACACTAGTCTTTATCGCGCTTCCGATTGGTCACTCGTCCGCAACTTCGGCCCATTTGACTTCAGATATGTTTTATCTACGGCGTTTTCAGCGGATTCTACAATGTTAGCCGTTGCTGGCAGACAGCCTGGAGCTAGAAATACGGACAGTTCTGGAACAGATTTATTTGATGTGTCCACAGGCGAAAAGCGGTTTTACATTCCGGCCAGCATCGGTGTAACCTCCTGTGCCTTCTCACCCGATGGAAACGTCCTGATGCTGGGAACTGGCGATGCGAACCTGAGTTTCTGGTCAACCCTGGATGCCAGTCTGCTTAACTTGTACTCGGACGAAACCGGTAAACCTGGTTTCGACGGCTTTGGTGCCATTGGCGGTATTACAAACGTCGCGTACTCACCGGATGGTAAGTTCATTTACGATAGTCGAAAAGATGGAGGAATTCTGCGCCGCTCTCAACCCCTACCGCAACGCCGTCTTTCCTAATCACGGCGGCACCACCGGCAACGTCACCGTCAAAATCATCACATCTCCCGACTTTCCGCTTACTAACGGCACGACTGTAAGATTGACTGCTGAAAGGCAACCCGATATAGTTCCCGTCAGCACGACGTTGGATCGCAACACCAACTACGTCATGTCTGCTACATTCGCCTTGAATGGCACTTCACCTGGTGGGTACAATGTTGTTATTACTCTGCCGGACGGTGAGATGCGCACCTATCCGCAGGGATTCAGGATTGAGAGGGGAAGCATTTCGTCGCTTGTAGTAAACATCATTGGACGTAAGCAAGTACGTGCTGGTCAACCGGCAACGTATTTGTATCAAGTTGCTAACCTTGGTAACACCGACACTTCTGGTGGGACGCTATGGGTAGCAGTGCCGAAATTCATGGACTGGCATTTGCAGAATGAAACGGCCTTCCTCAACCGCATTGAAGCGAAGGACTACACGTTCTTGCTACTTCGCCTTGCGCCTATTTATGCCAATTCGTCAGAGTCTACTGTACTCCGTCTTACGGTGCCAGATGTACCCACAAACGCTCACCGCGCCTTCCGTCTCGGTTCGTGGTTTTATTCTGCCTCTGGTGGCATATCAATTCAATCTGCCTCATGTGAACTTCCTCTCCTGACTTTGAATAGTGATGATCTTCGCACTCCTTGTCCTGCATGCTTGCCAGCTTGGCAAATAATGTACGTTGCGTGGCTGGCTGCGGCCAATGAAGAAGAACGCCACCTGAACTACTGCTTCTCCGCCAGAAATTTGTTGAATGCGTTAGAATTCCAACGTAATTCGTTTTACCTCTCGATTGCTACTGCCATTACTCTCGCCGTGTTAGCTCCCCCCGAAGAAGCTGAGATCATAACTACAGCACTAACCGCAATCAAGGTATTCACACTCCTTGAGGATGACCCTGATGGCGCGGTCGCCCAATTGGACGGTGCGATTTCAAAGCTGGAATTAGCTCTCTCTGCTCTCAGATTGCTTCCGATTCCTGGCATTGGAGCGTTAATTGATGATGTAGCGCAAGTTCTGAACCTAGCTGGCCCAATCAGACTTAACATGGAAGCGTACGCCCAAGCGTTCCATAATGAAAAAAATTCACGAGCTGAGTTTAGCAGGCTGAACGATGATTTCATGAACAAACTGGCCCTATACCATGAGTGCCAACTCATAGACGATGATTGTGACTTAACGGGCAAACTCTTGGGTGAAAGCATTACGTCCAATGACCCTAACGCTCTTTCCGGCACATTGGGTTATGGACAGTCATTTTGGTCTTCTGGCGTATCGCCGCTTGCATATAATGTCTTCTTCGAGAATATGCCTACAGCTTCTGCCCCTGCTGCCGAGGTACTCGTCACGGACCATTTGGACGCGATGAAGCTGGACATGACGACGGTGAACCTGCAAAGCATTACCTTTGCCAATCAAACCGTCACGCCCACGCTGGATGTCAGCCTGCCCGTCGGGATGCGGCAGTTCAATGCGGATGTGGACTTGCGGCCTGCCAAAAACCTGATCGTTCGCATCAACGCCAATGTGGATATGCTCACCGGCGATCTGACGTGGCATTTCCTCTCGCTTGATCCTGCTACGATGCAGCCAACGCAAGACCCAACGGCAGGTTTCCTCGATCCGGGACAAGAAGGAAGCGTATTGTTTTCCGTTCTGCCGAAGAACACGCTGCCGACAGGAACGGTTATCACCGATCAGGCGTCTATCAAGTTCGACTTCAACGCCTGGATAGATACGCCCTCGTGGTTCAACACCATTGACAACGATAAGCCGAACAGTCAGGTCAACAGATTGGCGGGGATACAGAGCGGCCTGAGTTTCCGGGTGTCCTGGCAGGGACAGGATGTGGGTTCGGGGTTGCGCGACTTCACCATTTATGTGTCGGACAATGGCGGCGCATGGACGCCCTGGTTGACCAACACAGCCGACACGAGCGCGACGTTTACGGGCGTGGGTGGACACACCTATGCTTTTGCCTCACAGTCGCGGGACAACGTGTTCAATCTGGAAGGACTGCATCCGCTGGCGGATACGGTCACGCAGGTTCCCAACATCGCCACGGACGTTTCTTCACGGGTGAGCGTCACGCGGGGCGGGTTCCGGCTCAACCGCGCCACAGGAAGATTTGTGCAGACCGTCACCCTCAAGAATACGGGCATTTCCGCCATTGCCGGACCAGTTTCACTTGTGTTGGATGGACTGAGCGGCAACGCCACATTGTTCAACAAAACGGGCGTGACCAGCGCGACCTCTCCCACAGGCAGCCCGTACCTCAGTGTATCGGCGGGCAATATGGCGGCGGGCGCGAGCGTAACCGTGACGCTGGAGTTCACCAACAGCAACGTCAGCAAAGGCATTACCTACAACACCCGCGTTCTGGCCGGTACGGGCAGTCGCTAATAAGGAAGAAACAATCGCATGAAACGTAACCCTTCTGCCTGTATCCGCCTGTTTGCGGCTTGCCTGCTCGGACTGTCGGCAATCTCCTGCTGTCAGGCGCAGACCAACTTTCACGTCAGCCTGAACACCGCGTCGCTTATCGGCAGCCCGAACGGACTGTTCTCACTCGATTTTCAACTCACGGACGGCAGCGGAACCGGCGACGCCAATAACACGGCAACCGTCTACAATTTCGATTACGGCGGGGGCAGGGCGGCGGGAGCGCCCATGCTCACCGGAGGATCCACCGGGAGCATTATTACGTCGCTGACACTGATTGACAGCCAGTTTTTCAACGAACTGTACCAGACGTTTCTTCCGGGCGCAACCCTTGACTTCAACGTCACTCTGACCGCGAACGATGATGCGGGAGGCACACCGGATCAGTTCGTGTTCGGCATCCTGGACAACACGCTTGCCAACCTTCCCACAACGGATGCCGGCGGCGCGCTGCTGACAGCGGACATTACCTCCACCGGCGCAACGATAGGAACCTTCACCGCACTTGCGCCTTATGATGCTCTCGGAACGCCTGTCGTCACCTTTCCGCAGGCTCCGCCCCCGCAAAATACGCCGGAACCGGGCGCATGGGCGTTCCTTCTGACCGCAGCCGTTCCGGGTGGACTGCTCTTGGCGCGACGCAGGAAACGTCACTGATGCGATGATGGCAAAAACGACGTTCTGTTTGCCCTGCGAAGTCCTGCTGCTATGTCGGCAGGGCTTCGCGGCGTGTTGGCAGTTGCGTATCGTCACTCCTGACTGGCTATGGTATAATTCAGCAGGAGCCAACACACTATGTCCGCGAAAGACATTTACCATGACGCCTTCGTTCGCGCCCTGCAAAAAGATGGATGGACGATTACCAAAGACCCGTTGACCGTTCCCGTAGACGGAACCAACTTGCTGATTGATATCGGCGCGGAGCGGGTTGTCGCAGCCGAACGCGATCAAGAGCGCATTGCCGTTGAAATCAAATCGTTTTTGAGCCGGTCAGCTGTGCAGGACTTGAAGGAGGCCGCAGGGCAGTTTTTGCTTTATGAACTGGCGTTGCGGCAATTTGAGGCAGAAGCGGGCCGGGTTCTGTATCTCGCTGTTCGCGCTGTTACTTACAACACGGTATTTCAAACTGGTGTCGGCAAACTGGCGCTGCAAAACAAAGCCTTACGCCTGATCGTGTTCGATACGGAGAGGGAGGAGATAACGCAATGGATAAAATAGAATGTTATCGTCACATCGTGGGCAATGTTCTCATGCCCCTCGCGCAACTCCGCTTTTCCAGTCCCAGCGTGACAAATGAGGCCATTTTCGATCAGGAGCGCGACCGCTACATGATTGTCACGACAGGTTGGGAAGGAAATACGAAACGTATCTATTTTCCGTTCGTTCATCTGGACATTATCAACGGGAAAGTTTGGATACAACGGGATGGAACCGAGGACGGCATTGCAGACGAATTGGAAGAAGCAGGCATTCCCAAAGCGGATATTGTACTGGCTTTCCATCCCGAAAAAGATCGCGCTCTGATCCCGGAGTATGCTGTCGCCTGACAATGAGCGCGAGAATGATGATTGCGCAGTGTTGGGCGATAAAGGAGGTTTAGGTCATGGGTGAAAACAATTCCGGTTCAACTTTGATTCTTGATGCAGTGGCGGAACAGAGTGAAGCGCAGGAGAGGGAAGTCTCTCCTGAGCCGATTTTTGCAAATGCGCCGTGGAGATTGCGCAAAAGGCCGTCCGCAGAGGAAGCAAAAGAGATTGGGCGACGAGGCAGAGAGATTTACCAGAAGTTGCGCTGCGACCTCGAAGCCAGCTATAACGGTCAATTTCTCGTGATTGCAACGGACACTGAAGAGTTCGCCATTAGCGAGACTGTTACTGCTGCTACGGACACAATTCTAAACAACCGTCCCGATGCGCCTTTATACGGCCTCCGCATAGGGGACGACGTTTTGGGCCGCATTTAGGAATAAGGATGAACAATGATGCGGGGGCATGTCAACAACAAGTTGGAGCCGAAACTCAAAATCCGCCTTTACGCTTCCACGGGCCGCAGCATAAAAGTGGAAGCCCTTGTAGATACGGGCTGTACATTCTCACTCATTGTGGAAAAATCCCTTGTTGAATACGTGCTCCAATTGAACTACGCAATGGAAGCCGATGTCAAGCAAGTAGATGGCAGTATAAGCCAGCATCCTGTTTATGAGGGGCAAATTGACTGGCAAGGCGCTTTGAGAAACGTGAAAATTGTCGCAATGGGTGATGAGGCAATTATTGGTATGGAGATGCTGCGCGGTTTTCATTGGCAGATGGATGTGCCCCCCGGCGGTGACTTGATCATTTCATAATGTTCGTTGTGTGTTCCCCGTTTCCAAGCCTCTCTGTGTTTGTCGGAATCCTCTCCTCTTTTGCGATTGTGCCGGATTGTGGTAACATAACAATATATAGCGCGTCCGTTGTTGTACTCGCCTTTGTTGTCGCTTCCTCCCATCCTCACCATTTTGCAAGGAGTTTCCGTTGAAGCCTTTTCCCATTCTGTTTTCGCGGGCCGGTTTTGCCGCGCTTGCCACCCTCGCCGGCCTGAGTTTGTCGGCTGCCACTACACGGGCGCAGGGGCAATTCGGCGGCAATCAGGGGGCGCGGCCCGCCCTCACCGCCCATTCGCCGCGCGTTCGTGATTTTCATGTTCGGCATTTGAAACTGATTTTTGACATCAACGCCAAAGACCATTCCGCGCATGGCGTTGTCACGCACTACCTGATGCCCCTGCGCGACTCGCTTACAGACTGTTGTTCTGGACGCCCGCGACAACCTGAAAATCGAAGCCTGTAAAATTAACGGCACGGATGTCACCTTCGCGCAGAAAGACAACCAACTTACGATTTCGCCCGTCACGCCGCTTGCCATGAATAAGGAAGTGGCGGTTGAAATCTCCTACACCATGCCGTCTGCCAATTCGCGCACTGGCGGGGGCGCGAACGGCGCGGGCGGGTTTACGTGGATTGATCCCCGCGCCGCGCAGCCGACCCGCAAGGTCGGGTTCTGGACGCAGGGCGAAACCAATACCAACAGTTCATGGGTTCCCTGCTACGATTTCCCCAACGACAAATGCACCAGCGAAACCCATACTACCGTGCCGGAAGACTGGACCGTGATCGGCAACGGAGCGGAAACGCCGTCCACGCTCAATGCCGACGCGCATACCCGCACCTTCCACTGGACGATGAAGCAGCCCCACTCCACCTACCTGCTGTCGCTCGTCGGGCGGCGAAATGGACGTGCAAAAAGATACGTGGCGCGGCGTTCCCCTGTATTATGCCGTGCCCAAAGGCATGGGAAACCTGATTCCCAACGCGTTCGGCAACACGCCCGATATGCTCAGTTGGTTTTCCGACAATCTGGGCGTCAAGTATCCCTGGCCCAAGTACGCGCAGTGCTGCCGTGTTCGATTTTCCCGGCGGCATGGAAAACGTCAGCGCGACCACGCTGGGCTCGTTCAGCCTGACCGACGCCCGCGCCGGCAAATTCCCCATGTCCAGCCTGACTTCGCACGAACTCGGCCACCAGTGGTTCGGCGATCTGGTGACGTGCAAGGATTGGGGCGACATCTGGCTCAATGAGAGTTTCGCCACGTTCTATCGAGATGTTTTATATGGAGCATCTGAACGGCAAGGAGGCCTATGAGGCCGACGTGGAAAACTACACGCGCCAGTATCTGCCATCCGCGCGCGCGAGCCAAACGCGCCCTCAGCACCAACATGTACGCCAGTTACGACGCCATGTTCGAGTCGGGCCATACCTATTCCAAGGGCGGCGTGATTCTGCACATGCTGCGCCGGGAACTGGGCGACAAAGCCTTTTTCGCCAGCCTGCATCGCTACCTCGAAAGCCTACGAGTACACAGCCGGTGGAAACCGGTGATCTGGAAAAATGCCATTTCGGAAGAGACCCATCGCGACATGAAGCCGTTCTTCGACCAGTGGGTGCGCAAACCCGGCCATCCGGTTCTGGACATGACATGGACGTATGACGAGGGGCGTAAAGAGGTCATAGCGACCGTCAAGCAGCTGCAAAACACGACGGACGGCACGCCCATTTACAACACGCCCCTGACGTTCGGACTGGCGCGGGGTATGGCTGAAAAACCGTCCGGCTTCAAGCAGGTCAGGACTGGCGGGGGAAAAGACCAGACGGGTTCGCAAACGGGCAGCGATATGCTGCAGCGGCAGCGCGTGGTTCTCAATCAGGCCACGCAGGAGTTCCATTTGCCCTGCGCCCAAAAGCCCGCCCTTGTGCTGCTGGACCCGGATCACGACATGCTCAAAGAGGTGCCGGACACGCATCTGACCGACGCGGACATGGCTCTCCTGCTGCGCATCGCGCCCAACTCCACGGACCGGCGACTGGCGGCAAGCAAACTGGTGGGCGACAATCTGGACGCGAGCAAAATCGCCCTGTTTACGGACGTTCTGAAAGCGGAACCGGGCGACGCGCTGGGCGCAACCCTGATTGACAGCCTGGGTACCGCCAAAAGCGAGGAACTGCGCCCCCTGTTCCACGCGGAAGCGCAGTCGAAATTGCCGCGCCGCCGCGCCGCCGCCCTCGCCGCGCTTGGACAATTGGCCCCGACGGATGAGGATACGCGCCTGCTGCGGAGCGTCGCCCTCGAGCGATACGGAACCCTACGTCCGTTGTGAGCGGCGCGCTGACTCGGACTAAGCGGCGAACATCGCGAAGAACATGGACGTGTTTCAGCATCAGATCACGCAGACCGGGTCGGGGGAAACGCTGGCTTCGGCAAGCGTGGACGCTCTGGCCGCCGCCAAAAGCGACGCGACGGTTCCCCTGCTCCTGCTCGCCATGAAGCCGGAACACAGCTCGTTCACGCGCATGAAAGCCGCTGGCGCGTTGGGAACATTCGCGCCCGGTGACGCGGAAGTCCACGACGCGCTGGTGGCGATGCTCAACGACCCGTTGTTCTTTGTGCAGAATGCCGCCATACGCGCCCTTGCCGCCCGCAAGGACAAAGGCGCGCTGGACGCCATTCGCGCCGTCGCCGCCAACGCCAAAAACCCCAACACGCAGGAAGCGGCGAAAACAGCGATAGAGCAGATAGAGGCGCAGTAAGATACGAGATACGAGATACGAGATATGAGATACGAGTAGATGATTATTGCTTTCCTTTTCAGTAGAAGAAAACAAAGCAGGAGTCACTCGTATCTCGTATCTCTTATCTCTTATCTACTTCTTCTGTCCTGCCGGGGGAGCGCCCGTCGTTTCCGTGCCGGCGTGAGCGGGCGGGGGAACAAGCGCGGCGAGACTGACAAGCAGGCAGGCCGTCAGGCAAAGTCGCGTCCACAAAGAGCGTGGGGGCAGGGGACGCGACCGGATGTTAAGCGTTATCACGGGAAACAAACCTCCAGAAACCCGACTGTCGCGCTGAAAACACCGGGCTGTCTTTTTATGCACGTTTGTAAACTACGGCTTGCAGCCTGCATCGTGACAATGGCTGCCGCCTGATTTTCCTTGCCTCTTCTGCTTTTCTCCCTGTTCATGCCGCTTCCCACTCCACGCGAAATCTCGCGCTTCCTCCTCTTCCATATCCGCCGCAAGCCTCTGGCCGATGGCGAAAATTTCCCACCTCTTTATTCCGAGCAGGTCACGCCGGAAATGTTTATACATTCCGCGCCTGCCTGCTGTTGTATCGTAATGAGAGAATTGTATCAAAGTGGTTCAATTAAATATTTTTGTGGTATAGGTATGGCATAGCTTCAAGTACAGGTGTATGTATGTGAGGGGAAATTTGGTTAAAAAACGGACGGAATAATAGTCAGAAAAATTTTCCAAAAAAGTATTTGCTTTTATATTGATGATATGCTATCATTCCTGCACGGATTGTTGCGCCCGAACTCATCGCGTAGTACGGATGGCGTGAGGCAAAACCGGAGTTCTCCGCAGATGAGAACCCATTCCCCGTAAACAAAGGAGACATGAATGCCCGAGTACCTTGCCCCTGGTTTGTTCATCGAGGAGATTGACAGCGGCAGCAAGCCCATTGAGGGCGTCGGAACCAATACCGCCGCGTTCATCGGCTACGCGAAAAGCGGCGACTTCAATAAACCGATCTTCATCTCCAACTGGACTCAGTTTTGCAGCGAATTCGGTGAGGAAGAGAACGCGATCACAGAAGCGTTGTGCCGATTTCTAGGCATGTCCGTTGCTGCAGTGCGCAACAAAAAAGCAAAGTCGCGCAAAGGATGGATGGAGTATTGTACAATCCGTTCACTCTGAGGCGGTGCGCAGCAAGAAAACGGAAACCAAAGAGTTTCAACACGTTCATTGAGAATTTGAACGTGCCGGTGAAGAACTCGCCCTACATCAAGAACAGCTATCTTGCGCATGCCGTGCGCGGCTTCTACGACAATGGGGGCGGGCGCGCCTACATTGTTCGCATACCCCGGCCCGAAGATGTGACGGCTATCAAGGCGAAATACGCGAATGGCGCAGCGGCCGATGCGGGCCACCCCGCCGTAGCCGCGAGCAAGACGTATGGCGCGCTGACGTTTACGTCGAGATTGATTGGCGCGGCAGGCAACGGCACCAAAGTGGACATCGTTCACACGGACAAAGAGAACAAGCCGCTGAAGGACAACGAGTTCCGCATCATCATCAAGCAGGGCGACCGGACGGACGAGTTGCCGGACAGAGGCGCCTTCACCGCGTTGGAACAGGCGGTGGAAAGGGTAAACACAAAATCCACGCTGGTTCAAATGGAAGTGCAAGCCGGGGTTGATGTGAAGACCGCGCCCCGCCCGGAGATATTCTCCAGCCTTCTTGAGGCGGGAACAAACGCGGCTGCTAATATGAGCCGCGCTGCGCAGGCCGGCGCCGCCGCCGCTTCCGGGCCTTCGCTGTCGCGCGCGTTGATGGATTTGACGCCTGATGTCTGGGACGGGGATGAAGACAATGGCCTAGGACTGGGCAGCATGTATGCCGTTGAAGACGTAGATATGATCTGCTTTCCCGACCTGATGAACGGTCTCTACTCCCGTGATGAGTACAAGGTGGAGGTAGATGGCGGCAGAAGAACCGAGACGCGCTTCTCCGAAGAGCAGTGTCTGCTTGACAGCCTGGACGGACGGCGCGCGGCAATCCTGGGTGTGCAGAAGGCGCTGGTAGATTACTGCGAACGCGCCGGCAACCGCATGTGCATTCTCGACCCCATTCCCGAACTCAAACCACAGGAGATGGATGATCTGATCTACAAAGAGATCAAGCAACTTCGGATGCTCCAAAGGGCAGGCGGCCATCTACTATCCCTGGATCAAAATCGCCGACCCGGTGAACAAGGGACGAGCAGATACTGGTTCCGCCGTGCGGCCATATGGCGGGCGTGTGCGCGCGCGTGGCTCTGGAGCGCGGCGTTCACAAAGCCCCGGCCAACGAAGTCCTGATGGGCGCGGTGGACTTGGAGCGGAAGTCACGAAAGGCGAGCAGGAGAAACTCAACCCGAACGGCATCAACTGCATCCGCGCGTTTCCCGGCAGGGGCATCCGCATCTGGGGCGCGCGCACTCTGGCCACCGTCGGCAACCCGTCGTGGAAGTACGTCAACGTGCGTCGCCTGTTCAACTACCTTGAAAAGTCCATGGAGCGCAACCTGCAGTGGGTGGTTTTCGAGCCGAACGACGAAGACCTGTGGGGCCGCGTGCGCCGCACCATCTCCGCGTTCCTGTATACGGAATGGAGCGAGGGCAAGCTGTTCGGAACCACGCCCGGCCGAAGCGTTCTACGTGAAGTGCGACGCGGAGACCAATCCGCAGGAGATGATTGACCTGGGCCGCCTGTACTGTCGAGGTCGGCATCAATCCGGTCAAGCCCGCCGAGTTTGTCATCATCCGCATGGGCCAGTGGTCGGGCGGCGGCAGTATGAGCGAACAGTAAACAGAGGGTGTTCGGTATTCGGTATTGGGCGTTCAGAGACTCAAGTTGCCGCGATTTACGCAGATGCGCAGAAGCTGAACACCCGGTACCCAACCCGACACCCGATTGCTGCAACACCGAAATGCCTGCATAGGCATTTGCAACGAAAGGAACGCCATCATGGCTGAAGCAGTAGGCGCATTGCGCTGGTATCTGGAAATTGACGGCATCACCGAAGGCATTTTCAAAGAGGTGTCGGGGCTGGACTCGGAGAACGAAGTGATCGAACATCGCGCTTCGGGCAAAGGGCAACCTGGTCGTGCACAAAATCCCCGGCGCGCTCAAGTGGTCGAACATCAGCCTGCCGGCGCGGAATCACCGACGACCGCAAGCTGCACGACTGGCGCAAAAAGATCGAAGACGGGCAGATCGAGGCCAACCGCAAGAACGGCACGCTCACCTGCTACGACCCGACCGGCAAGGCCGTCGCCAAGTACACCTTCAAAAAGGGCTGGCCGTGCAAGTGCAAAGGGCCCGTCTGTGGACGCCTCGCAAAAACGAAATCGCCATCGAAGAACTCGAAATCGCCCACGAAGGGCTGGAGCGCCAGCAGTAGACGTGACGCGCAATAAGGCATGAGCGCGTCAACTATGAATAAATCCGCCCGCAACAGCGGTCTGCAAACCGAGTACGACTTCACTCTGCCGCGCGGCTATATCGGCGCCGATGGCACACTGCACAAAAAAGGCAAGATGCGCCTGGCGACGGCCATGGACGAGATCGCCCCGCTGCGTGACCCGCGCGTCCGCGCCAACCAGGCGTATCTGGTCATTATCCTGCTGGCGCGCGTCATCACGCAACTGGGAACCCTGGAAGTGATCGATACCGGAGTCGTCGAGAACATGTTCTCCGCCGACCTGGCTTATCTGCAGGACCTGTATCGGCGCATCAACGAGACTGGAAGCGACCGACGCGGAGGAGGACGGGACAGCTGGGGGAATAGCGCGCTACCCCTCAGAGGCCTTATATGAGGAGGTAGCCTACATCGCCTACCACTTCCACTGGCCGCTCGACGACATCCTGAACCTGGAACACGCCGAGCGGCACAAGTGGATCGAAGAGATCAGCAAGATCAACAAACGCTTGACAGAGGGCGGATAGCGACGCGGCAGTTTTTGCGGAGCGCCGGTCTCTGTTAAGCATTATCTATTTAGCGGGAAGCGCTTCTGTCTACCGCTAAATTTTCCTTCAAATACTCTGTACTCGACACGCAACGCTTAAGGGAAAGGGGGTGAAAAAGTAAATGAGACAGACGGTCAACAACCGAACTCTTAGTAATTCAGGCAAAACAGCCCTGCTGACGCATGAAGGCTTTAGCAGTCATTTGTACCATGATACATCAGGCCATTGCACCATTGGGTACGGGCATCTGGTGCATTATGGCAGCTGTAACGGCAGTGAACCGGGCGAGTTCAAAACCGGCATTAATAAAGACCGCGCCGCGCAGTTGTTCAGCGCGAAAGTGAAAGAGTTCGAGCAGGCCGTGAATACACTGACAAGTGTTCCGCTTTCCCAGAACCAATTCGACGCGCTGGTAAGTTTTGCCTACAATGTCGGGGTTCCCGCGTTCCAGAATTCTACGCTGTTGCGCGAACTAAATCAGGGGCATTACGCGTCCGTCCCGGGTGAAATGGCGAAATGGGTCCATTCAGGCGGCAAGCGTACCAAAGGGCTGGTCACGCGGCACGCGGACGAAGCGGCTCTCTTTATACGGGTCAGTGAAAACACTCCTGTTAGCCGGGGCTGTGGGCGGCGCCGCTGCCGCATTGGGAAAGCAACTTCAGGAGCAGCATGGAACCGCGAAAGCAGGCAAAACCACGCCCGGACTGGCCGCGCAGCAGTTCGCGCAGGCAAAGATGCAGGGTTATGGCGCAGTGGACGCGGATCAGGCGGAGGCGCTGACGCAGCGCCTGAGCGGGCATGTGCATTACCACTGGGGCGGTAAAATCCGACCGACAACGAGCGTGGATGCCATCCTCGGAGACCCGAAAAAATATGGCTCCATTGACTGCTCGGGCTATGTGCGCTGGCTGGTCTACCAAACTTCGGGCGGCGCGCTCCAGTTGGGCGAAGGCTCGATACAGATCGGCAAAGATTTAGAGCGGCTGGCGCAAAAAGGCGTGGTGACGAAGTGCGGCTATGAGGATGCGGGCAAGCAGGACGGTGTGATGCGAATCGCCGGCTTCGATCATGGCGGCGACCATCGGCACGTATGGGGCGTGGTAAATGGCGAAACGATGGAGAGTCGCGGCGGTCAGAACCATATTGGCGTAAGCCGCCAGCCGTGGAGAGTTTATGCCCGCTCGAAAGCCTGGTGCTATGCTCTGCCTACGAGCCACTCCCACGCATTGCAAGCCGCCCATGACCCCGCGCTTCCTCACGCGGCGCATGCGAACATAGGACAGGCCGGACACGGCGCGGCACACCTGGCGCAGCTGAAAATTCAGCAGGCGCATGTCGCGGGACACATTGATACCGATGAGGCTATCGCTCTGACCGCACGGCTGCGGGGGCATGTCGGCTACGGCTGGGGCAGCAAACTGAGTCCCAATACCGACATCGAAACAATATTAAAAAATCCACAAAAATACAAGCAGATTGACTGCTCCGGGTATGTTACCTGGCTGGTGCGGCAGACCTCGGGGGGCAGCATTCCCCTGAGCGGTGGCTCCATCCAGATCGGAAACCAGCTGCATGGATTGGCGCAAAAAGGCGTGGTGACGCAATGCAGCTATGCGGATGCGGGCAAGCGCGATGGCGTGATGCGAATTGCCGGGTTTAATCATGGCGGCAGGCATCAGCATGTATGGGCCGTTGTGAATGGCGAGACGCTGGAGAGTCACGGCGGCAAGGGCGTGGATCGGCTGCCCTGGGCGCACTACGCCCCTCGTACGCAGTGGTGTTACGCCCTGCCGTCTCACTCCCACGCCGGAGGCGACACGGACGGACCCGCCTTGCATCCCGCTCATCATGAGAATGGCGCGGTGGCAGGGCAGGCAGCGCCACTTCTCAGGGGCAAAGTGACGAAACACGGACAGCAAGCGGGCCTCCTGACGGGAGTAAGCCACTGGCAGCCGTTTATTGACGAGGCGGCAGCCAAATACGGCGTGGACCACAACCTGATTGCTACCGTGATTCAGATTGAAAGCAGAGGCAATCCCAACGCGAAATCGCATGTTGGCGCGCTCGGCCTGATGCAGCTTATGCCTGCCGTCGCCACCGAGTTGGGCGTTCACCACCCGCTTGATCCGCGCGAAAACATTATGGGCGGAACCAAACTGCTGAGTCAGCTTCAAAAGCGCTATCACGGTGATGTGGCGCTCACTCTCGCCGGGTACAATGCCGGACCGGGAAATGTCCAGAAATATGGCGGGCTTCCCCCGTTCAAGGAGACGCGGCAGTATGTTCAGAGGGGAACAGTTCTCTTCCACAACTTGAGCGATCCCGGCGCGCAGGAGGCCGCCGCTCACGCGCCGCGCAAAGCGACCGGAGGGCGACAGGTATCCGTTCATGCCGCCGTACCCACCGCCACACACGCCGTGGCTGGCCGGCGCGGCGGCTCCGATATCCGCCGAGCCACATAGGACCAAAACGGCAGCCGGGGGCAGTCTGGGGCTTCTCATGGCAAAGCCTACGCTCACTGCCGCAGAAATCGCTCAGGCGCGCGGGCAGATCGAAATGGAGTCGGATGCGCGTAAGCGCGGCGACCTGTACGAGCAGTTACAAACCAAAACTCCATATCATAATCAGCGTAACAACCAGAGCGTCGGCAAGGGCGGCAAAGCTATTGGCGACATCATGTGCAACCTGACTTCGACGGCTATGGTGCTGGAAACGCTGGGTATCGGCAATCCCGACCCGGGTCACTATCCGCAGTTCGAAGATTATCTGGAACATGTGCGCGTCGCGAATAAACTGCCTGAGCGCACGACGGAGGGCGGATGGGGCGGCGTTGCGGCAAAAATGGGCGCGAAATACAAGATGCCTGGGACGCAACATAAAAGCGGATCATCCCTGGTGGGAAACTACCGTTCGCCCTTCCCTGCGCAGTGGCAATTCTGTCCTGATGAGCAATACGGGCCATATTATGCGCTTACAGGGCGTCGGCGAAAGTGGGCTGGTTGTAGACGACCCCTATGGACATGAGAAGCTGCTGCCCGGCACAAAGCATAAATGGCTCAAACCTAACTTAAAGACCAGTGACACACAGGGTGTTTACGGCAAAGCCAATGTGTGGCCCTGGGATCAGGTTGCCAAACATAACATGCTTTGCGGTTGCCGCCTTCTCCAAAACAGCGCCGTCGCGCCCTCCGGCAGGCGGAACAGCCGGTGGCACTGCGGCATTGGCTGGAGGTAGGGCCAGTTCGCCAACGATAGGACACAGCCTGAAAGCGCAAATGTCGCGCATGGGAGGAGACGGGGCAGACGCTCATCCCGAAACCGATGCGGGAGCCTTGCGGCAAAATCTGCTGCGCCAGAGCAGCGGGTTCGCGCCCGACCGCCATTTGCGCGATAAACTCGGCGGGCATTTAGGCTTCGACCCCGGCAACGCGAAACTGCACGTCGGCCCCGCAGCCGCGCAGAGCGCTGCGCCAACTCAACGCGGAAGCCTTCACCATCGGCAGCGATGTGTTCTTCGGCGCAAACCGCTTCGACCCGTCCACGAACAAGGGATTGGGCCTGATCGCCCACGAACTCACCCACGTCGGCCAGCAAACCGGCGCGCATGGCGACTCGACCCGCTTCTTCACGCAGCGCGGCGGCGACGAGATGGAGAAGGAAGCGCAGCAGGTAGGGGAGCGCGTTCTTGCCCATGCGGGGAACGCGAATAGCTTACAGGTGGACGAGTACGTTTGTCACTACGAGGGCGAAAGCGGCGCGATCAGCCGCAATGATGAGGAGCGCTTGAACCGCATTTCTGTTCAGGCATTGCAGCAAGCCGGACATACATTGCGTCAGCGCGGACAGTCCCATACCTCCGTTGCTCATCTTTCTGTCGCTATTGACCTTGACCTTGTCAATCTTACGGACTCCGAAGCCGCTCAAATCTGGACCGACGCGCTTCTTTCTGCCTTGCCGATAAACTCGCGGTCAACGTCCGATCAATCCCCCTCCTTGCAGAGCGGGGTCGAACAGATTGCAAGGAAGGAGCTTTTTTGCGAGACTGTCAGTGGCGTCGGCATGCCTCAGTTTGTCTGCCCGGTCATGGAAATAACGGATACCAAAGATTGGCTCTCGATGGATAGAGAGATGTGGCGTTCTGACGTTAGAAACAATAACAGCCACAACTCTTTTATCAAAGCTGCCATTTACAATACGCAGCATCTGCTTCCCGATGAGTATGGCTCTATTGCAGAGCGAAGCGCTTATTATGGCGTCATGCACGCTTTGATCCAAAATAAAAACGGGACGAAAGGCGTGGATTTCTTCGACGCCGCGCAGCGCGTTACCGACTCCAATGAAGTGGGCGCTATTGAAGGGCCGATTGGCTGGAGCCTGCACAGTAAAGAAGCCTTGAAGGTTCTCACGGATGTCAATAAGAAGCTTCTTGTCGAAAACATGCAGGTCATTCGCCGCTTACTTTACGAGCGGGGGAGGCCGACAAATCCGAAGGACGCCGGTTCCGACACCACGCTTTCTGCGAGAGCGTTCGATCTGCAAATGGTGGAAAAGGAGCAGGGAGTTGTTGAAGACTATCTGAAATCACATGCAAACGAGATCTCTGCGGGAGACATAAAAGATTTAAACGACGACCTGAACTTCAACGGCTTTGTCCGATTCGCCGGAGAACTGCTTGGGCAGGTGGGAGATACAACGCCGATACAGTGGGCCAAAGAAGCGCTAGGGGTGAAGGAACTGAATTTCCGGCAGAGAAACCACCGCGAAGCCATAGGCAAGGCACTGGTCTTCCTGCTTCACAAAGATGAGTTTTTAACGAATAATCACGCTGGCATGGACAATGTGAAGAAAGCCTACTTTGACTACCTGCGCAAAGGCCAGGCGAACGGCGCGGGCGCAGGCATGTTGCGCCAGAGCAGTCCGATGCAGCGTAGCGCTATACCGGGAACGTGCGCCGATATTGGAACCGGTGAGGCGCAGGCGCAGGCCGTTGAAGCAGCGGTGGCGGGCGGAATGTCACCTCTTCCTGACAGAGCGGTAATGGCGCCTTCATTTGGTATCGCGACGAAAAAGACACCCGGTGATGCTCAACCGCAGGGCAACTCTGCCCCTGTACCTACCGCCACTGTGCCGATGCGGCAGGTCACGACGCCGGATGGCAAAGTAACGCTGATAACGGAAGAACAGTACCAGGCCTTAACTTTGCAGCAATTGACGCACCTGGGTAAACTGTTGCATATCATTGACGACGAGGCGGACTGGCATAAACGCGATGAACAGGACTTTCTTCAACATCATAACGCTTTTGGGTGGTCGAGCGATAAGCTGGGAGGCGTTACTCCTCCTCCGCTTACTCTTTGGGATCGCCCGAAAGTTCCCCTTCACGCCGGAATGGAAGCTGTTAATGCGCGCAAGTTGGATGCGGCGGCGCGTGATCTAGCGCTGGGGCGTGAGGTAATGAAGCAGGCCAGCAACGAGTGGATGGCCTATTTGCAAGGAACAATTAAGGGAGCAGACCGCGGAATTGCTGGTACAACTGTGGTTCGTGATGTGTCATTCAGTATTGCCATTGGAGGAGCCGCAATTGTGGCCGCGCCAGTTGTCTTGGCCGGAGCCGGAGCCGCTGTTGCAGCCGCAGGAGCGACGGGAACGACAGCGGCAGTGCTGACAGGAGGGGCAACTGTTGGCGCGCTCACGGTGGGCGGCGGGGCGGCTGGAGCCGTGCTGCGCGGCGGATCGAATGCAGCAGGTCAAGCAGTAACCGGGCATGTCGACTGGCATCAAGTGGGACAGGAAAGCGCCGCAGGCGCGCGCAGCGGAGCGGTGGATGCCTTTGGCTCGGCAGTCACGATGGGAACAGGAGCCGTTGCTGGAAACGTCTTCAGGCGCGGCGTGAGTACATTGGGAACACGATTGGCGCGCAGCAGTGTCGCCAATGCAATATCGGGCGGTGTGTCAAATGCGGCGGGCGCGCTACTGAATCCGCCGCCGATTGCGCCCGGTCAAAAACCCGAATCGTGGGCGGATAAGGCTAAACGTGTCGGGGTAGCAACAGGGTTGGGAGTGATTGGCGGTGGGCTTACGGGTGGCTTCAGTGAAACATTGCTGCGCTTGAATGCTGGAACATTAAGTCGAATGTTCACCAGTGGCGCGAGCGCCGCTGCCGGCACTGGCGCAACCGCGGCGATTTAAGAAGGCATGGACGCGCATGACGCGCATCGCGCATTCAGCGCCTTGACGGTTATAAAGCAAATGCTGACCAACTTTGGTCTGGGGGCGCTACAGGCAAGTCCCAAACACAACAATGACCTGGCCGTAGCGTTGCAAACGCTGGAAGATACCCGAAAGGCCGCAACTACACCGGCGAAGAGCGCCATAGTAGGAGATAAAGCCACTGCGCCTCCAACTGCCACAGGGTCACCTACAGATACGATACCCCCCAAAAACCTGCACAAAGATGCCTGGCTGGGCGGCAAATACGTTGAAAAGACAACTGCAAAGAAGATGTATATGGTGCGCGCCAATGACAAAGAACTCGATGTCAAAGGTTCTTATGGCAATCTGCTGTTCGGCGATCTGGCAAAAGCGGAGGCTTATGCACATCATTTGGCTGGAACCGGCGAAGAATCTATTCGCAACACGAACGCTTTGAGCAGCCGCTGGAAATCCGGTCAGATAGGTAACCGCATTGATGTCGTGCGTATTTATGAAGTGCCGGTGGCACAGACTACCGCACCGGCAAAGTCGCGCCACAAATTGAGAAGTTGAGCGGACAAGTGCTGGACGGGGGAGCGCCGCAGGTGCAGGTGTTGGCACACTCAGATAAGTTGATTCCAGTTAAAGATGTTAAAGTTCCCATTTTGGATATTGGGCGTCCTGTAGGACACATGGATGATCCTTTATCTGTTCCGCCCGGCACGAACGTCCCAACCATTATAGGCATACCGGATGCAAACGGCAAAATTATCGGCCATCGGCCCTACACAGGTCCTGCATTGGATCAGATGCAGCGATATGGTGTTTTGCCATGGGGCGTTGATGAATGTATTCATTATGGCAAGCGCACCTATCTTGGCGATGTTATCGAGTATCGTTTTGAAGAGAAGAACATTGTTGTCCGTGTCGCCGTACCGACAAAAGATCAGGTGAAGGCAGACCGCGCCTCGGCAAAAAAATATAACACAAAGCAGGAAAACAGGCTGATGAACCCGGAAACCTGGGATGTAGTCAGTATTGACAAAATCCATCGTTAGAATACCAGAAGAGGGAAGATGCCGACGCGAATCAAAAAACTGAATTGCCGAGTGACGGTGCGGACGGGCGCGAAGACCAAGACGCAGCAGCAGACCTCGGCCAAAGCCGTCAAACCCGATATGAACTTTGCGATGCCGCAGGCCGAGCCGCGCGGCGAAGGCAGCCCGGAACCTTCACAAACGGCGACCGAGGAGCGGGGGCAGATGTCCACGCCCAAACCCGCCGCCTCGCCTGCCCATGTCGACCCGCAGGCCGTTGCCGACCGCGTGTACGAATTGATGGCGCAGGAGCTTCGACACGGGCGGACGCGGGGACTTTAGCGAAGGATGAAGGATGATTAGTCCCCATGAACTCCGTTCGCCTGAGAGCATAAAAACAGGTGGCTCCCCTTCTCCCAGGCTTTTTTGGGAGAAGGGGTATGTCCACAAGTGGACGCCCGGGTTGAGGGCTATTTTCAGGAACATTGAGTGTTCAGGAAGGAAATTGCTATGAGTGATTTGTTGAGTGGGGGGCGCTTGAATCGCATTTCTATACCGAGCCAGCGCGGAACCGCGTCGGCGGAATCCGGCGGACGCCGTGCGACCAGTATCTTGGCCTGCGCTTCTGGGTGAATATCGACTCCATCTATGTGGCCGAGTTCGCCGAGTGTTCCGGCCTGACCATTGAAACCGAAGTGTTCGAGTATGCCGAGGGCGGCCTGAACACGTACACGCACAAACTGCCCGTCCGCACCAAGTACAGCAACATCACGCTCAAGCGCGGGCTGGACGAGGGACAAGACCTGTTTCGCTGGTATATGGATACGGTGGAACACAAGGTTTCACGCCGCCACATCTCCATTCAGGTCTATGACTCGCAGGGCAACAACGTGCGCAAGTGGGATTTGCAAAACGCCTATCCCGTCAAGTGGACCGGCCCGGACCTGAAGGCGGATGCGGGCGCAGTGGCTATCGAAACCCTGGAAATCGCCCATGAGGGATTGATTCCCAGCGGCGATATTAAAGACGCCAGCCGGGTGACACGCTTGCGCTGAGAACCTGTCCCTGCAAGTTCCCCCTCTCCTGATTTTGGGAGAAGACGTTAGAGGTTGAGGGCAACACAAGTTTCCCTTCTCCTAACTTTGGGTAGAAGACGTTAGGGATTGAAAACAATACAAGTTCCCCTTCTCCCAAAGTTGGGAGAAGGGGTTAGGGGTTGAGGGCTATCGTTTCTATCGGTTTAGCAGGAAAGTAGTTGTCGTGATGTCGCTATCAGAAAAATCGCGCCCGTGAACTGGCCGAATTAGAACCGCCGCGCTCCATTGAACGCATCATTCGCTTTTTCAGCGACCTGGGGCAGCGCGCGGCTCCGCTGACGCCCGCCGCTTTCAGCCCGGAACCGGGACGCGACGGCCAAATCGGAGGCGCGGCGGGCCTGTCGGCCACACCCTCAATCGGCATGGCGGGCAGGAGCGCCGCCGCTTTTGCCCAACAGGTGCAGGCTGGCAGCGAGGCGTGGGGGGCGGGAATTTCCGTGCAAGCCCTGCTGAGGCGCTATCAGGTGGAAACGGCGGATGTGCAGCAGTTTTCTCTCTGGCTGGCGCGCTGGAACGACAAGCGGCTGGAAACCGAAACCCTGCGCATAGAAGATGTTCTGTTGGGGCGCTGCGTCCCGCTTCTCCATTCGGGATGGGGAGCGAACGTCTGACGAAACATGGACCGGACCGGAGCGCGTTTATGCCCGCCCCCGGCGAGTTGCGCGCGCCCAATCCGGCGATGACGGGTATGCGGGAGAATCAACCGACGCGGATGGCTGGCCGCAGTCGGAGCGCTCGCCGCAATCCGCTTCTCGCCAACGACAGCGGCGCATTGCCGCCACAGAGAACATGCGGGCGCGGGGTTCGGACGCGGGAGAAGAACCTGATGTGCTGTCACGCGCCTGGCGGGGCGGACGCGAAACCTCCCCGCGAAAACGTCAGCCTGTCGGGGCGCTGCCGGGTAAAGGGCTGGACGCAGCCGATTCTGCCGCGTCGTCCGAAGCGCTGACGGAAGCCGGGGGGAAAACAGTTGCCGCCGGCCCCGATCCTCTTGCCCTCGCGCAATTGCCCCGCTCGGTCGGCACGGTTCTAAACCGGGCCATGTCGAACACAGGCATATTCACGGGAGGGGCCATTTTAGGCGCGATCCTGGCGCATGAACAGGGCGCGAGCAGCCTGCTTTCCGTGCAAACAGCGGGCTTTGCGCCCCTGGCGCGCGGGCTGGGCGGCTCCACCGGCGGATATACGCCTCCCGGTTTCGACTATGCCCTGTCGCGCCCGCCGATTCCCGTGGTTTCGTATCTAGGCACGGCTGTCGCGCCGCCCGAGCTGCCCGCCACGCAGGGGACCGGCTTTATGCGCCCCCCTTTTGACAGTCCGGTTGCGGGCGGGGCGCAGAACGCTGCCGCCGCTTCCCCGCCGCAACAGGACACGAGCCGTGACCTCAATATCCGCTCACCGCGCGATGCTGATGGCGCGTCCTCACAATCCGGCGCGGGCAATGCCCCTGACGCCCAACGTCAGTCTGCATCCCACACGGCGCAGAGTGAAGAAACCGCTCAATCGTCGGGGGAGGCAAATTCAAAACCCAAATCGGACGCGCCGCCCCGCGCCCGCCGGTTCGATCCGGCGGGATTGTGGGGACTGGCAGCCGGTTCCGCCGCGATTGCGCTGCTGCTGTCGCTGTCGGGCCGCGCCCACGCCAATCCTGCCGCGCGCGCGATTTTGTCCCAGGTCGGGCAGGCAGGCAACGGAAGCGTGAGTCGCGTGGCGGCTCTGCTTCTGGCGAATCCCAACGCGATGCAATCCGGCGCAGGGATGGAACCGGCGATGTTCTCGCCAAACGCCGGGGGCTTTGCGGCAGGCGCGGGCTTCCCCACATCCCCGTCATCCTTCGGCCAGGTCTTGTCGGCAGGCGCGCAGACGACATTCGGGAGGGGACGACCGGGCGCGACCGGCATTTTATCGCCCCTTCACCCGGCCAACATCGGCGTGGGGCGAACCAATCTGCTCACCGGGCGTCCCTTCACTTCCGTAGATGTGATGGGAATGCGCGGCGGGACACTGCCGGGACAAGCCGCCACCGGCGCGAAAAACACCCTTTTGCAGCAGGGCGGAGCGGCTGGCCTGCCGGGACAGGGCGCGCCGCGTTCCGCCTCGCTGCGCCCCGAAATGGGACAAATTACCCTGATCGCGCCCCCGATGAACGTGGCCTCCTCGCAGGCGGAGCGCGGCGGCGTGGCGACCGCATTTGACTGGAATACCCTGGCGATGGGAGCCGGACCGCTCGACGAGGCGGGATGGACACGCCTGAAATCCACGCTGCCGCCCGACGCGCAGTTGATTTATCCCGCCCTGCCGCCGGGAAGCGCGGGCGTGAACCTGCCGCTCGCGCCCGGATTGCTGCAATCGCTGCTGGCGCAGGGTTACGCGCCGGGGACGGCGGATATGGCCGCCGAGGCCAGCCGCAAAGGCGCGCAGGGCGGCGCGGCGCGTTCGTCCTCGCCCGCCCTGCCGGGGCGAATTGTGCCGGTGGGGACGCCGCCGGGAGCGCAGGCCGGTTTGCTGGAAACTCCCGGCTCGAATTCTGCCGCCGGTTCGCTGGCTGAAGCGGGGCATGGACAGGCCAAACGCGGCGGCGCATTGGACTTTCTGGGCATGCCCGTGCGCCTCGCGCCCAGTCTGGGCGGCAAGCCGGAACTGGCGGCGGAAGTGGCGGCGCGGCATGGCGGCGCGGAAAGCGGATCGCCCGTCGTGGTTCGCCCGGAACTGTTCGCGCCCCTGCGGGATCGGCTGTTTCCGCAGTACCAGAGCGTGGCGGCGGAAATGGACCGGGGCGCGTGGAACAAAGCCGCGCCCGCTTATGGCCTGCGCGACAGCGACCCTGCCACTCTCCTGTCCCCGGACGCGCGCGTTGCGCGGCCCACCGCAACATCGTCCTTGCCTCAAATGTCGGGGGGAGCCGGCGCGGCGCGGCTTGCGCCCATGTTGGCGCAGGCGTTTAACACGGGCGCGGGACACGGGAATGGGGGCGCGATGAGCATGTCGCGCTTCCTGTCTGGGGACGGGCCTTTCGGGGCGGGCATAGCCTCGCCCCATTTACCGCCTGCTGCCGGGAACTCCCTGACGGGACTGCCCGGGCGTTCCACTTCGGGACATGCATCGAGTATAGGAGCGTCCGTGCCTTCGCTGCCGATGAGCGGGCCGTCAAGTTCTCTTTCACCCGGCGCGCCCCACACATCGAGTGGGATGCCGTTCCCCGGCGGAACGGCATCTCCGAGCGCCCTATTATCGCCGGGCGCAATGTCGTTTTCGCCGCCGGCCATGGGGCCAATACCTGCCTCTTCCGGTTCGCCCGCGCGTTCGTCATCCGGTTCGGGCGGCGCAGGCGGAGGCAGCGTTTCCAGGGGTTCCTCCCTTCCCATCATGCCGGCCGCGCCGTTTGTTCCGGCCGCTTCGGCCGGCGCCGCTCTCCTGCCGATTACCGGGCGGCAATCTCCCTCTGTCGGCAGAAGTTCCGGCGCGTCCCTGTTGCCGTCCAATCGGTTTGCAGGTTCGGGAGCGTCGAGTCAGCCCTATGGCAGCGCAGATACGGGCGGAATGTCGGTACTATCGCCTCTCCTGTCACACGGGTCACACGCCGGTTCGCTGCCCTCCACAGGGACGACAAGCAGGCCTATCGGTTCGCGCGGTATGCCCATCCTGCCCTCGCTTCCCGCCGAGCAGGGGCATGGTTCCCCTTCCGTTCCATCGTCGGGCGGATTTGCACCCATGTCGCTGCCAGTCATGTCAAGCGGCGCGTCGCCATCGGGCCTGTCAAGTATGCGCGCGATGCCGGGACATTCTGCGCCCTCCCTGACGAACCATTTCAATCTGCCGCAGTTGCCCACGCATGGCGCGGAAGCCGGAACCCATCCGCTGCTGTCTATGCCGCTTCCAATGTCCGCTTCCGCGCCGCCGATGCCGACGCATAGCGCGAGTTCCGTTTCCAGTCGGCTGCCGGATCGCCTTGCGGATCGCGCCCCGACCCTGACCTTGCCCCCCGTTCATGCGGGGCGCGGTTCCGCGCGACGCCCGGCCAGCGGTGACGGGTTGGTCATACAAAGGTCGGAGACAGGCTCGGCGCCCCAATCGCGGACTGCGGAAAAATCCGCGCAGCCGCCCCGCGCGTCCGCCCTCGCGTCCGGCGAGAACTCCGGTAAAGCCAGTGAGGTGCAATTGCTGGCAAGTGAAGTGTGGTCTTTATTGAAACGCCGCATGGCTGTCGAGGCGGAACGGCGCGGACGCTGGTAACAGGCGCGGCCAGGACTGCGACAACAAACGCGGCACAAAACGAAGGAGTAAGACGATGAAACCGGAAAAAGCGACGCTGCAAAATTTGGAATCCGGCGGCGGGCCGTTCAAGTGCATGTTCAATCCCACGGACTACACGGTTGCGCGTTCCAATCACTGGGACGAGAACCGCGTCACGGGTCGGGACGTGCCGCAACTGGCCTTTACCGGCGGCGGTTCCAGTCAGATGACGATGCAACTCCTCTTCGATGTTTCCGAGGAACCCAACGGAAATGTCCGCACCTATGTGGATCGTTTATGGAGTATGTCTCTGATTGACCCGAACAACAAAAACCAGGTGACAAAACGCGCCCGCCCGCCGCTTTGCCAGTTTGTCTGGGGAAACAACTGGACCTTTATAGCCGTAATCGCCAGCGTTTCCGTGCGCTACACGCTGTTCAATGAGAGTGGCGTACCCGTGCGCGCCACAGCCGATGTGACGTTTCAGGAGGCCAAGGACTTTACGCCGGAAAAGCCCACCAATCCGTCCTCCTACGCCACGCCGGGACATAAATTGCGCTCCGTTCGTCCTTTCGACACTCTGCCGCTGATCGCGCATGAGGAGTACGGCAATCCCACGCTGTGGCGGCACATCGCGGAGGACAACCATATCGAAGACCCGCTCGACCTGTCTCCGGGCCAGATACTCTCCATTCCGCCGCTTACGTAGTCATAAAAGTTGATAGTTGATAGTTGACAGGCGATAATTGATGGAGGAATACTGCATCCGCAAGCCGAATTAATCAAAGAGGCTGCAAGAGCGTATCTGTCTCTGCTATCAACTATCAATTATCAACTTCTTTGCAGGAGAACATCTGTTATGCTGACGACGAGCGAACCCTATATTCCGCAATTCGGCATTAAAATCAATGGAGCGGTTGCCCCGCCGTCGCGCCCTTGACGATCTGCGCGAGTGTACGGTAGAAAACAGCCTGCACCTGCCGGATATGTGTACCATACGCCTGCACGACCTGGACTTTCACTGGCTCGACGCGGACACCTTCAAGGAGGGCGTAAAAATAGAGATCACCGGCGGCGAAGAGAAAGAGCAGCTCAAGCCGCTCTTTGTGGGTGAAGTCACCGCGCTGGAGATGGATCTGGCTGCGCACGGCAACCCCACCATTCTTGTCCGCTGCCTGGACCGTTCGCATCGCCTGCACCGGGGCCGGGTCACGATGACGTATGTGCAGATGACGGACTCGGACATTTTCAATAAGGTCGCCGCGCAGGCGGGGTTCAGCCCACATGCCGATTCCACTCCCCAGGTACACGAGTGGGTTTTGCAGAACAACCAGACAAACTGGGAGTTCCTCATGGAACGCGCCCGTTATAACGGCTTCCGGCTGTATCTGGAAAACGAAAAAGATTTGTATTTCAAGAAGGTCAGCGAACAGGGTGACGGCGACATCGAATTGGAGTGGGGCGTGAACCTGCGCTCCTTTCGGCCCCGCACTTCGACGGGGCCGCAGGTCAATGAGGTCACGGTGCGCGGCTGGGACCCGGACACCAAGCAGCCGATCATCGGAACCGCCAGCAAGCCCTCCGACAAGCCGCAGATAGGCAACAATACTCCGGGCGGCGACGTGGCGCGGCAGGCGTTCGGCGACGCGAAAATGGTCGTGGTGGATCGCCCGATTTACACGCAGGCCGAGGCCGATGATCTGGCGCGTTCGGTGTGCGATGACATCGGCGGCGCGTATCTGGAAGCCGAAGGATTGTGCTTCGGGAAGCCCGATCCTGAAGCCGGGTAAACTCGTCGCTATCAAAAACATCGGGCAGCGCTTCAGCGGCAAATACTATGTCACCGTCACCACGCACACGTATACGCCCGCCGAAGGCTACTCCACGCTGTTTACGGTCAACGGCAAAAGCCCCTCCACGCTGCTGTCCATGCTGGACGGCACGGGGCAGGGCCATCGCGCCAAACTGGGCGGCAACATCGTTATCGGCGTTGTCACAGATAACGTTGATCCCAAAAATCTGGGACGAATCAAAGTGAAATATCCCTGGCTGACGGAAGACCACACCAGCCACTGGATACGCCAGAGTTCCCCGATGGGCGGGCCGGGGCGCGGGTTCTACTTTCTGCCCGAAGTGGACGATGAAGTCCTGGTCGCGTTTGAACACGGCGATGTGCGCCGTCCCTACATGCTGGGCGCGTTGTGGAACGGCAAGGACGCTCCCGTGGAGGGCAACAGCACCGCCGTTGTCAACAAACAGGTCGTCCGCCGCACCATCAAAACGCGCATCGGACACACCGTTCTGCTGGATGATACCGATAAACTGGGAGAGATGAGTATGACAACGTGCAACAAGCACAAACTGACGCTGGACGACAAAAACAAGAACATTCTGATCAAAACTAAAAACGGGCATCAGGTTCTGCTGGACGACAAAAACAAAAACATCACCGCGCTGACCGTAGACGGTCGCAAAGTGTTTCTTGACGATGCGGGCAGTAAAATTGTCGTTACGGACAAGGCCGGCAACAGCATGACCATCAACTCCGGCGACAACTCGATCAAAATCGAGTGCAACGGAAATTTCAGCGTGAACGCCAAAGGCAAAGTCAGCATCACCGGCACGGCGGGAGTGGAAGTCACATCGCCTGCCATGCTGAAGATGGAGGG
Organism: uncultured Chthonomonadaceae bacterium; assembly: GCA_963817895.1. GTDB lineage: Bacteria > Armatimonadota > Chthonomonadetes > Chthonomonadales > Chthonomonadaceae > CAWFQB01. The sequence goes on from CAWFQB010000001.1 coordinate 301,394, forward strand.
TTCGGCCTCTACAAGCCTGCAAAGTTCCGGCATCCTGACGGTACAAGGCTCCCTGGTAAAAATCAACTGACCCGGATGATTTTCGATTTTCGATTGTGGATTTAGGAGAGCCTGGCCTTTTTCCTCCCTTGCCGAAAGGAGTTTCCTATGCCGTTTCCTGCCGCGCGCCTGACGGATACCACCGCTCATGGCGGGATCATTGTCGCGCCGGGATGTCCCACCGTATTGATTGGCGGGCTTCCCGCCGCCCGCGTGACGGATATGCACACCTGCCCGATGGTGACAGGCATTGTGCCGCATGTCGGCGGCCCCATTCTGCCGCCGGGAAGCCCGACCGTGCTGATTGGCGGGCTTCCCGCCGCCCGCGTGACGGATATGTGCGTCTGTGTGGGACCACCGGATGTCATTGTGAAGGGCTGTCCGACGGTTCTCATCGGGCCTTAGCGCGATTCTAAAATATGTTTGTTGATAAGGAGAAGCAGCATCCTGATGCCCGACCCTACCAGAGACTTTCTCGGCTCCGGGTGGAAATTTCCGCCCCGGCTCGACGCATACGGACGCATTGAACTGGCGCATCAGGAGCAGGACATCGAAGAGGCCATCCTGATCATTCTGCGGACGCAGCCGGGGGAACGCCCGATGCGCCCGGAATTCGGAACCGATCTGAATCGGCTGCAATTCGCGCCCAATGACGCCGCCACAGCGGGGCTGGCCTGCCGCTATGTCGAGCGCGCGCTGTCGCGCTGGGAACCGCGCATCGAAGTGGCGCGCGTACAGGCCCAGGCCGATGTTGAGAATCCCAGCCGCCTGATGATTGACATCAAGTACCGTATTCGCGTCACCAACTCGGAACGCAATCTTGTCTTTCCCTTCTATGTGATTCCCGGCGAACGGTGACACGAACCCCCGAATACCCAATATTGTTGTGAGGATACGCTATGTCTTTGCCTGCTCCTAATCTGGATAATCGCAAATTTCAAGACCTGGTTGACGACGCCAAACTTCAGATCGCGCGAAAATGCCCGGAATGGACGGAACACAATGTGTCTGATCCGGGCGTCACGCTGATTGAATTGTTTGCCATGATGACCGAGACGATGCTGTACCAAATGAATCAGGTGCCGGAAAGGAACTATGTCAAATTCCTGGAAATGCTCGGCGTGTCGCTGCTGCCGCCCACGCCCGCCCGCGTGAACCTGCGTTTTCATCTTTCCCGCTTCATTGAGGAGGGTGAAAGACTGACTCTGTCCGCGTACAAAATCGTCGCAGGCACTGTCCGCACGTCCACAACAGAGGCTGTCGAGTTTTGCACCGAAACGGATTTGCACATGACGCTTCCGCGCTTGAAGCACATTCTGGCTTTACCCGGCGGAACGTCCTGGATTCCTGGCAGCCTGCAAAGCGTGGCTGCGGACGCGCAGCCGCAGAATGACGCGGAAATGCCTCCTGATGGCGCGTCGGAAATCGCGCAGGAGTCGCCGCCGCTTCCCGAAGAGGCGCGTCCCTTCCTGCCCAAAAGCGAATTCGAAATTTTCAACAACGTTCCGATGGAGGAGGACGCGCTTTATCTGGGGTTTGAGGCCGACATCTCCAACAACTTGATCGAATTAGCAATTGACGGCATTTCCGCCGAAGCGACCCAGCGGCATCGCGACTATCCTTTGCATCAATGGCAGGTCTGGAACAGCGCGGAAAAATACTGGCAGGCGCTGACGCCTGGTGTGGGACACCACGCAGGGTTTCAGCAGGTCAACGACAGATACGGATGAGGAAGAAACGGACGACGACGAGCCGGGTAAAACGCCGACGGAAAAGCATCCGCCCGGACGCCTACAGCTGGAATTGCCAAACGGACTACAGCCCACTGTGGTTGCCAGACGAACAGCTTACTGGACGCGCTGCGTGTATCTGTATGATCTCAAGGCGCTTCCCCTGCGCGCGGGAGAGAAAAAAACGCTCCGGCAGGGCGAGGAGCGGATACCCTACGACCGTTCGCCCCTGATTCGCAGCCTGACGGCCACAACCGTGGGCGGCACGGCGCTGGCGTGCCAGTGTACGCGCGTCGAGCAGACGGAGTTGGGCCAGAGCAATGGTCAGCCCGGACAGGTTTTCTCCATTGGACATGCGCCCGTGCTGGCTTTAGCGCCGGAAGAACACCTGCGTATCGGGGCCGCGGGCGCTCCCGATTCCGAGCAGGAAATCTGGACGCTGGTGAACGATTTCGCGGAAAGCGGTCCCAGGGACCGGCATTTCGTTTGCGACAATTTCGCGGGCGAGATTCGCTTCGGCCCCAGCATCGCGCAGACAAATGGCACCATGCGCCAGTACGGGGCCGTGCCGGCCCGCGCCAAAACAATCACGCTCACGGCCTTTCGGTACGGGGGCGGAATGCGCGGAAATGTTCTGGAAAAAGAGATCACGGTGCTGAAATCCTCCGTGCCTTATGTTGCTGCAGTTGTCAATCCGCGTCCGGCCATCGGCGGCAAAGAGCAGGAGACGCTGGAAGCCGCCAAAATCCGCGCCCGCTCGCTGCTGCGCAGAAACGGAAGAGCCGTCACCGCCAGAGATTTCGAAGAGATGGCGCGCGAAGACGCTTCGCCCGGCGATGTGGGACGGGCGCTTTGCGTCCATCCGATTCGCCCGCAAACGGAGGGGGAAGACACAGATTACCCGCCGTCGGGAACCGTTCAGGTGCTGCTTGTCCCCTCGCTGGACGACAACATCCGAGTGCCGCGCGCGATCCACCTGCGCGTCCCCGAATATATCAAGGAGCGGGTCAAAACCTACCTGAGAGAGCGCTGCCTGCTGACCACGCAGTTGATTATTGGCGAACCCGACTACGTGTATCTATCCACGGAGATTGAACTGGTCGCCAACCCGGACAGCAACCCGGAACACGTTCGCCAGGCTGTGGAAGAGCGTCTCAACCACTATATTCATCCGCTCACGGGCGGGCCGGAGGAGCAGGGATGGCCGTCCAATCGCGCCCTGCGCCTGTCGGACATCTACGCGCAAGTCCATCTCGCGACCGGCGTGGCTTTTCTGCTGTCGGTGAAAATGTTCCGCTCGTCGGTAAATGTGGACGGGACGTTTGAAACGGCAATACCTGTTAACAATATAGAAACCGAGGGGCTGCGTCTGGGCAGAAGAGAACTGCTTTGCACGCGCAGGCACCGCATTACCGTCAAGCCGATGTGGGCGCTGGAAGACCAAAAAACGCTGGCATAACCGAGGAATACTCCCTTGTCCGATACAGATACAACGCGGGAGGCCGAATCCTCGTCCTCCCGCGACGCTCCCTCCCCGCTCACCGGCGTAGCCATCGCCATGTCGCCCGCTGAGATGCAGGTTTTGCTGCGCCCCGCAACATCGTTCGCGGATCGCGGCGGAATGACACAGGCCATCTGGCATAAAGTCTCGTCTCCCAACGGCATCAGCGTCACGCTGGAAGCCACGGATAACCGGGAGCGCGTCCTGCGCCTGACGACGCGCAGCAAGGAGCCGCGCTGGCAGGCCCACTGGACGCGATGGACCTACACCGCGCGGCATGTTCCTCAGAACGGCCGGGAAGACGCGCCCGCCCCTCAAGATCATCTCAGCGCGGACGGCGCAACCCTGACGCTGCATCTGGCGCGCAAGCAAGACCGCACCGTGTATCTGGAGTTTGCTCCAGTGGCGGAGGATGGCGACCCTCCCGCCTCCGCCGAAGCGGATTCCGAACAAAAGCGCTGGACGCAAATGACCGGCAACTACCCGTTTGAAGTGGTGGTGACGGATACGGAGCAAAACGCGGAAGCGGCCACAAACGGCACACTGCTGCTGCGCCACCCGCCCGCGACGCTGCTGAACTATCTGCCTGCCATTTATGCCGAATCCGGCGACGAGGCCGATGCCCGGTTTCCCGATAACCAATTCGATGATGCATCTGCAACCGGGTATGACGCCTATCAGGAGCGGCCTTTTTTCGAGCGGTATCTGCGTGGATTCGAGGACTGCATTGCCCCGATGCAGGAGCGCATCTCGCAATTCAGCCGCCTGTTCGATGCCCAGATGACCCCCACGGAGTTTCTGCCCTGGCTGGCGACATGGGTGGGACTGGCGCTGAACGAAAACTGGCCGGAACTGAAGCGGCGCATCCTGATTGCGGAAGCGGTGGAACTCTACCGATGGCGCGGCACGCGGCGCGGCCTGTCACGGTATCTGCAAATCTACACCGGCGTGATGCCCAGTATTGAGGATACTCCCTACACAGGCATTACCATGGGGCCGTCAACCGAAATGGGAACAGAAGCCACTCTGGGCGGACTCGCGGAATTCGCCTTTTACGTGACGCTGGAATTGCCGCCGGGTTCCAATGTGAGCGAACAGATCATCCGCGACATTATCGAGGCGGAAAAACCGGCCCATACCGTATACGAACTGCGTTTGATACAGCGCCGCTGAATACATCCCGGCCCGTGTTTCAGGAGAATGACATGCCATCGGAAGAGATACTCCGTCAGCGTCTTGTCGGCATTCGCCCCTTCAACGGACTGCCCATAGACGAGATCGTTTGGAAACAATCGCACGAACTTCATGCCAACCATCGCCAACTGCACGCCGCCTACGCCCATTGCCCCGGCATCATCTACGGCCTGGACGTGGTCGTGTCCGCAAAAACCAATGAGGTTATTGTAGGGCCGGGAGTGGCTATTGATGCCGAAGGCCGCACCCTGCTTGTCGAGGAGGCCAAACATTATGACATCAAGGAAACGGGGCGCGTCTATATCTGGCTGTACTACCGGCAAGAGGAGACCGGCGAAACCAAAAAAGTAAAAACCGTAGACCAGCGCTATAAACTGAGAGAAGGCTACAATATAGAGACTATTAACCGTCAGCCGGATGTCCCCGGCCTGGAATTGGCGCGTATCACGCGCTCCAGTAACACGGCGCGTATTCGGACTGCCGACAACCCCTACGCGCCTGGCGAGGATGAACTGAATTTGCTGTTTCGTCCTGTTGCCTTTCCGCATTGCTGCGCCGATATGGGACTTGGGGAGATCTCCTATGTTCCTGACGAGGGCGTCTCCTATCCCAACCGACGCGGGTTATGCAGCCTGATTCAGGAGGGGCAGGATCGCGGGTTCTGCCTGCGCTTTACCGGCCCGACACCGCTGCGCGAAGACGCGAACTACAAATTCGAGAAGCCGGGTTTGATCTACATTGCCGGAAAGTCCGGCATGAAAAGGCCGCTCGATAACGACGCCAAAGAGTATCTGAACACCTTCTTGAGGACGGGGGGGGTGCTGTTTACGGACTCCGCGCCGGGCAGCGCGTTTGATAAAGCCATCGGGGAATTGCTGGCCTCGGCTCCGCTGCGGGCCAACCTGCAGCCGGTGACACAGGGCCACCCGCTGCTGAGTCAGCGCTATATGTTTTCCGCGCCTCCGCATGGCGCGCATCCGCATGGCGCTCTGCATGCCGACATGGAGTTGGGCGTGGTGCGCAGCACCTGTAACTATGGCGGCGCATGGCAGGGAGAGGTGGAAAATCCTCAGGGCGCGGATGCGCGCGAACGGATTCGGCAGTCTGTCGAATTCGGCCTGAACATCGTGGCGTTTGCTGCCGCGCGCCGACACGCGCAGACGCTTCTGGAGCTTTCCAACCACGCATCCAAATAGAGTTGAGAATAAACTTTGCTGAACGGAGCAGACTAAAGTGGACAACATTGCTTCTGTGCCGCGCAATCCCGCGCAAAACACCGCAATTCCGGCGCGCGCGGGCGAACAGGCATTGATTGAGTTTGAACGTCACAACGGCGGCGGGGATGTGGTCTCCTTCTATTTGCAGGTCGAAGGCGCAGCGAAGGGTTGGGCGCTGAATTGTGGCCCTGACCACGCCGTTGACATCGCAGCCGAAGACGACGACATACTGCCCCTGACGATGGCGCCGCCCGCCGGAACGACGCCGAACGATTATGAATTTCAGGTCAAGATATACCAGAAGAAGAAAAGGGAGCCGCTGGAGGTTGTGAAACTGTGGCTTACGGTCAAACCGCCCCTGTCGGCGGCAGAGCAGTCCTCGTCCGCGATTCCGGCCTTCGGGGAATTCGTGTCGCCATCAGACCAGGCAAGCGGCGGGTATCCGCAGGCAGTGGTTTCCGACGCTGTGGGATTGCGCTCGGCCTCCTCTGAAGATGCGCAGGATACGATGGGTTCCGCCACTCCTGCGCCGTCCCACCCGGCAATGCCGCCCTCCGCGTCAGATTCCACAAACGCTACTGCGTCAAATCCCTCGTCAAATCCCCCGCAAAGTGGCAGCAGCGCGAACGGTATGGCCTTCTCCTCCCCTCCGGCTGCAACCCCACATTTCGACACAACTCCTGCTGCCAGTCCCCCGGCTTCCGGCGCGAACGCCAATCTTACCGCGCCTGCGAACCCGATTGGGAAGCCGGTACCGGCTTCCGGGCCAGGAGCCGCCACGCCGCAAACACCACAGGGCAGTGGCGCGAACGCCAATCTTACACCGCCCGCGCATGGCAACGCGAACGGTTCTCCTGAAAATCAGACCTCTGCCGCAAACGCGCGCGTGTCGTCGTCTTCCGGTCCCGGCGCGAATTTGCGCGCCCGATGGGAAGGCTTGATGGCGCGCGGGCGTAAACCAGAGTTGGATGGTAACGCGCCGCCGGAAAACGCGCCACCGGAAACACTTCAGCCGATGTATCAGGACCCCAGGTCGAATTGAACCTGGCCTTTGACGGAGGTCGAGATTGATCTGGCTAATCCGAGCCATTCCAATATAATTGAACTCCGCTCCGGGCAGGCGGCGCGTATTCGGTTTCCAATTACCTTCCCCGGCACAATCAGTCAGACTTACGTTTTACAGGACCTTAGCCAAACGCAGCCGGAGGATAGACGCCCCCCCATCGGCTGGCTGGAAATTACGAAGCGGAACCAAACTCAGGCAGGCGGCAAGAATTTCCTCGAGGCTGTGATCGCGCCGACCGACTACACGCCCGGCAGCCGGTCGTTTGTCGTGGCTATCGGGGCAAACAATGTCAACAACAGGCCCCACACCCTGATACTGCGGATTTTGCCCGTGCCGGCCGTCGCTGTGGAGTGTGAGCAGCGCGTGGTTCGCAATTTTTTCGGGGCGCGCTATCTGGACTTCAACCTGAACGTGGAAACAGGGGGCAATTGTGATACCGCTTTTCGCATCGGGGTAAAAGCGGCAGACGACAGAAGCGCTGCGGCCTCCTGCGACGCGGCGAAATACCTGAATGAGACAGATAAATGCCGCTATTTGTTTGACAGGGAACTGGATACGCTTAAAACGGAAAACGCCGCCGGTCCGCGCCGTCATGCGCCTCCTCCTGTGCCTGTGCGTCTGCGACTGGAGCGTATAAGCCGCTGGTGGTTCGGTTTTTGGGATAAGCAAACAGCGCAGGTGCAGGCCGTTCCTGTCACGGATGTCGCCAATGGCGGCAAGGCAGGCAACACGATCACGGTCACGGCGATTCGCTATCGCCTGGTGCCTCTGCCTTATATGCTGTGCCTGGCGCTGATCGCGCTGTATCTGTTCATGGGGTCAGGACAGCCGGACACGTTCCAGGTGGCGCATCCACTGTATGTGGGGCCTGAAGAAAACACCTACTGGGTGGCGCAGGATGCGAAAATCGCCAAAGACAGCAATGACGTTCCGGTGGAGTTACAATGGGAAGCCTCCGGGTGGGCGCTGACCAATCTGGTCAAGACACCTGGCGATATAGAACTGCATAAGCGGGCGCGCGGGAGCGGGGAATTCACCACGCATGTAAAATCCAACGAGGCAGTTTTTGATGTGCCATCTACCTACACGCTCAGTCCGGTCTTTCTGGGACAGAGCCGACAGATCACAGTTCATTGTCTGTATACGCGCAAGGGTGTGCCTGTCAGCGTACCCAATTATGAACTGCGACAGGAAGAGGGGCATCCTGGCATCTACACCTTCGATCTTCCGATTGCAGAGCATGGATATACCGGCTTTCAACTGAAAAATGTGGGGACTGCCCACTTGAGACTCACCTACCAGGTTGTGCGGAATTTGTCTTCCGACTCGCCATTTGATATGCCCCAGGGGACGCGAACGGGCTTTCTCTATCCGAATGAGTTATCCGATAAAGACGACTTCAAATTCCGTTTCAGGAATGGAGAAAAAGCCGACAAACAGGAGGATGATTTTGTGATTGCCACCTCGGATATTGCGCATCCCCTGCTGAGAGTGCATCTCATCGCCAGCCGCGCGGATTTAAACGGAGGCCGAAAATGATAGAGATGGAACTGCTATATCCCCAGGTGGAGATCACGCCGGGCAGTCGCGGTCAGGATAACTGGGCAGGCGACAGGATGCAGCCCATGCAGGGCAGCACGGTGCTGCGCGTGACCAATGGAGATCGGGACAAGACCTTCACGGTACATCTGTACAGCTTGACGCCCTGTTGGGACAAAGAATGGCCCATGCTGCAGCGCTTCAAGGTCAGCAAACCCACGAACAGCAGAGTCACTGTTGATCCACCGGACAAAGACCTTGTAAAAGGCGATCTTACATTTCCCGCAGCCCCCGGTGAGCGGCATGACATTTTGATCTGCTTCGATCTTGATGCCATTCCGGCATCGCGCGCGGGACGCTATGATTTCAAGGTGGAAGTAACTTATGTTGATGACGATGGACAGACGCTGAATCCGAGTGAGAAGGGCATTGCCATTGTGCATCCCTTCTATCAATGGGATGCGGAACTGAAGCCGCGTAAGCGACGATTGGAATTTCTGGATCGTCGCAGCGCGAACCGGAAACTCACTTTTTTCAGACGGCGCGTGGATTACGACCTGAAAATAACCAACAGGAGCAATGACTGGCTCTACTGCAGGTTTGCGCCGCCAACTTTACCGGAGGGATTGCGAGCGGAAATTCCGACCACAGTAGGATTGGAACCGCCGGATGCGGACACGCGAATCGCGCTGCCGCCTCCCGGCGTCAAGGATTGGCTCGCCATTGGAAATAACAGGCAAAATGTCACGCAACGCTCGATACGAATCAGCGGCAGAGGAACGCCCAGCCTGTATGGCCCGCCCCCGCAAAACGGCGACCCGCTGCCCTTAACCGTTCAGCGCGTGGACGCGCCCTCCCTGCCGCGTCCGGGCGCAGTCAATGTCCTTGCCGTCGAAGTCGCCGGAGCCGACGACAACAAACTTGTGTCGGACACGAAAAGCCTGGCAAAATACCCCTTGGTCATGCAGGGAAGAATCAGGGCAATGGTGTTTGGAGCGCTGGGATTGGTGCTGGCATTCGTGATGTTTCATCAACTCATATTAGCAAGACTGCTGTCCGTGAGGACGAATTTAGACATTGATCCGCTGCAAGCGAGTGTCAACGAAGGGGAGATACTGCGTTTAAAGGGACACGGTTTACAGTTTTGTAAAGTGTGGATTATTGCCGTAGACGAACATGGTAAAGAACTGGCTGTCCCACCACCGCAAGAAGTGAAAGCCAAACTTATTGATCTGCGCAGCACGGACAAATTCCAGATCAAAATGCCGGCAGGTTTCGATACTCATCTAATCACGCTGAAGGCGCAATGGCAAAATAATTGGCTGTTTTCTAAATTACTGCCAACCGCTTTTGCCACGAACCAGTATTTACGCGAACGCTTCCACAAACAGTTTGTTCAGGTTGGAAAGAGAGAGGAGCCATCAACAGCGGATGTCGTGGATCAGGAAATATACGCAGGCAAGTCGCTGCGTATCACAACGCATAATGTGGGCCTAAAGGGGCGGGTCAATATCCGCGTGAGAGGTGTAGATAATTATAACCCCTATGAACTGTCCTCCGAAAATGCCAACATCGAGGTTCCGGTTCCTTCCAGCATCCCGGCGGGAACAACCCTGACCGTTCTGGTACTGCCACAGGATGGCCTGCAAATCAAGGCCGGCACCGTCAGAGTTATTGCCATGCCGACTGAACCAATAAAAATCACTGCGCCGCCGAGCGTCCATGAAAAGATGGCGGGAGCCGTGATAGCCAACATGAAAAAACCTGATAAGATGAAGAACATCTCAGATAAGATCACCCCTGCGCCGCCGCCCGTTGTCACGCCGCAACCTATCACGCCTGCCACGCCGGTAACTGCTGACTCGCTGGCGCTTTCACCTGTCGGCGCGGCCTACGACCATCTGTTGCGCGGCGAGTATCTGGAGGCGGAAGAGGAAGCCTACAAGGGGCTGAAAGATACCGACAGTCTGATGCAGTCCAAGGCCTGCGCCATCGAAGCCTGGGCGCTGCTTGCCGAAAATAAAGATAAGGACAAAGACAACAACAACCCTACGGACCTGGTTGCGAAAGCGATGGAACTGACCAAAAATGAGCAGGAGGGTAGCGCCCGCGCCCTGGCTCTGGCGGCAGTAGGGTATATGTATGGAAAAGGGGGCGATGTCGAAAAGGCGTCCGAGTACTTCCTGAAGGCCACCGATGTCAAGCCGAACAATCTGCTGCTTGGCTACCTGGCGCTTGCCGACCTGCTTGGCAACAAGGCCAAAACGCCGGAAGATGACAGCTATAAAGCAACGGAATGGCTGTACAATCTGCTGCTGACCAAAGGGCCGGAAGCCGGAATTAATCCGGCCATCTTTCACTACAAGCGCGCTCATTTCTACGTTCGACAGCAGGACGCAGCCAGGGCGCGACAGGAGTACGACGCTGCCTTGCAGAGCGACCCGGCCCTGAAATCCACGCAGGGCATGCTCGGCCTTGACACAGAAATAGCCAAAATGCAATAGGCGACGGGGCAGAAAGCCACAAAAGGCCCCTTCATTCGATTGTCTCGTTTACGCGGCGAGACAATCGAATGGAGGGGCCTGACAGTCTGGCGTCCTCAAAGCAAGGAACCTATTTGACGAGCGCGCGCATCTTCTGAATGTCTTTGCGATCCTCATCGGATAAACCGGGCAGTTTATCCGCAATCCGCAATTGTTCGCGGGCGGCGGACAAGTGGGATTGCTTCAGATACACCTCGGCTAATCCGAGATAGGGGGTTACATAATTGGGGTCGGTTTTAATCGCCTGCATATACAGAGTTTTCGCCTGATCCAGGTTGTGTTCGTCGAACGCTTTATCCGCGTTTTGTACGCTCACGTAGGCAGACCAGCGTTTTTGTTCTGGTGTTGTGGGATTCTCCCATGCCCGCGTCGAGTCGGCTATGACAGCGTGAATGCTATTAATTACCTGTTTTGCCAGTTGTTCCGGAGTACAGCCGGCCTCGCGCGCCCAGGTAGAATCCGTAGTCACGAGGGGTTTGTCTTCCGAACGTTTGACGGCAATAAAATTGAGAGGGGTCTTGCCCCCCGTCCGGCTCAACACCAGTTCCGTCCACCAGGTCGGGTGTGATTGTGACAGCGCCTTCATGCGCTCTGCGACAACATGCGCGCGTTTCGTAGCGCTATACTGACTGGTAGGCGTGAAGAACGTGACTATCGGGGTTTCACGGCCCTCCACCTGCAAATTGACAACGCCGCGCCTGCCGCCGCGCAGTTCGCTTTCGCGCGCTTCAAATTGGAATTTCGCGGATTGCTTGACCATGTTATCGGTGGACGCCAGAAGTTTCTTTTTCATGGCGCTGAAATCAATTTTTTCATCGCCGCGTCCGCCCAATCCCAATGAACTCACGACATCCAGTTCTACCGGTCCCAATTCCTCTCCATCTGCCCAGTGCTGTAGTGTCGCTTTAATGGCGGGAAGGTTCTGGCGCGTTTGCGCATCCAGTGACGGCTCAAGTTGGGCCAAAATCTTCATAGCCCGATCCATCTTCTGTTGAGGCGTTTCCGCGGTGGTAACATCCTCCTGCGCGCCGGTAATCTGTTCCCCGCCGCAGGCTGCGAACCGGGATTGAATGTGGGGCGAACCGCTCACACTCGCTCCTGCCACTGCCAGGCCAATCAGCAAAGACAGTTGATAACGTAACATCATCTTGCATCTCCTCGAAACAACTTGCTATTACACCCGGAATCGCAATCGAATTCGCGGGGCAACCAGGGCAAAAATCTATTTCGCGCTTTTATTCGCGGGAGGGTTCAGCGGCAGCGCGCCCTCCACGACATGAAACAGCAAATCGAATGTATAGTATTCTTCTCCATCATCATCTTCCAACTGCAGGCTCTTCGTCGCCGCCTGGTCCTGGCTGTCTATAAAACGCTCAGAGGGAAAGGCGTTTATCAGCCTGGCAGCCATTTCTCTGGAGCGAAACACGATGGCGCGCACCTGAAATTTGCCCGGCTTGTCCATGCGGGCTTTCCAGGGCTTGACATTCTTCAACTTCGCGTCGTTTACGTCGAACGTTTTGGCCGGAAACGCCAGATGCAGCCGTCCCTTTTCGTCCGTATCAATAATCACTAGATATCCGTCGAAGTTGGAATCGACGCGCATGTGAAAGTCCTGGTTCAAAGACACAATAGCTTTGTCAGGGTCTATGGTAAGCGCGAGGACTTTGGTATCCACATGACTGCGGTTAAAGGCGTCCCAGACACTTAACAGCGCAGGCTGCCGCTGACTGGCGGGTACGGGTTTATTCGGCGCGTGGCCCACAGGCTTAACAATCGGATCAGCAGCTATTGGGGCAGGCTTCTCATCTATGGTTTTGGGTTCAAACACGGCGGTATGAAGGAAGCTCTCCGACATGGCGGGCCGCTGTCTGTCCGCCACTTTGGACTGCATCTGTAGCCTCACCTGCGCATTGATGTCGCCCCAGGTTTTAGCATCCTTTTTGAGTTCCTGCGCCACATAATAGGAGAATACGCCGTGCTTCTCGCCGGTAGCAAGATCAGGCATGTTCCGCTCAATCGCTTTTTCCGTGCGCATCGCTGCTGTCCAGTAACAGATGGCGGTATCGTCTTTTGCTTTGTCCGCGTTTTTATCGGAAGTGGCGGGCGCGATATTCTTTAGCGCGTTGTCGCGAGCGTCCTCAAAAGCATCCTGCGTCGCTTCTGTGGCAAGAATCTCCTCATAAGGCAGCGTTTTCAGCGGATAAGATCGCGTCGTCTCTCCGGGCGCGGGAACATCTCGCGTGGCAATCAGGCTCTCCGAAAAACAGGCGTCCAGAATCACCGTGCGGCTGCGCGCGGGGATAGCGGCCACGAGAGATTTCAGTTCACCTCGAGACAGGCACTCGCCACCCTCTTCCGTGGCGTCATGGCACAACAGATAGCCCTGCTGCGCGCCATGGCCTGCAAAGAAAAAGACAAAGCGCTCTCTGGGGGAGAGAGAGCGTCTTATTTCTTTCATCAGTTTCACGATGGCGTCATGCGTGGCTTCCTGATCGCTCAGGCAATGCGTGGTGTAGTGTTTTTCCTTCAGTACTTCATTAATCAGATTCGCGTCGTTGACGCATCCTTTCAGGGTAGCGCGAGGCAGGTTTTGAAACTGATTGATGCCGATGATGACTGCCTGGTCGGCCCGCGCCTCCTGCTGAGACAGGGCGCATACCAGGCACAGCGTCAGCAACATGCCTAAATGAAAACCATAGTAGGAAGCAGAGTGTCGCGCGTTCATAAGTATCTTCTTTCCCGGCGGGAATCAACCGGTGATCTGTGAAGTCACGGCTTCTACACCGCGATTTGCGCTATTCAGGGAATCTTAAACAGTGGGAAATAGGTATCTCCCGGCCCGTACAGCTTGGGGTGCTGTCCACGGCTGCCGAATTGATTGCGATTTTTCTCAATACGGTCGTGAACGCTTCTGCCCACGATATAAGCGATGTCGTGTAGTGTCAGCTCTCGATTGGCGTTGAGAAATGGCACCGCGCTGGACTTCGGCTGAAACATGTCCACAAACGCGCCGGTAAACAGCCCATGCTCCCAGCCTTTATCTTCCATGCTCTCCTCGTTGATATCGCAGGAAGTCAGCACGAAAACATGTTCGCGCAGATGGCTGATCGCATCATTGTAAAGTTCGGCGTCGGCCAGTTTGGCCGCGTAACAGGTATCGAGCATCAGCACCACGCGCACGGTGTCCTGAACATTCTCATCAATGGTCTTGAGAAGCGCGTCGCAGGACAAAGCCGTTTCATAGAACGTTTTTTTATCCAATTGTGTCTGATTCATGGCGAAATACAGCCCCGGCGTTTTGCCTCGGCCCTGTTCATCCTGGGGAGGACGCACCCCATGGCTGGACATATAGAGCAGTACCACATCCCCCTTTTTGGCGCTGCTCAACACATCCTTTACAGCCGCCAGCACATGTTCCGGGGTCGCCTCGGCATCCAGAAGCGGTTTTCGCACATCAATCGCAGCGAACACCCCTTTGGTGTTTTCCCGGCACAGGCCGGCAATTGCCTGAGCATCCTTGACGGTATAAGCGACGTTGGCGGCCATGATTTGCGCGTCGGTAAATTGCTGTACCCCAATGACAAGCGCATGCAGGTCAGGATGTATCGGTTCCGCCGCATACTGGATATGAAGAACAAGCGATTCGCCGTAACTGGTATCCACACCCTTCTTACGCGCCTGAATGTGGAAGACATTTTCGCCGGGCAAAAGGTCCAGGCGCAGGGAACGCTGTTCTGCGGGAACGTCATCTTCCAATATCAGACTTTTCGCGCTGTAATGCCGGGACACCTTGAATTCCACCTGGCTGACATCCGCAATGCCTTCGACCGAAACGCGCGCCAGAGCTTGTGGCTGATTGGTTGTCCATGTCAGGCTTCCGGCATCGGTTTTCTGCGCGGGCGCATCAAGTTTGACATTGCCCACATGAAGGGTTTTTTGTATCTCCTGTAGAATCGTGGTATTGGCAGGTATGTTTTGTCCCGGCTGATTCAACTGCGCGAGGGCCTGGACATTGCCCTTATCGAAAACAAGGCGCAGCGCGTTGCGATTGCGGAATCTGGCTTTGAAGTCATTGGTGTTGTGAAATACGGCGGGCCGATCCAGGCCTCTGTTTTCGTGCCAGCCAATAAGCTCTTCGCCATCCGGCGAGGCGTAGTAGTACCCCGCTTCCGTCCATGCGATCCACCGCCCGCCATCGGCCATGAACAGCGAGATGAGAGGTTTTGAGACAAACTCTTTAGTGTTATTGTCCTGTGTCCAGTCTTTAGGGTTCAGACTCCACAGGCGCGTGGTGCGGTCTGTGGAAGCGGTTGCCAGATAGTCTGCATTGACAGGCGAAACGGCTGCGGAGCGAATGCTGCCCTCGTGTCCCTCAAACTTGCACAGGAGTTTGTTTGCGCCTCCCTCCGCCTTGCCGGAATACAAAGCCAGGCGCCCGCCTGCCCCTACGACAATATCGCCATTTGGGGTAAATGTATAACTTTCGATACGACCGCCAGGTTTGATACTGCGCACAACCGCAGCTTTTCGCATGACGTTGAGCGTATCTCCATCACGACGGTCTACCAGTAACGTCAGGCCCGCCTGCGTGGTACCCGCGTATGTTGTCCAGCCAACCGGGTTGTTGAGGGGGGGTAACGCCGGTGGAGTGGGAGCGGGCAGCATTTTGTCCAGGCTGAAGGCATACTTCACTAAAGAATTAGCCTCAATCCCTCCCCATGCGAGAGTGTGGCCCGTTGGATCCCAATACACTTTGCTGAGAGCCTCGCCCTCGCCCTCGAATGCTGCAATCGCCTTACCCGTAGCTGGCTCCCATAGATACACATGCCCGGTGGAATCGGCGCTGGCGGCATACGGCGTATCGCTATTCGAGAGGGCGACCGCAAAAACGGGGGCATGATGCTCTGAAAACTTTTGCAATTCCTGCCGCTGCTCTACCGACCAGACATGAATATCGCGCGACTCTCTGTCAAATTGGCCTCCTGCGCTGATTAACTGCTTGCCGTCCCGGCTGAATGTCAAACACGTAATGCTGTCTCGAAAGCCGGGAAGAGACGTTAGCTGGCCTTGAGCGTCGAGCAGATATATCTCGCCGCTGTCGTTGCCCCAGGCGAGCGTTCCTGTTGCCTGCGCCCAATCTATTCCCCTGATCGGCACTTTGGACGTGTGCGGCATGCCCTGGTTAACAAGGCCGCCGCTGAATTGCTGTACAAAACCCGTGTTGTCCGTCTTATGAAAGGCAACAGCAATCTGCTTATCATCGGGCGAGAACGCCAAACCGGTAACGTAGTTGAACTTCGCCACCGCGGCATCTGCATTGACCTCTGCCTTGAAGAGCCTGTTTTTGGAAGCGGGTTTCGCGTTTGCTCCCTCCCACATATATAGAGTGCCAAATGCTGTCCCGACAGCCAGGCGCGCTCCGTCCGAAGAGAATTTCAGGGCCGTGACGACGCCGCCATCCTCATCGCCGCGCAGGGTTCGGAGAACTTGCCCGCTGATATAATCAATCACGCGCACACAGCTGATATTGTCCTCTTTTACGC
Source organism: uncultured Chthonomonadaceae bacterium (assembly GCA_963817895.1). GTDB lineage: Bacteria > Armatimonadota > Chthonomonadetes > Chthonomonadales > Chthonomonadaceae > CAWFQB01. The sequence goes on from CAWFQB010000001.1 coordinate 317,766, forward strand.
CCAACGCGAGTTGAGGATGATCTTGCCGTGGGCTGATGGCGGCTGATGTAATTTCTCCGGACTCGCCGTCCCCGATGTGGTAGCGCAGTGTCTGTAGCTGTTCGGTTCGCTTGCCCGTCGCATCCCAGATACGCGCCGCTTTATCGTAGCCTACCGAGATCACGCGCTTCCCATCGGGCGTGAACAGCACAGCGCGGACAGACGCATTGTGACCGCCGGCTTCTACGCGCAGAAAGGGGTGTTCCTGCGCGCGGCTGAAGGCGGGCAGGACGAACGCCTCCATGCAGAACAGGCACACAGCGAACAGGCAAGGCAGCGACAAAGCGCGAAATGGGTACTTCATAACTTTATTTCCGATGCAAGCGCAATGACATAAGCTAGAAATGGTATCCCATCCCTAAAGTGAAGCGCGTCAGATCTGCGGTGCGGTCACGGACATACCACTGACCGGCGTTGATACTGAACTTTTTGCCTATATCCAGCGAACCGTTGATATACGCGCTGAAGCTAATCGTAGTCAAGCGGTGGCTGGGCAGGGTCGAATTGGAATTAGGAAGGGGCGTGGGATCAATATAGGTTCCCAGTCCCACTTCAACGCCGAAAGGCTTGCGCCTGGCGAATCCCGCGCAGGCTTCTCGAATTGAGTTGATAGATCGCGAACACCGTATAAGCCGGACCGGGCGCGATATGGGACGTGGAACTCAGGTAGGCCGCCTGGAAACCGAATTGCTCGGAAGCGAAAACACGTCCATGAATCTGATACAGGTCGCCGTTGCCCTTTGTCCAGTACCAGCCGCCGAATCCGGCGCGGTTGGGCCGGTTGCGGTCATTGGGATTGTTGAAATGAAAGGTAAGGTCGCCTTCCACCAACTGCCCCAAGTTGGTTACTGTGCCTTGCACTCCAGGCGTGGAGATAGCGGGAATACCGGGGACATAACTGCCGCCGGAAGCAAAAGTGGCGAAGGGAATGTACCCCAGAAAGACGGACGAGCGGGTTCTGGGGCTGGGCTTGGGACCAATTTCCGAAACGTTGCTTTGTTCATTGGCCTCGCCTGCGCCGAATATCTGCGCATGGGCGGGCAGCGCGCCGACAACGCCAATTGCCAGCAGAGTCGCGAACGCTGCGCGACGAGTTGTATTCAAGGCAAGTCTCCTTCACATAGAATCTAGCGCGTAAGAGTATTGTAACATAGATTGACGTAAATATAGCGTCCCTATGTCCATACAAACAAAAACTTGTTGTATTAAGGTTGCAGCCGGGTATTTCAATCCGGGTTTAAGAAGAGAGTGGAGCGACGAACGCGCGGCGCGGAATGTCGGAGCCGGAAACGAAAACTCGCTTTCCCGCCGCGCCGCGTTTATCCTCCACTCTCGCGCCTCACCCGCTAACGAACGAAAATGCCGGTCGGCCCGTTGAATTGTCCGTTGTTGCCACTCCCCAGATTTCCATAGTTCGTGTTGTGGCCTCCCGTTATGCCATCTATGCGAACGATACGATTGTTGCCCGCATCGGCAATGAAGTAGCGGCCGCTTCCCGGTTCTACCCCGATGCCCTCCGGCGCGGTGAACTGGCCGTCGCCAAGTCCCAGCGCGCCATAGTCAACAGGGTTGGGAAGCGGAGAGGAGGTTGTATCCACCGAGCGAATTCGCGCATTAGTTACGACCGGCGCGGGTGGCGGGATACTCAAGACTGTGTCGGCGATCAGCAGTTTCGCGCCGTCAAAGGTAAGATAAGTCGGCTCGCCAAAACTTCACATTGGGATCCATCGCGTTCATCGGGGCATAGATGTCTACATCGGCGGATTCATTGGATCATCGCTGAGTTTGTTGGTACGGATAATGCGATGATTTTTTGTATCGGAAATGTAGATAGACGTTCCGTTGATGGCGACACCCCAGGGCTGGTTCAGACCGCTACCCATCGCAGCATGCGTGGCATAGGAGAACGACTGGAAGCTCGCGCTATCCAAATTGGCGTTCAGGCTGCATACCCGGTTGTTGCCCGCATCGGCCACATAGACGGTATTGGAGCTGTCAACGGCGATTTGCCTCGGATTGCTCAGTTGATTCGTTCCCGTCAGCGCGTCCTGGACGGGATGCGTGTCTTGAAAATTGTTATAGCGAAGGATCCTGCCGGCAGCGCCCGCAACGACCGTGACATAGATGCGATTCAGGCTGTCCCTGGCGACGCCGTAGGGTATGCCATAGCCCACTGTGGACAGGGTCTGGAAGCCTGTTCCACCGATGTCTTGAATTTCAACGATGCGGCTGTTTTGGGTATCCGCAATCAGAATGGAGGCGTTGCACGTCAGCGTGAACACGGATTTGAGGGTAGACTCGGTTTCCTGGATGGTGATATTCGTCGCGCCCAACGTGGTGTTCAAAGTAACGGTCGCCATGTTGCCTGCCTGCGCGATACTGGCAATGCCCTCCGGTCCACTGGTGACAGTGAATTGGCTGGTAATAATGTTGTTGTTATTTATATCCAGAGCCTGAATGTTCAGGTTGAATATGTCTTTGCGTAATCTGGTAAGCGATCCACGATCCGCAATCGCGCTGTCTCCTACCACCGTCACAATAAGCTTCGCGATTGTGGAATTCATCGTCAGGGGAATCTGCAAAGGCACATTGTCAACAATCGTCAGTAACACGCTGTTGGTAGACTGTAGCGCGTTACCCTGCATCGGATCAGCCGGAAGCCGAGGGTCGGCATGATAAGCCTGAGCGGTTGCATAGAATTGACCGGTCGGCAGCTCTGTGAAAGTGGACGTCGTCACATAGGGCGCCATCGCCGGACGCTGCAAATACTGCGGCGCGCCGTACACTGTGCCGCCGCCATTGATGGTATCCGAAATGGTAATCACGACCCAGTTGGCGGCTTTCGGAACAAGGCGCGCGCTTTTCTGGCGATCCGGCCATTTGAGCGTGAAGACCGCCGCGCCTTTGCCGCGCTTTGCCGTCTGTTTTCCGGCCTGAGTGCCGCTGCCACAGCCGATAAACGACAGCAGCAGCGAGAAAATCAGGAATACGCAGGCGATTGCGCGCGCCCCTGAATTGGAGAGGAGGTTTCCTCGCATGTCTTTCTCCTAATTAACATTGACTTGGACAGACCCGGAGTAAATCGTTACGTTCGCGTTGGCGAACTGACTGGGATTGTCCTTGCTGGTGGCGCGCACCAAGTAGACGCCCAGCCCCCGGTTCACGGGCGCGGTGTAGAAGCCGGTAGCGGTAATCGAGCCACCCGAACCATCCGTTACAGGGGTGCCATCAGTTTTCGTAATGCTCCAGGTCACCTGGCCGGAGCCGTCGCCGGGTACGGTCCCGCCGGGTACGGTTGCCGTGAATTGCTGCGTGTTAAGCAACGCGCCGCCCGGCGCGGTTGCGGGACGTGGCTGCACGACCAGCGTCATAAGGGGCGGCGAAATACTTACCTGAACGTCAACCGACACCGTAGCATTATATTTTGTACCCATTGCCGGATCCGAGTCGATCACGAGGTCTGTTGACGGACTATCCCGGTGCAGGGTCACGATGGCTTTAAGCGCGGCGGTTCCATACTGTTGCGCCGTTGCAACTCCGGTAATCGCATCCACGCGGACGACACTCGTAGACGCGGTAACAGCGTAGGTAATTGCGCCGACAGGAACCGGCACAACCGCCTCCTGCGCGTCGTATGCTGTCCCCACAACGGTAACGGTGTCGTTGGTAAGCAGTTTGGGTTTAGCGGCGTTGGGGCCGCTCAAAACCGCTTTGATATGGGTAATGGCGCTATCCGGCGAGATACTCAAACCGGCGGCATGGGCGGCGTCACTATTGCCGGCTGTGACCGTAATCATTCCATTTGCTTCGGCCAAAACCACCGAGGCGGGAGTGACATTGGCAGCGACATCGGCATACTCTTTCACGTTCACCGGGAAACTGCCCAGCGGCAGGGTAAAGGCCGCCGTGCTGATAGAGCTGGGATTTGAGCGCGTAAGCGTGAAGGTCTGCGACGGCGAACCGTCCGTGACGGTAACGATTATGGTGTTCGTATTCGCCGGAATCAGACGTGTTACGCCCGCGCCGACATGTTTGCCCGTCCCCGTGTCAGCAGAGGGGATATAGGCCGGCCAGTTCACCGTGATGCGCGCAAACCCGGCTTTCCTGCCGTTCTGGACAGAGGCGCCGCCGCCACAGCCGGCCAGCAGCAGGACCAGCAGGGAAAGCGCGGCGAACGCATAGATTCAATTCATGGTATCTTCACCTCCAAACGCGCAAACGCGCGTTTGCCTGTATATCTGAGCTCCGGAGTCTGCGCAGGAGAGGCTCCTGCGGTCAAGAATTCCGCCGCGCCTGAGAATGTGAACACATCGGCGCGGCGCGCCATTAATTGTTGGTTACGGTGATTTGTCCGTAGCCGCCCTGCACGATAATCTTCGCTTTGCCTGCCGGCTGGTTCGGATCTTCCTGTGAAACGGCCTGTAAATAGTAGGTGCCGGGAGTGCGCGGCGGCGTATAGCGTTCCTGACTGGGATTTACCCCATCATTGTTGACGACGGAAAGCGAGCCGCCGCTTGAATCAGGAGTACCATCGCTGTGTATAATCGTCCAGTTCACCCGCTGGTTGGTGGAACCGACGACGTTGGCGGTGAATACCTGTGGCGTGTACAGGCCGACAGTGGCAGTGTCGGGCGCGATGCTGACACTGCCCTGCACGGTCACCTGCAGTGTGCTGGAGACGCGGGAGCCTTGATCCGTGACCGTAACTTTCGTTACGCCGAAGCGCCTGGGCGTGAAGGTCGCAAATCCCGTAGTGGGATCATAGTCCACGGTCGGGTCAAGCACGCCCGGAGCTGTGGAGGCCCACGCCAGGGTGTTGGGAGCCAGCGGCACAACCGCGCCGCCGGTGTCATAAGCGGTCGCCTTGTACGAAATGGGCGTATTGACCAGAAGCAGGGCATTGATATCTGTGGCAGGGTTGGCCGGCGTGATCTTGATGTTTTGGATCGTGCTGGCGAGGGTGAAGGTGAAGGGGACGCGCTGATCGGCAAATATCACCAGAGAGTCGGATGCCGTTGCCAGCTTCGTGCCTTGCCCCTGCTTCACGGCGGTGGAACTCACGTCAAAAGCGTCTACCTGCACATTCAGCGAAATGACCGGCAGATAGTCAATATTCTCTGTGGTGGTCGGGGTTCGGCTCGCCTGCTGATTGGGATCGGCGGGGCTGGCAGCGGGCCGGTCCGAGTAGACAATGGCCCACGTTTGCGGCGTCGAGTTGCCGGGCGCAGTGCCGGTCAGCGTAATACGCACGGACTGCGCGTTGAGCGGAATGTAGCGCGAAAGCGCGTGGACTAATTTGGAAGGGTCATTGGGCCACACGATCTTGACTGTCACCCCCCCGGTTTTCTTGCCGGTCTGCGAGGTGGAAACGGCTGTCCCGGCAGAACCAGCGCTGCCGCTCCCGCCCCCGCACCCCGCGAGAACAAACACGCATGCCAGCGCGAACAGGCAGGCGGACGCAAGGCGCGGCGCGGCAGGTTTGGATCGGCCCGGAGGACGCCGGAATAAACATCGCTTTATGTCGGGCAGCGTGAACACTGATTTCATGGTTATCTCCGTGAACGGGAATGGGGAACAGGCTCTGGTTCCCCATCCGCTCGATGGCAGGCGCATACGGTTACTGCACGGTGATGTCGGTGCTGCCGACCTGGACTTTGAACTTGGCGGTGGCCGCCTGATGCGGGTCCGCCACGCTTGTCGCGGTTATTTTGTACGGCTTAGACTGCCGGGGGTTGTTGGGGTCCGGGTTGGGTACGCGCTGATCCGGGGTAGGCGCAGGCGCGGTATAGAGTCCGCCCGCCGTGATGTTGCCTTCGAGTGGGCCAATCGCCGAGCCATCCTGGTTCGTCAGGCTCCACGTAATCAGGCCTGTATCCGCCGCGTCGCTTGAAATCGCCGTTGGCTGAAGCCCGGTGATGATCGCGACGAACGATCTTTTACTGCCCAGCGTAAACGCTCCGGAATAGGTACCCTCGTTTACGACTTTGTCGAGTGGCACATCTTGAATGCCCACGTTGATGCGGGTATAAGCCGTAATGGAATTGGATATATTGAAGCCCAGTTCCGTAATGGTAATTGTCGCCGCCCCTACTTTGTCGCCTGTCTTCGGATGGAGTATCGGGGAAGCGCCAATGTAGCCTGGCGTAAGTTCGCCGGTAGCCGGGTTGACGTTCACAACTGTACTGTCTGAGGTTTTCCATTGCAGCTGGCTCGGGTCCACGAATACGTTGTTGCCTTTGGCGTCCACGGGATTGGCGGTGAGTTTGAGAGTCTTGCCGGATGTCAGTTCCGGCAGGCCATCCGTAGTCGGCTGAATGTTGAAATGGTCTATCGTGCTGTTGAGGCTGATGACAATGGTGGCTGTTTTGTTGCTGGTGGAAAGCGTGACCTGCTGCTCGAAAGCGGCGGTGGCAACATCTTTGTCGAACTGTGTGCCGTCGCCGCTGGTGAGCGGTTCAGCGTAGGTGCGTACCTGCACACGGAGTTTATCCAGAGGAATTTCGGGCAGGTTTACGTTGTACTGCCCGGTCGAATTGTAATTGCCGTTGGCGGTCGAACTGTTGACGAGGTTGTCAATTTTAACAGGCTGGAAAGGATTGGTTTTATTGGTCTCATCGTAGGGGATGGCGACATCCCAGATAGGCAGGGGAAGCTCGTTCTGGCTCGCGTCCTGGGTCAACTGTGAAATAGTGATGCGAAAGGTATGTGTGCGGGTCGGCACGGCGCGGCGTCCGTCCGGCTTTTTTGCCCGCCTCGGCATCGTTCTTGAGAACAAAGATCAGTTTGCCGCTTTGTTGGATGGGAGCCGTGTTCTGGCTGCCGCCTGTGGCGGTTGTGGCGGCAGTGGAAGCCGTGCTTCGCGCCGTGCCGTTCCCGCCACACCCCGTGAGCAACAGGACGCCGACCGGCAGCAGAGCGGCTATCAACTTGCGTTGCGCATTATAAATCATGGATAATCTCCCTGTCACGGTTGAAACGAAATGTCCAGGCTGCCCAGCGAAACTTTCACTGTCGCCACAGCGCTGATGCCCTTATCGAAAACAGAAGTGGCAATCAAATGATAAACGCCGGATTTAGCCGGGGGGATGTATTGCGCCACATTGGGATTGTTTGCATCTACGACGATCCTCCCCTGGTTGCTTTCGCGGATGCTCCAGGTGACATCGAGATTGGAGTTGTGCGCGATGGCATTCAGAGTAGTATTGAGTGGACTGGCATCCGTCGGTGGCGTCACGGTTGCGGTGAATTTGTACGCGATGTTGCTGGTCACGTCACCATTTTGCCCGAGTTGCTGTGGATCAATGACAACGTGCGTGGAAGAGTAGACTGTGATGGGCGCCGGATCGCTGGTGGTTGTTCCGACCTGTACCCGAACACTCGCCGTCCCGGATTGCAGCCCCTGTAGACTGTCCTGTGGGCTGTTGACCGTTTGATCCCTCGGCACGACCTTCAGGTAACTCGCGCCGTCGGGAATGGAGATGTTGACGCTCAGGGGGTTGACGGCCACAACAGACTGATTAGTGCCGGTTCCCAGATAGGCGACGAATTGCAAGTGGGTCGGCATGTGATCTTGCGCCTGCGCAGCGGAATCGCCGCTCTTCGGATACAGGTCTTGATCCAGCTTGACCGGCACAGACTGACCGGGCGTAACCACAATGAGGTCGGGCTGCTGCGATGTCGTCAGGTTCAAAACGCCGCCGGCCTCCGTGACGGTGACAGTGGTATCTATTTCGGCCAGCGCGTTATTGGATTTGCCAAGAAAAACGGCTTTTACGTCGCGCTTGCCAACCTTGACGAAGGTGGGAGGATAGTAGGTCTGAGGTTCGGGCGCGTTCATTGAAGTGTCGCGGGTGGCGATAAGTATGATGTCGTTGCCGTTCTGGTCCGCTTTGGACAGAGTGATTTTCGCGGATTGCGCGTCCACAGCGGCAATAACCGGGGCGGTATCCCGGTTCAGACGGAGACCAGACAGCGTGGGGGACACGCTCGCCTTTCCCTGTGACGCGTTTTGGGCCGGGGCATTGTCCGCCCACTGAATTCTGAACGCCACGGCGCGGCGTCAGTTCGCCGCTGGGAGTTCCCAGGTTGCCGGTACAGGCAGTCAACAGGCTTCCCGGCAGGGCAAGCGCTATGGCGTAAAGCCATCGAAACGGTTTGCGCATTCTCTACTCCTTAGGATATTTGCGAGATACGATTGGCTGAAACGGTGAGGAGAGGCGGCAGGGGCGGCAAGCGGCAGGACGGCGCAATGTGGTAGCTTCTGCATCTCTAATCAACGGTTAGCTAACAACTTTCAACGATTGCGCGGCGCGGCGCAATGTAGTCGGAATATACAGGATCAATCAGGTTCAAACGGCTGGCGCGAACAGGGGCATATATGTAACAGGTATTCGACGTTTACGAACGATACTCCTGCTATAAACTAAATGGAACAAACTATTTTCAAAAAATTGTAACTAATTTTTCGCGCTCCTGCTTTTTTCTCCGGGCGGCTTTACCGCAGAGGCGTTTTCCGCGTTTTCTCTTGTTTTGCGCGCGGCTTCCCTGTTTTTGATTTCGTCGCGCTCTCTTTTTCTGTGAGCCTCCACCTCTTCCAGCACAGGCAGGGTATCCAGAACTTTCGTGGGTATGACATTGCCTTCAAAGCCGGTTTTCCACGTCCAAACCGTCTCATCGCCGAGACCGGGCACTTCAGCAACGATCTTCTTCGCATCGGGCTTCAGATCGAAAAAACAGTAGATGCCTTCGCTGTTGGTAGTGGTGCGGGAATCGCCGCAGCGGACGACGATGTTCGCGGCGGGCAGGGGGCCGCGTTCCGCAGTCCGCGTCTTCGTCCCCTGCGCCTCATCCTGCTCCTTTGCCCGTTGAAAATAAAGCCGTCCCGCAAGGGAAACCGTTGCCTCGCGCTCTTTTTCCTGCATCCCCCGGGCATTTCGCTGCTCTGCATCTCGTGTCGAAACGACCTGGGTAATGTCTTTGTCAGCAGGCGCAACGAATTTCACTTCCATCGGTTTGAGCTGATTGGCCTGACCGGGCGGGGGCGCTGTAATCTCTTCTACATGCTCTTTGTAGCGCCAGTGTCGAACATGCGCCTGATATTTCCCGGGCGGCAGGTTGAGCAGATAGAAAAATCCCCGATAATCCGAAGTGGCCGTTTCGTCTCGTCCGTCCAGCGTGAGAACCGCGCCCGATACGGGGCGGTCTGTCGCCTTGTCTATGGCGATGCCGGCCACGCTGACGCGGAGCGTCGAGCGGTCGAGCGGGTGCTGCGGCCCGTCGGGACCGGCTCCCTGTCCGATTCCCGTTATCGCCTCCAGGACAACCGGCGTCCACTTGCTGATATAAGGATTGAACATTACCGTGGCGACCAGACTTAACGCGGGACGGGGCGCGGCGCTGAGAGCTTGCCATAGCCTGCCGGGGTCTGCCATCAGGAGGTGATCGGGCTGGGCAACCGTCAACAGCATGGCATTGGTTTTGAAAAGCTGTAGATCGCCTACCAGATATTCCGTTTCCACGTAGGGGGCGCGCATCAGGACGCCCAGCACATTGCCGAGTAGTTCGTGTTCGGCTGTGCCATTCAACCCCGTTACGGTTATCAGATAAGACAGGTCGAATCGCGCCGGGGCGCAGCGTGATCTCGATGAGCCGCTCCGAAACCTGGCTTTTGCGCTGAAAAGATTCGGCGCGCAGCATCACGTTTTCCTGCACATGGCATAGATAGAGATTGATGCGGGGCGTATTGTCGCTGTCGGTCGCGCCGTTGTCATTTTTGGCAAGTTCGGCGGGTGACAGAAAAGTAATCTGCTCGGACTTCTGAACAGGGCAGTCGTGAATATCGCTTAACTGCGCGGACAACAATTTTCGCAGTGTTTCATCAGCATCTTTTATCATAAGCAGGTTCCATAAGGCTTGAAAGATCGCGCTATAAAAGGTATAGCACATTAACCGCCATTTTTATACATTAAATTCCACTTTTGTGACAATAATCAAATATTTTTTTCAACGTATCCCACTTGCGACATTAAGATGGAGGTGTTGTATTGTTGTGATTACGCGCCGGGGCTATTCACAGACCCGCTCGTCAGGTAATTGTGTCCCTTATCCTGCTCGATACGATCATTTCTGTTCCTCTACCCGCTATTTTGCGCCCCGTTGTCCTCGAACGCTTGACAGGGGCAAGCGAGTCTAATATAATTGTAGAGAAGGAATCACTCTCCGCGTCGGAGAATAACGTTTTTAGTTTCCAAAGTATTCCGTCCTTCCTCGCGGCTTTCCTGATGAAACGCGCGACTCGTAACTTGTTTCGCCGTTTCATCGTCAGATAGTCGCTTGTCGCAAGGCTACGCGCTCTTGCCGTAATTTCACATCAATAAGAACTTCGGGATTTCTCCAGGCTTGCTACCCTGATAGGAGACGACCAGATTATGTTGCACTCTCGCTTGCGGACATCGTTCCGCATGTCCTCTTCCCGCGCCGCGAATCGGCGGACTGCTCGGCGCGTGGGCGCGGCTGTTTTGCTGCTGGCCCTGCTCGGCCCGTCCTCCCGCTTTGTTCTGCGCGCCGCGCGCGCACAGGATGCCGACCCGGTTCTCGCCAAACTCGCGCAGGGGAAACTCGACGCGCCCATGGCGGTGGAATGGAAGTTTACGGGCAATGCGTTTCCCAACAACGGCGCCGCTCCCGTTGTTTCTGAAAACACGGCATTCTTCGCGTCCGGCAGCATCGTGTACGCGGTTGACCTTGCCAGTGGCGCGCAAAAGTGGCGCTATCCCTCCGTTGGCACACTGGCCCGCGCCATTCTGTTCACGCCCGCGTACAGCGAAGGAACGCTGTTCTTGAGTACGGGCGATGGCCTGACCGCCCTGGATGCCGAAACGGGCAAACTGCGCTATCCCGGCTTTGTCGTGCCGAACGGCGCGACCACATCGCCCGTCGTTATCGGGGACGCGGTGTATTTCGGCGGCGGTAATGGGCGCATTTTCGGACTTCACGCCCAACCGGCGATCCTGTCAGCGCTGTTTATCGAAACGGCCTGTCGCTGTCAACTGACATTACGGGCAACATGACGGCGCAGAACGGCCTGCTGTATGTGATTACCGCCAACCAGGTGCTTCACGCCGTAGACGCCCTGACGGGCAACCAGCGCTGGCAGCAGCGCGTGGAGGGCGAAACGCGCGGCGCAACGCCCATGCCCGCCGGGGACACCCTCTTTGTGTCCGCCGGCTCGGCGCTGAATGCGTACCGCAGCGGAACGGGCCAGATGCGGTGGCAGCAGCCACGCCGCGCAACATCGCCGCGCCTCCCGTCGTGGACAGTGAGGGCAGAGCCTACTATTGTCACGTCCGAACGCGCCGTATACGCGGTGGAGAGTCTGGGGAACCGTTCCCGCTACGCTTGGAAGAGTTGTGCCGCAGGTGGACAGCAATGTTATCGCGCAGCCGCTGGTGACGGAAGACCTCGTGATTGTCGCCACGCAGGGCGGCGGCGTGTGGGCGTTCGACCGGGCGACGGGCGCGACGCGCTGGAACTACCTGCTGCATCCGAGCGGCACGGAAATCATTCCGGCTCCCTCGCGAACGGGCGTGGACGCGCACCCGGTTGCCGTCGGCGACACGCTGTACACCCTTTCGGACGACGGCACGCTGACCGCGTTCCGACACGATGCCAGCGACCAATCTCCCCCTGTTGTAACTCCCGATGACGCCGCTTCAGGGCGATTACGTCAACGGTCAGCCGCCATTTTCCATCAAGGCGCATCTGCTGGACGAAGGCTCCGGCCTGAACGTGGATACCCTGTCCATGAAGATTGACGACAACCAAATTCCACTGCAGAAACAGTTGGGTATCGGGGTCAACGGGTTCTACTATGAGAACGCCACCGGCCAGTTGCAGTACACCATCTATCCGAACACGGCGGCGGGACGCACGACCGCTCTTGGCGACGGCCACCATACCGTGACTATCAGCGGTCAAAGACTGGATGGGCAACACCACCATCAAAACGTGGGGCTTCACCGTTGACGATACCATTGTGCGCCGACGCCCGCCGGTACGGGTCCGGGCGGTGAGGCCGGCGGTAAAGGCGGCGGAACTCGGACCGGGTGGGCCGGGGGGCCAGTAATGGACTAGTTGCCAAATGGCCCTCCTAACCCCTGACCCCTTCTCCCAACAGGTATTTCGGAGAAGGCGGAACTACGAATGTCGGGGATAGGGTTACCGTTGGGAAGATTCGCTGCCCTGTTTTCGGTAACTGGCCGCTATGCCTGATACCTCGACCACGTTCACATCCCCATCCGCTTCGCGCGCCCGGTGTCCACACCGGGCGCGCTTCCGATCCTGCCTGACGCCGAACTGCTGCGCGCGTGGCTGCATCTGGCGAATGTGCAGCTCAGTCCCGCGTGTTGCAGCCCTGCTGCTGGCCTATTTCGACAACGACCCCCGCGCCATTCTCGCCGCCTCGGAGAGGAACTGGAACAGGCGGGCTGCCCGCCGCCGCCCCTCGCCCGCCTGCGCGACCCGCTGTATCAGCCGACGCCGGAACAGGAACGCTGGCTGGAACGCCCCGACATTCGCCTGCTGTGGCAGTCGCACCCGGAGTATCCCCGCGCTCTGCAAGATATTCCTACGCCGCCGCCCATTCTGTTTGTTCGGGGCGAACTGCGCGAAACGGATAGGTTGGGCGTGGGCATCGTAGGTTCGCGCCGCGCCACGCCTTATGGCCGGACGATAGCGCACAAACTGGCGCGTGAACTGGTGGGGCATGGGCTGACGATTATCAGCGGGGGCGCGGTGGGCATTGACGCCGCCGCGCATCAGGGGGCATTGGACGGGGGCGGGCGTACCATTGCCATCGTCGGGTGCGGGTTGGACGTGGATTATCCGCAGGCTAATCGCGCCATGTTCGACAAAATCGCGTCACAGGGCGCAATTATTATCTGAATATCCGTTCGGTTCTCAGCCGGAGGCGTGGCGTTTCCCGCAACGCAATCGGGTGATCAGCGGCATGGCGCAGGGCGTCCTCGTGGTGGAAGCGCCTGAATCCAGCGGCGCGTTGAACACGGTTCGCCACGCGCTGGAACAGGGGCGTCCCGTTCTGTCCGTGCCGGGCAACATTGACCGTCCGGCATCCGTCGGCACGAACAATCTGATAAAAGAGGGCGCGACGCCGATCACGGAAACCGGGGATATTTTGCGCGCCCTGAACATGGTCGTGGTTCCCGCCCGCGCGGAACATCAGCGCATGTTCGATCTCGCCCCCTCCTCGTCCGACTCGCCGGAAATCGCAACAGCGAACAATACCATTTCTGACAGGCAAACGCGCGTCCTCTGCTTCCGGCGCTTCGATTGCGCAATCGTCTGCCGCATCCGCGCCGCCGCACTTATCAGCCCCGCAACGCGCCCTGCTGACGTGCCTGTCGCTCACGCCCCGCCACATTGACGCCGTAGCGCAGGAAGCGGGCCTTCCCACCGTGCAGGCGGGCGTGGAAATGACCCTGATGGAACTCAACGGCCTCGTCCGCCGCCTCCCCGGCAACACCTACATACGCGCTCTCTAACTCTTTTCTATTAAATCAGGTGAAGTTGCTGAACATTCATCGTTGCGCCTGCATACAATAACGCATGCAATCAGGTGATGTCGACAAGTCGTTGCGCTTCTAAATCCGCCCGCATCGGCGGCATGTCGCGATCCGCATGAGCGAAGGCGCGGGCGGCTTCCAGATTGGCGCGAATCTCGCGTAATGGCCCCGCCGCCAGTGTCGGAAACACGCCGCCGTTCTGCTCGGCTTCGTGACAGTGCGTCCCCTCCAGCGTATCGGCCCACTTCGTGATGTAATCCAGTGTTACGGCTAGTTGCGCGTCGTTCTCTATCATAGTTCTACCTCCAGAACCCCTTTTTTCACATTCGTAAATTTGATGTGGTCAAACTATCCATCGGGAAGAATTGTGGATACGCTGTGACCATGCGTTCGGGAAAGGCTTATCTTCTGTCTCAACGGAGAAGCAGACATACCATTTAGCATCCTGACGCCTGACGGCACACCTATTGATAGCGCCCTCAACAGGCTGGCGCAAGACGACTTTAATGTGTCCTTTCCACATTCGCAAAATAGTTTGTAGTTCTCCACTATAACGCTATCCTCAACTCTCAAAACAGGCTCTACTAAATATAGAGTGATTGCAAGCCTCAACGTTACGACAAAATTCCCTGAAGAGACAACGCCCTGCCTGTGATAATCAACACATGCAAAGGGCAGCTCTCTTTCCTGTTGAAGTTTCTCACAAATGATAAATGCTACTTGCGGCAGGCGGGGGAAGTATCAATATTGAGAAAACGGAAATTTTACCTGCGCTTATTTTCATCTTAATCTCCCTGTAATAATAGATGCGCGGCGGGGCGAGAAAGCATTCAGAAAAAAGTTTATCCATTTTTGAGAATAATTTATCCATTTTTGTGAAACGTATCCACGCCATCTTCGTCTGATGTGGTGAAGATAACTTCCTGAGCAGCAGATAATTACGAGCAGGCTGTTATACAAACCCGGTTCTGTTTACGATATGGTCTTGCCGCGTGATTAGCGGTGTTGTCAAAATCGCGGAAAATTTTATCCATTGTCGTTTTGGAAGTCAGTTGGAAGTTCAAAGGAGTTCTCCCATGCAAACGCATCCCTTTCGCCGCAAGGCGCGCAATTTGGCTTTCTGCGCGGCCATCGTCGGCCTGACCGTTTATGCCAGTCGGCATCCTCAGACAGTGGTACACGACACTTCCCAAACGGCAATCAACCATATCATTGATGCGGCGGAACCGCTTTGCCGAACGCTTTTACCCGATAAGAACGTGCTGCATTTCGCGGCGCATTCATCTCCCACGTTCAGCAGAAACGGACTGGCCCGTAATTTGTGGACTGTGGAGTGTTTCGATAATGACGGCAGGGAGATTGTTCACGTTCTCTGGGATGAAGACAACAGGCGCTGCGTCAACATCAGCCAGCCGCAAAACGATTTCCCGCGCGCTTCCCCGGTCAGATTGAACCGCGAATCCGCGCTTGTCGCCGCCCGCAGTTGGATAACGCGGCTGAACATCGCCGGGGCTGCGCAGGTCGCCAACGCGCCGGGTGAACTGCGGAGTCTGGAAGACAGCTATCGCGTGTTCCTGCGGCTGCCGGACGGCCTGGCAACCGTGTGGATAGACGCCCATTCCGGCGAGGTGTTCAATGTGATGGTACGCAGCTATCCCGACACATCCACCATGCAGGCGGCGGCCCCGCCGAAACAGGAAGAGGTTCCGCATAGCTGACACGCGGTTCAAGGCGGCGCAACATATAAACCAATCGCCCGCGAACGCAGTGTTGCGTTCGCGGGCGATTGGTTTTGGATAACATTGACGCTGTTACAGGGTGACGAGTTGGGCGGCTTCCATGCCGGAAATGCCGCGTATCTGCTGCATCAGTTCGGGCGAAATCGGCTCGTCGAGCAGGAGCGCCATGATCGCCCGCCCGCCAACCGACTCGCGCCCGACGTTCATGCCCGCGATGTTGATGTGGTTGCTGCCGAGCAGGGTTCCCACTTTGCCGACGATGCCGGGCGCGTCCGTGTGCTGCGTGACAATCATCGCGCCGCGCGGCACAATGTCCACGTGGTAGCCGTCAATATGCACGATGTGCGCTTCGCCGTTGTAGACCGTGCCGCAAATCGTCCGGTCGCCGCCCGGCAGATGGGCGCGGACGGACAGCAGGCAGGCATGGTCGGGCGTGGCCGGACGCTTCGACTCGACAACTTTGATGCCCTTCGCTTCGGCAAGAGTAGGCGCGTTCACCATGTTGACCCCCTCCGGGTTGCCGGGTGTCATCAGGCCGCGCAGAACGGCGCGGGTAATCGGGCTGGTGGGCACGCCGCTCCACTCGCCATTGAAAACCACTTCCACTTCGTTGATAGGCCGGCCTTCGTTCGCCGCGTCGCGGGCAAGCTGCATGTGCAGGCTGCCGATTTTTTCCGCAAGCGTCAGGTACGGCGCGACCGCCTGCATCTCCGTTTCCGAAAGCGCGGGCAGGTTGACGGCGGTACGGGCGGGACGGCCCTGTAACACGTCTATGATCTGCTCGCACACGTCTACGGCCACCTTGATTTGCGCCTCCTCGCTGGACGCGCCCAGATGCGGCGTCAACACATTGCTGGCGGCAACATCGGCGGCAAGCAGGGGATTGTCGGGTTCCGGCGGCTCTTTGGTGAACACATCAACGGCGTACCCGCCGATTTTGCCGCTCCGTACCGCGTCGGCAAGCGCGGCCTCGTCAATGATGCCGCCCCGCGCCACATTGATGATGCGAACGCCTTCTTTCATCTGCGCGAACTGCGCGGTTCCGATGAGATTGCGCGTGTCGTTGTTGAGCGGCGTATGCACCGTGATATAATCGCTGCGCGTTACCAGATCGTCGAGGGACACGGGTTCCACGCCCAGCCGCCGCGTCTCCTCTTCGGAAACGAACGGGTTGTAGGCGATCAGTTCCACTTCAAAGCCCCGCAATCGCTGCGCCACCGCGTACCCGATTTTGCCCAGTCCGATAATGCCGACCGTTTTGCCGTACAATTCGTTGCCGACAAACTTTTTGCGGTCCCACTTGCCCGCCTTCATGGTGGCGTCGCCCTGCGCGATTTTGCGGGCAAGCGCCAGCATCAGGCCGACCGTCAGTTCCGCAGCCGCAAGCGTGTTGCCATCCGGCGAATTGACGACAACGACGCCCTTTTGCGTGGCCGCGCTCACGTCAATGTTGTCCACGCCCACGCCCGCGCGCCCGATAATTTGCAGTTTATGCGCCTCGCCCAGAATATCGGCAGTGACTTTGGTTTCGCTGCGCACGGCAAGCGCGTCGTACTCCCCGATAATGGCTTTCAGTTCTTCGGGTTTCAGCCCGGTTTTGACATCAACGGTGATGTCGGCAATGGCGCGCAGTTTGGCGATGCCCGCTTCGGCAAGGGGGTCGCTGACCAGCACTTTCGGCATGTTGTTCTCCTCAAAAGTTATGTGCCGCGCAGAACGCGGATTGAAACCGCGAACCACGCGAAAAGACGCGAAAAGAAGGGGCGAGAAAAACCGAGTTGGAAATTTCTCGCCCGACAAGCATACCGGAAAGCGGGGGAGAGAGTCAACGCGCGCAGGCAAAGATTACTCCCCGGCAGCGCGCCTTCCTGCTTGCGATCAAGCGCGTTGCTCGGCTCGTTCGGTACTTTTACGCGCTTCTTAATACGGTTAATCCGAAAGATGGGGTATGCTGTAACCGAATAAAATAGCAACGAGCTGAAATATTTTCAGGGAAGAGGGATGTCTGAGGGCGCGTCTTCCATTTTGGATACGCCCCGCTTTGAAGGCGCTCGGATGCGCCGGATTGTTACTTGCCGGACTGGAAAGATAAAGAAATGGAACCGCCCCCTACCCCAACCCGCGCTTCTGCGCCGTGTCCCCGCCTGATCCCCTCCCCGCGCCAGTTCTTTATGTGCGGCGCGGATGTCGCCTTCTGGCTGCGCAGCGCGCGCGCCGATGCGCGGCTGGCGCGGCTGCAAGAGCAATATCCAACGCTGGAAGCGTTTGACCGATTGTATACCGAAACTCCCGATCCCTGGGGCTTTCTGGTTCCGGCCTTTCGCTACCAGCGCCTCAAGTATATGAAACTGTTGGCGATGCTGCCCGCCCGCCCGTATGCCCGCGCCCTGGATGTGGGTTGTGGCCTGGGCCAGTTCACGCGAATGCTCGCTCCCTATGTGGACGAGATGGTCGGACTCGAACTCTCTCAGGTAGCCGTAGAGCAGGCGACCCGCCTCTCCGCGAACATGCCGCATGTGCATTTTGCGCAGGGCAGTCTACAGGACGTGGGCGAACGCAGTCTGGGCTTATTCGACCTGGTGGTTCTGACCGATGTGATATACTATGTGTCGCCCCTCTCAGACGAAACGCTGGCCGGACTCGTAACCGACATTGCAAATTTGGTACGGCCGGGTGGGCTGATACTGCTGGCAAACCATTTCTTTTTCGATCTTGATCCGCAATCGCGGCACGTTCGCCATATTCATGCCGGGTTCGGGCAGAATAGCGAATTGCGGCTTGTGGAGGAGCAGCGCCATCCTTTTTTTCTGGCAACTCTGCTGGAAAAACAAATCTAACATCTCAGACAAGAGGATTTTAACCATGCGCGTCCGCGCCCTTCGCTACAGTCGTATACTCGCCGCGTGTACTATAGCGCTTCTCTGGGCCGCGCGTTTGTCGGCGCAACACTATACCGTAGACGATTTTCAGGCGGGAACATACACGGACGCTGCCAACAACTCCCTTCCGTACCGTTTGTTTGTCCCGGCCAATTATGATCCGGCCCGTAAATACCCGCTCGCGCTGTTTTTGCATGGCGTGGGAGAGAGCGGCACGGACAACCAGAACCAGCTTGTCGGGCAACAGGGCGAACTGGCGTATGTGAATCAGTCGCTGGAGCCTGTGTTCATGCTCGCGCCCCAGACGCCGGTAGGAAAGCAGTGGGTGGATACGCCGTTTTCGCAGGGTTCCTATTCCCTTGCGTCCACGCCCGTGTCAGCCTCGCTTTCCACGGTTTTCAGCCTGCAAAATTCTCTGGAGCAGCAGTACAGCATTGATACCAATCGTTTGTATCTGACCGGACTTTCCACGGGCGGCTATGGCGCCTGGGATTTGAGCCTGCGTCATCCGGGCGTATATGCCGCCGTCATTCCAATGAGCGGGGCGGGGGACCCTTCGCTTGCGGCAAGTTTGGTAAACACGCCTGTCTGGGATTTTCATGGCGCGCTTGATGGGGTTGTTCCCGTCAGCGGCTCCCGCGATATGATTAACGCGATTCGAGCCTCCGGTGGTTCGCCCCTGTACACCGAATACCCCAATGCCGACCACGGTATATGGGATGTGGCCTACAACACGCCGGGACTTGTCGCATGGACGTTCGCGCAGCATCTCACCCCTGCCGCCGTTCCTGAGCCTTCCGGTCTTGCTCTACTCGCTGGATTAGGCGTTTCCGGTATGGGCTTTTGCCGCTGCCGCAAACGCGCCTGAAGAGGAATCCGGGCTATGGGCGACATTAAAAACCCAAAACTGATTATCTTCAAGGGGCTGCTGTTTTTGTTTACGGGCCTGTTCGCGGCAGGAATTCTGCTGGTGGAATACCCGACCTTACAGGTTGCGTTTCTGCTTGCAGTTGCAATATGGGCGTTTGCCCGCTTCTACTACTTCGCCTTTTACGTCCTTGAACACTATGTAGACCCCGGCTTCCGGTTTGCCGGATTGGGCGCGTTCGCGCTGTACCTGCTTCATCGGCGCCGCCAACCGCCAACCGCCTCCGATGCTTCCCCTCCTCCGCCACCAAAAGCAGAATCCAGACGCCTGATCTCAACACGCGACATTCTACAAAGAAGACAGAAGACAGAAGCCCAACGCCGAACACCGAATACTTGAACTTTGTCACGCGCCTGTCGTCCAACTGTGCAGGAATGTTTGCTTGTTTACAACAGTCAGGACGCGGTTCGGGCCAATTGGAGGAACCTGACCCCGTTCTGACATGTCTCTATACAGAGAATAATGTACGCTTTACGGGAAAGATCAGGAAACCATGAACTGCCACACTTCAGCACGTTCACATAAACACACTTGCGACTCTGACTGCCGAAACTTTAAGAACAGGATTCAGGAGCGGCGCGGCAACAGGAGCGGGCTTCAATCCGCTATTCTTACGGCAGTTTTGCCCCTGTTGCTGTTGGGAAGCGGGGCACGAGTTCGCGCGCAGGCTATCAGCGTGACCGTCAACGGACAGCCGGTACAATTTCTGGATATTGGCCCGCAGCAGATTGCGGGCCGCACCCTCGTGCCCGTGCGCGGCGTCCTGGAAAAGCTCGGCGCGACCGTCGCTTACGTGCCGCAAACGCAAACCGTTGTCGCAAGCACGGCGAAAATGGATATTCAACTGAAAATCGGCTCCAATATCGCGGTTGTCAACGGCAAGAACGTCACTCTCGATGTGGCCGCGCAGGAGATACGCGACCATACGTTCGTGCCGCTACGCTTTTTAGGCGAAGCGCTGGGTGCGGATGTGGGATGGGATGGGGCAACGCGGACGGTACGCATTATCACCAAAGACGCTCTGAACGCGGGCAATGGACAACCCGTTCGCCCTGCCGTCCGTCCTGACCGTCCCGCCCGTCGCCCCGATGCGGACACCGGCCCCGCGCCGGTCATCAACGGGTTTGCGCAGGACGCGCCGGGCTGGCTGCGGGGCGGCGCGACGCTGCATGTCACGCTGGACGGCACACCGGGCGCGCAGGCCGATTTCCGCGTTCCCGGCCTTGTCGAAGACGTTCCCATGCGCGAAACGTCGCGCGGGCATTATGTCGGCGCGTGGCAGGTTCCTGTCGACAGGCCGTTACAACTGCGTTCGGCAGCCGTGATTGGCAGCCTGAAAGTGGGCGGCAGGCCGGCGACAATGATACAGGCGGGACAGGCGCTGACCGTAGATGCCGTGCCGCCGACCATTCGGGATACGACGCCTGAAGAAGCCGCCCGCGTCAACGATCCGCGTCCGGGCATTTCGGCTGTTTTCGAGGACGAGGGCAGCGGCATTGACCGCAAATCCGCGCGCCTGCTGCTCAACGGGCAGGATGTCACCGCGCAGGCCACCATCACGCGCGATTTCATCTCGTACCGCCCCGCTTCCGCCCTGTCTGCCGGCCCGCAAACGGTGGAACTGCGCATTATGGACATAGCGGGCAACCGCGCTTCGGCCCGATGGACGTTTACCGAACAGGCGCGGGAAGCGGGCGGCATCCGATCCGTCAGCGACAACGCCACGCACCCGCTTCAGTCGGGGGATTCGCTGCTTGTGGAACTGAACGGCTCACCCGGCAGTCGGGCAACATTCAGCGCGGGCAATATCCAGAACGTTCCCCTGCGCGAAGACCGGCCCGGTCACTACACCTGCAATTACACCGTTCGACGGGGCGATGACGTGGCCGATAAGCCGATTCTCTTCCGCCTGCAAACGCCGGACGGCCAGAAGTTTCAGCAGTCGTCAAACAATATGCTGCGCATCAACGCGGGCAAACCCACGCCTCCGCTGATTACGTCGCCCGGTCCGAACGAGGCTCCCGGCAACCCGCTTGTGATACGCGGAACCGCCGCGCCCCACAGCAGAGTGCATATCCGGGTGAACTATAGCAACAAAGCGCTGGGTTTAGTCACCTTGCAAGGAACGGCGGCGGATACGACCGTTCGCGCCAACGGCAACGGCGACTGGCAGACCGCGCCCATCAACATCGGCAGCATTCTGGGCAATCGGGGCGTGGATTACACGATTGCGGCGACAGCGGCCAACGATGCGGGTGAGCAGTCCGCACCCTCGACAGCGCGTTTTCGTATTCGGTAGATAGGTTCGTATCTGGTAGACAGCAGGGCGGAGCAGAAATGTGGTTTCACCATTGCGGGTGAAACCACATTCGCCTGCCTGACGCGAAAAGGAGAGTTTTATGAGCGTGGTCAAGGATTTTCAAACGTTTATCCTGCGTGGCAATGTGGTTGATCTGGCGGTCGGCGTAGTTATCGGCGCGGCGTTTACGGGCGTGGTAACGGCGTTTACCAAAGATATTATCACGCCCATCATCGGTATTCCCGGCAAACTCAGTCTGGGCGAATATGCGTTCAGCATCAACGGTAGCAGGTTCCTGATCGGCGATTTTCTCAATACGCTCATCAGCTTTCTGCTGACCGCGCTCGTCGTCTTTTTCCTTGTCGTTCGCCCCGTCAACTGGCTGGTGGCGCGGCGCAAAACCGACACGCCCGCCGAAGAAACCACCCGCGAATGTCCCCAATGCCTGAGCAAAATTCCCATCAAAGCCACGCGCTGCGCGTTCTGCACTTCAGAAGTCAGTTAATTTCATTCAGAGGCGCGTCAAAGTCGTCCGCCATGTAGAGAATATCCTCTTTTGCGCTGCCGAATACCGGTTGAGGAAGTTCCTCTGCGTTTTGCGTGAGACGAACGGCGATTCTTTGTTTCTGTTCCTTCGGCAGTTGTTCCAGCAGGGCGAATACCTGCGCATCTGTCAGTTCCAAAGTTGCCATAACTTCTTTCTCCCTGTAATCTGCAAGGCCTGCTGCATTATAGCGTGTTGCTCACAAATTTGCCACAGGCGAAAATCTCTACGATGTTTTGGGGCGTGGGGAGGCGAGACCGAACAGTTGGAAGAGTTCGTCGGCGGTCAGGGCGTTGGCGATGTCGAGGGTTACATCGTCTACCAGATCGGCGAACAGTTTGCGCTTGGATTTCAGGGTTTCGTCAATGCGCTCCTCAATGGTGTTGGCGCAGATGTAGCGGTAGACGGTGACGGGAAACGGCTGGCCCATGCGGTGGGCGCGGCTGTCGGCCTGCTCCTCAATCGCCGGGTTCCACCAGCGATCCAGATGAAACACGTAGGACGCGGCCTGCAAATTCAGGCCAACGCCGCCCGCCCGCAGGGACAGCAGCAGGGCTTTATGAACGGTGTCTGTCATAAAGCGGTTGACCACTTCGGCGCGGCGGGCGGGTGACAGGCTGCCCGTAAACTCTAAAGGGCGATAGGTTTTGAGAACCTGCGCCAATCGCGCCACGCCAAACGTCGCGTCCGTAAACTGCGAAAAGATCAGGGCGCGGTGTCCCTCCTGCGTGAGCGTTTCCATGCGCTGCGCAATGTCGCGGAATTTGGCGGACTCGCCGCTTGCCGGGTCCACGTTGCAAATCTGCTTCAAGCGCGTAATCAGTTCCAGAACGTGTGTAATCGTCAAATCCGCGCCGTACTGCGCCAGCCGTAGAACGCCCTCTTTTTCCGCCCGGTCATACGCCATGCGCTGAAGTGGGGGGAGTTCCAGCGCGAGTTCGTTGATGCGTTTAGGCGGCAGGTCGCGCAGCACATCCTCTTTTTTGCGTCGCAGTTGCACGGCCCGCAACTGCGTGACAATTTCGGCGGGCGCGGAGGGCAGGGCAAACGGCTGTCCCGCCTCGCCATGCAGAAATTCCAGCAGCGATACAATGTCGTCCAGACTGTTTTCCAGCGGCGTACCCGTTAAAGCCCAACGACGAACACGCCGCAAACGCTTGCAGGCGATGGCGTTGCCCGACTCGCGGTTCTTGATGCGCGAAGCCTCATCCAGCACAACCACATCCCACGTTTCGCGCGCTACGGGACTGTCAGCGATTTCTACAACGTCCATGCGCAATGTTTCGTAACTGACCAGCCGAACATGCGCGGGAACCCGCCACAACTGACTGCGCTCCGCAGGCGAACCGCTGATGGTGACAACCTGCAAATCGGGTGCCCACCGCGTCAACTCCCGCCGCCACTGCGCCAAAAGCGAAGCCGGAACAACCACAAGCGCGGACGCGATCCGCTGCTGAAAAAACAGGATGCGCAGAGCAGCAACGGCTTGAATCCCTTTTCCCAAACCCATATCGTCCGCAAGCAACAGTTCGCGGCGGGACAGCAGGGCGGCGATCCCGTCCTGTTGATAGGGCAGCAAAGGGGCAGGCCATTCCAGAACGCCGTTCGGCGCGGTGAGATGAGAAAGCGGGGGCTGAAGGCGGGCGGCAAGGCGGCGCAAAAACTCGTCTTCGGGAGAAAGCGGTCGGGAGGGGGCGGAAGTGGATTCACCCTCATTTTCGGCATCGGGAAACGCGGGAATCTCGTCCCAGATATTTTGCAGATCGAACCAGCCGATGGGGTAGGCGCGGGCGGCGGCCATTTCCAGACCTGCGCTGTCACCAATCGCCGGGATACCGGGCAAAGGCTGTTCCGCCTGCCGAATCCGGGCGCGTCCGACGCGGAAAGTTTCCACCTCAACAGAAACAGGCGCGGGAATAGCGGGCGACCACTCGCGCCCCAAACCCGGCACACGCCCGGACACGGTTGGCTTCCCCACCCTGCGCGTAAAGGAGATCACGAGTTGCGCTCTCCTGTCGGAATACGCCGACCGGTTGCGGAAGGATTGGAAGAATGGGAAGAATGGGAAGGGTTTGCCGATGTGCTGCCGCCGCGCGCCGGGGCTTGAAACGCTTCCGGGTAGGCGATACGCAGGCCGTCGCGCAAACGGGCAAACGGCTCTTCGACAAAACCACGCTTCGCCAGATGCTCATACAGCGCATGCGCCCTCATTCCCGATGCGGGTGGGTCATTGATCCAGCTCCATGCAAGGGGCGCGTCGTCTTCTCCCTCCGCGACCTGCGCGAACGGAATGGACGGGGCCAGTTCCTCGCGGCAAAAATCTACAGAGCCGAGCGTATCCCGGCACACGAGCAAATCCGGTTCGCGCTGGCAGGCATCAAAAAGCGAATGTGCCAGCACAACCGTTCCCACCGCCCGCACTTTCTCTTCCGGCCACAAAAACCCGCCCGGCGCGTCCACGACATTGTGAACGAATTCCAGCGGCTGCCCCCGCCCATCAATCAGCAGCAATGCGCCCACCAGTTGCCGCGCCGTTCGTGACCGCTGCACCTCCACAAACGCGGCAATCCCCTCCTGCGCGGCGCGCGGCAATTTTCGATACGGTACGGGCATTACTCACTCGTTTCTTCGGCGGCTTCGGCTTCGGCGAGGGTTTGGTCGGAGATATCGGAGGTGTCGAACTGCACGTCGCCGCTTTCCACATCCGCCGTATAGTCCGGGTAGTAGCGGTGCAGGTCCCAGAGCGTGATCCAGCGGCGGATTTCGGAACGGATGGTGGTTCGCGCGTGGCCCCTGACGCGGGGCAAAAATGGCACACTGGTATTGTACGCCTGCTCGTACAGGTTTTTGACGCGGTACTTGACCTGTTCCTCCTGTTCCGGCGTGGGCGATTCCAGATAAAACGGCTTTTTCAGCAGAGTAATGCCGCGCAGGGCGCGTAAGTCTCGCTCATCGGCGGTTCCGCTGCTGTTGACGTTGGCAAGAAACCGCTGCTCATCGCGCGTGCCGCCTGTAACCGTATCGGTTATAAATCCCTGCGTCATGGTGAAGACCGGCAAAATCGCGCTGCCCTCCTGCTGCGCTATGTCGCTCCACCAGCCCAATTCCTGATACGCGCTTAAACGCTGCTTGACTGAGAACCTGGCAATACGATCCAACTCATCGAACAGCACAACTAAGCCTTTGCCGCCGCCCGCGCGGTACAAACGCGCCAACAAACGGATACGGTCATGCGCGACAAGGGCATTGCGCGGGCCGCTCAGATCGTAACTGACGAGCGCGCCGAGTTCCTTGAGTTTTTGTTTTACAACCGCTTTGGGCAGGAACTTGCCCTCGAAATCTTCCAGAACCTGCGCCCGCAACTCCTCATCCGCCCGGAATTCCTGATAAATGTGCAGCAGGGCGCGAAAGCGGTCGTCCAATCCCGCCTCCCGCGTCCACGCTTTGAGATCGTTGAAGGCCGTGCTGCTCGTGTTCAGATTGGCGGCAAGCGCGCGCAAAGCCGTATCCGCGTTGCCGGGAGCCTGCGCCGCTTCCGCAAGGGTTCGCAGGACAATCGGCACACTCCCCAATGGCATTTCCGGGCTGACCACGACAAAACTGGTAACAAACCCCTGCTGCGCCGCCAACGCCTGCAAATAGTTGAGCAGGTGCGATTTGCCCGCGCCGAAATTAGCGGAAACCATAATCGGCGTTACGCCCCGGCCCTCCGCCAATCCTGCCAGACCGTCATCGAATTGCGCCTTCACTTCCGTCTGCGTGGTTCCCAGTTGCGTGACCGCGTGACAACTCGGCACTCCCGACCGCAGCGACTCAATCGCGCTCCGCGCCGCCACCGCTTCTGCATCCATTTTCTAACCTCCATTTTGCAAAGGATGAAGGATGAAGGATGAAGGATGAAAACAATGCCTGTTGCTTCCAAGATTTACCTTTGCGGCAAAACTATCAAACAACGGTACAATTCATCCTTCATCCTTCATCCTTCATCCTTTGTTTTCTCCTACATGTACTAAAGCAGCGGCGGGATTGGCAAGGCGCGTGTCGCGCACTTCCAGGCCGATGCGGGTTTGCAGGGCGTTGTAGTTGTTGTAGTTACGGCGGGAAGCGGGGTCGTAAAAGGCAGGGCGAGTGAGGACAACAAGCAGGAATCGTTCGAAGCCGTCAATCTCGTCAATGAAGCGGCGCAACAGTGCCAGCATCTGCATATAGGCCGCGTCGCTATAGGTCACGGTAGGTTCCTGCCCGACTTCCGCCCGAAGCGCGGTCAGTTCCTGCGCGGTGGCTCCCCGCGCCAATGCCTCGTCTATGCGCCGCAGTTGTTCGGCAAGCCGCTGCGTGGTGGGGATTTTCTTGTGTTCGTAGGGGCGGAAATCGAGGGTAACGACAAGACCGTTGTGTCCCGTTCGCGGCAGCCAGCGGCAGAAGGAGACCAGCATGGAACGCGCGCTTGCCAGACTGATGCGCTCATAAATCTGCACTCGCTTCAGCGCGTTGGCTGCGCCGGGCATGGTCTTGCCCGCAAACCATTTGAGTAGCACCTCTTCGGTCGTGGGAGAAACCGCGTCCGGCACAAGCTGCGCCCGTCCCAAAGCGGTCACAGCGGCGCGAAATTCCAGCGACAGGGCGTTGTCGCGCAGTTGCGTTGTGGCGAATTCGCGCTGATACTGGTTGAGCAAGTCCTGCGAGTTGCGGTCATTGTCCTGCGCGATACCGTCCAGATCATCTAATTGCCGATGGGCGGCCACGTATATGCCGCGCTCTTCCAGATACCGCCGCGCCTGTTCCCGCGCCCAGGCTTTCCAATCCACGCTCGATGTGGCCTCGAAAAAGAAGCGGTCAATGCGGTGCAGGTCTTTGCGTTTGCCGCCCGCTTCCAGTTTCGCCGGGTCCAGAACAACGTGGTAATAGCCCTCTTCGCGCGTCCGTTCCCGAAGCCGCTCCTGCACATAGCTGAGATGCGCGTCGCTGCCGCTGACCACTTTCACGGACGAGCCGCCGGATTTAATGTAATCCAACAGGCACTCCTGATCCAGCGCCCGCAACAGTTCATCCGGCGCAACCAGCAATCGCGCGTTCAGAGCCTCTGTTGTCAGCATGGTAGTCTCCTCAACTATAAAAACCTGATTCCATAATACAGAATCGGGCGGCCATCTTCGGAAATCACGCTGAAAATGTCTCGCTCTTTGACGTTACCGGCAGGATAAATCATCTCGAACTTGCGCCCGGAGCGGGTGACGCGCAGTTCGGAGCGATGCATGGCATAGATAGCCTGTCCAAAAGCGGCGGGCGGATTCTCTTTTTTCCAGCCGGGGGTTATGCTGAACATGTCGTAAACATTGCGGAATGTGGCGAACGAATGTTGCTCTGTATCCAATCGCTGCGCGGCGGACAGCAGGCTGTCGAGAAATTCCTGCGAGTTGGCGGATTGCGCCCGGTCGCGCAGGCGCTTGAGTTCCGCTGCGACAATCTGCGGACGGATAGCGGGCCAGTTCACCTTGCCGATTTGCAGAACGCCCCTTGCCCCGGACGCGCGTATTACAACGGGCGAGGATACCAGCGTTTCGCCCTCTTCCAGAACGCGCAGGCTGAACTTTTCCGCCGCCGCCGTTTGCAATTCGCGCCGCCACTCTTCGCTTTCCAGATACGCCCGCGCGTCGAACGTCCAGTTTTGCGCGGCCTCCTGTGTGGGCGCAGTCAGGGCGGGAGCGAGTTCACCGGCCTGCGTCATAGCCTTTTGCATGTTGCCGATATGTCCTATCTGGCAGGCTTTTTTCCACGTTTTCAGCGTCCCCACATACCGGTTGGCGGCTTTGAGCAGATCGTCCACCTGTGTTTCCTGCGCCCGCAACTCTTCTTCCAGCGTCACTCTCATTCTCCTCTCAAATCCTAATCGCGATAACTCGCGTATTGTTGCGTGATATTCACCTTTTCGTCATTGGTTTCCTGCCGATGAAAACAAAAGATGAATCTGTGTCAATTAAAAACATCTGCCCTGTGACACAATGTTCACTGCCACTTCCACGAGTTGTTATGAAAATCATTTGTTAGATTTTCTATCACAAGGTTTCTACTGATTGGTTTTTAGAAGGTCGTGTGTTATAATGTTCAGAAGATCAACAGTGAGCGCGAACCTGTCCAGCCACAAATTATAGTTAGATTGTACCCTCACAGGGAGAGTAGAATGAGCGACATTAACAATCGGGAAGAGTATCTCGTTTCCTCCGAGCAGGAGCAGGAGGCATTGGGACTGCGTCTTAAAGAGGCGCGCGAGTATTTGGGAATGTCTCAGGAGTTTGTGGCGGAACAGCTTGGAGTGCCGCGCGCCTCGATTTCCACAATGGAAACCAGCAAGCGTAAGGTCAGCAGTCTGGAATTGAAACAACTGGCTCGCCTGTACAAGCAGACAATCCAATACTTTTTGGGCGAGGAAGAAGCGATGCCGCAGGGACAGCCCAAAGATGAAGCTTTGTCCGCGCTTTTCCGTACCACAAAAGATTTAAGCAGCGAAGATAAGCAACAGGTTCTTCGCTTCGCGCAGTTTCTGCGCGCGTCCGGTCCGGCTCCAAAGCCTGCGGAAGATCAGGCAACACCCGGCTAACAGGACGTTGCTAAAGCCACTTGAGCGTTTGTAGGATAGAGGGCCGATATGAGTTCATCTTCAACGCGAGATAAAGCCCGAGCGGATGCGCGTATGGAAGCAACCCGCGCATTGCTTCAATTGGGAATAGACCAAAGCCAGCCTGTAGACATCTTTAAGATCATTCAGGATGAGGGTATTTGGCTGATGTTTCAGCCGCTGAAAAACCTGTACGGCGCTTACATGCCGCAGGAAGAAGCGGCGGGAATCATTGTCCATTCCAAACATCCTCTCAGCCTGCAACGATTTACGGCAGCCCATGAGTTCGGTCACTACATTCTGAAACATCCTCTTACGTTAGATGATGAAGGCATGATAAAGCGGGGCGGTGACAGTTCGGATTTGCGTGAGGTTCAGGCAGACGCTTTCGCCGCGCACTTTTTGATGCCGTTAGAACTCGTGAACAAAACACTGGTTCGTATGGGATTGCCGATCAATCCCGGTCAACTAACCGCGCTAAGGTATATCGAATGTCACTTGATATGGGTGTGAGCTACGCCGCAGCAGTAAATCAATTGGTAGCGCTAAAGAAGATCAGCCGAGAACTCGCGGAGGATTTGCCCAAACAGCCCAAAAGCATCAAAACGCTTATTGCGGGTGTGCCAATAGAGAATTCCTGGGCGGATATATGGGCGCTGGACAAGAGTAACTCCGGCAAGCGCATCAACATGCGCGTATATGACGAACTGCGTATCAACCTGTCGGAAACGCCTTCTACAGGATACATCTGGACAGTTGAAGATTCCTCGATTGCCGACATGACGCGCCAAACTGCAAATGACAATCTTTCTTCAACGCAAGGTTCACAACATTCCCTTTTGGGGATTCAGATGCAGCCGTAACACCCGACACGCTTGCTTCACTTGCGCTGGTGAGCAGCGAGTTCGACGTGAACAATGTCGTGGAGGGGCAAACGCGAATTGGAAGTGGCGGCAACCGATACATGACGTTTCGCGTTCTGCGACCGGGGCAGCCTACGTTACGCCTGCTCAAACGCCGCCCCTGGCAAATGACAGCGCCGCCTGTAGAAGTGTTCGAGGTTTTTTTGAAGGTCACGCCCGCAATAGTGGGAATGAGTCTTCAACAGCAGAAAATGCTTGCCATCGCTGCTTAATTGTCAGGGGAACAAACAGGGTTTATGAAAACAGTGGATTTGCGCCCTTTGTTTCCGCCTGTTCGCGATCAGGGAATACGCGGCACATGCGTCGCCTTTGCCGTAACAGCCGCGCACGAACTTGCGCGTCAGAGCAGCATTGGAAACTACGAAGATTTATCTGACGAAGCGCTCTACTGGAACTGCAAGCAGATTGATGGCGATCTACAAGAGGGTACTTCTTTTGACTCCGCTGCGGAGGCATTGGAACAGGCCGGTTGGGGCGAGAATGGATATGGCTATCTTCCCTACGCCTATCTGTTTCAATATGGCGGGCAGGCATGGGTTATGCAACCCTGAACAACGAAATCTGAAACGGCCTTACCCTCTTTTTGCCCCCGTCATATAAACCACCAGCGACAAGGCAAGCAATCCTAATCCAACCGCGCAGACCCCCTGCCAGCCTGCATAATGCCAGCCCTGCGCGCCCAATGACGTACCCACTACGCCGCCGATGAAATACGACACCATGTAGACCGTGTTCAGGCGGCTGCGGGCTTCCGGTATCAGGGCGTAGATGCGGGTCTGGTTGGATACGTGCGCCGATTGTACGCCGAAGTCCATCAGAATTACGCCCACAATCAATCCCCATAATTGAAAGCCGAACCGCCAGAAGATGCCGTAACTTGCCAGCGTCAGCCACAGGGCAATGCCCAGCGTCAGGCGCGGGCTGCGGCGATCCGCGAAGCGGCCCATCAGGGGCGCGGCTGCCGCGCCAACCACGCCCACCAGTCCGAACAATCCCGCCGCCTCGCCCGCGTGGGCATAATGGTAGGGCGCGCGTTCCAGCAGAAAGACGAGCGAGTTCCAGAACGCGCTGAACGCCCCGAAGGTCAACGCGCCGATAAGAGCCGCTTCGCGCAAAACAGGCTGTTCGCGTATCAGAACCAGCATCGAAGCCAGCATTTGCGGGTACGTCAACTTCGCCGAGGCGATGGAACGGGGCAGCATGCGCCATAACAGCAGCGCGAGGGCGATCATCAGCCCGCTTGCCAGCCCGTACATGGTTCGCCAGCCGAATACGTCTCCGATATGCCCGCTGATAGTTCGCGCCAGCAGAATTCCAATCAGCAGCCCGCCCAACACGCTTCCTACGGCTCGCCCCCGGTCTTCGGGACGCGCAAGCTGCGCGGCAAACGGCAAAATCAGATGCGGAACCACGTTCGCCAGCCCAATGACCAGACTCGCCGCTACCATCCATCCCAATCCGGGCGCGAGACACGCCCCGGCAAGCGCGACCGTCGCCACCATCAGCAGGCGCAAGATCAACTTTTTCCGTTCCCATATATCGCCAAGCGGCACGAACAACAGCATGCCCAGTGCGCAGCCCGCCTGCGTGATAATGGGAATATTGGAAACCTGCGGCGTTGTCACGCGAAAATCATGCTGCATCTGCGCGAGGAGCGGCTGACAATAGTACATATTCGCCACGCTCATGCCGCACGTCAATGCCATCAGACGGAGCAGGCCGTTGGTGAGCGGCGCGTGTGTGGCTGTTGGTTCCTCGTCGGACAGGGGCGTGGCAGGGGATGTTTGTTCCAATCGCGACTCTGATTGCGATTCTGATTGTGGTTCCGATGTTTGTATGGCTTTGTTCCTCATTGCGCGTTCTGGATACGGGCCAACCCTTTTGCGCCTGTCAACGTACAGATTGTTATACGACGCAGAAGCGGAAAATGCGGATGATTTCAAAATCGGGCGATAATTGGAATTTAAGAAATAATTTTGCGCAGTCGGCAACTTTGCCTTCTGTCCTGTCGTTATGTAACCATAACAGTTACATTCGGGAAGCAGGAACATGAGCGTCAACAGTCGTTTCGCGGTTGGGATTCACATTCTGACCCTGCTCGCGTATCAGCAGCCGGAATTGCTGACATCGGGCTTTATCGCCTGTAGCGTCACCACCAATCCGGTCGTGATTCGCCGCGTCCTGGGCGATTTGCGCCGCGCCGGACTGGTGACATCGCAGGCGGGGGGGGGCGGCGGCTGGAAGCTGCGGCGGGAAGCGGATCAGATTACCCTGCTTGATGCTTACCGGGCGATCAAAGACAGTCCGCTTTTTGCCATGCACGCGCAGCGTCCCAACCCGCGTTGTGACATTGGGCGCACCATTCAGAACACGCTGGCGGGCTTTTTCACCGGAGCCGAGGCCGCTCTGGAAACGCAACTGGCGCAGAACACCATCGCGGATGTTCTCGAACGCATGAGGGCGCAGGACTGTTCCTCTTCGCCAAACAATGGGCAGCCAAACGCTTGAATTCGCGGCTTCTATTTGTCCCTGAATGTAACTGGAACAGTTACATTCGTGCAGGCGTGGAAATGCCATGCCGAACCCATAGGGCTGTTCCGCCAACTCGGACAGTAACAACAAAGCCGGACACCAACAACGTAACACTGCAACGAACTTGACAAGGAGCTATGACAATGGCACACACAGCAAACACAGTGGCCCTGATTACGGGCGCGAACAAGGGAATCGGGCTGGAAATCGCCCGGCAGTTGGGCAAGCAGGGCATCACAGTCGTCATCGGGGCGCGTGATCCGCAAAAGGGCGAGGAAGCCGTCGCCACCCTGAAAGCCGAAGGCATTGACGCGCGTACCGTGAAACTGGAAGTGTCCAATCACGACGACATTGCCGCCCTGCCCGCGTGGTTCGAGCAGAACACGGGCCGAATGGATATTCTGGTCAACAACGCGGGCGTCTTTCCCGATTTGCAGGGCGTCACCGCGCAGGGCTTCCGGGACGGCTACGAAACCAACGTGATCGCCCCCTACTTCCTGACGCAAACGCTGCTGCCACTCCTGAAAGCGTCGCCCGCAGGCCGCATTGTCAACCATAGCAGCATTCTCGGTTCACTCGCCCTCAACGGTTCCGGCCAGCTTCCCAACGAATGGCTGGCTCCCGATTTATAATTCCAGCAAAGCCGCGCTGAACATGCTGACCGTGATACAGGCCGCGCTGTTGAAAGATACGCCCGTAAAAGTGAACGCCGCGCATCCCGGCTCCGTACTGACCGACATGAACGCGCAGGGCAACCTGACCGTAGAAGAGGGCGCGAAAACCGCCGTCCGGCTCGCCACGCTGCCCGAAGACGGCCCGACTGGCGGCTTCTTCCACTTCAACGATACTCTGGCGTGGTAAAAACAATACTTCACCACAGAGACACAGAGACACAGAGGGGTCACAGAGGTAAGAAAAGAAAGAAGAGATGAGGAGGAACGGTTCTGTCCTCTTATTAACCTCTGTGAAACCTCTGTGTCTCTGTGTCTCTGTGGTGCAAAAGGAGTCTCTAATGAGCGTAATCAAAGCCGTTGTGGTAGAGCCGAATGCGGCAGGCAAACTGGTGTTGCGGGACGTGGATGCGCCTGTCCCGGCGGCGAACGAGGCGGTTGTGCAGGTAGAAGCCGTGTCGCTGAACCGGGGCGAAGTTCGCATGTCCATGAACGCGCCTGCGGGCCGACGTCCGGGCTGGGATATGGCGGGAACCGTGCTGCAAGCGGCGGCTGACGGAAGCGGGCCGAAAGCGGGAACGCGGGTTGTCGGACTGCTTCGTTCGGGCGCATGGGCGCGGCAAGTAGCGGTTCCCGCCAATCAGGCTGCGCCGATTCCCGATAATGTGACGTTCGCGCAGGCGGCGACGATTCCAGTTGCGGGCCTGACCGCGCTGCACGGATTATGGAAGGGCGGCTTTCTGCTGGAACGCCCTGTGCTGATTACGGGCGCGACGGGGGGCGTGGGCGATTACGCGATTCAACTGGCGAAACTGGCCGGAGCGAAAGTGGTGGCGCACGTTCGGCGCGACGATCAGGTGGAGGCTGTAAAGCAGATCGGCGCGGATGCCGTGCTTGTGGGCGACGCGCTGAAGGGCGAGGACGCGAAACCGTTCGGGGATTACGCCCTGATGCTGGATGGGGTGGGCGGCGATACATTAGGCGCATTACTCGGACTGGTGGAAGAGGGTACGAAAATCGTCACCTTCGGCACATCAGCGGGAAATGACGTGATGTTCAACGCGCAAACGTTTTACAACAAGGGCATGACGACGCTGTACGGCATGATCCTGTTTGACGAACTCAAAACCGTCGAGGCCGCCGACAAGGGGCTGGCGCGTATCTCGAAACTGATTGGCGAGGGCAAACTGAAGCCGCAAATCAGCATCGAGGCCGACTGGAAAGAGATTGCCGATGTCGCGCAGCAGTTGCTCAACCGCAGCTACGCGGGCAAAGCCGTGCTGCGCGTCACAGAGTAGTACTCCATCAAAATAGAATACAAGGGTAGGGGCGCTGCTTGCTGCGCCTTGCTTTGTACACGGTTGCGCCTTGTATCAGGAGGGTTCAGCAAGCAGACCCCTACGATTTAACCCTGCGTTCACCCTTAGCAGAGTAGTATTTGATTGACGTGAAGAAAAGAAAAAATATTGGAGTAAAGAAAGAATGGCGAACGAAGAACTATTTCAGCCGCTGCAACTCGGAGCCTTGACGCTGCCGAACCGGATTATTCTGGCCCCGCTGACGCGCTGCCGCTCATCGGAGGGCCGCGTCCCGAACGATCTCATGCGCGAATATTACGTGCAGCGGGCGTCCGCCGGATTGATCGTCAGCGAAGCGACAAGCGTGACGGCAATGGGCGTCGGCTATGTGGATACTCCCGGCGTGTGGTCGGATGAACAGACGAACGGCTGGCGCAAAATCACGGACGCGGTACACGCGGCAGGCGGGCGCATGTTTCTGCAATTGTGGCATGTAGGGCGGCTGTCGCACCCGGATTTTCTGGACGGAGCCACGCCGGTTGCCCCGTCCGCCATTGCCTGTCCCGGCGACATTCGGCTGCCGGGTAACGGCCACGCGCCGTATCCTGTTCCCCGCGCCCTCGAAGCCGACGAGATACCCGGCATTATTGAGGAGTACAGAAGGGGCGCGGCAAACGCCAAACGCGCCGGGTTCGATGGCGTGGAGATTCACGGCGCGAACGGCTATCTGCCGGATCAATTTTTGCGCGACGGAACCAATCGGCGCACGGATGAATGGGGCGGCTCACCAGAAAACCGGGCCAGATTCCTGCTGGCGGTCACGGACGCGGCCATAGAGGTTTGGGGCGCGGATCGTGTGGGCGTTCACCTGTCGCCGCGCAACATGGAGCATCACGGCATCGCGGACTCGATCCCGCAGCAACGTTCGGCTATGTGGCTCGCGAACTCGGCAAACGCGGCATCGCGTTTCTATTTTCCCGTGAGTCGGTCGAGGGCGGGCCGCGCTATACGCCGCCCCTGAAACCGATTTTTGGCGGAGCAGTAATTTCCAACGAGGAGTTTACGCCCGGTCAAGCCGTACAGGTGTTGAACCGGGGCGAAGCGGACGCGATCTCCTGGGGCAAGCTGTTCCTTGCTAATCCCGATTTGCCCGCCCGTCTGAAGCAGGATGGGCCGTACAATACGCCCAATCCGGCCACCTTCTACGCGCCGGGAGCAACCGGCTACACCGATTACCCATTCCTGAGCGACAGCGAAGAAGCCGATGAACCGCATTTGTCCCCAATGGCAGAGCGCGAAACGGCGGGAGTACGCTGACAATTGGGCAGAATTACGCGCGGGCAGTAGATGGCAAAGATCTGCTACCCTGCGCAACGATAGAAGGGAAACCATGATGAAGACCAGTTTGCAGGCGTTGAATATGCAAAAGTTAAATCGGCGCGAAATGATTGTCGCCGGGGTTGGACTGACTGTAGGGCTGGCATTAGAAAGCGGTTCGGGCATGGTGTCCGGCGCTTTACCTGCCTTGCCCGCGCCGCCGGACTTCGACCACGATGCCATTCAGACGCTGAAATTGTCCGACACGCTTTCCGTGCTGATGGGCATGGGCGGCAACATCGCCGTTTTGACGGGCGAGGATGGCGCGCTTCAGATTGATTCGGGCGTTCCTTCCCGCGCCGCCGACATTGCGCAGGCCATTGCCGCCCTTTCGCCCAAACCCGTTGCCACGCTGATTAACACGCACTGGCATTATGACCATACCGGTGGCAATGAAGCGGTTGGTAAAGCGGGCGCGCGGATCGTGGCGCAGGACAATACGCGAACACGGCTGGCGACAGCGCAACGGATTGACTTCATGAAAATGGATGTTCCTCCTCTGTCCAAACCCGGTCTGCCAACCCTGACTTTCGCCGATAGCGCGACAGAATACGCCAATGGCGAGAAACTGGTTCTCGCGCATGTCGCGCCCGCCCATACAGACACGGACATTTTCATTTACTTTCAGCAGGCCAATGTGATTCACGCGGGCGACCTGCTGTTCAACGGCTTTTACCCGTTTATTGACTATTCGAGCGGCGGCTGGATTGGCGGCATGGTTGCGGCTGCCGACCATCTTCTTGCGGCGGGCAATGCGCAAACGCGCTACATTCCGGGGCATGGCCCGATGGCAAGCCGCGCCGACGTGCAGAGTTTTCGTTCCATGCTGGCAACCGTACAAAGCCGTATCGCGCCTCTGCGGAAAGCGGGCCAAAGCGAGGCGCAGGCCGTTGCCGCAAAGCCAACGAAAGACCTTGACGCGAAATGGGGACAGGGCTTTCTCAACGGCGATGCGTTCACCGGTCTGGTATATCGCGGGCTTGCGCAGCACAGCCAAACCAAAGCGCGCCTGAGCGGAACCTGAGCGCCTATTCTAATAAATTTCCCTTCTCCCAAAGGTTGGAAGAAGGGGCAGGAGTTGAGGGCCGATAAGTTCCCCTTCTCCCAACTTTAGGAGAAGGGGTTAGGGGTTGAGGGCCAATAGGAGAACATACTATGAAAGCATACGCGATACAGGATCAATTCGGGCTGGACGCGCTGAAACCGATTACGCTGCCCGATCCCGAAGTCGGGCCGGGACAGGTGTTGATACGGGTTCGCGCCGTGTCGCTGAATTACCGAGACTGGATGATGGTATCCGGGCAGTATAATCCGAAGCAACCCCTCCCCCTCGTTCCGCTTTCGGATGGGGCGGGCGAGGTGGCGGCGGTTGGCGCGGGCGTTACCAGAGTCAAGGGTGGGCGACCGGGTTGCGGGCATCTTTACGCAGGCGTGGCTGGACGGCGCGTACAAGCCGGAATACTGGCGAACGTCCACGCTGGGCGGGCCGCTACCGGGGATGCTTGCGGAGTACGCGCTGCTGTCGGAACAGGGCGTCGTCCCTCTGCCGGAATATCTCTCGTATGAGGAGGGCGCCACGCTGCCCTGCGCGGCTGTTACGGCGTGG
Organism: uncultured Chthonomonadaceae bacterium; assembly: GCA_963817895.1. Classification (GTDB taxonomy): domain Bacteria; phylum Armatimonadota; class Chthonomonadetes; order Chthonomonadales; family Chthonomonadaceae; genus CAWFQB01. The sequence goes on from CAWFQB010000001.1 coordinate 354,797, forward strand.
AACGGCCTGTTTGTGGCAGGAAATTTACAGCCGGGGCAAACGGTTCTGGTACAGGGTACGGGGGGCGTGTCGCTGTTCGCGTTGCAGATGGCGAAAATGGCGGGCGCGGAGGTGTTCGTCACGTCCAGCAGCGACGCCAAACTGGAAAAGGCGAAAGCGTTGGGCGCGGCCGGAACGGTCAACTACAACACCATGCCGGAATGGGGCGAAGCCGTGAAAGCGTTGACGAACGGCGTGGGCGTGGATTACATTATCGAAGTGGGCGGCGCGGGAACCCTGCCCCAATCGTTCAGGGCGGTTCGCGACGGCGGGCATATCGCGGTCATCGGCGTTCTGGCGGCGGGCGCGGGCGACATCAACCCGGTTCCCATTCTGCTCAGAGCTTTGCGCCTGACCGGGATTCTGGTGGGCAGCCGCAAGATGTTCGAGGATATGAACCGCGCCCTGACTCTCAACAACCTGAAACCCGTAATAGACCGCGTGTTCGCTTTTGACGAAGTCGGGCAAGCATTGGCGTATCTGAAAAGCGGCTCACACTTCGGCAAAATCGTTATTCGCCTTGATTAAGAAGCCCACCGGCCACCGACCGGCAAGACCTGTACTCATCTGACGGCACAGGGTTCTGTTTCGCTGTGGGCAACGGCTTGCGACGCGGCGGCTTGCCCCTGATAGACAAGATACTGCTTGTCTACGGGACACTTCCAGCCGTCGCGCATCCCGCGCAAAAAGTAGATGACGCGGTTTAGTCCGAACGGACGGCGCAGAGCCATAGCCGACCAGAGCGTAGGCGCAACGGCATACGCGCCGAGTTCCCACAACAGCAGGACAAGGGCCGCCGGGTGTCCGCGTTTGAGGGGCTTGATATGGGCCGCGCCAATGCCATAAAACGCATTGCAGGCCAGCGCGCGTCCCTCGGTCCAGTTGCGGAAGCCGTAGTGGTACACTCTGCTGTCACGCGATTCGTAGACATGGAACCCGGCAAGAACGCACCGAATGGTCATGTCCCGATCCACGCAGGCTTTGAACGAGCCGCCGGGGCAGAGTTCGGGGTCGAACCCGCCCAACCCGAGAATATGCCGCCGATTCACAACGGTATTGGCCCCGATGCCGCGCGCCGACAGCTTTTGCCAGATGTTGGTGACGAGCCGATCCTGATTGACGTAGTAGGTGGGGATAAATCCTTGCAGCGGGTCGTGGTCTACGGGCAGCACATTGCCGTAGGTGATCGCCAGTTTCTCATCGCGGGCAAACGCCTGCACCTGCTGAATGGGCCAGTCGGCAAGAACTTCACAATCATCATCCGTAATGGCAACGAGGTCGTGTTTTGCCAGGCGCAAGCCCTCGTTCAGCGCCAGCCCTTTGCCCTGCGTGTCGGTGTGAATATAGCGCAGGCGCGGATCATCGCGAAAGGCTCTGAGCGCGTCTTCTGTGTTCGAATCGGAGGATTGGTCTACAATCAGCAATTCCTCGCAGCGCGTGTCGGCGGCAAGGATGCTGCGCACAGTGGGTATCAGGGAGCCGCCACGATTCCGGGTGCAAATCAGCACGGAAAAAGGGTCGCAGGTTGTAGCCGATTGCTGTAGTAGCATGTCTCTCTTTTGATTATATTTTACATGTCCCGTTCGCGCAGGGCGAACACTCCTCGGACGTTTCCAACGCCTATTTTCGGCGCGTTACGCGGCTCGCTGTAACCTCTTCCCCGACACGATGCGAACTTGTAAGGCAAACGTTCGGCTGCTTCCGGCGGCACTCCTGTGATTTTGACGAATAACCCGGTATATAAGTTCATATTACCAGAAAACGGGGAAATCGGTACGGTGAATCTACATTTTTCAGGGCTAACGCCTCTAAACGGAAAAAGAAAAGAGTATGTAGAGACAGCGTCGAAATATTGGCAATGCAGCGCTTTCAGCCCAGTGTCTCGTTGTGTCAAGTTTTTATGTCGAGGCGTCGTGACCTCCGTAGGGTTAAGGAGAACGAGTATATACAGGCATCATCCAGCACCTCCCTTCCAGGTTAGATTGTTGTGAGCGCAGAGGAACTCCGCGCTTTCAACGGCCCGCCACCTGGCTATTTAGTAGACGCATGTTTAGACGAGGCGAATACAGAAGGGGGTTCGTTTATTTTGCTGTTTAACCAGAAACTTTTCTACCTTTTTTACGCGTTCCTGCTGGCTTTGGCAACAGGAAAAAGGAGCAGGCACAGCATGGGGGCGAATGTGCCACGACGAGATAGGTGTTGAGCATTTTAGATGCGCCGATCCTGCACCCTTTTAGCTATGCGCTTACCGCGCTCCGCTTTTGCATCCATTCTGCCGCCTGCTGCGTGGTCAATTTTTTGGTGATGTTGCCTTCGCGGGTGTAGATGTCGCCGTTCAGGTAAACGGGCGTGGCGGAGGGCGCGACTTGCACAAGGCAAATCGAACCGCCGGGCAGGGGTTCGACGCGCGGCTGAACCAGGCCATGCGGAAGCGGCTGTAGGCGTTCCGTGACCATCTGGTTGATCTTTTCGATCAGGCCGTTTTCATTTTTGTGGTTGCAATGGGGCAGGTCGCGCCCGATGCCTTTGATTTCGCCCTTATCGGATACGCCAATGAGCAGTTCGCCGCCCCCGGTGTTCAGAAACGCGGCGATCTCCTTCAGGCTCTGCCCCTTTTCGGCGTCTTTGGGATCGCCGGTGTAGGTGTCTACGGCAAGGGTTTCCTTGAACTCGATGCGCGCGCCTTCGCCTTCAGCGATGCGCCGCAGCAGGGGATGCGAAGTCCAGTAGCCGGGGGGCTGCGCCAGAACGTATTCGCACCGCGCCAGATGATCGGCGTATTCCGCTTTCACCTGCTCCATTACCTTTTGCGAAATCGCTAGTGTGTCGTAGCGGCGACAGAACCACAGTTCGATCTCGCGTATATCTTCGGGTTCTAAGCCATACAGGGCGTAGGCAATTCGGTCAATTTCCTGTTGCTCGTGAAGATGATATGGGTAGCGTGGCTCTACCTTCTGCTTCTCAATAATTTGTTCAACAAGAGTGGGAATGTTGGTACGAATAATTTCTTCAACAGAAGGAATTACAAGTTGCTTCATAACTTCTTCCGGAATGTGTCAAGGATTTTGAGACAAAAAGCGAAAGTATTTTTATGTAGCGAGCAGTCATTCCTCGCCACTCAACCGGCAACCGGTGCTGTGCCTTCGCCAACGGGCAACGCAGGCGCATTGATCCAGACAACGTTGGGTAACTGCCCCGCCTGCGGACGCTCTCGAAAGCGTTGCGGATGCGCGGCATAGGCGTTATCTAACGTGACTTGCCGCTGCGCCAATACCTGCGTTGCTTCGCCGAAATGCACCTGTTCGGGCGTAAGCAACACCAAGCCGGTATGGTGGTGGCACGTATTGTACCCGACAAAGTAGTCCTGGCAGAACGTCTGCGCGTCTTCCTGGCTGCTAAAGCGCTCCGGGAAGTAGGCGCTGTACTTCATCGTTTTGAACCCGGCTTCCGAGTACGGGTTGTCGTTGCTGACACGCGGGCGGCTGTGCGAACGGGTCACCTGCAACGAAAGTAAGAGCTGCGCTACCGACTGGCTTTTCATCGGCCCGCCGCGATCCGCATGGAGGGTGAGTTGGTTAGGCGCGATGTTGTATTTACGACAGGTTTCTTGCAGCAGCTTGTGCGCCAGGTATTGACACTCCCGGTCTGCGAGCATCCAGCCGACCACATAACGACTGTAGATGTCCATAACCACATATAAGTAATAGAAGCGACCCCGAATGGGCGTCTTCAAGTAGGTGATGTCCCATGTCCACACCTGATTAGGGCCGGTTGCCTTAAGTTCAGGTTTGCTATACGCCGGATGCCTGCGAACCCGCCGACGCTCACAGATGGCTTGGTGTTCGTGCAGCAGGCGATACATCGTGCGATAGGAAGCGTGATACACGCCTTCTTGCAGCAATTGCGCATACACCTGCCGGGGCGAAGCGTCTACAAAGCGTTCCGACAAGAGTAGATTGAGCAACAGGGCGCGTTCCTCTTCCGACAAGCGGCGAGGAGAACCCCGTTGTGCTTTGGGAACAAGGACGCCTTCTTGGATTGTGCCCGTACCAGCGTGTTGCTCCCGGTAGAAGCGGGCGCGGCTCAGTTGCACCGCATCACAGGCGCGGCCAATCCCGGTCGTTGCGCCCGCTTCGGCAACCAGGCTTATTCGGGCGGCGTTTCTTCCAGTGTCAGGTCGAGCAAGGCCGCTACTTTTTTTTGGAGTTCCAGCAGAACGCGCAGTTTCTGGTTCTCGGTTTCCAGAGCGGCCATCCTGCGGGCATCGCGTTGGCGGGCGGCTTCTTTGTCTTTGCGCTGCTTCTGCGCCTGGGCAGAGTTCTTCTCGCCCAACTGACCCGCCTCGCGCAGTTTGCGGAAGTTGGCAAGCGTGGAGGAGTACAGCCCTTCGCGGCGAAGCAGCGCCCCCAACTCTCCCGGCTTGACGCAGGCGTCGGCTTCTTTAAGGATGCGCAGCTTGTACGCAGCGGTAAAGCGGCGGCGCGTGGGGCGCGTTTGCACCTGCGCCTCCGGGCGCAGCGCGGGGGAGGGCGCGCTGTGGTGTCCATTGTTGGTGAGGCGAGTGGTTGGGCTGTCTGTCAACGGCGTATTCATCTGAGAAATCCATTCTCCGCCCTGGCGATCTACACTATTTCGTGTACGGGATTTTGTCTCAACCTATTGTGGCACACAGGGTTCTGCGGTTTCGACACCATGAGAAATGTAGCACTTCAATAAGTAGCGCACTGCCTTTGAAGTTAATATGCCAAGTAGCGGGTAGGCATGGTTATCATCAAAGAACATTCCTGACCCTTTATTTCCATTGATTCCACCACAACCTATCCGAAACGTAGGACTGTATTTGCCCGTTGTTGAGAAAGTCAAACCTTTGAGAAATCTAAACTCTGCGTTCGCTAAATCAGAGTGAGAACTCACTCTTCATATCCTGAACAGCATCATAAGACCAGTTGAGAACATATTCAGTAGGAACGAAGTAGTTGGGTAGCCAACCCTTCTTTGCCTCAGAAGGCCCTCCTTTATCAAATGGAACAAAAGATTTGTTGGCTGTCTTGATGCCTTCCCGCTTTTCTTCTTCTGTCAACCGAGCTATTTCTTCTTCAGACAAAACTTTATCAGGCTCGACAACAGGCAAATTGCTTCCGCGTACAGAATGATTGGCCTTTCGTATATACTTTTCGTTGCTTCCCGTTTTGATGCCTGCGACAATCTTACAAAGACCATCATTGTTCCACTGTTTTCCACTTCGCACTCTACGATAGGTTTTACCCAACCTAACGAACTCAGGAACGTCCAAACACCTGAAGGATACGCGGGGATCCTATAAAGAACGAGAGATTGTTGTGGGAAGCAATAAGGTTTTGCAAGTAGGTATAACGGGCGTATGTTGTCGCCTGTACATCTACTCCATGGGTAGCGACTGTACGCAGATTTTTGTCGAGTGTAGCCCAGTCTTCATCATCTACACTTCGCAAGTCACCTGCAATTAATGTGTGCTTAATCGTTGGCTTGGATTTTGTCAGAGTAAGAATACAAGTATTGACAGTCGCGCCAAAAATCCAATCTGGCAAGTCAAGGAGATGCGTTACTGTTGTTTGCTCAAGCAGACGCTTTCGTAAAGGGCGCTGTGTTTTTATAGTGCGCCACGTATCTGATACGATGAAACTGAACTGCCCGCCCGTCCGCAGCATCTGCAAGGCCCGCGCCATGAACAGGCCATAGGTTTCTGTTGATTGCGCTCCGTCCGTGTGCCGGGTGAAATAGATGTCGCGCACCTTTTCTTCCACGCTCGCGCCGTATGGCGGATTGGCGATCACGATGTCGAAACCCGGCAGCGTTTTCTCCACCAATGCCTGCCCCATGTTCATCGCGCCGCCAACCGTGGTTTCGGACTCCTGCTCGGCAAACACTTCGGCAAACGTGACGCGCCAATCCAGCGAACCGGGCTGTGACGAGCCGACGAGATCGCGGATTTTGGCCTGTTCCCGCTGAATGTCCGCTTCCACAATGGCTTTGGGCCGGTCGGATACAAAGCGGCGGGGGCGGTAATACTCGTCGTGCAGTTTTTTCAGTTGCCGGGCGTGTTCGCTGTATCTTTCGCTTTGCATTCCCAGATTGGACGGGTCGGGGGCCGTAAGCGAGTCGCCCTGCTGAATTTTGAATTTCAGGTTGGGCAGGCTGACGTTCGGCTCGCCCTTCGACCAGTCCAGCGGGTCGGTTTTGTTTTCCACCATGAGCGACAGCCACAGACGCAGCATGGCGATGCTCACGGCAAACGGGTCCCTGTCCGCGCCGTACAGATTGCGCTGAATGATGCCGAGTTTGCGGTCGTATCGGTCGGCTTCGGAAACGGGGTTCAGGCGGATTTCCAGCCGGTCAATCAGGGCGTCCAGTTCGTGTAACATGCCGAGCAGGTACGCTCCCGAACCGCAGGCCGGGTCGCAGACCTGCGCTTCGCCCACCATGCGCAGCAGGGCGAGGGCTTCCGGGTGCTGCAACTGTTCGGTTTCTTCGCCATCCACCAGCCGGGAGATTTTGGCGGGCGTGACGCTGTGGGGAACGCTGCCCAATTCCACGCCGCTTGCCAGATAGCCTTTGAGGGCTTCGCGGCACATGAACGAAACGACGAGCCGGGGCGTGTAGTACGCGCCGCTCTCCTTGCGCTGTTCATTCCGCGTCACCACCTTTTCAAACACCTGCCCCAGCATTTCCGGGTCTACCGCCACTTCCACATCGAGGGGCGTACTCTCCACAACCGTAAAATTGTACCGCTCGAACAGGTTGAATACCGGGTCGAAAGCCTTGTTGCGAACGGTGATTTTGTCGGGCGGAACCGGGTCGTTGTTCTTGTCGAACAGGCCACCGTTCAAAAAGGGAATGTCGCCTAATTTGCTTTCCAGTTCCACCCAGTTGTCATACGCGGGGCGTTCGGATGTGGGCGTGTTCAATGCCTGAAAGAAAAGCGGCTGCAGGTACTCGTCGTAGAAGTTATGGCGCGCGTCTTCCGCGCCCTTGCCCGGTTCGGATTGGGCAAAATTCCACTGCCAGCGCAGATAGTCCTCGCGGCGGTACAGCCATTTCTTCTTTTGCAGAAACCAGCAGAACATCAGGCGGTTGAACAGAATTTGCGCGAACAGATGCCGCTCGTCCTCGTCCGGCAGGGCCGTGAGTTCCTGTTTGAAGGCGGTGAACGTGTCGGAATAATCCCTGTAAAAAGCGTCCGTGACCTTCTGTACATCAAAGGCTTGCGCCCACGCGCGCAGCCACGCCGCGCCGTCATTCGTATCCGTCGGCCATTTCAGATATTCGAGATTCAGCTTGCACAGCGTATGCAGATGCGTGTCGTTCCGCTTCCAATCGAAGCGGGCAATACGCGCCTTGTGCCATTTGTCGCCCCGAAACTGCGCGAATGTAAAGCGTTCAAATGTGGAGGTGGCGCATACGAACAGTATATTCTCATGGGGAAACGAGGGGAGATTGGCGGCTTTATCCTTTTTGGGAACAAGGCCGTTCAGGACGCGGCGCAGGGGCTGATTGAAAATCTCCTCGTCGGTAAACTCGACAAAGAAAATGGCCCAGGGCTGCGCATCTGTGTAGGGCGCAATTTGCAAAACGCGGGCAATATGCGGTTCATCCTGCGCGTCCAATCCCAATTCATCCGGGAAGTATTCATACGTATGCAGCGGCTCGCCCTGATTCCAACCCAACTCCTGCCGCAAAAACGCCCATAGCGTGTCTTCGCTTTGTATCTTCCTGACCGCCTGAATATCTACCGCCATTCAGCAAACCTCCATCCAGCATATCAGGGTCGCTTTGGCCCCGGTCAGCGCCTGCATGTCGCGCAACGCGCGGTTTACTTTTTGCCGCTCCACGTCCTGCCGCGCCGTTTTCAAAGCCTCCGCGTTCGCCTGCGTGACGCGGGGCGTATTGCTTGCGCAACGGATGATTTCGGCAATGGCCTCCACGCCCTCGGCAATCGCGCCGCTTTCTATGTCGCGGAAATACCAGCGCAGGTCGCCGGGGGTATCCTCGGACAGGGCGGGGAAGCGATACGCGCAGAACAGGCCGCGCGGACTGTCGCCTTCCGCCTTTTTGCCGCTGAACAGGCGCAGGGGCAAGGTGGGCAGACTTGCGTACAGTTCCGGGTGTTCCTGCGCGATCTGCTGTAATTCCAGTTCCAGCGTTTCCGTCACGTTTTCCTGCTGCTCGTACTGCGCGTTGAACAGCTTCATGGCGGCTTCCGGGTCGTCCGGGCGCAGAATAGGCGCTTCGATGCCCAATGTTCGATTGATGCGCAGAATTTTGCCCGACACGCGCTTGAGCAGGTGCAGCAAATCCTCCAACTCCTGCGGCGGCAGGAAATTCACGATGTACGCTTTGTCGTGGTGGACCGGCTTGTTCGGGTCCTGCCGCCGATCCACGCGCCCCATACGCTGCATCAGGCGAACCGGGTTCCAATGCACGTCGTAGTTGAGTAGGGTATTGGCGTCCTGCAAGTTCAGGCCCTCGGAAAGCACATCCGTGCTGATGAGCAGGTCAATGGGGTCGGCGAGATAGCGGGGCAGTTCTTCGGGCGAACAGTTGTAGTAGGGGGCGAAACGCTTGATGACTTTTTCGCGGTCAATCTTGCGCGTGCTGTCCAATTCCTCAATATTGCGCTCCGGCAGCCGCTGTTTGAGTTCGCGGAACAGATAGCGGGCGGTATCGCGGAACTCGGTAAAAATAATCAATTTGCGGTCGGCATACTCCGGCGCACAGAGCAGGTTCAGCAACTGCATCAGCTTGTCATCTGTTGCCGGTTTCAAGCGGTCATGCACTTTGGTTAAAATCGTGACCAGCAGGGACATGTCATCCAGCGTGAGCGTGAGCAGGCGGGGCAGGTTGTACTTTTGCGCGTCGAGGGCAGGCTTCAATTCAGGAGTATCGTTCTCCTCCTCATCGTCGCTATCGTTTTCCTGCCCCTCCTGCGCCCGCTGCAACTGATTGATGATAAGCTCATTCCACAAATTGACGTGCTTGGTTTTCCACGTATCCCACATTTCGGGCGCGTTGACCTGCACGAAATCCGCCATTTTGTGCAGCAGGTCTTCCATGCTCGCCTCAAACGCCTTGTAACTGCTTTCCAATCGCTTGAGCAGCAGGGTGCGAATCAGGCCGAGAACGTTGTTCTGGTATTCCAGCGTGGATTTATCTTTGTCGGCCTCATTGCGCTTGAAGGCTTCCGTGTTGTATACGGCGAGGGACAGGAGGGGGCTGTCGCGGTCAAAGGCCAGCTTGATATCCTCGTACAATCCCGCATATACTTTGTTCAGCGAGTAACTGACCACAACAGGCAGTTGCCGTTCGGGGAAGCAGGGGCGGTGTTCGGCAAGGTTCTCGCTGTCCATCACATAGCGGCGGCTGCGCTGAATAAGAACGGCTTTGAGGAGGGTATCGGTACGCAGAAAGTCGGCGGACTGCGCCTGCGTCGCCACATCACTGCCCGCGTTTTCCGTCTCCTCCTGCAACCGCTTTTCAGCCTGCGTGAAATGCCCGCGCAGGTTCTGGATTCCCAGACGGGAAAAATGGCGCAAGTTGCCCTGCGCAAAGAAATTGATGAGGTTGTACAGGTCTACGAGACTGTTGTTAATGGGCGTGGCCGTCAGCAGATAGACCTGCTTGCCCTCGCAAATCTGCATCAGTTTTTTGGCGCGCGTTCGATGGTGATGCCGAAAATGGTGCGCCTCGTCCACAATCACCACATCGAACAGTTCGCAATAATCGCGCATATCCTCGTCTGATACGGTTCCGTCGCGTCCAAAGTCGGTATGATTGCGGATTTCCACCTGATCGCGATAGGCGCGGCGGTAGCGCGGACGGATATACTGGTCGAGATTGCGCTCCCACACGCTTTTGCGCGCGGATTTCGGCACGATCAGCAGCACCTTTTTGCGCTGATAGAGGGCATGTTCCAGCAGCATCAGGCCGATAAACGTTTTGCCCAACCCCACACCGTCACATATCAACGCGCCGTTCCAATCATCGGCGATTTGCAGGGCGCGATGATAGCCGTCCTGCTGGTATTTGGACAGCAGGGGGTACATTACCGAGTTGCAGCGCTCCCAATCCGTCTGCGTTTTTTCGCGGCCCACAAAATATTCGTACAACGCTCTGGCATAGACATCGAACGGCGCATACTCGCGTAAATGCCGCTCCACAACCGTCAGCAGTTCGGGCGCAATGTCTTCGGCTTCTTTCCAAACCTGTTCGTACCATTGCCTTAGCGCGTTGATCTGATGCTGTTCGGTTGTCAGCACGTTTAATTCAATGTTTTGAGTCAGGCCGGGATAGGTGAAGTTGCTGGAACCAACAATGGCGTAATCCACCAGACTGTTGCCGCCGCCCTCCATCAGATAACCCTTGGCATGGAACTTGGCTTTGGTGTAAACGCGCGCCTGAATGTGACTGTTCTGCAAAGACTGCCGCACCGCCGCGAGTCCGGTCAGCGCGTCATCCTTTTCTTTTGCGGCCTCAATGCTGTCCTCGCTTTGAACGCGCAGGCTTTGCGCCAATTCCGCTCGTGTGCGCCGCGTAACCTCATCCCCCAACACTACGCGCAGACTTTCCAGCCCTTGCCAGGAACCGTCTAGAGCCAGCAACGCGCCGATCTCAAAGTAGCCGGTAGCGACATCCCACTGACGACAGTGCGGCAGCAGGCGCTGGAACGCTTCCAGAACGGAATTGCCATTACGATTATCTAAAAGCGTGGGAAGTTTGGCGGACATAGGCGGGAACTCGCAAACAGTCAGAGCGAAGCGCGTTGTTCAGGCGGAATTAACGCTGCCTGTGCGGAAAAGCGATACTGCGCAATGCGAGGTGTCAAACAAAATCAGAGACTTAAAAAGCGGCTGCTTTCCAGTCTCTGTACTCAATCAATAGCCGATACGCCTGGTTGGATTCGAACCAACGGCTTCTTGCTCCGGAGGCAAGCACTCTATCCACTGAGCTACAGGCGCGTAGACAGGCATACTATACCGCAGGCACGGAGAAAAGTCAAGCAAGGGAAAGAATTGTCGCAATCTCGCCTTGACAAACGGTTTGGTTGCGTGTATATTGTTATGTGCCGAATGTCCTGCGGCGTTTTGGGCCGGTTCGGAGATTTTGCCTGAGTGGCGCAATGGTAGCGCAACGGTTTTGTAAACCGTCGGTTGCGGGTTCGATTCCTGTCTCAGGCCTGAAAGCGGCGCGAATATCTGCAAAGATATTCGCGTCGCTTGATTTAGAGCCTATCCCTGTAGGCCGGGTACAGAGAACGTACCCGTCTGCGTAGCCTGCGCGTTAACGTCCTTCGGACGTAAATGCTTTTCCTGTTGGGATAGGCTCTTATGCGTCCTCTTTTTTGTTTTCTTCCTGTTTATCTTCCTCATCTTCCGCTGACCAGTGGACATACGCGGGCGCAAAGCCCGGTACGCGCAACAGCCCCGAACTTTGTGTTTTAGGAATACGGTACACAAGGGCGCAACCGAACGCCAACTGCCCGGTTTCCGCGTCCGGGTGTTGCGTGACGCGCAGATGTTCGCCCTCAATCAACACTTTGCCGCCGAGTACGTCCAGGGCAACGCCGATGGGATTGAGACTTGAGAGGGATGGCGAGTTGGACACAACATGTTGTGTCCCTACACTTTCTCCTTCTTCCAGCCGAATCGTCATCAGCGGCAACAACAACGGCGGGACGTGTTCGCGGGTGTCTTTGTTGCTGATGGTGAAGACGATTTCCAGCAGGCGCGTGGGGTTAGGCGCGTCGGGTTCTGGTTTTGGCTGGCCGACGAATGTGGCGAGGTCACACCGGCTTACGCGCAGTTCCAACAGGCCGTTTTCACCGGGGATTTTCTCGCCGATTCGGTATGTGGCCGGGTTCTGCCCTCCATTGCGAACGTGCTTGTCCATCCAGGCGAGGCTGCGGCGCATCTCATCCATCTTGTGGTTGGGTTCGCGCAGTCCGTGTCCCTCGCGTGGATAATGGACGAATTGCGCGGTCACGCCCCGATGCCGCAAGGCTTGATACAGCTCCTTCGAGTTGCTGATGAACGTGTTGCTGTCCTCGTCGCCATGAATAATCAGGGTCGGGGTTTGAATGGCATCCAAATACGTGCCAGGGGACATGCGGCGATAGATTTCCGGGTCTTCCCAGTAGTACGCGCCCGCGTATTCGTTTTCCCACCGCGACAATTCCGAGTTGCTGTAATCGGTTTGCAGATGAAAGATGCCGAACATGGAAACAGCGGCCTTGAAGCGATCCGTGTGTCCAATCGCCCAGTTGGTCATGTAGCCGCCATACGAGCCGCCCATCACGCCCAGTTTTTCCGGGTCGGCAATCCCCTGCGCGATGCACCAGTCCACGCCCGCCATGATGTCGGCAAAATCACCGCCGCCCAGGTCGCGCCTGTTGGCGACGGCAAAGTCGTTGCCGTACCCCTCGCTGCCCCGGAAGTTGGGGCGCAGCACGGCATACCCCTCCGCCGCCCAGACGGGGGCCATACTGTAGTTTTGCAGCGTGTTGGTCGCCCGTCCCTTCGGCCCGCCATGAATTTGAACAATCAAGGGGTAAGGAGTTGATGGTTGAGAGTTGAGAGTTGACAGGGATTCTTCTCCTTCTCGTATCTCGTATCTCGTATCTCGTATCTTCTCCTCTTCTCCTTTTCTCCTTTTCTCCTTTTCTTCCCCTGTTTCCGGCAGCGTCAACACGCCCTCAATGACAAGGCCGTCGGGACTGGTCCACGACACCACTTGCTGACGCGGCAGCAGGTAGTTTTGGGCAACGTCGGCGTTGAGGCGGGTCAGTTGATGCGTTTGTCCGTTTTCGTCGCGCAGAAAGATTTCCGGCAGGGCGTCCGCGCTCTCCTGCACAAAGGCGAGGCTACGCCCGCCCGGATCGCAGGCGAGGTCGTCCAGAGTGGGTGTTAGGTATTCGGTATTCGGTATTCGGTGTTCGGTCTGTGAGAGATTAAGAGTAGTGGCGAGATTGGGTTGGTTGGGTTCGCCGGGGGTGATCTGGATAATTTCCGAGCCGGTGCGGACAGCGGCAAGAACGTAACCCAACACAGCCGGAGGCGCGTCAGGAGAAGGTTCGGTTACTTCGGCTCCTCCGGTTACTTCCTCTTCTTCGGTTTCCGTTTCGATGGGACGCGCCCATTCAAACGCGCTCAGGTCGGTATCCAGATCGGTCAGCAGGCGGCACTCCGTCAGGCCGGGCGCGTTCTGCCCGTATTCCGTTGGGGCGTGTTCGGGCAGTTCTGTGGGCGCGTCTGCCACAAACACGCACTCGCGGGAATAGGACAATTGCGGATCGAGCCACGACAGAAACGCCAGTTGTGTTCCATCCGGCGACCAGCGCAAGTGGTACTTGCCTCCCCCTCGCGCGATCAGTTTCACGGTTTTGCCCGCGTTCAAATAGCGGATGTACAAATCGGCAAGGTGGTAATCGTTGCCCTCGCCGCTGTAATTGGTGATGAAGGCCAGCCGGTCGCCATCGGGCGAAAGGGCAAATTCCGAAACGCCGTAATCGCCCATAAATAGCAATTTGGGTTTTTCTGCTTCTACATCCACGCGCCACACCTGCCGCCGCAATCGGTCATCCTGCTCGACAATCGGGTCTACCTTGCGGCGATGCCGCTCCTCTTTGCGCAGGGATTCCAGCGGGCGAGGGCGCGGTTCGGAAGCGAGATAAACGATGCTGTTGGTGTCCGCCGCCCACTCATAGTCCAGTACGCCCTCGCGGGCCGACGTGACTTTACGCGCTTCGCCCCCGTCAATGGGCAAAATCCAGACCTGCTCCGTCGCGTCGTCCTCATCATCAGAAATGGCTTCGGTTTCATCCAGACGGGAAGACAGGAAAGCAAGATAGCGTCCATCCGGCGACCAGCGCGGCTGTATCTCCCCATCCCGCGAAAACGTCAACTGCCGCGTGAGATCATCGGCATTGTCGGTTGACGATTGACGATTGACGATTGACGATTCCGCCTCCTCTTCTGTCTCCTTTTCTCCTTTTCCCCTTTTCTCCTTTTCTAATTCCTCTTCCTCTTCCTCCGCCGGCGCAAACTCCGTGAGCCAGAGGTGGCTGATCCAGTGGCTTTCATCGAAATCGGCTTCGGACGCGACAAAGGCGACGCGCTGGCCGTCAGGATGGATTTGCGGGTCGCTCAGGCGTTTGGTTTCGAGCAGGGCGCGGGCGGTGATACGCTGCTTCACACGCTGCGCGGGCGTGTCAACGGTCCTGGGTGTCGGGCAATTATTCGTAATGTTGTCAATGCCGGTGGCAGGTAAATTGTCAGTCATGCGGGTATTATAGACGAAAACAGCGCAGGGAGGCAATTGCCCTGCGCTGTTTTAATTCGTTTTCTGTAGACTGCATTCTGGCTGGCGTTCAAATCACGCTTATGGCAGTGTGCCAGGCATCACTTCGTCAACGGCCAGAGGGGAGAGGCCGGTGTAGTACAGGGCAATGTCGGGCGAATTGAGTTTCGTATGGCGATGTATCAGAAAATACGCGCGTGGATCGTGGCCCAGCATCTGCGTGAACCGCAGTAACACCGTAGTTCGCCCCTGCATCGTGATCGGTTCGGTGTAAATCGGCGCATTGATGTTGCCTGTCACGAAGGTGGGGGCGTACAAATGCGCAAACTCCGGCACATTCGCTTGCAGCCACTCGACATACCTGTCTTTGGCCTGTAAACGAGGTATACCCGCAAAATCAGGGCCGGTAATATCGGTATTCCAGCGCGGTTCACGAGGCAGCAGAATGGGACGGTTGTTCACAATGCGGAACTCATACGCGGGCTGCTGCGCCAAAATTTGCGCAACCACATCGCGGGCGGTTCCTTTCTGCACCTGAATGGAAACGGGCGTTGTATCGGCAGTTTCGATCAGAGACAGAGGAACGTGGTAGCGCTGCGTCAACGTCGTCACCACCTCCTCAACCGGCGCATTTGACGTTACAAGCGAGGCAATGGGAGTTTGCAGCAGGGATTTGTTTTTGCCCAGAGCAACAAGTTGCCGCTCCGCATTGTTCAGTTCGCCCGCCTTATACCCGTTTTGTATCCATAACGCGTTTACGTCGGCGCGGTACGCGCGCAACAGGCGCAGCAGCATACGCGCTTCTTCGGGCCACAAGGTTGCGCCCGCAGGCTGAACTCGATACCCCGCATGATGTTGAGGGCTACCAGGTAAAAATAGATAGGCATATCAGTTTTTCCAGAATTGCCAGGGCTTGCGGGTCAATTTATTTTCACAGGATTTGCACAGGAAGACTACCTTGCCGTCTATCAGGTCAATTTTGCCCTCTTGATTGGTTTTGCCGCAGGACGCGCAGACCGTGCTGCTTTGCCCGCCGGTTTTGACCGTTTCGGAGGGTGCGATTGCGCCGCCGCCGCGCAGATGCGCGATATACCCGAGTTCGCCAAGCGCCACCTCGCTTGTCGGGTCCAGCTCCAGCGAGTTCAGAAAACAGGCTTCCGCCTCGTCAAGACGGTTTAGTTCAATTAGCTGAAATCCCTGCCCGCGCAGGGCAGCGGCGCGATCCAGCGGGGAAATGGCGTCGCCCATTGCCAGCGTTTCGCTGTACAGGGCCAGTGCGCCCTGAAAATCCCCAAGCGAACTCAGCGCTTTGCCCTTTTCCAGTCGGAAATGCGGCTGCTGCGGCTCCAGTTTCTGTCCGGCGTCCATCCATTGCAGGGCTTGCTCCGGGCGTCCGCGCTCCACTTCGAGAAAGCCCATGTAATAGTGGGCGCGCGGATACGCATTCTCCCGCCAGATGACGTCCCGCTCCTGACCGCGCTCCTTTTGCCGCAGGACGTGGTAGATGAACTCCTCCTGATCCCAGAACTTCACGACCAGCGCGCCGTCCTGTTCAAAGGCGTTCACGTAATCGGGCGGCGTGTTGGCGACCACTTCCCGCAGCAAACGCTCTGCCGTTTGCAAATCGCCCTGCCGCAGTGTGGCAATGGCCTGATCTACTTTTCTGGCATCTGCCGCTTCCTGACTGTTTTCCTGATTGCTTTTCCCAAAGGATTCTGATTGTGATGACATATTCGCCAGCCTCCATAATTCTGCTCTGTCTCGCCGCTATGGTATAGTTCGCTGTTGTTGTGTCGCTTCCTGCATTGAAAATAGAAATTTGTCGGCAATCGCGCGCGTTTTGAAGCAGGAAAAGCGACGAAGCGCGACCAAACTAGCGGCAATCAATCCACTCTCATTGGTGAAGGAAACTATATCATGGAGCCTGTCAATATCGGCATTGTCGGATGCGGCAACATCAGCGGCATCTATCTCACAAATTTAGGAAAGTTTCGCAATACGCGGGTTGTGGCCTGCGCCGACCTGATTGTGGAACGTTCGCGCGCCAAAGCCGAAGAACACAACATTCCGAAAGTGTGTACCACTGCCGAACTGATGGCCGACCCGGACATTCAAATCGTCGTGAACCTGACCACGCCCGACGCGCACTATGACGTATGCCTGCAAGCGCTGAAGGCGGGCAAGCACGTTTATGTGGAAAAGCCGCTGTCCATCACCCGCGAACAGGGTACGGAACTGCTGGATATGACGCGCGCCACCCATCTGCGCGTGGGCGGCGCGCCCGACACGTTTTTGGGCGGTGGCCTGCAAACCTGCCGCAAGCTGATTGACGACGGCTGGATTGGCGAACCCATCGGCGCGGTCGCCTTCATGCTGTGTCACGGTCACGAGTCGTGGCATCCTGACCCGGAGTTCTATTATAAAGTGGGCGGCGGGCCGATGTTCGATATGGGGCCGTACTACCTGACCGCGCTGACCGCGCTGCTCGGCCCGATGAAGCGGCTGTCCGGTTCGGCGCGGGCAACGTTCCCCGAACGCACGATTACCAGCAAGCCCAAGTACGGCACGAAAGTCACGGTGGATACTCCTACCCATATCGCGGGCGTGATGGACTTTGCAAGCGGCGCGGTCGGCACAATTTTAACCACGTTCGACGTGTGGGCCTCCAATCTGCCGCGTATCGAAATCTACGGCACGGAGGGATCGCTGGATGTGCCTGACCCCAACACATTCGGCGGGCCGGTGCGGGTTCGACGCATGGATGCGAAGGAGTGGAGCGAAGTGCCGCTCACGCATGGTTACGCCGAAAACAGCCGGGGACTTGGCGTGGCGGATATGGCGGCTGCTATCCAATCGGGCAGGCCGCACCGCGCCAACGGCAATCTGGCGTATCACGTCCTTGAAGCCATGCACGGCTTCCACGACGCTTCCAACGAGGGCCGCTACTACGAGATGCAGAGTACGTGCGAACGTCCCGCCGCCCTTCCGCTCGGCCTGCCCAACAACGAGGTGGACGAGTAGCCTTAGAAGTATGAACACTACGCGAACTCAATTCCTAACATTCTCTCAGGCGGTGCTGATGCGCCCCGGAATGTACACGCTTAATGGAACGCTGCCCGAAGTTATCGCCTTTCTGGAAGGCTACTACAGCGGAATGGCAAAAGGCAAATTGGATGCGCCACCGGTTCTTGAATGGGTAGCGTTTCGCCAGTGGGTAGCTGCTCAACTGGACGTGGATGCTGCGGAGGCATTCGCCGCGTTCGCGCGACGGTATCAGGATAATCAGGCCGCGCTTACAACATTGCGTCAATGGCTTGCGCGATTTCTGGAATCGCAAGGTAATTCATAGCAGGAAGTGATGCCTTCATGGAGAAATCTGAAACCCCGACACGTACACAGGTGCAAGCCTTGATGCGTTCAGCGCGTACCCCGGAGCAGATTGCTGCCGCCTGGGACGCCCGCGCTGATTGGCTGAATGACCATCCTGATGATGTAGGTATCGAAGATGAGGGCGAAGCGTTGTTTATGCGAGAAGAAGCTCTGAAACGTTTGGCAGGCGGGAGGAGTTATGCCTGAATTTAGCGTCACACGTCGTGAACTACTGCTTGGTGGCTTTGCATTGGGCGGAAGCGTGATGGTGGGAGAAACGCCTGCTTTTGCCGCGCCTGCGGTTGCGGATTTTACTTTTGTTCATATCACGGATATGCACATTCAGCCGGAGTTGGGGGCGGAAAAGGGCGTTCGCAAGGCGTTTGCGGCGGTCAAAGCGTTGCCGCGCAAGCCCGCGTTCGCGCTTGTCGGAGGCGATCTGGTGATGGATGCCGCGCTTGTGCCGCGTTCCCGCGCTGATTTAGTCTATGGAATGTGGCGCGACGCGGCGCGGGAACTCGCCTTGCCGCTGCATTACTCCATCGGCAACCACGATTTGTACGGCTTGAAGGAGGCGGATGTGGCTCGCGCCGCCGATCCCGATTACGGCAAGGGATTGTGGAAAAAGCGGCTTGGCCTGGAACGTGGTTATGATACATTCGATCATCAGGGCTGGCGGTTTGTCACGCTCAACTCTGCCGGAATCACGCCCGAAGGCAGTTGGGAGGGCGTATTGCATGACGAGGAGATCGCGTGGCTGGACAGCCTGCTACGTAAAACGCCCCGCGCCATGCCGATGGTCTTCCTGACGCACTTTCCCATTTTCACCATTTTCAATCAGTACGTAGAAGGCACGACAACCGCTCTGCCGCCCGGTATGGTCGTCAAGAACGGCAAAACGTTCAAGGAGATGATCCAAAACCACAACGTCAAAGCGGTTTTTCAGGGACATACGCACGTTGTCGAGGAGGTTACGTATCTCGGTACGCGCTATATCACAGGCGGGGCGGTATGCGGCGACTGGTGGAAAGGCAAGCGGCTGGGCGTTCACCCGGAGGGCTTTGTAGTCGCGTCCGTAAAAGGTGAAAACCTGACGTGGAAATACATGCCCTATGGGTGGACGGCACAGAAGTAGCAACGCAGACGGAAACGCTCGGAATGCCCGCCAGCCTGCGTGTTGCTTGACAGCGGCAAGGTAAACTCGTTATACTTACGGAGAGTACAGGCACTTCTTTCACGCTTCACAGGAGCCGCGCCCATTATGGCAGAAGACACAAGAACACTTTCCGAAGTTCGCGAACAGGAGACCGCCAACGGCCTGAAATGGATCGGCATTGGCGCGGGCATCATCGTGTTCGCGCTGATTATGATCTGGATTTTGAAGGTCGCCCTGCGGGGCAATCCCAACCTGACGCACACCATGCAGATCGGCATGTATCTGGGGATTGCCGCCGGGTTTGCCGTGATCGCGGGCGCGGCGTACCGCATGAGTCAGGTAAAAAACATCCAGACGGTCGCGTTTACCTGCCCCTATTGCGACGCGACGAATCAGTTGATGTCGGAACCGACAACGAATTTTGAATGCGAAAACTGCAACCAGACCGTGCGTTTCGAGAATGGCGTCCTCGTTCCCATTCGCGTGGTCAGCTGCGGCTCATGCGGAACCGACAACCGCGTGTCCGTCAAATCCAACCGTTTTATCTGTCAGAAGTGCAACGCCACGATTCAGGTGCAGGCTGAACAGCCGGCGTTTGGCGCGGCCCCGGCTCAGGTGGCAACCCCGGCTTACAATACCGCTGTAGTGGGCACAATGCCGACTGCCGCGCCCCCGCCACAACCCGTCCGCCTGCTGACCGAACACAACATGGACGCGCTGATTTACTCTTATGACCATACCCGCGAAGCGCATCTGCTTGCCAATCTGCAAACCCTGCTAGGCGTGGACGCCGAGCAGATAAAGCGGCTGACGGGAACCATTTCCGACCGTTCGCCCCTCGTGGTAGGCGTGGACATGCCCCAGGCGGAAGCGGAAGCCCTGCGCGTCCAATTGTCGCAATTAGGGGCGAATGTGCATTTGAGGCCGAGTTAGGAGTGAGAGTGAGAGTGAAGAGTGAGAGAAAGGAACTTGTCTTTTCTCTCACTCTTCGCTCTCACTCTCCACTTTATGGAGACTGCCGTGCCCGTAATCGTGTACATGACGAGTTGGTGTCCCGACTGTACCCGCTCCCGGCGCGTGTTGCAGCGTTCCGATGTGGCGTTTGTCGAGATTGATATTGACAAGATCGAGAGCGCGGAGGACGCCATGCGCGCGCAAAACGGCGGTTCCGGCAAAGTGCCTACCATTTTGATGGACACGCCGAACGGTCGCATTGTCCTGATTGAGCCGAGCGATAAGGAACTGTCGGACGCGCTGGCAAGGTTGCCTGCAACCGTTTGAAGGCGAACACAAAGATAGCCGGACAGACAATACAAGATTGTCTGTCCGGCTATTATGTCGCTCACCTGAACCCTCTTCCAGTTACGGGCAAGGGGTTAAAATCGTAGTTACTTCTTGAGGTGCTGGCGCGATTTCTTGGTCAGTTCTTTCGGCAGCGGCTTGACGCCGGTGAGATAGTCCTGAAAGTTGCGGCTGCTCATCACGCTGGTCGTGACTTTCAGGCGCACTTTACCTTCGGGCGTGTTGACCGTCACGGTCTGCAAATTCGGCAGGAACGTGTGATTGGTTTTGGGGGCGCGCAGGTTCCACGCGCCGGAGTGCGGGTGGCGTCGCCGATGCCCTTTGAGGGGGCCGGCCCCGGACACCTGACAAACTCGGGACATAATAGTTCTCCTTAAAAATTGGGTATCGGCCTGATAAAACACAAGGGCAAGTGGAACACCTTTTGTATGCGCAATGGCGCAGGCGCGACAGACTTCCCAATATACCGCACTTTCCCGCCGCCTGTCAAGAATTTTGGCGACAAGTGTGGTGACTTCCTATTTTCAGGGATTACACTACGCCCATCTGAAGCAGATGCCTCCGTACTCCCTCCTCCACATCGTTTGGGTATTCCACGCCATTTTGTTCGCATGCAGCCCGCGCGTCCCGCGCAAAGACGTCCATTTCCTCCCGTATGGCGAGGGCGATAGCCTGCGCTTCCGGGGCGGGGAAATAGATTTTGAGTTCCTGCTGATGGTTCTCGGAAAGCCGGTGCAGGCTGCTCACCCACCAGCCGTCGGGAGCGAGGCCGTTCCCCGTAAGCGCAACTTTCAGATGAGTCTGGAAGAGAGTTTGCTGCACATACAACATTTTATAAATATCGCTGCGACTGTGATACTTGCCGTTAAGGTACATGTAAATCCAATAGGTGGTGATGTCGCGGCTAAGTCCGTTCGCATGGGAAGCGGGAGTGGCGGGCAGCGAAGGGAGGGCAGCGAAGAGGCCATTGCGGTCGAAGACCACCTGCTTTGGAGCCGCGCCGGGTCCCTTATGCGCTTCCCCAACGGAACTGATGTAAAAGTCATAAAGCAGTACCGCATCGTCGCAGGCAAACAAAAAGGCAAAGTTACACGATTGGGGCCGCTCACCCTCCGGCAGCCACGCGAGAATCGGGCCACACAGCCGCTCGCAAAGCGAACGCAGTTCGGATTTGACGGCCTCATATTCCAGATCGTCAACGACGATGGCAAGGTCAACATCAGAATACGCATCTGCCGTCTCGTTGCCGAGCGAGCCCCACAGGTACATCGCGGCGCAACGGCGGTCAGCCTGAAAATGCGCCTCGATTCTGGCAAGCGAAGCGCGAAGACCGGGATGGATCACAGGAACTCTCCTTACGGGCCGCCGTCCGTGTTAAACAGTCCGCGCGGTTCTGCGCCGGGACGCAGGCGCAGTTTGAACGTGCAGCGCGTGTTACTACAAACAGGTGACGGATAGTTTTCGTAAAACAAATCCATTTCTCACCCTGCCTTCAGGCGGGTGAGAAATGGATTTCCTGTTGAAAAAGCGTTCTCTAAGGAGCGTCAAAAAGCGACAATTCCTCGTCTGTTGGCGCTTGAAAAACCTCGGCGCACTGCGCAAATTGGTCGCGTGTTATCGGGGGATTTTCCATGCCGCGACGTTGAACCCGCTCGAAGAGAACCTCAATCGGAGCCGTGAGGTAGTGCAATTCAACCGCAGCGCCCAGCGCTCTCGCTCCTATCCGTAAGGCATCCCGTTCCGACCTCCCCCATGTCCCCCACTCGATAATCACCGTCAGCCCCAGCGCAAGAAGTTCCCTGCTAAAGTTCCACTGCAACGCCTCGATTCTGGCTCTCCTGTCTTCATCGTATAAATCCAGATTAAGAGCCTCCATCCACTCATCGGGACAGAAACGAATGGCGTGGAGACGATCCGCAAGCAACTTCGCGCGCGTGGTCTTTCCCGCCCCGGGCAAGCCGCAAACAATAATCAATCTTGAGCCAGCGCCAGACGTTTGCATAGGGGGTTTTCTCTTCTCTTTCCGCTATCTCCGCCAGTAAGATGCTTACTGGCGATAGCCGCCTTTTGGGACTCGTTCCCGATCAAAAGGAAAGCCTGCGGCGTAGAAGGGTTTGCGCAATTTTGCGGTGTTGCCGTATGCCAGTTTTTTCAAGGCCGCGAACAGAAGCTCGGAGGTCTGTAACCATGGAAGGTTGAGGGCTTCGGCGATTTCGGCAATGGTTGCGCCGTTCTCAAAGAACGTGATAATGTCTGATTCCTGTTGAGTAAGCATGATGATGTCCTTTATGCCAGAATAGTCCATGTTCATCCTGGCACATCTGAGCCTACGCATCAACTTTTGAGTTCTGCTCGTAAGGGTTTTCTGAATTTTGCTTTTTATGCCTGGTAGCATTCGTCAGGAATCGCGAAGGCCAATCAGACCGATTCATCTAGGCCGATTTCCGCCCAGACAAAAGGTGCTTCACGTTTCAACTGCTCCACTCCTTCAGGAGAAACAAACAAATATGCTTCCATTAGTGTCCCATGAAAACAATAAGAGTATTTTAAGAGGGAGGTAGCGCTGATAAGACTTCCCAGTTCATGGCGTACGTGAAAATTTACCTTATCATATAAATCCAATTGTTCTTCAAAGGTGGCGTTTGGTGCTCCCATTGTCTCATAGTGCATCTCTCGAAATTCAGTAAGTTTTCTTGCCTCATAAGAGTTTTTAGCACGAAACCACAGTAGTAAAACAGCCTGCCATGGGAATGGCTTACCAGCGAAGCGAGCGCGCAAGATTTCTTTGTTTTTCAAAGCGTGCGCCATGTAGTAGGCGGCTTCATAAGTAAGTCGTGGCTTTTCTTGCTTAGGCTCTACAAGTTTGCTAGGGACTTCACAGTTTAGACCCTCATGGTCTTCTTGGATGAATTGGTAGACTGACATTTCCAGTCCATGCTTGACGTTTGCTGGATAGTAACGAAAAGCAGATACATATCTTCTCCAATAACGCAGAGTTTCATAAACGCGCACTCCTACAAGAATCTGATTACCGTCAGCCACACTCATGACTCTCTGTGCCAGATTGATGCCTGCTCCTGCAACGTTTGGATTTCCATTAATGTCGGTTATGCGATTGTCCAGATTCTCATTCAAACCAATCCGAACTTTGAACCTTTGCGTATAGTGTTCAGCGTGTTCGTTGTGTTTGTGTACGCCTTTAAGAATGCTTAAGGCAAGTTGTAAATGAACATCATAAGGTTCTAAGAGGTCAAGTAGCCCTATGCAAATCCCGTCTCCTGTAGGCGAGAGTATATGAGATGACGCAACAAGCTCATTCGCTTTGAGAGCCTCAATTACAATCTTGTTGAGTGCATCAATAATCTCAGATTGATCCTCCACACACCTATCTAGGGTAAAGCCCACAATATCCAAAAAAACGTATTTGGCCTGAGTCGTTTTAGTTTCAGTCATTGAAAATGCCTCATAAGGTGAGTTCCCCCACAAGTGCAAACACAAAATGTCGCCGTACTGCTGGACGCGGTATAGATCGTTCCCTGTAGTTACCCTTCACAGCGAACTCAATCCTTGTTCAACTTTTGAGAGGTCCATGTTCCTACGCGATACACGAATGTCAGACGCAACTGGCCCGGTTCGTTTTCTGTCAGTTCGGCTTGTTCTGCCTCATCCTGATACCGAAACATTCGTTCTGCGGTGGAGCGCCATACGTAGGCACAGCCAGCCGTCAAGCCCACGTTTGTTAAGCATGGCCTTGATCTTATCCAATTCGTTCAAACCGAACTCCGGTGTGTCAATCTCATATTCAAGTGCTTCTTGCATAGTAGTTACCCCTCCCTTCTCAAACGACTTCCCGCAGTCGGGTCTTTTGCGAGACGCGACTGTGTATTTTTGTCTGGCTGATTCTACCGTATTTTTACATGTTTTGCAACTTACATATTAGCAATTTGGCGCAACACGGCACTATGCTTACTTTCTAGCGTTGCCCGACTTTCACGCGCAGATCGCGCAGCAGGGGGACCGGCAGGCCGTAGATAGCATGAGCCTGCGAGATCGTGATCAGGGCGTCTTCGGGCGCGGGCAGGGCGTGGAGGGCATTGCTGTGGCGGAAGTTGACTATGACACAAACACACGCTATCCTCTCATATCAGGGCCGACGCATCCAAGATGATCAACACCTGTGCTGTCGTGGCACATTCGCCACTATGTTGCGCCTGTCCTCTCTCCCCGTCGCCAAATTCAGCAAGAACACGCAAAAACGTAGAAAAATATCTGCGTAAATGGCAGAAACAAACGAACCTTCTCCATGTATGCCTCGTCTTAATCCTTACGCATGTCTACTAAACAAAGACTGCTAACAAGCCGGGCGGCGGGACGTTGAGAGTCTAAAATTCCTTTCAACAATCTAACCTGGAAGGGAGGTGCAAGAGGATGCCTGTATATACTCGGTCGCCGTAACACTTTCGAGGTCACGACGCCTCTACATACAATTTGACATAACGAGACACTGGGCTGGAAGCGCTGCATTGCCACTATTTCGACGCTGTCTCTACATACCTTTTTCTTTTCTCATTTAGAGCGGATGCTGTGGGCCAACCGCAGAGCAGCTTGCAACCTTAACGTAACCTTAATCAAAACTTAACGTTCTCTTAATACTCCGGTGGTTATAATAAGTATGTCGCTGAATCACGATGTCGCGACTATCCTGCAAGCCCGCTGCATAGCTGCATTTGGGCTGCCGCCTTGAGTTTGAGGAGATAACCATTGAAACGCAAAGCGTTTACCCTGATTGAGCTACTCGTCGTTATTGCCATTATCGCTATTCTGGCGGCTATTCTGTTCCCCGTGTTTGCGCAGGCGCGGGAAAAGGCCCGACAGACAAGCTGCCTTTCCAACAACAAACAGCTAGGGCTTGCATTGAGCATGTACGCTCAAGATTATGATGGCACGCTGATGCAGACTTCGTGGGAACTTGGCAGTTTCAAGGCCAAAGTGCATTGGTCGTACCTGGTGCAGCCTTACGTCAAGAATCAACAGATTTTCGTGTGTCCCTCCGACCCTACGCCCGTAAAGCCCCTGAACCGATTGTGCGGCCCCGGCGACACCGTTGGCGTAACCCTGTGCGACGCGCAGGCTCCCCTGTTCTCGTACATCAACAGCTACAACGTGATGCCCGCCCACGACTGGCTGCCGCCGTCAGAAGCCGCCATTGACAAGGCCGCCAATACCATTGTTTTAGGGGAACGCCGCAACAATATGAACGACCCCGCCATGACGCTTATCGGGCAATGGAAGGGAACATCGGCCTTTGTCGCCACGAGCGGCGGACATGGAACCGGCAGCGGCAGCGGCCAGATTTGCCCCGGCGACACCTTTCGCTTTGTGACGCTTGCCGATGTCAATGCGGGACTTGCGCCCACCAACAGCAACGACAACCCGGAAATCGTGCGCGTGAAATTCGACCGGCACACGGGCGGTTCCAACTACGCCTTTTTCGACGGTCATGCCAAGTGGTTCCGATTGGAACAGACGTTCGATCCCGGCAACTGGCAGTGGGGCGACAAGTGGTATCCCACGCCGAACCCGGACCCGCGCGCCGCTTCCAAATGTAAATAACGCTCACATCGCTTGAAGCGATAAAGAAAGCCCCGTGCAGGAGACTGCGCGGGGCTTTGGCGTGTATAAGGCCATGTTTATGCAAGGCTTGCAGAATGATTGCAAGCCTTGTCTCTCTTTGCCACTATTTTCTGAATGACAGCAAAATCTCCTCACCAGTGCCGATAACAGGGTATGATAATGTAGTATCCCAAAATTTGCCGCGCGTTCGTCCTACGCAGGAGTTGATGAACCCATGATTGACACGCCTCCGCCTTATGAGAGGGTTCGGGAACAGGAGCCTTCGCCCCTTGCGCCCGCCCCGATTTAAAAAGCTTCCTTAAACCGCTCGATACGCAAACTGCTGTTCGGCAACCCCATTTCCAGCGAACACGCGGAACACACGCTGTTATCCAAAATCATCGCGCTCCCCGTGTTCGCGTCCGATGCGATCTCTTCCACCGCGTATGCCACGCAGGAGATCATACTGGCATTGGGCGCGGCGGGATTGTGGATGCAATCGCAGCAGGGCGCGTACTCGAACTATACGATGCTGATTGCCAGCCTGATTGTCGGCCTGCTCGTGATTGTCGTCACTTCGTACTGGCAGACCATTCACGCTTATCCAAGCGGCGGCGGCTCTTATATTGTTTCCAAAGAGAATCTGGGCGCGAATTACGGCCTGATCGCGGCGGGCGCGTTGCTAATAGACTACGTGCTGACGGTATCGGTATCCATTGCCGCCGGCGTACAGAACCTTGCAAGCGTCCCCTTTGTGGAACACTATCTGATGCCGGACAGGCATCTTGTGTTGTACTGCCTGCTGTTTATCGCTCTGTTGACCCTGGCGAACTTTCGCGGCCTGAAGGAGTCCGGGTCGCTGTTCGCCATCCCCACCTACATATTTGTGCTGATGTGCTATATCATGATCGGCGTGGGAGCCTGTCAGGTATTCGGCTGGTTCGGAATGCACGCGCATACGGAAGAAATACGGCAAATCGCCGCCAATCACCCGCAGGGGGCGGAAGCCGCCGCCAAAGCCGTTTCCACGTTCGGCTGGCTGATTCTGCTGAAAGCGTTCGCCAACGGCTGCGCCGCCATGACGGGAACCGAGGCCGTCAGCAACGGCATTCCCGCCTTTCAGGAACCCAAATCGCGCAACGCGCAGCTTACCCTTCTGGCAATGGGCGTGATTCTCGGCAGCCTGTTTATCGGCATCTCGTGGCTGGCGACACAATTGCACATCGTTTACTACACCACTGGCCCCAATCCTTCGCCTGCGGTCATTGACCAGATTTCCGGCGCGATATTCGGCAAAACGGGCGGCGGCAGCATCTTTTATCTGACGACGCAGTTCTTTACCGCCGCTATTCTGGTCCTTGCCGCCAATACCAGTTATGCCGACTTTCCGCGCCTCGCGTCCATTCTGGCCCGTGACCGCTATATGCCCAAGCAGTTCTCCAATCTGGGTGACAAACTGGTGTTCAACAACGGTATCATGCTGCTCGGCGTATTTGCCGCTGTATTGATTGTGGTGAAAAAGGGCGAAGTGGACGCGCTGATTCCGCTGTACGCGACGGGCGTTTTCACCGCGTTTACGCTGTCACAGGCGGGCATGGTCAAGCACTGGTTTGATCTGCGCGAACGTGGCTGGCAGATGAAAGCGGTTATCAACGGTGTCGGCGCGGTTGCCACTACCATTGTGCTTGTCACCATCGTTTATGAAAAATTCACCGAAGGCGCGTGGATCATTGTATTTCTGATTGCCCTGCTGTTTATCATGTTCAAGAAAATTCACGGACACTATCTGGACGTGGCGCAGCAGCTCAAACTCGCCAACTATGAATCCCCGGTCACGCCCCTGAAAAATACGGTTCTGGTGCTGGTTCCCGCCCTGCATCGTGGCGTGATGCCCGCGCTGGACTACGCGCGTTCGCTGTCTTCGGATTGCCGCGCTGTCCACATCTGCACCGACCCGGAACGGACGCCGCAACTGCGCGAACGTTGGGAACAGTGGGGGCATGACGTTCCCCTTGTCATTCTGAATTCGCCGTACCGTTCCCTGCTCGGCCCCATTATGCGGTATCTGGACGCCGTTCAGCACGAGCGGCGCAACCATACGGTTACGGTTGTCGTGCCGGAATTTGTGCCGACCAAGAAGTGGCATGCCCTGCTGCACGGACAATCCGGCTTCCGGCTGAAACTGGCGCTGCTCAGTCGGCGCGACGTGGTTGTGGCGAACGTGCGCTACTATCTGGCGCACTCGGAATCGCCGCCGCCCTCGGACGCGCTTGCCGAAGAGGACGCGGGTTTGCATGACGCGAACGGACATCACGGACACCAGCCGCCTGTTGACCTTGCCGAAAGCATAGCGCAGCAGGCGATGGAAACCCCGAATATCGGCAGCGCGCAGGACTTAGCCCTTGCCGGGGATACGGGTTATAATGCGCCCGACGCCCAAAACAGCGCGCAGGCATC
Source organism: uncultured Chthonomonadaceae bacterium (assembly GCA_963817895.1). GTDB lineage: Bacteria > Armatimonadota > Chthonomonadetes > Chthonomonadales > Chthonomonadaceae > CAWFQB01. The sequence continues at coordinate 383,061 of CAWFQB010000001.1, forward strand.
GGAGGCAAACGGGCAGGCGGTTTCCCCGACAGGCACACTGGAAGAGCAGCGGGCGTATGAGACGGGGCTGAACAATCCCCCCGTCGCGCGCCGAAACGATAGCGCGTGGGGTACGGGAACAAACGGCAATGATTCCAATGATCCGGCAGCGGGGGGACGCGCATGATTATCGAAACACGCGCGGATGTGGTGAAATTGTCCGGGTCGCTGCACAAAAACCAGTGGATGTCCATTCGCGCTGCGGTAAACCTGCTGCTGCACGATTTCCCGCAGGGCATCATTGTAGATTGCAGCGGGCTGGAGGAGATTTCCGGGGACGGCGCGAAGACATTTCTGGAAGCCATTCGCGATATCGAGTCCGCCCGCGCCCGCATCATCGTCGTGAGCCTGCCGGAAAAGGTTCTCAGCTTTATCAAGACCGTGCCGGGTGTGCGTTCGCAATTGCCGATTGCCCCGACTATCGAGGCCGCGCGCTCGTCCCTGCAAATGCACAAACGCGCGGCGGCAACTCCCGCTTCTTCGGATGGATCGAAGAGCGGGCAGATCATCGTTGTTCCCCTGATGGCGGACGTGGATTTGAGTTACGGGGCCGATCTTGCCGCCCGTATCGCCCGCGTTCAGCGCGGGGAAGTGCGGCTGGTGTATCTGCTGGAAGTGACCCGTACCCTGCCCCTCAACGCGCCCCTGCTGGAACAGGAACAGGCGGCGGAAACCGCCCTTGCAACAGCGGCGCAGCTCGCGCAGCGCAATGGCGCGTCCCCACAAGAGCATGTGGAGCGCGTCCGCGACTCCGTAGACGGCGCACTGGCGGCTATCAAAACATACGGCGCGACCATGATCGTCATCGGCGCATCCAAACACGCGATGGATCACGGCGACCATGACCGCTTCGATCAGCTTGTCGAAACCCTCCTGCACCGCGCCCCGTGCGAGGTGATTGTAGGACGGTTGAGCAGAGAGTAGGTTGTTAGTTGTAAGGTTGTTAGGATGATACAAGAGTAACACGTTTTCTTTTGCGTACAAGGCTGTCAATTTACCGCCTAACAACCTGACAACTAACAACCTGACAACGGAGTTTCCTATGTCCTTCTTTCCTCCCGATTGCGAAGAGATTGTACGGCGCGCGCTGCTGGAAGATGTGGGTACGGGTGATGTGACCACGCTGTTTACAGTTCCGCCGAATGCGCAGGCGACGGCGCGGATGGTTGCGAAATCACCGGGCATTATCGCGGGGCTGCCGGTTGTCGAGGCCGTGCTGCGCCAGATTGACCCGGATGTTCGCGGAACGCGCCTTGTGGAGGAGGGAGCGCGCGTTCGTTGCCGGGGAACCCATTTTCACCATGCAGGGACGGGCGCAGAGTCTTCTTACTGCCGAGCGGGTCGCGCTGAATTTCGCGCAGCGGTTATCCGGCATTGCCACGAAAACTGCCCGCTTTGTGGAACTAGTGGCCGGGACGCGGGCGCGGATTGTGGACACGCGCAAAACCACGCCCGGACTGCGCGCGCTGGAAAAATACGCCGTCCGTGTGGGCGGCGGCTACAACCATCGTTTTGGCCTGTACGACGCCATCCTCATCAAAGACAACCATATCGCGGCCAGTGGCGGCATTGCCCTCGCGGTGCAAAACGCCTTCGCCCACGCCCCGCACACTATGACGGTAACGGTGGAGTGCGACACGCTGGCGCAGGTGCAGGAAGCGCTGGACGCCGAAGCCGACATTCTGCTGCTGGACAACATGAGCCTGGAACAACTGCGTCAGGCTGTAGAACTCATTGGCGAACAGGCGGCAACGGAAGCCAGCGGCGGCGTGAATGAACAAACCGTTGCGGCCATCGCGCAAACCGGCGTAGATATTATCTCCGTCGGCGCGCTCACTCATTCGGCAACCGCGCTGGATATTAGTTTGGATTTGACCCTGTGACATGCCTCTCTTGCTGCTAAAATCCGTACCCTCCACAATGGACATAGCGCGTGAAAATGTGCTTGCGGGCCGCGTTCGGTTTGAAGCGTCCGGGCGTCCGGTTCCCAATGGCGTCCTCGCGGAAGAACAGACGGCGGGACGGGGACAGCGCGGGCGGCGCTGGTTCGCGCAGTCCGGCGAATGTTTGTGCGCCACCTACTATTTCGGGTGGGGTCTGGCCGCGCCCGAAACCGCCGGACAGTTAGCGTTTCTGGCAGGCGTCGCCGTCGTGGAAACTCTGGCCTCATCCTTCCTCCTTCCTCCCTCCTCCTTTGCCCTGAAGTGGCCCAACGACATCCTGCTCAACGGGCGCAAGGTCGGGGGAATTCTGATTGAATTGATGCAAACGCCGGGAGGGGAATGGATTGCGTTGATTGGCGTGGGGATTAATGTAAAGACGCGCGAGTTTCCCGCTGAACTTGCGGCTTCCGCCACTTCCCTGTGGCGTGAGGGTATAAAGGTTGAGGACATAGCGACGTTGGCGGAAGCGATTGGCGGCGCATTGGAACGGTTGGCGCATCTCCGGCAAGACCACGATTTCGAGGCCATTCTTGCCCGTTGGCGAACCTGCGACACGACACCGGGCCGCGTATTTGAAACTGTTCTGGAAGGGAAAACCGTTCAGGGCATCGCGGACGGCATCGAACCGGATGGCGCGTTACGGCTGCGACTGCCAAACGGCTGCATCTTGCGCGTTTTGTCCGCATCCTCAATTCAAGATACGAGACACGAGGAGAATTAGAAGATACAGAAAGTGTCAGGGAAGTTACTTGTATCTCGTATCTCGTATCTCCTATCTTTCCCCTAATTTTTCATTTCGTCAATGACGCGCTGCCAGCGGGGGGCGTTGGTGTTCAGGGGGCGGGCGATCAGGACGGCGACGCGCTCTTCACTCTCCGCGCTTGCGTCCGGTTTGGTTGTATCGGGGCGTTCGGTTTTCAGTTCCGCGATCTGTTCGCGCAGCAGGCGCAATTCTTCCTGCAATCGCGCCCGCGTGTCCGTCATTTCCAGCAGATGCTGCTTGACCGACAGGGGCAGCATGGCGACAGACGCCACGCAAAAGGCCAGCGTTTGCGGGTCGTCGGGCAGGTCCACATCGGGCATCGGCAGATGCGCATGGGCGGCCAGAAGCGCGAGATAGTTCGAGAACAGGCCGGATACGTCGGCAATCAGTTCGCTCAGGTCGTCCGTCTCTACGTCCCGGTCTTCCCACTCCTCCACGCGCCCGATGAGATAGGGCTGATCGGCTTCCATCGTTTCCAGAACCCGGAAACGCTCCTCGCACACCGCCAGCAGGTTCATGCGGCCATCGCGCAGCCGTTCCACTTCCAGAATACGCGCCACGCAGCCGACCCTGTGCGGGGTGGCGGGCTCGCCCACTTCATTGCCCTCCCGTATCAGCACGACGCCGAACGGGGCATTGTTGTCAATGCAGGCGTTAATCATGGCCTTGTAGCGCTCTTCAAAGATGTGCAGTTGCAGCGGAAATTGCGGAAACTGTACGCTGTTGAGCGGAAACAGAGGCAGGGTATACAATCGGGGCGGCTCCGACTATTATTTCTCCATACGGCGCAGCAAATCGGCGCGGGCGGCGACACACAAAACGAGTTCTTCTTGTTTACCATGCGCCTGCAAGGGTTGAGATTGGTACAGGGCAATGGCGGCGTTGAAATGCGTCAGGGCGCGGACTGTATTGTTCGGCTCATCAATTAGTACGTTTGCCAGTAGATTGCCCAATTGGTGGTGACACTCCGCTTGCGCAAGCCAAATGGCTTCCGATTCCGTATCTTCAGTCGGTTCGGCAGGCCCGTAAAGTTTCAATGCTTCGAGATAGTGGGCGCTGGGCCTCTTCGGGGCGGTTGCGCCGGAGAAAAATTTGAGCGATATGCAGGCAGCAATCCGCCTGCCGCGCCCAGGTTCCGGGTTGAAGCGCGAGCTGCTGCTGTTGCCGGATATAACGGGCGATCAGCAGATACAGGCGGCTCTGCGGATCGTTGCGCAGGGCGGCAATCCCGGCAAGGGCTTTGCGGGCGCACTCGCGGGCATGTTCCTGATCGTCGGGCGGGGATAATTGCCCGTACAGGTCGGCGGCCTCCTGAAAGATACTGGCCGCGTCGGCATGTTGCTGTTGCCGCGCCAGCAGGTCGCCACAATGTCGGCAGGCATGGGCGCGAGCGCGGGTCAGGGCAACGGGAACGCCCCCGCTCTCCTCTGCCATGCGCCATGCCTCGGCATAATGCAGCGTGGACATTCGCCATTGCGCAAGCGCGTCCTGTTCCGCCCCCGCCTCCAACTGCGCCGCCCTTTCCGCGCATTGTTCGGCCTGTTCCTGTTGAGAATCATCAACGCTCATAATAGTTCTATTACGGTCAGAGGAGGGTTGGTGTTGGCGAGCAAAGGAGTAATTTAGCGGCATACCGCCCTGAAGCGCCTTGCAGTCCGCAACGCAGACAGCAATCAGCGACGCTCCTCAATGATGGTTTCCGAAAGTGGCTTGCCCAGAATAGGAACGGGAGGGGGGGTCCGGCTGTGGTGACAGGAAAGGACGCTTGATCTGTTTGACCAATCCCAACTCTTGTAGTACACGAAGCGCGGCTTCGCGTTCCGCTTCTGGTGATGGCGAGTTGAGAAGAGACTGCACCTCGCGTTCCAGTTCGCGCAAATCTTCCCTCGGCAAAGTTCTAATCTCATTCAGTAGTTGCGATAGTACTGCCTGCGCCGTTTCCTACTCCTTTCAAGTTAAGCAACCTCTTTTTACAGCATTATACTACGGCCAGGGGAAGGTTGGTGTTGGCGTGTAGCGGTCGTAGAGGGCGGGAAGAGTGAACAAAATCGCGGTGGTGAACTCGCCCAACACCATTCCCAAAAAGAACGGGCGCAGGCGGGCGTACAGGTTCATGCCGCCATAACGCAGCACAACAGTTTTGCATAGCCAGGCGACGAAGCAGGGGAACCAGAAGACATCCATCGTCCACGTTCCCGAAAGCGCGTAGCCGAGCGGATGCAGCGGGAACCACAGCAGGCGCGTTCGCAGTGTCGCCAATCCTACCGTGACCAGTGCGCCGATGAAGAAATTGATTGTGGCCCAGAACGGTAGGGGCGGGCCGCTGTGATTCAGTTGCGTATTCGCGTCGTTGAACGCCCATACCGGATTCATCTGATACACGTAGCTGTACATCTGCACCGCGCCGAAACGATAGGGCAACGCGATGTGCATATACCCCGACACGAGAAGCGCGACGACGAGCGCGAGCGTAAACACGCCGAGCAGCGAACTTCGGCGCACGCGAACGCCGTCCGCAAACTTCATCGAATCGAGAAATCCCGTTAGAATCAGACCGCGCTGATCCCGCATCCACAGCGCGTCCAGAAACGCCAGTCCCGTCAGGTTCGCGGCTCCCAGATTGCGAACATCGCCCACCATCCGGTAAATGTCTATGGGTCGGAAACTGGTTTCTGTCATCAGCATTCCCGACTCGCACGTACTCCGCGCCATCACAAGCGCGACCACGAACAGCAATATGGCAATTTCAAAGAGGGCCAGCCAGTACGACATCCCCAACAGCGACATCCACCCCGCCATGCCGAGCAAGCACACAATCAATCCCCAGAACGCCGTCCGGTAGGAGAGCAACTCATCCTCGGAATTTTCGATTTTCGATTTTCGATTTTCGATTGCCTCTCCTTTTCTCCTCTTCTCCTTTTCTCCTTTTCTTCCCACCGCCGCCTGCCATACGCGCTTCAAATGCGGACGGGCGGACCAGAACATATACGCGACAAGCACCACGTAGCAGCCGATAATCTGGTAGCCCTGATACACTTTGCAGCCGTACATGGGCATGGTTTCGGGCTGATACCCTGCGCTTGCCGCCATCACGTCTTCCACTTTGGTCAGCAGAAAAAAGAACCACAGGGAGAAAAGCAAATCCGTTGGCAGCAGATAGAAGAACCCGATGGCGGCGAACGACAGATAGATGTGGAAAAATCCCGTCTGGTTGTAGGGCGGCTGCGTGAGAAATTCGCCCAGGTTGATGTCGGTTGTTACATCCGGGATGGTCGGCATGTACTGGTGCAAACCCTTCAAGCCGAACACGCAGGCGGTTATGGCGAAGCCCATCCATGTCAGGCGGTTTTGCAGGAAGCCCTCTGTTTTCGCGCCTGCGCGTCCGCCGATTGCGGTTGTGTTTTCGCCCTTGACCATTTCGAGGGGCAACTGCACAAGCGGAAATGACAATTTTTCGTTGTCCACCCACTGCCGACGCAAAATTACGGCAAGACACAGATACGCGGTAAACATCATCGCCACGAACACGCCCCACGCCAATAGCGGCATCACCCACAACTGCCAGGGGATATGCGCGCCGGGAGGCAGGTGGTCATAAAAGTGCGCGGCTACATCCTGTTTGGCGTCGCCAGCCGGGTTCCAGGGGACGGCCCAATGCGGAATGTTCTTGAAAAACTTCTCTTTCCAGCCGTTTTCGGGCGTGGCGAAATAGTTGGGAACAACCAGAAGCGGGATCAATTTTTGCAGCAATCCGCGCGACGACACCATAGACGCGAGGAGCATCATCACATACACGGTAAACATCTCGTGCGGGCGCAATTGCAGGCGAGTCGAGAACCGCCGAAACAGGGCTTGTACCCCAAGCAACATTACCAACATGCCAATCACAACGGGCGGCAACTGCAAAAATCCGATCTGGATTTTGCCCACAACCAGTTCCGCATAGCATACCACCACGCAGGTTATTGCCACGCAAATCAACCCTACCACAAGCGCAGGCAGGGTCATTGCGCTGACTCTGGCGTTGGCAGCCATCGAGGCATCGGCGGCAGTGAAATTGGGTTGTGTGGAGTTGGTTTGCATAACGCCGCAATGTTCTTGCAACATTGCTGTTTTTCCTGCCTTGCTGAAAATACCTCGGTCAAAAATCAATGCTTCAACGCGCAATTTATGCAACAATGGAAGCGATTGGCTGTCATAAGTATTCAAGAAGGCGCGAAAACTATTCCGCCAGATTTGTGTTGTTCTGTGCTTGCTTGCTATCGGCCCCGCCGCCGCTGTGAGTTTGCCTGCTGTTTGATACGGGCTTTCCATCCGGCCCGTCTTTCGCTGTTGAGGAACTTGCAATGTCGCGCGCCTTACGCCTGCTTTCTGTTGTTACGCGATTCGTCGCTACGCCTGTCCTGCTGGCAGGATTGGCCGGTATTCGTCCGTCTTTCGCCGCCCCTCCTGAACACCTGAACACCCGAATACCGAACACCGAACACCGAACACCGAACACCCTCCTTGCGATAACCGCCGAGCCTGCCGCCATTCAACTGGTCGGGCCGCGTTCGCAGGCGCATGTTCTCGTCACCGCCCGGTATGCGGACGGCAGCCTGCGCGACGTGACCGATAAAGCGATATTGACGCCCAAAACTCCTGGCCTTGTCGCGCTGGAGTCGGGCAGCCTGCTGCGTCCGCGCAAAGATGGCGATACGCTTGTAACCTGCGCGTTCGGCGGCAAAACGGCAGCAGTTGGGGTGAGCGTGAAAGACGCGCAAAAGACGGTTCCCGTCAGTTTCACCAACGAAATCGAGCCGATGTTTACGCGGTTGGGCTGCAATCAGGGCGCGTGTCACGGGGCGCAGTACGGCAAGGGCGGCTATAAATTGTCCCTCGCAGGCTTCGATCCCGATCTGGATTATATCAACACGGTCAAGCAGGCCAAAGGGCGGCGCGTTTCCGCCGCTGATCCCGCTTCCAGCCTGCTGATTCGCAAGCCCCTGATGGGTGTGCCGCATGGCGGCGGTTTGCGTTTGCAGCGCGATACGCCCGCGTATGCCACCCTGCTGCAATGGCTGCGCGATGGCGTTCCCGGCCCCAACCCCACCGATCCGATGGTCGCCAAAATAGAGAGTTTCCCCTCCGAGCGCGTTTTGCAGAAGCAGAACGGCAGTCTGCATCTGATCATTCGCGCCACGTACACGGACGGCACAACCCGCGATGTCACTGCCACCACGCGCCTGAACACGCTCAACGACGGCATTGCCGCCTGTACTCCCGATGGCTTAATTTCGCCCGTTGGCAAAGGCCAAACCGCAATCATGGCGCGTTACAGCGGCAAAGCGACAGTAGCGACGGTGCTTGTGCCGTTTAAGGAAGACAAAGAGAAGAGGAGAAAAGGAGAAAAGGAGAGTCTCAATCCTAATCTCAACTCTCAACTCTCAACTCTCAACCCTTCCGCTGTTGTGGATGCTCTTATTCTGCGCAAGCAGCAGCAGTTGGGCTTGACGGCTTCGGCGGTTTGTGATGACCGGACGTTTATGCGGCGCGTTTCGCTGGATTTGATCGGCACACTGCCCACGCCCGAAGAAATGAGCGCGTTTGTCACGGATAATCGTTCGGACAAGCGGGCGAAACTTATAGACGCGCTGCTGTCGCGCCCGGAATACGCGGACTACTGGACGCTGAAATGGGGCGATTTGCTGCGCAGCAACCGGACGACGCTCGGCCCCAAAGGAATGTGGAGTTTCACCAACTGGATACGGACGCAACTACAGCAGAACCGGCCCATTGACCAGTTCGTGAGCGATCTGATACTGGCGCAGGGCAGTACATTCACGAACGGCCCTGCCAACTACTACCGTGTTGTCAGCGACCCGAAAGACCTCGCGGAAACGACGAGTCAGGTCTTCTTAGGCGTTCGGATGCAGTGCGCGAAATGTCATAACCACCCGTTCGAGAAGTGGACGCAATCGGACTATTATCAGTTCGCCGCGTTTTTCGCCCGCGTCGGCATCAAGGGCAGTCAGGAATTCGGGCTGTTCGGCAACGAGCAGATTGTGCGGCTTAACGACGGCGGCGACATCTACCATCCCAAAACCGGCAAGCTGATGCGCCCCATGCCCCTCGGTGCGCAGCTAGTCTCCCTATCCGGCAAAACAGACGCTAAACTGCCTGACCCGGATGCGGACGGCGACCGCAGACGCGCGCTTGCCGACTGGCTGACCGCGCCCTCCAATCGTCTGTTTGCCCGCAACATCGCCAACCGCTACTGGGGCTACATGTTCGGCAAGGGCATCGTGAACCCGATTGACGACATGCGCGTCACCAACCCGCCCACCAACCCGCAACTGCTCGACTTTCTGGCGGATGAACTGACCCGCAGCCACTACGATCTGAAGCATCTGCTTGCCATCATCTGCAACTCGCAGGCGTATCAGCGCGGCAGCGCGGCGACGGGCGACAATCTCAAAGACGAACTGTTCTTCACGCACTACATGCCCAAACGGTTGGGCGCGGAAACCCTGCTGGACGCCATTGATTTCGCGTGTGGCACACAGGAAAAGTTCAATCAACTGCCGCCCGGAACCCGCGCCATTCAATTGCCCGATCCCAATGTCGGAAGCGATTTTCTGGACACGTTCGGGCGGCCCCTGCGCGTCATCTCCTGCGAGTGCGAACGCACCGTCGAGCCGAATCTGTCGCAAACCCTGCGCCTGATGAATGGCGAACTCATCAACCGCAAAGTCGGGCAGGGTGAAGGCCGCATCTTCAAGATGATCGCCGCCAAAAAGCCCAATGACGCTATTCTCAATGATATTTACACCTGCGCATTGGGACGCCCGCCCCGACGCGACGAACGATTGCAGGTGATGGGCGCATTGGCCTTCGCGCCGGATCGCAAACCCGTTTTCGAGGACGTGCTGCTCATCCTGCTCAACAGCAAAGAGTTCCTGTTTAATCACTGACGCCGTAGTATCGCCTTAACAGTCGAGATGGCTGAATACCAATGGATTGAAGGCGGGACAAGGGGTATGTCGAATCACACCGGAAGTCATTTGTTAAACGATGTTTTCTCCATTCTGGTAAAGGAGAAAGTGTTTGAACCGCCTGGCAGGGAAGCCACACAGAAGATTGTGCTGGAAATAGTCGAGATTGCCAGAAAAAGGTACGATTGTAACTACGGCGAAATTCTGGAAGATAATGCTCAAGCTCTGGGCGTCTGTCAACGTTGCCTAAAGCCCGCCAACAAACTGACGCGCGGTTTTTGTAGAAACTGCCATATAGAGCGCATAAAGTACGAGAAAAATGAGTAAGGTCAAACATACATGTCCAAACCATTCGACGCAACGCTGAAGACGCTTGTAGAAAAGTACCCATTGGCATGGCTGGCGCAGGCCGGTATTCCTGTCATGGGCAGCGTAGAAGTGCTTGATACCGATTTGTCTACGGTAACAACCGCCGCAGACAAGGTACTGCTCGTTCATAAACCGGAACCGCGCATAATCCACGTCGAACTGCAATCCAGTCGTGATGTGGGCTTGCATCGCCGCCTGTTGCTGTAATGTACTGTTGTACGACCGTTACGGCTTGCCGGTACATACGATCCTTGTCCTGTTACGACCTGAAGCGAAAACGTCTGCGTTGACGGGGCGCGTCAGTTACGCTTCTCCTTTCGGCAACAGCACTTTGGAGTTCAGTTATCAACTGATTTGCATCTGGCAGCAGCCCGTAGACATGTTTCTGAATGGCGAATTGGGAGTTCTGCCGCTTGCGCCTGTCAGCAAAATTTCACAGGAGGAGTTGCCGGGGATACTGCGGCAGGTCAGTGACAGGCTAGACCGCGAAGCCAGCCCTGCTGAAGCGGAAACCCTCTGGACGGCGACGTATATTTTGGCTGGCCTGCGTTATCCGTCATCTGTGGTCGCACAATTATTTGCAGGAGTTAGGGACATGAGAGAGTCTTCCACTTACCAAGCGATTCTTGAAGAAGGGCGCGTCGCTGGTGTCAGGCATCTGTTGTTTGCGCTTGGCGAGAAACGTTTCGGTAAACCGAGCGCAACGATGCAAAGAATCATCGAAGCCATTTCGGACGCGCAACATCTGGAACAATTGACAACGCGCACTCTGGACGTGAACAGTTGGGATGAACTGCTGGCGTCGTAGCGCAGTACGCTGATGAGATGTGTGATGTGAGGAGAAGAAAATGCTGGACATTGAAATCGGGGCGAAACGGGATTGCGAAGGCTTTACGCGCCGGGACGTGCTGCGCATCGGCGGATTGACGCGCGTTTGGCCTGACCCTGCCCAATCTGCTACAGGCGCAAACCGCCAATCCACAGGCGAAAATCGGCAATCGTAAATCCGACATGTCGTGTATTCTGCTGTGGATGGGCGGCGGGCCGAGCCATATTGACACGTTCGATCCCAAGCCCGACGCGCCGCAGGAGATACGCGGCTCGTTCGGCGTGGTGGAAACCAATGTCAAAGGCGTTCGCATCAGCGACCAGTTGCCCAAACTGGCGAAGCAGATGGACAAGTTCAGCATTTTGCGCTCCGTCACATCCCCGGATGGAACTCACGAAACCGCCACGCACTATCTGCTTGACCGGCTACCCGTTCGGCCCCGCCGCCGAATATCCCGGCTATGGCGCGGTTGTGGCGCGAGAAAAAGGCTTCCAGAACGGGATGCCGCCCTACGCAATGTTCGGCGGATTGCCCAACAATCACGGCGGCGGCGGCTACATGGGCGCGACCTACAACCCGTTTATCATCGGCGGCGACCCGAACAACCCGGCTTTTCGCGTGGAAGACGTAGCCCCCCCGAACGGCGTGGATGTGGCCCGCATGGATCGGCGGCGATTATTGCGCGGGGCGTTGGACGATTTTCAGCGCGATAAAGAAACGGCAAGCAAAAGCGCGCAAACAATGGACGAGTTTTATCAGCGCGCGTACACCCTCGTCACCTCGCCCGTCGCCAAAAAAGCCTTCAATCTCAAGGAAGAACCCGACAAACTGCGCGATCAGTACGGGCGTACTTATTTCGGCCAATCGTGCCTGCTGGCGCGGCGCATGGTGGAAGCGGGCGTCCGCGTCGTGTCCATCAACTACAACGGCTGGGACACGCACGAGAACAACTTCAACGCGCTTAAAAACAATCTGCTGCCTCCGCTCGATCAGGGCTACGCGGCTCTGCTCAACGACCTGAAGGAACGCGGGATGCTGGACACCACGCTTGTCGTCTGGATGGGCGAGTTTGGTCGGACTCCCCGCGTCAACTCTTCGGCAGGCCGTGACCACTGGCCCGGCGCGATCAGCGTGTGTATGGGCGGCGGTGGCGTGAAAACCGGCGTCGTCGTCGGCAGTTCCAACGAGCGCGGTGAATTTCCAAAAGATCGCCCGCTGCGCGTCGAGGACGTGGCCGCGACGATCTACAAGGCGATGGGCATCAACTACGAAAAAGAGTACATGTCGCCGCAGGAACGCCCGCTGAAAATCAACTACGACGGCACGCCCATCAGCGAACTCATTTAATGGACAAATCACTTGAACATTGCACAACCCAGCGTTCGCAGCCAATTGGCCAGTAGGCCTAACAACCGGTATTTTAGATGCCGGGACAGCACGATTGTACAATCTTTAGTTGCTTTGTCCATAAGTTAGCCGCGAATAAACGCGAATAAACGCGAATAATTCAAGAACATCAGGTAAGCAGATTCATGGCACGAAAACGTTTTACACAGGAAGGGTCACAACCTTTTACTATCTTTTCTTCTCCATTCGCGTTCATTCGCGTTCATTCGCGGCTCTTCTCGTTTAGTGTGTTGGCGCTGGTTGCGGGCAGTGTTCTGGCGCAGGGCGGCAAGTCGGGTACGCCTGCCAAAGCGGCGGCAAGTACGGCTCCCGCTTACAAGGACGTGCAGGCGGTGTTGAAGGCGCGGTGCGTGGTGTGCCACAGTCAGCAGATGTTGAGCAATACCGTGATTTCGGGCGGGCTGGCATTGGACACCTATGCGGCGGTGAAAAAGGGCGTTGTGGGGGACAAGGGCGGGCATGCCATTCTTGTGGCGGGCAAGAGCGAGGACAGCGAACTTATCAAGCGGCTGGTGGCGACAAGCCCGACGAAACTGATGCCCAAAGGCGGGCCTGCCCTTCCGCCCGCGCAAATCGCGCTGTTCAAAAAGTGGGTGGATGCGGGCGCTCCGGGGCCGGCGGGCGAGGAAGCCACTGCGAATCCGGGCGCGGACATTTTGCCCATGCCCGCGCTTGTCGGGACGCAGGATGTCAACTGGAAAACCCGGATTGCCCTCGCCCCGGACGTGCTGGGCAAAACCACGCCCAAAAACCCGATGCTGGCCTTTGCTTTCAAAATCGGGCCGCTGCCTCCGCTGACTGCTGTTGCCTTTGCGCCCGATGGCAAGCATCTGGCAGTTGGCGGGTATCGGGCGGTGACGCTGTGGGATATGGCGACGGGCAAGCCGACAGCCGCTCTAACGGGATTGTCCGGGCCGGTGCAGGCCCTCGCGTTTCGACCGGACGGCGCGCAGCTTGCGGTGGCGAGCGGCAATCCGGGCGTGTCGGGCGAAGTGAAAATCGTGGACGCCAAAACCTTGCTCAGCGCCGGCCCGATGCTGACGGGACATGCGGACGTTGTGTTCGGCGTGGCGTGGAACAGCAAGGGAACGCAGTTGGTTACGGGCAGTCAGGACAAAACGGCGCGAATATGGGAGTGGCCGACGGGCAAGGAAAAACTGGTTCTCAAAGACCATTCCGATGCCGTCACCAAAGTCTGCTTCGCGCCGGATGATAAATCCGTGTATACCGCCAGCCTGGACCACAACGCGCGCCGTTTCGATGTGAATGACGGCAAAGTTCTGCGAGTGTTTACGGGACACGCGGACGGCATTACCGCGCTTGCCATCAACCTCAAAGGCGACCGGATTGTGACGGCAGGACCGGAACCGGAACTGCGCTGGTGGAATGTGGATACCGGGCGACGTAGCCACCAATCAGGGCGGGCATGGCGGCGCGGTCAACGACATTGCGTTCAGCAAGGACGGCAAATTCGTCGCGTCCGGTTCGCCGACCATACCGTTCGCCTGTGGGACGGCAACAGCACGGGCGGGTTGCGCAGTCTGGAAGGCGCGAACGACTGGATGTACGCGGCTGCTATCAGCCCGGATGACAAGTTTGTGGCGGGCGTGGGCGCGGACGGTATCGCCAATCTATGGGAAGCGGCAAACGGGACGATTGCGCGTTTCGCTTGCCGCCTGGCCCCCGTCCGGCAAATCCACCGCTATCGAATACGCGGTCATCACGCCGGAAGGCTATTTCGACGCTTCGCCCGGATGGGCCGCGCGCCTGCATCCCGCAACTTGCCGGAGTGGATACGCCCCTGCCCAAACTCGCCGGTTGGGCGCAAACCCTGCGTCGCCGGAAAATGTCGTCAAGGGCTGGCAGGGCGCGGCTCTGGACCCCGCCAAAATCGAGCCGCCCAAACCGTTGTGCCGGCCCCGGCGGTTACGCCTGCTAAAACCTCTGCCGCGTCCCCCGCGCCAGATAAAAGCAAATGAGAAACATCATGCTATCTTTGCGCCAGGGGTTGAAAACCCCTGTCTATATGGCGTTCCGCCAGGCGTCCTACGGACGCCAATTCAGACAATAGATTGCGTCCGCAGGACGCTTGTTCTTTCCTGCCGGGTATTTTCAATACCTGGCACTCTACTGGCGTTGCTGGCGTTGGCAGCCTGTGCGCAGGCGCAAACATCGTTCCCGATGCTGGGGGGCGCGTATCCGCTTGGGGTGCAGCGGGGCAAAACGGCGGAAGTAACCGTGTACGCGGGCGGCAATGGCGGCGCGAACCTGTATGGCGCGTATAAGGTTCTGGTGGAGGGCGCGGGCGTCAAGGCCGAAGTGGTTCTGCCCGAAAAAGGCTGGCCGGAAAAGCCCAAGCCCGATCCGAAAGACCCCAAAAAAGAGTGGGCATTGCCCGGAGTGGGCGAAATCAAACTGCGCGTCACGGTTGCGCCGGATGCTCCGCTCGGCGTCCGCGAACTGCGAATCGCTACGCCGCGCATGGGACTGTCTACCATCGGCATGATCGTTGTCAGCGACGAGACGCAGGTTATGGAAGTGGAACCGAACAACGATGTGGCTCACGCCCAACCGATAACGCTGCCCTGCGACGTGAATGGCAAAATTCAGCAGGCCGAGGACGTGGACAGTTACAAGTTTACGGCTGCGGCGGGACAGGAAGCGGTTTTCGCCGTGCAGTCCGCCCGTATGCAGGACAAAATTCACGATTTGCAGGAACACGCCGACCCTGTATTGATACTGCGTGACGAAAAGGGCGTGGAAATCGCCCGCAACGACGACTACTATCGCGCCGACCCGCTCCTGCACTACAAGTTTGAAAAGGCCGGAACGTACATTGTGCAAATTCGCGACGTCAACTATCAGGGCAACGGCTTCTGGATGTACCGCCTGAGCATGACGACGCGGCCTTACGTTGTCGCCACTGTTCCCTGCGCCGTCAAACCCGGACAAAGCGCCGACCTGCGCATTTCCGGCTTTGGGCTAAACGGCGCGACAACCGCCCATGTTGACGTTCCCGCCAACACGCCCCCCGGCCTCTGGACAACCCCGCTCAAAGTGGGCGGCCAAAACTCCAATCTTGTTTCTCTCCTCGTCACCGACGCCCCGCAAGTGGTTGTCGAAAACACGCCCGCGCCGCCCGCTTCAACGACAAAAACAATCAACTATCAACCCTCAACTACCAACTCCTCATCCCTCATCCCTCATCCCTCATCCTTACACCTTCCCGGCGGCGTCAACTCTACCCTTTTGGCGACCGGGCAGATTGACCGCTATACCTTCACGGCGAAAAAGGGGACATCGTGGGGCTTTGAAGTGGCTTCGCGACGGCTGGACTCGGAAATGGACTCGGAGTTGAAATTGCGGGACGCGAAGGGGAATGTGCTGGCGGCAAACGACGACGCGCTCGGCAAGGACTCGCGCATTGACTGGGGCTGTCCTGCCGACGGCGAGTATTCCATTGAGATACGCGACCTGACCGGGCATGGCGGCCCGACCTACTTTTACAATCTGACCGCCACGCCCCTGCGCCCCGATTTCAGCCTGAAATGCGATGGCGACCGGGCGATGATCGCGCCCGGAAACCGAACCGCGTGGTTTGTCATCGTGGACCGCAAATACGGTTTTGCCGGCGATGTGTCTGTGGAGTTGAAAGGGTTGCCGCCCGGAGTGACGGCCTCCCCGCTGACGCTTCCCCCGACGATGACACAGGGCGTGATTCTGCTCAGTGCCGCGCCGGACGCGAAAATTAATATGGCGGAAGCGCAGGTAGTCGGCGCGGCGCAACTGCCGGGAGCGGACGGCAAGCCTACAGCCGTAACCCGAGTCGCGCATCCGCTCTCGGAAATCTATCTTCCCGGCGGCGGCAGAGGGCTGTTGGAAGTGGATACGCAGGGGGTCGCCGTGACGGAACCGAACGACATGGAGGTATCCGTCGCCAATCCCAACATCACCCTCAAACCCGGCGAAACCCTCAAAATTGATGTTACCATCAAGCGGCGTCCCGATTACGATAAAGCCGTGACACTGGACTTGCGCGTCAATCATCTTGGCGGCATTTTCACCAATCCCCTGCCGCCCGGAGTGACGGTAGAAGATGGCGCAACCATTCCCGAAGGCAAAACCACCGGCCAGATCACCCTCAAAGCCGCGCCGGACGCCAAACCCATCGCCAACTGGCCCCTTGCGGTCATGGCGAATTCCAGCGTCAACTTCGTCATGAAAGTCTGGTACGCCGCGCCCATTACGCTCACCATCCCCGCGCCTACTCCGCCTGCAAAGAAGTAAGAAAGCGGATTCAGCCGCAAATGAACGCGAATACACGCAAATAAAGTTAAGATCATACGCCGAATAAAATTATGTCGGCAATATGAATTCTTCTCATTTGCGTGTATTCGCGTTCATTTGCGGCTAACTACTCCTCTACAAAGCGTTGCTTGCAGGTCTATGATCTGTCGGCGGAATGTCGGAAGTTCCGGGCTGATCGGTGTCACACGCGAAGGTGTTTCCCGCGAGAATGACAACTGGCGCAACGCCATCCGAACCTCCATTTGACGTTTGCCCATCACCGACGCGCAGGGGAGTTATCTGCGCGTTCTCCACTTCCACATGTACCGGCAAGCCATTGCCCGCATGAGTGGCGTGGCCGTTACCGGTCCCGGCAATAGCGGCCTGCGCGTTTCCGCGTTCCACAATTGCAGCCTGTTCAGCGGGATGTTCAGGGTAGGACGGCGATTCAGAGCCGTCGGGAGTTGGTTTCCGGCCCTGATTCTCCTGCTCGCGTTGCTCAATGATATGCTGGAAACTCTCGCGCAGGGCGGGCAGATGCTCGATGAGTTCACTGAGGTCTTTTTTGGGAACGCTCAATACATCCAGCGGCTCTACGGCGCGAATGGTAGCCGTGCGCGTGGTCTGGTTCAGCAGCGCCATCTCCCCGAAGAATTGTCCCGCCTGTAGGGTGACGATTTTACGCGCGAAACCGTCATCCATGCGAATCACGTCGCAACTGCCCTTCTTGATAATGTACAGCCGGTCGCCAATGTCGCCCTGATTGAAAATCACCTGTCCGGGTTCGTAATGCTCCTGCACCACGCCCCGCGTCTCTTCCAGTCGCAGTTCCACAATATCCTGCGGCAGCACCTGGCTCATCAGCCAGGCGGTAGCCGTGCGAACTTTGCGATCCCATCCGGGCATTTTCATCAGATACACGCCCCGCCACATCAGCCAGGCTACCACGCCGCTCAATCGAAACCCGAATACCTGCGCTACAGCGGAGTGGTGGCCGAGCGCGCCCATGTTTCCCAACCCCTTGAAGCCAAATGTTTTTTTACGGGCATTGCGAATGGTCGCCACGATGTTGTAGGCGCAGACTTCACCTTGCCGCACGGCATGTTGCGCGGTCGGCGGGCAATGCGTGGCTCCCGTTGGATCGTTGGGATCGGGAATAGCCGCGCAGTCGCCGACCGCCCAGATATGGTCGCTATCCTTGACCTGAAGCGTCGTGTCGGTGAGAACGCGATGGCGTTTGTCTTTGGGCAAATTCAGGGATTCTATGATTGGATTGGGGCTGCTGGGAACCGTAGAAACCAATGTTCGCGTCGGGATTCCCTCAATTTCATTCGTATCCTTGTGCTTGACAATGGCTTCCGTGCCAGTGGCGGCAGTGAGCAGGCTGGAAAAGCGAATATCCACGCCGGCATTCTGCAACACGCGCTGCGCCAGCACGCGCAGACTGGGAACCAGTTGTTCCAGAATGGTGTCGCCGGCATGGAGCAAAATGATGCGAACATCCTCTGCCTTGAGACTGCGATAGGTATGCAGCGTACCCCGCACCAGGCTGTTGATTTCCGCCACGCACTCCACGCCGCTCCACCCGCCACCCGCTACAACAAACGTCAGCAGGGCCTGGCGGACAAAAGGGTCGTCTTCGATGGCTGCCTCTTCCAGCGCATGAATCACGCGATGGCGCAGGCGCAGCGCGTCCTCCATTGTTTTGAAGGGGAGGGCGTGCTGTGTCAGGCCTGTCATGCCCCGAAAGTCCGTGACATTGCCAAGCCCCAGAACCAGGTAATCGTAGTCAATCCGATGCGGCACGGGAACGATGCCCGGACTGGTGGTAATGACTTTATTTTCCAGATCAACATGTTCGATGTCGCGCACCAGGACGGTTGTTTTGCGCAACAGTTGCCGCAGCGGGCTGACAGTATCGAAGACGCCGACGTTGCCGGAAATGATCTCGGCGAGCATCGGCTGGTACACGAAATAGTTTTCGCGGTTGATGAGAATGATCTCGTAGTCGTCGTGCCAGGAGAGCAGTTTCTCCAGTTTCATGGCCGCGTACAGGCCGCCGAACCCAGCGCCCATAATCACGATGCGCTTTTTGTCGGCAACGACCATTTTATTCGAGGCAACCAGTTGTGTGTGCATAATATTCAAACTTCCTCATCGGAAGAGGCAGGCGTTTCTTTCTGCTGATGTCCGTAGAATGTCACGGCGGGAGAACGGACAACCGGTTCAAGAAACCCCTGCCGATACAGGAAGCGCGGTAAAGAGAGCAAGTCTGACCGGACGCGCTTCTACTGAAAACTCGGATGCTTTACTTTGGTCAGCAGCCAGAGTATAGGCATAACCGCCATGAAGGACCAGAAAATCGCGGCAACGATAGCCCGCGTTACAGCGACATCCAGTTGTTTGGCCTGCACGGTATGCGACACGTTAGCCTGCATCCGTCCGAACTCGCTGCTCAGGTTGTTGGAGAACAGCACCACCAGGAAGGCGCCAATCGGGTACAGATGGGGAATTTCCGCCCAACCGAAGTCCATGACCATCAGTTTGGTGAACACATACACCATCATCAGACACCACACGCGGCAGAACACGCCCACCATCAGCAGGAAGCCCGTCAGCACTTCGGCAATCGCGAAGCCCAGAATCCAGCACTCGCGCTGATGGTTTTGCATGTAGGCCGGGGAGTTGGCAACGGCATTAGCCCAGGGCTGATGGCCCGTGCCATACCAGAACATCTGGATCATAGGATCGTGCATGACAGCCGGGAAATTGTCCGCTACGCCCACAGACAGGTAATAGTTGTAAATTTTCATCCAGCCGAGCGCGAAGAAGCCGAAGCCCAGCACGATGCGAACCCACCGCATTTGTCCGGGCGTGATCGTGGTAATCGCCTGCTTCCACGAGTCCCAACTTGCGGAAACGTAGACCACCCCGACCGTCAGCACGGGCAGCACGTCTACAGCGATTTTCCAATCGAAGGCGAACAGCAGATAGATAAAGGTGCCGAAGATGGTCGCGCCGCCGAGCGGCAGGAAACTTTGCGTCAAAATCCCGATAGCCATGACAACCTGCACGATTTGAAACAGAAAGCGCGTTTTGGGTTCCAGCGGATAACTGGGCATCACCAGCGCGTTGTTGGCAGCGGAAAACATCAACACGAGAGCCGGACAGCGCAGGAAAAATACCACGACCCACTTGCTCAGGGCGGTAAATTTTGGCGCGCGAACGGGCTTATCGAACACAAAAGCGGCGGCGTACTCCACGTAATCCTGCAATTGCAGGCTCACGCGGGGAAAAATGCGGTCAATGATAAAGTTGTAAACCGGTTCCCGCATGAACCAGACAAACAGCATGGCCGCCATCATCACCATCACGCGGGTGGCAATGTTGAGCATATCGCCGTTCAAATGTTTGAAGAATTCTTCATCAATGGGCCATTTGGCGGCGTGGGGAATAAATCGCTCGTGAGCCAGAGCCGCGCAGGGCAGCAGCAGCAGCATGACGGCGGCCCAAACAGTTCGTTTTCCAGAAAGCAGGCGCTTAATAATATCCATCAGGTCACTCCCTGGCATGATTGCCGAAAAGGACAAAACACTAAAATCAAGTCAATACTGGTCCGTCCGGGCAGATTACTGAAGCACGGCGATGTGCATCTCTTTGGGAACGTAGCCGATGCGGCGCAGCACTTTGAGAACTTGCGCCAAATCTGTGGGCTTTTTGTCCTCAAATTCCAGTGTCAGGCCATCGAGTTCCACATTGGCGTTTTTCAGCGAAGGCAGTTCCTTCAGGTCGTCATACAGCGGGTTATCCCGACTGCGGTCGCAAATTTTGCCGACTGCGCTTGTGCATGTTGGGCAACACAGATGCGGCAGAATGATGTGAAGATTGAAGTGCGGGATATTTTTCACCTTGAATTTTTCCAGCGCCAATCCTTCCACTTCAATATCCCGATAGATTTTCATCAGGTCAATGATGCCTGCCTGCGTCGCGTCCATATCCGCAATGACTTCACCATAATAGGTGGGCGAGGGGTGAGGCTTAACCGTTTGGGCTTCCTGCTGTGTCTGCAAAGACAACGCCGTCTGCGGCGCGCGCATATCCTGTGTCGTCACAGGCTGCTGCATGGACATCGGCAGAGTTGTCGCAGGCGGCGTTGTCGCAGAGGGCGTTGTCACAGGTAACGTTGTCGCAGAGGGTGTTGTGGTGGATTGTGTGGAATGATCCATTGTCAGGGCGTCACCTGTATACAGCATAGGGTTGGTCAGCCAGGATTGCTTCTTGACGGCCTGATACACATTGTCAAAACAGCCCCCGCAACATAAATGGTTGAGGCCGAAAATAATCTGCGGCTTTGTGGCGGAGCCGGCCCCGGTGGTTCGCTCGGGGTGAACGTTGAATCTCAGGTCGATGACTATCAGCATTACCGCCCATAGAATCATCATAATCAGCACTTGTTGGGTACGGCCAAGTCCGGGCATGGATTATCCTCCTGTGTGGAAAGTGAGAAGTCTCTCATCTATAGATACAAATATGATTACACATTTTTACGATTTTTCCTGTGATACACCTCATAGTTGAAAAAAAAATCTCCTCAGCGCGGGAGATAAGCGGCACAGGCTCCGGCGGGGAGAAGAAGGAAGAGTAGGTTGTTAGGTTGTTAGGTTTTGAAGCCATCAGCGAGTTGCAGGCGCATATCTTGCGAAACTAGCAACTTAACAACCTAACAACCTAACAACCTAACTACGGGGAGTCCAGCACAAATTTCGCGGTCAGCGGCTGCGTGGAACCGGGTTCGTTGGAGCCATAAATGAACAGCGTGTAAGGCAGGGAACCGGCCAGATTGACGTTGTCCAATTGCAGCAGCAGATTACGGTTGTTGTCGCGAATCAGAATGGTATACACGCCCGCTGTCTGCACCACGTAGTTGTTGGTGTTGATGTTAGGCTGAATCTGTGTGCCATTATAGCCGTAAGGATTGCTGGCAATAAAGATAACTTCCGCGCCACTCTGCACATCCGGCGAAATCCCGGTCACGAAGATGGAGGGAATAGAAGCCGAGGGAGACAGGTTCAGCGTCCGCACGGCCACTTTGTCCGGGGGCAGGTTGGCCGGGATTTTATCGTCAATGGCGATGACCTGCGGCACATAAGGGCCGCTTGTCTGCCCGATTTGTCCGATGGCGGCAAGCGTGTAGTTGGTTCCGGCGGCCAGTTTCAGCGTGTTCTGCGCAAGCGTTTGTCCGCCTGCGCTGGCCGTTGTGCCGGTCACCTGCGCGCTGGTTGCAGTCACATACTTGCCGGCCGTTCCGAGCGCGAGGCTCTGCTGGGTGTAGCCCGCGCTGGTGATGTCTACGGGCGTGTTGCCGGAAACTCCAAGCAGGCCGTTGAACGACCGAACGCGGCTGGTAGTGGTTGCGGGAAGATTTCCCAGAGGATTGGTGCCGTTACCATCGCCCCCACATCCGGTCAGGCCGAATGTGAGCGCGGCGACAGCGGCGCAAGCCGTATGCAGTACATAGCGGCGGGAATACATAGCGCAGTCTCCTGAAGTAGCTAGTAGCTAGTAGCTAGTGGCCGGTAGTCTGTCAAAGTAAAATGTTTGAGTAGTTTGTAGGGGTTCTGCTTGCTGAACCCTCCTCAGAACAGGGCGCGGCAAGCAGCGCCCCCTACGCCTGCCTTCTACCTGACGGATTACCAGTGGCTGGTGAATGGTTTGCGCCAGGCAGGGCTGTATAACAATCTCTGCCTGGCACACAGTATAGGAAGCGCCGGTTACAGCGACAGGAGGAAGTTGATCAAATCCTGCTTGCTGTCTTCGGGCAGATTGCGGAACGCGAGCGCGGCGGGATGCCCTTCGCTGTCCGTGTCATTGCCATAGTTGTCATGCCGCTCGATGGCTTCGCGCAGCGCGCTGGCCTGTGACTGGTTGGCGGTGACGCGCCCGTCGTGCAGATGGGGCGGCCCGACCAGGCCG
Organism: uncultured Chthonomonadaceae bacterium; assembly: GCA_963817895.1. Taxonomy (GTDB): domain Bacteria; phylum Armatimonadota; class Chthonomonadetes; order Chthonomonadales; family Chthonomonadaceae; genus CAWFQB01. The sequence continues at coordinate 405,645 of CAWFQB010000001.1, forward strand.
ATGCCCATAAGGGGCGCGGTGCGGAACTGGCGGCCATCCGCGCGTCCCTGACCCGGCAGAGTGTTATCGGCAAGCGCCGCGCCCATGTCATGCAGCAGGAAGTCGCCGAACGGATAGAACCGCTTGTTGCTCAGGTGGCTTCCGCCCAGTCGGGCTGGTGACGCGCCCGTAATCATCATGGGCGTATGGCAGCCGGAGCAGTTGAGCATACGGTCTTGCGCAATGCCATGCGGCTGCGTGTAATCCACGCCGAACAGGATACGGCCCCGGTCTTCGGAAGAGCCGACCGCGAATGTGCCGCGTTCCGGGGGAGCAATCAGGCGAATCAGGGTGCGCAAATCGCGCAGATTGTTGGCCGTGAGTCCGGGGGACGGAACGGGCGCAGGATTGGGCGTATTGTTGTTGGCGCCGGGCGTAAAGGGACTGGTCAGGCCGATTTCGCCGTTTGTGCCGCCCGTGTCGAACTGTTCCAGGGAGGGACCTGCCGCGCGCAGACCAAAGCGGCCCAGGCGAACGACGGGGCTGCCGCCGATCAGCGCGGAAGCCTCGCTGGCGCGGTTTTCAAAGCCTTCGTGTCCCAGGCCATTAACGGACGGGTCTTTGAGGGCAAGGATGGCGGAATCAGGGATGCCTTCGATCAGGCCGCGCCCGATGTAGGGCGGGGCCGCGCGCATACCCGACACGCGCACAAACGGAGCGCCCGGAAGGGGCGGCATTTGCTGCGGCGGGAAGCCTGCTACCTGATGGCGGTGGAAGACGGGGCCACCCGCATCGCGCGCGGGGGTTGAATTCGCCGGTAGCGGGATTGAAATCGCCGAAGATCGTAAAAGCGTCTTCCGTGCGGGCGCGGGATACAGGCGTGGCCGGGTTGCCGGAACGCTGCGCCATGTGGCATCCCAGACAGTTGCGCTGATTGAAATACGGGCCTTCGCCGTCGAACGCATCGGTTCGCTCTGCGGTGAACAGGTTCAGGCCGCGCTGAACCGCGGCGCGCTCTTCAGCAGTGGCGCTGGGAAAGACAAGGCCGTCTACGGAGAGCGTTCTGCCGAATTTATCGCGCGGCATGAATTCCGCGTCCACCACTTTGGTCGGGTCGGTAGGACCGGCCAGGCTGCTGATGTCGGTGTCGCCAATTGTGGACTGATTGTTCACGGCGCTGCCGCCGCCCTGACAGCCCACAACCGCCACGCCCATCAGAACCGAAGTCAAGCCGAGCAGACCGCCCCACACGAGTTTCAAACGTGGGTGTTGCATTGTATTACTCCTCTTTTTTGCTTCATTTATCTTGAATGAAAACTTCGAGAATGAAACGCGCTTAGAACGAGCGGGACACGTCCACGAAGATGCGATCCGTGCCGTTGGTTTTGGTGGGCGCCCCCTCGAAGCTGTGATACGCGATGCGCAGCAGCGTATTCGACAGGAAGCGGTACGCGAAACCGAGCTGATAGCCCCGGTAGTCCGTACCCGCGCCCAGATCGGAATCGGCAAAGGTTGCCAGCGTAGCGTCGGGAGCCACGTCGCGATAGGTGAACCAGGCCGTATACGCGCCCTTCGCCGTGCCGCCTTTGGTCGCGCCGACAGTTACGCCATAACCCTCATTGCCCACCCTCGCGGAGAAGTTGCGCAGGTAGTCCGCTGTGACAAACGGCTGCAGCGTTGTTCCCTTGATGTGGGGCAGCAGTTGCCCGGTCAGATGCAGGATGTCGAACGTGTTGCCGGCGAATCCGAAGGCCGTACCGTATGTATAGTGGTTGTTCGTGGCCTGTACGCCGTTGTTGCGCAGCAGAAAAGCGTTTTGCGGAGTTGACGTGTCAATGCCGAAGCCGGGAATATAGGTCGGAATCAGCAGGCCGGAGTTCAGGTTATCGTAGACCGTATAGTTGATGGCTCCACGAAATACGCCCGCGTCCACTTTCAACTGGTTGACAATGGCGTAGGTGTCCGTTGTCAGGCCGGCAAAGCGCTGTCGCTGCGGAATGTTGATGGTGAAGAAGGCGGGGGTATACACCAGGCCGATTTTGGAGTTGCCTTTCGTAAGCGGAAGCCGCAGCGCGATGCCTTCAGGGGATACATCGTGATCCCATTCGATTTCATCGTCCCAGTTGCCGATTTCCGCGCGCCACAGGGGGTTGTCCATTTTGCCGACCGTAAGGACAGGCGTGCTGGCTTTGGCCTTGTCGCCGAAATAGTAGTTCAAAAAGGCGCGTCCCAGATTGAACGTTTTGCTGCGGAATGCATCGCCGAGCGCGACAAACGGCACACCGGGATTTGGATTGAGTCCCGTAGTGATCTGGAAGCCGCCTTCGGAGCGCTCACTGAGGGGAGCGCCGAAGTTCAGGCGTACCCGTTCGCGGAACGAACCCTGATCGCCGACGGGAATCAGCCCGGTTTGCAGGCTTCGGGTTGTAGTGTTGTCGTAACGAAAGGTGATGTCGCCGCCGATAATCACGGGAGGCTTGTTGGCCGGGGGCGGCGCGGTCTGCCGATCCGGGCGCACCACCTGCGGGCCGGTCGCGTTCGGATTGGGGCCATTCGGCCCCGGGTTGGGCTGCGTTGTGCCGGGCTGTTTGGTATTCAGCGCGCTTTGCAGGTCTTTGATGGTTTTTTTGTCGACGGCCTGTTCATCTTTGAGCCGCTGTTGTTCTTTGAGCAGCGCCTGTACCTGCTCCTCTAATTTCTTTCAGTCGGTCGCCGTCGCTGTCCTGGGCGTGGGCTGCGCCCCCGACAAAAAGTAGTCCGGCGAGACCCAATAGGGCAATCCGGCTCTGTTTCATGCGCATTCTCCTTGATGTGGGGTGTCCGTCTGGTATGGCGTCATTGCGCCTGCGGACTTGCTGTTTCGCGTGCGGAAAAGAAAAGGGGTGGTACGGGTTTGCGCTACGGGGCGCGTGAAACACTGGTAAATATTATAACCAATCTTTACGCATTTGTCACCTGTTGAACGGGGTACAAACAGACAATTCTTTTATTTTTTATCCCCGGCGTTGATTTCTTTTCAGAAACGGCCGGGAATATGACAAAAAACGCTTATACGGCTCTTGTGAGCGGGAGTTTGGACGCGGTTTGCGTGAGGAACGCATCCACATTGTGGGCGGCTTCGCGCCCTTCAGCGATAGCCCACACGATGAGCGATTGCCCTCGCCGCATATCTCCACAGGCATATACGCCGGTGACGCTGGAAGCATAGTTCCGGTCGGTCTTCACATTGTCCCGCTTATCGAATTCCACGCCCAGATCGGCCAGCAGACCCTCCTGTTGCGGATGTACAAAGCCAAGCGCGAGCAGCACCATGTCGGCGTCCATCGCGAACTCGGAATCGGGAACCGGTTGCATTTTGCGCTTGCCTTGCGCGTCGGGCAGGCTCCATTCCACCCGAACGCCATGCAGATGGGTAACTTTGCCGTTTTCGCCGCTGAAGTGGGTTGGTATTGATGCTCCAGTCCCGCTTGCCGCCCTCCTCATGCGCGGCGGACGTGCGCATAATCATCGGGTAGTGCGGCCAGGGCATGGTTTCGTCGCGCTCATTCGGCGGTTTGGGCATGATTTCGAACTGATACACTTCGGTTGCGCCCTGCCGGATTACGGTTCCCAGGCAGTCCGCGCCCGTATCGCCGCCGCCCAGAATCACGACTTTTTTGCCTTCCGCCGTCAACTGCGGCCTGTCGTCCTGCCAGATTCCCGCCACCTGTTTGTTCTGCTGCGGCAGAAAGTCCATCGCGAAGTGGATGCCGTCGAGTTCGCGGCCCGTTACGCGGCAGGTCGCGCGGTTTGGTCGAACCGCCCGCCAGCACGATCGCGTCGAATTGCGCCTGCAGTTGCGCCGCCGTGATGTCCACGCCGACATTCAGCATGTACGCGAAAAGCAACGCCCTCCGCTTCCATCTGCTTCAAGCGGCGATCCAGCACCCATTTTTCCATTTTGAAGTCGGGAATACCGTAGCGCAATAGCCCGCCGATTTTGTCGTCGCGCTCGAAAACCGTCACGGTATGGCCGGCCCGGTTCAATTGCTGCGCGGCGGCCAGTCCCGCCGGCCCGGAACCGACAACGGCGACGGTCTCTGCCCGTCCGCGAGGTCGGGCGGTTCCGGCGCGATCCAGCCCTCGGCCCAGCCGCGCATCGCAAGCGACTCTTCGATGCGCCGAATCGTCACCGGGTCCTGATTGATGCCCAGAACGCAGGCCGACTCGCAGGGCGCGGGGCACAGTTTGCCCGTAAATTCGGGGAAGTTGTTGGTGGCGTGCAGTTCGTCCAGCGCTTCGCGCCATTTGCCCCGGTACGTCAGGTCGTTCCAATCGGGAATGATGTTGCCGAGCGGGCAGCCCTGATGACAGAACGGAATGCCGCAGTCCATGCAGCGCGCGGCCTGCTTTTGGAGTTTGTCATCAGGAAACTCCTGATACAGTTCGATCCAGTCGTGCGTTGCGCTCCTCAATGGCGCGGCGCGACGGCAATTCGCGCCCGTATTTCAAAAATCCTCTTGGGTCTGCCATTCGCGTTTTTTCTCGTCCCCGTTCTTCTCGTTTCTGTTCTTCTCGTCCTCAATCGCGGATGCGCGGGATTGCGCCTGAACAGCCGATTATTTCAAATTCGCAATCAGATCTTCCAGCGCCTTTTTGTTGCGTTCCGAGGCAAAGGGCTTGTCCGGGTCCGGCGGCGCGGCCCCGCCCCCGCCGCCCATCATGGCTACCGGAGCGGGACGGCCTCCACTCATCGGCGCGCCGCTACCCCCGCCCATTCCTCCACCGCCGCCGCCCTTTGCTCCGCCGCCCGCTCCTCCACCGCCGCCTCGCCCGCCGCGCTGTGGCGTTAAATCCGTGAGCATCTGCTGCTGATCGGCGGTCAGCGCTTTTTTCACCGCGTCCAATTTGGCGGTGGCTTCAGCTTCGGGCAGGGTGTCGGCCTTCTGAATGGCTTCCATCAGGGGCAACAGTTGTTTTTTCTGCTCTGGCGTCAGGCCCTTGTTTTGCACTTTCTCCACCGTGTTCAGGCTGGATACCAGCCGGGTCAGATCACGGCCGGGATTAGGCGCGGCTGCGCCGCCTGCGCCGCCCGCTCCTCCGGGCGCTCCACCACCGCCGCCGGAGGATTTGCCCATCACCGCTGTTGAGGAAGCGGAAACAGGCTTCATTTGCATGTCGCGCGTAAAGTAGCCGAACACGCCGCCCAGCATCAGGCAAATCAGGCCGGAGGCGACGGACGCAGGCACGTTGGGACCTTTTTTAACCACGATCTTGCTCCTTTGAACTACAGAAAAACAGTGTTGAACCCTGAATCAGTTGCGAGAGTATAGCCGACTGTGGCAAGCCTGTCAAGAGCAGGATTGTTCAGGCGTATATGAACGAAGGTCTAACAGGCGCGGCAGGGCGCAGAATTGGCGGTATCACAAAGGATTTTGATTGAGCCACTCCCGCGCGAGTGGCTGAAGTGCTGGCAGGCGGTCGGCAAATAGCTGCTTGCGCTGCGCGTTGCCGGGTCCGGCGGACGGGTGCGGCAGACTGAGAACGAGGCGATTGTGGGCGCGCAATTCGTTTGCAAGCAGGGTTTGCAGCGCGTCCGACACGCTGCGCCCCAACAGCAGTATCAGCGCCGCGCCGATGTGTGCCAGTTCTTCTTTCAGCGTGGTTTCGATATAGTGGCGCAGGACGGGCGTTTTCAGCATGTCCGGCGCGTAACCCGAATAGTTGCCACCGTTTACGAAAACCGGGTAGCGAACGGCGGCGGACGAGTGCAGCAGATGCGTATGCGTGTCGAACAGGGCCGCGCCGGATGGCGATACCAACCGCCTCGGGCACGTTTAAGGCGTCCAGCATGGCGATGAGATTGACGCGGGTTTGCCCCACCCATTGCGCCCGCCGTTTCGCTCGTTCCTGCGCTTCGTCATGCTTCATTCCCGCCCGCAAACAGTCGCGCGGCTTCCTGATACGCGAGCTGCATGGGCGCGAAACCGGGACAGATGCCAATGCAGAACCACTTTGGCGTGCGCGTTCACCACGTCAATGGGCGAGTAGTAGATTTCCAGCAGCCCCGCCCGCGTGGTTTCCTGATGCAGCCGGAATTGCGGCAGCAGCAGATCGGCTTTCGTGAGCGGCGCATGATTGGGCAGCGCGGCAATGGCGGGCGCAAACTGTTCAAAACGGGTGCCGAGTATCATAAGGTTGCTTCACGCCGCGCCGCCATGCTGCTCCCGCGGAATATCAAAGGCTTGCCGCGCGAGTTCCGCCAGCGTTCGCATGTCCGGCACTTCCATATCGGGCTGCGCATTGGCGGGCGGAGTTGCGCCCGCGCCGGTTTTGCCCTGCCGCCGATTGATCCACACGGTTGCAATACCGAGCGAACGGGCGGGCGCAATGTCGTGGTACAAACTTTGAGCGACGTGCAAGACCTGCTCTTTCGGGACGCCGACATGGGCCAGCATGTACTCAAAATTGCGCGGGGACGGCTTGTAACTGCCAATCTGTTCCGCCGTCATCACTTTATCAAATGGAACCTGCAACTGCGCGGCGGTAATCGCAAACAGGTCATCATCCACATTGGTCAGCGGCATGAGTTGGTAATGCCGATGCAGCGAACGAAGCGCGTCAACCGTATCCGCAAACGGCCTCCAACCGTCAAAGGTATCCACCAAAACATTCAGGTCGGGGTGAGCATCAAACCCGAACTCCGCGCCGAACTGTTCCACAACGTCGCGCAGCACATCTTTGTACTTCCGATACGCCCCGGCCTCAATCCGCGCCTCATAGCGCCCGTAACGTTCCAGAATCTCCTCGTCCGCCCGCGTCACGCTATGCCGTTCCAGCAGGGGCCGTAGTCCTGCCAAAATGCCCGCTTCCCAATCCACCAGCGTTCCATAACAGTCGAACGTCAGCACCTTGAATTGTCGCAGGTTCAGTGTTGTCAATTCTGTCTCGTAGACGAATTATTTGACGCCGGCAGGCATCTGGTCGGCTACGTCTTCCTTGCCGCCCGCTTTGGCGGCGGCGAGTTCCTGCTGTATCTGGCGGTATTCGAGGGATACCACTTTGACGAATTGCGCCTGCGTTTCGGGCCAGTTTTGCAGCAGGGACGCGCCCCGGTCGCTGCGGGTGTACTGGACGTGCCGCTCGATCAGGGTTTTCAGTTCGGCTGTGTCGGCCTCGTCCGTGACGGCTTCGAGGGCGGTTTTGCCGCCGTTGCGGTTGCAGCGGGCGGGGAAGCGGCCTTCGGGATCCCACACATAGGCCACGCCGCCGCTCATGCCCGCCGCGAAGTTGCGCCCGACATTGCCCAGCACGACAACGGTTCCGCCTGTCATGTACTCGCAGCCGTGATCGCCCGCGCCCTCCACAACCGCAGTCGCGCCGCTGTTACGAACCGCGAACCGTTCACCCACCACGCCGCGCAAAAACACTTCGCCACTGGTTGCGCCGTACAAAAGCGTATTTCCGGCAATGATGTTCTCGGCGGGGTCGAAGGGCGATTGGCGCGGCGGGTACACGATGATGCGTCCGCCCGATATGCCCTTGCCTAAGTAGTCGTTGGAGTCGCCTTCCAGTGTCATAGTAATGCCGCGCGCCAGAAACGCGCCGAACGATTGCCCCGCGCTGCCCGTAAATTTAAGGCGAATCGTGTCTTCCGGCAGGCCCTCCTCGCCGTATTTCAGCGCGATACGTCCCGACAGCATGGTTCCCACGGTGCGGTTCCGGTTGTAAATGGGCAGTTCCGCCGCGACGGGAATCCCTCTGTCTACCGCGCCCTGCGAAAGCGCGATCAGATGGTAGTCCAGCGCGTCGTCAAGCCCATGATCCTGATGCTTGGCCCACGCCTGCGCGTGTTTGTCCGAACCTTCGGGCTGCGTCAGAATGGGCGTCAAGTCCAAGCCTGCCGCTTTCCAATGCTCAATGGCGCAGGTGGCGTCCAGCATGTCTATGCGGCCTACCATCTCGGCAACCGAGTTGAAACCCAGTTCGGCCATGATCTCGCGCAATTCTTCGGCCACAAAGAAGAAGTAGTTGATAACGTGTTCCGGCTGGCCCGTAAACCGCTGGCGAAGCGTTGGGTCTTGCGTCGCGATGCCGACGGGACAGGTTCCCAGATGGCATACGCGCATCATAATGCAGCCCATCGCGACAAGCGGCGCGCTGGAAAAACCGAACTCTTCCGCGCCGAGCAGGGCGGCAATCGCCACATCGCGCCCGGTCTTCAGTTGTCCGTCCGTTTGCAGGACGACGCGCCCGCGCAGGTCGTTTTTCACCAGCGTTTGCTGCGTTTCCGCCAGTCCCATTTCCCACGGAATGCCCGCGTGTTTGATGCTGGAAACGGGCGACGCGCCCGTACCGCCGTCGTAGCCGCTGATGAGGATATGGTCGGCATGGGCTTTGGACACGCCTGCGGCAACCGTGCCGACGCCCACTTCCGCCACCAGTTTCACCGAAATACGCGCGGCAGGATTGACGTTTTTCAGGTCGAAAATCAACTGCGCGAGGTCTTCAATGGAATAGATGTCGTGGTGCGGCGGCGGGGAAATAAGGGTTACGCCGGGCGTGGTATGCCGAACGCCCGCGATATAAGCGTCCACTTTGGTTCCGGGCAGTTCGCCGCCCTCGCCGGGTTTGGCGCCCTGCGCCATTTTGATCTGCAGTTCGTCGGCATTGACCAGATAATGCGCGGTGACGCCGAACCGCGCGGACGCGACCTGTTTGATGGCGCTGCGCCGGTTGTCGCCGTTCGCGTCGGGTTTGTAGCGAGACGGGTCTTCGCCGCCCTCGCCCGTGTTGCTTTTGCCGCCCATCCAGTTCATGGCAATGGCAAGGGTTTCGTGCGCTTCGCGGCTGATGCTGCCAAGCGACATAGCCCCGGTCACAAATCGCTTCACAATCTCCCGCGCCGGTTCCACTTCCGCAATCGGGATCGGCGTCCCCGCCTTGAAATGCAGCAAACTCCGCAGGGTCGCCAGCGCCTCACTCGTATCGTTGACGTGCCTGCTGAACTCTTTGAAGTCTTTAAATCCCGGGTGTTCGGTGTTCGGTGTTCGGTGTTCGGTATCTGTCTCCTTTTCTCCTTTTATCCTTGTATCCTTGTCTCCTTGTCTCACTGCCTGCTGCAATTTCGCCACCGTATCCGGGTTGTAGGCGTGGTGTTCGCCGAAACGCCGCCACTGGTACTGCCCGCCCGGATCGAGGTCAATGCTGCCTTTGATGTCCATTTTCGGATAGGCGTACTCGTGGCGCGACAGGGCTTCGCGCTGAATGATGTCCAGTCCGATGCCGCCCAATCGGGAGGGCGTACCCGTAAAGTAATCGCTCTGACCAGTTCTTTATCCAGACCGATGGCCTCGAATATTTGCGCGCCCCGGTAGCTTTGCAGCGTGGAGATGCCCATTTTGGCGAACGTTTTCAGCAGGCCCTTGTTGACGGCCTTGATGAAGTTGACGCTGGCTTTGTCTACCGTAATTTCGGGCGGGAACATCTTGTCGCGCCCCATGCTGTCGAGGGTTTCCAGCGCGAGATAGGGGTTGATGGCGGACGCGCCGTAGCCGATGAGCAGGGCAAAGTGCATCACTTCCCGCGCTTCGCCGGACTCGACGATGATGCCGACGCAGGTTCGGGTTCCTTCCCGAACGAGATGATGATGCACCGCGCTTGTCGCCAACAGGCTTGGAATGGGCGCGGTATGCTCGTCCACGCCCCGGTCGGACAAAATCAGGAAGCTGTAGCCGTCCTTTACCGCCTGCGACGCGGACGCGCACAGGTTTTCGACCGCTGTTTGCAGGGCGTCGGGACCGTCCTCCACGTCGAACCACGTCGGCAGGGTTTTGGCGTTGAACTCGCCCGTGCGAACCGCCCGCAGTTTTTCCAGCTCGAAATTGTGCAGGATGGGCGATTCCAGTTTGAGCATGTTGGCGTGTTGGGGCGTGGCGTCGAGCAGGTTGCCGTCGCTGCCAATAAAGTCCACAAGCGACATTACCAACTCTTCGCGGATGGGGTCAATAGGCGGGTTCGTCACCTGCGCGAAGAGCTGCTTGAAATAGTTGTACAGCAGTTGCGGGCGGCGGGACAGGACGGCGATAGGGCGTGTCCGTCCCCATGCTGCCCAGCGGCTGTTCGCCATTGGTCGCCATCGGGTACAAAATCAGGCGAATGTCTTCCAGCGTGTAGCCGAACGCTTTCTGGCGCGTGAGCAGGGTTTTCTCGTCCGGCAGATGGATAATGGGCGGTTCGGGCAGGCTGTCAAGCGTGATACGGTTCGCGTCCAGCCACTCCTTATAAGGATGCTGTGTACAGATTTCGCGCTTGATGTCTTCGTCATCCACAATGCCGCCGCGTTCGGGATCAATCAGGAACATGCGCCCCGGCTGCAATCGGCCTTTTTGCACGATGTGGGCGGGGTCGGTATCCACGACACCCGTTTCCGAAGCGAGAACCACAATATCATCGTCCGTGACGCAGTAGCGGGCGGGACGCAGGCCGTTGCGGTCGAGCAGCGCGCCGATCACGCGGCCATCCGTGAAGCACACGGCTGCCGGTCCGTCCCAGGGTTCCATCAGGCAGGCGTGGTACTCGTAGAAGGCGCGTCGCTCCTCGTCCATCAGCGCGTCGCCGTTCCACGCTTCCGGCATGAGCATCATCATGACGTGGGGCAGGCTGCGCCCGCCGAGCGTAAGCAGTTCAACGGCGTTGTCAAGAGCCGCGCTGTCGCTGCCGGACTTGTTGATGAGCGGAAGGAGTTTCTTGATGTCGTCGCCGAACAGGTCGGAGGAGAGCGATTGTTCCCGCGCGCTCATCCAGTTGCGGTTGCCGCGCAGGGTGTTGATTTCGCCGTTGTGGGCGATGTAGCGGAAGGGGTGCGCCAAATCCCATGTCGGGAACGTGTTGGTGGAAAACCGCTGATGCACAAGGGCGAGCGATGTGGTGGTGCGCAGGTCGCTCAGGTCGAGGAAATAGGCCGCGATCTGATGCGTCATCAGCAGGCCCTTGTAAACGATAGTGCGGCAGGACAGGCTGTTGACGTAAAAGTAGCCCTCCTGCTCCATGCACAAGTCTACAATGGCGTTTTGTACGCGGCGGCGAATGAGGTAGAGTTTGCGCTCGAAAGCGTCCTCATCGGCGGCATTGGAACCCCTGCCGATGAAAATCTGCCGGATAACGGGTTCTACAGTTCGGGCGAGAGCGCCGATTTTGGCATGGTTGATCGGCACATCGCGCCACGCCAGAACGGTTTGCCCCTCTTCCTGTTACGACCTGATTGAAAATAGCTTCGTAAGTGGCGCGTTCGTCGTCATTCGTGGGCAGAAACAACATGCCCACGCCGTACTCGCCGGGGGCGGGAAGCGTAACGCCCGCGCCCTGTAGCTCATCCGCGAAGAACTCGTGCGGGATTTGAAACAGGATACCCGCGCCGTCGCCCGTATCCGGGTCGCTGCCGGTCGCGCCCCGGTGTTCCAGTTTGCGCAGCACATCCAGTCCCTGCTTGATAATGGCATGGGATTTATGGCCTTTGGCGTGGGCGACAAAGCCGACGCCGCAAGCGTCATGTTCAAAAGAAGGGTCGTACAATCCATGCGCGGGGGGCAGTTGGCCGGGTTTCGCTTGTTCCATTTCGCGTGAGTTTCCGTTCTCGTTCGGCAAGGCGTCAAGTGACCATACGGCTTGCCGGGAACCGGAACCAACGGGAACGCGCAGGGTGAAAAAGCAGGGTTGGCGCGGTCTGCAAGCCGTATCAGGCGTGTGTGGCCGCGCATAAGAGAGGGATGAAAAGCGCGTCTGCCACAGATTGCTTCTCGTCACATCGTTGTGAAAAGGGAAGAGATTATAGCATGAATAGCGCGTCTTTGTCAAAGCAGTTTTTGCAAAACACAGGGTGAACGCATCTAAAATCGGAAGGAAATATGTAGAGGCAGCGTCGAAATCATGGCAATGCAGCGCTTCCAGCCCGATGTCTCATTGTGTCAGGTTGTAAGTAGAGGCGTCGTGACCTCCAAAGCGTCAGGGCGGACGAGTATATACAGGCATCATCTTGCGCCTCCCTTCCGGGTTAGATTGTTGAGAGTTGTGTTCTTCCCATGTCCTTCCCGCTCCGCGGGTAGACGCCCAGGTTGACGCCCGAGTTGTTAGGAACTCCGAACTCTCAGCGTCCCTCCACCTGACTGATTAGTAGACGCGCGTTGCGTAATTAGACGCGCTATGTACGGCAGGAGTTCGCTTCTTGCTGTTCTTTTTTCGGCTTTTTTCTGACTTTGGCAACCAGAAGTAAAGGGGGGGAGGCGTATGTCAGGGCAAAGTCACCAGAATTTGATAGTTGTTGATTAAGTTTTGATGCGTTCGCCGCGCAAATGAAGTTTAAGGCATTGGTTTGAAAGGTGTATACTTGTTTCGTGTAGTCCTATCAACAACCTATGGACAGAAACAAGGCGCGAGATGTGGCAAACAAATCATGCCGGATAGATTGAGGTGACGTATTAAACCTGAATTGTACGCAAACTCATTATACCCGTCGGGTTTTCGCGCATAGAATTATGGACGGTTTTTCAGGCACAAAAACGCCCCGGATCGTTGTTGATCCGGGGTTGCTGGTCGGTGTCCGTATTACCTTCGTTTTCTGGACATATGTAAGTAGGCGGCTATTCTAAATCATACATCTGACATAGGCCGCTTCCAGCGTCGAAGACATATAACTCCGATGCAAGTTGTACTTAAACTTAGTAAGAAGGCCATTGTTGATGGCTCAGGCGTAGTAGTTATGACACTTGCTGAATATATCAGACTTGATGTAGAAGATAGATTAAGATCTCCTAAAGTAGTAGATAAGGGGGAACTATAAAGCAAGTCTAGGGAGATAGGCCCTTGCGTATCAGTTAGTGTAGGAGCAGTATTGAGAGTAGTTTGCCCGGCGAACCCTGAGATAAGTTGCTCATCTGATAATCCGAGCACAAAATTATTTGCCGCGAATTGATATATAAACAGCACATCATTTATATCAGAATGACCTGACCCCACACCTGTAATTGTGAAATCAACAATACTCGAAGAGCTAATGCTCACAGGCGGTGAGACTACAACACCCGTAGTATCGCCATTGAGTGTAAAAGTGAACTCAGTATTGGCAAAGGTGGTCATGCCAAGTGACCCTGATCCTGTCCCAGATATGGTATATGTGACTGCATCAGCCTTTGCCTGCCCACTTACACAGGCAAAGGCTAAACTGACAAAAATCAGCGCACTAAAAAACCGTCCCCAATATTGCATTATACAATGCCTCCTTAGTCATACGAAACAGTTTCGCTGCTATTATAGCTTTGTACTAGTTAGGATCTGCTTCTGATTTTAGGCCGATTTCGCCAAATTTGGCGTTCCTGGCGCGAAAATTCTATCTCGAAGGCGTTGTAACTAGCACAAGGTCTGACTAATGAATCAGACCGCTATCTATCTGAGATAGCCGGTAGTACTCATGAACTTCCGAATGACCAACAAGGAATGGTTGACCATTGAAAAAATAACTTACAGAGGTAAGATCATGCCATAGTGGGGCTACACCGCTATTGTTCTTGATGTGGTTGTTCGTCGCATTCTCTCCCCACAGGTTCAGTATATTCTCACTGGATAATAAAGAGAAGCTCGAAGCGGGTGTGTGCTGCGACCAAATATCCACTGACATAATGCCTGCGTTTGCAGGCAGAGTGACTTCAGGGTCTTGGGCATGATCCTGAAATGTTCGGGTAGCAGCAACAGCAACTGCCGATAGTATCCCGCCAGGCAGAAACCTCGACCGAAAATCCAGCAAGTTATCTGCTGCTGTATTGGCAGGATGAATGTCAAGAAATGTTGCCTCGACATAACTTCCTGACCAAACCGGATTTTTCTCAGCAGCAATATCTTGTAAAACTTGAGATATTACTATTGTACCACGACTGTGACCAAATAAATGGAGATCAACGAACGTCGCCAGGATGCCCAACTACCTGCAACAGTTCTTCTGCCGTTCCGGTAAGCTGAAAGTTCATGTCATCACCAGCAGAAGTTGCCAGTCCTGGAAATGGAGTTACACTATCCAACAACCATTGGTGAGTGATAACTTGATCGAAATGAGATATGTTCAGCAGATCCTTCTGCATTGCCGCCATCCAAGCTAATGTATCTGCATCCGAGAACGAGAAGCCATGCACCACACCGCCAAGTAAATACTTGCGAAAGTATGTTGTATTGCCCGAAGTAGGATCTTCGGGAACTGTACCATCTCCGTTGGCAACAACAACTATAAATGGCTTCGCGGGATTTGGCGGTAACGGAGTTCCAGAGATGAGCTGCTCGGAATGTGTACCTTGCTTTAAGGCATCCGATGGTGGATAGATGATCTCTGTGTTAATGAGTTCAGAGTTAGATCCCTTGATGGGCATATCTGAACGATAAATGTCAAATTTCAGAGGCTGGCTAATATCCGCCCCTGAAACAGTGTAATTGACGGTCACACTCTGAGCATCTACCGTAGTTGCTTTAGTCAAGGAGATTTTGGAGTTAGTTTTCGCATCACTGGCTACTGTTATCGAGCCAGTGAGTTTAATGTTGGAGACCTGAGTCTGATTAAATGCATCGTAGTAGAACGTAAGCCCATTATCTAAGGGCCATGTTCCTGCTACAATCAAACCATCAAATACCCCAGTTCCCTTTACTCCGAAGCCAAAATCGCCGAACTTTCCATCAAATGTGGCACTACCCGGAGTCAATTTTTGGGTGAGACCAGGCGTAATTACATACTTGAAAGAGAAGCCAGTAGGTGCGGTAAATGTAATTTCCAGATTCTGTCAGTGTAAGCTCTTGTCCCGCAACTGTGTCATAAGTGTAGGTGAAAAACCCTGTGAAGGTTGCACCATTTGTACCAACAACATTATTAAGGGTGGCTTTATACGAGACAGGCGTGGCATAGGAGGGAATTATTGCTAAAACAAACAAGGTCAAAGCAACAATAGTCCGACAATAGCCGAACAATCTGGATAGGCTGAACATAAACAACACCTCTGGCAGTATAGAACACCACCAATCATGGCAGGTATCTAATGCACTTAGAAATTCAGAAAGGGATAGGAATTAAAACAAGGATATATATGCTAATGAATGACAAAATAGAAAGCGGCTACTAGCCATATCGTGTTATTTAACATTACACCCTAATTTGTGCCTCTACACTAATGCACCAGACCATTATCTACCTCAAAGAGTCGGTAATACTCGTGAACTTCCGTATGACCGATGAGGAAGAATTGGCCGTCTGCGAAGTAGGTTTTTGATGTGAGATCATGCCATTGAACGGTTATGCCGGAACTGTTAGCAATGTGATTTGCGCTCTCACTCTCTCCCCATAGGTCAAGTATATTCTCACTCGAAAATAGAGGGAATTGTGACGCTGGTGTGTGTTGATACCAGATGTCCACCGACATGATGCCAGCACCTGCGGGCAAAATGATCTCGTGATCCTGAGCCAAATCCTGAAATTGTTGGGTGAGCCTAACTGCAATCGCCGATACTATCCCGCCAGGCAGGAATCTCGACCGAAAATCGAGCAGGTTATCTGCTGCTGTATTGGCAGGATGAATGTCAAGTAAAGTCACTTCGACATAACTGCCTTGCCATGTCTTACTTTGCCCAGTTGCTATGTCCCTGAGAACCTGAGAAGCGACTATAGTACCTCGGCTATGTCCAAATAGATGAAGGTCAACCACATCGCCAGGATGTCTGACTATTTGTAGCAATTGTTGTGCTGCCAGTAGAAGCTGTGAGTACATATCATCACCAGCAGCAACCGTTAGGCCAGGCAAAGGGGTAACGCTCTCACCAAGCCATTCATGCGTAATGACTTGATCGAAGCTAGATATATTCAGTAAGTCGTTCTTCATCGCAGCCATCCAGGTTAGCGTATCTGTGTCAGAGAATGAGAAGCCATGCACTACTCCCCCAAGCAGGTACTTGCGAAAATATGCTGTGTTGACCGATGTGGCATCCTCACTAACCACGCCATTGCTGTTTGCGACAACTACAACGAAAGGCATAGCCTGATTTGGAGGTAACAGAGTTCCGGCAATCAATGTGATGGTATGACTGCCCTGCTGCAAGTCCGCAGAATCCATTGATGGGTCAACAGTCTGCGTACCGATATGTTGCGAATAAAAACTCAATTCAGGAATGTCCGAGCGGTAAACATCAAATGTAAGAGGCTGAACGATCTGCGCTGTCGAAATCGTATAGCTAATGTTGACGCTTTTAGCATCGAGGGTAGTAGCTTTAGTTAGAAGTAGTTTAGGCAGTGGCTTAGTAACAGTTAAACTAAACTGCTTCTGAACGGACGTGCCTGCTTGATCCATCGCCGCAACCGTGAACTGGTAGGTTCCGGGGGTCACTGTCGGGCTTCCCGTACTGCTCAATGTGCCGCCGCTACTCAGATTGAATCCAGCCGGTAGGTTGCTCCCCACTTCCGCCCATACGATTGCCCCTTGCCCTCCCGTTGCCGTGAACGTAAAGGTATAAGCCTGGCCGCTAACTGCATTCGGTACACTGGTGGTACTGATCGTAAGGTTATTTGTTCCCGATGGGGAAAACGTGAGGGAACCGCCCGTTAGTTTGCTTCCATGAATGGAATTGTTCCCATTAGAAAAATCAGTCCCATAAGGTACTTGAACCGTATTTGCAGTGAGGAAAGCGGTCTGAGGAAATTCTACATTTAGGTATTCAGGGCTGCTTGCAGGAACCGATATGTCCTGCGCGTATGTCTTCGTCAAGTCAAAACCGCCTACGTAGATATAGGGAGAATTGGCGTCGAATGTATGTGTGACTCCACCCACTACAACCGTCACGCTGGCGACGGAACAGGTATAATTGGTTACTCCGTTGTTGGTGGAAAATTTTGTAAAGGTCATTGTGCCATTGGCGGTCGAGCCGTCTGCGGCAGTCACATTGTTGACTGTCACCGTGACAAAATCAGGCAATGCTTGGCCTTGTGAAGCGGAAATGCCGCCGCATAAGAACAGCAACAACATGCCTAAGAAGAAAAGGACTGAGCCAAATGGAAAGAGACGACGGCACATAGTGGCAGTTTCCTCTCCGAACCCGAAGGAACAGGAAAAGGCGATCTATGACACGCAAGGGAAGCGGCTTGCGATCCGCATGGAAAGAGGGCAAACAAACAGTAAATCTACCATTGAATCATATCATACCCGGTATATGGTGCTATTAGTTGTCTGAATTACCAGTTTTTTGGAAATACTAATTTTTTTCAAGTGTATCGTTTCCTGCTGCCGCACGTCTCGTGCGGTGGATGGTGGCGTACTACTCGCACTTGGCGAAGTGCGACATACAGGCCCATACCTCGGCTTCGCTGCTCGGCTGGCCGTCATGCGCCCAAGCCATCACGCCTTCAATGCCCAGTACTGCGTGGCGCGTGGCCGGAACCTTGCTGTGTGGAAAGAAACTGCTGCCGATATCAGTTTCGAGCGCGGCTATTTCGCTGATTCGCGCCGGGAAGTGTTCGGCAAGGGCGCGTAGTCCGGGCCTGTTTTCTATGATGCAGGGGAAACAGCCGACGCGCTTAAAGCCCAAGGCATAGAGCGGGTTTAAGGCGTTATGCTGCTGGCAGGTTGTTTGAGAGTTCACAGGGCGGAGATATTTTGAAACTCAGCGAACGCATCGGTAGGTATACCTACCGATGCGTTTGTGCCGCAAAATTTGAACAAGCCGTCTACGTGCTGCATGTGTTCCAGAAGAAATCAAAATCAGGGATTGCCACTCCACAGGAGGAAATCGAACTGGTACATAGCAGGTATCAACGCGCAAAGGAACACTACGCAGCCACCTATGAGGATAAGGATACGCGCAAATGACAGCCATTGTGGAGAAAGCAAGCGCACAGACAAACAAGAAAGAGGAAGAGGAAGAAGTTACGACTTCCTGCGGTAACATCTACGAGGATTTAGGACTACCGTATCCAGACGAGCGTATGGCAAAGTCTGTGTTGACACTGGCGATTACGGATGCTATCGAAGCGCGTAAACTCACGCAGGCCGTAGCCGCGGAACTGCTTCACACGGACTGCGCTAAAATCACGGATTTACAGCGTGGACGCCTGACCCATATAACTTTCGACTGCCTGATCCGGTTCGCCAATGCGCTTGGTCTCAATGTGCAAATTACTGTTCAAGCCGCCAATGAGGAACGAGGCAAAACATCCGGCTACGCAACCTGAAGAAAAGCGAGAAAGTCTACGCGATGCGCAAACCGCATCAGGCGTGTGGGACCGCGCGAGACAGGGAAAAGCGCGTCTGCCACAGATTGCTTCCCGTCGCGTCATTGTGAAAAGGGAGAGAATTATAGCGCAAAATGCGCTCACTTGTTAAAAACTAAATCCGAACTCTACAAAATATAAAATAACAAGGCTTCCTGATTAATAGGCAAGAGGCCTTGTTATTGCATACATGCCCGTCACAATGCTGGTTAAATGAGTTCCTGAATGAAGGAACATTTGCGTCAAAGAACGTCCCAGGTAAAGGCTAACTACTTGATTTTAGAAGCCAAAGGGGCAAGTATATAGCGCCGTATAGCGTTTGCTAAACGCGGGATTTTTGCAATCCGGGCAGCTACAGGAGGTGAAAACCTGTAGTAGAAAAGCACAACTGCGCGACCGAAACATGACGGTAAAAGAGTATCATCCCGCCAGCGTCGAAATACCAAAACATCAGGGTGATCGAAATCACCGTAACAGGCTGTTGCTACAAAGCAGGGACCTTTCTTCTCGTTCATTCGCGCAATGGCTTTGGCCGCCTCCATACTAACCTCTTGGTCGTCACCTTGTTGAGCAACGGTAAATGCTTGAGTAGCAGCGGGCTTGTTTTCTAGAAGAAGATAAGCGCGTCCCATGTTGTAGTGAGTAGCTTGAAAGGTGGGGAGGAGTTGTGCCGATTTTTCAAATGCAACAATGGATGGTTCAGCCCATTTCCTAAGAAACTTCTTAAGGTAGGCGTTTCGCATCTGCTTGTTCACAATGACTGCTGTGAATGTAGACTCGATCTCTGGCGACTCGGCAACAGCGAGATTAATCAGTCCTTCGCAGAAGAACGCGCGAGAACGTTCATACGTCACATCTTCGCCGCGCGCCATAGCTTCATCTATCTTCGTTTGGGCGCGAGATAGATCGCCAGTCAAGAGTTGTTTCGCGAACTTTTCGCGTTCATGCTGTTTGTCCATCCGGTCAAAAACATCAATTTGTTGTTGGACATCATCTAAAAACGAGTTGGCGACTTGCAATGCTTGTGACTCAGCCACGCTGACCTCCTACTGTGATTATGTTCGGTATTGGTTGAGGTATGAGATACCATATTGGAACATAGTTATTCTTTCATCCAAGGATTTTTACCCGCTTTGATGAGACGCGCGGCTTCGTCAACATCTGTGTTGCCTGATTTGCCGCCAACATTTTGAACGGGCCACAACGTACCGCCGCATGAGCATGTAGTCTTGTCCATGCGGTACTCCTGTCGAGCGCACTTCAAACAGATTTGCATTTTCTTTCCTTTCCTGTTGTTGACATGGTAGAGGGCATTGGCTGCCTGCGGGCATGAGCAAAATTGTGAAGTTACGGCAAGCAGGCAGTCTGCTGAAGAAAACAATGATGAGCCAATCATAGCAGAGCGGACAAACAATCGCAATACCCTAAAAGGGTAAATATTCTGTTTGAACGCTTTATTTTCACGAGGAGTTCAGGGCTACGGCGGCGAATTGACCGGTATCGTCTGGAGGAGAGGAGAACCGGCGGATGAACCTGGCGTATCGAAAGGCGGAAAAGTGGGATTTTAACGGCATGTACCGCGCCCTGTTTCCCGCGTTTGAGCAGGACGCGGGGATGCGCGGCATCATCGAAACGGAATGGAATGTCGTATTCGCCAATCCGGCCATGCTGTGCATGATCGTGGAGGATATTGAAAAGCCTGTTGAAACCCGCATTGTCGGCTGCGCCCAGACTGTATTCGTCAGCGATGGGTTTATGCGGCTGGCAAAGTCGGGAATCTCCCCGTATGCCATTCAGCGTTTGGATGACCCGCTGCCGGATGGTTCCCGGCCCATGCTCACGCTGGAACAGGTGAGGATCGCTAACAGCGGCGAGGGACTGAACGCCTTCACGACCCGTTGGGGATGGGCAGACGCGCTGCCCGACGCGGGGAACAGGCGGCGTGTTCGGGATTACCTGGATCAGAAGTACCCCCTGTTTTACCGGGGCTACAACTTCAAGGAAGTCATCATCGAGGCGACTGGCGACTGGCCCTGTAAAGCGCTGGAGATGGCCGGCTACAAAATACGGACGGATTACGCGGCTTACTACAAGGCGCAGGGGGAACCGCCTGCGACGGACAAGCATGCCTACCTGATGGGGCTTACGCGACAGGAAGCGCACCGGGACGAAGGCTCCTACGCCAGCCGCGTTTTTGTCTGCACGCCGCCTGTATTCCACTTCAAGCCCAATGAACAGGAGTTGCTCGAAGTGGCCTTGCAGAGTCTCTCCGATGACGAAATCGCGCTGCGTTTGAACCTTTCCAAAGACGCCGTAAAAAAACGTTGGGCGGTCCTTTACGAATGGGTGAGCGCTAAAATGCCTGCCCTGCTGCCAGTCAACGACGGCGAGGGACGCGGCCCGGAAAAGCGCCGCCTGCTGCTGAACTACCTGCGCGAACATTCCGAAGAACTGCGCCCCATCACGCCGCGCAAATAAGCTGCTAATTAGCCTTCCTTATATTCGTGGAGTATCTGTTCCGGCGTTTTGGTTTCCCACTCTTTGTAAACGTCTTTAATGGAACGGCCACTCCCCACAAGACGCTCCTCAATGATTGCAACGCGCTTTGATTGCTCTACTTCCACGGTGGACATGCCTGATTCGCGGCAAGCCTCGTCGAGAATGGCTTCCAGCAGAATTGTCGCGTTTTGATCGCTTGTCAGATTTTTGTCGTCGCTTTCAGGAATGTCCACGAAATAACCTTCTTCGCCTTGATTCCGCGCAGGCAGACTTCATTATCACAGGTGAGCAATTCATTGCGCGGGCTGATAAAACACATGCAGGCTGCCCCTCATTATACAAAGACGAGCTTGCGCCGTCAAGGTCTGCAAGAATTTTGTCTTATTGACATTCCAACGGGGAATTGCTATAATGAGGTTATACTTCTGCTGACCAACTGAGTACAATGCTGCGAGGAGGGCGCGAAACATGGCGACTACCTATAAGTCCGACAAATTAAAACAGGTATCGGCTATGATTGCCAACTTGGACGACAAGCAACTCTCCAGCCTGCAAGCCGCGCTGAAGGAAGTTTCGGATGACGAAAATGCGCGTTTTCAAACCGTCACAGCGGACGAACAGCAACTAACGCCGGAAGAGGGCTGCATTCTAATGGAAGCGTTCAATAGCCCTGCGCGCGAGCCATCGGCGCGGATGCTGGAAGCGGTAGCCAATTATAAGCGCATTATGTCCGAGACACTTTAGTTGATGTAGATACCATGCAGCCTTCCTCCCGTTTCCGATTTGAACTCCTCACAGAGCAGCATGACCTTACTTCGTTTGATTGTGGAAATGCTGCTCTGAACGATTATCTGGACATTTATGCCAAACGCGATGTCAGGATCAATCTGCGGCGAACCTACCTCCTGCTGGATTACTCCCAATCTCCGGCGTTTGTTGCCGGGTATTTCACGCTTTGTGTTGATACCGCTGAGTTCTGGCATCAAACTGTCTTTGGAACTATCCGTCAGCCACTAATTCTTCTGGATTACCTCGCCCGCCATGTCAATTACAAGCGCATGGGAATTGGGGACGCGCTGTTGATACAGGCGTTTCGCGTCACGGTTGATGTTGCCGCCAGAGTAGGCGTTTCGGGAATGCACATCCGCGAAGCCACCAAAGCAGGCAAAAGATTGTACATGCGCGACGTGTACGGCTTTACCATGCACCCTTGCTCCGCTATTGACAGGGACAAGGGTTTGTACCTTCCCCTCAACGACATTCAGGCTATTTTAGAGAAGCTGTAGCGTTTCACTTTTTGCCGGTCAGGTGGGCAATGGCGGCTTCCAGTATTTCGTCTTTGCCCTGACGGATGCCTTCAACCGTCGGCGCGACTCGGATGTTGGGCTGGATGCCGACGCGCTGGAGTTGGCGACCGTCGGCGTGGCGCACGTCGTGGCCGGTGAAGTTGACCTGAATGTTGCCGGGGAGAATGACATTGGTAACGTCGCCGTTCGCGCCCATTGTCGGCGTCCCGATGAAGGTTGTGGGCGTACACGACTCGATGAACAGGCAGGTATGCTCGGCCTGACTGATGGCGTCCTCGTTGATTAAGACCACCACTTTGCCTTTGTATATGTCGCCCTTGCCGCCCTCGGCATACTGAACGAACTGAAGGGTTGTGGCAACGTCCCCGTCCGGGGTGTGCGGTTCGGGACGCTGGAAGCGGGCGGCGGGTACGCGCTTATTCGTAAGATGCGGCGCAATCGTCCACGCGGTTCCATTGGGATAGCCGCGCATATCGAAAATCAGGCCGGGAGTGTCCTTCACCTTGATAAAAGCTTCGTTCACCTGCTGCGGCGTCAATCGCGCCAGATCCATGTAGCCCAAACCGGACGGTAGGACGCCGAAAACGGGTGTGGTTCGGGACGGCGGGACCACATACGGCACGGAACAGGCGAGTTCCACCTCGCGAACGGTCCCGTCTTTGCCCTGAACCCGCGCGGTTATCTTGCCGCCGGGATTGCCGCGCAATAGATACGGGGCGATGCGTCCGCTCAACGCCTGCGGCGTGGACGCGGCGAACAAACGGCCCAATGCCTCGCGCCGTTTGGCAATGTCTTCGCCGTTCAGCGCGAAAATCGTATCCCCAACTTCAATACCCCCAACGTTAGCCTTCTGCCCTTCGGCAATCGCAACCACAACGGTTTTGCCCTCGATCTCTTTCAGCGCGAGGGGCGCGGTTGCTCCTCCCAACTGCTGTTCCAGAACGGGATTGCGCGTGAAGCCGTGCGAGTCGTCCAAGCGGGCAACAAGATGCGCGACGGTTGTGGCGTAATCCAGCGCGTTGGCGTTGGGTTCAAATTGGGGAATGAAATCCGTCAGGGTTTTGTCCCAACTCGTGTCCATTAAATGCTTGTAGGGATAAAAGTAGTGGATCACGTTCCATAAGCGGAACAGGGACAGCAGGCGGTATTCGGCGTTGGGATACGACATGCCAGGATAGGTGTTTTCCGGGCGCGCGCTCAACCCGGCGGGCGCGGCAAGTGGTGTTTTTGCGGTTCCCATCGGCTGAAGCGCGGCTTTACGCGCGGCGACAAAGGCGGGGTTCGCGTCGCTCCGATCTTTCGAGACGGGAACGGTCAGGTCGGGATGAAAGCCGATGCCGCCGCTCGGACTGACGAATTCCCCGGTTCGCAATGTCACAGTAACATTGTCGGGCAGGGTCATGGCGTAGGTTTCCGCGCCCCCATCCGTTTGCGACTCGCCCTCCTGCACGATTGTTGCCAGTTTCGCTGCCTGCAAGCCGCTGATTATATCGGCAATGCCGCCAGAATTAGGGTTGACGAGAAACGTCATGCGGGGCGAGGCGGCAGACGGGCTTCTTCGCGCCCGCATCACTTCGGCCTGCCGCGTCACCCACGCCGCATAGTAGCCGCCGCTGGTTCCGCCGGATTGGGGCGGATAGCCGGAGTACAGGCGATGCCGGGACGTGGCGAGGGATAAATCCGAAGTGAGCAGCAGGGGAAGCGCCTGTTCAAAACTGTAGCGGAAGGAATACGCCGCTATCTCGTCCGAAGACGTAGCGCGTAGATCGAAGATAACAGTCGAAGCCGCGCCCGCTTCCCGCATCACGGTGGCGAATTGGCTGATTTTGTCCATGTTGCCCGCAAACTGCGTCCAATCGTCGGCAACGATTAGGGCTGTTTTCCTGTCATCCAGCCAGCGGATATAGGGCTGTGGTTTGGCGGGATTGCCGTTTTTGCCGCCTGCCTGCGCGGATGGGGCATTGTCGCTGTTGGCGGGTTCGGCAGTGGTTCCCGGTGTCGGCTGCGTATGGGTGGCCGGGTCATGGAGGGTTGCCAGCAGGCCGTCAATCGCGGCTTTGTACTCTCCGGCGTTTTTGGCCGCGCGAACTTTCGGGATTGCGGCAACAAGGGCGGCATCCCAATCATTATCTTTGTAGGCCAGCCAGGGATGGAAATATTTGGCCGCGCCCCAGACCCGGCACAATCCGGCCAACCGTTCGGTTGTTGCTGCCGAAGGCGCAGGCAGCGCAACCGCAGGCGTGGCGTCAACTTTGGCTTCCCTGGCATCGCCTTCGATGGTGAGGGAAACATTGTCCATCCACGCCTTACCTGTTCCAATCAGCAGCAGTCCGAAGTTGATTTGCGCCGCGTCCGCTTCAACGTCGCCCACAATATCGAAGTCGCGCCACACTTTGTCGCCGACAGTAAGCGGATGGTCGTTCATGTTGTCGAACAGGCCCATGCCGCCTCCCGCCCGATCCACGCGCAGCCAGATTCGCGCCTGATCGCCCGGACCCGCAGCCTGCAAACGCAGGGAAGCGTGGAAGTGGACACGCTTGCCCCGGTACGGCGTGGCGTCCATTGCCTGCATGATGTTGCCGAACGCCTGCCCGCCCGCCTTCACGTTCGGCCCGCCTGCCAGCAGGACGCACTGCCTGCCGCTTTTGGGTTTGTCATTGCTGATGACCGCGCTGTATCCAGCAGCCATAACCGGGGGCGGCACGAACCATCCCGGCGGCGGCTGTCCCACAACGCCCTGCTCAAAATCCGGGTTGGCAACGCCGTTCGGTTTGTTTTGCGTTTTGGCCTGCCCTTGCATCATTGCGGGAGTTCCGGCAACGGTTTTCACCCCCGTATAAGCGGGCAGTAGCAGCGTCAACAAAACCGTCAGACCGGCACAACGGCGCATCATCATAACTTTGTCCTTTGCGTGTCATACTAAAGCCTAACAACCTAAAACCCTGAAACCTTAAAACCCTAACTACAGGAGTAAACGAATGCCCGGCGCGAAAGCCCATGACATGATAACCTTGATTACGGCGGCAGCGGCCAATGGCGCGTATTTTGCCTTTACGCCGCATCCGAATACGAATTTCGCCGCGCTGTTCACGATCTCCTACCTGTTTGCCGGATACGCCTGCGCGGGCGATCTGGATTTGGACAGTAAAGAGTACCGGCGCTGGGGATTGCTGCGATTTTTGTGGAAGCCGTACCAGATGTTGGTTCCGCACCGCTCGTGGGTGTCGCACGGATTGATATTAGGGGGCGTGATACGGGCGGCGTATCTCGCGCTTGTCTGCACACTTTTGGGGTGGCTTGTGGTATGGGGGATAAGCCGGTTGGGGCCGCATTACGACGCGACGCAGCTTGCGCAGCAGCAGTGGCAATCCCTGTTCGCGCTGGCGCAGGCGCATCCGCAGGAGACGCTCGCGCTGGCGAGCGGCTTCGTTCTGGCGGGAACCACGCATTCGCTTGCCGATATTATCTGGTCAGGTTTGAAACGCCGGTTTTGAACTTTGAACCGGGAAAATAAGTTATTGCCCCAGTTTTTTCAGGGCGAGTTTCGCCTTCTCATTGCCTCCATCGGCGGCTTTGCGAAACCACTTCAAAGCCTCTTTATCATTTTGCGCGACGCCTAGGCCCTTGAAGTACATCACTCCGTAATTGAACATCGAATTTGGGTCGCCCGCGTCTACGCCTTTCGCATACCACTTGAGCGCTTCCGTATAATCCTGCTTGACGCCCAGACCGTGTTCATACATGGCGCCGAGATTTAATACTCCTAAAGCGCTGCCTCCTTCGGCGGCTTTGCGATACCACTTGACGGCTTCTTTCTCATCTTTGGGGAGGCCAAAGCGACCAGCGGCATACATCGAGCCGAGGTTGGACATTGCGTTGGGATTGCCCGCATCGGCGGATTTACGAAACCACTTGACGGCCTCGACGCCATCTTTGGCGATACCTATGCCGTTCAAGTACGCCACTCCGAGATTGTACATGCCGTGAGAATTGCCCGCGTCGGCGGCTTTGCGATACCACTTTGCGGCCTCTTTATCATCATGCGCGGCGGCGCACATCGCTCCGACATTGAACATTCCCAAAGGGCTGCCCGCATCGGCGGATTTGCGAAACCACTTTGCCGCTTCTACTTCATTTTTAGAAACGCCCTCGCCTTTCAAGTAGCATAAACCGACATTGTACATTGCATTCGCGTCGCCCCCGGCGGCGGCTTTGCTGTATTGCGAGAAGGCTGCCGCGCCATTCTGCGCGAGACTGAAAGACATGATGGTCGTCGTAAGCACAAGAGCGGCGCAGGCAGAAACGAGAGATTTGCGGAAATGTTTGCAGTTCACAGTGTTTTCCTTCCTTTCCGAACGATATTCCACAGGAATAGAAACCTATTTGCCCATGCGAAGCAACTCCAGTTTTGCCTCGGCATTTCCGGCTTCGGCGGCTTTGCGAAGCCATTTGCGCGCTTCCGCATTATCTTTAGTAACGCCGCGACCGTCCGCGTACCGTGTTCCGAGCGCATACATTGCTTTCACGGATCCCGCTTCCGCGCCTTTGCGGTACCATTTCACGGCCTCCGTGTCGCTTTTAGGAACGCCCAGACCGCCTGCGTACATTACTCCAAGACTGTTCATTCCGAACGAATCTCCCGAGGCGGCGGCTTTGCGAAACCACTTGACGGCTTCCACATTATCTTTGGCGACGCCGCGCCCCTCTGCGTACATCAAGCCGATATTGAACATGCCTAAGGACTCTCCCCCGGCGACGGCTTTGCGATACCACCGCATGGCCTCTTTCTCATTTTTGACGCCGCCACGCCCGTCTTCGTACAGCGCTCCGAGATTCAACATGGCGTGTGAACTCACCCGCTTCGGCGCCTCTGAGAAACCACTTGAAGGCTTCCCTGCCATTTTGGGGGACGCCTTCACCGTTCAGGTACATTATTCCGAGATTGAACATAGCGGTTAAATCGCCCCCGGCGGCGGCTTTGCGGGTGAGCAGGAGGTCCGGCGCGTCGCCCTGCCCGCGAACGGCAGGCGTAATCCCTGTGGTAAGCATAAGGGCGGCGCAGACAGGAACGAGACACGCGCGGAAACGTTTGCAGAACATGAGTTTCTCCTTCCAAACGACATGCGACAACGTCGAGAGACAATTATAACCTGTGTATAATACGGGTGTAGTTGTCTCTTGTTCCACGAATTGCGGCAAAGGAGGGGGACACTATAAACGTGTCTGCTTCATAGCCATCGGCGCTAACGCATTCCCGCGTAGGCTTGCTGCCAGCCTGCGTTGGTGTTGATGAGGGCGAGGATTTGCGCGATGTCGGCGGCGTCGGTTTCGGGGAACAGGCCGTCCAGTCCGAGCGGGCTGTAATTGGTGAAGGGCTGCTCGTAGAGAAGGCCCGCGTCCATCACGCCGTTTCGAGTGAGGTATTCGATGATCTGGTTGATGAACCGAATCTGGTTGGCGTTGTAGGGGGAACCGGCCAGATATTTGCCGAACGCTTTGCGGACCGCCTCCGGTTCCAGCCCGACCAGTTTGCGGATAAACGCGCCCAGACTGTCGTTCGGGCGGTACGCCTGCTCGAACTGCGCGCGGCTCCCCTCGCCGCCCAATTCGTACAGCAGGTTTTCCAATGCCTTTACGTCATTTGTGGTGAGCGGCTCATTGTAGCGCAGTTTGACAACGGCGGGGTGTTCGCGCTGCGCGTTGAGGAACGCTTCCACTTTTTTGCGGTACTGCGCGGCGTCTATGCCGGAAGCCAGTCCCGATAACGTCATCTCCACGCCCGCCCCAAGTTCGTCCTCAAAATCGGTATAAATGGGAACGCGCCTGTCTTTGTCAATGTACTTCACCAGATCGCGCAGGCGTTTGCGAACGGTTTCCAGTTCCGCAACGGTGACGCCCATCCAGAATTCATCGGTTTGTATCTCCTGAATCAGCGGCATTTGCGCGGCAACGAGGGGAATACTCTCTTTCATTTCCAAGCTGTCGGCAATGTCGCGCACCTGTGATTGCAGGCGCGGCAAGGCGGGTTCGGCGCGTAACAAAGCCAGTTGCAGGTTGAGCAGCAGCAGGTCGAACAGGCGGGCCGTAATGTCTTCCGGGTCGAGTTCGGAGGGGAGGCCGGCAAGCTGTTCGGCGATTTCGCTTGCCTGCTCGTTCGCCAGTTCGTCCCACACTTTGCGTTCGCCGTACTGTTCCACATAGCGGCGTTTGGGGCGCACGACAAAGTTATCCACGTTCATGGCCGCCACTTCGCCGTGCAATCTGTCCGCGAGTTCCACATCCAATGCGCCGTAGGCGGGTGACGCTTCCGCTACCTGAAGGGGCGCGGCCTGTTCGGACTGCGCGGTTTGCCGGACGGTTTGCAGCAGTTCCAATCGGCGCAGAAACAGTTTTGTGCCGAGCGCTTCCTGTGAAACGCCCTCCATGCCTTTGGGGTTCGCGCCAAAGTACTCGAAGTTCTGGCAGTAATCGAACACGGTGAAAAACGCTTTATCCCTGCCCGGTCCGAACAGGTTAGGACGCAGGCGCGTACCCCTGCCGATCATCTGCCAGAACTTGGTTTTGGAACGAACGATTTTGAAAAAGACAAGATTGGCGACTTCGGGAACGTCTATGCCCGTATCCAGCATATCTACCGAAATGGCGATATGGGGATTGTTGTCGGGCGTGGAAAAGTCGTCCAGTATGTTCTGGGCGTAGGTTTCGTAGTGGTCAATCACGCGGGCGAAACGGCCTTTGAGATGCGGATAGTTGTGGTCGAACCGCTCCTGAATGAACAGCGCGTGTTCGTGGTTTTTGGCGAAGATGATGGTTTTGGCGAGTCGGTCCCCGCCGTCCACTTTCTGCCCGTTGGTCATCAGGTCGCGCAATACCTTGTCTACCGTGTCCTTGTTGAACAGCCATTTGTTCAGGTCGTTCGCGTTCACCTCGTCGGGAATCGCGCCCTCCTCGCCCCAATCTTTGGCGTCCCATTCGGCCTGCTCGTCCTCGCTCAATTCGGCGTACTTGATGCCCTCGCGCAGAAACTTGTCGGGAACGGAGAAGGCGCGGGGCGGAACCAGCCAGCCGTCGCGCACGGCCTCTTCCAGTTCATACGCGGAGGTGGGGACGCCGCTTTCCAGATCGAAGAGTTTGTAGGTGTTCTTGTCCACTTCCGATTTGGGCGTGGCGGTCAGGCCGACAAGCAGGCTATCGAAGTAGCCGAAAATCGCGCCGTATTTCTGGTACACGCTGCGGTGCGCCTCGTCAATGACAACCAGATCGAAATGGCCTGAGCCGAACCGCCGCGCCCCGCTTTTCACATCATCTATCAGGCCCATCATCGTCGGATAGGTGGACAGGTACACGCGGCTGCTCATGTCCTCTTTTTCCAGCACAAGGTTGACGGGCGTACTGCCGGGCAGATGCGTTTTGAAGGCATTGGCGGCCTGATTGACAAGCGCGACGCGATCCGCCAGAAACAGGACGCGCTTGATCCAGTTGCATTTTTGCAGCAGTTCGCACAGGGCAATCACGGTTCGGGTTTTGCCCGCGCCCGTCGCCATAACCACAAGGCCTTTGCGCTGCTGCTTTTCCCATCCCGCGCACACGTCCCGAACGGCGAGATGCTGATACGGGCGTTCTACAATGGCGGTGTTGATGGGCGCGTTGGCGATGGGTTTGCGCGTTGTTCGGCGCTGAATCAGCAGTTCCAGTTCATCCTTTTTGTAAAAGCCCTGCACGGGTCGGGGCGGATAGTTCAGGTCGTCCCACAGCCACGTTTCGTAGCCGTTGGTGTAGAAGATAATCGGGCGCTGCCCGTACTTCGCCTGTAGACAGTCGGCATAGAGTTTGGCCTGCTGCTGCCCGATGCGCGAGTCTTTTTTGGCGCGTTTGGCCTCGACAACGGCAAGCGGCAGGCCGTTGTCGCCCCACAAAACATAATCCACGTAGCCTTTGCCCTGCGCGTTGGGCATGCCCGTGACGGGAAACTCGCGGTCTTCCGGTTTCAGCAGGGGCCAGCCCGCTTCGCGCAATAGCAAATCAATGAAGAAGTCGCGGGTCTGCGCTTCCGAATAATCGTGGTTGTCGGGAACCGCTTCGTTCTGCTTTTTGGCAAGCGCGACTTCGGCCTTCAGCTGCTTGATCTCGGCGTCCAGTTGCGTGGCGGTTTTCGTCGCGTCGTGCAGGGCGTCCGCCTGCGCTTTGAGGGTTTTGTCGCGGGCTTCCAGTTCGGCTTGCAGGGTTTGCAGTTGCTGCGCGGTCAGGGCCTTTTGCGCGGCGGCATGTTTGGCGCGGGCGGAAAGCAGGCTTGTATCGAAAGCGAGTCCGGCGTACAGGGCAATGTTCTGGCGGGTATACGTCCGGGCCAGCCACCAGCAGATATGAAACAGTTCCCGCGTGGCCTGTTCCGAATCGCGCGTTTCCACATTCCGGCTGCTGTGAACCGCCTCGTTGCCCAAATCCTTGACAACCCGCGTTTTGACAAACACCTCGTTGGGAACCAGACGGCGAAACGTCGGCTCGTGAAGCAGGGCGGAAAGCGTATCATCGTAGGGCGGGGAAAGGGTCAGGTCATGCGCGTACAGCCAGTTGACCGCCAGTTCGAGCGCCCGGCGGGCATAAAAGCAGGCGGCGCGGGGATCGGTCAGGGCGAGGCTTTCCACGCGGGCGGCAGCCGTGTACAGTTCCGGCCATTCCGAATTTAGAAATTGAAAGTTAGACATGGCGGTATGGGCGTTTCGGTCGTGTTCGTTTCGGTCGGCGGTGACGAAAAGGCTTGCTGCTGAAGCGACGTAAACAGCGTCTCTAAATGGCTTAATGACTTTTGATGTGGTTCGCGCATAGCGCGAATTGCTGCCACTTTCTTTTCATACTCACTCTGAAGCGGTGAAGGCGGAACCATTATTGGAATAGTTTTCAATTCACTGGCATTGATGTTTGCCATGCCAATAATGCTTTTGCACATGTTACGCAGAACCGTCTTGCCGTGAACACTGTTGAGGTATGCGGAAATGTACTCGGAACTATGTTCTGGTTTCGGGCGCACTCGTATTAAATAGCCTGCGTAAGCCATTAGTTTTTCTTCGCGGTATACAGCGGTTTTTCCTACCAATTCCTTGCTGTTGGTTCGATTGAAAAGAATATCTCCACGACGAACAAGGTATTTGGGTTGCTCTGCTTTGGTAAGGTCAATATACTTCAAGTCCGCAAAGTTCCAACTGCCATCATACGTGATGTTACCCATACGCAAAATGGGAAACGCGCCTTCGGAACCAGCTTTGCTGCTTGTTCCATAAGAAACGTCTTGTACCATGTCACCAATCGTAGCCAATTCCCAACCTTTGGTATTTGTCACCGGGTCGCCGAACATATCCAGAAAGACCGACTGCAAGAGCGCGTCGAGTTTGGCGAGGGCTTCGCGGCGTTTGCGGCGCAGGGCGTCGGCTTCGTCGAGAATGGTGGCGATGCGTTTTTGTTCGGCAAGGGGCGGGAGTGGAATCCTGATTTCTTTCAGGTTCGAAATAGAAACGCTTGCCTGATTCACTGAAGGATTAATTATCCGTTCTAAGGGAACGCGAAAGTTCGGTGAACGTAGGAAACGCAACAGAAAGCGCGAATATGTGATTTCAGGATTGGTACGAAGACAAAGCAAGTTCATTCCATGAACCAGCGTTTCCGGGTTGCCTTCATACATTGCACACTTCCCTAAATGCTCAATGCTATTGATGTGGCTAAAAAGGATGTCCCCTTCTTCCAGCAACCATCCTTTGCATTGAGATAATTCTAATCCAGCATAGCCTACTTTTTCAGCGTTGATGATTGCTTTTGAAATAGTCTCAATCCGCGTTATAGGCAAGCCGCCTTCGGACTTTGATTGTTTCACAGAAAGACCATTACGCATGAATAAGAGTGTGTCACCTAATCGCACAAAGTTTTCGTTCATTATGTACCGCCTTTTTTCCTGTGAACCGGTTTGTGGATTTGCCAAGCCAAAAAACAACAGGCCGCGTGTGCAAAAAAGAGAGGATTGGGCGAACGTTGGGGGGTTCTACCCTCATCCGGCCTCCGGCCACCTTCTCCCTGCAAGGGAGAAGGCTAAATTGTGAGATTGGGCGGGTTGGATGGAACATTCCTGAACCGCGCAGGAATAAACCAATTATATGCCTAAACTAACCCCTATTCAACCCACCAGACTACCACATTAGCCTTCTCCCTTGCAGGGAGAAGGTGGCCCCCGACGGATGAGGGTAGAAACTTCCAACTACGGAACCCCAACCCATGCCCGACGAGAAACACCTGCGCATCCAGCCCCAACTCACCGAACGCGCCCGCCAGTTTCGTCGCGCCCTGACGCCGATGGAAACACGCTTGTGGACACAGCTACGTGACCGCAAATGTGAGGGACACAAGTTCCGCCGTCAGGTCGTTCTGGACAGATATATTGCCGACTTTTACTGCGCCGCCTCCCGCCTGCTCGTGGAAGTGGACGGCAGTTCGCACAACGGCACGGTGGAACGCGACGCCATGCGTGACGAGTGGCTTGCCCTGCACGGCCACCACACCCTGCGCGTCACCAATACCGATGTGCGCGACAACCTTGAAGGCGTCCTGACCCTGATTGCGCAAACCTGCACCCGGTTTCAGGGGGAGGATCCTGCGGAACCGTAAGATTCTACCCTCATCCGGCCTTCGGCCACCTTCTCCCTGCAAGGGAGAAGGCTAAACTATTCAATGGGCGGTTGAATGAGAGATGAGGGAGACTGTAAGCAATCCACACATCTGAAACAACTTTCTAACCAACCCACCAGACTACCACCTTAGCCTTCTCCCTTGCAGGGAGAAGGTGGGCGAAGCCCGGATGAGGGTAGAAGCCCCCGCCTCACGCCGAGGCTTTCAGCAGACTCCGAAGCCGTTCCAGCCCCTGCTGAATGTCGGTTTCCAGTTCCGCGAGTTCGTCCAGAAGCTGTTCCGGCGGGTCGTAGGCGACGGCGGTTTGGGTCACTTCGCGGTAGCGGTTCAGACTCAGGTCGTAGTTTTTGGCGGCGATGTCGGCTTTGGGAACGCAAAACGATTGCTCGGCGCGGGTTCGGGGCGCTTCGTTTGTTCGGTTCCGCCAGCGGCTCAGAATGTCGGGCAGGTTGTTGTTGCCGTGTTTTGTCGTGTCCAGCGGAACGCGCTTGTCATCCAGAGAAAACCCGTCCGCCTGCATGTCGTAGAACCAGACGGTTTCCGTGCCGCCGGAATTGGTTTTGGTGAAGAGGAGAATGGCGGTGGAAACGCCCGCGTATGGCTTGAACACGCCGGACGGCATCGAAATCACCGCATCCAGTTTCTGGTCTTCCACGAGGATACGCCGCAGCGCTTTGTGCGCGGTGGACGAACCGAACAAAACGCCGTCCGGCACGATAATCGCCGCCCGCCCGCCGGGTTTGAGCAGCCGCAAAAACAGAGCCAGAAACAGCAGTTCGGTCTTTTTGGTTTTCACAATCCGCAGCAGGTCTTTGGCGCAGTTCGACTCGTCCAGCGACCCGGCAAACGGCGGATTGGCGAGTATCAGCGTGTAATGCTCGTCTTCCCCCGCGTGTTCCTCGGCGAGCGAATCTTTGTAGCGGATGTTGGGGTTTTCAATGCCGTGCAGCGCCAGATTCATGCTGCCGATACGCAGCATCGTGTTGTCGAAATCGAAGCCGTTGAACAGCGTCTCGTTGAAATGATGCAGGCGCGTCGCGTCCGTAAAAATTTCCGGGTGCGTTTCGCGCAGATACTCGCCCGTCGCCACCAAAAATCCGCCCGTTCCGCAGGCCGGGTCGCACACAATGTCGTCCGGGCGCGGCGCGGTCATGTCCACCATCAGGCGAATGATATGGCGAGGCGTCCGAAACTGCCCGTTCTGCCCCGCGCTCGCGATTTTGCCGAGCATGTACTCATACACGTCGCCTTTGGTGTCTCGGTCCTCCATCGGAACATGGTCGAGCATATCCACGACGCGCGCCAGCAGCGGGGGCGTGGGAATGGTAAAGCGGGCGTCCCGCATGTGGCGGGCATACGTCGAGTCTTCCCGCTCACTTTGCAGGTTGCGGATAAACGGGAACACGCCGTCCCCAACCGTCTCGAACATCGTTGCAGCCTCAAAATGCTTGAAGCGCGACCAGCGCAGGTTCTCGTAAGGAACGCCCCTGTCCGTTTCACCTTCAGGGAAAATGCGGCCTTCAAGGGGACGGTTCAGCCGGTTGGCTTTCCGCTCCTGCGCCGTGTGCAGTTCGTCCAGCCGCTTGATAAACAGCAGGTACGTGATCTGCTCCATCACTTCGAGGGGATTGGCAATACCGCCCGACCAGAAGGCGTCCCAGATGCGGTCAATCTGACTTTTGAGTTCTCCGGTAATCATAGCCCTTTATTCGCCGCCCGCCCGCCGGATTCATGCCGCGAATCCATGACAACGCAGAAAGAATAGCCGCGAATGAACGCGAATGAACGCAAACTGCGCCAAATTCGGCTAAAATATACTGGTGGAATGGCGAATAAAAGGATTCCACAGAACATTTGGCGAATAACGCTGTCAAAGGAGTTGCGCCGCCGTCCGCGTCCGGCGTTGCGTCGCTCCCCGTCGCGCCCTTTTGAACGTCTTGAACGTTATGCAACGCCCTGAACGCCGACAATCGCGCGCTTTCTGCGCCCGATTGTCTCGCACCCAATGGAGGAACCGTATGCTGAACTCTCGTTTTACCCGCCTGGGACTTGCCCTGGCGACCCTGCTGACCGCGCTTTCCCTGTGGAGCCGGCCCGCGCAGGCAACCCCCGCCTTCGCCAAGAAAGAGATGAAGGAGTGTAACTACTGCCACGTCAATCCGGGCGGCCCCCGCAACTTCCGGGGCAAGTTCTACAAGGCGCACGGCCTGTCATTCGCCGACTTCGACAACATCTATGAGGCCAAACTCGCGGGCGTGACGGACGCCAACGCGATGGGCGGCGATGCCAAACCCACCGTGACCGGCTACCCGAACGTGAAAACCGATGTGTCCGACCTGCTCAAGTACACCATGAAAGACATTGACGGCAAGCCGGTGAACCTCGCCCGCTATCAGGGCGATGTCATTATGATCGTCAACGTCGCGTCCAAGTGCGGCAACACGCCCCAGTACAAGGCGCTTCAAAAGATGTACGATGACAACAAAGACAAGGGCTTTGTCATTCTCGGCTTCCCGTCCAACGACTTCGGCGGGCAGGAACCGGGCAATGAGAAAGAGATCAAGCAGTTCTGCACCGACCTGTACAAAGTGACCTTCCCGATGTTCTCCAAAATCGTGGTCAAAGGCGACGACACCGCCCCGCTGTACAAGTACCTGCTCGATGAGAAGACTGATCCGAAATTCGCCAAACCGATTGACTGGAACTTCGCCAAGTTTCTGGTCAACCGCAAGGGCGAAGTGATTGCCCGCTTCCCCGCCAAAATGTCTCCCAATGATCCTTCCATCGTCAGCGCGGTGGAAAAAGCGGTTAAAGAAGTCGAAGCCCGAAGAAAAGGCCGCTTCCGCCAACGTATTTAACCGCGCGCTGGCCGTCCACTTCTAAGTTTCCGTGTAAAATTTGACGCCTGTGACGTATCTCACACCGAGGCTGTGACAGGTTGCAATGACAAAACAACAAAGCTCGCGCATAATAGACCTATCCTATTATGCGCGGGCTTTGTTGTTTGACCGGGGTTCTAATGCAGCACAATATGCCCCCGCCCGCAATGTCATTCACTTGCGCTCACATTCGCTTCTGCCGTTATGCAGATTTACCGGGAGTTGATTCTCATGTACCACACCACTGCTGAACCGAAAGCCCTGCCGCTGTCCAGAGAAGAAACATTGGCGCTGCTGGATTTGTGCCTGAATAGCGGTCTGGAAATGCAGCCCGCCCATGAGCAGGCGTTGAGCAAATTGGGCGACCTGGCGCGCAGTTACATGGCGGAAGAGACACGCGCCGAATCCGCCCCCGCGCCTGTCGCCGAACACAATGGACACGAACACGGCTATACCGCGCCTGCCCGCCTGACCTTCTGGAGCCGAGGTTCCCTCCGCCCGCGCCTGCGCAGTATGCCGGTGGGAGGGGAGATGAGTAGATGAGTAGATGAGTAGATGGGTAGAAATTTCTGTCTTTTACAGTTTTGTGCTATAACAATACAGGCTACCCATCTACCGACCTACCCATCTACTCATCTACCTATGAATACTTTCAACGCCGTAATCACCCATAACGTCGCGCCGATGCGGGCGGAGCCGAACGGAAGCAGCGAGCAGGTCAGCCAGGCGATCTGGGGCGACAACGCGCTGCGGCTTGCCCGCGAGGGCGAGTATGTCCGCATACGGACAGCGGACGCTTACGAGGGGTGGGTATGGGAGCGGCATTTGCGCCCGTTCGATCCGGCATTGCCGTCCGAAGAACAACAGTGGCCGTTCGGGCAACAGGTGGGGCAGGCGCATTGCGTCACGGCGGATTTCGCGGTTTTGCGTAATCAGGCCGGAAACGACGCCGCGCAAACTTCCAAACTGGTGTTCGGAACATGGGTTCAAACGCCCCTGACGGAACGCCCGAAAGCAGCGGGAGGATTGTTGGTTCAACTGCCCATCGGCTGGCAGGCGGAAGACGCGGGGCGAGTACAGGCGGGATATGTGCAAGCGGAAACCGTCCATTCTCTCGCCAATTGGCCGTATCCGCGCGAATGGGACGGGGAAGCGGCCTGTCAGTTAGCCCGCCGGTTTCTCGGCACTCCCTATCTCTGGGGCGGCACAACGCCGTTCGGCTTCGACTGCTCCGGCTTTGCGCAACGAATTTATGCCACATTTGGCGTGACATTGCCCCGCGACGCTTACATGCAGGCCGCGTCGGAATTGGGGACGCGCCTGGACGTGGATGTTCCCGCGCAGGCGGGCGATCTGGTCTTTTTCGGCGGGCGCAGCGACCCGCGCAAACGCGGCATCACCCATGTCGGCATGGCGTTAAGCGAACATTTCTTTATCCATGCCGTCGGCAAAGAGGGCGTTATCATCACTCCGTTCGACGATCCGTACTATGCCGCGCAGTATGCGTATTGCGGCGCGTGGCGTTGCGCGTTACAGATATAAATACCCCTGTCAAAAGGCCGGGAACGGCATCCGAAAACGGCCTGACCACGCGCATCCAGACGATCTCCTCACTGGCATGAAGATGCTTGCGGCTTTTGCGCATCCTCACCTTCTGTTGTGACCGGCCCAAACGCGCCTTCCCTCCCCAACCCGGCGGTACTTGACCGTGATTTGCGCTGCCCCGCCGAAGCGCGGGCGCTGATAGAGGACGGCGGCGCGGGTATAATGAATACTCATTTAGCCGCCATGTTGCCGAATTAACGGGAGGAGAACAAAGCATGCTCACTGAAGAACAGATTGCGGAGTTTCACGAGAAGGGTTATTTGCAGGTTGGGCGCGTCATCAGCGACGAGCAGGCGGACGCCCTGCGCGAACGGATGTTTGCCGTGATGGAGGGGCGTTCCGCGTCGCAGCCCGAATCCCTGCGCAACCTGAACGGGCAGCGGGAAAACGTTGTCGTGCAGATCGTCAATATATGGGAGGCCGATGGGCTGTTCCGCGCCCATCTGTACGAGCCGGACATGACCGAAATGGTGGCGGAAGTTATCGGTACGGATACGCTGCGATTGTGGCACGATCAGGTGCAGTACAAACCGCCCCGCGTGGGCGGGCCGACGGACTGGCATCAGGATCATCCCTACTGGCCGATTATTCAGCCCGCCGATCTGGTCAGCGCATGGGTGGCTTTGGACGACGCGGACGAAGAAAACGGCTGCATGTGGATGGTTCCGGGCAGCCACAAATGGGGGCCGCACAAGGGCGGAACGATTGGCACGAACCGCGACGACTTTTCGCCCGCGCCCGACCTGAGCCTGCTTCCTGAAGGCATCAATGTCACGCCCGTTCCCATGCCCGTCAAGAAGGGACACGCCGGACTGCATCATTGCCTGACGTGGCACGGCAGCCCGCCCAACCGCTCGGAGCGGGGCCGTCCCGCGATTGCCGTCCACTATATGCCGGGTTACACGCGCTACGAAAAAGACCCGCGCCGCACCCATCTTGTGGAACACAATGTCGAAGTCGCGCCGGGAGAAATCTTGCAAGGTAAGCATTTCCCCACCGTCTACGAGAATGGGCATCCGCTTACGCCGTGAGTGGGTGATTGGTGGCTGGTTATAGACGCGGCACTGCTTGAAACAAAATCTTCGTCTCCTTCCGTATAGGCGATAATTGGAAGAATGGAGGGATAACGAGCGATGTTGACGTGGTTACGGTATCTTGATCGCGTGATACGAGGGGAAGCGACCCGGCCCGCCGCGCTGTGAAACGGGGAGATTGAGCAGCCTGTCGGTGGGCTGGCGGTTCTGGGCATCATTTTGGGCGCGATTTACGGCATCTGCATGGGGTGTTACGCGCTGTTTCAGGGGGGACACGCGCCGGTTTTGCAGGTGTTCGCCACCACCCTGAAAGTGCCGATCCTGTTCTTCCTCACGCTTGCCGTGACGTTTCCTTCCCTGTATGTGTTCAACGCCCTTGTCGGGTCGCGGCTATCCGTGTTGTCCGTGCTGCGGCTATTGGTAATTTCGCTGATCGTGATGCTGACCGTGCTTGCATCCCTCGGCCCGATTGTGGCCTTTTTCGCCGCCAGCACGACCAGTTACCCGTTTATGCTGCTGCTCAACGTCCTGATTTTCACCATTGCGGGCTTTCTCGGTTTGCGCTACATGCTGATGACGCTGCACCGCCTGAGTCTCGCCATTGTGGACTCCATTCCCGCTTCGGCTTCCACGCCGACGCAGCTTGTCACGCCCTCTTCGCCGCCCATCATGGATTTGCCCGGTTCGTTCCAGACGCCGGAACCCGCGCCGCCTGTCGCGTCTGCTTCATCACCTCTAAATCCCAACGCGCCCGCGCCGTTCCCATCTGCCCCAACCTATGCGCCCGGATTGCCCAAAACGCCGCCGAGCGCGCTGGATAATATGGCAGGCAGTCTCATCAGCAAGGATGTAAGAACGGTGTTTCGGGTCTGGATCGTGGTTTTCGGACTGGTGGGCGCGCAAATGGCGTGGGTACTGCGCCCGTTCCTCGGTTCGCCGCAGCATGTCTTCTCGTGGTTCCGTCCCCGCGAATCCAACTTCTTCGAGGCACTGCTGTATGCCCTGTCACATTTATTTAGGTAAGTAGGTAAATAGGCTGTTAGGTTGTTAGGTTGTTAGGTTAGCAGGAGTTGAAGTAATAGGATTAGGGGAATAAGGAACGATGAATAAGCGGGCGGGTACAATTTCATCCTTCATTCTTCATCCTTCATCCTTTGTGGCCTCCTTTCTGCATCGCGCCGATCTGGTGGTGAGGGGTGATTTGCGGCTGGTGGAGGCCGCTGCTGTCCGGCAGACGTTGGCGCAGTTGTTCTGGCTGGTGGCCTGCTTCGGCTGTTTGTACGGCGCGGCGATGGGCACGTTCGGGGGCATCGGGGACGGGCGCATTTTGCAGGTGTTTTATTCCGCCTTCAAAGTTCCCCTGCTGTTGCTGGTAACATTTGCGCTCAGTTTGCCCAGTTTTTTCGTTTTCAACACGCTGTACGGATTGGGAGGGGATTGGCCGCAAACCATTCGCGCGCTGCTGGCGGGGCAGGCGGGCGTGACCATTCTGCTCGCTTCGCTTGCGCCCATCACCCTGCTGTGGAACGCGGGAACCAACGGCCATAACGCGACCGTCCTGTTCAATGCGGCCATGTTCGGAGTGGCGACGTGGGGCGGGCAAATCCTGCTGCGCCGCTACTACCGCGTTTTGCTGGCGCGCGACGCCCGACACCGGCAGATGCTGCGTTTGTGGGGCGTCTTGTATACGTTTGTGGGCATTCAGATGGGCTGGATTTTGCGCCCCTTCATCGGCGACCTGAACAAGCCCGTCGCGTTCTTCCGCGAAGATACATGGGGCAATGCGTACATCATTGTGCTTGAAATGATCCGCCGCATGGTGATAAAATGAATGCGTTGATGTTCAGGTGTTCAGGTGGGATATTGTTGAAGAATGGTTTTGCGGGGATACAGACAGACGGTAATCATTCCGTTGCTTTCATCGAGAATGTTGCCGATTCTGCGCGTGAGCATGAAGTTCAACAGGCGATTGCCCGACTGCGGCGTGAAAGCCGATGGTATCTGCTGCGCGTGGTCGGGAGTATGGGCTGCGCGTTGCTGGCGTTCGTCTCGGTCTTTCTGGCGGTAGCCCCTACGTCCGCGCGTGAACCGAATGTAGCCTTGCTGGTAGGCTGCGTGTTGTGCATGATTGTCTGCGGCATCCTGATTCCCCATTCGGACAGCAAACCTCTGGCGGTACTGGCGGAAGCGCCGGACGTAACCATGATTGCCCCCCTGCTGGAAGTTCTGGAGGCCGCCCCCGAAGCCCGAGCGCGGAAGATACACGCGCTGCTCACCCTTCTGCTGCCACAAATAAGCGCAACAGACGCGGTTTTGCTGAACAGGCGGCAGCGCCGCGTTTTGTACGACGCGCTGCTGTTGGGCGACGCTGACCGCGAACTGGACTATCTACAGGCGGTCTTGCAGGCGGTTACGCAAATCGGGGATACGGAAGTTCTGACCTGCCTGCGGCAACTCGTTCAGCGCGGGGCTGTGACGGACGGGCAGCAGAGTCTGTTCGAGGCGGCTTCGGAGTGTCTGCGCATAGTGGAAGCGCGGCAGGCGCATCAGCATATCCACGATAGCCTGCTGCGCGCGTCCGCTGCCGAAGAATCCGCTGCCGAACTGCTCCGCGCCGCCCAATCCACATTAGAAACCTCGCCGCAAACTCTTCTGCGCCCCGGACAGTAAATTGAATACCCAAACACCTGAAAACGCCCCTTCATAAACACTATGAAAGGGGCATTTTGTCCGACAGAAAAGATGGAATTGTAAAACGTTCACCACTGCCGGAGAAATGAGGAACGCAAGTAATGTACCTGAACGCGCGAGAGCAAACATGACG
Source organism: uncultured Chthonomonadaceae bacterium (assembly GCA_963817895.1). GTDB lineage: Bacteria > Armatimonadota > Chthonomonadetes > Chthonomonadales > Chthonomonadaceae > CAWFQB01. The sequence goes on from CAWFQB010000001.1 coordinate 446,705, forward strand.
CGCGCCGTTTGCTATGGCTCTTTTGCGCCGTTGCGTTTGAGAAAGGCGACCATTTGCGGGCCGTTGTAGTGTTTCGCGTAGTTGAGCATCGTGCCGCCATGCTTGTCTTTGTGGTTGACATCGGCTCCATGCGCCAGCAGCACTTGGGCCGTGTCGAAATGCAGGCCACTCGTGGCATTGGCAAGCGGGGTCTCTCCGCTCTGATCAACAGCGTCCACGTTGTCTTTAACAGCCAGCGCCAGCGCGTGGTCGAGACGCGCCTGCTGCCACCGTCGATACGTCATTCCCACCGGAAGCGCGAGAAGAAGAAGCAACCCCAAACAGGCGGCAAGCAGGGCGCGAAATTTACGGTTCATGAGCAGAAGTCTCCACGTCAATGCGGCGCGTCGCAATTCACACAGTCCACACGCATTATATCAAAACCGGGCAGATTCAACAAGCGCAATCCTGTATAAAGCGATTTTAGCCCTGAGTTTTTGATTTTCCCCGCCAATAATACTGGTGTAGGCTGCGGCTGAAAACAGAGGAATTGGGCCTGCCGGAAACATTCGCGCCGTCCCGAATTCCATTTTTACGCTTCCTCCTGATTGATGCCGGAGTCTCTTCCCAATCCGGGCGGACAACGGCTTGCCACCCGTTCAGAAAGCAAACCCCATGCGCAGTCATCGGCTTCTCTCCTGTCTTTGCGGCCTTCTGGCGTCTGCCCTTCCCGCGTCGGCGCAGCAAAACTCGCTGCTGAGTCTGTCCGAACCGTCCGGCACTCTATTGATGGGCGATTACTCGTTTGCGGGCAAGTCGAGCCGAAGCCTGCAAACCGACGGATGGACGCTGCATCAGCAACTCGCGTCCCGCCTGTATGGATGGTACGGGCAGCAAAACATCCTTGCCACCGGACGCAGCGGGGCCACGCATTTCACCGCCGATACGTCCCGTTTTGGCGCGCAATGGGGATTGTCGCCCACGCCCCTGCGCGGATGGACGCTGGCGTATGGCGGCTACCGTCCCTCCAACGCCCGATTGGTAACGCCCTCCAACCACATCATACGCCCCGGCGAGGTGACGCGGGTGCAGTATCCCGATACTCAATCCGATCTGCTGACCGCGCGCTACGCTTTCGGCAGGCCGCTTCCCGACACAAGAACGGCGCGAATTGCGCCGACCTACAGCGTGTTCGGCGGTTACAGTCGCGTGAGCGCGGTCGGCACGGGGGCGGACGCGCTTCTGGCAGGAGCCGGCGCGCTATTTCAAATCAACCCGCGCGTGACAGGCGATGTGGAATTGACGATGTACGGGGAGCGGGCGGGCGGAAGCGTGATCACCAAATCGCTCAAATCTTATCTCAACGCCAGTGTCGCTTATCGTCCGGTACGATGGGCGGCGCTGGTGGCGAGCGCGGATATTATGCCGTTCGGGATGCCTTATGGCGGCACGTCCCTGTCGGGTTTCAGCGGCTACCTGCTGTATCAGCCCGACACGTTTCAGGCGATACAAAAGGGCGTGATCGCCAATTTCAACTTGCAGCTCCAGATTTCCAACCACTTTTAAGCGTCATTTCGCGTCCCTTCAAGGGCAGCCCTGTTACGGCTCACCCTGAGGACCGCAAAGAAAAGACGGCAACGAAAAGACCACAACGATGATGAGAATGAAGAGGATCACTATGACCACGACAACAACCAACACGCTGCCGAACACGCTGCGGAAAACTATGCTTGCGCAGGCGGGCGCGCTGCTGCTCGGCGCGGCCTTGCTGACGGGATGCAGTTCCGGTTCCTCCACCACTCCCACGTCCGGCCCGTCCAACAGCGTGACCGGCAAGACCACGCAATCCTCGGCAACCGCAACGTCGCTTGTCACGGTTCCGCAGGCGGGCGGAACCACGCAGACCCTTACCGTGAGCGGGCAGCAGATTACCGCTGTCGTGCCGAGTGGCGCCGCCGATGTCAGCGTGGGAGCGCCGCTCGCGGTTGTGCAGCGCGGTTCCGCGCCCCTGAGCGGCTCGTACCCGCCGGGCGCGTCCATTACGGTGAACGGCGTTGCCAATTCCGGCCTGACCATAGATTCCACGGGAGCCATTGCGCAGAACGCCGCCCTGCCCGTTGATCCCACTGTTGGCACGGACTACACCCTCGCCCTGCCTGCCGGCGACCTGCAAACCCGCGCCCTGACCGTGCAAAAGACCAACTTCAGCGGGCGCTACTATGTGCGCAACGGCGTTCTGGTGTCCCCGTTCCCCATTAGCATCACGGGCAAAATTCCCAACAACGGCGAAAACGCCGCCGGTTCCAAAGTGACGGCCACGTTCGGCACGGGCAATAATGGACGCGCCGCGCATCTGACCATTGACTACGGCAATGGCTTCGTGCTGGACCAGACGCAGATTATCGCGTCCAATCAGGTGACGTTCCAGAACTTCAGCCCGGACGCCTCCAATGTGCCTGCCGGGGGCGTCGCCTCGCTGACCTTCGCGGTGGGCAACTAACCCCGTCCGAACAACGGCTTCCCTGCTGAATGATTACATCTGGCAGGGAAGCCGTTGCTATGTTACTCTCCAGTTTCCCCCATAACAAATGCCTGCCTGTACTGTCGCGCATCGTTTTGAACGCGCGCTGTGAGGCGTATGCGTTTCGCTTCTGTTTTACCTGTCTGCTTGCTTTGCCTGTTTGCGATAGTCGCGCGCGGAAATTACTTGACACGATTCAATGGATATGCTATGCTAAATACAATAATTATTCGCCTGCCCGTTGTGCCGATGTAAACAGATTCCCTGTAGACTTATGTAGTGCCAGTGCCTCCCCTTTCACGCATGACGGCGTATGTCTCAGAAAATATTATAGACTATTCCGCTTTACCTGCTACCCTCAATATGGGTAGCAGGTCTTGATTCTTAGCCACTAAATTCGCGCCGTTTTTATTATGCGCCAACCGATAGCGGATGCAGGCAAACACAAGATGAGTAGAGCAGAAGAAGATCAAATCTTGCTTGGTGAAGTACGCAACGCCTTCAGTGACATAGGCTATGCTGAAGACTTGATGCGCGATGATTACCCGTTTGCCCGTTACTCCTCCGCTTCTCCTGTATCTCCCGCCATTGTTGAACAAATAGACCTTGCCACCTTTGCGCAATCGCAGGTTTCGCTTCGCAGCGCGTGTTTTGGCGTTGCCTTCGCCGAGCGGAATGATGCTGATTCTGTCCAAAAATATCGAGAGTTGGGCGCGGCTCAGATTTTAACGCTGCATCGGCGCGAGAATGTGTTCCGCCGTTGGTTGCTGCGAAGCAATGCTGCGCCTGACCTGAAGGACACGCAACCCCTAGACAACATTGGAACGATTATACGCGAGAATCAGGCTGGCTGGAACCCACAAAGCGTACTCCGCGCCAAGACCCTTGCGTTCGCCTCGCCGCTTATTCAACCAGAACTTCGCCGATGCGGGGCTGATTACCGCGCTCGAATCCGAACTGCGCCCTAAACTTTCCCGCTTGCTGCAAGACGCCCTTACACTTGGGCAAGCCACCTATCAAAAATATCGAATTGAGGAAATGCCTGCGGCGGCGACAGCGGCTTTGTATCGTTTGGTCTTTCGACTGTTAGCGGCTAAATTGCAGATAGACAGGAGAGATAGACCAGAATGGGCGGCTCTGGATGTGAAGGACTTGTTGCGCGAAGTGGAAACAGTATACCCGGACTTAGCGAACCCGCAGGCTGTTCTACAAGACCAACACGTACAACAAGCTGTTTGGCACACCTTCAAAGAGGGATTGCGTCTTCAAAACCTCTCGATAGAAACGTTGGCTTATGTTTATGAGCATACGCTTGTCCCGCCTCATGTACGGACGCGGCAGGCCATTCACGCCACGCCTCCCGAAGTTGCAGAGTTCATGGTACGCCATCTTCCACTGGAAAGATTGCAGGAAAATGAGCAGCGTATCTTTGAGCCGTTTTGCGGGCATGCGCCCTTTCTCATTGCCGCAATGGGGCGTCTGCGTGAATTGCCCCTTTCATTTCAGACCTCTTCGCAGTGGCACGAGCATTTCAAGAGTATGCTTTCCGGCATAGAACAAGAAACCCTTGCCCGCGAAATCGCCGTTCAATCACTGATTTTAGCCGACTATTCCAACCCGAACGGCTGGAAGGTATTCGAGGCAGACGTTTTTCACGATGCAGGTTTTGACGAACAGTTAAATAGCGCAAGCGCCGTCTTCTGCAATCCGCCTTATGGAACATGGGCTACGCTGAAACGTTCGCGCCCCTCGGATGAAGCGCTCGACTATGCAGAAGCAGAAGCATTGCGTCGAACGCTTCAATATCCACCCAAGATGCTTGGCTTTGTTGTGCCTCGAACTCTTCTGGAGCGTAAAGAGACGTTAGAACTGCGTAGAACGTTAGCGCAAAATTATAGCGATATTTCTATCATCGCCTTACCCAACACCATATTTAATATTTCTCGCGCTACTGTGGTTCTATTACTCGCGCACAATTTGAATGCGCCGACGAAACATTATTTGTTTGGTCGGGTTGATAGCGCGGGAAAAGACGTTTTTCTGCAATCCGGCACACTCACAGAGACGTATGAGACAGACACGTTGCAGCCCGGAAATAGCGCAGAATACGTTTTGTGGCAAACACCCCGTCAACCTGTGTGGAACGCGCTCACCACATTCACTACACTTTCCACAGTAGCAGAACTGAAAGATGGCATACGTTACAACCGTGATCCCAAGTCGCATATCTCCAAAACGTCGTTGCTAAATCATGAAGCCGGTGTTCCTAAAGTAAAGAAGTTTGTGGAGCCTTATACTGTGCAGGATACGAGGTATCTGTCGACCGACACTGCGGAAATAACAGGAGAGCCGCTTAAGCTTCACTGGGATACTCCGAAGGTTCTGCTGAACAGGGCGCGTGTGAGCATAGACATTTGGTGTCTGGCAGCCGTAGGTGAGACAACAGGATTATACGCAACGCGCCAGTTTTATGGTGTTTGGCCCAAGACCGATATGTCTGTTGCTGTTCTGGCGGCGGTTCTCAACGGCCCTGTTGCCAGCGCGTTTGTCTTTGACTATCGCGCTGGCATAGATAACTATCCCGCATTGCTGAATCGAATACCAATTCCCGATTTCACACCGGAACAAACGGATTTGATTATTTCCCTTGTAGACGATTATTGCTCGTGCCGTGAGTGGCTGCGACAGGAACCAGAACGGTCAGCGAGGTTGACTTCTCGTTGCCGCGATTTGCTGCTGCAAATTGACGCCGCTGTACTGGAAGCATATGGACTAACTGCCGAACAGGAAGATACATTGCTTCAAGCGTTTGACGGAGTGCGTCGTCCTCTTTTACCATTTCATTTCAAAGGCTATGGGGAAGATTTTGTGAGGGCGAAGCAGGCAGTTGCCGCCAGAACGTCATTGGAACACGCTTATCACACGTTATCACGCTCTGGTAGACAAAGAGTTTGAAAATGGATTAACGCCCGAAGAAGAAGCGGAGCAGGAGCGGCTTTCGGATGAAATTGACGCGCAGGAAGCGATGGACAACGAGACAATTCTGGCGCGTGTGCCGACAGGATTGAAATAGTGGAAAGGTGACTGTTCCGGTGTCCCGATTTCAGCGTACAACTCCTGCTCCCCTGCTTCCCGCTGGAAAAGATTATGCCTTTTTCCGTCCCGAAGTCCGCGCAGACTTCGAACGATGTTGCGCCCACTGCTTGCGCCATGAAGATTGGGGTGGCACGACAGAACATTATGAGTTAGATCACTTCCGACCCCAAAAACCTTTTGACAACCTTATAAACGACTTCCTCAATCTGTATTACGCATGTCACCGCTGCAATCAGCGTAAATCTAACACTTGGCCCAGGGAGCAAGAACAGCGTACTGGCAAATACATCGTAGATTTATGTCGTGATGATTTCAACACACACTACAATTTCTTACCTGATGGCACTCTGGAACTGCTCACAGAAGCAGCAAAGTACACTGAAAAGAAGTTAAAACTCAACAGCCCTGAACTTGTGCGACAACGCGCCAACATCTTGAGAGAAGGTTATGAAATTGACAAACCTTTCTGGCCCACAGAATAAGTCACATGACAACGAAACTGAACTATTTATGCAGGTTCAGTACAGAGGCTGCAAGCGTTGTGAAGACTACTTGCCTGCTTGCTTTGCCTGTTTGCGGTAGTCGCGCATGGAAATCAGTTGGAGGTACGCGCCCACCACCATAATCAGGAAGGACAACAGGAAGGTATTTTGCGCGCCCTCGCGACGCAGCAGGGGTATGGCGAACTGGGGGGCGATGGTTCCCCGGATGCCGAAGAAACTGGAATGGAGCGCCTGATACTGCGCCGCTTTGCCGGGTTCCGCGAACATCAGCGTAGTGTTCAGATACCCTAAATCTATGCCGGACATGCACAGCCCGCTCGCGATTGCCGCCAGATACAGCGCGGACATGCCCCACGCGCCCGCGTACAGCAGAGGAATTAGCAGATTGATGCTGATGGCGGCCAGCACGGTTGCCAGCGACCCTTTGCGATCCAGAAACGTTCCCCAGAACACATACCCTACAATCGTCATAATGGACGCGATGTTTTGCAGGTTGGCGACCTGCGTGTTCGTGACGTGAAACGTGTCCACCTGCTGAATGGGTATCAGCGTCGCGGAAATGAGATTCCCAAAGCCCGAAATAAATACCGAGGCCGTGAACCAGCGAAAGCCGGGATTGCGCTTGAGAATATGTATCGTATCGCGGACAAACGCGCCTGCCGTAGCCGGGTTGTCTTCAACGGCTACGGCTTGCAGGCGAATCCGGCTGAACGTGTACGCGCTCAACACGCCGAACGCGCCCCCGATGCAAAAACCGGTTCGCCAGTTAATGCCGTGATCCAGCAGCCGCCCCATGACCAGCGCGGTCAGCAGCGTTGTCAGGCTCATGCCCATGCGGACAATGCTCATCAAACGTCCCCGGTGCGCGTCGGGATAAATCTCCTTCATAATCGCTGTGTACGCGGGCGTGGAAATGGAAAACACGAGCGGCGTGACGCAGACCAGCATCACATACTGTTCGCGGGTATGCAAAAATGGCGCGAGCAGAAACAGGCCGCGCGCGATGAGCCATGTCCACGTCACGAAGGGCATCTTGGAGCGGCCCTCCATCTGCCGCGCCCACAGCGTGGCGAAGATGTAGCCCAGCGCGGGCGCAGCCGTAATCCAGCCCATCTGCCCCCGCGTGGCATGGAGTTCCGCGCGGGCGATGCGCAGCACGAACGTCCAGATGCAGCCCTGATAAATGCCCGCGCATAGCCCGGTCGCCATGTCCCATTGCCAGGCAACGCGGGTTTGGGCAGGCAGGGTGAGCAGAAAATGGCGAACGCGGACGATAAAATTAGCGATCACAATGGTAAGTCTCGTAGCGGAAGTGGAGCAGGGAGATATAGTTTGAGCGCGCGACATTCAAATCAGCGCTATGTTCAAAGTATACCCTACGTGGTAGGTCGGCGCGGATGGCGAGCCACTTTTCCGGCAAGAAAACGCTCCACATCCCACTGCGGCGGAACGGAACCTACAAATCCTCATACACGATTTCGATACGGCGGTTTTGCGCCTTGTCATTGCCCTGCGCGGGAACGCTGTCCGCATAGCCAATCGCTTCGATCAGCACATGGCCTCGTCCCGAACCGATAAAAACGCCCCTCTTGTTCAGTTCTATCTTAATTTGCTTGGCGAGCCAACAGGCGCGGGCGGCGGAAAGCTCCCAGTTGGAATCGAACTTGTATGTATGCACAGTATCGCTGTCCGTATGCCCCTCCACGCGGATACGGTTGAAAACAATTACTTTTTTCTTATCGTCATAGCATTTAGAACATATATCTTTCGCTATCGCCTCGCCCTGCGATTTATTTATCGGCTCCTCGGCCCCCGTATTAAAGTGCAGTTCTTTTTCGCCGATTGTGCGCCGTATTTGCGGATTTAGCAGGCGATCTTGTACGTAAGACCCGAGATCGTCCCACATCTTACTGCGGTGCTGTTCCAGCATCTGCTTGAATTCTTCTGTAACCGGTCCATCGTTGTTTTTCACCAACCGGCAAACGTCGGCAAGCGGCAGGTCATCGTCGGGAGGCAGTTGGTTCACGCTGTCATACACGCGCGCGTGTTCGCCACCCGGTTTCTGGCGGATTTGCAGATTGTGCAGCATCAGCAATTCGTTGCGGCGGCGCGTCATATCATAATCGGCGCGGGCGTGGGGCTGACGCAGGGCAAACGCGGCCAGCAGCAGCAATACGAGCGCGAGCATGAGATCGAACATGCTGCGGAACGGATGGCTCCCTGTTTCGGCGGAATGGCGTCCACGCCTCATGGCAGATTTCCTCCCTGAAAACGATGCGAAAAACGGCGAGGGCAACGAATCAAATCGGTTTGCGCGTTGGTTTGCTTTCCATCGAGCGCGGCAGCGACTCTGTTAATGTCATGCCGGTTTCCGCGCTTCCATCAGCAGGGGTAGAACTGCTGACAAGTGTGGGAACGCGCATGGCGACGACGGCAAACGCCTGCGCCGCCTGGTCCATGCTTGTGACGGCCCCGCCGACAGCCTGCGTCAGCGTTTGCAGATCGCGGGCCGCTTCCTGTGTCAGCGCTTGCAGATTTTGCGCGGCCTCCTGAGAATGTTTTTGCGCGGCTTCCTGAGCGACGGATTGCTGCTGCGCCCTGACCTGCATCGTCTGTGCGCTTGCTTCTGCCAGGCGCGCGTTTTCCTGCGCTGTCCGCGCGCTGTTCAGCACAAAAGCCGCCGAGTCGCTCAACGAGTTCAGCAGGGCGGGGATGGCGCGGCAGGCGTCCGCTACATCGCGCAGGGGCGGCCCGTTATCCGCCAGAGTTTCGCGAGTGGTAGCCAATTGTGAGGGCAGGACGGACAACGCGCCATGCAGTTCCTGTGTAACCGCATGAAGGCGCAGGAGCGTTTGGGATAGAGGATCGAACGCGGCGGCAAGCGCGGCGTAGCCCCGGCTCGCGTCACGAGCTGTAGTCTCGAAGGACTCGCGCGTATTTTCCAGCATCCGCGCCGCTTCCGATTGCCAGCGCGCCAGCAGCGTGGTTTGCGCGGCCTGCCCGTCCGTTACAACCTGCTCCAATCGGCCCTGTATGCTCAGGGCGACCTCCTGCCATTTCTTGTACTCCTGCAATTGCCGATCCGTAGCGCCGCTGATCTGCTCGATGACGTGCGCCAATTTCCCCGCTTCGACGCGAACCTCCGTAACCAGCGCGACGGTTTCCGCTAATCCATCTCGAACGCCGTTGCGTATCGCGTCCGGCAGGCGGCTTTCCACCCCATCCAACACAGACGCGATACGCGCCTCCATGCCTGCGAGATGGGCGGCGGCTATACCATCAAGCGCAGCCAGAGCGGCTTCGGTCAGGCGGCGATGCGTGGCTTCCTGCTCGGCCTGCGCCTGCGCGTACTGCGTCCGCAAATGCTCCAGCATGGCCGTCAATGCCCGCGAATGCATCTCCAGCAGTTGGCGCGTAAAGTCCTGAGTCTCCTGCGCCGCGTCGCGGTTGACCTTTCGCGCCGCCTCGAAAAAGTCTTCCAGAGAGTCTCTGTATTGCGTGAACTGGTCGCCCAGCCGCTTCTCATGCTCCTGCCGCGCTTTCACTTCCGCCTGCAAGAACTCCACATGCGCTTGTTTCAGGCCGGACGCGGTTTCGGCCCAGGCGCCGCTGTGCCGCGCCAGTTTGCCCGCGTGTTTCGCCAGTTGCTCCGCGTGTTTGGCAATCTGCTCTACCGGCTGCTGCACCTGCTCCGTCAGAATGGTTTTTATATTCTCCGCATAAACCTTAAGCAGCGCGTCAAATTGTCTGTTTTGCGCGGCAAGAGTTTCCTGAGTGGACCGATATTGCCCGATAAGCGCTTGCTGCATTTTCGCGTTCTGTTTATCAAGGATATCCTGTGTTTCCTTATTCTGTTCATCCAGAATCGCCTGCGTTTCCTTATTCTGCGTTTCAAGAGTGTTTTTGGTTGCTTCGGCCAGGCGGTCTTCCGGGCTGATCGCGTTGCGGTGGATGTTTGCCAGCAGCGAGTCTGCAAGCGTATCATCCACCTTTTGCGCAAGGTCATCCTGCTCATCTTGTAGGGCGCGATGGCAGAGCCGTAATCCGATATTGGCAATAACAGCGGCAAGCCCACTCGTCATGCCCGGGCCGGCATGCGTCAGGAGGGTGTTTGCGTCCAATCCCTGCGCCCGTGTCTGCGCCAGCGTGACCAGAATGGAAACAAACGTGCCCGCAATGCCGATGTTAAGTGCAATGTCCATGTACATGCGCAGTTCGCGCTCCGGCCCGGACAATCTGCGCTCTTCGCCGTCAGCCATGTCCGAGGAGGCGGGCAGCGCGCCCCGTCGCAACGCGGGGAGCATATCCCGAATGCGCCGGTTCAACAGCGGCGTTGTCCGTAAATCGGGCAGGCTGATTGCGCCGTTCGCGTTGAAGCGCTCTGCCATTTGTTCCAGGCCGGATTGGGTTTGTTCTAAATTCGCTTCTTCGCTGTTGTACTGTGACAGAAAAATCCAGGTTCGGACGAAACCAACCAGCCATATCAAAAAGACGCCTACCGCAAATCCCAGCGCCAGTACCGGTTTCGGTTCTGCCACTTGTTGGTAGACGTAACCAATAGCGACAGGAACCGTTATTCCAGTCACAATGGAGAACAACAAAGGCAATGCGGCGCGTTTGAAGACAGCCATTTAGGACGGCCAGTACCTTTCATTACATTTGGGGCAGACAAAATGCGCGGCGCGTAAATCCTCGATGTTGTCGCTCAACAGGTTGTTGCAGATGGGACAGAAATAGGCGGTTGCGGCGTACGTTTTGTTGGTGTCGGCAATTTCTGTGCCTTGCATTTTGAACAGGTGAAAGAACAGATTTTTGGCATCCTTGCTGCCTTCAGTCTCATACTCGAAGAAGGCATCCGTCAGCAGCGGATCGCGCTTGTAAGCGCGGCGCAAAATGTGGTTCGCCTGATCGCTGTCAAGCCCGGTAAGGCCCAGGTTCGACAGCGCCTTCCAGCCGTCCGAAAGGGCGCTCACCATGCGCGCCGCCTGAAAATCGTGCCGGTAGCCGCTCAGGTAAGTGTTCAGACACTCTCGCAATGTCCCATATTCGGGGGTCAGCAGGCGCATCACCGCGCTATTAAAATCCAGCGGCAGCCGCTCTTCCGTCACCGTCACGCCTGGTATTCCCGGCGGATAAAACACCCGGAACTCGCCGTTTGCCACCTGATACCAGCCTCGCCCGTCAATCTCCTGTTTATTGGCGGGAGTCCACGCGAACAGGCCGTCGGCAGGCTTGCCCAGCAAAATCACCTGCAGCCACCGTTCCTCGGTCTCTTCCACGCGGCGCGGCGGCACAAGCGGATTGATCCAGGTGACATCGCGGCGGGTGTGCCAGAAAGGAAAATCCGTCGCGGTTTCGGCGCTTTGCAGGGTGTTCGATCGAAATCGTGGCTGCTGATAACGCCCTCCATCTGCCCGAACGTGAAACCATGCCGCTCCTGAACGATTAACAGACGGAAAGGGTCCTGGTTGTCGGTCACTTCCCTGCGCGCCAGGCGGATGCTGTTGTTGATTTTTGTCACCATCGCGGTCACGAGCGGATGCTTGTAGGCGAGGTCCCGAAAGGCAAGGTTCTGTTCCTGAGCCGTGACCGCGCGCAGCGCCATGCAGGTGCGGACTGATCTGCGCGCCCGAAATTCTCAGGCGCGGCGTACTCTGCTGAATCACGGTATCCACGTCGTTTTGCGCCGCTTTTTTGGCGACGTGGCCCTGTTCGGGGCGGCGCAATATCTCGAAAAAGGCGCGGGAACGCGCTTCCAGCGCGTCCAGAATGTTTTGAGGAATGCTCTCCTGCGCGCTGGCGCGGGCGGCATTGGGGTCGAAGGCGCTGGGCGTATTGGGCAGCAATTCCCTTTTCAGCGCGCCAAGCGCGGTGAGAACATCGCGCTGCGCCGCCTCTTCCTTTTTATCATCCCCCCAGCCGGTTGCCGGTTCCGCGTCCCACGCGCGCTGACGCAGCAGATTATAATACTCTTCGGTCACGGTTCCGCGCGCGGCGGGCGGCTCCGCTTCAAAATAGACTTTGCCATTGACGAGGGGCTTATCCTTCGCTGTTTTCTGCCAGGCATCTCTCAGACTGGTCGCCATTTGCTAAAGGCGGACTGCATCACGTCCAGGCGGCGCAGGAGAACGGCAGTCGCCTGCCGGTATTTGTCCAGCATTTCCACAAGCATTTGCCGCCGCTGCAAGTGCGTGGCCGCCTGCGTTCGCAGTTCCGTTTGCAGATAGGAATACACGCTGTTGGTGACTTCCTCCCACTTCTGTTTTTCTTCCCGGACGATTTCCTGTTTGGCCGCTTCCTGTTGCCGTTTTGGACCGGGCAAGATAGGAACACGGGCTTTGAATAGGGCTTCGGCGTCCGCCTGGACACGCTCCACTTCAGCGATTTGCTCATCCAGCGATAGCGCGCAGCGATTTGGAATCCTGCTGATATTCGGGCAGGTTTCCTGCGCTTCGCGCGCCCACGCTTCCATGCGGTTCATCTGCTCCCTGAGTACGGCGGCGACAAACCCCGGCCCGCCCTCAAGGTCGAATAAGGCCCGCGCCACAAACTGCTCGACATCGCTTTCAATCCGATTCAGGAATGTTTTGTGGTTGTTTTCCATCACATGCAGCAGGGTTGGCAACGCCCCGCTGACATCGCCGCGCGGCAAGTCCTGCGCGGTCAGGCGGCCATCCACTTCGCGCAGCAATTGCCGCGCCTGTTCCACTCTGGGGATCGCGCCCTCGCCTTCGGGCCGAAATTTCTGCTGGAACACGGCCACGCTGAGCGTGTCCGCGTCCTCCGTCAAACGCTGCATTTGCGCTTCGAAATCGCTGCCGCCCAACAATCGCAGCGCCTCATTGATGCGCTGTGGCGTCAGCGTATGGCGGCACCAATGTTCCAGCGCGCCGGACGTCAGGCGCATGGTTGCGGCGCGCAGAATATGTTCGCCGGGATATTCCAGCGCGGCCACGCCCATCGTGCTGAACAGGGGCCGCATAAAGCCGATCTGTTCCGCCGTGTCCATTTTGCCTTTGGCGTTCACGTCCAGATCGGCAATCGCGCCGCCCGCAGGCCCTGAAGCGGCCGCCAGGTACTGCCCGATCATCACATTCAGCCGCGTGACATCCGAGCCATCCGGTTCCCCCGGCATCATGGCGCGCAGAATCACATAGGGCCGTTCCGCGCGGCGCGAAGCCGAACCCTTATCCGGCAGTTTTTGCATCCACGCGGTGCCGGCAAGCTGGTAATGGTTCAGCTCCTTCAGAGCGTAACAGGCGTTTTTCTTCAAGCGCGGCGCGTCCGTACCCGCATACTGAGGATGAGGTAGGGTGAAAATCGCCTGACAGTCTATACCATCCCCGCTCCATTCCCGCAGCAAATAGCCCATATCGGCGGCTCCGCCGCTGCACGTTCCGCCACACAGCGTCCCGACCACATACACCACAATATCGGGATGAATGTCAACGGGCGTATCTTTGTAGGTTTCGCCCAAACTGTCCGTCACGGCCTGCGGCGTCAGCCCATTCAAGTAGGAGAGGTCACCTGTTACCCAGCGCTGTATGTTCTGGTAATTGTCGTCGTGGAACAGGCACAGCCGCCCCAACATGCGCAGATTGCCCGCTCCCGACGAAGGGTTGTCAATCGCGCTCAAACTTCTGCTATCCTGCCAGCCGGCAAAATCGAACCCGGCTCCCGCTGTCCGCGGGGCGTTCAAATACAGAGTGTAATCTTCCCGCTTGATACCGACGTGCAGAACGCGATCCCCAAGGGGCGAAACCTTCGACGCGGTTTCCAGCACCAGCAGGCGCACCAGGCGGCGCGTTCATGCCCCCCGAATTGCCAGGCGAGATGCTCGGCAACGGCTTCGGCAACTCCCTTGCCGGTGGTTCCCATCCCAATAATCAGCGTCCTTCGGATTGAAAGGGTTTCAGGCATTTGGACTCAGCTTCCTTTCTGCACAGGTTCAATAGCTTTGTAAACGATCTCAAGGCGTATTTTCGTGTCGGTGTCCGGCGGCAGCAGCCGCCAGAAAGCGCGCTTGCCCGGCTCGATTTCCACCGCGCGGCTGTCGGCAGCGTCTGCGGACAGGTTCTGCGCTTCTAATGGACAAACCAGATAAAGATTGTACTATGGCGGGGTTCCGAGTGTTGAAAACACCCGTCTGAGTGGCGTTCCGCCAAGCGTCCTACGGACGCGGGATTGTACAATGTTCAAGTGGTTTGTCCATAAGAACTGCGCGCCGGGCTGCGCTTCCACGCGCAACACGCGGTTTGTCTCGAAGGCCAGCGTTGCCAGCGTAAGCGCCTCCGGCATGTCGGGCGCGTTTCCGCCCTGTAATCCGCCGCTTCCGCTTCCCGCGTTTATCACGCCGGAACTCGCCGTGCCTGTTGCGCCTGGCGCGGCGTCAGGGGCGGGAAGAAGGGCGACAAGAACGGTTTTACCCTCTTTCCCGCGCTGCAATGTCCAGCGGCTTTGCAGCGTTAAAGGCGTCAGGATTTGCGCCGTATCCGTGCCGATAGTAACTGTCAGGCTGCCGGGAATGGGAACCGAGGGGGGGCGAGCGGCGGGGCTTTTTCCGGCGCGTTTTTGGGGGGCGCGGGTTTGGGCTTGCGCGGACGAAGCAGCAGACCGGCAATCAGGGCAAGCGCAATCAGCCCGATAATAATCCAGACCCAACCGGGCATACCGGGCGAAGGCGCATTATCATTAGTCCCATGCGGCGGCTTTGGCGGCTCCTCGCGTTTGAGGGGCTGTGCGGGGTTCACCAGCGTCTCGTTGTTACCGGGCATATCCGTTTTCGGCTGCCATGTTTCGCGGGCGAAAGTGGGATAGCGCTGGGATGTGGGCGCGTCCGGCATCGCAGTTAATTTTTGCGGAAACAGAGCCGTAACGGCGACGGTGATCGGCTGCGCCCCGGCAGACAGGGTAAATTCCCTGCGGGCCAGCGGCTGCCGAAACCCGCCCTGCGCAATCGCGGCGGCAAGTTTCGGATTGTCGGCTCCGAATAACTGCGCCTGCTCGCCCGTAGGAGCCTGACTGGCGTTGCTGTTGGTCAGCAGCAGCACAATCGCGCTGTGGGTTTCCCCGGCGGGGATGGTTTTGGTAATGGCCTCGTAAAGAACCTGTTCGATGTCATGCCCGCCCCTGCTGCCGGCATGGGGCGCGTAGGGGACGCCGTTGACGAAATCCGCGCGACTGGCGGAATCATCGGTCAGCGTCGTCGTTTTGCCGACGTTCCAGGTACTCATCTCCCAGGCAAAAGGCGTCACCTGGTCGCCGACAGCAAGCGAATTGTTCATCAAGCTGAACGCCAGCCGCCGCATCGCAATGGCGTGAACCGGGTACTGGCCGAAATGCCCGGTGGAAAAGCCGATGTAAAAGTGGTAACGCGCCGCGTTCCAATTGCCGCCGCTTGCCGCCGCTTCCTGCTTCAGCCAGGCGTCTATTTCGGCGCGCGGAACCCGGGTGATGCGCCCGTAGTCCTGCGTATCCGGCGTCTGCGCGGAACCCGGAATTTGCGCCGCGCCCCAAAACAGCAGGCACAGGAGAACCGCCCATCCGCGCAAAGCGGCCGGGCCTCGACAAACATTCCGCTGCCAGATACTTCCGGAGAGTTTCCTTTGAAACACGTACATCTGCGCCCTCCTCACCTAAAATTTCCTCAAACGCGCCGTGATGCCCCGTCTTTAGACGTGGGTGTCCTTCCCTGCGGGTGGACGCCCAGGCGGGTTTCCTTTTGAGACTTGCGGTATCAGCCGCAATGTCGTCTAAACCTCCAGGTTAGGTATTGTTATGGTACTTATATACCTGCGTGTACCAAATCGCTTTCCGCTTTTGCCCGTCCGTTTGTAGTAAAAATAGCATCAGGCGCATACTAATTACTCATCAGGACGGTCAATTTCTTCATGGAAAACTCACTCCCACAAACTTTAGTTGAAGCCATTCGCTATTATAGCGACCTTGACATTTGCCGCAACCTGCTTGCTTCTATGCGCTGGCCTGACGGCGTAATCTGCCCCTACTGCCAGAACAACGGCGCGAACTTCCTGCCCTCATGCAGTAAGTGGAAATGTAAGTCCTGCCGCAAAGTTTTCTCCGTTAAAGTCGGCACAATCTTTGAAGAATCCCCGCTCGGACTAGACAAATGGTTCGCCGCTATGTGGCTGGTTGCGAACGCAAAGAACGGCATTTCCTCTTGCGAAGTTGCTAGAGCCATCGGCGTTACGCAAAAATCGGCATGGTTTATGCTGCACAGAATTCGTCATGCTATGAAAACAGGTTCTCTTGACAAGTTTGACGGCACAATCGAAACCGATGAAACCTTTGTCGGCGGATTAGAGAAGAACAAGCATAAAGACAAGAAATTGAAAGCAGGGCGCGGTTCTGTCGGCAAAACGATTGTTATGGGCGTGTTAGAACGCGCAAAGACAGAGAAGGACATTAGCAAAATTCGTGTTGCGATTATCCCCAACACAACACAGGAAACCCTTCACGGCGTTATCAAACATAACGTGACGATTGGAGCCGAAGTTTTCACGGACGCGGCTAGAGGTTACAACGGTCTAAACGAAATGTTCAAACATGACTTTGTAGACCACGCCATTGAATACGTGAAGGGGCGTGTTCACACAAATTCGGTTGAAAACTTCTGGAATTTGCTTGACAGAGGTATTCACGGAACCTATATCCGCCCGTCTGCCCAACACCTGCTGCGCTACGTTGACGAACAAGCGTTCCACTTCAATCACCGGAACGGTACAGACTTGACGCGGTTTCTGCAAACCATACAGCAGATTAGCGGTAAACGCCTGACGTATGATGAACTGACACAAGCGCATTTGCAGAACTTGGCTCCAAAATAAAATGAGATATTTTCTGAAAGAGCATCTAATTAAGCAGGATGCTCTTTCCTCTTTGTGGAATCATCCGAATAGTAGAATAGTAATCTAGTATACTGGTGTTTCTGATACTCTCTTGACAAGTAGACAGAATTAGTATAAGATAGTAGACAGATAGTTACTTATCTGTTGCACTGTTCTATGACTGCGGGGTAGATGGCGATTATGAATGAAGACAAACTTACAATAACGCTAACAGGGAAAAAGGAATTTATTCCTTATAAATCGTTCTTGTCTGCTGTAGACAATACGATTGCCTTGCTTCGTGATTTAGATTCATCCATATCAGGCCGTAGTTCTGGCTCTGTTGAATGGCAGATTTCCTCAGTTAGTATGAATAGCCCGCTTGCATTTACTGTATTTGCTGACGCTGGAGCAGATATTGCGATAGGGCGTGACATACTAGATGCTTGTACGCACGGATTACGTCAAATTGAATCTAGTTCGGATCGTATAC
The DNA here is from genome assembly GCA_963817895.1 of uncultured Chthonomonadaceae bacterium. Taxonomy (GTDB): domain Bacteria; phylum Armatimonadota; class Chthonomonadetes; order Chthonomonadales; family Chthonomonadaceae; genus CAWFQB01. The sequence goes on from CAWFQB010000001.1 coordinate 464,144, forward strand.
CACGATACTTCACAATAAATGCACTCGAACACGCTTCCAAATTGGTCGCTGTTTTGAATGACGGCATAGACAGAATTTCCATTGCAACGCCTTGGGATAGACCTGTTTTACCTTCACAACGCATTTCACTTCATGTAAATAGGTTACTACCGAAAGAACATGAAGAGTTGGGGAGTTTTGAGGGAGTTCTGAAAACTTTATCAATCGCACAATCATTTAACTTTGCGATTTGGGATGTAATCTCAAATCGCAGAATTGAGTGTCGCTTTGCCGAATCCATGTTAGAAGAAGCTCACGCAAATTTCGGAAAACGAGTTTCGGTTTACGGAATAATTCGCTATTCACGAACGGGCAAACCACAGTATATTCGTGTAGAAAACATGTACCAATTACGTGAACAAAACGAATTGCCACAAGCCAAAGATTTAGAATCTGTTTCTCTTGCGAAAGATTCTTTTGCTTATGCTTGGGAGGGCAGTAAAGATGAGTAGCGACCGCATTTATTGGGATAGCTGTTGTTTTACGTCACGCATTGAACGTACTCCCGGACGTATTCAAATTCTGGAACATATCACCGATAGAGCAGAAAGAGGAGAGATTGTAATTGTAACATCTGCCTTTACTCTAGTCGAAGTCGCAAAAGTTAATCTCCCGCCCGGATTAGAACATGATGAACAAGAACGACTAATCGTTGATTTCTTTGATAATCCATATATATTGCCTATACAACTAGACCTTAGAGTAGCAAAGATAGCTCGTGATATAATCAGGAATTATAGTGCTATTAAAGGAAAAGATGCTATTCATATAGCATCTGCTATACAAGCAGGTGTTAGCGTAATGCACACGTATGACGTGAACCATATTTTGCCGAAAGATGGTAAAATCGGAAATCCGCCATTACGCATTAAACAACCTGAATTTGTGAATGGGCAAATCCCTTTATATATGGGGGAGATAGACAATGAGTAAATCCGTAGATGCAGACGCAGTACAACCCGTAAAGTCGGCAGAGTACCTCAACTTTGAAGCCCTCTTGAAGCAGGTTGCTAACGTGCCAAAAGCGGAAGTAGACCGCAGCATACAAGCCGAAAAGGACGCGAAGAAGCAGAAGCAGGATACTGCCGATACGAAGTAACACCATGAACTACAAAGATACTTGTTTGCGTTCGCAATACATTATTTCTAATTGTGTTTTGCCTGCACGGAAACAGGCAAAAATTTTGCGAGATGTTGCACGAGAAATACGAGAAGAAGTGCAACGACTCCGACAAGAACGACAGTTGATTCAGCAGCAAATGAAAAGATAACACTGAACGCAAGAACGCCCGAAACGGTCAAGTTTCGGGCGTTCTAAACATTGGTACACGCAGGTATATAAGTACCTTTTGAAATAATCGTCTATGCGAATGAAAAGTTGCTCGAAGTAGAGTTCCAGCAGATACGCGTTTGTCCAGTTCAAATTATCCCGAAGGTAGGGTTCCTCATTCACGCGCAGCAGCGTTTTCAGATTGCTGATACGGAATTCATCCGGCCCCAGTATTCCTTTGGGCGCGTCTGATCCCCAGTGAACAATGCCTCTGCGCCGGTGCAAAACCATTTCGGTAGGAAAACGGTCGTTGCCGTCCCGGTCACCGATGATGTCCATCTCTCCTTTGGGCTTGGCCTCAAACAGTTTATTCCGCCAGCGGACACGGACGCCCGTGTTGCGCGTTCCAAAATCAATCGCCACAACCACATCCGCGCCGACGCTTCCCGGCGTGGCAGTCAGCCGATGCAGGGGAATGGGAATCGCGTCCGGGCCGGCCAGCCATTCCGTCTCCGCGCTTTTGGCCGCACGCTCCGGCAGGGCAGCGACCATCAGTTCGGAGGAGAGAAACGGCTGGATTTCAGGCGCGTCTTTTTCGACGGATACATGGTATCTGGTAGTGACCTGGTAGCCTGCGGGAACATCCGACTCGAATGCGCGGGTTTCTTCGGCGTCGTTCCACACGCGCGCGGCCTGTTTGCGAACGCCCGGCGGGAACAGCAAATTCGGGCTGCCCACAATCCAGCGATTTACCGCGACGCGCGCAAGTTCGCGCGCGAAATGCCGATCCGACCGGCTGCCCTGTCTTTCCCACCAGGGGCTATTCGGGGCGTCCAGACTCGGATGCGGACGTCGCGCGTCGTCGCTGCACAGCAGGAGGAATCCGCTCGGCTCGTCGTCCGGCAGGCTCTGCAGCGCAAAAGCCGTCCATTGGCGCGCGGCAACCGTATGGGGCTTGTCGCCGCCAACCACGCGCAATCCCCGCAGGCGCCGCGTATCTATCCACACCTGCGCGTCGTGATTACCCACGTTATGCGCGACAATGTAAACCGCGCCTTTGAGCAGCAGGGGCGCGATGTTTTGTCCGGGACGCGCATCGGAGGAGGAGGACCACAAAACGCGCGCGGTGGTTTGGCCGCAGGACGGACAGAACCGGTCGTCAGGCTCCAGAGATGAGGGAGTTGAAGATGTTGAACACGCAAAGCAGGTAGGGTCAGTCATTATCCACTTTCGACAAAATACGCGCGACAGCGAAACAGTCCGCTTGTATATTCATCTTCCGTATAAACGGTTCCTGCTTTGTGTTCAAGAAAATATTGTGTCTACTTATCCTTCAGCCATTCTGCCGCGCGTTCGGGCCAGTGGGAGATGGGATTTTCGGACGGGCGCAGGCCGTAGCCGTGTCCGCCTTTGGCGTAGACATGCAGTTCTACAGGCACTTTGGCGGTTTTTAGCGCCTGTCCGTAGACAAGGGCGTTTTCGACGTGAACCGGATCGTCTTCCGTCATGGCGATGAACGTGGGCGGCGTGTTGGCGGTCGGTTTAATTTCCGAAGCCAGCCGCGTCAAATCATTGGACATGGTGAGGTACGCGGGATAAATCAGCAGGGTAAAGTCGGGGCGGCAACTCTCCTGATCCGCCGCGTCTATGGTGGGGTAGGCGCGCGTCTCATACGCATTGCTCAACAGCGCGGATAGATGCCCGCCCGCGGAAAAGCCCAGTATGCCGAGGCGTTTAGCATCGAGGTTCCAATCTTTCGCCCGATGCCGAACCAGACTTAACGCCCGCTGCGCGTCCTGAAACGCCGCCGCGTGTTTGTCCAAACCGGGACGCGCAGGGACGCGGTACTTCAGCAGAATGGCAGTGACGCCGAGCGAATTGAGCCACGCGCAAACTTCCGTGCCTTCCAGATTGGCCGCGAGAATGGAGTACCCGCCGCCCGGACAAACCACGACCGCCGCGCCATTCGCTTTTCTTTTGTGAGGCAAGTATACGGTAATGGTGGGCTTCGTCACGTTGCCGGTACGAATCACATACTTGTCTGCCTGCGGTCCGTCCTGCCCCGGTTTGGTGGTGTCGAGTTCCGCGCCGATATTATCGAGTTTGCCCGCGTCGCCAGGAGCCTCATCGGGCCACAGCGCGATGGTTTCCGCAGGCGTCAATTTCATCCGCCGATAGTCCGGCGGCGAGGCGACAGACGGCAACGCCGCCCCCACCGCCAGCAGGCACAGCAGCAAGCCACTCCCCACTTTCCACAGCAGCGTGGAATTCAGAACTGTCAGGCACATGATTCACTCCTTAAAAGGGAAAGGGAAAAGAAATTGTTCATGCCTCTTCCCTCCTTAAATATCGCGCTTCTGAAACAGCGCGACGCCGATAAGAAAAACAACGACAATGTAGACCAGAACATACACGATGTCCAGATGGGCGAAATTCAGATGCGTTTGACCCCAGTTGGTTAGAAACTCCGGCGATTGCCATTGGCCGAAGCCGCGTCCGCTCAGGGAGGGCAAAATCAGGGGTTCAACCTGCCCCTCAACCCACCAGCCGACATAGCCCTGCGGCACAACCAGGCCGACAGCATCGGCAATCCACCGCAAAATGTCCACATCGTATTGATTTCCCAGCGCGTTGAAAATGCCGTCGAACCAGGCCAACGCGCCCAGAGTCACGGCGATAACGGTTCCGAACAAACGCGGCGCAGCCGTGGAAATGGTCAGGGTGACGGTGGAAAGCAGCACGGGAAACAACGTGAGCAGCGGGCCGGCGCGCAAAATGGCGCTGACATCCACGCCGCATTGCTGATTAAACGACACCCATACCATGAACGTCCAAACAAGGGTACTGCATACCAGAATGATATTGATACCGATCCACTTGCCGAGCAGGATTTGCCAGCGCGGTACGGGCTTGGGCAAAATCACAGACATCAACCCGCTTTCGATTTCGCCGGAAATAGCTCCGCCCGCCAGCAGAGCGGAAAACAACGCGCCGAGCGACTTGATGGAGGAGAGACAGAGCGATATGATAATAGCGCGACCAGAAATCGCGTTCATGCTGTAGCGCACGGGGTTGATACGTCCGATAGCCAGCATGTGGTCATTATGGCGCTGCATCGGTATGAGCATAAAGGACACTCCCAGTACCAGCAACCCCATCAGCAGCGCTCCGAACAGCGTCCGCCGCCGCACCGCTTCTTTCAATGTCAAACCCGCAATCGTAAAAACAGCCATGTGCGCGGCTATGCCTTTCTAAATAACATGTCCTGAGTAGCCCTCAACCCCTAACCCCTTCTCCCAAAAAAGCCTGGGAGAAAGGGAACTTGTGAAGTTTAACGCGAAGCAAGCAGTAGTTTTATTGTACCGCGTTCTGTTTCCCTGTCTGGCATTTCCGTGAAAAATGCCGGTGTTCGGGTATTCAGATCTTCAGGTCTTCGGCAGGCATACCAAAGTTAACTTTGCGCAGAATGAACCGAATTGCATGGACATGGAACAAAAGAGAACGCATATTAAGGAAGGAATCCTTCTGCTGTAGACGCAATTTAGAAGCGCAACGGTGTCACCAAACTCCGTCCGCGCCCGTATATCGTTACAATGCAGAAGATGGAAGACGGAAGACAGAAGACAGACGCCTAACAACCTAACAACTAACAACCTAACAACCTAGTTGAAGGAAAGAGTAAGTCCATGCCGATGATGTTCAATTCCCAGGAAGATCACTCTCAGGAGAACCAGGCGCAGGCGGGGGCGCAGGAGCGCCGCTACGACCCGGAAACGCTGCAAAAAGTGGCTGTGCTTGCCACCCGCTTGCAGCACGAACACCAGGAACAGCCCACAATTCACGAGCATTTGACGGCAGGCCAGATGGAAGCAATCGGCCTGGAAGTGGGACTGCGCCCGGAATTCGTGCAGCAGGCGCTTGCGCAACTGGAAGAGGACCGCATCCGGCTTGAGCAGGAGAAACAGCGGCAGGATGGGGAAGAAAAGCAACGTCAGGAACAACTCGCCGAACAGCGCCGCCTGCATGAACAGACGACGCTGCACAAAACCGCGCTGCAAACCCAAACGAAGGCCGGAAACGCGGAATTCTATTCCGCCTGCGCCGCGATGGCGATTCCGTTCGTGTTCGGGTTTCTGGCCTGGCACTTCAAAAGCACGCAATGGATGGGCGGCCTTGTCACGGACGGCTATTCGCATCCCATTACGGTCGCGCGCCCCGGAATGTTGGCCGGGTTCACGCTGATCACGCCCGCGCCTCTCGCCCTGATGATGGGTTTTCTGGCGGGAAAAAGACGGGTCGCGTTTGCCGCGTCTATGGCGCTGCTTTTGACGCTCGCGCCCAGCTTCCCCTTTCTGGCGGAAACCAGCCAGAGCTACTATTACACGCTGACACACCTTGCCGGCTCCGGCTTTGTGGATATGTTCGCGTATGTTATGCTCGGCCTGCCCATCGTGGGCCTGATGGCGGTGGCGGGAGCCTGGGCGCGTAAAACCTATTTCCCGTTCGGCGGCAAATCGCGCGACAATGCCGACGCGCATTCGGTACAGCATAAGGAGTACGCCCCGCAGCAAGTCGCGCCCGTCCCCTCACAGCCGTATATGCAGAATATGGCCGCGCAGCCCTACGCGCAAAATATGACGGGACAATCGTATGCGCAGAACGTGGCGGCGCAGCCCTATATGCACAATACGGCGGCGCAGCCGTATGCGCAGAACGTGGCGACGCAACCGTATGCGCAAACGCAGCCGCCGGTTCCGCGCTACGACCCCGCGCAGGCTCCCATGCAGGCCACGCCCAATTTGCGGCAGAATCATCGCGCTTATCTCAGTCTGGATGTGAGCGATAAGGAAAAACTGCGGCAAAGCGCAACTCTGGTAGCCGTAGACTACTCCTTCAAGCAGTTCCGTTCGTGGGTGGAGGAGATTGCGCGCGGCTGCGGGGGCGAAATGGAAGCGGGCGTCAATCTCATGGCGACCTTCCCCACAGACGCGCAGGCGATGCGGGCCGCCCGGCTGTTGCAGGAGCGCCTGCCGCAATTCAACCAATCGCTCAACCGCCTGCCCCTGCCGTTCCAACTGCGGGCGGCGGTAAGCGCGGGCGAGGCGGGTTTTCACCCCGCGTCACAGCGCAGCGCGGCCCTGCTCCGCGCCGCAAGTCCCGGCGACACGATTATCAGCAGCGAAGTGGGCGCGGCGGCCCTTGCCGAATTGGGACAACTCACGCCCGCGCCGTCTTCCCTGATGGGCGATATGGCGTTTGTCTGGAAAAGGCAGGGTTGAGAAAAAACAGGCTTTGAAAAATTGTTCCCGCCTGCTGCTATGCGTGGTAGGACGGGAACCATTTGCGCGTCTTATCTGTCGCGTCAGCGGCGAATTGTTCCGGCAAGTTTGTGAGAGGGCATAGTCCCCATTAGAAAAGGAATTGCGTTATATGAAACGTTCGTATTTGCTTGCTCCCGTCGCAGTAGTGGGATTGTGGAGTCTGGCCGGGTGCGGTGGGCCAAGAACGCAGCCTGCTCCCATGGCCCCGCCCGTCGCGCAATCCGCGCCGATGAATGGAAACATGAATGGCGGCATGAATGGCAACATGAATGGGGGAATGAACGGCGGCATGGGCGGCAACATGCCCGTCAGCAATCAGCGGGGCGGCGTGTACAACTGGCAGGATGTGCCTGTAAATCAGCAGGTCGGCATCCAGAGCGCCCAGTTCGATCAGGGCGGCTACCAGTTGATTACCGATAGCGGCGATACCATCGTCGTGCCGTTCGCCAACCAGAATTTATACGTGATGAAGTTCGGGCGAACGAATGGGCAGCCGTATTTCGTCAACGAGGGCGGCGCTCCGACGCTGTACCTGTCGCAGAACTTCGGGCTGGCGAACGCCAACGCGCAGGGCGCATTATGGTATCCCATTCCTGCCAATTACAATTATACGCGCCCGATGTATGTGGGGCTGGCTCCCACCTGGAGCGATTACATGGGTATGGGCTGGTATCCGGGCATGAGGATGTACGGCGGCATGTACGGCTACAACCCCGGCAGTTTTGTCTGGATGCCCGGATTCAACATCAACATCGGCGGAAGCCCCTATTATGGCTGGAATTCGTACCATTCGTACTACATGGGCCATCCCGGTTATTACCGTCCGAGCGTGGTGTACAACAATTACAATACGGCTCCGCGTGGAACCGGTTCCTACCGCTACACAGGTTCCTACGGCAACAACGGGCGCAATGCGGGTTCTTTCGGCAGCCGTCCCTCTACGTCTACGGGTTCTTTCGGCAGCCGTCCGTCCGGTTCGACCGGCTCGTTTGGCAGCCGACCTTCGGGAACGTTCGGTTCTCGGCCTACGGGCGCGTTCGGCAATAGTGGCGGCAGTACCGGTTCCTTTGGCGGCGCGCGTCCCACTTTTAATAGTGGAACCTCGTCTCCGTCCGGCGGAACTTTTGGCAGCCGTCCGTCAAGTGGCTCTTTCGGCAGCCGTCCGTCAAGTGGCTCTTTCGGCAGCGGGGGAGGCGGTTACTCCTCGCGGCCTACGCGCAGCAGCGGCGGTTCTTTCGGCGGCGGTTCGGTGAGTCGGCCCTCCGGCGGCGGCTCGTTCAGCCGACCTTCCGGCGGCGGTTCCTTTGGGCGGCGGCGGTAGGGTTTACCTCACCGGGCGTCCACTTGTGGACACGGCCCCTCTCCTAGCCGCGCAACGCGCCAGGAGAGGGGAGAACGTAATTGGTAGTCTTCGCCAACTGCGTAATGTATTTTACGCAGTGAGAGCAATGCGCGTATGTTTTACAGCCACATGCGAGTCCTGATCAATGCTCAACGCGTTCAAATTACCGGTTGGCAGGAAGGTGTGAATGAATAGCCTCCCCTCTCCTGGCGCGTTGCGCGACTAGGAGAGGGGCCGTGTCCACAAGTGGACGCCCGGTGAGGTAAAAACCGTAAGCATTTCTGAAACCGGCAAAAATTGGCAGCGTAGTGGGGATGGGAGCCGCGCAGAGCGCGCTGGCGGCGTAAAATGAGCGGAATGGCTCAGGAGATTAGAAGACTGTGCTGCAAGTAAATCCTCCAATTTATCGCGGGGCGCATCGGGGCAAAGCGCGGTTTGCCACGCTGCTGGTACTGACCGCAATGGCATCGGGCGGCGTGTATGCGTATCGCCATTTCTTTCATCGCGGCGGGGAAGCCGCCACGCAGTTGATTCCCGCCGACGCGCTTGTTGTCGTCACCCTTGACGCCGTGCCGTCTGCCGGACAGGTGGGAGTGTTCAAGCGCATTGCCGATGCCTGCCGCGCCGAACATCTGGATACCACGCTGGAAGACATGATTGGCCGCGCGCAGGGCAGTTCACCCCTTGCGCGGGATATGCGTCCGTTTGCGGTCGGGAGCGCGGCGTATGCGCTGCTGAAAACCGGCAACAACAACGCGGCAGGCATTGGCGGTATGGGAATCGCGCCGCAGGGCGATAATGCGTGGTTTGTGGCGGTCAGCGACGCGGGCAAGGTTCAGGACGTTTTGAACCGGGACGCGCAGAAGAGCGCGGCGAACGGTCTGGACTACTACACGGTCGGGGGCGAAACGCGCTGCATGGCCGTAATGGGCAATTATCTGGTGACAGCCGACAAGCCGGAAGATTTGACCCGCATCGAGGCCGCGCGCCGGGGAGAAACGCCCGCGATTGCCACCCTTGCCGATTATCAGCAGGCGCGAACCGCCCTCCCGCCCGATAGCAACATGATGCTGTTTGTGTCCGCCGGAGCGCTCACTCCCAACCAACAAAATGGACAAAACGGGCAAGGCGGAAACAACACTTCTTCCGGCAGTCTGCTGCAGGGCGTTCGCAACCCGATGCAGCGGACGCGCTATATGGCAATGGGCTTTGCTATTCACGACAGGGGGATTGACAGCGTGATGCTGATGCCTGCCGAACCGCCGACGGGAGCGGACGGGCAGGCAATCAGCCACATCGCGCCTTTCGATACCAATCTGTTCAGTAAAATGCCGGGGGGCGCGTATGGAATCCTCGCGCTGTCGCAGCCCGGAAAGTATTACCACTACGCGAACGCGCTGGCAAGCGTGGACAGCCATTTTCGGCAGTCACTCAATGAGGGTGTACACAGTTTCGAGCGGGAAACGGGGCTGAACCTGACACGGGACGTTCTTCCCGGCGCAAACGGCAACGTGGCGCTGGCGATCTACCCGGACGCGGACAATCCACAGCAGAACGTGGACGGCCTGCTCGTGATGGATGACGCCAACGGAGCCGACCCCGCCGCCCTTGCGGATCGTATTCGCTCTTATGTGGAGCGCGAATCGGCGCGGCATGGCAGGCAGGCGTGGCGCTACACTTCAGAAAATCGCAATGGCGTTCTGATCTGGACGCTGAACCCGGAAGCGCAGGGAGAAGTACAGCGTTCGCTCGGCAACGGCGCGTCACAGATGGGGATCAGGGGGCAGGATTCAGGGGGCAGGGGTCAGGGCAATGCGCCGTTCAGCGCGGATAACCCGCCGATATTCGGCAATACGCCTGATGGCGGCAATCCGAATAGCAATGGGAACAACGGGCCGGATAACGGGCGCGGCAACAACAGCAACAGCGGCGGTGACAATCACGACGGCGCGAACAACAACGCTAACGGCAGCAACAGCAACGGCGGTAACAGTAGTGACAACAGTAACGCGGGGGGCGTGGACCGGCGCGGCGACAATGGCAGCCTGCTGAACAGCGGCGGCAGCAGTCGGCAAAGCAGCGATGTGGATGTGCATATTCATGGCAGCAGTGACGGGCGCGTTTATGATGACACGTTCGACCTGCATCACGGCGCGGATCGGGTTCACGCCGACCACAACGGCGTGGATGTGCGGACAGGCGAGGGCGATTCCCTGCGTATCAATCGCAACGGCCTGAGCCTCCGTTCCCATGACGGCGACCACGTAGAAATCAACCCGCATGGCGTGGACATTCATGCCCATGATAACGGAACCGGGCAAAATGGGAATACGTCCAACGGTTCACAGGCCAGCAACGCGCCGAACGGCTCAGCCCCGAACGGCACAGTCCAACCGACAATGCGCGGCAATGTAACCCCGCCTGCCCAACCGGACGCGGGCATACAGCAGGCCATGCGCAACAAAACCGTCGCGTACGCGCAAATCGGGCACGTTTTGCTGGTGGCGTCCTCCCTTCATACGCTGGATCGGGCCATTGCCGCGTACCAGAACGGCAGCAACACGATGGCGACCGATCCCGGCTACGGGCAGATGCGGCAGCAGATGACAGGGGGCGCGCAAAATGCTATACTGATTAACCTGCCCGCTATTCTGGAAGCGGCGCGTCCGGCACTGACGCAGACACTCGGCAGCGCGAACGCGGGTATCAGCGCGGACGATATTCTGCATCTTGCCGGTGACGCGGGCAACGGCCTTGTTTTCACGCAGCAGTACGACGGCAACACCTTCAAAGTCACCTGCTTCCTGCCGGTGGATTATGAGAAGGCGATACATGTTATGGGAGGTAGATGGGTAGGTAGGTAGATAGGTAGATAGGTAGGGAACTCGTTTTTACAAGAGATTACATGCTGCACAGCTTAGTTCTACCTATCTACCCATCTACCTACCTACCCATCTACCTCCGGGGACTTTCTCTTGAATAATGTCGTATTTAATACGGGGGGCGATTGGGACAGCACGACGCTGTTCAACAATGGCATGGAAGTAATGGCCGCGCAGATGTTCATCGAACTTCATGCGGGGCGCGATTGGAACGGGATGCCGGCGCGGGGCGGCGTGTCGGATGGCGGGGATATTACCGCCATTATTCGCCCGCAGGACAACCCGGACGCGGAAATCGGCATTTTCCCCGGACGGTTGGAGATGAGTTTTCCCGGCCACAGCCTGCTCATGGAGAACATGCACCCCGGCTTTCAGTTTGAATTTACGCGCATTGTCTACAACGGGCAAGACGTGACGCGGAACGTGGTAGACATCTACGTAGACATCAACGCCGTAGACAACGTGGTACAGGCGTACATCACCCTGTACAAAGCGCACTGGTTCGGCTCCGATGAGGTCGCGACGTACAATATTATATGAGTGAGTGTGGAGAGTGAAGAGTGAGAGTAAACAGGTCTTGTTCTCTCACTCTCACTCTCCACTCTCCACTTGCGAGGAAACAATGACACATCCAATTCGTTCTGGTTGGATTCGATTGATGCGGGCGGGACTGGCGTTTGTGCTGGCGGGCGTTCTGGCGTTTTCGCTGAACCTTGATGGCGCGTCGGCGCAGCGTCGGGGCGGCGGCGGGGGTGGCGGCTCGTTCGGACGCTCCAGCGGGGGCGGCGGATTCGGCGGCTCTTTTGGCCGGTCAAGCAGTGGCGGCAGCAGTTTCGGCGGTGGCGGCGGTTCCTTCGGGCGTTCCAGTTCCGGGGGAAGCAGCAGTTTTGGCGGAGGTTCTACCGGGCGTTCGAGCAGCGGCAGCTTCGGAAGTGGAAGCGGCAGTTTTGGCCGGTCGTCCAGTACAGGCGGTTCATTCGGGCGCAGCGGCAGTTTTGGGGGTGGGGGTGGCATCACCCGCTCTGCCAGCGGCGGCATGTTGTATCAGGGCCATCCGGCCTACGGCTACGGCGGTTACAGCTACTACTGGGGTTCCCCGTCGTGGTACTACTACACGCCGTTCCATCCCGCGTTCTACTACAATGCGCCCTATATGGGCAGTGATGGCGCGTATTACGGCGGCGGCTTCAGCTTCCTGCACCTGCTCTTCAGCCTTGCCATCTTCATCGGCATCTTCGCGCTGATTGCCCGGCTGTTTTCCGGTCGCAAAAACGTGCGCTATACAAGTCAGTAGACAGTAGACAGTAGACAGTAGACAGTAGAAATGCCTGCGCACTCCTAAATATCTGCGGCATAGAAACAGCCTTGCAGGGATGGGTTCTTCTACTGACTACTGTCTACTGTCTACTGTCTACTGTCGGAGACTCATCGTGTTCGGCAAACCTTCGCAGAATAATCCCGGCGGGCGCGGCCCGGCGGGGCATCCGTCAAATAATGGGCAAAGCGGAACTACGCGGCCTCCGGTTGCGGATGAGGCGCAGATACAGGGCGGCGGGCTGGCGCAGATCATTGTTACCGCGCAAACGCCGCTGACGTATTATCTGTTTCTGAACGATCAGTTCGTGTCGCAGATGGACATTGAGAGCCTGAATGTCGCCATTGAAGCGCCATCCGATACCGAGGCGGGCAGCGGCGTAATTCGCGCCACATTGGCGCGGTATGTGGACGCTATTACGGGCGGCAAGACCGTGCAGCGAACGGAACTGTTCCCGTGTACGCTGGAAATTGTCGCGCAAAAACGCCGCCTGTCCGTTATCTGTCAGGACCCGAACACGTTTGATGGCCTGTTCCTCACCGTAGGATTACAGCCGGATGGCAACAGCCGCGACCTGAATGGCGTTCAATCCCTCACGGTGCTGCTGACGGAGGGGCTGTTCGACGCGAAAATCGTCTGGAACGACGGGCTGACGGAGAGCGTGTTTCCGCAGAGCTGATGCAGAAAAAGCGCATTCTGTGGTTCCGCGTGATATAATGGCGTAACGAAGTGGGCAACGTGACGTACAATGAATATGTCACGCTGTTTGCGTTTGCGCGAAAGCTCCCGTAAAAAGCGCATCTGCGCAGGTCGGCGCGGCATGTAACAAAACCGCGCGTGCGGCGTCTTGATACGTATATCGCGTCAACAGGACTCGATTTGAACCTATTTGGAAGAAGGCTGGATTTCATGCCCTCCATACATTCTCTGATTTCAGATACCGCTTTAACCTCGCGCGGCGCGTTTCCTTCGGGTTCGCGCCACTCATGTCCCTGGAAGGGCATGCTTGCTCTGTGCCTCGGTCTGGCTGTCATGTCGCGGCCATCGTGGGCATCGAGCGGGGAGAAAGCGTCCGGCGACACGGCCAAAACTGCTGTAGCAAAGGGCGCAAGCGCGGACGCCGGGGGCCGTCAAACGCCCCTGGCTGATCCGACGCCCGTAGACGATGGCGAAGTGAAACTGGGGCGCATGAACGCCGAAGAGAATGACAGACAGGTCAAGCTGATTACCGACAGCAAGATTTTAGAGCGCGTGAACCGTATAGGCGGGGAACTGGCGCGTATCGCCAACAACTACCCCATTCCCGCTACGTGGGGCAGTTCGCAATTGAAGCCGTTCAAGTACACCTTCAAAGTGGTGGACGACAAGGACGTGAACGCCTACTCGCTACCGGGCGGGTTTATCTATGTTCACAAAGGCTTGATTGACGCCGTGCGCTCCGACGACGAACTGGCGGGCGTACTGGCGCACGAAATTGCCCACGCCGCGCACCATCATGTGCTGAAACTGATACGCGAACAGCGCAAGATTGATAACATCCTGATTCCTCTGGAAGCCCTTGCGGTCCTTGTGGCGGCAGGCAAGCGAGGACAGGGCGGGCAGACCGCGCAGCAGGCGCTGATGGCGGGGCAACTGTACACGACGGCCAAAGTGAACGGCTTCGGCATCGAAGCGGAGAAGGACGCCGACCACGCGGGACTGCTGCTGATGACGCACTCGCGCTACAACCCCGTCGGATTGTACAGTTTTATGATTCGGCTGGCGCAATTGGAAAAATCGCGGGAACGCGGCGACCTGGGCATTTTCCGCACCCACCCGCCCGGCGCGGAGCGCGTCGAATCGGCAAAAGAATTGCTGGACAATCTCAACATTCCCATTCATCTGGCGGATGTAGACCCTACGATCCGCGCTGTCGTCACGCCCGTCAAGGACAGCGGCATTGAAATGGCCGAAATCAAAATTCGCGGCATGGTCGTATGTCGAGTTATCAGCGACGATGGGATTCCCGCAACGGAACGCGCCGCCGACATCGGCAAAAAACTGACCAAACTGCTGGATGATCGCTTGCAGCCGTTCGAGGTGAAAGTCAGTCGGGACGAGACGCGCATTATGGCGCGTAACCAAACGCTGTTTACGGACGCGGACGCCCACGCGCAAAACAAAACCATTGCCGAACTCGCGCGACAGATTGCGGACGCGGTTTCACAAATCAGCCAGAAAGCGCAACTGGAAAACAATCCGTAGGCTTCAACAAATTCGGGATTGTGCCGTATGGTGAAAACACCCTGCAAGCGCGAACTTGCAGGGTGTTTTTTGCTGCTATGCCTGACGGGGTAGGACAAGTAGGAATTTCGATGTATTTCAGGGAACATAAACACGCTTTCGCAACTCCCATACGTGGCTGTCAGTCGCAAGGCTAATTCCAGATGCCACTCACTGTAAATTTACGACTTCCATGATAACGACTACTGATAACAATCCAGAGCGCGTTCCAACCGGTGTGCCGGGGCTGGACGCTATTTTGCATGGCGGCTTCCTCCGCAACGGCTTTTACCTGCTGCAAGGCGATCCCGGTTCCGGCAAAACTACGATGGCAATTCAGTTCATGCTGGAATGCGTGGGGCGCGGGGAACGCTGCCTGTATATCAACCTGTCGGAAACGGAAGAGGACATGCGCAACGTCGCGCGTTCGCACGGCTGGAATCTGGAAGGCATCGAAATATGCGATCTGTCTTTGACGGAACAGCATCTCAGCGCGGACGCGCAGTACACGATTTTCCATCCGTCCGAAGTGGAACTTGGCGAAACCACACAAAGCCTGCTGGCTGAAGTGGAGCGAGTGAAGCCTAAGTTCGTCGTGTTTGACGGGCTTTCCGAGGTTCGCCTGCTATCCCGCGACCCTCTGCAATATCGCCGCCAGCTTCTGGCCCTGAAGCAGTATTTTGCCGCGCAGCAGATTACAGCCCTGCTGCTGGATGACCGCACCAATCCCTCCGGGGAGATCGCGCCGGAAAGCTTGGTCGGCGGCAACATTCTGCTGGAACAACATTCCCCGGAATACGGCGCGGCGCGGCGTCGCCTGCGCGTAACCAAAACGCGCGGCTCCGATTTTCACAGCGGCTTTCACGATTACGATATTCAGCAGGGCGGGGCAGTGGTTTATCCGCGCCTCGTGCTTATGTCCTCTGTAGCCAGTTTTGAAACGGGAGCCATCAAAAGTGAAGTAGAAGACCTTGATAAAATGTTGGGCGTCGGGCTTGAGCGTGGCACGACCACTGTTTTTCTGGGGCCGGCGGGCGTTGGCAAGTCCACCATTGCCATGCAGTTCGCGGTTGCCGCCCTGCGGCAGGGGCAGCGGGCCGCCATTTATACCTTTGACGAAGTGCTGCACACCCTGTTTCAGCGCGCCGAAAAACTCAGTCAGATTAACTTCGCCGAGTACATGGCGCAGGACTTGCTGCACGTTCAGCAGGTGGACCCCGCGGAACTCTCTCCAGGCGCGTTTGCCCGCGAAGTGCATCGGGTTGTGGATGAACTCGGGGTGAAACTGCTTGTGATTGACAGCCTGAACGGGTACATGAACGCTATGCCCGGCGAACGCTTTCTGCTGATGCACCTGCACGAACTGTTCGCCTATCTCAACCAGAAGGGCGTCGTTACCATTGTGATTGTGGCGCAGCATGGACTGTTGAACGCGCCGGCTTCGGATGTGGATACCAGCTACCTTGCCGACAATGTTCTGCTGTTGCGCCATATTGAGGTGAATGGCGAAGTGAAGCAGGCTATCGGCGTGGTGAAGAAGCGGTCCGGCAATCACGACCGCGCCCTGCGGGAACTTCGTATTGACGACACAGGTATTCATGTAGGCGATCCTCTCCGGCAACTTACAGGGGATCGTAACGGGCATTCCCCGCTTGCTCAGCTTTGAGGGAGAGGCCTCCTGACCGCGTCAGAATGCGCGGCTTGGCCCCGACAGCGCGCTTTCGACGCAGAAACAACCGGTAGTATAGACGGGAACAACATTTTGCCTGACGACAAGGCCACAGACAGGGCTGCAAACAGCGAATGTGTTTTGATTCACGCCCCGTTGGGACGCGACGCGCTTCTGGCCGCCCACGCGCTTCTGGAAATCGGAGTTTCGTCTCAGGTGTGCGAGACGACAACGGCCCTTCGCGCGTCCCTACAGCCGGAAACAACCGCCCTGCTGCTGACCATAGACGGGTTGCAGGCATCGGATTTGGAGCGCATCGGAACCTATCTTCACGCGCAGCCGCCCTGGTCGGATTTGCCGGTGATTTTGCTGGCGAATACCGAGGCTTCCGCGTTACTTGAGGAAGTAATGCCGCTGCTTGGCAATGTCACCCTGTTGCAGCGCCCCCTGCGGCGTTCGTCCCTGCTTTCCGCCGTGCAATCCGCCCTGCGCGCCCGCCGCCGCCAGTACCAGGTGCGCGACCTGCTGGCGGAAACGGAGCGCGCGCGAATGGAAGCCGAGCGGCAGCAGAAGCGCATCGAGACGCTGAACGAGCAATTGAAACGCGCCATGACGGAAACGCATCACCGCGTGAAAAACAATCTACAGGTGATTGCCGCAATGGTGGATATGCAGGTGATGGAGCAGACAAGCATGCTGCCCGTAAGCGAGTTCCGCCGCCTGGGTTCGCATATTCACATGCTGGCCGCTGTTCACGACCTGCTCACCTCCCAGGCGAAAGAGGATGGATTGGCGCACTACGTCTCGTCGGAAGATGTCATGCACAAATTGTTGCCGCTGATGCAGCAGTTGTCCGGCAGGCCGCTGGCGAAGGTAACGGTTGTGGACGTGCCGCTTACCGCCAAGCAGGGGACCTCCCTGGCGCTGGTCATGAACGAGCTGGTCAGCAACGCCTACAAGCATGGCAACGGACATGTCGAAGTCAGTTTTACTACCCTTGGGCCGGAAGCGATTCTGGAAGTTTGCGATGACGGTCCGGGCTTCGCGCCCGATTTCAATCCCCTGAAAGCCGCGCACACGGGGCTGGAACTGGTGGAAAGCTTGAGCCGCTGGGACCTGTTCGGGCATACCCGCTATCAGACGCGGGAAACCGGCGGCGGGCAAGTCAGCGTCACTATGCCGCTTGCCCCTGCCGCGTGATGTACTATCCTGAAACCAATCCCGTTCAAATAAGCGCTTGTAGGGACACAACTTGTTGTGTCCTGCTTCGATAGTTGTGTCCTGCTTCGGTAAAGGAGTACACGGACACAACAAGTTGTGTCCCTACGTTATTGCGCCCGCAAATGCAATGCGCGGGCGCTTATTGAATAATGTAGCGCTTCAAAGCGCGTCTTTGGGTTTGTTTTGCCGCTCGTTGTAGAGGGCAATGGCGTCGTCGAGGAACCGGCTTCCCGCGTCGTTCATGTCGGGAACCAGAGCGGCAAGCGGCTGTTCGGTTTCGGGAAGCGCATTGTGGCTGTCCCAGAACTGCTTTAAGCCCGCTACCACATCCGGGTCGCCCTGCGTAAATTGGAACAGCAGTTCGCTCTTCAGGCGGGCAAGCGCCTGCCCCTCTTCCCCGCTGGGGTCGGCTTCATCCGCCGCGAGTTTCTGCGACTCGGAGGCCAGATACGCCCATTGTTCGTTAGCCCGTTCCTGATCCGCTTCTGTCCACGCTTCCCGTTGTTCCATTTTCGCGCGGGCTTCCGGCGTGTAGGAATCCTGCGTCAGTTCCTCAATTTTTTGCAGTTGCGCGTCGTTGAAATACTTTTGAACCCACTCTTTTGTTTGTTCCATTTGGATAGCCTCGATGACCCCGACGATGGCTTCCCGCTCGCAATAACCGGCCTGTGACAGCGCCTCGACACGCGCGATGGCTTTCAGGATGGCGTCTAGCTGCCGCCGCTTATCCCGAAGCATGGCTTTTTGCCGCGCCAGTGTGGTTTCCAAGTGCTGCGGTTCCCGGCTGAGACACTGCCTTATCTCTTCCAGCGAAAACCCCAGATATTTGAGCGCGAGGATGTGCTGTAGCGTGAGCAGGTCTGCCTCCGCGTACAGCCTGTATCCCGCTTCCGTATGTTGCGCGGGCGACAGCAGCCCGACAGCATCGTAGTAACGGAGTGTACGCAGGGACACGCGGGCCTTGCGGGCGAATGTGCCGATTGAGTATAAATGTTTCGTCAGGGTCATGTTTCCTTTCACGCAACAGTGTACAGCGTGACGTAACGTAAAGGTCAAGGGCAAAATAAAAATATTTTTCGTAAAGGCGGAAAAGAGAAAAACAACCTTTCCTGTTTGCTGTTCGCGCTATGAGCAACGATAAAGATACGCCGTTGGCGCATCGCTGTTTGATTTTTGTAGAAAGGGTTGGGGCAAGGTAAACAAGCCTGCAACTTTACCCGGTCTTTACCTGTCAAGGCATAACCTGACTTTGAAGACTCTGAAGACCGACAAGGAGGAACCATGTCTCCCATCCGTTCGGCGGACTCGACCGCCGCAGAGGAACCCCCGGAACGCCCGCCTGCTGCGCCCAATATGGGCGTTGCCCCGGAACTGAACTTGCCCGCGTTGATTCAATTGGAGGGCGATTACGCTGAAGATGGTCGTTATGGTCGGCGCGTTTTTGAAGTAACCGCCGATTACGCGCGGGTTCTGGAAGCGAACGGCGCGACCTCGTTCCAGATGCCAATAGCAGATATAAAATCCGCCCGCAACGAGCCGATGGTTGGCGGTGGGCAACTGGAAGTCACCACCAAAACCAACGAAATCGTACCCGTTCTCGCGTACTCGCTTACGCTTGCCGCCAAATTTTCCGAAGCGGCGCGTGGTTTGGAACAGCTTGCCAAAGGCGAAGCGCTGTGCATCAATCTCAAGCAGGAACGCCTGCGCTGCGAAAAGTGTAACCGCCTGCTGCCGGAAAAAGACGGCATCTGCCCCGCCTGCGTCAACCGGCGCAAAACCCTGCTGCGCATCGCGGGCTTTCTCGGCCCGTACCGGCTTCACGCGGCGGGGCTTGTCGGGCTGGCTCTGCTGACGACCGTTATCAACCTGCTGCCGCCGATTATTCAGGGCAGTATCATTGACAACGTGCTGACCACGCATAAAAATATCAACAAATTGGGCGGTCTGATGGGCGCGTGGCTGGCAATCGTGGTTGTCGCTACGTTTGTGCAAATCGCGACCGGACGCCTGACGGCCATTCTGAGCGGCAGCATCGCCGCCGACCTTCGCGCGGGCGTGTATCGCGCCATCGAGCAGTTGCAGGTCAGCTATTTCGACAAAAAGCAGGTGGGGGCAATTACCAGCCGGGTTACGCAGGACACGGATCGCGTGTGGAATTTTCTCGTGGACGGCCTGCCCTATCTGGTTTCCAATGCCCTGCTGCTTGTGGGCGTCGGAACCTTGCTGTTTGTGACAAACTGGAAACTGGCGCTGTATGTGCTGTCGCCCATGCCACTCGTTCTCCTGCTCAGTGGCGTGTTCTGGAAACCGATTTCGCAAAAGTATTTCCGCGTGGGCCAGAAGTGGGCGCGGTTTCACATGCACCTCAACGAGTCGCTGACGGGGATTCGGGTTGTCAAGGCATTCGCCAAAGAAGACCACGAGTACGACAAGTTCACGCGGCACAATCGGGAACTGCGCGACGCGGGCGTCGAGGCGGACGTGAAATGGTTCACCATATTCAGCGCGATGATCCTGTTCACCAGCCTGGGCGCGTTAATCCACTGGACAGTGGGCGGCTATATGGTGTATAAAGGCGAACTGACGCTGGGCAGTTTTATCCGCATCAACGCCTTTATCGGCATGATTTATATGCCCCTGCAATGGTTCGGGCAATTGAATCAGTGGTTCAGCAAGGCGATGGCGGGCGCGGAGCGCATTTTCGAGATCATAGACGCGGAAAAAGAGCAGTACGCGAAGGAAAACGGCAAGCCTCACGCGATTGTGGGCGAAGTGCAGTTCGATAACGTCCGCTTCGGTTACGACAAGTCCAACCCGATTTTGAAGGGGCTGAACTTTACCGCGCAGCCGGGGGAGATGATCGGGCTTGTCGGCAAATCCGGCGCGGGCAAATCCACGACCATCAACCTGCTGTGCCGCTTTTACGAGCCGGACGCGGGCAGCATCAAGATTGATGGCATTGACTACCGCGACATTACGCTTCAGGATATGCGGCATCAGATCGGCATCGTGTTGCAGGAACCGTTTCTGTTCAACGGCTCGGTCGCGGAAAACATATCCTACGGCAAGCCCGACGCGGCTTTTGAAGAGATTGTTGCTGCGGCCAAAGCCGCCAACGCGCACAACTTCATACTCGGCAAACCGGACGGCTACGACACGATGGTAGGCGAGAAGGGCGGCAAATTGTCGGGCGGCGAGCGGCAGCGCGTGTCCATTGCCCGCGCCATTCTGCACAACCCGCGCATCCTCATCCTGGACGAAGCGACATCAAGCGTGGACGTGGAAACCGAAAAGCAGATACAGGAGGCCATCAGCCGCCTGATTGCCGGACGCACCACGTTTGCGATTGCGCACCGCCTTTCTACCCTGCGCAACGCCAGCCGCCTTGTCGTGCTGGAAAAGGGCGAAATCGTGGAAATGGGAACCCATGCCGAACTGATGGAAAAGAAAGGCGAGTTCTATAAACTGGTCGAAACGCAATCGCAGGTGACGCAGATATTGGGTGAAGTGGGCGAAGAAGCAAAATAATGACACGGATTTAACCACAGAGACACAGAGACACAGAGGGGTCACAGAGAAAAACGAGAGAGGAGAATATAAGGGTGTGTTTCGCGGTTCTTCCCTCAGTATTCCTCTGTGAAACCTCTGTGTCTCTGTGTCTCTGTGGTGAAAGTTCTTTTAAGGAGGGCATCATGGAGATACGCGAACTCAGAGCGGACGAGCAGGAGACTGCAACTTACATCGGGCGGCAGGCGTTTGCGCATGGCAGCCGGGGTGGAACGGGTTGGCATGCCGACCCGAACTGCCCAACGCTTACCTCGCTCGGCGTTTTCGATGAGGCGGGAATGCAGGCGCGATTGAACATCATCCACTACCGCGTTCATCTTGGCGCGAATGTGGTTATGCCGATGGGCGGGATCGGGGGCGTGGCGTGTCTGCCGGCAAGTCGGGGCAAGGGGTATACGGGCAAACTGCTGCAAGCCGCGCTGGCTCAGATGCGCGACCTGCAAATGCCGCTTTCGTCCCTGTTTCCGTTCAGTTGGGAGTTCTACAGGCGCTATGGCTGGGAGTGGGTCGGCTGGACGCGGCAGTACAACATCCCCACGCGCCTGTTCAAGCCGAGTCCGCATACGGAGCATGTTCGCGCCGCGACGGAAGCGGATCGTCCCAAAATCGAAGCGTGTTACACCGCGTATGCCAGACGATTTCGGGGCATGCTGGCGCGTGACGAGAAAAAGTGGAACGACAAACTCAAAGACCAGGATGATAAGTACACGTACACGTATGTGTTTGAGAACAACGGCGGCGTGGAGGGCTATATTTCCTATGGCGGCGGCACGGGTCAGGAAACATATCTGAGTGAGTTCATTGCCCTGACGCCCGACGCGCGGCTTGCCCTGCTCGGCCTGCTACGCCGCCACGACATGCAGACGGAAAAGTTCGTCTGGCGCCGCGCCCAGCAATGACCCGCTGTTCCATCAGCTATGCCACGATGACATTAACATCAAACTGTTTCCGACCACGCAGGGGCGCGTGATAGATGTTGCCGCCGCTTTCGCCGCATGGAAACCCAACCCGGACCTGCGCGGCAGTGTCCGCCTGTCCGTAACCGATGAATACGCGGATTGGAATCAGGGCATCTGGCACATCGAATATGAGAACGGCCAGACGGACATTCGCAAAACCGACAGGGAACCGCAAGTCACCCTGTCCATACAAGCCCTGTCGCAAGCCTACTACGGGACGCCTACCCTGGATGAAATCCGCGAAGCGGGACAAGTACAGGTACACGAGGAAACTGGCTACGACGCCCTGCGCGACCTGCTTTCCGGCCCGCCGATGTGGACTTGTGACAGCTTCTAGTCTTTTCGCCTGTAAACCTACAGCCGGACTGATATAAAATTAACAAACTGTCAGATGTAAATTTTGTAGGTTTGCAGGTGCTGGAGGGGGCCGTAGAGCGCCCACAGGGAACCTACAATATAATCTCCTAAGATCAGGCCGAGGAAAAACGGAATGGCGGCGTTGTACATTTTCATGCCGCCGAAGCGCACCAGTATGGATTTTAACGCCCACGCCACGAAGAAGCAGAACCAGAAATAGTCCATTGCGAACGACACGGACAGCGCGTACCCGGCAGGATGGAACGGCCACCAGAGGAAATTGCTTCTCATGCCGCGCAGGAAAATCACCAAAAGGAATCCGCCCGCGATGTAAAACAGCTGCGTGGCGTTCACTTTGGCGGGCGTACTCAGCCAGTCGTGCAGGCGGTCGTAGCTTTCCGCGCCCACCCACTGCTTGAAGCCCGCCGCTTTTGCCGTCGCGCCTTCCGTAAACGTGACGTGCAGGTTGGCCCAGTACGCGCAAACGGTTCCCCAGAGCAGCGCGATTACCAGCACTTTCAGAATGGAACTCTGCCGGATACGGGCCGTTTCGCCCATCTTCATAGCTTCCAGTTCGTTGGGCATGGGATGGCAGCGATAGCCCCGGTTGAACCAGTACATCGTGGAAAGCGCGGTCAGACTCTGCGCCCCAATCGCCTGACTGCCAAATAGCGTTACCAGTATCAGGCGCGGATTGACAAAATAAATCTCATGCGGCGTTCCCAATTCCGCCCGTACCCGCGTAAGCGTGAGAGCCAGCAAAAAGTACAGCCCGAAAAACAAAACCGCCACCCAGGGCGTCAGCCCGATCTTCCAGCTATACCCCGCCAGAATCACAATCCCCACGCCAACGCCGATGAACGCGCCGCGATACTGGCTTACAGAGGTGGTGGATTGTGGATTGTGGATTGTGGATTGAGTCTCCTCTTCTCCTCTTCTCCTTTTCTCCTTTTCTTCCCTTCCCCATGCGATGCGCCACGCCTGCCGGAACTGCTTGCGCAACGCCCACACAATCGTCAGCCCCCAGGCGATCCACGCGCCGCTGGCCTGCTGCTCGAAGTAGGGGAAGCCCTGGCTGCCGGGACCGTCCAGACCACTGGCCGCGCCGAATACCTGAAACAGTTTGCGGGCGACGAAGAAGAACCAGCAGGAGAAGGATAAATCCAGCGGGACAAAAAACGCAAGGCCGATGGCGAAGGGGTACAGTGACATATTGGTGACGCCAATCGCGCTCCACGGGCGGGCGGTCACGAACTGACCGAGGTTGTACTGCTTGACGATTTCGAGATAGGGCAGGGAGGGATAGAGGGAGTGTAGGCCGTTGATGCTGTCCACAAGGGCGGCAAGGGCAAACCCGGTCCACATCATTCGGCTTGAAAACAAACCTGCGCCGGTCGCGGTCTTGCCGCTGTTGTCGTCCGTCATGGCGAGCGGAAGCTGCACGATGGGGAAAGCCAGCCGCTCGTTGTCGCTCCACTGGCTGCGGATAAGAATGTTCAGGCACAGACACACGCCAATCAGAGTGCCGATGAAGACCGTCCACCAGGCGAGCGGCTGCACGAACGGCCCCCAGTAGCGCGGATCGTAGGGGTTGGCGTTGCCTAAATAGTAGGCTTTCAGAGCTTCCGGGTCGCGCACAATCCAGAACGAGGGCAAAAACGCGAAAAACAGATCGCCCCATTTGTTCTCTTTGGTGGCGAAGCGATCCGCGTGTCCAATCGCGCCGAACAGGTTCTGGAACATATCGTGTCCCGCCAGCAGGGTTCCGATGACCAGAATGATGTAAATGGTGAGCAGTTCCGGCTGCGAAAAGCACAGTCGGGGCGCGACGCGGGGCAGAAAGCGGCGTATTCCCAAATTCAGCAGGCACAGCCAGAATAAAAAGAAAATGGGCGTAATGAACAGGGGCAGACTGGTTCCGTCGAGGGTATACCAGCGCACTTCCACGACCGTAATCCAGAACGTGTTGGGTACGGTCAGCAGCAGGCCGAGCAACACCGCGCGCAGCGAAACGTTGCGCAACTCCTGCGCAGACGAGGGCAAAACGGCATCATTAGCGATGGCGGCGGATGTTGCGCCGCGCAGGAGGGGCTTCGTTGGTTCCATGCGCTAATCATAGCAAATTCCGCCGTTCAACGCAAGGGGGAATTTCAACGATGCGGGTGTTGAGGTATTCGGATATTCAGGTGTTTAGGTGTTGAGACTTCGCATTTCATGTTTTATTCGCGTGTATTCGCGTTGATTTGCGGCTAACCTCTCCTGCATTATGCGGGCCGTTTCAGGCTTTCCAGATACTTGAACACGTTTTCCGCTTCCTTGCCGCCCATTTTGGCGTGGGCGAGGAGCGGAATACCGTGCGGGCCTTTGGCGTCAACCAGCGTGGGATGCGCCGTCAGCAGGAGTTTCACGACCTCCAGATGGCCGAGCATCGTGGCGGTGAACAGGTCAGGACGCGCGCCTTTTTCGATTAAGAACAGAGCAATGTCGCGCCGTCCCATGTGCGACGCGCCGCCAATCCCCGCTTCCCAATCCCCCCCGCCCCAATCCACAGTGGCATTGAGTACGGCAGGCTCTTTTTCCAGCAACTTTTTCACCATATCCAGGTCGTAGTGCGCGAAAATCACGAAATCCTGAACCAGCGTGCTGCCCAATCGCGGCTTGCGCAGTTTCGGCTTGAACGTGGGCGCGGGATAGTCGCGCGTCTCTTCCGGCGTTGGTGCCGGTGGCGTCGCGGGTACGGGCGTTTGCGCGTTGGCGATGGCTTCCGGGGCCAAAACTCCGGCAATCAGCGCGGCGTGAAACGCGCGGCGCGACATTCGTTCCTGCATAATGGTTTCCTTTCCAGTCTTCTTTCCACAATCTGCCTGCCATAAGAAAAGTACAGGAGAAAAATACCTGTGATCTACATTCTACACCTATATGCGACATACGCGCAAGCGCTTTCGATGCAGTCTATCCCTGCCAACCGATGCAGATGATACCAACGTTTTACATTTTGAAGTTCTTTGTCATGTTGCTTTAAAGACGGGCTTGACCGAATTCAACGATGAAAGTATAATGGCCCTGCGCGAGTCACGGATGCGCAAATCACGAATAGAGATGAATACAGTCTGAATAGTTGAGGAAGAATGTGGCGGAAGACGCGCGGCGGCATTTGAAAACATTGGGATTGGAACCGGGCGCGAGCGCGGCGGAAATCAAGCAGGCGTACCGGGAACTGGCGCATATCTGGCATCCCGACCGCTTTGCCAACGCGCCCCAACTGCGCGATGTGGCGCAGGCGAAAATGGCCGAAATCAACACGGCCTACCAGTTCTTGAAACGCGCCGCGCCCAAATCCGGCGCGGCGGCTTCCGGCGCGGCCCCCGCTTCGTCCCCGCCTCCACATACGCGGAATACGCGGCCTGCGGATTATACAGCCCCCTCCCCATCGGCGGATACTGCCCGTACCGGTAATAGCGCGCGCGCCTCTCGGCGCGAAGCCCAACACCCCGGCGCGTCCGCGTCCCACAATACGCAGGTTTCCAATGTCCCCCTGCTTCCCATTACGCATGTGATGCATGACCCAACGCAACCCGTAACCGATGTGGCGATTTCCCCGGATGGACACTGGATACTGGCGGCAAGCGGGTCGAGCGTATTCTGGTGGGATATGGAAACCGGGGAAAAGCAACGCGAACTTCGCATGGAAAAAGGGGATTGTTCCCGCCTTGCCGTTTCACCCCATGGCCGCAGCGTGATTGTCGCCAACAATCTGACCGGCTGGCCTGGCAGACGCCGGAGTGAACTGCGCCTGTGCGACCTGCCAACCGGAACCGAGCAGAAGCGATGGAAGCAGAACGGACACGTAACCTCACTGGCCTTTGCCTGTGACGGCAAACAGATTGCGGCGGGCGATACAAATGGTGGGGTACGCTTTTGGGAAGTGGACAGCCAACGGGAAATTCAGCATTTGCTTCCTCCCGAAGACTCGGCGGACGCCGAAGTTCGGCGCGTGGCGTATGTGAGGGGCGATTATGCCGCCAAACAGGTCGTGGTCTTGCGGACAGGGCAAACCCTGACGGAAATTGGACTGTGGGAAGTGCGGCGAACTCGTCTGCTGAAAGCCTATACCCTGCATATTCGCGAGTGCCTCACCTACGGGCAAATCGGGGACGTTCTGCCTTCGCCGGATGGCAGCCTGTTGCTGATTTCCAACAACGATCCGGGGCGGCGCAACTACTCGCTGCACCTGTGGGATGTGAAAACCGGCAATGAAGTCCGGGCGTTTCGCGGCCATACGGATGATATTTACGGGCTGGCATGGAGCGCGGACGGGCAGCGCGTCGCGTCGTGCGGCGAAGACAAAACGGTTCGGCTGTGGAGTGTCGCATCGGGAACGGAACTGGCGCGCGGATTGGGACATACCAGAACCGCCCGAACCGTCGCGTTCAGTTCGGACGGCAAAACGCTGGCATCGGGCGGCAATGACCGGGCCGTTTGTTTGTGGCGCCTTCCATAAGCGCTATGGGGTTATATTTACTTCACTGTAAGAAAAAACTCGTAATTGTGTCAGGTTAACTGGCGTCAATTTGTTATGGTTTGCCACGCATCACGGGAACCCTGTAGTAGCCTTTGACAGTCTAACTATTCAAATTATTAGCGACGCGAGGCGAAATACATTGCTTCCCAGCATCGCGCAACCCACTTTGCCTCACCGTTACTGTGGCCGCGCCATTCCCCATACCAGTCTGTTCTGCCGCCCTGCTTAACCCGCGTCTGCCGCCAGCCCCCGTATAGATTCCGGTTTATGCCGCTTCCACGCCGATTCCAGAATGAATCATAGTGACAATGCCAGCCAGTATGGAAACATGTAATTGCCGGTGAACGTACCGTCCGGCAATAATGCTTTAATCAGTTTCTATTCAGAAAAAGTCAGCAACAAACCAAGACAGACAAGGATATAAGATTATGAGTGACCTCAAACCCGAAAACGAACCCGTTAAATTAACCAAGCGCGAAGTGGAAGTATTGACTCTGGTAATCGAAGGCAAGTCCAGTAAAGAGGTGGCGGAATTACTGTATGTGAGCAAGCGCACAGTGGATTTCCATCTGGCGAACATTTATGAGAAACTACAGGTTTCCAATCGCGTTCAGGCATTCCGCCGCGCGACAAGCCTGGGCCTACTGCCAACCGAGAAACCGGCAGAAGCAGGAGGCGAAGAGTAAGCGCGAACGCAAAGCAGCATATTTGCGCAATCGCGTATATGGGCGAAAATCAGCGGTTGAAACAGCATATCCCAAATGGCGGCAGGAAGCGGGCAGTATCCCGAACTCCTGCCGCTTTGTTACAAATTGATGGTTGATAGTTGATAGGGCAATGCGCTGAACATCAAGCCTGTTCTTATAACCCTAACAATTACTAAACTACCAGCAAGGCGGCATTTACTATCAACCCTCAACTCCCTACGGTATTCCTTCCGCTTTTCGTTCTTGCCCACTTCGCTGCGTCAGGTTGGCAACCGAGATGGGCGGCAAGCCCTGCCATAAGCGATACAATTGCACGAGGGTTACAGATGTAAGCGCGGTCAGGGGGGCGGCGAACAATACTCCCGTCAAGCCGCTGACCTCGAATCCCGCGAAAAGGATGAACAGCACGAGAACTTCGTGCAGCCCAAGCGCCGCGCCGACCAGACGGGGATACAGAAACTTCGAGCCTAGCTCGTTGATGAAAACAAATGCGACAATTACGGCAAGCACATGCCCGATGGGATTGCCACCGGGCGTGATGGCGGCGGCGATGACGGCGGGGATTGCGCCCAAAAACGGACCGACAACCGGAATCAAAGCGGCCAGTACGACGAATAGGCCGATGAGAAGCCATATTTTAATGCCGATGAAGAAGCACACTACACCGGCCAATGCGCCGATAATCAGGGCGAGAATCAACTGCCCGCGCACGAACCCGCCAAGTATCCGGTTCACGTCGTCCTGCCACTGTTCGACATAAGCGCGAAAACGGGGCGGCAACACCCGGTTGGTTCCCTCACGCAGCTCCTCATTATAAATCAAAAAGTACAGCGCTATCAGCAGCACGATCAAGCCTTCCACCACGTCGCGCCCCGCCAGAATAAAGAAATGCGCCACGCTTTTGGCGACGGCTTCGCCCCATGTTTTCACATTGGGCGGCGGATTGTTCATCTGATCCTGCAAATGGACGTGAACGCCGCGCCCTGCCAGCCAGTCGTCCAGAGCGTCGAGTTTCTGCCGCGCCTGCGCTTCATGTTCGGCGTGACCGATTTCCAGCAGATAAACCTGATGCGCCAATTCCTTGCCGAAGAAAAACGCGCCCAGACCGAGCAGCAGGGCCAGTCCACCGAATACGATAAAAACGCTCATGGTTCGCCCGCGCTTGTTCGGTAACTGCTTGCGCAACATCTCTACAAGGGGATCGAGCGCATACGCCAGCAGTCCGCCCAGAGAAAAAATTAGCAACGTATGCCCGATGGACGACAGCAGGCGCACTATAACAGCAGCGGCCAGCAGCAGCAGCAGAAACGTCGTGACGACGACAAGCAGGCGTTGCCAGCGTTCGATGTGCAGCGTGTCGCTCAGATGGCTACCTTCAGGGCGCGCGGGGTCGGTCGCCACTTCCACTGCTTGCGCGGACGCGGCTGTGTTGGGAGTGTGTTCGGATGTTACAGGTTGCATCAATGCCTCCGTCCGCATCAGGGGCGGTGAATTCTAGTCTTATCGCTCTTCACGAAGAAAAACGAAAAAATACTGCAAATTCGCGCAATTTAGGTAAACCGAACATAAGGATTCGTTCGTCTATGGTTTACATGCCGTTCGCGCAGGGACATAGGACGGACGAAAGAGGAGAAGCCCGGTTTCAGAACCCTTAACAAACTGCCGATAATCAGGCTAATGGGGGTAATTTTTCGGTTCTAAACGCCTTTGCAAGTGTACCCTGCGCGAAAGGGCTAAGAAAAAATATTTGCCGGGCAGGAAACGGCGCGACAGAGGAGGAACGTAAAGCAAGTAAAGCAGGAAAAAGGGATTCGGAAGCCGAAATATAGTATCGGAAATACGCTTGCAGGAATCCAAAGCAGGAATCGTTGACAATCCCCTCGAAAAGTGTGATAATACAAACTCGTGGTGAAGCCCTTCTTGTTCCGCCTGCGCGTCTTCTCACGTTCGGAACAGGGAACCCTCCCCAATGCGTATGGAATCCAGAGAATAGCGGAACGGCCTCAAGTCGGCTGTAAGTCCGGCGCGAATCGAACCGATAGAGAAGCAAAACGTAAGGCAGAAAGAGACAATCGCACTGTCGGAAGCAGGCGGGAATGGCGGTTTTGCGGCAGCAAAGCGCGTCCCGGCTGTGCTGGCGAGACGGATTGCGCGTTCGCGCGCAGGCTTGCCGATACGGGCAGGCGCGAAAGGAGATTGGCGGCAATGGCAAACCCCTTTGTTCGGGCGTGGCGGTATTTCAAGGCGCTGATTAACGGGAATCTTGATAAATGGGAAGACCCGGAAATCATCCTCAATGAAGCCGTTCGCGACATGAAAGAGAACCAGATCAAGAACCGCGAACTGGCGGTGCAGGCGATCACGCAGAAAAACAACCTGCAGGCCGAAGTGGACAAGGAAGAGCGGCTTGTGGCGGAATACGAGCGTAAGGCAACCCTTGCCCTGCAATCCGGCAACCGCGAACTGGCGAAACAGTTTTTGAAAGAGAAGTCGCTGCACGACGGCACGCTCAACAGTATGCGAACCAACCTGATTTCCGCGACCGAAGCGGCGGAAAAGGTGAAAATCGCCATCAAGCAGGAAGAAGAGCGCATCCGTGAGCGCACTTCGCAGGCATTGGCGATGAAAGCCAACATGAAGCAGGCGCAGATTCAGATCAAGATCAACAAGGCGCTGGAAAGCTTTCAGTTCGGCAACGCCAATGACAACTGGAATGTCGCCACTGAGCGTATTCAGGGCTTGCAGTCCGAAGCTAACGCGCGTAACGAGATTATCAACACCAGCATGGACTCCAAAATCCGCGATATGGAAGTGAGCCAGATGGATGTCGAGGCCGAGCGCCAGCTTGCGGAACTGGAATCCAAGATGTCGTTGGGCGCGTCGCCCGCCAACAATTACACCACCAACAACGTGCAGCAGATGCAGACATTGGGCGGCGGCGTGATGAACGGCAACGGCAGCAACGGCAGTACCGCTTCTAATGGGGCGGGGGCCGAAAGCGACATTGACCGCCAGTTGCGCGAATTGGAATCCCGTTTGAGCGGCCAGAAGTAGTCGGCGCAGCGTTGGGCGCAAGTGTGTTCGATGGTTTGCTTTCCGCCAGCCAATCTCCGGGAAGCAAACCCTCGGCACGTCTGCCGCGTAACGATACATTTTTACGGCGAGCGGGGTCAGGAACAATTGTCCGGCCCCGACTCGCCTTTCCCGCTTGCTCAGGAACTATTTAATGAGTATTCCAGACCGCTTTTATCGCATTGCCAAGCACAAACTCGGCGAAGTCAAGGACTGGTTTGACAAGGTGGATGAGGAAGAGGAAGAGGACGCGCGGGAAAAGCGGCGGGCCAATCCACGTGAAGATGCCCGACGCGAACTCACCGACACGCTGACGCCTTCGGGTAATTCTGCCGCGAATACGGGTAGCAATTCGTCACGCGCCTCCTCCCCTTCGTCCGTTCCCATGAACCCGCCGCGCACTCCGCAGGACTACGCGCGGGGCGGGCGTCCCGCTTCCGGCACAGGTGGGGGCTATTCCACAAGTCCGGGCGGCAGCAACGGTTCGGGCAACAACTACGCGCCGACTTCGCAGCCCGATCCGCTGGATTACCACTATAAGTTGTTGGGGTTGGAGTCGGGCGCGGACTTTCCCGCAGTGCAGGCCGCGTACAACAAACTGGCTGCCCGCAGCGACCCTTCCCGTTTTCCCGCCGGTTCTTCTGACGCGCTGGCCGCGCAGCAGATTCGGCAGCGACTGGACACCTCCTTCAAAACCCTGCGTGAGTCTCTCGATACAACCGCCGCCCGTTTCGGTTTGCTTGAATTCGACGATGAACCGAAGAAGAGAAACGAAATTAAGGAAGATGAAAAACGGAATACAGAAGAGAACAGGCGGAAAATAGAGTAGAGGATTTTTATGCCGCGTCCCGTAAAAATGACAACAGAAGAGATTGATACGGCTTTGAAGGAATTGGACGGATGGACACTTGTGGATGGCAAATTGCATCGAGCGTTCAAATTCGCCGATTTCGTACAGGCATGGGGATTCATGTCCCGCGCCGCGTTAATCGCGCAAAGCATGGACCATCATCCCGACTGGTGTAACGTGTACAGTACTGTCCGCGTAGACCTGAACACGCACGATGCAGGTGGCGTTACCAGTCTTGATGTGGAACTTGCGAAGAAGATGAATGGATTGCTGTGAGGATAGGTTGTTAGGTTGTTAGTTGTTAGTTGGTCAGGACAATGCAATAAATATTCGTTGGCTTTAGTGTGGCAAGAGTGTCAGCCGAACAACTAACAACCTAACAAATAACAACCTGTGAGGCTTACGTATGGATTTGCCGGTTTATTTAGATCATGCGGCGACAACGCCGGTTTTACGCGAAGTGGTGGAGGCCATGCTGCCGTACTATACGGAGTATTACGGCAACCCGTCCGCGCTGCATCAGGTGGGGATGGGGGCGCGGGAGGGCGTGGAGCAGGCGCGGGAAACGCTGGCCGAGTTGCTCAATGCTTCGCCCGATGAGATTGTGTTTACATCGGGGGGAACCGAATCGGATAACACGGCGATTTTCGGCGTAGCCCGCGCCAATCAGAAACAGGGGCGGCATCTGCTGACCGTTCGGACGGAACACCACGCGGTTCTGGAACCCTTTGAAAAACTGGCGGAAGAGGGCTTCGAGGTCGAGTACCTGCCCACAGATCGGCAGGGGCGGGTTGCGCTGGCAGATGTGGCGATGCGGCTGCGTTCCGATACGGTTCTGGTATCCGTGATGCATGCCAACAACGAAATCGGCACGGTACAACCCATTGCCGAAATCGGCGCGTTGTGCCGCGCTCACGGGGTACGCTTTCATACGGACGCGGTTCAGTCGTTCGGGCGTTTGCCCATTGATGTTCGGGCGATGAAGATTGACCTGCTCAGTCTGACCGCGCACAAGTTTTACGGGCCGAAGGGTATTGGCGTATTGTACGTCCGGCGCGGAACGCCCCTGCTGAAATTTCAGGAGGGCGGCTCACAGGAAAAAAACCGCCGGGGTGGAACCTTGAATGTGCCGGGTATTGTAGGACTGGCAAAAGCGGCGCAGATTGCCCACGATACCATGCAGATCGAAACAAAGCGGCTGTCCGAACTGCGCGACGGTTTTATGGCGGACTTGCCGGAAGCGATTCCGGGCGTCCATATTATGGGCAGCCGGGAACACCGCCTGCCGCACAACATTCATTTTTGCGTGGAGGGGGTAGAGGGCGAACCGCTTTTACTCGCGCTGGACGCACGGGGCATTTGCGGGTCGGCAGGTTCGGCGTGTTCGGCGGGATCAACAGAACCGTCGCATGTCCTCACGGCAATCGGCATCCCCCGCGAATTGGGACGGGGCGCATTGCGCCTGACGTTGGGACGCGCTACCACGCGAGAGAGTTTGAACTACACGCTGAACGCGCTGCGCGATATTGTTCGTGACCTGCGCGCGCTGTCGGGGAACGCTGTTGGGCGGGACACTGTGGCTGCAATGATTTGACAAATCGGCGCGTATGCTGTATTGTAAGTGTGTGGAAGAATATTTTGCAATCTGAGGCAGTCAGTGTCATTCACTGGCAAAAGCATGAAAATAGTGGCTGAAATTAAAATTAGCGAAAAAACATGCTTGACAAATCCGCAACACTGCCTTATAATACGGATGTAGCCGCAATTATCCATTTCTTTCGCAAAATCACTTTGTGAACATAAGTACAAACCCGCGCGAAAGCCAGCGCCACAAAGACCATCTCAACCATCTGCCCAGAGGAGTGGCCTTCATGAGTAACAATTCTGCAATTCTTGACCGTCCCCAGCGCATCACTGCCGACCCACGTTTGGAACCCCGCCCTCTTTCCGAATTGCCCGAAGACGATGCCGATGATGGTTTCGATCAGGAACCCAATGACGATCTGCTGCACCTCTACGACAGCAGCCTTTCTCAAAACGAACCCGTCTACGCTGTTGCCCCCGCCGCTCCTACGCCTTCCGATCTTGAAACCCGCGCTTCCGAACGCATGAACCGCGATACCGTCAGCAGCCTGCTTGCTACTGACAGCGACAGCCCCCGCAACGACGAAAGCCTCCAAATCTGGATGAGCCGGGCGCGCGGCGCGCAACTGTTGACCGCGCGGGAAGAGATTGATCTCGCCCGCCGCGTTCAAAAGGGCGACAAGTACGCCAAAGACAAACTGACGGAAGCCAACTTGCGCCTTGTCGTCAGCATCGCCAAAAAGTACAGCGTCCGGGGTATCCCGCTTCCCGACTTGATACAAGAGGGCAACATCGGCCTGATTCGCGCTGTGGAAAAGTTCGATCCGAGCAAGGGCTACCGTTTCAGCACGTATGCGACGTGGTGGATTCGCCGCGCCATTGCCCGCGCCATCATCAATCAGGGCCGCACCATTCGCATCCCCGTGTACGTGGCCGAAATCATTCACAAACTGGTGAAAGCTTCCGGGCGTCTGCGCCAGCAGTTGCTGCGCGACCCCACCGTAGAAGAGATCGCCCGCGAATTGGAAGTGACTGTTGACCGCGTGAATGAGATCATGCGGATTGCCCTTGAGCCGTTGTCGCTGGAAACGCCGGTTGGCGAAAAAGACAACAGCCAGCTTTCCGACTTTATTCAATCCCACACCGCCGTCAGCCCTTCGGAAGCCACGCTGAACCTGATACGCCGCGAACAGATCGAAGAAGTTCTGAACAAACTGACCGGGCGCGAAAAAGATGTGCTGCGCATGCGCTTCGGCCTTGATGACGGTTATGCCCGGACTCTGGAAGAGGTAGGCGTTCGCCTGCAAGTAACCCGTGAGCGCGTCCGCCAGATTGAATTGCGCGCCCTGAAGAAGTTGCGACACATTGGTCCAAGCGACCTCATTCGCCAGTAATTCTCTCGCATTTATCCTTTTATTATAATGCCGGACAGCTTTATAGCCGTCCGGCTTTTGTCGCTTACATTATTCAGACCATGTATTTGCTTACGGCCTGTGGCGAACGAAAATGTTGAATCCTATTTCACAATCAAATTTGGAGCAGAGAGCCTGGCTTACACAGATACCGGTCGCGCATCGGGGGCTTTATTGCAATCCTGATGTTCCTGAGAATTCGCTGTCGGCATTTGAGGCCGCAATACAGCATCGCTTACCAATCGAATGTGACGTACACCTGCTGGCGGATGGTAATGTCGTCGTAATTCATGATAATAATCTGTTACGTTTGACAGGCCGAGATATGCCGGTTGCTCAGTTGGATGCCCACGCTGCGCATCGCGTTCGTTTATTTCAGACAAAGCAGAAACTGCCTCTTTTGGAGGATGTGCTGGCATTGGTAAGCGGCAAAGTTCCCCTGCTGATTGAACTGAAGAATCATTCGCTACATGTTGGGGAGTTGGAGAGGGCTGTACTGGCTGTTTTGCAGCAATACAAGGGGTTGTATGCTTTACAATCCTTCAACGCTTTTTCGCTTCTGTGGCTAAAAAAAAATGCTCCTTATGTCTGCCGGGGACAACTCTCCACAGGCTATCTGGGCTTACCTCTGCACAGGCTGACCACTCCTGATTTTATAGCCTACAATATAAAGTTCCTGCCTCGTCGCGTCACTTCGCGCCTGCGCGCGAAAGGCGTCCCCCTGATAGCTTGGACGATAGAGAACCGAGAGCAGCAGATCAAGGCGCAGCAGGCAGCCGACAACTACATCTTTGCACAAAGCGCCGACATTATGCCGTTTGTGTAAATGATGCTTTTTACCCGCGTTCCGCTACGCGTTCAGGCACACAGGACAGGTTGAGAGAACCCCATTTGCTTAGAGCCTATCCCAGTAGGCGATTGCATTTGCGTCCGAAGGAGGACATAACATGTTATGTCCCTACGCCGTAGGCCACTCAGACGGGTACGTTCTCTGTACCCGGCCTATTGGGATAGGCTCTTAATGCGCTATGGCATTTCTGCCTGCAAAAGCGAAGCGGCTGACGCAGTAGCTAAATACCGCCAGTACGATGCCTCCTGCCACATCCATTACATAATGCTGCTTAATGAACACCGTGGAAATGGCGATCAGGACGCCCCATGCAGCCAATGCCTTATCAGCTTTAACCTGACGATAGAGACAGATAGATGCCAGGATGGAAAGCGTAACGTGCAGGCTGGGGAAATCATTATATGGGTTGTCTGCTTTATATATCCCTGCAACCAGGCGGGTAAGTGGACCGGACACAATGATTTCGGGACGAATGACATAGGTTTGGAAGAAGCCATAGAAGACATAGGCCACGACCAGAGAGAGGATCGTGGCAAGGAGATACTGTTCCAATCGCTCGACTTTTCGCCTGTATGCCAGGAGGAGCGCAGCAATGACGAGAAAGAAATAGTATGACACGTAAGGCAGCACAAAGACGGGCATAAATGGAATGTGCCGATCTGCCGCAGTTTCCAACCAGTGCATGTGTTCGCGCTGTAAGTTTAATGGCAGATACAGGGCAAACAGCAAGAGAGCGGTCCCCCCGAGGGTAACGCTCAACGAATACGTGTGCGATTTGGTCATTATGCGCTCTTTCTGCCAGGTGCAAAACTGCGGGCTGTCTAACCAGCCCGTGAATCAAGAGCGCTACCAAAGCTGTTGGCCTGCGCCTCATCAGCAGTCAGCGCTACCTCGTCGAAAAACCTCTGCGCGAGGGAAGCCGCATCGTTCAGGGACAGTCGCGCCCCATAGTTGCAAAAGGCCTCATGACTTTTGCCAAGACGCTGTTTGATCTCCGTCATTTCCCGGTCAAAGTCTTTTTGGATCGGCGGAAGCAGTTTCGCTCCCTGCTTTGCATACTGCTTTTCTGAGGAACTCCAGAACTCGGTGGCTTGTCCATAGCGGCCTAGAGAGAACGCGATGCCGCCCGCCCCCATAATGCAGCCAACAATCCCACGCGGGCTTTTCAATTTGCCTCCAAAGCATAATGAGAGACTCTTCTGGTAGTAGAGCGCGGCCTTTTGTACCTCTCCTGTCTGGCGTGTCACATGCGCCAGGCTATTCAGCGTAAGAGCCATCATGTTCGTGTCCTGACATTTTTGAAAGTTCGCCAGAGCAATTTCGAAAGCAGGAAGCGCGAACTCATTTCCCTGTACTTCCCACATCCAGGAGCCGCGACACATTTGCGCGAAGGCGATGGCCCAGCTGTCCTCAATCTCTTCGGCAATTTCTAATCCGCGCCGAACCCTCATCTCCGCGTCGGGATTTCCAATGAATGCTGAAGAGCATCCCACACCACTGTGCGCCAGAGCCATGTATTTGCGGTTTCCACAAAGCGTTGCTGCTGTTAATCCCTTCTCCGCGTGTTCGATGACCTCCTCGTAATTGGATTCCATGAAAGAAATAACCGCCATTGCCGTATAATACTTTAACTGTTTCGGCGCTGACATGCGCCCCTCAACTAATTTGAAGGGGTTGAGGCGTTTGCGCATTACTCGGAATGTTCCTTCGGCGTAGCGATAAATAATCGCGCTCAACTCGATATCGAAGGCGTTCAGTTGGTTGTTCTTTACGTCAAGCGCCACGAGCTTTTCGACATTCGTGGTTTCGTCGAGGGCGCGTTGCACCTTTGCTCCGTCTGCCGAACCGATGTGCGTGAAATCCTCTATTTCCAGCATTGGCAACAGACTCGCTTTGAAACGCTCTTTTATCTCATTCTTTTCGCCGCTAAGTTCCAGTTGACGTTCCGCGAACGCGAGGATGGGTTCGAGGAACCGATAGCGTTCCGTCTGCTCGTCATTGAGGATCAAAGAACTCATTGAGAGCGCGTTCAGAATATCGTAAATTCGATCCTCTTCCAGGTCCTGTAGAACGCAAACAGACTTGCACAATTCCAGCGTCCATCCCCCGGCAAAAAGGGACAACCGACGAAAAAGAACCTGTTCTTCAGAGCGCAGCATATTGTGGCTCCAGAGAATGCACTGCTGCATCGTATCATGTCGCTCTTCCGCCTCATCAATATCATCGGGAGCGGTTTTCCATTTGGCTTCCATGTTGTCAGCAAGTGTCTTTAGAGGGCTACGCATACACGCCGCCAACTCAATCGCCAATGGAATGCCGCAAAGCCGATTGCATAAATAGGCAACTGTTTCCAAATTGTCTTCTGTAATCTGAAAACCGGGCATTTGCTGGCTTTTGGAGTATTGGAACAGGCGTAGCGAGGCGTTATCAAGGGCATTCTCCAGCAGAGGCAGGTTCTCCATGTCCAGAGTAGCAAATGGCAGTATTTCGAGCTGCTGTCCCCACTTGATTCCAGTGGCAATCCGTGTTGTGGCAAGCAGCTTCACGTCCTGACATTCATTGAGTATACGGCTTATAAGGCGGGTAACTGGCTTGACCAAATGTTCGCAATTGTCCAGCAACAACAGCAGTTTCTGTGTTCGCAGATGGTTGAGGAGAACGTCGAGAGGTTCTGCGTCTGATTTCTCTCGCACTTTGAGAACCTTCAAAATCTCTTTTGAAATCGCCTCTGCCGTCGTCAGCGAAACGAGTTCAATCAGCCAAACGCCGTCGGGAAAGTCATCGAGCATCTGGCGGGCTACATGCGTCATCAGGGTGGTTTTGCCACACCCGCCGGAACCGGTGAGAGTGACAAGACACTTCTCCTCGAGAAAGGCGTGTATCTGTTCGATCTCCTCCTCGCGTCCGACGAAGAGGCCACGCTCGATTTTCAGATTGTGCTTGACGCCATCCAGGCGAAGGGCGGGCATAGGTGGACATTCGATGCCCAGCAACTTGAGGTAGACAGCCATAACAGAGTAGACCAGATTGGCTTCTTCCGCGCTTGCCTGATGATCGTTATGGGTGGCTTTATTTCGGAATGTCAACAGTTTGTTTACATCCATCCGTTGGACAGCGTCTACGTCAGCACCGATGGCCTTTGATAGTTCTTCGAAGAATTCGGCCTCACGAATCAGTCTGCTTAACTCTCCCATAGTAAAGTTGCGATAGGTTTTTGTTCCCTTTCCCAAACCTTGTTGTACTTTGAGAAAATTAAGATGTGCCTGCTCGCTAAGCTGGTGCAGATGCCGCTGGATGAGCATTTTCATGACTTGCTCGATAATAGCAGCGCATTCCTTGACAGCCACTGTGTAGCCGTGACTGCCGCGCCTGCAATTGTCGTGAATCAGGGCGATTTTCTCATCTATGGATTGCAGAGGGATTTCCGTGTTCGATTCTTCCATCATGATGAACTCCTATTGCTGTCCGTCCGATTAGTAGGGGCTTGCCAGACGCGCTGCGCGAAGAAGCGCCCGCGTTGTTTTCCCCTCCGCGCATCGGTCAATACAATTGAGAAGAGAAGGATACGCGACTTCATCAGACTTGAAGTAGCGGGCAAAATTCTGGACGTTTTTGCCTTCAATGAAGTCCTGATGCAGGTTGAGAAGATTGGAGAGGAAATTATAGATCGGTGAGGCAGTAGGATACCCATTCCGGCTCTGTTGCAGAGACTGCATGGCGGAATTTTTACCCCCGCTTGTCAGAAACTCCAACATTCCCCATTCACGGAAGATTAGTTCTGCGGGGTGGGTCAGGTTTACCAATCCTTGCTTGATGACAGGCTGATGGAGAAATTTTAAGAGCCGAAGCGCCGTTACTTGCGCGCCTTCCGCTTCCGCCAGCAGCGCATCGGTCGTGGCGCGGGTGGCGGCATAGAGATGAAAATAGTCCAGAGGTTCCGTCTGTATCGGCTCACACAGTTTCAGGGCTTCGCCATAGTTACCGGCCTTGATGTGCGCTCGCATCAGGTGATTGCGAACCCGGCCCCGGTCATCGGAACGCATCTTCTCCTGCTTATAAAGCAGGTTCAGACGCTCGATGATGGCTTCAAGCGTAAGTTGCTCCGAGAAATTGAGCAGTTCCAAGCCATCTGTAAGGATTTGCCTGCCCAGGTAGCGAAGTTTCAGCCGCGATATGGAGGCGTGACTGGTGAAAGGCATTTTTTGCTGCGGGCGCTCCAATTACCGTTTCGTAGATCAGACTCCAGCAGGCTTCGTATTGCTGAATGAGATCTCGATAACGCGCGTTTCGCTTGCCTAATTCCTCAATCTGCATGGCATTCTCTAACGTGACGAGATAAGTCATATCATATTGAAGAAGGAGCGGAAAGTTCTCCGGCGTAATGTCGAGACGCCTGCGCGCGTCTTCCTGCCGCCCCACCAACTTTTCGGAATCCGGCGCGTTGCCAAGATGGTTTGAAATGGAAAGTTGGTACGTGCGGAAACGAAATAGCGCTGGCAGACAACTGCCTGCCTTCTTTTCAGGATCGTTGACATAGCGTGAAAATGCTTTCTCGAAACGCGCCAGTTGCGGGTAGATTTCGGCATAGTTGCGTGAAAAGCGGTACTCCTGCCAGACATGCTCGATGATGCTGTCGGTAATGGCTCGTAGCGAGTCCCCTGAACGCTGCACAGCGCGTTCCAGACACATGGGAAGGCCGTCCTGTTCCGGCGCTTCCACCGCCATCCATGCTCGCAAAGCGCCTGCAAAGTCTCCATCACGCTCAAGGATGCGTGCCTTGCGTTCCCTGTAGGAGCCGAACGCGAAGAACTGTGTCAATTTTCCACTCTGCGTCAGTTCTTGCACAAGCGCTTTCGTTTCAGGCTTCTTCGCATTGGCTACGGTGTTCGCTACAAAGTCTGCCATCTGACATCCGCGATGCCTGTCGGCAACCTCATGCACAATTTCAAGTCTGTTCTTTTCTAATAAACCGGCCAGGCCACGGGAGGCCAATCCCATCGTAACGCTCTGGTGAATCTGATCCATGGAATAGTCAATATCGTTCCTATCATTCATTTTCATTCGCTTCGAGACATAGATGGTAAGGCTGTCCGGCTTCTGATCCATGCTGAGACTCGCATCCACTTGCGCGACGAGTTCAGGGAGCATCATCAGATAGTTGCCATCCTGATGCCCCTGCGCCCTCACTCTTCGAACATTGTTGACCGTGAAGAAACGAACTTCAAAAGAGAGATTTGTCACCCTGTCTAGCACCTCTCTAGCGAGACTGACCGTATGTTCGTATCCCATAGCGCCTTCCTCTGCAACTAAGAATTCGCGCAACTCCGTCAGGTGAAAGAAGTTCTTGAAGTTTGGAAACTCCGTTTGGAACTGCAACCTGAGTGGATCGGTCGCAGCAACGAGCGCGGGGGGAACAACGGATGCAGAAGCCGCACACAAGATGCCGGACAGAATCCAGGGAGTGTGTGAGGAATTGTAGTCGGGAGCCGTCTTGCCAAAGTCGCCGGACTCGTCAATGTAGAGGGTATAGTCGTTAGGCATGACTCGTCTTCTTTCGGAGGCCATGTCCTGAATACTAACGGCGCGGCTCCTGCAAGGTATTCAGTACATGTTTTTTGTTGTTTGTAGAGGGTTTAAGTATGCAGAGCCAAATTTGCTTCTTGAGCTACAATTCGCGCTCCAGTGTTATTTTTCCTGCTATGTCTCATATAGAATTAAAAATAAGTTCGCGTGTAAAATAACTTTGGTTATCACGTATCAACCACTTGATATGTTGGTTGCAAAAGACATTGACATGCCGTTTAGTAATCCGGTGTTCTTGTGGAATACCCTGTGTAGTAGGTGTGACGGCAGGATAAAAACCGGCTCAGGTTGCGCGTTGAGTTGGATATATTCGCCGCTTGCAAACGTAAGTTTCAGCATGGGTACGCAATGGGCGAGGCGTGTAAGAAGTCGAAGTCACATAAGGGGAAGAAAACGCTGTGAACAGAAAGGTTGCAAGACGATTGGGAGGAACGCGCAAGCCGGATTTACGCCTGCTTTCCGGCGCGTTGTTGGGAGGATTGCTGATGCAAAGCCTGTCCGGGGCGCAGGGGGCGGTAACAGTAAAACCATGACGTACAACGGCTGGAAGAACGCGACGCAGATCGCCAACGGCACGGTTGAGGTGGTTGTCGTGCCGCAAATCGGGCGCATCATGCGCTACGGCTTTACAGGCAACGCCAATGTGCTGTGGAACAATACAACCTTGAACGGCAAAGTCACTGACCTGAACGCGCCGGGTAAGGATTGGATCAATTACGGCGGCGACAAACTCTGGCCTGCGCCGCAGGAGCGCTGGGGCTGGCCGCCGGACCGAACTCTGGACAGCGCGCCCCACACCCTCAAAGTGTTGCCCAACCATCATCTGCTGATGACCGGGCCGGTTTGCAAGGCGTCTGGGCGTTCAGTTCCGGCGTGAAATCGCGCTGGATGAAACAGGCAGCGGCGTCACCATCACCAATACGCTTGTCAATGTGGGAACCGAAGACGTAGACTGGTCTATCTGGCAGGTGGCGCAGATTGACAACCCGACGGAAGCCCGTCTGATGCGCAATCCACAGGGCCGCTTCCCAAACAGTTTTTTCGCCTTCAGCGGCATGGATGTGGATACCGAGTCTCTGACGCAGACCGACACGCAGGTTATATTGAAACGCCATCCCACAAAAGCGTCAAGATCGGCGTGGACTCTCCCACCGGGCAATTGCAAGCCGTAACTGCGGGCGGCGCGTTCACGTTTACCGCCCCTTACGAAAAAGGCGCGACCTATCCCGATTCCGGCTGCGCCCAGCAAATTTACACCAATCCCGACCCGAACAAATACGTCGAACTGGAACTGCTCGGCCCCATGCAGCCGCTCAAACCCAACGCGACGCGCGCCTTCGTCACCCATTGGAACCTGACAAAGTAGGTCGTAAAAGAGTTCACCACAGAGACACAGAGACACAGAGGATTCACAGAGAGAAAACAAGAGAGATGATGAGGAACTGTTACGTCTTTCGCGTTTTCCTCTATCCTCATTTCCTATTCTTTATCTCTGTGAAGCCTCTGTGTCTCTGTGTCTCTGTGGTGAACTCTGTTCTGCTACATCTTCGGGGGCTGGAACGCGGCGACTTCCTCTATGGTGGTGGGCGGGACAACCTGCCCGTCTACCACCATTTTGGTCATTTTTTCCAGTTTAGCTCTCACATCGGCAGATATGTCCTGTTTGGTGTGCTTCATTTCGGACAGGCCGATGCCGCCCTCTTTCAGGTCATAGATATGCTTGCCCGGCGTGAACTGCCCCGCCTGCACCTTTTTCACCGTGTCGAACACGGCGGTATCTACGTGCTTGACCATGCTGGTCAGGACGCGACCGGGCGCTTCGCCGTCCTGATCCTGATCCACGCCAATCGCATAAAAGCCGGTTCCCTTTTCGCGCGCGGCCTGTATCACGCCCAACCCGGCCTTGCCCGCCGCCTGAAACACCACATCCGCGCCCGCGCCGAACTCCTGCAACGCCTGACTTTTGCCCTTGCTCTGGTCGTTCCAGTCGCCGGTATACGCCACTTTTACCTGCGTGTCGGGGTCCAGTCCCGCCGCTTTCGCGCCCGCCATGTAGCCGGCCTGAAACTTCTTAATGAGCGGGATCTCTTCGCCGCCCACAAAGCCGATGGTATGCGATTTGCTGACAAGCGCGGCGACATAGCCCGCCAGAAACGTGCCCTGCTCCTCCTTGAACTGAAGGGCGGTACAGTTTTGCGAACCTTCCGGCGCGTTGCCGTCCACAATCGCAAACTTGACATCGGGGAACTGCGCCGACACCTCTTTCAGCGCGTCCTCCATTTTGTAGCCAACCGCGAACACGACATCGTAGCCCTGACTGGCGAACGCGCTGAGTTTCTGCTTGTACTCGGATGGGTCTTTGGATTCGACGTAGCGCACGTCGTCCTTGCCCATTCCCAACTCCGTCTGCGCCTTTTGCAGCCCCGCCCACGCCGCCGCATTAAACGATTTATCGTCCACGCCGCCCGTATCCAGAACAAGCGCGGCCCGTACTGCTTTGCCGCCCTTCGTCGGGGTTGCAGGCGTTGCCGCGCCGGGCGTTACGGTTGGCTGGGAGGCTTTCCCACTGCCTGTATTCTCCTCACTCCCGCCGCCGTTGTTGCAGCCCATCAGCCCGACAACTGCTAACCCGCCCATTGCCAGCCATTGCAGCGTCCTGCGCCGCGTCCATTCCGTACCTGTTCGCATCCCGTCCCCCTTTTGAGAAAGAAAAGGAGAAAAGGAGAAGAGGAGAAAAGGAGAATCTGATACACGGATAACACGGATATTACGAACAAGCAGGCAAATTTGCCTGGTTTATAATCCTGCTACGCCTGTCTAATTCTCCTCTTCTCCTTTTCTCCTTTTCTCCTTTTCTTCCTATCTATTTCTTCATCTTGTGCAGGGCTTCGCCGCGCACATCGAGCGCGGCTTCGCCGACGGCTTCGGAAAGCGTCGGGTGCGCGTGGATGGCGGTCATCATTTCGTCAATGGTGGCTTCCATTTTAATGGCAATAACGGCCTCGTGGATCATTTCCGTGGCGTAGGGGCCGACGATGTGGACGCCGAGCAGTTCGCCGTACTTGCTTTCCGTAATTACTTTGACCATGCCTTCGGTTTCGCCTAATGCCATCGCGCGTCCGAGCGGGCGGAAGGGAAAGCGTCCCGTCTGCACATCGTAGCCCTGAGCGCGGGCCTCTTCTTCGGACAGGCCGACGGATGCCACTTCAGGACTGGTATAAATGGGCGCGGGAATGGCCCGGTAGTCCATCTTCACGCAATGCCCCATCGCGTTTTCGGCTGCCACAATGCCCATGTGCGACGCGAGGTGCGCGAGCAGAAATTTGCCGGTCACGTCGCCAATGGCGTAGATGTTGGGCGCGGTGGTCTGCAGGTACTCGTTGACGACCACGCCGCGCCGGGAGAGCGGGCCGTCTTTTACAACTTCCACGCCCGCGTTTTCCAGTCCCACGCCCTCAAAAAACGGCTTGCGCCCCGCGCCGACGAGAACCACATCCACTTCCAGCGTCTGCGTTTTGCCGTCCGCGCTCTCAATCGTGACGATCTTGCCGCCCGCT
Source organism: uncultured Chthonomonadaceae bacterium (assembly GCA_963817895.1). Classification (GTDB taxonomy): domain Bacteria; phylum Armatimonadota; class Chthonomonadetes; order Chthonomonadales; family Chthonomonadaceae; genus CAWFQB01. The sequence continues at coordinate 508,485 of CAWFQB010000001.1, forward strand.
TCGTGCGCGACACTGGTGACTTTATGCCCGGTCAGGATGTTGATGCCCTGTTTTTTCAGGGATTTGCGGAGTTCTGCGGCGATTTCGCGATCCCCGGTGGGCAGGATTTCCGGCGCGATTTCCACCACTGTCACTTCCGCGCCTAATCCCCGGAACGTGAAGCCGAATTCCAGGCCGACCGCGCCCGCGCCCATAATCAACATGCGTTTCGGGCAGTCTACCGCAGACACGGCTTCATCAGAAGTCCAGATGCCGTTGCTGCTTTGCCCGCGCGGGTCTTCAGCCTTACGCTCGAGGCCGGGAATGGGCGGCAGGATGGGAACCGACCCCGTCGCGAGTACGACATTCTGCGTCGTGATGCGCTCGGTTTTGCCGTCTTCCGTCGTCACTTCAATCGTATTGGCGTCAATCAGTTTGCCCGTGCCGACAATGCTGCGAACGTGGTTGCTTTTGAGTAAACCCTTTACGCCGCCGCGCAATGTCGTCACCACTTTGGTTTTACGGGTCATCATTTTGGCGAAGTCGAAACTTATTTCGCCGTTGATAACCACGCCAAAATCGGCGGCATGCTGCGCGTGGTGCAGGCGCTCCACGCTGGCGATCATGGTTTTGGTGGGGATACAGCCCCAGTTCAGGCAGGTTCCGCCCCATTCCGTTTCCGCTTTTTCGATGCACACGGTACGCGCGCCCAATTGCGCGGCGCGAATGGCGGACACGTACCCGCCCGGCCCCGACCCGATCACAACAACATCGGCGTCAAACTCTCCCACTGCGGCCATTTCAGGTTGCTCCTTCGGCTGCGCGGCAAACAATCGCCCCACAACCGCGTCAATTTCGGTATTGGTAAGCGGCTCACTCATCTCGGTTTTCGTCACATCAATCGCGCCCACGCGAACAGGAGCAGGCGGCGGTTCGGCAATCACGGCGGAAGGGGGTTGGGCATCAGGCAAGGATGAAGGATGAAGGATGAAGGATGAATCCTCACTGTTCCCTCTTCCCTCTTCCCTGTTCCCTTCTTTACCTTGTTCCTTGTTTGCTTCGCTCACGCAATGGCTCCTGTGTTCCGGTTGAAGATGAGTGGATTACGCCGCGCTTGTATCTATCTTTACGAATTGCAGACGGCACAAAGCGGCAAACGCGCCAATTATGGACGTTCGCAAACGGGGAAGTATAGCATATCGCGCAACCCGGCGTCAACGCGCAACGAACGCGCTAATTCGCTTCTTGCGCTTTGTTGAGCAGGCGGAGAACGTCGCGTGAACTGTGACGACGCGCCAGAGTAAGAGCCGTCGTCACGCCATCACGACCGGGTTGATTGACATACGCTGACAAGTCCAGTAACACGCGAATAACGGGTAAATTATTGCGCGGCGGCTGTCCGGCATATCGGGACGAGCGGCTGTAGCCCATTTCTACCGCAACCATCAACGCGCTCGGAAGGTTCGCGTCCGATCTGTCCACGCTGTCCGCCCGAACGTAGCCTTTCACTAATTTTTGAACGGCTTTGACATCATTACGGCGTATTGCGCGAAACAAAGCAGCAGATTCTGTGCGCTCATACCCTGCGCCCGCCTGCTGAAGCATCTTCACGATGTCATTGTAATGGCTCAATTGCGCAAGGTCTAAAGCGGACTCCCCATGCTCGCCTTGAGCGTTGACATTCGCTTTATATCGAATCAATGACTGAGCGTTCGCTTTTTGGCCTGCTATTGTTGCCTGCATCAATGCGGTGTACCCATAATGCCGTGTACGCGCATTGGGTTTCGCGCCGCGCGCGAGCAACTGCTGCACAATACTGGTGTCTCTTTGTGCTGCGGCACGGATAAGTGGCGAGTATCCGTTGACACCGCACATATCGGGGTCGGCTCCTTTTTCCAGCAGTTGTTGAACAAGATCAGGCAGTTGATACTCAACGGCTTTGATAAGCGGCGTATTGTCCTGCGCCTGATTACCTGATACTTCCGGGTCAGGTACATTCTTCACTTTCGCGTCATGCGCCAGCAGCAGCAAAGCAGTTTGTTCGCAACGTTGTTTGTCAGAGGAGGAAAGCGTTTCGTCATCCATACCACGCGGCGTTAAGGCGACAAACAACGCCGGGTATTCGGGTTTCGGTTCCTCGTCAGCATTGGGCGCAGACGGCTTGAACGGCAAAGGGCGCTTGAGAAACGCGGCTTTGAGAGCCTGCCAGAAGGTGACAGTCGTTTCGGGCGTTTCGCAAACATTCGGGTCTGCGCCGTCGTCAAGGTACGCGCGGACGGCTTCGACATTGAGGGCTTTGATTGCCGCAATCAGATGATGCGTGGCGTAAGCGCGTTTCGCTTCCCGCCACACGCGCCATGCCGGTATAATTCCAACAGCAATCAGCAACCCAACCGTTATCAGCAATGCGCGGCGTTTGCGCTTCATTGTCCTCTACTCCTTCGCGCCCGCCTGCGTAAGCAGATGAATCACCGCTGACTTATATTCTTGAAATCGTTCTAAATGAACGTTGTGGCGCGCAAAGGACAAAGCGGTCTTCCCCTCCCTGTCTCTAGGATGAACATTTGCGCCTTGTCGTAACAACTGCCTGATAATTACAGACCGCAGATGATAAGCCGCCATTAGCAAGGGCGTCATACCCTCTTTATCTTTCGCGTTGATGTTCGCGCCCCGATCAAGCAATGCCTGTACCACTTTAGGCGATTCAGGGTTCATTTCAGGATAGCGGCCGCCATCGGAGGCTAACAGCAGAGGTGTCCTGCCGCGTTTATCTCGAAAGTTGACGTTCGCGCCGTGTTTAATCAGCAATAGCGCGGCCTCCGTGTTCAAGTGACCGCCCGAAGTCAAAGCTGTCATGAGCGGTGTTGCCCTCTCTTCATCTTTTGTATCTACATCCCAGTTCGCATTTAGAAACGCTTTCAGGGACGGGGTATTATAAATGTGAATAGCGCAGTGCATAGCGTTGCCATTCTTTACGCCATAGGCCAACAATGCGTGAAGCACTCTCATATTTCCATCAAAGACATAGGCTCTCAGCGCGTTTTTGGCGTAAACGTCCGCGCCGTTCGCCATTAACACATCTACAACCGCTCCGGTACTGGCATAGGTTAAAGCGGTTTCAAACTCTTCATCTACAGTCTGTACGCTGCTGCCGCTTTTCAGCAGACATCGCGCGACAGCCACATTCCCTTTTCGCGCAGCATACATCAACAGGCTGCACGGCGCGTCATGGTTATGGATACCTTCGCCATAACAATGGTCCGTCGGCAGTTTTTCGCCGATGTCCTTTACGCCTCGCGCCGTAATCCCCTGTGTGCCACAATAGGTTGAGACAAAATCCCGTACACGAAATAGTGTAGATCGCCAGGGCGGAGAATGGATTTCTCAGATGAATACGCCGTTGACAGACAGCCCAACCACTCGCCTCACCAACAATGGACACCACAGCGCGCCCTCCCCCGCGCTGCGCCCGGAGGCGCAGGTGCAAACGCGCCCCACGCGCCGCCGCTTTACCGCTGCGTACAAGCTGCGCATCCTTAAAGAAGCCGACGCCTGCGTCAAGCCGGGAGAGTTGGGGGCGCTGCTTCGCCGCGAAGGGCTGTACTCCTCCACGCTTGCCAACTTCCGCAAACTGCGCGAGGCGGGTCAGTTGGGCGAGAAGAACTCTGCCCAGGCGCAGAAGCAGCGCAAAGACAAAGAAGCCGCCCGCCAACGCGATGCCCGCAGGATGGCCGCTCTGGAAACCGAGAACCAGAAACTGCGCGTTCTGCTGGAACTCCAAAAAAAAGTAGCGGCCTTGCTCGACCTGACACTGGAAGAAACGCCGCCCGAATAAGCCTGGTTGCCGAAGCGGGCGCAACGACCGGGATTGGCCGCGCCTGTGATGCGGTGCAACTGAGCCGCGCCCGCTTCTACCGGGAGCAACACGCTGGTACGGGCACAATCCAAGAAGGCGTCCTTGTTCCCAAAGCACAACGGGGTTCTCCTCGCCGCTTGTCGGAAGAGGAACGCGCCCTGTTGCTCAATCTACTCTTGTCGGAACGCTTTGTAGACGCTTCGCCCCGGCAGGTGTATGCGCAATTGCTGCAAGAAGGCGTGTATCACGCTTCCTATCGCACGATGTATCGCCTGCTGCACGAACACCAAGCCATCTGTGAGCGTCGGCGGGTTCGCAGGCATCCGGCGTATAGCAAACCTGAACTTAAGGCAACCGGCCCTAATCAGGTGTGGACATGGGACATCACCTACTTGAAGACGCCCATTCGGGGTCGCTTCTATTACTTATATGTGGTTATGGACATCTACAGTCGTTATGTGGTCGGCTGGATGCTCGCAGACCGGGAGTGTCAATACCTGGCGCACAAGCTGCTGCAAGAAACCTGTCGTAAATACAACATCGCGCCTAACCAACTCACCCTCCATGCGGATCGCGGCGGGCCGATGAAAAGCCAGTCGGTAGCGCAGCTCTTACTTTCGTTGCAGGTGACCCGTTCGCACAGCCGCCCGCGTGTCAGCAACGACAACCCGTACTCGGAAGCCGGGTTCAAAACGATGAAGTACAGCGCCTACTTCCCGGAGCGCTTTAGCAGCCAGGAAGACGCGCAGACGTTCTGCCAGGACTACTTTGTCGGGTACAATACGTGCCACCACCATACCGGCTTGGTGTTGCTTACGCCCGAACAGGTGCATTTCGGCGAAGCAACGCAGGTATTGGCGCAGCGGCAAGTCACGTTAGATAACGCCTATGCCGCGCATCCGCAACGCTTTCGAGAGCGTCCGCAGGCGGGGCAGTTACCCGACGTTGTCTGGATCAATGCGCCTGCGTTGCCCGTTGGCGAAGGCACAGCACCGGTTGCCGGTTGAGTGGCGAGGAATGACTGCTCGCTACATAAAATACTTTCGCTTTTTGTCTCAAAATCCTTGACACATTCCGAGCGCCTGAACAAGCGTTGTGTTGTTGCTTTGCACCGCCAGCGCCAGCGCGCTCAAACTTTGTGTACGGTTCACACTTGCGTCAGGCGCGACATCCGTGTGCTGACGCGTGGCAATGAACACCTGATGTCGTTGCGCTTGCCGCCACTCCTGCCAGATCAGGCTTACAGGAAGGGCGAGAGCGATCAAGAAAACAATCAAGGCGGGCAGGGAAATGCGGCGTTTGCGTATCATAGGCGAGTCGTTTCCTGATTTGAGAGAACAGAGCGAAGCATGGTATAATCAAAACAACTGTGCAGAGTATGGCAGGAGAACCCATCATGCAAACGGATATGCAGACACAAACCGTTCCTTTTGTCGGATTGACGCCGGAAGAGCGCGCCGAACTTATCAGGGATATTAATAGCCTTTTTGTTCATCCTGAACAGTGGCTGGATACGCCCCACCACTTACTCAGCAATCACAAACCGCTTGAGTTTTTGGAACCGGGTCGGGAAGCGCCCCTGTATAACCTGATTGGTATGATTAAGTACGGACTATTTGCATGAATCTGTCTTCTGTTCCCACGCTGCCAACCGTGCCGCGAACCGGAACGTGGTATCGCGCTACGCCGCCACAGTTTTACCCGGCTTCCATTTCTCAACTCAGCTACACGCCCCGAATCGCAAGCCGGTTTTCTGCCGGGCTATATTCGCAGCAACCGTACGAAACGCTATATCTGGCGCAAACGCCGGAAATGGCTCTGCTGGAAACCGAAAATGTATACGGCAGAATCGGCAATACCGTCGCCAATCTACGCGCCGTAACGCTGTACGCTGTAGAAGCTCAAACTTTTCGGCTGGTCAACTTGACCGATCCCGGCATTCAGGCGATGCTGCAAACTTCCACGCAGGAACTTACCGGCAACTGGACAATTTACGGCGCGAATATGCCAACTTCTCCGTTTCCCGTTTTCCTGCCGACTGCGCCAACTCAGCAGTTGGGCGCGGCGCTATTTGCCGAAGGCTTTGAAGGGCTGATTGCGCCATCCGCCAAAGACCCTCGCTTTCCTTCCCTGATGCTGTTTCCTCAAAATTTGCAATTCAACAGCATTGTTACGCATACCGACCCGGCTACCGGGCAGATATACCGCGTTTAGCTTGCTCCCTGCGCGGCTTTTGGCTCCCATCAGCGGGGACTGCTCAGAGTTGCCATCGTTTTGCCTACTACTTTCCTTTTCCTTAAACACTCCCACAGTACAGGCCGGAACTGGAATGGTCTTAACAGTTACCGCTATTTGTCGGTCGAAAACCATACCGCCGGAATTCCAGGTAACGTTCTGGACGCGCTGGTCGCGCGGCATGTTGCCGGATGTGTCTTCAGCGGGTTCGGCGTGGGCGTCCCGTGAGGTAAGACAGGAGCGAGATCAGCCATCGGCCTTCAACCATTCCACGGTTCGCAGAAGCTGCGCGGCGTCCTCCACTTTCAGGGTCACGCCCTCCAGATCGGCCAGATCGCCGCGCTCTACCAGATCAAGCAGACCTGTGGGCGTGTCCACGCCGAATTCCAGTTCCAGCAGGCGAACCAGACGCGGCGACAGGCCGGGAACGCGCAGCATCTCCTGAATCGGCGGCGGCACTTCCGTTTGCAGCCGCTCGTACAGGTCACACGTTCCGGTTTTCAGTATCTCGCTGATTTTGCCCGCAATCGCGTCGCCCACACCCGGCAGGGTTTGCAGTTCGTTCCGATCCGCTACCTCCTGCAAGGGCGTGGTCAGCGCGGTCAGCGTCAGGGCGGCGCGATAGTACGAGCGCACCTTGAACATATTCTCGTCCCGAAATGCCATCAGTTCGGCTACGCGCAGAAACACGGCTGCGACTTCGGAGTTGGTGGGCATGGTTGGCTCCGGTGATTGGTGGTTGGTGATTGGTGGTTGGTTTGTCGAATTGAAGGCTCTGTACGTTTATTGACATACTCACATAGATGAAGAGCGCTTCTTAACCAACCACCAACCACCAATCACCAACCACCTAACGTGCTACAAACAAAAACGCCAGCGCGATAATGATGTAAACGGCCAATAGCTGCGCGCCCTCCAGCCAGTGGCTTTTGCCGTCCAGCGAAATCAGGACGCCGATGAGAACGGCTGCGGATACGGCGATCAGCTCGAAGTTGCTGAACAGGATGCTCATCGGATGCCCCAGCAGCAGGCTGACGAAAATCAGCAGGGGCGCGACAAACATGGCGATCTGCGTACTCGACGACACGGCGATATTGAGGCTGATGTCCATTTTATTGCGCATCGCCATCATGACTGCCGTGCTGTGTTCCGCCGCGTTGCCGATGATGGGAACGACAATAATGCCGACAAACAGCTTGCTCAGGCCCCATTGATGCACGACGGGTTCGATGCCGCCGACAAGCAGTTCGCTTTCCACCGCGATAATCAGGGTGGCGGCCAGCAGAACCAGCATCGCCTTCCCCTGCGACCATTTGGCAGGCTCCAATTCGTGTTCTCCGCCCGCCTGAAACAGTTGCTCGTGGGTGCGCAGGGCAAACAGCAGGCTGCCAATGTAAATCAGAATATCCACGACGGCAACGCCGACGCTGAGTTTTTGAATATCGGGATTGCTGGTATGTTCGTTGATGCCCGGCACGCTGCGGGCAAACAGCGCGGGTACAAGCAGGGCGACGGCGGCAAGGGCGAGCATGGTGGCATGGGCCTGCGCCACATCCACATTGAAGGTTTGTATCTTGTGCTTCACGCCGCCAAGCAGGATAGACAGCCCCAACACCAGCAGGATATTACCGATGATGCTGCCGATAAGGGACGCTTTGACAATCGCGATTTCGCCCCGTTGCAGGGCCACGATGCAGATGATGAGTTCGGTCGCGTTGCCGAAAGTGGCGTTGAGCAGGCCGCCGATAGCGGGGCCGCGCGCTTTCGCCAGTTCTTCCGTGGCTTCGCTCAATACGCCCGCGAGAGGCACAATCGCCAGACTGGAAGCGGCGAACAGCCACACGCCCGGAACTTTGAGCCAGGCCATGACAAAACTGATGGGAACAAACAGCAGCAGCCAGCGCATCAAGAGCGTTTTTCTCCTTGCGCAGCGTATCTTCGTGTCATCGGGAACCCTCTTTCATCCAGAATAGTTCAGAATTGTTGTTCAAGAAGACGGCAGGCGCATCAGGATACGCCGTCAACATGTTTTATACGCGGTTTCGGCATAATAGACTGCGTTCCCTGCCCCGCGCCCATCAACGACAGGCAATCACTGTTACATAACTCACAGTTATTTTAGCGTAAATCGCATATAATGGTAGGCAAGCCCCGTCCGAGGAGTACGCCGATGCAGACCATAACCCCGCCTTTCTTTATCGCCGGAGGAACGGTTCCCGCCGATGCCCCCTGCTACGTCACCCGTCAGGCGGACAACGACCTCTTTCACGCGCTCCACAACGCCGAATTTTGTTTCGTTCTGGACACGCGGCAGGTGGGGAAGTCGTCCCTGATGGCGCGTACCGCCGAGCGTCTGCGCGAAAAAGAGGTTCGCGTCGCGCTGCTCGACCTCACGGCGCTGGGCAAAGAGAGCAATCCCGAAAACTGGCACTACGGGCTGCTGGAACTGATCGGGCAGGAGTTGCGCTGCCTGAAACCGTTGCGCGCCTTTTGGGAGGCGAACGGCGGGCTGCCGCTCACACAGCGATTCATGCAGGCCATTGAGCAAATCGCGCTGGAAAAAGAGCCAACGTCGCTTGTCCTCGCCATTGACGAAATAGACTTCGTTCGCAGCCTGCCGTTCGATACGGATGATTTCTTCGCCGGTATCCGCGAGTGCCACAATCGCCGCGCGCACCAACCCGCGTTGAAACGCCTCACCTTCTGTCTGATCGGTTCCGCAACCCCCAACGACCTGATTCAAAACGTCCATATCACGCCGTTCAACGTCGGCAGGCGCGTGACGATTACCGATTTCACCGAACAGGAAGCCCGTCCCCTTGCGGATGGCCTGACCGCAGCGGGCAAGGACGGCAAAACCCTCCTAGCGCAGATTTTGTACTGGACAAACGGGCATCCCTATCTCACGCAGCGGCTGTGCGCAGAAGCGGCGTCCGCCCCGGAAATCAGTGGGGCCGGGGACATTGACCGGCTTGCGAAACGGCTGTTTCTGTCGCGGCGGGCGTCTGCCACCGAAGATGTCAATCTGGCGTTCACGCGCGACCGCCTGCTGAAAAGCGACTTAAACAAAGACAGGCTGTTCGGGTTGTATCAGGCCGTTCACGACGAAAAACGCGCCATTGCCGACGATCCGCGCGACCCGTACTGCAACGCCCTGCGCCTGTCGGGGATCGTGGCAGAGCGCGAAGGGTACTTATTTGTCCGCAACCGCATCTATCGCGAGTTGTTCACGCGGGCATGGGCGCAGGAGCAGATGCCGGGTATCGAGGCCGCGCAGCATCGCCGGGAGGTTCGCCGCGCCCGCCTACAGGTTGCGGGTATCGCCGGGTGCATCATCGCCGGAATGGGTGGGCTTGCCTACAACGCCAATCAACAATACCAACGCGCCAACACCAATGCCCATAAACTCCAACTCGCCCTGACCGACGCCGAAAATTCCCGCAACAGCGCGAACAAAAGCGCACAGAAAGCAAGGGACGAAGCGGAAGAATCTGCCCGACAGAAAAGTCGTGCCGAAAATCAGAAATCAAAGGCTGACAAACAGAAAGCGGAAGCCGACAGACAAAGAAAACTGGCAGAGCGCCGAAAAAACGAAGCGGACAAGTCAAGGCAAAAGCTTGTAGAAACCGTTGACATTCTTGGACGTGAGGAGAAAAAGGCCACAAACAGCGCGGTTAAAGCCAAACAAAGCGCGGTTGCTGCCCGACAGGAGGCCGACCGCGCCGAACGGTTCCGCTATATCGCCAACATGAACCTGATACAACGCGAGTACGAAGCCAACAACATTGCCAACACGCTGACGCTTCTGGAAGAAACCCGGAATTCTCCCTGTCGCGGTTTCGAGTGGGGCTACTGGAATCGTCTCTGTCATCTTGACGTCAGTACGCGCAAAATAGGTTCAGGCTGTTTTTCTCCTGACGGCAAGCAGATTGTGGGTATCAGCGGCAATACCGCAAAGGTGTGGGATGTTCCTACCGGAAAAGAAGTGCTCACTCTTAAAGGACACACAAAACTGGTTAAGGCTACTGCCTTCTCCTCAGATGGTAAACGTATTGTTACGGGAAGCGACGACAATACGACCAAAGTATGGGATACGCAAACGGGAAAAGAATTACTGACTTTCAAAGGCAGTAACGGAGGAATTAAATCTGTTGCTATCTCCCCTGATGGGAAACGCATTATTGCCGTCAATGATGATTCTACAGCAAAGGAATGGGATGTACAAACTGGAAGAGAATTACTAAACCTTACAACAGGCTCACATATTGCTTTCTCCCCCGATAGCAAACGGCTTGTGGCGGGGTATGGTGTTACTGTCAAACTATGGGACGCCACTACTGGTAAGGAAACGCTCACCTTCGAGGGGCATACTGTTAAAAGGCGTTTACTTAATAAGACCCCTCATTTGACCGAATATGTGGAGTCAGGTTTCATTACGTCAGTTGCTTTCTCTCCTGATGGCAAGTGGTTCATCACTGGCAGTACTGACACAGCAAAGGTATGGGATGCGCAAACGGGAAAAGAAACCCTCATATTAAAAGGGCATATTGGGGGTATCTCATCAATCGCCTTTTCCCCTGACAGCAGGCAGATTGTCACAGGAGGGTATGACAAGACGGTGAAGGTGTGGGACGCTACTACTGGCGCAGAGATAGTGACTCTCACGGGACATACTGAACCGGTTGAAGCCATTGCCTTTTCGCCAGACGGTAAAAAGGTTATCACGGATGATACCCATGGTGTTGTCAAGATGTGGAATACCGATACCTGCGAAGCCCTCACTTTCAAGAAGCATACTGGTTATATCCGGTCTGTGGCTTTCTCTCCTGATGGGAAAAGAGTCGTTACCGGGAGTGAAGACGAGACGGCGCGGGTATGGAATGCCCGAACCGGAAAAGAATATTTCACTCTGAACGAGCAGCCACAATTGAAGGTGTCATCGTGTACACCACCGAGGCACGGGTGCGTACCTAATGAGTACCTTCTTGTCGTTTACTCGCCTGACGGCAAGCGGATCGTCACCGGAAGTTCGGGAAATATAACCAAAGTGTGGGACGCGCAAACTGGCAAGGAGTTGCTGACGCTCAAAGCGCAGTCAGTCCTATCCGTCGTCTTCTCTCCTGATAGCAAGCGGATCGTCACCGGAAATTGGGATAAGACAGCAAGAGTATGGGATGCTCAAACCGGCAAAGAGATGCTCATTCTGAAAGGGCATACGTCCACTGTTCACTCGGTCGCTTTTTCCCCTGATGGCAAGCGGATCGTGACAGGGAGTGGTGACAAGACAACAAAGGTGTGGGACGCCCAAACAGGAAAAGAAATACTTGCCTTGAAGGGACATACAAGTTCCGTCATGTCTGTCGCCTTTTCTCCTGATGGCAGTCAGATTGCGACAGCAAGCGATGATAACACCGTTAAAATATGGAATGCCACTACCGGAAAGGAGATTCGTACTCTCAAAGGCCATACGAGCGGTATTATGTCCGTTGCTTTTTCTCCCGATGGCAGGCGCATTGTGACAGGGAGTGAGGACTCTACGGCAAGAATTTGGGATACGGCAACGGGTAGAGAACTTCTTGTTTTGAATGGGCATACTGACGTAGTTAGAGCAGTTGCTTTCTCTCCTGACGGCAAGCGGATTGTGACGGGAAGCGATGACAATACAGCAAAAGTGTGGAGTGGAGAGTAGGCAGTTTGGCACAAGTAGGGAGAGCGCGAGGAGGTTGTTCGATGGATAACGCGTAGTACACCGTCAAGGGTGAACATAGGGGTAAATTGTAGGGGTTCTGCTTGCTGAACCCTCCTCAATGCAAGAACTTCCTCGATGCAAGGCGCAGCAAGCAGCGCCCCTACTCTTGCCTTCTCCCTTGACGGACTACTTGCGTGGTTACATGGACTTCAATTTGCGTTTGAACTCTTTGTAGGCTTCCTCCCCATCCCGTTTCCCAATCACATAGACGGACACGATATCGGTCTCTTCTACATAGCCGTAGAGGATGCGGTACTCGCCAATGTCGGCGCGATAGTAGCCGGAAAACTCTTCGCTCTGTAAGGCTTCGGCATCGGCGGGAAATGCCTCCGCCGTAAGCGCAAGCAGTTTATTCGTGACCTGACGATGCCGCTTGACGTCGTTGAGGTTACTGATAAAATCTCTGGCGTCTTTGGAGAGGGACAGCAGAGGCACGAGCCGTTTACTCCTTCTCCTGCGTTAAAAAAGCCATTGTCTCTTCCGGCGTAAGCATGCCGTTTTTTTTGGCTTCTGCCGCCATCTGGCCCCAATGTCTATCTTCCACACCCTGCAATCTTTCATATTCCGCCTGCGAGAGCAGAACAGCATACTTACGGCCATTCTTCTTGATAGAAACCGGTTCCTGTTGGGCGCGATCAACATATTCGCCAAAGCGCGTTTGTACTTCCGTAGCCGTTGCTGAAGTCAATGTGGTATGTCCTTTCTTCACCAGCCTCTGTTTCCCGTGAAGGATTTTATCTATTATAGCCGGATTACCCAAAATCGTCAACTGCCGCGCCCTGATCAAACAGGCGCTCACGGAACGCGCCGCGCTGATGCGAAGCCAGCCACTTCCCGGCGAGGAAATCGTCTGCCTGCTCGACGACGCGACGGACAACTATCTTTTACTGCGCACTGTATATAGAGTGAGATATGGACGCGCGGGAGCAGGAAAGAAGACTTTCAGCACAATGTTCCTTTACGCGCTGATAGTCGCCGCAAACGAAATTGATTGCCTAACTCGGAGGATGTACGCCGAAGCGATGCAGCGCGGCGCGAAGATTGACCAACCCCGGACGATTCAAGCGCAACCGCGCAATTGTTGCGCGTCCCGTCGCCGTGATGCCGATAACCTGTGTCGTATCATCGTTCCATGCAAAGTGCTGTGTCCATTGCTGCTGTCGCGGATGGAACAGGGGAACTTCTCTTTCTGTCACCGGGTCTATCCCGGTTTGAAACGCGCCTTTGAAACTGTTGCATCCCAAACATGACAGCGCCAGATTCGCCTCATCCGTAGAACCGCCTCTGGCTTCGGGAATAATATGCTCTACGGCAAACGGGTCAGAGTGAAACTCGGTCAGACAGCGATAATACTCGCATTGTCCTCTGGAACGCTCCGTAACGAGACGTTCAAGCGCCACAGGAATGTACGTTTGAGACATGGTGGTCAGGAAAACGGTATTTCCAGTTCCTGCGTGATTTCAGCAAGTGAGAGTCCACGCCGTTGAGCGAGTTCGGCAAGACATTGCCATCGTTTCGCGTTGGCGAGTTCGACTACATCTATAAGCCGGGTGAGAGTTTCCTGTTCTGCCTCCGTCAGTTCTCGTTGTTTTTGCAAAGTCAGCAAAGCATCGCGTTCCTGCCGTTCTTGCGGAGCAATCGGAGCATTGATGATTTGCAGCAGGCGCATGTCCGATTCGGGCAGCGCGTCATGGCGCAGTCCCTTACGGATACTATCAAGCAGGAACGCGGCAACTTCCTTGTCTTGTGTACGCGTTGCCTGTTGCACTTGCTCTTTCAGTTCCGCTACCTGCGCCTCCAGAGCAAGGCGTTCCAAACGCATCCGTTCTGTAGACTGTTCCAACCGGCGGTCGAACTCTTCACGGGTGATTGTCTCCAGTGTCATCAGGTTGGTTCCTCAAGGGTTCCGGGCTGTTCTTGGTCTGCGTTCGCCCAATCAATTTATCCAGCAAATCATAAATCGCCTCGCGTTGCTCCACAGTAATGGCTCCGATACGTCCGGCGATGGCCCGCCGATCCACAGCGCGAATTTGAAAGACCAGCGCGACAGAGGATTTATGCAGGCCGTTGTTCGCGTCAGGTTCTATCGTCAGTGTGCCAGCGAAGCGGGCGGCGACAGTCGCGCCCGTAAGCGGGACAACGATACTAAGCGGCAACTCTCCCGCATAGGTATCCTCTTGCAAGAGTATCGCGGGGCGGCGACCAGATTGCTCATGTCCGGCGCTCACCGGGAACTCTACCCAATAAATTTCACCGGGGTTCATGCGAGGCTCTCCGGGTCACTGCCCTCTTCCGCTTCCCATTTCGCGATCAACTGCCACGCCTCTGCGCCGGCTCTGTCCCAAAAAGTAAATTCCTCGCGCAGTTCGGCTTGCGCCAGCGTAACTACAACGTCCGTGCCTTCCGGTAAAGTAACGCCGCCGTTCAGCACAACAACGCCATCTTTGAAGGTGCCATGAAGCGGCATTACTTCTTCTATTATTAAGGACATAGGTTTAACCCTCCTTTGCTGTCCCGCCCTCTACTTCATTCGGCAACGTAAGAGTTTACTTCCGTCAGCAGATTCTGGAACGAATTTAATCAGGTGTTTGTTTCTCTCATTATACCATGCCTGGTAACATGTCCCCCAAACCGTCAGACTATTCAATGAGGTTTGCAAAGCGCAGAAGTTGAGGTTTGGACAGCAGGAATTCAGCGCGGCCTTGTAGAATCGTGGCGTTGTTGAGGCATCAGAACGGTTTTAGAAGGCAGGCGGAATGACGGACACGAATACATTGATAGGCCATGTTCTGTTTATGGATATTGTCGCCTTCACGCAGCGGGACGAGGCGGCGAAAGAGCGGCTTATTGGAACGCTCAAACACGCCGTCCGCGCCTCCGCCGCCTATCAAAACGCCCTTGCGCAACATACAGTTCTGGATAGCTTTACGGGCGACGGCATGGCGCTGATCTTTCTGGAAGACGAAACCTCGCCCCTGCGCTGCGCCCTCGACATTGCCCATTTCCTCCTCTCCCATCACGATCTGCCCCTGCGTTATGGTATTCACAGCGGCGCAATCAAACCCGAAACCAGCGTCGGCGGCATCCCCAACTACATCGGAATCGGCGTGGATCGGGCGCAGCGCGTCATGGATTGCGCCCTGCCCGGTCAAATCCTCGTTGCGCGCGATACGGTTGACGGCTTTCCCGCGTATGCCCAATTCGGCGCGGGTCTTCACGACCTGGGCGAACGCAAAATCAAGCATGGGAACTGGATTGCCCTGTACGGCTACTACGATGGCGCCATCGGCCTGCCGCCCGTTCCCGAATCCGAGCCGCTGGAAACCCCGTCCGGGGCGGTTCCGCTGGAATCGAAATTCTACATCGAGCGGCCCTGTGACGAAACCCTGCGCCGCCATCTCACACATTCCAGCAGTATCGTCGTCCTCTACGGCGCGCGACAGATGGGCAAAACATCGCTGCTGGCGCGGGGAATGGAGCAGGCGCGCGAACACAACGCCACCCTGCTGTTCACCGATCTACAGGCGTTTGAGCGCGCCGCCTTCGAGTCGCCCAAAACCTTTTATCTAGCGGTCATGGAGGATATGGCGCGTCAGCTGCGCCTCAAAGTGGATTGGGAAACGGTCTGGAGCGAACGCAGCCGTCCCAACTTCAACTTTGAACAGTTCTTTCTGGAGGAGATACTCGACCGGGCGGAGGGATCGGTCGTATGGGGAATTGACGAAGCCGACAGGCTGTTCCACGTAGAGTTCGGGCAGGATGTTTTCGGGCTTCTGCGCACCTGGCACAACAACCGCGCCAACCGTCCGCGCGAAAAATGGCGGCAGCTCACCCTCCTTCTCGCCTGCGCCGCCGATGCCCGCCTCTTTTTGCCCGACGACAACCAATCGCCGTTCAATGTCGGCGAGCGTATTCTGCTCCATGACTTTACGCGGGAACAGGCCACCGAACTCAACTGCCGCTATCAGTTGCCCCTGAAAACCGAGGCCGAGATCGAAGCCCTGCACCGTCTCACCAACGGGCATCCGTATCTCTTCAGGCGCGGCCTGCACGAAATACGCGCCGCTCCCCTGTCGCTGTCCCGCCTTGTGGCAACCGCCGCTACGGACGCCGGGCCTTATGGCGACCACCTGCGGCGTCTGCTGGCCCTGCTCCAGCGCGAACCGGAACTGAACCAGACAGTACAAAGTATGCTCAATGGCGGTCGCTGTCCCGATGAACGCCTGTTCTATCGCCTGCGCAGTATCGGTGTTCTCGACGGCTTCAGTTGCCTTGATGCTCACCTGCGCTGCCCGCTTTATCGCGATTATTTTGCCTGCTGCCTTGCCTGAAAGCAACGCGAACAACCATAGTTATCAAATGAGTTATCAATGGGCGGCATTATCGCCTTTCCTGATAGGCAGAGATTGAAAATCCCTGGCTGAACAAAGCAAGCGTCCCTCAGACGCAACCTTCTATCAAAATTCCCGCGTCTGAGGGACGCTTGCACTCTCCTGCCGGGTGTTTTCAACACCCGGCCTACCGGGATAGATTCTAAATTCTGCTCTGCGTTCTTCAAAGGAGGAGAGCATGGCTTCCAAACAACCGGCGTCTGATGCGCCCGATTCCAAACGCCCGTCGCGTTCTCGCCTGCCTGCCGGGTCACGCCTTATCTGGAGTCTGGTATTTCTGGCGATTGTGGGCAGTGTCGGGGTTCGAATTCGTCATGCGCGGATGCAGGCTGCCGCCGCCGCCGTAAAGCCGTCTGTGGACATTCACGAAGCGCCCGCGTTATTAGAAGAGCGGCTGAAAACGGTTCCCCCGGCACTACAGGAACAGGCAACGCTCGGCTATGCGCGGGATGCAAGCGCGGCCCTGCGCTATGCCGCAATGGACGAACTGGCGAAACTGCGCTCGCCTGCCGCCGCGCAGGCAATGGAGCAGGCATTTACCGACTCGGACAGCGAAGTGCGCAAGCGAGCCATGGAAAACTTGATTCAAGCCGACAAACCGCGCGGACTGCGCCTGCTGCTTGCCGGGCTGCATGATGGGGATTCGTGGATACGCGAGGATGCCGTTTCTCAACTCAATGGCCGTATCGAACGCAAAAACAGCGGCGTGGACAAACAGTTCGTCCCCATGCTGATGACGGCCATTACCGACACGAATGAGACTGTGGCCGCGACCGCCGTTCACGCGCTGAGTAAACTGACAGGCAATCCCTGGCGGTTTTCCGTTCTGGATAAGGACGAGAAGCGCGGAATGGTGATTGCTAAATGGCAGCAGTGGTGGCAAAAATCAGGCGCGGGCTGGCCTGTCTCGCCGGAATGGGCCGATGTGCCGCCGCAGTTTCCCACGCGCGCCGATGCCGCGCCCGCCTTTGAAGTGGACGATACGCGCGGCAAAACCCTCCGCAGCGACGATCTGAAAGGCAAAATCACGCTAATCAATTTCTGGGGAACCTGGTGTCCGCCCTGCAAAATGGAGATTCCGGCTCTTGTCAAGATTGACCGGATGTACCGGGATCGAAACGTTGCGGTTGTGGGTCTGACGGTCGGGGACAAAAGCGAAGCCGGCGTTGAAACCTGGTGCCGCGCGAATGGCGTTGAATATCGGCAGGCGCTGTCAACGGAGGAGGCGCGGCGGGCGTTCGGCGGCATGGAAGAGGTTCCCGTTTCGTTCCTGATAGACCCGCAGGGGCGAATCCGCTACCAGTGGGACGGGGAACGCGATTTCGGCACATTTCAGGCGGCTATCGAGCGGCTGCTGCATGAAAATAGTTGAGGGTTGCAGCCTTTCCTGCGGGTGGACGCTCGAGTTGAGGGTTGAGGGTTGAACGGCATTGCGTCTGCTACTTCAATCCTCCAACGGCAAAATCCCCCGGCGAATGGCGTAGCGAACAAGATCGGTTTGCGAGTGCAGGTCTAATTTTTGCAGGATGCGGGCGCGATGCACCTCTACCGTGCGGGAACTGATGGACAGCTTCTCGGCAATCTGGCCGTTGGTCGCGCCCTCCGCCGCCAGTTGCAGCACTTCGCGCTCCCGGTTGGTCAGCGTGTCGTACACATCCAGCGTACCCGTCTGCGCCTGCTGCACATACGCTTCGATAGCCCGCTCGGAAAGCGGCGGGCATAGATACCGATGCCCGCCCGCTACCGTTCGCACGGCTTCGGCAAGCGTTTCCGCGCTGGCGCTTTTCAGGATATAGCCCGCCGCCCCGTTGCGCAGGGCTTCCAGAACGTAGGCTTCATTGGCATGCATCGAGAGTACCAGAACGCGGGTTTGCGGGACGCGCTGCCGCACCTGCCGCGTTACTTCCAACCCGTTCAATCCCGGCATCTGCACGTCCACAATCAAGACGTTCGGCTGTAGCCGCTCCACGAGGGCGCTCACCTGCAATCCCTCGGCAGCCTCGCCAATGACCGTAAAATCCGGTTCGGTATTCAGCAGTGTCCGCAATCCCTGCCGCACCACATGATGATCTTCCGCCAGTACGAGGGTGATTTTATTCATGAGGGTGTTTTCCCAGCGGTAGTTCCGCCGTGATGCAGGTTCCCGTTTCCGGCGCGGGGGCGGTTGTGGATTCTATGGTCAGGCGTCCGCCCAATAGCGTTGCCCGCTCTTCCATGCCGAGCAACCCGCCCGTGCCGAAACTGCCCCGGATGCGGGGCGCGTCGAACCCGCAGCCCCTGTCCACAATCTGAACTCCAAGCAGACTGCGCGTGGCCCACAGACGGACGGTGACTTCGCCGATATGGGCATGGCGCGCCACATTGGTCAGGCCCTCCTGCGCGATACGATACGCGGCGGTTTCCACTTCTACGGGGAAACGCTGTTCCACGCCTGTATGTTCGCAGCAGACTTTTACGCCCGTCAGGGCGGAATAGCGCCCGAAATGCCACAGCAGAGTCGGCAGCAATCCCAGATCGTCGAGCATGGCGGGGCGCAAATGCAGGGACAGGTCGCGCGCGTGGGTTATCAACTCGTTAATCAGGGCAAGCGCGTCGGTTAGATTTGCCTGCGAATTGGGCGGCGATTGCCGCGCGCTCATTTCCAGATTCAGTTTTAAGCCCGTGAGCGTCTGCCCGATCTCATCATGCAGTTCGCGCGCAATCTGCCGCCGTTCGGCCTCCTGCACCTGCACCAGTCGGCGCGACAGCAGTTGCAGGCGTTCCCGGCCTGCGCATACCTCCGCATACAACCGGGCATTCTCAACGACCACGCCGATCTGCCTGCCAAGCGCGATCCAGAAGGCAGGGCCGTACCCGTCGCCCTCTCCGGCCTGCCGCCCGCCTATGTATAATGCGCCCTGAAGTTCTTCATTGGCGATCAGAGAAATGGCGGTTCCCTCCAGACTGCCGAATTTCCACGCGCCCGGTTGATGTTCAAAACTATCCACAGGCAATTCCGCCCACTCCCGCGCAAACGTTCCCGGCAATCCCCACGACGCTTTCAGGCTCAAATGAGAGTGTTCCTCATTTGCCACGAAAATCGCGCCACAGGCAATGTTCAGTCGGGACATTAATTGCTGCTGAAGGCGTTCCAGAACCACGCGCATCTCCAGAGAAACGCTGACCGCGCTGGTAATGCTGTTGAGCGCGGCAAGTTCATCCTTTACGACAGTTAATTCCTGCACAAGGTCCTGCGAACGCCGATCCGCCGCCCGTGTTCGCGCCTGCAAGCGTCCGCCCACGCCATTGATAAGCAGGGCGACAAGGACAAACAGCAGCAGCGTAGGGGCGTCGCTACGATAAATCGTAAACGAATGAAAGGGCGGCAGGAAAAAGTAGTCGTAGCAGGCGACGGAAAGCAGCGTCGCGCAAATGCCGACATACAAATCTCCAATGCTTGTGCTGACAATCACGGCGATGAGGAAAAAGACGGACGAGGGAGATTTCTGCCCCATCCCCTCTTGCAGCAGACGGGTAGAAAGACAGGCAGCGGCAACGGCAAGCGTGGGAACCCCAAAACGCAACCCAAAGGCGCGCGAGAACGCAGGCGGCGCTTTTGGGGAGTGGGGATTGACTTTTGTGTTTATATCCAACGGCATCATCCCTGAATTTCTCGCCTTCCCTGTTCCGGGCGTTTTCAATATCCGGCAAACTGACTATACGCGCATTGTCGCCAACCACCAACCACCAGCCGCCAATCACCAATGATAAGGGCAATCCGACAACAAAATACGTATTCGCCCTCATGCGCTTTCTATGCGAATGTGTTTCAATAGACAGGGACGTTTCTGCCTGTAACTTTGTTGCTGAGATACGTTCCGTCAACCGCAGCAATGCAGCCGTCGGTCGCTTCCTAGTTCCTCTGCCGAAAATGCGACGCGCTGCCCGGAGGTCATTCGTGTCGGATCGCCATCAAGAACCTGCCCCCTTCGCGCCCAGGCCCAGTGATCGCCTGCCCTTCACCAAGCGCTTTCGCCGCCTGCTGCTCGGCAGTCCCGTTTCCAGCGAAAATGCGGAGCATACCCTGCTGCCGAAGTTTCTTGCCCTGCCCGTTTTCGCCTCGGACGCCATCTCGTCCGTCGCTTATGCCACGCAGCAGATCATTCTCGCGCTTGGCGCGTCGGGCCTGTACCTGTCTCAATACGCGGATCAGTACCGTTTCAATACGTTTCTGATTGCCGGACTGATCGTGTCCCTGCTGATCATTGTCGTGTTTTCCTACTGGCAGACCATCTTCGCCTATCCCAAAGGCGGCGGCTCTTACATCGTCACCAAAGACAATCTTGGCATCATGCCGGGACTGGTGGCCGGGGCCGCGCTGCTGATTGACTACGTTCTCACCGTGTCCGTTTCCATCGCGTCGGGTGTGCAGAATCTGGTCAGTATCCCATTTGCCAAACAGTGGAATCTGGATCAGCATCTGGTGGGCTGGTGTCTGATTTTCATCGGCCTGCTGACGCTGGTAAACCTGCGCGGCCTGAAAGAGTCGGGCGCGTTGTTTGCCGTGTTCACGTATGGCTTTGTCGTGATGTGCGGCATTATGATTGTTATACCTATTATCGGCCCGTTTTTAGGCTGGAAACCGCATCTGGAAGAGATAAACGACGTTTACCAAAACTGGCCTATCGAGCAGGCGAAACACTCCGCGCAAACATTCGGCGCGCTCGTGCTGCTGCGCGCGTTCGCCAACGGCTGTTCGGCCATGACGGGAACCGAGGCTGTCAGCGACGGCATCCCCGCTTTTCAGGAACCCAAATCCAAAAACGCCGCCCTGACCCTGCTCAACATGGGGCTGATTCTTGGCACGATCTTTATGGGCGTGACGTGGCTTGCCATGCACTTTCATGTGGTCTACTGGGAAGCCGGGGGCAAAACCGCGCCCGCCGTAATTGACCAGATTTCCGGCGCCATTTTCGGCAAAACCGGGCCGTTCAGCTTCGCTTATCTTGTGACACAGTTCTTTACCGCTGCGGTTCTCGTCCTTGCCGCCAATACCGCGTATGCCGACTTTCCGCGGCTCTGCTCGTTCCTTGCCCGCGACCGCTTCGCGCCCAAGCAGTTCGCCAATCTGGGCGACAAACTGGTTTTCAACAACGGCATTGTGATCCTCGGCCTTTTCGCGGCAGTTCTTATTTACGCGAAAAAGGGGCAGGTAGACGCCCTGATTCCCCTGTACGCGACGGGCGTTTTCACGGCCTTTACCCTGTCGCAGTCTTCGATGGTCATGCGCTGGCGGCGATTGCGGGGGCCGGGATGGTTTCGCAAAGCCTGTATCAACGGTTTCGGCGCGTGTACCACGTTTATTGTGCTGTTCTTTGTCGTGTGGGAGAAGTTCAAGGAGGGCGCGTGGATCGTGCTGATGCTGATCGCCATTCTGGTCTTCGGCTTCCGCAAAATCCATGACCATTACGCCGACGCCGCCGGACAGTTGCGGCTGCCCGAAGCGCCCGAACCGGATACGCCCCTGCTAAACACGGTACTCGTGCTTGTGCCGGGATTGCATCGGGGTGTCCTGCCCGCCCTGAAATACGCGCGGCTTATCTCCCCGGACTGCCGCGCCGTGTACATCGAAACCGACCCGGAACGCAGCCAGCAACTCAAATCAAAGTGGGAGGAGTGGAGTCACGGCGTTCCGCTTGTGATTCTCAATTCCACATACCGCTCGCTCATCAGCCCCATCATGCGCTATCTGGACGCGGTGCAGGCGGAGCGGCGCAGGCATCTCATCACGGTAATCGTGCCGGAATTCGTGCCGACACAGCGCTGGCATCAACTGCTGCACGGCAACAACGGCCTGCTGCTGAAATTCGCCCTGATGGGCCGCAAAGATGTGATCGTGACGAATGTGCGCTACTACCTACAGCATACGGACGAGCCGCCCACGCAGGACGCGCTTGACGAAGAGGTCGCGTCTTTCGCGCCAATCGAACCTGTTGACCACGCGCAGGCGGAAACGCAACCTTCGGAAATAGCTCCCGTTTTGCTGGCGCAAGCCCCGCATGGAGACGAGGAACGTGATTATTGAAACCGACCATGAGGTGATTTACATGTCCGGCGCCCTCCGCGCTAATCAGTGGCCCGCCATCAAAACAACAGCGTATCTCGTGTACGCGAGTTACCCGATGGGCGTGACGCTGGATTTTGGCGGCGTCCGGTGCGTATCCGTCGGGGGAGAAAGCACGTTTCTGGACGCGCTTGCGGATATTGAGCGCCATGAATTGCCCTTTGCGCTTTCCCGCGTCCCCCCGGAAGTGGCGGCGCGATTACAGCAAAAGATGGGGAATTTTTCGGATTCGCGCCGCCCGGATGCGGGGGAGGAGAGCCGCATCCGGCAGGCCATCGGCTCTGAAACCTGGTGGCGGAAGTTGTGGGGCGCGACCTAATCTGAAAATACCGCATCGGCTCATTTTTGCAGAAATCGTAAGAAGGATACACTCTGCCCCTGTTAGCAATGAACTTTCCGCGCATGGCGTGGAACTAATGAAGTGAACCGCGCGGTTTCAACCGGAAGCGCGGCTCTTGACAACATGTTCATTGACGAAAGAGGCAGATGATGCAGCCGAATAAACCCAAAACAACCTCAACGGGCGCGAAATTGACGGCAATGGCAGGCGCAATCGCCGTTCTGGCGGGAGGGCGAGGCGTGGCAGACGTACCCAAAACAAAGGCGACGACACACCCGGACGTGTCCGGTTCCGTCGCGTACCACAGCGCGGTGCAGAAGACCGCCGGAATGGTTTCCGACGCGACCGCGCAGCACATGGCGAAGCAGCATGGGCTGGACATTCTCAACTTGACGTGGGAAGACACGGGGCAATTCAAAGGCTCGTCCGTAGGACCCAACATCAGCGACATGACCATTCAGGTGGCTGCCCGCAACCCGCAAACGCGGCAGTTGGACGTGACCTGCATGCCCGTGATTCGCTATCCCAACTTTTCTGACAAGACCTGCGATCTCGACCCGCGCGATTTTGAACTGCTTGTCGGTAATCAGGCGTCGGGCAGCGACGGCAATTTGAAGCGGGTATCGCTGTACGAGTTTTTGCAGGAGCCAACGGCGTTTCTGACGCATCCGGCCTCGTGGAGCGGGAATAAAGCCAAAAGTTTGATCGCGCCCAATCGTGACAGCAAAGTTCTGGTATCCGCGCAGGCGTGTTTCCTGCCGGTTCCCAAACAGGGCAAGGCCACATTCAACCCGATCGTGTTCAACTACCAGAGCTACGCCAAAAATCCGGCTGTGCTGACTATTCTCGCCACGCGGGAGGGAACGAGCGCAACTGTTATTGACAACACGCGAGACGCTTTCGAAACGGGCGCGGTATGGGGACAGCGCCTGTTCCACAACGCGCATGGGCAGCGCGCCAGCCTGACGGGGGAGCGCGAAAGTGATTTCAAGGCGAACCATCATAACGACGTTTCGCCAGACAGTCCCGCAGTGGCGAAAACCGAGACCGGCTTGAACATGGTGCTGCTGATACAGGTTCCCCTAAAGCAACAGGAACGCCCGCGCAGAATGTACGAAATGGAAGACAAAGCAATGGCTGCGCCCGGAATGAGCGCGGGTTCTATCCGTAGACGCGCCGCCAGCAACGTGGAAAACGCGGTCATCGGACATGGCGCGATGGAAGGCCCATTCACGGAGATAGACAACCTGCCGGTTGAACGCGACCCGCGCTATCCGGTTCGCGTCACCGTACAGTTCTATAAAGCGACGGATAACGGCGTTGTGAGCGCGGACGATTTGCAGGCCATCAAAACGCAGATAGATCGCGTGTACGCGCATAGCGATAGCGTCGGCAGTCTGGTTACGAATGGCGAAACGGGGCGCGTCACGGAATACGCGGGCGCGAAAGTGCAGCCTGCCGACTGGTGGCAGACCTTCTGGCGCGATTACGAGGCGCATTTCCACGTTCCGCGCGAAGTCGCCATCCAGCGCCTGCGCAAACTCCTCGGACACGATTATGAACGACAGCCGGTGACGGATTTGTACGCGCGTCATCTGCTGCGCCATCACAGCGCATAGTATTCCGTCAATGGTGAACCTTGTAGGGGCGCTGCTTGCTGCGCCCTCTCAAAACTCTGAAAACGTTGCGATCTCTCAAAACTCTAAAAACGTTGCGCCCTCTGGAAACTTGCTGCGCCTTGTTGCAAAGAGGGTTCAGCAGACTGTGAAGAGGGTTCAGCAGACTGTGAAGAGGGTTCAGCAAGCAGAACCCCTACAAGGTTTCCGCGATGTGATTGTTCAATAGGGTTGTTATCTGGCGCGCGTGGCGAGGAACAGATAGGTTTCATCGCCGGGGAGGTCGGTGACGGTCAGCGTTTTGGCGTTGTGGAGAGGGAGGGTCTTGCGCGGGCCATCCCATCCGTACACATTGATGTAGGTCGCGTCGGAGGGTATGTCGGTCAGTGTAAACGCATTGCCGGGATGATTGCTCCACGCCTTGCGGTTTTGCCACACCCACAGTTTTTTGCTCGCGCCCGTCAACACGAACTCGCCTTTGCCGCGTGGGTCGAGGCTGGCAAACTTCATGCCGCGCGTCAGGTTTATTACCATTTGCAGCGTTTTGCCGCGCAGAGTGGGCGTATATGGGTCGGGATTTTCCGTCATGCCGAACTCTTTATCGCTTGATGTGTTGTTGAATAGGTTCCACGGAAAGGCGATCACGGTCACGGGCGTTTTGCCGTCGTTGCCCACCACGCCCAGATTGTCCCAGATGCCCGTCAATAGCCCGCGCCGCCTGCGGTTCTTCGACAAGCCGCTTTTTGTAGTTGAACTCGGTCGAATAAAACCGAATGTCCCGCGTGATGCCGCTTGCCTTTTTCACCATGTCGAAATTGTTCTGCGCGGAGCGCTGGTAGGTGTTTTCCATCGGCGCGTATTGTACATCGTAATAGGTGTGCAGGTCCATGCCGTCCAGATGCCCGTCGTTCCACAGGGGCGCGAGGGCGGGACCAAGCCCGCGCAATTTCCAGTCGGCGAAAGCGTTCGCGCTGAGAAAGCCACCCGGCAGAACCCGCAGCGATTTATCCACACCATGAACGCCTTCTGAAAGTCCCTTTAGCGCGGCAACGTACTGCGCCGGACCGAGTTTGCCGCCCGCCTTGAAGTCGCCGCCATCCGGTTCGTTGAAGGCCGTATAAATCGTAATGCCCCAATCTTTGACGCGGTTTTCTCGCGCCCACGCGCCGTTGGGCCGATACCGTTCCGCAAACGCGCATCCCAAACTCGCCCATTGCGTCTCGCTTCCCGCCGCCATGTTGTTTTTGGTCACGTAATCCGAGTAGAACTCGAACAGAATCAGGGGCGTCACGTTGCGCGTATGCGCCAGCAGGAGAATGTTGTCCAGCGCGTGAATGTTGGGCCGGTTCCAATCGTTGTTGACGAGATACTTGCCCGGATACAGGTTGATACGGCAGGCATGCGCGTCCAGCGTTTCCAGAACCGCGAACTGCCGCTGCTCGTTCGCGCCCACGTCGCCGTTCGTAAAGTTTCCGCCGCCTATACGCGCGTTGATGTTGCCCGACGGTTCCCGCGTTTCCGCTTTTTGCCCCTGCGTCCCTCTCATTCCGCAAAGCGCGAGCGCAAGCAGTACGCCGCCTACGCGAAACCAAATGCGCGGCGTACCGATAAATCGTATGAATAATCTCATAACTCTGTTCCCCTGTGGAATGAAATCGCGCCCCAATCTCTGAACTGAACGAATTCCTGTCACGGCAGCAGGAATTTTGTGTCAAACTGAGAATAGAGTTTTCACGACGCCGATTCCTCTTTTTGCCTGTAAAGTTGCCAATCAAGGAGAAAAGTTTGACTGCCACGAAACATTCTGCAATGCCGATATTGATAACCGGGCTGATGCTGTTCAGCGCGCTGCTTGTCACCACCGACCTTTCCGCGCAAAACGCGAAAAAGCCCAAACCGAAAACAGGAGCCGCGAAACCCGCCGATAAGAGCGCGGCCACAACGGGCGGCGGCGCGGACGCCGATGCGATTGCGGCAGGTAAAAAAATCTACGACGCGAACGGCTGCTCTACCTGCCACGCGATTTCCGGCAAGGGCGGCGCGGCGGGACCGATTCTGACCACAACGGGAGCCGCGCCCACCCACACGGCGCAATGGCTTGGCGAACAGGTGGCCAACCCCAAAGCGCACAATCCCGGTTCCACGATGCCGGGTTACGCCACTTCCATCAAGGGCAAAGACCTCACCGCGCTGTCCGTGTTTCTGGTGAGTCTGAAGGGCGAACCGGCCGCCGCGCTCAACGCGCCCAAAAAGCTCGGCATTGCGCCCGACCCTGCCGCAATGGGGCAGATACAGAAAATGGGCGGGCTGGTCAGCCCGGTTGCCGAAAACGACGACCATCTGGACATCAACCTGCGCATGGCGGGAACGGCTGCCAACGACGCGGCCCTGACACCCGTAAGCAAACTGGCGGGAACGTCCCGGCTGGACCTGGGACAAACGGCAATTACGGACGCAGGTTTAGCCCGGTTGAAGGGGCTGAAAAACCTGACCGCGCTGCATCTGGAGGGTACGCGCATCACGGACGCGGGACTTGTGGCGATACAGGACATGCGCAGTCTGGAATACCTGAACCTGTACAACACGGGCGTGACGGATGCCGGACTGGAACATCTCACGCGCCTGACCAATCTGCGCCATCTGTATGTGTGGCAGACCAAAGTGACGGACGCGGGCGTCGCCAAACTGAAAAAGGCGCTGCCGCAGGTTGAAATCGTGCAGGGTATTGCCGCCACGCCCGCAAAATAGCAACTTGTCATTTGCTGAACGGTTATGATGAACCGCAAACGCGCGCCTGTGCCAGAAGTTCTCAAAAGCCTCCGCAAACGCCTGAACCATCGTGATGAAACCATACGCGAACAGGCGTTTCAGGAGGCGCTTGCCCTGCCGCCCGAAATGCTGCTGCGATTGATGCAATGGGATGCGGGACGGGCGCGCGTTTACGGGCGGATACATCATGCTCTGGGCGGTTCCTGCTGTCTGTGGGTTTTGATTTGCCTTGTAACCGCTATCGGGCAATTTGTCTATAAGACAGCCTTTCTGCTGCGGGACGCGCTGCTGTTTTTGTGGATGCCGCTCTCCTTTGTCGCGATGGGGAGAATACAGGCTCGCACCCGCTTGTGCGGTGTGTTGAGTCGCGTCATTATGGCCCGCGATGAGGCGCGTTTTGTATTTCCGGCTCTGATGTTTTACCACTATGTGGAAACAGATATGTACACGGACATTCGCCAGACCCTGCTGCGCCTCATGCCGCTTTTAACGCCTGCGGATGTGGAGGAATGGACGAGTGAGTGTACAGCGGCTTCCCGGCAGCGCATGTTCTGGCGTTCGCGCGGTTTTGACCTGTGGCACGATCTGGAGATGCTGGATTGCGCGCTGGAAACGCTGGCGCGCGTGGGAAGCGCGGAAGACGTTGTCACTGTTCGCAGTGTCGCGCGTCTGACGCCGGAGCAGATTGCCCGCAAAATACGCCCGCATGCGCTTGCCGATGACCGCAAAGAGGTATATCGCGCCATTCGCAATTCTACAATCCTAAACCCCAAACAGCACGGCAGAATTGACCCGGAAAATAACGCGGTGATGCAGGACGAGCGTTACCGCCAATGGTGTTTGAGTCGGGCGCGGGAGATATACGCGCTGGCGAATTGCAGTCTCGCCGCATTGTTGGAGCGGGGCGAACAGCAGCAACGGGCGGCGGGATTGTTACGCGCTTCTCAGGCGACAGACACAGAGGCCGCGAAGATTCTATTACGCCCGCAAATCGAACACGAATCCCAAACACCGCCTGAACAACTGCTGCGCGCGAATACATCAAAACTCTAACAACCTAACAACCTAACAACTTAACAACCTGAAACGGAGGCTTGACATGGCGCAGGACAGACGGCAATTTCTTATCAATTCGGCTCTGGCGGGAGCGGCTGCGGCATTGCTTGATACGCCTGCAAACGCGAAGCGGCATTCACAGGCGGATAAACTCAACGTCGCGGTTGTGGGCGTGGCGAACCGGGGCGGGGATAATTTGAACGGCGTGAGCAGCCTGAGCAGCGTCAATATCGTGGCCCTGTGCGACGTGGATGACAACTATCTTCATGCCGCCGGGTCGCGCTTTCCCAACGCCAAAACCTACAACGATTACCGCAAGATGCTCGAACAGAAAGACATTGACGCGGTTGTCGTCAGCACGCCCGATCACATGCACGGGCCGATTACCCTTGCCGCAATGGAAGCGGGACACGATGTATATTGCGAAAAGCCCCTTGCACATACGGTTGCCGAGTGCCGCAAAGTGACCGATACCGCCCGCAAATTGAAGCGGGTTACGCAGATGGGGACGCAGATACACGCGACGGCTAATTATCGCCGCGTGGTGGAGAAGATACAGGCGGGCGCAATTGGAACTGTGACGGAGGCGCACTCGTGGTCGGACAAAGTTTGGACGGGTGTTTCGCCCCTGCCTGAAAGCAGGCCGCAGCCCCCGACCCTGCACTGGGATTTATGGCTCGGCAAGTCCGCGCCGCGCCCGTACAATGAGGCGTATGTGCCGGCCAAATGGCGCGGCTGGTGGCAATGGGGCGGAGGAACCCTTGCGGACATGGCCTGTCACCATTTAGACCTGCCGTTCTGGGCGCTGAATCTGGACTATCCGCGCACTATCAGAAGCAACCGGCCCGCCCGTCAGCCCGGACATTACTCCGGCATGGCTGATTGTACACTATGCGTTTCCCGCCCGCGATCAACGCGCGCCCGTCGAATTAAACTGGTATTGCGGCGGCAAGCGCCCGCCCCAATTTGAGCAGGCAGGCGTTCTGCCCAGATGGGGCGACGGAACGCTGTTTGTGGGCAACAAGGGGATGCTGCTGGCCGATTACGACCGTCATGTACTGCTGCCGGAAAAGGATTTCGCCGGTTACGCCGCGCCCCCGCTCTCCATTCCCGACAGCATCGGACATCATGCCGAATGGGTGGAAGCCTGCAAGCATCGGGGAACCACAACCTGCCGTTTCGAGTACAGCGGACTGCTTGCGGAAACCGTCGCGCTCGGCAATGTCGCGTACCGCATGGGCCAAAAACTGGAATGGAACGCCCGCGCCCTGAAAGTCACGAACTGCCGCGAAGCCGATGCGCTGTTACATCCGTCCAAAGTATAGGAGCGGCCAACATCAGGCCGAATACCTGAACACCAAACACCTGAATATCGGCTTTTTCTACCGGGGAGGAGGCGAACAATGCGCGTTCAGCACACCCATGAGCGGGAACCGGAGCAGGAATCAGGTTTGGAAAGTATTCGCGCCCGCCTGCAAAATGACCGTCAGGAGGTGGACAGCGAAGCGGCTGCAAGCCTGGAGTCTTCTGATGCAGAGCAACTGCTGCGGACGGGACAGGCGGAAGCGCGACATTGGCGGCGTGTTGAAGTCGCTACCAATTGGACAATGGCGCTGTGCTGGCTTGTGGGTCTGAGTCTGTTGATCTTTCGTCCGCTCACGCATGCCCTATCGCGCCAGTTTGATGAGATTGTGGGATATGGAGTGATCGTTCTCGGCGGCTACATTGTGCAACGCTATCGCAGGCAAATGTCAGTGTCGCGCCTGAAATTGGCGCAAAACTACAGCAATGTTCGTGACAAACGGCTGGTTCCCATGGGATTGCTGTTGCTGCGCGACCGCTCCGTGAACAATCCAATGCTCGTTGAGATGCTGGTTCGCTCCCTGCCGCTTTTGACCTATAACGAAGTTCAAATGTGGACCTACGAACAAAGGGCCGCGCTTCTATCTGTTCTGGAACTCCCCCTGCGCGACTACCGGCTGGCGCTGGCCGCGCTGAAAGCATTGGAACAGGTAGGGGATGAAAGCGCGTTGCCTGTGGCGCAGAAACTGGCGGACATGCAGCGCGAATTGCCTCTTTTACGCGAAGATGTCTTGAAGTTGTTCCGTCCAAACCTCAATATGCTTGCGATGGAGGTCAAACAAGAGGCAAAGCAGTGCCTGCCTTATCTGACTGGCCGAGCGAATGAGCAGCGGCTGGCGCGAACTTTGCTGCGTGGCTCAACGGCGACCATTATACCGAGCGCGGATATTCTGCTGCGCCCGGCAACGGGAGAAGCGGACACCCTGCCCTCAGAGCAACTGTTGAGGCCGGTGGAGGAAGAAGAGAGTAGTATATAGCTTTTTCGTTGCTTTGATTGGCGCGCAGGGCAAGGTGTAACAGGTATCGCTTCCATCCTCCATCTCGCATCCATTATTTTACCCTGTGCGGATGTCGCGCAGGTATTTTGCATGGCCGTCGAGGAACAGGCGATTGCGCCCGCCGGTGTGGACGGCATCGCCTTTTAATTCATTTGGCACGGTGGGAATAGTGCGGGGGAAATAGGGGTCAACGGCCATTTCCACATCGGCGGGGCCGTCGGGAATGCCCGCCTGCGGGTTGTTGGCCTGCCGCAAATCAGCGACGGCCTGCAATTCCATTTTGCCCCAGAACTCATCCAGGGGCGTGGGAACGTCCGGGCGGTCGAAGCGCCAGAGCCAGTAGCGCGTGATGGCTGCGTTGGGAGTGGCGTCCACCGCCTGTGCCACCTGTGGGGCGTCGCGCATCATGCTTCCCGCCACGCTTGGACAGTTCCAGATGGCCTGATTACGAGTATACGGCTGCAAGACAAGCGCGGCCCATGCCCCGCGCGGATCGGATGTCGGCCAGGTAGTCCAGGGCTTATAGCCGCCTGGAAAAGCCGTCTTTAGATCGCGGCGGTCGGGCATCAATTCGTCATAATCCTGCACATACATAGCAAACGCGGTTCCAATCTGCCGCAGATTGGACAGA
The DNA here is from genome assembly GCA_963817895.1 of uncultured Chthonomonadaceae bacterium. GTDB lineage: Bacteria > Armatimonadota > Chthonomonadetes > Chthonomonadales > Chthonomonadaceae > CAWFQB01. Next base: position 539,570 of record CAWFQB010000001.1, read on the forward strand.
CACGCGGCCTGCCGCGCTTTTTCCCGCGCCTGCGCAAAGACCGGAAACAGAATCGCCGCGAGAATCGCAATAATCGCGATCACGACGAGCAATTCGATCAGGGTGAAGGCGGTGTTGGGTGTTGGGCATTTAGACCCTGTGAACTCCTTTCGCCTGAGAGCATGAAAATAGGTGACTCCCCTTCTCCCAAGCTTTTTTGGGAGAAGGGGCCGAGGGTTGAGGGCTATTTCAAAAACAGAATTTGGATTGTTGGCTGGCATGGTTTTGTGACTTGCTTGTAAACGTGTTTGTCTCTTGTTGGTTTTACCTGCGTGGCGCGTACAGAGTTCCCGAAACTTTTAAGGACGCGCCCTGCAACGTTCCCGCGATAAAATTCATAAAGTTTGTCGCGTGTATTTGCGGCTAAATTCAGGAGTGTACAGTATGAGTGACGAACCATTATTGGAACCGCGCCGGTCGAAAGCGACGTTCTGGACACGCTTGCAGGAAAAGTCGCTGCCGGAAGCGGCCTGGCTCAACGAGCAAAAACAACTGGCGGGAATGGAACCGGCACAACGCCGGGCATGGCTGAAGCGGCTGCGCCATGGCAACAAGTTTATTCGTCAGGAGACGTTGCGCAGTTTTCACGGATTATCGCCTGCCGTCCGGCGTCTGCTGACAGCGCAAGCCTATCAGCAGGCGCTTATGCAGCAGGTGACGCTGGCAATACCGGGCAGTTTTACAAGCATTGTCCTTCTTGTTGTTGGCGCGGTCAGCGGATGGCAATGGTTAGCGCTCAACAGCCTGTTCACAATGGTAATATGGTTCGTATTGGCAGCATATCTCCTGCCCAATCGTCAGCGGGCGCTGGCGAAAAACCTTCTGGATCAGACGTGGGACGCGCGCCTGCTTCCCTACCTGCTTATCCGACAGTATCAGAATCGCGCTAACAATCGCTCGGAATTGAAGATATTCGGCGGGCGCAACATTCGCAATGCGCTGGTTCGGCTGCTGCCGCTGGCGCAGGAGAGCGATGTGGCGGAATGGACGGGAACGCATTGGAACTATATGCTGTACTATCTGTGGAATCCGCATGACGACGTGGAGATCACCCTTCTGACGCTGAACTTCGTCGCGCGATACGGCAATGAGCAGGCGTTGCGCGCGGTGGAGGCGATGACCAAAAAGCAAATTAATCTGGAACACGCGACCACGATAGGAGCCGCGCGAACCGCGCTGGAAGCCAATCGCGAGGTGATACAGGCTGCGGCAGAAGCCTGCCTGCCGCCCCTGCGGGCCTCGGTCGCGCTGCAAAAGCAGGCGCAAACCCTGCTGCGTCCATCAGGCGAAACGCCCGCAATGGGACAAGATATTTTACTCCGTCCCGCGTCCGCTTACATGACGGACACGCCCGCCGAACAACTGCTGCGCCCCGGAAGCGCGGAGTAGCGAGAAACAGGGCGCAACCCTGAACAAATCTATAACAATCTATAAGGTATCCGTTCGTGGAAACATTCTCAACTCTGGACGTGTCGCAGCCATTGGTGGAACAACTGCCACCCCTGCCCCGCGAATTCTATTTGCAGGACACGCTGCTTGTCGCGAAACGTTTGCTCAATTGCCTGCTGGTACATGATGGCGCGGATGGCCTGACAGTGGGGCGCATCTCGGAAACGGAAGCGTATACCCACAATGACCCCGCCTGCCATGCCTTTACGCGCAAAACCACCCGCAACGCGGCTATGTTCGGCCCGCCCGGACATGCGTACCTGCATCTGAATTATGGCCTGCACTGGTGCTTTAACGCCGTGACCGCGCCGGAAGATGTTGCCGAGGCCACGCTTGTCCGCGCTCTGGAACCTCTGGTCGGTGTGGAACTTATGCGGCGGAGGCGTGGTCTAGTGGAAGAGGAAGCGTTGCGCGACGGGACAGACGCAGCAATTATTGCCAGACAAACTGTGAAGACAGGAAACTTTTTGTGCGGCGGTCCGGGCAAATTGGCGGTGGCAATGGGCATTACATCGCCGCTCAACACACTTGATTTAACTTTGGGACGAACGCTCTGGATCGCGCCCCCCACCGCGCAAACCGAGTACGCGGAACCGGACGCTATAGTGGAAACAACGCGCATCGGCATCACCAAAGCCGCCGATTATCCCTGGCGCTTTTATCTGCGCAGTGAACCCTACCTTTCAAGAAGATGAGCCTTTTAAGAAAACAACCCTTGTTGAAGAGATAACATCTGTCAGCGACCCCATGCGTAAACGCAGGGGCTTGTCCCTAATCTCAGGCCGTAGCCGTTGACTGGAACAATAGGCCCGCCGACAGAGAGGCCCGTGCTGCCAGATTTTGCGCGGCATTAACGTCCGCGTTGGTCTGGTAGCCACATTGGAGGCAACAAAAACTCTCCTGCGACTTGCGGTTGGCGCGTTCGCAGTGCTGGCATTGCGAACAGGTCTGCGAACTGTAACGCGGGTCTACTTCAATCACGGTGACGCCCGCGCGTTTCGCTTTGTAGTGCAGGAAGGTTTTGAGTTGCAGAAATGCCCAGTTGTGGAGTTTGGTACGAAACGCCCGATGCAAGCCGTTGCCTCGATTGCGGATGCCTGTAAGCAGTTCCACCGCGAGTGCCTTCTTTCGGAGAAGCGCGTTTTGTACCAGTTCTTTGCTGATGCGGTGGTTCTCGTTGCGGACGAAGCGGCTTTCTTTGCGTCGCGTCTTTTGCAGATGTTTGCGCGCCGAGCGGGTCTTGCGGGGTTGTAGTAGTTGGCGCAGACGGCGGTACTTGCGCCGCGCACGCTGGACGGGTTCGCCCGTGTAGCGGTGGCCTTCACTGTCGGTCGCCACGTTGACCAGCCCTAAATCCACGCCAATCACGCCCTCTGGCTTGAAAGGTTCGGCTTCGGGTACATCTAGGGGGCAGGACAGATAGAACACGCCGTCGCGCAATAGAAGATCGGATTGCCCCCGCTTACCTTGCAGGAGTGCCTTCTGTTCCTTTGAGCATAGGAACGGGATTTTGAGCCGTCCCTGCGTCGTGGCAATGTTGCAGACCTGCGCTTCCACATCCCAATCCAGCAGGCGGGCGTCGAGTTCAACCGCTCCGAGTGGCGCGAAGGCGCGCAGAGTGCGAGTGTCGCGTTTGTAAGCGTCGGCGACTTTGGCAAGGGCGCGGATAACATGATTCGCGTGGAGTTTCGTGACCGCTTTGACGCTATGGTAGCAGAGCGTCTGCAAAGGAAACTTGCGAAACGTGCCCGTTTCAAACGCCAATCTACTGATGCAGTTGCAGGCCGCATTGCACACGCGCATGGTTTGCGCCAGTGCAGCGTGTTGTTGCGAGTTGGTATGCAGTTTGACGACCGTACAAAGTTGCATAAATTATTGTACCGGAAAGACCAATCGAAAACAATCGTTTGGAACCCAATAGAAAGGCAGGAACGCGGAAGTTTTTCGATTGGATAGCCTTTTGCTGAGACAAAAGTTTCCCAACAGGAAAGCCATTCCTCCGCATTGCTAAAGCAAGCGGCTTCCTGAATTTAATTCGGTGACCGTATCCAATTTAGGCTATTATCTGCTGCTGCCGCCCCCCTGGCTTGCTGCCCTGTTGAGCGGGCTGTTCGCGCTGCTGGCGTGGCGTCTGCGCTGGCTGACGGGGCGGGGAGCCGTTTCGACGTTTATTGTCGGCTTCTGCATCTTCTGGTTTGGCGGCGGCAAAGCCATCGTACCCCTGCTGGTTTTCTTCCTGTCGTCCTCCCTCCTTTCCAGATGGAGCAGGGCGCGTTCCCGAAACGGCAACAATCAGGAGAACATCCACTCGGAAAAGGGCAGTACAAGGGACGCGGGGCAGGTGTGGGCGAATGGCGGCATGGCGGTTGCCATCATTCTGCTGCACCGCCTGCTCGTTCTGCGCGGCCTGCCGACGTTTCGATTGGAGCAGTTTCCCACCCTGTTTCTGGCCGCGCTTGCCACTGTGAACGCCGACACCTGGGCAACCGAATTAGGCCGCCTGTCGGGACAAACGCCCCGTTCCCTGCGCGACTGGAAGCCGATTACGCCGGGAAGTTCGGGCGCGATTTCCCTCGCAGGCACACTGGCAACGGTTGTGGGCGCGGTTATCGTACCGCTGTCCGTATACTGGTTCTGGCCCCTGAATCTGGCGCAGTTCGTGTGCGTATGCTGGGCGGGCGTTATGGGCAGCCTGATTGACAGCCTGCTCGGAGCCAGCCTGCAAGCGCAGTACCGCGACCTGACAAGCAACGAACTGACGGAACGCGAAAATGTAAACGGACGCGCCACCAAACATGTTCGCGGCCTGCTGTGGCTGACCAACGATTGGGTTAACTTCTTCGCCAGCGTGGGCGGCGTCCTCTGCGCCTACTACCTCCTCCGCCATAGCCATTTAATGTAATTCACCACCCGCTGCGCTAGAGACACAGAGACACAGAGAGGGAACACAGAGAAGATAGGAGATAGGAGATAGGAGATACGAGAGGAGAATAGACAGGATTAACAGGATTTTCAGGATTGAACAGGATTATGTTGGAGCGGGAAGGCTTGTGGTTATTCCCTCTCGTATCTCCTATCTCCTATCTCCTATCTCCTATCTTCTCTTTCCTCCTCTCGCATTGGCTTTTCCTCTGTGTCTCTAGCGTAGCGTGTGGTCTTTTTTCGATACAGAGAAGACGATTTTGAAAAATCAGGCAGGAGGCGCGGCAGGAAAAGCCGAACTGTCAGGGTGACGAGACTGGCTCGTAACCATCACACAGGAGGACATTCCCGCAATGACTGCCGGAAACACACCAAAAGACAAAATCCGCGTCGGACTGATCGGCTGCGGAGGCATTTCCAAATCCCATCTGCCCCACCTTTCCAAATCCGAGGACGTGGAACTCGCCGCGTTCTGCGATGTTGTCGTAGAACGGGCGCAGAAACGCGCCGAAGAATACGGCGGCAACGTGTACGACGATGCCGCCAAAATGCTGGCAGCCGAAAATCTGGATGCCGCCTACATTCTCATCCCCACCTACGCGCACGGAGCGCCGGAACGCGCCTGCATCGCGGCCCAAGTGCCGTTCCTGGTGGAAAAGCCAATGCACCTTGACCCGGTTGACCTGCGCAAACTGTCTAAAGAGGTAGAAGCGTCCGGCTTGATTGCAATGTCGGGCTTTATGAACCGCTATCGGCAGTCCGTGAATCGCGTCAAGGACATACTTGCTGAAGACAGCGTGATCCTGATGGATGGCGCGTGGGTGAGCGGCCCGCCCGTGAAGAAAGAGGGCGATTATTTCGCCAACAATCCTATCGGGCAGTGGTGGCCCGTCAAGGAAAAAAGCGGCGGGCAATTCGTGGAGCAGGTGATTCACACGGTTGATCTGGCGCGGTATCTCGGCGGGGACGTGGCGGAAGTACACGCTTTCGCGGCGCGGGGCTTCAATCAGAAACTGTCGAACATCGTGGACAACTACACCAACGACGACGCGATGGTCGTGTCCATGAAGTTCGCGAACGGCGGCGTGGGCAATATCTTCGCGTCGTGTTCCACGCCTGCGGGCGGCGGCGTGTTCCTGAACGTGTGGGCGGGTCAGCATACAGCCAAGTTCACCGATTGGGCGCACCACGTCAGCATTTATACGGCGGGCGAAAAAGAGGCCGAAGTCCATCAAGGGCGACATTGACGACATCTTCCCCACAGAAGACCGCGTGTTCATTGACGCCGTGAAAACCGGCGACCGCTCCAAAATCAAAGCCACCTACATGGACGGCGCGAAAACCACTCTGCTTTGTCTCGCCGCCAACGAAAGCCTCGAAAAGGGCGGCCCGGTGAAGGTGCAGTACGAGTAGAGGAAAGATAGGAGATACGAGATACGAGATAGGAGTAAATGCGTTGTTTCCATCACTTTCTTGCGAAGGCATAAAAACCGAAATCCGCTTTTCACTCGTATCTCGTATCTCGTATCTCCTATCTCCTAAAGGTACTGCCGGAACGTGAACGGCTTGCCTTGCAGGAGTTTCCACTGCGCCTGCTGTTCGGGGGTGAGGAGCAGGAGGGCCTTCTTGTCGGCGGCTTTCAGGGCGGCTTCGCTCTGTTTGGCGGCGGCATCGCTGGCCTGCTGTATCTGTTCGGGCGTGGGCGGGGTGAAATTGCCGGGAGTTGCCGGAGTGGCGGCATCGGGCGGCGTGTTGGGAGCGGCCTTGTCGTTCGGGTCTGTGGGCTGCGCGCCGCTTTTCCCGGTTGTACCCCGTGTGCCGGTTGCGCCCCGCGCGCCGGTCGGACGATTGCCGCCGACGCCGGGATTCGCGCCCGGAAGTCCGGGGAAACCGCCGCCGGGCGAAAACATGCTGGTCTGCGCTTTCATGCGGGTGTCGCGCAATTCTTTGAGCATGGCGGTGAATTTGGCGCGCTGATCCGGCGTCAGACCCACTTTATCCGCCAGTTTCTCGTCGGACAGAGCAAGCGGGCCGCGCCATTGCAAATCCAGTTCGCGCAGGCGTTTGGTTTGCGCCGGGAATCAAGACCGCTTCGGACTTCTTGTTCTGGTCGGCCTGAACCGCCGTAAGGCTGTCGGTTACTGTGTCGCGCATCTGCGTGAACATCTGCTGGCGCTCATCCGGGGACATGGAGCGGGGGTCCAGATTGCCGCCCTCCTGCTGCATTTTCTGAATACTGCTCATCACGGTCGTCATTATGCCCGTCATCATGGCGGCGGGATAGCCGTTTTGCAGACCGACGATAGTTTCCGTCTGGCGTCCGTTGAGAATCAGTTCGTTGCGCACGTCGGAGCGGGTCAGCAGGTTGGCCGTCTGGCCGACGCCGGGGTCCACAAAGGCGTGGGTCTGGCGCATTTTGTTGAGCATTTCGCCCATCTGCGCGCCCATCGGGCTGTTCATAATCGCGCCCGTGACATTGGGAATTTGGCCGGGGGTCAGGGTGGGGGTGGGATTGCCGCCGTTCGCGCCTCCCTGCCCGCCCGCGCCCTGCGCGAAACTGAGGCCATTCGCGCTGAGGAACAACACGGCAGCAGCGCCTGCCACAAGAAGTACGGGTTTTCGGTTGAGCCGAGTGTTCATAAAAGTTTTCTCCTGATCAGGTTCTCGTGAACCTGTTAAAACACATTACCACAAAAACGGCGTGAATGGCGTCATTGGTTTCAAACAACCTGTAGTCAAATTCAGTCAACAATGTTCTCCCTGCCTGCGTATTTAGCGGAAATGCGGTTTTAATCCCCCCGGCTTTAGCCGCGCGTGTCCTTCGCTTCGCGTGGACGCCCGATACGCAAACCGCAACGCGCGAAGCGCATTTTGAATCTGACGGTTGGCAACCTCCGCTTGACGAACTGTACGCTTGTCGGGCATAGCAGAGTCACTGCCACAAAGCGCGGAGCAGGTTGGTATAGATGTTGGGCTGCAACCTTTTGCGGCTACCAGCGAAGGGGAGTTCGTCGTCGGGCGTCCACCGGGCGTAGCCGGAAGGACATCCCCGCTTCTTCCGCAAGGACGAGAAGGCTCTGGCGAAAGCGCAACGCAAAGCCGACAAGTGCAAACACGCCCGTACAAAGGAGCAGAAGACGGAACGGTGAAAAGGCGCCTTCATGGACGCGCAACGCGGGATGCGATAAGCAGGCGCAAAGCAGGAAGCGGCAAGCGAGTTCTGAATACAGCAGGGTAACAGAAAAGACTGAAAAGAGAAGCAGGTGACTAGACTTTAACACATCCCGCTAATTTTGCCAACCTATTTCCGAAAGTTTTTTTGAACCAATTTATCGACATGTTGCGGAAGGGTTCCTCGCTGCTCCACCGACGAAAAACAGCCCCTACGCAATTGTGAAATCACGGAAGGGCTGCCTCTCCCTGTCAACTATCAGGGTGTACCTTCAACGAAAGGACTCCCCTTCTCCCAGGCTTTTTGGGAGAAGGGGTATGTCCACAAGTGGACGCCCGGGTTGAGGGCTACAATCGCGGGGAGGGCGGCTTGATTGGCTCCTCGAACGGCAACACGCCCTTGACGCGCAGTTTGCGTTTGTACAATACGCCGCCACAGGCGAGATACAGCGTGTCATGGTTTGCCCCGCCCCATGTCATGTCGGTAGGTGGCTTGCGCAACGGCAGCGACAAAATGCCGTTCACGCGCCCCGCCTGATCGCACACCTGAATGCCCGCCGGAGTCGCCACATACAGCCAGCCCTGCGTATCCGTTACCATTGCTGTCGCCTGCGTTCCCGTCTGGCGATACGGAATCGTCAGGTCGAAAAACGGCTCAACGTCGGACAACGTGCCATCCGCCTGTATGCGCCACGAAACCAGCGACTTACGCGGTTCGCTCCCCGTCGTTATCAGCAAGCTTTGGTCGGGCGTAAGCGCAAGAGGGAAATCGGAATTTTTGAACCGGTTGCGGAAATCGTTAGCAGCGAGAAGCATCTCTTCTTCAATGTCTCTGGGGTAAGCGAGATGGCTTTTCCCTTTTTTATCCAGCATCCATATATCGCCCCGGCGAGTGTCTGTGTAATAGGCCATGCCCTGATGATTATAAATCAGTCTTGATGCGAAAACATTGCGAGCAAGAACCGTTGTCTTTTTGTCCGTCTCATAAAGGGTCACATCCCTGTCACCGATTACAATGAGCCGGCCATCGGGAGTGACAGCAAGCGAATATACAGATGGGGTATCGCGGCGGAGTACGTCCACAACTCCCGTTGTATTGAGACGGCGTATGGAACTCCTGGGGTAGTCTGTGAAATAAACGTTGCCCGCCGCATCGGCTGCCAGGCTTGTCGCCGTCTGGTTTTCTATTGGCTGCCAGTCGTCACCGGGGGAAATGATCTGCATAATCGGCTGCCGCGACGTGGTTGTCGCCGCCACAATCGGCGCGGGGTAGTCGCGCCACAGCCAGCGCATCACTTCGGGAAAGATTAAACTGCCCGGCCTGCCGTCATGTCCGCCTTTGCCCACGACAAACTGCGTATCGTAGCCCCCAAACTTCAACGCGGCAGCCACTTCCTGATTGGCGAGCGGCCAGCTTCCCGAATAGATGTCCTGATCCTGATCGTTGTCCTGTAGGAAAATGCGCAGGGGTTTCGGCTCGTACTTGCGGATTTTCGACGGGAACGTATCGCCGCCCGCCAGATCGGTGAAACTGCCGATCACGCTGTACACGCGCCGGAACTGGTCGGGACGCTCCCATGCGGCGACAAACGCGGCAATGCCTCCCGAACTGCCCCCGCACAAACCCCGGTCATTGGGATTCTGGCTCAGGTTGACGGTCTTTTCCACTTCCGGCAATATTTCGTCCAGCAGAAACCGCGCGTAGGTATCGTCCGGCGTATCGTATTCCACGCTGCGATTGTAGCGGGGCAGGGCATTGTTCGGATTTGCGCCCGCAGGCGGAGCGACGCCCGGATTGATGCCGATAGCAACCGTGACAGGCATCTGCTTTTTGGCAATCAGGTTGTCGAATACGGTGGGCGCGTTGAACCCCAATCCGTCCTGAAAGATCATCACGCAGGCCGGTTTGGAAGCGTCGTACTGCGCGGGAATATACACGCGATACCGGTGTTCCGTGCCGGGATAGATGTGGCTCGTCTTCCAAACGTAATCTTTCACGGTTCCATGCGGCACGTTCTGCGCCTGCAAGTCCGGGTCGGGCGGCGCGGCCTGCGCCCCGGATTTACAAACCGCGAAACACGCGAAATACACGAAAAGGGAAAAAGGAAAAAGGAGAAAGGAGAAAGCCGAACGCCTCAATTTCCGAATTCCCAAATGGCGAAAAGGCAAAATGCTATTACTCTGAAGCGTCGCTATGCGCGTGTTTCTTTCGTTCCCAGAACGATTGGCCGCAGGCCTGATTAACCGGATTTTTATAATCCGGTTACGAGGGGAAGATTTATGCAAAATCGCCCAATCGAAAATCTTCATGCCGTCAGTTCCTCCATTGTCACCACGCCGCCCCGCGTGACGGCCTCGCGCGTGAGCAGGCAGGCGAGAACCGAGTCGCGGCCCTCTGCAACGCCCGCGACGGGAGCGGTGCGCGTCCGTACCGAGTTGACAAACGCTTTCAGGCACAGCAGGGAGTTGGTCACGCCTTCGGGCAGGTCCTGACCGGGACGATCCGGCAGTTTCAGTTCCCGGCGGTAGGAGATCAGGCCGGAATTGAAATCCACGCCGCCCCGTGTGCCGAGCAGCCGCGTGTACTCGTCGTTGAATGCGGGTTTGAACGCGCCCTCCTGACCGGGCGCGACCCAACTGTGCAGGATGTTGACCACAAGGCCATTCGGGTACTCCACGAGCGCGGAGTAATAATCGGTCACGTCCCGATCCGGCTGCTGTTCCTTGTAAAGCCCTTTGCGTCCCATCCCCATTGCCCGAATCGGCAGGCTGCGCGTCGCCCAGTTGATAACGTCCCAGTTGTGGACGGCCTGTTCCACCATCCAGTCGCCGGACACGTCCCGATGCCCGAACCAGTTGTACAGCGGCCCCCAGGCGTTGGACCAGCAGACGCGCGCCTCCACCAGATCGCCCAACTCGCCCGCGTAAATCTCCTGCATGGTTTCAATGAAACGCGGGTCGGCGCGGCGCTGAAATCCCAACTGCACGATCTGCTTGCTGCCATTGGCTGCCTGAACCACTTTGTCGCACTCCTGCGGCGTCAGGGCAAGGGGTTTTTCGCCATACAAATCCTTGCCCGCCGCAATGGTATCCAGATAGTTTTGCGCGTGAAGGCCGCACGGCAGGGCGCTGACAACCGCCTCGATGCCGGGATGCGCCAGAGCCTCCTGCCAGTTCTCAAATTCGGCGGGCGCGGGCTGTCCCGCGTCCATGATTCTCTTCTTGGCTTTGGCGCGGTTGTCGGCGTTGGGGTCGCAAATAGCGCGAACGGCCACGCCCTCAATCTTCAGCAGCAGTTGCAGCAGATACCCGCCGCGCCCACCCACGCCAATGCTGGCAAACGAAATGTCGTTAGTTGTTGTCATGGAAAACTCCTTGAGGATAGGTTGTTAGGTTGTTAGTTGTTAGCGCCAGCCTTGTTTGACTTGCGCATTGGCCTAATGACCTAACAACTAACAACCTAACAACCTAATTCCTCGCGCACCATTGAAATAAAATTTGCCACTCTTCGCGCTGGCGGGCAAGGAGGGCGGGAGGATCGCTGCCGGGCGCTTGAGAGACGGCGTCTATGAGCGCGTCGGGATCAAGATCGGAATGGGATTGGCGCAGGGGATGGCGGGCGGCGCGGCGCATCCAGTAGTGGCTGTTGGAAAAATCGCCTTCGCGCCGGTGCATGATGCCGTGCCAGTACGCGCCGGTCGCATCGTCGAGGGATTGGCTCAATTCGTGGCTGCGCTCCAGATCGTCCACGTACAGCCACAAGCCTGCGGCAAGATCGGGACGGGAGGCGAGAGCGGGGGAATGGAGAGCGGTTTGCAGAGCGGCCATTACCGCCTCCGGGGGCGCATGGCTGCCCACTAAATGGGGCATCGCTGCCTCTAAAGGCAGAATGGCGAACAAATCCGCGCAGGCGGCGGCAATTTCCGGGGGCAAGTCGAGCATCGCAAGGTTTCTCCCTGTGTCGTTGATAATCAGCGTCCTGATTGTTCATCGAAACACAGGGAAATACCTGCCGCAAACGCGGAAAACGAGAAATTATCAGGAATGAAGGAAACGCCGTTCCTCCGAACGGATAGCCGGGGGCGAGGCGGTTCCCCTGCGCCCACCCTCCAGTACGCGATCTATCAGGCCGTATTCCTGCGCTTCCCGCGCCGACAGATAGTAGTCTCGATCCATGTCGCGGCGCAGTTTCTCTCTGTCCCTGCCCGTCGCGTTGGCGTAAATATCGAGAAGTGTCTCGTACTGCCGGTTCATCTCTTCCAGATAGATTTTGGCGTCGGACACGTTGCCCTGAAAGCCGCCGCTGGCCTGATGTATCATAATGCGGGCGTTGGGCAGGGCGTAGCGTTTGCCCGGTGTGCCGCCCGCCAGCAAAACCGAACCCATCGAGGCCGCGATGCCCACGCAAACGGTCGCGATGTCACAGGAGATGTGCGTCATCACATCGTACATTGCCAGTCCCGCCGAAACGCTGCCGCCCGGGCTGTTGATATAAATGTCAATGTCGGCGTCCGGGTCTTCCTTTTCCAGAAACAGCAGTTCGGCAATCACGAGGTTGGCGATCTGATCGTCAATTTGGTCGCCGATGAAAACCACGCGGTCTTTGAGCAGGCGCGAATAGATGTCATAGGCGCGTTCGCCCCGCGCCGACTGCTCGATCACCATCGGAACCACGCCCCGCACCATTTGCGGCGGCACGAAATTAGAAGAATTAAATTGGCGCATGTAAGCCTCCTCCCGCTTTTCATAAGCCGGTTTCACAATGTAACTTTTTCACGGTCAAACTCTGTTGTTATGCGGCGGCGGACGCAACGGATTGGCTGCGCTGACGTTGGCAGTATGATGCGGCCCATTCGAGTTTGCCCCGCCTGCGAACCATCGGAACTCAGAAAGGCGGCAAGACGGTTCGCAAAGTTGATGGAAACGAAATGGTTGTTTCCCCCCGAATTGGCGCGGGATGTTTCCAGCCCGATGTGTTCCAATCGCAGGCGGGTTCCCTCCTCAACGGCTTCCAGCGTCCATGTAACGAGCGTGGGCGTTTGCTGCTCATCATCGGCCTGCCATGTGTAGGCAAGTCGGCGCGGCGCTTCCAACTCCACAACCTGACAGCGCACTTTCACCCGAACCCCCTTTTCCGATGCGCGGGTGAAGTGGAAACGATGGCCCCGCTTCGGCTTGAAAGTGGTGGGCAGCAGCCATTGCGACAGCGCGTTCGGGTCCGTTAAGGCTTGCCAGACCCTCTCCGGCGAATGTGAGAAGACTCTCTCAAAATGGATTCCATTCCGCAAGCGACCTGCTCTTTCCGGTTTTATATCCGGTTTCATGCGCTCCTCCTTTGCGTCAATTTCGCTTCATTCCGGCCTTGCTTTATTCCGGTTCGTTTTGTTCTTGTTCTGCCAGATATGTTTCCAGCGCGTCCAGTTTATTGTTCCAGAACGGCTCATAGAAGGCAATCCAATCGGCGACGGGTTTCAGGGCGTACGGGTTCAGGCGGTACACGCGCTCCCGGCCCGCTTTACGCGCTGTCACCAACCCCACTTCGCGCAGAATGTGAAGATGCTGCGAGATGGCCGAAAGCGAAACCTCAAACTGCGCCTTCAGCGCCGAAACCGGCAGTTCGCCGCTCCCCAGATTGCGCAGAATCGCGCGTCGGGTCGGGTCGGCAATCGCGGTAAAAACATCCATAGCGGCATCGTGTCGGCTCATGGGTTCATTATACATTAGCAAATGCTTAAATGTCAAGCCTGCACACAGGGCAAACGTTTGCGATTTTCATACGTTTATAGTTGAAGAAGAAAATCTGCCCAAAGGTAAACCTATGTTGTACTCATTCCTATCTAAACTTCTGTTGCCGTCGCTCATGTTGGGCTGCTTTCTAAGCGTGTCCGCAATGTTGAACGCGCAAAGCCATTCCTATTTTCCTCCTGCCGGGGATAAGTGGGAAACGCGCAAGCCTGAAGCCGTCGGCATGGATGGCGCAAAACTGGCAAAAGCCGTCGCGTTCGCCCAGGCCAATGAAACCGATTTTCCGCGCGACTTTTCCACGCAGGAGAAGATTTTCGGCAGGCCGCTCGGCCCGCTTCCCGCCCAACGCGCCGGTACAAGCGGCCTTATACTGCGGCACGGTTATATTGTCGCGCAGTGGGGCGACACGCGGCATATTGATCCGACATACAGCGCGGCCAAAAGTTTTCTGTCTACCCTGCTCGGAATCGCGCTGGACCGCAAGTTGATTGCCGACATCAACGAACCCGTTGGTAAAACAATTCACGATGGCGGCTACGACTCGCCCCATAACGCTGCAATAACGTGGAAGAACCACGCGCAGCAAAACAGCGAGTGGCAGGGCGAAATGTGGGGCAAAGCCTCCGATTTCATCGGGGAACGGGAGTTTGGGGAGGGGCGGCATACGGCGCGGGAACTGCGGGAACCGGGCAGCCTTTTCGAGTACAACGACGTTCGCATCAACCGCCTCGCGCTTTCCCTGTTGCGCGTGTGGAAACGCCCCCTGCCCGATGTTCTCCAAACCGAAGTGATGAATCCGATTGGCGCTTCCAACGATTGGAAATGGATTCCCTACGACAACGCCCGCGCCGAAGTGGACGGCAAAATGCTGCCCTCCGTAAGCGGCGGGACGCGCTGGGGCGGCGGGTTGTGGATCAGCGCTTAAGATGAGGCGCGGTTCGGACTCTTGTTTCTGAACAAAGGAAAGTGGAAAAACCGGCAGATCGTTTCTGAATCGTGGGCGCAGGACGCAACGACGCCGAGCGCGACCAATCCCGCTTACGGCTATCTGTGGTGGCTCAACACGGACGGCAAAATGTGGCCGCAAACGCCTGTTTCCGCTTTCGCCGCTGTGGGTTTCGGCGGCAACACCATCTGGATAGACCCACAGCATGATCTTGTCGTCGTATGGCGTTGGCACAAAGGCAACGGCGCGGAACTGTTTCGGCAGGTGGTTTCGTCTATTGAATAAGTATATCTTTAGTTTACTTTGAGAACCATTTGCAATGACAGTGGTATAGCCGCGCGGCCACGTAAGCCGGCCCTGCAAAAACGGAAAACACGTATGTCGGAACCTATCAGTCCAGAATCAGCCACGAATCACATAGCGATGCGCGGCACAACGTCCTCCGGCGCGACTGCAACTCACTGTAGCGAGTCGCCGGAGGCAATGCAGGCGGACATGGCGGCGCGTCGTTTTCAGTGCCTGATTGAGAACGCGCTCGACATCATTACGATATTGGACGCGGCGGGCATCATTCGTTACCAGAGTCCCGCCATTGAGCCGACGCTGGGATATGGGCGCGAGGAGATGAACGGCAAGTGGTGTTTTGATTACGTGCATCCTGATGACCTGCCGCATGTCCGGCATTTGTACGATGAACTTCTGCTGTGCCCCGGCGCGACCCTGAGCGTGGAGTACCGTTTTCGCCACGCCGACGGTTCCTGGCGACTGCTGGAATCGCGGGGGCGCAATCTCCTGATGCAGCCAGGCGTGGAAGCGATTGTCATCAATTCCCGCGACATCAGCGCGAACAAGCAAGCGGAAGAGGCCCTTCGCGCCAGCGAACAGCAGTACCGCTACCTTGCCGAGTCCATTCCGCAGATCGTGTGGACAGCGGCTCCGGACGGCAGCCGGGATTATTACAATCAGCGCTGGATGGAGTACACGGGACTGACGCTGGAACAGACGCTTGCCGGGGGCGCGCGGGAAGCCCTGCACCCCGAAGATTTACCGCTCACGCGCCATGCCTGGGCGCAGGCGCGGCAAACGGGCGGAGACTACCAGAGAGAGCATCGGATTCGGGGCGGGGACGGCGTGTACCGCTGGTTTCTTACGCGCGCCGCGCCCATGCGCGACCCGCAGGGCAACATTCTGAAATGGTTCGGCACGGCGACGGACATTGACGCGCAAAAAAGCGCGCAGGCACGGGAGCGCCTGTTGAGCGAGTTGGGCGAACAGATGCGCGCGACGCCCGACCCGCAGGACGTGATGTGGGCCGTGGTTCGGATGGTGGGCGAGCATCTGCAAGTGTCGCGCTGCTATTATACGGATACGGATGTGGACGCCGACAAAGTAATCATTCATCGGGATTACTGCCGGGGCGTGGCAAGCTGGGCGGGAACCTATCGCCTGAGTTCCTTTGGCGCGGGGGTGCAGGCTGAACTGAATGTCGGCAAGACCGTCACCATTGCCGATACCGCAGCCGATTCTCGAACCGCGTCACAGTACGAAGACACGTATGCGCCCACAGACATTCGCGCTTATGTCGCGGTTCCGCTCATGGAGGGCGGCAAGCGGGTGGCTTCGTTCGTGGTCAGCGTGGCGGGCAACCCGCGCGCATGGACGCCCGAAGAGGTTGCGCTGCTGGAAACGGTGGCGGCGCGTACCCGGCTGGCTGTAGAAAACTCCCGCTTGTGGCAGGCCGAACGTGAACGGAGCGCGCAACTGGCCCGCGCCATTCAAGAAGTACATCATCGCGTAAAGAATTCCTTGCAGGGCGTTTCCGCGCTATTGGAAATGCAGTTGCCCTTTGACAGCGATGTGATGCCTGTAGAAACCATGCGGCAGGGGCTGAACCAGATTCGGGTCATCGCGCTCGTCCACGATTTGCTGGCGCGGGACCAGCCCATCGGCAAAGTGAATGCCGGAGTCGTGCTAACCAAACTGGCGCAGTTGATGTCGGCGGGACTGGCGACGGCGGAGCGTCCCGCCCCGGTTCAGGCGCGAACCGACGAGGCATGGATACCCACCAAAGCGGCGACCGCGCTGGCCCTGACCGTGCAGGAACTAATCACCAACGCCGACAAGCACAGCCGCAATTACAAAGGGACGGACGGGCTGAATACGCAGCCTATCGAAGTCCGCCTGACGAAGCAGGGAGAAAAAATTGTAGTGGTGGTGCAGGACTGCGGGCCGGGTTTCCCGTCCAATTTCAACCCGCTCAAAAGCGCGAACATCGGGCTGGAACTTGTCCTTACCCTTGTCCGCCATGACCTCGGCGGCAGCGTCACCTTTACCAACCGCGCCGACCACAACGCGAACATACGCGGCGGACAGGTAGAAATTCTCTTTTCCGAAGGCGGTCTTGCAGAATAGCGCAGCCGCAACACGGGCAAATCATGTTGTTGTTGGCTTGCCGTCCTGTGTGAGTTGCCATCACTAATGGAAGTTCACGGCGCGGCCTGCCCCTGTTCGGCTTGACAGGGCGCGGCAATACCTTCTACAATATTTCAGCAATTCCTCTCTGCATCCCCTTTGATAACCGTTGACCTTCTGCGCCTGACAACGTTCACCGGCAGAAGACGCGGGGAAGGATAAACTTGTGAAGCGTAATCCTATTCAGGCGAATCCATGACCATTTTTGATCAACCCTGGCACGGGCGCATGAATGACGAGCTAAACGCGCTGTTGCTGCAAACTCCCCGGTTTGACCGGGTTTGTGTGGCAGTGGCTTTCGCCAAGCGGAGTGGCGTTTCTCTTTTGCGCCCCGCGCTGGACGCGTTCGTTCAAGATGGGGGCGCGTTGGAAGTGGTTGCAGGGATTGACCACCGGGGAACATCAAGACAGGGGCTGGAAGAACTGCTTGCCGTCACGCCCAACGTTTTCATCTTTCGCGACAACCGGCAGAATTGTACTTTTCATACAAAATTGTATCTGTTCGAGCGAACCGGGGCGGAAGCCGCCGCGTATGTGGGATCAAGCAACCTTACGGCAGGCGGGCTTTACAGCAATTATGAAACGAATGTTCGGTACGATCTTGATTTGTCCGCGCCTGCCGATGCGACGCAGTATCAGGCGCTGACGCAAGTTTTTCAACAGGCGCGACAATATGCGTTGCCGCTTACCTCGACACTAATGGCGGATTTAGGGCAACGGGGCTGGCTGGGAAACGAAGACGCCGGGTTTACAGCCATTCCGAATACTGTTTTGGGAACGCAAAGCGGCGTTGTTCCTCTGCCTGCTCCCTCGCCGTTTCCTCGAATTCCCGTCCCGACTGCGCCGCGCCGAGCGCGTCCTGTTTCAAGGCCGCCCCGCCCTCGACGCGCTTCAACGCCCACCCCGCAAATGCCTGCCCCTGTGTCGCCTGTTCCCATTGCTCTGCCGCCCGCCAGCACATTCTTGATGACGCTGCAAAACACGGATATTACACGGGGAAGCCGGTCGCCGGATGTGTGGATACCTTTGGAGGCGCGGGACAAAAACATGGCGTTCTGGCAATGGCCCCTCCGCTACAATCGGGTACAGCGCCAGAGCGGAACGTATGATGAGTGTTATTTTCGCGTCAACATTGCTTCACCCGGCGGCGTGTCCCTTGAAGACGTTCGCTTCTACCACTACTATGAGAAAAGCGAGTTTCGCATCAATACGGATAAAATCCGATCTCAGGCGCAGGTGGGCGATTTGCTGCAAATTGACCGCGTGGGCGCAGGCGTGGGCTATGAGTACGAAATTACTATCATCCCGCAAACCAATCCTGTTCACGCGCAACTGCTGTCATTGTGCCAGAAAGTTCGGGCAGGCAATTCGCAGAAGCGGTTTGCTTATGTTTAGTTTTAGGGCTTTTGCAGCACTATAATGGTTTCGCTTTTGACCATGTTTTTGCTGTGGCGCATGTAGCCTGCCTGATCGGTCATTGGCAGTGATTCGCAGTGCCGAAACCCCTGCGTAATGGCGATTTCCGTCAGCCAATCATCCGTTCGTATTTCGTAAACGTCTTCTCCAATGCTTGTCGCGCTGTTGCCGATAACGACAATATAACGCCCGCCCGGTTCGAGCGCGTCTTTTACCTGCGTGAATGTTGCCTGCATATCCACGAAATACTTGTATAATAACGCGGCCATGTTGCGCTTACGAAACCCCGAATCCGCTTTGATGTTGCCCTGAAAAATATTGCGGATATGCGCCAGTACGCCTGTCGGCAGGCCGTGTTCATTCGCCATTAGCTGTGTTTCCAATTCGCGGCGTTTGGCGTCGCTGATTTCGCGGTTGCCGATCATCGCCCATTCCAACTCGCCCCGTTCGCCCTTTTGCAGCAGGCCCAGCGCGAACAAACTCAGCCTGTCCGTATCAATATAAGGCAGGGCGGTCGCGTAAGGCGGTGACGTGATAGCGGCCTTAAAGCGAATGTTTCCAAGCGCGGCCTCCTGCAACGCCTGCCCGATGTGGCGCGCGTCTCCTTTGAGAACATGGGCGCAGGCGGCTGTCGGATGGCAGTAAGGCGCAAGGCAGCGCTGCGTTTCCAGAGCGTTGAGACGCTTTTCCACGCCCCGCGTCATGCGTTCCAGCAGGTTAGCAGGCGGCGGCGGAGTTTTGCGCCGCAACACCCGCAGCGATTCCGGGTCTTGTAGAGAAATTTCGCGCAGATTGTCGGAAAGCGCGAGCAGGCATATTCCCTGTGAGGGCGCGTAGCGGTACTTTCGGATGGCGCGGAGGCAGGCGTTTATCTCGGCAAGAGCGTCGGGAGGAAACCATTCGCGCAAATACGCGCGGTTTTCCGGCAAGAATTGGTCCAATCCGGCTTCCTGCCACTGACAGGTTGACACGCTGTTTTTGAGGGTGGCAAGAATATGGCGGCAATTCGCTTCAATGAGGCTGAACGGCTCTGTAACCGCGCTTGTTTTCACCTCGGCAATCAAACGCGCCAGCGGGTTCATGTCAATGCCAACGGCGTTGACGCCGCGCATGGCGCACTCCACTAAGGTTGTTCCACTCCCGGCGAACGGTTCCAGTACCCAATCTCCCGGCTGTACGCCGCACATATTCAATAACGCGCCGACAAGCTGCGGGTAATACTTGCCCTTGTACGCATGAAATGAGTGGGACAGATAACTGTGTTCGCGCTTGTTACAGCGTACCGTTTCCAGCGTGCCGATTTCGGGCAAAGCCGCGTCACTCCCACTTTTCACCATTTTGGGCAGGCGGTTGATGTATACCTGAGTGGGAATAATAGTGGAGGGCGTTTCTGCGGAAATGCCTTCTACGCGCTCGATGTAGGCGAGTTCGCGGACAAGGGTTTTGCCGATACGAACCAGCGTGAATACGCATATTTGCGCGATAGGCATCTCTTCGACAATCTGAATCGCGTAGGGAAAAACGGCTGCCGGTTCGCCGTATTGCCCGATGGCTTCATAGAGGTTGGGGCTGATATGAAGCGTGACATCCGGCGGCACACCCGCTTTTTGCAGACAGGCCGCCACTTCGCGCAATCCTAAAGCCCGCTCGAAGTCGCGCAGTTGATATTCAGTTTGCAAATAAAAGGTGTAGGCGATCATGGCTTGCGCAAAAATACGAGATGTTCCTGTTTGATGTTGCCGATGGCGGGGTTAAACGCTTTTCTGCCGCTGTGAATGGTTCGGTTCAGCGTGATAAGGGGCCGCAGTCCTACGCTCTGCCCCGCTTCGCGGATGATGGCCGCGTTGTCAATTTTTTCGCCCCGAATGATGGAATCCCCCACAACAAACACGCAGAGTTTACCCGGTTTGAGCATCTGTTCCACACCCCGCAAGACTGCCGTCATTTCCGCGCGAAAGGTTTGCGCTGTCGCGCCTTTGTCACCCTTAGCGCTGTACTTGCGGTGCGAGCCGATCTCTTCCTGCTTGAAACGGGGCTGATCGTAGCCAAGCCACTCCATACGAAAACGGTGGTACAAATGGTAACTGTAAGCGTTCGGATAGGGCGGGGATGTAATCACTAAATCTACAGTCTCGGCTTCCACGCCTTCCAGACAGCGCGCGTCCATTGCAAGCGCGCGAATCTCGCCCAACGGGACAACCGCATCCAACTGTTTTATCGCGGCGAGCATTTCGTTGACGCGGGTTTGCCACTTGCGCAGGGTTTCTTTTGGTTTTAGCCCCTTATCGCGGCGGGTGTAGCGCGTGTCGCTATCCTGATAGGATACGTTTACGATAATGGAGGAAAAGGCAACCTGCGCAAACTCTCTGGCGCGTATCAGCGGGCAGGCATCCATAGCCTGTTTGATAAGAGCGAGTTCGTTTTGCGCCACAATGGGGAACCAGAAGTTGAGTTCGCGGATGGGCGGAAGTATGGGGCGCAGGTCGAACAAATCCAGTTGCGGGGCGTCCGTCAAGAAAGCCTCTTGATAAAACATGCCGACTAACTCTGCCGCGTGGCAGGCGCATTCCACAACGGCGGCGCGTTCCGCGTGATTGAGCGGCTGTCCTTTCACGCGGGCAATCAGAGTTGCAAGGGGGTTGGCGTCAATTCCGATGGCGTTGCGTCCCATACGAACCGCTTCCACCAGCGTTGTTCCACTTCCGCAGAATACATCCGCGATGGTATCCCCCGGCGCGGTAAAAAGGTTTATCAGCGTGCCGCTTATTTGCGGGATGAATTTGGCGGGATAGGGATGAAAACCGTGCGTGAAATCCCCTGTGCTGGCGGTTGTGAAATCCCAATCTACGCCGGAAACAGCGGCAATGATTTGCGCATCCGAAGTTGGCACTGGCGGGGCAGTTGCAGGCATGGCGACACTTTCCGGTTTCATAGCAAACGCTCGTGGCTTGCAGTTGATTTACTACCTACCAAGATACCCTATCACGCCCAACTGTACAACCTCGCGCCTTGCGAAATCAGAGCCACAGATTAAGCCGCCGATTGTCGCAAACAAGCGGATACTGGAAGTTCACGGCGCGGCCTGCCCCTGTTCGGCTTGACAGGGCGCGGCAATACCTTCTACAATATTTCAGCAATTCCTCTCTGCATCCCCTTTGATAACCGTTGACCTTCTGCGCCTGACAACGTTCACCGGCAGAAGACGCGGGGAAGGATAAATTCGTGAAGCGTGTTGTCAGTGTCAGTCTGGGGTCGTCCAAGCGCGACAAAAAAGTGAGCGCCAACTTTTTCGGCGAAGAGTTTGAAATCGAGCGCGTTGGAGCGGATGGCGATGTGGAAAAATACAAGCGCATGATCGCCGAACGCGACGGCAAAGTGGACGCTTTCGGCGTCGGCGGAACCGATTTATACGTATGGGTAGGCAGCAGGCGCTATACCCTGCCGGAAAGCGTTGGCTGGTGGTCGGTGGTGAAACATACGCCCTACGTGGACGGCAGCGGCCTGAAAAATACGATGGAACGCGCGACAGTCACGTATTTGCAGGAAAACAATCTGGTGGATTTCGGCAGCAAGCGCGTCCTGATCGTCAGTTCCGTAGACCGATTCGGCATGGCGGAAGCCCTCGCGCAATACGCCAAATCCATTGTGTTCGCCGACCTGATGTTCACATTGGGTATTCCCATTCCGATTCGTTCGCTGAAAGCGACCCAACGGCTGGCCCATATTATTCTGCCGATAGCGGTCCATATCCCGTTCAAGTACCTGTACCCGACCGGTGAAAAACAGGAACAGAACACGCCCAAGTACACGAAATTCTTTGCCGAAGCGGACATCATCGCGGGCGATTTTCACTATATCAAGCGGTACATGCCCGAAGACATGAAGGGCAAAATCGTCCTGACCAATACGACAACGGAAGCGGATGTGGCGGAACTGAAACGCCGGGGCGTAGCGCAGTTGATAACGACAACGCCCGTGATTGACGGACGCTCTTTCGGCACGAACGTCATGGAAGCCGTACTCGTAACCATATTAAATAAGAAGCCGTCCGAACTCACGCCGGACGACTACTTCGCCAAACTGAAAGAACTGAACTGGACGCCGCAGGTGCAGCAGTTACAGCCGGTTTAATGCAGAAAAGGAGAAAAGGAGAAGAGGAGAAAAGGAGAATATGAAAGGGGAGCGGTTTGTCTCCTCTTCTCCTCTTCTCCTTTTCTCCTTTTCTCCTTCCGGAGTTTCGATGCAGCAATTTGCTTTTATTGTTCATCCCATAGATGCGCGGCGGGACGTGGGGCGCAAGTATCCTATCGCCAAACATCTGCCGGAAAACTGGATCGAGTGGTACATCAAGAAGCGCGACCCACTGATTGTGTCCGATGTCACGGGTATCCAATCGCCGACCGGGGCGGAAGCGCGGGGCTGGTATATCGCCTGCCCGCTGACGCCGCGCCAGATGCTGACCCTGCCGATTGAGTTCGTGTGGGAAAAGCTGGAGATGTGCGGCAAAATCGCGCAGGAGGCGGGGGCGGGCATTTTGGGATTGGGCGCGTTTACCAGCGTCGTGGGCGATGGCGGCATCACGCTTTCCCAACGCCTGCCGGGATTGGCGATTACCACAGGAAACTCGTACACGGTCGCAACCGCCATTGAGGGGGCGCGGACGGCGGGCGAGATGATGGGGCATGTGCTGAACGAGAGCAATGTGGCGATTGTAGGCGCGACGGGTTCTATCGGCGCGACGTGCGCCGAAATTCTGGCGCGGGACGCGGCTAACGTTGCGCTCATCGGGCGCGACCTGCCCAAACTGCAAGCCCTTGCCGACAGATTGCGACCTGTCAGCAAAGCGCCTATCCGCGTGTTTACGGATGTGGCGACGGGACTCCGAGACGCGGATATTATTATCACGGTGACAAGCGCGGTAGACGCGGTCATCCTGCCGGAACATATCAAGCCGGGCGCGGTGGTGTGCGACGTGGCGCGTCCCCGTGACGTTTCGGTTCGGGTGGCGCGGGAACGTGATGACGTTTTAGTTATTGAGGGCGGCGTGGTGCAGATACCGGGCGACGTGAAGATGCAAAAGCGCGAAAAGCCCGATCAGCCGTTTACCTTCGGATTCCCGCCCAAAACCGCGTATGCCTGCATGTCCGAAACTATGATGCTCGCTCTGGACAACCGCTACGAGAATTTTACGCTGGGCAAGGAGGTCGGGGTTGGGCAGGTGGATGAGATCAACCGCCTTGCCGTCAAGCACGGCTTCAAACTGGCCGGGTTCCGCTCCTTTGAGAAAGCCGTAGATCAGGAGCGCATCGCCCTCGTCCGACAGAACGCTCTCAAAAAAGAACGAAAGTAGTGTCGAACATGAAAAACCAAACGTATGCTTCCTGCGCTTTCCTATTTGTGTTGCTGTTGGCGGCTTCCCCGCTGTCGGCGCGCGACAAAACCGCCACCGCGAAACCGAACGCGAAAACCACAGCCGCCACCGCAGCCGTATTTGCGCCGGACGTGATTAAGGGTGAAATCGGCTATCTGGCTTCCGATGAACTGCGCGGGCGCGGCAGCGGGGAACCGGGCAACGACAAGGCCGCGCAGTACGTGGCGCAGGAATTTGCCCGCTGCGGCCTGAAACCGCTCGGAACCGGCAAGCAGCGCGACCCGAAAGCGCCCATAGACGGCAGTGGCTACTTCCAGCCCTTCTCCTTTGTGGCGGGGCGCGTGGTCGGCAGCAACAATCGCCTGGTGTCGCGTTCCACAACCAAAGGCAGCCGCCCCCTCCCACCTTTCAAAGCCAATCAGGATTACGAGCCGTCGAGCGTTTCCGCGTCGGGCAGCGTGGAGGGCAAAATCGTGTTTGTCGGCTATGGTATCCACGCGCCCAAAGTGAAGCATGACGATTACGCGGGTATCAGCGTCAAAGACAGCGTTGTGCTGCTGTTGGCAGGCAGCCCCAAAGATGATCCGCACAGCCCCCTTGCCGATTACGCGGAAATCTACCCCAAAGCTATCGCCGCCCGCGATCTGGGCGCGAAAGCCGTGCTGGTAATCATGCCCGACGCGCCCAAATCGCAGCCGCCCGCGCGAACCGGCTTCGACAACGTTTCCGATGCGGGGATTCCCGTCCTGCGTCTGCGCCACAACGCCGCCGCCGCCCTGATGGACAATAGCGGCAGGGGCCTTGACGCCTTGCAGCAGGCCGCTAATGGGGGCGAACACGTTTCCGAGACATTGGATCAAATCGCGCAGGTGCAGGTGGACGTGAAGAAAGTGGAAAAAATCACGGCCAACGTCATCGGCATGATTGAAGGCAGCGACCCCGTCTTGAAAAACGAGTATGTCATTATCGGCGCGCACGTAGACCATTTAGGCATGGGCGGCGCAGGTTCTCTCGCCAAATCAAGCGCGCCCGCCATTCATCACGGCGCGGACGACAACGCCAGCGGCGCGGCAGGCGTCATGGAGTTAGCCAAATTCTTCGGAAGGATGAAGGATGAAGGCGGAAGGATGAAAGCACCCGCTTCCGGCGTACAAACTTCATCCTTCATCCCTCATCCTTCATCCTTGCTCAAGCGCAGCATTATTCTGATGTGTTTTAGCGGCGAGGAACTGGGATTGCTCGGCTCGGACTGGTATGCAAAGCATCCAATTGTACCCTTAGCCAAAACCGTCGCCATGCTGAACATGGACATGATCGGGCGATTGCGCGATAACAAATTGACGATTATCGGCAGCGGCACGGCCAAAGAGTGGGACCGCCTGCTCGACGACGCGAACAAGAGCGCGGGATTCGCGTTGGGCAAAAGCGAAAGCGGGTTCGGCGCGAGCGATCAGCAGTCGTTTTACACCAAGAACGTGCCGGTGCTGTTCTTCTTTACGGGAACCCACTCGCAGTACCACACGCCGGAAGATACGGTTGACCTTATCAACAGCGAGGGCGAAGCGAAAGTGCTGAAGCTGGTAGCCGATTGCGCCACCCGCATTGCCGACAATCCCGCCCGCCCAACGTTCCAGCGCATCAATCTGCCGACTGCGCCCTCAAGCGGCCTGCGCGTGTACTTTGGCAGTGTGCCGGATTACGCCGCCAATGTGGTAGGCGTCCAGCTTAACGGCGTCCGCGAAGGCAGCCCGGCGGAAAAAGCGGGACTGAAGGCGGGCGACATCATCGTGAAGTTCAATGGCCGCGTGATTAAGAACGTGTACGATTACACATACGCGCTGCAAGACTGCAAGCCCAACGACATGGTGCAGATCGAAGTGAAGCGCGGCGACGCGATGCTGAAACTCAACGTGGTTCTTGCCGCCCGCCCGGAATAGTTTCATGGAGGCAAACCATGCGACGCCAGCCCAATGTAAAAAGGCGCGTTGTGACCAAGAAAGCTTACGCGAGAAAGTTAGGCGCGAAAACCACAATAGCTTTGACGGGCGTTTTCATTTTTGCATGCGGTATCATCGGTGTTATCCTGAGTCTTCTGGTTGCCTGCGTTGCGCTGACTCACCTTAGCGCGGAAACCCTGCTGATGCTGACCATATTCCTTGGACTTGGCGCCGGTTCCGTGTATCTGCTCTACATCGGCAGGCGCACGGTGAAGGAAGCTGGAGAGATAAATACGGGTATTCCGCTCACGCGCGCCAATATCGGAGATTTGCCGGTACGAGAAAGCCTTGTTCGCGCTTCCAGCGAACCGGTTCAGGAGCAGCAGGATGTGCTGTTACGCGCCGCGACAAATACGGATAAAACGCCAGCGGAACAGTTGGTACGCGCCTATCAGGAGCCTGTTCAGGAGGAGCAAACGGCGTTTATTCCAACGGCTCAACCCGTTCTGACGGCTACTGCGGTTGCCGAAGCAGAACTTGTCCAACAAAGGGCAAGGTAATACCGTTCCAATAAAACTCCGTAGGGACACAACATGTTGTGTCCGCAATTGGTAACAGTTCGTGCCTGCAAGGGCAAGGTGGGGCTATGGGTTCGTGGAAAGCGTTCGGGCAGCTTGTAGCGCTGCTCACAGTTGCCGCGCTGCTGGAAGTGGGCGGCGATGCGGGGATGCGGGCGGGACTGCAAGGCCGGCGCGTCGGCTTTGTCGCGGGAATAATCCTGCTTGTCAGTTACGGCCTGATCGTCAACCTTGCCAATCTGGATTTCGGCAGGCTGATGGGCATTTACATCAGCCTGTTCTTCATCGTTTCCCAACTCATTGCCGCGCTGGTGTTCAAGGAGAAGCTTCAGCCTGCCGTTCTGGTTGGCGGCGCGCTGATTGTGGCGGGTGGCTGCGTCCTCACTTTCTGGCGGCAAACGTGAAAAGAAGACGGAATATGGAATACGGGAATATAGGAAGCCTGATAACCTGATAACCTAATGACCTAACTCCGGTACATGGGGATCATCGGGGGAGGCGGAACCGATGTTGCAGAGTTGATGCAGCGCTTCCGCGAACAGTTCGTAAAGCGACTCGAGCTGGTTTACGTCTGTAACCACGCCGGGAGTTTGAAAGTACAGTTCATCCACGCCCTGCGGAAATCGCGCGCCGAACCAGCCCTCATCATCTTTCACTTCCAGATACACGGATGGCTGGCCCGCAATCAGTTCGCGCAGGCGCGTGTCGGCAAACAGGGCGCGTACCTTCGCTTCTTCCGTG
Organism: uncultured Chthonomonadaceae bacterium; assembly: GCA_963817895.1. GTDB lineage: Bacteria > Armatimonadota > Chthonomonadetes > Chthonomonadales > Chthonomonadaceae > CAWFQB01. The sequence continues at coordinate 566,357 of CAWFQB010000001.1, forward strand.
CCTTTGATGATGTACTGCGCGTCAAAGGCCGGGTTACCAATCTCCACATCCTGCATACCCAAAAACTTCCCCACTCCGCTGAATACCGTATGGGTATAGATACAGAACCGAAATCCGCGTGGATTGACAAAAGGCGCGCGAATACGGGTATACGTGACTGTTGCCCTGCCGACAGGTTCCCGGCGCGTATCCAGCGTCACAGTCCAGCCGTCCACATGCGCCTCGATGTAGTCTTCATGCAGCAAATCCCCGGTCACGAATTTTGCGCCGAGTTTGTCGGAAAGCTGCTTCCATACATCCGCTTTGCTGTTCTTAAATCCCTGCCTCCACATAACGCTCTCTTTCGGGCATACAGAAAATCAATTGCTGCTTTCAGGCGGTTGTCAGGCCGTTTGGATTCGTTGCCGCGTATTTGGAGGGCGGCACGTCCAGGCTGAAAAATTCCAATACATCGTCAAGCCGGTGCGACTCGTCGGTGCAAAGCTGCGTTTCGCGGAACTGCCGTTGCTGCGCGTTCGCGACCGCCTGACGGATTTTATCAATCTCGGCTTCCAGTTCGGCGATTTTCTGCGTGGACAGGGTTGTATACTCCTGCGTTGTCTGCGTCAGGTGTTCCGTATAGGCGGCAAGCGCGGCCAGTTTGCGCGAAGCGTCCGCCACAATGCTTTCGGGGGACGCGCCAATCGCTTTGCCCATCGCGTTGACGGACACCTGCATCATCTGGCGTTTGGTTTGCAGCGGCAATTCGGCGGGGAGTTCGCCGAACATGTCCAGAACCTGCTCTGCCGAAAACGGGGCGGCAGGCAGATTCGCCGCCTGATAAATGCTCTTGAAATCCAGTGTGCCGCTGAGATGCGCGTCCGGGTGAACAGCATGGGACGTGACCTGAATTTGGTCTAAATTCGGCCCATGCTCGTCACGAACGATTTGCTCGACGGTTTTGGAAGATGCGGGCGCGGCGAACGGCACGGCGGTTTGCGCGGTTTGTGTCGCCTGTGTCGCCTGCCCGGTTTGCGGCTTTTGCGAGGCTTTCTCCAACTCCGCCCACATCTGATCGGTCATGCCGCCGCCCGCGCCGCTTCCCGCATGAGACGCCGTTTCTTCCTGATCCGGCGGCAGTTCCACCAACAGTCCCGCCGCTTTGCGTAACGTATTGCGAAGGCTCATAGCAAATAGATCCTTTTATAATGGCTCTCACCCCAACCCCTCTCCCAGGCTTTTTTGGGAGAGGGGCTATTTCTCGCTTCTAACAACTAGAAGGGGCGGGGGTTGAGGGCTATGACGCGAAACGCGCCATCATCTGTTCTACCGAGGCCAGTTCCTGTAGCGAGGAGGCCATGGTGTCGGTCGCTACCACCACTTCTTCCACATCCGCCAGAATCTGCTCGGGCGAACGGGCGCGGATTTCATCGTTAATCAGCCCGAAGGTATCCTCAACGAGTTGAAGCTGATGATTGAGATTGACCAGTATTCTGCCGATTTTGCCGACGAACTCATCCCGCCGCTGTAAAATGTCCATGCGCTTTTGCAGAATGGAACGAGTCGCCTCATCCGTTTCGGCTTCGAGGGATTGGCGCAGTTTTTCGGCTTCCTGACGATAGTGCGCCTGTATTTCTCCCACCACCCGCTGCGTCCACTCGTCCGGGGACGCGGCGGCGTAGGAGTTGGAAACGGATTTGCGTTTGGCGTTCTGCCCGTCTCGCGCTTCGTCACGGGAATGGGCGCGGGAAGCGTTGCGGTCGCGCTCAAAGTTCCAATTCGGCTCGTAGGCAGGGACGGCGTTGGCGTGAAGCTCGTTTTGAAGCTGTTCCAGATACGCGCGAAACTGAACTTCCTTACCCGCAAACAGCAGGAACTTATCCAGCAGGTAATCCAGCTTGCGCAGCACTTCCCGAAACCACGCTTTATCTTCCGCCGATTGCGCGTCAATCTGCGCGCGCGTCGCTTCCAGATGCGCGAACCGCTCCTGCATATCCGGGCGCAATAGAGTCAGCGTTTGCGCCTTCATCTGCTGCCGCTGCTCCTCGATTTCCGCGTCATAACGCTGTGACAGCCGCGCCTGATACCACGCGGAATCCGGCACAAACAGCAGATACGCGGCCTCGGCGACAATGGCGGCCAACAGCGGCAGGGGGTTGAGCAGGGCAGCCGACAACGCCACGGCTCCGGCAAGGCCGACCGCATTGTAGCTCTCCTTCATCGCTTCGACGATACGGTTATGTTTAGGCATGGGAGTTGAGATACGAGATACGAGATACGAGATACAGGCACAGAGTCAGTTGAACCACTGGCATTTACTCGTATCTCCTATCTTGTATCTCGTATCTACAAATTGACAAACACCGTTCGGATTTCGCGCAGCAGTTCTAAGAATTCTGGCGAGTTGGGGCCGTCGTCGCGCCAGGCTACGCCGCGCTCCACGCAGTTGTATACGGCTTGTATACGCGCGCCGGGGATGATTTGTCCCTGCGCGTCGCGGTCGCGGCCTAACAGCCACACGGTATCCACGACCGACAGCGCGGCGGCAATATCATGGGTGACGATTACAAACGTTTTGAGTTCATCGGTTTGCGCCATATCGCGTATCAGGGCGCAGACGCTCTCCTGCGCCACCAAATCCAGCCCGGAAAACGGCTCGTCCATCAGCAGCAGATGTTCGCTGCACATAAACTGCTGCGCGATGGCAACGCGCTGCCGCTGCCCGCCCGAAAGCTGAACCGGGTACTTGTTGGCCTGCGCTTCCAGCCCAAAGCGGGTAAGCAGGGATTGGGCAAGGGCTGTCGCCTGAGCCTGCGGCAGATGCCCCAATTTACCCGCCACGCGCAGGTTCGCCAGTACCGTCCGATGTTCAAACAGGGGATAATTTTGCGCGACAACGCCCACCATGCCCCGATGCACCGGCTGGTTTTCGATCACGATAGAGCCGCTGTCCGGCGCTTCCAGCCCCGCCAGCAGCCGAAACAGGGTTGTTTTGCCCACGCCCGACGGCCCAAGCAGTCCGATGACCTGCCCCTGCGTGTAGCCTTTGCGCAGAATGTCTTTCACTTCCAGATCAACATCGCGCAGAATCTGTTCCTGTCCCAGACGTTTGTTGACGCCGGTGACTTTGAGAATTGTTTCTCCATAATCGTATGCTGCGACCATACCTTACCCCAACCCCTCTCCTGACCGCGCTACGCGCTAGGAGAGGGGCTATTTTAGGTTGCCCCTTCCTGCCGTTGTTAATTGCGCCAGAAGTAGAGCTATATGTTTACTTACGTTCCAGTGTCAGGTCGGCGTAGGGGCAGACGAGTCTTCGCGCCGCGCCGATGGCGTAGTCTTGCAGCAGGCCGACAATCAGAATTACGATCTGAATGGCGAACACTTCGGCAAGCAGAAAATGCTTGCTCTGGTTGAGCAGCATGGCTCCGACGCCGCCCTCCGAACGCGAAATGCCCTCCACCATCGTCAGCATCATCCAGCCAATCGCCGCGTTCTGGCGCAGCACTTCAAACGCCTTTTCCGCCGTGCCTAAAATCACCACTTCCCAGACCACCTGCCACTCGCTCATGCGCAGGGTTCGGGCGTAATCGAAATTGCTTTTGGGAATCGCCGCGATGACAGCGGCCATCGAAGTGACATAGAACACGGTTACGGCAAATACGAGTAGGGACGTTTTCAGCGCGTCGCCGCCGGGAAAGATCAGCATGAACACAAACGTAAACCCGGTCAGGCTCAGAAACCGCCCCTTCGAAACGGCTGCGGCAAGCGGGCGAAAAACCGGTATCACGGTCAGATACGCCAGTCCGAGCGACAGAACGGAAGACCACGCGAGGGCGCGAACGTTGAGCAGGAAACTTGTCCACAGTTCCGGCCCCAATCCCTGCGTAAACCACAGCGAACGCAACGCGGTCAGCACCTCGCCGGGAAGGGGAAGCACCTTGAATGGCGAACGTATCCAGATCAGGAGCGCAATCGCCGCTTCAACAAGAACAATCAGCCGCATGGTCCCACGCGATACGGCGCGGTTGGGCAGGAAGATATCCATCCATCTGCCCGCAGCGTGGGGTTTTCGCTCCTGCCCCGGCAGAAGGTCCCCCACTTTCAGCGCGGCGTTTCCATGCGCCCCCGCCACAAGGACGTTACCGGCTGTCGCGTCGGTCGCCTGTTCCATCGGAGAAATTTCAGGTTCTATCTTGGATGTTTGGTTCATGGATGGTTGCTGTAAATAGAGACGATATTGGTTCTAACTGCCGGCTCCCATAATGATTTCCACGCGGCGATTCTGGGCGCGGCCCTGCGGCGTGGCGTTTTCCGATACGGGGTTTTCCGAACCGTGCGCGAAGACCCGAATACGTCCCGACGGGAAGTTGACCGGGTATTCCTGTTCCAATCGCTTCTTTACGGCAAAAGCGCGGGATTCGGACAGCGCCATGTTCGCCGAAGGCGATCCCTGATTGTCGGTATGGCCGTGAATTTCAACCACTGTGCCACTGGCAACCAGCGCATCGCGGCCCAATTGTTCCACCATGCGCTTGGAGTCGGCGGCAAGTGTCGCTTTGCCGGTATCGAAGTGGATGTTCCAGGCGCGGCGGCTGACCGGAATTTTAACGACACCGGGATTCGGGTATTTCGGTTTTGAGCGGTCAATTGTCGCCATTGTTGGCGCGGCCTTTTTCACAATATCCTGAAGGTAGGACGTATCCAGAACCTGATTGATGGGCTGATAACTGGGCAATAACTGCGGGTACTGCGCGACGACTATATCGCCGAACACGCGGTAAGTGGCCTCGTACAGGTTTGCCGAACCGCTGACCATTCCGAAGGTGAGCAGCATTTCGGCCAGGTTGCTCGCGCTCGACCCGCCGAGATCAACCTGCTGCCCGGTTTTATCCGGCTCGGTCACGCCCCGGTAGTAACGCGCCCAGTACGGCGCGTCCGATTCGTGGTAGACAACCGCGCTGACGGCTGCGGCTTTTTGCAGGGCGTCGGGATTGGCGCGTACCGCGTCGCCGCCCTCGGCAATCGCCTGTAGCATCCCCTCTACCGTGCCGCGATTCGCCTTCATCCACTTGTCAATGCCGATGATGATGCACGGCATCTGCGAACTATATTCTTTCGTAGACACGATGGAAACCAGACCGCCCTTTTTTTCGGCCACGTTCACGTCGCCCGGTGTCCACGTTACAACTCCATTTACGACGACGTGTTTGGTTTCTCCCGTTCGCTTGCCGTTGTGTACGACCGGGCGATCTTCAGCGTAGCCCGCAATGTATTTCTGCGCGGCGTCCAGATAGTCTGAAGCGTTCACCCAGTTCATTGCGTCGGGATCATAGGTTTTCTCGTCGGGATTGGTGCGCAGGCCGTTGTCGCCAAGCCACTTTTGCGCGATGTTCCAGTCGCCGTCGCGCAGGACGCCCGCCACAAACCCGCCCCGGCTGGAGGGGGGATTGGCTTTCCAGACCGCCGGCCCCATGAACTTGTCTTCGCCATGCGAATAACCGCACGAACCGACCACTTTGGCCTGATAATCCGGCCCGATACGGCGCAGGGTATCATTGAGCGGCTTCAAAAACGCCGCGCTGCCATCGCCCATGATGGTGACGAAGTGCGCGCCCGTTTGCGGGTTAGCGTTGCCCCGACTCAACTCGGTGGCAAACGCCGTCAGCGCTTCCTGCAATTTGCCGTTGTCGTCCTGTCGGCTGAATTTGAGGTTGACGCCGTGTTTCGCCATCAGGCTGCCCTGTGTCGCCTGCGGCCCGCCATTCGCGAAAAGCAGACCCATCTGCGCGTTCCAGGCATAGCCCTGAAAGCGCACTTCGGGCTTGTCGGGAACACCGGGCGCATCGCCGGGAATCGCCACAGCGCCGCCCCCGCCGCTATTCGTCGGCTTGGTCGGGTCTATTGGCGGCAGGGGCGCTGGAATTGGTACAACAGGAATTTGTGGTGCCGCGGGTGGGGCAAGCTTGTTCCAGAACCGCCACAATCCAAACGCCAAACCGACAGCCAGTATCAAAACAACAATTTTTCCGGTCGGCTTCAGCTTCATCGTTTCAGTCTCCTTCGGGCGATACTATCATTGTAATCGCCGCAACATCGCATCATTGCTTCAGACTGCATTCTGTCGCGAAGAGCAGGCGCAAAGGAACTACTCTGCGCCTGCTGGCATTGCAAGCCTGTTGATGCAATATTGGACGAAATGCCTCATTAAAGCGTTTCAAAATGGGGACATACTTAACAAAAACAATCCTCTGCCAGCGTTAGTTCACAACGGCGCATTTGCGTATGCTGCTATCCAATACGGAGGACGGGCGAACAGTCTGATGGCCTACTATATCAGTATGACATATTTTGATAGTTCAGGGAAAATGATATTATGTGACAGCAAAGTGGGTATAAAAGGCGGCGAAAGTCGTATACTCTGGCATGACACGCGGGCATAGTCCGTTATTCGCCAACGTTTTTCAACGGCTTCCTGACGCTGCGTGTCGCGCAACATCAAAGGAGATAATTATGAGACGATTCCAGACGATTCTCGCGCTGTCCGTACTGATGGCGTCCCTTCCCATGTTCGGGAGCGCGCAAAAGGGGTATCGGCCCTTCAACGGACACAAAGACAAGGCGTATCTATCCAGCTACAACCGGGCCAAAGCCAGCGTACATAAGCGGTTTACAGCGGAACAGCGAACGCGCATTGCCGGGGAACTGACAAAGTCCGAGAGCCGCGCCGCAGACGCCGCGAAACATCAGGTTCCGGTGACGTCGAAGATAGGCACGGCAGCCGCCAACAAACAGCAGGATCGGCAGAGCCACCTGAGCATGCGCCTGAGCCGACAATATCAGGCTCAGGTACGCGCCCGCTACCACCTGACCCCCGATGAAGCGGTCGTCATCAATCGCGAGGCCATAGATAAAGGCGTCAGGACAGGCCAGTAGACGCCGGCAGCGCGTTGTCATTCGCTGCTTCCATGCTGACGCTGCGCGCCGGCTGTTCGGTTTCGAGATTGGGATGAGAACTTCCGGCAGGTCGCAATAGAGTTCGCGCAGGGGCCGCATCCGGCATGGTTGCCCGCAGAGAGGTTCGGGCGGTTACGGCCTGTTTCGTGCGGGCCTCTATTGCCAGCAGGCAGGCGTTGGCGGCGTGTTCAATGCGCGGCGCATCGGCCATCCAGACGGGACACGATAGCAGGCGGCGGACGACCCGACGGGAACGGGGAACGCCGACCTGCTCAAACGCGGCTAAAATCGCCAGTATCAGGTTTGCGTTCGTGCCGCGCAAAACTCGACATAACGCCCTGTGCTGCGCCCGCGAAAGCAAATTTTTGTCCCTCAAATGCGGCAGTGTTTCCACAAGAATCACCTGCGCGAGACAGGAGGCATCGCGGTCCCCGTAGCGCATGACATCCACGAAAACGTTTACGCGCTCCACAGGCGGAGCCTCCTGCAATAAAAACAGCAGGTTCCGTATCCGCCGTTGCTTTACGCTGTGCGCCAGACAGTGGCGCGTTAATAGCCGCGTCATCAGCAGGAACAGCGCAAAGAACAGCAGACCAATCCCATTCTGAACAGGCCAGCCGAGGAGTAAACGGCCATGCGCGAGTATCAACAACGCGAGGGTCGTTATCAACAGCCATGCCCGCCGCCTGTGGCTTTCCCGAAAGCCCTGAATGTCGAGTACCAGCAACCCCGTCAGGAATTCGGCGGCAGGCAACCCTTTCGTATCCAGAATTGCCAGCGCGCGCCACAATCTGCGCCGGCTGTCGCTTTCCAGACAGGCATAAAGTTCATAAGCCGTTTGTCGCGTGAAGCGAGACTCCGGTTCCTCCCTCGTCGCAGGTATCATTTGTTTGCCTTTTGTTTGAATACCCGCCCCGACTGCTGAAGCAAAACCGCGCCCCAAAGCAAAAGGAGGCCGGAAGCGGCGCGTTCCACCGGCACATTCTGTGCGCGGCGTCTGCAATCCACTTCCGGCCTCCCCTGCGACAAACCGCGAGTTTGTGTCTCGCGTCCTTCACATCAGCAGCCGAAATCGTTGTATTCCATTCTTGTGATAGGGATATTATACCCTATCAGGATTCACAAACCGAAGCCGCTTCCAGACTGGTTTCCAGAGCCGCAAGCACCTCGCCGGCATTGATGGTTTCGGAGAGCGCGTCCGCTTCAGGATCGGGACGGTTTTGCACGGTCGGCATATCGCGGCGCAGTTCTTCCAGCAGCGCGATAATTTTCGCGGTGCGCTGGTCGTTGAGCATGTTGATTTGCAAATCCAGTTGCTGCCGTCGTTCGGCAAGCTTGCCCTGACGGTTCTGCGTAATCAAGACAACCGTTGCCATCAGCAGCGCGCCCACGTTGACGATGCTGATCAGCAGGTTGAACGGCGCGGGGTCGAAAGTGGGCGCGTGGAAACGCGGCGCGAAAACATTGACCAGCACCCACGCGATCATCAAAAACATCAGCAGGTACAGGAAGCGGGGTCGGCCCAGCCATGCGGTTATTTTTTCCGCCACGCGCTGATGGCGGTCCACGTCATGCTCGGCCCGCGCCCGCAGTTCCGCGACGGTCGCGATATTCTGGCTGATGGGGTCAAGCGGCGCGGGCGGCGAGATTTCTTCAACACTGTTTAACGCCTGTTGCGATGTTTGTGTAGTCTGCATGGACAATGTTCTGCTCTTCCCGTATCTTCCCGAATTTTGCTCAAAACAAAGGAGGCCGGAAGCGGCGCGCGTTCAACCGGCGCGTTTCGCGCGCGGTATCCGCGTTTTGCTTCCGGCCTCCCTGACGACCAACAGCAAGCCTGCACCCCGCTGTTCTTCGTCCCGGCAACCGAAATTGTTATGGTGTTCCCACGCTATTGTAGCATGTTTGCTTTCCGGGCGCAGGCCATCTTTTGAAAAATACGCGCCCTCTCCGACGCTTCGCAACCTGATGCTTCGCAGAATGTCCGCGTCTGTTGTGGCGACGCGCCCTTGCTTTGCCGCGAAATACCTGTTTTGCTGAATTGCCGGTAAAAATATTCGCGTGTCGGCAGGAGTTTGCCCGCAAAACGCGAATCTAAATCCTGTTGCCTGACCGTTTGTTGTGTTTTCGCTTTTTAACGCGAAGAGTATTGCCCTCCCACGCTATGTATCTCAACCATCTATCCTGTTTCTGATTTAACTGTTTCCAAGGAGAAGAACACCTATGAAGCCCATACGCCTCCGCCCTGTCGCCCTGTCCGGTTTGTCCCTGTTTTCCATTCTCATTGCCGCGCCCTATGTTTGCGCGCAAGCGCCTCGCCGCTTCTGTTCCCGCCGGACTGAAAAAGACCGCCAAATCCGCGCCCAAATCGCCTAATGTGAAATCCGGCGAGATCGTGGCCCTGAGCGCGGACGAGGGAACCATACAGATCAAAGACAAACTGGGCAAGACCGCCGAGTACGCGCTGACGGAAAAGACGCGGTTCCTGAAAGGCAAGCAGGAGGCCGAAGTCAGCGCGTTCAAGCCGGGGGAGGCGGTTGTCGTGCATATCCGCAAGGCGCGGGACGGGGGCGATGCGCAGGCGACGGAAGTGGCGGATAAAGCGTCGTGGGCATGGCTGGAAGATGTCAAGCGCAACATGGCGGAGGGCGTGATTACCTCGCTGGAAGATGAAGAATTGGTTGTTACGATTGGCGCGGAAAAGATTCCGGTTGCGTATAGAGTGAGTGACAAGACGACGTGGAGCCGGAGCGGCAAGCCCGCCTCCGCCGCAGACTTCAAAGTAGGGGATAAAGTCGTCATTGTGCCGCGTTCGCTTCCGAGCGGCGCGATTATGGCGCGGGCAGTGAGCGATACGCCCCAGGCGGCGATGCAGCTCAAAGAGCGGCAGGCGACCTCGGTGCATGGAGTCGTGAAAACGGTAGACGCGGCGGCTTACAAGCTGACGGTGGAAACCCCGACAAGCGATATGCGGCTGATACAGGGCAATGCGGAAACGGAAGTGGTTTCAAAAAGCAAGGCACTGCCCTGGACGGCCCTGAAACCCGGCCAACATGTCGGCGCGCGGCTGCGCCACGATTACGCGGGTGACGCGGTTTGCTGGCGCATCACCATCGAAACGGGCAAAAGCGCCACGACAATCAAATTTAAAAAGCCGCCGACAGCCAAAACCGGCGTCAAAGAAACGGTAAAGCATTAAACCACGGGGAACACGGGGGACACGGAGGCGAATACATGTTCCCCGTCTTCCCAGTGGTTCCTAATTCCTTCTGTTGAGGTATAGTTATGGCAGGGAAGCCGCGTATTGTGGTGGTGGGCAGCGCGAATATGGATTTGGCGGTACGCTGTTTGAAGATCGCCGCGCCGGGTGAAACCGTGTTGGGCGGGCAGTTTATGACGGTTCCGGGCGGCAAGGGCGCCAATCAGGCGGTGGCGGCGGCGCGGTTGGGCGGTGACGTCTCGTTTGTCGGGCGTATCGGCAAAGACGCGTTCGGCGACCAACTGGCGCGGGCGCTTGCCGACGACGGCATTGACACCAACTTTCTGTTGCGCGACCTGCATCAGCCGACGGGCGTGGCGCTCATCAGCGTGGACGCGCAGGGGCAGAATGCCATTACGGTTGCGTCCGGCGCGAACCATCAGGTCAGCCCCGAAGATGTCGAAGGGGCGCGGGAACGGATTGCCGAAGCCGACGTACTGGTAATTCAACTGGAAATACCGCTGGAAACGGTGACATTCGCCGTTGAATTCGCGCGCTCGCTGAATACCCGCGTTTTGCTGAACCCGGCCCCGGCGCGGTATGATGATCCATTGCCCGCGTATCTGCTGCGCAAGATAGATGTTCTGACGCCCAACGAACATGAAGCCGCCAATCTGCTCGGATACGAAACCACAGACGGACTGGACATGGCGGATGTGGCGCAGCAATTACATGACATTGGCGGTGGACAGGTGGTTGTCACGCTTGGCGAATACGGCTGCCTGATTGCGACAGACGCGGGAGTTCAGCGCGTCCCTGCCCAACCTGTGACTCCGGTAGACACCACAGCGGCGGGCGATTGCTTCACGGGCGGGCTGGCAGTGGCATTGGGAGAGGGCCGCTCGTTGCGGGAAGCCATAAATTTCGCCATGCGGGCGGCAGCAATCGCTGTCACGCGGGCCGGGGCGCAGCCGTCCCTGCCGAGGCGCGAGGAGTTAAGTCATTAGGTTGTTAGTTGTCAGGTTGTCAGGTTGATATGGATGAGGAAAGATTTGGTTGACTTGAGTATTGACCTAACAACCTAAAAACCTAACAACTAACAACCTAATGCAGGAGATTTACATTGGAGTATTTGACGACACACGATCTGGTATGGATCAATGAAGTGGTAACGGGGCGCGTACAGCCGTATAACTATGTCACGCTGGAAGCGGTGATGGCGGGACAGTATGCGTATGGCAAGAGCAGCGACGTGTTGGCGCAGGCGTCTATCCTGCTGGAACGCCTGCTGACCAAAACGCCGTTTCTGGAGGGCAACCGCCGCACAGCCTTTATCGCCACCCTGACATTCCTGAACGCCAACGGCTACGTCGCGCAGGCGGGGGACGCGCAGGCGGCGCAGATTGTCGAGGCCGTCGCCGAGGGGCGAGTTGCCGCAATACAGGCGCATGGGCGATATGGCCGCGCCCTCCAACTCCAATTTGCCGATGGGCGTAACACTGCGCAAACTGATTACGCATGAGTGCAACCTCCACACGGAAGCCCTGCGCCTGCTCACCGCTAATGACGGCGTAGTGATTATGAAGCGGTAAGTTGTTAGGTTGTTAGGTTGTTAGTTGTCAGGTTTCCTCCTGACAGCCTATTTACCTGACAACCTGACAACTAACAACCTAATTTTGTGGTATACTGATAATAGGCCACTTGTTGGCATATTAAATTTTCAGTTGTTACAAAAACGCCAGGGGATTAAGCCTCTATCTCTCGCGCCTTTGCAATGGCGCGACTGAGATAGAGGCTTTGTGTTTTCATCCTTTTTGACGCCCAATTGGGAGTGAAAACAGACAGGCGCAATCAATGGAGATGCGCAGGAAGAGTATGCCTGCGATTTGAGGGGCGGAGAGAACGCCGAAGGGGTTATCGAACAATGACAGACGAAACGACAGATAAGGGAACAACCGAGGGCAAAGCGCCCGTTCCTGCCCGTACAGCAGACGCCGAATTCCCGTTACCGTGAAGGGGCAAAAGTACGTCGCGCCCGCAGGTCGGCACAGCCAGCAGACGCATCGCCTTGCCGAAGAACGCGCCGCCGCTATGGGGAACACCACCGAAAAAGAGCAGCACGCGAGCGACCGGAATGCTGTTGTCACGGAACTGAACCGACGCGCAGACCAGAAGACACAGAACGGACAGAAGAAGCAGAGCGCGCCGCCGAAAGCGCCGACAGAACAGAGCTGAGATAAGAACAGGGGCCAGCCATGAAAAGACCGTTCAAAGAGGCCATCTGCACCTGCACGTCAGCGCGTTCACTGCTATACCAGAGCCTCGTCATTCACAAGCCGAAATGCCTGCTGTACGCTTCGCTCCTCGCTTACGAGAACGCGAATGTGAAGCTGTCCGAAACAGCGGAATTTAACGCGCCGACGCCGACAATTCTGGAAAATAAAGCGGCGGGACGAAGCCGCCTGACGCCCTCCGAGTCGCCCCTGCTGGCGTAATTTTGTTTGCAGGGCTTGCCGTCAGGACAATTTATTCTGACGGTAAAGGCCACGCGAACATTTTGCGCTAAAACAGGAAACTTTTACCAGCCGTGAACTCGCGGCGGTTTTTCCGGCGCGTTCAACGCTTCCATCAGGGCAGCCGTGACAACGCCGAAGGTGAGATGCGCCACAAGCCCTCGAATATGGGCCTCCACCGGATATTGGCTGTTGTCGCCTGCCAGTCCCATCGCCGGGGCTATTCCCTCGTCCTCGACCGCCCAGAACAGCGCGCCGAACAGCAGGCCGCCCGTCAGCCATTTCAGATTCCAGGTACGGGCAGCCAGCGCGTACACGGCTCCCATTGTCGCGCTCAATCCCGTCGCCACCGCCTGCTCGAAAACCTTCTCCTGATGTGGCGTCATTTTCTGCCCGGTTTTGGCCTGTAGCTGTTGGGCCAGCACAATGAACGGGTCGCGCAGTTCAATGGCGTTTTCCCGGTCAATGTCTTTCGGGCTTGCCAGATCGTACAGTATCTGCGACATGCCGAGCAACGCCGCCCCGCCAATCATTCCCACTGCCGCCCCAATCAGCACATCCCGCGATAAACTTCCCATGCTGTGATTCTCCTGTTCCATCGAATTGCTGCTCGCTTGAATCCGAAGCGAGCATTGTCGATTCAATGCTGTAACTCTTTCGTAGGTTAGCGCCCGTCCTCAATAGGCGAAATCCTCTGCTCCGATGTTCCCCGCGTTTTCAGCGAAAAGCGCGAAAACGACACGCGAACCACAGGTACAATGAAACCCTACAAACACTATGAAAGCCATAAGGACACTACGCGGAAAGGAAAATCTGCCAGCATGACGGAATCATCGCTGCCTTGCTTTACCTGCCTGTCGAACACAGGCGAACGCCGCATTTCCCCCGGTCAAACCATTTATGAGGGGCAGCATTGGCTTGTGGAACACGCTTATCCCTGTGGGCTTATCGGCTGGCTTGTGATCGTATTGCGGCGTCATGCCGAAGCCCTGCACGAACTGACGCCTGCGGAATGGGAAGAACTGGGTAGTGTGCAGCAGCGTACCGTGACGCTGCTGCATCGCGCCTTGAACTGCGAAAAAGAGTATGTCATGGGGATTGCCGAAGTTCCCGGCTTCCGGCACATCCACTTTCACGTTGTCGCCAAGCCCCATGACCTGCCTTCCGAACTGGTCGGAACGCGCATCTTTGCTATGCTCAAAGTAAGCGCGGAAGAAGCCATTCCGCCGGAACAAATCGCCGCCTTTTGCGAACGGATGTGCCGTTTGTTCGACGTTGTGTAATCCGGCATCTGATTCTCCTTGTCTCCCCCTCTTTCCCCGCATGGTACAATAAACTACTATGCCCACGCAATCCGTCGAAGAAAAACTCGCCACGCTTCCGACCAAACCCGGCTGTTACCTGCACAAAGACAAGACCGGAACCATCATCTATGTCGGCAAAGCCATCAACCTGCGTAACCGCGTCCGCTCGTACTTCCAGAAGTCGGCCAACCACTCGCCCAAAGTGCGCCGACTGGTTTCGCACATCGCCGATCTGGAGTACATCGTCTGTGAAACGGAACTGGAAGCGCTTGTCCTCGAATGTAACCTCATCAAGAAGTACCAGCCGCATTACAATGTCCGGCTGCGCGACGACAAGCAGTATCCCTACCTGTGTCTTACCATGTCGGAGCCGTTTCCGCGCCTGATTGTCGTGCGGCGCGTTCGGCAGGACAGCAACAAGTATTTCGGGCCGTACACCAATAGCCGCAGCGTGTACGCTACCATGGAACTCGTCAACCGGACTTTTCCCCTGATCTCGTGCGGCAAAAGTTTCGACGGGCGACCGGTGCAAAAGCCGTGCCTGTATCACCACATGGGGCAATGCCTCGCGCCGTGCGCCGGACTTGCGGACAAGGAAGAGTACCGCGCCGCCTGCAAGGACGTTTCCGACTTTCTGGACGGGCGCGAAGAGCGTATCATCAAGGATATGCGCCAACAGATGGAGGAAGCCTCGGAAAATCTGGAATTCGAGCGGGCCGCCCGTTTGCGGGATCGCTTGCAGGCCGTCGAGGATACCCTGAAACGCCAGCGCGTGATGACGACGGAAACCATAGATCAGGACGTTATCGCGGTCGTGGAGGACAATACGGGGCTGAACGGCGCGTGCGTGCAGATGTTCTTTATCCGGGGCGGCAAACTCATCGGGCAGAACCATTTTCTGGTCGAGGGTACGGAAGAGGGCAGTCAGGACGACGTTGTTCAGGAGTTCGTGAAGCAGTATTACCAGAACGCCAATTATATTCCGCAGGAGATTCTGCTGCCGCATGAGATCGAGGAGAGCCAGATTATTCAGTCGTGGCTGCGGCAGAAAAAGGGCAAAAAGGTCGAGGTGCATGTGCCGGTAAGGGGCGACAAGAAGAAACTCATAGACATGGCGACGGAAAACGCCAGTCACGCGCTTGTGCAGATCAAGGCGGAAATGCGGGCTAAAATGGGCAACGCGGAAGTGGCTCTGAAGGAATTGGGGGAAGCCCTCGGACTGCCGGAACCGCCCATGCGAATCGAGTGTTACGACATTTCCAACACGCAGGGAGCCAATCAGGTCGCGTCCATGGTGGTGTGCGAAAAGGGGCAGATGAACAAGACCGAATATCGGCGGTTCAAAATCCAGCGCGAGGACGACAAGCCCAACGACTTTGCCAGCATGGAGGAGGTACTGCGCCGCCGCCTGAAAGAATCGCAGAAACTCAACAATCCCAAATTCAACAAATTGCCCGACCTGATTATCGTGGACGGCGGGCGCGGGCAGGTGTCGTCCGCGCTTACAGCCATGACGGAAACGGGCGTCTCGCTTCCCCTGTGCGGGCTTGCCAAGCAGTTCGAGCATCTGTTTCTGCCCAACGAACCCGACCCGGTCATTCTGCCGCGCAACTCGCAGGCGATGTTTCTCATCCAGCGCATCCGCGACGAGGCGCACCGTTTCGCCAACACCTTCAACGCGCAATTGCGGGGCAAAGCGCAAACCCATTCCTTGCTCGACGAGGTTCCCGGCATCGGCCCCAAACGCCGCAAGCAGCTTCAACTGCATTTCGGCAGCGTTGCCAAAATGAAGCAGGCCACCCAATCCGAACTCGCCGAAGCCCCCGGCATGAACGCCTCTTTAGCAGAAGTTCTCTTCGACTACCTGCACGATGCTACGAAAACCTGATCTAAAAAGATTATGAGGCGTCAGCAACGTCCCATCGTTTGCTGTCCAATTCGCAGGCCATAGAGGTTGTAGGGAGAATATTTCGACGTGGCGCGTTTCATCAGCGCAATCTCATCCTCGTCAATCAGGTACTCGCCTGTTTCAATGTCAATCACGAGATATTTGCCGATGTTCTCAGGCTCAACACGGGCGCGAATTTGCTGCTCATAGAGCGTTTTGGCCCGCGCTGCAACTTCTTCTTTGGTATACTGGACTTGTGCCATTTTTACGCCTCCTTGTTGGGTATTATAGCATAGTAGGACGCAGGGACACGCTACATTCGTTTACGATGAAACGCAAACGGTTTCACCTGAACCTATGCCCGATGCTGTCATTGCAATTGCCGATTTGCTGCCGTGCCTGCGCGCTGAAGACACTGGCAGCGAGAATTAATCAGGAGCAAGAGAAATGGCGCGCCTGCTGAAATAGGAAGGAACGTGGGAGGAACCGGCAATGCGCAGCGCCGGAATTTCGAGACAGAAAACCGGATATGACACATTCAAAGATGCCCTGTGGAATTCGCCATAAGAGGGGAAACAGGAGAATTAAGAGGCCGTTTGCCCCCGGCGACTTTGCCGACGAGCGTTGATCTGGTACACGAAGGCGAGGACTTCCGCGACCGCTTCGTACAAATCGCCGGGGATTTCGCGGCCCAACGCGCCGTGCTTATAAAGGGCGCGGGCGAGGGGCGGATTTTCTACAATGGGGACGTCGTTCTCGCGGGCCAGTTCGCGGATTCGCAGCGCGATTAAATCCTGCCCTTTCGCCACCACAATCGGCGCGGTCATGCTGTTTCCATCGTATTTCAGCGCGACCGCGAAGTGCGTGGGGTTCGTTACGATTACATCCGCTTTGGGAACCTCGGCCATCATCCGCTTTTTAGCGATCTGCCGCTGCCGCGCCCGGATACGGGCCTTGATTTGCGGGTTGCCGTCCTGATTCTTATGCTCCTGCCGCACCTCTTCCTTGCTCATTTTCAGCGATTTTTCGTGCGACCACTTCTGATACGCGAAATCCAGCGCGGCGAGAACCAGCATCGTCATAACGCAGCGCAGTGCCAGTTGGTACGCCATTTCCGCCGCCATGCCCACGCCCGCCATCAGGTCCATGCGCGACGCCATCAGCAATTGCGGAAAGTTGTTGCGAATGGCGTTCCAGCAGATGCCGCCGACAAGCCCGATTTTTGCGAACGATTTCGCCAGATCAACGAGGGAGCGGGGGGAAAGGAAACGCTTGAACCCGGTCAGGGGATTCAGCTTGTTGAAGTTCCATTTCAGCGCTTCGGGCGACCACAGCGGCCCGGTCTGCGCGATATTGAGGATTACGCCCAGCAGCATCGCCGTCAGGAACAGGGGCAGCATCGCCTGCGCGACGGTCATAAAAAAGCGGCTGCCAAGCTGAATCACGGTAGCGGGCGTCAGCGTTGCCTCGTTCAGATGCAGAAACGTGCTTTGAAAATACGCCTGCATCAGCCCGCCCGCCCGCCCCAACCCGCCATGCAGCACCAGCAAAACGCCGAGCATCACGCCCATCGAGGAGATTTCCATGGACTTCGCCACCTGACCCCGACTTCGCGCTTCGCCGCGTCGTTTGGGCGTCGCCGCCTCGGTTTTGTCTTCGCCGCTCATGTCACGCTCCCGGGAAGTAGGTTGTAGGGAGTGGGGAGTAGGAAAAATCCTGTACCTACTACCTACTCCCTACAACCTACTCCCTACTTTGCCGCCGTTATCAGCGCGTTCAGCCCCGTTTCCGTGCCGGCGATGATGTGGCCGACTACGCTGGCGGTGAGGGGAACCAGCATAGCGACCGTCATCAGCCCTAAAATGATTTTGGCGGGGAGGCCGACGATGAAAACATTGATCTGCGGAACCATGCGCGCAATCAGTCCCAATGCCACATCCACCATCAGCAGCACGGCGGTTGCGGGCAGGGCCATTTGCAGGCCGAGCAAAAACATCAGTTTCAGCATCGGCCCCATTGCCAGCCCGAACGAGCCGCGCATGGCTATCGCGCCGGGTGGCACGGCAAGACAACTCCGGTACAGCGCGGCCAGCAGCGCGTGATGCCCGTCCGCCAGCAGAAAAACCGTGACGGCGAGTTGATACTGAAACGCGCTCAACAGCGACGCCTGCTGTTCGGAAAACGGGTTGATAAGGTTGATAAACCCGAAGCCGATTTGGGTGTCAATGAAATACCCGGCCATCTCCACGCACGAAAACAGCACCCGCGCCAGATAGCCGAGCGACATGCCGAACAGCGCGTCCTTGATAACGCCGCCCGCCAGTACCAGCAGGCTGTCGGGGATCGGGCCGGTATGCGGCGCAACAAGAGGAACCAGCGCGAGGGAGAATATCAGGATGAAGCCGGCCTTCACCTGCCGGGGAATGGCATGGTTCCCGAAACAGCGGCGCGGCGGTCATTAAACCGCCCACGCGCGCGAAAACCAGCAGAAAAGTGTAGAAGTCGTGAATAGGGTACATAAGGGAGTAGGTTGTAGGGAGTAGGTTGTAGAGAAGCGGATATGTGGAACATGTAGCCCCGACTCCCCACTCCCTACAACCTACTCCCTACTTGACAACCGGCGTCATGTGCGTGTACGTGTGCTGCATGAACTGTATCATGGTGGTGAGCATCCAGGGGCCGAAGATGGCGAGCGCGGCAACAATGGCGAGCAATTTCGGCACGAACGTCAGCGTAAATTCCTGTATCTGCGTGACGGCCTGAAAAATGCTGACCATGACGCCCGCCACAAGCCCGAACAGCAGCACGGGCATGGACAACTTCATACAGACAATCAGCACATTGCGTCCGGCGTCCAATACGGCGTGATCGGTCATGGGAACTCCAGTGAGAGTGAAAGGTGAGAGTGGAGAGTGAGAGTAAAGATGCGTGTCCTCTCACTCTCCACTCTCACTCTTACTGCTTCTCTTATTATGGGCAAATCGAGCCGGGGACTTTACGGGGATTTTGGAAGGGGCGCGGAAATAAGTCGGGCGGGATCGAGAACGACATGCTTGATGTGGGTTCGGTTCCAGGTGTAGGAGATGTGAACAAGGCCGTCCGAAGATTGAATCACGGCGGGATAGGAGTATTCGCCCGGACGGTCTTCCAGCGTGAACGCCATTTGCCACGTTTCGCCATCCGGGGAAAGCGCCACGTTGAGCGGGGTTCGCGCGGTTGTGGAATGGTTGTACACGAGCAGTTGGCGTCCATCGTGCAGCGTGGCCGCGTCCGTGCCGGAATTGGGATTGGGCAGGCTTGTCGAACGGGGCGCGTTCCACGTTTTGCCCCCATCTTCCGACCACAGCGCGACTATCATTTGTTGGCGGCTGCGGCACAGCATTTGCAGGCGTCCATCGGGGTAGGTGAGAATACTCGGCTGTATCAGGCCGAATGTGTGGCCGTCGTTGAGCGGGCCAGTAGTTTCCCACGTTTGCCCCCTATCGGGCGTGGATTCGATATGAACCTGCCAGCCCCGTTGCCAGTCTTCCGTGCTGGACGGGCAGAGCAAAACGCCACCGGCAAGCAGAACCGGCTTGTTCTTGATCGGGCCGAGTATGCCATGCGGCAGCCGAACGGGGCTTGACCACGTTTTGCCCCCGTCTTTGGAAGCGATTCTCATGCCCCACCAGCGGCGCGGGTCCGGCCCCACTTTGTAGAACAGCAGCAAAGGCGCGTCCGGCGGCTGAAACAGAACCGGATTCCAGCAGGCAAAGCGCACGGGCGTGTCCACAATGCCACTGGCGACTTCAACCGGAACCGACCACTGCGCGTTTTCCCACCGCGAAACCCAAATACCTACATCCGGGTCCGACTCCCGCGTCCCGCCAAACCACGCGCAGACAAGCCCCGTCGAGGTTTCTGCAAGGGTAGACGCATGGCATTGCGGAACCGGGGCTTGGTCAAAAACCATTTCAGACGCAACCAATCCCGGCTGTGGAACCACAAATCCGGGTACAAAATCGTCACCAGGCATCAACTCCATCACGTCAGCCCTTAATCCCTGTCCCCTGTAATCATGCCTCGAGGCCGCGCATCGTTTCAAGCCGTTTCAAAGCGCCCTCTAAACACCGAAAAAGGCGCAGCAATCCGGGCTATACGATCCTGCCCGAACTGTTGCGCCTTTTTTCATCAAACGGTACATCACGGAGATTGGTTTTCCAAGATCGCAGTAAGTCGATTATTTCCGTTTCCAATTCCCTACGGGGAAGAGGTCGGGTTGCAACCTCTGCGCACTTTTGTCAAAGCCGCAGGCATGAAAAAAAGTTTCAATCCCCTACGGGGAAGAGGTTGGGTTGCAACCCTCTATCTCATATTTCCTTCTCATCGGCGCTAACCTCGAAAATAGTTGGAAACATGCAGGCATTATAGTCGATGAGAAGCATGGTGTCAAGCCTTTCGAGATTAATTTTTGCAGCGCTAACCTCACCCCTTTTCGCGTGGTTTGGAGGTTAGCGCTGCAACCCCAATCCTTTTCCTCTCTCAACGAGTCATCAGGGGGAACACTGCTCACCGCCTCAACAGGGGTACCTGACTCCTGAAACCTAACCCCTGACTCTCGTTTGTCCCATGCCCATGCCGGTTTTGCGCCCGGTTCCGGCGTAGAAGTCGAATTCGGCCAGCACACTGGCAATATGGCGCTCCTCAGCGGACAACTCTTTCAAGTCAAAGCGACATTCGCCGACAAACCCGTTTTGCGCCACGCCTTTCAGCCGCGTTTTACGGGTTTGCAGTTAATACGCCGTCAGGTCAATACGTTCTGCGGCGGCAAGCAGGGCCTCTTCGGCAATTTTTGGAGCGTCGGCGGGAGAATGGGTGTTCCACGCGCGCCCACGATTGCCACACGAAACGCGGGTCGGGCCAGCAAACGTCCCGGTCATGCGAACGGAACGCGGTGGGCGTGACAAAGCGCAAGGCCAGCGCGTCGGCGGGCGGCGTTTGCGTCCACAAATCGGCAAAGGACGCGCTGCCCGCTTCGGCGTGGAGAGCGGAGGTGGTCAGCAGGGCATCGGGCGCGTACAGCGCGTTTCCCAGGCGCAGCGGCGCAATTTCAGACTGCCGCAGCAATCCATCCACGAACGGCGCGAACAACTCCTCGTCCAGCAGCGTGATGCGCAGGGCGTGACCGGTGGCCGGCAAATGGTGGCGGGTGGCTGGCAATGGATGCGGTGAAGCGTCAGCGTTGCATGGCGCAAGGCAGACAGTAAAGGGCTTGCGGGCATTGGCGTCATGCAGGCGTTCGGTCAGGCCGGCGTCACCCCGCGACAGCAGATCGAAGAAAGCGGCATGAACCACATCCCCCGCGTTGGCAGGCAGAGGCGCGTTATTCAGGCGGCGGAGCGTGAGCAGAAAAGCGTTGGGCATGGGTACAGGGGCATCCTTTTTCGGGCGAAATTACCGGGTATCTTCCTTCCCCCGTCGCCGGTTTCCTGTCGAATTTCCCGCCTGTATTACGCGACATGGGCGCGATTCAGGATGTTTATTTGCGCTGCGCGAACGATTGCGCGGCTTCGTCCATGCGGATAAAGGTCGCGCCCATATCGCGCAGGGAATTTATAAGGCGTTCCAGCATCAACATGCGATGCCCCCTGCCGATCACCTGCGGATGAAACGTATACGTCAGGACGCCCCACTCTTCAGTCTGCGCCATGTAGCGGAAATCGTCCAGCCAGTTTGCCAGCACGTCGTCGGCGCGTTGTAGGCCGGGTAAAATGCCGTTCGGCCCGTTGCGGAACTCGAAGTGCGGGAAATCGTCCAGCGACCAACTGATGGGCATTTCAATCAGGGGTGACGGCTGCCCGAACACGACCGGGCCGTCTTTGGGAAACTGATCCCCAACCCGCGCATAATAGGGGTGATGATCCTGCGCCATCATGCTGCTGTCATAGGCAAAGCCGCGCGCCAACAGCAGTTCTATGGTGTGGGGGCTTAAATCCCACGCCGGGGAACGATAGCCACGCGGCTTTTGTCCTGTTACGCGCTCGATACACGCGCTGCCGCGTATGAGAACCGCCTCTTCCTGTTCGCGGGTCAGTTGTCCGGGCGGCTCGTGCAGATAGCCGTGATGCGCGATTTCATGTCCCTCCGCATGGATACGGGCGCAAATCTCCGGGTAGGTGTCGAGCGTATGCCCCGGCGTGAACCATGTGGCCTTAATGTCATATTTTTGCAGCAACGCCAGCAGGCGGGCCGCGCCGATAATGCCGAACTCGCCCCGCGACAACTGCGTGGGCGTCGCCATATCCCGGTAAATCCAAGGCGAAACGGCGTCAAAATCAAAAGTTAAACAGACGAAGTATGTCATAGTTATTTAACGTTGCGCGTTGAGTTTGGAAGCGCGGTCCAAGCCTTCAAAAACCGGCCCCATTTTCTTTACATCGGCTTTGGGCAGGCGGTCGTAGGTGAGCAGGCCGTTGAGTTCCTGTTCTACGTCGGTTAATTGCGTGTACACGAAGCCCGACAGATTTTGCGCTTCAAATAGCTGGCTTGTCTGGAAACGGACGCGGTCTATCAAGCCTGCCGGGTCATGTACCGTCTGATAGCCCCAACCCTTTGTCCATGTATGGCCGGGGACGGGCAGAGCTATGCCGCCGTATTCGCCCACCACTTTCGGCTTTATGGGATTTGCGATCCCCTGCCGCAGCAGGTTGTTGCCGTAATCATGAACGTCAATTACATCTGTCAGGCCGCGCTGCGTCCATCCGCTGGCATCGGTAATCGGGCGGCTGGTATCGAACTCGCGGGTCAGGCGCACAATGCTGTCCTGAAACTCCTGCGGGTCGCCCCAATTCTCGTTGAACGGTATCCAGTGGACGACGCAGGGATTGTTATGCACATCCGCCAGAACCTCAATCCACTCGTTGGCGAAGCTTTCGCGCGCATCGGGCGTGGTCAGGCTGTGGCTGGAGGGCATGTCCTGCCACACGGCAAGGCCGAGTTTATCGCACCAGTAGTACCAGCGCGGGTCTTCTACTTTGACGTGCTTACGCGCCATGTTGAAGCCCAGTTTCTTCGTCATCTCCACGTCATTTTTAATCGCCGCGTCGGTGGGAGGCGTGTAAATCCCGTCCGGCCAGAATCCCTGATCTAACACGCCGCGATAAAAGTACGGCTTGCCGTTGAGCGTCAGCCGCCCATTCGCAATGCCGACACTGCGAAAAGCCGTATACGACTTTACCTCATCTATAACCTTGCCGTTTTGTTTCAAGCGCAGGGTAATGTCGTAGAGCGCGGGGGTTTCGGGTGTCCAGGGCGAAACGTTGGGCAGCGAGATATGCAGAATGGGGTTTTGCAGCGGATTGGCGGTTTGCGTCACCGTTGTTGCTTTTTGCCCCTTTCCCGTAATGATGGTTTCCAAAGTCACGGCCTGCCTGCCGGTAATGTTGGCGGCAAGGGTTAAATCGCCCTTCCGGTTTTCCTCAGAGTAGGCGGGCGTCAGGATTACACGGTCAATATGGACGGGCGAAACGGGTTCCAGCCACACGGTCTGCCAGATTCCTGTAGTGCGCGTGTACCAGATGCTTTCGCTGCCTAATTGCTTGCCTTTGGGCTGCTTGCCCTCCTTTTTCGGGTCGGCGGGATCGTAAACAGAAACAACCACCTCCTGCGGCCCATTGGTTTTCAGCGCGTTGGTGATGTCGCAGGTAAAGGGCGTGTACCCGCCCACATGTTCGCCCACCATTTTGCCGTTGACATAAACCGTCGTTTGCCAGTCCACCGCGCCGAAGTTGAGCAGAATCCGCTGTCCGCTCCACTGGGCCGGAACCGCGAATTCGCGCCGATACCAGAGGTGTTCGTGAATCTCCTTGCCCTTACCGATGCCCGACAGCGCGGCCTCAAACGTGAACGGAACCAGTATCCGCTCCGGCAGGGGTTTGCCCGTTTGCCAGCCGCTTTTGCCGCCCGTATCCGCGTCATCAAACGCGAACTGCCACAGCCCGTTGAGCGATTGCCACTCCTTGCGCTGCATCAGCGGGCGCGGATATTCCGGGCGCGGCTTGTCGGGCGACACATCGCGGGCAAAGCGCGTCATTAAGGGCGCAGGCGCAGGTTTCCACGCGCCAACGTCAATCTGTTGCGCCCGCGCCTGCCCACTTGCAATCAGGACGGTGAAAGCCAGAAGACCACTTCTTCGTTGCGGCCATCGCCGTAGTCCTTGAACCGTTCTCATCGTTATTTCCCTTCGCATAAAAAAGATATTTATTTGCTTTTCCGGCTTCATTCTTTTGCCCTTGCCTCTACCCCTATACTGTTCCTCAACATTCGCTACTTCTTGCCAAACTCCTGCCTGCACATCTCTCCAAGTGCTTACACTTTTCATGCTTGGACGGGTTGCGCAAAAATCTTTGGATAAGTTAGAGATTCTGCGGGCATTATTCGCGTGTTTGACGCCTTGCAAAGTCGCATGGCTTTAGAGATAGCGCGTCAACGGTAACGCGAGATTGCAACTTACCTGAAAACAAATTTTGTTGAACAGGTAAGCCACAACGCAACCTTTTAGAGTAGAATCATGTCGGGTGTTATATTAATCTTCTCAATAAATTGGGGGACATCGTTCATGAAAAACCGAAGCATCCGTATAAAACGTTCTTTTTCAGCTTCAACACCGCAGTTACAAAGTATTTGGCAACGCGCCAATCATGCAAAGCAGAATAATGTAGCTTTCCCCCTGACTTACAGCGAGGTTACTGGAAAACCCGCAACTTTGGAAGAAATGAATGCAATTTTACGAGATATTGACATCAACGCTATTTTAGGCATCATTGCAGCGCTGAATAATCGATACTGCATGGACACAGCCGTTTCTCATCAAGAGATGCACCATCGGCAAGCCGAACTTGTGCATGACCTCTTTTCCCCGGAGCTTCAACAACAGATTTTTGCCAGCCCGTTCGGTCGTAGCTCACGTCAAGTTCTATTCTTACAGGCAGCAACTACTTTTTGTCTTGCGCCATGCACTTCAGGTCTGTCAGAATCAGGGTGGCCTTACATTCAATCCACACATTAGATAGAATATTAAATTCGGTCGGGGATGTCTGTCTAATGGCTACAGATTTAATGGTGTTTGAAAAGCCTGTAGTGGCAGGAGAAGACCCTTATGTCCAGCTTACCCGGCTGATGCTCGAAATATCCGAATTGGCTCTGGATAATGATCTCATAAACGTCATAGGCAGAGCGGCTCAACTCTGGCTCCGTATTCCAGAAGAAACCACCGTCAAAAATCGCAGAAGTTACGTATCCTTCGCCAGTGAGTTCCGCGTTGCTTACGATGTGGATCTGGATATTTTTCTCCGCGTCCTTTATTTTCTTCTGGCCCGGAGTGCGAGTGAGGATGTTCAGGGGCAAGCACCTTGGGCGAAGTATGTTATTGACACCCAAACATACTTTCTCACCACCGTACATTCCCCTGAAACGGCGCAAAAGGTACTCCAAATACTTGCTTGTCCTCTAATGGACATGAGGAAAGAGCTAGAGGATAGGGCAGTTCAACGACACGGACATAAAATTGCGGCTCTGGAACGTTTCCCGTTTTTCCAAGTTGACGAACATTACTTCATCTTCTATGATAGGAACCTACTGCTTCGCTTCTTTACGCATGGAATTTGGTGGCGCATTCTTGATAAATCGCCTCCAGATAAACAAGAGCATTTTCGCGCCTACTTCGGAGATGTCTTTGAAATATACGTAAAACGGGTGCTGGCTCATGCCTGTGATCAATCCAAGCAAATGCGCCTTCACGATTCGCTAAGATTTAATTCAACGCAAGAAATTTGTGACTCGCTCATTGAGACAGAGGACGCTTGGATAGTTATGGAAGTTAAGGCTTCTCTACTCATGCACAAATCAAAATACTCCGGTGACGGCACACAGTTAAAGCAGGATATTTTGAGCCGGTTCAGCGGGACAGAGGAGAAACCTAAAGGCGCGCGTCAGTTAGGTCGAAGCATAAACCGTTTGCTCAAGGGAGAGCAAGATACCATGAAGAGACTCGATATTAGCGGGCAACAGAATATCTATCCAGTTCTCATCAGTTACGACACTACAATCTGCAATAAATTTATTGCAAAGATGCTCGACGCTGAGATGAGAAAGGATTTAACAGACATACAGCCGACATCGCCAGTCGTGATGCCTCTTACGATATTGAGCAGCGAGGATATTGAGGCTGTTTCAGCACTGGGATACAAGCATCTTATGCAAAGCCTGATAGACTCTTATCAAAAGTCCACAGCTTCATTGCCGAGTTTTGCTGCTCAAATCTTAAATAAGCATCGTCAAGACGCGAATGTGGAGTTAGCGTACACACATTTGAATTTCAAGCAGTTTCACGACACGGCATTGAAAGATTTGAAGCCATAACTCTCTCATGTCAGAACGCCATGCTGATTCTAGGTCTGCGGGGTGATGAGATAAAGTCCCTGAAAACCTGCAAACACGCTAATCCCGTACATCTTCAACAGAAAAACTTACAAAACCACTGTTGACTTTTTCATGCAAAGGGGTTATAATCTAAATACTTCTTACCCGACTGACTTGCCGCAAGGCCTCAGTCGGGTTTATTTATTTGGGGTACCCCATGCCTGAAGAACCCGCTGTCAAGCGTACTATCGCGTTCATTGATGGTCAAAATCTCTATCACAACGTCCGTAATGCCTTCGGCTACAACCATCCCAACTATGACGTTCTCAAGCTTGCTCAGGCCGTTTGCGCGTCTCGCGGATGGCAACTTGACCGCGTACAGTTCTATACAGGTGTTCCCTCTGCAAGCGATAATCCACTGTGGCATACTTTCTGGACGCGGAAACTGGCGGCGCTTGGCCGCCTTCCCAATGTTGTCGTTTATAGCCGTCCGCTCGTTTATCGCAACAAAACCATTGAGGTTCCCGGTTTTGGAAACCACACATTTTCAAGCGGCGAGGAGAAGGGAATAGATGTTCGTCTCGCTCTTGATGTTCTAAATGCTGCGCACCAGTCCGAATTCGATGTCGCTCTCATCTTCAGTCAGGATCAAGACTTGAGCGAATTATCAACCCTCATCCGCATCGTAGCCAATCTCCAAAATCGCTGGATCAAACTTGCCTGCGCTTTTCCAAGCAGTCCTTCCGCAACAAACCAGCGCGGCATCAACAACATGGATTGGTGCAAGTTTGATAAAGCGACCTACGACTCTTGCATTGACCCACGCGATTACCGATAGCTCTCTTCCGCGCCGCTTCACTCCGCCTGCGTCTGCAATTTTTCCAACTGGCGCAGGCCCATTTCCATGATGGAGGTGTCCGGCAGCGCCGGCAGCGGGGAGTAGTTGGGATGGCCGCCGGTTTTATAGGGATCGTTTCGGGCGGCGTTGTAGCAGCAGATCAGGCCCCAGCGCGGATTGGGGCTGCGGTTCTGGTCGGAACGGTGGAGGGTGTTGGAATGGAAGAACAGAGCGTCGCCCGCGTCCATTTCCGCGTAGACCAGTTCCATGCGCTTCAGAGCCTCATTGACGCGCTCCATGTTGGCTCCGGTCTGTTCGCCGGATTTGCCGTGTTCGATGCGCCCCATATTCTGCGAACCGGCAATCAACTGCATACAGCCGTTTGCTTTTGTGGCGGGGTCAATGGCGATGTAGACGCTTGCCATGTATGGGAACAGGCAGCCGTTGTTGTACCAGTAGCCGTAATCCTGATGCCATTCCCACGCGCCGCCCTCGAACGGCTTTTTGGCGGAAACTTTGTGGTGATAGTGGTATACTTCGCCGCCAAGCATGGCTTCCATGGGGCGTACCATGCGCTCGGACTGGACAATCGCGCTGTAAATGGTGTCGGACAGATCATTGGTCAGCGCCAGTTGCGCCGTTCCGCCCTGCGCATCCTTGCGATCCAACATCTTCGACGTCAGTTCCGAATCAAGCCGGGAGATTTGGGACAGCAGGCGCGTTTCTTCCGAAGACAGCAGGCCGGGAACAATCACGTATCCCTGCGCATTGAAGAAATCAATTTGTGTTGTGTCAAGCATTGTATCATTCTCCTTTATCACAGTAGCCTCTTCTCTCAGCGGGAGAAGAGGCTGACGGCTACTTCATCTCATACGCGACGGACACCATTTGCGGGTCGGCGTCCGCGTTGATTTTGTAGGTGAAGGGCAGTCTGGTAACGGTTGTTTTGAACGTTTTGGCCTGCCCGTTTTCTTTCCAGTTGTGGACGACGGTGAACGGTTTGAACCCGCCGGAATTGACGGGCGCGAGTGGGTCTTTGTAATCGGCGTCTACCCGGAACGTGAATACGCCGACCGTGTTGTTGCCGGTCATTTCATAGCGCAGCAGAGCCTTGCGGGTGTTGGCGGGAACGTTGGCGAAGCGGAAATATTTCGTGGTGGCGGGCGTCGGCCCGTTGATTTGCCCCGCGTCCGTCCATGTTTGCCCGCCGTCGAAACTGAGTTTCAGTTTCACCACATCTTTGTCGCCTCTAGCCCGGATGTGCGCCCCGAAGCGC
This sequence comes from uncultured Chthonomonadaceae bacterium, assembly GCA_963817895.1. Lineage (GTDB taxonomy): Bacteria > Armatimonadota > Chthonomonadetes > Chthonomonadales > Chthonomonadaceae > CAWFQB01. Next base: position 594,709 of record CAWFQB010000001.1, read on the forward strand.
AGCGTGGTCATGTCGCCGGGAGTTTCGATGGGTACGGTCATGCTGCCAATTCCGCCCTGCCACCAGCAACCGCCGCCCTCCGTCATGCGCAGGTTGTCGAACTGTACGCCCATTGTGCCGGACGTTTCGTTTTTGGTGAAGTTCGTATCGGGCGTGATGCGGCAGTTGATGGTTCGCGTGGCGATGTTGGTGTCGGTATCCGCTGCTATGGTGATGGTGTTTGCGCCCTTGCCGAGCCGGGGCAGGGTGCGGGGCGCGTGCTGAATGTCGTTTTCAATCGCCAGCGTATTCAGACCAGCGCTGTTCGGGGCCATTCCGACAATCTCTATTTTCAGTTGGTAAGCGTAACGGCGCGTAATGCGGTCGCCCAGATCAATCGTGGTTTCGGTTGCGCCGGTTTTGTCGCTGCTCCACAGGGGCGCGAACGTCCGCCCGTTGTTGGTGGACAGGGAAACGGTCACTTTGTCCTGCGCGGTTCGAGTCTGCGCGTTGATTTTGACGCGCCCGCCGAGATACACATACGGCGAGTTCATTTCAAGGATGGCGACGCCGGGTTTGCCACTTATTTTGGCGCACAATGCGGGGATGTTGGGCGCAGCGGAAAGGCCGGACGCGAGATTGTCATAAATCAACGCGCCCTGCGCCAGTTCGCCCTGCGCGAGATTGGGCGCGTAGCGGTGGTAGCCGTTGCCAACCACGCCGCCCTCATATCCCGGCACATAGTCCGGCACATAGGCCAGATCGCCCTGCGGAACCTGCGCTTTCAGCATCACGAAATTGGGGGCTACATCTTTGTTGACGTGTAGGCCGTGATTGCCCGCTTCCCGAACCAGCGACTCGCCGGGACGCAGGGAGAACAGGGCGCGGTGTCCAAGCTGATAGCCGTACTCGTACACTTCGCTGTTGCGGTTGTATTCCAGCATGGTCGCGTCCCAGCCGTGCGTTCGGGCGGGGTAGTAGCCCATGCGAATGGTGGCGTTGTTGGCAAGCAGGGCGGGACCTTTGTCCTTCCAGCCCATCCAGCCGTCGCTTTTCATCAACTGGAAAATTTTGTCATTGTTGCCTTCAAAGCCGGGATGCGTTTTGTACCAGTCTTTGACGGCTTTGGAAATATCGTCCACGCCCGCGAGTTCGCCGGTTTCCGGTTTCGGGAAACAGGGTGATGAGCGAACAGTCGTACATGTGCCACGCGCCGTTATATTTCACTTCCGCCACGCTATGCCCGTTGAGGATGCGCCCCTGCGCTTCGCGTCCGTCCAGCCGGTTGAGCGATTCGATGAGCGACGAGCAGCAGCAGCACATGCAGTAGCCGTACACATCGAAGATTTTTACGGGGTCGTGCGCTTCCCATTCACCGGAAATGTATTCGTTGGGTGGTAGGGTCTGATGCCGGTATTTCACGGATGCCGTCCACAGCGCTTTGGCCCGCTGTTCGTCCGTCATGCCGGGTTTGACAAACGATTTCAGGATATTTTCGGGCGTGGTGGTATCGTCAATCTTGTCGGAAAGGACTTTGAGGTTGTTGATTCGCCCGCCCCGATTTGCTGCCGTCTGCGCCTGTCCCGGCATCGGCGCAAGAAGCGCGAAGGCGGCGGCTGCAATCAGAGAATGGTTGATGCTGCGCATGTGTTTTGGCCCTCCTTATTGTCCCCAAAATACGCCATATTCATGCCAACCCTATTCCACAGCGTCAAGAGCAAGTCCTGCCGTAAATATTCAGCATATTTTCTCCGGTAAGCTCCAATTCCCTTGACCTATTGCTAACATACTAGTATACTAGCAACATGACGACACCAAAGAAGCAATTCAACATTTACCTTGAGCCACAGCTCATCGCCGCCGCGAAATACCGCGCCCTTGACGAACAGCTTTCCCTGTCGGACCTGGTTGCTAAAATCCTTGCAGCTTACCTGCAACAACCCATTATGGAGGAACACGCGATGAACAACGCCGCTCCCACTCTGAAACTTCAGCCGATGGTTCATGTGGAAGATATGGCCGCTTCAATCCGCTTCTACGAAGCGCTTGGCGGCACTCTACTCACCCGGAGCCGAGACAGCGATTGGGCGCAAATCGCGCTTGGCGGGGCGGAGATCGGGCTTCTGGCGCATCCGCCCAATCCTGAACAACAGGAAGGGCTGGTTGAACTCAGTTTTGAAGCCGGGGAACCGCTGGACGCCCTGCAAACGCAGTTGGAAGCAGCGGGGGTAAAGATCGTTCGTGGCGCGGCAGACGAAGCGTTTGGAGCGCAGTTGCAGGTCGCAACGCCGGACGGACTGCTGATAAAAATCAATTACCTTGACCTGGCTACCTTTGCCAAATCGTAGCCAACAGCAAACAACCCTGAAGAACTTTATATGGAGGCCCCGATGACGACTGACCAGGAACTGTTGACTGCCGCTTACCGCGCGTTCAACACCCGCGACCTTGAAGCCGCGTTAGCAACCATGCGCCCCGAAGTGGAATGGCCCAACACGATGGAGGGCGGCTACGTTCATGGGCATGACGGGGTACGCGCCTACTGGACCAGGCAGTGGAACCTGGTTGCCCCCCATGTCGAACCTCTCCGGTTTGCAACGGACGCGAACGGGCGCATCGTAATTGATGTACATCAAGTGGTGCATGATCTGGAAGGCCATCTGCTCGAAGACCTGATGGTTCAGCACATCTATCAAATGGAAGAGGGTTTGATCCGCCGCATGGAAATGGGGGAAGACAGACGCATGGCAGTCGGTTGAGATTGAGTAGAGTCTGAAAGAGTGATGTTTAGAACTATTGGCCCATGGTTTTTGCATTATACTGCGCTACAATGCTGCGGTATCTGGCAATGGGCGTTGGGCCGGGGGGTTGTGGCTTTCCTGACGCTCCGCTTCTGGCGTTGAATTGGAGCCGTCTCGGCTCGGGCCTCTAAGCCGGACTCTATCCCGATCCGAGTCGCGCAAATGGCAATTACGAGTTCGGTGGCGAACCGGCAAGGTTAGAAAGGTTGTCCGGGGCATTAAGCTCCGTGTGCAATCGGCGCGCGTTTGCAAGCAGATACAGGCCGATCAGGATACTGATGATTGGTATGATTTGAAGCGAACCGGTTCCGGCCAGCGCGTGAAACACGGACTCCGCGAGCGCAAGTCCGTTGATACCAACGAGCGTCCAGAGAACCCCCTTCACGAAGCCTATGTCCGAACGCAGTTTGGTGGGAAGCGTCGCGCCGAGATAAAACACAACCACACCGAGCGCCAGCCCCAAAAATCCAACCGCCCGATCCAGAAGGGGCAATCGCGTCTCGCTCATCACAAGAAGATTGGAGAGTATGCCGATGACACTCACCAGGTAGAGATAAATGCGAAATGAACGAACGGTTTCTTTCATGTCCTAACCTCTTTCCAAGTATTTCAAAAAATTACTGTCATCTGCGCTAACGCTTAGTCGGAGTATGAATAAAGAAGAGCCTTAACCTCAAGACGGAGGGCAAGTTTGTGGTGGAAATCATCCGTGTACATGCCCCTTCTCCCAAAGTTGGGAGAAGGGGCAGGGGGTGAGAGTCAACTACATGCCGCCGCCGAGAAAGAAAAGCATCCGCAGGAACTTGGGGTCTTCCAGCGCGTCGTCAAATGCCTGCGCCTCTTTGCCCTTGTACTTTCCGGCCATCCAGCCCTTCACAGTGGGCGAGTTGGCTCCGGGGATCAGGTCCGTTAAAGAATCGCCGTCCTTTTTGCCGCCGGACTTGTTTTCGGCGGCTTTGTCGCCATCCTTTGCTTCCCCGCTTGTCGCGTCTTTGTCGCCCGACTTCAGCAGGCCCGCGAGATCGCCATCATCTTCGCCATCATTGAGAAACAGGCTCAGGAGGCTTCCCACATCCGCCCAACTGTCCTCCTCGGCCTTCGGTTTGTCCTTTGTGTTATCTTTTGGGCTGTCTTTTGTTGTCGGTTTGGCCGCGCTGTTTGTTGCCGTCTCGGTAGCCAGATCAGGCGTATCACCGGCAACCGAAGTTTCAGGCGCGTTCTTGACGGACGCAGGTTTGTCCGGCGCGTCCGGCGACTTTTCCGCGCCGACAGCGGCTGCTTTAACGCCGTTCCGCGCGTTCGGCTCTGCCCCTGCGATCTCTCTTTGCGCGACGGCCTGCACTTTTTGCGCGCCGCTCAATGTACTGTCCACCACGTCACTCGCCACATTCAGGGCGCTATTAATCAGCCAGATGCCGCCGACGATCACGACGCCCAGGAGGGCCGCCAGCGCCAGCAACACTTTGCGAAAACGTTTCATGTAGTTTTGTCTCCACGCTTCTGCGCACAATTGCTTTGTATCAACCATCAGACGGATTCCACGCCGTCAGGTTCCAAAAGTGTAGAGCGTCGCTTTGCGCATGGAAACAATTCGCGTGTATTCGCGGCTAACTCTGACTCAAAGATGTTTTTGCAGGAACTCCCAGGCGGGCGCGTCGAAGAATTCGTGGCCGCCCTCGAACACCTGAAACTGAAACTCCTCGCTGCGTCCAAGACGCTTGTAATAGTTGGCGGCAAGGGGAGCCTGCCGGACGCCGGGGTCGCGGTGGTCGGTGTCGTCATGCGTTCCGGCCTGTATTTGCAGGGCGCGGGGACAAATCAACGCGACGATTTCCGGGTCGCGCAACAGGGTGAAGCGATCCTTGAACTTGAAGTCGGAGGGTACACTCAGTTCGTCGCGCTCGTAACGGCCCTCCTGAACGCCGAAGTAGCAGCTCGATACCGCCACTTTGATGCGCGGTTCCAGCGCGGGCGTGACCAGCGCGTAATAGCCGCCATACGACAATCCCACCATCGCGATCCGTTTCGCGTCCACTTCGGGGCGCTTGCACAGCACATCCAGACTGCGCGTGATTTTGGCGATTTCAACCGCTGTCAGACTGGTTCCGACTAGCCGCAGGCGCTCATCCATCTGATTGCGGACATTGTCGGGATAGCCCTGCGCGTTAAACAGATGCGTGGGCGCGAAGACCACATAGCCATGCTTTACCCCGCCCCGCACCATGTCGTGATAGTTCGCGCCGCCGTGAAACAGGGCCACTTCGGGCGACCCGCCCCCGCCGTGCATGGCAATTACAAGCGGCGCGCGGCCTTTTAAGCCTTTTGGCACGATGTAAACGCCGACGGAATGGACGCCGGACAGAATGGGAATGGACACGCGATAATATGTGCCGAGCGCGTCCTGCCCGATCTGTTTGAATTCCGGGGTTTCGTTTGCGGGCGGCTGTCCGGGCGGCGGGTAGCCGATGCTGTCGGCAAACGCCTGCCGCAGTTTGCGGGTGGACGCTTCATAAGCGCGGGGCGAACTGTAGTCCGGCGTGAACAGATGGTTCAGGCGCACGGTATCGCCTTTTGATTTCAGAATGTAAGCGTCCAGTTCCCGCGCCTGTTCGCTGCGAATGGGATTGGAAGCGGATACTTCTTCCTCATACAAGGGCGGGCTTCCATTCGGCTTTGCATCCTGCGCGGACAGCAGGGAGAAGGATGAAGGATGAAGGATGAAGGATGAAGTATCCTGCGCGGACAGAGCGCGGCAGGCAAGCAGAGAGAATACAGGAACGCACAGCGCGAAAACGCGGCGAAGATGTGGCAGCATGACTATTTTATTCCTTTCCAGCTATCTTTATGCGGATGAACAGTATCTGTATATTGTTGTTGCGGCTTGCTTTCTCCTGCCGTCCAATCCTTCTTTAGCAGCCGCGCGGGTGGAAACGATAAGGCGGTGGAAGCGTTTGAAGGCGCAGCTGTAGAAGCCGCGAAAAAAGAATGTAAATTGGGTGAAACCAATGGGGCTTGTGAAGTGTCTATATAAGTGAAGATGCGCGATGCAGCATTTTCTGGCAAACACAGACACTGCGGGCAAACGAAACCTGCTCAATCTTCCGTATACAAGCAGTGCGCCATTATCAACCAGCAAGCCAGGGATGTAAGAAAACCGATAGGGGTTGTTTTCATATGCAGATAATCTGGTGGAGAGTTCGGGCCGCGCAATCGGGCCGCGTTCTGAGGAGCGCGCGCATAACGTAATCCTGTCGGGGTATAACCCCGTCAGCAGGACGTTTATTGTGTCGCGCCCGCCATCGGAACCCCTGTTCCCGGCGGGTTTTGTTTTGGAAGCGAAATTTTGAATACGCGCGAGCGTTTCGGAGAAAGAACGTTCGAGGCGAGAACCACCGTATGTATGAACGCGGCTATGCGGGATGTCACAAAATCAACCGACAGACGTTCATAAAAAGCAGGAAAAACTACGGTCGAGCAGCCGGGTATTTTCCGGAATCGCAAAGGAAATCTTAGTGAATACTATATGCCATTTTGATCGAGCAGACGAAGCCCGTCGCGCGGGCAAGAACGCGAACGCGCCGAAGAGCGACGCGGTTCGCGTGAGAATTGGAAAGAGGGCGCAGAAAGGGGACGAGGCCATGACTGCCATGTTGATGGAACGGAAGTGTCAGATCAGTCAGAGAGAACAGCGGAGCCAGAACCGCGAACAGACCCGTGAGGAAGCGGTGGAGCGGCTGGTGCATCTGCTGGAAGTGAATACGCTGGAATACGCGCATCTGCACAGCGAAAGCGCGCTGGAACTGGAAAGCGATGTCGAATTGAGCAGCATGGCTCGCCTGAGCGCGGCCCACGCCGCTTACGCGCTGGCGGACGGCAGCAAGATGCGCCGCATCAGTCCGGGCGCCTGGCTGCACGAGCGCCACGCGCAGCCCGAGTAAGCATTGCGCAGGGTATTCAGGTGTTCGGGCAAAATTGAGGCCCTGTCATTTTCATCTCTATAACAAAGCCCCGTCAGGAATGATGGGGCTTTTTCACGTTGAAAACAATCCTCCGCGCTTTCCCCTTTTCATAACCTGTACAGAGTAGCAAGGGTATCAATACCACATTCGGGCATGAACCTGTACCGGCTGACAAAGGAGAAAATGAACCATGTGCAATGCAAGCATCCCGTTGACAAACGTCGTAGAGAATGAGGTACTGCAATTGATGCAGGCGAAGAACAGTTTCACCGCGCTGGACGTTTCCAACGCGCTGAAAACCGCGAAGTATCCTGTCCGGCATCGCGAGGTGGCAGAAGTGGTGCGCGACATTTACAATTCCGGCGCAATGGCGTATTATGACTATGGCCGGCAGTTGATGGACGTGACAACGGACGGCGGAACCAAAACCGCGCAGGCGTATTTGTACCATCATCAGACGGCGCGAATTTCCGATTATGCCGGTTTGAGTCAAAGACGCCCTGCCGCCCGTTCCCGCGAATCAGGCGCGTGACCTGTCCGACTGCGTAGCCGCCGATCCGCTCGGCCTGCTGAAACGTTCGCCCACAGTAGCCGCCGCCCGCAACCGCAGCAGTCATTCCACTGCGCCGCGCTTCACAACCGGGCGACAGGATGGCGCGTTGGCGATTTCAAGCCGCATCATCGCGCAGCTTGGCTGGACGGACGGCGAATTGCTGACCGTTCGCGCCGAACAGGGTAAACTGATTGTGGAGGCGTCCGCGCCCATCGCCCCCGTCAGTCAAAAAACGCCGGTTGCCCGCGTGTGGAGCGGCAGGCGAGTTCGCATTTGTAAAACCAAACTGCGCCTGTCCGCGCTTGCCGCCGATGGCGTGACGGTATCGGTAGACGGCAGCAGCCTGTGCATTGCCGCCCGTCCGTAAGGGTTGCGCATCGTTCATTTCAAATACTCCCCTTCTACCAACTTTGGGAGAAGGGGTTGGGGGTTGAGGGCTACTCCGCCCATAACAAAGGAAACATCCTCATGCAAATGAAACCGTTTGCGCAGAATTTTTGGGTGAAGCCGGGACTGCTTTGCGCGGGACAGTATCCGGGCGCGGTTTCTGAGGAGGAGCGGGAAGCGAAGATACGCGGGCTGGTGGCATGTGGCATCCGGCGCGTCGTGAACCTGATGGAAGAAACGGAAACCGGCTGGAACAAAAAGACATTCATTCCCTACGCGGCGCAACTGACGGAAGCGGCAGACGCTCAGGGCATACAGGTGGAGTGCCTGCGCTTTCCCATCCGCGACGCCTGGGTTCCCAACCATGCCGACATGAAGCGCATACTGGATACCATTGACGAGTCCGTTCAGGCCAACACTCCCACCTACGTACACTGCTGGGGCGGGCATGGGCGCACAAGCACGGTCATCGGCTGCTGGCTGGTTCGGCACGGGATGACCGGAAAGGAAGCCATCGCGCAAATTGAAGACTGGCGCAAAGACCTGCCCAAACACCATTACCCGCTGGAAGACGAGCAAGAACACTTTATTTTGTGCTGGACAGCAGGAGAATAATCCTACGTTGCCTAATATCGGAACAGCCGCTTCGCAAGAGGAATGATAGCTCAATCAGAAGAGCGCGTTGACGACATCAACGATGTTACGGGTGCAATTCCCGTTCATTCCACTCCCGACCCCGAAGCGGCCATACGGGGATCGTAGCTTAAACGGAAGAGCGCGGCAAACAGTTCCGAGGCTGAAGGTTCGATCCCTTCCGGTCCCCACAAATGTAGGGGGTAGGGAGTGGGGAGTAGAAAACACCCTATTCCCTACTCCCCACTCCCTATCCACCTGAAATTTATGGACATACCCCCGCAGGAACTGGAAATTTGCCTGAATGTGTTACAGCGCGTGGCGGACGATCCGGCCATGATCGATGACCATGCGCGGATGAAGGCGCTGATCGCCAAAATCCACAAGACGGGCAAAAAAGGCGAACGACTGGCAGGGCGCGGCACGGAACGCGAGGCAGACCGGCAGGCGAAAGCAGAAACGGAACTGGTGCGGGCGCAAAGCGGGCAAGGCCAGTTCAGGCGATTGCCTGCGCCCCTGCCGTCTGTCGAACCTGCCGAACCGAACGCCACTTCTCCGAACACGCTTCACAAAGCGACGCGCTGCTATATCTGCAAACAGATGTACGCGCAACTTCACTTCTTTTATCATCTGCTGTGTCCCGATTGCGCCGCGCTCAACTACGCGAAACGGATGCAGCGGGCCGACCTGACCGGGCGAATCGCGCTGGTCACGGGCGGGCGTATCAAAATCGGCTATCAAACCGTTTTGCGCCTGCTGCGGGATGGCGCGACCGTTCATGTCACCACGCGTTTTGCCCACGACGCGCGGGAACGTTTCCAAAAGGAACCGGATTGGGACGAGTGGCAATCTCGCCTGCACGTTTACGCGCTGGATTTGCGGCATCTTCCGAGCGTGGAAGCGTTCGCTCAACATTTGTTGAATACCCTTCCGCATTTAGATATTGTGATTCACAACGCCGCGCAAACGGTGAAGCGTCCCCTCGCCTTTTATCAGCATTTACTGCGGGAGGAACAACTCGACGAACCGCGCGAAGCGATTTCTTCACTATCGGCACAGGGGCAAAATATAATTCTTGCTCCGCAACAATCTTCCGTGCTGCTGGAGAATCAGGCGGGGTATGCTGGGCATTTGGGCGGCGATATGAGCGCGTACTTTCCGCCCGATGCGTGGGACGCGGACGGGCAGAAATTAGATACGCGCCCCGTCAACAGTTGGGCCTTGCGCCTGCACGAAGTGAGCGCGATAGAGATGCTGGAGGTGCAGTTGGTCAACTCCGTCGCGCCGTTTCTGCTCAACAGCCAGCTCAAACCGTTGCTGCTGCGTTCGCCGTTTGCCCGCCGCTTCATCGTCAACGTGTCGGCGATGGAGGGGCAGTTCGCCCGCGAAAGCAAAACCGTGTTTCACCCGCACACGAATATGGCAAAAGCCGCGCTGAATATGATGACGCGCACATCGGCAGGGGATTACGCGCAGGACGGCATTTACATGAACAGCGTGGATACGGGTTGGATCACGGATGAGAACCCCCACGCCAAAAAAACGTACCTTCAGGAAGCCAAAGGCTTTTACACGCCGCTGGATATTCTGGACGGCATGGCCCGCATCTACGATCCCATCGCGCAGGGCGTCAACTCGCCCGATACGCCCCTGTACGGCCATTTTCTGAAAGACTACGCGCCCCATTCGTGGTAGTGAAATCAGGTTGTCAGGTTGTTCGTTGTTAAGTTGTTAGATTCAGATTTGTATATCACGCCACCAGTACCTACAACGAACAACTTAACAACCTAACAACGAACAACCTAACATGACCTTATCACTGGAAGAACTGCAAAATGAGCCGGTGCGCGTCCATTGTCCGATACGGGGCGTGATTGAGATTGCGCCGCCGGACGTGGCGGAGATTGCGCCGCTTGTCGCGCATCTACAGGCCAATCAGCCCGTTGCCGAACCGACCTCGTTCCCGCGCGGCACGGTGCTGGAAGACGGGCGGCTGGATTTGTGCAAGCAGCATTTAGGCGCGTTGGGCTGCCGCATGGTTACGGACGCGCTTACTGTCAACACGACCATTACCAGCCTGCTGCTCGGCACGGACGGAATCGGCGACGGGGGCGCAGCCGATGTTGCCCGCCTCATAGAGCGAAATACACATCTGGAAATCGTGTATTTGGGCTGCAATTTCATCAGCGAAACCGGCGCGGCAAAGTTGTCCGCATCGCTGGCGCGTAACACGTCTGTTACCGGGCTGTGGCTGAAGCGCAATCCTTTAGGAGCGAACGGCGTTCAACATGTTGCGGAGATGCTGTGGCATAACAATACTCTGCGCGTTCTGGATTTGGTCAACACGGAACTGGATGAGGAGGGATTGTCGGCAATCGTACTGGCGCTTGTACACAAAAATTATACGCTACAGCGTTTGTATCTGGGTGGTAACGGCATTGGACCTTCGAGCGCAAAAGAACTGAGGTTCCTGTTGTGTACGCCAACCTCCTTGAAGGCGCTGTTTCTCAACGTCAACCAATTGGAAGATGCGGGCGTCGCTATACTGGCCGAAGGACTGCAACAAAACGCCACGCTGGAAGAACTCGGCCTGGGCAGCAACAACATCGGGCCGGAAGGCATGGCAGCGCTGTTGCCTGCGCTTCGCGTCCATCCTGTTTTGAGGGATTTGGATTTGGGTTACAGCGCGTCCACACAAGTTCTCGGGGCGCAGGGAAACCACATCGGGGATGCGGGCGTGATTCAGATTGCCGAATGGCTGCGCGACAATCCGCCCTTGCGCCGCCTGAACCTGCGCGGCAACGGCATCGGGCTGGCAGGACGCGCCGCCCTTCATGCCGCGCTGGAAACCAACACCAACCTGCTGCATCTCGCGCTGGACACCAAACACGACGCCCACACCGACAGTCTGAACGCCCTGCTGGAACGCAACCGGGCGCAAAACTCTGAAGCGGACACGCTGCTTGCCCGCGACATAACGCTGATTCGCAGCGTTTACCGCACTGTTCCGGCAGCCATTTCCGTTCCTGCCGGGGATTGAAAATCTCGTCGTTACCGATAAATTGACGCAACAAGTTGTGTCCCTGCGCTTCAACAATTTCCGCGTCCTTAGGACGACTGGCCGCAGGCCATGTAGACAGAGATTTTCAACCACTGGCAAGAATGTATCTGGTAGTGAACACGCGTACAGTAAAGGCGCGCCCGAACGGTTCGGACGCGCCTTTGTGTGCAGCAAATGTTCAAACTTTTGGCGAACTGTCGCTGTTGCCGCAGGAGGGGCGGAGTAACTGCGCCTGGGGAAACGGACTGGACAGGCTTGTGGAGCGCAGAAGTTCGTCGGCAATGGCGGTGGGCGCGGACGTGGGACGCAGCAGGGACGCGCAGGCAACCTCGGCGCGTTGCCGCTCATGAAGCAGGGGCAGCAGGCGCGTGGCCCGTTCGCGCACATCTACGGTCGCGCCCTCCTGCGCCAATACTGCTACCGTTTCCGCCGCCTGCCCGAAGCCGACATGTTCCAGCGCATTGAGCAGGGCGAGTGTCATGCCCGGTTCGGCCTTTGCCAACGCCTGCTCAAACTGATGGCGGGTACGCGGGGCAAGATGGTCGCAGTCGGAAGCGTCCAGCAGGGGAAGCAGGCGCAGCAGGGCGGTTCGCGCCATTCGCGCCGGGGTGGGACGCGGGCCAAGCGCAATGTCCATCAGCAGGGGCAGAGGCCGCTTGTCGTTGAAATGGCCCAACGCTCGAATCGCGCTTTGCGCCAGTCGTCCCCGCTCCCGCGCGGCGCATAAATTCAGCAGCGGCAGAAACACCACGCACACCAGCAGCATGTATAGAAACACAAGCGGCACAAAACCGGCAACCGCCATGCTGATTCCGACTTCCAGACTGCTTTCCCATACGGGTACGGATGGGTCTGGCGTGACATGGAACAGAGCCGCGCCCCACGCCACGCAAAATAATGCCGCCACAAGCGTAAACGGACGAACAAACGTTTGTCGCGCCCATCGTGTCGGATCGCCCGGAAGTTGCTCGGCAATCACATGCGCCAGTTCCGGGGCGGCGGACGTGTCGCCCATCCGTTCCAAAACGCCGATAGCCGATTCCATGCCGCTCACGGTCCAGTCGGGCGCTTCCCGCAGAGTCCGGCGCAGAATGGGAACCACGTCCGGCCCGAAGGTGGGCAGTTCATACGCCGCGCTTTCGCGGATGTGCGGGTCGGGATCGAACAGGGCGCGAACAAGGGTGGGAATGGCCTCTGCAGCGCCGATGCGTCCCAGCGCGTTAATGCCCGCAACCCGCGCCCACCGCCACGCTTTGCGCCTGCCCAACAGCGCCAGTCGCGCATCGGAGGGGGTTTCCACAAGCGCGCATAAGTCGGCAAGGGCGGCAGCGTCTTTTGAAGCCCCGGCCTGCGCCGCCAGTTGGTGACAGGAACGCGCGTCGCGCCTGTTCAGCGCCTGCCGCCAGATGGGGGATAGCGCGGAGATGCCGGAGGAAGCGGAACCGGGCGTGTTCAGGTGCGAGGCCGTGAACAGGGCATCGCGAATATCGTCGTGAGCAGGGGAAGAAGCCCGCATATCGGTCATGCAAATTCCTCGGGTGAAAGCAAAGCCTATTGTTTGCAGCGTCTGTGGCAACTGCATGTAGTGACGCCGCGACGCGGTTTGATTGTTCCCCGGAATATGGGCTATCTGTCGCGCCTCAGAATTGCCTTGTTCCCTCTGTAGCTTCCAGTTCGCGGCGGGTCACGGCATGGCGGTACGCGAACATGGCTTCCAGATCGCGGCGGACGAAAAGTGTATTGGCAATCTCCCCGAACGCCCGAGTGGAAGTTCGTAGGTGACGTGGTCGGTCAGGCGGGTGCAGATGGGCGTCAAATCGGTAAACCGATGCCGATGTTCCCACGACTTGAACGGGCCTTTGCCGGGTAGCTGAATGTCCACAAATCCCGTTGGCGGCGTGATCTCGCAAATCAGGCTGTGCATGGTGATCGGGATAACGCCGAATTGCCTCACCTGAATACGGTAGATAACGCCTTCCCGCATGGGTTCCGGCGGATCGAGCAGGCGGGCGCGGCGGGCGGGCGGCGTCAGCTTGAACAGCGTTTCCACCGAATTGTGGAAGTCCCAGACCTTTCCAGCGGCGCATTCAGGTCACAGCTAAACTCCAAAACCGGCATATCATTCTCTCTTCCGTGTTCGCCTGCCGCGCTATTTCCAATATACTATCACCAGTTCGATTACAAGACAGGGACACGCTTGCTTATACGCTCATGGAAGCCTGCGCATTTTGGTTACGATGCCTCCACAACACCTTTTTCTACGCCAGATGCTTTACGAGAGTTACAACGCGCAGGAAGCACACGCCCCGCCGTCGAAATCTGCCTTACCCTCTTTCACACTATTTTTACTTTTTTGCGGAGTACCAGCCATGTTCCGTTTCGATGCCCACAAACCCGCGCATCTGCGCGACAGCATGACGCGCCGGGATTTCCTCCATGCCGGGGCGTTGTCGCTGCTGGGCATGGGCCTGACCCTGCCGGAATTCATGGCGATGCAGGCGCGAGGCAGCGTCCGCAAAGACAAAGACATCAACTGCATCCTGCTATTTTTGCGCGGAGCGCCCTCACAACTGGATACGTGGGACATGAAGCCCGATGCCCCCATAGAAATACGCGGCCCGTTCAAACCCATAAAAACCAACGTGCCGGGTATGGAGATTTCCGAACTGTTTCCGCGCATGGCAAAACGCGCCGACATGTTTTCCATTGTCCGCTCGGTCTGCCATACCACTGCTGTCACGCATGACACAGGGCATCAGATAATGCGAATGGGACATCTGTTTTCGGGCCAATTGGAGTTTCCGAATAGTGGAAGCGTGACGCAGCACGCGCAGAATTCGCCGCATGATGTTCTCATATCCACGTCCAAAGCCCGCGAAGCCTCTGATATGAGCAAAGAGCCGGAGCGAATACGCGACAAATACGGGCGTAACAGGTTCGGGCAATCGTGCCTGCTGGCGCGGCGACTGGTGGAGCGCGGCGTCCGGTTCGTCACTATCAACATGTTCGAGAACGTCTTCGATGAGATTACGTGGGACATTCACGGCAGCGCGCCGTTCCCGACGATGGACGCTTATGAAACTGTGTGCGGCCCCTGGTTCGACAACGGCTACACCAGTTTGATTGAGGAACTGAAAGAGCGCGGCCTGTACGACAATACCATTGTGATTGCCACGGGAGAGTTCGGGCGAACACCTAAAATCAACCGGGCGGGCGGGCGCGACCACTGGCCGCACTGCTGGAGTCTGATTTTGGGCGGGGGCGGCATCAAAGGCGGGCATATCGTGGGCGCGTCCGACAACATCGGCGCCTACCCCACAGATCGCCCGACAACTCCCGCCGACATCGCCGCCACTCTGTACACCGCGCTTGGCATTGACCTCACACACGAACCGTCTATCCCCATTGGTCATCCCATTCCTGTCGTAACAGACGCCACTCACCCTTTACATGAATTGTTGTAGATTAAGGAGCAAAACCGACTTTGGAATCCATTTATCCCGTCAAAGACTTCAATCGCGTGATGTATGCGTGTCAGGTAGACGAACCCGCGACTGAAAGAGAGTGGACTGCGCCATGATTTTTCCAAATTACAGGGCGGCAGCGTTCGTACCGAGTTGGCAGTAACACTGAATGCGTGGCTGCCCGAAGGCGAGTACCGCCATCGTCTGCTGTGCGGGCATCGCGGGTCAGGCAAATCTACAGAGATGTTGGCGCTCAAGAAATGGGCGGACAACCACGGCTTTTTGAGTGTGTGGATGGAAGTTGATCTTTACTTCGGATTGGCGGAGTTGCACTTTTCGGATTTGTACTTGCTGGCAACCGAGGCGGTGGAACGCGCCATGCTGGAAATCGGTTTGTCGCTACCGAAAGAGGAGTTGGAAGCGGTAACAAACTATTTCGCGGAAATTACGCGGGAGGATAAGGAAACGCGCAAGTCCGAACTCAGTTTGGAAGCCGATGCAGAATTGGGCGCGGGTATTCCCATTATTGGCAAGTTTGTTGCTAAATTTCGTTCCAACGCGCAGGGGAGTTCCGAACATCTGCAAACGGTGCGGCGTAAAATACGGCAGGACCCGGATACGCTGATTGCAGCGACAAACAGGGTATTGCAAACCGCGAACAAACTGCTTGTCGTCAATAATCGCGCCAAAGGCTTGCTGCTGCTATTCGACAATCTGGATCGTTACGAGACGCCGAATATCAAGGCGCTGTTGCTTGATGGAGCAACGCTTGTCCGCAAAATGGCCGCGCATGTGGTTTATACGATGCCGATCAATTTGCATTATGGCCCGGACAGCGCGTATCAGGACTACTATGGTGGTCCGGCGCATGTCCTGCCGATGCTGGCATTGCGGCAGCAAAACGCGGATTGGAAAACAACCGTTACCGATAGTCCGTATAAGGAAGAGGCCGTTGATGAAATGCTGAAAGCATTGAACCGGCGCATTGAGGTGGCAATGGTTTTTGAAAATGTGGAAGACGCGCGGCTGATGATTAGAATGAGCGGCGGCTGTATGCGCGACCTGCTGCATCTGGTGGGTATCGCGTTTCAAAAATCGTTTACGGATATTGACTCGCCACCTACGCGCTTAACTTCTGAGGGCGTACACCATGCCATTGCTCAGTACCGCAATGACCTGACGGCAGGACTGCTGCCGGAACACTACAAGGGGCTTGCCTTGATTGCTGACTGCAAGGCAGAGTCGCAAATTCAGGACGAAAATCAACTTCTCAAACGGCGCGTATTGCTGCGCTACAAAGACGCTGATAATCCGTGGATTGACGTTCATCCGCTCGTGATCGAAACAAAAGGATTTCAAGATGCCCGCAGCGCCTCCTCTCCAATCGCCCTCCGATGACCTGAAAACGGCATTGGACACGCAGGGGGAACGAGAGTACATACAACTGCTCTCCATGCTACACACACGCAGGGCATTTTCGCCCTGATGCTGGTGCGCAGCAATTTCACGCCTGCCCTGCGCGACCGGCTACTGGAACGTTTGGCCGCTGACCTTGCGCCCGCGCCTTTATCTATCGTTCGCGTGACCAAGACAAAATATAATGCGGGTCAAATGCTGGCGGAAGCGGCGCAGTTTACATCCGGTACGGGCGTACTCGCGCTCGTCGGTCTGGAAGATACGCCAGATATGGTTGTAGAAGGCGGCAAAGAGATGCGCCGCCCGCCCGCGCTTGCCAGTTTAAATCACGGACGTGAGGCCCTGCGTCGCGCCTGTCGCCTGCCTATTCTCGTATGGTGCAGCGATTGGGTTTATGAAACCCTGCGGGAACATGCGCCCGACTTTTTCGATCATTTCACCGGCTTGTTCCACTTCTCAAATGCTAATCCAAATTCAACTGCATACAATGACCATGTGATGCTAACTATCAGAGGCCATGCAGAGAGCGAAGACACACTCCTCAGCCAAGTTTCTGAAGAGCAACGCCTTGTACGCGCAGAAGTGGACTTTTACACCTCCGAAGTCAATTCTCATCCAGAACCAACACCACAACGCGCCGAATTACTGATTGGTTTGACGGAGGCCCTGCGTAAACAAACGACAGGCAACCGAGCATCTTTGCTCTCTACAGGCGCGGGAAGCTGTTATGGAGGCGTTGGCAATACTCTCACCGAAGAGTGAACCCTACGACTGGGCAAAAGGCCAGAACATACTGGGGATAATTTACAATGAACTGCCAATTGGTGACCAAGCCGAGAACCTGATGAAAGCTATTGAGTGTTACCAAGCCGCATTGCATGTTGCACATGAAGACACACTGCCTAAGCAGTGGGCAGCAACGCAGAATAATTTGGGCAATACTTATACACTTTTGCTCATTGGTGACCAAAGCGAGAACCTGACGAAAGCCATTGAGAGTTACCAAGCCGCATTGCGTGTGTATAGAGAGGACACTCTGCCACAAATGTGGGCAACGACGCAGAACAACTTGGGAAACGCTTATACGTATTTGCCGGTTGGCGACAAAGGCGAGAACCTGACGAAAGCCATTGCCTGTTACCAAGCCGCGCTTCGAGTTCGCCGCGAAGATACGTTGCCGCAGGATTGGGCAACGACGCAGAACAACTTGGGAAACGCTTATACGTATTTGCCGGTTGGCGACAAAGGCGAGAACCTGACGAAAGCCATTGCCTGTTACCAAGCCGCGCTTCGAGTTCGCCGCGAAGATACGTTGCCGCAGGATTGGGCGGGAACTCTGACAAATCTTGGGATTGTACTACAAACCCTCGGTGATAGTGTTGGGGCGCGCAATGCTTGGACAAACGCCATACGCGGGTACATGGCTGTCGGTATGGAAGACGGCGTGCGTCAAATGCAGAACTGGATTGATTCTTTGCCGAAAGAGGATGAGGACGTGGGCGAGACGGCATGAAGCGCAAATGGCTCACTTTGCCTGATACAGTCCTTGAAGAATAGGCCTTTCGCCTCATGTGGTTCGGGCGGACTGCGGTTAGAATGACTCCAGACAGCGCTATGCGATTACTTTTGCGAACGCGGCAAGAGCAATTCGTGGCGTGAGGAATGGAGTGCCGTATGGGTTTAACGCGCTTTCGTGCCGGTCAGGGGTTGAGATGGGTTCCTGTCGGGTTGATTGGGGTTCGGGCGCTGCTTGGGCCGGTTTTGTTGTGGCTTTGCGTTCGGCATGTGGCGGGGTGGTGGATTGTGGCGGCGTTGACGGTCGCGCTGCTTTCGGATATTTTCGACGGCGTGATGGCTCGGAAGTTGCAGGTGGCGACGGAAAAGTTGCGGGTGGCGGACAGTTGGGCGGACGGCTTCTTTTATGCGTGGATCGTTGCCGCCGTATGCGTGGCCGCGCCGGACGTAATCCAGCCATTGCGCGGCCCGCTTCTGCTGGTGCTGCTTATGCAGTTTTGTTCCTACGGCTTCGATCTGCTGAAATACGGGCGCATCGCGTCCTTTCACGCCGTTTCCGCCAAAATCTGGGGCATCACGCTGTTTGTGGCGACGGTTGCCCTCCTCGGTTTTCATGCGGGCGGTATGTGGCTGTGGCCGGCGATTGTCTGCGGGCTGATAAGCAATCTGGAGGGTTTCGCCATGAAACTCGCGCTGCCGACATGGACACACGATGTAAAAAGTCTGCGCCACGCCCTGCGACTGCGGCAAGAGCTATTGTCCGAACCATGATTTTTCATGATTTGGATGATTACCATGATGACCTGCCTGCTCACCCTCCGGTATCACGTACAAACTTGCGCTTCAGAATCATGTTAATCACTCTAATCATGCAAAATCATGCTTCAAGACAATCCGCCTCCGCTTCTGCAACCGGGGCGAAATTGGGATGCGCGTGGAGCCAGCGAAGCGCGAGATTGCGGACGAGGGGCGCGGGATCGTCGGCTCGGGCTTCGATGGCAGTGCGCGTGGTTTCTTCCTCAACGGTTGTCATCGCGCCGCACAGGGAATTGGTCAGCATCAGGCGGTGTTCGGCTTCCACTTTATCACACCAGAAGGCGAGTTCGCGGCGGTACTGCGGGTTCTCAGGATGGCGGGCAAGGGTGGCAAGCAGCGCGCCCAAACCATCTTCGCCGTGCATGGCGAACTGTACGGAATCGTACACATCGGGATGCGCGTAAGCCTGCGCGAGCGGCTGAAGTTCCGGCGGCAGCATAGCAAGGGATTGCGTTTCGCCGTCCGTCGCGGCTTTGCGAAAGGCGAGGGCAATATCCCCCGCCGCGTGGCTGGAAAAGCCCAGTCGCAGCGAATAAATTTGTACGGCTGCCAGAATTGCATCCGGGGGAGCCATTCCGGGGTCGCGGCGATTCATACGGGCAAGTTGCAATGCCCCCCGCGCCAGATCGTTGCCCGCCGTTGCCATCCCCTGTATCTGCTTCTCACTCCCCTCGCCCCACAGCAGCCACTTTGCAACCGCGACGCGGGCCTGCTTCGCTCCATCCAGATTCTGTTCCTGCGCGGCCAGAACCGGGCGTATCCGGCGCGGGTCAGCCTCCATCAGCGCCTGTAGTGCCGGGTACGCATGACCATTGAGCACGATCTCAATAAGCGCTTCAATAGCTTCCGGCTGTGAGGTTCCGCGTAGCGTGGATACCAAAATCGGTTCGCCGTGATTGGCGGGAACGGCGTTGAGGAAAGGCGCGGCTTCAACCCTTGTGAAATGCCCCTGCGCCAGTAACGCGCAGGCGATATGGGCATTGCGCAGACTGCGCTTCATATCGCTGTCCGGCGCGCGGCCCTCCGCCGTTTCAGTCAGCACATGTTTCAGCGCCTGCGTGGTCGCTTCTTCCCATCGCGGCAGGCGGGCCAGCATCGCGGCGGCGGGCGCGGAACCGTCCCGCAGCAGCATTTGCAGCCACAGCCGCTCGTGGCGGTCGCTTCCCATTCCGGCAAGCAGTTGAATGGCATCCGCCCGTACTTCCGCGTTCACCGATTCCTCTTTGAGCAACGCCAGCAGGGTATCTTCGGCAGGGCGCGGCGCGTGACCGGAAATCAACTCTGCCCCGACAAGGCGCAGGCGCATATTGGGCGCGTGTAGCAGCGCCAGCGTTTTGGATTCGCAGGCGTCCGGGTTGGCGTTGAGAATAGCGCGCGCCTGCCGCCGGGTCGCCGGTTCCAGCAGGCGCGTTGGCGTGTCCAGCACACTCTCCAGCCACACTTCCGCGCCCCGCCGTTCCAGCAGGGGAGCCATAAAATGGAACTCCGGGGCGGCAGAAACCATTGTTTTTCCATGATGCGGCGAGGGATTGATGCCTCCCGCTTCCAGCCCGGAAGACGGCTGCGATTTACGGCGTTTGCCGAACAACCCAAACAGAAAATCAGGCATAGCGATATTTCCTTTGCGTCCGGCCAGCGCCCCGGCTACAAGCAACGCGATAAAAAAGCATATCAGAGTGGTTGGTGGTTGGTGGTTGGTGGCTGTCGGTTCGATTGCCGATTGCCGATTGCCGATTGTGGATTGACCGTTGGGAAGCATTTTCGGCTGCTTTGTGCCTGCGACGGCAACAGGATTGTCAATAGCCGTGTCATTGGATATGGCGCGGCTGTTGCAAGCGCGTTCTCCGTTAAATCGTTTCCCGTTGAATATGGCTGGCAGGGCAGGCAAAACAGGAGTATCCGCGCGTGTCGCATCGCTGGCGGAACCTGTCACCGGCGAGACAGCAGCAACTCCGTTTTGCGGCACAGAGGCTTCATTGATTGGTTCTGAGGGCGCGGCAGGCGAGGGCGTGACAGGACGACCTATAAAGGAACCAGATTTAGCGGCAGGCGTAAGTTTTACAGAGGGCGCAACGTTGGAAGGCGCGGTATTTGCGGCAGGCGCAACATTCGAGCGGGACACAACATTTGGGGAGAGCGCAAGGTTGGAAGAGGGCGCAATAAATTGCGTCCCTACGGGTTTTCCTGATGCCGCAAAGCCGTACTTTAGCAGGGAAACGGTGTCGCGCTGCCAGTCGGGGCTGTTGAGAACAACCGTAATCAGGCGCAGTCCATTTCGGCTGGCCGCGCCGACGAAACAAAAACCGGCTTCCCGCGTCCAACCCGCTTTCACGCCCTCCATACCGGGGACGGTCCACAGCAGCGCGTTCTCATTGGTCAGGAGTGTGGGAGGGCGGTTTCCTGAGCGGGGCAGAGAATACGCGCGGGTTCTCGCCACATCCGCGAAAACGGGATTTTGCAGCGCGACGCGGGCAAGCAGGGCAAGGTCATGCGCCGTCGAAAAGTGGTTGGAAGCGGGCAGGCCGCTGGCATTGGCAAAGCGCGTGTTCGTTGCGCCGCTTGCCTGCGCCCACTCATTCATGCGGGTGGCAAAGGCTTCTTCTCGTCCCGCCATCTGTTCCGCTGCGGCAACACTGGCGTCGTTGGCGCTGGCAAGCAGAATCGCGGCCAGTAAATCCCGCGCGCGAAACGTTTCGCCCGACTTCATACCCAATGCGTGTCCGGGCGTTTGCGCGGCGTTGGGAGAAGCAGGAATAATGGTTTCGGGCGGAACGTCGCGGGCAAGCAGAAACCCCGTCGCGATTTTGGTGGTGCTGGCCGGGGGCAGGCGTTTGTCAGGATTTTTCGCCCATAAAGTCGCGCCCGTGTCCCGATTGATGACGATGGCGGCGGCAGCATGAATGTTCGGTGGCGCAGCCGTCCCATCCTCGCCCGGTATCGGGGAACACGCGCCCCGAAGCGGCAGCAGAATGGTCAGCAGGATCAGGGCTGTCACCCATCGGGCTGTGTGTTCGATGCTGTTTTCGCGGATGTCGCTGTAGCCGTTACGCATGGGTGAATTATCGGCGATAACCTGTGTTTTCTGCTGTGCGCGCGGTATCCAAATGCAGCAGGATTAGGCCCCGCGCATGGTGAATATTCCTGCGGCTCTGCCATACAAACCGTTTTGATAAACAAGCCATTGAGCGTTTTCAGGAGATACTCGGATGCACAAGACAAACCTACATAAGAAGAACGTACGCGGGAAGAACATCGGCGCGGGATTGGCGTTGAGCGCGCTGGCGCTGACGGGAACCCTGTTCCTGCATGTTCGGGCGCAGGCCGCGCAGGAGGGCGCGAAAGCGGACAGCAAAGCCGCGACGCCCGATTTAATCACGCCCAAAGGCAAAACCATGACGTGGGGCGACACGACGGATGAAGACAGCAAGGTGAAGAACGGCAAGCCGGTCGGCAAAGGCTGGAAACCTCTGTTCGACGGCAAAACGCTCAAGGGCTGGAACTACGAAAAAGGTTACTGGCAGGTTCTTGATGGCGCGATTGTAGGCGACAAACATGGCGACACGCCGCATCATCATTATATGTTCAGCGACAAAGATTACGCGGATTTCGAGTGCCACATTGACGTGAAAATGACCGGCTACAACAGCGGTGTTTGCGCCCGAATTCATCCCAAAGACTTCGACGACGTGCCGGGTTATCAGGTGGATATGGCGGACGGCTACTGGGGCTGCCTGTGGGACGAGCATCACCGCCAGAAGAAAATCGTGGATTATCCGAAGGACGAAGCGGATAAAATCGTTCACAAAGACGACTGGAACCACTACTACTTTACGATGCGCGGCCCCCATGTCGTGATGTGGCTGAACGGCGTAAAAACGGCGGATGTGGACGATCCTGAAGGCTACGCCTCCGGGCCGCTCGGCTTCCAGCTCTGTCATGGCGCCAATACGGTTGCCAGTTTCAAAAACATCTACGTGAAACTGCTGAAACCGACTCTGCCCGGCACGGCTCCCAAATCCACCGATACGCCGCAGCCGTAGCATTATATTTGCTATCCAAGCGATTGTGGTTTTACAAATTGGAATTGAATAGCGAAACAACAGGCCGGAGGCAATTGCCTCCGGCCTGTTGTTCTTGTAACATCTATCGTACTTGTCCACGGCGCAACGGCTACATTTCACAATGAGGCGGTAACTGCTTCATTCCTGGGCCTTCGACACGAAAGAAGCAATAAACCTCTTCCGTAAGTCCCTGTGGACGATGCCAGGCCAATCTTATGGAGTAGACGTATAAAAGGGGTCGTATAAATCAGTCTGGAGTTAGTGTTTGTTGATCCAGGCCCGCGCGTTGTGCCCTTTGCGCTGCTTCCAGTTATGGTAATTCTTCTTTGCATGGGTTGTGGCATGCGCTACATGGGCGACCTTCCTTTGTCCCGACTTGTGTATAGCGGTTATGGTGGGATGCGGATCGCGTGGGTTCTGCGCGAACACGGGCAGGCTCACAACGCCGAGTAGCAGCATGGTCGGGGTAACTCGCAAGAGAAGCGTTTTCATAGATGTGTCCTTTTCAAAGACTGTTCCCTTTACAAAGGAACAGGGCAGAGAGTATTCGCAAGGACGGGAAAGCGAGCGAGAAAGTTCCGGCAGATAAATGTGCGCGAGGGGACACAGGAATTTTTTGCTGTGAACTTTCACCGGTATGAACCACGCAGTCACCTGAAAAAATTTATTCGCGCTTCTCTCCTTCACGCTTCTCTTCATCTACAACGCCGCCCGATTCAGCGCGGCGAATACGATCCGCCAAACCCCCATCCAGCACAGAAGAAAGAGTTATCTCCATTTTACCTTCGCGCGCTTCCCGCAACAGCACATCGTTCCCTATTTTAATAGCGTGAGATTTGGACGCGCCAATGCGTTGCGACAGATAGATGCCCCTGTGACCGGACACGATGTAGCTCAGGATGCAGACAGCGGCAAGCGGAACGGCTGCCGCGCTGCCGAACAGGTCCATACCCATGAGGGTACAGGCAAGGGGCGTGTTGGCCGCGCCCGCGAACACGGCCACAAACCCCAATCCTGCAAAAAACAGGGGCGGCTGTCCGGTGACATGCGCGAACGCTACGCCCAGCGTCGCGCCGATGCAAAACAGGGGTGTCACTTCTCCCCCCTTGAAACCCGCGCCGAGCGTAATCGCCGTGAACAGAATTTTCCATCCCCACGCGACAAAGGAAACGTCCCCCGCTGTGAAACTCCGCGCGATCAGCGGCAGTCCCAATCCTAAATAGTCCCGCGTTCCGACGAGATAGGTGAGGGCGATAATCGCGCAGCCGCCGACAAGGGGGCGCAGCCAAGCCAAAGCGATTTTCGATTTGGCGAAGTGGCTGACGGCATGGGTGAGTTCCGCGAATACAACACTGGCCGCGCCGAACAACAATCCCGACAGCGCGATCCATGCCCACAATCCGGGCGTCAACAGGGGCAGGCGCAGCATCGGATACGCATAGTGCCGGATGCCCCAGGCGCGGCAGACTATATCCCCGACAGTGGCGGCTGCGAAACAGGGTATCAGACCCTCGTAACGGATACGCCCGATGGAAACCACTTCCAGCCCGAACACGGTTCCCGCAAGCGGCGTTCCGAACACCGACCCGAACCCCCCGCTGATGCCCGCCATAATCAGCAGGCGATGCTCTTCAGCCGAAAGTCGCAGCGGCCTGCTAACCAGATTGGCGAGTGTGCCTCCCATCTGCACCGCCGTACCCTCGCGCCCCGCCGAACCGCCGAACAGATGCGTGACAACCGTTCCTATCAGCACAAGCGGAACCATGCGAAAGGGAATTGTCGCGTCCGGGTTGTGGATACGTTCCAGCAGCAGGTTGTTGCCCGCTTCGACGGATTTACCGTAGACGTGGTACAGACTTCCAATCGCCATGCCCCCGAACGGCAACAGCCACAGCAGCCAGCCGTTCTGTTCGCGTGTTGTGGTGGCTCGGTCCAGCATAAACAGAAACAGCGCGGACGCGCTGCCGCTCAACAGTCCGACCCACGCGCCCAATACGCCCCACTTTGCCAGCGTCCACAGCAGCGCAAGAGGTTCATGGAAATGAGTATCAGAACGAAAACGGAACAGGCGAGGAGGCATAACCTATCCTTTGGAAAACGATTGGAAAGAACAATGCGCGCCATTCTGCAAATGCTTGCAAATATACAGGAACAAAGGAATCAGTTTGCTGCACATACGTGGCTGCTGTGCATGAAAATAGCGCTGTAAACGACTGCAAACTTGCGCCATTTCGCAGTCAGGATACTTTAAGTACGCTAAATGCAGGTTTGCAGAGCAAATTTTGTGAAAATAATTCAAAAGTTTATGTAAAATCTGTGCAAAATCATTGACACAGATATTTAAGTATGTTATCCTCTACTCATGTCCAATATTCATGAAGTGGCAAGGCAGGCCGGCGTTTCCGCCGCAACCGTTTCCCGCACGTTCAGCGCGCCCAACCTGCTCAACGAGCATACGCAGAAGCGCGTTTTGGAAGTGGCGCGTCGTCTCAACTATCAGCCCCGCAGTCTGCGAGTGGCAGGGACACGAGGCGCGTCGCGTTCCCGAAGCGTAAGCATCAATGCTATCGGCTTCCAGTTTTTCGCCGCCGCCCCTACGGATACGCTTCAAACGAACACTTTTTACGCGCCCATGCTGGCCGGCGCCCTTGCGGAAGCCTCCGATCTGGGCCTGCATCTTCTCCTTCATACGACCGACCGGCACAGTCTGGCGCAGGAAGCCCCGCGCATGATCGTGGAGCAGACGGTAGACGGGATGCTGCTTGTCGGCACGGCGGAACCGGCTATTTTAGCCCGCTTTGCCCAACACGTTCCCCATATCGTACTGCTGGACAACCACGACGAAACCGGCGAATACGAGAGCGTGATTTCGGATGGTTTCGGTGGCGCGTTTCGCGCTACGCATTACTTGCTGGAATTGGGCCACCGCCGCATCTGTTTTCTCAGCGAACCCGGCGTGGCGACCTTTCAGGATCGGCTTCGAGGCTACCGGTGCGCGCTTCTGGAAGCGGGTATCGGACTGGACCCCAACCTTGTCGTGATGGGAAACTCGCCGGAAGAGATCGCCCGGCTGGTGACGCAGCGGCTTTCCCACACCGACGCGCCGACCGCCCTCCTGTCAGCAAACGATTACTCCGCGTACTGCACCATGCGCGCGTGTCGCGAAATGGGCTTGCAAGTGCCGCGCGACCTGAGCGTAATCGGTTTCGACGATATTCCCTTCAGCGCGCACACGGATGTTCCGCTGACAACCGTGCGCGTCAATAAAGAATTCATGGGGCGTCTGGCGGTTTGCCGCCTGCAAACGCGCATGAAGGCCGGTCTGGAGGCAAGCCGCTCGCAGCCCCCTGTCGGCAATCTGGTTCCCGTTGCTCTCATCATTCGCGATTCTTGCCGCCGCCTGTAGCGCGCGAAGACGGATGATAGTTTCTCAAAGAAGGAGGTGATAAAATACTATGCGGACACGATGTATGTGGCCCCGCGCGGGCGCAGCAGCCCTGATTCTGTGCAGCGTCTTGCTTGCCGGATGCAAAAACGGCAGTTCCGTCACGGCGGATGAAGAACAGAAGTTCAAGAATCCGCCCGAAAGAAATGCCCAAAGAGGCTGTCGAGTTTATGAAGAACCATAGCGCGCCGCCCGCTGGCGCACAGGCTCCCGCTGGAGCGACCTCGACTCCCGCGCCGGGAAAATAAGTCCCAACGTTGAATCTTCCGGTAAAACGTTGGGGACGATGTAAAGCGCGGTTCCGGCCCGCGATGTATATAACGCGCGATGTCGCGCGTCTGTGCAGTCATTTTCTTATTCCTATCCTGAAAATCCCCGATTTTCATGCTCAAGGGCGCGCGAAGCGCATGAAGACTGTTCTGGAACAAACTCTGATATTCTGTTACGAAGGAGAAGTTGATGCAAAGAAGCAAAGGTTTCACACTGATTGAGTTGCTCGTAGTTATCGCCATCATTGCGATATTGGCGGCCATTCTGTTCCCGGTATTCGCGCAGGCGCGCGCCAAAGCGCGGCAGGCGAGCGGCCAATCCAACCAGAAGCAGTTGGGTACGGCGGTGTTGATGTACGTGCAGGACTACGATGAAACGTTCCCCATCGGCCTGGATAACGGCTGGTGGATGAGCACATGGATCCGCAACACGCAGCCCTATGTCAAGAACTTCCAGGTATACCGCGATCCCAGCGATGCCACTCCTGCGGACCCGACGATCACCTGGGCCGGCATTAAAATTTCCTACGGGGCCAATGGCGCCATTCAATGGAATGGAAGCGCTAATGAGATGGCCGGCGTAATCGGGCTGTCGCAAAGCTGGCTGGCGAACAACACGCGCGCGCTTTCGGGCGTGAACCGTTCGTCGGAAACCGTTATGTTTGCCGACAAATTCGATCAGGACAACCTCTCCGACTGGGGACTGGGATGCTTGTTCACCGGCGTAAACTGGTGGGACAACTACGGCCCGCCCGTTCACATGTACGGCGACCTTCCCAATGGCACGAACAGCCCCACCGCGGCTTTCCCCAACGGCCCCGATGGCGCGGTAACGGCCATTCATAACAACCAGTCAACCTTTACCTTCTGCGACGGACATGTCAAGTCCCTGAAACCCTCCGCAACCAACCCTGATCCCGTCAATCGTCCTCAGGACAACATGTGGATCGCCAATCGCAAGTAGAGTTCATAGTTGATAGTCCACTACCAATCAGTCAAAAAGTTCAACTATGCAAGCCCGTCCGAAAAATCGTGAATAACGGTTATTCGGACGGGCTTGTTTTCTCGCTATCAACTGTCAACTATCAACCCATCTCCGCCAGCAAGCCTCGCGTGTAGCCGACGCTTTCCGCCAGTCCGGGGAGGGGATCGTCCGCGTCTTTTTCGTACTCGAAGTTGGCGTAGTAGGCATACTGAATTTTCAGCATCGCCTGCAAAATGGATTTCACGTTCAGGACGCCCCGGCCCACTTCCACATTCGCGCCTTTGGGCGTGATGTTGTTGATGTCTTTCAGGTGCATGTCGTACAAACGTTCGCGGTATTTCAACACGGCTTCGGCGGGATCGTCCCCGGCGCGGGCGGAATGGCCCACATCTATGCACAGCCCGATGCGTTTGTCATACGACTGCACGGCTTTCCACACATCGGTGGGCGCGGGGAACCGCTTGTCTTCCGGGCCGTGATTGTGGATGGCAAGCTTGATGTCGAACTCTTTTACCATCTTGTCGAGCAGAACCATGCTGTCGGGGTCGGGGGCGCAGACAATGGTGGGCAGGCCGATGTCACGGGCGTATTCAAAGGCGGCGCGAATGTTCGCCTCGTCGTTTTTCATTGCAACGTTGCCGCAACTGACCGGCGTAATGCCCGCGTCCTTGAACTTTTGCGCGACGGCCTTTCGCTCTTCGGGCGTACTCTTCATCGCCAGATGGGAGTCCTTGATGGAAACGTATTTCAGCCCGACGCGCTGAATGTCCTTAATCGCCAGATCGAGCGGGATTTTGCGCAGGGTGTACGAGGCGACGCCGATTTTCAGCCCGTGCCATAAATCCGCGTGAGAAACCGTTTTCACGGGCGCGTTTTGCGCGTTCGCGTTCGCGCCGGCCTGCGACATTGCGGCCAGAGTCGCCGCGCCCGTCAGCAGCAAATCCCGGCGGGAAACCGAAGATGAATGAGCCATGTTGTCCCTCCTCCATAGAAATTGAAAACTAGCCCGGCGAAAATAAGGGCGGATGCCGCTTTATTCCGCAACATCCGCCGTCCTTCCTTCTCTTTTTTGCTGCAAACAATTCAGGCGACAGGCGTAATATCGTCAGACAAAGCGTTTCTCTCAAAAACAAGTTCGCAGGGACACAACATGTTGTGTCCCTACCAGTTTCCATCTTGGAATACAGAACTCAATTTCGCGTGTCTACTTTTCCGATTCGGCCTTGTCCTCGTAGTAGTGGTTGATGTGGTCGTACAGGCCGTCCGGGAAGCGCAGTTCGCGGTACACATTGCCCATATCCGGGTCGTTCGGGTCGGGAATAATCTGGAATTTCTGATGCGCCTGTTGCTCGATGATTCGTTCGCGGCGGGGCGGGTTGTAATCGTGGTCGCGTATCTGAATGTACAGGGCGCGGGCCTGCTCCTCGCTGAATTCCGGCTGTTTGGCGAGCAGTCCGACAATCTCCTCTTCGTCCAGAAAGTGCCGCGCAATAGCGACAAACGTAAATTGCCCGTAATGTCCGATGTCCGTACCCGCTTCGAGCGCTTCGAGCAGTCGCGCCATCAGGGGCGAGTCGCGCATGTTTTCGCTGCGGTTGGCGTTGTCGTACTGCTGGTTGTCCCGGTTCTCATGCGCTATCGCGTCCTCGTCGTTATGGCGGCGATGGTCCTCATGGGTAAGGGCATGTGTATTGTTACGCTTCGTATCTTTGCTAGTATCTTCCTGTGTTTGCGCGCGGTTCATGGCGTTTCTCCTGCTTTCAAAAATGGTGTTCAGGTGTTCAGGTATTCAGGTGTTCAGACTGCCCCTTTTGGCTCTTATCTGGTATTTAGCGCCTGCTGAGTTGTTCACATAAGTCGAAAACAGGTAAACAAATGTTCCCAAATTTCCCGTCTTTGTTTTCGTTTCTTTCGCCTGGCGCGTTGAACTCTCCCTTCGTCTGGCGCGTATAAAGACAGGGTGCCGCGCGGCTCGTAATTTATGCGGCACTGCCATAAGGACTCTGCATGTTACGTAAATCTTCCGGCGCGGTCACAGACGACCGCGCCGATTCCGTTACCAATCCCGATCCCGACTATTCCGCCCTTCCGGGCAATGAGCTGTTTCAGCCGCCCCTGTGGGAGAGCGGACGCGAGATACACAAAGCCGTCTGGACAATCGCGTGGCCGTCCGTGCTGACCATGCTGCTGCAAACGTTTAACGGCCTGATGGACACGCTATTCGTGGGACATTTGCCCCATGCCAAACAAGCCCTCGCGGCTACGGGCATTGGCGGGCAGGTGGTTTTTCTGCTGATCGCGCTGGCGATGGGCGTTTCGGTGGGAACAACCGCATTGGTGGCGCGTTTTACGGGCGCGAACAGCCACGAGGAACGCCTGCGGGCAACCGGGCAATCACTCACGCTGAGTTTTGTGATTTCGGTTGTCGTGTGCGCGCTGTTTTATACGGGGCGCAATACGATTGTCGGCTGGATGCTGACCGGGCAGACGGATGCGGAAACCACGCGCCTGTGTTCGCAATTTCTCGGCATCGCGCTGCTGGCGACCGTGCCGATGTTCCTGATGAACACGCTGATGGGCGCGTTTCGGGGTTTGGGCGACACGCGCACTCCGATGCTGGTACAGTCTATCGCCATTGCCACCCACATTACTTGCAACTGGATGCTGATTTACGGTCATTTCGGCCTGCCCGCGCTTGGGGTTCGGGGCGCGGCAACGGCTCTCGCCGTCTCCATTTTTGTGAGCGCGATTTTGTATGTGGCAGCCCTGAAACTCCGGTCTCCGCTGCGCGCGGCCCTGTCACCGCGCTATCTGGCGTTCGATCTCACGGGGGAATGGTACAAGCGAATTTTGAAAATTGGCCTGCCCGCTTCCATTCAGGCCGTGATACGCTCGCTCGCCATGATGTCGTTTACGGGGTTGCTGGCGCGGACGGCAGAAGGCTCGTCCGCTGTCGCGGCCATGAGCATCGGGGTACGGGCGGAGGCCATCGCGTACATGCCGGGTTTCGGTTACAGCGTGGCCGCGTCCGCGCTTGTCGGGCAGTATTTAGGGGCAAAGAATATCCCGCGCGCCGAACGCAGCGCATGGGCGGCAACCACGCAGGCAATGCTCGTGATGGCGTTTGTCGGGCTGGGCTTTTATCTGTTTTCCGAACCGCTTGCCGGATTGTTCACAAGCGATCCGGGCGTCCGGCATTTAGGGGCGTTGTATCTGAAAATCAACTCGGTTTGTGAGCCGTTTATGGCGCTGGGCATGGTGCTGACGGGTGGATTGCAGGGCGCGGGCGATACCATTCGCCCCACCTTCATCACGCTGTTTACGATGTGGGTGGTACGCCTGCCGCTGAGTTACTGGCTGATGTTCCATTGCAATCTGCAAACGGCGGGCGCGTGGTGGGCGATGTGCGTGACCGCGATACTGGGCGGCGTAATTACGGCTGCGCTGTTTCAAACCGGCTGGTGGAAGAAGATCAAGGTATAGGTGTTGGGGTGGAAGGCGCAGACTGATAAAGCGCAGACAGTCGGCTTGAATGTCCGGCTGCCTGCAATTCGTTTCCCGCTGGTATCCGTTCCAGGTTCCATCCGGCTGAACCATCGTAAACCGGCTACCAATTACCCGCTAAATTGGACGTGACAGTCACTACAGAAGTCGCTACTACCGCCTCTTTCCAGTCACTCCCCGCGTAAAACGCCAGATTCAGCGCGTCCATGTCATCCGGCGAACGCCCCAACCGCTTCTTCGTGTCTGCCTTTGCCTCCACCACGCGCCGCCCCTGCGCATCCACCCGCCATGTTGGAGCCATCGCCTGCGCCCGCAGCAGATTGCGCGACGTTTCGTTCAGGCGCGACAAATCTATGCGCCCCTCTGAGGCCCGCCCGCTTGTCGCAAACCACAACTCCGAGCGCGTATTCGGAAAACGCTCCTCCTCCAGAGCGCGGCTGCTGCTGTTCACGCTCGTAAACGTAAACCCCTCCGCCAGATCAACCACCGCGCCCTGCACATCGTCAATGCGGCATGTCACCTCCTGCGGATTTTCACCCGCGTTCGCATACTCCCGGCATAACTGCTTCAAACGCCCCGCAATCTGCCGGTTGTCCCACCCGTTATGCGTCTCGTGCCACAACGCGCAATTGCCTCGCCGCACCACCATACTCGTAAAATCATCCCCGAACCGCGCCTTGTCGCAGCCGATTTGCAGCCGTTCGCTATCCACAACGCCTTGCCATTCCAGACACGCCAGCCAGAGGGCTTCCGTCCACACGGATGCGCTTCCGCCCGTCGGCCATAACCCCAAAACCCGGCTTTCAAACAGCGGGCCGGGACGATACCATTTCCCGCTTCCGGTTGGAAACTCAAAATCCTGCGCTGTACAATCCTCCGAAGGCATCGCCGTACACCATTCCGCAAGCCGCCCCTGTACCCATTCCAATCGTACCGCCCGGGGAAACGGCGCAGGCCTGCCCGCCAAATCCGCCGCGATATTCGGATGCTCCAGCGCGGAAATTTCCATGACGTGCCACTTTTGCGTGTTCTGGCACTCCTCATACGCCCGGCTTGCCGGGTCTGTTGGATTCAAGATCACCAGCCAGTAGGACGACGAACTTGTCATCATGCCCTCCGCCGCATCCCAGAACGCGCTGTCCACGCCCGTCGCCTCATCGAACACAATCAGCACATGTTCCGCATGGCATCCCTGAAAGCCGCTGTCGTCACGCGCCGTATACCCGATTGCGAAATGTTCCGGGTCGGTTTCCATCCTGACAGGCGCGCGGCAGCAAAGCGTTTCGTCGCGCGACAGGCCGCTGCGAACGTATCTCCTTCCACAAAATATCCTGCACCTGCCGCGCCGTGGGAGCCGTGGTAATGCACAGGCCCGGATCAAAGCAGTCGAAAAACCAGTTTACCAGCCCGCCCGCCAGAAACGACTTGCCCACGCTGTGACTCGCCTTCACAAACACCCGCTTATGCCGGACCAGCGCCATCGCCGCCTCGATCTGCTTGTCCCACCACTGTACGCCCAAAACCTCCCGCGCATACCCCACCGGATCCTCCCGATACCGCGCGAACCGCAAACTATCACTTGCCGCATCCTTTTCTTTCATCCTTCATCCTTTGCAACATCCTTTGCCTTCACCTGCGAACCCTCTGTATTAACACTTGTCTCCTGTTTTAGAAGTCTTCCGCCAAAAATAATTTACGGCACTCCGCAACCGCCAGAGAACCAGAAAACAAAAAACTCAGGCATATACGCCTGAGTTTCCTGATTCCTGCCTGACCAAAACAGTTTACGGCTGATTTCCCGTCGAAAACAGCGAACGCAACCATGCCGCCAACGTTTGCGCCGGCGGCGCATCTATTTGCAGGTAGCCCTTGCGAAGCGCCTGCCCCAATGGGGTTCCGGGTTCCTCCTGCCATGCCAGCCACGTATGCACCTTGGCTTTGATAACGCCTGACGGCGTGGATTTGAACAAACGCTCGTCTTCAGGTATTTGCTCTACTGCCAGTTCCGCCCGCTGCCATACGCGCGCGTCCGTCAGGCGTATTCTGCTGACGAATGTTTCCAGACTGCCCTCGGCGATATTATCCGGCATCAGCCAGAGTCCCACAATCGGAAGATCAGGCTGCTGCGCCAGAATTGTTCCTGCCGTGTCCAACTGTCGCGGAACGTTCTGGTAGCCCGCCTGTGTCAGAGCGTATTATACCGCTTGCCACCTTGCCGCAATATCAAGATCGGCATCCAGAACAACGCCAAGATGCGTCTCATTGTCCGCTTTCAGGCGTGTTGACAGGCCGCTGATAATCCGTTCCACGCCCTTGCCATCCTCAATGCAAAAGACATTATCCAAGCCGTGCAGATTGCGGAAATGTCCGAAAAAGTGGAAATCATCCGCGCCCTCCACAAGCAATACATTGTCGGCGGGGCCGTCACCGGGTTGTAATATGCGCGGCATTTTCAGCGCACCTCAATTTGATCGCGCGTCACAATCGCAAGTTCGCGCTCACCAAAAATAGTAGGTACGATCTCCCCGCCCCTTTCCCGCAGACGAATCAACAAGCCCTCCTCATTCTGATCTTCATCCGCCGCCCGCTGAAACGCTTCGATACAGTCCCAACTATGCGTCGTCGCAAACACCTGCACATTCAGCCGTTGCGCCACCTGAAAAATCAACTTCCATACTTCAGGCATAACGGAATAGTGCAGTCCGGTTTCAACCTCATCTACAAGAAGAATGCCATCACGCGCTGCTGTCAATGCGAGTGCAATGTTGGCTATTCGGCTTATTCCTTCACCCAAACTGCGTAAAGGCACAGGCTGATTCATGCCTTTAAGACGAACGATAGGAATACGTCCATGTTCGGCATCGCTATCAACTCTGTAGTTGAAATCCGACACTGAGTTTTCTAAAATATGTAACGCTTCTAGTACAGTATTCTGCTCAGGAGTTAAAGTAATGGCATCCCACATCGCAGGATAAGCCAGTTTCGGATTACTGGTTGTTGAAATAAAAACGCATTTTATACTGTCAGGTGACTCCAAATGAATATCAAAACTGCTGTCCAGTAACCTATACACAGGGTAACGACGTACAAAGCCACCTTTTGTTTTTGTCAGCAAGTGAGGAACAGGAATATTCTTCCCTTCAAAGCCTTCGACTGCGGTCTGCCTGACTAACTCTGCTGTAGGAAGTGTACTTTCAGGTATTGGCGAGAGTTGGAGTAACAATCCCTCTTTATCAGAACCTGCCGTCCCTACTTTGATTATGCTGTTACTATCAGAAAAAGCATCTCGGCCATAAAACAAATTTTGAACGCTAAAAGATTTGTCCTCGCCTCTAAATTGTGTATATGAGTTGCCTCGCACGCGTCGAGGCAACTCATCCCGCGCATCAAGTAAATTCAGAATTTGGTATGCGGAAGCACCACGCGCATACAAGTACAACGCTTCCAGCAGGGATGTTTTGCCGACGTTATTCTTCCCCGTAATCAGGTTGACGCGGCCAAGCCGTTCGATGCGCAGATGCTCGAAGGCGCGGAAGTTCTGGATTTCGAGGGATGGTAAAAGTAGATTAGCCATAATGCGGTTCCTGCGCGTACCGGGTGTCGGTTTGTGACACCCGGTACGCGGCGGGGTTTAATGCGGTACTGCGGCAGAAGTGGAGTGTTCCGGCGAGTTCTGCGTCAGGTAGGCGATGAGGCTTTTGCGGGCATCAGCCTTCATTTTGGGCGCGGTCTTTTTGAGCAGGTTGTCGAACGCGGCGATCTCCGCCCCGGAACCGGGATAGCCGATGTTGTCCATCGCCCCGTTCTTGCCCGGCATCACGTTGCTGTCGGCAAGTTTTTTGCCCTTGGCGTCCAGAAACGCGTAAAACGGCAGGCCGGACTTCGCGCCGCTCAAATCGGCCATCACCTTATCCGCGCCCGGATTTTCCAGTGTTTTCTTCGGGCCGTTCTCGCTGACATCAAGCGGCACAATCACATAATTGTCCGCGAACAGTTTCTTGTACTCCGGCTTGTCCATCACGCCTTCGAGTTTCTTGCACCAGCCGCACCACGACGCATGGAACATCACCAGAATATTCTTGTGTTCCTTGCCCGCCTGTTCCTGCGCCGACGCCATCAGTTGCGCCGCAGGCAGGGGCGTCGTCTGCGCGTCCGGCGTGGTTTGCGTGGCAGAAGCGGCAGGCGCGGGCTTCGCCTCCGTCTGCGCCATCACGCCTCTACCCATCAGCGCAACCGCGCCACATACAAGCATCATTGCAACAGTTTTTCGCATTTCGTTTCTCCTTGTCATGTCTGCATACGCGCGTTGTTCACAGGTTGAACTCTTTTCGCGTCTTTTCGCGTGTTTCGCGGTTTCACACTAATCCTCGCGTCAATCTTCCGGTTCCACAACCGCGCCGAACTTGCGAACCCGCTTCTGGTAATCGGCGAGAGCGGCAATCAGATGATCGCGGTCAAAGTCGGGCCAGCAGGTCGGCGTAATGTGGATTTCGCTATACGCTGTTTCCCACAGCAGAAAATTGGACAGGCGCAGTTCTCCCGCTGTCCGAATTAGCAAATCGGGGTCGGGAATATCGGGCGCGTACAAATGCGCGGCAATAGCCTCTTCCGTAATCTCATCCGGCGCAATATGTCCCTGACGCACCTGCTCCGCAAGCGCGCGAACCGAATCAACCACTTCCGCCCGCCCGCCATAATTGATGGCGAGATTGAACGTCAGGCCGTCGAAATCGCGTGTGCGCTGCATGGCGTCCTCAAATTCGGCGCGCAGGCCGGCAGGCAGTTCGCGCATCCGTCCCGACACCCGCACCCGAACATGATTCTGAATCAGTTCCTCGATTTCCGCCTGCATCGCCCGCAGCATCAACTCCATCAAACCGCCGACCTCATCCTGCGAACGCCGCCAGTTTTCTGAGGAAAAGCCGTACACGGTCAGATACCGCACACCCAGCGCATCCGCCGCATACACGATATTTTTCAGCGTCCGATAGCCCTGATCGTGTCCCCACAGCCGGTTTTTGCCCCGCGCCTGCGCCCACCTGCCGTTGCCATCCATAATGATCGCCACATGCGCAGGCAGTCGCCCTGGATCAAGCCCCGCTGCCCTCGCGTTCGCTGCCCTGTCGGTCATGCTATCAACTTCCTCTAAACTTCCATCAAATCCGCTTCTTTGGCCTTCGTCAGCACATCCACTTCCGCGATGTACTTGTCGGTCAGTTTCTGCACCTGCTCCGCGCCCCGCTTCTCGTCATTCTCGGAAAGCGGGTTCTCCTTATCCTTGCGGGCGGTAGACAGTTTCTTGATGGCGTCCTGCCGCACCGTGCGTATGGACGCCTTGCCCGTTTCCGCCTTCTGGTTCACCTGCTTGATGAAATCTTTGCGGCGTTGTTCCGTCAGCGGCGGGATGTTCAGGCGGATGCCCACGCCGTCATTGTTGGGCGTGATGCCCACATCTGATTTGGAAATCGCCTTTTCGATATGCGCCAGCGCGCTGCGGTCGAACGGCGTAATGAGCAGTTGGCGCGGTTCGGGTACGGACACCGCCGCCACCTGATTGAGCGGCAGGCTGGAACCGTACATCTCCACTTTGATGTGTTCCAGAATGCCCGGATTGGCCCGTCCCGTGCGTATCAGCGAAAACTCATGCTGCACCGCCTCGATGGACTTCTTCATCTTACTCTCAGCGTCTTTGATTAGATCAGGTATCATGTTCAGCCTCTTTTGTGTAGGATAGGAGTAGCGTCGTGAACTACCAACACCACGAGGGGTGTGGCTTCCGATTTCAACGAGAACTGGTGACTTTCGCCACTCTGACGTTCCCTCCATCAGCGTTTAGCCTCTCGGTGATTCCCACCGCGAGTAGTCTCCTGCCCTCACACAGTATGTTCACGGCGGCATTGATGTCCCTGTCGTGCAGGATTTTGCATCGCTCACACGTCCATTGTCTGTCGGAGAGTAAGAGAGATTGTTTGTGCTGGCAGCAGTGACAGGTTTTAGACGAGGCAAAGAACCTCCCCACCTTTACCACGCGCTTGTTTTGCCATTGCGCCTTATACTCCACCATGCGGAGGAACGTGCCAATAGCAGCATCGGAGAAGGACTTGGCTAACTTGGTCAGGCCGTTTTGCAGCCCTTTGGCTTTGGGTTAAACTTTCTGATTGGTATATTGCGCCGTTGCAAAATGCCTCGGACACTTGGGGCGGTTATATGAAAATATGCGGACAATATAGCAGTGCTTTCGCCATTTTGGTATCGCAAACATAGCGCGTCCTTTTGTGCGTATGTCAATTTATTTGATTTTTTGTCCTGTGACTTTGCATCAGGATTCGTCCAGCCATGACATGAGAACCGCTTGCCTTTCGACACCATACCCATTGTTGTAAATGGCAATCCGTGTTCGCGGCAAAATTCCATCATGTTAGGAATTTCTGTCAGTTTACCGTCAGGTGAAAGTAAACGATGTGGCTCTCCATTTCTATAAGCAAGTGCATGGTGTTCTCTGCTTTCCTTTGTGGCAAACTGATTTTTGGCACTAAGACTGAGGCGCAATCGGGATTCATCGCTATACTTTACGCCCTTGTTTGTTTTCGTAATCGGGCGCAAATTAAATAGTCGAACACCCGCTGTTTTGTATCGGTCAAAATGCTTCTGCTCGGCAACATCACGCGCATCAGCATCAGGCACTACTTCAAGCACAGAAAATTCAAAACAGTTTTCACCGTGCTTGTTCCAAGCATTTTGCAGGTGACGGTTATCGTGCGTGTTGTTTCGCAGATAACAACGGTGTTGATTCCAGCGTTCAGCCAGATTTTGTGTCTGACCGACATAAACCTTGCCGTTTGCTGTGCAGGTTATTGAATAGACACCAGCGTTCATATTCTCGTTAAGCCTTTGAGGTTCAAGTCCTCGATGCAAAAGGTGTCGAAACGACTCAGAAGACGTGCCGACAGTTTGTGAAGCCAGTCGTTGCGCTTGTTGCGGACTCTGGCATGGAAGATAGCAACTTGCTTTTTCGCCTTAGCCCGATTGCGGCTTGCCTTCTGGCAGCGGGAAAGACGGCGTTGCAGGCGTTTGAGTTTGCGTTCGGCCTTGC
Organism: uncultured Chthonomonadaceae bacterium; assembly: GCA_963817895.1. Taxonomy (GTDB): domain Bacteria; phylum Armatimonadota; class Chthonomonadetes; order Chthonomonadales; family Chthonomonadaceae; genus CAWFQB01. The sequence continues at coordinate 632,650 of CAWFQB010000001.1, forward strand.
GATAGAACCTGGGAGGCTTGACTTTCTCGCCCGTGTCAAGGGGCAAAAAGGATTGCAGTCCCACGTCTATCCCTACGGGAGCGTCACAGACCGGGGCAATGTCAGGCAGTTCAATATGGCTGACTAAGGTGACATGCCAGTGTCCATCGGCTTCCTGTTTGATGGTCGCGCCTTTGACAGTTCCCTCCATAGCGCGGTGCAGACGGGCTTTCACCAGTCCGATTTTCGGAAGGGACACTTTGCCGCGCGTGAGGGTGACATTCTGCGGAATACGAAACGCATTGGGAGTGTGCTTGCGTGATTTGAACGTTGGGAACCGCGCCCGTTTCTCGAAGCAGGCCACGAACGCCCTGTCCAAATCCATGAGCGTTTGCTGCAACACCTGACTGTGGCACTCTTTCAGGAACGCGGTTTCAGGCAGGCGTTTCAATTTCACCAGTTCCCCCGCAAGGGCGACATACCCGATGCTTTTGCCTGTCTCTTTGTAGACGGCTTGCTTTCGCGCCAACGCCCAATTCCAGACGAATCTTCTACACCCCGCAAAGCGCAGGAACTCGTGTTCCTGTTCGAGGGTGGGTTCCAGTCTGAACTTGTAGGTTTTGGTGACAATCACAGGAGGCCCTTCCGCCTGTTCAGGGTTTTGATTTCTGGTTTGCGATGTACTTGGCAATCATAGCGGCAGAGACGGTTCCTGCGCTGCCGTAGTAACAACCGTCCGACCGGGCGTCCACCCCAAGGGAAGGACACCACAAGGGGATGGGGTTTTCTGGCCTTGTCTCTATAAAATATGTCAAAATAGCGCCTGCCAACTGTCTACAAACTCAGCAACGCGCCCGTTTGTTCCCGCAGCAGCGCGACACGACGATGTAATGTTGTTTCGGCTTCGGCCTGCGTATTTCCTGCCGCAAACGGCAAATTGAAAGTGGCGTCATAAATCCGAAAGCAACTGTTTAGCCCCGTTCTCGGTTCTTGCTTCTGTAGAAACATCTAACTTTATCATGGCGGCTGTTCGATCAGTTCAGACTTGTAGAAAGGCTGATGCAACTCCATATATCCATCGCTAATCTACTCAAAATATTGATCTTAATTTGAAGGATTCAGCAGCAACGCGCCTACGGTATTTAGATGAAAGTAGGATACGGACGCGCAATGAAAAGACCCTTTTGCGCTCCTCTCTTGATAAAGGCGGAAATGAGTTATTGCGTGTTCCACGTAATGACTGCCAAAATGATGAAATTTGATATAGTCGATGGACTAGCGTAAGTGTCACTGTCAAAAAGAAACTTCTATATTGTCCAATGTGCTTGAACATGTAAGAAGCAGAAAGGCAACACTATGATATACCCTGTGCGTCAGTAGTTTAGCCCTTCGCATAGTAGTCTGACACTGCCCGGAACGACTCTTTGGGTTCCCACGCCATATCGGGGTAGGTCACGCCGCGTTGATTGGCGTAGCTTTTAACCAGACTGTAACTCGCCATGTCGAAGTCCAGACGGGGGATGTCAAGATGAATCAGGGTAGGCGAGACAAAGGTAAAGACAAACGCGCCTGCTACGCCCTCCCCGTCGAGAATCGTCAGCAGGTCTGTCAGTTCGCGCGCCTGTAAGCCTTCGTCGCGCGTATAGTCGCCGTTAAGTCGTGGCCGCGCCGGATCGGAGTTTTCCATAATGGCCCAGCCCATGCCGCCCCTGTCCTCGGCTCCCTGATAGGCGCAGCAGCCAACTTCCGCGATGATGAGGGGCTTATGATAGCTTGCGTACTGCCGGAGTCGCGCGCCGTATGTGTCACGGTCACGCGCCATGCGGTAGTGGTCCAGGCAGATGTAGTCGAAGAGCGTCCAGTCCACTGCTTCAAAAGGAACCGCCGCGTAGGTCACTTCGCCGTGAAAGACCTGCCGAACCGCCGCGTTCGCTTCGCGCAAAAAGGCGTTGAGCGGCGCATTATGCTGCCCGGAATGGAGATTCGCAAACAGCGTCGGCGCGGCAATCCGTTCCATAAAGCTGCCGCCCGGAAGGAGTCCCTGCATGAAAAGCGTGAACTCGCCGCCGAGAACAAACACGATTTGCGGCGACTGACGGCGCAACAGTTCAGCTTGCGCGGCGCAATCCAGAATGTAAGCCAGTGTTTCGTCCGCGCTTTTATCGTAGAGTAACGGCGAAAGCCAGACTTCCAGCCCCAACTCCCGCGCAATCTGCGCGGCCTGTATCAGCCGCTCGACCTCCTGCCCGGAGATGCGGACGGCGTTGCAATGCAGGTCGTTGCGGATGATCTCCAGTTCCCGGCGCGTGACGGTGAGATCAAAGACCGGGCGCGCGGCCCAATCACCGAGGCGTGTGCCCACATCGTAGTTGACCCCTTTTCGGTTCATGTTTCCCTCCTGATGTCCACAGGTAGACGCGGGTGAGGGCAAGTCATTTCGGGCGTAACAATTGTACAAGCATATAGAGTAAGAAGAGGGCGATATTGACGAGGGAGTAGCGCTGCACGGCTTCGTAGGCATAGTGCGCCGTTTCCACGCGGCAGGCATCTACCACAATGGCGCGGGTGGCCGGGGAAAGGTCCTGAAATTTGGGGTTGTCGGCCCACAGGCTTGCCAGTCCGTGCCGGCACGTCGCCCACGCGAAACCCCACACGCACAGGTACGCCAGCGCCGCCGCATAGCTGTAGTACAGGCCCGCGAACACCAGGCTGTAGCATACCGTCGCGCCCAAAAGGGCGGGACCCCAGGGCCAGCCGAGATAATCCATTGCGGCTTCCTGCAAGGCTCTGCGGGTTTCCCCGTTGGTGGGGTTGCGGCGCAGGCTTTCGGCGTAGTTTTCCACCGCCTCTTTTAACCTCTTCTGTCCAAGCAGGGCGTCCCCGAGCAGGCGCAGGGCGCGGGAATTCTCCGGTTCCAGATTCAGGGCGGTGCGGCTGCTAATTTCGGCTTCGGCATACTTGTTTTGCGCCAGATACACATACGCCCGCGTCCGGTGCGCCAGCCCCTCTTCGGGCGCGACGGCGAGCAGGCGCTGTACCGTGTCTTCCGCTTCGGGCAGGCGGTTGACGCAGACCTGCGCTTCGGCAAGGGTACTGAGCGTATAGGTTCCGTCCGGTTCCAGGCGGGCGGCTTCCGTCGCGGCTTCCAGAGCGGCTTTCAGACGGTCAGTACGCATAAAAATCACGCTGCGCAGCCGATGCCCCCACTCCTCGCCGGGGTCTACGGCAACCGCGCGATTGGCCCATTCCAGCGCAGTCGCGTACTCCTCCAGATTGACGTAAACGTAGGCGAGCATACACAAAATCTCGCCGTTTTCCGCATCAATCGCCAGCGCGTTGTTGAGCAGGGGAATGGCTTCGCGGTAGCGGCCCACATCCAGGGCGGCCTGCGCGCGGTTCTTTAATTGAAAAAGGTCGTTTTCGTCGGGCATGGCAGGTTAGGTGAATAGGTTGTCAGGTTGTCAGTTGTTAGTTGTCAGGGTTTTAGTTGTCAGGTGTTACAGGCGGGTAATCAGCAGGGCCGCCGCAAGCATCATCAGACTTAAAAATACCATTGTCGCAATCGCAAAATACGTTTTCGGCCAATCTTCGCGGTACTGCTGTACGATTTGCCGCCGCGCGGAAGCAGGCAGGCGGCGGTAGGCAGGCTGAACCAACAGTAAAACCGCAGGCGACAGCGTTGTAATCACGGCAATTGAAAGAAATGTGAGAACGGCTGTTACGCCCAGGGCGGCAAGAGGGCTGAGTTCCCATAGAGTAGCCGATATCAAAAGCGTTATCAAGCAGAGGGCAGCGGCAGTCTGAGAGAATGATGGCAGGCCGATTCTGAAACAAACCTGACGGAACTGCGCCTGTGTTTGTTTATCAGTCGGCTCGATTTGCAGCGAATGAAGATAGGCTTGTATAGCCTCTCCATTCCGCTCTTGCTTCATCAAGGCCTCTCCCAATCGGCGGTACAAAATCGCGTTTTCCGCATTGATTTGCAGCCCTGTTAATGCAAAACGTTCCACATTCGCCCATTGTCGCGTGGCTTTGTAGACCCCTGTAAGCAGCAGGTGCGCCCGGACATCTTCGGGCGCGACTTGCAGCAGGCGTTTGCCGGTTGCTTCCGCCGCGTTGTAATCAGCGTACCGGCGCAGCATCTCGCCCAGATGATAGAGTACAATCGGCGCATCCGGTTTATGGCGGGCCGCGTTGTGGGCGGATGCCAGCGCTTCTTCGGCCCTGCCCAGCATGCTTAAACTTGAACTGCGCAGCCGATGCGCCCATTCCGAAATAGGATTTGTAGACAGGGCTTTATCCGCCGCAGCCAGAGACTTCTCCCACTCTTTCAGGGTCAAATACGCCAGCGACAGATGGCACAGCATCTCGTCATCGAACGGCGCGGTTGCCAATGCGCGTTCCAGCAATGGCAGCGACTCGCCCGCCCGCCCGATGTCTCGAAGGACGCGCGCCTGTGTCAGCAAATTATCCACTTCCGGCGAATGTTTCATCTTACGGCCTGCATATTTCAATCGGGTATTCGCGTTCATTCGCGGCTGATTTCGTTTAATTTTCACAGCATATTGTTTGTTTTCAGGTACTTGAGCAGGTCGTCGTATACGCCGTCCTCATTGGCGAATTGGGCATAGTGGCGGGCCGTGTCGAACCACGAGCGCACGGTCGGGCGCACGTCGCGAATGGCCTTCTGGAAATCCCGCTGCCCGACGGGACGGGCAATGCCGCGCTCCAGCGAGTCCTCCATCGCGAACTCGGTTGCCGAGTCGCACAAATGCGCCACATCCGCGCCGGAAAAGCCCTCCGTTTTGCTCACTACCCAGTTTATATCCACGCCTTCAACGGGACGTTCGCGCAGATTGTAGCGGACGATGGCAGCGCGGGCGGGCGCGTCGGGGGGCAGAACGAGCAGGGTGCGATCCAGGCGGCCGGGGCGGCGCAGGGCTACGTCAATGTCCCAGGGATGATTGGTGGCCGCCATCACGAAAATGCCCTCGTTGTTGCTTGCCACGCTGTCGAGTTCGGTCAGCAGTTGGTTGACGTATGTGCGCGACCAGGCTTCGCGCATCAGGCTGCGCTTGCGTCCCAGCGCGTCGAGTTCATCGAAGAACAGGACGCAGGGCGCGTTGCGGCGGGCTTTGCTGAAAATGGCGTGCAGGTTCTTTTCGCTGTTGCCCACATACGAGTCCAGCACTTCGTTGATGCCCACGCTGATAAACCGCGCGCCCATTTCGCCCGCCGTCGCCCGCGCGATATAGGTTTTGCCGCAGCCGGGCGGGCCGTACATCAGCAGGCCGCCGCGCAGAGATTTGCCGTACATGCGCCGCATATCCGGGTTTTTCAGGGGCGCGAGAAACGCCATGTTCAGTCGGCGCTTCACTTCCACCATGCCCGCCACATCTTCCAGCGTCATGTCGGGCGTTTCCATATCGAACAGGCTCTCGGCGTCTTCCGCCTCGCCGTCCTGCGACATGCGAACGCGTTGCGGTTCCCCGTCGTTATCGTCTTTATCGTCGTCTTCACGGTCGAGCGTATTGCGATAGTTCTGTTGCGGGCGGGTTGTGGGCGTGTCGGACAGGCGCGACTCTTCGATGTCTTCCACAAGGCTTTTGGCGCGGTTCCAGCTGCAGGGCTTCGTACAAACGCTTGTAGCCCGCCGCCCGCTCCTTATCTCCTGTGGCTTCCGCGGCGCGGGTGGCGGCTTGCAGGGCTTCCAGGTGCGCAGGCTGCTTGTTCAGGATACCCGCGGCGTGTTCCAGCGCGTCGTGGGCGCGGCCTCCATCCAGCAGCATTTGCGCCAGATGCAGGCGCAGGTTGATGTTATCGGGATCGCCGCTGATAGCGGATTCAAGGGCGGCAATGATGGTCGGATCAACGGGCATAAAACCTCACTTCAACAGAAAGTCACGGGCGATGGCTTGTAAAAAATCGCGCACAAAAATAAAACGGAGATCGTCAAGCAAAGAACACAGAGCGTCGTATCCCGCATCTTTGTAGGTCGTATCTCGCATGAGAGCAGTTGCAGGCGAGAGGGAACGGTGAGCATCGTGCCGGGAATACAGATAGGTCGCAGTTGTAGGCGAATGGTTTACGATCTCCGTTCTTGCGCGCGTGGCCGAAGGCTTCCGCGCGCAAGAGAGCGCGCTGCGCAATGCAGCGCCAAAACGCGAAAAGCAGGAGGAAAAGCGGCAGGCTTCTTCCCGCTGTTATTCAAAGGTTATTCAAATACGGACAAATCCAGATCAAGGTTGGCTTCGGTGGCATTGCCGGAACGAATCGCCTGCTTCAGCGCGGTCGCGCGCTTACCCGCTATTTCGGCAAGGCGCAGGCACTCTTCCGCGCTGACAACGCGCTCCGCGTACTCGTGTTCTTTGTCGCGCGAACGGGGAGTTCCGCCATAGCCAAACGCGGCCCGCGCCGATTTGTCCTGCGCCGCCGCCGTCCACTGGTTCTTGATACGGTTCGTGCTGCCAATCAGTTTGACCGCATATTCCAGCGGCATGGTTTCGCCCTGTACCACAACCGTTACGGCTAGATTATACGCTGACTGCGCCGTTTGCAGTTTGGCGATTTTCTCCTGCGCTGTTTGGTACGCAAGGAGGAGATTACGCGGGTCGGGCTTGTCGGCGTCTGCGGCAAAGCGATACAGCGCGTCCGTGAACTGCTCGTCGGCCAGTCGCGCCGTTTCTTTCAGTTCTTCCAGCCGATCCATAATCTGATATCCGGTAATAATCACAATAGGCCTCCCTGCCCGGCCTTCTGTCGCGCATAAACACACTGTCTATTCGACACTCGCTGACGGATTCCTGCCGAAATACTATTCAAAACATCGCGAATATTTCGGGCAAACCGTTCCGGTTCGCTTGCAGACAAACTGCTGAATTGGAACATCCCACCTGTGCTATAATAGCAATACAACCCAATATCGGCGACAGCGTACAAATAGCGCGTTTGTGGCCGATGCAGCGCAGGGAGAGACACCATGACCACGACTTCTAAAAAGAGAATATCGCCGCAGATTCCCAGTGAAGAGAAGCAGGCGAAACTGCGCCGTATTGCGCGCGGAAGTCAACGCGCGATTAGGTATTCCCGAGAAGCCAACCATGACTATTGAGGAATTACATGCCAGCATGCTGGCACACGGCATCAAGCCCGAAGATAACATTCTTTCGCGGGAGTTGCTGCGTATGCGCTATGGCGATGATTACGATCAAGATGAGTACATGCGCAACTTGACGAGCAGAATAAGAAAGAGTAGATCATGCCTGCGTTGCTATGGGATTCCAGCGCCCTTCAAAACAGTACGCGCCTGAAACAGGAACCGCAACTGTTAAGGCGCTGCTAAATACCACACCTACTTTGGATATGGCGCTGGCTTACATTGTGTATGCGGAAACTGCTGCCATTCTGCGCCGGAAGACGGAACAACGGGCAAATGAGTTCACAAGAAGATTTCACAGCGTATGCGCGGCGTATCTTGAAGCAGATATTCTGAACAGCAATCGCTTTACGTTGTTATCCACATTGGACGAGGACGTACTGGCGGTCATTGTGCTGTCGGACGCGCACAACATCAACTCTACGGATGCGGCCATGCTTGCCGCTTATCTGCGTTACGCCGAGTTTGTGTCGGAAGACGAGCCGGTTTGCGTACTTGTCGCTGCTGATAATCGGCTGATCCGCGCCGCCGAAGCGGAAGGCTTGAAAACGCTCAATCCCGAAACGCTTGCCCCGGATGATCTTCCCGCGTTTCTTGCCTCTTTGTGATAGAACCATGTGTCGTACTTTGAGATTACCGCGCTCCGGCGGCTAGCAAAATGGCGGCAATGCGGGGGCGCGTGGTTTTGCCTTTGGTGGCGTAACCTAAGACGCTTCGACCCCGCTTTGTGACCGCGTTGACATCGGCTCCCTGCGCAATGAGCAGGCGCATCATGGCGATTGCGCCCTGCTGCGTGGCGATCATCAGCGCGGTTTTGCCCAGTTTGTCCGCTGCGTTGACGTTCGCGCCCCGCTTCAGCAGCAGTTCGATAATGGGCTTATGCTTGTGGTTCACGGCACACAGCAGCGCCGTCATGCCCTGCGCGTCGGCGGCGTTAATGTTCGCGCCCCGGTCGAGCAGCAGTTCCACATTCGCCGCTTTGTTCCCTGCCGCCGCGCAACTGAGCGGCGAAAAGTAGTCGCTCCAAAACGGCGAACCGGAGGCATTGACATCGGCTCCCGCGTCCAGCAGCAGGTTCAGCAGGGCCCTATCCCGGCTCATTGCCGCGCCCATGAGAGGCGTGATTCCGTACTCCGCCGCCTCATTCACGTCCACGCCCGCATCCAGAAACATGCGGGCGACTTCCAGATGTCCCGATTTTTGCTCCCCATCGGTACACGCCACAAACAAACCTGTGCGGTTGCGGCTGTCGCGATACCGCGCGTCAATGCCGTTTTCCAGCAGCAGCCGCGCAATTTCTACGTTGCCGAACGCTACGGTCTGCATTAGAGGGCGTCGCTCCACAGGGAACCGCGCTCTTCCTCCCCGCTTTTTGCCAGCAGCAGGCGAATCAAGACGATGTTTTCGCGCTGCACGGCCCATTTCGGCAGCCGCGCGTCCATTTGTCCGTTCCACAACACGCTTGCGCCCCGTTCCAGCAATAACTGCGCCACTTCCGTTTGATTGGAAATAACCGCGTCTACAAGGGGCGTCAGCGTATAATTGGTACGGGCATTAATGTCCGCGCCGCAATCCAGCAAATGCCGAACAATGCCGAGATGCCCTTTTTGAGCGGCGAGGTGCAGCGCGGTTGATCCCATCTGATCGCGGGCGTCTATGGACACATACGCATGGATGAGCAGCGCCACTTTGTCTTCATCCCCCTCATAAGCCGCGTCGTGCAGGGGCGTTGCGCTTTCGTTTTCCATTTCCAGCGCGCCCACCCTGCATCTGCCAATCGTCAACACTCCCGCCGGCAGTGGGGTGTCTTCATATTCCGTCGTCATTGCGCCTGCTCCAGAAGAGATACGAGATATAAGATATTGGAGAAATCCAGATGCTGAACACCTAACAACCTGACAACCTAACAACTAACAACCTCATTTACCGCAGGAGTTTTCGGCCTGTGCTATAATGAGAGGAACAAACAATTGCTTTCGCGCCCATTCCGACACTACGTTCCTACCTGAAAATGAGATACGCATGAATCAAGACCATATCCGAAATTTTTGTATCATCGCCCACGTGGATCACGGCAAATCCACGCTTGCCGACCGCATGCTGGAAACCACCAATGCCATCGCCAAGCGCGACATGCAGGCGCAGCTTGCTGGACACGATGGATCTGGAGCGCGAACGCGGCATTACCATTAAAATGACCGCCATTCGCCTGCATTATATCGCCAAAGACGGGCAGGAGTACGAGTTCAACCTCATTGATACGCCCGGCCACGTAGACTTTACCTACGAAGTGTCGCGCTCGCCTGGCCGCCTGTGAGGGCGCGCTGCTGGTCGTGGACGCAGCGCAGGGCGTGGAAGCGCAAACCCTCGCCAACGTCAATCTCGCGTACCAGAGCAATCTGGCGCTGATTCCGGTCATCAACAAAATTGATCTGCCTGCCGCCGACCCGGAGCGCGTTCGCGAAGAGATCGAAAACGTCCTGGCGCTGGATGCGTCCGATGCGGTGCTGGCAAGCGCCAAAGCGGGCATCGGCATCGTGGACATTCTGGAGCAGGTTGTCGAGCAAAATCCCGCCGCCTTCGGGCGACCCGGACGCGCCCCTCCGCGCCCTGATCTTCGACAGCAAGTTCGACCAGTATCTCGGCGTGGTCTCGTTATGTGCGCGTGGTGGACGGCGCATATCAAGTCCGGGCAGAAAATCCGGTTCATGGCGACGGGCAAAGAGTTTGAAGTCATCGAAGTCGGCACGTTCGCGCCCGGAACGCCGCGTCGGGCAGATGATCGGCACGGGCGAAGTCGGCTATGTGGCGGCCAGCATCAAAACCATTGGCGACGCGAACGTGGGCGACACGATTACGGACGCGGCCCGCCCCGCAAAGGAATTGCTTGGCAGCATACCGCAAGGCCAAGCCGATGGTGTTTTGCGGCCTGTATCCGATTGACGGCGCGGACTATCCCGAACTGCGCGAAGCCCTGTCCAAATTGCAGATTGAACGACGCCGCCCTGTGTTTCGAGGCGGAAACGTCAGCGGCGCTGGGCTTCGGCTTTCGCTGCGGCTTTCTCGGCCTGCTGCACATGGACGTGATTCAGGAGCGATTGGAGCGCGAGTTCGATTTGTCGCTGATTGCCACCTGCCCCTCCGTTATTTACAAGGTGCATCGCACGGACGGCAAAATCATGGATGTGGACAACCCCGCTTTCATGCCCAACCCGACTCTGATTGATTTTACCGAAGAGCCGTTTGTGGACGCAACCGTGATTTTGCCGAAAGATTATGTCGGCACGATCATGGAATTGTGCCGGGATCGCCGGGGCGAGTTCGTCAGCATGGAATATCCCAGCCCGGAGCGCGTGATGCTGCGCTACAAAATCCCGCTTTCGGAAATCCTGATGGACTTTTTCGACCAGCTCAAATCGCGCACTAAAGGCTACGCCAGTTTCGATTACGAACTCAGCGGCTATCGCGACAGCAAACTGGTCAAGATTGATATTCAGATGAACGGCGACCCCGTAGACGCGCTTTCGTTCATCACGCACCGCGACAAGGCGTATGAGCGGGCGAAACTGATCGTGGAAAAACTCAAGGAGGTGGTTCCGCGCCAGCAGTACGAGGTGCGCATTCAGGCGGCGATTGGCGGCAAGATCATCAGCGCGGAAACGGTCAAGGCGTTCCGCAAGAACGTGATTGCCAAGTGCTACGGCGGCGACATCACCCGCAAGCGCAAACTGCTGGAAAAGCAAAAAGAAGGCAAGAAGCGCATGAAGTCGGTCGGCAGCATCGAAATCCCGCAGGAAGCCTTCCTGTCCGTCCTCAAACTCGGTTAGGGAATTTGGGAACCGCGAAAGGCGCGAAAGGACGCGAAAAGGAGAAATTGAAAGATGCAGCCAGCATTACACTTGAGAACAACTATTCAACCGGGCGGAAAAATCGAAATTGCGGATAAGCAACTGCCTTCGGGCGCGAATGTAGACGTGATCGTTCTCCTTCCGCCTGCGCCGTCTCAGGCGCGTCGTTCCGCTGTGGATATTCTGGCAGAAGCGCCCGGCCAGCGCATTTTCAAAACGGCGGCGGAAGTAGATGCCATACAGGAGGAGCGCGACAGTTGGGATCGCTGACCTTGCGAAATTCTTGCCGCATCATAGGTTGCAAAACACATGAAAAGGCAGAGGAAATATCATGACCATTACGCTGGAACCGGAATTGGAACAAAAAATTGAGGCTGTTGCAAAAAGCACAGGGCAGGATGTGAACGGCTTTGTCAGTTTCCTGCTCAGGCGTGGACTGGAAGAACAAGAGTCCGCAGCCACAGACAAGCAGGCGCATGAGGAAAGATTACGGCGTGAGTTTGAAGAAGCAATGTCTGACCCAATGTTCGTGCAGGATATGGAAGAAACGATGGAAGCGTACAAGCATATAGATGCAGAAACGGCGCGAATGTTGGACGAAGAGGAAGCGGCATGATTAACGCGCCTTATCAGTGGCAAATGGTTCGGGCAGACTTTGACCCGGTACGCGGTTCTGAACAAGCAGGAACACGGCCTGCCCTGATCGTGTCTCGTGAAGCCATCAACACTTCACTGACGGTTGTAGCCGTTGTGTCGGTAACAACATGGCGTCCGGGGCGGAGTATACGCTCTACAGAGGTACTGTTGCCTGCCGGACTTGCCGGGCAACCCAACACTTCTGTTGTTATGGCGCAGCAAGTTCGTGTTATCGCCAAAGAACGCCTGCTCACGTCCTACGGCTATCTCAACGACGAAGCCCTGCGTGAACAGATACGCGTGGCTCTGAAAACGTACCTTGACCTACTCTGAACAGCCTGCAACGTTACGACCTAGCGCCACACTGTAAATTTAGAGCATTGGCAGCAACAAGGAAATTTTATTGCGGCTTGCTAGCTCTATGAGTTGTCTCGTAGCGACTTCAAAGGTTGGCCGTTACGCGCCAATAGCACACTATCATAGATACTGATAGACGTTCCAACCGGTCAATTGCTGCCCCCAAGTATTGATCAGCATTTTTTGACCCTTGTACTCAACGTACTGACCGTCAACGATGGTCGCGAACTCCAGTGGCTGTTTCTTGACGTAGACACGTTCGCCAACATGGACTTTCCCGTTCGTAATAAAATCTGAAAGCCGCTGTTTGCCGGGCATTGCATCCTGTGTGGCGTTGCTTCGAGCATGAAGCAATACCATATTATCTGCCTGCTCAGTCGTATAAGTTTCAATTAACGCGAACATGCGCTCTGAGCGTTCCTGCAAAAAGCGGTTGAAATCAAAATCCCAATCAGCGCTTGTCAGCAGGTCTGCGGGGATCAAATGCGTACTGAGGCATTGCGCCAAACAATTGTTCGTTTGTTCAAGTTCACTCAGGTAGGCGTGAGGGGCTTTTTTGCTGATTGAAATGTTGGTCAATTTGGGAATCAGAGTGCGGTTTGCAACGCAATCTACCAGTTGCTCGGCTCTATCGGAATCAATGTCGGCGAAGTTTGCGGCATTCGCGGTGACATAAGCGCGTGGGTAGATATGGTGATCCTCCAGTCTCATGCTCATGTCCAATTTTTGCGTATTTTTCCAGTCCATCAGCCCTTGTGAGGCAAAGTTTACCATGTTGAGAATGCCACGATAAACGGAACTTGCCTTACGATTGTAACTGAGTAAATCGTCTGGTTCTGCAATCAGGGAGCGCATCTTCCCAAAATAGCCCAAAATGCTAATGCGTTCTCCACGCGCAACTTGACGCAATACGCCGCAATCCGTAATGATGGTTTCGTTTGAGGATGTGCTGTAACGATTGGAGAAGACGGAACTCCAGTACCAAAACTGAAGAAACTCGCGCTGTGGTTGTGTCATTTGCGCGAAACTCTTCACCTCACGCAGAAACACCATCATGGGAATAATCATATTCTCCGAAGGCATCCAATCCTGTGAGAGAATGTAGTGTTGTGCGGCAAGGTAGTTCAAGCTATCCACGTAGAGTTTGCAAACAACATCCCAATACGTTTGGAAGTCGCTGGCGTCCAAATTCGTCAGGATTGCAGACCTGTCAATTTTTGCAGGCGTATTTTTCTCCTGCGCGACAATGTAGGCCAATGCTCGCACAACAATCTCGCGATTGAGAATGATGTTCTGGTACTGGCTTTCAAACGCATCCATTTTTTGGCGCAAGTTGAAACCATGATACAGTTTTGCGGCCAGAATGTCCGTAAAGTTGAGGGTGATGCCTTTGCTGTTGCTGCGCTCAAAGAACAGGCAGAACTTGTCCAAACTCATGTCTAGAAGATAGTACGCGACAAGCGACTGCTTATTCAACAACAATCGCGCTTTGTGCATTGCCTGCTGGTAAATACGGGAGGCGGTTTGCAATCCCTGCGCATCTCCTTGCAGGCTTTGCGCATAGGCGGAACGGCTGAAACACTCATCAATCTGATGAGAAATCCAACTTTTTTCCTCTGCTTCGCAAGCATCTGAAAGCTTGACACTTACGTTGGTTTTACTGTCTGTGCCGCCTATGCTTTCGAGAATTGTTTCTAAATCAGAAGGCATTGAATTGGGGTCAAGTCCGGGTTTGAGGATAATATAAACATTGTCCAGACCTTTGCAGGCGCGATATATGGACGTTGTACGCTGCTGTCCATCCAGAACAATACGTAAACCTTGTGTCTGCGCCGCTGCTTTGATTTCAGATTCGGTATAGTCCTGAGTTTTTAGTTTGGCATTTGAACCCATGCCTTTGCGAGGGCGCATATCCAGTTCGCGCAGGGTCATTCCGAATGATGGTTTACCATAGATAACCGTGCCGATGAAAATCTCGCGTATCAGGGAGTCGAACAAGTCATAAGTTTTCTCGACCTCCCATCGAAAGTCACGCTGAAACTCCGGCAACATTAGCGTCTTCTTCTCAACGCTTTTAACAATGTCAAGCAAGGATTCGGTTTGGCTCTGGTTGATGTTCATTATCTACTCGCTTCAGAAGTGGATGTAGCGGTTGCCGGCGCAGGCATAACAGAAAGATCACAAGGCTACCGTATTTATACTAATGACTGTCCGCCAGATGTGGAATGTCTTGCCCGTTATTATCTACCTGTTTTCAAGCGCGGTAATACTATTCACCACAACGACAGCACATCCCTGCGTATAATTCGCTTGTGAGTGGTACTGCAAGAACATTTATGCTATGTGCTACGGCATGTTGCGCCAGGTGAGGGTTTTGCTGTTGAAGGCGAGAGGAGCCATTGCCGGATGTTCCACCTGTTTCCAGCCTGCGCCGAGGATGTTGTCGTAGGCGATCCGCATCTGCCGGGCGGCGACGGCAGGGGGCATCGCGCCGACGCCCGTACACAGGCCGGGAACCGCGAGGCTGCGGATGGGTTGTTGGGGAGTGTGCGGCGTTGTGCCGCAAAACGGCGACTAGACGCCGCCCGCATTGCCAGATAAGCGTTCAGGCTGTCGGGTAACGGGTTGCGGGACGCGCATCGTCGGGGCGGCAACCACAAACGGGATACGGCTGTCCGGCATGGGAACCACAAGCGCCATGCCGACCGGCAGTTCGCCCAAAAACTGTTCGCGAATGGCCTGCGTGATCGCGTTCCTGCGCCGCGCCCCGGAAAAAATCGTCAATGCGCTTGTCCACGCCGCCGCTCATGTCGCCGAAACTGTTGGCGGGCGACACGACCGCATCCTCGCCCGCGTCCATCAAATCGCCCTGCACAATTTCAACCGCGTCCACGCCGAAAAACTGATCCAGCCACGCATCCGTCATTTCCGCGGTTGGTGTCGCACAGCGTCAGCCGCAACGCCGCGTCCTTCACCCCTTTGCCGAACCCCTGTACCACGTTCATGCGCCTGCGCCTCATCCATCGCGTTAGGGAAACCATGTTTACGGCCCCTGCTTGTAAACCCGCACGTAGTCGACGTACATATCGGCCAGGCCGTCGTAGCGGGACAGATCTACGGGCCAGCCGCCGCCCGTCGCCAGATTGATCATGAAGAACAGCGGCTTCTCTTTGCACAGCGGAAGCGTTTCGTGACGGCCCACTTCGATGTTGTCGCAGTAGTAGATCGTGTCGGTCGCGGTGATCTTGCAGCCGTAGGTGTGGAACGTTTCGAACCAGGTGGAGGGGATGCCGAATTTGCGCATGTGGGCCGGGTTGCGCATGGCCTCGAACGCTTTGGTTTCGAGCGCTTTGCCCGCCTCGCCCTGATTCCAGCCGTGGGGCGTAATCATGTAGGTGTCGTCGGCGTTGGGTTCGCGCGGGCCTTCGCCGCCATACGCTTCGATGATGTCCAGTTCATCGACCGGCGTTTTGTCGCCCAGAGCTTTGTAGTCCGTCATGTAATCGGTCATCAGCCAGAAGGCGGGCCAGGTTCCAATGGCGTTGGGGCCGAGCAGACCGGCACTCGAAGTAGCAGGGCAGTGCCACCTTGATGCCGCTGCCGTCGTTTTTCAGGGAGGAGATCAGGCCCGCGCTGTGGGTCTTTTCGCTGGCGCGGATACGCAGGTAGTTATCGACCTGCGTAAAGGGATTGTTGGGCGAATCGTGTCCGGTAAAGGTCAGCGTACTGAAGTCCTGACTGCCGTTGGGCGGCTTGTGGTCGTAATACGTGGCCTTTGGGTCGGTCGCTGGAGATGGAGAGCGGGCGCTTGAAATCATCGGCAAAGACCAGCGCCATGCCCTTCGCGGCGGGGGGCGCGGATTTGGGCATTCCCTCGTTCCAGGAAACGCCGCCTTTGTTGTACAACTGGAGGTAGCAGTTATCGCGCAGGGAGCCGTTGACGCCGGAAATGCGTACCGTGACGGGGCCATGCGGGTACGCATCTGCGGGAAAGACGAACGAGCCGCCGCCTTTCGCGTCCAGCGCGACAGTTGCGACGGTGGAATCGGAGCCGAAACCACTCCCCTGTTTCCAGCATTTCACGGTCACGCTTTTGTAGCCCGCAGCGGCAAGCGTGACGCGGGTATCCCCCTTTATACTGGAACAATACGCGGGCGAACTGACGGCAATCTGCCCGCCCAAAGTCTCGTCCGCGCTTTTGCCGGAATCGGCGCGAATGGCGTCAAAGGCGAGATCGCTTTCGATGGGCAGTTTCGTTTTGTCGTTGGGCTGATACACGATCAGCGTGATCCCGGTGATGGGATAGTCTATTTTGCCGTTTTTATCCCCGCCCCATGTTTCATGCGGCGCGTCCAGATCGAACACCGTTTCTTTCCAGCCCGTGAAATCAATGCTTCCGGCTTTGTACTGGTGGGTTTCGCCATACGCATCCGTTAATTGAATCCCATGCGTACAGCCGGACTTATCTCCCCGCAGCATGACGCGCAGTTTATGGATCGGCGCATTGATTTTCACTTTGTTGGGGATGCCGAGGTATTGGAACTCGCCCTTGCCGGTGAAGTGGTAATGCAGTTTCAGGCAATGCTTGCCCTCAAAGGGGTTGTCGGACGAGAGGGCGACCGAGGCGTTCTCGTTGGGAATGTTGACCACCCATACCGTAGGGGCTGCCATCTCCTTTTCAAAATCCTGCACCATCACGGGCGTTGCTTGCCGCGCCGCAAATCCGCAAAGCGGCAACAGCGATAGCAACAGCAGCAGGGGCGCGCCGGGGAATGGTTTAAGAGAGGGTATTTTCAGCATAATAGTTTTCATGATAATAGTTTTCATGCGTGGAACGGTTCTTTCTCGCGGGATGAATCAAACTCCTGCAATGCGTCCGGGGCTTTCCATACGTCCGCCGCTTTCAGGGCGAGCGTTGGCTCTTCTGAGGGATGCGCTTTGAGCGGGCGCAACGGCAGGTCTTCAGGACTCGCTTCCACCGTCATGCCGGGAAGAGCGCGGAGCGCGCCGGGACGCGCGAACCGGGTTGCCAGCGCAAACTCCGCGATTTCGGCCAGCACGACGCGCAGGCCCACCAGCATCGAGGCGCGTAGTATGCCGCGTATGCGGGCGTCCCCACCGCGAACCAGCCGCATCAATCCGGTCGGGCGCAGGTGAAACAGAGATTCGGTTAGCTTTACGCTCCAGAACAGCGCGGCGGGCGACAGATGCGGCGTCCGAATCACCTGATTGCGGTACGTCCACAGGGCCATATCGGTTTGTATCACCTGCTGTGGATCGGTTTTGCGCCCCGCTTCCGTCCAGAAGTGCGGCGTGATATACACGGCGTTGAGAATGTCGGCGTCCAGCAGCCGGAGTTTGCCGAGTTTCACGCGCACTGTAGTTCGCGTTTCATCCTCAAGCCCGTAGATGATGTTGACCAGGCTGATAATCCGATTGCGGCGCAGCAGCGCGACGGCTTCGCGGGATACGGCAAAGGGATTGTTTTTGCGGACGGCAGCCACCACAGGGTCTTCCAGCGACTCCACGCCCATCACCACGTAGTCTATGCCCGCCGCCTTCATTTGCGGCAGCAGGTCCGCGTTGGCGACGACGCCCGCAGCCGTTATATTGACGTTCAGCGACAGACCAAGATCGGCCTCGATCAACAGCGTCAGCAGTTCTTTCAGCGCGTCGCGATCTCCGCCAAAATTTTCATCGGCGAACCAGACGATTTTGACGCCATACTGCCGCGCCAGAACCGTCAACTCCCGCGCCACGTTGCCGGGGCTGCGATGCCGCCAGCGTTTCCAGAAAAGCCATTGCCCGCAATACGTGCAGGTAAGCGGGCAGCCCCTGCTGAACTGCATACCCGCCGACCGCCCGACCCCGAACAGGTGGTAGCGCGGCCAGTCCACCAACTCCCAGCCGGGGCGGTAATCGTCCAGATTTTGCAGGGCGGGACGAGTCCGGTTGAGGATAACGCGCTCTTCTCTTCGCCAGGCCAGACCGGGAATTTCGGCAAGGGAGGAATCCTGTTCCCATGCGGCTGCTAATTCCAACACGGTTTGCTCGGCCTCGCCCCGAACAATCACATCAAGAGCGGGACATTCGCGCAGGCTGCTTTCGGCTGCATAAGAGGGGTATACGCCCCCGTAGGCGATACGCGCGCGGGGAAAGGCGGCGCGCAGGGCGGTCGCGGTGGCAAGGCAAACGGCGTGCGCGGCGGTCGAGCCGGTATGTCCGAGCAGGATGCAGTCGGGGCGAAAGGTTGTTATCTCCGCAACCAGTCGGCGCGTGTTCCAGCCGTAAAGATCGTTGTCAATCAGGCGTACGCAATGCCCCGCGTCCACCAGCGGGCCGCCGAGAAAAACAAGTCCCAGAGGAATCTGGTAGCCCAACCCGTAGCGATTGGCGATGAACCGCCGCGCCGGTGTCAGCAAGACAACGCGCATTTCCCGTATCCTCTCCTGCCGCAATGCGCCCCGATGGTAAACCGTTCTGCTTCAACGTTTTAATATGGTATTAGTTTATCACAATCGCGCCGAAAGGCAGTACAATCCTGACCGGATGGCGAATATACTTCCTGACCGTCTCACCAAACATAAAGGAAACAGCAACATGCCCCTGTCACGCCGCGCATTTGTGGCGCGCGCTGCCGCGCTTGGCGCGATCAGCGAAACTAATCTCCTGTCGGCTAATGCCGCTTCGGAAGCCGCGCCCGCTCCCCCCGGGAAGGAGGCGGTTCTTACCCTGCCGCCTGTGACGCTACGCGGGTACGGCGCGATTGCGGCGACGTTCCGGGTTCTGGATGGAGGACGGGCTTCCCTCACGGCCATTACCTGCGAATCGGCGCAAAAGGCGCGGCTTATACAGGCGAAATACCTGTCCGATCTGGAACGGCTTCCCGGCCTGCGCCCTGAAAGCCGTGTCGCCAAAGGCGGCGGCGTTTCTCTTCATCATACCCCGTCGGGCGGGGTTGTGGCCTGCTACGCGCGGGGACGCGACGCGCGGATACTGGCCGCTGTGGATACGCGGGCGCTGGCGCGGCTATGCGATGCCGCGCTTCCTTCCGGCGCGGCGCGGGCGGACTTTCTGCCCCGCGTTCCCATCCCGATGTGGCTGGATCGCTGGGATCGCTACGGCCTGCTGTGCTACTTCGCCCCGAACGCGCTTCCGCCCGGCGTGTCCGATGACGCGCAGACGTATGATTACGCGGACGCGCTGACCTTTGCGCGTACACACGGGCCGCTTGGCCTCGTCGTGTGGACCAATCCCCTGACGGACGATTACGCCGAGGGGATTACCAACGAGCAGGCGTGGGACTGGATGCAGGCCAATGCGCGGAAGCAGGGGATTCCCGTTCATATCAACACGCAGATAGAGCCGCCGCAAGTGTGGCTTGCCAACCGTTACCGGGAACAGACGATGCTCAAAGCCCCGCAGTTTTTGGGCGGCTATTACGGCGTAGCCCATGACTCTTCGGGGGTGGGCGCGATCTCGTGGCTGTCGCAGGAGGCCGAAGACGCGCTGCTTGGCGTGTTTCAGCATACGGTGAGGCGGTTCGCGAAAGCCCCCAATATCGTCGGCTGGCTGGAACCGCACGGCGAAACGTATGAAGTCGCCCCAAAAGTATTTTCTCGAATCGGGGCCGTATGCCGAAGCCGTGTGGCGCGCGTTCCTGCGCAATCGCTATGGCACACTACAGGCTCTGTCCGTTCGCTGGCATCGCAAGGCCGACCATTACAAGGCATGGGAGGAGGTTCGTATCCCTGAAGTCGCCGACTTCGCCGGGTTCGGACCGGACGCGCTTGATTTGCGCGGAACCTGGCGCGTCAAGTATGCGCCCGCGCCCGACGGCCACGCTTATACGGAGGGGGAAGCCCGAAACCTGCCCTCGCCACCGCCAATCGCGCCCGTTCCCGCCGAGTGGTATAATCCCGGCTTCGACGACAGCGGTTGGGACGAACTGCTCGCGCCGGGGAATGACCGTATGCTGTATCTGAAACGCAGCCCGCTTGTGTACCGCCGAACCCTTGACATTCCCGCCGACTGGCTGGCGTCCTCGCCCCGCGTCACGCTTGTTGTCTGGGACTTGCTTCATCGGGAACATGATGTGACCGCTGTTACCATCAACGGACAGGCGGTAAAAGAGCAGTCTTACGGCGGCAATGAGCAGCACTGGAGTCAGTTCGACGTGACGGACGCGCTGAAACCCGGCGCGAACCTGCTTGTGCTGCAAATGCCGCGCGCCCTGATCTGCTACCGCGCCTATCTCACAAAAGAGGTGGTACGCTTGTATCCGCATCTTGGCGCGTCCAAAAACGCGCAGTGGGCAGACTTTGTGGAGTGGAACATTCAATCGCGGGGTGCGCAGATACGGCGCGGGGCGGAGATGATTCGGCAAATAGACCCGGACAGCTCCATCAATTTCATGGCGGCAACCGATTACGCCGATCCGGTCAAAAAAGCGTGTCAGGATTATGGCGGCAGGTTCCACGACACGGGCAGCATGGCGGGCTTTTGGACGGAAGAAAACACCCTTTTGATGAACGGCATCGGCCTGCCGGTCACTGCGGAAGCCGGGAACGGAGCGCCCAACGCGAAGGAATTCCAGTTGTTCTGGGGACGCTGGCTGACCGAAGGCGTGACGGGCATCCACTACTTTCAGAACTGGGGCGAGATTGCATGGAATCCCGACGTGCTGAAGGTGTTCGAGGCGAATCAGGCGATGTATGAAATGGTCGGCAAGTACCACGCGCCATTTGCCCGCGTCGCCGTCCTGTTCAGTTCGCAAAGCGCGTGGCTGACGGATTTCCCCTGGTTCGCGTCCCCGGAAGATCGCGGCGGCTACTACTCCCGCTTCAACGCGGCGGGACAACTGCTGAATTACTGCCCGCGCGACGGCATTGGGGCAAAGGACTTCGGAACGCCTGCGGTCAACAAGTACCGCGTGATTATTGACTCCAACTCCGCGTACATGGACGAGGAACTGATTGAGGGCATTGAGAAGTTCGCGCGGCAGGGCGGCGTGTTTATCACATACGGGCAGACGGGACGCCATACGCCGATTACGCCGGATGCCTGGCCGATCTGCAAACTAACCGGGTATGAAGTGTCCAAACCGCAGAATTGGAATGAGGGGCGGGCGGTATCACTTGCGCCGAATCAGGCCGTATTTACCCCGTCGGATTTGCCGCCACAGACTCGCGCATCGGGATTTGCCCTGAAACCCGTTGCGCCCGACTGCCGGACGCTTGCCGTGTGGGAGGATGGCGCGGTCGCTATCGGGATGCGCCCCCTTGGCGCGGGCTGGATCGCGCAGATGGGAGCGGAGTTCCATGACGAGCGGTTTGTCGCCGTGACGGGCGCGCTGCTGCGTCATTTTGGCGTTACGGATCGAGTTCCCGCAACCGTCGCGCCGCAACGGGGGCTTCACCTGCGCCATTTCATCGGCAACACGGGCCTGCACGACGTCTGGATTCTGTTCAACGAATCCGATACCCCGCTCACAACCGACCTGACGTTCCTGACCGGCGTTCATCCCACAACTCTGACCGATGTGGTGAGCGGGCAGGCGATGGCGATTGTTCGCAATTCGCAGGGCGATAAAGTAGCGGGCATCGAACTGGCGGCGTGGCAGTCGCGCCTGTTGGTTTCGCCCCGCGCCGACGTGACGGCTTCGCCGCTGGAATGGCTGCGATTGCAGCGAAACTGGTGGCAGGGAACCGCCGCGCCGCCCGCCAAACGCCTGCCCACGCCCGCCGAATTGCAGCGCTTTTCCCTCGACCTGACCGAAGGCTGGGCCTACAAGAGTATTGCGGGCTTGAACGATGAACAGGCGGCAAGTCTGGCGCAGACGGACGTGGAGGATGCGGCCTGGGCAAAGCGTCCGTTGGGGCTGTGGCTGGAACCGGGCGATAAGAGTGTAAAGCGTCACCTGCTGCGCCGTAAGTTTACCGTTCCCGCGCATTGGACAGCGGGGCAGATCGTGTTATGCGCGGACATTCCGGGGGCGCAGTTTTCCTACGCGACGCGCCTGTTTGTGGACGGCAAAGCGTGGGCGGGCGGGCGAACAAGCGTGGACGGGCCGTATTTCGACGCGCTCGACAACACGTTCACGCCGGGAAAAACGCATCTGCTGGCGCTGGACATACAGGGCAAATCGTCGCTGACGGGTTCGCGCGGCCCGGTCTGGCTGTACTATTTGCCGGACGCGAAGGAAAAGCAGGATTTAGCGGGAACCTGGACGGTCTATTCCGACCCGCTGCATAAATCGGGCGACGCGCAGGTTCCCGGCGACATAGCGGGCATGTTCCTGAGCCGAACTGTGACCATTGACGCGGCGCATAAAAACCGCAATGTGGTGGTCTATTATGAGGCGACGGGGGATCGGTTTTCCCTGATGATCAACGGCCAGTTGCTGAAGCGCAGCGAACAGATACGGGAGCATGTATGTGTCTTCAACGTGACGCCGCTGGTTCGGTTCGGGGAGGAAAACCGGATCGAACTGGTAAGCGGTTCCGGGGGCGGAACCAAAGCGATTCAGCGGGTCGAACTTCGCTTTTACGACAAAGGCGCGTATCCTTAGCGTCTTGTCCAATGGCCCTCAACCCCCAACCCCTTCTCCCAAAAAAGCCTGGGAGAAGGGGAGTCGCTTCAGGGCTGTTGAGAACGAGTGGAAAAAGAAAAAGAGTATGTAGAGACAGCGTCGAAATAGTGGCAATGCAGCGCTTCCAGCCCAGTGTCTCGTTGTGTCAAGTTTTTATGTAGAGGCGTCGTGACCTCCGAATGGTTACGGCGAACGAGAAGTATGTACAGGCATCTTCTTGCGCCTCCCTTCCAGGTTAGATTGTTGAGAGTTCGTAGTTGATAGAAACTTCGACTTTCAACGGCCCGCCGCCTGGCTGGTTAGTAAACTCTATTTAGTAGACTTACGTTGCGTATAAAGACGAGGCAAACGCAGGTAAGGTTCGTTTTTTCTGCTGTTTAACAAGACTTTTTTCTACATTTTTTGCAAATTTTCCTGGCTTTGTCAATCAGAGAGGGAGAAGGCGCAACACAGTGGCGAATGACCCATGACGGGAGATAAATTGAGCATTTTATATGCGCTGGCGCTGACAGTTAAATAGCCGCCGCGTTCACAATGAACGCAACGGCTAAACTTGACAATACATTCCCAATCTGGAATAATAGGCAATGGATGCACAACTGCCTGCATTGAAACCGATGTACTTTGTTGTGGAAGCCGCCCGTGACGATTTGCTGGACGTACCCTTGCCCGTCCGTAAAGAGTTCGGACACGCGCTGTATCTGGCGCAAACGGGCGCAGCACACCAGAACGCGAAACGGCTACAGGGCTTTGGTTCCGGCGTTCTGGAAGTGGTTGAAAACTATGCTGGAGATACGTTTCGCGCCGTGTATACTGTGCGTTTTGCCGAAGCCGTGTACGTGCTGCATGTCTTCCAGAAGAAGAGTACGCGGAAGATTGAAACTCCACAGAAGGAACTGGATACCATTCAGGTTCGTTTACAGCGGGCGCAACAGCAGCACGAAGAGTATTTGCGCCGTCAGGAAGAGGAACAAAAGAAACATGGAAGGTAACAACAATCCCATACTTGTCAGCGGCAACATCTTCGCTGACCTGAATATTCCCAACGCCGAAGAAGAACTGGAGAAGGCGCAGCTTGGCAGCGCTATTCGCAGCATCGTTGAGGCAAACGGCTGGACGCAGGAGGAAGCGGCGAAGCAGATGGGTACGTCACAGCCGAAAGTCTCGCAGATCATTGGCGGCAAACTGGCGGGATTCACGGCGGATCGGCTGTTGAAATACGTTCGCGCGTTGGAATGTGACGTGGAAATCCGCATCACGCGCAAACCCGCTGACCGCGAACACGGTTCCGTCACCGTCGTCTGCGCCGTGTAGCGGGTCGCTGTATCTCACGGATGGACGGATAGCCTGTCCTCATCCGCGCGATTGGGGTTCATACCCGTTATAAACTCTTTCAATTCGGCGTCGCGTCGCGCCAGTTCGGTTTCATCGTCCGTCGCGTCTTCTGTTCACCACGAGTCAATCAACGCGATAGCCGCTTTTTGCTTCGCCGTCAGCGTGATCGGTTTTTGCTCCAGAAGATGTTCAAGGAAGGCATGCATGTCGTCAAAGTCGGCGATACGGGATTGGATGGCGCGGAGGGTTGGCGTATCAAGACCGGCTTCGAGTTTGGCAGTCCGCGCCTTTAGTTCGTTGATCTGCGCCTGCAACGCTGCTCTTTCCGCCAGCATTCCCTCCCATTGCTGCTGATGTTGCTGCCTCTCGCGTTCCGCGCCGCGACTCAATATTTGCTCTTCTTCGGCATCCAACTGCCGCAATCCCGCTTCATAAACGGCTCGTTCTTCCGCAGTCAAAGGTTCGCCTATTACCGCCCTGTAATGCAGCGGCCACCACCCTTTGTAAGTTGCTTCGTCCATGCAAGTTCCTTTCGTCTTCCTTCTATCTTGCTGCTACAAACGTTGGATACCACTACCAGTTGGCCTCCAAGAGCGGCAAAATACAAACTAATGTTGGTCTTCTGATGCTCGATACATGACTTTGCAGATTTTTAAGCTTAAAAATACTCTAAAACTTGACAATGTTTACATTTTGGTGTATCCTAATATTTAGAAGGAGAGTAATATGCCGGACGGAGATCGTTTTCCACATTTGAAACCCCGCTATAACACTGTGTACAAGCAGGTATGTCAGGGACAACTCGAACCACAGACAATCGCGCGAAACATTGTAACTGTTCTGCGCAAAGATATTCAGGATGCTCATGAGACGCCTATTCAGGCTATCAAATGTATCTCTGCGCAACATTCTTTGATTTTGCTGCGACTCCGCTCCGGCATAGCAGTAGATTGGTGTGAAGCTATACAACAATTAGCTGATACTGCGCGAACTGTCACTTCTAAATCTATGCGAAGTCTTGTCGAGCGGGCCGGCAATGAAAATTTGGATGAACTTCATAAGGGTGACAACTGCGGTGATATGCACACAAATCTTATTCTAAGGTTTCTTCTCCATTTGTATTCTGCTAACTTCGCAGATTGCCTGCCGATGATTCCTCAGCATTTCGATAATGCTACTCCTGAAGCTATCAGCGCACAGTTAGAGACTATACAACCTTACGTAGAAGCGGAACTTGCCCGGTTTGCAGAGGAAATAAGTCGAAAAGGTTCTGACGCCAAACTGCATTTGTCGCGCCGAAATATGCAGCCGATCAATCTGGACGCAGTGGTTGCTTAAGTGGTCGATCACGATACATGGAGGCGGTATTGTTAAAACTAGATTATACATTTTCTTTTGCTGATACTCGTCAGTCACCCACTCCCATTCAGTTTATCAATCATCATACAGGCAAACAAATAGAAGCGACTGTTTTCATCAAATATCAGCGCCTTCTTGAGCAGTATGACTCCTTGCCGGATATTATAGTTGATTGTTTGGACCTCGCCGCCGCATTGTATTTTGCAGATAGCCGGGCACTAATGGGCTAATCATTTAGACATTGTACAAACCTCATGGAAACTGTGCTGTTCCAGAAGCGAGCATGGAAACGTTTGTGTCTTCAAGTAGGTCTCGAACTCTTCGGCTAAGACACTCAGCGTCGCACACTGATGATTGTGACCGACCGCTTCTCGCGCGGCTTTCCAGACATGTTCCTGCGGGTTCAGCTCCGGGCAACCCGGCGGAAACCACATGATCTCTAAACGCGGGTTCGCTTCCAAAACCGCTTGGACCGCCGCGCCCTTGTGCCAAGGAGCACGATCCCACAGCAGAAGGAGGGGCAGGTTCGGGTAAGCGTCGAGCAATTTTTGCAGAAAGAGGGCCGAGACCTCGCTATTCATCAAAGCGGAACGCAGCAACGTTTCCTTACCGGTTGCCAGGTTAAGCGCCCCGTAGAAGTGCGTGTTGTCGCGACTGGCGCTCACCCGCACCACCGGTGTCTGACCTTTCTTCGCCCACACGCGCATCAGAGTTGCCTGCAAGTACGCGCTGGCTTCGTCGCCGGTGAGTAAGATGGTCTTGGGCGCATTTAGCGCCACATCGAGGATTTTTTTTCCAGTTGCTCCTCGAATTCCATGAGTTTGAGAGCGTTGTGGCTCTTGTACTGCTTTTCCGTGCGTTGGTAGCTCATCTCGCACTTGGCAAGGAGGGTATGCAAGGAAGTGGAACTCTGATAAACTACCCCGTAGTCACGGGCTAAGAGCGTGGCAAGGTCGGGTACACTCCAAAACTGCCCGTCCCCGACACACTTGTCTTTGCTCAACAACTGCGTAGGTGTGTAGCGGTGCAACTGGTTCTGGAGGGCTTCGAGTTGCTCGCCCGATAGCCGCGCCCGGTTGCCGCCGCGCCGCGCGTCTGCCAGAGCGGTGAGGCCGTGTTCTTGATAGGCGCGTGTCCAGTTCATCAGGCTGGAGCGACTACATCCACAGATGTCTTGCACTTGGACGGTGGAGTAGCCCAGTCCATAGAGACGAACCGCTTGGTAGCGGGTTTTGGTGTTCGCATCGGTACAATGCAGGTAAGCCGCATTCAGGGCATTGGCAGCGGCTTCCTCTAAGTGGAAAGTGCGTTGTCTCATACCTCATTGTACAACATTTATCTGGTTTGTCCATAAGGCGTAGGGATGAAAAGTGTCGTATACAATTAAAAATGCCCGTTCGCCAACACGAAATCTGGCGTAATTCACAGAACTTGGCGCAACTACAAAACATTCTTGACCATTACACAGGCGATGCATGGCATTTTGAGTTTGTGCAACGTAAAGCCTCGCCACCGACACAATGTAAGCAGCTTTATCTTCCTCTTCGCGCTGGTGATGCCGTTGAAGTGGCTTTATGGAGTGGAGGACTGGACGCCCTTGCAGGATTATGCAGTCGCTTGATTGCTCAACCGAAAATGCAGTTCATGCTTGTTGGAACGGGCGCAAACCCGTTCATTCAGTCCCGGCAAAAAGATATTGCGGACGAGTTTGAGAAAAAGTTTCCGGGTCGCGCAAGGCTGATGCAACTCCCTATACAACTCACAGGAACCAACAAACTGCGTGCAAACTCCTGTCAGCGTTCCAGAGGTTTCGTTTTTCTGTTGCTCGGCGCTGTATGCGCCTATATGGAGGGGCAACGCACATTACACGTTTATGAGAATGGCGTTGGAGCCATCAACTTACCTTATCGAGCGTCAGAACTAGGGTTAGACCACACCCGCTCTGTTCATCCTGTATCTTTAATCAAGATGAGCGACTTTGTTTCGCAACTTTTAGACACAAGTTTCCAAATTGTAAATCCCTTTGAAGCCTGGACAAAGGGACAAATGTGCTCTTCTCTGGTGGCATTGGACACGGTTTATCTCATCAAGTGTACAATCTCATGCGATAGACGCCGACGTGAAGCAGTAATGCAATGCGGACGTTGCTCTTCCTGTCTGTTGCGTCGTCAGGCTCTGACGGCAGCGGGAATCAAAGATGAAACTGATTACGCGGTCAATGCTTCTATGTCAAAAGAAAATTTGGAACGCCTGCTTGCAAATTCCCATCTTCCGTATATGCGGGAACAAGTAAAATGTATCCGCGCCTGGCTTGGCGCTCCTGATGTCTGGCCGAAGCTGCCCAAACATTTCCGCGACCTGTCTACAATCAGGAATGTTTTAGCGCAGAGGCGCAAAGTTGATGGGGTGACAATCCAAAATCAACTTTTACGGCTTTACCAGTGCTACATAGATGAATGGCTGATTTTTGAACAAACTATTGCTTAGATATGCAGATGAAAGTTGTTCTTATCTCTTACTGCTGTCTCAGCCAAAGGAAACCGCATGATGAATGCAAACATCCTGGATACTATCAATCCACGCGAACTCGGCAAGCAGTTGCAGGAAGCGCGTCGCAGAGCAGGGCTGACCCAGGACGACGCTGCAAAGGTCATTGACGTTTCACGCACGACAATCATTGCCATTGAAAAAGGGGAGCGTCGCGTCAAGGCAGGCGAATTAATCAAGTTGGCGCAGTCGTTCGGACGGTCGGCAGCGGATTTTGTCCGTTCGCGTCCGCAGGTTGAAGCGTTTCAGCCGCAGTTTCGCGGCCCCTACTTGCGCACTCTTGAAGATGATGCCGAGATTGCGCCTAAGATAGATGAGTTTGAAGACTTATGCAGGGATTATCTGGAACTGGAACAGATCACGAACTCGCCTCTTAGCCGCAAGTATCCCCCGGAATACAGCATTACGCACCTTCCGATTGAGGAAGTAGCCGAGGACGTTGCAAACGAAGAACGCTACCGATTAAGATTGGGGGATGGCCCTATTCAGAACCTGCGGGATGTGTTGGAGCAGGAGGTTGGGCTGCGCATCTTCTATCTGGCTTTACCATCCAAATTTTCTGCAATGTATGCCTACACCGAAGAAACCGGGGCTTGCATCGCGGTGAATAGCCAGCACCCTATAGAACGGCGGCGCATGTCATTGACACACGACTACAGCCACTTTCTGGCAAGTCGCTTCAAGCCGGTTATTTTCATTGAAGATCGTTATCAACGCCTGCCGGCAAGCGAGCGGTTCGCCGGCGCGTTTGCGCCCGCTTTTCTCATGCCCGCTGAAGGATTGACAAGGCGCTTTAATGATGTTAAAAAGGCGCAGGGGAATGTCACACTGGCGGATTTGCTGCGGATGGCGCACTACTACGGAGTTTCGTTCGAGGCTTTTACAAATCGGCTGGAAGATTTGAAACTGTTGCCTGTCGGCAAAGGCAAGAGTTTGAAAGATGGCGGCTTGCAAGTGCGCAAAGCACAACAGCAGCTTGGCCTTGATGCTGTTCCTGCTCTGGAGGACCTCCTCCCATTGCGCTATCAGTACCTTGCCTGCGAAGCTTATAAGCAAGGGCTGATTTCAGAAGGCAGGCTCGCCAAATTCCTGAAAGTAGATCGCCTTGAAGCGCGGCGAATAACGGAAGCGCTTGAAGAGAGGCAGGATGCGCCGATTTCGGATGATATACTTTCGCCTGTAATGACTCATAAGTAAGCGTCAGGAGTAAACAGTTGCCAACCGACGTTGTTTTTCGCCACAACTGCACCATCCTTGACGCTTGCTGTTCCATTAACTTGCACGAGTCGGGCTACTTCGGTGACATCCTCACAAGCATGTCCACGCGCATCGCCATCGCAGATTACGTGTTGAACATCGAACTGAAATCAATCAACCTGTTTTCTCTGACCCTGCTGAACTGGTTAGAAGTTGCTACGCTTGACACCGAGAACGAAGAAGAAGATGCTCTCCATTTTATGACAGACCCCTTTATGGATGATGGCGAGGCAATTACCGGGGCAATCGCCCTAAATCGCAACTGGGCAATTGCTACGGATGAAGCGGCAGCTTCTGCGTTTTTCGAGCAGCGGACACCTCAATTACAGATTCTATCCACTCCCGAACTCATCAAGTATTGGGTGGATATTGCAACTCCATCGCCGGAGGATGTTCGTACAGCTTTACAGAATGTGGAAGTGAAAGGCAGATACAGGCCGCATAGAACACACCGTTTGTACTCCTGGTGGCAGGCGAACAAGTAAGCTGCTTATTCAGCAAAGCAAGGGCATTGCACATTCATTGACACAGCCGCCGCGCTCATGAAGAACGCGGCGGCTGTATAGCAAGAACCAAAGCAACAAGCGAACGTCTATTTACCCGCCTTGACGGTTTGGGTGATGACGGTAGTTTGCTCGTTGGGGACGCTGTTGAAGGGCTTTTTGGTATCCTTCTTCAAGATACCGATGGAACGCAAGAGGCCGCTGATCGGATCGAAGTAATCGTCCACCACGCGCTCTTTGAGTGGAATGATGGCGTTGTCCGTGATGTGGATGTGTTCCGGGCAGACTTCCGTGCAGCATTTCGTGATGTTGCACATGCCCACGCCGCCCTCGCCCTTTAATTGCTGGCGGCGATTCAGGTCGTCGAGCGGGTGCATTTCCAGAGCGGCAATGCGAACCATCTGGCGCGGGCCGAAGAAAGCGTCCTTGCGGTCATGTTCGCGCAGAACGTGGCACACGTCCTGACACAGAAAGCACTCGATGCACTTGCGGAATTCCTGTATCCGCTCCACATCTATCTGCTGCATCTCGAACGGCTTGCCCGCCACATCGGCGCGGGGCTGAAGCGGCGGGATTTTCGTCGCGACCCGATAGTTCCACGATACGTCTGTGACCAAATCTTTCAGCAGGGGAAACGCCCGCATCGGCCCGACATTGATCGTGCCGCCCGCGAACTCCGGCTCTTCCACGCGGGTTTTGCACAGCAGGCGCGGCTTGCCGTCAATCTCCGCGCTGCACGAGCCGCATTTCGCCGCCTTGCAGTTCCACCGACAGGCCAGCGTGGTATCCAGATGCCGCTGTATGTAATGAATCGCGTCCAGCACCACCATGCCCGGCTCGGTCGGCACACTGTACGAAACCATGTCGCCGCCATTGACATCGCCGCGAAACACGCGCAAAGTTATGTTGTTCAAATCAGCCTCCTGCGGAGGGGCTAGATACGAGATACGAGATGCGAGATACGAGTAATCATGCTGGTTTGTACTGTGGCGCGTTCTTGAATATTAGCAGACACTACTCGTATCTCGTATCTCGTATCTCGTATCTAAACTCCTACTTTCCATACTCATCAATCAACGCCTGCAAATGGGCGGGCATCGGGGGGAGGGGACGCGCTTCGATGTTCACGTGGTCGCCCCGTTTCGTCGCGATTAGATTGTGCTTGCCCCAGTGGGCGACATCAGCCTTCATATAGTCCAGACGCCATTGCGCCCCCCGGCTCTCCTTGCGTTCGAGGGCGCAGCGGACAATCACTTCCGAGGCTGTCAGCATGGAGTGCAGGTCGCGGGCCGCATGCCAGCCGGGATTGTAATAGCGGTCGCCCTCGATGTGCAGATTCTGGGCGCGTTTTTGCAGCGATTGTATTTTCTCCAGCGCGTGCAGCAATCCCTGTTCCGTCCGCGCGATCATCGCGTTCTGCTGCATCTCTTCCTGAAGTTCCTGATGCACCACATACGGATTTTCGCCCGTCTTGCTTTCCAGCGGAATCAGCAGGGTATCTATTTCGGCTTCCAGTTGTTCCGCGTCAATATTGCCCTGCGGATGCGAACGGGCGAACGCGGCTGCGGCTTCTCCAGCCCGCTTGCCGAACACCATGATATCCGAAAGCGAATTGCCGCCCAATCGGTTCGCGCCGTGCAGTCCCGCCGCCACTTCGCCCGCCGCATACAGGCCGGGAACCGTACTGGCCGCCGTTTCCGGGTCCGCCGCCACGCCGCCCATCGTGTAGTGGATCGTCGGGTACACTTCCATCGCCTCTTTGGTGATGTCAATGCCGCCGAGCGCGTGGAACTGCTCGTACATGGAGGGTAATTTGCGCTTGATGTAATCCGCGCCCCGGTGCGTCACATCCAGAAACACGCCCTTGTGCGGACTGCCCCGCCCCGCTTCCACTTCTTTATAGATACAGCGGGCAACTTCGTCGCGCGGCAGCAGTTCCGGCGGTTTGCGGTTGTTCTGTTTGTCTTCCAGCCAGCGCTCACCCTCTTCCGGCGTGTCCGCGAACTGTCCCTTGTACCGCTCAGGCATGTATTCGGGGTTGAACATGAACCGCTCGCCCTTGTTATTCTTTAGAACGCCGCCCTCGCCCCGGACGCCCTCCGTGACCAGAATACCGCGCATCCCGTTGGGATAAATCATGCCAGTCGGGTGGAACTGGATCATCTCCATGTCCTGCAATTCCGCGCCCGCTTCATACGCCATCATCACGCCGTCGCCCGTACCCTCCCACGAGTTGGACGTGTACATGAACATGCGGCCCCAGCCGCCCGTCGCAAGCACAATGGATTTGGCCTTGAACAGCACGAACTTGCCGGTTTCACGGTAATAGCCGAACGCGCCCACAACCCGGTCGCCCTCTTTGAGCAAACGAGTCAGCGTGACTTCCATGTGAACGCTCATGCCCACGCCAACGGCTTTGTCCTGCAGGGTGCGAATCAGTTCCAGGCCCGTGCGGTCGCCGACATGGTTCAGGCGGCGAAAGCTATGCCCGCCAAACGGACGCTCGGCAATCAAGCCTTCGGGCGTCCGGTCGAAAACCGCTCCATACTGCTCCAATTCCAGCACGCGCTCCGGGGCTTCGCGCGCGAAAATCTCTACAGTACGCGGGTTGTTGAGATACGCGCCGCCCTTCATCGTGTCCAAAAAGTGGACTTTCCAGCTATCGGGTTCCTTGCTGCCGTCGGGGTTCGCCATGTTGCCCAGCGCAGCCGCCACGCCGCCCTCGGCCATGACCGTATGCGCCTTACCCAACAGCGATTTCATCACCACGCCGACCGTACATCCGGCTTCACGGGCGGCAATCACGGCCCGCAATCCCGCGCCGCCCGCCCCGATGACCAGCACATCATATTCAAACGTATCGTAAGATTCCATAAGAGACTGCCCTGCAAGCGTACAAACGGAAAGAGAATTTAGCCGCGAATAAACGCGAATGAACGCGAATGGAGTACCTGTATATCATAGCACATCGGCGCGTAATCGCAAAGTGATAATTTTGGATAGAAATTAGAAGTAGGGCTAATAAGTTGTTCATGGAGAGGAAATACCTCCGCCTGTGCAGAAGAGTACGCCAACTGCATTGCAGCGCTATTCTCCTGAAATCAATACCGTTCCATTGAGGCAATCTTCACCTTAAAAAGAGCGTTCGTAGGGACACAACTTGTTGTGTCCTCCTCCGGTAGAGGTGAGCGCGGACACAACAAGTTGTGTCCCTACGAACGCTTATTGGAACGGTATTGCTCCTAAAACTGGAAACAAGAGGTTATTCACCATTATGAGCGATAATTCTAATTTGCAGGATCGCCGGACGTTTTTGCAGGGCGTGGCCGCCAGTGTTGCGGTGTGCGCCGTAGGAGAGATTACAATGGATACACCCGCGCTTGCGACGGATAGCACTGGCAAACTGCCCCGCGTTCGATTGGAAGCGGCAGGGATCGCGCCCGCCGCCCTGTCCGCCTTTGTGGATGCGGTGAACGCGAAAGTCGGTGGACTGCACAGCCTGATGCTGCTGCGGCACGGCAAAGTGGCGGCGGAAGCGTGGTGGCAGCCGTATGCGCCCGCGTATCCGCACATGCTGTACTCGTTGAGCAAGAGTTTCACAAGTACGGCGGTCGGGCTTGCCGTAAGCGAAAAACTTTTCAGCGTGGAAGACAGAATAATGAATTTCTTCCCGGACCAACTGCCCGCGTCTATCAGCGATAACCTTGCCGCCATGCAGGTAAAGCATCTGCTTACCATGAACACGGGACACGACACGGATGCGACTGGGCCGACAACTGCGCAGCCGGAGGGGGATTGGGTACGCGGGTTCCTTGCCCTGCCGGTAGAACACGCGCCGGGTTCCAAATTCGTTTACAACAGCGCGGCCACGTATATGCTGTCCGCCATTGTGCAGAAGACTACCGGCAAAACCGTACTGGAATATCTGACGTCGCGCCTGTTCGTTCCGCTCGGCATTGAGCATCCGACGTGGGAAACGTGTCCCAAAGGCATCAACACGGGCGGATGGGGTTTGAGCGTGAAAACCGAAGATATTGCCCGCTTCGGCCAAATGTATCTGCAAAAAGGACAGTGGAACGGGCGGCAGGTCGTGCCTGCAAAATGGGTAGAACAGGCGACAAACAAGCAGGTCCCCAACGGCGACCCGAACGCGGCAAGCGATTGGAGTCAGGGGTACGGCTACCAGTTCTGGCGGTGTCGGCACAACGCATTCCGTGGAGATGGGGCGTTCGGCCAGTATTGCGTGGTGATGCCCGATCATGACGCCGTTCTTGCCATCACGAGCGGCGTGGGCGATATGCAGGCCATTCTGAACGCGGTATGGGATCATCTGTTGCCCGCGATGCAGCCCAAGCCCCTACCGCAAAGCAGCGAGGACAAAGATTTGGCGCGTAAACTGAAAGCGCTTGAGATTCCGGTTCCGCCGGGACAGACGACATCCCCCACAGCCGCCCGCATCTCCGGCAAAACGTTCCGGTTTGTGGACAATCCGCAGAAAATGGAGGCTGTTACGCTCACGTTCGACGCGGAGGGTTGCCATCTGACATTGCGGGATGCAAAGGGCGAACAGCGCATTACGTGCGGGAGCAGTCAATGGGTGAAGGGAACCGCCCGTCTGGAGGGCGTTCTTTCCAGCAAAATCATCAACAAAGTGGCGGGGCGGGGTACATGGACGCGCGACAACACCTACGAGGCGACGCTGTGTTTCTATGAAACGCCCTATACGCAAACCGTCCTTTGCGCGTTTGAGGGCGATCAGGTGACGCTGACCGTTCGCCGTAATGTCGGTTTCGGGCCGACCGCGCTGCCGCCACTGGTGGGACATTCTGCTTGACTTCTATGCCGTTGATTTCTATATCTGTCACTTTGATACCAATAGCGCGTGAGTAGTTCGTATTGTACTACTCCGTCAAGGGTGAACAGTAGGTAGGGGCGCTGCTTGCTGCGCCCAATATGGCGGATTGCTGCATCTTGGTTGAGGAGGGTTCATCTCCTGTTGTGAGGAGGGTTCAGCCTTTAAAGGAGGGTTCAGCAAGCAGAACCCCTACAACGTATCCTGCCATTCTACCTTGACGAAGTAGAGTGTTCTGATTTACAGGGAAAAAGTTGGTCAATGAAATTTTGGAACATCGTTGTATTATTCGGTGGCTTGCTGACGGTGTGGCTGCAATGCCCCGGCGAGGGCAGGCAGACAGATTTTATCGATCAGTATCATCGCATTGTTGGAGTAAGGACACCGATACGTCTGCGTGAAATTGTGCCTGGTGTTCGACTGTATGCCGCGAACGTCTACTGGAATGAATATATAGAGCATACCGGCACTTACCGACGCCTGATACTTGACCGGGGTGGCAGGAAGCAGATCATCACAGACCTGAACCAACTGCGCGGCAGTATTAGAATAAGAGATGAACGATCCGCGCTAGGCTATGCCCGGTTGCGCGCGACCCCAAAAACGTTCACTATGTTCAGGCCGTTAGAGGTCGAGATCATCCCCTACCGCGAACTTGCTCAGATGCCCTCCTACGGTTTGAAAACTGCCGGGAACTTCGAAAGCGACTACCGTGGCAATCCAGGGACTCTTTCCAATCACCAGTATCGCATCGGAAAGTTTACGCCGCCTCGTGTTCGGCGGATAGCTCAGGGCTTTGTCATCCAACGCTGGACCTACTCGAATGAAGAGGGGATCTGCTATGTGCAGGAGTTCGTTGGCAAAGATGGAGCCTATAGCCGTCGCGCCCTGAAGAAGGATATGCAGCAGATTCAGAAGAGTTTGCCGGATGTACAATGGGAACTGCCCGACCCCTTTGGAGTGGAGTAGGAGAGTACGATACCGCAACATTCGAGGTTTCCAGTAAGGAGGCCGCTCTGCGCTATGCCCGACTGCGTACCACCCGAGTATCACACTGATTTTGCGTGGAGTTTTGCCATGTCTGCTGTTCACTACCGCCACCTTTGTAGTTTGTGGATTGCTCTCATTTTCTTTCCGGCAGCAACTGTCGGAGCGCGGCAGGCCACGTCGCCAAAGCCCGTTACGCCTGCCTACGCTATCACTGAACTGCAAACGCTCGGTACAACCGGCCTGCAAATGCGCGACACAAGCAG
Source organism: uncultured Chthonomonadaceae bacterium (assembly GCA_963817895.1). Lineage (GTDB taxonomy): Bacteria > Armatimonadota > Chthonomonadetes > Chthonomonadales > Chthonomonadaceae > CAWFQB01. The sequence continues at coordinate 668,323 of CAWFQB010000001.1, forward strand.
CCTGAAAACGCTCGACCCAACCAGTGAAGCCAATGCCATCAACAACAGGGGGCAAATCGTCGGCTGGACACAAAACGTACTCAACCACCACCGCGCTGTTTTGTGGGAAAACGGCGTGGCAATTGCTACCCTGGGAACATTGGGCGGCGCGAGCAGCGAAGCCCTGGCTCTTAACGACAACGGCCAGGTTGTCGGCAGGGCGGCCACTGCGGACGGGAAATCCGTCGCGTTTGTGTGGCAGGATTATGTCATGCGGCGGTTAGCTCTGCCTGACAGCGGCGACAGCGCCGCCACCGGTACCAACGCCAGAGGGCAGATAGTCGGTTATCGCAGTGTCCGCCGCGTGGAAAAGGCAGGCAAGCCGCCGCGAACCCTGCCTTTTCCGCGCGCCTTTTTATGGCAGCAGGGCCGCATGACCGATTTGTACGAGGTCGGAACCGGCGGGTACAGTTCTGCCGCCGGGATCAATGCTGCGGGCGAAGTCGTCGGCGTGTCCGCGCCCGGCAACTTGAACAGTGGCGTTTTCGTGTGGACACAACCCGGCAAATGGTACTTCAGTGACTACGCGATTGTTGGAGGACACCGGGGCGCAGGCGGAAGCGCAATCAATGACGCGGGCGATGTTGTCGGCAGCGGAATGGTAGGAAACGACCGTCAGGATCGTATCCGGTTTCATGCGTTCCTGCAACCGAGAGGGGGCGCCATTGACCTGGGCGGGTTTGGCGAGGGCAGCAGTCGCGCTCTTGCGCTCAACAACAAAGGGCAAGTTGTCGGAACCGCCTTTGTGATGCAGGGAAACACCGAGCAGGGGCATCGCGCTTTTCTCTGGCAGAAGGGAATCCTGACCGATCTGAACGATGCCGTCAAAGCTCATTCCGGCTGGACGCTGAAAGAGGCGCGCGGTATCAATGACAGGGGGCAAATTGTCGGCGTCGGCGCTCACGGACATTGCCGCCGCGCTTTTCTGCTGACGCCCGTTCCCGCCGCTAATTCCACCCCTGCTCAGGCAGGAACATCTACGCCCCTGCCTGCCGCCAAAACGCCCAATGAAAGATTATATGAAGGCGCAAGCGGGGACAACATCGGACTGATGCAGTCCGCCCTGCGTGATGGCGCGAACATCAACGCGCAGTTCGGCATTAAACGCGAATTTGCGCTGATGATAACGGCAAGAGGGAACATGGTAGTGAACATGGAAGCATTCGCGTTTGTACTTCGTCAGCATCCTGACGTAAACCTGCGCGATGAGGCGGGGCGCACTGCCTTGAGCGGGCTGATTGAAGACGCGGCCAACAGTTACTTTGAAGCTCACAATGACAACGAGAATGAGTTCCAACCGGAGTATATCCGGTTTCCCGACGAGAGGGTGATACGGCTGCTGATCAACAACGGCGCGAATGTCAACATCCCCGACATCAAAGGCAAAACTGCCTTGCAGTGGGCGCGAATACTTGTCGCCGAAAGTAAGAGCGACTGGAACCACGAACAGGCAGAACATTTCGCCCGTCTGCTGCAAAACGCTGGCGCAAAACGTCGCCCTACGCTGGCTAAATCGGACAACCGGACATGGAACTGACGGATTTGCGGATGTTTTGTCATTTGATAGAAACCGGCTCATTTTCGCGGGCAGCGGAGCGCAGTTTCGTGTCGCAGTCCGCCGTCAGTCAGCGTTTGCGGGCGATGGAGCGCGAGTTCGGGCAAACCCTACTGGATCGGGGCAAGGGCAAAGGGCGCGTGACGCCAACCGAAGCGGGCAAAGTTCTCTATGAGGGAGCCAAGCCTCTGTTGACGCAGGCGGAGGAACTGGAGATACGCCTGCGCGGGCTGAATGAGGAGGTGGGCGGAACCGTGCGCGTGGCAACCGTATATTCCGTAGGTCTTCACGCCCTGCCCGGACGCCTGAAGCCGTTTTTGGCCGCGCACCCGAAAGTGAACGTGCATCTGGAATACAGCCAGACGGCGAAAGTGGTTCAGGATGTGCTTTCGGGGGCGGTAGATGTGGGGATTGTCGCCTGCCCGACCCCGCGTACCGGTATTGAAATCCTGCCGTTCAATTCGGAAACAATGGTCGTGATTTGCGCCCCCGAACACCCGTTCGCGCAAAAGCAGGAGATTGCTCTGCGCGAATTGGAGGGGCAGTCGTTTATCGCCTTTGATGACGACATTCCCACCCGCGCCCTGATTGATGAAAAACTGCGGGAACGCAATGTCAAAGTGCAGATCATCACGTCGTATGACAACATCGAAACCCTGAAAAACATGGTGGAAATCGGCAGTGGCATCGCGCTTGTTCCCGAAGGCACGGTGAAGCAGGAGGCGCGGGACGGGCAAATCGCGGTCATCGCGCTTGTACCGGAAGACCGGTTTCAGCGTCCCGCCGGCCTGCTCGTGAAAAGCAGCAAAGTGCGCCGCGCCGCCGTCCGCGCCTTTGTCAACACGATGCGTCTGGAAGAAGACGCTTCCTCTGACACAACCGCGCACCCATGAAATCAGTCTGCGTCCGCAGCTTTAAGGCTGAACAACCAGGCGTGAAGTTGCGCAAAAGCGTTATTTTTGATTTGCCAGCCACGCTTCGACATCGGCCCACGCGCCAAAGTCGAACAAATTGGGTCTTCAGTCCTGCTTCGCCAGCCAGTCTTCGACTTCTGCCAGCGTCTTGAAGTCGAACAAGGCATAACCGAGTTCATCCAACTGCGGTGCAGATAAGCCCTGTAGTCGTGTCTGCAACTTCGTGGATAGAGTGCCAAACCGACGTTGCATTTGACCAAGAAGCAGTTTTGCCTTACCTTCCTGCAAGCCTTCTTGTCGGCCTTCTTGTCGGCCTTCCGACCACCAACTGCTTACCATTTTCTCTTTCTCCTTCTCTATTTGCGGCAGTTTTGCAATTGCCTGATCATACTGACGCTGCTCCTCATTGTTAAGTCTCAAGTAGCGGTCAACAAACAGGAAAATCAATTGCGATTTGGCGGGGTCAAGTTTGAGCGTCAACAGCAGACGCAGGCATTGCAGTTTCACCTTCGGCCTGTCCGCAGGCGCAATCTTCATCTTCGCCATGAGCGCGGTCGCTGCGGGGTTGGGCTGTTTGACGTACTTGCGCCAACCGATGCGATTCAACTGAATGACGCGATACTGAAAGCGATTGACCACGAAGCCGGGGAACTCAATCACATGCTGTTTCGGCTCCGGGCGCAAAGGCGTATCGTAGGAGAAGATGACGACGGGATAGACCGGCAGATTGTACTTCTCATACAGTCGGGCGAAGTACCGGAACATGCGCTTGGGGAACCCCGATTTGGCGGTAGATTGGTTCTCGATGTGGATCAGAAAGAACGCTTCAAAGGGAGTATCTTGTGCTTGTTCTGCGGTTACTGTATTTGCAAACGCGGCAGGAATTTGCTTGAAGCGCACTTTCACGACAATATCTACCTCGTGCTTGTCGCTCGAAGCAACATCGGTAAACACCTCCTTGTCCAGAAGTTCATAGTAGGAGGTGTCTATATACGCGAACACATCCGGCAGGAACGCGGCCACGAACTCGAAAAAGAAGTTCGTCAGCAGTTCCTTGAACATTTTGTCATGGTCTACGGTTTCGAGGTTCATGCCAATATTGTACCCAACTGCAGTCGTCCTGCGGAATTCCTGTCAATCTTTTGCAGGCAGCAGGGAGGCGTGAAGCGCGTCATGGACGTTGTTGACGCCGACCACTTTGATGCCGTCGAGTTTGGGCAGTTTGCCCGCGTTGTGGCGCGAAATCACGGCTTTGGTGAAGCCCTGCCGCGCGGCTTCTTTCAGGCGTTTTTCGATCTGCGACACGGCGCGGATTTCTCCCGCCAGTCCCACTTCGCCCAACAGTATTGTCGTTGGTTCCACCGCCTGTTCGCGGAAGTTGGACGCGATGGCAACGGCTGTCGCCAGATCGGACGCGGGTTCCACAATGCGGATTCCGCCCGCCACATTCACAAACACGTCCTGCTCGGCGATTTTCAGGCCCACGCGCTTTTCCAGAACCGCTAAAATCATGTTGACGCGGTTCGGGTCCATGCCCGTGACGACGCGGCGCGGGCTGGCAAGGTTGGAACGGGCGACCAATGCCTGCACTTCCACCAGCAGGGCGCGCGAACCCTCCAGGGTACTGGCAACGGCAGACCCAGTGCCGCCCTCCGCCCGCTCTGAGAGCAGGACGGCGCTCGGATTGTCCACGCCGATAAGCCCGTTCTCGTGCATCTCGAAAATGCCCAGTTCGTCGGTAGACCCGAACCGGTTTTTCGCCGCCCGCAGCAGGCGGTAAGCGTGATGCCGGTCGCCCTCGAAATACAGAACCGTGTCTACGATATGCTCCAGACACGCGCGGCCCGGCCAGATTGCCCTCTTTGGTGACGTGTCCGATTAGGACAATCGGCACATGAACCGTTTTGGCGAACCGGGCCAGATGCGTGGCGCATTGCCGTATCTGCGTGACGGTTCCGGGCGCGCTGTCCAGACTGGAATCCGACATGGTTTGAATACTGTCAATCACGGCAAGGGCGGGGCGCGTGGTTTCCAGATGGTGCAGTATCACGCCGATTTCCGTTTCCACGCTGACCAGAAAGTTCGGGCTTTCCGCTCCCAACCGCGCGCTGCGCAACCGGATCTGCTGCGCGCTCTCTTCCCCGGAGATGTACAACACGCGGTTGGAAGTTGATGGTTGTGTCGTTCTCCGGGTGGATGCCCGGGTTGAGAGTGCTTCCCTTGCGCATTGGACGCAAGGTTGGGGAGGGCGCAATGAATTGCGCGCCTACGTTTTTCCCTTTTCCCTTTTGTTCCTTGCCGTCAGTAGTTTCCGCTTGAACATTTGCGGCAATGCAATACGCAACCTGGCTCAACAATGTAGACTTTGCCGATACCCGGATCTCCACCGACGAGCATCAATCCACCGGGTACGATGCCGCCGCCCAACACGCGGTCGAACTCGCCGATGCCGCTGGAAAGCCGCGCCTGTCTGGTCATTTCGACTTCGGTAATCGGGATGGGCATACCGCTTGTCGTCGGCACAATTCCCCTGCCTGCCGAACTGAAACTCGCGATGCTGCCCGCTTTGCCTGCGCTGCCCGCTTTTTCCTTGACCGTCACTTCCTCGGTAAACGAGTCCCACGAGTCGCAGTCCGGGCATTTGCCCATCCACTTCGGTGACTCGTAGCTACAGTTCTGACAGATGTATTTTGTTTGTAATCTTGCCATAACACTTTACACTTCAATCTGACAGGTGAAAACAGGAAGCCGAAACGCTAATCTTCCTTGTCCTTTTCTTTGTTTTCCACTTTGCGGGCGTCGATGCGGATGGGTGTGCCTTCCAGCGGGTATTTCAGCGCGCAGTTGGTTTTCCAGATAGCGCTGGTAGGAGAAGTGCAGCATGTTCGGCGTCGTTGCAGAACAGCACGATGGTCGGCGGCTGAACGCGGGGCATCGTCGCATAGTACACTTTGAACGTGCGCCCATGATCCATAAGCGGGCGGCGCTCGGTGGCGTCGCGAATAATGCGGTTCAGTTCGCCGGTCGGGATGCGGTGCGCGTGGTTCTGCGCGGCCGTGATCGCCGTTTCAATGGCGTAGCGAACGCCGAAACGTTCCTGCGCGGACACGAACACGAGCGGCGCATAGTCCAGAAACGGGCAGTCCTTGCGGAACCGCTCGGTAAACTTTTCGATTTTGTCGCGGTCGGGATGCCGCTGCCGCCCCTTCTCATAAACCACGCCGGGATCAACTAAGTCCCACTTGTTCACGACCATGATGCAGGCGCGTCCCGCCTCCTGCGCCATGCCCGCCACGCGCTTATCGCCGTCCAGCATCCCCGCGCTGCCGTCCATGACGACCATGCCGACATTGCTGCGCTCCAGCGCGGTTTGCGCCCGCATCACCATGTAGTATTCGACCGTCCCCTGAATTTTGCCGCTGCGCCGGATGCCCGCCGTGTCCAGCAGGACCAGTTTCTGCCCGTCCCACTCCAACTGGGTATCAATGGTGTCGCGGGTCGTGCCGGGAATCGGGCTGACGATCACGCGCTCCTCGCCCAGAATCGCGTTCAGCAGGCTGGACTTGCCGACGTTGGGACGCCCGATGATGGCAAGCCGGATCGCATCCTCGTCTTCCTCTTCGCGGTCGAAATCGGCGGGCAGAAGTTTGACAACTTCATCCAGCAAATCGCCGACGCCGATGCCGTTGCAGCGCGGAAATGGTATGCATGTCGCCCAGTCCCAGCGCGTAAAACTCCGCCGCGTCCTGCATCAGGCGGGGATTGTCGGTTTTGTTGACGACGAGCAGAACCGGGCGTTTGGAAGCGCGCAGCACGTCGGCCAATTCCTGATCCGTGCCGGTCATGCCGTCGGCGGCGTCCACGACGAACAGAATGACTTCGGCCTCTTCCATCGCGATTTCGGCCTGAGCCCGCACCTGCAGCGCGAGCGGGTCGGTTTCATTGAGAATGATGCCGCCGGTATCAATGACGGTGAATTCGTGGCCGCTGCCATTCGACATTGTGGTACAGGCGGTCGCGCGTGATGCCGGGCGTGTCTTCCACAATGGCGACGCGCCGCCCGACAAGGCGATTAAACAGGGTAGATTTGCCGACGTTGGGCCTGCCAACGACGGCGACAAGCGGACGGGACATAAGTTTCTCCAATTGCCGATTTGCGATTTTCGATTGACGATTTTGGCTTGCATAGCTTCTAATCGTCAATCGAAAATCGTCAATCGAAAATCGCCTGTCCCGTGTCCGCGCGGCAGAGGTGGCGGCGAGGTTAGAGCGGGGACGAGGCGAGGCGGCGCGAGCGCCGCAAAAGATGTGTTTTCAAAGTGAGTGTTTGCTTCACGGTTGAATGTTGTTCGGGTTGGTTGACCAGCTGAGCGATTACATGAGCGTTTGCGTTTTTCGGTGTTCGACTTGTTTGCAACGGAATGTGAACATTTCAGTGGCAGGCGCGTTGGTCGCGCCACACTATTGATTGTACCATTAACCGCCTGTATCGTCAACTCAGGCTGCTTGACCTGCATCGTTACGGCATGACAGGGCGCGGCAGTACCTTCTACAATTTGTCCTTTTTGTATCCCAATCTGTCATGCCGCTGTTCTCTGGTATCGGAGGCTTTTTGCCGACTGCGGAACAGGCGGAACTATTTGCCGACGCGTTGAGCCTGTTTGCGGGCGCGGAGGCGCGTGGGCGGCACGCTCCATGCTCTGGGTTCCGCGCCGGACGGGCGAAACGTGAGCAGGTGCCTATCCAGCGAACGGCGCAAAGTCGTAGTGGCGTGTCTGGTTATGGCGCGAACAGGCATGGTAACAAACCTCCAGTATCCCTTTCACGGGCAGAGAACGCGATGATGAGGTTGATTGTTGGCTGCATGGCCGGCTTTCTTGAGCGCGCGAAAACTTGTTAAAAACGCAAACCGCCTGCCACAACGCTAATCTGTTGCGGCAGGCGGTTTGTCATCCCTATGCGGTTTTGGCGGCGCGTTTTTCGCAACCGGGAAAGCCGGAGTGATTACGGTTGTAGTGGCCCGTCATTGCCATTGCCTCCATCGTGGCCTGCCGGTCCATGTCCCGGCATGTCCTGCTTCAGCAGCACCGCGCTGGCGGTCAGCGTCTGGCCGGGCGTGTCGAACGCGCCCTGAACGCCAATCACGCTGCCGACCGTGACATTGGCAAATGTACCCTGCGACTGCCGTCCGTTGGGGAAGCGGGTTGTGGAAGTAGTCTTTACCGTGATGGTTCCGCCCGTCGGCAGGAAGTGTTCCGCGCCCGCAATGGTCAGCGTGAAGCTGTTGTTACTCGTGTCCACGCTGGCGACGGTTCCCCGCACCTGGGCGCGCGGAATGGTAGTGTAGTCGTTCAGCACGACCGAAGTTGCCGTAAGCGTTTGTGTGGAAGCATCGAAAGCGCCATCTACCGCCACGCTCTGGCCGTTGGCAAGCGCGATTGCGCTTCCGGTTTGCCCGCTGGTAATCGTGGTCGTACTCGTCAGCGCGACGGTAATCGTTTTTCCATTTGGACCCTGGAGGGTGAAGCCGGTTGTGCCATTCAGGTTGGCGACCGTACCCATGAGATGTCCGCCCCGCGCTTTTGTGCCGATCATGCCGCCATCGCCACACGCGATCTGTGGACGCAGGACGCTGCCGACGAGTTTGAATTCCGCCAGTTTGAAGTCTACCAGAACCGTCGCGGTTTGTCCTGCCTGTACTTTGGTGGGCGTGGGAACCACAAGGGCGATCTGGCCGTTGGCGTCCGTGCCGAGCGTAGTGTCTACGGCTGTACTTGTGCTGGTTCCGTCCTGCGCGACGAGCGTAATGTGGTCGCCGAACGTGACGCGGGCACTGGTATAGGTTCCCGTCGGCACATTCACGGTAGAAAGCAGTTGCGCAGTGCTGGAAAGCGCGCTGAAATCAATGGTCTGTCCCGCGTCGCTGGCGTACACGGTCGTGTAGTTGGTTCCATCGGTCGAAAGTTCGATCTTGTACAGGGTGACAAGCACCTGTTTGTACTGGTCGCTGAAAGCGTCCGTGATGTACACTTCGAGGGGCGCGCTGCGTCCGGTTGACGTGCCGGAACCGTCAGCAACGGGTCCACCGCCGCTGGCCCCGCCGCATCCGGGCAGAGTGGTGAGCAGAAGAGGCAGGGCAAGCGTGGCGAAAAGCCATCGAGATTGTCGCATGAGTGTTGGCAATCCTTTCCTCGCGCAAGTGTTTCCTGCGCAGCGGCAAACGGTTCGGCAACTCTACCCTTAAAAGGCGTAATCACCGGTTCGAGTCCGTTTATGAGAGTGAAAGCAGTATGCCCTGGGGTCAGGCAAGAAACCGGTCGAGCGAACTCCGGTCAAGGGAAATGAGCGCTACTCTACTATGAAACCACAGAAATGTGAAAAAATTATAAAAATTTGTAAATTTTTCGTCCACCGTAAAATTTTCAGGCTGAAGTGGTTGAAGTATGTTTCTGACGAACGCGCGAACCTCAGCGAAAGCAACATTTGAACGAACTTTGAAACGAAACCGATTATAGCCGCGTCTATACAGGAAGGGAGTTTTCATCGAAATGTTGAATAGAACCCCTGCCATTCTTTTCATGTTTTCAACCCATACGCCCCCTTTTGCGGGCCTGTTTCTTCAGGAGGTTTCATTCTCACCATGACAAAATTGCGAGACACCGCGAAAGAGGAGCAGAACCGCTCCCAAAAACTGAATCAACAGGGCAAGCGCAAAGAGACCGTCCATGCGGGCGGGACGCCCGACTTCAACGAAGCCACCGGCAAATACCTCACGCCTGCGGAAAAACTGCTGCGCAAAAATTTCAAATGGGCGAAGTAGGTATTCGGTATTCGGCTGGCTGCGATAAAGTAAACTGTCGCGCTATCGTATTTTCCGAACACCAAACACCGAATACCGAATACCGGGAGACAATCATGCCTGAATTGACGCCGGAACAGAAGAAACTCATTGACGCCAAAATCGAGAAAGACGGACTGAACGAGTTTGGCGATCCCAAAGGAACCGATGTACATGGGCGGAACCCCGCTGTTCAATGAAATGACGGGGGATCAACTGGATCGTTATCAATACATCGTCGGCAAGCACCCCGATTGGCTGCCGCAGTCGAAATAGTAGGAGAAGATACGAGATACGAGATACAAGTGGATGCTTCTCGTATCTCGTACCTCGTATCTCCTACCTCAGAAACGAGGATTACATGCCTTCTAAATCTGTTTCTTTTACCGGACGCGCGCTGGTGGCGCTGGTATTGGCCGGGGCTGCCGTGCCGACTGTGCAGGCGTGGCGGCACAGTCATTTGGGCGTGGTCATGGCGCAGGCCGAGGCTTCGACCGGTTATGACACCGATGCGCAGTGGACGCTGCCTGACACGCTGGAATTACAGTTGAAACCCGGCGTCAGCAGTGACGTACTGGCCGAACTGAGCAAAAAAGTCGGCGCGAATGTCGTCTTTAACAGCGATGCGGGCGCCGAAACGGGCGTTGCCCGCGTCACGTTGCCGGACGGCGCGAATATGCAGGCGGCATTGGATGCGTTGCGCGGCGACCCGAATGTGGAAGTGGCGGACGTGGAACATCTGTACCGCGATCCCGATGTGCAGGCGGAAGAGACAAGTTTGAGCAACCCCGTCAAATCGGATGGTGACGGCAGCCGCTGGAAGCCCAACGATCCGCGCTACGGCGAGCAGTGGAACTTTCAGGTCGTAAAGGCTGAAGAAGCGTGGGAAATCACCAAAGGCAAGGGCGTGACGGTTGCCGTGATTGATACGGGCGTAGCCTATGCCGACAGCCGCAAGGGGAAAATCGCCCGCGACTTCAAGGAGACGAAGTTCGCCAAAGGCCACGATTTTGTCAACAAGGACGACATTCCCTACGACGATCAGGGACACGGCACACACGTCGCCGGCACGATTGCGGAGAGTACGGACAACAATGAGGGCGTGGCGGGACTGGCGTTCGAGGCAACCGTGATGCCGATCAAGGTGTTGAGCGCGCAGGGCGGCGGCACATCGGCGGATATTGGCGAAGGTATCCGGTGGGCGGCGGATCATGGCGCGAAGGTCATCAACATGAGTCTGGGTGGGCCGTATCCCGACAAACTGATGGGTTCGGCCTGCGAGTATGCGTATAAGAAGGGCGTGACGATTGTGTGCGCGGCGGGCAATTCAGGGCGTGAGGGCGTGGGCTATCCCGCCGGGTTCCCGGAGTGCATCGCGGTATCCGCCATTGGTCCGACAAAGCAGCTGAGTTTCTACTCGTCATGGGGCAAGCAGGTAGCAATTGCCGCGCCGGGTGGCGACTCGCAGGTGGGCGGACCCGCTGAAGGCAAAATCCTGCAAAACACGGTCTTGCAGGGTAAAGACGACTACTATGCGTTTCAGGGCACGTCTATGGCGTCGCCCCACGTCGCGGCGATTGCGGCCCTTGTCGAGTCGAAGGGCATAACCGACCCGAAGGACGTGCGCGCGGTCTTACAGAAGTCGGCGCAAAAGGTGGACGGCCCGAAAGAGAAGTATGGCGCGGGCATCGTGGACGCGGCGGGCGCGGCGAAACTGGCGGCGAATACCTACGGCGACGGGGTTGCGCGGTTCTGGTTTGTGGTTGCCATGTTCGCGGGCTGCTATATGGTGGGCAAATCGCGCGGCCAAACAGGGTGAGCGCGACCCGTACCCGGTCTGGACAACAGCCGCGTTCGCGTTTGGCCTGCTGTTCCCCGACTGGCTGATGGGCTATCTGGGCATGTCGTCGCACATCAACCTGATTGCGCACAGCGTTCTGGTTCCCGCCGGATTGCTGCTGTTGGGCGCAAAGGGCAAGGACGAACTGCGCTGCCTGGGCTGGCTGTCGTTCGGCCTGACCCTGCATCTCGGCTGGGAGTTCCTGCGCCATACGGTTCCGATGGGCGTGGATTTAGGAATGTTGCCGTCCCTCGCGTGGATGGGGGGCAACGTGGTTATTGGGTTGGGCATGTGGCTCACTGGTCTGACTGCCAAAGACTAATCATCTTATGCCTGTCAATCTCCAACCGCGCACATAAAAGCCGCCAATGTTGGCAAGCAGTACAATCAAGAAAGGAGGCGGGCAGAATGTTGCCCGCCTCCTTTCTTGTTGACAGTCAAGTCAGCCTTTGTTATAATGATTGTCGGAGCAGGTAATTTGTGAGTAGGCTTGATAAGGAGAAATTATGCAGCAACTAGAACTTAGCCGTCAGGAGATCGGACAGCGGGGCGAAGAACTGTATCGGCAGCACATCCGGCAGCAGGTGGAAACCGAAGCCAATATCGGGAAAATGGTTATCATTGACATAGACAGTGGCGACTTCGAGGTGGGAGATAACATTGCTATCGAGGCAACACGACAATTAAGGGACAGGCATGCCGATGGCAGATTTTATGGTATCAAGATTGGTTACAATGTTACGGCGTCTTTTGGCGGCGGAATGGAGCGAACAACGCCTATGATCGCGAATCAAACGACGCCTTACGCGGCGATTGTACCGGAAGTCAATGCCTCATTACATGCTGAGACACACATTCCGCTGGTTCGCGTAATGGAAGAGGGGTTGGCAAAGCGGCTTGTCAAAACGGTTGTCGAGGACGCCAACGCCGAAATATGAGTATAGTTCCTTCTGATTGTTGGTCATAGAACATTGCAGCCGGACATGTATTTGTCCGGCTTTTTTACCTCACCCCAACCCTCTCCTTGCCGCGCAACGCGCTAGGAGAGGGAGCAGATGCTTCAATGCGATAAATTGTGCGTTGAGGCGGGAAGGTGAATATGCAATTCAAGTAGGAAGCGAACAGAAACAAGTTTCGGCGCGTCAGACAAGGGAATGGTAGCCGAAGGCGCGTTCCGCCGTTTCTATGCAGTGACACCGCGCAACCTCAATGCGGACTTCCTTTGGATACTGTGATGTGAACGGAGAACTTTATGCGAACTCAACGCTGGATGGCCGGGATGTTGCTGATGCTGCCGCTGTGGGCGCGGGCGCAGAATGGCGCGACTGCCGAAGACCCGCTGGCGAAAGCCTTGCAGCAGAGCAGTGTGTTTGTCGGCAAAACCCTGCGCGGACAGGTGAACCAGAACGCGCTGGAGCAGTTGACGCAGAACGCTGCTGCCGAGCGTCCGCTGAAAATCGCCGTTGTCAGTCAGTTGCCTGCCAGTGGCAAGCAGTTCGCCACGCGCAACAATTATACCAAATCTTTGCACGACTGGCTTGGAATGGGGCGCGGGACGCTGATTGTCCGCACCAATGCGGGCGTTTCGGCGGCGACGGACGCGGTTCCCGCCACCCGAATTACGCAAATATTGCAGAAACATGCCTCGGAACTACAGGGCGATTTTGTGAACGGAATTCGGCAGACGGTTGCCGATCTGGACGCGGCGGCAACAGGACAGGCGAACGGCGTTCCAGCCACGCCCCTCTCCCCGGTTTCACCCGCTAATGGAACAGCAGATAATGGCTTCACAGCGGGGGGCGCAGATATTTCCCGGCCCAATACAGAGGGCGGCGTTCCGGGCTTTTTGTGGCTGATTCCGGCTGTGGGAATCGGCGGAGCGGCGTTGTGGGCGGGCAAGCGGGCAATGGACAAAGGGCAGGCGATGCGGCAGGCGCGGCAGCCTATTCAACGTTTACACGGAGAAGTGGTAAATGGCATCGCGTATGCGGATACTTATCTGGATTTGCTGCCTGCGTCCTCAGAAGTGGAACAGGCGCGGGGCGCGCGACAACAGGCGGCGGGATTGCTGGATCAGGCCAACGCATTATTGCCAACGGCGCGAACAGTGGAAGATTACGGGCAACTGGAAGCCCTGCTGGAACAGGCCAAAGCGCTCACGCGAACCTGTCACAGCCTCATAGATACAGCGACGGGCGGCACGGGGCTTGCGGTTGCGGTTGATGGCACGGACTACAGGGCCACTCCCGCTACGCATGACAACACGCCGCCCGACCAATCCGCGCCCATTATTCCCCATTTGCGCGTGGAAGACATTCCCGCGAACGAGCGCGCGGCCTGTTTCTTCTGTTCGCGTCCCGCCCGCATTACCGATTTGACGCCGATTACGATTGCCATCAACGGACAGCGGCGCAAGGTGCTTGCCTGCGCGGACGATGTTGGCATTATTCAGCGCGGCGCGACGCCGAAAGTGCGCAGCATGTCGGCGGCAGGAGGACAGGCTGTTCCCTGGTACGCCAGTCGGGGCTACGATCCCTACCGCGACTACTACCGTTCCGACATGGTTTTCGTGCCGGGGTACGGGTATGGCGGCGGGGTAGCGGATGGTTTCCTGTTCGGCGCGTTGATGTCGCAGCCGTATGCGATGCCCTATCCCGTTTTCATCAACCAAAACGGCGACCCGACCAACGATTTTGTTCAGGCCGGTCCGCCTGCTTATGCCGATAACGGCTTCAATGGCGACAACACGGGGGGTTACGACAACAGCGCGGCTGCCGGGTATGACAACGGCGGCAATGACGCGGGCGTGGGCGGCGCGGATTTCAGCGGCAACGCCGATGCGGGCGGCGCTGCCGACTTCAGCAGCAGCGCAAGCGTGGATTTCAGCAGTTCCAGTTCCGACTTCGGCGGTGGCGGCGCGGATTTTGGCGGCGGTGGCAGTGATTTTGGTGGCGGCGGTGGCGACTTCTGAATTCACGACGGGGCGCATTGTTAGCGGCAGTTCTCAACTTCCGGCAACAATGCGCCCGGTTTTATTCCGTTTCTCCTGTGGAATTCTGAATTCATCTTTCGGCAAGCGCCTGATGGCCGTCACTGGCGCAGGTTTCCACATAGTGGCGCAACTGATGCGCGGCCAGCGTCTGCATCACAAGAGCCATGTTCAGTTTTTCCAGAGATTGAATGGTGGGCGTCAGGGAAGAGGGCTGTTTCGGCTCGGCGGTTTGACGCGCGGCCAGAATCTTATCCAGTCCTTTCAGCGCGTCGGTCAGGGCGGCCAGATTCTGTCGCTGTTTGACGGACGCGAGTTCATACGCCTGCAAGGGGGCGGCGGCGGCATCCAGAGCGTCCACCGTCTCGGCAACGTCTTCGGGGCTGCGGCTGCGGCGCAAGGCGGCAGTTTTTCAAATCGCGCGCCGTAAAGGTTCGATATGTTTCCTGTCCAGCCCCACCAGATTGGTAAAGCCGGTTCCCAATTCTTTGCCCGCCGCCATACACTGCTGCGCGATGGCGCAGGGCTTGCCGACAACGGGGATACGCGCCAGCAAGCCAAGCGTGGGGCTGTGCGCGGCCCTGTCGAGCAGAGGCAGCGCGGGAGCCATTGCCGCCGCGAAGGTCGCGCCTGCCTGCGATATTTCACCCCCGCGCTTCGCCCCCGGTTCCAGCGCGTCCAAATTTACAGGCGCATGGTCCAGGCGATACAGCAGCCGCTGAAACGCATCGCGCGGCAGTTGCCCGGAATCCGATTCGGAGGCAGTTTCCGGTATTTGCGACGGGCGCGAAGGGCCGTTCTGCCGCCCGCAAAAGGGGATTCGCGTATTTGCTGCCGCCTGCGCCCCTGTCCTGTTCGCGCCCCATGACAGCAGCAACCCGGACACTACCAGCAGGCGCAGCAGCCCTGTGGCCTGCTTTGTTCTTTGCTTTAGGCTGTGCCTACCCCATGTTTTCACTGTGTTCCTCCTGTTGGAATGGTTGTCCGGCATGGTCTTCATTTCGGAAAATGCTTGTTGATGTAGTCGCGGATGGTGTGAGCGTTGTGCCGCTCCAGAACCGTGAATTGCTTTTCGAGTTTTTCCGCGTCGCCGGAAAGGGGCCGATACCAGGACTTGCCCGCAAAGTAGTCGGCCAATTGATGAACTTTGAAACGGTAGCCATGCGCGGCATACGGCTGATTGCAGGCAACCGTCAAATCCCACCGGCTTTTCCCCATCAGGTCCGCGTCGGTCAATTCGCGAGTATTCATCTGCGCAAGCAGTTCGTCCGTTCCGCCGGAAACGCCAGGCGCGGTGTTGTTAAAAGTCTGTTGATGGGTTGACGGTCGTTTCACAGGATAATGATAAACAGGACGCGGGTCGGGATGCGCTGCGCCTTCCGAACTGCCGCCGCGCGCAAAGGACCAGTGATAGGAAGAATTGCCATCGCTGCCCTTTCCGGCAAGCGTATCGGAATCCACCAGCCGTCCTGCTTCCGCGCCGAGCTTCCAGGGCTTGGTGGCCGGCAGTCTGAGAACGCGCGTTTCATGAAATTGCACTCTTTTACCATCATTGCCCATGTCGCCCGCTGTCGCGATCTGTACCTCGCCCTGCGGATATTGAAGGGTCATCACGCCCGAAAACGCGCTTCCATGCGTATCTGTCACATCAAGCGCGGCGTCCCGGCAGATACCGAAGGTTCCCGTCCAGTGTCCCATCAGTTTTGAAGCGGACGCGGTTATGGGCGGCAGAGAAGGGGTGTTGCTCGGATTTGTTTCCGCCGAAATGGGGTTCTCTGCAATTGTTTTCTTCTCTTCTGTTTTGGGCGCAGGCGCGTCGCCGGTTTTCGAGTCAGTTGTCCCCGTAGTTGAGACAGTTGCGTCGGTATGTGAGTCAGACGGCTTTACAGCAGGAGAAGCGTTGCCTGCTTTGTCTTCGGATTTATCTACAGGCTTATAGAAAGGCGGCGCGGGAGGATCATTGGCGGCGGTTCGCTTTAGCAGGCCCGCGCTTACCAGTCCTACTCCTGCCAGCGCGACAATGCCGATACCCCAATAACTGGCGGCGGGCATACGACGCGCTTGCGGCAACCCGGCCTCCTGTGGAACAGACGATTCCGCCGCGCCCTGCCGCAAGCGAAGCCTGATTTGCCGCCACTGGGCCTCGCGGCGTCGCTTCCTCCGCGCGCGACTCCCCGGCAAGCGCGTTGCTGAAATCAAGACAGCAGGCAAAACGCTCCTGTGGGTTTTTCGCCAACGCTTTGAGCAGGGCGGCGTTGATGGATGGGGAGAGGGCGGGCTGCCATTCTATGGGCGGGCGGGGCTGGTCGCGCAGGTGACACATCAGCAGGGAAATCGGGGAGGCGTCCGCGCTCGCGCCGAACGGAAGCCCGCCGCATAACATCTCATAGGCGACGATACCGAGCGAGTAAACATCGGTGCGATAGTCAACATCGGGCCGGCCCTCCGCCTGCTCCGGCGACATGTACTCGGGCGTACCCACGATCATGCCCGCTTTGGTCAGGCGCGTACCGCTGCCGTCCTGTTGCGCCCGCGCATCCCGAAATCCACCAGTTTCACTTGAAGCCCGCCGCCTGGGTCACGGTGCAGCAAAATATTAGCCGGCTTGATGTCGCGATGGATGATCCCCTGTTCATGCGCGTAATCCAGCGCCTGCGCGATCTGCCGTATGAGAGGCAGAGCCGTATCGGGCGGCAATGCGCCTGCCGAAGACAGCAGATCGGCAAGGTCGCCGCCTTCGATGAGTTCCATTGTGAAATAGGGGCGCGGGGCGTCCGGCGCGGCGACGGCGTGAATGGTAGCAATATGGGGATGGCGCAGGCGGGCGGCGGTACGCGCTTCATTGAGAAAGCGCTGCACGAACTCGCGGTCATGGCACATCTGTGAGGACAGCATTTTCAGCGCCTCATCGCGGTGCAGTCCCGTATGCCAGGCGCGATACACCTGCGCCATTCCGCCCTCGCCCAACAAAGCGTCCAGCCGATATACATCTATTTGATTGCCCAATTCCATAGCGCCCTCCGGCTTGAAACGTGTTCCTGTGGCTGGTTAGCTCCGTGTTCAGGAAGCGTTGGCTTTCGCGCTGTTGCGCATCAGGTTGAACAGAGCCAGCGCGGATAATGCGCCGATTGCCGCGCCCAGAAGCCCGCCGCCAACCAGGTAGCAAAAGGAGGTAATGCACAGCCCCTTAACGTCCACAAAGAACATGCCATGCAAATTCGAGCCAAGCGTAAGAACGTCCATGAGCGGCATCTGCATTCCGAGTATGGAGGGCCGCAGCATGAATCCGCCAAAGTTGCCTACCAACGCCCCGGCCAGTCCCAGTCCGATCACTCCACCCATAGCGGAACCGGATTTCGACGCTACTCGCGCCGCGCCCGAAACAGGGGCGGGACCGGGCATGTTCGCGTTAATGTTCGAGCGCGCGGCTTCTTGCGGCGCCGGTGTGGAAGCGGCAGAGGTCTGCACCGTCGCGGGACGGGCGGAGGACATCTCAGGAACCGCCGGTGCAGGCGGGGAAATAATCGGATGGGGCAGCATCGGCTCGGCAACAGAGGGACGCGGGAAAGTTTCTGCTGCTATCGCGGGGGTTGGCAGCGGACGCGGCTGGTCACAGGCAGGCGTAACGGAGGGCCTGTCGGCAAAAAAACTGGCATTGGAAGCGTGTGCCGCCTCATCATTCAAATTCGTTCGCGCCTCATTTATAGAGATTGCGGGCGGCGAAATGGGAACCTTCACTGCATTGCCCGACACAGACGCATAACCGGGAAGGTCGCCCGATGAACCTGTTTCAGAATTGGCCGGTAGGTCGTAGTTGGCGGACGCCTCGCGTGAAGTCTCCACAGGGAACGTCGGCGCGGGCATAAAAACAGTCGGCATGTTGCGCGGCAGGGTCAGATTGAGTTCGCTGCCGCCGATACGAATCACGTCGCCGTCCTGAAGCGTATAACGATCCGCCACGCGCTGATTGTTGACAAGCGTGCCGTTGCGGCTGCTGATGTCGAGCAGTTGCCATTCGCCCAGCGCGTTGCGCTCCAGCATGGCATGGCGGCGCGATACGGCCATATCCGCTTCGGGCAGCAGAATGTCGCAGCCGTCGCCCCTGCCGATAAGATAGCGTTCTTTTGAAAGCGGCATGGGTGTGCCGTCCACACTGATTTGTCCTGTCACGCTGCTGTTTCCTTTCCTGAAGATTTCTCGCGTTGCGGTATGGCGGGGCGGAAGAAGCCGGTCAAACCCGCCTCTTCCGCGCCAACAATGCCGTCGAAAAACTAACCTTTCTTCTTCGGCTTGTCCTCGTCTTTCTTGTCTGTCTTGTCTTCTTTCTTCGGCGGGTCCTTCGGCTTCTCTGTTTTATCGGGAGCGCCTCTGCCTGTCTGACCGCTGCCCCTGCCGGGAGAGGTATCTCTACCGACAGTGCCACCTCCTCTATTGGGAATAGAATTAGGAGTGCCTCTGCCGGGGGGCGTACCGCCTGTTACCGGAGGTTTGCTGCCCCCGCCATTGTTCCCGGCAGACCCCGGTATGCTGCCGGTGCGGGGGGTTGTTCTGACACCGGTACTGCCTGTCGTGGTTCCGGGGATATAGCCGCCCTTTACTCCTGTGTTGCCGGGGTGTGGGTTGACATAGGCGGTGGGTATCGAAATTTGACGCGCCTTCACCCCCTCAACAACCACGCTTCTGTTGATTCTGGATGGATAGGAAACGAGCTTGCCGGGGGCTGCGGTTCTGACTACGGCTGACCATCCCATCGGCAGGGGCGGCGTGGGCCTACCACGCCGTTGCACCGACTGGCTTACAACAAGCCAATTCGGTGTCGGTTGCAGGAAGATGGCATTGCGGGTGTAGCGTTCGCGTCCGTAAGCGGGAATGACAATCAGGCGCTCAAAAACCTGCTGAAAGCCCCGGTAATCTTTGTTTTTATCTGAGGCGAAAATGTAGCGGACGAACTCGCCGTATTCCGGGTCTTCCGCCACGATGAGACTGGCATCCAGTTTGGGATTGGGAAGCCAGGCGCGGGCAGACACGACGCCGGTTCCGGGCTGCGGAATACGCTGCGCGGCTTCCACCGCCGCCGCTTCCTGTTCGCTGTCGGTTCCCTGTTCCACGGTGCGCCAGCGATGCCGCAACTGGCAGGCGCAGGAGTGTGGCCCGGCTTCCGTGACCACCGCCGTGTAGTAGTCGGCGGACAGTCCCTGCTCATGGTACGGCAGCGGCTGTCCCATCACGGAAATTTCGAACTGACTGGGGGATTGCTCCGTAGAAACCTGTACGCCGTCCGCCGTGCCGACATTAAGGAATAGAATGCCCTGCGCGTAATCCATGCCGGTGACGCGCACATTGAAGTCGGCGGCGCGGGTAATATCGGCAACCATGTCGCCGAACGCCTTGCGCGATGCGATAATGGGACAGCGGCTCACGGCGTTGTGCATGCTGTTCTGCAAGTCCAGCAGATGCTGAACGCGGTAACGCGCCCGCTCCTCATTCTTCATCTTCCTTAGTTTGGCCTGCTCCTCTTCGGGCGCGGTTTTGTCTATGGATTCGAGGATTTTGCGGGCGTCCTCGTGATTGAGCAGGGCTTCCATCAGGGGCTTGTCGTCTTCCACTTCGGCTTCGTAGTCGGCGAGGGCATCGGCATGAGCGCGCGTATTCCCGACGCGCTGATTTTTTTCCACATCCGTCAGCGTATAGTCCACATCCACGCCGCACTCGTACCGAAACGGCAGCGAACCCGCCAGTTTCTCCTTCGCCTCTTTGAACGTTGCGCTTGCCGACAGCGTCAGGTCGGCGTTTTCGCGCAAATCGACAACCTCCAGGGAGTGAATCTGGCTTAGATACCCGCGCAGGTCGTTGTTGGATACCAGGCCGGTGTGGTCGTGTCCCGTGAAATTTTCCACGAACAGGCGGGCTTTTGCGCGGGGTACAAACGCGGTAGTCCCTGATTTCAGCAGTTCCGTCGAACGCTTGACCACGATCTGGTTGACACTGCCATTGTTATAGCAGACAACCATGCCCTCCTGAACATAGTTTTCGCAGGGGCCGCTGACGGACGTGAACGTTCCTTCCGGCGAACCGAGCGCCTCATGCGCTTCGGCCTGTGTGCTGCCGACGTGAATGCCGCCGACGCTTCCCGCGTCGGCGCCGGTGAGCATCAACATCTCACAAAGCATGGCGGCATCCGGGTTGACAGAGGGACGCATCAGCGCGGTCAGCCCCTGCCGGTCATATTCCCACGCCTGGCTGCCGTTGGCAACATCTTTGATGCTATCGGCTTTGCCGACTTTGGCTTCCACTTGCGCCTGCCCGTCCAGTACGGCGATATTATCGGCGATCTTGAGGTTCGCGATCTTCACGAGATGCAGTTTGTCACAGGCGACGGCATTGTCGCGGTCGTAAGGGTCAGTTTTGTAGGTGTTGATCAGGGCTTCCGCTTCGCCGCCGGACAGGTCTTTCTTAACATGAATGGGAATGGGGCCACTGCCGAGCGCGGCGACAGGCACGCTGCAAACAACGATGCCCGCCGCGTCCGCTGTCCACGTTTGACCGGGCGCGGCGGGCGTTGTGAGAACGCTTCCGGGCTGTGTCGTGACCTGCACATCCACAGCATTATGCTCTATGGACACGGCAGTCGGATCGGGTTTGGAAAACACCACGTCCTTGTATATTGTTTTCGCGGTAGTCGAGGCCGGCTGCGGCTTTGTTTTGGGCGTGGCGTTGCCGCGCTGCCCTGCGCCCGTTCCGGGCAGGCCGGCAAGCGCAAGATGCGAGGGGTTCCCGCTCTCCTGCCAGACGGAGTTTTCCAACCGGGAAGGAGTGTGGGCCAGGCGCGTGGAAGGCGCGCGCGTGGACTCTTCGGAGTAGATGGCAATGCGACGCCCGTTGAATTCCTTTGAAGGCCCAATGCCCTCGGAGGGGACGTACAGGCTGGCTGTATCCGCGTTCGCCACCTGCCAGTGCTTGCTCTCGCCGTCGGCAAAGGCGATGTCAATGGCGACCGGCAGGGGGCCGATTTTCTTCAGGCTGACGTGTCCCTGCGCGTCCGTAATCAGGGGCGCGTTGGGCGCGTCGCCAATGACAACATCCTCCTCCTGCCCCGGACGCGGCGTTTTTCGGTGTATGGTGGCGATCACGCGCAGCCCCGCAACCGCCTGCTGCCGGGGGTCCACAAACGACAGGGTTGTATCCTGATAGTTCGTTTTGACAATTACAGTTTCAGGCACTTTGACAATGACCGGCTTTTTGCTGCCCCGTTTAGGCGGGAGGGTTTTTGTTGACGATGGGCGGCGGTAAATATGCTGCCCGTACATAGCAGAAGCCACCTGCATGTGGCGCTGCTGGTGAAACTGCGCGACTTCTGCTGCGTACTGCTTATGCTTCTCGCCGTTCTTCTTGTTGTAGGCATCAGTGGCGTGAACTGCCACTTTGGTCGCGTGTTTGAGAGGAATGGAGCTTGGCAGACCTGCCAGAAGTTGGGCTTTCGTAGAGTCAGAATCCTCGCCCTTCACCAAAGCGGCACTGCCCGCAAGGGCGAGAAGCGCCAGGGCGGCGAGAGGATGAAGGCGTATTTGAAGCGGCATCATTGTGACCTTTCACACTTCGGCAGTTCTGCCGAAGTGACGTTACAGAGGAATACTACGGCATCGGCTTATTCAAATTTTTATCAATCAAAGCTTTCAATGGAATTAAATCGCTATCTTCGGGAAATAGCTCGGTCGCATGGCGGACAGTATTCTGAGCAGCCTTATAGTCCTCCAGATAGTATTGAGCGCGTCCCAGTTGTACCCAAGCAACCCGATTGACGCTGTCTAATTCAATTGCATGGCTCGCATGCGTTTGCGCGCGTCGCGATTCTTCATCGCAAATGGTCAGTTCTTTTTCCGCATCTTCTCGCGTCAGTTTGCCCTGTTCCTTGCGGGCTGTCAAATTGAACCGACGCGCGCTCACATCATTTACCAACTTTTTGAACTCTGCGCCTCTTGCTCTGCCAGCCTGCCGGTTTGCGCGTTCTGCCAGGCGCGTCCGGCGAACAGGGAACAGGCGGCGAGGACAAAGCACAGGGCCACGAGCGCGGGCGTTTTGGAAGCGCGGGGCGCGAGGGGCGTTGACCTGACGGCGACAGGCTCCGGCAGCGAGGCCGCTGGAATCGGTCTGGGGCGGGGCAGGGCGGCGGCAAGCGCGTCCACGAAGGCGGCGCAGCAGGCGAAGCGCTCGGCAGGCGTTTTGGCAAGCGCGGCGAGGATCGCCGCGTCAACCCCGGCAGGCAGATCGTGAACATGGCTTGAGGGCGGCGCGGGCAGGTCGCGCAGATGATTCATGATGATGGAAATCGCCGACACGCCCGCGCCACCCTGAAACGGCGGCTGCCCGCACAGCATCTCATACGCCACAACCCCGAACGAGTAGATGTCGGTATGGTAGTCTATTGTCGCCTTGCCTTCGGCCTGTTCGGGCGACATGTATTCCGGCGTACCCACAATCATGCCCGCTTTGGTCAGGCGTGTGCCGCTCGCGTCCTGCTGCGCGCGGGCAATCCCGAAATCCACCAACTTTATCTGCGCATCGCCGTGTTCTCCCGTGTGCAGCAGGGCGTTGGCGGGCTTGACATCGCGGTGAACCACGCCCTGCCCGTGCGCGTAATCCAACGCCTCCGCCATCTGTCGCAGGATGGGCAGGCACTCGCGCAACGACAAGCGCCCCTGCCGCGCCAGCAGGTCGGACAGGTCCCGGCCCTCGATCAGCTCCATCGTGAAAAAGGGCTGTGGCGCGTCGGGTTCGCTGACCGTGTAAATGGTAGCGATATGCGGATGCCGCAGACGGGCGGCTGTGCGGGCTTCGGTGATGAACCGCTCCACAAAGTTGCGGTCATGCGCCAGATGCGGCGGCAGCAGTTTCAGCGCCTCGAACCGGTGCAACCCGGTATGCCAGGCCTTAAATACCTGCGCCATGCCGCCCTGCCCCAGCATCTCCTCCAGCCGATAGGGTCCTATTAAATCTGCTTGTGTTGTCATGGTTTGCCTTGTGCTTTGTCGTTTTGCTGTTCGCTATCAAGATGCTACCGCATATCAGCCTTCTGCAGTTTCGCCGCCCTCCGCTGCGCGTCAGGCTGGTCTTCCGTATCTGTCCCTCTTCTCGGATGGGCGCTTGCAGAACCTGGGGGGCGAGGTTCTTCCTTTCCCTGCTCAGGGGCAGGCGGGCCAAAAACGGGCATTTTTTTGCTTTGCGGAACCGTTTTTGCAGGGGCGTGAACAGCGCTTATCGGCGTTATAGCGTTCGTCTGCGTTATAGCCGGGTAACGCAGGCGCGCAACGGCCAGGCCAATAATAAAAAATGCCAGGCCGCTCACTGTCAGCAGCATGGGGCGCAGCGCGCGGTTGGGATCGTGAACGCCTGAAGCGGTTTCCCTGTTCGGAAGCGCGGCGGGCGGAAATTCCTTCCCCTTCCAGGTCGGCGGCTTGCGCGCGATGGTTTGCGGCCTGCCTTCACAGGCGGCGACAAGCGAGATGTTGTCGTGTCCGCCGCGTTCGCGCGCCAGTTTCACCAGATTGTCGCAGGCCGTCTGTAAATCCGGCGCGGCAACAAATTCATCGCGCATCTCTTCGGGCATCACATACTCGCTCAGGCCATCCGAACACAGCAGCAGCGCGTCGCCGGGTTCCCATGCTCCCTGATACAGGGAAGGTTCCACATCGGCGGCGATCCCAATGGATTTGGTGAGCTGATTGCGCAGGTTGGAATTACGGGCTTCGTCCGGCGTCATGGTGCCGCGCCGAACCGCCTCTCCCACCCACGAGTCGTCATCCGTTAGTTGGCAGATGCCGCTCCGGGTCAGCAGATACGCGCGGCTGTCGCCGACATGCGCGATGGTATAATCCCGCGTCCGGCACAGGCACAGGGTCAGCGTCGTGCCGGGGTGCGCCACGCCCTGCCCGCCGTACCCGAATACGGCCTGATTGATACTGCGCGTAACCGCCACAGCGCGTTGGGCAAGCCGCGCCTCCGCTCCCGCTTCCGGCCCCCCGGTTACCATCTCGTCCGCAACTGTATGAGGAGAAAGGAAGGCTTGCCGCGTCATTTCTCCCGCAAGGCCGCTGGCAACTTCCCCCGCCTGATGCCCGCCCATGCCGTCGGCAACCAGCAGCACGGCAATCAGGCCGTCGGGGTTGGCGGCAGGGGGCGAAACCGCTTCCGCCACAACCGTATCTTCATTTATTTCACGGACGCAGCCCACGTCCGTAGCGCGGCCAATGTTCATCGCTTGTTTGCATCCTGACTTTCGCGGCGCCAACTTATGGACAAACCACTTGGACATTGTACAATCCCGCGTCCGTAGGACGCTTGGCGGAACGCCACTCAGACGGGTGTTTTCAACACTCGGAACCCCGCCATAGTACAATCTTTATCTGGTTTGTCCATTAGAGCCTATCCCAATTGGCCCTCAACCCGGGCGTCCACTTGTGGACATACCCCTTCTCCCAACTTTGGGAGAAGGGGAAACTATCGGGATAGGCTCTTACTCTCAGGCGTGAATGGAATGGAACATCAGTACCGTTTTGCCGGTTCCGGGCGCGATCTGATCGCCGTTGGCAAGCTCGCGCGCTTCGGTTCCAATGGCCTCGCCGTTCACTTTCGTGCCGTGTGTGCTGCGCTGGTCGGTCAGCAGAAATTTGCCGTCCCGGTACACCAGAGTGGCGTGTTTGCGGGAAACGCTTTCGTCGTTGAGCAGAATGTCCTGATCTTCGCGGCCCAATCCCATGACGCTGCGCGTGATGGCAAATCGCTGCCCCGCGTCCGGCCCGGAAAGCACTTCCAGTTCCGCTCCCAATGTGGCCTGGGTTGCGGGCGCGGGCGTTTTCACCTGCGCGAACGGCATTTCCAGCGCGACAGTCGCGGCGGAACGCGAACCCTGCGGCGCGGGGGTGGAAGCCAGCGCCGGAACATTCTGCCCGGACGGAACCCCGCCCATTCCCGGCGAAACCGCCGCGCTGTTCACGACCGCCTGCGCCTGTTCTGAGGGGGCTTGCGGCGCGGGGGAAGACGCGGGGACGCGCAGGGTAATTCGCAGCGTGGACGCGCCGATTTCCAACTGCGACCCCGAATGGGCTTCCGCCTGCCGATGATGCACCATGCCGCCATCCAGCAGCGACCCGTTCGTACTCTCATCCCGGTATAAAACGCGCCCGTCTACGGTGACGATCAGGCTGCCATGTTGGGAAGACACCTCCCCGTCGCGATCCAGCGCGATGCCGTCCTTTACGGCGCGGCCCACGCGCGTTTCGCCGTGCTGAAGCGGGAACTTCTGCCCCTGATGCGGCCCGGAAATCACCTCCACAGAGCCAACGGAAACAATGGTGCGCGCGGGCATCGCTTTGGAACCGCTTGCCCCCACAGCGGCAGCCCCCGGCGCAGTCGTAACAACCGTTCCCCCCGGCCCGCCCGAAGCGGGGGCGCGACTGTTGGATGCGGCCCGCAGGCGTTCCGCTTCCTGCCGCGCGGCTTCGGCTTTGCGGCGCTCCTGCTCGATCTGCTGCTCCACGCCCTGCTTTTGCGCCGCCGCTTTGCTGCGGGCCGTCATCACGATAAAGATGACCGCTGCGGCGGCCAGCAGCAGCCCCCCGGCCAGCAGCAGCGGGTCTATTTTCATGCCCCCGCCGCTTCCGCCGCCCTCTACGCGCTCCTTGCGAATTTCGCTTAACACGTATTTCGAGCCTTCACGCACCACGCGGGCGTTCAGAGCATAGGTGGTATGCGCGGCGGTAGAGGGGTAATTGCCGATCACTTCCACTTCCGATTGATCGTTCATGTGGAAGTTGTAGCGGTTGGTCGTTTGATGATAATCGCCGATAATCCCCTGTACCCGGACTTCCTGATCTTTCATCGGTTTGAGAACATCGTCGCGGACGCTGTCCAGCGTGGGAACTTCATGCGCGGTATTATCCCCGCCCGTTTTGGATGAGGTTGGTTTCGCGTCGCCGCCTGTCGCCGGCTTGTGTTCGGTTGCGTTATGGGAGGTGGAAGCGGTTCCCGCTTGCGCCCCTGCCCGCGCCCCCACGATGGACAACATTCCCAAACAAAGCAGCAGCATGGCCGCAGCCAGCAGGGGCATACGATTGCGCCGGCTTGCGGAATCCGCAAAACGGGTGGGGGCGATGAAATCTCCGGCGGTGAAACCAGAAGGCAACCGCCTGCCGCATAGCCGCGCCTGATGGTGAAGGCTCATGGAACGTATCATGGTAGAGTTTCTCCGACATTCCTGCCGCCTACCGCGCGTCGAAATCGCGCGAAGGCAATGAAC
Organism: uncultured Chthonomonadaceae bacterium; assembly: GCA_963817895.1. Classification (GTDB taxonomy): domain Bacteria; phylum Armatimonadota; class Chthonomonadetes; order Chthonomonadales; family Chthonomonadaceae; genus CAWFQB01. Next base: position 694,790 of record CAWFQB010000001.1, read on the forward strand.
AGTCAAAATAGATAATGAAAGCGAATTATCAGTCGTGCGTTCGATCCCGCGCTGCCAGCGTCAAATACACAGCCGCCCCGGTTCCGCCCACCATTGCCATTAACACGCACAGCGCGACAAGGGGCGAGGTATGGAACACATCCTGCGTCTGAGAACCCAGTCCCACATCCCGCCAGCGGTCCGCCACGTTCGCGCTTCCGCACAGTCCGCCATACGCCCAGCGCATGCTGTTCAGGCCAGCGATTGCGACGAACAGCGCGTTCATCTGTTCCAGTGGAATCAGGCCGGAGAAAATCACCTGCATCAGCAGGATCAGGGCCACAAGGGTTATCGCCTGATCGGGCGACGAGGCGCCGCGCCGACACCCACAGACCCATCAGGACGGACATAAAGGAACCGGCGGCCAGAATGGAAAATAGCAGCAGCATCCGGGGGGCGTCCAGATGAAAATCAATTTTCAGGCACACCGCCGCCAGCAAAAACAGACTCTGGAGTACGGCCACAATGCCTAAAACCACCATTTTGGAGCCGATGTACGGCCCGATTTGCAGGGCGACATGCCGTTCCCGATGGTAGATGGCCTTTTCTTTCACAATTTCACGGCAGGCGTTGCACAGTCCGAAGCAGGTCATGCTCAACGCCAGCAAAAACAGCAGGCGCGGGGCGTCCTGAACGGGAAAATTGCCTTTGCTATCCGCCGTCTGCGCGGAAGCGAACGTGTCCGCCTTGAAGAGGAAGGCCACGATCAGGGCGACCAGAGGAACCTGCGCCATCCAGATTGCCAGATTGCGGGTGTCGCTGCGGATCACCTCCAGGTAACGGCAGGTGAGCGCGCTTAATTGCCGCCATGCGGATTGTCGCGGGCGTGACGGCAGCAGGCGCGGCAAGGCTGCGCCCGCAGTCGAACCCGAACCGGCAAACGGCGAAGAAGCCGCATCCAGATAAGGAGATTTGCTTCCCCTCGCGATGCTCAGGGTGGCAGAGCCGGTGGCATTGAGCAGGTCGTACACCGCCGCGTAATCGGCAACGCCGAAAAAGCGGGGCGCTTCGCGGGGCGGGCCGCAGTACGCCAGCCTGCCGCCCCGCGCCATCCAGATCACCTTGTCGTACTCTTCCAGCGTTTGAACGGAGTGCGTCACCGTAATAATGGTTCGGCCCTCCCTGGCGAGCGTCCGTAATTGCTGCGTGACGCGCCGTTCCAGGCCCGCGTCCAGCCCGGTTGTCGGCTCGTCGAGAAACAGGATACTCGGACGAGTCAGCAATTCCACGCCGATGTTGACGCGCTTGCGCTCGCCGCCGCTCAGGGTCCGTATCAGGCTGCTCCGCCGGTGTTCCAGTTCCAGTTCCGTCAGGGTTCGGGCGATCATGCGCTCGATTTCGGCTGCCGGGGTGTCCTGGGGCAGCCGGAGCAGCGCGGCATAGCGCAGCGCGCTTTCTACCGTCAGTTCCCCATGCACGATGTCGGCCTGCGGCACATAACCAATGGCGGTACGGAACAGATCGGGCGCGTCGTAGAAGTCAATGCCGTTGAGCAGCACCTGCCCCGATGTGGCGGGCTGATAGCCGTTGAGCGCCAGCAGGAGGGTGGTCTTCCCGGCCCCGCTCGCGCCCACAATGGCAACGAGTTCGCGGGGATGAATGGTCAGCGAAACATCTTCCAGCAGGGTCAGCGCCTGCCCGTCCTTGCGAACGGTTCGCGTCAGGTTCCGGGCGTCCAGTCGAATCTGCCCCGTCTCATCATCAACAGCGACGTTCTGGTCGCCGAGATGAAAGCGATTCAGTCCGATGCGAACGCGGTCGTCCCGGCCTACAAAGGCTCTGGTCACGCGCTGTTCGTTCAGAAACGTGCCGTTTGTGCTGCCCAGGTCTTCCAGCAGCCAGCCAGCCGCTTCGCGAGTTCAGGCGCGCGTGACGCCAGGAGACGCCGGACGTGTCCAAAACCACATCACTGGCCGGGTCGCGCCCTATCAGCAGGCTTTGCCCCGCGCTGATACGGGCGCAGGGCAGCGTCAATGTGCGCCCGTTTCCCCCATCCGCCCGTTGTCCGGCGGCTTGTAAGTCCGGTTCCGAAGGCAACGCCCTGTCTGCGCGGCACACCAGACAGGCATCGCCAATGGTCAGGGTATCCGAAGGCGCAAGCGTGGCGGCGGTATGAGGCGGAAGCATGGCATGGTTGTGCCAGGTTCCGTTTGTGGAGCCGGAATCCATCACGGTGTAGTGGCCGTTTCGGACTTCAATGCAGGCGTGATTCCATGAGACGCCGTTTTGCGCCAGACACAATTCGCATGCCGGGTCGCGCCCGATGCGCAGGCCCGCCGGAGGAATTTCGCGGCATTGCGCTTGCAGCGCGTCATCTTGCCATTGAAGGTACATAGGAAATGCCTGTATCGAAAATAGCCGTACTTGCAGGAAAAGCGCTAACTCAACAGAAACTTATCGCAAATTGGCCGGCAGCCAGGCCATCGCTTTTGGACGCTTTCACTCCGAATATGGATTTCGCGGGAACCTCGGAAGATTTAATCTCTGTTCTCTGATAAGCATGGCGGCGCTGACCCGCCCAGCCACGATCATCGCGTCCTGTGTCTATTGCGCCCCGCGCTTTCAGGAGCCGCGCGATTTTTGAATATTTTGACTGGTTGGCGATATGCAGGGGCGTGCCGCCGATTTCATGGCAGAAGCCGCCGGGTATCATGCGCTTTGTGCCGATGAAACTTTCGGGATTCAGCTTCACATGCTTTCTCAGCAGCATTTCAACGATGGGCAGGCTTTCTGCTCGGACTGCCGCGTGAAGAGGCGTCTCTCCGTATTCGTTCGCGAAGTTTACGTTTGCGCCGCTCTCTATCAGGACGCCGCGCCGTTTCCACCTTGCCGGACGCGCAGGCGTAATACAGCGGCGTGGCGTTGTCATAACCGCCTGTCAAATTCAAGCGCACGCCGTATTGGATCAGCAGTGCCGCCATCCCCGCGCCTCCCTGTTCGCCGACAAAATGAAGTGGCGTCTGATTCCAGCGAGTTTGCTGCGAGTTGACATTCGCGCCATGCTGAATGAGCAAGCGGGCAATCTCCAGATGTCCTGTTTGCGCGGCCCAGTGCAGCGGCGTGCCGGTCATGCCATCGTCGGAAATCAGACAGCCGCCATTACGGGTATCGTTAACCGCATCTACTTTGCTGCCTGCCAGCAGCAACAGTTTGACGGCTTCGATACTGCCGCCGAACACGGCCCCGTGCAAGGGAGTTCGGCGTCTTTCATCGGTTTCATTCACATTGGAACCGGCGGCAATCAGTTTTTTCACCTCCGGGGCCTTGCCGGCAAAAGCCGCATCATACAAAGGGATGCCATTGCCTTTGGGAGCATGCGCCGATATAAACTCACTGGCGCTGAAATCGTCTGCCTGCGCCGGCGGCACGCGCCACGCGCTGAAAACGGCCAGGCAGGTGATGGCGCAAACCACAACAAACACTCGTGAGCGGCAGAGAATCATGGCGGCAGCCTTTGAATACAGAACGAGAACAGAAAGCGGAGGAGAGGCTGGACTGAGGCTCGACAGGAAGCGACAGGAGTGAAAGCCAATTATTCAGCCATCTTAACACGTTTGCATGAACGCCTGCATGACAGTTACATGACAAACGCGGAAATCAACAGGAATTTACGCGCGAAAGGAGTAATATTTTAGTTGGTTGGTCGCGCTGTAGATCGAAACGCTGAACGGAGAGCAAGCATGCCCGCGATTTCGGAGAATGGGAAGCCTGTCGGAGCGTCATTATGTATCCAACTGTTCGGAGGGCTGGAGGTAAGCCGGAACGGTCAGCCCCTGCGCGGCCTACAGGATCGGCAGGGTGAACGTTTGCTGGCGTACCTTGCCCTGCGCAAAGGCCGAAGCGTTGCCAGCGCCACGCTTGCGGGCGTGTTCTGGCCCGCTACCGAGAGTCTGGACAGCCTGCGCCAGGCATTGCTGCATTTACGGCGCGTGTTGGGCGAGGAGGCGGGACGGCTGGAAACCGCGCGGGGCGTGGTCAGCCTGAATCTAGAGGGGGCATGGGTGGATGTGGACGCCTTTGACGCCGCCATTGCCGACAATACGCCGGACGCGCTGCGCCATGCCGTAGATATTTACCGGGGGCCGCTGCTGGACGGATGGGCGGAAAACTGGCTGGATAAGGAGCGCAAGAAACGCGCGGAGGCGTATGTCGAAGCGCTGTACGCGCTTGCCCAACACGCCCTGAGCGCGTCGGATTACCGCCTGGCCGCGAATTGCCTGCATAAATACGCCCGCTGCCGTCCCGGCCATGAGCGCGGCTGGCTGGAATGGATGCAGGCGCTGCATAAAAGCGGCGAACGCCTGGCCGCTCTGGAAGTGTATCATAAATACCGCGACTATCTGAACCGCACCCATAACCTTGTCCCGCCGCTCGACATGACTGCGCTTTACCATGACATTCAGGCGGGCGAATTGCCCGCAATTGCGGCTGTCGCCCCCACACCCGGCGGCGTTGCCGATTCCGACGCGGAAGAGACTATCGGCGGGGCCATGCCGCTGAAATCGCCGTTTTACGTGTCGCGTCCCATTGACGCGCAGTTTCAGGCCGCTATCGCCCATCAGGAGAGCATCGCGCTGGTCAAAGGGGCGCGGCAGACAGGCAAATCTTCGCTGCTGGCGCGCGGGCTGCATCACGCCCGCAAGCGCGGCGCAGCCGTCGTGATGGTCAGTTTTGAAACGTTCAGCGAACAGGATTTACACTCGATGGAGGCGGTCTGCCTGCGGCTGATTACCTGCCTGTCGGACGCGCTCGATCTGGAATTTACCCCCGCAGTGGACTGGAATCCCCTGCTTGGCCCCAATGTGAACCTGGAGCGGTATCTGCTGCGGCGCGTGATGACCGCGATTTCCGCGCCGCTTGTCTGTGGGCTGGACGAATTGGACCGCCTGTTCGCGCGCCCCTTCAGCGGCGAATTCTTCTCCATGCTCCGGTCGTGGCACGAAAAACGGGCGTTTGAGCCGACAAAGCCCTGGAAGCGGCTGACGCTGGCGCTTACCTGCGCGACGGAAGCCCACCTGTACATCGCGGATGTGAACAAATCGCCGTTCAATGTGGGCGCGCGGCTGATGCTCAACGATTTTACGCTGTCCGAAGTGGAGGAGCTGAACCGCTGTTACGGCCTGCTCCTGAACCCGGAAGAGCTGTCGGCGTTTTTTGAATTGACGGGCGGGCATCCCTACCTGACCCGGCTTGGCCTGCGCGAAATGGCGCGCAGGGAACCGCCCCGCGTAGGCGATGTGGCCCAACTGGAAGCCTGCGCCCTGCGCCCCGACAGCCCGTTCGGAGATCACCTGCGCCGACTGGAAACGCTTCTGGAAGAGTCGCCTGCGCTGCGGCAGGCGACTGCCGATGTTCTGCTTGGACGCTCCTGCGCGGAAGAGAGTTTCCTGCGCCTGCGCAGCGGGGGGATTCTGCGCGGCGAAGACAGGGAACACGCGCTCCTGCGCTGCCGCCTGTACGAAGCCTACTTGAGAAAGCAAATGCGCCTGTGAACCGCAACATCAATAGTCCGCCGCCCGCTTCTGCCGCCGCTTTGTCGCTGCCTGAACCCTGTTCCCCGGCAGCGGACAGCCGCGCTGCGATAGCAGACAGCCGCGCTACGGGAGAAATGCCCGCCGTCGCTTTGCCGCCGTTCTACGTTACGGGCGGCTCCCTGCCCGAAGACGCCTGCTCCTACGTGGAACGGCAGGCGGACCGCGACCTTCTCACGGCGTTACGGGCGGGACAATTCTGCTATGTGCTGGATTCGCGGCAGGTGGGGAAATCCTCGCTGATGGTGCGCGCGGCGGCCAAACTGCGGGCGGAAAACTGGCGCGTGGCGGTGCTGGATTTAAGCGCGTGCGGCCAGAATGTTTCGCCGGAACAGTGGTATTTCGGCATGTTATTCGCCATCGGGGATCAGCTGCATATCGAGGACGAACTGGAAGCCTTCTGGGGAAAACACGCCGGACTGGGCCTCGTGCAGCGCTGGATAGAGGCGGTCGGGCAGGTCGCGCTGGCGCAATCGTCCGAACCGCTGGTGATCTTTATTGACGAGATTGACGCGGTGAAAAGCCTGCCGTTTTCCGCAGACGAGTTCTTTGCAGCCATTCGCGAATGTTACAACCGTCGGACGCGGGACAGCGCGTTTACGCGCCTTTCGTTTTGCCTGATCGGGGTGGCAACGCCCTCGGAACTGATTCAGAACCCGCACACGACTCCGTTCAACATCGGACAGCGGATCGCGTTGCTGGATTTCAGCGAAGCCGAAGCCGCGCCGCTTGCTGTGGGGTTGAGCGCGGGGTCGGGACACGGCGCGGCCCTGCTGGGGCGCGTTTTGCAATGGACAGGTGGGCATCCGTATTTAACTCAGATATTGTGCCGGTATCTGGCGGAACAAAACAGCCTGCATACTATCAAAGACGTGGATCAAGCCTGCCATACGCTATTCCTGACCCGGCAGGCGCGAGAAACCAACGACAACCTGACGTTTGTGCGCAAGCGCCTGTTGGGGGATTGCGTTTCGGACGCGCAGATCGCCGAAATGCTCCACTGCTACCGCCGGGTGTTACGCGGGCGCGGCAAAATCCTGAACGATCCAACCGATCCGCTTGTCACTACGCTGCTGTTGTGTGGACTTGCGCGGGCCGTGACGTATGAGCCGGAAAGCGCGCTGCGCGTCCGCAATCGGATTTACGCGCGGGTTTTCAATGAACAATGGGTACTCGACACCCTGCCGGACGCCGAGCGGCGACGCCTGCGCGCGGCGATACGGCGGGATGTGGCGCGGGCTTCGATTTCGTGGCTGACCGCCGCGCTTGCGCTGGCGATTGCGTCCTGGCAGTTTGCTGTTGCTCGCAATGCCGCGCAACAGGCCGCGCAGAGTCGGGATCAGGTGCAGCAGAACCGCGTGGCAATGGAGGAGCAGCGCGCAAAAATCGCAGGGTATCAGCAGAATATAATGAGTTTAAGGCAGCAAAAAAACGAAACTCAAAAAGTTGCTGAAATGGTAGGAATTGCAAGGCAGCAGGCGGAACGCCGCCGGGAACAGGTGGAACGCGACTCGAAGCGCGTTAAAACCGACGCGGATAAATCTATTCGAGAAGCGATTACCGCGACACGGGCGGCGAATGCCAGAGAACAGGCTGCGACGCGGCGCGCCTCCCTGGCGGAAACACGCGCCGATAAAGCGCGTCAGGTACAACAGCAACTACTCCCCGAAGCGGGGGACGCAATGCTGGCAGGCGAACTGACGACCCATCCCGGACATGAAATTGACGGCCTGCGGCTTGCCGCCCGTACTATCGAAACTGTAGAAAAAGCAGCATCGCGCGCCGGCCCGGTACGCCGTTCAAGCGCTCGTGGACGCGGTGGCGGTGGGCAAATTTCGCCTGATGCGCCTGATGCAGGAGGGCGCGGTGATTACCGCCCGCTATTCGCCCGACGACGCCCGGATTCTCACGGCGGGAACGGATCGCTACGCCTACCTGTGGGACGCGCATACCGGCAAACTGCTGCAAAAAATCGCGGCCCAACCCATTCCTGACAATCAGCAAAGCAATCAAAAATTATCCAACATAAACTCTGCGGAATTCTCTTTTGATGGCAAGAATATCCTTACAGCGGGAGATGATAAAACGGTACGCATCTGGGATGCCACAGATCCGCGGCCAATGGTAGAAAAGCCACTCCTGACGCTGAAACAAGCCTGGACTCCTCAATTCAATGCCTCCTTTTCTCGCGATGGCAAATATCTCGTAACATCTGGCCCCGGCAAATACGCAAGCATCTGGGATTTGCAGACACGACAGATAGCGCATATACTGAAACCGGCCAACCAACAGGCGGATTATGTCTGGTCTGTTGCTTTTTCAGACGACAATAAGCATGTCGTGACAGCCGGGCAAGATGGGACTGTCAATGTATGGGATGTCGCAACCGGTTTGCAGCAGGCTGATTTCCGTCGGCACCACGGCCCTGTATTGTCCGCCATTTTCAACCGATGGGGAAACGTGGTCATTTCCACCGGGACGGACAAGACCGTTCAATCCTGGAACTGGACGGACCCGAATACTTATGAACGTTACCGCGATTATGTGGGGCATCGCGACTGGGTCTGGTCAGCGGCGCGTTCGCGAACCGGGGATGTCAACTATCTGGCGACCTGCGGCAGGGACGGAAATATCTTCATCTGGAACTTTGATCGGGACATCGCGCCGCTGTATACCATTGATACCCATGCCGGAACCGTGTACGACGCGCAGTTTTCCGGGGATAACACCCGCCTGGTCACGGCGGGCAGCGACCATATTTCGGAAGTGTGGTATTTCCCCATTCCCATTCTGTTGGGCCTGGGGAGCCATATTACGCATGTGGAGTTTTCGCCGGATGGGGCGCATACGCTGGTTTCCAGCGCGGACGGGCATGTTTATCAGGGAAGCATCCATGCGGGAACCGGCCAACTGCGTTTCGATGGGGATGGTCGGTCGGTTTTCTGCGCCGGTTACTCCCCGGATGGGAAGCGGATTGCTGCCGCAGGCGCAAACAACCTCCCGCGCATCTGGATTCCGCAGCCGGCTATCAGCGCGCAAGACGGATACTTTCAAGAGTTGAAGGGCCATTCCAAAGAGGTTTACAGCATCGCCTTTTCCTCCGATGGTTCGCAGGTGATTACCGCCAGCGCGGACGGCGCGGCGAGAATATGGGACGCGCTGACAGGAACCTGCCTGCAAACCCTCAACGCCGACGCGGGACCCGTCCTCTACGGCGCTCTTTCGGGCGACAAAAAGACCGCGCTGACCGCCGGCAGGGACGGTTCGGCCCGCCTGTGGGACGCGCGAACCAAAACCGTCCTGCATACCTTCACGCCCGCCCGGTCTGTCGGCAGGAGCGGCAAGCCCCCTTCCGATTACCCCAATACGGCTGTTTTTTCCCCGGACGCCCGGCATGTACTGACTGCCGACACGAACCATCAGGCGTACCTGTGGGATGTAAAAACGGGGCAGATGGAGGCTGTGTTGAGCGGGCATACGGACAGCGTTCAATCCGCCTGTTTTTCTCATGACGGGAAGCGTATCGTTACGGCCAGCCGGGATCAAACCCTGCGGCTATGGGATGTGCAGGCGGTATTGCAGGCGGGCAGGTCGAAACAAACGCCCGTGCCGCTGTTTCACATCAACGTCGGCGGCAGGGGCGCGATGTCCGCCTGTTTTTCCCCGGATGGCCGGCAGATTCTTGTCGGCTGCTACGATGGCACGTCCAAACTGTACCCGGCAACGCTGACCGCCTTCCTTCACAAAGCCCACGAGATACTACAGCAAGTTCCCCCGCCGTAATAGAAACGAAACAGCGCTATCGGCTGCCCTGCCCCTTAACAGTCCGTCTCTACACACTGAAAATGAGATTATTGAAAAAATTTTGCCTCGTCTTTACATTCTTACGGCTATGGGGTAACATGCTTTTAGCATCTTATTAGATGTGTAAGGAGGCATCATCCATGATCAACCTGAGCCGAGACATACAATCGCTTACGGACTTCAAACGCAACACCAACGATTTTGTAAAGCAGATGCAGGAGACGAAAGCGCCTGTTGTGCTGACCGTCAACGGCAAAGCTACGCTGGTTGTGCATGACGCGGAAAGCTACCAATCTTTGTTGGAGCGCGTAGCGCAAGCGGATGTTATTGAAGGCATCCGGCGCGGTTTGGAGCAAATGGAGCGCGGCGAAGGACGCCCCGCCGACGAAGTGTTTGCCGAGTTCCGCGCCAAACATGGTATTCCCAATGGCTAAAGAATACCGTATCATCCTGCAACCGGAGGCGTATGCCGGAATGGAAAGCGCGTATGAGTATTTGGAGCAATACTCTCCCGATAATGCTCACAAGTGGGCCGTCGAGATCATGGAGGCCATTAACTCGCTGCAAACATTCCCCGGACGTTGCAGTCTTGCCCCGAAAGTGACTTCTTTGTTCAGGAGATTAGACAACTTCTTTACGGCAAAGGCAGAAACACGTACCGCATACTTTTCACCATCCAAGAGGAAGCGGTATCCGTTTTATACATCCGCCACAGCGCGCAAGATACCTTAAAGCCGGACACTCAGGCAGATACGAATGAAGAGTAGATGAATACAAGCCTTCGCCTACTCACTCGTCCAATTGTAGCTATTGTGTGCTACAGGCAGGGAGGGTTTTGGTTGAATATGGAACTATCACCTGAAGCCCAAGCTTTCCTGAACAACTTGCAAAGGTTTCCTCCCGCCCTCAATGCGCCACAGTGTATCCTCAGACTCAAACAGGCAAATTTGCCCGTATTCGAGTCAATAGTTGCGTTTCAAACCCGCTATGGTGGCTACCGTTTTCCATTTGGCTACACATGTTGGTTCTTTGAGTGCGGGATTATACCCACGTCGTCTACCTATTACTCTGATCCGTTGCTTTTAAGGCCACTCCTTTCTCTGCACAGGAAAGTAAACGCTCAATTGTTCCATGAGTATTACACGCCCTACGGTTCGATTACGGCGATAAGGTTTCAAAAACAATGGTACTTTTCGTGTATGGGGCATGGATTTGAGGGAATGTGCTTTTATGTCACTGAGTCTGGTGAGATTGGCTATTTTAATGATGGCAAGTGGCATGCGATAGTCGCATCCATGGATATGCTGGTGGAGCGAGCGGCTTTTATAAGCCAGAGACGTGACCTTGGCTATGAACTTGTAGGGCGATATCCTGTCGAAAAATTCAATTGGGAGTATGCCGAAACAGTATTGGGCATGAAGTATAATCCCGAAATTTCCTATTCATCCATGAAATTTTGGCGTGGTGATAGCGCTTACGCCATTAATTCTCAAGGCTGTATTACCGTTTTTATCCTGTTTGTTCACATCCGCTCCATGCTGCACCAGCAGTTGAACCGCTTTTATGTCGTCTTGCATGGCTGCTTCAATAAGCGGTGTTTTTCCACTGCGATTTTGCGCATTTACATCAGCCCCTGCGCACAACAGGCGTTCTGCAATTGCAATTTTATTCAATTTGCCTTCAGCTATGATGAGAATGAGTGGTGTTCTGCCGTATACATCGCGTGACTTTACGTTTGCGCCACCGGCAAGCGCTTCTTCCACCTCCTGCACATCGCCTTTCAGAGTGGCTTTCAACAACTTGTCTTCGTAGTTACTCCAATTCATTTTTGTTTACCTGAGACTTTCTCGCGTAAGAGTACGGAGACGCTCATCAGAGATTCTTTTCAAGCACAAAATCAAGAGAATGATTATTGACGATGGCTTGCGCTATCTCGTCACGCAGGGCGTTCTGGCGCAGTTGGGCGGCGCGGGTGGGCGTGGGTGAAAGCGTATTGGGCAGTTGGCGGTAGTAGGCGAGCGAGCAGACATGCGCTTTCAGGCCGCCCGCAAGCGTCTGCACATCCGGTTCGGGGGGCGTGTCGAGGATGCCGATGAGATTGAACACCTCGTCGGCCCAGTTGAACTGCCGATTGCGCCCGATGTTGCCGCATAAGACCAGATGTTCTCTCGCCCGCGTCATGGCGACGTACAGCAATCGCGCCGATTCTTTCTTGTCCGCCTCCTGCCGTTGCCGGTCAATGGTTTTGTACACCACGTTGGGCGTTCCGTTGAGTTTTGTGCCGAGCGCGAAATGCTGCGGGTCGCAGGCGAACAGGCCGCGTTCGGGGATGAGCAGGCCGCGCGCCATGTCCGCCAGAATGACAACCGGAAACTCCAGTCCTTTCGCGCCATGAATTGTCAGTATGCGTACCACATCCGCTGCTTCTTCTTCGGTTGGCGCGTCCCCCTCGCGTTCGGAAAGCGTGTTCATTTCGCGCAGTCGCCTAATAAAGTCGCGCACTCCCATAACAGGATCGGCGTTCGCCATTTGCAGCAGCTTGCGCACATTGGCAAGCCGCCTGCGCCCACCGGTTCGGCATAGTAGACGGGCGTCGTAGTGAGTGCGGGAAATCAGCCGTTCCAGCAGGTGTCCAACCGGAAGTCGGTCCTCCTGCGCCCGCAGTTCATCCATTACATTGATAAAGTCGCGCAGTTTTTCTCGTTCTGTAATTGGCAGCGTATCCGTTTCGAGCAATGAGGCAAGGGCGGGATACAGGGGAACGGCTTTGTCGCCCCTGCGTATAGATTTGCCCCGCGTTTGCGCTTCCTCTTCCGCCTGCTGTTGGGCGTATCGGCTGAGATGGTACAGCGTGTCTACATCCACGCCCACAACGGGAGAGCGCAGGGTTGCGGCTAAGGCCACATCATTTAACGGGGTGTCCAGAACGGTCAGGACGTTGATAAGGTCGCGTATCTCGTGCCGCGCGTAATAGCCCCTTCCACCCCCCACCACAAAATAGGGTATGCCCCGTCGCGCAAAGGCTTCCTCGTACTTTTGCACGTCCGTCAGGCCGCGCAGCAATACGGCTATGTCGCGATACGCGACGGTTTGCCCCCGGCGCGGATCGTCCTGACGGGTAATGCGGAATTCTTCCCCCTCCACCATGCGCTGTATGCGTCCGGCAAGCGCTTCGGCCTCCATGCCAACGTATTCGCGCCGTCCCAAATCCTGTGTTGTTAAGACCTCCAGACTGGGATGCGGTTTGGCATCGAAGTTCGCGCCCACTGTCAGCGGCACAAATGGCGTGGTTTCATTTCGCCAGACTTGCCGGAACACCATCTCGACGGTTTGCAGGATTTCGGGGCGTGACCGGAAGTTTACCGACAGGGAGACGTGAACGCCCGCTTTATCCTCCCGAAACTGGCGTTCCAGATCGCGAAACAGGCGCGAGTCGGCATGGCGGAACCCGTAAATGCTCTGCTGCACGTCCCCAACTACAAACAGATGGTTGCGCGGTATGCCCGCTTCCTGACTTGATTTGACGTGCAGCAGATTGATGAGCCGCATTTGCAGCGGGTTCGTATCCTGAAACTCATCTACCATTAAATGCCGGAACAGACGCTGATAACGGGCGCGAACAACGGGGGATTTTGTAAGCAGGCGTACCCCTTCTTCCTGCAAATCTTCGGTGTCCAGACTGCCGCGCTTCTGTTTTGCGATCTCGTACTCTTTCCAGACGGCAACCGCCAGTTGCCACAGCCGATGGCATTGCAGGGCGGCGTTTTCTTCGGTATCCGCCAGAGTGCCGAACAGGTCACGCGCTTCTTCGCACTGAATACGGATGCGCTGTAACAGTCGCGCCGTTTCCATGTCGGCGGGCGTCGCCACCTGACGCGGCGCGCTGCGGCTGACGCTTTTATACGCGGCTTCCAATGCGGACAGGGTTGGGAAAAGCGCGTCTGCGTCGGGATGTAAATACTCGGCGTGTTCCAGCAGGGCGTCACAGGCGATGCGAACCGTACCCATCAGATTATCGCGCAGCCCGGACAATGTTACGAGCGCGGCGTTGATCTCGGTCAGAAGGGGCGTGAGCAGCATCCACACGGGTTCCAGCGAACGCGCGCCGGTTATGTCCTGCCCGTCCAGCGTGTGCTTTTCTACCGTGCGCAGGCTTTTCCCCGCGCCGCGCATTTTGGCGATCAGGTTTTCCGTCGCGCCGGACAGGACAAAAAGAGAGTCGCCGCTGGTGTCGTTATACGCGCGTTCGCCCTGCGTGGCGGCTACCAACTCGGTAATGTCCGCGTTGTTAGCGGCGTAGGCGCGTGAAATGACGGTTTCAAACGATTGCCGCAATAATCGCCGGGATTGCGTCTCGTCCAGAACGCGGAATTGTGGATCAACTCCGGCTTCAAAGGGGTTCTCTTGCAGCAGACGCGAACAGAAGCCGTGAATGGTGCTGATGTACGCGGTTTCCACCTGCCGCCGCTCCTCGACAAGATTGCGCCGCGACAATTCTGCCACAATCCGGGTTTTCATCTCTTTGGTGGCTTTTTCCGTGAAGGTGATTACCAGTATCTCGTCCACGCGGACGCGCTGTTCCGGGGAGATTCCCTCCTGTTGCCCGGACGTGACGAGCCGAACGAACCGCTCCACAAGAACACCGGTCTTGCCCGAACCCGCGCCCGCCGCCACGCAAATGTCGCTATGGTCGGTATTTATCGCCTGCCGCTGATTTTCTGTAAACTTTTCCTTCACGGGCGTTCGTCTTGCTCCTGTTTCGTGCCAGAATAGTGTAGGTGTTCGGTGTTCGGTGTTCGGTTCACAGCCTTGTTACTCTAATTATGCAGCATCGCTTTTGCATTTTCCGAACACCGAACACCGAACACCGAACACCGATGTATACGTTTTGGCCTTCGTGGCCCGGAAGGTGAAGCGGGTATGGGTATTGTGTATGCGGTTGTAAACCAGAAGGGCGGCGTCGGCAAGACCACGACAGCGGTAAATCTGTCAGCGTACATGGCTATGGCCGGCGCGAAAGTGCTGCTGGTGGACCTGGACCCGCAGGGCAACGCCACCAGCGGGATGGGCGTGGATCGCGGCAGCCTGAAACTCTCCACATATGATGTGCTGCTGGACGGCCTTCCCGTTACGGAAGCAGTGGTACGCACCAAAGTGGAAAATCTTGCCCTCTTGCCTGCTACCATTGATCTGGCGGGCGCGGATATGGAACTGATGGCGAAAATCTCGCGCGAAACGTTTCTGCGGCAGGCGCTGGAACCGGCGCGGGAGTATTTCGACGTGATCCTGATTGATTCGCCGCCCTCACTTGGCCTGCTGACTCTTAACGCTCTCGTCGCCTCAAACGGCGTGATTTTGCCGATACAAACCGAGTTTTACGCGCTGGAGGGTATCAGCCAGTTGCTCAAGACCATTGACCTTGTGAAGCGTCAGTTGAATCCGTCTTTGTATGTCGCCAAAGTGATTCTAACGATGTATGACAACCGGACGCGGTTAGCTCAACAGGTAGAGGCGGATGTCAAGAATTTTTTCCGCGACAAGGTTTCTCCCACTATTATACCGCGCAATGTGCGTCTATCGGAAGCGCCGAGTCACGGCCTTCCGATTGCGCTGTATGATCCTAAATCGCGGGGCGCGCTGGCGTACCAGAAAATCGCGCAGGAGGTATTGAAAAATGGGTAAGCGAGGATTAGGCCGGGGGTTGGCCGCGCTGATTTCGGAAAATACGATGCGTGACGGGGAAGCGCGGGTACAGGAAGTGCCGGTTTCGCAGGTGACACCCAATCCGTATCAGCCCCGTACCCTGTTCGACCCGATTAAAATGGAGGAGCTTGTCACCTCCATTAAGGAACACGGCGTTTTGCAGCCAATTCTGTTGCGGGAAGTGGGACACGAGCGTTTTCAGATTGTGGCGGGCGAGCGCCGGTTCCGGGCCGCGCAGACAGCGGGACTGACGCAGGTTCCCGCGATTGTCAAGGAGTGTTCTGAGCGGGAACTGCTGGAAATGGCGGTTGTCGAAAATGTACAGCGCGAAGACATTGGCGCGATGGAAGCGGCGCGGGCCTATCGCCGCATGATTGACGAATTCCACATGACGCAGGAAACCGTCAGTCACCGCGTCGGAAAGAGCCGTTCGTCCGTCGCCAATCTGGTGCGCCTGCTCGACCTGCCGGACGTGGTGCAGGACAGCCTTGAACGTAACCAACTGTCGGAGGGACACGGCAAGGCGTTGCTCAAACTGCGCGATCACCCCGAACTGCTGGAACGCGCCTGGCGGCGGGCGGCAACGGAACAGTTGTCGGTTCGGGCAACCGAACAGGTGATAGAATTGCTTTTAACGCCTTCGCGCTCCTCTTCCGCCGGTTCCAGCGCGGAGGGGGACCGTACTCCCGCTTCCGCTGCTTCCAATGGCACAGCCTCATTTTCCGCTTCCGACCCGCATGAGGCCGCGCTTGCCGGCAATCTTCAGGATCGGTTGGGAACCAGGGTGTTTGTGCGGCGGGACGGCAAGGGTAGAGGGCGTATCGAAATCGAGTTTTATACGGAAGAGGATTTACAGCGCGTGTTCGATCTGCTGCTTGAAACCGGGCGGGGGAGATAAACATGTCTGAGGAACCGCGCGAGTATCCTCCCGTAGAGCGTTTCTACTACGATGATGAGAATACTCCTGCTCCCAACAAGCCGCTGCATCCGGGCGTGGCGGCGGTTATCTTCGATGAAACGGGCCGCGTTCTGTTTATGAAGCGATCTCGCAGTGACCACTGGTGTTTGCCGGGGGGCCGCATGGATATGGACGAGTCGGCGCAGGCATGTTGTATCCGCGAGACATGGGAGGAGACGGGCTATGAAACGGAGATTGTTCGTCTGATCTCTCTCAATACCAATCCCCGCAGCGTGGTTCACTACCCGGACGGCAACATCTACCGCAGTTTCGTCATCTGTTTCGAGGCAAGGATTACGGGCGGGGAGTTGAAAGCCAGCGCGGAGTCGGAAGCGTTTCGGTGGGTAGGGAAGCACGAACTGGATACTATCAACCTCATTCCCGACAGCCGTCTGAACGCTCTGGACGCTTGGATCAATCAAGAGGCGGCTTTTATTCGGTAGCGATTAGCACCAAATTGTTCTACGGTCAACAATTTGGCGCTTGTTAAGCGCGTTCCAGATCGGCAAGGAGGGGGCAGTGGTCGGAGGCAAGACTGTCTACCACCTCCATATATCGCAGGGTTAAATCGGGGGAAAAGAGGATGTAGTCAATCCGTTCTCTGGGGTTATCGGAGACAAATGTCGGCCGGTTTTGTCCTGTATCCGCATCCGTCAGGCCGGTCTTCTCCACAAGGGCTTTCACGGCGGGCGCGTCCGGCCCCTCATTCAAATCCCCGCAAAAGATCACGGGATGCCGCGCTTCCGCAATCAGCGGAACCAGAAATTCCGCCTGCTTTTCGCGCTCCTCGCCATCCAGTCCCCAGTGCGCGCAGAAAACCGTAAGACGGCCAATCCCGGCAACGTCGCGAAGCTGAAGTTCCAGCGCGCCACGCTGTTCGCGCAGGCTCGGCAGATGATGCTCCTTCGCTTCTACTATCGTGTCCCGCGCCGCAATCGCGATGCCGTAACTGCCCAATCCAATCCGCAGGTTGCGTTGAAACAAAACGGGACGCTGAAGGTTTCGCGCCAGAACGCCGGGCTGGTCTTCACCCCCGCTTTGCGGGGTGCGCTGATGAATCTCCTGAAAGCAGACGACATCCGGGGACAGTCCGCGCACAACGGACGCGATGCGGCGCGTGGAGCGCAGCCCGTCCATGCCAAGACTGCCGCGCGTGTTGTAGGTAACAATTCTCATGGCTTTCAGTATACTCGATACCAAACATAAAATGTCGGGGATGCAGTTTCGCATCCCCGACAAAATTAAACACACATTGAACACTACAGGAAGCGACACGCAAAGCAAACAAGCCTCTTGTCTTAACGCTCGATGCCTGACGCTTCCTGCTCCTCTTTTACAGCGAGGTATTGTCCGCCAGAGTACGGCGAATAATCAAATCCGCGATATCCTGACCACTCACATGGTACGTGCCACTTTCAACCTGAGCCTTCAGCGCCTGAACACGGTCTTCACGCACATCCGGCAACTGGCTGATCTGTTTTTTGATTTGCAGCACTTCCTGCGCCGCCGCCGAAACATCTACCTGCGCCGCCTGACGGCTCTGGATGCTGCGGCCCGACGTGGAAACAGCGGTGAGAGGCGCAGAAGAGCGCTCCCGCGTGGTGTCACTCAACAACCGGCTTACTTCTTCAGTGGATATTCTCATTGTTTTGCCTCCTGGTCGGTAAAAACAATACATTGCGTATTGGTTTACGTCGAGTACGGCAACCTGGCGACCATCAGGAGTCTGTTCCATGGCAGTCAGCGCGTATGCGCTATTCTACTTAACATCCTCTAAGGCCCATGGCTTTGCGTCCCCACATTTCTATGGGTTTGCCTTTGACATCATCTCTCACAAGTATCATCGGCAGAATCTGCAACGGTCTTCAGGGTTATTTCTGCAAATTTTTCTGCTGCAAGACAATAGCACAATAATTGTTGCCACGTCAATAACTCTAACATACAAAATCGTAATAAACGAAAGAAGTATAAAATGGATACGTAGCGATTTGGAGAAAAGGGCGGACGCCTTAGAGGAATTTTCACGAGGATAACAGAGGTGGCGGCGAGGCGGGACGCGCGAACAGGTAGCCCTGCGCGAAGTGAGCGCCATGCGCCCGCAGCCATTCCCATTCCGCCTCGGTTTCCACGCCTTCAGCAACGACCTGCATATCCAATTCGCAGGCGGTTTCCACCAATTTACGCACAATCAGCGCCTTGCCCGCGTCCGCGTGAACGTTTCGTATCAACTCCCGGTCCAGTTTCACGAAATCCGGGCGTACTTCCAGCAGTACCGACAGGGAAGAGTAACCGGAACCTACATCGTCCAGCGCAACGCCGAAGCCCTTTTCGCGATAAAAGGCGACGATGCGCTTCAAATGCGCTATTTCCGGCAGCCGTTCGCTTTCAACAATCTCGAACACGATCTGTTCGCGGCGGAATTTCAATTCATCCACCATCTGCACGGTGCTGTCCAGACAGGAATACGGGTTATATATGGCGTTGGGAGAGAAATTGACGAAAATGCGCGTGGAAATACGATGCTCCGCCGCGCCCATCAGAGCCGCGCGCCGCGCCGCCAAATCCAATTGGAATAGCAAGTCCGCGCTTCTTGCCAGTTCAAACATCGCGCCGGGAAATATGACCTGTCCATCCACGCGCCCGCGCAGCAGGCACTCATAGGCGTAGACATTGGGCGCGCGCAACTCCTGTTCGCTTTGCGGACAGCGCACAATCGGCTGAAACACGCTGAAAAGCCTGTTCTCGCGGAGTACATCAAGAAGCCAATCACTTTGGGCCTGGCTGGCGAAATCCGGCAGAGCTTCGATCTCAAAATAGTCTGCGGCCTGCGGCAGTTCCCCGGCGGGCTGGAAAAAGGCGCGCGCGTCTCGTTGCTCCGTATAAGACAGTCGTTCCATAATCGGCGTCAGCAGGGGCGCAAGGCTGCCGACAGGCGCGTCAATGCGCAGGGTTCCATCCTGTTCCTGATGCTGCCAGGGCGAATCAGCGAGATAGCTGAGAATTTTGCCGAGCGAAAACGTGTGCGGCAGGCGCAAATGCAGCGTTCCCGGCCCGCGAATAGGTATGGGCAGCACTTCGCACCGCTGACAGCCGGGTTTGCCGACCAAAACATCTTCCCGATTAGGAAGCGTCATGCCGTGATGAATGCCCTCCAGCGCCTCCGCTTTCTGGTGTTCCTCGACCGGTTCGGGAGGCACATCGCCGTTGCGATACAAAATCTCATCCGCTTGCAGTTTAATGGAGGGTTCGCTCATGGCTGAAAATCCTGTGCACAGGGATATAAGACACAGATGATAGCTTCTTCCCTGTCTCTTAACTGATGTACGAACGCCATTCCGTAAAAATGCGCGGTATATTCGTCTGCTTATTATCTCCCAATATCTTCAAATAATAAATAGGCTATTTGGCACTTGTGCTACTAGCCTTAAAGTTATAACGCTCGACATTAAGTGCGCTATGCGCATTTATCTACTTTGGTTTGGAAGCAATCGCCATCAGCGACTCAAAATGGGGTGCTTCGAGGGCGCGATCCACGACGGATATAGCTATCTGCTGAAAACCGGCCTGCGTCAGCAGAGTCAGCAGTTCCACCTGTGAAAAGCCGGGCCAAACGTCGGCGTACAATTCCCGTGCCGCCTCGAAATCGTGTTTGAGCAGGTCCAGCAATGCGATACGCCCGCCCGGACGCAGAATACGATATGCTTCCGCAAGCGCCTGCTGTGGATGCAGGGCATGATGCAGCGACTGGTGCATCAGCGCCATATCCACTTCTCCATCGGCAAGTGGCAGTTCTTCCATATCGCCAATCCGGTATTCCAGATTGGCAATACCGTTGCGCTCCGCCAGCCCACGCCCGTATTCGGCCATTTTTTCAGAACTGTCTACGGCAATCACGCGCTCCGCTGTTTGCGCGAGGAGCAGGGCAAGCGTACCCTCCCCCGCGCCCAGATCGGCGATTACAAGGGGTGGCAACAGGCGCAGCAGCATTTCCGACAGCGCTTTCCAACTGCGTCCCGGCACGTAATCGCGCCCGAAACGTCCGGCCAGCGTATCGAAGTAGTTGCGCAAATGGTCTTTGCGGCGGTTAAGGACAAGGCGCAAACCGGCATCGTCGTGTTCGCTCTCCGCAATCTCGTCCGCGCTTTTCGCCAATGCTTCCTCAAGCAGAAGTTGCGCGCCGGGTGGCGGCGCAAGGCGGTACAGGCTTTTCTGGCCGACGCGGCGAACGTCCACGCAGCCCGCCTGTTTCAACTGCGAAAGCTGCATGGAGATACGGCTTTGCCCCATGCCCAGTATCTCCTGTAGTTCCGCCACGCTGAGTTCTTCCCGCGCCAGCAGCCGCAGTATCCGAAGACGCGCCGGGTCGCCAAGCGCGCGAAGCAGTTTCAAAATTTCCATGCCCCTATTATAGGCTGAAAAAAATAAAATATCAAGGTATACAGATTCCTTGATATTTGTGATATAATAGTGTTTGGAGGAAAGTTAAAAATGACAACGCTTGAAGTTCGACCCAATGCCAATTTGATTCACGAGATTGACGCCCTGCCCTACAAAGTGGCGGATATGACGCTGGCCGCCTGGGGCCGCAAAGAGATTTCCGTAGCCGAACACGAGATGCCCGGCCTGATGTCCATTCGCCGCAAGTACGCGCAGGAAAAACCGCTGCTCGGCGTTCGCATCACGGGTTCGCTGCACATGACTATTCAGACCGCCGTTCTCATCGAAACCCTTGTGGAACTCGGCGCGAACGTGCGCTGGGCATCCTGCAATATCTTCTCCACGCAGGACCACGCGGCTGCCGCCATTGCCGAAGCGGGCATTCCCGTGTTCGCGTGGAAGGGCGAGTCGCTGGAAGAATACTGGTGGTGTACCGACCAGGCGCTGACGTTCCCCGGCGGCAAAGGCCCGCAGTTGATTGTGGACGATGGCGGCGACGCGACCCTGCTCATCCACAAAGGCTACGATCTGGAAAATGGCGACACGAGCTGGGTCAACAGCCCCTCGGAAAGCCACGAAGAAAAGGTCATCAAAGACCTGCTCAACAACGTTCACGCGGAAACGCCGCAGCGTTGGCACACCGTTGTCGCCGACTGGCGGGGCGTGTCGGAAGAGACGACAACGGGCGTTCACCGGCTGTACAAGATGCAGGAAGTGGGAACCCTCCTCGTTCCGGCCATCAACGTCAACGACAGCGTGACCAAATCCAAGTTCGACAACCTGTACGGCTGCCGCGAGTCGCTCGTGGACGGCATCAAGCGGGCAACGGACGTGATGATTTCCGGCAAAGTGGCGGTTGTTTGCGGCTATGGCGATGTCGGTAAAGGCTCCGCGCAATCCCTGCGTCACAACGGGGCGCGCGTGATTGTCACCGAGGTTGATCCCATCAACGCGCTTCAGGCGGCGATGGAGGGCTACCAGGTCACGACGGTCGAAGACACGCTCGGTTGGGCCGACATCTATGTCACGACAACAGGCAACGTGGACATCATTCGCCTGGAACATATCGAGAAGATGAAAGATCAGGCCATTGTCTGCAACATCGGCCACTTCGATAACGAAATCCAGATAGACAAACTCAACAACGCGCCGGGTGTGGTCAAACTCAACATCAAGCCGCAGGTGGACATGTACACGTTCCCGGCTGGCAACAGCATCTATATGCTGGCAGAAGGCCGACTGGTAAACCTGGGTTGCGCGACGGGACACCCCTCGTTCGTCATGTCCAACAGCTTCGCCAACCAGACGCTGGCGCAAATTGACCTGTGGAACAACCGCGACACGTATGCCGTAGGCGTGTACGTCCTGCCCAAGAAACTGGATGAGGAAGTGGCGCGGCTGCATCTGGAGAAAATCGGCGCGAAACTGACCGTTCTGACGGACAAGCAGGCCGACTACATCGGCGTGTCCAAAGATGGCCCCTACAAGGCCGACACCTACCGCTACTAAACTCTATAAAATAGAGCAAGCGTCAAAGCGCCCTGTATTTACCTCGGGTGAGGTTGAATACAGGGCGCTTTTCTATCAGGTTTGCAGGAGTATAGACGCGCAGGCGCGAACTATCACGCAGGAAGGACAGCCGGAGAACCGTTTTATGCGGATTGACAATCCTGACGAGTTGCCGTACTATGTATTGGAGGGTGAGCGGCCTGTGCGGGTACGTTTTGCGCCGTTGGAGGCAGGCGATGAGAACTACATCAATGCTCAGTGGCATCTTTCCATCTTCTTTGATGTGTGGCAGCGCCTTGCGCAATACGAAATAGCGCAGCCAACTTCTTTGAAACTTGTTGCTGTTGAGAAACAAGATGATTCTATTTTGGGTCTGTTGCGTATGGGAGATAGCGCGTCTATACAGGTAACTTATGGCAAACTGAATACGCAATCCTTACTGGAAACCGCGCCGCACCTTCGGTATCAGAGCCGGGAGCGTGAATATCATGGTGTAGGCAAAGCGCTGATAGCGCGGTTAATTGCCGAAAGCATTTTGCGGGGGCAAGGCGGCAGCCTTGTAGTCTCTCCCAGACCGCAGGTTATCCCCTTTTACCGGCATCTCGGGTTTCAACCATTACGTAGAAACCCCAAACAGTTTTTCATTCGAGCCGAGGCCGGTCTGCTATTGCTGCAAAGCACTTTGATGGGAGACGAAGAGAAATGAATGCTGAAGAACGCGCTATTCTTGACCGCACGAATCAATTAGTTCGGGAACTTCTGGACAGGGATTGGCTGGAAGCAGGAATGTCGCAGGAGGAATTGGATCAAAGTCGGCTGGTGACGCAACAGATGAACGCGGCATTGCGCGAAGGCTATTCTATGGATGAGGTTCTGGAGATGTTTGACTGCTTGCCTGATGAGGAAACATCAGAACAAAATCAGCCTGTCAACTGCTTTGCGAACCCGGCGCCAGCACAAACGAAACCGGGCAGGAACGGCGATGGGCATCCAGAAAGCCGACATTGATTGACATGCCGACGATTATTGAAACGGCGGGCAACAAGCCCAAACGAAGATAAGCAATACAAAGGACGGGGAACTTGTTGGAATAGGCTCTAAATGCCTTTGGATAAGGACTGGCGGGCGAGTTCGCGCATTTCGGGGTCGTCAAGGGTCAGGACGCGCTGCCATTCCCAGCGGGCGTCGGCGCGGCGTCCGGCATGGGCGAGGGCTACGCCGAGATAATAGTGGGTTTGGGCATCATCGGCATCAATCACGAGGGCCTGCTTGAAAGCGGTGATGGCCTCCTCATACCGACCCGCATCATTCAGAAGATTCCCCAGATTGAATCGTACATCAGTGTTGTTCGTGTCCAGTTTCGCGCCCTGTTGCAGGGCTTCAATGGCCTCCTCTTCCTCCCCCATTTCGCGCAGCATGTCGCCCAGGCTGCACCAGTAACGCGCATGTTCGGGCTGCAAACGGACGGCAGCGCGAAACGCTTCCAACGCCTCCTCCGGCTGATGGACATTGTCCAGCGAGATTGCCAGATTATGATGCAGGCTGGCGCGATAAGGGTTGAGGTCCAGGGCCGTTTCGTACACGGCTATGGCTTCCTCATGCCGTTCCGCCAGATCGAGCGCGATGCCCAGATTGTCGAGAAAATCCGGGTCGTCGGGTTTCAGGGCAAGGGCGCGTTCGTGCGCGGCAATCGCTTCGTCGTACCGTTCCAACCGGGTGCAGCATAGCCCCGCGTTGAACCATGTATCGGGCAGGCTCTCCTTCAGGCGCAACGCCTCGCGGTACGCGGCAAGCGCGTCTTCATCGCGGTCAAGATCGCTCAACGCCGTGCCGATGTTGTTCCACGCCTGATCGGGGTTGTAATCGCAGCGAATAGCGTGTTGATACGCTTCGATGGCGTCCTCCCACTCTTCCCACTCGCTCAAAATGTTGCCCAATCGAAAAAACGCGCGTCCGTAATCCGGTCGGGCGCGAATCGCTTCCCGAAAAGCGTTGAACGCCTCCTTGAACTGCCCCTTTTCCTGCAAAATGTCGCCGATGTTGAAATAGGCTCTGGCGTAGCCGGGGTTCAGGCGAATGGCCTCCTCGTATGCCTGCAACGCCGCATCCGTCCGTTCCAGATTGCGAAGCGCGACGCCCATGTTGTAGCACAGGCGGGCATCATCGGGCAGGCGGCTGCGCAGGTCCTCATACAGGGTGACGGCCTCTTCCGATTGCCCCGCTTCATCCAGAATAAACGCCATGTCTTGCAAGGCGGCATCGTCGTTGGAGTCGAGCCACAGCGCCTGCCGATAGGCCGAGATCGCTTCGGTTCGCTGTTCCAGTTCCGCGCAGGCGTATGCCAGCCGTTTCCAGTTATCCGCCGTCTGCGGCGCAAGGCGGGCGGCCTGCTCAAAAGCCTGCCGCGCTTCATCCAGCCGTCCCTGTGTGAGCAATGCGCCGCCCCACGCGCCCTGATAATCGGCGTTGTCCGGGGCCAGCCGAACGGCTTCCCGGTACGCCGCTTCCGCGTCTTCCCCGCGTTCCAGTTCCGTCAGCGCGTCGCCAAGATTGGCGTGACAGGCGGCATTGTCGGGAGTTTGCCGCGCCACTTCCGCCAGCATCGCCGCCGCGTCCGCGAACTGCTCCGCGTCCAGCGCTTCCAGCCCCCGTTTGTATAATTCGGCAGTGTCCAATGCAGGCTCCAGAACGAAGAAGGAAACAATTGTGGAAGGAAAGAATTGTGATGCGGCATCAGGGAACCGGAGGCAAATTCAGCAGCGCAACCGCCTGTGCGCGAAACTCCTCCCCGGTCGGTTTCCGATGATGACGCTTTTGAAAATCCGCGATATACTGCTGCGATTGCCGATAAAATCGCTGGTGCGTGTAATAGATAGGCTGCTTCTCATTATGATCGTCTATCAGCCAGAAGCCTTTTTGCTTGCCGTCTGCTGTGACTTCATTATTAAACAATTCCCAGTAGAGTATAAACGGACATCCCCATTTCAGCCCTGTTCGCATCACCTGACGCGAACGCTCTTCCTGCGCGGCGGGCGAACTTCCCAGAGCGGGAAAGCCGTATTCGCCGATGAAGACCCGCTTGCCCGAAATGCCCGATTTTCGCGGCAGACGCGCCTCGATATAATCCAGTGATTTGGGCAGATTGACAGCGATGTCGCCGTTGAGCGCGTCATAGGAGGAGTAGGAGACATAATCCACGTTTGTTTTCGGCAGCACAGCATTTGTCAGGCGGGTTTTCCCCTGCATGGCATCTACGACGCGGTTCACTTCCAGATAATAGTAAACCTCTACGGACTTGTGCGGGGTTGCCCGTTTCGCATCGTCTACGGCCTTCTGCCGGGTATTCACCCACGCAATCATATTCTGGACATCCTCGCCCGTCGGAATGTAGTTCGGGTCCGTGTGAGTGAGGTGCCAGTCTCCTTCCCAATTGCCCAGATAAAAACGCTTTCCCGTCCCCGTATAGGTTTTCAGCAGGTAACAGGTCAGGTCATACATCTCCGCATATTCGCTTTTGAGCGAGGCCGGGAGGAAGCGATTGGCTTCAGTGGAGATCGGATAGACCCACAACAGATAGTGGGAAAAGGGCATTTCCAGAGTAGTTTTCACCGACATAGCGTTCTGAGCCGTTTCCGTCAGATTTTTGGGCTTGATGTTGTCGCTTTTGTTCGGGACGAGCGCGAACTTGATGGTGTTTGACCCCATGCCGAGAATAGCGCTGCGCCGCTTCCACCAGAGCCGGGGCAGTTGTAAACTGATAGCTTCCCCCTATAGCCTGCGTACCCAGAACATAGTTATAGTCATCCGCGCTCATCGCCGTCTGCTGTGCTTTGCGTTCACTTTGTCCCGGAGCCGATGCCTGCCATAGCGCCAGCAGAAACGCGCAGAGTATCGGCATTAGCAGATATTTCTTCATTATTCAGCTTTCATCCTGCAATTCTGCTCTGTGATTCTGACCTATGAGGCTTATGAGGTAAGGAGAACGGCAAGGGTATCGAACTCGTTTGGGCGCGGGTCGTTCAAAATCCACTCTGCCTGCAATGTCAAGCCACCCAAACTTTGGAAGGCGACAGTGCCAGAAGTAATGATCGTCTGGTCATAAACCGTTTCGTTCAGGCGTAACTGGCGTATCTCGCCTTTCCGCAGATTAATAAAAACCAGTTCCGGTACGCCCATGCGCAGGTAATAGGCTTCAAGAGCGCGTAAATCGGAGGGGCGGTCATTCGAAACAATCTCAATTACAAGGTCGGGCGCGCCGTAAACAGCCTTTTGCCGCATGATATGGCTGCGCTCTTGTCGCACAAACAACAAATCAGGCATCCGCCCGCCAAAGCCGTCAATCTGCACCATGATACGCGAACTCAGCATTTCGCCCAGGCCGCGCTGTTTGGCATACATGCCTGCAACATGATAAAGCCAGGCCATGCACCGTTCGTGATCCAGTTGTACCACTGCCTCTTTCTCCACAATCACGCCGTCCACGAGTTCAAGCCATTGCCCTTCAGCCATGTCAAGAAAGCGTTCAAACGGAATGGGACGATCCGCGACGTGAACCACGCGGCCTTCCACCATCTGCTCGGTTTCCATCAGAATGTCTGTCATTGCAAACCTCCGATACTCTGCGCTTAACACTGCTATCAACCATTATAGCACAGGGCCAGAATACTCCAACCCTTCGCCATAATAGTCGGCATTGCCCGGTTCCAGTTACGCGGCCTGCCAATACGCACGTTCCGCCTTTTCCGTTCGCTCCAACTCGGCCAGTGTATCTCTCAGGTTCGCATGACACTCCGCGTTTTAGGGACTTTGCCGCGCCCTCCGCCAGCATCGCCGTCGCGTCTGTGGGAGATAAATGAAAGTATATATGATAGAAAAACTCAGTCGGCAGGATTTAGAGATAGCCAGAGCGAAACTAATTTAGAAGCACATAATGATCTACATTCCACCGCCAATCAAGAAGATTTAATTCAAGAAAGGAAATTACAATGACCAATTTGGCCGACATTTCTTTGAAAGTTCGCAATTACAAGTGCTTTGCTTCTGAGGAACAAGGGTATGAGAGAATCCTGCCTATCAATTTGATCATTGGACGCAATAACACTGGAAAATCAGCTCTGCTGGAGATTGTTGGTCATGTTATTTCTAACGCCGATCTGCGGCGTTATAGCTTCAAAGGACAAGAACCTCAAATTCTATTATCTGCGCCTCTAAGGCAAATCGAAATAAATCAGGTAATAGACCATGTTCGTCAGGGCAATCTTGATGTGAATAATGAACATCAGTTCTTAACGGATATTCGTACTTCTCGCATCCAGTGGACATGCCGACTCCAAGATGCCATAAACGTTGTTTTTCAACCTTCCCTTAGCCATTACTTCAGATCACAGGAACAACATAGTAATCATCTGAATTTTTTTGTAAATCCAATTAAAAGACCTTTCGGAGGCTTAAAGTTCCGACGCCTCTCTCCTGATAGAGACATCAAGCCAGAAGTAGATGCAGACATCAATTACGATGCTGAAGTACCCGACAAGTACCTGAATGCAAATGGCACTATGGCAACAACACTATTTCAGCAATTCCTTAATCGAGAGGACCTTCCACGTGAACTTGTGGAAAAAACGATTCTTGATAACTTGAATCTTATATTTTCTCCTGATGGTTATTTTACTCGGATTTTTGTACGTCAAATCGTCGTTACTTCTGACCACCGTAACAAGCAATGGGAGATCGATTTAGAGGAAAAAGATAAGGGCAGTGTTCGTGTAACTGATTCCGGACACGGGTTGAAAACTATTTTATTAGTTTTAGCGAACCTCTTTCTGGTCCCAAGATTTTTAGGGCATCCACTTCATGAATTCATTTTTGGCTTCGAAGAATTAGAAAACAACATGCACCCAGCACTTTATCGCAGATTGCTGATGTATTTGCGAGACAAAGTTAAAGAAGAAGGTTGTCACATCATCCTAACTAGCCACTCGCACGTTGCCATTGACCTTTCCGTCCGAGAAAAGGATATAGCACAAATTCTACATGTCACTCACAATGGTGAGTATGCTGAGGTGCAAACGGTTACAGACTATATGCATCACCGCAAAATTCTGGATGAACTTGATGTACGTGCCAGTGACCTACTTCAGTCAAACTGTGTAGTTTGGGTAGAAGGTCCCTCAGATAGATTGTACTTCAACCGATGGATGGAACTTTTCAGCGACGACAAGTTGAAGGAGGGCGTTCATTACCAATGTACCTTCTACGGCGGCAAGTTGCTATCTCAACTAGAGGCGATTGATCCCTGGCATGACACCGATGCTGAAGACGCCACAGATCTTGTGAACCTCATGAAAATAAATAAACATGCCATCGTGTTGATGGACTCAGATCAAAGGACAGCCGACTCCTTTATAAACACTACCAAGCAGCGAATAGTCGAGCAAATTACAGAAATGCAAGGTCTTGCCTGGGTAACAGAGGGGCGTGAAGTCGAAAACTACCTTCCCCAGGAGGCACTAGAGAAAATGTTTACTGGGCATTCACTTCAACCACTGGCGCAGTATGAAGATATAAAGGACTTTCTTGACAATAATGTTAAAGAAAGTCCTAAACGTAGTTCAGAAAAAATCCTGATAAATTACCTGTCGGGGTAGGCAAGCGCTTCGAGGAGGACAAAGTAGGTTTTGCTCGCCGTATCTGCCCCCATCTCAATATGAAAAATCTTTCCACTCACTTGGACATAAAAACCCAGATGGAAGAGGTATGTGACCTGATTCGCAAATGGAACAAGGTAAGAGAAGGTTCATAGATTGAGTTTACCGTTCATCCACACGAGCGCCACCGTTCTACCTCGCTTTCCTCAATTTGCCTCATGCCCATTGATCTAAATTACTTGGGGCTGTAAATATACCTTTCTGAACATCAGGGCAAAACATGTTTTGCCCTGACAGCAAGCAATAGACTTACAGCCCCGAAGTAAGCGCCTCATTCCTTTTTTCTCATAGCGCCAACAACTACAATTCAGAAAAATACAGAAAAATAGCCAGGCAGCGCAAAAAACATGAAACCTGCGACCAATACATCTGTCTACATAAAACAACTGTCTTTTAATCAGCCAGGTGGCGGGATGTGGAGAGTTTAAAGTTCCTCTCGACAATCTAACCTGGAAGGGAGGTGCAAGATAATGCCTGTATATACGCGTCCGCCTTAATCCTTACGAGGTCACGACGCCTCTACACACAACCTGACACAACGAGACACTGGGCTGGAAGCGCTGTATTGCCATTATTTCGACGCTGTCTCTACATACTCTTTTTCCAACGCGCTCCCCAATCTGTCGCAACAGCGTTCCTCTGAAAACTGCTCCCAACAGGCTTGGGATCGTGTCCGCAGGTCGCGTGTCATTTCCTGCCGGGAAAGACGCTTATATTTAGAAACTTCCTGACAGCGACAATAAAACTCTGCGCCCTTGCTGAAAGCGGGTTCCGCTGAAGCCGGATTGGAAGTTGATGACGGTACGGTCGTCGAAGAGGTTCTCCACGTCCAGATTCAGGCCGCCCCGGTTGTGGAAGGTTGAGGGGCCGAAACCGGCGTGAAGATTAACCTGTGTGCGGGGCGTTCGCAACGCGCTCGGCGGCACGACGCTGCTGGCAAGGCCGCTGCCGTGCTGGAGTTCCAGGCCCATCAGCGCGCCGTTGCGCCAGTGGTAGCCGAATCCGAAGCCCAATGTGTTGCGCTGGTCGTGGTCGTTGTAAGTCGGCACGATTGCGCCCGTGTTGTCCACGCCACTGGGCGCGGCGATGGAATACGTGTAGTTGAGATTGAGCGTCTATGCCCGAACGGGGCTTGCGATCCTTGCCCAGTCCGGGGACAAGATCGTAGGAGAACTCGATGCCGTGTACCCCCCCGTTCTGGAAGTTGAGCGCGGAATAGATGCCGATTTGACTGCCCGGTATCAACAATCCGGTATCCACCTGATTGCGAATGTTTTTGATGTAGTACGCGAGTGTCAGCGTCTGATTCGGCGCGAGTTGGCGCTGTATGCTGATGTCGTACTGATCCAGTGTTTCGGGTTCAATCGGCTGCCCGACAACCGCGCCCTGCGCAAGCGGCGGCGTGTTGAACAGGCGGTTGTAACTCAGGCGCAGCGAGGTCAGGCCATCCAGCGTGTAGGAGAAGTTCAGGCGGGGCGAAAGCGTCATGGTGTCAATGATGGGCTGGCCCAAATCCTGCGACTGCCGATACCAGTCCAGACGCAGGCCGTAGTTGATGGTAAAGCGGCGCGAAGTTTTCCACGTATCCTGCGCATAAGCGGCCCGATACCAGCCGGCGCGATGCACGTTCAGCGTGGGCGACGTTGCCGGACGTGGGCGCGTATACCGAATTGCCGTTTACATCCTTCACATATACCGGATTGCCCTGATTGTCCTTCACCGGCGTTCCGCTCGCGTCCAACTGCGGCACGAATCCCCCCATCGGCGCAAGATTGGGCGCGAGGTTCGCCAGTTCGTCCAGCGCGAGACGGCTGCCGGGAACCAGATTGTACGACTCGTTGCCGTACTGGTCGTCCAGCAGAAACCCGGCCTTGAAGCGGTGCGCGGTTCTGTCCAGTGTCACGGCTCCGGTAAACTGTACATGATGCGCGTTGCGTTTGGCGGTCGGGTTGTATTCGATGCTGTTGTCAACGGGCAGATTCATCACGTCCACAAGCGGGTTGTGGTTATTCACGTCCTGCCCGGAGTGGAGAAATGTCGCGGCAAGTTGGGCAGTATCGCGTGAGGATAGGCGATGCGTGTAGTTGAGAATGGCAAACTCGTTTAATTCGCGCTGCGTGATGTCCTGGGCGGATTGCTGCGAGGGAAGCGCCATTGTTTGCGCCCCAAGCAGGTTGGCGTTGTAATTGGGATTGGCCGGGTCGGTAACAACATCGGGGCGCGAGCCGTCGCGGTTGCGCAGTCCTAAAAAGCCAAATCCCTGCCCTGCCGAGGCGAAACTATCCGGCAGGCCCGTCCGGTTATTGATTTGAAGCGTACTTGGATTGTTGCTCAGGGTGAGAGTCAGGGTGTCTTTACTGCTCGGCGCGTAGCGAAACTTGCCGAAGTAGCTCTGGTCCGAACCGGCATTGTGCGCGGTCTGATTATCGGGCTGCTGCGGCTCGACGGCGTTGCGGGAACGGGTCGCGCCGACATTGAACACGTAACTGGCGCGTTTGCCCAGCGGCCCTTCCCACGTAAAGTTGCCGTTGGTCGTGTCGTAAGAGCCGCCGTCAAATTCTAAATCCGCATGGGGCTTGCGCGCGCCGGGGAGAGTGGTAATATCCAGAATGGCCGCTGTCTGCCCGCCGAATTCCGGCGCGTACGCGCCCGTCAGAAACGACAGGCTCTGGATGGTAGACGGCACAATGATGGAACCCTGCCGCCCCGAAAGCGTGTCGGGCAACTGAACGCCATCTATCACATACGCGATTTCGGCATGTTCGCCCCGGACGTGTTCCTGCCCCGCCGAGTCGGACGTAACGGAGGGCAAGCCCTCAATCAGTTTGTTGGGGCTGCTGCCCGCGCCCGTTTTTTCTTTAATCTGATTGGCGTTGACCGTAACAGCGGGGGTCGGCTGTTCCCGGCGCAGAAGCGTGGCGCGAACGATAATAGTAATATCCCGAACGGGAGGCTGCGCCTGTGTACCTGTTTGTGTTTGTTGATTCGGCTGCGCCTGCCCGCCCGCCTGCGTTGCGCCTGCCGCTGTTGTCGGCGGCTGCGCCTGCGTATGCAGAGTCAGGCTTGAACCCGCCACAAGGGTAATCACCACTTCAACCGGCTTCCCATTGCCTGTTCCGGCTTTTCCCGCCTGTGAAACTGTACTCCCGTCCGTCGCGCAAATATCCCACGCGGAAACGTCAAAAGTGGCTGTCGGGGCAGGCGTGAACACGCCCGTCAACAATCGTTTTGTAATCCGCCTGCCGCTTGTATCCTCAATCGTTACCGACGCGCCCGCTATTGCCCGATGCGTAACCGGGTCCACCACGACGAAGCGCAAGCGGGGGGTGGCAAAGGATGAAGGATGAAGGATGAAGGATGAATCTTCACTGGCGTGAGCGGAGGCGGCAAAGAAACATACAGGCGCAAACAGCATCAGCGATTGAACGGCGCGTAGCCCTAACGCCAGTGACTTACGGATAATAATTGGGCTTGCAATGCGCGTAAATTCATCCTTCATCCTTCATCCTTCATCCTTTGCTATCTCTCAACTCACCTGAAATTCGATGTGCAGGCGGACGCGGCTTTCAACCGGCTGGCCGTCCCGCGTGGCGGGCTTAAACTTCCATTTGCGGGCCGTGTCGAGCGCGATTTGATCCAGTTTGTCGTTGCCCGTCGGCTGCATCAGCCGGACACTCGTAGAATTGCCCCCGGCGTCTACCGTGATCTCGACCACAACCGTTTTGTCCAGCGCCGTACCCCGCAAATCATCCGGCAGGCTCGGCTGCGGCGCGAACGTTTGCGCGGCTTCGGTAAACACAGGCGCGCGCGGGGCAGGCATGGGTTCGGGCTTCGGCTCCGGTTTGGGTTCCGGCTTTGGCTCGATGACTTTGGCAATTTGCGCGGGCGACTTGGCCGCTTCGGTTTTAGGTTCCGTCTTCGGCTCGGCCTTTGGTTCAGCTTTGGGTTCCGGTTCGGTTGCTTTCACCGTTGGCTGCGTCACGTCGGCTTTGGGCGTGGGAATCTCGCCCGCTTTGCCTGTCCCCTGCTCCACGCCGCCACTCGCATCATCCCCGCCCCCACCCGTCGCAAGCGCCAGTTTCGGCTGATTGAGATTAGTTCGGACGGCTGCCCGCTGTTGATGCGGCGTTGTCGCGTTCGATTTTTTCGCGGTCTGCGCAGCCTTTTGCGGTTTGGCTTTGGCTTCCTTCTTTTGCGCTTCCGGCGGCTTCACCTGTGGCGGCGGGGGCAGATTGACAATCTTCACCTCGCCCACAATGAACTGCTGCTTGATCTTCTTGAACGCCCCGAAATGCGCCAGAACCGGCAGCAACAGGATGTGCGCCAGTATGGAGATGCCGATAATCCGCATCAAGAGCGGGTTGCTCTGTCTTCGTCGTCGCATAAAACCTCCTGCGGAGGTAGGTTGTTAGTTGTCAGGTTGTTAGTTGTCAGGTAAAAACAGGCCTGTGCGCGAATTTCCTAACAACCTGATAACCTAACAACTAACAACTAACAACCTATTTCTCCGTCGCAAACGCAAAGCGCAGGATGCCGGTTTTGCGGGCGGCGTCCATTGCGGCGATGACCAGACCATGCTGTACGTGCTGGTCGGCGTTCAGAATAATCAGGTCTTTGTCGTTGAGATTGAGCGTTTTCAATTCCGCTTCCAGTGTTTCCAGCGTCACCACTTTGGTGTTCAGATAGATGGAATTGTCGGCGCGAATGGTAATCGTGACATTCTGCGCGGCGTGTTCGCTGCCCGTCGCGGCTTTGGGCAGATTGACCGGAATACCGGACTGCACCACCATCGCCAGCGAAGCGACCATAAAGAAGAACAGCAGAAACATCATCACGTCAATCATGGGAATGACAATGATTTCCGCCTCTTCCAGCGCTTTGCGCCTGCTGATTTTAACTCGTCGTCGCATAGAACCTCCTGCGGAGATAGGTTGTTAGGTTGTTAGTTATTAGGTTGTTAGGTAAACGCAAGCAGGCGCCTGAATTTCCTATCTACCTAACAACTAACAACTAACAACCTAACAACCTAATCAATCCTTCCCGTCAGATAGTTGACGAGTTCCGCGCCGTAATACTCCATGTCTTCCACGATCTTGCGGGTCAGGTTGGAGTAGTAGTTGAAAAAGATGAAGCCGACAACGGCCAGCGTGATTCCGGTTGCGGTAGAAATCAGGGCTTCGGAAATGCCGCCCAAAACGGCTGTCGGATTGCTCAATCCCTGCTGCGAGGCGGCGCGGAAGGACGAAATCATGCCCGCAATCGTGCCAAGCAGTCCGAGCAGGGGCGCGATGTTGATGATGGTTTTGATGACAGGCAGGTTGGCTTCCAGTTGGGGCGTTTCGTTGGCGGCCTCCTGCTCCATTGCCATCTCAATCGCGTCGGCGTTGCGATGCGCGTTGCGCAGGCCGCGCGCGAACATGCGTCCGAGCGGCCCGCCCGTACTCTGGCATAATGCCATCGCTTTGGTATTGTCCGGTTCCGGTCCTGCCGGACGAACAGACTTGATTTCGTCCAGCAATGCGTCGCCATCTACGGACGCTTTGCGCAACGTAATCGCGCGCTCGACGATTAGCGCAATCATCACAATGGAGCAGAGGATGAGCGGATACATCATCACGCCGCCATTGCGGATAAAGGTCAGCACCGAATTCATAAGGCACTACTTTCTGAAATTATAACAACAAACGGACAATAGACGTTAGGTTCGACGGAACATTCGAGTGGCAAACGCAGACACGCCTTCACCGCCGGATAATCTCCTGCCGGGGCCGGGATTACGGGGTGATATGCGATTACAGCGCCAAACAAATTGGTTTCTGTCGAAAAGAGGCAAACGGAGAGTGAATTAAACGATTGGAGGGGCGCGGGAACTGGAGCGAACCGAAAAAGCCCGCGTAACGGGCGTGGAATGGCGAACATAAGCGCAGGTGAATGTCAGGGGGGCGGCAAAACGCCAGAAGGCGACGACGCGCCCCTGACTGTCGGCCTGCCAGTCGCAAAAGGCGCAGTGAGACGGGGAGGCAAGCGTTTGCCTGCCGATCTTCGCCTGCGCCTGCTCATGCCCAACGGATGCCTGACGGAAACTATGAACCTCATTGCCGCTGCTATGAATATCACCGGGCGCGTGGGTATGCGTGACCATGCCGAACGTGCAAAGAAACACATACAGCAGAGCCACAAGAGCGGATTGCGCGCGGGCCGGTATGAAGTTGTGGAGCAGGCGTTGGCGCAAAGTTAGGGTTTCTTGTGAAAAACAGAAAAGACACTTACCCTATTATATCACAATTTACCGTTCCTTCAGCACGGGAATTTCAAAGCGCGGAACGCCGCCGCGTCCGTATTCGCTCACCTGTTCCATGACGATATGCTGAAATTCATCGGCGCGTTCACTGTGCTTCGGGTACAGCGCGATCAGGTCACGGGCAAACTGCACCTGCGTGGCCTGTTCGCGAATGGTGAACAGCAGGGGAACACAATCCCGCAGCGCGGCGCGCTGCTGCGCTGCATCGCTCAAGTTGTAGCGGCCCAGCGCGGCAAGGAGGGATTGTTGATACTCCATCACGATCTGCGGGGTGTAGTGGTAGGGATCGGCATGGCGCAGCCAGCGCATGACGCGCCGCCACCATCCCACCAGCCGCTTGCGGAATCCGGCTTCGGTAACTTCGCGCCGGGCATTAGCGCGGGTATTAACAACCGCTTCATTGCCGCGCGCGCCATGCAGGACGCGGTGAAGTTCCAGCCGCTCCATGACCTGTCCCGCCAGCGTTTGCAGCCGATGAGTTTGAGCCGCGCTGAATTCGCGCGGCGCGTGGTCGAGTACACAGACAGTGCCGATGGAATAGCCGTCCGGCGTAACAAGCGACGCGCCCGCGTAAAATCGGATATGCGGAGCGTCCGTTACCAGAGGGTTGTCGGCAAAACGGGGGTCGCGCCGCGCATCCGGCACAATCAGGGGACTGCTTTCAAGAATCGTATGTCCACAAAAAGCGACATCGCGGGGGGTGCTGCGCGTTTCCAGTCCAAAATGAGATTTGAACCACTGTCGGTTGGTATCCACCAGACTGATGAGGCTCATGGGCATTCGCAATTGCGCGGCGGCGGCGCTCGTCAGGTTGTCGAACGCGGGTTCTTCGGGGGTATCCAGTATGTGGTAGCGATACAACGCCCGCAGGCGGTCATTCTCGTTTTGGGGCAGGGCGGCGCAAACAGTCATAGCGACATTCCTTCAATTCGACTTACGGCTAAATATTAGCCAATGGGGAGAATGGAAATCTGCTTCCATTATACCCGCCCGCGAAGTGAAAAACACTGATAATAAGCCGAAAGTGATGTGCAAGTATACTGTACTATTCATCAGGATTCGCCTCTCCCCCTTGTGAAAGTGTCGGAATTAGCCCCTCTCCCAGAGTTGGGAGAGGGGTTAGGGTGAGGGCCATTCAGTTGTCCGTATTTTGAGGCGGCGGTTTGGCGGCAGGAACCGCGTCCGGGGGCGGGGGAACAATGCGGTTGTCAGCAGTCACCCAGACGTTCGGGTCCCACTTGCTCCGGCGCGGCCCGGTATAGTACCCCGCGCCGGGAGTGGTCGTCTGCTGTGACTGCCGGGAGAATATCACCAGCAGAATGGCGGCAAGGCACAACCCGCCAAGCAAAAGCGCTATCTGTCGAGAACGAGCCATGCTCATACCCTCATGTCGTCACTGTTCGGTGTTGCCTTTTGCCGCGCCGCCGGGCGGGGGCGTTTTTGCCGCTTTGGGACCGGTGTAGTAACCGGCAGCCGCAGGGGGCGTGTCATCTTTTTTGCCGCAGCCGGAAAGCGCAATGGAGAACGCGCCGAAGGTCAGGGGCAGCAGCAACAGGGTGGCAAGAGATTTGCGTGTCGTTTTCATGGCGTTCGATCCCCCTGTTTAGAAGTCCACCGGGTAGGTGAAGTAACGCTCATAGTACATGCCATTCTTCACGGCAAGGTAGCGCTCGGCGTTCGCCACAATGCGTTTGGCATGGCCATCAAGAAAGACGAAGTTGCCGCCGCCCTGGTGCATGGCCGCCGACTCGCATCCGAATGCAATCGTGATGCCGGTGTTAGCCGCTGTCTTCGCCGTGATGCCATCGGCAATCAGAGCGGTTTCCGCCGGACGCGCAACGGCGGCCAGGAATACAACGACGGTGGAAGCGGCATCACTGATCAGGCCGCCGGGGTATTGCAGAAACGGATCGGACTGTGTGCCGGAACCTAGCATCGTCGGCATCTGGAAGGCAATGCCGTAATCGGCGTATTGTTCGTAGGGCTTGGGATCGAATGAGGAGTGGAGGCTGCCGGCGTCGCAGTCCGACTTGTCGGACGCTTCATACACTTTGTCCAGACTCCAGGAGGGGCATTTGAACACGCCGTTGGAACCGTAAAAACCGTTTGTTCCAATGGTGGCGCCGTTCTTTATATACGGCTGAAGCAGGGCGCACCAGGTTTTCTGGCCGACGGGCCGCGTGTCGCCCGACTTGCTGCTGATGTACCAGGGGACAATGGCCTCGTCAAAGTCCTGCGCGTACATCAGCATGGACGTGCCGATCTGCTTCTCGTTGGACAGGCAGGAGACAGCGCGGGCTTTTTCGCGCGCCTGAGCAAATACGGGGAACAGAATGGCCGCAAGAATAGCAATAATAGCGATAACCACGAGCAGCTCGATGAGGGTAAAACCTCGTCTTTTCAAGGTCAACATTTCTTCCCTTCCTATTTTCTTCTCTCCAAAAATGGCAGCGTCACGCGCCGACTGCAAATGAAAAACGACGCGGACATGCAGAGCCATTCCGAAAACAAACACAATGGTTTCGTTTCCTGTGTAGCGACAATGCAAACCCGCGTCTATGCGTAAGCCCATTATATCAGCAGTTTCGGCGTTTGTAAAGCGGCACAGACGCTAATTAGACCGGAATGTTATCTTTTTTGTCAAAATTTTCGCCTATTGTGACAAATATACGTCTACAAATAGGCACTAATCCGCTTGATTTTTATCATTTACGCCATTTTAAACCTGATTTGGGAAACGGGGAGGAAGTTTCGGCGGCGAGTGCAGAATTGCCATTGCAGGATGCGAGGGCGCTTCTTTACCTCTTCGGAACAGTTTCCACAGGAAGTTTCACAGGAACGCCACGCCCGTATTTTGCAGCCTCGCAGCAATACAATTGACCAACAATCTATACAGCAAAGGATGAAACAATGCCAGACAAGAAACTCCGCGTGGGCATTATCGGCAGCGGCAGCATCGCCACCCATCGCCACGCGCCCGAATACGCCCTCAACCCCGATGTGGAAATCGTCGCGTTCGTGGATCGCGTGCCGGAGCGGGCGGAAAAACTCGCCAAAAAGTACGACGCCAAAGCGTTCAGCAAAGCCGAAGATATTCTGAACATCAAAGACATGGACGCGGTAAGCGTTTGTACCCCCAACGCCTTCCACGCGCCCCTGACCATTGCCGCGTTTCAGGCCGGCAAGCACGTTCTGTGCGAAAAGCCGATGGCGACCAGCGCGGAAGAGGCCAAATCCATGATCTCCGCGTCTCAGGCGGCAGGCAAATTCCTGATGATCGGGCATAATCAGCGGCTCGCGCCCCTGCACGTCAAGGCGAAAGAACTGAT
Organism: uncultured Chthonomonadaceae bacterium; assembly: GCA_963817895.1. Classification (GTDB taxonomy): domain Bacteria; phylum Armatimonadota; class Chthonomonadetes; order Chthonomonadales; family Chthonomonadaceae; genus CAWFQB01. The sequence goes on from CAWFQB010000001.1 coordinate 733,108, forward strand.
TTCCAACGGCACGATTGGCAAAGTAATCAGTTTCCGCACCAGTTTCTCGCACCCCGGCCCGGAAAGCTGGAGCATCGAGGGCGCGACCGGCTGGTTCTTCGACAAAAAGCAGGCATTTGTCGGCACGATGGGCGACCTGGGCGTTCACAAGGCCGATTTAGTCCGCTGGCTGCTCGGCGAGGAAATCGTAGAAGTGGCCTCGATGGTGGAGCATCTGGAAAAACCGATGGGCGACGTGGACGACAACGCCGTGTGCCTGCTGAAATCGCAGACGGGCGCTATCGGCACATTAACGGCTTCGTGGACGCACTATCCGGGCGAGGACAACGCCACCTATCTCTTCGGCAGCAAGGGGCATATCCGCATAGGAGCCGACCCGAAGTTCAGCGTGATGTGTTTCCTGAAAACGGGGGAAAAGCAGTATTTTGAAGTGGGCGCGATGCAGACCAACGAGGGCGGCGGGCAAAGCGATACGGGCGTTATCCTCGCCTTCGTAACCAGCATCCTGACCAACACGCCCCCGGCTATCAGCGGCGACGAGGGCCGCAAAGCCCTCGCCATCATCCTCGCCTGCCTGAAGTCCTCGGAAACCAAGCAGTTCGTCAAGGTAGAAATTTAGGAGAGAGGGGAACCGCAAAACTGTTCTTTTTCGTTTATTTCGTGTGTTTCGCGGTTCCCTCTTCTCCTCAATGGGGTTAATGATTATGCCGTTTGCCAGTTTTACGCTTCGCAGGAAACCTGTTCGCTCAAAATTTTGCGCCGCTTTCTCAATGGGCGTTGCGCTTGCCGTTTGCGCCCTGCCTGCGCTGCTTGCCGGGTGTAGCAGCCCCGTTGGTTATTCGTCGGGCGGCGCGACACTGCCCGTTACGTCAGGAACGCGCCTGCTGTTCGATACGCAGGCGTTTGCCGACAATGCGTTCACATCGGGAATTGACACCATTGCGCCGGACGGCAGCAATTTTCAGCGGCTCGTCAGCGACGCTTCAGCCGCAATGCCCCGTTTCAGCGCGGATGGAACCAAACTTATCTATGAAGCGGGGTCAGGAACTGCCTCGCTTCTTGTTTCCAGCGCCGATGGTTCCAGCACTCGCGGGCTTGGGCCAGGGGGCGATGTTTCATTTCCCGCGTTTCGGCCTGACGGCAAAGTCGTTGTCTACGTAGGCAATTCCAAAGAACTGGCTACTGTGAACAGCGACGGCTCATCGTATCGTAAAATATACGCGCCCCCGGCAGGCTACAGCCTGTCCCATCCCGTTTACATGCCGGACGGAAACCGCATCGTCTTTGAGGTGGACCCGAACCCGGAAACCAGCGACGCGCCGAAAGTATACGTTATCAATGCCGATGGCAGCAGCCGTCGTCAGGTCGGCTCGGACTTCAGCATAACGCCCGCCGTGAGTCCCGACGGTAAGCGCATCGCATACGGCGCGGTTGCCGAGAACAGCAGTACGACAACAAACTTGTTTGTAACCAACAGCAACGGAACAGGGCAAACGACCGGGCCGCTTGCGTCCGCCGCCTCACATCCTGTTTTCAGCCCGGACGGCGCGAAAATCGCGTACCTCAAACTCGTAGACAGCAGCGCGTTTATCAATAGCAGTCCCACCTGTGAGATTCACATTATCAACGTGGACGGCACGGGCGATATGCGCGTTGGCGCGAAACTGGCTGTCGGGACAAACTCGCTTGACTGGCGCTAAATTCCCGGCGAGTACAACATGTTGGAGGAGCATAATGGGTGAGATAAACAGGATAGAGGAAGCAACCGAAGCAAGCGCGTCCAATATTGCCGAGGCAGGCTCGGTTGCGGAGGTGAATGTGCTGTTGAGGCAGATACCGTTGTTCACGGCGTTTTCCTCACAGGTCGCGTCCGACATGGCGCGGCGCATGACGGAGCGCGTGTTGCCGGCGGGCGAAAACATTTTCCATCAGGGCGAAGTGGGACAGGAACTGCTGATTATTCAGCGCGGCAGCGTGAAAATATTCCTGCCCGATGCCGACAACCCGGAAGAGGCCGTCCTCGCCATTCTCAATGACGGCGAGTTTTTCGGGGAACTGTCCCTGCTGGACGGGCAGCCGCGCAGCGCGTCCGCCGTAACCTTGCGGGAAACAACTCTGCTGTCGCTACAAAGGGAAGCCTTTTACCGGGCGCTGCATACGGATTACAGGGCCGTCGCGCATGTGATTTCCGTGTTGTGCCAGCGGCTTCGCGCAACGGATACGCGCCTTGCCGAATCCGCCTTCCGCGACGTTCGGGAACGGGTGGCAAAGTATCTCTGGCATCTGACGGAACACGATACGGAACCCACCTCCATCGGCCTGCGCGTGAAAACGCCGGTTTCCGAAGCGGAACTGGCGCGGGGCGTGGGCGCTACTGTGGAACGAGTGTGCGCCGAACTGAACCGTCTCAGCCGTGAACTGGTGATCGCCTGGCAGGAGGGTGAACTGACAATCCTCAAGCCGCACGACCTGCGCGATATGGCGCATGGCGGAAGCGCCAGCGCCGCCATCACGGTTCCCGACTGGCTGCTCGGTTAAACAATGTTGGTCATCACTGTAGGTCGGGTTCGCGGCGGACGCGCACGGCGACTTCCATGTGGGAGGAGGGGCCGCGATACACGCCGCGCACGGGCAGCACATCGCCATAATCGCGGCCATAATGCGATTTGATGTAATACTCATTGGTGACAAGGTTGTTGGTGGGGTCGAAGCCGCGCCATTTGCCGTCCGGCATTAAACATTCCACCCAGGCGTGCATGGCGTTGCCGCCAACCAGTTCTTCCTCTTCGTCGTTGAGAGTGGGCAGCGTGTCCAACGCGACATTGCCGCCCCTGTCCTCCCGTTCCCACTCGGATTGGCTGAACCTGCCCGCTCCACCAAAGGAATTCACTTCGGCAGGCGCGGCTTCGCCCGTGAATAAATACCCGCTGACATACCGGGCGGGAATTCCCTGTCTACGGCACACGCTCAACATCAGGTGCGCGAAATCCTGACACACGCCCTGCTTGTTTTCCAGAACTTCCATCAGGGATGTATGGATGGTTGTCGCGCCCGGCGCGAACGTGAACGCGCGGTGCAGCAGGCGTGTCAGGGCGATCAGGAAGGACGCGGTTCCCACGCCCGCCTGCTTGCGGGCCACTGCCGCGATACGGTCGGTTTCCGGGGGAAGCGGGACGCGCGCAGTGGGCTGAAGATACTCGAACCAAGCTTGCCGAATGTCGGGGCGGGCGTAAAAGTCCCGATCGTCGGCAACTAATTGCAGGCCGGAAAATGGATTGGCGCGATGGGTGACAACCAGCGCTTCCGCCCGGATCGTGAGTTCCCGATGCGGCGCGCGCAGGTTGAAATGGTGTACCCGACCCCACGCCGAGTCGTAGGCAAACACGCGGACAGGCGGCGTCACGCTCAGGCGAAAATCCAGACAGGTCTGATCGTCGTCACTGAGCGGCATCAGCCGAGCTTCATTGACGCTGTTGATCGCCGGGGAGGAGTACAGATACCGGGTCGTATGGAGTACGCGCAGGCGCAAGAAAAGTCCCTTTTCAGGGAGCAGGGAGTAGGTTGTAGGGAGTAGGACACTGCGCTCGTTGCATACGGCTTTCCCTACTCCCTACTCCCTACAACCTACTCCCTGCTAATACGACAGATACGCGCGCGTAATGGCGTTGCCGATATTCGCGCAGCGTGTCTGAACGTCTTCTAAAAACTCGTGCAGGCCGTCGCGAATGATCTCTTTGGGCTGCGAATAGGTCAAGTCGGCGCGAAGCCGTCCTAAGAGACGTTCCGGCTCCGTGGAAGGTTCCTGACTCTGATTGCCGCTGATACGATGCAGACACCCCTCCACGCGCCCGATGCCGTGCCGAACGGACGCGGGAAAGCGCGGGTTAAGAACCAGAAAATCCACGACATGTGAGGGCTTGATGCCGTCCTGATGCGTTTTGCGGTACATCTCGAACGCGCTGACGGATTTGAGAACCGCGATCCAGCCGTGCATGTCCAAAGCCCCGCCCACGCCATACGCGCTCAGGGTCGGCGGTTCAGCGCGCGCTATCGTTCCCTCGATGCTGTCCGTTACCGCCTCGGTTCCGGGATTCTGGTAGGGCGGCAGCAGGTCGTGGTACTTCACGTCCAGCAGGCGGGCGGTCTGGTCAGCGCGTTCCAGAAAGCGGCCCGTGTCCAGCCAATCCCGCGCTTCGCTCATCAGCATGGTGCGATTGAGAATGCCCTGCAACAGATAGGAAGCGTCCTTGACGGTTTGAAAAAACTCGTGCGGCCCGGTCGCGAGGACGCGATCCACGTCCCACTCGCGCAATTTCAGATACGAGATATTCAGGCTTTCCCACATTTCCGAGGCGATCTGTTCGCGGATACAGCGCGCGTTTTCCCGCGCCTTTTTCCACACGGTCAGAATGGCGTTGGAATGATCGGGGTCGAAGGCGAAATAGTACAAGACGTCGCGGTCGGTTTCCGTGTCGTAGCGTTGGCGGAACGATTCGGCGCTGCTGGAAATCGCCAGAATGGACTGCCAGCGCAGGGTGCTGATTTCGCTGTCCGTATGCCCATCGCGATATGGCGAGAGGGGCGACTCCAGCGCGGCATGGTAATGCACATCCACCATGCGCGCGGTCGCTTCCGCCCGCTCCACATACCGCCCGATCCAATAACACGAATCCGCGTCTCGGCTCAACATGCCCTCATACTCCCAAAATATAGTTGTCATCTACTTACAACATCTGTTTCAACTACTCGTTATTGCCGCTCAGAATTTGATGCTGTCCCTGCCCGAAGCCCTGCGACTGCAACATGCCGCCCATTGTCTGCGTTTGCGCCATTCCTGTCCCTTGTTCCCGGTTCCCCATGCTCTGTGATTGCGTCATGGCGTCGCGCGCGAGTACCCATGTATCCTTGCTGCCGCAGTCTGCGCTTCCTCTGTTTCTGTCGCTTCAATCACGCTGTCGCGCAGAGTGATCACAGGGGAATGAAAGTTGACGCGCTTCATAAGATTACGCAGTTCGGTGGCGACATCGGCAGGAGGGTTGCCAGCCAGTCCCGCAGCGGCCATGCGTTCCGCCTCGCGCGTTTCGCCGCAATCTAAAGCCAACAGCCCTGCGCTGCGGAACAAAATAGATCGTGTTGGCTCCATATCCCTGACGGCAAACAACGCTTCCGCAGCCAGTCGTTCGGCTTCAAAAGCGGCATGGAAATACTGAATTGCCGTCTGTGGATCATTATTACGCCGCGCAGCCAGCGCCGCATCGGTAAGCTCCATGGCTCGCAGATGATCCTGTTCAACTTGTTGTTGTATGTCACGTTGCATCACGATACGTTACCTCCGCCATTGGCGTACTGAATTCCACTACGACAACAACTGCGGGAAGGTTTGTATTGTCGGAAACCGAAGTCTGCGCGACTTTTTGCCGGATGCGTCGCTTCACCTCCTGCTCATCTCCAGCGTTAATACTAATTATACGAGTTCGGGATAGCCGCTCACTCGTTATTGCCGCTCAGGATTTGATGTTGGCCCTGCCCAAAGCCCTGCGACTGCGACATGCCGCCCATTGTCTGCGACTGCATACCCATACCCTGCGATTGCGTCATGGCGTCGTGGGCGAGAACCCATGTATCTTTGCTGCCGCCGCCCTGCGAGCTGTTGACGACATACGAACCTTTTTTCAGCGCTACGCGGGTCAGGCCGCCGGGAATAATGGTGATGTTGTCGTTTTTGCCATAGAGAATATAGGGGCGCAGGTCTATATGCCGCCCCTCGAAATGATCCTCCACAAAAGCGGGCGCGCGGGACAGGCCAATAAGCGGCTGCGCGATATAATTCCGCGGTTCGGCTTTTATCTTTTCGGCAAACTCGTCGCGCTCGGCCTGCGTCGCCTGCGGTCCCATCAACATGCCGTAGCCGCCCGACTCGTTCGCCGCTTTCACCACCAGTTTATCCAGATTGGCAAGGATGTGCGACTGGTCGGACGGCTTCCACGCGAGATACGTTTCTACATTCGGCAAAATCGGGTCTTGCTGTAAATAGTATTTAATGATCTCCGGCACGTAAGCGTACATCACCTTGTCGTCGGCCACGCCCGTGCCGATGCTGTTGGCAAGCGCGACGTTGCCCGCCCGGTACGCATTGACCAGTCCCGGCGCGCCCAAAGCGCTATTAGGCCGGAACACGAGCGGGTCTAAAAAGTCGTCGTCCACGCGGCGATAAATCACGTCCACGCGCTGCGGGCCTCTGGTGGTTTTCATATAAACGATGTTGTCGTCTACAAATAAATCACGGCCCTCTACGAGTTCCACGCCCAACTGCTGCGCGAGAAAAGCGTGTTCAAAGTACGCGCTGTTGTACACGCCCGGAGTCAGCAGCACGACGGTCGGCGCTTCATCGCGGTCATGGGGCGCGAGTTCGCGCAGGTTTTGCAGCAGTTGCGTGGTGTAGTGGCTGACGGGGCGAACGGGCAGGTCGCGAAACAGGGACGGCAAAATGCGCGTCAGAATCGAGCGGTTTTCCAGCACGTAGCTGACGCCGGAGGGGGTGCGCAAATTGTCTTCCAGAACGCGGTACGTGCCATGTTCATCACGTATCAAATCCGTGCCGCAAATGTGGACATAGATGCCGCCGGGCGGGTCCGCGCCGATAAACTCGCGCCGAAAATTGGCCGCGCCCACAATCAGTTCGCGCGGGATGATGTTATCCGCCGCGATTTTCTGGTCGTGGTAAACGTCATGCAGGAACATATTCAGCGCGGTCAGGCGTTGTTTGAGGCCGCGCTCAATGTGATCCCACTCATCGGCAGGCACGATGCGGGGAATCAGATCGAATGGGAAGGGTTTTTCCACGCCCTTCTCGTCGCCGTACACGGCAAACGTAATGCCCTGATTGATGAGGGTTAAATCGGCAAGCGTGACGCGGCGCTTGTAATCTTCCAGCGACATTTGCTCTACGCGCTGAAACAGTTTGCGATAGTGCGGACGCGGCTGTCCGTCGGGCGCGAACATCTCGTCATAGAAACCGTCGTTTTGATAGTTATCGAACAGGGACATAGGGGCTACCTGCTGCAAACGGTTGGATTTCGCGACAGGCACGGCATTGTGCGCAAGAGGGATAGCGTATTATATCCTTTTGGGAGGCAGTTGTAAAGGGGAATGTTATCTGAGCCGCGCTCCCGCTTTTACAGCAGCCTGCACGAGGGCATCGGTTTGTGTTTCCGTGCCGACAAATTCTCCCAGATCGCCGCTGATGGTGCAGCCCTTGCACAACTCCTCCAGATCAACGTAAGCGCTTTTATCTCCGTGATGAAAATGACCTTTGTAAACCTGCGCGGAGAAATCCGGTCTCAGATCGAAAGTGGCGCCCTGCTGAAGCAGCATGGTGACAATATCAATATTGGGATAGTATTGCGGAGAAAAACTCGCGCCGGTGTGCAGGCTTAACTTGTTCAAAGCAATGGTAAGAGCGGATTTGGTTGCGGAATTAGAAGGCTTGCGACTGAAGCGTTCGCGGAGAAATTTCCAGAGGGAAGGGGCGTCCGCACTGCCGGAACCGCGCGCGTTTGGGTTTGCGCCTTGCGCCAGCAATGCTGTGACAGCGGAGGTGTCATCGCGCCGAATGGCGGCAAGCAGTTGGCTGTTCCGCCATTGCTGCTGCAAGCCGGGAACAACGCGCCATGCGCTGAATAAACAGAGCGCGGCAGGCAATACAAAGCAAAGCAGCAAAAGGCGGCGTTTACGGTTCATGGTAGTAATTCCTGCTCAGGGCGTGGAAGCATTGTCGGGAAACAGCCGATGCAGAGGAAAAGTAAAACCGGGCAGAACGTCCTCACCTGTCAGCGTGTCGTTTATGCTCAACTGACGCGGTGTTTCGTTCGGGCGATAAATGGTCAGAATGCGAGTGGCAGGATTGAACTCCCATCCAAGCCGTACTCCCGCCCGTAACCAGCGGCGCATTTTACCTTCCGCTTCCGTTGCGGTGTCGCTTGGTGAGCGCACTTCAAGGACAATATCAGGAACAACGGCGGAAAATCCGGATAGGGCTTCGCCTATCAGTCGGCCACGGGCGGTAAATGCCCAATCCGGCCCCATTGTTGTGTCCGGGTTGCGTTGCACGATGAAGCGCGTTTCCGCCGCGTAGCATCTTCCGAGATTGTGTTCCAAAACGTAAACGGTGGCATACGCCCCTAATGTCATGGTTACAGCGCCGTGCTGTTCGCCGGGCATGGGAGGCATAGGCGTTAATTCTCCTTCAATCAAGTCCAAGCGCAAATCGCTGTCCATCCGCTCGAACTCTTCCACTGTTACCAGTTTGCCTGTTTCTTTGATTGCAGTGGCTGCCATGTCACGCCTCACATTCTAATCGGAATATCTGTTAAAGCCCCTGTAAGGAACCTCGTTTTCATTAGATACTCCGACAAATAAGTTTGGATTTATTCTTGGCGCGGGTAGAATAGACGTATGAACCTTCACGAACTTGGCCGCTATCCCGAAAACAAAGTCCGTTCGCTCTTCGGACTACCCCACGCCGCCTTAGCTGAACTCTTCCTGGCAGCGCTTCCCGAAATCGAGCGCCGTCGCCAACAAGAACAGGCCAACAAGCCCACGCGCCGCCGCAAGGTGGGAGGCGGCCGCAAACGCCTGCTCAAGCCCTACCAGGAAGTGTTGCTGACGCTGCTGTACCTGCGCCACAACGTCGCCTTCTCTGTGGTGGGCATGCTGTTTGGCGTCAGCGCCGATGTGGCGGAGAACACCTTCCATGAGATTGTCGGCGTCCTCAAAGACGTGTGTCCGGCCAACCGCTGGGAAGCGGAGAAACGCTGGACCAAGAAAGAACCCTCCTGGAAGCCCGAGGAGGTGGATCAGGTGATTGTGGATAGTTTCGAGACGCCGGTTCCGCGTCCCTCGATTGAACCCAAGCAACGCGCCTTCTACTCGGGCAAGAAGAAAGACCACACGCTCAAGACCGAGGTCATCACCAACCGCAATGGCGACATTCTTGATGTGGATGCGGGCTATCGCGGCCCGAAGTCGGACAAGAAAGTGCATGAGCAGAGTACGGTTGCCAAGCAGTTTCCCCATGCGACGGTCAAAGGCGATCTGGCCTATCAAGGCTTACCCCACAGCGAAGTGCCGCACAAGAAGCCACGCGGAGGCGCGTTGAGCGCTGTGCAGAAAGAAGAGAACCGCGCCTTTTCCTCAGGGCGTGTGCGTGTCGAACATAGTATCCGGCGCGTCAAAGCGTTTCGGATGGTGCGTGATGAATATCGTCTGGCGACGGGATTGTTCCGTCGCACTTGCTTCTGTGTGGTGGGTCTGGTGCAATTGATCGCGCTGACACGCGAGCCGCAAGGCGCGTAAGCCGGGAAAAGTAAACGCGGAAAAAGGGTTTTCGACGGGTGGAGTGTGTCTGCTCCACCTGAGCGCTAGCCTGCCTCAAAACAGCCTATATACTATTTGTCGGAGTATCTATTATAGCAGAAGTGGTCAGAGCGTGGAAACATCGTCACGAAACAGATTGCGCAGAGGAAATGTGAAACCGGGCAGAACATCCTCGCCTGTGAGCGTATCGTTCACGCCGAGTTGTTGGGGCGCTTCGCCGGGACGGTAGACAGTTAAAATTTGTGGTGTCGGATTGAGTTCCCAACCGAGACATACACCCGCCCGAATCCAGCGATTCATTTTCGCCTGTGATTTGGGAGTCGTGTCACCGGGCGAGCGTACTTCCAATACCAGATCAGGAACCAGTCGCCAATAGTTTTTAGGCAAGGGGTTGGGAACGCGGTCCGCGCGGATAAACGCGAAGTCGGGCGCAATAGACGTGTCAGGGTTGTGCGCGATTACGAAGCGCGTTTCTGCGGCAAAACATCGCCCTAATCTGTGCTGCCGGACAAACCAACCGACTTCCAGCGATAAATCCATTGTGATACTGCCGTGTTCGCCTCCGGGCATAGAAGTCACCTCCACTAATCTGCCTTCAATCAAGTCCATCCGTATGCCACGAGCCTTGAACTGGCTCTCCATCTGTTCGTATTCATCCGCCGTTACCAGTTTGACGGCTTCCATCACCTGAGTCGCTGTCATGTCTTACCTCGCTTTCATTCAGAAATACGCATCGAAAACCATGAGGGAACGTTCTTTCTAGTATAGCACGTCCTACACATAGCGTATTATGCAAAATACAATGACACAGCAAAAACCGGAAGAGGAGAAACAGCCCTTATGAAAGCGCAAGTGGAAGGAATGAGGCCGGGGGAACCGAGAATCACGGATGATCAGGGGCGGCGTATCGCGCTCGTATTACGGCTGGTTCCCGAAAGCCCCGAAGAGGTGGCGGAACTGAAACGCTTTTGCCGCCTGACGGACGCCTTCACATTCATCATTGACGAAGAGTACCGCACAAATCAGGCGCATATCGCCCCGGTTTATGGTGAGCGCACGTTCAGCATCGTGCCGCGCCATGTGGAAGAGATGGAATAAATCGCGGGGTAGCAGGAATCACGCCTGCTGGCCGCGAACTCCATTTCAACACCTGCTCTTGTTGATTTTAAGAAGGGGATTACGATGCTAAATGAGCCGCGCCGAACGATTCAAAACACAGGTCTGTGGAAACGATGCCTGACAAGTCTGCGCTTTTTGTGCGGCATGGCGTGTCTGAGCGCGTTGGCGGTGGGCGCGCGGGCGCAGGTCGTTGTCAAGGGCGAACTCGTGCCGCGCAAGGAGACCGATGAGATCGCCGCGCCCGACCCGATGAAACTCAGCGACATTGTGCGCGTCAAGGCCGAAGCGGACAGCAAATCGGGCATTGAGCGCATCACCTTTGAGGTGGACGATCAGTTCCGCGCCGAAGCCAAACAGCCGCCGTATCTGTTCGATTGGGACACGCTCAACGAAAACGACGGGCAGCATACGATTGCCATCACCGCCTACAACGTCAACGGGCAGACCGGCATTCAGCGGCTCAAAATGACGGTAGAAAACAAACTCAGTCTTGGTATCAAGCACTGGGTCAAGGATGGGCTGGCCGCGTTCGGGCGCAACGACCTGCGAACGCTGGACAAGGACGCTCGTAAATCCTTCAAAATCAGCCGTATTGACGTGGACGCGGTCCGCCTGATGGCGCTCAATCTCGGCGCGAAGGGGGATATTGGCGGCGGACTGCGCCTGCTGGACGATCAGCAAATCGGGGTTCCCAAAGAAGAGCCGTTTACGCTGCGCATCCGGGGCTATCTGGCCCTGTTCCAGAGCGTCAATCAGGGCAACAACGTGCAGATGGTGCAGGAGATGGACAGGGGCTTCGATCTCGTGCGCAGGCAGTTCAACGCGGAACTGGCGGACGTGACGAAAACCTATCCTGAATCCTCTACGGACTCCTCCGGGCAGATCGCGCGGGGCGACATTCTTTTCCAGCAGCATGCGTATGAACCGGCCCTTGCCGCGTATGAGAAAGCCGCCGGACTGACGCAGAACCGCAGCGACAAACGGCGCGCTCAGTGCCGCGTGTGCATGAGCCTGCTGCGCCTGAGCCGCGTGGCCGAAGCGGAAAACTTGGCCCGGCGTGTGAACAACAGCGCGGACGCGACGGATACCACGCAGGCGATGCTGGCCGCCGCCCTGTTCCAGAAGCGCAAATACGCCGAAGCCCGCGAAACCGCCCGCCCCGCCGCGCAATCCAAAAACATCGTCGGCCTTGTCGTGGCGTCCCTGTCCGATCTTGCCATGAACGATAAGCAGTTGGGCATGAAGGAGGCGCAGCAGGCGTTCGCGATTGTGGATATTCCCGAAACGCAGTACGCTCTGAGCGCGGCCCTTGCCGACAACGGCAATCAGGACGGAGCCAAGCGTGGTTTCCGCTCGGCCTTTCTCCGCGCCCCGTTTTTCAGCCAGACGCTGGTAGAGCGCGCGTGGGAGATTATGGCCTACGACAATTCTGACGAGCGATTCGCGCAGGCGGGCAACATTCTTGATCTTGTTTTGTCGGCGGAACCCGATAACGTTTGCGCCCTTGCCGCCCGCGCCGTTGCCCTGCTACAACTGAAGCGCTATCAGACGGCCTCGCCTTTAGTTGCCCGTCTTGCGGGAGCCGACCCGCTGGCCCCCGATACCATGCTGCTGAAAGCCATCACAACGGCGAAAGGCGACCCATCCCATGCCGCCATCAAGCCCGCGCTGGAATACGCGACTAAAACCGACCCGGCCAACTATAAAGAGGCGTTTCTGCCGCCCATGCCAACGCTCGTTTCCCGTATTGCCCGCCTGCGCCGCGTCGTGCCGCTCACGCCCGACCTGCTCGACGCCTCCGACGGCCTGATACAGATAGCGAGTAATTGAGTTGTCAGGTTGTCAGGTTGTTAGTTGTTAGTTGTTAGTTGTTAGGTTCGTGCCTGTTGAAATAAAACCCTGCCACTTCAAAAACAAGTCCGTAGGGACACAACTTGTTGTGTCCTCCTCCGGTTGAGGAGGGCGCGGACACAACCATGCTCATGCGGACACAACAAGTTGTGTCCCTACGTAACGGTATGGGTAATAGGGTTTTGTTTTAGGGAGGGGCGCGTATAACATGCAAAAGCGTCGGGTTCTACAGGTGCTGGCGGCGGGGCTTCTGCTGACGCTTGCGGCGGAGGTTCTGATGCCGCGCGAACGACTGCTGAGTCATTCCTCCGTACAGGTTGCTTCCCTGAAAGATTGCGTGGCGACGGACAGCGTCGTCGGCTCTGATTCAGAAGGTTACGCCTGGCTGTCCAACGACGAACTGCTGATTTTACGCGCCAAACCGCAACCAACCGGACTGGCGCAGGTGGAAGCGTTTCGGCACGATGTTCACACGCAGCGGGAAACACCGCTTGCTGACTTCAACCGTCGGCAGGCGAACGCGCTTGTCAGCACAAGCAGCTACCCTGCTGATCCCGGCAACCCCTACACGCGGGAGGGACTGGACAACGCACGCCTGTCCCCGGACCGGCAGCCATTGCTATGGTTTTATGGCCCATATCAGCATTGGAATTGGCATGTGGCGCGGCTGGATGGCACAACCGTCACCGACTTCAAAAACACTGACAAAAAGCCGAATTTCTCATGCGTCAACTGGCTGCCGGACAACCGGCAATGGGTTTCTACAAATTCAATTCCGCTTTACTATCCGTCTAACTCCACTGCGCTTTTAGACCTGCGTTTCTATTCCACCGATCCTAAAAGCGGCATTGTAAAGAAAACATTAGATTCTTTTCAAGCCTCGCGTCCCCTGGCATTTTTGCGCAATGGACACCTGTTGTCCACATGCGCGCCTGGTGGCTTGAGCGTGAAGTCTAAGAACGGGCCTGATGGTCTGCTTCTGAATATGGGCGAGGCGCTCTGTAAGCGCGACATAGACCCGCCCTGGCACTACAAACAGCTTGACAGCATTTTTTACGACATCTTGCTGCCCGGCGTGGACAGCGTCAATGAAATCGTCGTTTCGTCGGATGAGACGCGTTTTGCCCTGTTCTGCCGCCTGTCGGAATCCGCTTCCCTGTCGCCGCCCATGCAAAAATTGCGCCAATGGCTGCGTATGCCGGATCGTCATATATGGGCTATCTGTACATGCCGCATGGACGGCAGTGACCTGCGCGAAATCGGGCATGTAGCGGAAAGCGCAAACCCTGCTTTGCCGGTGTTGCCCCCAACTGCCAGCCCGGTATTTTCTTCCATTGACATTTCCCCACAACAGGCCGCCAAACTGCCGCACAACCTGAAATGGTCGCCCGATGACAAACACCTGACTTACTGCCAGAGCAATGCGCTTTACATGGTTCCTACCGAGTGAAGGAAATCTCCCAATGTCCAAACCCCGCTCACCTCGAAAAAAATCTACCCGCGTCCTGTTCCTGTTTCTGGCGGTATCAGGTGCAATCGCATTGCTGTGTACCCTGTTGTGGCCGCGCGAACGCCTGCTGCTCACCATCGCGCATCCACTGCCGCTCTCCGCAGAGACTCTCTTTTCGCGGCATGACCAATCTGGTATAGGACCGTGGCGCAACAATCGCGAGCAACTGCTGCTGCATCATACTCCGGGCGAAGACCATGATACCGTGTGGGTACGGGACGTATGGACAGAGCAGGAAACACTTTTACAGCCGTTCAATGACCACTTCGCGTCCCAACTTAAACTCATTCCCCGGGCATCGGCGCAACGCAACGCGGCAGGCGGAAGTAAACCGCTGGATTGCCTGCTGCCGACGCAGCAAGTTTCTCCCGATGGCAAATGGCTGCTGTGTCGGGACGGAAACATTTGGCGCGTGTTCGCAATGGATGGAAGCGCGCGACGCGAATGGCCGCGCGACCCGCAGGAGAACAAATACCGCCGCTCTGTTAATTGGAGCTTCGGCGGGCAAGGCTGGTTTCAGCCGCGCTATGATTTCACGTTTCACATCAACGGCGCGATGCTGCATTCGCTGGAATTTAACGCGCCGGAGGGGGAACGCCTGTTCGCGCAATCCGGCGGAGGCTGGGTACTGGGCACAACCCGCGAACGCCATCTGCTGACCTACAATCTTCAGTATGGCGCGACGTTTAATCCGTATACGCTGTATGACACGGATTTGGAAACCAACCACGCCCCCACGCGCAAACTCAGTATTCCCCTGCCGCCGGGAACTTCGGGCGCGGACGTTCGGCTTTCGCCGGACGGGACGCGCCTGTTGTGGAACCTGCAAATCCGGCAGCAACCGCCTGGGTCGCCCCCCATACAAACCCTCCTGCGCCGGTTGGGCATGAAGACCCGGCTGCAAAACGCTTTGTGGGTCAGCAATACGGACGGAACCAATCTGCGCGAAGTGGGACACATCACGGCGGACTTAATTCCCCCGCCCCCGCCCGCGAAATTCGCCGTGACAACTGTTCTCCGTATCCAGTTTCAGCAACAACTACAGCAGCAGGCTGTGCGCCTTTACGGTATCCAGTGGCTTCCCGACAGCAAACACGCCCTGTTTTTACGCGGCAATGAGGTTTACACGGTGGATGTAGAATAATGGCGCTTTGAAAAGATTTTACTTTTCTGACTGTTGCGAAATGGCTCCCTGCTGAGACGGGAGGCGTGTGCCGCAGTGGGGACAAAAGAGAGCGCGAGTTTGTTGGCCTTCTGTATGCGCCCCGAACAAATGTAAGGGGAGAACGACCCTGTTTCCGCAGCCGGCGCACGTCACTGCTTGTGGTTGAGCCGCGCCGCACTGCTGACAGAAGGGAGCGTCCGGCACGATTCGGCCACAGGCTATGCAATGAATTTCGCCCCTGCCCGCCGGAATTGCCAGAGTTTGGAGGGCAGAGGCAAAAGAAGTGAGTTCCACGCGCAAATTCGTAATCTGCGATTCCAGGCGTTCCCGAAACGCATCCGCTTTGCGCTCGATGTCGTTGTACATCGCGCCGACGCCCGACCTCTCCTGCTCGGGTATGTAGTCCAGTCGTTTTGCGACCTCCTCGTATTCCTTCAACAATCCGCTTACGGGTTCGCGGGCGCGTTTCAATCGGGCGCATATCGGAGCCTGTTCCGCTTCTTGCGCCGATTTCAGGTACTCGGCGGCCTGGGCATCGGCCTGAGCCAATTCCGCGATTTGCGCGCCCATGTCGGTTGTAATTTTTGTCGCGAGGGCGCGACGCCGGTTGGCATACGCGGTTTCCTGCTCTTGATGATGCCGCTCCCTGCCTCCCGCCCACGCCTGATACGAAAGCGTCAGGTACGCGATTACGGCAATCGCCGCTCCAATGAAAACGTAGTCTCGCCACCCTCCCCCGTACACGCCATTAACCACCAGTCCAAGCGTGAAAACCGCGAGGGGAATCACCCGCGTAATCGCAAAGCGGCGGTTCAGAACGCGGGACACATGCAGGACCAGCAGGGGCAGCGAAAACACGGCCGCGACCAGCATGGAAACCGGCGTTGCAAGCCTGCCATGAAATTCTAGAACGGCAAAAATAATGAAAAACAGGGAGTAGGTCAGGGTAAGAAGCAGAAAATGCCCCCAGCGAAAGCTATCCAGTTGCCCCGGCCTGGTCTGTTCGCTCAGATACCAGAAGCCGGCTCCAAACAGCAGCACGGCCAGGGCGACCAGGCGCGACAGCAGCAGTACGTGCGCAAGAGGAGCCTGTTCGCCCGGTATCAGCACAGCGATTTGCCGGTCACTGACGAGGTTCTTGAACTCCCATCGTATCTGTTCCGGGCTGGACGCGCTGGGCTGGAGAGCGTCATCGGGAATGGCGCGGGCCTGTTCGCCCGGCAAGTTCAGAGTGATGGAAACCGACCGAAGCTGGCGGGCGGGCGGAAGCGGATAATTCAACTGTTCGCGGCCCAGCGCGGTAAAACTTACGTCTGCGGTCAGCGCCTGCCCCCGCGCCATGTCGCAAACGCAGTAAATGCCCTTTTTTGAGTAAGCCACTTCGGTGAGCGAAATCGGCTGGGCGCTTCCACGCCGGAATACCTTCAATTGCACGTCGCGGGCTTCGAGGGCGTTGTCAGGAAAAGGGATGAGGAGCAACACGCGGTTATCCTTCGCCCCACCGGAGGCTTGAAACACAATCTGCCCCGCGCAGTCCAGACGATAGCGCGTAAATACGTCCATGCCGATGCGATGGTAACTCGCGGTGAGGGTCATTTTCAGGTCAACGGTGTCCACAACAGGAAGCGCCCCGGATGGAAGAACGGTCCTGTCCGCTTCCCCCTGCAGGCGTAGCGGCTTCGACGCGGCCTGTTGCTCGGCGATCTGTCTGGCTTCGTCGCGCGCCTGAATGAACAGCGGGAAAAGCAGGCCGGAGAGTATGGCGACAATAGCGACCACGACGAGCAGTTCGATCAGCGTAAAAGCGCTTCGAGGAGTGAATTTATTTTTTGCCACCGTAGTATCCCTTCGCGCCTTTCGGCGGGTCTTCCAACCGCCGCCATTGCGCCTTCACACCGGTTTGTTTACGCCAGTTCCTCACGCCTGTGACAAAAACCTGCCGCGTTATAATGATCCTCGTCAATGTTTCGCGTCCATGTTCCCCATTCCAAGCTTTCAACCAACCGAGCCTTGACTTTTGGACGGCGGAAACGGTATGATACAACTACCTTTGTCTTAAAAACCGAGCCGTTCAACGCAGAACGCCGCTCATTTCTCTGTCCATCAACACGCAGTCAACACGATGCCGTAAATGCCCTATGAACGACCTGAACATTTTTCATGGCCCCAACGCCGGATATGCCGAGGAACTCTACGACCGCTACCGGCAAGACCCCGCTTCAGTGGATGCCACAACCCGCGCCTTTTTTGACGCCTACGCTGCATCGTTGTTGCCACACGCCCGCAATGGAAACGGTCAGGGAAAAGGGAAAAGGGAAAAGGGAACAGAAGAGATACGAGATACGAGATACGAGATACGAGTAGAAGAGAATTCATCCCTCATCCCTCATCCCTCATCCTTGCCTTCAGAAGCCATGCGCCTTGCCGCCGCCTCACAACGATTGGCGCGGCTGATACGGCAGCGGGGGCATCTGCTTGCCAGCGTGGACCCGCTTGGGTTGGCGCGTCCCGAAGACCCGCGACTGGAATTGCAGTATCATGGGCTGACCGAGGCGGACCTGGCAACCCTCCCTGCCGACCTTGTTGTGGGCGGGCCGATTGCGCGCGAAACCACCAACGCGCTGGACGCCATCACCAAACTGCGTGAACGCTATTCCGGCAACATCGGCTACGACGACGAACATATTCAGAATCAGCAGGAGCGCTACTGGTTGCGTGAAGCGGCGGAAAGCGGCGCGTATTTTCACCCTTTGAGCAATCAGGTGAAGCGCGACCTGCTGCACCGCCTGACCGAAGTGGACGCTTTCGAGCAGTCCATCCACACACGCTATCCCTCCAAAAAACGGTTCTCCATCGAGGGTACGGACATGCTCGTGCCGATGCTGGATGAGATGATTCGGCTGGCGGGGCGGATGGGAACCCGCGAAGTGGTCATGGGCATGGCGCACCGGGGCCGCCTGAACGTGCTTTGCAACGTGCTGGGCAAACCCTACGCGGCGATTTTCGAGGGCTTCAAAACGATGCAGAACGATGACAACGCTTCTGTGTCGGGGCGCAGTTCGCAGGGATTTTCGGGCGATGTGAAGTACCATCTTGGCTACCAGCGCGCGTTCAAGGAAGCGGGCATTGCCGAAATGCCCATTCGCCTGATTCCCAATCCGAGCCATCTGGAATTTGTCAATCCCGTTGCCGAAGGCCACGCCCGCGCCGCGCAGGAACAGCGCAGCCTTGTCGGCCCGCCCGCGCAGGAGCCGCGCGCCTCGCTTCCCATTCTGATACACGGCGACGCCGCCTTTCCGGGGCAGGGCGTGGTTGCCGAAACCCTGAACATGTCGCGCCTGCCCGGTTACAGCACGGGCGGCACGATCCACATCATTTCCAACAATCAGGTCGGTTTCACCACCTCACCGGGCGAAGGCCGCTCGACGATGTACGCCAGCGACCTTGCCAAAGGCTTTGAAATTCCCGTCGTGCATGTCAACGCGGACGATCCCATCGCCTGCCTTGCGGTATCGCGCATGGCGCACGATTACCGGACGCAGTTCGGCAAGGATTTTCTGATTGATTTAGTCGGTTATCGCCGTTACGGGCATAATGAAGCCGAAGAACCCCATCTCACGCAGCCGGAAATGTACGCCGAAATCGGCCCGCATAAGCGCGTCCGCGATCTGTGGGCGGATATGCTGGTGGCGCAGGGCGTGATAACGACCGGCGAGGTGGAGGCGATGTGGGATGAGGTCATGACCCGCATGGACGCCGCATGGAACACGCCCCATCAGGCGGACGCGCATCTGGAACTCGACATCATTGTGCCGCAAACCGATCCGCGCTACGCGGAAACCGCCGTACCCGCCGCCAAACTGACCGCGTACAATGACGTTTTATATGCCATTCCCGAAGGCTTTACGCCCGACGAGAAATTCAATCGCCGCACCCTGCAAGGGCGGCGCGACGGCTTATCCAAAAAGAACGGCATTTTGTGGGGACACGCGGAAGCCCTCGCGTTCGCGTCCATTCTCGCGGACGGCACTCCCATCCGCCTGACCGGGCAGGACGTGGAGCGCGGCACGTTCAGCCATCGCCACGCGGTTCTGCACGACATCAACAACGACAGGCGCTGGACGGCATTGCAAACCCTGCCGCAGGCGCGGGCAAGTTTCGGCATCTATAACAGCCCGCTTTCGGAACAGGCCGCGCTTGGGTTCGAGTACGGTTACAGCGTTCATGTTCCCGAAGCCCTCGTTCTGTGGGAAGCGCAGTTCGGCGACTTCGGCAACGGGGCGCAGGTGATTATTGACCAGTTCCTCTCCGCCGGTCTTGCCAAATGGCAGATTTCGCCTTCGCTCGTCCTGCTGCTGCCGCACGGCTATCACGGACAGGGGCCGGAACACAGCAGCGCGCGTCTGGAACGGTATCTGCAACTCGCCGCCGAGGACAACCTGCGCATCGCCAACTGCACCACGCCCGCGCAATATTTTCATCTGCTGCGCCGTCAGGCCGCCCTGCTGACGACCGATGCCCGCCCGCTGATTGTCATGACGCCCAAAGGCCTGCTGCGCGCTCCGGTTGCCAGTTCCTCGCTTGCCGACCTGACGACGGGAACCTTTCAGCCCGTGATTGACGACGAGCGGGCGCAAACCCGCGCCCAGAGCATCACGCGCCTGATACTTGTGCAGCGGTAAAATCTACCTTGACCTCGTGTACAAGGGCGATACGAACAAGGATTTGCGTCCCGAATGGGCGCAGGCCGAGGGCGTGGCGGCTGTTCGCGTCGAAGAACTGTACCCCTTCCCGCAGCGGGAATTGCGCGACATCATCGCGGGCTACCCGAACCTGCGCGAAATCGTCTGGTTACAGGAAGAGCCGCGCAACATGGGCGCGTGGATGTATATGCAGTCCCGTTTGCGCGAACAGGCGGACTGGACGGGCGACCTGCTGTATCGCGGCAGAGCGGAAGCGGCCAGCCCCGCCGAAGGCTCGGAAATCTGGCACGGCATCGAACAGGCCCGCATCCTGAAGACCGCCCTGGACCCTGTGCCGGTGAGAGAAGCGGTAGGAACTAAGTAGATACGAGATACGAGATACGAGATACGAGGCATCAAAAGAATAGCTTTGTTTAGTTTCCAATAAGCGCGCTCAGGACATAAATGCCCTTTCGCGTTTGCCTCTTATCTCTTATCTCGTATCTCGTATCTAATATCTATTCTGGAGTGTGCAATGGACGTAGAAATACGGGTACCCCGAAGCGGGGAATCGGTCGTGGAAGCAACGGTTGGACGCTGGCTCAAGCAGCCGGGCGACGCGGTAAAGGCCAACGAAGAGGTTGTGGAACTGGAAACCGACAAGGCCAACGAAACGGTGAAGTCGCCTGCCGCCGGTATCCTGCGAACCATCGCGCGGCAAACGGGTGAAGACGTTGCGGTGGATGATGTGCTGGGAACTATTACGCCGGGAGTGGCCGCGTCGAACGGCGCTTCCAATGGCGCAAACGGTGGAGTCTCCACGCCGCCCGCCCCAACTCCCACGAATACGGGCAACCAGCAGCCCACCACTTCGCCCACGCCCACGATAACAACCGCCCCAATCGCCGCCACGCCGCCAATTACAGGAACAGCCGGGGAAGATCTGGGCGATGTCAACGCGCCCGCCACGCCCACCGCCGCCCGTATGCTGGAAAAGCACGGCCTGACAGCCGCCAATGTCCGGGGAACCGGCCCCAACGGCAAAGTAATGATCGCCGATGTGCAGAATCACGTCGCCACTATGAACATCACCACAACCGGGCAGACAGGCACAAGTGCGCCCCCGACTCCACCATTACCAACGCCACCAACCACCAACCACCAACCACCAACCACCAATCCTCTCCTCTCCGAAGAGCGGCGCGAGATTGTGGAGCCGATGACGCGGATGCGCAGAACCATTGCCGACGCGCTGGTTCAGGCGCAGCAGACGGCGGCCATGCTCACCACGTTCAACGAGGTGGACATGACAGCCGTGATGGAGATACGGACGCGCCGCAAGGATGCGTTCAAGGAGAAGCACGGCGTCAACCTGGGCTTCATGTCCTTCTTTACCAAAGCGGTACTCGGCGCGCTGAAAGCCCATCCGTATCTCAATGCGGAGATTCGGGGTACCGACATCATCAAAAAACAGTATTACGACATCGCCATCGCGGTCGGCACGGAGCGCGGACTCGTGGTTCCCGTCGTGCGCAACGCGGACAAGCTGACGTTCGCGGGCATCGAAAAAGAGATCGGTTCCCTTGCGTCGCGGGCGCGCGAGAATAAACTGGGCATCGCGGAAATGGCGGGCGGCACGTTCACCATCACGAACGGCGGCGTGTACGGCTCGCTGATGTCCACGCCGATTCTGAACGCGCCGCAGGTGGGCATTTTGGGGATGCACAAAATCGAGGAGCGCCCCATCGCCATAAAGGGGCAGGTTGTCATTCGCCCGATGATGTACCTCGCCCTCTCCTACGACCACCGGATTGTGGATGGCAGCGAGGCCGTGCGCTTCCTCGTAAAAGTGAAAGAACTGCTCGAAGACCCCGAAACCCTCCTGCTGGAGGGGTAACAGGACAAAAAACACTTGTATTTGCGCTGTTTTTGTCCTGAATAGTGAAAATATCGCTTGCAATTTGTTGTGTTCGCTGTTATACTTACCTCAATGGGGCAAGAAGATATGACAGCGAACACAATGGCGTGTTCATTCTGTTCGATTTTCCCGCTTGCCCCAGGCAATGTAGCCCTCGTGTCATTTCCAACCCGATTTGTACGTCGTCACCGTCAATCTTCTCAACACGCGTAAGCGAGATCAAGTTTATTGTATACATATAACAGACGGCTTGCATTTTCAACGTAAACACTGTTATACTTACATAAGAGCTTGAAGTTGACTTCTCGCATGGCGATATGAAAGGTTTGCAACGTGAAACGCAGCAATATTTTAGCCTGTTTGTGCGGCATGGTTCTGGCATACGGCGCAATGCTGACAGGGTGTTCCAAACCGGCGGAAGAGGCCCCGCCTCCCCCGGCCGCTGCCGCGTCGCCCGCGAAAGAAGCCGGGTCTGCTCCCGCCACTCCGCCCTCACCCATGAGCGAAAAGGGGCAGTTCGGCCCGGTCACTGACGAAAAAGGCAAATAGCCGCCCGTTTTCACGACTTGCCTCACGCGAATTATCCTTCTGAATTGTTTACGTTAGTCCGCATTCATCATCCGTTCCTCTGTTGTTTTAAGGAGATACGTTGAAAAAGTATTCCGGTTTTACGCTGATTGAACTGCTCGTTGTGATCGCGATTATCGCGATACTCGCGGCCATTCTGTTCCCCGTCTTCGCGCAGGCGCGCGAAAAAGCGCGTTCCGTTTCCTGTTTGAGCAACAACAAACAGATCGGCACGGCACTTATCATGTACACGCAGGATTATGATGAGGGCCTGCCCACCTGGTCCGACTACTACTACAATCTTAGTAACGCGGTCACTCCCGCCGGTTCGGATACCAAAGACCGCTACTGGGATGCGAAACTGCTACCCTATGTTAAGAACGGCGCTCCCGCTTTAAGCGATTACGGCGGCGCATGGCATTGCCCGTCCGGGGAGGCCAAAACCAACGTGCGCAGCATGGGCATCAACCAGGCGTTAATTTATGATTTCCATCCGAGTCCTTTCGGCTACCGGTGCATCTCCCTGGTACAAATCCAAAAGCCTGCCAACATTGTTTTTGCGGGTGACGGTGGCAGCAGCGGGCGCATTGCCCCGCCCTTCTACTACCAGGGTTACTATGAGAAGTATATCACCGGCGTACCCTATACCCGCGATGCGCCCTGGCGTCATCAGGATGGCTCCAACTACGTCTACTGTGACGGCCATGCCAAGTACCAGAAGGGCGACGTAATATTTCCGCACCCGGTTGCGCCGAGTCAGGTGTATACTCAGGCTGCCGGTGGGGCGTACTGCTCCTATGCGAACAACTTCGCGCCAAGTTTGGATGAGGCGCAATGGGGCGCGACGACAGCAAAAACCTATGGCGGCAACTGCCCGCAGCAGTAGCCTGACTGTTATATGAATACGGTTTGTTGCCGAACACGAACAATTACCGTGTTCGGCAATGGGCTTTTTCAGGTCGTGCAAATGCGTCGCCTGTCAAATTTTTCGGCGGCGTCCGGCAGATTGTTGTAAAAGGGCGCAGGGTATGTTATAATCATTCAGCCCCGCTCATTGTTGCGCGTGTTGCTTTTTCTCGTTGTTGTGCGCCGCGACAATCCCCGCTGATTGCTATCCCGCACTTATTTTCTTTTTCTTCATCAAAGGGGCGCATGCGCAATTGCCACGCAGCCCCGCCTTTCACCTGCATACAAGGAGAGACACCGCCATGCAAAAACGCTCCGGTTTTACGCTGATCGAATTGCTCGTCGTGATCGCCATTATAGCGATTCTTGCCTCCATTCTGTTCCCTGTCTTCGCCCAGGCGAGAGAGAAGGCGCGGCAGGCGACCTGCGTTTCCAACCAGAAGCAGATTCTGCTCGCCATTATGCAGTACACGCAAGATTTCGATGAAATGTTGCCACGCGGGCAAGTGGGCGCAGTCGCTTGGAGCGGAAACATTCCTGCCGATGAAGCCGTCGGCATGGAAAATGAACTGGATCCTTACATCAAAGCGGGCAACACTTGGGGGCCTGAGCGCTCCTCCAGCGTTTGGAAGTGCCCTTCAGACACATATAAACGCGATGACTGCGCCGGTGGTCCGGGGGTCGCAACAGGCTACGACATCAGCTACGCTTTCACCAACTATGATTCGACTAATCCGCGCAAGTTCGGCGTTTTTGCCTTTAGTGCTAGTGCGGCCGTGAACTCGCAAACCCTATCCGGTGTCGGCAGGTCCGGTGATACAATCATCATGTGGGATTGGTGGA
This sequence comes from uncultured Chthonomonadaceae bacterium, assembly GCA_963817895.1. GTDB lineage: Bacteria > Armatimonadota > Chthonomonadetes > Chthonomonadales > Chthonomonadaceae > CAWFQB01. Next base: position 757,044 of record CAWFQB010000001.1, read on the forward strand.
ATCCCCAGGCCTACTCGCGTTATGAGGCTGTGACGCGCACAAACATGGATCAACTACTTCAGTTTCCTGCTTATCCCGACTCCGTTCAACTCACCAACTACTGTGGAGACGGATATGATTGGAACTTCTCCTTTGGATCGCATGGCGGAATGACCAATTTCGGCTTCATGGATGGGCATGTCAAAGCATCCAAGCGCGAGCAACTCTGGAACGTTGATAGTAGTAAAGTATGGGATTACAAAGCGCCCAACAAGATGCACTGGAATGAGCAGTACCATTAGTAGGAGAACGCTCTTCTGGATAGCCTGTAAAACATCAGGGAGGCAGAATGTCAGACCGTGACAAAAAGTTAGCCATCGTGGGCGGAGTGTTGCTGATTTTAGCCGCATTGATTGCTTTCAAGACGATGGCCCCGCAACAGGTACATCCCATCAGCATCATTAACGCGACTGGGCAGAACCCGAAAGCGATATGGATGAAGGAACACAACAACGGCAAAACGCCCGACACGGAAACGCCGTCGGCACAAGAAGGGCCAAAACAGGACCCCAACTCAATTGGTGATAAATAACTCTGCCGATTGTTTGAAGCCCGCTGGAGTGTATACTACATTTCAGCGGGTTTTGTCTTTTATCAGCCTTCTAATTTTTGTATTCTAAGGAAGATGTTTCGCTATGCGTGAGGAGTCGTCTCAACAAAAAGATGCTTCCCCTTCTGTGCGCCACGTCCCGACACAACGGTACAGAGTAATCATTTTACTTACTATCCTTGCTGTCGTTTCCGCTGTAAGCCTGAAATTCAATCAAAATCGTTCGCATGGGCGCGTAGATGAGTTGAGCGATCTGGAACAGCGCGCCCGGCAACATCCTGATAATGCAGATGCGTTGCTGAATTGGGCGAACGCATTGCAAAAAGCGGGTCAGCGCACACAGGCCATAGAGGTTTATTCCGACGCCGCACACCTTGCGCCAAACGATGCGCGGGCTTATGTTGGATTGGGCATTCTCGCGTTGCAGGAAAACCGCGAGGATGTTGCGCTCGTCAATTTTCGAGAGGCTGTAAAGTGCAATCCTAATGACGCAGACGTATGGAGCGCTCTTGCCCCGCTCGAAGTGAAGGCGCATGACTATCCGAAAGCCATTGACGCTTATCAACACCTGACTAAATTGCAGCCCAGAAATGCGGATACCTGGCGACATCTAGGCGCTCTGCAAACCCACAGTCACAGGGTTGCGGAAGGGCATGAGGCTCTGCTGCAGGCTGTTACGCTCAACCCCGAAGATGCGGAAGCGCAAAACGCGCTGGGCGTCAACGCAATGGCGCTTTCACAACTGCCTGAAGCAAAGCAGGCTTTTGAAAAAGCGCTGACGAAGCGGCCCTATGATGATGAAGCTCTGACCGGACTGGCGCTGGCGACCCTGCAATTAGACCCCTCTCCTAACGGCTTAAAGTTAGCCGAGCAGCATGTTCGGCGCGCGCTTGCCCTGCGCCCGACCGCCGACGCGCATCTGGCGCTTGGACGGATTCATCTGCTGCGGCGCGAGTACGACAAAGCCATTGCGGAGTTTAATACGACATTGCGCCTGGACAACGGGCAAACCACCGCTTATGTGTATCTTTCACAGGCATACGCGGCAAGCGGCAAGCCAGAACTGGCGCGTAAAGCCAGCGCGGATTACCAGCAGGCGACGGCAAAAGCAGCCCAAACGTCTGTGCAGGCGGGCAAGGCCGGTCCCGCAAAATGAGATATTGCCAGTTCTGCCTGTGTCTGTCAGCGACATTTTTCCTGACGTTCTACCTTATTGGCTGTCGTCCACGTCCTTCTGCTCCGGTTTCCTCACCCTCCGCGTCCGGGCAGCCGCAAGCGCAATCGTCATCACAACCGCAAGCCCTGTTCCGCGATGTCGCGCAAGTAGTGGGATTGAACTTTCGTTGGGGACATGCCACCCGTGAACACATCAACATACTGGAAACTATCGGACACGGCTGCGCCTTTCTGGATTATGACGGCGACGGGAGAATGGATATACTGCTTGTGGGCAGCGCGCAGTGTCGGCTTTACCGTAATATGGGAAGCGGCAAGTTCACCGATGTTACCGCGCAGTCGCTTCCCCTTCCCCCGGACAAGGCACACTTTTTGGGTTGCTCGGTTGCCGATTACGACAATGACGGCCACCCGGACATTCTGCTGACCGGCTATGGCAGCGTCGCGCTGTACCACAACCGGGGAAATGGAACGTTTGAAGATGTTACAAAAGGGAGCGGGTTGGCAGCCCGCAACGCCTCGGATTGGACTACAAGCGCGGCATGGGCGGATGTGGACGGAGATGAGCGGCTGGACGTGTATATCTGCCGTTATGTGCAGTTTACGCCGCAATCTCGACAGTTATGCGGTTTCAAGGCGCTGGATGGCGCGAATGTTGACATGGCTTGCAGCCCGGTAGATTACCCGGCGCAGAAAGGTTCGCTGTACCGCAACGAGGGCAATGGTCATTTTCGGGACATTACCAGACAGGCCGGTTTGAGCAATACGCATGGCAATGGTTTGGGCGTCCAATTTTGCGACTTTAACGGGGATGGCATGCCCGACCTGTATATCGCCAACGATACGCAAATATGCGACCTTTATCAGAACATGGGGCAGGGCCGCTTTCAGGAAGTCGGGGCGCAAACCGGCGTCGCCTATGGCGCAAGCGGATTAGTGCAGGCAGGTATGGGAGTGGATTGGGGCGATTACGACAACGATGGGCGTTTTGATCTGCTCGTCGCCAATTATGCCAATCAGCCCAAAAGCCTTTACCACAATGAAGGCAGCGTTTTCGTCAATAACACCTATGCCAGCGGCCTTGCCGTGCCGACACTGCGTTCGCTTTCGTTCGGCGCGGCCTTTGTGGATTATGATAATGACGGCCTGCTGGACATTGTTTTTACGAACGGTCACGTACAATCCGAAGTGGAAAAAGTAGATCGGACAACAACGTATTTACAGCCGTCGCAGCTATTCCATAATGCCGATAAGGGACACTTTACCGACGCAGGCGCCGAAGCCGGACCGGACTTTGCGCGTCCGATTGCGGGAAGGGGCATGGCAGTGGGCGATTACGATGGCGACGGACGGCCCGACCTGCTTGTTGTAAATGATGAAGGCAGTCCCCTCCTGCTGCATAATGAGGAGCGTTCCGGCAACCACTGGCTCACCCTGCATTGCCTGCAAGGGCCGGGAAAGTGGGACTCCATTGGCGCGCAGGTAACGGTTATAATAGGAAAACGCAAACAGATTGCCGAAGTACGCGCCGGAGGCAGTTACCTTTCCGCCAGTTCGCCCGAAGTTCATTTCGGGCTTGGCAAAGCGATGATGGCAAACTCCATTCAAATACGCTGGCCGGATGGACGCAAAAGCCTGTTTCACGCTGCTGCCGCCGACCACATTTATCAGGCTATGTCGTCGAGTAACACCCTGATTCTCTTGAAATAGTCCTGCAAACAGTTTTCCAATGAAACAACCCGAAATGACGTTTACTGCCGCGATACGCGCTCATACCCTATTTGTACTCGGTTCGCTTGGCCTGCTGCTGCTGTTGGCAGGCTGCGCCGGTCGAACCCCCTCCCCCGAAAACAAAAGCAACTCCAACGCCTCCGCCCTATCTACGCTGGGACACGAACTGCCGGGAACTGCCGCTTCCACTGATATTGCGGACACGCAGGGCTACGTCGGAAATGCGGCCTGCGCCGACTGTCACCAAAAGGAATTCAAAGATCATGGCGACAGCAACCATGCCCACGCGCTGCATTTGATGACCCCGGATGATCTGGGAACGTCCGCGCCTCCCCCCGGCCCTCTGACCAATACGCCCACCATGCTCAAACTCGCTGACAAAGCGTACTCTGTGGATACCGACCCGCCGCGAGGCAGAGGATTGCCGCTCCAATACGCGTTCGGGGCAGGCAAGTTCTGTTTTACCTTTGTCGGCGTACTGCCGGACAGCAAAAGTTTCGAGTTGCGCGCCAGTTATGTTCCCAAAACTCGGAAGTGGCAGAAGACACCGGGGCAGGAATTCCTCGGTCTTTCCAGCTTCGGTATCCGCCATAACACCCAGGTCAGCCGCAAATGTTTCGGCTGCCACGTCATCACGCTTTCCCCAACGGGATTGACGCCCGAAAAGCGGTTTATGGGTGTGGGGTGTAAATCCTGTCATGGGCCGGGAAACGCGCATATTACGGCGATGCGTTCAGGGCAAGCCGTAACAAGCGCTACCGATTTACACATTGACCGGCCTGCAAACTGGGGCGCGAAACGTCAGAACGAGATGTGCGGGCGCTGCCATCGCACCGGGGCGGATGTCAATACGAAGCAGCCCGATACGGCAGTCACGGCGCGTTTTCAACCCTATGGCCTGATGCTTTCCCGCTGCTTCAAAGAGAGCAATGACACGCTTTCCTGCTCCACCTGCCACAACCCCCACCAGAACACCTCCCACGACATTCGCGCCTACGAAGCCGCCTGCCTGAATTGCCACAGAGGAAACAGGGAAGAAAAGGAGAAAAGGAGAAAAGGAGAAAAGGAGAAGGGGAATTCACAATCGGCAATCGGCAATCAGCAATCGGCAATGCCTTCATCCTTCATCCTTCATCCTTCATCCTTTGCCAAAGCCTGCCCGGTCAACCCACAGAGTCGGATGTATCGGCTGCCACATGCCCAAACGTAAAATGCTGCCGGATTCCACGCTCGGCACATCCGCCGCCGACCACTATATTCGAGTTAATCGCGTCAGCCCATAACGCTTCATTCCTTCCGGCAGAATCTTGTATTTTATACCGTTCACCTGCTATACTAACGCCTGTAATCTTTTAGACCTTTGCAATCGAACACAACGGCGTGTAGGCAGGGCTTTTCTCCTTTTGGCGCTGCTGCCAATGTCTCAACGCTGATAGCGTTTTCAATGTTTGGCTAATCTACCATCCTACTGCCGCAGGTAAAAAGGCTTTTGGCAGCAACCGTAAAGGAGTTTGCACGTATGCAGCATCACCCATCCCCGCGCAGGCAATCCGCTTTCACGCTCATTGAACTGCTTGTCGTGATCGCCATTATCGCGATTCTGGCCGCTATTCTGTTTCCCGTCTTTGCGCAGGCCCGCGAAAAAGCCCGCGCTATCTCCTGCATTTCCAACATCAAGCAGATAACTCTCGCGCACCAACAGTATATCCAGGATTACGATGAAACCCTGGGGGATCTGGAGGAGGGAGCCATTACCGGACAGGCGACTACCGCGCACGGCGGCACTCCCGGCTACATTTGGACGGGCTATATGCAGCCCTACATGAAAGGCATACAGGTTGCCTACTGCCCCTCGGCAGGAACCAGAATCGTGAAAAGCTATGGCGGCTTCAACTTCACCGGACTTTTATATACTCGCGTAGACCGCAGCCAACTGAACATCGGCATCAACATTGACGGCACGATTGGCTGGAACGGCTGGGGCTGCTACAAAAATTACACCGGCAGCAATCCGTACTGTAGTTCACAGTTTTTCACCCTGTCTACCTTCCAGTATCCCTCGCAAAGCGTGATGTTCGGGGACAGCGTTCCGGTTGATCCCAACGTCGCCAGCGGCAAAAGCTGGTTCATTGACCCGCAGCGCAACCCCGCCATCAACGAAATCGGCGCAACCGCCTCGCGGCATCAGGGTGGAACCAACATCGGCTTTTTGGACGGTCACACCAAGTTCTATCCGCGCGCCAATACCCTGATTGTCACAGACCAACTCTACAGCTCCGGTGGAACAGGCGAGTGCGTCAACTACAATACGGCCCATGTTTACTGGGACCCGCTGGCGGATGATCCGCAGTTGCTGACGCAATGCGCGGGACAGGGATACCGGTGATGAAAAAAGACGTTAATCCCATGGTCTTGATCGGCATTGGCATCGTTGGTGTCCTTGTGCTGATTGTACTCGCTATGCGTATCCTTGCGCCGCATCCGCCGGAAGCCACCATTCCCCCGCCGAACATGATGAATGAGGGCGCCATCAAACGCGCCAACATTGAGAAGCAGGCCGCTGGACAGACTGCGCCGACCGACCCGGCAGCCAGCAAAGGCATCGGCAGCGACCGAACAGGCGACTGATACCCGCCCGTCGAATAACCCCGCTTAAACCGGCAGAAACTCGCTCTGCTAACCGCCTCTCGAAATGCGCAAACGTTTCGAGAGGCGGTATTGCGTTTGCAGGGCGAACACATCTAAAATACTCGACACCTGTTACATCCTGGCACATTCGCCCCATGCTGCGCCATCGACCTCCTCCTGATTTCCAACGCCAGAAAGAATGCCTGAAAATAGTAGAAAAACATCTGGTAAAATAGCAAAAAAAACGAACTCGTGCTGCATCCGCCTCGTCTAACTACGCAATATACATCTACTTAATAGAGTCTGCTAACTAACTAGGCGACGAGACGCTGCAAATTCGCAATTCCTGACAACTAACAACTAACAACCTAAACTGAAGGGAGGCGCAAGAAGATGCCTGGTCACACCCGTTCGCCGTAACCATACGGAGGTCACGACGCCTCCACTGTAAAATTTGACATAACGAGACACTGGGCTGAAAGCGCTGCATTGCCAATATTTCGACGCTGTCTCTACATACTCTTTTCTCTTTTTCATTCAAAGGTGTTCGCTCTGGCTGCGTTTGCATGCCTGCTGCAAGCCGCGCCGAAAGTGCAGTATAATGAGACACGGATTTGCAAACGTTTGCAGAGGAAAGAAGTTTCGGAGGAACCGCTATGACCGCTGTTACCGAACACCCCCGGCCTGTTGCGTTGCCGGAAGACGCGAAAATGACGATCACGCTGGAAGTATCGCCCGATCTGGCGATTCGCCTGACGAACGTGGCGGCGCGTCACGGCATCCCTTTGCGCGACTATGTGAACTGCCTGCTGGAAAAGGCCGCGTCCGAGGAGATTCCCGCCCCGCCGCCTTCAACGCATGTCCCCGGCGAAGTCGCGGCGCGCGGCAAAGAGTGGTACGAGCGCGACATTCGCCACAAAGTCAACACGCCGGAAAACAAGGGCAAAGCCCTGGTCATCAACGTTGAAAACGGCGAATATGAAATGGATGCCGATGGTAATTTAGCGTTGGATCGCGCCCGCGCCAAACACCCCGACGCGCTATTTCTGCGTATGCGGATAGGTTACAGGGCTTACGGCAAAATGGGCGGCAGTTGGAGGAGCATGGAGGAATGATCCCCGGAGTTGTCAACATAGACTCTGACGTTGACGTACAATCCATGAGGAATTTTAGCCGCAAATATACGCGAATACACGCAAATGAGGAAAGATGCAGTATGAGGAACACGGCGAATAATGCGCGTACATGGCTTTGGACGGCGCGAATGGGGTGGTTGCTGTGCCTGTGCCTGCTGGCTTGTGGGCGGAGTGGGGCGCAGGCGAAAGGGGAATTGCGGGTTGCCGCTGCCGCCGATTTGTCCCGCGCGTTTACCGAAGTGGGGCAGGCGTTCGAAAAGCGGACGGGGCAGAAAGTGACGCTCGTTTTTGGGTCGAGCGGGCAGTTGACGCAGCAGATCGAAAACGGCGCTCCCTATGACGTGTTCGCGTCCGCCAACGAAGATTACATTGCGCGTCTGGATACGAAACGTCTAATATTGTCCGACACGCGCCACGTTTACGCGATGGGCAAACTGGTGTTGTGGACGCGCAAGGGAGGGCCATCACTGCCCGCCACGCTTGCCGAACTCGCCAACCCGCGCTATGCCCGCATCGCCATCGCCAATCCCCGAACCGCGCCGTATGGCATGGCCGCGAAACAGGCGTTGGAAAAAGCGGGCGTATGGGACAAAATCCAGGCCAAACTGGTGACGGGCGAAAACATTCAGCAGGCGTTCCAGTTCGCGGCCAGCGGCAACGCGGACGTTGCCCTTGTTTCCCATTCGCTGACAGTGGAGAGTGGCGGCAACGCCCTGCCCGTTCCGCTCGCGCTGTACACGCCCCTGCGCCAGACCGTTGCCGTCCTCCAATCCTCGGCCCATGCCCCCCTTGCCCGCCGCTTTGTTGAGTTCGTTATCGGAAAGGACGGACAGGCAATATTGAAGAAGTACGGCTTTTCCCCGCCATGAGCGATGATGTTGCTATTGCCCTCTGGCTGTCCCTGCGCATTGCCGGTTGCGCCACCCTGCTGTCGGTTCTGATTGGACTGCCTCTCGCGTGGATTCTGTCGCGCCGCCGCGTTCCCGTTCGCGCGCTGTGGGAAAGCCTTGTCCTGCTGCCGCTGATTTTGCCGCCGACCGTATTAGGCTACTTTCTGCTGACCACACTTGGGGCGCAGTCCCGCGTCGCGCAATGGTTTCACGCCCTGACCGGGCGCGACCTGCATCTTGTTTTCACCTGGCAGGGCGCGACCCTTGCGGCCTGCATTGTGAGTCTGCCCCTGTTCGTCCGCTCCGCTCAGGCCGGGTTTGCCGACATTGACGCCGACTTGCTGGACGCCGCCCGCATCTTCGGCGCGAACGAGTCGCAGGTGTTCCGGCTGATTGCCCTCCCGCTTGCCCGTTCCGGCCTGATGGCGGGAATCGGACTGGCCTTTGCCCGCGCCCTCGGCGATTTCGGCGCGACCCTGATGATCGGCGGCAGCATCCCCGGCCAGACCCGCACCCTGTCGCTGATGATCTACGACGCCTACAACGCGGGCAACGAGCGGCTTGCCGGACTGCTGGTTCTGGTTCTATCCGGCGTGTGCCTCGTTTTCGCCCTGTTCGCCTCCACCTTCGCAAGAAAAAACTGATTGCCCTCAACCCCCGGCCCCTTCTCCCAAAAAAAGCTTGGGAGAAGGGGAGTCGTTTAAGATTAAATTAGCCCCTCTCCCAAAGTTGGGAGAGGGGTTGGGGTGAGGGCTTGAACATCAATCTCCCAGATTTGCAACCCAAAAGCCTGCGTCTGCGTAGCATAACCAAACAAACTGTGTCTTTGTGAAGGAGAAGCGCGATGAGTCTTTTTGGGAATTTTGCGGAACCGTCGCCTGCGGAACCACCCATGCACACGCCGGACATTGTGGAAACCCGAACCTATACCAACCCCCTGTATAATGGCTATTTTGCCGACCCGTTTATCTGGCAGCACAAGGGCGAGTATTACGCGATTGGAACGGGGCCACTGGAAGCCAACGGGCAGGTGACGCGGGCGAATGAGATGTCATCCTCCCTGCAAGCGCAGCTTCGCGTGTTTCCTCTGTTGCGCTCCGATGATTTTGTCACCTGGCATCCGGTGGGCGGGGCATTAATTCGGCCCGATGTCGCGCTTGGCGAAACATTCTGGGCGCCCGAAGTGGCGTATAACGACGGCAGCTTTTATATGTACTACTCGGTTGGCTTCGAGGACAAGAATCATCAGGTGCGCGTCGCGGCCAGCAATCACCCGATGGGGCCGTATACGGATTTGGGCAAAACGCTCGTCAATCCGCATACCACGCCGTTTGCCATTGACGCGCACCCGTTTCAGGACGATGACGGAACCTGGTATCTGTTCTGGGCGCAGGATTTTCTGGATAACCGGGAGGGCGCGCGACCGGGAACCGCGCTGATGGTGGATCGGATGCTGGACATGACCACGCTTGCCGGAGAAGCCCGCCCGGTTTTGCGGGCGCGTTCCGAGTGGCAGCGGTTTCTAAAGGATCGTCCCATGTACGGCGGCATCTGGGACTGGCACACGCTGGAAGGCCCCTCCGTTCTCAAGCACGAGGGGCGCTACTACTGCTTTTACAGCGGCGGGCGGTGGGAAAACGACAGCTACGGCGTGGATTACGGCGTGGCCGATCACCCGATGGGGCCGTATTCGGACGCGGGCAACGAGGCGGGCGCGCGGGTTCTGCGCACGGCTCCCGGTCACGCCATCGGGCCGGGGCATAACTCGTTCATCATCGGCCCGGACAGGCAGACGGAATACATCGTGTACCACGCCTGGGACGCGGGCATGATGCAGCGCCGCCTGTGTCTGGACAAACTGCTCTGGACGCCCGATGGCCCCCGCGCCGACGGCCCCACCTGGACGCCACAAACGGTTACAGCAATCAAAGATTGGCAGTCTACGTTGTAGGAGCGGATTTATCGCCGAGAAGTTTGCCGCCATCGGCATTCATGGCCTGCAATTGCTGCGCGATGCGATCAAAATTTTGATTGGCGGTTTCGAGAGAGGTATATTCGGCGACCTGCTGACCGTCTAGTTCATGTCGGACATGTCCCGGCTCCGCGTAGCGGACAATGCGATAGTAGTTGCCCTGATGTATCAGGGCAACCTCCGCGCCGGTCTCCAGATTCGCGAGTAAACGTTCGTATGCCGGACGTTCGACGTTGGAAAGTATCCACATAGCTGTTTCTGCCTCCTCTATTTACGGGCAATCCCAAGCACATTGGGGGCGGGAACGCGGGCATAGCCCGGACCGTTCGGAACATACGAGAACCGCCCGATGGCGCGATCTAATTGTGCGCGGCTCTGATTGTAATCGTAGATGGCGTTGACCTGATTGGTTTCCGCCTGCGTGAGCGCGGCCTGCGCGTCGCTGACTTCGAGCAGGGGCGAAATTCCCACCCGCGCCACCCCTGCCGTATAGCGGACACGCGCCAGTTGAAACGACGCCCGCGCCTGCGACAATGCCTGATTCGCGACCGCCACCTGATCCCGCGCCTGCACTAAATTGAGATACGCCTGCTGCACGTCCAGCGTTACACTGTCAATCGCCTGCCGCTTGTTGGTAATGGCCGTCGCCTCGTCCGCCCGCGCCTGCTGTCTTCGCGCCCGCGCCAATCCGCCATCATAAAGCGGCAGGGTCAGGGCAATTCCCGCTTCCGGCTCATTGATGCGGCGGTTGCCCGTCGAGTTGCGTACGTCGTAGTAGCCGAATGTCAGCGCCACACCCGGCAACAGGCTGCGATTCGCGTACTGTATACCCCGGCGGGCGGCGGCAATCTGCGCGTCACCCTCCAGCACTTCCGGGCGCGTGGCAAGCGCTTCTTTCAGCAGGGGCGCGAATTCGGGGCCGAGCGTCAACGCCTGATCTATCACCGTATCCGGGCGGGGCGCGGTCAAATTTACATTCTGTGCCGCAATGGTTTCCGGCAGGGGCGCGTTCGGGATGGCCCCGCTCCCTGTGCCGGAGGGCGGCACGTCGCTTTGTGGCGTCAGGGGCGTCACGGTCGGCGGAAGGACACCCGGCGGCTCCGCAACCGCGTCGCGATCCGAAATGCGCAGGGGCGTGGTCACATCAATACCGATAGCGTTGTTGAGGTAGCCGGTATTCAGGCTCACGCCGTTACGCGCCTGTATCACCAGTTTTTGCGCGTTTGCCACATCGGTTTGCGCCCGTACCACATCGAAATACGCCACCGTTTGTGTCTGGTAGCGCGTGTTGGCGAACTTCAGCCTGTCCAGCGAGTTTTGCAGGTTTTCGGTCGCCACTCCCACAAGAGCTTCGGAGCGCAGAACGCTGTAAAACGCCCCCTTCACATTGTACACAATCTGGTTACGCGCCCGGTTGATGTCTAATCGAGTCGCCACTTCCTGAAACTGCGCCTGACTTGTCGCCGCCCGCAACGCGCCCGAAATATCGAACGGAATGGCAGCTACCGAAGTTCCCCCCGGCTGAAGCGAGTTGGCAAGAAAGGTTGGGCCGACGGAAACGCCGACATTGGGATTCAGCGCGGCGCGGGTTTCCGAGGTTCGCCCCTCCGCCCGGTACAAAGCCGTCGTGGAAAGCGCCAGTTGCGGGTTGGTTGCAAGCGCGATCCCTACAGCGTCGTTGAGGGTCAGTGGCTGCTCTGACAAACGGGCGGCCAGATCAATCAGCGCGGGCAACGTGGCGGCGGGTTTGTCCGGGCGCGACGGCGGAAAAGCCGCAGGCGGAACAGGCGTTTGCAATCCGGTCGGCGGCGCGTCCTGCGGCAGCAGCGTGACGCCCAGTGGCGGCGAACCACCCTGCTTTTCCGGTTTCGTATCTGATTTAACATCCGGCTTCGCGCCCTGCTTTGTGTCCGGCTGCGTATTTGCGGGGACGGTTTGCGCGCTGACGGCATTTGCAGCAAAGCACATCAGGAACAGCGTGTATGTCAGGCCAGGCGTTGAAAACGCCTGTCTGAATGGCCTGCGGCCAAGCGTCCTACGGACGCAAATCTGTGTGTACAATGTCCTGCGTCCGTAGGACGCTTGGCCGCAGGCCACATAGACGGGTACTTTCAGTACCCGGAACAATGTGCCTGGCAGCGTACCCGTTTCCCCTCTTCTCTTGTTCGCGTTTCTACCTGTCACTAATCTACTTTCCATTTGAGACGACATGCACGGGCATGCCCTCCAGTAAATCATCGGTGGGGTTTTCCACAAGTGGCTGATTGGCGTTCAAGCCCTGCGTAATTTCCACTTCCTTGCCGTAATCGCGGCCCATGCGCACCGTCTGAAAATGCAGTTTGTGGTCTTTTGTCACGGTTGCCACGCGCGTCCCCTGCCCGTCGATGATGAGCGTGTCGGCGGGAACCCGCAGCAGCGGTTTGGCCTGCTTGCCTGTAAACTCCACCTGCGCGTACATGCCCGGTATCAGCGCGTTGTCGGGGTTGGCAAGGCGCACTTCGGTCAGCAGGGTGCGCGAACCCGCGTCCAACGCGCCCGCCGACCGCGATACCACGCCCGTATAGACTCGCCCCGGCTTCTCCTGAATGGTCACGCGCGCGGTTTGCCCGACCCGGATGGTGTCCATATTTGATTCGGGAACGTTGACCTGAATACGCAGCATGTCGGTGCGGGCGATCCCGAACAGGCCGGAATGGGGAACCGTGCTGCCCGGATCGTTAGACGCGCTCGAACTGCTGCCCGCATTGATGAGCGCGCCCGTATCCACGTTGCGGGCGGTAATCACGCCGTTGAACGGGGCCACAATACGCTCGAAACCCTTCAGCGCGGCGTAGCGGTTGACGCCCGCTTTGCTGGAAGCAATCGTTGCCTCCGACGCCCGGACATTGGCCCAACTCGCCGTGACAGCGGCCTGCATCGCCCGGATGCTGGCCTGACTGGACAAAATAGCGGACTGCGCCGCGCCAACTTTCTCCTGCGCTGCGGCAATATCCGCCTGCGCCGCAGCCACATCGCCCTGACGCGAGCCGACGTTTGCCTGCGCCGCTTCCACATCCGCCTGCGCCAACTCGACATCCGCCTGCGCCCCGGTCACGCTCGACTGCGCGGTTTCAAAAGCGGCCTGCGTCTCGTCCAGCTCCTGCCCGGATACCGCCCCTCCCTTTGCCAGCTGCTGCCAGCGCTTCCACGTTTTCTCCGCAAGGGCGTAGCGCGTTCGCGCCCGTTCCTGATCAGCTTTGCGGGCGTTGATTTTTTTGCGGGTCTGCGCCAGCATCGCCTGCGATTGCGACAGCGCGCTTTCCGCTTCCAGTTCTTTGGCTTTGGAATGGGCAAGGTCGGCGCGGGCGGCTTCCCGATTGGATTGGGCGCGGGCGAGTTCGGCCTGCGCCTGCGCGACATTGGCCTCCAGTCGGGCAACATCGGCCTGCGCCTGCTCGCCCCCCGCCTGCGATTTCGACGTTTCCGCTTTGGCCTGCATCAGCTGCTCATCCACTTCGGGCGCTTCGATTTCGGCCAGAACCTGCCCCGCTTTCACGCGGGAACCGATGTCTACAAACCGATGGCGCAGATAGCCGCCTGTCCGCGCATTGATGGTCGTCTCTTCCACCGCCTGAATGTTGCCGGGTAACACGATTTCCCCGCCGCCCTTTGTATACTGCGGCAGAACCACGTTAACGGGCGTGACCGTATCGTGTTCCACAACGGCCATTGCGTCGAGTTTCTTTTGCTGTTTCAGGCGCGGCATAATTCCAAGCGCGAGCAGGCCGCCGACAAGCGCGACACCGGCAGCCGCGCCGACAATCCGCTTGCCCGGACCGGCGGGTGGCTGCTGCGCCGGATGGTTGCGATGCTTGCTGTGCTGCTGATGCTGCGATTTATGCGCGTCGTGTTCCTCATGGGCGGGCGCGTGGTTTACGGCGTCAGGGGATGCGTGGGCAGAATTCATACGTTTTTCCTATAATCGCAATCTGTACAGGTTTATGGCAAGGGCGCGGCGGCAGGTTCTGTGACCATAAACGGGGGCTTGCGCCGCAAAATGCTGTAAATCACCGGCACGAACAGCAGCGTGGAGACGGTTGCCAGTATCAGGCCGCCGATAACGGCGCGACCGAGCGGCGCGTTTTGCTCGCCGCCCTCGCCCAATCCCATTGCCATCGGCATCATTCCCAAAATCATGGCGAGCGCGGTCATCAGGACGGGGCGCAGGCGCGTACAGCCTGCCGCCATTGCCGCCGTCAGCGCGGTATCGCCCTCCAACTGCCGGTCATTGGCGAATGTCACGACAAGAATACTGTTGGCGGTGGAAACGCCGATACACATGATCGCGCCCATGAGCGCGGGGACGCTGAAAACCGTATGCGTGATGAACAGCATCCAGATAATGCCGCACAATGCGCCGGGAAGGGCGCTAATGATAATCAGCGGGTCTACGAGCGACTGGTAATTGACCACCATGAGCAGGTAAATGAAGATGATAGAAAACAGCAGCCCCATGCCAAGCCCGATAAACGAGGTTGTCATGCTTTCCACCTGCCCGCGCACTACAAGGGATGTGCCTTTGGGCAAATGCGGCTGCATCTGTTTCAAGACCGCGTTGATGTCGCGGGACACGCCGCCCAGATCGCGATCCTGCACGTTGGCGTAAATGTCGTAAGTGGGCTGTACATTGTAGTGGTTGATAACTTCGCTGGTCTTGCGCCGCTGCAAAACCGCCAGATTGCTCAACAATTGGGGTGTCCGCCCGCCGCTTGCCGTTACGGACGTGCTTTGCAGCGTGTCCACGCTGTTCAGGCGGTACTGCGGCGTTTGCACGGCAACCAGATAGCTGACGCCGTTTTTGGGGTCGAGCCAGTAGTTGGGGAACGTTTGCCCGCTGGACGCGAGCGAAATCAGCAGGTTGTTGGCAACATCGCGCTGTGTCATGCCGAACGCCTGCGCGCGTTCGCGGTTCACATTCACGCGCAATTCCGGCATATCCACGACCTGATGAATATGCGTGTCCGCCGCGCCCGGAATACGCCGGACACGGGCCGCGATCTGTTCGGCAAGCGCGAAGTTGGCCGGGTCGCGTCCCGTCACCTGAATGTCAATGGGCGCGGGCAGGCCGAAGTTCAAAATCTGGCTGGTAATGTCGGCGGGCTGAAAGAAAAACGTCAGTTCGGGAAACTGCTGCGGCAATTGGCGGCGCAGTCCCTCGATAATATCCGCCGTCGGGCCGTGACCCTCCTTCAGCGTAATCAGAATCTCGCCGTCCGAAGGCCCGATGCTTCCGGTCGTGCTGTACGCGAAGTTGACGCCGCCCACAGGCAGGCCGATGTTATCCAGTGTCAAATCCAGTTGATCGGCGGGAATGGATTTTCGGATCGCGCTTTCCACCCGCGAAAACAGCCGCTCCGTTTCCTCAATGCGCGTTCCGGCAGGCGCGCGAACGTGCAGCCGGAATTGTCCCGCGTCTACGGACGGGAAAAAGTCCTGCCCGATGAACGGCAGCAGACACGCCGACCCGACAAACAGCAGCGCGTACAGCGCCAGAATCCCCACTCGATTCGCCAACGCCGCCCGCAGTTTCTTCCGATACCACCCCAAAAACACATCAAAGAACCGATTGAAAATTTGATGGACGCGCCATACAAGGTCGCCAGAGGGGGTGTTGGGCAGGGATGAGGGATGAGGGATGAGGGATGAAGTCTCCTCTTCTCCTTTTCTCCTTTTCTCCTTTTCTTCTGTCTTCTCCCCTTCTGAATTTTCGTGTCCATGCGCGTGAAGATGGACTTCCTTGCCCAAAAGCAGGTTGCACATCACGGGAATGTAGGTGCGCGACAGGACGAACGAGGCGATCATGGCGTACACGACGGCGAGAGCAAGGGGCTTGAACAGGGAACCCGCCGCGCCGCTGAGGAATAGAATCGGCACGAACACGATACAAATGGCGAGCGTGGCGACAAGGGAGGGCGCGGCGATCTGCTGGCCTCCCTCCACAATGGCGTGAAACAGAGTCTTGCCCATTCCCAGATTGCGGTAGATGTTTTCGATGGCGACAATGGCGTTGTCCACGAGGATGCCGACGGCAAGGGCGAGTCCGCCCAATGTCATCACGTTCATCGTTTGCCCGGTCGCGCCTAAAATCACAATCGAACACAAAATAGCGAGCGGAATGGACGTGGCGACAATCAGGGTGCTGCGCCAACTGCCCAAAAACAGCAGAATCATCAGCGCGGTCAGGGCGGCGGCAATCACGCCCTCGCGCACAACGCCGTTGACGGACGCCCGCACGAAAAAAGACTGGTCGGAGAGAATATCCACGTTCAAACCGGGCGGCAGGGTAGACTTGATTTTAGGAAGCACGGCTCGGACACCGTCCACGACATTGAGCGTACTGGCGTTGCCGCTTTTCAGAATCGTAAGCAAGACCGAGCGCCTGCCGTCAATGTTGACGATGTTCGTTTGTACCGCGAAGCCGTCATGCACCTGCGCCACGTCGCGCACATATACCATTGCGCCATTTACCTGCTTGATGGGCAGGCCGTTGAGCAGGTTGATGGCGTCGGGGCTGCTGTTCAGGCTGACCGTGTATTCGCGGCTGCCCATTTTGGCCGTGCCGGAGGGCAAAATTAAATTCTGCGCGCTGATAGCCGCGCTCACATCGTAGGCCGTCAACCCCTTTGCCTGAAGCGCCTGCGGGTCCAAATCCACCATGATCTGGCGCGGCTTGCCGCCGTACGGCGAGGGCGTGGACGCGCCGCGAACCGTCGCAAGCTGCGTACGCACAAAGTTCTGCGCGTAATCGTAAATCTGCGACTCGGACATGGTTTTGCTGCTGACGCCAAGCTGCAAAATGGGGACGCTGGACGCGCTGTACTGAATAATCAGGGGCGGCGTGATACCGGGCGGCAGGGTTTTGAGCAGAGTTTGACTGGTAGCCGTAAGCTGCGCGACAGCGGCCTCCACTTTCGCGCCGGGCTGAAAGAACAGCTTGATAACGCTCACGCCCGGCATGGACTGCGATTCGATGTGTTCAATGTCGTTGACGCTGGTGGTGTACGAGCGTTCGGCAGTGGTCACGATCCGCTTTTCCATGTCGTTGGGCGACGCGCCGCTGTAGGCCCAGATCACGCTGGCGACGGGAATGTCAATGTTGGGAAAAACATCCGTAGGCGTACTCTGGACGCTGACCACGCCGATAATCACGATCAGCACCGCCATGACAAGAAAGGTGTAGGGTCGGCGCAGGGCCGTTTCAACGATAGACATAGGTGTTTCAGGTAAACAGGGTTTCAGGTAAATAAGTAAATAACCCAAGTTGCTACCTTAAACCGTGTTTGAGATAGCGGCGTACCAAAAGTAGCTCTTTGCGCCTGTAGCTTCGAGATTGAGAAATCAAGGTAGCAACTTGGGTTAAATAGGGTGAGCGTCGTCAACAATACAGAGGCAGGCGTGAATGTTTTTGCCTGCCGCAAGTAAGGGCAATTCTTCTTGCCCGAAAAGTTCCGACAGGGAAAACTTTTTTGCGCGTTGCCCATATTCGTCTTGAACCATGATTTATGTGATTAACGGATTACCATGATTGTGCCGGTCTTCATCATGGTAGTCCTGAAATCATCAAAATCATGGTTCAAGACGAAGCGCGTATTTTCTTTTTGCGGCAGGGAACTTTCCACGCCTGCCGGTACGCCAATACAAGCAGAACGCGAAAACACCGTTTGAGTAACCGCGCGCATCATACTGTCAACGATGTCAGCGATTGTTTGCTTCGGAGAGCGTCATCTGTTATGGCTGTGGAAAATATCTTACAGGCCGCCAAAACCGCATTTACCGAGTCCCCGATGAGGCTGAAGCTACTCGCGCGCAGGCGCGGCGTAACCGAAACGCGCAACGAGCAGGCCACGTTCGAGGCGCTGATTGACGGCTGCTGGGACGCGCTGTGGCGCTACGCCTACCACACCACCGGAAACGCGGAAGAAGCGGAAGACCTGCTGAGTGAAACCCTGCTGGAAGGCTTTCGCAGTTTCGCGCAGTTTCGCGGCGATACCCAATTCGTTCGCTGGATGTACCGCGTGATGACAACCACGCGCATTGACATGACCCGCCGCGCCGCCCGCCGTAAAACCGAGAGTCTGGACGCGATGCAGGCAAAGTCATCGGGCGGTGAGGAAGCGTTAGCGGATGGGGAAGCAAACCCGGAAGCGATTATTGTCGGCTCGATGCTTTCCGAGCCGGTGCAGCAGGCGCTGGCCGGATTGTCCGAAGAGTACCGGGCGGTAGTGGTTCTGGCGGATATGGAACAAATGGATTATGCCGATGTCAGCCGCATCCTACAAATCCCGGTGGGTACGGTGCGTTCGCGCCTGCACAGAGCGCGCGCCAATCTGCGTCAATCGCTGGCCGCGTATGTGGAAGATTGTTGGTAAGGCGTTTGCAAAAAGATAAACGTTCCAGTCCGCGCAGGGGAGGACATAACATGTTATGTCCCTACGTTATCACAGTCGCGAGAGAAAATTGAAACAGGTTCTTATGGACACAGGCAGGAAGCAGGACATGGACATACATGAGCGCGTGATGGCGCATCTCAATGACTTCTTAGATGGAACGATGGGGGCGGCGCAGGCGCAGGAACTGAACGCGCATTTGCAGGACTGCGCCGATTGCCGTCGGGAATACCGCGCCCTGAAAGCCACGCAGGAGTTGGTTCGCCATGCGCCTGTCGCGGACGGCAGCAAAGCGCAAACCCGCGTGATGGCGCGTTTCCGGCAGGCCGTTGCCGCGCCCGTTGCAAATCCCGCGCCCGCTCGTGTCGCGTTTCCCATGCGGCGCGCGCTTCCGCTTGGCGCGGCAATGATGACGGCAGGCGCGTTGTGCGTGGTTATGCTGCCGCACCTGTACCCCGCCGCTGCGCCTGTTACACTGCCCGACACTCCGATTCTGCTGGCGACGGCTGCCTGTACGCCCAATCTGCCGACCCCCGACGCGCTGGATCAGATGACTTCGGCCCATGCGGTGCAGAGTTTCACTATTCAGAACGGCAGCGTGGAATTGCAGCGGGAAACGCTGGCGGATGTGAATTCTCGCCTGTCCTCACATTAGGAAATTTACACGAATATTCCAACATGAAGATTTGGCCTTACATTTTAACTGCGGTTCTGGTGGCTGGCGCGGTGGCTGTGTGGCGCGGCGCGGTTGTGATGCGGCAGCGCAGCCCGCGCGGGATTTTTCACGCTTCCATTACGCGGGGGGCGGATGTGCCGATGCGCGCCGACCTGACAATGACATGGCGTAAGCACGGGCAGACTTTTACCACGCAGGCGCATGTCACGCAGGGCGCAAAGGGGCGCTACCGCATGGAGTACACGTTCCCCGCCGACACGAGCGGCAGGATCGTGTATTCGGACGGAAACACCCAATGGCAGGTGGAACCGAACCGGAACCTGCTTGCCGCGACCGATTTGATCCCGGAGAGTGAGCAGAACGGGCGCGATACGGAGGATTTATTAACGCAAAACTATCGCATCGCCCTGGTTTCCGATGAGGAGAAGATTGCGGGACGGCGCGCTTACCTGCTGGAACTGTTGCCGCGTCAGGAGGGGAAAAGCAGCCAGAAACGCTGGATAGACCGGGAAACCCTCAAGACCCTGCGCATCGAAACGCACTACCCGGATGGTATTCTCGCCCGAATGATCGCCTACAGTGTGGTCGCTCTGCCCGCGCAGGTTACGCCGTCCGACTTCGCGCCGCCTGCAAACCTGAAACTGCGGCGCGTGACGGCTTCCGGCACATCCCCAACATTCGCAACGCGCAATACGGACGTGTCGGCGCGCGGGTTGGGACTGCATATGGAGGGCGCATTGGGGTTCCGGCTCACGCAAATCGCTTCCAGTCCCGTTGAATCCGCAAAAACGGCGCACCTGCTGTACAGCGATGGCATTGAATCGGTTTCCGTTTTCGTTCAAAACGGCGGCGCGCCCGCCCTTGCCAACGCCCCCGGCTGGCATAGCGTCACCCTCAACGGCAAGCCCGCGTTCGAGAACCTTGACGGGCATCTGGACGCGATTGTCTGGACGCAGGGCAAATACCGCTATACCGCCGTGTCTCATCTGGGACCAAAAGCGCTGCAAAATTTTGTAGGCAGCCAGATGGCGGCAGGTCAATAGGATTGAGGATTGAGAGTGGAGGCTTGTTCTTCCTCTTCCAGCATATACAGATTGGCGGGCGAATTGGCGAGCGTGTTAGGGGGCGGCTGTAGGCGGTCCAACAGTTTTTGGGCGCGCTGATGATAAAACGAAACGGCCTGGGTTTCCAGAACGTCCTGGCATAACGTGATGGCGCGATGGGCGTTTTGGCGGGCGGCGAACACTTCCGCCTGTATCAGCAGCGTGTTGGCGTGGGCGTTGGGGTTCAGGCCGAGCGCGGCGGAACGCTGCGCATAGTCGCGGGCGCGATCCCATTCCCCCTGCTTCACGGCCAGTTCCGCCAGAGCGCGTAATGCCGTGCCGCGCCGGAACGGGTCCATGTCGTTCAATTGGGACGCGAGCAGCGCGGCGATCTCCTGCGCTTCCGCCAGTTTGTCCGATTCGATCAGCATCACGAGCAATTGCGACTGCACGGCGAACCGGATGGGCAGGGACGGGGCTTTGGGCGCGGCGGCCTGCCGCGCCAGTTCCAGCGCGTCGTCAATGCGGTTTTGGTATAGGCGGCAGTGGCTCAGGTTGGCAAGCGCGACAATGGCGATGTCGGAATCGGGTTTGGCGGCTTGCAGAGTGGATTCCAGCAGCTTTTCGGCCTGCGCCAGCCGGTCGAGATTAATACAGGCGTTCGCGGCGAACAGTTCAACGGTTGGGCGCAGGCGTTTGGGAATGGGGTTGCTCAACGTCTGGTCGAGCAGAATTCCGGCTTCGGCAAAGTCGCCCTGCCGCACCAGAATGATGCCCAGATGCGCGCGGGCGGCAGCCAGATGCGACGCAAATCCCTGCTTCTCGTTTTCGCGCACAGCAATTTCCGCAAACGGACGCGCCAGCGCGAACTCGCCCAGGCCCACATAGCAGGCGCACAGAAACCCGGCTGTCGGCCCGCGCCAGCGGGGAAGCGCGCGAGTTGCGGCATGGTACGCGCGCAAAATCGGCAACGCCTGCCGAAAGCGTCCGGCGCGTATCAGATGCGATCCGTACTGCATCGGCCCGACAATGCCCGTCAGCAGTCCTAATTCAAACAGCAGCGCCCAGGTAATCGTGTCCATAGGGAAGGAAAAAGGAAAAAGACGAAAGGAAAAAGAACAAGTGTTTATGTTAGTATACCTGTTGGAGAATTGAAATGTGGAAGCCTGTGACTGCCGAACATAAAGGAAGCAAACGCGCCGCATGGAAAATAGGCGTAGTTTTGTTCTTACTGGCGCTGATGTGGGTTGGCCTTGACGCTTCCATGCGCCGGACATGGCGAACGGTTCGCCTTGAAGCGGGCGACGGTGGAAGCGCGCTCATCGTTGAGGTTCCGCCGGGGTGGGAGGGAATTTCTGAAGATGACACCCACTCCTATCTGACGGTGACTGCGCCCCGTCCCACAGGTTTATCTCGCTGGTGGGACGAGTACATCCTCAAGATGGATATGCGCCAGTGGAAGTTTGAAAGCATAACCATCCATATTGGCGAACGTCCCGTGACAACAAGCGACGAGGGACGCAAAGAGTTGGACATGGTAAGGCAAACACTGATTTCTAATGATCGCGCAATATTCAAAAAGGTGAAAACGACACCGCTTACTCACGCCGATTGGGTTGGCTTTGAATTGGAATCAACCGGCTACACAGGTGGGGGCAGCGCGAGATATGGGTTTCAATTCACTGTGCTGCTGAATCATTACGACGCTTTCAAGCATCGTAGCGCAATGATAACTGTGCAAGCGCCGCCGATGTCGCCAGATTTTCTCCCGTTGAAGCCGACAATGGATGAAATCATTCGCCGCCTGAAACTCGTACAGAAATAATAGAAGCGGATTCGAGTGAACCAAACATTTACCGTCCGCGTCTGGTAAAATAGAAGTAGAGAAAGTTAAAATAGAACGTTACGATTACGCAGCCGATGATGTTACTGGATATTGCTGCGAGAACCGAGCCTGAACGCCTGTAACAGAACAGGAAGGACATCATGAGCGCCAATTTACCGACATACCGTTTGCCTGAGCGTTTCCGCGCGGATGGCGTTTCGCCCGCGCAGAAGGATACCCGCGCGCTGCTGCTGTTTGCTACAGTGCTGACGGTTATTCTAAGTTTTGTGCCCTACAGCGAGGTCTTTTTGTACCCGCTGCGGTTGTTCGTCACCTTTGTGCATGAGAGCGGACACGCGCTGGCTTCCCTGCTGGTGGGCGGCAGCGTATCGTCCGTGTCCGTCGCGCCCAATGGCAGCGGCCTGACGTATAGCACGGGCTATACCGCGTTGACCGCCTGGCTCGTATGCAGCGCGGGTTATCTGGGAACCACGCTGTTCGGCGCGGCCCTGCTGCAACTGGGGCGCCTACGCGGACTGCAAAATCCGGGGCGCGTGATGCTGTACGCGTTGGCCGGGGCGATGCTGGCGATTATGATATGGGTGCGCGATCCGTTTACGCTTGTGACCGGGTTGGGCATCGCCGGACTGTTCTGGTTCGCGGCCCGCAAAGCGTCGCCGCGCGTCGCGGAGTTTTTGGCGATGTTCCTGGCCGTACAATGCAGCCTGAACGCGCTGGTGGATTTGCGGACGCTGCTGTACCTGTCCACCAAAATGCCCGAATCGCAAACCGACGCGCTGAATATGCAGCACATGTATCTGCTGCCCGCCGCGTTCTGGGCGTTTATGTGGGCGCTGACCGCCGTTGTGGTGCTGGGCGTATCGCTGTGGAGTTACTTCCGCGCCATGGCGAAAAGCCGCTTGTAACACACGGAATTACCTCACCCCAACCCCTCTCCTAGCCGCGCAACGCGCCAGGAGAGGGGCTTTTTTTGACTGATACTACATTTTAATGGTAAGAGGTTGGTGTGTGCAGGGTATTATATGTAATGCTAATTTAGGTTCATGCGCTATTTTGATATAAAAAATTTTTATTCATTAAAACTTACTAAAAATCTATATAAGAGCGAAAGTTTTACGAATCAAAAAACCCCTCTCCTGGCGCGTTGCGCGGCTAGGAGAGGGGTTGGGGTGAGGTAATTCCGTGTGTATCCATTACGTATCGTAGAGTATGAGCGATAACAGACCTTCAACCTCCGCTTCGGAGGGGAATAATACAACTCCCACTGTCGGCGGGACGCTGAAAGCGGGGGACGAGGGGGCTTGCGGGCATTGCGGCGCGTTGGTCTACGGGGATAGCATCCGTTGCAGGCAATGTGGGCGCTTTCCCATTCGGATGCGCCAGTGTCCGCGCTGCAAGTCTATTGCCGCTGTGGACACGATGCGCTGCTGGAAGTGCAGGCGCGTCTTCGATCCCGACGGAGATTACCTGTAATATGCCCGGCTGCTTTATGGTGTGATATAAATCACACTCGCTGTGTAATGTAATTCACTGTTTATTGTTTAACGAAACGGCTATAATGAGAGTATAATAC
Source organism: uncultured Chthonomonadaceae bacterium (assembly GCA_963817895.1). Taxonomy (GTDB): domain Bacteria; phylum Armatimonadota; class Chthonomonadetes; order Chthonomonadales; family Chthonomonadaceae; genus CAWFQB01. Next base: position 780,730 of record CAWFQB010000001.1, read on the forward strand.
TTCCTGAATACCTGCTGAAAACCTTGCTCGCCGGCTTGCGCGGGCTGGTACTGGAAATCACTATGAACGTTACCCTGCTCGGAACCGGGGCGGCAGAAGGCTGGCCCGGCCTGTTTTGTCGCTGCCAATCGTGTCTTCAGGCGCGAACGCTGGGTGGCAAGAACATTCGCACCCGCTCGTCCGCGCTGATTGACGGCGTACTCAAAATAGACCTGCCCCCGGATACGTTTCATCAGGTGGTTGCCCATAACATTGACCTGTGCAGTATCAAGGCATTGCTGTTTACGCACATTCATGACGACCACTTTTGCGGCGGGGAACTCCAGTATCTCGGCGCCTATTTTGTCACCGCGCCCCTGCCGGAACCGCTCCCCGTATACGGCCCGCCCGAAGTGATTGAGTGGCTGTACGCCAATCTTCACGTAGAAACGTTGCCCATCACGCTTCATGTGCTTACGGCATGGGAAACGGTTTGCATTGACGGCTATCACATCACGCCCCTTGTGGCGCAGCACGACCATTCCACCACCTGTTTCAACTATCTCATTGAGGACGCGCAGGGTACAATTCTGCTGTATGCCAGCGATACCGGCTGGTACGAGGACATAACCTGGCTGTTTTTGAAGGACATTACCCTTGACGGAATCGTGGTGGAGTGCCAGAAAGGGCAGGAGGACGGCGGCTATCCGGGGCATCTGTCCATTGGCGATGTGTTGCGGCTGCAATCCCGGCTGATTTCAAGCGGAACCTTTGCGCAGGACAAGCCCATGACGGTCACACACCTGTCGCACATGAGCAACATGATGCACGACGAATGGGAAGCGCGCCTCGCGCCCTACCACATTCAGACCGCCTACGACGGCATGACGTTCATCGTGCCGCCGCCCACCCCTGCGGAACGGCAAAAGCGACGACTTGCCCACAGCGCCGCTCTGTCAGACGAATTACCGGCAGAGAACTGACACGTTGCGTTTCAGTTAGACTGCGGCTTCAACCTATTCTGCAACCACGTCCCCCATGTCTGTCGGCTCAACATTACGTTTGATTGTCTGAGGCTCTGCGCCTGGCTCCTGTGTGGGCGGCGTCTTCGCGTGAAGTGGGATACCCCCATCGTCTTTGCCGTCCGGCCCAACACTGTACAGCGCGTAACCGGTTCCCCGGCGCTGATACCGCAAGGGCGCGTTCAGCGCAAAAGAATCCATCGGGACGCGCGCCAAAATACCTGCTTTCACCAATTCCTGCAAAGTGTCCGGGTACGCGGCATGTTCCTGCTGATAGGCGCGCAGCGCGAGTTTGGCAATAATCAATTCGTTCAGCGCGCGACAGCCGACATCTTTACACCATGTATTAAGCACGGATACGCCGTCTCCGTTTGTGTTCTCCGTCAGAATCGTTCCAACCACATTTTGCGGAACCGCAGGCGGAGCCGAATGCGCGGCGTAAGGCTGCGAAACGTAGGCGATACTTTGACCCAGGTAACGCGTGTAACTCTCCAGGCAATCCTGCTTACCTGCGAACCACAAGTCCCAACGCATGGTCCTGATACGCGCCTCATCAAACTGACGCTCAACGGGACCTGCTTCCTTCCAGGAATTCAGCAGTTTGGCGCGCCAATCTGGTGAGCGGTAAACTTCTATCAGCCCTGCCAGTTGCGCCCATTTTTCCTCCTCCATTACCTCGGCAAGCGGTGTTGACGCCGCTTCAATCCCCTCCATGCGGCGCGCCGCGCGCCGCGCCTCCGATGCATGGAGCTTTTCTGCCCATGTCCAGAGATCACGGCGTCCAATATCCTGGCAGGCAAGGCCCACCAGTCTTCCCAGCATTGAGGCGCTATGCTGAACGCGGCAACCTAAATCCATGATGTCCAGGCCGCTTTCCGCTGCGCCTGTCAGATCGCCCCGGTCTGCCCGCGCTCGCTCTTCCACGCGCAGCACACGCGCCAGCGCGCGAAAAGCGGCGTATTGTGGAAACATCGTGTCAAACGAGCGATACTGCGGCTCCTGGTAAGCAAATTTCAGTCCCTGTCGAAAGCCGATCAGCGCGTCCGTGTTGGCGCGCAGCAGCGCCTCCGTTTCGCGCCGCGTGTAGATAATTTCCTTGCCTGTCTTTTCATCCGTTCTGTAGATTTGCCCCTTTTTATTCACAAGAACAAAACTGCGGCTCTCCTTTGTGAGGGATTTTGACGCCGCCACAAAGTTGTCATAAGCATCTTGATTTGGCGTTATTTTCACGGCGGGAATCTCGATTTGCGGCTCCGCTTCCAGGCTGCTTCGCCACAGCCCGAAGGCAATCAGGCCGATAAGGGTAACACCGCCAAGCGCTCCCAGCGTCAAGCGAACGCCCCGCCGAAAGGCGCGACCCTGTCGGCGCAGTTCATCTCCCGGCATGTTTTCGCGTACCCAGGCGCGATTGAATACCTGCCGGTAGATGCGATTGCGGACGCGCAGCCTTCCCTGTTCGCTTCGCGCCACCCCCGCCAATTTCAGCCGCTCGACAAGAGGATTGGTGGGATCGTCTGCCACCTGCCTGCCGCGCAGGACACGCTCGTAGAGTTCCAGCAGGGCCGTCGTGTCCACATCGCCTTTCAGCAGGTGGTTGCGCGCGAACGCGAGATTGTCTTCCGAATTCCGGGCGCGGGTGGAGAGAAACAGTTCGTGACAGAGTTTGTCCACTTCGCCGGGTGTGCCATGCCCCCTGCCACGCGCCGCGCTCGCGAGCGGCGTTGCTTCCACGCCTGTAACCGCTTTGAACAACACCTGCGTGAGATAGGGATGGCCGTTTGTCCAATAGAAAATACGGTCGAATACCTGCTGCGACCGGCGACTTGAAAGCCTTACGGATTGCGGCTGCGAACCGGCGCTAAGGGATTGCAGGCCACTGGCAAGCGGCTGCGCTTCCCGGCGGGTGAAATCGCGCAGTTCCACGCGCCGCCCGATGTTGAAGGGCGTGGTTTGCGGGTCGGAAATCAGTTCGGAAGGCGCGGCCACTCCGAGCAGGCAGAAGGTGAGCCGCGCATATTCCGGCTCCTGAACCCGGCTGTTGTAACATTCGCGTATGGCCGCGAAAAACTCATCGGTGGAAAACGGCAGGCTGCGCGCGATGTCAATTTCATCAATCAGAATCACGATTGGTTCGGGGCAACGCTCCAGTCCGACTTCCCGCAGGGTTTCGAACAAACGCTGCATCGGGCCAAGTTCCTGACGCGCTTTCCAGTGCGCCAGAAACTCCGCGCGCAGGCCAAGTTCGCGCCCGATTTCCGCCAGCAATCCCGCATACCACTGCTCGGCGGAGAGATTTTTACCGCCGAACCGCGTCAAATCTATGAACACGGTTTTGATGCCGTCCGCCTGCAATCGGGCAATCGTCCGCACGCACAGAGAGGATTTGCCCATCTGCCGCGCGTTCAGGACGTAACAATACTCGCCCGCCCGCAACCCTTCGTACAGCTCCGTATCCGCGCGGCGCGTAACATAAGAGGAAGATTCGCGGGGCAGCGTGCCGCCCGTAATATAAAAAGGACTGGATGCGTTTGTGGTCATCGTGTTTCCGCTGCGCAAATGTAGAAAGTTCGCAAGTCAAGTGGAAGCGAATAATGCAAATATCGCTCACAATATCTCTCTAATATAGTCTGTTAGAATACTATTCGCCGGGGAAGCTGAACAATCCTTTTACGGCAGGAAAACGCGGTATGCGCTATAATGAGGAAGCGATAACAAATCGAACAGGAATGAGGAGTTGGCATGACGATAATGAGTGAGCGGGAAGTGGAACCGAAGGAAATAGAATTAAATCGGGTGGCGATTCTGCTGCGCGACGGGGATGAGGTTGCAGTCGCTAAAACGCGAATTGGAATGGGAACGGTTCTCGCTTTGCCGGATGGAAGCGCGCTGCGGGTCAACCAGACCGTTCCGCCCGGACATAAATTTGCTTTGAGCGGTGTTGCGGAGGGCGCTCCGGTGCGCAAGTACGGGCAGGTCATTGGCTACGCCACGCGCCCCATTCTGGCGGGCGACTGGGTGCATGTGCAGAATTTGGGATTTGGCGCGGGCGAAACAGCGGGCGCGGGCGCGTTGCATCTGGATTACGAGTTCAGCAGCGCCGTGCCGCAAGTCGCGTATGTACCCGCGCATTTGCAGCGGACGTTTCCCGGTTTCGCCCGCCCGGATGGGCGCGTGGGAACCCGCAACTATGTCGCGCTTGTGTCTACCGTGAACTGTTCGGCCTCTACAGTGAACGCTATTGCCGACCGCTTTCGTTCACCCGATATAATGCGCGATTTTCCGGGCGTGGATGGCGTAATCCCCTACGCGCACAAGAGCGGCTGTGGGCAGGCGATGGGCAGCGAGGACTACCACCAGTTGCAGCGAACCTTGAGCGGCATGGCGGATCATCCGAATGTGGGCGCGTATCTGCTGGCGGGATTGGGCTGCGAGGTGAATCAGGCGATGAGCATGGCGCAAAACGGCGGCCTGATTTCCGCCGATGTACTACTTCAGGGACGTCCGCAACTGCCCCCGATGTTCACGATTCAGGAGTCGGGCGGTATCCGCAAAGCCATTGAGCAGGGCGTGGAAGAGACTCTCAAATTGCTGCGCAAGGCGAGTCAGGCGAAACGGACGCCGCAGCAGGTATCAGGCCTGATTGTCGGCACGAACTGCGGCGGCAGCGACGGCAATTCCGGCGTGACCGCGAACCCGGCGGTGGGGGACGCGGGTGATACGTTTGTGCGGCATGGCGCGGGTTGGGTTCTGGCGGAAACCAGTGAAACCTACGGCGCGGAACATCTGCTCACCCGCCGCGCCGTAACGCCCGAAGTGGGGCAAAAACTGGTGGATTTGATGCGCTGGTGGGAGTGGTACACGGGCGTATGGGGCGCAACCATTGACGGCAACCCCTCGCCGGGCAACAAAGAGGGCGGGCTGACAACCATCTACGAAAAGTCGCTCGGCGCGGTATCGAAAGCCGGGTCGTCGCCGCTTGTCGAAGTATACAAGTACGGCGCGCGGATTGACAAAAAAGGGCTGACATTCATGGACACGCCGGGACACGATCCGGTATCGGTCACAGGTCTTGTTGCGGGCGGCTGCAATCTGGTCGTGTTTACAACCGGGCGCGGCTCCTGTCTGGGCTTCAAGCCTGCTCCCGTCCTGAAAATCGCCACCAACTCAGCCCTGTACAACCGTCTGGAAGAGGATATGGATTTGGACGCGGGCGTGATTCTGAACGGCGTTCCGATTGCGGATGTGGGGCATCAGATTTTCGAGACGCTGATCGCGGTCGCGGGAGGCCAGAAAACCAAAAGCGAAGCGCAGGGGCTGGGCGAGGACGAGTTCGCGCCCTGGATGCTCGGCCCCGTGATGTAGCAAAGGATAAAGGATGAAGGGTGATATTCCTGTGAACGAGACGCAAGTTCTGATTGTCGAAGCGGGGCCAACTGGACTCGCGCTCGCGCTGTTTCTTGCCCGCGCAGGTATTGCGCCGCGCATCATTGACAAAAATTCCGGTCCCGGCCAGGCGTCGCGTGCGATGGCGGTGCAGGCCCGTACCCTTGAGTTTTACCGCCAACTCGGTTTCGCAGATGAAGTGGTGAGCAAAGGAATTCCAATTGAGGCCATTCACCTGCGCGCGCATAATCGTCTTGTTTCCGAAATCAAAATCGCCGATTTCGGCAAGGGCATGAGTCCCTATCCGTTCATACTCAGTTTTCCACAGGATGACCACGAACGGCTGCTCGTCGCGCAACTCAACAACGCGGGCGTTCAGGTGGAGTGGAATACGGAACTTACGGAATTGCGCGAAGCGGGCGATGCCGTACACGCGACCTTGCGCAACAAAGCGGGGACGCAGGAGGACTGCGTCGCTTCCTATCTGTGCGGATGTGATGGCGCGCGCAGCGCCGTACGCGGAAGTTTGCGGCTTGGTTTCGGCGGAGGAACCTACGACAAGACGTATTTCGTGGCCGATGTGGAAGCCAACGGGGAAGCGGCAGGGGGCCACAACTTCAGTCTTTGTCTCACTGCCCGCGACATTCTGCTCATTCTGCCCGTCCGAAGCACGGGAATGAACCGGCTGATCGGCGTGGTTCCCGAAGAGCTGAAAGGCCGGGAAAACATTGCTTTCGACGACATACGCTCGTTCGTGGAAAAAGAAGCGGACATTCGCGTCGAGAAGGTGAACTGGTTTTCCACGTACCGCGCCCATCACCGCGTGGCCGATCATTTCCGCATCGGGCGCGTGTTTGTGTCGGGGGATGCGGGACATATTCACAGCCCTGTGGGCGGGCAGGGCATGAATACGGGCATTGGCGATGCCGTCAACCTGGCGTGGAAACTGGCCGCTGTGGTTAGTGGCCGCGCCGATGTTTCACTCCTCGACACCTACGAGCCGGAGCGTATCGCCTTTGCCCGTTCGCTCGTCGCCACAACAGACAAACTATTCCAGCTAATGACCGGATCGGGCGTGGGCCATCAGTTGTTTCGAGAAACACTGTTCCCGCACCTTGTGCCGTTCGCGCTTGGCTTTTCAGGCGTGCGGGATACCGCGTTTCGCCTGGTTTCGCAGACGCGCATCAACTATCATCAGAGTCTGCTCAGCGAGGGCGAAGCGGGCAATGTTCACGGCGGCGACCGCCTGCCCTGGGTTCCATTCAGCGACGGAAGCGATAACTTTGAACCGCTCCAATCGCTTGATTGGCAGATTCATGTGTATGGCGAGGCTGAACCCCCTTTGCGCGATGCCGCGCAGAAGGCTGGTATCCCCGTCTGTACCTTCGGCTGGAATGATGACGCGAGTCAGGCCGGATTAGAGCGCAATGCCCTTTACCTTGTCAGACCGGATGGTTATGTCGCGCTGGCCGATGCCCGACAGGAGGCAGAAAAACTCCAATCTTACCTCTCCCGGTTTAAGATTATGCCCCGCGTCGGGGAAAGAGGTATCCTTAAAGAGGGGAGACAGAAAGAAGAGGGACAGGCATGAAACAATCTATCGCGGGATTGATACTGTGTTCGCTGATGGCTGTGAGCGTGTCGGGGGCGTCCAGGCAGACGGGCGGCAAAACGCGGCAAAACGCGCCCCTTGTCATCGGCTGGCACGACGAGATGAACGATTCGGGTTTGTGGCATCCGCTCAGTATGGAAAATCAGCCGGACGTGTACGCGGCCCGTAAAGGCAGCCTGACGCTGCGCCTGCCGCATGTGCTCGACGGATTTCCCTATCAATTTCAGTGGAGCGGCGTGACGCGAACCGTGAGCGCGGATTTGGCGCGTTACCCCGTTCTCATGGCGCGAGTCAGCAGTCTGGAAGCGGGCAGTTACGCGCACCTGGATATTGAGGAGCGCGATATAAGCGGCAAGGCTGTACGCTCGTGGCGCTCTGCCACCCTGACGCGCCCCGGAATTACGCTCGTGGATATGGGCAAAGCGGCGGGAGCGGATACGCGCCGCCTGACGATACGGCTTATCATCGGCGGTAAACTGGCAGGAGCAAAGGGCGAGTACGATTGGATACGCTTCGTAAATCGCGCCGACTCCGCGTTTTTGCAGTCTCATGCCGATTGGCAAAAAGTGACGTCAACGGAACCGACCGGTGATACGCCGATGTATGCGCCCGCCGTACCGATCCGCCCCGGCGTCGTTCACGCCAACCTGACGCCGAGCGTTCCCGTGCCGGATGTGGGCTTGGGGCATCCGATGCGGGAAGGGTTTGGGAGTTTCCCCACTGCGCCACACCGGATTCACTTCAACCTGCGCGACATTGTGCCGGACACGCGCGCCGGCCATCAGCGCATTGACTTTTTCGTTCGCACGGGTTCTGACGCGCCGCCCCTCGTGACATTAGGCGACAATGGCGGCTTTCCCGAAGTGCAGGCGATTTATGCCCGCGCCAAAATCAATGACGGCGTTCAGGGTATCACTGTCACTCTGATTTTCGTTGCCGATCCGTCCATTGCCTCGAATACGACAGTCGGTTCCAAAGCGAGTACGCCCGGTAATCCCGCAATGGCGATCAACATCTGGCAGCCGTCCATACCCGGCGACTGCGCGGTTGTCAAAATCAAACCGGATCAAAAATGAGGTGAAAGCAGACAAGCCTATGCAGCAGATGATTTATCGCAACGCCGTGACGTTTTCCGTTCCCGATGATTGGGTGGAAGATGTTGACCTGGAAGACGAGTCGGGATTGTACTATGAGGATGTGGAGGACGCGGGCATTTTGCGCCTGAGCCTGTTCACCGTGCAGAACCCGAATCAGGTCACGTCGGATATGCTGGCGCAGGTTTTGGACGCCATGAGCAATTCCAAAACCAAAAAACTGGAAATTCTGAAGAACGGCAACGCGCTGTTGAGTTACACCACCAAAGCGCGGCAGGAGGACGGTTCGCTGGAAATTCTGTACGTGTGGATCGTCGGCAACCCGCTTCCGCCGCACCATGCCCGCATCGCCAACTTTAGTTATACGATGGAAGCCGCCGCCGCCCTGAGCGCGAAAACCCAAAACGCCGTCGCCATGCTGGAAAACTCCATTCGCAGCGCAGAGTTCGCTACGGATCAGGTTGTGGAGTAGAATCAAGAAAGGTTTCTTAAACACCATGAATACGCGCCATCGCCTTGTTCCCTGTCTCCTCCTTGTCTCGGCTGCCGTGTCTTTGGCATGCCCTTCCGGTTTTGCCCGAAGGCGACCGGGCGGACACCCGGCGGATTTGGACACCGTGCCGGTCAAGTCGCTTGCCGCAAAGAAAGAACTGCTGTTTGCCGACGACTTCAGCAGCGCGGAGCATGACAAGCGCTGGCATCGGGTTGTGGATACTTTCGTTTTCGAGAATGGCGCGCTGAAAGGTTCGCAGACGCGCGAAAAGGACACTCCTGCCCCCGATGGCAAGTCCATCATCACCGCTCATGCCGCCGTTTACGGACTGGAACTGCCCACAAAAAACAGCGTTGTGGAGTGCAGAATCCGCTTTGAGGGCGCAACGATGATGGATGTGGAGTTCGACGATCGCAAGTATGAGGGTTCCCACTACGGCCACCTGTGCCGCGCCCAGGTTCGGCTGGACAGAGTGACCCTCCTTGACGAACGCGACGGCAGCCAGAGCAACGCCCTCATCGAACTGCGGAAAGATGCGGTTGCCAACAAAGCCGAAATCAGCAAACTGCTTGCCGCGCACAGCGCTACGTTCCCCGCGAAACTGGAAGCGGGCAAATGGTACACTTTCGTGGTCGAAACCATCGGTGAGGAGATGCGCGTCACCATTGACGGCAAACCCGCCGGCTACCTCAAATCCCCCGGCATCGGCCACGCCACCAAGTCCAAGATCGAGATTGGCGTTGGGGGCAAGGACGGCTGGTTCGACGACATCAAAGTTTGGAACGCTGAACCGGCAAAGTGAAGCCGAATTCTATCCTGATACTGAACACGGCTATATCCATATTTCCAATCTCCTGTTCTCCTTTCGTTGGAATCGTTCGTGTATAGTTCTTGTAAACTCGTGCCAACCGCCTTCTATCGCGTTGGTAGAAGGCGGTTGTCTGTTGCTGCTGTCTTCTGTTGTTCGTGTCTTCGCGGGCTTGCGTCTTGCCGCCCTCTCGTGTTCACGCGCCCGTTTCACCCCGGCCTGCCTTGTTCCCGGCCTGAACGCCACAAGCCACTCCGATGAGGAAGGGGCTTACTCTATGACGGTTCGCCTGTCTCTGGTCGTGTTGTCGTCTCGTGTCTGCCCGGTGCGCCCTGCCGTATCCCGCTACGCTCCCGGCTTGTGTCCTAGCTCAATTGGCACGTTTGAGGCTTCTGTTTCTTGTCGGTATACTTCAGCGTTAGAAGAAACTTTTCTCTCCTCAACTTCTTTCATCTCGACATTGTGAAAGGCTTTGTTTAGGAAAGCTCTATGGAATTTATCCAAGAGTTCATTATCTAAGATACCTCCTGCATGAGGCGGCGCGTTGTGAAAATCTGCTTCCTCCACATTAGTATTACACCACAATTGGCTGATACTATTTTCATTTACTCCTTCAACGACAATAGCACCGCCAATCATGGCGTTCGTTAGTATGCTCCCCGCAAAACTGGTTCTTTGTAACTCTGCATTACTGATATACGCTTCCTTTAAGATGCAAGAGCCTACGAAAGCGTCTTGTAAGTGTGCTGCAAATAGAATAGTTCCTGTCATGTCAGCATGCAGAAATGTAGATACTGATAAGTAAGCATGTTCTAAGCGCGCTCCCTGCAATTTGCTACCCTTTTTCAATTCTTGGCTCATAAATTTTGTGTTTTGAGCTTGCGCTCTGACAAGACGCGCTCCCCTCAAATCTGCGCCATCAAAGCGGGAACCTTGTAAGTGCGTATAGTTCATATCCGCACCCGGCAAATGAACATTTAACAGGTTTACGCCTGCCAGAAAACACGAGTTCAGATCAATGGGAAAGGTACGCCTCCAATTTCTTAGTTGTGTCAGGTCTTCAGGTACGTCGGACGGTATTGATAAGCTACGCAAGGCAATAACCAATGCGTTGCGCGTGTCAACTAGCTTTGCAGAGCGTGACCGGATGTTGATATGAACCTCTTTTTCATGCTCATGAGCCACTTCTTGGCTTTGCGCGTTCCGTAATGTTCCGTAATACACAGCCGCATTCAAACACTCATCTTCTTGTATCAAACTCTCCAAACATAACAACGTTGCACTGTGTGAAATACTCAAACGTGCAATACCGGAAAGTTCTTGGAGATAATCCGCTTCATGATTTGTGAAGTATGTAAACTGAGCCAAAGCATCTATAAATGCTTTTTTCGCGCTCCGATTTGCATCTGCCAAATTTGCTATTAAAATGTGCAAAAGGTGCTGATTGCCCTTTTCTGCGAATTCTGCCATTTTGCCAATTGCTTTAATTACTTCATCACGAACTACCTGTTCATCTTCCATATGCAACATCGTAGCAAGTTGGGAAGAGGCACGTTCAAAAAATGGATAGCTCTCAGGCGTGATTCCTTTGTTTTTGCCCGGTGCTTGCTGACGAGCCATTTCTGCAAGGCGTAAGGCGGCATTGGCTCTTATAGCAGCACTATCTTTGTTGGACAGTCTGTTTAGAATATCCGTAAATTGAGCATCAAGAGACTGGCGATCAAAATGCTCCTGTTTCTGTTTGTGACTCCGATTGTATGTCCACAACGCCACCGAGCCGCCAAACAAACCTGCGACGGGAGCCGCATAAGGCCCCAACAATGTCCACCAAGATTTTCCTTGTTCAACTTGCACATAACCTCTAAAGAGAAAGCCTTTGCGAAGTATCCAGAACACGAAAGCTATCTCAACAGCAAGTAGAACTCCATGTATCCAGTAAAAGGCAAATAGTTTTCGCAGATGTTCAGCATCAAAATACTTCTTCATTGACGATCTCCTATGTGAAACGGAGAGGCAAGCTTTTGCAGTCTCACAATATTCAGGACGTAGAAACGTTTACAAAGATACTACCAGCAAATCTTAAAGTTGTTCGTCTGCTTCTTTCTTCTCCCCGTCCCTCGGATACTCCCTCGGTTTGTATGTTTCCAGCGACTCCTTCACGATGTAATATCTGCCACCGATTTTGCCGCCAATAATAGCCTTACGCTGAATTGCATCCCGAACAGAGTCTTCAGTAACTCCGAGCAAACTTGCCGCTTTGGGAACTGTTACGAACGTGTACATAGTTGCCTGTTGCCTCCATAGATATAGTACCTCCTATCCCGTGTTTTATGAGAAGATTAAGGATGAAATTTTGCTAATGCCGTATTTCGCCATTGACAAAAGGAGATAGAACACATATAATTGAAGGTGACAAACAAAGATGCCTGAAAGCGATCTAGAAAATCACTTTCAGGCGGGTGCAGAAAATCTTGCTCGGACGCCTGCACCCTTATTCTACTGCATTTGCAGAGATAGCCGAATAAGGAGATAACGAAATTTGAAAATTGTTTCTATGACCTCTACATTGACGACAATGCGCAGGACGTAATCTGCCGCATGTGTCCCAATGACTACCCTCTCCTGCATGGTTGACGGTTGCCGCCCTGAGCCGCGAAACAGAGCAGTTCATTCTCAAAAAGTGCAGAATTGTGCAGAATTATTGCCGCTTCCGTTCCAGTGAAGCAGGCGAACGAACTGTAAGAGTATCATGCAAATCACAGTCACCGTCAAACTGAATACAACAGCAGAGCAGTTCACCCTCCTTGTGGAAACGGTGAAAATGTGCAATACTGCCTGTGACTGGATTAGCGAGATAGCGTTCTCGGAACGGAACTTCCGGCAATACGACTTGCATGAGCGGGCGTACTACGCGGCGCGGGAAACGTTCAAACTGCCCTCTTGCCATACCGCGCGCTGCATCAGCAAGGTAGCCAACGCCTACAAACTGGATAAGGCCGTACCGCGTACTTTTCGCTTACTTGGCGCCGCCGAACTAGATAAGAACCTGCTGACGTGGAAAGTTGACGCGCAAGTTGTCAACATCAAAACTCTGAAAAGCAGGCTAAACGTTCCCTTCGCCTGCTCTCCTGTACAGAAAGAACTCCTGCAAGGTAAGCGCGGGCAGGCTGACCTCGTTCTGCGTAACGGCGTGTTCTACCTGTGCGTCGCCGTCACTGTTCAGGAAGCCGCGCTGATAGAGCCTACGGGCGTAATCGGTGTAGACCTCGGAATTGTCAACGTAGCGACAGACAGCGAAGGCAACACCTACACCGGGGAACCGGTCAAGAAGGTAAGGAAGAAGTACCGCCGCCTGCGGCAACTGCTTCAACCGAAGAAAACCCGTTCCGCAAGGAAGCATCTTCAAAAAGCGCGGCGAAAAGAGTCCCGCTTCGTCAAAGACGTAAATCACTGTATTTCAAAGAAACTGGTTCAACTGGCACTCATGCGACAGAAGGCACTCGCCATCGAAACCTTAACCGGGATTCGGAAACGAGGAAACGGTTTGAATCGCGCTATGCGAGCCGAACTCAACAATTGGACATTTCATCAACTCAAAACCTTCCTCACCTACAAGGCGCGTCGTGCAGGCATACCCCTTGTGGAAGTAGACCCGCGTTACAGTTCGCAAACCTGTTCCGCGTGTGGTCACTGCGAACGAGCGAACCGCAAGAGTCAGGAAGGTTTCTGTTGTGTCTGCTGTGGCCTGAAGTTGAACGCGGACTATAACGCCGCGCTCAACTTGAAGGCACGGGGCGAACTGTCACCCGCCCTAATGTTCCGCAAAGAAGCACTCGCTTCCGCGTAGGGACAAGCCACCTGCTTTAGCAGGTGGTAGTTGACACAAGCTGGCCTGTCTACCCCCAAGCTACCGTACAGGCTGACCCTTCTACCCCCCAAGTCACCCCCCAAGTTGAGCCATTTACCCCCCAAGCTATTGTACAAGCTGCCACGAACAACGCTTCCTCTCTGCCTGCCAGATACAACAGGCAATTTCGGCAACTGCTGGAATTTTGCATCAGCCCTCGTGATCGCGCAAGTATGCAGGCGCAGTTAGGATTAAAAGACGCGCGGAACTTTCGGAATACGTATCTCAAACCTTTATTAAGCCGAGGACTTCTGACAATGACTATCCCGCAACATCCAAGTTCGTCTCAGCAAAAATACAGAACGACAGCAGCGGGTACGCAATTTTTACAGGAAACCACATCGTAAACTATCCTGAGTGTATGCGTGAAGAAAGGATTGGGACGGGCGTCGCGTTCTCCCGACAACCTGCTATGAGCGACAAATATCCGCGCACAAGTCACCTGCTCTGGTCGCCGGGTGGCACGAAAGATGACCGCAAACTTGCGAGTGTGGATGCGCTGCTGCATCGGGAACTGGTGATTACCGAGAAACTGGACGGTTCCAACGTGTGCCTGGAGCGCGAACAGGTGTTTGCCCGCAGCCATAACGACACCCCGCGCCATCCTAGTTTCGACGCGCTTAAAGCCGTTCACGCCACTTTGCGCTGGCAGATACCCGCGCGCTGGCAAATTTTCGGCGAGTGGCTGTGGGCGCGGCACAGCATCGCGTACAATCGCCTGCCCGCGTTTCTGCTTGTTTTCGGGATTCGCGATACCGATAAAATGGAATGGCTGTCATGGGATGAAACTGTTGCCGCCTGTGACATATTGAATTTGAGTACGGTACCGGTATTATGGCGGGGTACAATAACAACCGAAGCGGAACTGCAAAAGCGAACCGAAATTCTGCTGCAAAAGCGCAGTTACGGCCCAGAGCAGGAGGGCCTTGTTGTTCGCGTTGCGTCAAACTTTGCCGACGCGGAGTTTGCCGTAAACGTCGCCAAATGGGTTCGCGCCGCGCATGTGCAAACGAGTGAGCATTGGAGTTCGCAGCAAATTACGCGCAATACGCTTGCGAATGAAAACGACCGCGATGCCTGAAGGAGCCGAGACTATATGTTCAATCTGACGCGGTTTTCTATCGGGGATGTGCTGGAGTGCAGCGACGCGCTTGGTAAAATCGGGACCGGCGCAGGCAGCATGGAGGAGGTGGCGCAGGAGATTGTCGCCTATCTTTATACGCAGTTGGGCGAGGATGATTCCGGCGAAAAATCCTGTGCGCTCGTCCGCTTTTATAAAACGCATGATTTCGGGCAATTGCCGATTCTGCTGCGCGGCTTTGCCAGAAACGCGGCGGGCGGCATTGCCATTCAGCCGGAAACCAAATGCCTGACGCTGTTGGCGACAGCGGGCGACAGGCCGGAATGGAACGACAGAACGCGCTCCTTAAACCATCAGGCCATTCCCCTGCTGAGTGAGCAGGTCGTGATGCGGTCGCCCATGATTTCGCAGATGATTCAGCAAATGGGGCTGGAAATCCGCCAGGTCGTCGCGCCCAACTCCGGGCTGATGATGGAAGACGCGAACAAGCGCAGTTACAACGTTTTCTACGTGCCGGAAGCGGCGGGCAGTCCGTACATCCCCGCGCAGGAGGACTTTGTCCTTTCGCATGGCGTCCGGTCCGTGATCGGATTTGGCGGGCTGCTCCCCTCGCGGGAGTTATTTGTCGTGATTGTGTTTGCCAAAACAGCCATTTCGGAGGAAGCGGCCCGCCTGTTCAAATCCATTGCCCTGTCCGTAAAGGGCAGCCTGCTTCCTTTCGCGCGTGGAACCGTTTTCGCTTCCAAAAAAGTTGAGTAGCGAGTGCCATCCAACATCAATAAGCAATGGTGAATCGCTGGCGGATATGCTGCGGATTTTCCGCTTCATCCACAAGCGCGACGGCGTAGTCTTCCGCCGATATGCGGCTGTTGCCTTCCGCGTCGGTCAGCAGTTGGTCGCCGCCCAATCGGAATTTGCCGGTACGCTCACCCGGTTCAATGAAGGCTGCGGGGCTGAAATAGCTGAAATCCAGATCGTTGCCCTCCGCCCTGTACACGTCGAGCGCGTCACGGTGCGCGAGGACAAGCGGCATCCACTCTTTGGGCAGATTGTCCGTATCCAATAGCTGAACGCCCGGAGCCACTTCCAGCGTACCCGCGCCGCCGACAATTACCAGACGCTTGACGCCCGCCTGCTTCAGTCCGGCAATCAGGGAGCGGGCGGCTGTCACCAGCGTTTGCGGATCGCCGCTGCCTGGCCCGTAGGCAGTAATCACAACATCGTGTCCCGCCACGACCTGCGCCACGCTTTGTGGGTTGAGAATGTCGCCCGTGATGGTTTGCAGGGTGGAATTCTGCGCCGTTACGCCGGAGGGGTCGCGCGCGATAGCGGTAACATCATGGCCGCGCTGCAACGCTTCCCGCAAAATCCGCTGCCCGATCATTCCCGTCGCGCCAAACAAAACGATTTTCATTTCAAACTTCCTTCCTCACTACTTCCTTTTTGTTTGCGTTTCCTGCCACTGACGCGCGGGAAACATGCTATTATTTAGAACGCCTGAGCCGAGGTTTTTGCAGCATTTTCTAATGGGATTTGCGCGTGTTTTTTACCTGCTCTTGTGGCGAGGCAAGGCTTGATAGCGAGTTGACGCGGCTTCATGCGGCTTTTGAAGGACGAATTATTCTGATTACACAACGCGAAGGGAACGCGCCCACAGCCGCCGCTTCCTCCCATTCCATTCTGTGGCAGCGGCGGATGCTGGCATTTACATGCTGCGCGATGATGTTTTTGTATGCCGCGTATTTGGGCGCGATTGGCGTGCTGCTTCCCGCTGTGGGCAAAACGTTCGAGCTTGGTTCCGCCGCGCAGGGGCGTTTGTTTCCCGCCAATTTCGTCGGCTTCATCCTGATTGTGCTGATTGCCGCGCCCGCGTCGGATCGCTGGAACCGCAAAACGGTGCTGATGCTCGGACAGGCGATGTTTGTAACCGGCTTGATCGTGTTCAGCCGCGCGCCTTCGTTCGGTGTCGCGCTTGCCGCGTCCCTGCTCATCGGCGGGGGAAGCGGCGCGGTGGGCGTGATTTCCAGCGCGTTGGCCTCGGATTTGTATCCATTGCGGCGTGGCGCGATGCTGGCGGCGATTCAGGTGGCGTTCGGATTGGGAGCCGCGCTTGGACCGGGATTGGGAAGCGTCCTGCTGTCGCATCAAGTCTCGTGGCGCTTGCTGTACGCGGGCGCGGCGTTCGCCGGGTTCGCCCTGCTGCTGGCGTTACAGGCGCAGAAGGAAGAGGGGGAGACAAGGAGAAGTGGAGAAGAGGGAAAAGGGAAAAGGGAAAAGGGAATAGGAGAATCCCCCTCAACTATCAACTATCAACTATCACCTCCCTCAACTATGCTCTCGCTGCGAAGCAACGCCCGGTACAACTGCTGTGCGTGATGCAGATTTGCTATGCGGGGGCTGAGGTTGGCTATTTCTCGTGGATGCCTACGTATTTTCAGACACAACTGCCGGGAGGCGCAGCCCTTGCGGGCGCGGTTATCAGCGTGTTCTGGATTGCTATGACAATCGGGCGCAGTTTGACCGGCAAGTTTATGGGGCAGGCAGGCTTTATGCGCTCGTGCGCTTATCTGGCGACTGCGGGAGCCGTTTGCGCCGGAGTGACGCTGATCTGGCATAATCCCACAGTGGTTTTAGCCTGTATAGTTTTAACAGGCCTGTGCTTTGCGGGCATTTTTATTCTGATGAGCGCGGAAGCGAGCGAGCGGTACGCGCATAGTCTGGGCGCGATTTTCGGCTGCATCGTGGCGTGTGGCGGATTGGGAACCTCGCTGATTCCCTGGGCGGTTGGCGCGGTTGCGTCCACGAAAGTTGGTTGGACAGGCGGGCTGATGCTGGTTCCCCTTGCGGCGTTGGGCGTCGCCGCCTGCGCAATCCTATTGGGGCGTGAAAAGCAGTACGAGATTAGCCGCGAATAAACGCGAATGAACGCGAATAGCCATTCAGTCAGGGGAGAATAAACATCATGTCCTACGTACATCTTATATCTAAAAAGCCCCTCTCCTAGCGCGTTGCGCGGCAAGGAGAGGGGCTGGGGTGAGGTATTTAGTTTTGAGGAGTAAGGAATTGGGCAAGATTATGGGGCTGGATGTGGGGGCGAAGACGATTGGGGTCGCATTTTGCGAGGAGGGGACGCGGCTGGCGTTTCCGGGGAAAACTATCTGGCGGCAGGAGGGCAAAAAGCGCGACATGGCTGCTCTGCGCCAACTGGTTGCCGAAAATGACGTGAAGCGTATCGTGGTCGGAATTCCCCTGCTTTCCGACGGCTCGCGCGGCCCGCAGGCGGAAACCATCGAAGCGTTTATTGCCACGCTGCGCAACAGCGTCCGTATCCCCATTGTCACGCAGGACGAGCATTTGTCCACGCAGGAAGCTGAACAACTATTGTTCGCCGCAAACCGCCCCCGCGCCGAACACAAACGCACCCTCGATTCCGTCGCCGCCGCGCTGATTCTGCAATGGCATCTTGAGGAAGAAGAGGGGGAGAGAGGGAAGAGGGAAGAGGGAAGAGGGAAAAGAAAAGATACAAGATACAAGATACAAGATACAAGAAGAAGAGAACTCTTTCCTTTTCCCTCTTCCCTCTTCCCTGAGTGGGGCTGCCGATGTCTGAGCCGGAAACCACGTCGCGAAATTCGCTGCGGGCGCAGACGCTGCGGCAGCAGAAACGGATGCGCCGGATGCGCGGGCTGCTGGCGGGATTGCTGCTGGCGGGTCTGTGCGCGTGGGGCGGTTGGATGTGGGCGAGTTCCGCGCCTTCCAACAGCCATGCCGCCAAAACCGTAACCATTCCACGCGGCGCGAACCGGCTTGCCATCGGCAATCTGCTGGTGGAGCAGGGGCTGATTCGTAGTTCCTATGTATTTATGTTGCAGACGCGAATGGAACACGCCGAAATCAAGGCGGGCAAGTACCGTCTGACTCCCAACATGGATATGGACGAGGTGATGAAAATTCTGCGGCGCGGCCCGAACGCGACCGTTGAAGGGTTGCCCGTCACCATTCCCGAAGGCTACACGCTGGAACAGATTGCTGAGGAGATGCAGGCGAAGGGCGTTTCGCAAAGCGAGTCGCTGCTGCAAATGGCGACCGACAAAGCGTACCTTGCTGGAATTCATGAGGATTTCGCGCTGCCCTCGCAAACGCTGGAGGGTTATCTGTTTCCCGATACCTACTCATTCAAGTACCATTCTCAGCCGAATGTCGTTTTGGAGGAGATGCTGCGCAACTTCGGGCGGCGGTTCGCGGACGCGCATCAGCAGGAGATTACCGCCAGCGGACACAGTCTGCATGAGATTGTTACTATCGCGTCGCTTATCGAGCGGGAAGCGCGCGTCGAGCAGGACCGCGCTCGCATCGCCGGGGTTATCGAGAACCGCCTGCGGCGTAAAATGCGGCTTCAGATTGATGCCACTGTTCTGTATGCGTTGGGGTATCATAAAGACCGCGTGTTGTACCGGGATTTAACCGTGAAGTCGCCGTATAATACCTACCGTCACACCGGACTACCCCCCGGCCCGATTGCCAACCCCGGCCTGCCCAGCCTGATGGCCGCCCTGCATCCCGAAACCAACGTCTTTTTGTACTACGTCGCCCGCCCGGACGGTACGCACCTGTTTTCGCGCACTCCGAAAGAGCATGAGGCCGCCAAACGCCAGGCGCGGCAGGAACGACGAAGGTAAGAGTATTCGGTATTCGGTGTTCGGTGTTCGGCTTATTCTTAAATACCTGCTTAAATCTTTGAATGTTGTACTCTGTTCTGAACACCGAATACCGACTTTTGGGAACAATTAAACCGCGCAGAGTGACGAACAGGCAACGATTTTTGAGTTTAAATTTTGAGCAAGGATGGTTTGCCCATGTCACAACAGCCAAACGAAGGCAGCCCGCAAGCGTCACCAACGGAAACTCCGCGCAACGCCGCCACTGAAGCGGCAGCCGCTTCAACGCCTGCCGAAAGCGCGCGAACGCCCCTGACGCCGGAATTGATTGAAACGAAGATTTTGCAGGCGCTCGATCCGAATGTCAGCAAGCCGGATATGCCCGTCAGCGGGTTGGGCGTTTCGCCGCAGGCCGTGAAGCGCGGACACCCGCGCCGCAAAGGGGTATTCATTTTCTGCCCGCATCGGCTTGTGGAAACGGTGTGGCAGGTTTCCGCCGACGAACTGCTGCAAATCGGAATTGCGGGCGTGATTCTCGATCTGGACAACACGCTCGTCAAGTGGCAGCAGGATGAGATGACGGAAGAGGTGACGGGCTGGCTCAAAGCCTTGCAGGAGCGCAAAATCAAGTTGTGCGTACTGTCCAACAGCATGATGAGCAAGCGCAGCGAAACCATTGCCGCCAAACTCAACAGCCCCTATGTGCGCCATGCCCGCAAGCCGAGCCGAACCGGATTTGAAAAGGCAATGGCGGCGATGGGAACGGTTCCCGCGAACACGGCCATTGTGGGTGATCAGATGTTTACCGACATATGGGGCGGCAACCGGACGGGCATCTATACCATCATGGTCAAGCCCATCCATCCGCGCGAATTCGCGTATACCCGCTACGTCAGCCGCCCACCGGAAAAACTGCTGCTCAAATACTTTAAGCGCGGAGGCCATCTAAAAGGATAGGTGTTCAGGTGTTCGGTGTTCGGTTAAGAACTTTGTTGGTCTGAAGTAAACTTGGGCTTTTCGATTTTCCGAACACCGAATACCGAACACCTGAACACCCTTCTGCCTGCGGCTAATGATGCTGCATGTGCCTGCGTATAATCTAATTACGTACTTCAAAATAGGCCGGGAACAGAACAAGGGATTTATGGCGTCAAAGGTGAATAGTATCGCTGTCCCCGAAATACGCGGCAGTACCAGGATTGTGGGCGTGTTCGGGCATCCGGTCACGCACAGCCTGTCCCCGGCGATGCACAATGCCGCGTTCGCCGCTCTTGATTTACCGTTTGTGTACGTTGCTTTTCCGGTTGCGCCCGATGCGCTGGGGCCGGCTCTGCGGAGTCTGGCCGCGCTTGGCATTGTCGGCGTGAATTTGACGATTCCGCACAAGGAACGCGCTCTGGAATCAATGGACACGATTACAGAAGAAGCGCGGCTTGTAGGGGCCGTCAACACCGTTCATTGCATGGATGGGCGCTTGATTGGCGACAACACGGACGGACAGGGATTTTTTCAGCCGCTGGCCGAGGCGGGCGTGGATGTGGCGGGGCAGATGGTTGTCATATTGGGCGCGGGCGGCGCGGCGCGGGCGGTGGCGTATCGGCTGGCGCGTGAAGGGGCCAATCTTGTGCTGGCGAATCGGACGCGGGAACGCGCCGAACGTTTGGCGGGGGAGATTACGTCATTATCCGATGTTACCCGCAGAGCCACTGCGCGCGTCGTGGACTGGAATGAGGACGCGACTGACAACGCGGAACTGGCGGACGCTTTGCGAACGGCGCGCGTTCTGGTGAATACCACCCGCGTGGGCATGTTCCCCGACGACCATGCGATGCCTCCTTTGCCGCTAAACGCGCTTTCGCCGACAACTTTAGTCTATGATCTGGTATATAATCCTGTAGAGACCCGATTGCTGCGGGAAGCCCGACGTGGGGGATGCGCAACCCTGACGGGCGTGAAAATGCTGGTATATCAGGGCGCGGCGGCGTTTCAGCGCTGGTGCGGCGTGTGGCCGCCAACGGATGTTATGGAAAAAGCCGTTCTGAACGGCTTGAGGGAAAAGAAAAAAGGAGAGAGGGAAGAGTAAAACTTTTCCCTCTTCCCTTTTCCCTTGCATTGTGATACAATCGGGCGCGTGGTTCTCCGTTTGTTTGGCTGCTCGGAATAAAGAACGCGCGTCTTTCGGCAATATTCGATATAACTGACCAGAACAGAGTTGTGGCAAAGCGAGGCGCAAGCAATTTTGCGCTTTTCTGACCCCTGACTCCTGACTCCTGATCCTTGAATGTGGAGATACAAGCATGGTAATGGCACGCAAGAGTCTTGGCGACTATATGCTCGAAAAGCAGTACCTTACCGAGACGCAACTTGAGGAGGCCCGCAAGGCGCAGCAGAGCACGCGCGGCGACCTTGCCAAAATCCTCGTCGAAATGGGCGTGGATGGCCGCAAGGTGTACGAAGCGAAAGCCCATGAAATGGGCGTCCCGTTTGTAGATTTGTCTAAATTCAAGCCCGAACCCGGCGCGATCAACATCGTGCCGAAGCACGTCGCCACGCGGCACAATGTGCTTCCCCTTCGCAAGCAGGAGCAAGTGTTGTGGGTCGCGATGACCGATCCCAACAACATTCAGGCCTCGGATGACCTGCGCCTGGTTTCGCGCTGCACCATCAAGGCCGTCCTTGCCCCGCCCACCGACATTGAGGACGCCATTGGCCGTAATTACGGCAGCGATCTTGCGCCCGAAGCCGTTACCGGCGCGGCCACGACCTCACCCGGCATGAACCCTATGGGCAAAGGGGGCATGAATCCCAACAAAGCGGCCAGCAACGACATTATGGATACGGATGTTAAGTCCGCTATGGCCGAAGTCGTCGCCATTCGGGGAGCGCAGGGGGATGCGGCGAAGGAAGATGAAGCCGCCGCGCTGGAAGCCGAAGTGGAAGCCGCGCCTATTGTCCGTCTCGCCAACACCATTTTGCAGTCGGCCATCAAAGAGAAAGCGTCGGATATTCACATCGAACCGGACCGCCGCAACATTCGCGTCCGTTTTCGTATTGACGGCGTACTGCACGAAGTCATGCAGATGCCCGGTTATATCAAAGCCCCGCTTGTCGCCCGCTACAAAATTTTGTCGGAAATGAACATCGCGGAACGCCGCGTCCCGCAGGACGGACGCATCGGAACCCGCTTTGACAACAAAGAATACGACCTGCGCGTGTCGTGCCTGCCCAGCCTGCATGGCGAAAAAATCGTTATGCGTATTCTGGACAAGAGCAGCGTTATGCTCGGCATGAACAAACTGGGTTTTACGCCCGAAATGCAGACGCAGATTGAGGAACTGGCCGCGCAGCCGAACGGAATGTTGTTGTCCACCGGCCCAACCGGATCGGGCAAAACAACCACGCAATATTCGCTGCTGAACAAACTCAACGACATTGAAAAGAACATTCTCACGGTAGAAGACCCGTGCGAGTACCAGTTGAGCGGCATCACGCAGGTACAGGTGAACAAAAAAGCCGGCCTGACGTTCAGTTCCGCGTTGCGCTCGTTCTTGCGGCAAGACCCGGACATCATCATGGTCGGGGAGATGCGCGATCTGGAAACGGCGGAAATCGCTATTGAATCCGCGCTTACGGGCCACCTTGTGCTTTCCACGCTGCACACCAATGACGCGCCCTCGGCAACGATTCGTTTGATTGATATGGGCATCGAGCCGTTCCTTATCTCGGCCACCATCATCGGCATCATGGCGCAGCGGCTTGGACGGCGCATCTGCTCCAACTGCAAAGAGTATTACGAGGTTCCTGCCAGTGACCTGCGCCGCTTCGGTTACAAAGTGACCGACCCGAACGAGATGGTGCAACTGGCGCGCGGCAAGGGCTGCGAAATGTGCCGCAACACCGGGTATAAGGGCCGCGTCGGGTTCTACGAACTGATGACGATGAACGCGGAGATGGCGGAAATGGTGGTTCGCCGCGCCCCGCTGACGGACTTGAAGGAAGCCGCCAAAGCCAACGGCATGAAGGAACTGCGCGAAGACGGTCTGGTCAAAGTTTTGCAAGGCATGACCACGCCCGAAGAGGTTATGCGCGTCGTCTTCACCGCCGGTTTCTAGCCCTCACCCCTAGCCCCTCTCCCAAGTTTGGGAGAGGGGAACTCTTGTTTTGATGGTGTGCTGCATAGAGAAAGCGCAGGGGCAGCCATGTCGGACGAGGACGCGAAAACCGAACAGCCGACGCCTGACCCGTTGCCGGATATAGATGTCCGCTCTGCCATAGCCGAAGTGATTGCATTAGCAGGAGCGCAGGACGCGGCGACTGATTATGAAGACGAACACCAAAAACAAGTTGAGGAAGCGCCGATAGTTCGACTTGCCAATACCATTTTACAGTCGGCTATTAAAGAAAAAGCGTCGGATATTCACATCGAACCGGATCGCCGCAACATTCGCGTCCGCTTCCGTATTGACGGCGTACTGCACGAAGCGATACAGATGCCGGGTTATATTACAGCCCCTCTCACGCGACGGTACAAAGTCTTAGCGAATGTAAACATCATAGAGTACCGTGTGCCACAGCAAGGCCAGATAGGTACGCGGTATGACGGCATTGAGTACACTCTACGGTTTAACACAGTCCCAACGCACTACGGCGAAAAGATTATAATTCGCCTTTCTGCCACATCCGGCGCGAAGTTGTACATAAATCAAGTAGGTTTTACGCCCGAAGTGCAGGCGGCGCTAGAGGATTTGCTGTTCTGGCGACCGGGCATGTTGTTGATTGCAGCAGGAAACGGGCAGGGCAAGACGACCACGCAGTATACGTTTCTGAACCGTCTGAACTCTGTGGATAAAAGCATTTTTGCGGTAGCCCCCGATTACGATTATACGCTGCCGGGAATTACGCAAGCCACGCTGAACCCCGGTATCGGCTACACGGCGGAAGCGGCATTAGCGTCTATCGCCAATCTGGACGCGCAAGTTGTCGCGCTGGATCGCTGCCGTTCGCGGGAAGCCACGCAGCTGGCGTTGGGCATGGCAGCCGCCAACACAATTGTTTTGCAAACCCTGACGGCTTCCAACGCTTTGTCGGCGTTGCGGTATCTGACCGAGAGCGCGGAACGGGGTTTGATTGCGGAAGGGTTAAGCGGTATTCTCGCCCAAACGTTGGTTCGCCGCCTTTGTTCCAACTGCAAAGTATTTTACGAGGTCACTGCTCAGGACTTGCGCCGTTTTGGATACAAAGTGACTGATCCCAATGAAAGTGTGCAGATTGCGCGTGGCACAGGCTGCGAACAGTGCCTCAATACAGGCTACAAAGGCCGTCTCGGATTATTTGAACTGTTGACGATGAACGCGGAATTGGCGAATATGATTGTTCTGAGAGCTTCTGAGAAAGACTTGAAGGAAGCCGCCAGAGCCAACGGCATGAGGGAACTGCGCGAAGACGGGCTGGTCAAGGTTTTACAGGGAATAACGACACCCGAAGAGGTTGTACGCGCCGTTCCGATGCGGATGTAACTGCTTGTGCCGAGTATTAAATACCCGGCAGGAAAGCGCAAGCATCCTAATGACGCAACTTTCTATTAAGAGCCTATCCCGGTAGGCCGGGTACAAAGAACGTACCCGTCTGAGTGGCCTGCGGCCAAGCGTCCTTCGGACGCAAATGCAATCGCCTGTTGGGATAGGCTCTAAGCCTCCCGCGTCCGAAGGACGCCTGGCGGAACGCCATATAGACAGGGGTTTTCAACCTCTGGCGCGGGCTGGGGCGAGTGTGATTACCGAAGGAGAGGACGAACTTGAAAAATTCTTCTAACTCGGGCCTTGTGCTAGTTAGCACGTCATTGTGTGGCCTGTCCTTTGTTCAGTTTGTGCCTTCGTTACGTACAAGAGTTTATCATCACACAAACTCCGCGCGTAACGAAAGGCACTTCCATGATAACGCATTTTGACGACTTCTGCTTGTGGGTCTACTATGTGATTGACAGTATCTGGCAAGAAATCGGCAGTCAGTTCACCCATCCCGGCCCCCAATCCGAGTGCAGTGATGCCGAATTGCTCACGCTCGCCCTTGTGGGCGAGTGCCGGGGGTGGGACAAAGAAACGGAGATGATGCAGGAATGGCGGATGTACCGCCACTTATTCCCGCATTTGCCCGAGCGTTCGCGCTTCAATCGTCGCCGCCGTACCCTGTGTCAGGCGATGAACCTGATCCGTCAAGGTGTACTTGGCTTGTTGGACTTAGCCCAAGATGGACAATGCTTGCTTGACAGCCTGCCGGTTCCCGTTGTCGGCTTTCATCTGGCTCCGCAGGCGGGCAGCGGCTGGAAAGAACACGGCGCGACCTTCGGCAAAGTCAGTTCCAAGAAGTGGACAATCTTCGGCTACAAACTGCACTTGTTGTTAGCTGTCAACGGAACTATTCTGGACTTTGAACTCGCCCCTGCCAACGAAACCGACCTGAGCGTGGGGCAGGAAATCCTGTCGGCCCACGCGAATTTGCTGGTCATGGGCGACAAAGGCTACATCAGTCAGGAAGCGAAGGAACAGTGTGCCCAACGCAATGTCCGTCTGCTAACCCTGCCGCGTTCCAACCAGAAACAACAGGTTAGTCGCGAAACCAAGTACCGCTTCAACCGTTTGCGGCAGATAATCGAGACGGTCAATGGGCAACTCACGCAACAGTTCAACGTCGAAACCAATCATGCGCATAGTTTTTGGGGCTTGTGTACCCGCTTGTACGCCAAGTTGACCGCCCATACCGTGTGCATCTATCTAAACCGCTTGCTCGGCAAGGCAGAGTTCTTGCAGATCAAGGCACTGGCCTTCCCTAACTAGCACAAGGCCCTAGTTGTTAGGCCAATGCAGCGCATTGTTATCATTACACGCTTTATGGCGTACACCAATGAAGATACGCAGAAGATTGCGAGCATTTTGGATCAAACGGACGGAATTCTAAACCTGCTGATGTATGGCGAAGACGAACCGGGCGAACTTGAGCAGGCGGTGAAATGGCTCGGCACGAAATACCCGGAGTTCAGCAGCCTGTGGGAAGAATACCGCGTCCACTTGCGGCGTGAAATGCTACAGCAGGTGGCAAAATTACGGAAATGGGCGTATACTGAAATATAATCGCATCCGCATCGCAATCATTGGCTTTGCCCGAACAAGCGCGGGCAAAATGTAATCGCCGGAGAAAACACTTGGCAAACAATCCCTACTCCAACCAGCCCGGAGCACCCCCGCAGCCGGGACAGCCCCAACAGCCCGGTCAGCAGCCGGGAAGCGGATCTCAACAGGCCGGCGGCTTCGGAGCCGTACCCAACATGTACGGTCAAGCCCCACCCGTAAACGCCTATAATCCCGGCGCGGGACAGGTTCCTGCCGCGCCGGGTCAACCGGGTCAGCCCGGCCAGCCGGGTATGCCCGTGCCGCAGCCCATGCCGACCGCGCAAGTCGTGCAGGTGGCATCCGCGAAACCGCAGCCGCTCGACGACGCGCATATTGACGACCTGCTGAACACGATGTTTGAAAAGGGCGCGTCCGACCTGCACCTTGCGGTCGGTATTCCGCCTATCATCCGCATTGATGGCGCGCTTGTGCCGGTTCCCTATGAGAAGATGTCTCCGCAGCACTCGCAGCGCCTGATTTACGACATTCTCACGGACGAACAGATACAGCGGTTTGAAACCCATCTGGAACTGGACTTCTCCTATCAGCTTGCGCGCACCGCCCGCTTCCGCGTGAACGTGTTCCGCGATAAAGGCAACTGCGCCAGCGCGTTCCGCCAGATTCCGCAGAAAATTCCGACCCTGACGCAATTGAACCTGCCCGCCGTGCTGGAAGAACTGACCCGCCTGCCGCGCGGCCTTGTCCTCGTGACCGGCCCGACCGGTTCGGGCAAGTCCACCACGCTGGCCGCCATGATCAACCAGATCAACAGCGAAGTCAGCAAGCACATCATCACGATTGAAGACCCGATTGAGTACCTGCACACGCACCGAACCAGCGTTATCAATCAGCGCGAAGTCGGGCAGGACACGCTGGAATTCAAAAACGCCCTGCGCGCCGCCCTCCGCGAAGACCCGGACGTGATTCTCGTCGGTGAAATGCGCGACCTGGAAACCATGCAGATGGCCGTGTCCGCAGCCGAAACGGGCCACCTTGTGTTCGCCACGCTGCATACCAACTCCGCGGCCACCTCCGTCGAGCGCATCGTGGACTCGTTCCCCGGCGGGCAGCAGGAGCAGGTTCGCTTGCAGTTGTCCAACAACTTGCAGGCCATTCTCTGCCAGCAGTTGATTCCCCGCGCCAACCAGCCGGGCCGCGTCTGCGCCCTGGAAATCATGCGCGCTTCCCCGGCCATCCGCAACCTGATCCGCGAGGCCAAAGCGCACCAGATCACAGTCATGATTCAGACCAGCGCCAACCTGGGTATGCAGACGATGGATCAGTGCCTGCGCGACCTGTACGTGCGCGGAACCATCTCGTTTGAAGAGGCCATGAACCGCGCCATGAACCCGCCGGAACTGGAAAAGATGATCAAAACCGTGACCGCGCCGACCACCGGGCCGGGTTCAAGCGGCGGCAATACGCGGTATTAAGAGGGTGGTTGGTGACTGGTGGTTGGTGACTGGTAAAACGTTATTCTAAGCCTCCTGCAATGCGGACAAACGATAATTTGCAGCATATAACCAATCGCCAGCCACCAGTCACCAACCACCAATAGAGAATTGTCATGCCGATCTTTCAATACA
Organism: uncultured Chthonomonadaceae bacterium; assembly: GCA_963817895.1. Classification (GTDB taxonomy): domain Bacteria; phylum Armatimonadota; class Chthonomonadetes; order Chthonomonadales; family Chthonomonadaceae; genus CAWFQB01. The sequence goes on from CAWFQB010000001.1 coordinate 808,519, forward strand.
CCGTACGGGATCAACCGGGCAAACGCGAACCGGGACATCAGAAGCGGAAGACATCGAAATATTGAAGATGCGCCTTCAGGAGCAGGGATTTGCCGTAGTAGAGGTCGGTGGGGTTGGCTATAAGCGCGACCGCAGCCGTATGGTTCGCGTTTCCAGCACTGAAGTGCTGGTGTTCTGGATACAGTTTTCCATTATGATTGACAAGCAGGTGTCGCTTGTCCACGCCTTAGACATTGCCGCCGAACGCGCCGAATCCCTGCGCTTTGCTTCAGTGTTGAAATGTATTGCGAGGTCAGGTTTGCGGCGGAACGCCCCTGCATCAAGCCATGTCGCAGTACCCCAACGTTTTTGATGTGGCTTCCGTCGGCATTATTCATGCGGGCGAAACCGCCAACGCCCTGCCGGACGCCGTACATCGCCTGATACAATTTATGGAGCGTGACCGCAGGCGTGGTTGATACGCTTCTGATGAACTTATATGCGCCTTCAAAAACCACTCCCCTCTCCCATGCTTTTTGGGAGAGGGGCCGGGGGTGAGGGCTTTAGTGGTTAATAGTTTTTGTTCGTCATCGGGTTTGTAAAGTTTGCGGAGGAGAATATCCATGCCCGTTTTTCAATATACTGTCCGTGACCAGACCGGAGCCGTTCGCACCGGCACGTCGGAAGCGGAAAATCAGGAGATTCTGAAACGCCGCTTGCAGGAGCAGGGCTTTCAGGTCAACGATGTTTCGCAATCCAAAGGCAAGCAGAAGAAGTCTGCCGGAGCCGGGTTTGGCCGCGTCAAGCTGGGCGACCTTTCGATTTTCTGCCGCCAGTTTTCCACCATGATTGACGCGGGCGTGTCGCTTGTCCGCGCGCTCGACGTGCTGGCGCGAACAGACGCAGAACCCCAAGCTGAAGCGCATCCTCAAAGAGATTCAGGTTGAGGTCGAATCGGGCGGCACGCTTTCCAAAGCGATGCAGAAGTACCCGAAGGTTTTCAACAACCTGTTTATCGGGCTTGTGCGCGCGGGGGAAGTCGGTGGTGTACTCGAAGAATCTTTGCAGCGCCTGTCCCACTTCCTTGAAAAGGATATGGAACTGCGCCGCAAGGTGAAGTCGGCTATGACCTATCCCGTCATCGTCCTTGTCGTTGCGCTCGCCATCGTCCTCGGCCTTTGTACCTTCATCGTTCCCAAGTTCGTGGAGCTGTTCCACGACCTCGGCGTGAAGGAACTGCCCGCCATGACGCAGTTCCTCGTGGACTTCAGCGACTTCCTGAAGAACAAGTGGTACATCGGGATCATCATCTGCGTGGTGGCATGGTTCGCCGTCAAATACTTTGGAACGACCAAAGTAGGACGGCGCGTGATTGACCGCGTGAAGCTGAAAATGCCCGTCTTCGGCAAACTGGGCCATAAAATCTGTCTGGCGCGTTTTTCTCGAACGCTTTCCACGCTTCTGGTTTCGGGCGTACCGATTTTGCAGGCGATGGAAACGGTTGCAGGCACACTTGGCAACGAAATCATTGCCGAAGCGGTTATGAACGCCCGCGCCCGTATCCGTGAGGGCGATAAAATCAACGAGCCGCTGGAAAAAAGCAAGATGTTCCCGCCGATGGTCGTTCACATGATCAGCATCGGCGAAGAATCGGGCGCTCTGGACCAGATGCTTTCCAAAATCGCCGAATTCTATGAGGGCGAAGTGGAAGCGCAGCTCGCGTCGCTTACCGCCGCCATCGAACCCATCATGATCGTGCTGCTCGGTATCTGCGTCGGCTTTATCGTTATCGCCATGTTCATGCCTCTGGTCAGGTCATTCAGAACCTGACGGGCGGCGGCGACGATGAAGCGAAAAAAGCGGGCGGCGACGAAAAGTAAGGAGGCAGGAAAAAGGAAAAAGGAAAAAGGAAAAAGCAGCATTGATGTTACTTTCTCCTTCCTCCTTTTTCCTTTTTCCTGATTGTGTGCCATGCTTCCAACCGCTTTCTGGATAATAACGCTGTTTATACTGGGCATTTGCGTCGGCAGTTTTCTGACGGCGGTGATTTATCGCCTGGGGCATCCTGAAAAGCGGGTGAATGGCAGGAGAATGAGCCTGCTGGAGCCGAAACGCTCGATGTGTCCGAACTGCGGCCATTCGCTTCATGCGATTGATTTGCTGCCGCTATTCAGTTTTCTGATGTTCGGGCGCAAGTGCCACTATTGCAAAGCGCCGATTTCCTGGCGATACTTCTGCGTGGAACTGCTGACCGGCCTGACATTCGTGGCGGTGTACTTCAAGTTCCCGCTGACGCCCCTGAATATTGTGCCGCAAAACGCGCCTATCCTCGTGGCGATGCTGGCGTTTGTCGCCGTGCTGATACCCATTTTCTTTATTGATCTGGAAACGTTTACCATTCCGATCTCGCTGACGCTGCTGGCAACCGTGATTCCGTTGGCATTGGACGTGTGGCAAATCGCGCATCATCGCCCTGGTTTTGAGCCGATGATGGGCTGGCTGCCCCGTTCTATAGCCGGGTGGATTGTCGGAACCCTGATTTTCGGATTTGTGCGCGTGGCGGGCTGGCTGTACCTTCATGCGGTAAGAGGCGTGGATGCCGAAGCGATGGGGTTGGGTGATGTATTTCTGGCGCGGGGCATGGGCGCGATGTTCCTGGTGACGATGCCGGTGGAACTAAGTTACTGGCCGTTTCCCCTGTGGGTCATATTGTCGTGTGTGGGCGGCATCCTCGTGTACCCCGTGTTTATGCTGGTTCAGAAGCAGAACGAAAAAAAACCGCAAAAAAATTTAGATCGGTACGGAAATGCGCCTGCCTTTGTCGAAACAACCGGGGGCATAACCGACAATGTAGCGGAGGAACCCACAGGTTCGGTTCTGGAACAGTTGCGCGATGTAGCCTTCGTGATGTTCGCTTACGACGCTTATGAGTGGACGCGATACACGTTCAGCGGCAACTACCAGAAAGCAAATCGAAGCCAGAGAAGCGGAAGAAGCGGCAAATAATGCTTCCATAGAGGAGTGGATACCCGCGCCCACCGCAATTCCATTCGGGCCGTTTCTTGTGGTAGGTTTTCTCCTGACGGTTTTCGGGGGCGAAGCCATGATACACGCCTATCTCGCCTTTGCACACCTGACGCCGGAGAAGTGATTACCTCACCGGGGTGAGGTCAAAAGTCCCACAGGGAACAACCGCTTCCATAATGTCGTCAGAAGTAGCGTACATAATGCATTGTTAAATGTAAGCCGCCTGCCCTGAATGGGCCGAAGGACAACGGAGTTATGCGCCGTAAAGGTTTCACCCTAATCGAACTGCTCGTCGTGATCGCGATTATCGCGATTCTTGCCGCCATTCTGTTCCCTGTGTTTGGGAACGTGCGCAAGAAGGTGCGGGAAACGCAGTGCATGACGCAGATGCACGATGTGTACATCGCCCTGAAAGTGTACAAAGAGGATAACAACAAATATCCCGCCGCGTTGTTCGGGTTTGCCGAAGACACATCGGGTAATTTGTATACCAGTGGCACAGCAGCGAACATCAGCAATTTGCGCTACAAACCGCTGTTCACCAAACAAAACTATCTCAAAGACAACACAAAGTATCAGTGTCCCGTCACTAAAGATAAAAGCCAGACGGATGTGACAACGGCTGTATATCCGGCGCTCATTGCCGCACCATCCAACTCGGCGCTGGCAGGCACCAATGTTGTGTATTATGGAGCGATTCAGCACAACATCGGATATGAAGGACCAGAATATACAGGTAGTACGCCACCAGTCTATCCGGGGTACGGTCAAAGAATCTACTTCTACAAGTACGATAATTATGACATTCAGCCTAAACCTAACACAAATCTCGATGGGCCGGACACAAGCAATTTGTATGAAATTCACTATGCGTTAAACTGGTCAATTAAGCCAGCAGCACCGCCTAATGACTCGAATGTGACCTCCGCAAGCGATTTCCGCGCCTTTCCCAACCAGATGAAATATGGCAACCGGGCGGATGAGAGCCATACGGTTGTGACGTGGTGCAACGAACACGCGCTGCTTGCGGGCAGCGATAAGTATCTGGTGCTGTCCCTGAGCGGTCAGGTCAAGCCCGTTGACAAGAAGACTTTCACGCAAAAAGGCCCGCTGACGATTTTGAAGTAAGCCGTCCATGCCTGATGGAACCTATTCGGGAAGAATACGCAAACATGAAAACGCATAACCCTCAATCCTCAATATGCAATCGGGCTTTCACCCTGATTGAACTGCTCGTCGTGATCGCGATTATCGCGATTCTTGCCGCTATTCTCTTCCCCGTCTTCGCGCAGGTGCGCGAATCCACGCGGCAGGGCAGCGCGATGAGCAATATGCGCGCGGTTTATCTCGGCGCGCGCCTGTTTTACGAGGATGAGGGCCGTTACCCGACCTCCCTGTTCGGTTATGCCGAAGTTCCCGTTGTCAATGCCGTCTACGACCCGAACAAGCCCACTGCCGCGCCCGCCCGTCCCGGCGACACCAACATCACGCCGATGGGCCAGGCGACCGGCAACTACTACACGGACGCATTAAGCACGGGACGCGGCCTGAATCACGGCTATCTGTTTCATCAGCAGGTTCAGGATTACGAGTCCTTCCTCGACCCGGACAATCCCACAAACCGGCTGCAAAACAACCAGACGCAGATCACTGCCGCCGTCTATCCGGCCACGCTGCCCACGCTGAAAAGCGGCCAGGCGCTGGCAGGCCAGAATGTTGTTTGGTCACAGGCCAACAATACCGATACTTGTAAAAAAGTGGTTGACAGCGACTATCCGACCAATCCGAACAATTCTGCCGATGTAAGCTACTACAATGGCATTCAGAAGATGTACTATAAGATGGATAGCATGGACATTGGGCCGGCTATCGGATTTGACGCGAACGGCAATCCCGTTGCGCTCACGAACCCGGACGGCAGCACGAAGTACGAACTGCACTACTCGCCGGATTGGACCAAAGAGCGCTATGATCCGCTCAATAACTGCGACGAGTTTTCCAATGGTAATCCCATCGTGACGCAGTTAAAGTACAAGAACCCGCCCACCGAGCGCACCATTCTCACGTACATCACCGATCACGTCGCCACTGCCGGCAGTCCCAATGTGCTGATCCTGCTGATGTCGGGTACGGCCCGCTCCCTGAACGTCAAACAGGCGCTGCAAACCACCAGTTCCATTTCGTTGCCCTTGAATTACAAGTAGGCGAGTTGTTAGTTGTTAGGTTAAATGCTACGTTATACCCGTTGGGGTTCTTAACTTTAATAGCCTGACAACCTAACAACTAACAACCTAACAACCTAACGCAGCGGGGAAGTCACGCGCACAGGCAATACTTCCCCGCTAATAACATGTGTTCTCCTCATGTTCCTGAACACCTGAATACCTGAATACCTGCATCGGAACATGGCGCGGTATCTTGTCGTCGTAAGGATAGCAGCGCCGCAATGCGCGGTACAGGCAAGACTTCTCCAAACGTTTATCAGGCCGGTTCTTGTTAGACCGGATAATTCGCAGCCACCTTAACAGCGTTCGCATGGACACAGGGACGCAGGCTCCACGCCAATGGATAACATGAACTCAGCAAATAACCCGGAAATATTCAGAATACGCCGCCGTCACGAACTCCCGCTAAATCGCGCAGGGTTTTCGCTGCTTGAAATTCTGGTGGTGATGGTGATTCTGCTGATTGGTATCCTTGCCGTCGTCCGCCTGTTTCCGGGCGGCTTCCTGACCATTCAGCGGACGGGAGAGCAGACGCTTGGCACCAATCTGGCCGCGCAGCAGCTTGATCTTATGCGAAACCAGGCCACGCTGATGGACTACATCGTTCCCGGACTGCCGGACGATAAAGGACTGATTCACGAAATTTCCAGCATCCGCCCGGATGACCTGACCGCTTCCACAGATACGGACTTGCAAGCGATTGCAATGGCGAACAACTTCAATATTTTTCCCGGCTATCTCGGCTACTTCTTTTCGGATGTAAACCGGTTCCGCTATATCAAGGGCGAAACGTTCCCGGTTCCCATTTCCAACCCCAATGTCGTGGATGGCAGCAACAAGCCACTCGGTTCCCTTGCCTCGCTGCAAATCGGCCCGGTGTTCAACTATTTCAACCCGCCCACCGGCGGAGGCAGCCAGTACACGGACAGCCTGCACGTTTACGGCGCGGCCTTAAACCGCACCCTGCAAAGCGCGGTCGCCAGCGTGGATCGTCCCGACGCCAGCGCGTTGTTGCGGGGTGAAAACGAGTACGCCATTGATTACAGCAGGCATCTGATCGCGTTCTTTCCGCATGTCGCGCAGCCCGGAATGATCAAGTCGCGCCAGTTCCAGATTACGTTCGACTACTACGATACCAGCGCGAACCCGCCCTCCCTGAAATCGCAAACAGGCAAAATCATTGTGCCGGACGTAGATCCCACAACCGTCGCATCGGGCGTTGTGCCGCAGCCGGTATGGCAGGACATTTTTGGCGCGATGAACCCGGCTCCCGCGCAGGCTAAAGACGAGTTCAACATCCGAACCGAAAGCGAAGATGTCAGCCGCGCCTTTACGCTGATTACAACGGATTACAACAACGGTTTGACATTGACGTTTACGGGCGCGACAGCAGGACCGAATTGGTCGGATGACCCCTACGAATATGCGTGGTACTCCGAGCAGGAGGGCGCGACTTCCAACGCCAATGTGGGCGTGCTGCTGTTCAATCCGAAGGGACACGTCTCCTTCCTTGCCAACAACATCAGCGATCCGCAAACGCAATCGCAGGGCGCGTCCTACGCCAACAATCAGGCCATCACTGCGCGGGTAGATTATCTGGTCTATGACAACCACATTCTGCGCGACCTGCGCACGGTTCCTTCCGGCGCGCCGTACACCATCAAGTTGTCGGTTCCCAATATTCTGGCAAACGGTGATTTGTTGGAAGATGGCTCCACCTTTACAGGCATATTCAATGATGGCAACGGCGGAACCGGCGCGGATGTGATTGTCTATAACGCCAATAACGGCATGGAAGTGGGCGAGATTAGCAAAGGCGCTCAAACCGGGCCGGTCAAGTTTACTCTGGACGCGACTGCCGGTTCGATTACCCTGAACTCTGGGGATGTGGAAGCAAATACAAATATGCTGCAGGGCAAACCCCTGCGCATTTTCTACCGGACACAGAAGAACTGGGGACAGCAGGTGCAAAAGGCCAGCAGCGTGTATACGGCAACGAGTACCCCGGATACGCTGGACTACAAAACCTTTTACATCGGGGATGGCACAACGGGTTCAGCCACACGCATTTACTTTGCGCCTTCGGAAGCCGGTAAAACCATCACGATCAGCGAGTTCTACCTGAAAACCGCGACTGGCGTGATCTACGCGCCCTACAAAAACGCGACGTTCAAAATCCAGGACAATCCGGCCCTGTTCGAGCCCCTGCCCACCAAGGGTCTGATGTATCCCTGGATTGATCTCAACCCGGATTTTGGTATATCCGACGACGAACACATTCCGCAGGGCGGCATGAAAGGCGATCCCCCCAGCCATTACCGGGTTTACCGCCGTGCCGAGTGGACGTGCCGTAAACAATGTGCGCGGCCTGTCCTTCAAGTCCCGCGTGATCTGGAAAGACCGTACCAATTTCCGCCGCATTGACCAGGACAGCGTTCTCACCACTGACCGACAGTAAACATTGAGATACATGCCATGACAGCACAAAAGCCACAATATAATAGGAATTACGCCTTCACCCTGATTGAACTCCTCGTCGTGATCGCGCTGACGGCGATTCTGCTGACGCTGGTGTTCGGGCCGCTGATTAACACCCTGAACTTGACCAGTCGCGCCAGCACACAGATCGAATCGCAGCAGACGGGGCGGGATGTGCTGCGCCGCATGGAAGCGGAACTGAGCGGCCCGGTCTTTGTCTACGATAACGCGTTTCAGGGCCCCGGCACTATGAACAGCGTGAACAATGTGAACAATGTGATTGGCAATGTGGGCGACCCGGATGGGCGCGTCAACATCTGGATGTACGGGCAGAACGGAACCAACCCCATCGGCGGCGCTCCCGTTGTGGTTCCTATTCGGTTCGGCATGATAGAATACGTGCAGCCGGCCAGTCAGGCGGAAAGCAGCGGCAATACGCTTGTAGACCCGACAACCGGCAAACCCGACCCCGGCGCGAACGCTCCCGGCAACGTGTCCTTGCCACTGGTGCGCGGGCGTACCATTGCGCGCGTTTTCCCCGGCCTGCAAAACAACACGTCTGGCGCAACCAGCGCGGTTCAGGACGGCGTGACGCTTTCCGGCCAGCCCGTGGATGCGCAGGGCGCGTTTCACGGCTACGCCAACCGCTATGATGATGCCTCCGATGTCAATGCGAAGCAGGACAATCGCGTCACGCTGTACCGGGCGGAAGTGCAGCCGTACATTCCTGACCCGACCGCGCCCGCAGGCGTGGTACGCTACATTCCCAACATCGCCCTGTTCCACACTGTCAATGCGCAGGGCGGGCGCGGTCAGTCAACAACCGGAACCATCATTCTGGACGACCCGAACTTCTTTTATGACACGACACTGGTTCCCGCCGCTTATGTGAGCGCGGGCGCTCCGGGCGTAGACCTGGCGGGACGCGCATCCGTTCCCATGTGGGAGTGCTGGAAAGCCGTTTCGCAACCCCTCCTGCCGCTGAACAAGGGCGATGCCATCGAAGTGCGGCGCGACGATTACCACAAAATTATGTATGTTGGCGGCGTCCCAATTGTGCGACCTCTGATTACGTTCACGCCGCAGTACATAGAAAACGATCCGGGCATTCCCGCCAGCGTGGAAGCAACCGCGTCGGAAACGCCATACACCGCCGCTACAACGTTTCGTTCGCAGTACGGCGCGTGGGCGCGTCCCTTCCGTATCCTCGTGTACCGTTCGCCAGATGGGCTTCAGGACCCGCTCTGCGTCAAGCAATCCGATTTACTATGAAATGGATGACCCTAACACCGGCATCGGTTCTCAGGGACCAAGCGCGAATTTCGCATCCACTGTTGGGCCTGTGCTTGACCAGTATGGCGCGTGGACAAATAAGCCGGATTTCGCGTTTACCCCGGATTACGACAAGGGTACGATCAATTTCGCGTTTCCACATACCGTATATGATCGCAAGGCGGATGGTTCACCGCTGCCTATGTACTACAATGCCTCAACCGTCAATAGCCAGATAGATATGGTGATGAATGGCGAACCGCTGACAGGCAGGCGATATTTGTGGCTGCGCGATTTCGATTTTACCAACACGCTGAACCCTGGCACGGCAAAATCGCCCCTGAATGAGTTTTATATGCAGCTCGACAACCCGATCAAGACGCCGCCCACGCAGCCAAACGTTCGCATTGTTCCTGGCAGCGAGCGCGTCTTCGGACCGGATCAGCTTCCGGGGGCGCACTACGGCTATCGGACGCTGTACACCCGCGTCTCCGCAAATGCCGGACAGATCGGGCCGAACCAGTATAAAATCCTGTACGAGAACGCGGCCAATGCCAATTATGTCAACAATGTCAACGATCCGCGCGTTCAGACCGGGTACGTGGAGTTCGACAGCCAGCCCGATGTGGACCCCTATCGAATCAACTCGAACGGCGTAGGTTCCGCGAACCTTGATCCGATTGACGATTTGCCTATATCCCACATGAAGATGATTAGTGGGCAAATGCAATTGGTTCCGCCAACTTACCGGACGCATAGCCTGCCCGAAAAGAAGTGGATGCCCGATCCCGCCGCGCCCACCGACACAACAAAAGGCACAGTTGTAGCCGCCGATCCGATGGAAGTATCGTACAGTTTCCAGATGAACCGGCCGAGCGATGTGGTGAAAATTGACTACCTGACGCGCAGCATCCTCAACGTCACGATGGAGATGCGCCTGTACGACACGCGCTCCGCGCGCCCGCAAACCACGCAGTTGACCAGCAAGGTTTCAGTACGGAACCTTCAGCGCTGATTTAGCATCTAAAAAGGAGGGTGTTCGGTATTGGGTGTTAGGTGTTAGGAAAAATCTTGTTCAACGTGTGAATTCACCAAACACCCAATACCGAACACCTAACACCTTCTCTCTGGAGCATTGTTCCTATGTCCGAGCAAATCCGGCAGGTTTCCGCTTCGCGTTCAAGTCGTATGCGTCTGCATCGCGCCCAACCCGGCCAGACTCTGGTGGTCGCGCTGGCGGTGCTGTTTATTCTGCTGTTTGTGGGCGGCGCGTTCGTTGTCAACGTGGCGCGTAACCTGGCGAACTCCCGACGCGGCAGCGACACGTCTGGCGCGCTCGCGCTGGCGCAGGCAGGGTTGAAATACTGCGATGAGGAACTGACCGGCAGCGCGGACGGCGCGGACTGGCGGCCCATCCCCTCCGCGCCACTCGGCGGAAACAACCCTAAGGTCGCTAATACCGACCCCGACTATTTCTGGCTGGAAAAAGGCTTTACGCGCCTGAACCTTAAAGGCGGACGCGCCCTTGTGCGCGTCTCCTACGATCCCGATCCGTTTAATCCCGTCGGGCAGGCCATCAAAATCGAGAGCATCGGGCGCACGGGCGAACTCGACGCGAACGACCCGACCGTTTTTGTGCAGAACAACACGTCACCCCGCCTACGCCGCGAACTGATCGCCTACAAGCGCATCGGAATTACGGATTACCTGCGCTATATGACCGACAAAGATAAGGGGAACCACACCAACTATCTCGGCGTTCCCGCTGTGGGCCACTACTTTCCGATGGTGTTCGGCAACCCGATGCTGGGCATGTCTGCCTATACATCGGGTGTCAATGGTAATGAAACGCTGTATGGTGGGCCAATCTATTGTAACTCGAACCTGACCATCATGGGCGATACCCTGTTCTATGAGAGTTCGCGGGGCGTGTACGACGCTGCTGCGGCAGCATCGCCCGACCAGGCGCGCGTATTGGAAGGCATCTCTGTCGCAAACGTGATTACTGCCAACCAGACCTCCGTCGCGTCGCCTACTGCCACGCGCTTCGATAACACCGGTAATCCCGTGACACAGGCATACATCAACGTGGACCCGAAAACATTGACCGCGCCCCCCTCCATGACTACCGCCTCGTATGGGGGCATGATTACGCCGACGCTCACAGCAGGCGGCGCGCCCAACCCCAACTATGTCTCGTATCGCGGAATCGCGCGTGACGGCAGCGCAGACGCGGATATGTCCGGCATGCCGCGCAGCGTCAGCAAACTGACGCCACCCTCCATTGATACCAAACTCAACGGCACGGGCAGCCTGCGAATCCGCCAGATTACGCAATTCTCCGGAAACTGGACGGACCAGAATTTCAATACGGGCATGCACGGTTGGGGCAAAGCGATTTACATTGACAACACGAGTGACTTGCAGCCGGAAACCATGCTTCCGGGCGTGAACGGCGGCTACTCGCTTCCCGCCGACTGGACCAATCCCAATGCCGGGTTTGCGCAAAGCGCTTGGCAAGGGCCGTACTATCGTCCGCCTGGAGTTCTGATTGAACTGCTTGGCGACCGGATGCGGATTACACGAACGGACGGCAAATCGTTTTACGCTTCCAACGGCACGGCGAACGCGCAAAATGGCGGCTCCACGATGGACATTCCGTTTTCGGATGCCGAACGCGCTGCCCTGCCCACGCCTGCCGGACAGCCGCCCATTGCGCCGTTCCCGCACGATGGCGACGATCCCGTGACGAATGGAACCGACCCGCGTAATAGCAGCAAGTTCAGCATTGATGCCAAATCCTACGGCGTCAACATCGTGCTGTTCGCCGAAGGGAATATCCGCGTCAAGGGCGTATATGGTTCGCTGACGGATACCACCAATCCCAATTCTATACTCAGCCGCGTTCACCTGACGCTGGTAACGGGCGGTTCGGCCTACATCGAAGGCAACGTGGTCAAGGGCGACGGAACCGTGAGTGGTCCGAACGGCGCGGTGCAATTGCAGCGCAACTCCACCTGCCAGATCATCGCCAAAGATTACGTGTGCGTAAACACGTCCATGTTCATGCAGCCGCAAAACCAGACAAACGTGTGGAACCGCGTGACGCCGGACGTGGACGCTTTCGCAACCGAAATCGGCCTGCCCCGCACATGGTACGACACGACGTTTTCCAATGGCGTATTTCCGGGCAGCTACACCAGCAACGGAATGGCGGTACAGCAGATGCTGATGCTGCGGCACACGGCTCTTGCCCCCGGCCCGACAGCGGTAAACATGTTCGTCAACCCGGCTGCGGATACCGGAGTGGGCAATTCGCTGTTCCAGTGGCCGTTCAATATCAATAACACGCCAACGTCAACAACGTCGTACCCCCTCGGCACACGGCCCGATCAAACCGCCAATGGTCTGGTCGTGCCGGACCCGGCTTCGGTAACGCCGTACTTCGAGCAGAAAACATTTGTCTTCGACCAGGCATCTTCCGCCCCCACCTACAATGTGTATCCGGGTTACGATAACCTGCTGCGCTTGAATGTGGATCAGACGGCGCAGGCCGCGCAAACCAATATCGCGCAGGGGCCGCTGCAAAGCTACCTGTTGAGCGCGATCATGGTAGCGCCGCTGGACATTCGCATTGAGGCCGGATTGTACGCGCAGGACAAGTCGTTCTTTATCATTCCGGGCTACTCGTTCAACCCGGACGCGAACGATACTCGCGTCAACTTCGGAACTGCGGGTACGCGCGCCTCGTACAGTCCGCTGGATACATTCGCGAACGCCAACAATGATCGCGCCACGAAGGACAAGTTCCCGTACCACAATGAGCCGCTGGATGTGCGGATTACATTTCAGGGCGCGATTGCTGAAAGCTACACGGCAAGCGTCGGGGCGCAGGCCGCGTGGCTGAAGCAGTGGGGCTATACCCCCGCCAAATACGGCTCCTACAACGCCGCGACACCCGCGACAACGGAGATACCCGACGATCACCTGTTCGCGCGCAGTCCCGGCGTGAATGGAACCCTGCCGAACGGTTATGTGGCGGGCGATCCGGGCAATCTGGATTTCCGTACTCCGGTAGAAAGGCAGACGGACGCCACGCCGCCCGCCAACGACTTTCTGCTGACCCGCGCCCTGCGCTTCGAGTACGATCCCGCGCTGGCGATGCCCTACTTCCATAGCACGGACAAAACGCTGACGGGCCAGCAAAACCGCAACATGCGATTGGGACGCGCCCTGCGCTTCATAAAGCGCACCGTGAGCTTTGGCGGAACCCCCTTTACGTTCCGACAAATGCTGCCGCCCATGCCGCGCCTGCCGCTCAGTCCCGACCTGATCTATTCCGGCCAGAGCGACCAACTATTAGGTGAAAACCCTTTCGATACGGATTTCTATCAGTAAGAGGGAAGATACGAGATACGAGATACAAGATACGAGGACAAAGCAAGCGCCTCTTGAACCTGCGCAGGCGCTATTCACAATAATGAACGCTTGACTCTGTATCTCGTATCTCGTATCTCCTGATGAAGTGGACACAAGAACAATGAAACGTGAATTCCTGACAATAGGATTGGCCGGTATAACCGGGCTGGCGCTGTGCGGCGGGCTGCTGACGCTCAACGGCAGGCGCGACCCCGCCCGCGCCGACGCTACCAACTACACCAACCAGAAGCGCACCATTCGCGCCTGTGTTCTGGTGACGGAAGCCAGCCAGGACGCGAACGGCGGCGGCTCCATCTATCCGAGCAATGTCACGCCCCACGTTTTCTATGCTCTGGACAGCCGCGCGGATTTGAAACCCGGCAATTTTATTTTTGACAATCCGCTCGCGCCCGAAATCATCACGCAGGACATCTACAACCGATGGCAACAGCGCAGTCAGGCGAACGGCAACAAGGATCGCGCGTTTACCAATGGAACCTCGGAACAGCAGTTGTTTCAGGTGGGCGCGCCGTGTACCAAAAACATGGGCGCGCACTGGGAAGTGAACCTGAGCAAAGTGACCTCGCAGGATTTGCAGCAGTTCGATGTTGTCATGATGCCATTGCACGGGACGCGGGGCAACTGGGCGTTCAGTTTACGCCCGCCGAGCGCGAACGCCTGCGCCACTATGTGGATCAGGGCGGAACCATCTGGCTTGAAAACGAGGGCGAAGGCAGCAACGCTTTCGGCGCGGGGAACTTCTTCACGCTGCTCAACACGGGCGGGCAGCCCGGCGCGAACACGCCCATCAGCGTAGCCGCCGCGCACCATCCCCTGCTCAACTATCCCTATTTCATCTCGGCGCAAAACGCTTACGGCCTGAGCGTCCAGAACGGCATGAACGGCAACCTGTTTGTGGATGCAGGTTCGGCAAGCACACAGAATTCTATCGGCGGCGGCATGCTGGAATTGTCGCAGTTCGCGGCCCCCATTCTGCGCAAGAACGGGAAAACCACCGTATTCGCGGGCGATTACGGCGCGGGACATGTGCTGGTAACGTCCGCCAACATCGCGGGCGACATCAACAACTACATGCTGACCGGCAACCAGTCAGGCACAGCCGGTTCTTCGGTCATCGGCAACAACGACGGAGCCGTGAGCGGCAACAATCTGGAGGGAATTCCGCCGGTTGACCTGAAATTCGCGTACAACCTGACAAGCTGGATCAGCAGCGTACCCACGCCCGGAAGCAATCAGCGGCGCACGGGCGCGACGCAGGAGAACATCGGTTCCAGTCTGGCCGTGAAATGGTCGCCCCTGCCGCTTACCAATCCGGCAAACGTGGGGTCGGGCGCAACCATTTATAAGGGGCTGACCTTCTGGGTGGACGGCAACAACAACCTTCACGCCTTTGATGTCAACCCGCAGCAGAGCCTGAGCGGAAATGCCAACCCGGACGACGGCATTCCCGACCTGATTTACGGCTTTCCCTACGATGAGGTTTGGAACGACAAAGCCAGCCGCATTCTGCCCTCTCCCGGTTCATCGCGCGGCTCGACGCCATCCATAGTAACAGTGACGGATCCAACTACGGCTCTCATCAATGAGAACGTGGCAATGCAGGCAACGGACGGCAGCGTATATATAACTTTGTTGGGCAACGGTGGATTAAGCGCTGTGGGAACCGCGACTGCAAAACGCGATAACGGCGATATGCTGCCCAGTCTTGCGACAACGCCACCCGCTGCGGGCGCTATGCCCGGTTCCAGCGCGGGAGCGCCATTCGGCAACCCGTTTCCGAAACCGGTTCCCGCTCCCGCCTATTCCGAGGGCGTTCTGTTCGCGCTGACCTTCAGCAACGCGAAGGGCATGAACGGCGAACTTGGCTGGCGGATTGAAGCCATTGACCTGCTGGCAACCGACAAGACGATACAGGCGGGCATGCCCAAAGTCGTCAGCGTGTTCGGCAAATCGGACGGCAGCGATTCCGCGCCAAGCCCCTCGGTAGGCACGGGCCTGAACGGATTTTTCAACCCGCAGGGCAGTCTGACGGTGGGCGAAGTAAAAGACCCCTCAACGGACGCGGTAGACAAAATCGTGTACGTGCCGTGCGCGGCCAATGACAGCGCGCATACGTCGGGCGTGGTGCATGGCGTGTGGTACAGCACCCGCGCCGAGCGCCTGCGCACGCTTGGAATGACGAAACAACCCGGAATGTTCCCGGCAGGCAGAACGTTTTTGCCAAGCGGACAGCGCAGCCGCGTCCCCTGGTTTGTAAACGGAACGCCGGCAAGCATCAATCTTAATCCGGTTGTCAATGTTGTCGCCTACGATGTTAATTCCGGCGTCGTGACCGGCATACGAACGCTGGCCTACGGAACGGATTTTACCGTCGTTTACGCCTCGGACGGCGAGTACACGCTGACCGATCCGAACGACCCGACTTCCATACCCATTTACAGCGACCCGGCCCCGCCCCTCGCGCGCAGCCATGTCGTTCTCACTAATATCACTCCCGCTTCAAATGAGGTGGTGTATGTGGATTATACGGTGGACTGGCCCGGAGTCGGCAATCAACGCCAATACGCCCCACAGATAGGATATGGGCTTCGATTGCTACCGCGCGACACTACCAGACATTGCCCGCAAGCACCATGAACACCATGACGCCGGAGTTTTCCGGCGGCGTGGCCCTGAGCGGCGACGACAATCTGCTGATGGCCGAAACCAACCTGCGCGTGTCGGCAAACTCGACACGCCCCTGCCGGATCGTCTGATGAGTGTGCGCGACTCGTTTATCGGCACGGACAGCGCGACTGTGCCAGGAAACAACCTGCTGGGCCGCGCAGGTCCTATCGGCAGGCGGCGACGCCCCGGCCCGTATACCAACTGGATGTTCTCGCCCAACGAAAACGTCACGCTCGACAACACCTATGCGAACGGCGCGTTTAGCGGCTACCAACTGCGCCCGCGCCTGCTTTATACAGACCCGGTCAACAAAGCGCAGACGCCTATCTACAACTTCAAAACGATCGGGGCGCCGGTGTCCTCCAATGGCACAGTTTACGTGTTGGGAATTGGCTACAATGCGCCGCAATACGGCGGGCAGCAACGCCGGGCCCGCTTATACCGTAATGCTGGCCCTGCGCGAAAACGTGGATGCCACTATCGACATCGGCCCGATCGCGGAAACGGGAACCGTCTCAACTGACTCAGCCCAGTTTCATCAATCCCGACCAAATGATCACGCTGAACCAGGACACGGATACCGCTGAAGCGGAATTCTCTGCTGGAACGGGTGCAGGACCCGTCAACGGCGGCTTCAAAGGTGTCGCGCATATCCATAACTTCCAGCCGCGCTTCGGGTTCGAGGGACAGCTTCAACCTTGCGCTGCCCATCTGGGTGCAGGCGTCACAGGCCGCGAACCAGCCGGCTGTCGGCGGCGTTCCCCGAGTCAATCCGGTTACGGGCTAGGGCATTCTGGACAACCTTCAGTATTATGTCGTGATGCCCACGACAGGGAATGCCGCGCAGCCCGACCGTGCCGCCGGTGATTGCCACCAGCGGGCCATCCGTTTCGGGCAATACGCTGTATTTCGCCGCCGATGAGACGAACCGTGGCGCGGGGGGTACGGCTATCAGCGGCGTGGTAACAATAGACCTGACGCGCGCCGTCAACTCGCAAAGCGGCAGTCCGGTAGACTACAATGGGTTCCATTGTAGCCATCACGCCCTCGCTGACCGACGTAACGACGGGCGGGCCGCTGGCGACAACCTATCCGAGCATCCATCCGCCGCTTGGCACGACCAATGTGCTGATCGCCACGAACGGGCAGAGCCTGACGGGTATGGACAACGGCCTTATTCTGATTGCCGATAGCCACCGATTGCTGGAAGTGGACGCGGGCGGAAACGCCTACTGGTCTATGGAGGCCACGCGAAGCCATGTGCTTGTCGGCAACAATAACCTTTTGGATGGCGGCCTCGCCTCCACGCCCATTCCTCTGTCGCGTCCCGCAACCGCGCGGCGCTTTCAAATCAACGACTTTCTGGCGGTGGATACGGGCAACAATCGCATCGTCGGCGTGGACAGGGGCAGTACCACGCGCTTTGAAATCAGCGGCTTTCAGGACGGCATGAAGTTCCTGCGCCCCGGCGATTCGCTGAACCTGAACCAGCCGACCGATACGGAAACCTTCCCCGAAACGTTTAGCGCGGGGTACAGCGTGACCAATCGCGATACGGGCGTTTCGTACTCGGTCAATGGCGCGGGGACGGCCTACCACTATCTGATCGCAGACAGCGGCAACTACCGGATTCTGGATTTGATAGACGTGTACGACGCCAACGGGCGGCTTGTGAACCTGACGGCAAGCGACGGCAGCGGAAATATATCGGGCGAAAAAGTTCTCGCCTTCGTTTCTCGCTCGCTCGGGGAACAAAATCAGCGCTATCGCTATCGAACAGTACAGCAGTTCCGATATAACAACGTGGACTACATCATTGCCACTGTCGCCAACGCGCGGCAGCCGGATACGGGCGGCGTGGGGGTTGTGGGCAGCGACTCCAGCAACTTCGAGGGACCGGGCGGTTCGCTGATGGTGATACAGCGCTCGGCAAGCGGCCCAAATCCGAATGGAGCAGGTCCCAATCTGGCGGCGGGCGACGTGTACAACGTCATCAACAGCTTCCGGGTGGCGGACGCGGCGGGCAACTTCACGCAGCGGCAGAAGGTCAGCAACCCGACGTGGTTCAAAGAGTTCAGCGTGGCCGACACCACGCAGGGGATTGGCGCCAATCCGCAGCAGGTTCCGCGCTTCCTGCTTTCCGACGCCAATGGCTGCTACATTCTGCGCTACGACAATACGCTGAAAGACTACGTGACCGACTGGAAACTGACCGCCACCGAATACTACTACATGACCGGGCGCAAATTGCAGGCGGCGTCCATTGTGCGGGAAACGCTTGCCGACTACTCGCAGTTCCGCAACAAATTCGAGGCCCGTCTGCTGATTACCAACAGTTACAGCGGCACAGACAATATGCCCACCGTCTTCGGGACGGGATGGGCGCAGGGCGTGGTACAGGGCGAAGTATTCGAGATCAACGCCGCGCTGTACTACCCGATGAACGGCAAGGCCAACTACGGCTACGCCTTCAACCAGTATCAGCGTTACGGCGTGAATGCCGGAAACCCGATTATCAACACCATCGGCCCTATCACGCGCATGATCCCCAATGAAAGCGCCGTGAAAACAGGCGGCGGCCAATACGTTATCAAACGCAGCATCGGCTCACCGGACAACGGACTTTCCACCTTCATTCTGGAACAGCCGCAGTACGCTGAGAAACCGCTTTAGAATAAGGAAGGGAGTAGGGAGTAGGGAGTAGGGAGTAGGAAAAACTTGGCGCTGTTTGGTGGCATACTTGCATGATAACAATCGGCAACTCTGCCTGCACAGCGAGTCTTTCCTACTCCCTACTCCCTACTCCCTACTCCCTCACGTAAAGAGGATATACCCCATGAGGCACCACAGTGCGCTCGTTAAACAATTCTTGATGAGTACGGCGGCGGCCCTGCTGCTGACGCTGGGCGCGCGTCCGAGCGGCGCGCAGGTTATATTCGATGACCTCGACTGGACAACAGATCGGGGTAACATCATTTTTGCGCCCACAGGCAGCAACCTGAACGCTTTCCCGCTGCGGCCCGGACGCAATGGCGTCACGGGCAATCCGCTCGACGCTAATTTTCAAAAATTGGACAGCAAGCGGGCTGTGCGGCGATGGGTGTGGCCGGCCACTGTAGACCTTTTCGGCAACACGGCCAATCCCGTTCCCACGACCACTACCGTCAGCGTGATTGTGGACAACCCGTATTTCGATAACGTCACCGGCCTGTACCTGATTAAAGGCGATGATAACCGCTTTACGGACAGCCAGCAGTTTTACAATCCCGCCCCGCCCGCGCCCGCCGTTCGTGACGCCTCTATGGACTCGTTGAGCGTGTGGACGCCCGGTAACGGCTTTGTGATTCCCGACCCGTTGGATCGCACGATTTACGGGGGCTTCAGTTTCTTCTTCACGCCCCGTGAAACCACCGGCCCGCCGTTTGACAACTCCTACCCGCCCCTTGCGGCGCAGAACGATTACGGCTACACCTACGCCCACCACAACGGTTTCATTGTAAACCGGGGAACTGCCGGAAGCGGTCCGGCGACGGACGCGGAACTGGCACTCCTTCCCAACGCCGCGCCCAACGTGTACGCGGCGGTGCAGAGTGTGCTTGTCAACCCGGCGCAAAGCCAGCCCGTCGCGCAGTGGTCTGTGGGCGCGACGCTCAATACCAATGTGGGTAACGGGAACGTTCCCCCCGGCACGTACAATATCAGCCTGTATTCGCCGGGTGGCGGCACGACCATTCATCACAACGCCACAACCGCCATCCAGCATCCGAATGTGAAGCGCGCTCTTGTGCGCGTGTCGTGGGGCGCCAACACTACAGTCAACGGCGTGATTCAGGCGGGGCCGGGAACTGCCAATGGCGGCGGCGTCAACGATCCCGTCACAAGCCGCATTTTCCTGATGGATTTGACCGCTCCCGGCTGGCTGCCCGTCGGACAAAACGGCGAAACCGCCGTATTCCCCTACGATGGCAACAAGAATGACCAGCTTGTCGTGACCATGTACAGCGTCACGCCCGATGATCCCAACGACCCGTTAAAGTATGGCACTCCGACCAACGGCTTTCCGCCCACCGCGCTTGTCACCGCCGACGCCTGCCGCTTTACGCAGGAGAACGTAGACGTTCCGGGCGGGCCGGGACTTGGCCCCCTGCCCGATCCGGCGGCAAGTTTCATCTCCACATCCGGCGTGATCGTCAGCCCGGTTGTCGGCTCCAATAAATTCTCGCCCAAGGGTGTACCCGGAGCCACGCAGTGGTATGTCGCCCGCCAGGAACTCACGCGGGACGTGACGCCGCGCACGTATGTAGACCCGACTGATATCAATAGCCTGCCGATTCCCGACCCCACGCGGGTTGCCAACGTCCCGGTCTTCTATTGCCTGAGCAATGAGGATCAATTGGGCAACATTCTGGATCAGAATTCTGCCCGAGCGTCCAAACTGCGCGTGTTGTGGCGCTATGTCGGTTTCCCCGATTACGGCAGTTCTACAGTGTTCGCCTCGCCCGTCCTTGCCAATGTGCGCGGACGCGACGGCAACTACCATACTATAGTGTATTTCTGTGGAACCAACGACGGCGCCCAGGCGGGAATCGTCGGGCGCATCTACGCGCTGGACGCGAAAGGGATTGCGCTGGACCCGACGACGGGCGTTCCCACGACCGCCAGCACAATGGCCTACTGGACCTATCCTTCGGCGCGTCCGCTGTCTGCCGGGGAAGCCACTGCCGGCCTGGTTCCGGCGGAATACGAAGACCCCAACTACAATGGTTCACCCACGACCTCCTCGATGGTATACCCGACGGACAACGCGCCCTATCTGATGCCCGGCCACTGGTGGGCGGCGGATCAAATGCTGTTTAACAACGCCGGGCAAAAATATTATGATGGCGACATCGTTCCCGATACAATTAATCCGAATCCGGGGCATCTGATTACGCGTACCGACACGCGCATTGGAACGAATGGCGTGGGCATGGGTGGCATAACCGGCGCTCCCATCGTGATTGATGACCCGGTAAATCCGTCAGGCCCGATGATTCTGGTCGTGCCAAGCGTGGATGGGCATCTGTATACCTTTGACGCGGGCGGGCGAGGCGACTATCTACAGGCCGATGGAACCACCTACGTGGCGGGAACCACGCAGCGCATCTGGACATGGCCGCACTTCAGCGCGGACGCTTACCACCATTTTTTCCTGGGAACCAGCAGCCTGAACCCGGTCAACAAGTTCCAGTCCGAAGACGGCAAAGGCTCCATGCCCTACGCCCCCGCGTATGACCCGACCTTCCCGGTCGCGTCCAGCGTAGGCGCGGTGCATAATCCCATCGTGGTGAGCGCGGCGGATGGGCATGTGTACGGCATTCAGCCGTTCCATGACATCCTTACCAACGTCAACAGCAACGGCATCGCGTCCTGGAACGAGCGGCGTTTCTGGGTGTATCCGCATGAGGGAACGGGGCTGAAGGATGCTTCCGCCGAACCCCTGCTGGACGCGCCGAGCGTTCCGACCATTCACCGGACAAGCCCGACTTCTGCGACGGCTACCATCAATTTCACGAGCAGCGGGCGCATCTACAGCCTGAACTTCCCGACGGTCTACCCGGCATCCGGCTTCAGTACGCCCACGCTGCGGTGGGTATTCCCCAACACGCCTAACCCGCCGTTTCAGGACCCGACCGATCCGACAACCTCGGAATACCAGCAGGGTTTCAGCGCGCACGGTCTGGTTGTCGTGCCGCAAAGCGTGACAGCAAGCGCGGCGCAGCCGCTTCCCTTCGATATGGTGTACGCCCTGTTGTCTACGGGCAGCGTGGTGGCGGTCAACTACAACACGGGCGCATTCTATGCCGCCGGACAATCCCTTACCGGTTCCACCTCGGAAAGCGCGCCGATTATCGCGGAAATCGCGCCCGATCCGACCTTCTACTCGCCGGCGCGAAGCATAACAGGCGTGGCGGCAAGCGTGCCTACCATCATCTTCGGCGATGATAGCGGTGGCATGTACGGTTTCAAACTGGTGGCGGAACCCAATAACGATGGGTTCGGCACGGTGATTCTGCCCATCATCTATGCGCGGCGGGATACCAGCGGGGAACTGAACGCGCCGCCCGCGCTCGCCTCCTCGAACATTCAGGCGGGAACCATCGGCGGCTACTACGTTGTCGGCGATACCAACGGCCAGCTTCGCGCCTATAGTTTCGGCTTCGGGGCAAACGGCGACGTGGAGAGCGTGCCTGGTTCCGAAGGCAGCGGCAACGGCTTTGTGGCTGGCGATGTTGCCATTGACGTGCGCGTTCTGGACGCTTATCGCCAGACCGATTTCAACAACATGGCGCAGAATCCGCCTGTGGCTTATGGCACGGGCGCAACCTCGGCGCGCACTGTAGCGGGAGCAAATTTCTCGCGCACTGTAGCGAGGATTGCTAACAACCTGAATGATGGCGGCAACTCGTACTTCGCGCTGGATGAGGGCGGCACGCTGTACCTCGTCGCGTCGGGCGTGTACCACGCGCAGCCGGTGGTGGATACCATTCCCAACGGCGCGATGAAAGCCGCCACCGCCGCGCCAATCATCCGGGTAACGTTTACGGTGGCGCAAAACGGCGGGCCTTCAGTCAACTACCCGATGACGGTTCCTGTGCCGCAGCTTCCCGGCACTTCAAATCTGGACACGGAAGCGAACCCACCCTGGCCGCATAAATTCCGCTGGCCGGATGACCGCGCTCTGACCATTGCCGAACACGATGGCCTGGTTATTTACGGCAACGACTACAGCGACCCGGCCAATCCGCCGGACCCCAACGCCAACCCGCCGTCAGGCGCGAAACCATTGATGGGAAGGGCGCAGAACGTGTATCCCTGGATCGCTAAAATGGCGATCCCGCTCCTGCCCACCACTTCCAACGGCAGAAGCACGTTCACGCCCAACACCACCGGCTACATGGTGACGGTCAACGCGATGATTACGCAGCAGCTGACAACCAAAACCAACATGGGAACCGCGTCCACAAATCCCGCTACCGACTCGGCCTACCTGACGATGGGACAGCGCGCGGATAAGGGCAAATCCAACAGCCCGTACCCGCCCGATCCGAACGACCAGAGCAAAAACAATTACCAGAGTCCGCAGCGGCTGCTGTACATCACCAACCCGCTGTCGCTCACCCTGCGCGGTTTCAATACCACTGACATGACGGGACTGACGACTCAGAAAAACATCATTGGCTGGTACGGGGCGATTGACAATCCGAACAATCCGGGCGGGCCGGTAAAAGGGCTGGAACTGACCGGCAACGGCGCGTTTGTCGGCATCGGCGGCGCTACGCCGGGACAGCCGGGAATGGGCGTCACCAAGCCGATGTTCGCGCCCTTCGATCTCACGCAGGACAACAGTTCGGCGACATATCAGGGTATCAACAACGGACAACGCGTACCCGCGTTCTTCATTCAGGATCGCAGCGCGCTGGCCCACAGCTACGGCCCGATACAAATCCGCGCTCATGCCACGCCCCTGCACTGGAACGGAACGGATTCTTCGGTTATGAATCCCCTCCCGTTCGACGCCATGCCGGATGATCCGAGCGGGCAGCGCGCGGACTATCCCGACCTGGACCCGCGCTACGCCAGAATCATCGTCAACAATGACAAGGACGCCCTGCGCGGACTGGCGACCCTGCTCCCGCCCAAAGACAGCGCCACCAATCCAAACGACCTGTCGCAGCGGACGCCGCAGCCGACACCGATAATGATGTCCATGCAGATTCCCAAATACTTTCCGGGGAATGTGAACCGGGGACAGGTGCGGTATAACTACCGGGGCGCGAACATTGACATCGGAGGCACGTACACCGACCAGGCCGGATTCATTCGCGGCGTCCTCAAAGGCACGGGTGGCCCCGCCTATAACGACGAAAACCCGATTGTCGGGCCGTTGAACAATAACACCGGTTCTGCGGATGCCCTTTCTAATCCTAATGGACTGGTCGGCAGTTCCCCGGCAGGCGGATACATGGGCAATATCGAGGTGGAACTGGTTCCGCCCGGGGGCGGTTCCGCCAATGGCATCGCGCCAATACGCCGCGCAACCTTCAATCAGGCGGCGGGCATCACGGTCACGCGCCGGGGCAACACGGACGCCGCCGCGTATCGCAAGTTCGATACGGGCATCTGCGTCGCGCCCACCTTCCGCATGAAGGTGCTGGAAAGCGCGCTGGACATGGGCAGCCAACCGCACGGCACGGGCTACAGCGACCTGGTCAGCAATACCACAGGCTATCCGGGAGCCGCGCAGTATCGGTATCCGTTCGCGCCCTCCGGGACCGGCCCGTATGCCGGCGGCCTGTCGCCCTGGGACATTAATGATCAGTTCTCCAGCCTGGCACTGAGCGCGGGCTTCCCGTCGCAGGGGCGTTTCTTCCGGCCCATGACGCTGATCAGCGACAGCAATGTCAACCTGGTCAACCTGCGCGTCGCCAAACTGCTGGGGATTCCGAGCGCGGACACAAGCGCGACGCCGAATATGTCCGGGGTTATCAACAACGGGTCGCTGTCGCAAAACCCGCTTCCGGGCATTGCGCGGGCGGCGCGACTGGTGAGCGATCAGGTGAACAACCTGCTGTCGCCGCCCATGATCGCCGCGCCGTTCGGGATGCTTCCCTCCGGGGGGGCCACACCCAACTATCCTGGGCAACATCGGCATCGTGTCGTCCTTCGACCATGACAGTTTCGCGCAAAGCATACTTGGCGAAAACAACCTGTATCCCATCGCAAATCCTGCCGTTGACGGGGTAGCGGCGGCGAAGTCGGTAGACCTGAATACCTACTATGGCTCCGCGCTGTTCGGGCCGAAGTGGGCGATAGGCACACAGGGCCGTCCCTCGCTGCACAAGCCCCGCGTGAACGACAGCAGCGGCAGCGTCGCCACCATACCGGACAAGCCGTATGACTTCGACTATCAGGCGAACGCGCAAAATCAACCGGCCAATCCGAATGGTCCGACATATCTCCAGCAGCAGCTTGCGCTTGGGAAGTTCGGCCCGCCCTCTATCGCAATCGCGATTCCGCTTGGAACGCCGGTGGGAACCTATAGCTCGACCATCTTCCCGTATGAGGACGCGCTGCCCATTCAGTGGCAGGAGTGGTTGAACAGCTCGACCGGCAATGTGAAACCGGCGAACATCCTGGGCAACAACGACGACATTCTGAATACCACGAATGCGGGCGCTCCCTCGGAACCCTACGCCAATCCCGCCCCAATCGTGAAAGTGACGGTTCGGGAAGGGCGTTTGACCGAAGGCACGACAAGCGGCACGATGCCGCAGATTGATGTTCGCAACAATCAGGGCGGTTTTGATCCGATTGGCTTCAACCTGCAGCCGTCCGCGATCATGGTTCCCGAAGGTGGAAACGCCTCGAACGTTTATAACAAAATATTCCTGTACTGGGCCACAAACCGCCAGTATGACCCGGCGCGTAACAACGGCCAGTACCAGTCGAACGGACTGCCCACGCCGTTCGCGCCGTACAACATCGCGTACTCGTCACTGAATACGCCCTACTCGAACCTGAACGGCTACTATCGGGGCGATGCGGACTTCGGCTACTACAAGGGTAACAATGCCCCCACGCAAAGCGGCGTTCAACTGCCGCAATGGTGGAGCGTGAACTACCCGAAAAACTCGCCGTTCGCGCTTCTGCCCGGTTTTGATGGCGCGGGGATGCCGCTGGATTACCTGAAGTTGTTCCCGCAGACCGCCGGTTCCCCGGATATGCCCAACGCGGCTTCGGTCCGGTACGGCAGTCCGGCAACCACGCTGGCAACGCAGTACAACGTTGCCACAGGCCAATTCGAACTGAGTTCGGAATCCTACCTGACGGTGCAGGGGAGCGTGGACAAGAGCAAGGGTACGGACGCGACGGGAAGGCCGCTTGCGCAGCAGACGGAAACCCGCACGTTTGTCGCCTCGTTGAGCAACCATCTGAACGCTTCGGAGCCGGGGGCGCCGGATTATGCGGGCGGCACAACGGACAACTGGTTCAAGTCGTTCCTGAATGACCCGAATCTGCCGAAACTCAGCCCGCGCCCCCTGCTCATCAACCTGCGCAATGTGCCGGTTGCGGGCGGCGCGAAGGACATCAAGTTCCTGTACGTGTTCTGGTACGCGGGTTCGCAGGGCCGCACGAGCCTGTACTATAATGTCAACGTGCAGCCGAACGGCATAAACGTGAAGTTCGATGACACAGTCGGCGGGGCCAATCCCACAGGCTTCGGGGTGCTGGGCGACCAGAAACTGTCCACGCCCGGTTCGCTGACCTGGCAAAGCGACCCGTACCCGGTGTTCCGCCGCGCATTCGACCCGACGGTAGGAAACGTGGTGGATGCCGTAGACGTGATGTTCACGGGACAATTGAAAAATCGCCAGACGGTAGAGGTTCTGATGGGCCGCTACCGGATCGTGGAGCAGGCGGTTGCGGCAACATCCACAACGCCCGCGCTCGTAGTCGGGCAACTGGTTGCGATTCCGTTCCCGACAGTGCATCAGGAAACCCTGACGCCCGTTCCCGGAACCAACACCTACGCGGCGCGGGACGCGGCTTGGTTCCTGCCCAATGATCAGCAGACAGCCGATACCGCAGCCAATAGGTACATGCGGATTTACCTGCAACCGAAGGCCAGCAATTTGGTGTACCTGATCAACGGTCAGGGTTATGTCAACGGAGCAACCAATACGTCCACCGGCACACAACGTGGGCGCATTGATCCGGCCTCCGGCCTGGTCTACTTCAACGCGGTCGCCACGCTGAATAATCAGATCGCTCTGAATGGCGGCAGGCCCGTTTATGGCGGCGGGCAGATCGTGGTGGATGCGCGGTCAGGCACGGTTTCGTTCCCAAGCATACCGCCGGGTAAAAAAGACACGCTTTATGCGTCGTACACGCCGTACATTATGCGCGTCAATACCTCGCGCGACGAGTACAACATCGAGCGCGACAGCACGGATATTGCGGGTAATCCAAACCCTTATGGAGGCTTCAGTCTGGCAAACTTCCAAGCGTCGGCGGCGTCAACGTCACCGGGCCAGAACTACGCGCCGACGATGGTGCTGGATCGCGCCGCGAACTATCGTGGCACGCTCCAATCGCCGCAGGTGTTGTTCGATGTCAATAACCAGCCTGCCACCGCGTTTAACAATCAGGGCGCGATAACCACGCCGTTCCTGCCGCCGGTAACTCGCATGTGGGCGCTGTACCGCAAAACGGATGCCGCCGGTTCTGTGAAGGCCAGCGTGTTCATGAAATCGCTGCGCCTGATGGCCCGCCTGCCACTGCCTGTCGCCACTATCGCGACAAACGGCACGGCAACATCACCGCTTGCCGCGCAGCGCATCCAGTCCATGTCCGTCGTCAGTACAGACCCGAACTCGACCGATAAAGGGCTATGAAGTGGATTGGATACGCGGGCGCGTGTACTTCCAGGAGGAGGATGAAGGGAACCTCGTCAAGATCAACTACCGGTTCTACAATCCGGCAACGGGACAAACCGGAATTCGGGCAACCTGTACTACCGCGTGGCATGGGGCGATGAGATAAGCTCCACCGGCCATCCCTTTGACACTGCGGGCAAATGGGCGGGCGACCAGACAACGCCGGAAGCGCTGATGCCGACCTCCTCGGTTGTCAATGAGGGCCAGGTTGCCGCGTTCAAAGACCCGTTCATAGACAAACTGTGGGTGTTCTGGAGCAGCACGCGGGCGGGAACCAGCATTGGTCCTGCCAACAATCCGCTCTCACTCGGCCAGACGGACCTGTACTATGAGACGCTCGCGCCCCAGTTCTACTCGCCATCGAGCAATCAGTACTGAGGAAGTAGACGGTAGACAGTAGAAATGCCGCGATGCTCAAAGCCTCTCCCTGTAATCACAAGTTGCGGGGAGAGGCTTTTGTATGATATACCATCAAAGTCGAACATCAGTAGAGGCGCTGCTTGCCGCGCCCTCCTTACGCGGGGGAAGGAGGGCCGCTTATTTTCATGCTCTCAGGAGAATGTAGTTTATGGAGGCCATCAGGAAAATAGGGGATTGTAAATAGCTGGCAACGAAACGGGCGTAAGGGGCGTAAATGGTATGAATACGGAACATGCGCGGGCAGCAAATTCCGCCCGTCGCGCTTCCAAACATTGCGCCTGAACTTAAGACTCTATCTCTTAAACGGGCCAATTTAACAGTCTGAAGCGGGCCGACAGCAAGGATTTGTAGATCAGCGCGGATGCTGATTTGCGATCCTGCTGCGGTGAAACGCTTTGAAGGAGCTTGTGACCATGCCGGAATTTACCCTGCCCCCCCTGCCTTACGATTATGCCGCGCTGGAACCGCATATTGATGCCCAGACCATGCAGATTCACCACGACAAGCACCACCAGACGTACGTGACCAATCTGAACGCCGCGCTCAAAGACACGCCCGAACATCTGGAAAAAACGCCCGAAGCAATCATTTCCAACCTGAGCGCCCTGCCCGAAGGCGTCCGGACAGCCGTTCGCAACAACGGCGGCGGGCACGTCAATCATACCATGTTCTGGGAAATCATGACACCGGGCGGCAGCGCAACTCCGACCGGCGCACTGGCCGCAGCCATTACCAGCACATTCGGCGATTTGGACACCTTAAAAAAACAGGTCAACGAGGCGGCCGCAAAACGGTTCGGCAGCGGCTGGTCCTGGCTTGTGGCGGACAGCAGCGGCGCTTTAGCGTGGCCAGCACACCCAATCAGGACAACCCGCTGATGGACGGCAAAACCCCCATTCTCGGCGTAGACGTGTGGGAACACGCCTACTACCTGAAATACCAGAACAAGCGTCCCGATTATCTCGCCGCCTGGTGGAACACCGTCAACTGGGACGAGGTTGGCAAGCGGTACGAGAACGCGAAGAAGGGGTAAGATACGAGATACGAGATACGAGTGGCTCATTACTCGCAAGAATACTTTCAAGAGAAGACATGCCTTTCAACGCTGGTTCTCGTATCTCATATCTCGTATCTCCTATCTAAACTATGCACTCCGAAGTAGAGATCACGCGCTGGCAGAGCGGCACAAATTGCGAATTGCAGGATTGTGTCGCTCTGGAAGCGCCGCTGGAAATTTTCGTCAATGGCGAAAGTCTGGCGGTAACAATGCGAACTCCCGGCCACGATTTTGAACTGGCTGCCGGGTTTTTATATGCGGAAAGCGTGATTGCGAGTCGGTGGGACATCGCCACGATGGGCTACTGGGGACGAGCCGAAGACCCGGACTGGGGCAATGTGCTGCACGTTGCTTTGCGCCCCGGCGTTCAGGCGGAGGACAAGCAGGCGCGATTGCAGCGGAATTTTCTCGCCACTTCCGCGTGTGGCGTGTGCGGCAAAGCCAGTCTGGACGCGATTCAGTGTCTGGCCGCGCCCCTGCCCGATGATGCGGTTGTGGTATCCGCTTCCACGATTTGCCGCCTGAGCGAACAGTTGCGCCACGCGCAGAAAACGTTCGACCGCACGGGCGGGCTTCATGCGGCGGGTCTGTTCGACCTGAACGGCGATCTGCTTGCCATCCGCGAAGATGTCGGGCGACATAATGCGCTGGACAAACTCATCGGCGCGGAAGTGAACGCGGGCAAACTGCCCTTGAGTGAGCATATTCTGCTCGTCAGCGGGCGCGCCAGTTTCGAGATACTGCAAAAAGCGGCTATGGCGCGAATACCGATTATATGCGCCGTATCCGCGCCATCATCCTTAGCCGTACAACTCGCCAATGACCTGAACATCACGCTCATCGGCTTTCTGCGTGGCGACACGTTCAACGTTTACGCGGCAGGCAAACGGCTTCGCGGCGCGGAATAGCCCTCACCCCAACCCCTCTCCCAAAAAAGCCTGGGAGAGGGGCCAATGTAGAGATAGCCCCTTTCCACAAAACGTATTTCCAAAGCCAGGCAGAAATACAAAATATGAGGCAGGGGACTCTGGTAATTTATGAGAGTGGTATGAAAATAAGATGGACACACGATAGCGTCAGGCTGCGCATTACGCCCTCGGAACTGGAGGCGTTGGGGCGCAGCGAGATTGTCAAGGAACGGCTGTGCTTTACCGGGGCGGTCAACGGCTGGGGCGCGGCGATTTTGCCCGGCGTGGCGGCAACCAGCGTACAGCTTGTCGGCGGCGATCTACTGGTACGCCTGTCGGGAGAAGACTGTAAGCGGTTGAGCGAAGCGGATTGCGAGGGCGTGTACTTTCAGGTGGAGGAGGATACCGCCACCCGCTACTACATCGAAAAGGATTTCCCCTGCGTCCATCCCCGCGCCAGCGAAGCGATGGAGCCGCCAACGGAAACCTTTCCCGCGCCGGAGGGGTTTGAAGAAAGGAAGCAAGAAAATGAGTGAGGAAGTTCAGAAGCCGAATACGGACGATTCGGCAACGCATAACGATAGAACGCACAACGACAACCCGCAGACCGCCGCCAACGATGTGAACCGCACCATTGGCAGCGGCTATGCGGGCGCGGGCGGGACGCCGGAAGATTATCGTACAAGCAGCGACGGCGACGAGCCGAACGAACCGACCGGCGACACCAACATCGCCAACGCGGAGGGCGTATCGGGCAACGCGCCCATAGCAGGCGCAGCCGTTACGGATAACCGCGACCGTGAAAACCATCCCGTTCCCGGTTCCGGCGGCGATGTACACATCAACGCGACGGGCGGGCAGGCTTCAAGCATCTCCGGCAACACGACAACCGCAGGCGGAGATTGACCTCACCCCAACCCCTCTCCTTGCCGCGCAACGCGCCAGGAGAGGGGCTATTTTAGTCATTCGTCTCCCGTTCACCTTTTGATTTAACGCGTTAAACGTGAAGTAATACGTCTCTTTTAACCAGAACAGGCAAGCATAAAAGCCCCTCTCCTGGCGCGTTGCGCGGCAAGGAGAGGGGTTGGGGTGAGGTTCACTTTGCGGAGAAAATATACTCCGTTGTTTGATGGTAGGTTTGACCGGGGCGAAGGACGACGGACGGGAAGTTGGGGTGGTTGATCGCGTCCGGGTAGTGCTGCGCTTCCAGACAGAACGCGCCGTGCTGATTGTAGTTGACGCCGCCCGTGCCGGTCAGGGTTCCGTCGAGGAAGTTGGCTGTGTAAAACTGGACGCCGGGTTCCGTTGTGTACATCGTCAGCGTCCGGCCTGTTGTCGGCTCATGCGCTTTGGCGGCCAGGGTCAGGGAGTGTCCGCCGCCATTGATAACATAGTTGTGATCGTAGCCGGTCGGGTCGCTACCCACATCCAGAATATGATCGCCAATTTTATGCATCGTGGTAAAGTCCAGCGGCGTGCCTTTTACGGGCTTGATGGCCCCTGTAGGTATCAGCGTCTCATCGGAGGGCGTGTACGAAGCCGCGTTGAGCATCAATTCATGGTCAGAAACGTCGCCCGAACCCGCCAGATTAAAGTAGCTGTGATTGGTCAGATTGACGGGCGTAGCCTTGTCGGTTGTGGCCGTATAGTCAATCTTGATGCCGTTGTTGTTGGTCAGCGTGTACACGACAGCCACGCTCAAATTGCCGGGGTAGCCCTCTTCGCCGTCTTTGCTGGTATACGTGAACTTCACGGCGGAACCCTCGCCGCTTGTCATCGGAGTGGCCTTCCAAACCCGCTTATCGAACCCTTTCAGTCCGCCGTGCAGGGAGTTGGGGCCGTTGTTGACCGCCAGTTTGTACGCCTTGCCGTCCACTTTGAAGCGGCCTTTGGCGACGCGGTTGGCAACGCGCCCGACCGTCGCGCCGAAATACGCGGTGGCTTTGGTATAGGCTTCCAGATTGTCGAACCCGCACACCACATTGCCCATTTTGCCGCTCTTGTCCGGCACATATACTTGCGTGAGCGTCGCGCCGTACGTTGTGATGCGGGCTTTCACGCCATGCGCGTTTGTCAGCGTGTAAATCTCTACAGCCTCGCCACCCGGCATCTTGCCGAACGGCGAGCGCGTGATACCCGCCTTCATGCCCGATTTCGCGTCCATTTTGCCGTTCGGCTTTGCGGGCGGTTTGGCCCATCCGCCGGTCACAGCCAGTGCGTTCAGCATCAGAACCCCTGCCATCATTGCAGTTCGCTTCATTGGTTTGCTCTCCATTGCTCTTCGTTAGATTGATAAACTCGAAGTAAGTTTGCAAAGGTTCCTTCTGCCTGCAAGCCCGCTTTTCCTGCTTGAAACTGTTCCCTGCATCGAAAACGTTGCCCGATAGCGCGAAAAGCGGTATTGACAACCGCTTTCCCGCGTGTTAAGATAGCGCCACAAACAGTTTAGCAACACTACTCTACAAGTTTACTCCTTAAAAGCCCCTCTCCTAGCGACGCAGGAGCGACCAGGAGAGGGGTTGGGGTGAGGTGAATTATGCTCACACTCTCGAAATACTCGTTCGGCGTTGGAGATCGGTTCGCGCATCAGGCTGAAGCGCAATTACGCGCCTGCATGTTGGCGGCGGAACAGGGCGCGGACGTGGTTCCCGTGTGGAACAAATCCAACCGCGAACATACCACGATTGGCTCACAGCCGGACAGCGTTCGCGCCGCAGCCGACGCCGCCGTTCAAGAACTACACTGGAACAAGCCGTACCACGTAGACGCCGACCATATCCGGCTGGAAACGGTAGACAATTTCCTCGCGTCCAGCGACTTCTATACCATAGACGTAGCTGACAGCATCGGCAAACCTGCGGATGCGCAAGCGGTAACGGATTTCGCGTCACGTCACCCCGAACTGACCGGAACCGCGCAGATACCCGGCATCGAAACGCCGTTTGAAATCACCCGCGCCGAAGTGGAGCGGATCGCGGACAAGTATCTGCTGGCTGTGCAGGAGGCCGGGCAGATTTATCGGCATATCGCAGCCGCCAAAGGAGAAGACGGCTTCATTACCGAAGTTTCGATGGACGAGACCGATAGCCCGCAAACCCCGCCCGAACTGCTTGTCATTCTTGCTGCCCTTGCCGACGAGCAAATACCCATTCAGACCATCGCGCCCAAGTTTACGGGCCGCTTCAACAAGGGCGTGGATTACGTTGGCGACGTGGTTCAGTTCGAGAAAGAGTTCAACGACGACCTTGCCGTCATCGCGTTCGCAATTTCTACATACGGCCTGCCCGCCGGTTTAAAACTCAGCGTCCATTCAGGCAGCGACAAGTTTTCCATCTACGCGCCCATTCGCCGCGCCCTCGCCCGCTTTGATGCCGGACTGCACATCAAAACGGCGGGAACGACATGGCTGGAAGAACTGATCGGACTTGCCGAAGCGGGTGGCGAAGGGCTGGAACTGGCGAAAGAGATTTATGGCAAGGCGCTGGAAAAACAGGACGCGCTGTGCGCCCCGTATGCCGCCGTGATTGACATTGACGCGGCCAAATTGCCGTCCGCCCAAACCGTCAACGGCTGGACGTCGGAACAGTACGTGTCCGCCCTGCGCCACGACCAGAGCAATCCCGCCTTCAATCCCTCCCTGCGGCAACTGCTGCATGTCGGCTACAAAATCGCCGCGCAAATGGGCGGCCGCTATCTCAACGCCTTGAAAGCCAATGAACTGAGTGTGGCCCGCAACGTTACCGAAAATCTATACGACCGCCATTTGAAGCCGCTGTTCGTATCTAACGCCGGAGGGGTTAAATGAGCGGCGGTTTATACTCCAATCTGTTCGATCTGACGGGCGAAACGGCGGTTGTGCTGGGCGGCACGGGCGTATTGGGCGGCGCGATGGCGATGGCCTTAGCGGGCGCGGGAGCGCGCGTCGCCGATTGTCGGGCGCAGCGCGGAGCGGGGGCAGGAGCGGGTTCGCGGCATTGAACAAGCGGGCGGGCAGGCCATGTTCCAATCGGCGGACGCGCTGAACGCCGATTCGCTGACGCGGGCGCGGGATGCGATTATCGCCGCATGGGGAACGCCGACAATTCTGGTCAATGCGGCGGGCGGCAATCGCCCGGATGCTACCCTGCCACCCGGCGCGGACTTTTGCAAACTGCCGCTCGAAGCGTGGCAGGGCGTGTTCGACCTGAATCTGGTGGGCGGCGTCTTGCTGCCGTGTCAGGTATTCGGCGAAAGCATGATTGGAGCGGGAAAAGGCAGCATCATCAATATCGCGTCCCTGTCGGGCATGACGCCGCTTTCCCGCGTGGTCGCGTATTCCGCCGCCAAAGCCGCCGTGCTGAACCTGACGCAGTTTCTGGCCCGCGAGTGGGCGCGGCAGGGCGTGCGCGTCAACGCCCTCAGTCCGGGCTTTTTCCCCGCCGAGCAGAACCGCGCCCTGCTGTTCCAGCCGGACGGCAGCTATTCGGAGCGGGGCGGGCAGATCATCGGGCATACGCCGATGGCGCGTTTCGGCGATGCGCCCGAACTGGCGGGAGCGGTTGTCTGGCTGGCTTCGCATCGCGCAAGTTCGTTCGTCACCGGCCAGAACATCGTCGTGGACGGCGGCTTTTCCACCACCACCATTTGAGGAGTAACCATGATTTACAAAATGCGGCAGAAGTTCTTTGCGCTCGGACACGATTTCACGATTCAGGACAGCGAGGGGCGCGACGTGTACGAGGTGGACGGCAAGTTCCTGAGCCTGAGCAACAAACTGGCGTTTCGGGACATGGCGGGCAACGAACTCGCGTACATCGCGCAAAAACTGCTGGCGTGGGGGCCAACGTATGAAATCTCGCATAATGGCGAACTGAAAGCCGTCGTGAAGGAATCCCTCTTCACTCTGTTCAAGCACCGCTTCACCGTAGACGTGGAAGGCCCGGATGACCTGATTGCCCAGGGCAACTTTATGGATTACGAGTACACGTTTACGCGCGACAGCCAGACAATAGCGACAATATCCAAAAAGTGGTTTTCCATCACGGACACGTATGGCGTGGAAATGGCGGACAGCGAAGACGATATTCTCATTCTGGCAAGCGCGGTCGTAATTGATCTCGTCCGCGACGCCGCGCATCACCGCAAACAATGAATAGCTTCCTGCTTGCAGTCGGATGCAGACAAGGGAGTTTACCGAAATAACGCATCTTGATAGCGCATCTTCAGAATATGCGCGAGACTTAGACAGTACATTCGGGTGTATAATGAAGGGAAGCGCAGGTAACTGCCTTCCTTTCGTCGTTTGTTGCAGGAGGTGAAGCATGAGTTTAACCGTCACCATAGATTTGCCGGATGAACTGGCATCGCGGTTTGTGGCTTTGCTGCCTGAAGAGGAGCGGAGCCAGTTCAGCGTAGATGCCATTGCTGAGGCTTTGCAGTTCCGTCAAGAAGAAGACTGCGCAAAGGCTGCGGAAGAGGCAAGACAACAGCGAATTGCAGAGATGGCCGCAGAGTCGTTACAACGTATGCAGGACTTCCCCAGCCGTGAGGAGCAGTTCATTGCCGCTATCCGAAAAAGCAAGAGTTGAAGTCTACCCGCCTGATCTACCGGACCAAACCTATCAAAATTTACTATCCGCGCTTGAACAGGAATTCACCTACACCTTCCGTGGCTGTACCGTCCTTCGTGGCCTGAGCGGTAACTACCTTGCACACTCTGGTTGGCCGATACAAGATCAAATCAATTTGCTTTATACGGATACGTTTTTCACTGTCGAAGACAATTTTGCGCTTCTATCGGAGTACACCGACCGTTTGCGAGTGGCCGCTTTAAAAGCGTTGAAAGAGGAAGCAATTCTCATTGTTGTGATCAAGGTTTACCACTCCGAGTGATGAGTTTCATTAGAACAAACAATATTCTGTGATTTTGCAGCCATGCGCGAAAGCGTGTAAGGAGCAGTTATGCGGAGAGGGCTTCTGATCTGGTCAGGTACTTCTCTTGCTTACTTGTCGTGGCAATATGTCCTTGCCTACTTTTTCGGCTGGAAACATCACAGTCCCTACTTTATAGATCAAGCGTTCATGGCTTCCCTGTTTGGCTGTTTTGTGACTCTGCTCTTTTTAGCGAATACGAAGAAATAGGATGGCGCAATGCCGCAAGATACGCCTGTTGACCACGCGAGGATGTCACTGGAACCGCCGCCCGCCTTTTTTGTGGCGGGGGGAACGCTGTCGCGAGACGCGGCCTGCTATGTCGTTCGTAAAGCGGACGAAGAATTGCTCAACGGGCTGCGGCAGGGGCAGTTCTGCTATGTGCTGACCAGCCGGCAGATGGGCAAGTCCAGCCTGATGGTGCGCGCGGCCACGCAACTGCGGCAGGAGGGCGTCGCGGTTGCCGTGCTGGATTTAACGGCGATTGGGCAGAACCTTACGCCCGAACAGTGGTACGACGGCCTGCTCAACCGCGTCGGCAGGCAGCTCAACCTCGAAGACGAACTCGACGACTTCTGGACGGACAATGAGCGCGTCGGCCCCTTGCAGCGATTCCTGCGCGCGCTGCTGGAAGTGGTCCTCAAACAAACGCCGGGGCGCGTTGTCCTCTTTATTGACGAGATTGACGCCGTGCGTTCGCTGCCGTTCTCTACCGATGAGTTCTTTGCGGGCATCCGCGAATGTTACAACGGGCGCGGGGAAGAACCCGACCTGCGCCGCCTCACCTTCGCCCTGTTCGGCGTCGCTTCCCCCTCTGATTTGATTCGCGATGTCCGCGTCACACCCTTCAACATCGGCGCGCGCATCGAACTGCGCGACTTTACGCCCGAAGAGGCCGCGCCCCTTGCCACCGGACTTGCAGCAAGAATATCTAACCACGGGGAACACGGAGGACACGGAGGGAGAAACGAGGGAAAAGAGCAGAGCGAGATTATGGATGACGATGCCGCTGCCGTCGTCAACGCCCACCTGATACCGGCTGCGTCGCCAGCCACCAACCACCAGTCACCAACCACCAACCACCTCCTTAACCGTATCCTGTACTGGACCAACGGGCATCCCTATCTCACGCAAAGGCTGTGTCAGGCGCTGGCGGAGCAGGCGGGTTCCGCGTCGCAGGCCGGATCGGGACAAGCCGCGCTGTCGGCGCAAAAGGTAGATGCGTTGTGCGAGGAGATGTTTTTGTCCCCCCGCGCCCGCGAGCGCGACGATAATCTGCTGTTCGTGCGGGAGCGCCTGCTGCGCAGTGACGTGGATATTGCCGGCCTGCTCGATCTGTACGCGCATATCCGCGCCGGCCAGCGCATTCCGGATGAAGAGACCAATCGCTTTGTGGACGTGCTGCGGCTGTCCGGCATTGTACGCGCGGAACATGGCAGATTGCAGGTGCGCAACCGCATCTACGCGCATGTATTCGACCGCGCCTGGGTGCTTGCCAACATGCCGGACGCGGAAATGCGCCGCCAGCGGATCGCCTACCGCAAAGGATTGCTGCGCGCCCTTGCCCTGTCGTCCGTCGTGCTGCTGGTGATGACCGTTCTCACCGCGTATGCCGTGACAAGCGCGAATACGGCCCACGCCCGCGAGATAGACGCCCAAAAAGCCGAAGCCCGCGCCAGCAAGGCCAGCGTGGAGGCCCGCAAGGCTGCTGTCAGTGAACGCGCCGCCAGAGAGCAGGCGCAAAACGCCGCTATCGCCGCCGGCAACGCCAGCATAAAGGCGCAAAAATCCGCCGACAGCGAACGCGCCGCCAAAAACGAGGCCGTTCTCGCCCGCAACAAGCAAGAGGTGATTGCGCGAAAATACGCGATGGCCCTGAAAGACAAAGCGGCTTATGCCAGAGGCCAGGAGCAGGCCGCAGGGCAGGCGCGACAGCAAAAGCAAATCGCCATGAACTTCGGCATGAAGGCCAAACATAACGAGACGCAGGAGCGCCTGCAAAAAGAGCGCGTGGAGCGCCTGCTGTACCCCGACTCCATCAGCCATGCGCAAAAGGCTCTTTCGCAGCTCAACGTTGCCGAAGCGCAGGGCTTTCT
The DNA here is from genome assembly GCA_963817895.1 of uncultured Chthonomonadaceae bacterium. GTDB lineage: Bacteria > Armatimonadota > Chthonomonadetes > Chthonomonadales > Chthonomonadaceae > CAWFQB01. The sequence continues at coordinate 846,478 of CAWFQB010000001.1, forward strand.
GGAACGGTACGCCCATCCTGCTGATGCCAGACACGACCTGCGCGGATTCGAGTGGCGCTATCTCAAGCGGCAGAGTATCGGCGACAGCCAGCGCACCCTGCAAGGGCATCAGGACAGCGTTTACAGTATCGCCGTTTCCCCGGACGGGCAGATGCTCGCCAGTTCCGGCAATGACCGCATCGTTCAAGTGCGCAATCTTCAGACCGGGCAAATGCTTCCCGCGCCCCAGGTATTTCGCGGCACGGTTCCTGTTCTCGCGTTTTCGCCGGACAAACGCGCGCTGGCCGTAACCACCAGTGACAAGACGTATTTATGGGATGTGGCAACGGCAAGTCTGCGCGACACGCTGCTGTCAGTGACGCCGCAGGGCAAATCGCTGGCGATGTCCGCTCTGGCCTTTTCCCCGGACGGCAAATGGCTGGCGCTGGGAAGTTACAGCGGCAGCATTGATTTATGGGACATGACTACGCGGCAAAAAACGCGGCATCTACTGCACCATCCGAATGGGGATGAATGGAAGAATACGTATCAGATAGACTGCCTGGCCTTTTCCCCGGACGGCAAATGGCTGACAAGCTGCCTGTGGGATCATCACGGCCTGCAAAATTCCACCAAACTCTGGGACGTGGCGACCGGGCGCGAAATGGCGACATTGGGCGGAACCGAGGCGGATCATCGCCACTGGAGCCGGGTTTACAGCCTTGCCTTTTCGCGGGACAGCCAGTTTCTCGCGACCGGCGGGCAGGATCACATCGCGCGAATATGGAACGTACAAAACATTTCCAGGCCTGTTGTCTCTCAAGAACTCGCTTCTCATGCCAACGAAGTTACCGGCGTTGCCTACTCCCTGGACGGCAAGTGGCTGGCGACCGGCAGCAGCGATGGCGGCATCAAGCTCTGGGACGTGGGGGACAAAGCCACGCGGGGCAAGCCACGCGAAGTGACGACACTGCGCGGACACGTCAAAGCCGTTACCAGCGTGGCGTTCACGCCCGACAGCCGCAGCCTGGTCAGCGGCAGCCTGGACAAAACCCTCAAAATATGGGAACTGGCCCCGGCTCTTCCCCGCATCCTTGCCGCGCATCAGAGTCCCGTAGATACCTTGGTCTACTCCCGCGACGGCAAATGGCTGGCGACCGGCTGCACCTATCAGGGAGATGTCGTCCGCATCTGGGACGCCACAACCCTGCAGTTGCAAGCGAAAACCGATCCCCATCAAAACGGCGCGTGCGCCGCCTTTGCCCCGGATGGCAACACCCTTGTCGTGGCCGGGCAGGACAAAACGCTGACCCTTTGCGACACGCGGACCGGCAAGACCATCGCCGAATTCAAGGGGTTTCTGGAGCCGTTCAACGCCGTCGTCTTTTCGCCGGACGGCAAGACCATCGCAACCGGAGGGCAGAGGGGAACTTTCGCGCAGGGAGGCGACCATAACCCCTGGAACGGTTATCATCCGCGCCTGTGGGATGTGGCGACGCGGAGCGAAATACCGGAATTCGCGCAACATCAGGGGCATTACGGCTGGGTGCTGTGCCTCGCGTTTTCGCCGGACAGCAAAATTCTGGTATCAGGCGGCGGCGGCGGCGAACTGCGCTGGTGGGACGTGGCCGCGCGTAAAGAACTGGGCAGCCCGCCGCGCCAGAACAATGGCGTGACCGTTACGGCAGAGTTCGCGCATCAAAAAGACCTCTACGCTCTGGCCTTTTCCCCGGACGGCAAATGGCTGGCAACCGGCAGCGAGGACAACACCGCGCGCCTGTGGAACGTCCATACGCGCAAACCGGCTTATACGCTGCTGGGACACGGGGATATTGTATACGCCGCCTCGTTCTCGCCCGACGGCAAAACCCTCGCGACGGGAAGCCGTGATGGGCTTGTCAAATTGTGGTCGCTGGCAACCCTGCGCGACAATCAGGTGCTCGAAACCCTGACTCTGGCCTCGCATCAGGAGAGCATCCGCTCCCTGCAATTTTCGCCGGATGGCAATACGCTGACTGCCGGGTATCTTGGCGGCAATGTTCGTTTCTGGCGGGCGGACGCTCTTGCCCCCGCGCGGCCCGCGCCGGACAAGCGTAAACAGTTCGCTTCACGGCTGGCGCAGCCGTGAAGCAGCGCGTCCGCCCTATCAACTCTCAACTATCAACTAATTTCCCAAATCCCTGCGCCCGCCCGCGCCCGTGCTGGGGTTGGAAACCACGCGCCCGTTGCCATCGGTTTTGGCTCCCGTGATGAACCCGTCTTTGGTTCCCTGATTACCCACAACGGCATCGGCGGTGTGCGGGGGATTGCAGCCGGAAAGCAGCGCGCCCCCGCACAGCAGGGCCACGCAGCAGAACCCCGACACAGCGCGGCGTTTGATGAATGAAAACATGATGACCTCTCCTGAAGAAACGGTAAAACGATGAAACTCCCCTACAGCATACCTGATTTGGCAATATCGGCGCGGCGGCAGGCGCGATATTAACTGCCGCTTGCTTTCGGCGCGGCGCGACTGGAATCGCGCGCGGCCTGCGGATCGCTGCCGGAAATATGTCCGCCCTGAGAAATGGCCCAGCGCAGGGCAAAGCCGCCGGCCAATCCCGCAACTGCGCCCGCGATGCGCAACGCCCGCCGCGTTTTGGGGTTTTTCACCGGGATCGCGCCGAGCAGCGCGGAACCGGCCAGCCCCGCGCCCACTGCCCCACCCCAAAAGTGCGGCGCGTACTTACCTTTTGTAATCGGCGCGGCGAATTTGCCTGCTTCACTGAGATACCCGGCGAGGGCAACGGCTTCCGTTATTTTGGCGACGGTATCCATCTGCTTGAGCGGGCGATGCGAGGGCGCGGACTCAGCGTTTGCAGAGCGGGCTTGCAGCGCGAGTTCCAGCGCGGACGCTCCCGTACTGATCGCCGACGCGCTGAACAACGGACCGAGCCAGCGATTACGCGCCCACAGGGGAGTCGCGGACGTACTCAGCAGAACGCCCGTATACCCCGCCAGCAACAGCGCCAGCGGCATCCCCGCCCCGTCCAGAGCGGCGTCTACAAAGGATGAAGGATGAAGGATGAAGGATGAAGCCTCTCCCTCTCGTATCTCGTATCTCGTATCTCGTATCTTCTCTTCTCCTCTTCTCCTTTTCTCCTTTTCTCCCCCTCTTTGCCCTTTCCGCCACTCTTTCAGCGCGGTAAGCGTGAGGACGGCTCCGTAGCCGGTCAGGGTCCAGGTTCCCAGGTTCATGGGAGAGCGGGGTTTGAACACGCGCAGCATGTAGTGGAAGCGGGTCATGTCGCCCAAATCTCGAATCAGAAGCGGGGCGCACGGAACGAAGGCGGTGGCGGCAATGGCGGTTCCCGCCTGCGTGATGTCCTGATAGCGTTTGCCGCCGAAACGAGCCGCAGTTCGCGCCAGCAGGTATGCGCCCGCCGACAGCCCGCCCAGAAAGAAATAGGTTGCAATCTCCCACTTCCAGACGGGCGGCTTGAGCATCGGCACATCGTAGTAACTTTTGGGTGTTTCGGATTCCGGTTTGCGGCGAGCAGGGGGCATAGCAGGCGTACTCCTTCCCTTCCTTTTACGCTCTTGTCGCCGTGATGTTTCCACAGTATTTCAGCAATGTCTAGGCCGCTTTCTGCAAATGTTTCATGCAGCGGTTGGCCCAACTTGCCTGACTTTCAAAAGGGAGGTCTGATCCGCTTGCCATTCTCGCTTCGAGAGCTTCCGCTGTCAGGGGCCGGTCGAAATAGTAGCCCTGCCCGATCTGGCAGCCCAACCCTTGCAAATGCGCGAGCTGCTCCTTTGTTTCGATGCCTTCGCCGGTGATGTTGAGGTTCAGCGCTTTCGACCGCGTTTTCCACAATGGCGCGATAGCGCTCTTCGGCCTGCGCCGCCCGCTCTTTCTCCTGCCGCGCCTGTTTCCACTCGCGGTGCAGGCGCGACGCGACCAGATTAAAAGAACGCGCTACCTGCGCCAGTTCGTCGCGGCTTTCCAGAACCAGAAGGGCGCTGTGGCTCATATCGCCGCTGCTCATCTGCCGGGAAGCGGCTTCCAGAGTGGATACCGTCCGCATCACGGTCAGATAAAAGGCCGTATACAGATAGGCGACGAGCAGTAACATTCCCGTCGTGAAAACTTCGGCGCGGGTTTTGCGTTGCGCGAAAACTTCGGCGCGCCGCGTAAGCAAAATGTCCAGCGCGTCGGCTGCCGGGTTCCATAAATGGAGGTTTGCGAACCGGGCGCGTCGGCAGGACTGAACCATCAGAACCGCATCGTGCGGCGTAAAAATTCTGGAACTGCCGCAATCGGCCAGAATTCGGGCAAGCGCTTTGTGCGTCGTGGCGACCTGCGCGTACAAATCCAGCAGGCGCGGCTTGAGAATACCCGAAGGGTTGTTGCGGAAAGCAACATCCCCATCATGCGCGACGGCATCAATGCTCTGCTGTAGTTGCCCCGCCAGCACCAAAAAGCGCGCCTGTTGCGCGCTTGTCAGCGGCTGTCCCAAAGCGTTTTGTTCGCTCAAATTCTGCGTTTGCAGTATCAGGTCGGCGCAGGTGGGCAGGTCTACCACAAGGGCGTTCATTGTGTAGTAGCTGTCAAGATCGGGGTCTAAAATCAGCGTGGACGTATTGCCCACATGCGACATAAGCGCGACTGCTTCACCGCGCAGTTTGTCATGCAGGGCGCGAGATTGCGCGGAATTGCCAACCATTTCGCTTTGCGTACACGCTCGCCAGTCATCGCGAAGGGCGCGGCAGGCGCGAACGGTTTCCAGTTCCGCGCCATGCGCCCGCTCCTGCGCGTCAAGCGCCTGCAAATCGCTGCCGATTTCGCGTTTCCAGTTTCCCGTCTGATTTCGACATCCCGGCAGCGTCCGAGCGCAACTGTGGCGCGGGGATATGCGTCGCCAACGGTTCCAGCAAACGCCGCAGGGGACGCAAATACGCGGTTCCCGTCTGTTCGCGGGTGGCAAGCAGGATGCCGGCGTCCACTTCATGCAGAAATTGCTGCATGACATACATTAGCGGCAGAGCGAATAGCAGGCTGATAAGCCCGAACTTTTGCGGATATTTCAAGCGATTAAGCAGCATCGCCGCAGGCCGAAAAATAAGCATGGTGGTGTCCCCGTCACGAGCATCGGTCAAGCCATGTAAGGGTATGCCTGCGGCGCTGCAAACAACCTCTTTTCGCACGCGTACTGAAAACGCACGCTTCCAAACGACTTTATCATTGGCAGGGAAACAATCTTTCAAGAGGGAAACGGGAAACGGCGAGACATCAAGCAGGTCAACAGCAATTCTGTTTACGCGCCTTCGATGATTTCGACGTTGGCGCGGGGAACGGTGACGTGGCTGCCATCCGCGAGTTGGGCGTGGAGGACGCGCACGAGGGTTTCGGATTCCACCTGAACCAGTTCGGAGGGCAGGGCAGTGACAGTGGCGAGCAGGCCAAAGTAGGGTTCGCGGATGATGCGAATGGACGTGCCGACGCTCAACTGCCCGGATGTGTCGTTTTCATTTGTGGAGGCGGAGGAGGGCGGGGGAACATCGAGAGGAACAATCACTTCGGGACGGATGACGCCCGCCCGTATTTGAGTCGCGCCGTTGATGGACGCGGTTTTGCCTTCGAGGGATTGGAACAGGGCGAAGGTGCGGGCGGCCATTTCAATCGCGCCGAAACCCTCCGTCACCATCAGGGTAAACGCGATGGGTTCCTGCCCCGTAATGGCGACGCCGATGTCGTAACCGGGCTGATTGAGCGCGAGGGCAAGGTAATCCATGAGTTCGCGGTCAATGATGCCGCCGCCCACAAGCCCGACCACGCCCAGTTCCGCCGCCCGCGCCAACGCGCTGCCCGTAATCTGCGCCCCGGCGACAACGATTTTGCCCCGATGCGCCGAAGTAAGCAGTTCCGGCGTCAGCGGCTGCTGCGGGTCGGAACTTGCCATGGCGATCTCGCCCAGACGTTCGCCGCCCACGCCGAAGATGCCCTGTACCAGCGCGCCATACGTGGAAACAACCACGCCCTCTTCCGGCAGAACCCGGCTGACGGTTCCCCGGATGTAGGCTGTTCGCTCCACAGGCTCCGGCGCTTCACGGATGCCGACGTGTCCGGTTGTGGACGAAATCAGTTCGATATGCCCCGTGACCGGCGACACAAACCGCGTCCGAAAGTATTTGCCGAACACGCCCTTTGTTTCGGCCAGCACATCCCCGGTGGTTACGGCGTCCCCGATTTTCACCTGGAGCAGTCCCGGCACATCGGCGGCGTCAATGCCCAGTTTTTCGGCAATCCGCGCGGTCTGCATCAGTCCCGGCAGGAATGTGCGGGCCACAACCGTATCCGGCTGCACCGCATCCCCCTCTGCCACCAGCACCACGCCCTTCAGCGGCAATCGGCGCGCTTTCTCAACCGTTGTGCGGGCGCTCACTTTCAGCCCCGGCGTGTACGCGCTTCCCAAGAAGTCTCCTTCGGAGAAGGTTGTTAGTTGTTAGGTTGTTAGTTGTTAGGTTATTAGGAAGTTGATACGCTTAACAACCTAACAACCTGACAACTAACAACCCAACCGCCTACTTCTCCACATCTTTCCTCGTAATGCGTTCGGTGTTGCCATTCGCGTACAAAATTACCGTCGTGGCTTTGTTGGGGTCGTCGGCGTTGTGCGGGAACTTGAGCAGTTTGGAAAGCGCTTCTTCGCCTTCGGGCGTGTTGCGGGGCAGGATTCGCGCATGTGCGTTGCGGCCCTCCCCCGGCGCTTCCATCAGCAGAATCAGATGGCTCAGATCGTAGTTTTTGCCTTTCTGGTCGGGGTTGGCGGGATCAAGGCTCAGGTTGTCGGCAAGGTCGTTGTAAATATAATGGAGGGGGTGGCCGTACTCGTCCTCGCCATGCAGATAGGATAATCTGCCGCCGGCGGTATCGGGCGGGGCGGACAGATACCCCGCCACCTGATCCGTCCATTCCGCGGCGGTGGGCAGATGCTCGTCGTGATCCATCGCGTACCCGTGCATCGCCTGATGCAGCGTGTGCAGGTTCGCGTCCGCAATCGTGAGGTCGCGGGTGATTTTGAACTGAATGAACAGGGAATACATGCCGACGAACAGGCCGAGAACAATGACCACAATCACGGCCAGCGACATCATGCTGAGATGCCGCTGTCCTAATCGCAGCGTGGCCTTGCGTTCCGGGCGCGGCAGGGGAGGGGTTTCGGTAATGTTGTTCATAATGTTTTCTGCAAGAAATACCGTTTATGATCGTCAGGGAATCGGTCGAGCGTACCGAAAACGGCGTAGCCCAGTTTCTGATAAAAGGGCAGAGCCTGAAAATCGAACGTATCCAGATGGGCGTGGTGGCAGCCGCGCCGCAACGCCTCCTCTTCGGCCATCGCCATCAGGCGCGTGCCCCATCCCTGATTACGCGCTTTTTCGTGAATGGCAAGCACGTCCACATACAGCCAGCCCCAGTAGGTTTCGCCCCACAACCCGCCTACAACCTGCCCGCCCGCGTCGCGCAGCACGACGGCGAGATGCAGGTGGTCGTCCTCGCCGATCTGTTCCCGGTTGTAGCGATTGAGAAGTTGTTTCACCGAGTGGACGGACTGAGGCGCGGGCCACTCCTCCACCTGAAAGGTGAAGGGTTCCACAAGCGCGGTCTGCCGTTTGGCCTCCGAGGTTTCCAATGCGATTTTCTCCTGTCAAGAAACCGGTGTTCGGTGTTCAGGTGTTCAGGTATTCAGGTATTCGGTGTTCTGGCATGTTCATGAAGCGGGGTTCTTTGCCTCTTCACTTACAGGAATGTCAAGCGCGCGCAGCCATTCGCGCAATTTGGCAACGCGGGCGCGATCTTCGCCCGGAAGCTGCAAGGGCCGTCCCCGCGCGTCAATCATCACGCCGACAACCCCGCTCTGCGCCTGCACGGTAACAGGCTTGCCCTTTCCCGCGCCCACGTCAAAGGCTTTTGTCGGCGTGATGGTAAGGGTGATTGGTGGTTGGTGGTTGGTGGTTGGTAATGGCACTGCTTCAGTCTTCTCTTCTTCCTTCTCTTCTTCCCCAAAGACGCGCAGGGTTCCAAACGGAACCACCTCCCGTTGCCCTTCCCATTCGATGGTTACGCAGGGTTCGCCCTCCTTAGCTACGCCAATCGGGGCGATACAGGTTCCCAGGATGATTAAACAATCGCGCTCAAAGACCTGCGTGGCGGCTTCGGGGTGAACAGTGGAGAGTATGCCTAATTGGGGCATCATAAAAATCGAGTCTACGGTAAGCAGGGTGATGCCTTCGGGCTGATACGCATCGAGCATCATCAGGGCGGATTGGGCGCGGCGGGGCGCGTGGGACAGGACGCCACCGGAACCGACAATCATATCGAGGGACAGCAGGTTGACAAGGGTTTGCCCCGTGCCCTTCTGGTCGAACATGTTGCCGACGTTTTTCTCGGTTGTCACGCCCGTCAGCCCGCGCGCAAGCGATTTATGATGGTCGAAGGCAAGGCGCAGGGCTTCGCGGCACACGGCCTGCTCGATTTGCAGGTCTTCCAATCGCTGGGGAATGGTGGTGGGGCGTATCATCTTGTTGCGCAGTTGGTTGCGCAGGTCGGCCTCGGACACATCGAAGGGCAGCCAGCGCCGGATGTTGGCGACGCCCGCTTCGGTCAGCACGTTGCAGATGGAATACGACATGCCTAAATTGGCCGAAACCGTCCGGTTGAACACGCCCCCGAAGACGGAAAACACGTCCGTTGTCGCGCCGCCAATATCCACGCCCAGAACATTGATGCCCCGTTGCGCGGCGATGGTTTCCATGATTTTGCCGACCGCGTTGGGCGTGGACATGATGCCCGTACTCGTCCATGTGGAGAGTTTGCCGTAACCGGGAGCCTGCTGCATGACGTGTTCCAGAAACAGTTCGTGAATGGCTTCGCGGGCGGGAAGCAGATTTTCGCGCTCCATCGTGGGACGCAGATTGTCCACCTGCCGCAATGAGACGCGCTCCTCTAGTAGTTCCGCAACGGGCGCGTAGGCCTGTTTGTTGCCTGCATAAATGACAGGCAGGTTCAGGCCCAAGCCGAGACGCGGTTTGGGATCGGCGGAAACCAGCATTTCAGCCATTTCGACGAGGTGGCTGACCGTGCCGCCATCTGTGCCGCCTGCCATCAAAATCATGTCGGGGCGCAGTTGGCGCAGGCGTTCCACGCGCTCATGCTCCTTGCGGCCATCATTGACGGCGACCACATCAATCACGATTGCGCCCGCGCCCAGTGCCGCCCGCTGCGCAGATTCCGCGCTCATGGCCTTGACGACGCCCGCAACCGACATTTGCAGCCCGCCGCCCGCGCTGGATGTGGACAGATACAAATCCACGCCCGTTTGCGCGTCCTGCAGTCGGGGTCATGGGCCTGCCGCCATTGACTTCGGACGCGCCGAGAATGGTTTTGCCGCTGAGTTCTTCCACTTCACGGACGGCGTTCACCACGCCTACAGTCACATCATCAAACGGCGCTTCTACGGTGGTGGGCGCTTCGCCCCTTGTAGTCAAACGATACTCGCCGTTCGCCTGCAATTCGATGAGAATGGCTTTGGTGGTCGTGCTGCCGCAGTCCGTCGCCAGTATGCTGCGAACCTGATGCGGGGCGGGAAGCGCGGCAGGAGTGGAAGTCGCATCCTGCGGCGCGGAGTGAGAAAGTGAGGATTCATTGGTCATAAGCGGCGTTTCTACCCAAACAATTTAACGGGCTACAGCTTTGGGGTGAACGCTGCGGAACTTCCAGGCTCCGAATGTCAGCAGCAGGCCCAGGGAGAGCAGCGTGGAGGCTTCGGGAACGGCCGAGGAGTTGACCGTGATCTGGAAGTTTTCCGTCACCTGATCGAGTACCACGCCGTTGGGATCCGTATTGCCCTGAATGGTGAAATAGCCCGCGTAGGTTCCCGGCGTGGCATTTTGTCCCACAAAAATATTGGCGAGAGGGATGACGCGCTGCTCATTGGAAGCGAGCGGCGCGGGAAAATCAGGAGAGACAAACGGCGTATCATCCAGCGCAACCGTCAGGTTCGAGGTCGGCGGGCCGATCTCTGTTGGGCCTGCCATGCTGGTGAAGTTGGCGTTGTCGCCAAGAAAATAAAACGAACTGCTGAACAGGTTCTTCACCGCCGCGCTCAGGGACAATGTTTGCCCCTTTGTGGCCGTGAAGATGTTGGGATTGTTGGAGGTAATCACCAGTTGCGCGCGGGCGGAAGCCTGCCCGAAGAGGCTTAAAATTCCGACGAGCAGAAACAGACCTTTGCATTTTGAACAGTTGGGGAGCATCATCAGGTTTCCCTCCTATGGCAGCGTGATCTGTAGGGAGCCGCCGAAACTGCCGAGCGAAGACGCTCCCGACAGGCGCAGCAGCACTTTGGAACCGCGCGCCCCGGCGGACACGGGATACGTCAGCGTGACGCTGCCCGCGCTTCCCGAAGCAAGCGTTCCCAGGCTGGCGGGCAAGGCAGGCGATGTGGGCGCGGCGACGGCTCCCAAAATGGCGCGCGTGATCTGCGTGTTGCCCGCGCTTGTTTTCGCGTTGTTGGCGCAGGTCACGGTGATCTGGTACGCGCCGCCGACAAAAGCCGCTGTCGTGGTGACGCGAACACCCGTTTGCGATAGCGTGAAACTCTGGCTTGTCTGGTTCGGCCCGATAGCAGCCGGAAGCGAATGTGGAATGAAATCAAAGCCTGCTTTGGCGGGCGTCAGCGTAAATGTGCCGGAACGCTGGTTGGCAAAGGAGTACGTTCCATCACTGCCGGTTGACGTTGACAGCGTGATGGGAACGCCGTTGGCAACCAGGGTCAGGCTGAACGAGTTCAGCGTACCCGTAAGTCCACTGTAGTAGTCCTGCACGTACAAATGCCAGTTGCCCGCAACCGGCTTGCCGACGAACGCGGACAGACTGCTGTACGGCACGGTCAGGTCCGGGTAACTGGTGATCACATCCGCAGCAGGATCAGGTCCCGGAACCTGCAATATCACGTAGTCGTTGTCCGGGGCAAACAGGGCAATCAGGAGATCGCCGCGAAACGGATGCGTGATGTTGACACCGACCTGCACACTGTTCACGGTTCCCGTCCCGGGAAACGTCAGGGGAGCGAATATGTAATCGCCGGGATTGTTTCCGCTATCGTCCAGGCCATCGGGAATGGGAGTGTTTGGCGAAACCGTTTGCGTGGGCAGCGCGGCGATTCCTGTTCCGCTGGCGGTGAGACTGACGCCGCTGACGGGCGCGGCGTCCAATGTCGTCACCGTGCCACTGATAAGGTATAGATCGGTCACATTCAGCGTCGTGAAGCGCGCGCTGCCGCTGTATTTCGCGGCAACAAGAACAGAAGCGTTCTCGGTTACTGCCGTTGTGGTAATCGGGAAATTCACGGTCGTCTTGCCTGCGGGAACGGTGACGCTGGCGGGAACCGACGCGATGCCGGCGGGAGAGGCCGACAGCGTGACGACGGCCCCTCCTGTGGAAGCCGGGTTGAGGAGCGTGACCGTCCCCTGAGCCGTCGCGCCGCCGGACACGCTGGCCGCCTTTAGCGTAAGCGAAGTCACCGCGCCGCCGGGAATGCCGTTGAGCGCGGCGGCGGCATCCAGAATTCCGAATCCGCTATCCCGGTCGTAGCCGGACGCCATGATGTCAATGGTCGTGCTTTGCAGAGCGGTTCGCGTCTGCGCCGGCGTCATCATGGGATTATAGGATTTGAGCAGGCCGGCAATCGCGGCGGCATGGGGCGCGGCGGCGCTGGTTCCATAAAAGGGGTTGAAGCCATTGACGGAAGTGGATACCCCGTCGGCAGCCGTAATGTCGGGCTTGTTGCGGATCGCGCCGCCCGTAGACGAGAAGTTACCGGGCGTGATGGCCGTGCCGTCGGCGTTGAAAAACACGCGGCGCGGTCCGTCGCTGCTGAAGGTTTCGACAACATTTCTTCCATTGAAGGGATCGGGATAGGAGGCCAGGGCAGGCGTGGCCGCAACCGCGAAAGCGTTCACCGCGCTGGAGTGTCCAAACGTCTGTCCTATCGTGCTGAAGGCCAGTGTCGAGGCGCCATCATCGGCAACTATGTTCACGCGCAGAAAGCGCGGCGCGGCATCGGCGCGCTTGACAATGACAAGCTGCTGCCCATCGCTGACGCCGATGATCTCAAAGGGATCCTGTAAGCCGTTTTGCGTATCTGTGGAAGCGTCAACCACGCTGCTTCCCGTGTTGTCAAGAACGTACAGGTCATAGTCGTTGGAGGACGCCCCCAGAGGATCAGACCAGGTTAGAATTGCGGCCAGGAATTGGCCTCCAACCACGTTCGCGGTATTGAGGACGCTGGCCCCGAAACTGTGCAGGCGCGCGTCCGTTCCCCCGGTGGTTTCGATGGTGACGGGGCCGCCATCGTTAAAATCCCCCTGCCATACGGTAGCCGTATTATCGTCCTTGTTGCCCTGATTGCCCGCCGAGGAGAAATACAGCCCGCCATTCGCCGTGACATCGTTGACGGCCTGGGCGACCGGACCATCCTGAAAAGGAGATTCGTTGAGATAAAAGACGTCGTCCACAATAATATCGCAGCCCGCCGCGCGCAGATTGCGGATGTTGTCGGCAAAGACGGAGGGGCCGCCATCGGCAGTGGCAAAATATAAGCCCGCGCCCGGCGCAAGGTCATGCACGATTTCCAGCATCGCCGTGCCCTCGTCGCCGGAACCGGCCTGCCCCGGCAGCACGGTCACGGGACCAAGCTCGCCCGCGCTTTGCGAAGCGCCCAGGCTGTCCACGCCGCTGGAAAGGACGCCGATTGTGATTCCTGTTCCATCCACGCCGAAAATGCCGCGCGCAATATCGGCGCGGTGCGTGGCATCCCCTTCCGAAGTAACTGGCCCCGTTCTGGCGAGGAACTCGGAACCCAACACGGTCAGGCCGGTCAGCATCCCCATATTCAGGGTCGTGGCAGACAGCGCTCCAAAGCGGGCCGCGCGGTTCTGCGGCAGGCTGAAAGCGGCGGCAGGAAATTTCTGCATCCGCGCCACAAGTTCGGGCAGCGTTCGCCGCAGCCGCGCTTCCCGCGTCAGGGTCGGCGCGAACGCCGGCGACAGGAACCCGTCCAACGGGGAAGAGGGCGCAGGGAGGAATGTGTCGAATGGCGCCGGGGCAAACGGCAGGGACGCGAACGGCAAAGCCGGAGGAGATGGGGGCGCGTGTCTGGCCCGCCAGTCCGGCAGCGCGGAAATTTTGCGCCCCGACAACCGGTACGGAACGGCGGGACGAATAAACTTCACGTCCGGGTTTGCGGCAAGAGTCGGAATCAGCGTCAGCGGCACAGACGCGCGAATAGTATTCAGCCGGGGAAAGTTGTTGACAATCACGCCGTTACGCATGATTTGTTTCAGCAAGGGGACGGTATTGCGCGCGTCTATGTCAACCAGCGTCAGGCCGTTTTTGTCCTGCGTAATGGTAGTTTTCAGGGTGGTGACGCCGCGCGCGATGGCCTGATGCCGCGCCATTTTCCCGGCATACAGCAACTGCGAGTCAATTTTACGCTGCGAGGGCGTCCGCGCCTCTTTTTCCGCTTCCAGCGCCAGTATCTGCGCCCGAACGTTCGGGCTGAGAGGCGCCTTGTCGCCATTTCCAGGAAGAGGAACGGGAATGAGAATAGGAGAACGCTGCGCCTGCGCCCGCGCCGCAATCATCGGGGCCGTAAGCAGCAGCGCGGCGGATAGGGCCAGCATTCCGCCGATGCGGCGACCGGCGGCAAGCAAAGCGGGGTCATGAGAATGATTCGTGTGCATTGTTCTCTGTCCTCAATGAAAACTTGTCTGGAAACGCGAGAAACTTACAGCGTTATATGGAAAGTCCGCTTTGCGCGGAAGCGATTAGCAATATCAAACTTGCCGGAGGAGGCAATGCAGGGCGCAGACGCCTGGCGCTGCCGGAAAAGGAGAACAGGAACCGAATGAAAAATGAACTGATGAAAGGAGTTGCCGGAAACTTACGCGACAGCGCGAATTCGGACAACAAATAGTAAAGTGGGTTTGGTCATTATACACTATAAAGAGAGCGCTCTTCAATGGGACGCGACAAGATTATGCGGCTGATTGCCGCGCTGCACAGGCCTGATTCCTGCGGGAATCAGGTAGACATCCACGAACCGCCGGTGACAGGGAGGGTTACGCCGGTCAGGTAGTTGGCGGCGTCGGAGGCGAAAAAGACGGCTACGCCTGCCACGTCTTCCACGCTCGCGATGCGTCCGAGGGGGATTTGCGACAGAATATCCGCTGCCATGGTCGCCATGCCTTCCCGCGCCATTGCCGTTTCCACCCAACCCGGCGCGATGCAGTAGGATAGAATGTTGTTGTGGGCTTCGGCGCGGGCGAGGCAGCGCGTCAGGTTCACCATGCCCGCTTTGCTCACGGCATACGCGGGCGCGTCGGTTTCCGCCCGAAATGCGGAACGGGACGCGATATTGATGACCTTGCCCCCGCCCTGCTGTTTCATCTGCGGCAGGGCGCAAAACGTGGCATTAACCGCGCTCATGAGATTGGTGTCCAGCGTTCGTTTCCAGCCGGCCTGCCAGTCGTCATAATCTGGCGTGTCAAAGGGAACCGTCTCGAAAATACCGGCGTTGTTGACCAGCACATCTAATCTGCCGAACGCGCTTACAGTTTGCTCCACCATGCGCCGCACATCATCGGGGTTGCTCACGTCCGCCTGTACCGGCAGATGTGAACCGGACGGCGGGGGCGGCAGTTCGGCCAGCAATTCACGCGCCGCATCCGCATTGGCGTTGTAATGAACGGCTACCCGCATCCCCCGCCGCGCGTATTGGCGCGCAATCGCCGCCCCGATACCCCGTGAGGCTCCCGTAACCAGCGCCGTTCGCCCACTCAATTCTTCCATAATGTTCTTTTCTCCTCAAATTTGGCGCTTGTGTATTGCGGTCTTCCTCTTAACTGCTCAGGCCAGCGCCATAACATGCGAAGATTGTTTTGGAAACAGAGCGTTCAATAGCACAGTTGCCTCGTAGTTTCGCGCCCAACAATCCCGGTCCATTTCGCGCAGGTCGTCCAGTGTCCGATGCCCGAAGAGCAGGGGCGTAAAAAGATTGCCAGTAAACCCCGCGTCCCCGTCACCCTCGTTTGCCGGTGTCCATGCCTCCACTTCGGTGATACGTCCGTCCACGATGTTCAGCCGCAACCCCGAACGGTAAAAGTTCAGCCGCAGTTCGCCCGTGTGACCGGCAACGGGCGAAGCCGCCAATCGGTTATCAAGGGCTGAAGCGATGTGCCGTACGAAACCCGGCATGTCGGGAACGCGGATGCCCCACTCGCAATGCTGATCGTATAGTGGCGTCAGCCAACCCGCAGCCACCTCGAAAACCGGGTGTCCCGGCGCAAGGCTGAACGCGACGCCATTAAAGGTATCTTTGTTTTTCTCCGCGATACGGTCGCACTCGGCGTACACAGCGCGTATCACGGAGGGAGTCACCGCCAGCCACGAAACGCCGTCCCGAACTTCATACAGCATCACGCGCCCACATCCCCACGGATCATGGACAACGAACCCGACGGGCTGATTTTCCCGATCCCATATAACCCGCAGATCGTACCACCGGTTATACCCCGGTTCTCCGCCGCGCAGCAGAAACTCCCACACTGACGGGATTTCGACCACCGAAAGGCAGTACCGACTGCGGCTCCGGGTGAACAGGTCACGGACAAAGGCGAGATCGGAGGGCGTAGCAAGACGCGCTACAAATGGCTCCGGCTCGCCCCCGGCAAGACGGGGCAGGCAAGACCGCAACACGACGCGCCCGCCGGAGTTCATGCCGCCGTTGTTGTCCAGCGCGGGCTGGTAGCCGAAATCTCGGTACAGCCATGTCGCCCCCTCGACAATTTGCAGCCGTTGCCCCTGCGTCCCGGCCCACTGATGCAACTCCTCGAACTGCATCCGTACCAGTCCCCGGCGGCGGTAATCCGGGCGAGTCGCGACGGCCTCGGCGCGTCCTGCCGCGAAGAGGATGCCTGCATAAGTAAGTGTCTGTGGCAGGAGGCAGGCAGCGGAAACAATGTCCCCGCTCGTCGTCTCCTCAACCAGAGTGAAGCCGTCCAACGCGCTTGTCGGATGGTCGCCGCGCAGCCACTCCCGAATGTGAAAACCCATTGGGAAGTGCATATTCTGTGTCTGAAAAGCGGCCAGTGGTTCGGTGTCGGCCTGCGTCACGCGCCGCAGGACTAGACTGTTGCCCAAATCGCGCAAAACTGTTTTGGATGTCATTCTGAGTAGTCATGCCTCCCTGTGCTTTTGGTCCTTTATCTCCTCAGAAGGCTGGCTTGCTAATGTTCTCTCCTGGACATTTCCTGCGGTATAATAGCACGAAGACACAGGAAGTTGGCGCGAACAGCAAGAAACATTGAGAAAAAGGACGTTGCAAGGATGATGAGCATCGTTGTGCGGCGGGCGTTGTGGCGGGCGGCGAATGACCCGGATTTTCGGCGGCGAACCCTGTTGAATCTGGGGATGGCGCTGGCCGAAGATGGGTTTATCCTGACCAATGAAGAGATGGCTGTGATGCGCGACTGGTGGGAACCGTTATGCGGTTTGTCCGAGCGGGCGGCGTATGAGCGGCTTGCCGCCCTTGCCCGCTCCCATCCGCGCTAGAAGGGCAAGGTTCGTATTTTGCCGCTTCAGGCAAGGCAAATGCGCCCTATCGCAAGCCGAATCAATCATTTGTACACGCTATAGCCGCCCTTATGCCGTGTGCAAGCAAAATTTATGAAAATTTTTCATCGTTTGGGCGCAAAACGGAACTATTGGCACGTTTCTTGCAATAAGAGAAATGTGAGGAGAGCGTTGTAAAATCGCAAGCCCCTTTGAGCGCCGTGCTGCCGGACCGGGCAACTTTGAAGAGAGGTTCCGGACTTCTTCCGCCCCGCCCCGCCTATCGGCGCTTATTGACAGCAAGGACGGTCAGCCGTGTAATGGCGCCCTGACCGTCCCTCCTTCGGCCTTTTCCCCGTTTTGCCCCCTTATTTACGACGTTCTGCGATTCTTTTCGCCTGATTCGCTGTCACAAGCAGGTAAAATCAGTGTCAATAGCGAATAGAATTCCGCAGAAGGAGCCTCCACGTTTATGCGCAAAATCTCCCTTGTTTCCACGTCCACGTTGTTCGTGTCCGATGCGGATTGCGCTCGTTCTCGACCCGAAAGCGCGAAGCGGCCAGTAAATAGGCGTGTCGCGCTGCCCCTTTCCGCGTTATGCCTTGTGGCGCTCGGCGTTCGGCCCTGTAGGGCGCAAAACGCCGCGCCCGCGTCCGCCGCCGCCGCCAAACCTGCCCCCGCCAAATCCGACGCTTCCACTCCGGCCCCGATTGTGAAACCGGTTGCCGCGCCGGTTGCGGCAACGGAACCCGAACTGCCGCCGGACACGCCGCGAATCGGGCAGATTGTCGTTATCGGCAACAAAACGCTGTCGCAAACCGCCATTATACTTTTCAGCGGGCATAACGCGGGCGACGCCTGCATCGAAACGGTGCTGAGTGAAGATGCGGGCCAACATCTTCCAAAAAGGCTACTTCGGGATGCACAGCGCGTCCGTAGATGATGCCGTTCGGGTTCGCGTCGAGCCGATGGAGGACCGCAACCCCATTCTGGCCGCGATGGCAAACAGCGTGAAAGACCCCGACGACAAAGACAAGAGCGACAAGAGCAGCGACAAAACGGACGGGAACGCGAAAACAGCCAAACGGTATAAAATCGTTATCGAAGTGGATGAAAACGATGTTGTGAAAAACGCGGTTGTCGAGGGCAACGGCCCGGTCAGGGAAGACGACATCATGCCCCTGCTGCACACGAAGCCGGGGATGGTGTACAACCCGTTTCAATTCCGCCGCGACTGCGCCGACATTCAGGATTTGTACAACAAGCGCGGTTATGCCGTCACGCCCGACGCGGACGCGGGCATAGACGGCAAGGGCAACTTGAACGTGAAACTGGTGGTGGCGCGCGTTTCCGAAATCAGGGTTGCCAAAAACCGCAAAACGCGCCCCGAAGTGGTCACGCGGGAACTGAAAACCAAAAAGGGCGATTACTACAACCGCGCGACTGTGCAGCGCGACCGCGTGGCCGTTTACAACACGGAGTTGTTTGAAGATGTAACCGTGGAAGAACGCAGCGCGGGAACGGGCAAAATTGCCCTTGTCTACAACGTGCCGGAAAAGAAATCGGGGCAGGTATTGGGCGGCCTGAGTTACAGCGCCAGTTCCGGGCCGTTGGGAACCGCGTCCATTGTGGAGCATAATTTCCGGGGACGGGGCGAAACCCTGAGCCTGACCGGCGCGCTCGGAACCAGTTCCTTCAAGCAGCACACGGTTGACCTGGATTACCTGCGCCCCTGGGTGGACAAAAAAGGCACGAAAATGGACTTGTCGGTGTACGACAAGAACGTGACCCGGTTTGCGGATGGCCTGCAAAGCGGACTGCTCGGCACAGGAGGCGCCCTGCAAAACGGGCGCTTCAACCAGCAGCGGACGGGAGCCAGCGTCGCCTTTACGCGCCCCCTGAGCGACACGCTGCACATCGGTCTGAACATCAAGGGCGAGGACACCCGCACCGACCCGCTTTCCGACCTGAGCGGCCTCAGTTCCAGCATCATACAAAACGGGCCGATTTTTCAGGTGGGCGGCCTGCTGCAAAACGACACACGCGACTTTCCCGCCGATGCCGTCAAGGGCGGCTACCAATCCCTGACAATGGCGCTGGACACGCGAACCTGCGGCCTGTGGGCAGCAGCGGCGCGAACATTCCGGGCGTATTCGGCAGTGGCAACTTCGGCAAATCGTCTTTGGAACTGCGCCAGTATTACAGTCTGACCGGGCCGCGCAACCCCAATAAACTGGATGAGGACAAGACCTCGCTGGCAATGCGCCTGATGGCGGGCAGCGCGGCGGGCAAACTGCCGTTCGCCGAACAGTTCTTTTTGGGCGGCATTGATACCCTGCGCGGCTACAAGGAAGACCGTTACTGGGGCAACTACATGATGGCGGGCACGCTGGAACTGCGGCAGCCGCTTGCCCGCAAGTTCAAGGGCGTTCTGTTCGTGGATGTCGGCAATACGTGGGGCGGAGATTACCGTACCGTAAACCTGAGCGGCTTCGCGCAGGGCGCGTTTCAGCCGCACATCGGCGCGGGCTTCGGCCTGCGCATCGGAACCCCCATCGGCCCCATCCGCCTCGACCTGGGATTTGGACAAGAGGGCGCGCGGGGCCATGTGGGAATCGGGAGATCGTTTTAGGAGGTAGGTAGATGGGTAGGTAGGTAGATGGGTAGATAGGTAGTCAAAAGCGGCTTGCTCTTGTTGCATAAAAGCATAGAGCAAGCCGCTTGTTTCTCTACCTATCTACTCATCTACCTACCTACCCATCTACCTACCAATAGTACGTCCCATACGGCGTTTCCTGGTTGCCGATGCGGGGCGTCCACTCGTACCAGGGGAACCAGCGGGGCGGGCCGATACGGAAAACCGGTGTTCGGCGCTGCTCGTAAGGCGTGTTCACATACTCGTCATCGTGTCCATTGCGGGACAGTCCCGCCGCCTGCGCCTGCGAACTCGTAGGCGTTTCCTTTGCCGTCGCGGGCGGTCAAGTCCATGCGCTTCAGCGTGAGCGGAAGAGTTTTGCCCTGATACGTCCACGCGCCCTTGATTTCGGTCATGGCGCGATTGGCCGTACCCTCGAACGCGCTGCCCGCCGTTTTGGAACTCAGGGATACGTGATTATCCTGTATAGTGAAGTTGTCCACCAGAACGCTGTATGGCGCTTGCGCGGACGTAACCATATTGCCCATCAAGCCTTCGCTGTTCGGACGCTTCGAGACCTCCAGAACCACGCGGCGCGACCCTTCCGAGGTGCGCAGCATCCCCTGCCACATCCCCTCGTAACTATTCGACAACCCCGCAGCGGAGCGATCCATCTTATTTTCTGTTTGCATCGTATCGGAATGAGACGCGGATTGCGCCTGCGTTGCCGTCGTTCCTACCGCGCCCAAGGCGCACAGCAGCGAAGCCAGTATGATTTTTTTCATGGGTGTTACCTCTTGGTAATGTTCGCGTAAATTGCCAGTGGAACAACGCCGTTTATCGCCGTCGTTCACTTACCTGTAAAGACTTCCTGACCCCTCCAATTGGTTCCAAAAAGATTCCGTCTGTAACCTGCGCTTCTGCATTAAAGCCTGTTGTATGGTACTCAGGAGTGGAGAGTTTTCAGCCATACGATGATGACCAACACGGTGATAGAGGGAGAGATCATCATCAGGAATGGGATGGGCTGCCAGCCTGCCATAACACTGAATGGAAGGATAGCCAGGATCAGCGCGAACAAAACCGCTAACCGAATTGTCAGAATTTTACGCTGTTTGTGCGGCATCGCGCTCCTGATGGCTTGCGCCTGCACTTTTACTTTGCGCCCGCCTGCTTTAGCAGCAAGACAATCCGGGCATTGGTATACCGTTTTGCGAAAACAAGAGCCGTTTCTCCGTCTTTGTCTTTTGCGTTCACGTTCGCGCCGTGATGCAGCAGAACTTGCACCGTTTTGTAATCCGCATGAGTGTGTGAATAGCAGGCAGACATGAGCGCCGTGAAGCCATACTTGTTTCTGGCATTGACATCCAAACCCTGCTTCAACAACGATTGGATAAGACCATTGTTGCCCATATTGACTGCGCCCATCAGAGAGGTATTGGCGTAATCGTCTCTGGCAAACACATTCGCGTGACGCGCCAGCAGCAAAGGAACAATATCGCTGCGGTTGTCCCACATTGCCAGTAGCAAGGGAACCTTACCGATTCCTTGCGCGTTCACATCGGCTCCCGCTTCGATGAGCGCCTTAATCAGCGCGGTATGGCGCGGGGGAAGCCTGACATCTGAGGGACAATCCAGTGAGGTATTGAGCGCGACATTCAGGGCGGAAACCGTTGTTTTGCTGCGCCGTTGTATGGCTTCGCTTTCCGTTTGCGGCGGGCCGAGGTTCATGTGTTTCGGTCGAAGGGGCCAGGTATTTTGCGTATCCATAGAATACAATTCATCGCCCGTCATTGGCTTGTACCGCGCGTTCGGACTGGCTCCCTGCGCAAGCAGACGAACAACATCATTGGTTTTGTTGAATTTGATCGCGGTAATCAGCAGGGCGTCTTTTTGCTGCTGGCGGATGTCCTCCTGGGTAGCCCATGTTGTCGTTTCCAACAGCAACAGCAATAACAGGATGCCTGCGATACCCGGGAGTTTGAACAAGCCTTTTGACATTTGCATACCTCACAATCAGGTTGCCTGCTTCACGGTAAATGGCAGCGTCGGCATTTACGCCTGCATCGTTGTCACATAATCAGGCCGGAAATGATGGCGGCGGCTCCCAGGATGATATGCGAAAGCGTGACGCCCCACCAGTTGGGGCAACGGGCGTAGATTGCGCCCCAGGCCAGCCCAATGAGCAGCGTTGCCACTGTGGTTACGGGCTGTCCGTACACGACGTGGACATACGCGAACGTGACAGCCGATACCCACATAATTTCGCGGACATTTCGGATGTTTGCCGCCCGCATTTCCGCGATAATCAGGCTGCGAAACAAAAACTCCTGTACCGGGCTGGAGAAGAACACGTAGAAGGGATAAAACAGCCCCATTTCCCACGGATTGCGCGGATGAATCAGGCCCATCTTTACCAGAAGCAGCAGGACACTCAGGCCGATTGCCGTAACAAGACCATTGAGAAGCAGGGAAGCCCGCAGCGTGTCGCGCCGAAAACCGAGATCATGCGCGGATCGCTGCTGCTTGCGGACGTAAAGCAACATGCCGAGAAAAACCACGATCAGCGCGGGGTAACGCCATTCAAAGGGGATAATGCCCATCCAGATAAGCGTAATGGGCAGATAGTAGCCGAGCAAAAGTTTGCCGTAGAAACTGAGGCGTCCATTTTGGGAATAGTCGGGCATGGTTCTGCCTCGTTCTTAGTTGGGCAAACACGGTTCGGGCAAACACGGAGGTTTGCCCCTACGGCGCGTCGGATACGCTGAGGGGATGTTCCTGCACCTGTACGGTGATACTACGCTCGTGTTTTTTGGCGGTTTCTTTGATTCCCACTTCGCCGGGGCGAACGATGCGCAAAACCACCTTGTCGCCGGGTTTGTGGCGGGCAATGGTTTCGGACACGTCGCGCTGATGCCGCATGTCGCGCCCGTCTATGGCGAGCAGAACGTCATCGGTTTGCAGTCCGGCAAGGCTGGCGGGGGTTTCCGGCAGAACGCGGGCGATGTGAACGCCCCGACCTTCCGGCAGGTTCAGCGACAGGCGCAGATAGGCGGGAACGGCATCCAGTTCCAGGCCGATCCAGGGCTTGCCGGGGGGACGCGGCGGCTTGCCCTCGGCGATCAGGGAACGCGCGATTTTGCGCACGCTGTTGATGGGCAGCGCGAACCCCAGCCCGATACTGCCGCCGCTCGTGCCGGAACTCAATATCGCCGTGTTGATGCCGATTAACTGCCCGTTGACATTGGCAAGCGCGCCCCCGGAATTGCCCCGGTTGATGGCCGCGTCGGTTTGTATCGCGCCTTCGAGATTGTGCGCGTCGTCAATTTGCAGGTTGCGCCGGTTCAGCGCGGAGATGATGCCCGCCGATACCGACGATCCCAATCCCATCGGGTTGCCGATAGCCACAACGGATTCGCCCACCTGCAATTTATCCGAGTCGGCCATTTCGGCGCAGGGCAGGTCGTGGGCGTCTACGCGCAGCACGGCAATGTCGCGCTCCGGGTCGCGGCCAATCATGCGGGCGTACTGCCAGTTGCCGCCCGCAAAGGTCACGCGAACCCGGCTTGCGCCCTCGATGACATGCTCGTTGGTCACAATATAGCCGTCGGGCGTCAGGACGACACCCGACCCCTTGCCCCGGATTTCCTGATCCATGTAGACGACATGCCCGCTGTCGTCCTGTTGCTTGATGCGCCCCACAATATCTATGTTGACTACGGCGGGAGCCAGTTTCCGAACCGCAAGGACAATCTTGTTATCCGTCACCGGCGTCAACATGGGAGGACGGTCCAGCAGGGCAAGGGCGCGCCGTTGCGCTTCACTCGTGGCAGGCGAACGGGACGGCAGGTAGTGCAGGGCCAGTCCCCCGACAACCGCCCCGCTCCCGAACACCCCCAGTAACGCCAGAAACCGCCGCCCTTTCATCCTGTCCTTACCTCCGAAAAATAGAAGAGAATTTAGCCGCGAATACACGCGAATACACGCGAATGGCGTCAAAAACAATTCGTCAGGCAATAAACAACTGCTACCCCTCCGGCGTATCGAGAAGCTGCTGTAGGCGTTCCGACAATGCGGGAGGGAAGCGCGTTGTCCACGTCTGGTCAATCAGACCGACATCCAGCAGGTCGCGCAGGTGGATTTTGTCTTTGTCGCCAAAGGCCGTCAGATTGATGCGTGTCAATGCTTCCAGCGTAAGCGAAAACGGCTCCTATACTGCCGACATAGCGCAAGTCCTTACATTCACAATTGCCGCCCGTAAATGTCTTCTACAAGCAGAACAACAATCCTCATTTCCTATCCTCATTCGCGTGTATTCGCGTTCATTCGCGGCTAAACTCCTCTGCTAACTGTCCTGCCGCTTCTAACCTTTGATTTGTCGCAGCAGGTTCGCCATTTCCATCACGACAGTTGCGGCTTCCGCGCCCTTGTTGCCGGCTTTGCTGCCCGCCCGCTCAATTGCCTGCTCAATGCTTTCTACGGTAATCACCCCGAACGCGACGGGCAGGCCGGATTCCAGGGCGACGCTGTTCAGCCCGCTCGTCACCGCCCCGGCAATATGGTCGTAGTGCGAAGTCGCGCCCCGAATCACGCAGCCAAGCGCGACAATGCCGTCGTATTTTCCCGACACCGCCATTGCCTTTGCCGCAACGGGTATCTCAAAACTGCCTGGAACCCAGGCAACCGTCACCTGTTCCTCATCGCCGCCGTGCCGCCGTATCGCGTCCAATGCGCCTTCCAGCAACGCTTTCGTGATAAAGTCGTTCCACCGGCTGACCACAATGCCAAAGCGCAACCCGGTTGCGGTCAAGTTTCCTTCGATTATTTGAGGGGACATAGAAAATCCTTAGGTTGTTAGGTTGTTGGTTGTCAGGTTGTTAGGCGTTCAGGACACTCCAAGATTGAACTCGTCTGTGTACCGGAAAGACTAACAGCCAAGCACCTGACAACCTAACAACTAACAACTAATAACCTAACCTACTCTTCTCCCTTGACTTCCGCTTTCCCTTCCGGCGTCAGGTCGTTGAGCGAGAAAATGTGGCCCATTTTTTCCTGTTTGGTTTGCAGGTAGCGGGCGTTGTGCGGGTTGGCCTCCACGGAAATCGGAACCCATTCCGTAATTTCCAGCCCGTAACCCTCTAAACCGGCCACTTTTTTGGGATTGTTGGTCATAAAGCGGATTTTTTTCAACCCTAAATCGGTCATGACCTGCGCCCCGATGCCATAGTCTCGCAGGTCAGGCTTGAAGCCGAGCATTTCGTTTGCCGTGACGGTATCCGCGCCATTCTCCTGCAACTCATAGGCGCGGAGTTTGTTGATCAGGCCGATGCCCCGCCCCTCCTGTTCCATATAAATCAATGCGCCCCGCCCCTCATCGGAAATTTTTTGCAGCGCGAGTTGCAGTTGGCTGCCGCAGTCGCATTTCAGCAAATCCAGCAGGTCGCCCGTCACGCACGAGCTGTGGACGCGGACGAGAACGGGTTCCCCGTCCGTCACGTCGCCCTTGACAAACGCTACCACATGGTGCGGTTCCACGCTCGACTCGTAGGCGTATACCTTGAAGTCGCCGTATTTTCCCGTCGGCAGGTTTGTCACCGCGACGCGCGTTATCAGGCGTTCCGTGCGCCGCCGATACGCGATTAAATCGGCCACCGTGATGATTTTCAGATCGAACTGTTGCGCCATCGTTTCCAGTTCGGGCATACGCGCCATTGTGCCATCCTCGCCTACGATTTCGCACAATACGCCCGTCGGCAGGAACCCGGCCAGTCGGCACAGGTCTACCGTCGCTTCCGTATGCCCCGCCCGGCGCAATACGCCGCCCTCCGCCGCGCGCAGGGGAATGATGTGTCCGGGCCGCGCCAGATGGTCGGGGTTAGCATGGGGGTCTACGAACACGGCAACGGTTTTCGCGCGGTCATACGCGGATATGCCCGTTGTCGTGCCGTGAATGGCGTCTACAGTGATGGTCATAGCCGTTCGGTGGCGGCTCGTATTCGTGCCTACCATCATCGGCAATTGTAGCGCTTCCAGTCTCGCCTCCGTAGTCGGCACACAGGGGATGCCCCGCCCGTATTTAATAATGAAATTCATCACTTCGGGCGTACAGGCTTCCGCCGCCACAATGAAATCGCCCTCATTCTCGCGGTCTTCATCGTCCACGACAATGACCACCTTGCCCTGCCGTATATCCTCAATCGCGGCCTCAATGCTGCTGAAACTCATAACTTGGTTCCCCACGTTTCTATGCCTGTGCAAGCCCTCACCCCCGACCCCTCTCCCAACGTTGGGAGAGGGGAGTTTAATAGCCAACCCCTCTCCACTTTAGAAGAAGCATGTTTCAAGGGCCTCCCCTCTCCCAGGCTTTTTGGGAGAGGGGTCGGGGGTGAGGGCTATTGTATCCTAATACGAACAGTCTACCCTACCTGTCACACCGCCGCGTGAAAGCTGCGCGAAACTTGCGGCCCGCTTCGTCCGTACCGTAATCAGAACCCAACACAAGGGAGTAGGGAGTAGGTTGTAGGGAGTAGGGCTATGCGCAAGTTGAGCAAAGACTTTCCCTACTCCCTACTCCCTACAACCTACTCCCTAAATAGAGGATACTCATGCCACAACCTACGCGAGCCAGTACCAAAACCAAAGCGGAACAGGAAGCGCAGCACAAAGCGCTACGCCGCGCTGAACAGGCCAATATTCTCGCGGGCATTCGCCCCATTCTGGAGGCGGAGGAACAACTGCTCGCCTTTGGACGCGCCCGCATCGCCGGGGGATGGCGCGGCAAGCTCAATGTCGGCCCGGAAGCCTTTTTCGCGCCCTTTGCCAATGTCGCGCTGACCGAACGCCGCTTCGTCGTGCAGCACGTCCATCATACCACCGGCAGGCCGAGCGAAATGCTGCCCCACTCCTACGCGCTTGGAACCATCTCCCGCGCCACCTTCACCGACATAGAAACGTTCGGGGGCGAGCCGGCCTGCCGTCTTATCCTGCATCTGCAAAACGGCCTGTACGTCCGCCTGCGCCTGCGCGGTCAACTGAACTTCGCTTCCGCGAAAAACATGGTGGAGTTGTTCGACTCACTCACACTCGCGCAGCGGGCCACAACCGTATCGCCCCTGCAAACTACCTGCGCCAACTGCCACCAGATTCTGGATCAGGATTACAAATTTTGTCCCTTCTGTGGAACCGGTCAGGCCTCCGCTTCAGGCATCACGCTTGCAACAGGGGAAGAGGGGGAGACAAGGAGACAAGGAGAAGAGGAGACAGAAGCTCCCTTTACCTACCCGGCGCAGGAAATGGATTTCGCGTATGAGCGCGGGGACCAGCCTGCGGAATTCGGCATCGCTCTGCCCCTGCCGGAAGTAGAGCAGCCCGAGGCCGAGGCCGAGACAACGCCGGAGGAAGAAACCGCGCCCCCGGAAACCGGCATAACCACTGCGGAAGCGCCGGATGTGGAAGACAACCCTGCGCCGGACGCGCCGGAAGAGATGCTGGATGGGGTTGCGCCGGAAAACTTTGCCGAGACAGGGTTGGCAACGCCCCAAAGCGACAACGCGCTCGGAGAACCGCAGCAACCCACAGCGGAAACACCGCAAACGGTTTCAGCCCAACTAGAAGGGCCGAGGGAAACGCTGGAACCAGATGATTTGACAACGATGGATTACCCGCTGGCTGCCGATTTCGACACCACAGAACCCATGCCCACTACGGCAACCGCAGCCGAAGTCGGGGCCAACATGGATTTCGGGCAGTACGAGGCGCAGGATTATGCCGAATTTCCGTTCAGCGAAGGGAACGCGGCGCAAAGGGACGCGGGGCAGGCAACAGCCCTGAATGTGGCCGACGACAATTCGGACATTGTTCGCGATGACATAAGCGAAGCGTTCCTGCCCCATGCTTCCAGTGAAGAACAAGCAGGCAGTACAGCCGAAGCCTCTGCCGAACACGCGGACGAGCATCACGACTTATTCACTGACGCGACGCCACACGCCACAGGTGACGAAAACATTGATTTCAATGTACCCATAACAGAAAACAGGGAACAGGGAACAAGCGAGATGCGAGGAGGAGAGGATTCATCCCTCATCCCTCATCCTTCATCCTTACCTGATACGGAGAACCAGCCATGACCGCCACGCCACCGCTTGCTATCCCGGCCCGCCTGCGCTTTCCCGGCCTGTCCAGTTCGGCCTTTGAGCATCCGGGCGACCGCGCCGCGCTGGAATCCCTGCGCCGCACACCCGGACTGGATCGCCTGATAAAATCGCTGTCCGACATCGGCATCGAGCGTCTGGTCCGGCTGCAATACGCCGGGGACGCCATTCGCATCTCGCCGCGTCAGTGTTCGCGCCTGTACAACGACCTGCGCGAAGCCTGCGCCATTCTGGACGTGCCGGAACCGGAATTCTATCTCAGCCAGAACCCGCAGCCCGGCGCAATCGCCTTCGGGATGCAGCGCCATACCATTGTGATGACCTCGGCAATGGTGGATATGCTCAATGAAGAGGAGCGATTACAGGCTATAGGACGCGAATTGGGACACATCAAAGCGGAACATATGCTGTACCGCACGATGGCCCGCGTGATCGCCGATTCCCTGACGGAACTGACCCGCTTCACGCCGTTTCCCACTGCCGCGCTGTCGCAGGGCTTGCTGTACGCCTTCTTCGCGTGGTTCCGCAAGTCGGAATTGACGGCAGACCGGGCCGGCGTCCTGACCGTTCAGGACCCCAATGTCAGCATCTCCGCGCTGCTCAAACTCATCAGCGGTTCACAGAAAATGGCGGACGATCTGGACATCGAGGAGTTCACCAAACAGGCGGATTTGTTCGAGGATTTGGACGAAGACCTGCTCAGTACCTACTATAAGTTCCGCCTGATCGCCACGCAGCCGTTTCCATTCCCCGCGTCGCGCGCCCGCGAAATGCGCGACTGGTCGCAATCCGAGCAGTACAAGAAACTGCTGCGCGGCGACTATCCGCGCACGGACGTACTGGCCGGACGGCGAACCTGCGCCAAATGCAGCACAGTCGTAGACAACATCACCTTCCGCTTCTGCCCGGAATGTGGCGCGCCGCTCGGCCCGGTCACACCAGTATAAAATTAACCACCCGCTGCGCTAGAGACACAGAGCCACAGAGGAAAAGCTAATACGAGAGAAGAGGAGAAATTGAACCGCAAAGGGGCAAAGGGGCGCAAAGAAGAACCATAAGAACAGAAGAGTTTACGACAGGTTCAGTTATGCTCTAGTTGCTCCCTTCTCTTTGCGCCCCTTTGCCCCTTTGCGGTTCGTTATTCCGTTGCTTCTTTTCTGTGTAAGGCGAGTGGTTAGTCAAAAAAAGTCCCGGCTTCGTCATTGAAGCCGGGATTGACCACAAGTAGCCGAAACGACTTGAGGGCAAATTTAAATTAAGGACGAGAAAGAAGGATACCTTCCCTCAGAGTGTATCACATTCTACATTCTGTGTCAATGGCAAATGCTCAAAATTGCGTATATTTGCGGACAAATCTCTGCAATTTGGATTAAAATATCTCTTTGTTAAGACATAGGAGTATATCGGTAGTAAATGGCAGACGCGCGAATACCTGATTTTCCAACCACGTATGCCAGAACATGCGATAATTGCGATTAACCTGCAAAAAAACCGCGTTTTTAATTGTATGCTTGCCCTGTCTATGGCTTGCATCTGCTATAATATTCCGATGTACAAACTCCGCTCCGTTGGTTCTGAAAGGAATATAGCCAGATGACGACAACAGGGGACAAGCGGCGCGGGCGAAGGCCTGCTCTGGATCCAACCGATAGAAGACGCCTTGCAGCGCGCATTGCGAAAATGGTGCTGGTGGATCGGCTCGAACAAAAAGAAATTTTGCAACAATTAACCAGGACGGAGCCAGGGCTGTCGCATATTGATGCCAGTACAGTTTCGCGCCTGTACCGATTCGCGCTGGATACCGGAATCGTGCGCGTCCATATTGACGAAAATGCGCCCTTCAAGCCGCCGCGCTTGGAACATCTGGAGCGCGAACTGGTGGCCGCGTATGAATTGCAGTCCGCTATTGTCGCGGATACCAGCGGACACGAGGAGACGCTGGAAAGCAGTCTCGCCGACGACCGCCTGCATCAGGCGTTGGGTCAACTCTGCGCCGATTATCTGGACACGATTGTTCGGCAGAATGAGATTGTCGCCCTGTCTTCGGGGCGGGCCGTGTTTTACGCCTGTGAAAGCCTGTTCAACAAGCACATTTTCGACAAGCGCAACGTGCGCGGCGTGAAAGTGGTTTCGATGAACGGCAATATCGCGGCGGAAGTGTGGAGCATGGAAAGCCCTGACGCTCGCCGCGCAATGGACGCCGACATCAGCGGCGCGTGGCTGGCCCGCGCGTTTCCCGACGCGCAGCTTATTCGACTCAGTTTGCCGGTTGCCGTAAAGTCACCGGAAATGGTGCATGACTGGCTGGACGAGGGGCCGGGACGCTGGATTTCGCCGCAGGTGTGGCAGGAAAAGTCCAGTCAGAACATCTCTTCCAATGGCGCGACCATTGAGAATGACGAAGTATTTGTTCCCACGCTGGCTCTTGTCGGCATCGGCGGCGTCCGTCCCAAGTCGGGACACCGCTTTATTGTCGGCCTGCATGAGCCAATGCTGGGCAACCTACAGCCGGAACTGGGCAAGATGATTGATCTGGTGGAAAAACATTCCAGCAATGGCAAGCAGGGTGTCGGCTGTATCATCGGCGACCTGTGCAACCGCCTGTTCATCACGCTTGCCGCCCGCAAACAGCTTCCCGCCAATGTCCTGACCGAATTGGAAGGTTACGTCAAGGCCATTGACGAACGGCTGCTTTCCGTCACCTTCGAGCAGTTGTACCACGTCCCCAAAGTGGTGGTAGTGGCCGGCGGCGCGACCAAGATTGACGCCATCCGTTCGGTTTTGGAGTGGCAGGCAATGGGCTGGAAACAGCCGATTGTACATGACCTTTGCACCGACCGTGAAACCGCCATGCGCCTCCTCGAATCCAAGCGCAGCCCCCGCCGCGCCTAAAAGCATTCAGCAAATTGAATACCGCGAACAGCGCCCCTTTTCAGCCGAAGAGCGGGCGCGTTTCGTATTCAGGGTACTCGCGCTGCCAGAAGTGCCGGGGATTGAAAATCCCCGGCACGACAAAGCAGGCGTCTTTCAGACGCAACCCTCTATCAAGATTCCCGCGTCCGCAGGACGCTTGCACTTTCCTGCCGGGTGTTTTCAACTCCCGGCATGTCGCAGCAGGAAACATCTGCCTACATCCCGAATATCAGCGGCAGACAGCACACCTACTTTAAGCATGATTGGAGAAGCAAACATGGAAGGTCATATTCTGCTTCATTCGTTGAAACTGCAAAATATCCTCTCCTATGGCAATGAAGGCATTGACATTGAACTTCAACCTCTGAATGTTCTTGTCGGTCCCAACGGTTCCGGCAAGTCTAACCTGATTGAAGCCCTGCGACTTCTACACGCATCTACATCGGATATAACACAGCCGATTGTACACGGAGGCGGCATCAACGAGTGGCTCTGGAAAGGGGAGTTTCGAGAGTACCAGCGTCCTAATGCCTTAATCCAATCAACCTTGAACGACATATACGATATTTTTAACGAGGACTTCTTGCTCCACAACATAAACTTCAACATTAACTCCAACCGAATGCACATTATGTCGGAGGAAATATCGGATGTCCGCGAAGATGGACGTGCAGTAACTATGTACGGTAACATAAATAGAATAATTCATATTAATACGTATGGCTACATAAGTGATGATGCTACAGGTGAAAAAGTGAGTAAGTGGACGAATGTTCAACTTGATGCGGCTAAACTTAAAAGCGACCAATCTATTTTGGCTCAACGCAACGATCCTGATGCTTACCCATCGCTTGCATCATTACAGTACGCGTATCAAGAATTTCGTTTCTACACAGATGCGCCTTTTGGACGTGGTTCCGCGCCGCGCCAACCACAAAGCGCGGATGCGGACGCCTCGTTTCTTGCCGAGGATTACAGTAATCTGGCTCTGGTTTTGAACGAGATGCAGCTTAACGTTGGCGCGTTTCGACGGCTGCTTGAAAATCTGAAGTTGTTTTATGAGCGCGTCGAGAACATTGTGCCGCGCGTCAGTTACGGAACCGTGCAGTTGTACTTTCAGGAGCGGGGATTGCAGCAGCTTGTTCCAGCAACACGATTGTCGGACGGCACGTTGCGCTATTTGTGCCTGCTGGCGATTTTGTGTCATCCGTCGCCACCGTCTCTTATCTGTATTGAGGAGCCGGAATTGGGCATGCACCCCGATATTCTGCCCACGCTTGCCAAACTGCTGATTGAGGCGTCGCAGCGTACCCAACTGATTATTACAACCCACTCCGATATTCTACTGTCGGCATTTTCGGATATTCCCGAAGCCGTGATTGTCTGTGAGCATGATAATAACGGCACGTCGCTGAAACGGCTCAACAAGGAAGACCTGCAAATCTGGCTGAAAGATTTCGCGCTTGGGGAAGCGTGGCTCAAAGGCGCATTTGGAGGAACGCGATGGTAAAGCAGATCGTGTTCTATATCGAAGGCGGGCGCGGCACGAAATACGACATTGAATTCCGGCAGGCGTTCCACACGTTCTTTGCGGAGATTGAAACGCTTGCGAAGCAGAAAGGCATTGGGTTGCGCCCCCGTCTTGTGGGTTCTCGCCGCAGCGCGTATGAACTGTTTTGCTACGAACTCAGCAAAAAATCCGATGCCCTGCACATTTTGCTTGTAGATTCAGAAGCGCCAGTTGCGGAATTCGGCAAGGTTTGGAAGCATTTGAAAGAGCGTTCCGGTGACGAGTGGAACTGTCCGCCGGGAGCGGGGGACGAACACTGTCACCTGATGGTGGAAGCGATGGAAGCGTGGTTCTTTGCCGACCCGGACGCGCTTGCAGGCTACTACGGTCAGAAGTTCAACGCCAATGCGTTGCCCAAACGCCAGAATGTCGAGGACATCCCCAAAAGCGAACACATTTCCAGTTTGGAAGCGGCGACAAAGCCGACGCAAAAAGGGCGTTATGACAAGTTCGGTCACGCGCCCGAAATCCTCATGCAGCTTGATGTAGGCAAAGTACGCCAACGCGCTCCGCACTGTGAACGTATCTTTACAACTCTTACCGCCCTCATTGCCGCTTTGTAACGGCCCCTGAATCTTGTTTGCAAATCCTCCCTGCACAGCCGGAACCCTACTCTCTTCTACAATTTTATAATGTCGGTCAGCAATTAAGAGCAACGCTTCTCGTAGCGCTTCTTAAACGGCTTATTATGTCATGGCTAAAGCAGTATATTGTCGCGCCTGTGGCGAATAGACTTCCTGAGATGATCTTTATGTTGACAGCCACACTCCTGACGGCTTGTTGCAGGGGTGACAGAGGAGAACTGATGAGCGGAGAAAAGAACGAAATGACACGGCGGGAACTGGTAGGCGCGGCGGGGTTGGGACTGGCGGCGACAGCGCTGGCGTTGCCCGAACTGGCTTTGGGGCAGGACACAAGTAAGCCTGTCGGCGTTGCTCTGGTGGGCGGGGCGCACATCCACACGCCGCAATATGTCCGCGCCCTGAAAACGCGCAAAAACGTTACGGTCAAATACGCCTGGGACCATGACCCGGCGCGGGCGCAAAAGCGGGCGCAGGAGTTGGGCTGCAAAACTGCCGCCGACCTCAAAGACATCTGGAACGACCCCGATATTGCCGCCGTCGTGATTTGCTCGGAAACCACCCGCCACCACGATCTTGTCATGGCGGCAGTGCAGGCGAAAAAACACATGTTCGTGGAAAAGCCGATGGGCATCACGGCCAAAGAGAGTTTCGCGATGGCTGAAGCCATTGAACGCGCCAACTTGCTGTTTACGACAGGCTATTTCATGCGGACGGCCCGCGAACATCTATTTCTCAAAGAGCAGGTGGAAAAAGGCAGTTTCGGCAAAATTACGCGGGTTCGGGGTTCCAACTGCCACAACGGGGCATTGGGCGGCTGGTTCGATGGCGAGTACCGCTGGATGGCCGATCCCAAAATCGCGGGCGTGGGCGCATTCGGCGATCTTGGCACTCACGCGCTCGACATTCTGATGTGGATGCTCGGCCCAATCGCAAGCGTGACAGCCGACATCAAGGGCGTTATCAATCGCTATCCCGGCTGTGACGAGAGCGGCGAAGCCCTGCTCAAATTCCAGAGCGGCGTAACGGGAACGCTTGCGGCGGGCTGGGTGGATACGGAAAATCCGGTCACATTCGAGATCAGCGGCACTGAAGGCCATGCCGTGATTTCGCAGGGATTGGTGTACTTCCAGAGCGGCAAAGTCGCCAAAGCGGACGGACGCGAACCCTGGGGCGATTTGCCGCATGGGATGCCCCCGCCCATCACGCAGTTCCTCGACGCGCTGGAGGGCAAGCCGCATGAGCATCTGGTGAAGCCCATGGAAGCCGCCATGCGCGTGGCCGTCATGGAGGCCGCGTACAGGGGCGCGAAGACGCAAACATGGGCCAAAGTGACGCAAGGTTAGCATTGCATTAAGGCGAACGTTGAGGTACACGCGTTGCTTGCTGCGCCTTGTTATCTGAGGGTTCCGCTTGGGGAGGGTTCACCAAGCGGAACCCCGGCAATGTATCCCTGCCTTCTATTCAAGCATGTATCGCCTCCGACCATCTGCTGACAAGTCAATCTCAGCCAGACGCAGCACGTCGGCAATGTTTTGCGGTAGGTTGTGGCGGTCATAATAGCGAGTGGTCCAGCCGCTGTCCGCGCGGCGGCTGACAATCAGCAGACGGTCACAGGTAACATCATATGGGCCGGATATCCCCGGCGGCAGGGAAGTCAACTGCTGCATGGCGCAAAAGGCATCGGAATTTTCCCGCTCTCCTGTGCTTCCCTGCGTGGCATAACTATACAAAACGCGAAAATGGTCTGCGCTACCGTTGTCATAAGCCTTGTAGCAGTATGCCCGCTTGGGATGCCCGCCCGGAAACCATGATAAAAACAGGAATGGCTGTTTGTTGTGAAAACGCTTCAATCTGCCCGCAGTGTGCATTTGCAGAATTCCTGCAAACGCGCGGCGATTATCGAACAGATACGGGTCAACCCACGGGTAAAAAAATAACAGCAGCAAGAACAGCAACACACAACCGCGAAACAGGAATGCCAGCGTCCGCGATACTCGTAACTGGGATAGCCTGCGCATATCGCTCCTGCCTTTCTGCGCCCTACAGCGCCTCAACACTCATATCTGTTGCCAGTAGCCACTGCCTGCGCAATCGTCGCAGGCAATACTCCTATACGCTTCCCGGTTTTTCCGCTATTTTCCTGCCACTGTGAATATTTTATTTTCCTTTGTGCGTCGCTATTTCTTTCCTGTCAAACCTTTAGCTATGTTCCTCTGTAACAGCGCTGCACAATCGTCTTCTCACGCGCGCAGGCGTTGGCCTATCCCGCAAATGGGCCATTAAGCCGAATTGCGGCAAATCATGTATAATATAGTAGCGGAAGCCTGTCTTCTTTCGTCTTAATGTGTATAAGCGTGGCTTGAGTGACAGCCGCCGGAGAAAGCGCGGGAAACCAACGATGTCCATCTTCCTGATACTGATGATTGCCGGATTGTTCGGCATGGCGCTGCTGTCCATCCCCGCGCTTGGACATCATGGGCATGGGGGCGCGGGACTGCACGGGCATGTCGGTCACGCGCTGCCGCCCGCCACTCACGCGGCTTTAGGACACGCGCCCGCAGCGGGACACGCATTGCCGTCAGGCGCGAACCATGCGGCGCACAACACGCCAGGCAAGGCCGAAAGCGCAAACAATGGCGGCAGCGCGCGGTTTATACCCACGCCGCGTATCGTGTTCAGTATCATCGCCGCATTTGGCGCGTTCGGCTATATGGGCGTGGAAGTGTTTCACTTAGCGCCGGTTCTTGCCGCCATTGTGGCCCTTGTTCCTGCCATTCTGGTGGAACGTTTGGCTTTAACGCCGCTGTGGAATCTATTGCTCGGCTTCCGGGGCGAACCCTGCACCCCGGTCACGCATCTGATTATGGCCGAAGCCGAGGCCGTAACCCCGTTTCGCAACGGGAAGGGCATCGTGCGGGTTGTCCACGACGGGCGCGACGTGCAATTCAGCGCGCAACTGACGGGCGACCACGCCAACATGCCCGTACAGGTGGGCGACAAACTGCGCGTCGAGGAAGTAGAACCCGATGGCGAACGCGTGAAAGTTTCTGTAGGATGATTTCACCACCAAGACGCCAAGAACACCAAGGGGTAAGAGTAGAATCAGGCTTGGATTTGGTTTTTGTTCTTTGCATTTCCTGGTGTACTTGGCGTCTTGGTGGTGAATACCCCGTATTGTGAGTTTGAGGAGGTGCGCGATGGCATTGGTAATTGCGTTGGGGGCGATTTTCGCCCTGTTTATATTCACGATTGCGATGGTAACGGCGTTTTTGCGCAGCGTTGCCGCAGGACAAATTCTGTTGGTGAAAGGCTGGAAAGGGAGCGGCCTGCACATTTTTCGCGGGCCGACCAAAGCGTTTGTCGTGCCGGTCTTCAACGAAGTGCGTTCGATTCCCGCGCAGGCGATCAACGTAGATATTGAGATCACCGACCAGACGGCGGATGTGGACGCGAACGGCCGGCCCGCGCCCGTCAAGGTCACGGTCAAGGCGTCCGCGATTGTCAGCGTGGGCGAAAGCGACGCGATGGTGAACACCGCCGCCAACAAGTTCTTTTCCAAGCCGCCCGGGGATCAGCTCTCCACACTGACGGACGTGCTTTCGTCGGCGGGACGCCGCGCCATCAACCTGCTCAAGCACGATCAGCTGTTCAATGCCCGCCCCGCGTCGGCACAGGCGCCGACGGGAAGCGCGTTGATTGTGCCGCCGGTAGACGCGCTCACGGTTCGGCAGCCCGGCTCGGATTGCGCTGGTACGCGACGATGACGAACTGGCGGTGATTATCAAGGACGCCTGTTCGCGCGAACTGCTGGATCTGGGCCTGTCGTTCAACAGTCTGAACATCAAGGCGGTTTTGAGCGAAGTGGCCGAAGCGCGACGCCGCGAATCCGCCGCCCGCGCCAAAGCCAGCGCGGATGTCGTGCAGGCGCAGGAAGAGCAGCGCTCCCGCATCGCGCAACTGGAAGCGCAGCAGAAAGTCAACGATCAGGAACGTGCCCTGAACATGCAGATCGCCTCCAACGGCGCGTCCATCGCCCGCGCCGAGGCCGAAAAGCAGGCGGCGGTGCGCGAACAGCGTTCGGCGGAACTGGCCGCGAGCCAGATCACGCAGGCCCGCGCCGACGCCGAGCAGAACGTGATTCAGCAGGAGGCGGAAGGCCGGGCGCAGGCGGCGCGCATCCGCGCCATTGCCGAAGCGGAAGCCGACGCCATCCGCATGAAGGCGCGAGGCGCTTGACGCAGGCGGGCGGGCGTACCTGGATCTGCGGCGGCTGGAAATGGCCCCGGCGCTGACCCGCGAAGTCGCCAACGCGCTTGCCAACGGCCAGTTCGTCAACTTCGGCACGATCCGGCGAAGGCGGGCACAGCGCGGCCGCCTCCGGCTCCGACGACGTGATGCGCGTGGTGCAAACCCTGATGGCCGCGCAGGTGATCACAGGCGGCAACGGCATGAACGGCAACAATAACAATAACGGCGGCAATGGCAACGGCAATGGCACGCGGCGCGAGATGCTTCCCGCGATCCCCGTAACCACTACGATGGACATGGAACCGCCCATCGTGACGCGCCCCGCGTCGGTACACAAACCCACCGCCTGCGCGTCCGCCGCAGACGAGGAGATAGGGAACCGCAAAGTACGCGAAACACACGAAAAGACGGACAAAAGAACAAAAAGAGCATAGACAGGATCAATCTTGTATCCTTTGTTCTTTTTTCGTGTGTTTCGCGTATTTTGCGGTTTGAAAAGAATTTTGGTGGTTTTATGAAATCTTTGATTGGATTGACAACAGAAGAATTGGGAGCGGTCGCGCAGGAAGCGGGGCAGCCCGCGTATCGGGGCAAGCAGATCGCCGCATGGCTGTATAAGCGCGGCGCCGAAACGCTGGACGACATGACCGATCTGCCGCGCGACTTGCGGGCGCGTCTGGCGGAAATCGTATACGGTCGGACTGCCCGACTGTGGCGCATAAGGATGTATCGCCGGATGAGACGGTCAAGTACCTGATGCGGCAGGCGGACGGCCTGACGATTGAAAGCGTGTATCTGCCCTACCCGGAGCGCGTTTCCGTCTGTCTGTCCACGCAGGTCGGCTGCGCCGGCGGGCTGCACGTTTTGCGCCACCGCGCAGGGCGGACTGGCGCGTAATCTGACGGCGGGCGAAATCGTCGGGCAGTTTTTGCGGATGCAGAAGGAGAGCGAACGCCGCATCTCGCATGCGGTCTACATGGGCATGGGCGAGCCGCTGTGGAACTACGAAAACGTCATCAAGAGCCTGCGACTGTTGGGCAACGAAGTCGGCGTGTCGCTGCGCAACCTGACGGTTTCCACGGTCGGCGTCGTGCCGGGTATTCGCGCGCTTGCGAAGGAAGAGTTGCCGATCACGCTGGCCCTGTCGCTTCACGCGCCCAACGACGAACTGCGCGCCCAACTGATCCCCACCGCCCGCAAATGGAAACTGGACGAGATTCTGGACGCCTGCGGCGAGTACGCGCGGAACACGCACCGCAATCTGACGTTCGAATACCTGCTCATCGGCGGCGTCAACGACAAGCCGGAACACGCCCGCGAACTGGCCACATCTGCTCAAAGCGAAAAAACTGCCGGGCAACGTCAACCTGATCCCGTTCAACTATGTGGAAACCTCGCAGGGCTTTCAGCGTCCGACCAGAGAAAGCGTGACACGCTTCCGGCAGGAGTTGGAAAAGGCGGGACGCGTCGCCACGCAGCGCATGACGCGCGGCCATGCCATCGCCGCCGCCTGCGGCCAACTGCGCCGCAATGTAGAACAAAATGGCGTCAATGCCCTGCCCGTTCATCCCCGTAAAGGCGTTGAAAACATTATCGCTCTGGCATCTCAATGATGCTGCTCACACGTAGAGACTCGTGAAAGAATAAGCCGATGAGCCTGACTGTCGAATTCAAGCCGCCGGTAGCCGAGCGTTTCCACATATGGGCGGAAGGATTGGAAATTCCCGTTGAATTGTATGTCGGGATGTTGTTTATGGAGTTGTTCGGGTTGGACTGGCAGTGCCCCGATAGTCCGTACCATCTGCCAATGCCCGAAGTAGAGTTTCCTACGGAGGCCGAACGCATGACCGATGATTTTGTCAATAGTTTCAGGAAAGTATGTGAACAAAACCGGAATGCAGTCACTGAAGCAGTTGCTCATAAGCACAATCTTATGGCAGACGTGGACCGGCTGGAGCGACAATCGGCTCACCTGCAACATGAAGCCACAGATGCCCTGCGAGATGGCGACCGTGAAAACGCGAAACATCAACTCAAACAAAAAGCCTCCTGCGACAACGAACTACTTGCGCGCCGGGAAGAACTTTCTGCCGCTGAAACTGCCGTTGAAGACCTCAAGCGGCACATTCGACAGGCCGCAGAACAAATTAAAGCAAGAGCAATGGAACTTGCAGCGCGCCATCCTGAAAACATGAGTGCGGAGGAACGTCCCGCGTTTGCCGCCGAATTGCTTGCCAAATTGGATTCTCTGTCGTTAGACGCCGAAAGAACGCTGTCAGGAACCGGAACCAACAATATCGAGGCCAGTGCGATAGAAGCGGCAACAGAGGAAGCGGAAGCGGCAAACGCCGCGCCGCAAATTAGCGTACAATCACCTGTACCTGTTCAGCCAACCAGTCTTACACTGGAAATTTCGCCCGCAGCGGAAACCTTGCTTGAGACGGAAGCACAGGCGCGGGGTTTCTCATCTTCGGAGTATCTGAACGCGGTTGCGGAACAGTTGGTCAATCTGGCGGATTTGGTGACTCCGGCAGGCATGACGCCAAAACGCGACCCGAATGATTATCAGAATATTCCAATTGAGGAAGTCCTCAATCAGGCAGTGCAGGAAATGAAGGAAAGCCAAATTCGAAACCGTGAGTATGCGGTTCAAGCGATTACGCAAAAGAACAATTTACAGGCCGAGGTAGATAAAGAAGAACGCATGTTGGCCGAGTTTAAGCGCAAAGCGTTGAAAACGCTGGATGAGGGCAACCGCCCTCTGGCGGAACAGTTTTATAAAGAGCGACAGCGGCACGAGCAAACCTGCGAGATCATGCGCGGATTGCTGACGCAAGCGACGGAGATTGCCGAAAAGGTCAAAGAACGTATCAAACAGGAGGAAGAGCGCATTCGTGTGCGTACTTCAAAAGCCCTGTTGCTTAAAGCCAACCTTGCCGCGTCCGTCATTGCCTTCCGCCTTGATATGCTTCAGGAGGAGATGCCAGCGCCGGACGACAAACAGTTCCAGCAGGATTTTGATGATTGGGTTCAGGCGCAGAAACCGCCATATGCCGATTAACCGCAGCCATTTTGCTATACGTACTTTTATTCGCTGTCGCGCTACGAACAGGTTTCTCTCCTCTAACTAATGAAGCGCGTCCGCTTCGCTAAGACGCGCTCATTGAAGTTGCACAGCAAGGAGAGGGGCCGTGTCCACAAGTGGACGCCCGGTGAGGTATGCTCACGCTGGATTTGCCGCCGGAAGTGGAAACGCGCCTTGTGGAAGAAGCCATGCGGCGGGGTTTGCCAGTCTCCGAAGTCGTCACGTTGCTGGTGCAGGGATATTTTTGGCCTGCCGAGTCGTCTCTTCTAACGGAGTGGTATCGACAGGAGAGTCGGCGCGGACTGTTCCTCATCAAATCCAAAGAAACGCAGATCGAATTGCGCGAAAGGCTTGTCGAGCCATTAACGCAAGTCAAGAATTTAGAATCAGAAATCGGGCGGCAGGAACGCGAGGTTGCTCGCTGTGAACGGGAAGCGATTCTGGCGGCGCAAAAGGGTGAACGCGCCGAGTCGCTGCAAGCGTATCAGAAGCGGGTTCTGCACGAACAGCGACGCGGCGAACTCCAACTGAAATTACCCGATGCGACAGCGGAATCGGAAAAGCTGCGTAAGGAACTTATCCGCAGTGAAGCAAACGTATCAACAGGTGTAACTGTTCCCCTGCCTAAAGGCGAGGGCTTTAACGTTCCAATTCTCTACCTTACGATAGAGCGGACATTTAGAGGCTGAGTTACAAAGCAGCCCGTGTTTCCAGTCCTTTATAGGCAATGTTGCAAGCCGCATTGACATCTGCATTGGATTGGAAACCACATTGGAGACACAGGAAACTGGCTTGACTTTTCCGGTTGGCTTTGTCACAGTGACCACATTGCGAACAAGTACGAGAGGTGTTACGCGGGTCAACGAGTACCACGCGGATACCTGCCTCTGCCGCTTTGTATTCGATGAACTGCCGCAACTGATGAAAAGCCCAACCGCCTAAGAGCCAGCGCATGTTCGCAGAATAACCGTCTGCCCGTTGCCTGATGTGGGTCAGGTTTTCCAGAGCAATTGCCTTCCTTGCGTTCCATGCGGTACTGACGATAGATTTACTGATGTTGTGGTTAGCCCAACGCACAAACCGAGATTGCTTCTTGCGAATCTTGCACAGACGCCGTTTTGCGCCTTTCTTGCCACACGACTGCAAACCGCGTCGGAACTCCCGGTAACGCCTGCGACATGCTTTGACAGGTTCGCCGCTGTACTGGTTGCCCTCACTGTCGGTGGCGACTTCCGTAATACCGAGGTCAACGCCCAACATACCGTTAGAAGTATCGGCAGACGGCGGTTCTGGCTTACGAACCGAGATAGCAAGCATAAAGACGCCGTTCTCGTAAAGAAGGTCAACCTGCCCGATGTTCGGTTTACCTGCAAGCCAACGGCGTTGATACGAGCCGCAATCCAGCCGTATCTTTTCGCGCCCGTGCAGGGTTGTCATTGAGGCATAGGTAACGCCAGTAAGACGAAAAACCCGTTCATCATAAATAACGGCAGAGTAGTCGCCGAAGACAGGCTGGATAGATTTATCGCGGCGATAAGTTTCCAACACCTTGCCGATAGCGCGGACGGTCAACTGAGACGGCAAGCCAAAACGTTCCCGCGCTTCATGGTAACAGGCCGCATGAAGGGGAACCTGACGAAATACCTGTTGTTCAAACGCAACCTGACTAATCCAATTACAGGCGGCATTGAACTGCCGAAAGACTTCTAAAAATTCTTTCTTTTGTTCGTCAGTAGGTAACATTTTGACTTTGATTACTCTCACTAGCATGGTATAATTATACCCTGTTTTCAAGGAAGGTACAAGGGGATTGGAAAGCCCGTTCCTGAGAGAACGGTTTCGCAACAGGAAATCCATTCGGGCGTCCACGCGAAGGGAAGGACACCCGGCTAAAGCGCGCGTGTCTCTTGGATTTGTCTTATGATCGAACTGCTGCGCATGAAATTGCAGCGTAACCGCGCCGACATTTATCTGGCCCGCCCCACATTTGATCGTAGCGTCGAGTACGAACTGGAAACCAACATTCGTAATTACGCCTCGGAAACCGTATGGAACGCGAAGTACGAGGAGTGGATTGCGGCGCATCAGGATACCGTTCCCGAAGAAGTTCCCTCTGAGGCAGCGGCAATGAAGCAGCTTGGCGAACAAACGCAACAGCAGATTGACAAACTAATTCAACGACTTGATGAACTGCATAACACAGACAAGCCCGCGAAACAGGAACCATCCGAATAAAATTGTTCAAACACAATCGCATAGCGAGTCCCCCTGTATACCGCGCTTCCATGTCGCAGACAGTGTCTTCGTTCGCAGGACGGTTGGCCGCAGGCGTATCTAACCGGCAAAGAAATTTAAATGGTATATGCCGGTTCAGTAGCCGGTTGTCTCTGGTCTATCTTGTTTTTGGCCTTGCATTTACAGGGGGTTGCGGCAAACAGAAACCAACCCCGACGCAGGGCGCAACGGCTAAATCAGAAGTGGCAACGCCGCGCACAAACGGCAAGGCCGCAGAAGACAAAAAGGCGGAACTGCCGGGAGCGGTACGGGGAACCGGCTGGCATATCCCGTGGTACGCGCCCGACCCGAAACACCCGAATGGGCCTGTGCAGCGCGTGCTGGTGGCGGACGCGAAACAGGGCGCAATGGACAGCGACAAAAATTTTGCCCGCGTTCGGCTGACCGACGTACACGCCACGCTGTATCACGAGGGCAAGCCGTCCGCAACGCTTGACGCGCCCCATGTCACCACCAACGAGCATGACCGCGTGATTGTGGCGACAGGCGGCGTTACCATTCACGCGCTGATTAGCCCGCGCGCTTCGCAAAAGCGTGTTGTCGTGCCGCCCGATTCGACCGTCACGGCGGATAAAGTTGTCTGGGATTCGCATAGACCCGAA
The DNA here is from genome assembly GCA_963817895.1 of uncultured Chthonomonadaceae bacterium. Lineage (GTDB taxonomy): Bacteria > Armatimonadota > Chthonomonadetes > Chthonomonadales > Chthonomonadaceae > CAWFQB01. Next base: position 889,193 of record CAWFQB010000001.1, read on the forward strand.
GTGGTTTGCACCGGACACGCGCGGCTGACCAGCAAACAGCCCGGTTCGCCCGCGATTGAAAGTTACTCGGAAAAGATTATTTACAACACGGAAACCGGCGATATGGATTTCCGCTATAACCCGTTGGGAAAGTAAATCCATGCGTATGTTTTTCTGCTATCGTCCTGTCGCTATGCTGCTTGCCGGATTGTGCGCGTGTTCGGCGTATGCCGCGCCGCAATCCGTTGCCGGTCAGTCCGGGCCTGCCAACGCCAACAGCAAACCGCAACCGACCTTCAAACCCGCGCCGAAAACGCCGCAACAGCAGCAGGGCATAAAAATCGGAGAGAACATTCAGCTTACTCACATGCAGAGTACGCATTTTGGACAGCAGGCAGGCGAACTGGTCTTTGATGGGCCGGATATGCAGTTAGAAAGCATCAACAAAACGCGCGGCACGAATATTGTTGTGATTGTGGATCATGCCGTTGTGCATCAACGCCCCAATAATCGGTCTACCGCCGACCTGACCGGAAACGCGCGTTATACGCTGACGGAGCAGACGCAAGACGGCAAACAGCGCATCATCAAGGGAACGGCGCAGCGGGCGTACTACACGGAAGCCAACAAGGGTTTGCGGCTGCTCGGTGGCGTCAATGCCACGCTTACCGACCCCTCGCGTTTCGACGCGCCGGCAACCCTGCGCGTCACAACCCTGAACATGCCGGGTGAGGGGCGCTTTGAATTAACGGGCGATCCTACCACTACCGATGTTCGCTTCACGCCCCATACCGCTCCCCCGAAAATCGCGCCGAAGCCTGACGCCACAAACACTACTGCCAATTTGAGAACTTTGTCGCGGGTTGGCGTTGTGCATGTCACCGGGTTCCGCACGGGCAATCTCAACAAGAATGAGAACGCCGATTTTACAGGCCCGCTTGTCACCGTAGAAACCAACAACCCGCAGGCCAAAACGCGGAATACATTCAAAGCGCCGCATATCACGGCCATTCTGGAAGAAGCGAAACAGCGTATTGACGCGCAGGGCGGAATCCAGTTCGATACGCAGGCCACAGACGCGAAGGGGAACACGCAGCGGTTGGAAGGGACGGCAGGCACAGCCTTCTGGGAGGAGGCAAGCGCGGTTCTGGAAGCGGATGGCAACATCACGGCCAAACTCACCAACCCCGTCACCCTGAAAGAACCTGCGACCCTTATTGCCGGGCATCTCACGGCAACGCTGGGCGATGAACCCCGCTACGTCCTTACGGGCGCGCCAGAGCGCAATCGCCTCGCGCTCAATCCACGTCCGAACCCGGCAAAAGCCAAAAAGGACAAGAGCAAAGCAGCGAACCCGGCAACGCCACAAGCCACGCCCGTTACGCTTATTGCGCCCGCGCAGCAGGATGCCAAATCCACCCCAAAAGGCGTGGTAATTGAACAACCGGGATCAGAACTCGACCCGCCGGACTTGTCGGCAACAGACCCAACACCCAACGCCCAGCGCCCAACGTCCAATGCGCCCTTTGCCTTCGGCAGCCTCGTGGTTTCCGGGTTTAAGTCGGCTACGTATGCGCCGGGGGAAAACATGGTTGTCGAGGGGCCAAAAATACACTTTACGTCCACCAACCCGGACACCCGGAATTTCGCCGAACTGTACTCGCCCTATCTAACAGCCGAATTCGATGAGGACAACACCATCACGTCAGCCAAAGCGACCGGGGGCGTCACCTACAAGTTTGAACTGCCGCTCAAAGAACACAAAGAACTGCAATGGATTTCGGGCGATGGGCAGGATGTGGCGTTCACCAACACGGAGCAGGCCCGGAACATACAGGTGGAGGGCGGCAAGACCCTCGCCTACTACAACCCGGTCTACTTTCCCGATGTCACCCATACCATTTTCCACGAAAACGACGGTGTGGGAACCTACAATCTGGTCACGGGCGAAGTGCTTATCGAAAGCAAAAGCAAAAGTTACGAGATGACTTTCACAACCTACGCCCCGCCACAGACAAAACACACTGTAGACCCTAAGAAGAAACCGAAGCGCAAGTAGATATGAGATATTAGGATAAGCCAGATACCCGATAGTTTTTCCGGGTATTGAAAATACCCGTCTGAGTGGCGTTCCGCCAAGCGTCCTTCGGACGCAGAACTCTGTAAACAAAGGATGGCGTCCGTAGGACGCTTGGCCGCAGGCCATACAGACAGGGGTTTTCAACCCTTGGCAAGAATGTATCCGATAGTGAAACAACTAATAACCTAACCAACATGCCTGAACAACTACTTGAAATAACCGCCATAAATTTGATTAAGAAGTATCGCGGGAGGCCGGTCGTCAACGACATCAGCCTTGACGTGCGGCAGGGCGAAGTCGTCGGCCTGCTCGGTCCCAACGGCGCGGGCAAAACCACGACCTTCTATATGATTGTCGGGCTGGTCAAGCCGCATCGCGGGCAAGGTGCTGCTGGACGGGCAGGACATTACGCGCCGCCCGATGTACAAACGCGCCCGCGCGGGTATCAGTTATCTGCCGCAGGAAGCGTCGGTTTTCCGCAACCTGTCCGTGCAGGAGAACATTCACCTTGTCCTGCAAATGCAGCGCATGGGCCGAAAGCAGCGGAACGAACGCGCCGATGAACTGATGGAACAACTGCGCGTCACGGAGCAGCGGCATCAGGTGGCGCGGACACTTTCGGGTGGGCAGCGGCGGCGCGTGGAAATCGCCCGCGCCCTCGCGTCCAACCCGAAATTCATTCTGCTGGACGAGCCGTTTACGGGCGTAGACCCCAAAGCCATTGAGGACATCGAAGATATTATCGTCAGCCTGACCCGATCTCAGGAGCGCATCGGCATCTTAATCACCGACCACAACGTCGAGGCCATGCTGCGCATCACGGAGCGCGCGTACATTGTGGCGGACGGCCAAATTCGCGTGGCCGGCAAATCCAGCGAATTGATGTACGACCCGGAAGCCCGCCGCGCATATTTCGGCGAGCGTTTCGGCCAGCCCCGCGATACCGCCCGCGAACAGGCGGAAGAAGCCGCCCGCCGCGCTGCCGAAGAGGAACTCCGCCGCGCCAGTGGCGAGTGGGACGATGAGGAAGAAAAGGAAAAGGAAGAGGAGAAACCGAATTCCCCACAACCTGATCCTCAAGACTCCAACCCGCCTCCCGACAAGGACACACCAGAATGAAATTGATAGACAAGGTCGTCCTGAAAGACCTGATCGGGCCATTTATCAACGGCATGTTTATGTTCATCCTGCTTGTGTTTACGGCAGGGTTTCTGTTTCAGGCGACCACGCTGCTGGTGCAGGGCGTGCCGCTGGTGATGGTGCTGAAATTTATTTTGTACGTGCTGCCGAGCATCGTCACGCAGACGTTTCCGATGGCGATGCTGCTGGCCGCGCTGATGGCGTTCGGGCGGCTGTCCTCGGATCGGGAAGCGGTTGCCATTTTCGCGGCGGGGATTTCGTTTCCGCGCATGGCGCGACCCGTGATTCTCATGGGCGTGGTGGTGAGCGGGATGGCGTTCGCGTGGAATGAACTGGTTGTGCCGCCCGCCAGTACCGCCGCCGCGAAACTCAAGCGCGAAGCCGTTGCGGGCCTGACCAAAATCAGACAAACAACTCTCGTTTCCGCTCATGTCCGCCGACAACAAAGTTATCGAAGGGTTCATCAAGATAGATCACGGCTTTGATGAGCGCACCAATACAGTTCGCGGCGTAACCGTCACCCATTACAGCCAAGACCCGGCGCACAAGGGCGAAGTGGAAGTGGAAGTGCATTGCGACCATGCGGTCGTGAGCGGGCAAAGTGGGCTGGACTGGAAATATTACGACGGCTACGCGAAAATGCCCGAATGGGACAAGAACACCGGGCGGCTTGAAAGCGTCCATATCCTTGACTTTACAGAATTGCAGGCATTGCCCAAAGGCGCGACAATGGGCAAGTCGTTCAACGAGATTCTCAACACGCAGCGCGTGGACGCCGATACCCGCAGTTTCCGCGAACTGCGCGACGAAATCCGTTCCGACTACAAAAAACAGCATATCTCCGATGCGCGCGGCAAAGAGGTAGACCTGTATGGTAAAATTGCTCTGCCGCTTGCCAGCATCATCTTCGGGCTTGTGGGCGCGGCGTTGGGCATCAGCACCCAGCGCGGAGCCAGCCGCACGGTCGGCTTCGGCATGGCCCTGTTCATCGTGTTTGTCTACTGGGTGTTTTATCGCGCTATGTGGGTCGCCGGTCAAAGCGGCAGCGTGTCCCCCATTCTCGCCGCGTTCGCGGCAGACATCGTAGGCCTGGCCGTCGGACTTATGCTGGCGGTGCGGGCGTCGAGGTAGGAAGTAGGGAGTAGGGAGTAGGGAGTAGGAAAAGCCTTGTTCAACCTGGGCAGTGTCCTACTCCCTGCAACCTACTCCCTACTCCCCGGAGTTTCCCCATGTTCTGGACGATACTCGCTCTGCTGCTGATGGTGGTATTGAGCGGGTTTATTTCCTATTACGGCGATTTACAGGGCAGGCGCTGGGGCAAACGGCGCGTGTCCTGGTTCGGCTTGCGTCCCAAATACACGGCGATCATCATTACCAGTCTGACGGGCGCGGCGATTGCGCTGTTGAGCATCATCACGGTATTGATTGCGTTTCCCACCGTGCGCGAAGTGCTTCTCAATGGCGAACGCCTGATTCGGGACAACCGGCGCACACTGGAAGAGAACAGGCAGCTCAACATCAGCCTCGCGGTCGAGCGTAAAGTGACCACGCGGGAACTGGAAATACTGCGAGCTTCGGCAAAAAAATCCGGGGATGAACTCAAAATCCGGCAACTGGAATTGACGCTGGCGCGCCGGGACGTGGCGGAAGCGCGGCAGAAACTTACGCCGGTGCAGGCAGAAGTAGCGCAATTGCAGGCGAAGCAGGCGCGATTGGAAACCACTCTGAAGCGGGAGCAGAACGACATCCGGCAGAAATCTGCAGAGTTGCAGGCGAAAATTGAAGAGAACAAAACCGCTGCGGAAATCAACGCCAGTTTTGTTCACCAGATCCAAGACAAGACACAACAACAAACCCGCCTTACAACCGAAAACCGGGAACTGGCACAGGCCAACAAAGAACTACAACAGAAAAAAGAGGATTACGAGCAGCGGATTACGAAACTTTCGCGCAATCTGGCGGAGAACACGCATAACAACAACGCGATTATGGAGGTCAACAAAAACCTGTTGGCTGATAACAGCAAACTGGAAGGCGATAGCCAAACCGGTAGATTAGCATTGGAAAACCAGAAACGCGAACTGAAGCAGGTTCAGGACCAGTTTGCCAGATCCAGAACGGAGTTGGATCAGGCGTACACGGATATTGCCGGGACGCGGCAGACGTTTACGCAAAGTTACCACGCGCTGCGGCAGGGGGAAATCAACCTTCGGACGGGCGCGGAACTGGCGCGGCGGGTTGTAAACGGCAAACAAAGCAGCGAAGCCGTCCGCAAACAACTTGTGCAATTATTGGAAGCGGCCAGCGATACGGCCAGCGTGTACGGGGCGACGCGGGGCGACAACAATCGCGCGGTGCGGATTATCAGCAAAAAACTGGTTTCGCAATTCGACACGCGGGACGCCGACGAGAGCGCCAGCCTGAACGCCCTTTCGGAAGTCATTTCCGGCAGTTCCACACCCGTACTGGTTGTCGCGACCTCGCTCAACAACAGTCTGCGTGGGGAACAGGCCGTCATCGAACTGCGCCAGTTCCCGGTCAGCCGCGTTTTCGATAAAGAGGAAGTGGTGGCGTCGCGCGTCATTGACGCCAACCAATCCGCGCAGCGCGTCAAGGAAGCCATTGCCGAGTTTTTACAGCAGAACGTGAAGAACGCGGCGGTGCGGGCAGGCAGCATCCCGCATGTCAACCCGGAAACGGGCCGCAAGGAGATCGGCGTGTACGACAGCATCGCGCTCGGCCAGTTAGCCGACCGGGTAAAGCGCATGGGCGGCAATGTCCTGCTCAAAGCCGTCGCGTCCGAAGCCATCACCTCCGCCGACCCCCTGGATGACGAACACCTGCGCTTCGAAGTCGCGCGCTCCCCGCAAGGGTAAGGATGAAGGATGAAGGATGAAGACAGGGAAGAGGGAAGAGGGAAAAGGGAAGAGGAGAGTTCCTCTCAACTCTCGACTCTCAACTCTCAACTAGCGACTCATCCTTCATCCTTCATCCTTCATCCTTTGCTCGCGATTGATCCCGGCACGGCGAAATGCGGCGTAGCCGTCGTTGGCTCGGACGGCCACATTCTGCATCGGGCGATTGTGCCGACGGGGGCGATTGTGGAACAGGCGCAAAGGCTGATTGCCGCGTATCATCCGTTCCTCGTGATATGCGGCAATGGCACGGGCGCGAAGCCAATTTTGCAGGCGCTGCAAGCGGCGCAACTCGCCATTCCCATTCAGCCCGTAGACGAAGCGCATACGTCGGAAGCCGCTCGCGTTCGCTTTGTTCGTGAAAACCGTCCTCCGCTGCTGCAACGCCTGCTTCCCCGCAACCTGCGTACTCCCTGGCTTCAGTATGACGATTATGTAGCCGTAATCTTAGCCGAACGCTACTGGCAAGCCGCTTCCGAACGCAACAATTCACCCTCCAATCCAGTCAAGTAGAGAAACCATTCTACAACTACAATCATACTATGAGCAACGAAGCGGACGAACCACAAAAGGTTGAATTCAAGACGCCATTGGAAGCGTATCAGGCGTACATTGACAGCCTGCCCGACTGGCTGCATACGTCCGTTAAAGCGCGGTGGGTGCGCGAGTGGGATAACAAGCCTGCTTCCAGCGTACACCAGCCTTCAGAAGCGTTTAGCGCTCTCATGCGCCGCTTCGACGCGGAACAGCGGCAGATTATCGCATCTCTGCTTGAAGAAGAGCGTCACAGCAGCATTTTTGACTGGTTCCATTGGCTGAACGATCAACTGGCTGTAGGCGGGTTGAAATTAATGTTCCATAACGTAGAACTGCCTGTCGAGCCTTACGGCGAGACATTATACATGGATTGGATGTGGCGCTTGAGCGGAGAGGCGTGGCCCGTAGAGGGTCGGGACTGGCAGGACGCTGTTGATACTGCACAGGAAGAATGAGAGACTAAGGTATGAACAGCAACCCTGCTCTGGCGAAGTTGTTTGCAGAATACATCGGCGATGACCGTGAACACGGATTTACCCTCAAAGACGGTACAAAATGTGAGGGATGGCTAGGTATGGAGTACAAGGCAGACGGGGAAACCTTTGACTATGACGCGGATTACGTCGTGTTTATGCGCGCTCCAAGCCCCTTCGATGCTCCCGATGTAGACGCGCAATTGACCGAAGAAGAATTATTTATGGGCATCAAGTTGCCAATGGCGAACATTGATCTGGACACACTATATTACTGGGATTATGCCACGCGGAAAGGATGGCAAAAGTTCGATAGCGTAGCCTTTTTGCTGACGGGAACAGGAGACAATGAGCAGGCATAATCGGGTCAGTTCGGTTCCATTAGAGTATCACTCGCTGCGTTTCGCCAAAATGCTGTTCAAGCGGTTTCCACAGTGGAAACCGTATTCGGGCCACTACGTCAAACAAGAGGATGGCTTTCCGACCTACTATCTGGATGTTGCTATTTCCCCTGTCAATCCCAACGTTACCGATGCGCTTCGTATTACCGCCTATCCACGAGAAATCATCGTTCAGTGGCTTGGCGGCATACACTCCCATTTCGACGCGCTGTTTGGGGGCAGTACATTAGACTACATGGAAGCATCTCTTGAATTTATAGAGCGCATTGTTGCCGACAAAATAGTGTTCGGTTCCTATATTCAGGATGGCAAGCCAACCGGGGCAGGGTTCTGGCACGATCTCAAGACTGCGCCCTCTCCAACATGGCTTAACATCAAACAGGGTTCCATAATTATGCGTTCATGGCATGGCGTTTATGACGCGGAGTTGTTTGCAAACATCTGACGAAAAGGCCCCGTTTACCCTCCGAGCAAATTAAGTACATACGCGGCTTTGATTTGTGGCTCACAATGAAGCAACACTGGCAGGATGCTGTAAACGCGGCAGAGGAGGAATAGCATGTCGGAAGTAGTGTATCATTTGCGGGATATAGACAGGCATGTGGTTGCCTCGTGGAAACAGGCGTTTGCCGATATAGATACCGTTCAGGTGTCGGCGGGCGACATTTTTGACGTGCCGGCGACTGCCATTGTCAGCCCCGCCAACAGTTTCGGCTTCATGGATGGCGGCATTGACCTCGCGTACAGCCTGCGCTTCGGCTGGCAATTACAGCAACGGCTTCAAGCCAAATTGCGGGCGGAATACGACGGTGAATTGCCGGTCGGCATGGCGGTTGTGCTGGAAACCAATAATGCCGACTACCAGTACCTCATCTCCGCCCCAACCATGCGCGTACCGATGGATGTGAGCAATACCCTCAACGCTTATCTCGCTTTTCGCGCCACTCTCATCGCCGTCCGCAACTTCAACGCGCTGCATCCCGGCGCGATCCAGAGCGTGTTATGCCCCGGATTGGGAACCGCAACCGGGCGCGTAGACCCGGAAGTCTGCGCCCGACAGATGTTCGCGGCCTATATGCAGATTGTGGGCGGCATCGGCGCGCGTCCGCACAGCGTCAACGACATCATTCTCGAACACTACGCCCTGCTGCAAAAACCATTTGCCCGACCTGGAACGTAGTACAATGTATTCAGGAAATCCATAAGGAGGCAAACACATGCTTGAACAAACTGTAGACATCGTTGCTTACGGGCCAGATGGACAGCTTGTACTTATGGCGGATATTGTAAATATTCGGCGAACAACGACAGAATGGGCGTCAAAATTCCGCTGCAATCTTCTCGCGAACGGCTTTATGCCGCAGAACACTTTTTTTCTGTTTGCAACGCCGGATCGCTTTTACCTGTGGAAGAACAGAGCAGATCAGGCAGAGCAGTATGAGCCTGACTATGAAATAGACGCGACGCCGTTTTTCCGCCCCATCTTTGAACGTATCGGCCTGAAGCCCGATACGGTAGACCGATACGCCTTTGAAATGATAGTCACTTCATTGTTAGGCAACCTGGTCTACAGGAGGAACGGCACAGAGGATTGTGAACCTCTTGCCAACGCTCTTTCTGAATCGGGTTTGACGCAGGCGCTTGCCGGAGGAAAACTAAATATAGAGGTTCCGGCATGATTGTATACGTCGAATCGAACTTTGTACTCGAATTAGCGCTGCAACAGCAACAATACGAAGCCTGCGAACATATTATTGATCTGTGCAGCACAAAGAAAATCCGCTTGATTGTTCCTGCTTATTGTCTTGCAGAAACTTACGAGACTACGGTACGAAATGCGCAGCAACGCAATCGCTTCAACGACGAATTCAAACGAGAGGCGCATCAAATTACGCGGTCAAGGTTTCATCAAACGGAGGCAGAGGCAATTTCAAAAGTGACGGACTTGTTCGTAAGCAGCATTGTGGAAGAGAAGAGCCGTCTGGATCAAACAATCAAGCGACTGTTGAAGGTTGCAACCATTATCCCGTTGAGCAAGAACACTCTTGTCGCCGCGTTGACGTTTCAGAATACGCTTGCCCTGTCACCACAAGACGCCAATGTTTTCACTTCTGTTATGCGGCATGTGGCAACTATGGGAAGCGTACCCAAATGCTTCTTAAACCGCAACTATAAGGACTTCAAGAACCCTAGTATTGTAGAAATGCTTGATACGCATGGCTGCAAACTGATGTTCAGCTTTGAAGACGGCTTCAAATACATTCAAAGCGCGTTGTCTTAATGGCTTACCCTCAAAGGAGGAGTTTCTATGCGCGCGCAGCTATGGTATTTTCTCCTTCGACTTGTTTACGGTTTCGGCGGCTCTGTTTTGGCTTTTTCTGCTGACAGGATGCGGCAGCAACTCCAAAGTGCAGGCAAAGCCCTCCTATGTCGTGTTCACGGCTTCCCCACGCGCAAGCCCCTCCACGCCGCAAATCTATATCGCCGATGCGGACGGCAGCCACATCCGCCAACTCACGCAGGAACCGCGAGGGGCGGATTTCGCCACCCTTAGCCCGAATAAGGCGCTGGTAGTCTACCAGACTCCTATTCCCTACCAGAATAACCCTTCGCAATTACACAGCATTCAACCGGATGGCTCTAACCCGCGTACCCTTATCTCCCTGCCGGACCCTGCTCTTGCGGATATTTTCACAGAAGGACCTACCAATCCGGCGTTCAGCCCGGACGGCAGTTTGATCGCGTTTTTCGTGGAGGAGTTTGGCGCTCATTTGCTCACCACCATACACCCGGATGGCAGTCATTTTATGAGATATGACTTCTGTCGGCAGCCTGGGCTTTTACCCACGCGGCCCGTTTATGCGCCTGACGGCAGGATCGTGTACAACATTTACGGAGGCATCGGCATCGCGAACATGGATGGCACAAACGCGCGCCTATTCATTCCCAACCCCGTGGATAACGCGCAGTCTTCTTCTCCCATAACAACAGCTTACTATCAAAATCTTACATTCAGCCCGGACGGAACCCTGATCGTCTTTGAGCGGACACTGGCGAACACCCCAACGTTCAACGATAATCCTGCGGAAAACGACATTATGATTGCCAATGCGGATGGCAGCAATATCCGGTTGCTGGTTCAGGGCGGCTATCTGTATTATCCCGCCTTTACGCCGGACGGCAAGCAGGTCGTGTATCAGAATGAGACAAACTTTCGGCGCGTTTATCTTGAGGTATTTAGTGATTCGACGATATTCGACAGCGATTTGCGCATCGTCAATCGTGACGGCTCCAATTCGCGCGTTTTTCTCAACAACAATTCCGCCTTTGTCAATCCACAACACCCTCAGTTTCGCTGAGTGGGTGTTTTTCTATGAACGCGTATAATGCCAGAGCAAGTCGGATGTGACAGCAAACCGCCGCAGGCAATTGCCTGCGGCGGTCAATAGTATCAAGCGTAAGTTACAGCAGTTGAACCAGCCACCAGTCACCAACCACCAACTACCCTCTCAAATGCTCCACTTTTTCTACATACTGGCAGAGCAGACTATTGGCGGCTTCGGGGTTGTCGGCCTCGGCGTAGATGTGGAAGAACGGCTCGGAAGCGTCCGGCAGCACGAGCGCCCAATTGTGGTCGCTGCCGATGAACTTGATGCCGTCAATCAACTCGACGCGGTCGCCGTTGTGTCCGTTTCTGCTGTCCGCCTCGCGGGTCAATTCCCGCATGATACGCCCCTTCAACTCCCACGGGCAACGCACGTTCGCCCGCATGACGTGCGCCTGCGGCAGTTCCGAGGCAAGTTCCGACAGGCGCAAATCGGTCAGGGCGAGCATTTCCAGCAGCTTGCCGAACGCGAACATGGCGTCGAAACTCGGCTGAAAATCGGAGAAGATAAAGCCGCCGCTGTCGTCGCCGGCGAAGTCCACGCGCCCCGGCTTGCCCGCTTCGCCCATACACGCTTCCATCAGGTGACGCGCATCAGTTTTTACGCGGGTCACAATTCCCCCGTGCAGTCCTACCAGAGATTCGATCATGCGCGGCGCGGTCACGGGTACGGCAATACGGGCGCGCTCTTTGGTGCGGGCCACCAGCACGGCCATAATCGCCAGCAGGTTGTTCTGGTCAATCACTTTGCCGGACTCGTCAATCAGGGTCATGCGTTCGCCATCCGCCTCAAACAAAACGCCCATATCCGCGTGAACGGTTTGGACGATTTGCGACAGGTTTGGCAGCAGCCCCGTGCGGGCCTGGGGCGTTTTGGGCGTTTTGTTGACATCGGCGTAAGCGTTCAGCGCGATTAAATCTATGCCCATGCGTCCGAGCATCGTGGGATATACGCTGCCCAAACGTCCGAACGCGAAATCCGCCACCACCTTCAGTTGCCGCTGTTTCACCGCGCTCGTTTGGACGTGGCGGTAAAAATCTTCGCCGTACTGTTCCACGCTGCGGCTGGCAAACTGTAATTCTCCCACTTGATCGGCGTCCACGCGCCGGAAGTCCTCGCGGAAGAAAATGGTTTCCACCTTCCGTTCGGCGTTTTTGGACAGGTACACGCCGTTCTCATCGAAGAATTCGATAATCAGCATCTTGGGATCGTTGGGCGCAAGCCGGATATGAACCCCGCCCGTCGCCTGCGTCCCCAGTATTCCCAATCGCGCAACCGGCAGGGGCATGGAACGCATATCCACGACATTGACCCCGACCGACAACAGCCCGGAAATCATGGCCCGCTTCATCATGCGCGCGACCGGGCCGGAATCGCGGTTGGTAACGACCGTCGCGCCCTTTTTCAGATAGCCGCCGAAACTCGCGCCCAGTTTGCAGGCGAAATCCGGCGTCATTTCGATGTTGGCGATGCCCATGACGCCATTGTTGCGGAACAGCGATCCGGCCCATTTCTGGCCCCAGATCAGCGACATCGTGACCGTGCTGCCCGCTTCGATGATTTTATCCGGCCACAATTTAATCTGAGTGCGGATCGTCGGAATCGTCTTCGATACGGCAGCGCGCCCCGATGACCGCGCCCTCCTGAATGTCGCAGTTCGCCTTGATAACCGTATAGGAACAAACAGTACACGCGCTCAGTTGCGAATCCACGCCGACATACACGTTGTCCCACAAGACGCTGCGATGGACGCGGGCTTTCTCCTCAATGATACAGTTATCCCCGACCACGCTGTACGGCCCGACCAGCGCGCCGGCTTTGATTTTACAGTTGCGCCCGACCACGACGGGAGGCAGTATCTGCGCGGTGGGATCAATGTCGCAGCCTTCGCCGACCCACACGCCGTTGCCCCGGCCCTCCGAAGACCCGCTGCCGATACGGATGCGCGTCCGTCCATCCAGAACCGTGTACTGCGCTTCGCGGTACTGCTGTAGATTGCCCACGTCGCACCAGTAATCTTCCGCCATGACATAGCCGAACAGGGGTTTCTCTTCGGCCAGAATCTGCGGGAATATATCGTGGCTCCAATCGTAACTTTTGCCCATCTCCATGTAATCGAAGATGGACGGCTCCAGAATATACATTCCCGTGTTGACGGTATCGGAAAACACTTCGCCCCACGAGGGCTTTTCCAGAAATCGGCGGATGTGACCCTCATCATCAGTAATCACGACGCCGAATTCCAGCGGGTTGGGGACGTGGGAAAGCACGATGGTGGCGAGGCTGTTTTTCTCGCGGTGGTAGGCAATGGCCTTGTCAAGGTCAAGATCGGTAAGCGCGTCGCCGCTGATAATCAGGAAGGAGCCGTCGCGCAGGTGTTCTTCCGCCTGCTTAACGCTGCCTGCCGTGCCTAAGGGGGTATCTTCCACCGAATAGATGAGATTGACACCCCATTCCGAGCCATCGCCAAAGTAGCCCTCAATCTCGTCCGCAAGGTAGTGCAGGGTGACAACAATGTCGGTGATGCCATGCTGCTTGAGGAGGAGAACGATATGCTCCATGATGGGAATGTTGAGCGCGGGTGAGAGGGGCTTGGGGCGCTGAGAAGTCAGGGGCCGCAGGCGCGTACCCTCTCCGCCTGCCATAATGACGGCTTTCATAGAATCTCCCGTATCCGCGATAGGTTCCCGTTCAGGGAGCGCCTATCGCCGGCGCAAAATGGTTGATTTCGTAAGTCTAACTCAAAAACCCGGCGTCTGGCGCCGATAAGCCCGCGACAACTGTTCGCGCTGCGGCGTCCGTGCCGCAATGATGGCCTGGCTGCTTTCTCCAAAGAAAGAAGCGTTTGCTGTACCGCTAAAGAACGGGTGACACTCGTTATTCTCAATACGCCCTGTATTCCAATTTCGCAGCAGTATCTTTGACCAATTATCGCTCTATACGCCACGCTATAATAGCCTGTGGCGCTGAAGCCGTTTTTTGCGGCAAACAGGCGATCCCCCTATCTCTATCAACCGCGAGTTATCAACTGTCAACTGCTCCGGCAGATTCCGCGCGCTGGTAGCGGTCCACGATGCCAAACAGGAGCAGCCCCCCGCCGACCAATCCCACAATCACGCCCGGCAGAAGCGCAAACCGGGTCAGCGCGATAATCACGCAGGCAAAAGCGCCCGCGCCGCCCACTGCGCTCAGGGCGAGCCGGTTTTTCGGCGTAATGTCCCACATCAGCGTACACGCGCACAGGGCGGCGCAAAGCGTCAGCGGCGCGGCGCAGTTCGCGCCGAAACCGTTGTGCTGTACGCTCAGATTTTCAATGTGTACCGCGCCGAGGGGAAATCCGGCAGACAGCAACTCCGGCTTCTGCACCCGCCATGTCAGGAACAGACTGGAAATTACCGCCACCATGCCAAGAAGAATGGCAGCTTCGGCGCGCGTTAAAAAGCGGCGCATCGGCGGCTTCGGAGGCAAGGGTGACGAACGTGACTCAGGCATAAACGGCATCCCTTCCACATAATTCCTTCCAGATTATCTCTTATTCTTCCTGCGTGAACTGTGACTCCAATCCGGCAGGCCGACCTGCTATATACCATCGAATTTTTATGATGGACGGTACTGTTTGGAGGCCAATTTCACTCTGCGTTTCATTTCGACAGGTTTGGCGGTAAATCCTTGTTCGGCGCATGAAATTTTCTCATTCCTGCCCGTCTGCGGGTAAGAAAAGCGTTTTTCGCGAAAATTTTCAAAAAAGGAGAAAAATGTCTGCCCGTAGAGCGCAAGAAGGGGCTGGCAAGTATTGCGTTTGGCGAAAGTGTGTGCTATTATAGCCGCAACGTTGATGCGCTATCCGCCTTGAACACGCAAACGCAACTATCTTGCAGGGAGAAACACATGGCTTACGCTCACAAAAGCAACAAATCCGGTACAACTTATTACTTACATTCCAAAGAAACGGAATCGCGCGGCGGCAAGCGCACTCTTTTCTTTTTCAGCAAAGAGATCAAGGAAGCCAAAGACGGCACACTCGCGCTGGACAAAGTGCCGGACGGCTACACGGTGACGGAGAGCGCGCAAACGGGCCTGCCGCTGCTGAAAAAAGCGGCTTCCGGGGAAACGGCTCCGCCCTCCGACGAGCCGGAAGCGGCTGCAAAAGAGGACGCGCCTGAAAAGCCCGCAAAAGCAAAAGCGGCGAAAGCGGAACCGGCTGCGAAAGCCGCCACGAGCAAGTCGAAGAAATGAGCGCGGCAAGCAACGGCAAGCGCCCGGAGGGGGAAGTTGTCGTGCAGGGCTACTGCGTCCACTGTCGCAGCCGCCGCCAGATGGTGGGCGCGATCCAAGTCTGCAACAAGCGCGGCGGGCGCGACCTGAAAGGGCTATGCGGCATTTGCGGCAAGTCCATGTACCGGTTGGGCGGCTGGGACTCGGTTGCCGCCGCCGCGCAGCAAGCCGACAAAGGCGATGCTATTCAGGACGCCGCAGAAGAAAAGTAGCCTTGTTTGAGTTTGCAATATAGCCTGTATCTTTCCAGTAATCGAAGGGTACAGGCTTTTTGGCACTAATTTATGGCTTTCAGGCTCAGGCGACGGCGAATTCTCCCACTTCGCGAAGTGGCAGGGAGTAGAATCCCAGCACGATACGGCCTTTGGGGATTCCTTCCGCCACCAGTTCGGACGCGATACCCTCCCCGGTATTGTCGGTCAGTATCCATATTTTGCCGTCGCGTATCTCCAGATAGGCAAGCAGGCGCGTGTCATAGCAGCCTTTGGCAAAACTGACGTTCTGTAGTGTGTAGCGGTTATGCGGCGCGTCCTGAACGCTGACAATCTTCCAGTCACTCGGCATACGCGGCAGTTTTTCCCATTCAGCAAACATGCGCTCAATCGCTTCGCGTAGAGCGTCTATGAGAACGGATTCGTGGTAGCGGTCTAAAGCAGACATTATCGTCAATCTCCTCTCCCATTATACCACTGCCTGTGCGCCATGCCTCAATACATCCGTTAGAAAACTGACAACCGTTTGAGTTAAAACGTCAGAGTTCCAAAAACCGTTTGACAAACGCGGCGACATAGCCCATAATTAATGGACAAACCACTTGAACATTGTACAATCCCGCGTCCGTAGGACGCTTGGCGGAACGCCACTCAGACGGGTGTTTTCAACACTCGGAACCCCGCCATAGTACAATCTTTATCTGGTTTGTCCATAAGAACTGATTTTTGTTCTTGAAGATTGTCTCCACAGGTACACATCCATAAGTAGATGGGCTAAATTCTATGACAAGATTGCAAGTAAGCAGTCCGATAACAACATAGAATTTGATGAACTGGAAGCGTACCTTGAACGTTTGGGATGGACAACCGCCAGCGAGGGTACAAGTCATCGAAACTATACACACCCGAATGTTCCTGCGGCGGTAAATATACAGCCTCGTAGAGATGGCAAGGCCAAGTCCTATCAGGTTGAACAGATGCGAATGGCTCTTGATCTTTACACGGAGGAAGACAAGGATGAATGGTTACGAGGTAAAAGTCTATTATAACTCCGACGACCAGTGCTACGTGGCGCAAATCGTGGAGTTTGTTGGCTGTGCCGTAGATGGCGAAACCGCTTCCGAAGCCTTGAATAATTTGTATGAAGCGAAAGAAGCGTGGATTAAGGATATGCTGGCGCAAGGCCATGCTATCCCTCCTCCAAAATACGCTTCCGCGCAAGCCTCAAATCAGTACGCTGTCACCGCCTGATTGACCGAACGTTCCGTAGACGCTGAATGTGGAACATTGGGCTTGTTCGGAGTAAGTGTCAACGAGCCGTTTGACAAACAGGCTGAGATAGCCTATAATAAGAGACTGATTTTCGCTTTTCGCAGTGGCAATGAAGGAGAAGAGTAGGCGCAGGCTAAGTCACAGAGAGGGAGGGGTTGGTGAAATCCTCCTGACTTTTGCCGCGCTGAACGTCGCTCTGGAGCCGCGCCGGTCGCGCCCGTTATCGCGCAGTTCAAGTGTCCCCACGCCGCCCGCTCTGGTGCCGATATGGGGAAAGGAGGGTGGTACCGCGCGCCCCCGTTGGATTTTTACGCCAACGCCCGCGTCCTTCCGGCAATCACTGGCCGGGGACGCGGGCGTTTTGTGTTTGGCTGCCCGCCTCCTTCTGGCACGACTCGCACCGGAGAACCTTATGAATCCTGCATCCCACGACAACCCGGAAGAACCCACTCTCGCCGCCAACAACGACACTGACAGCGATACCACGCCGGAAAGCGCAGCCGAAAACATAACGGCTGCTTCTGCCGACACGTCCGACGGCGCAACAGCGGACGCGAACCGTTCCGAACTGCCAAAAGCCTACGACCCGAAACAGGTGGAGGGCAAGTGGTACGCCGTCTGGAAAGACAGCGGCGTGTTCCATGCCGAACCCGACCCGAACAAAACGCCCTACTGCATCACCATTCCGCCGCCCAATATTACCGGCAGCCTGCACATGGGACATGCGCTGAACAACAGCGTTCTGGACACCATGACGCGCTGGCATCGGATGCGCGGCTTTGCGGCCCTGTGCCTGCCCGGAACCGACCACGCGGGCATTGCGACGCAGAACGTCGTAGAGCGCAATCTCGCCAAAGAGGGAATTTCGCGGCACGATCTGGGACGCGAAGCCTTTATTGAAAAGTGCTGGGAATGGCGCGAACAGTACGGGAACCGCATCTATTTTCAGTTTGAGAAACTCGGCTGCTCGTACGATTGGGAGCGGGTGCGCTTTACGATGGATCCCTCGTATGTGGACGCGATTATGGAGGAGTTCGGCAGGTGGTTCGAGCGCGGCCTGATTTATCGGGGTACGCGGGTCGTGAACTGGGATGTGAAGTTCCAATCCGCCGTGTCCGACATCGAAGTGGAAACCAGAGAGGTGAAGGGCAAGCTGTACCACTTCCGCTATCCGTTCGCGGACGGGAGCGGGCATATCACGATTGCCACCACGCGCCCGGAAACCCTGCTCGGCGACGCCGCTGTTGCCGCCAATCCGAACGATGAGCGCTATCAACCGCTGTTCGGCAAGATGCTTAAACTGCCGCTCACGGATCGCGAAATCCCGCTGATTGCGGACGAGTACGCCAAGCCGGAGTTCGGTTCGGGCGCGGTGAAGGTAACGCCTGCCCACGACCTGAACGACTACGAGGCCGGACTGCGCCATAACCTGCCGCAACTCATCGTCATCGGCAAGGAGGGCAACATGACCGCGCTTGCCGGCCCGGATTACGAGGGGCTGGATCGCTTTGAAGCGCGTAAAAAAGTGGTTGCGGATATGGAAGCACTGGGATTGGTGGAGAAGATCGAAGACTACACCATTCAGCAGCCGATTTCCGAACGCTCCAAAGAGGTAATCGAACCCCTGCTGTCGGAACAGTGGTTCGTGGACATGAAGCCGCTCGCCAAACCCGCCATTGACGTGGTGAAGCAGGGCAAAATCCGCTTCATTCCCGAACGCTACGAGGGCATCTATCTGTACTGGATGGAAAACATCCGCGACTGGTGCATCAGCCGCCAATTGTGGTGGGGGCATCGGATTCCGGTGTGGTGGACGGAGGAAGAAGAGGGGGAAAAAAGGAGAAAAGGAGAAGAGGAGAAGGAAAACAATATCAACAGCATGCCGCAAGCAGAAAATGAGAGTGGAGAAAGTGTCTCCTCTTCTCCTTTTCTCCTTTTCTCCTCTTCTGTGCGTTCCTTCGGAACCCGCCGCTACACCTTCGCCCGGACGCGGAAGGAGGCGGAGGCGAAGTTGGGAACGGCGAATTGCTGGCAGGATGAGGACGTGCTGGATACGTGGTTTTCGTCCGCGCTGTGGCCCCACGCCACTTTGGGCTGGCCGCAAAATACCGCCGATCTGCACTACTTTTATCCGACCAATCTGCTTTCCACCGCGCAGGAGATTTTGTACCTGTGGGTGGCGCGGATGATTATGACCGGGCTGGACTTTACGGGCGATATTCCGTTTCGGGAGGTTTATATTCATGCCACCGTGCTGGACGAGCAGGGGCGGCGCATGAGCAAATCATTGGGCAACGGCATTGACCCCATTGACCTGATTGACAAGTACGGCGCGGACGCGACGCGCTTTTCACTGCTTCAACAGGCGGGCAAGAATCAGGACATCAAGTACAGCGAACAGCGCACGGATATTGCGGGCAACTTCTGCAACAAACTGTGGAACGCCAGCCGCTTTGTGCTGATGAATCTGGACGCGGATACGACCGGCGAACTGCCTCCATTGGAAGAGCGGATAAGCGCGGATCGCTGGATACTCTCGTCGTTGCGCGATACCATTCTGGCCGTGAACGAAAAACTGAGTACGTATGACATGGACGACGCGACCCGCGTGTTGTACGAGTTCTTCTGGAACGACTTCTGCGACTGGTACGTGGAGATGGCGAAACCGCGCCTGCGGGCCGAAGGCAAAACGCGGCAAAACGCGCAGAACATGCTGGCCTACGTGCTGGAAACCACCCTGCGCCTGCTGCATCCCATGATTCCCTTCATCACGGAGGAGATATGGCAGGCGTTGCCGCAGAATCAAGAGGGGGAGATAGGGAGAGGGGGAGAGGGGGAGACAAAATCAAGTCAGAATCTAACAGTGGAGACAAGTCGCTCAGGCGATTACAACGCCTCCCTATCTCCCCCTCTCCCTATCTCCCCCTCTATCTGCCTCGCGCCCTATCCCGAAGCCAACGCCACGGACGGCTGGCAGGATGCGGGGGCGTGTCAGACAATTGCGTATACCATTGCGGCGACGCGGGCTATTCGCAACATGCGGG
Organism: uncultured Chthonomonadaceae bacterium; assembly: GCA_963817895.1. GTDB lineage: Bacteria > Armatimonadota > Chthonomonadetes > Chthonomonadales > Chthonomonadaceae > CAWFQB01. Next base: position 908,907 of record CAWFQB010000001.1, read on the forward strand.
CGGAGTTGGGCATTGCGCCGAGCGTCCGGCTGACGGCGGCGATTGTGGCTTCGCAATCGGAAGCGGAAACGGCCCTGCGCGAAAACGGCGACCTGATCGTGGATTTGGCGCGGCTGGACGCAACCCCAACCCTGCTGTCGGCTGCGCCCTCACCCGAAAACGGGCAACCGGGCAAATGGATCGGAACCCCGACGGAGGGCATGCAGGTGTTTCTGGAAATCGGCGACGCGCTGGACATGGACAAAGAACGCGCCCGTATCCGCAAGGAAATGGAAGCCGTCGGCAAAGAAATCAAAAAAGCGAAGGCGAAACTCGACAACGCGAACTTCAGGACGCGCGCCAACCCCGCCATCGTGAAAGAAGAGGAAAAACGCCTGGATGATTGGATGGAGAAAGAGGGTAGGTTGGTGCTTATCCACGATCTACTGATTGCGCCACAACACAAAGATTAGGTAGAGGTGTATTTACTAACCCCTAACTCCTTATTTGATGCCGTAGCGATAATCCTTGTTCTCGATAATGGTTGCGGCTTTGTCAATGCGAGCTTGGGTGACGGGGTGAACCGCCTCAATGAAGAACATTGTATTTAAGTGTGGTCAGTTAAACACCGAACGCTTGTTTATCAGATTTGCAGGAATGCATCCGCGCAGCCGCAAACTATGCCGCATTAAAAACAGCCGGAGAACTGTTTATGCAAATTGACAATCCTGATGAATTGCCGTACTATGTGTTGGAAGGTCAGCGGCCTGTGCGGGTACGGTTTACGCCGTTGGAGGCAGAGGATGAGGCTTACATCAATGACTGGTGGTATGCTTCCGTCTATTTCGCTATGTGGCAGCATCTTGCGCAATATGAATTGTCTCGTCAGGCGACTTTGAAACTGGTTGCCGCTGAGGGACAGGATACTTCTATTTTGGGTTTGCTGCGCATGGCAAGCGACACCTCTGTTCAGGTAATGTACGGCAAACTGAATACGAAATCGGTGCTGGAAACCGCGCCCCGCTTCCGCTATCCGGTTCAATCGCGTGATTACAGGGGCATCGGCAAAGTGTTGGTTGCAAGGCTGATTGCCGAAAGCATTCGGCATGGGCAGGAAGGCGCTCTGGTTGTATCACCGCGCAAAATTGTGGTTCCGTTTTATTTGCATCTTGGCTTCCGGCGATCCAGCAGAAATCCGAACCGCTTCTTTATTCAGCAAGAATCAGGCAGGCAGTTGCTGCAAAGCGTTTTGCAGGAAGGCGAAAACAAATGAACGCAGAAGAACGCGCTATTTTTGAGCGCGCAGACCAAATAGCCCGTGAGATTACAGACCGAGACTGGCTGGAAGCGGGAATGTCGCAGGAGGAACTGGACCAAAGCCGTCTGATAACGCAGCAGATGAACGCGGCGTTGGCTGAAGGCTATTCAATGGATGAGGTTCTGAGGATGTATGATTGTATGCCCTCCGAGGAAACATCGGCACAAGAGGAGACTGCGGACCGTTCTGCCAACCCGAGGCCGACGCAAACGGATATAGGGAACAACGCCGCCAGAGAATCAAGGATGCCGACCTTGATTGAAGCGCCGACTGTCATTCAAGCGGCAGGCAATAAGCCCAAGCGAATTGAAGAATATATCGGCAGGGTTAATTCACAGACGGCGGCGGTAAGCGTGGCGCGTATGGTCAGTCCGGCAGGATGGATAGAGTCGGGGCAAACACCGGAGTTCGATGAGTACACGGTTGTTTTGCGTGGTCTGCTACAGGTAACGACACGCGCTGGCGTGTTGAATGTGCGGGCGGGGCAAGCCGTTATCGCGCATCGGGGCGAGTGGGTACAATACAGCTCGCCTGAAGCGGAAGGCGCAGAGTATATTGCCGTGTGCCTCCCAGCTTTCTCGCCCGACAGCGTTCACCGCGACGCATGAACGAAAAGCCGCCTGCGAAATAATGCCAAATGTTCGAGGCGGCTGCCATTGGGAAATGAGAACGCAGTCAGACTGCTATTTCACTCCGTAGCGATAATCCTTATTTTCGATAATGGCTTCGGCTTTGTCTATACGCGCCTGCGTGACGGGGTGGTCGCGCAGCCATTCCGGGTCACCGCCGCCCTGCCGGTGTTCCAGACGCGCCAGTTTATCGAAGAAGCGCACCATGCCATTCGGGTCGTAGCCCGCTTCGGAAGCGTAGGAGAGGCCGCGCCGGTCCGCCTCGTACTCGTCGTCGCGGCTGTATTTCAGCCCCACAACGCCCGCGCCCATCCCGGCAAGCTGGTTGTACGTCGGGTTCGGAATGAAAATGTTAATCAGCAGGCTGGTGGTGATGTTGGAGGAGAGTTGGCGGGCGGCGTGACGGGCGGCGACATGTCCGCACTCGTGTCCTAAGACGCAGGCCAGCGCGTCATCATCGTCGCCCATCATGTCCAGCAGGCCGCGAAACACGTAAACCGGGCCACCGGGCAGGGAAAAGGCGTTGATGTCCTTTACATCCAGCACTTTGAACGTGTAATTGATGCCCGGACGATCTAAATGCGGCAATAGCCGTTGCCCAATCGTCCTAACGCGGTCGGCATCGGGAGATTTGGTGTCCACGCGGAATTGCTGCTCCACTTCCCGCGACGCCTCCTTGCCAAGATTGATCTCCTGTTTGGTGGATAGAAAACTTTTGGTGCGGCATCCGGTCAGCCCACTTAAAGCGACGAGGGTGATACAAGCCGAAATCAGGCGCGTCCATCGGGGGGAACGAACACGCCAAGCGGCAAAAGCGACAGCGGGCGCATGAAAATCTAACGCGCCAGAGGGGTTGCAAGGGGGGAGGGTCTTGCGAAGCAATGGAAATGAAACACGCATGAAGAGCCAATCCTCACTTTCAACAATGCAGGAAAAACACTAACCACTACTCCCTGTCCGCGCCTGATGTTCCGCAAAGGCTTTAGCGCGCAGTTCCACATAACGTTCGACACGGTTGAGGGCAAACCCTGCCCGCCCCGGTAATTCACCCAATCCGCCCAGATGCTCATGCGACCGCAGCAACAGCAGGCGATGATTGATACGCTTTTCGGGCAGCCAGCGGTATTTGTAACCCTCATTGCCGCGCAAAAAGTCGAACTCCTCGCAGCCCTCTTCGATGGCCTGCCGAATCGCTTTTCCGGTCAGCAGCGTACCCAAACTGTATTTGCTTAGTTCAGGCGCGAACCCGCCAAGATAATAGACCGTGCTTCGTCCCCACGCGAAACAGTACAGCGCGGCGCGAATGGTTCCGTCTACCGTCAGCAGATGCAGGCGCAGCCAGCCGTTCGCCAGAAACGCGCGAGCCACATCTCGATGAAACGCCTGTACCCGCTTGTTTCCCAACACGCCGGGCAGCCAGCGCGCGTTCCAGCGTTTCTGGTGCAGGTCGAACAGGGCTGTCATTCCCGCTTCCAGCGTGTCGCTATCCGCCAGATGAAAACGCGCTTCGCCAAACGTCTTCCCAAGCAGACGCTCGTAGTATCCCAAATTCGAGCGCATCTTCTTGCCCAATCGCGCCGTCATTTCGTTCCAGTCGGCAGGCAAGGTCACATAGGGGCAAGGCTCCATAGGCAAGGATGAAGGATGAAGGATGAAGGATGAAATCCTCCCCACCTCGTATCTCGTATCTCGTATCTCGTATCTTCTCTTCATCCTTTAGGAGCGGACAATCTTCTCGTAACTGCTGCAAGTCGGCCATGTCCCATCCGCGCAGTTCGTTGCGGATGTAGCGGCCTAACGCGCGGGAGACTTCGCACTCCCACTGCGGCAGGACAAGCGGGCCGAGATAGTCGCTTTGCCCGGTTCCTATCCACGCGAGGCGGCGCAGGGGCGTTCCCAAATGAAAACTGGTGTAAAATGGCGCGATGCCGACAAGACTTTCACTCTTTGTTTCCAATGGGGCGCGGCGAACGCCGATAGCCGACGCGAAATTTAGCGGCGCAGGTGGGGCGGGCGCAGAGCCATCGTCAGCGAACAGGGACGCTTCGGCAGCCGTCGCCAGAAACAGCAAAATGCGCGGGCGCTTACGCGCTCCGAAATGCCGCCACCACGCCACATTCCATTCCCATGTCTGGAACGGGGTTGCCTGCGGACATTGCGCCTGAAGCGCGCGCCACTGCCGCTCCAAACTATTCAGAGCCTGATGCTCACCGACTTCAACGATCCTCAACGCGCCTACGCCCTCCCTCGCTTCACTTTACAACATTGTCAGATGATTATATCACTTTTCGGCCTGCTTGTCGATTCGCCCATCGGGTTATATTTCCCAACCCTTCGCAACGGCAAGAGGAGTTAGCGCCTGCTCTGACAATCAGGCATTGACACTTATGTTCCTGTTCTGCTACAATTCGCGAATAATGGTTTGCCGCGCCCCAATTCATTCGTAGTATTCTCCTCTATTGAAGGTTCTTATGCCCGCATCTTCGGATTTAACAAACAGCCCTTTGTCAACGACTGCGCCGTCCATTACCAGAGCCGTAGTTCCCGCGGCCGGATTGGGGTCGCGCCTGCGTCCCCTGACCCGCGCTTTTCCCAAAGAACTGCTGCCGGTTGGCCGTGAGCCTGTCCTTTCTTATATTGCAACGGAACTGCGCGAATCCGGCATTACGGACGTTCTGTTCATCGTGTCCGACAGCAAGCCGCAAATCCGCGCGTTTTTCGGAGATATATACAAGGGTGAACGCTCTGACCTTCCCTCCTTACGCTGCGAGTATGTTACGCAACAGGAACAGCGCGGTTCCGGCGACGCCCTGCTGTACGCCGAAGAGTGGGTCGGCAACGCGCCGTTTGTCGTGGCGTTCGGGGATTGCATCATAGAGGGAAAAGAGAAGAGGGAAAAGGGAAAAGAAGAGATACGAGATACGAGATACGAGATACGAGAAGAAGAGACTGCCCCTTTTCCCTCTTCCCTTTTCCCTCTTCCCTTACAAAGACTTATCGCCACGCACATCAATCAGCAGGCGGCGGCGACGGTGCTGGTGGAACGGGTGGAACGGGCGAAGGTTTCGCGGTATGGCGTGGTTGCGCCACAGGAGGCGTTGGACGCGGTTCCTTTAGAACCTTTCGCGCTGTCCGACATTGTGGAGAAACCCCGCGTGGAGGACGCGCCGAGCGATCTGGTAATTGCCGCCCGGTGGGTGCTTTCGCCCGCCGTGTTTGCCCTGCTACGACAAACAGAACTGGATGCGCGGGGCGAACGCAATATCACGGACGCGGTTCGCGCATTGGGGCAGGCGGGCAGTCCTTTGTGGGCCGTACCCCTGCGTCCGGGCGAAGCGCGGCGCGACATTGGCAATTTTGAGAGTTTCTTCGCGCAGTTCGCGCGGGCGGCAATGCGGGACGCGGAGTTTGGAACGGCAATACGGCGTGTTGTCAGAGAAGAATTAGAACGAGAAGATTAGAACGACGTAAACTTCCTGTTTCTGGTATGATAACAGGAAGATCAGGAGAGCCAGAGGAACCACAACTCTGGTCAGGAGGACGGGTTGAAAGTTCCCCTTGCGGACTTGCGGACGCAATACGCGCTGCTGAAGTCCGAAATTGACGCGGCTGTCGCGGACGTGCTGGCAAGCGGCGGCTATATTGACGGCGATAGAGTACACGGGCTTGAGGACGACATTGCCGCGCTGTGCGGTTCGCGCTACGGCATCGGCGTCGCTTCCGGCACGGACGCGCTTGTGTTGTCTCTTGTAGCGTGTGGCGTCGGCGCGGGCGATGAGGTAATTACCACGCCGTTCACGTTCGGCGCGACGACGGAAGCCATTGCGCTTGTCGGCGCGACGCCCGTTTACGTGGACATTGACATCTGCACGTTCAATCTGGATACCAGCCAGATTGAGGCGGTGATTACGCCCAATACAAAAGCCATTCTGCCGGTTGACCTGTTCGGGCAAATGGCGGATCGGGCCGCGCTTGCCGACATTTGCCACCGCCACCATCTGATGCTGATCGCGGACGCGGCGCAGGCGATTGGCGCGCTGCAAAACGGGCAGCCCATTGGCGGTTCCGCCAATACCACGACCCTCTCCTTTTATCCGACCAAAAATTTGGGCGCGGCGGGCGACGGCGGTATGATTTTGACCAATGACGCCACGCTTGCCGAACACGCGCGCAGCCTGCACGGACACGGGCAGAGCAGTTACGGCCACCATGAGCGTATCGGTTATTGCAGCCGTCTGGATGCGCTTCAGGCCGCGATTTTAAGCGTGAAACTGCCGCATCTGCCCGCGTGGAATGAGGCGCGCAGGCGCAACGCGGCCCGCTACAACGAACTGCTCGGCGACCTGAGCGGTACGGAACTGATGCTGCCGAACTGTGAAAAGGGCAACTACCACATTTATCATCAGTACACGCTTCGCCATACGCGCCGGGACGCTTTGCAGGCGTATCTCAAAGCGCAGGGCGTGGACAGCAAAGTATTCTATCCGCTGGCAACGCACCTTCAGCCCGCCTATGCGTATCTCGGCTATGCGCAGGGCGATTTTCCGATAGCGGAACAGGCTACGCGGGAAGTCTTGTCCATTCCCATCGTGCCGGAACTCAGCGACGAACAGATTGTCTATGTCGCCGACCTCATCCGCCGCTTTCCCGCGTAACGTTGGCTTGCCTCTTGTGTCTGGTACGCGCCAACGCGAGTCCGCGCGCAATAACCGGCATATAAAATGCCGGTTCGTTAGGCCTGCGGCCAATTGTTCTGTAAACAAGAGACCTGCCCGCGTAGTTATGCTAAAGCGTGTTGCCCCTGCCTCCTTTATGATGCAGGGGTTTACTATTTTCGGGTAAAATCAGAAATATGAACTTACTGGATGATACGCGAATACAGGTTCAGGATGCTTTCTCACCCGAAGAGGCGTTCGCTATGCTCAACGCGGACGCGCGGGAAGCGTGTCGGCAACTGCCGCGCGCGTTCTTTTCTCTCATTCTCACTTCGCCGCCCTACAACATCGGCAAGCAGTACGAGCAGCAAACCACGCTCACGCAGTACCTCGAAACCCAAACGCAGATCATCAAACAACTTGTGCCGCTGCTTACGCCAACCGGCAGTCTGTGCTGGCAGGTCGGCAACTATGTCGAGAATGGCGAAGTGTTTCCGCTCGACATTTATTTTTATCCGATTTTCAAAGCGTTGGGATTGAAACTGCGCAATCGTGTCGTCTGGCGTTTCGATCACGGCCTTCATGCGTCGCATCGCTTCTCCGGCAGGTACGAAACTCTGCTCTGGTTTACGCGCTCGGATTCGTATATATTCAATCTCGACTCGGTGCGCGTTCCCTCCAAATACCCCGGCAAACTGCATTTCAAGGGCGACAAAAAGGGACAGCCAAGCGGCAACCCGTTGGGCAAAAATCCGTCCGACTTTTGGGATTTGTTGGCGCAGGAGTGGGAGGAGGGCATTTGGGAAATACCCAATGTCAAGTCCAACCACTGCGAGAAAACCGTTCATCCGTGCCAATTCCCCGTCGAGTTGGCGGAGCGCTGCGTCCTCGCCTTTACCAACCCCGACGATTGGGTACTCGATCCCTTCGCCGGTGTCGGCAGCGCATTGATTGCTGCCGCGAAACAGGGGCGTAAGGCTGTCGGCATTGATCGTGACGCCGAATACTGCCGGATTGCCAAAGAACGCCTTGCTTCCCTGCATAACGGAACATTGAAGGTAAGGCCATTGGGCAAGCCGGTCCACAAGCCAACGGGTCGAGAGAAGGTCGCCCAAATCCCGATGCAATGGCTGGAACAGGATGAGGAAACGGATTGATTATTGCCGCTCGTTACTCCTTCAATGGCGGCGAGGAAGCCGTTGCTTCTCAATATCCGCATCTGCTGGCAGAAGTGGAAGCGGCTATTATTGCTGTTGATGCCGAACAACACCGCATCAAACAGAGCAAAGAAAAGACAATGATGGGACAGATGCTCTACAGTCCCGTATCCTTAAACGCGGCAATCAAGCAAACTTTGTTCGCTCAGGATTGGACGGCGAAGCGCGTGGAGTGTCTCTATTCCAGCGAGTATTACACCGAAAACTATCGGAACACGGTTACGGAAAACATCGGCTTTCGCGAAATGGATTTTGTGAAAGAGCATCTTGGCGTTGAAGTGCAGTTCGGCAAATACTCGTTTATGGTTTACAATGTCGCCGCGAAAATGACCATCTTCCGTAATCTCGGACATATCAACACCGGCATTGAGGTTGTTCCCGTCAAGCAGTTCGCTTTGCAAATGAGTTCCGGCGTATCGTACTTCGAGCAGTTTACATGGGATTTGGAACAACGGGGCGTTTCTAATATCGACGTGCCGGTGCTGATATTAGGCATTGACAGCGAAAAGGGAACAGAAGGCAAGCGCCCGCGCAAACGAGTCATCAAAACGGCGGCAGAAGATGTTCCGAACATCTGACTTGCCGTTGACAATTTGGGAGAAAATAATTTATGAGAGCAATGATTCTGGCAGCCGGGGTTGGATCACGGCTGGACCCGCTGACGCGCAATGTGCCGAAACCGCTTGTGCCGATTATCAATCGGCCCGTGATGGAATACCTTGTCCTGCTGCTCAAACAGCACGGCTTTCACGACATCATGGTCAACGTCCACTATCTGGGCAACGTGATTGCCGATCATTTCGGGGACGGCAGCAAGTGGGGCGTCAACATCCACTGGTCGCGCGAAGATGAACTGTGGGGCGACGCGGGCAGCGTGAAGCGCGTACAGGAGTTTTTCCAGAACGAGACGTTTCTGGTCATCGGCGGCGACGACCTGACGGACATGGATTTAACCGCTGTCGTGCAGACGCACAAACAGAAGCAGGCAACGGCAACTCTCGCGCTTTCCCTTGTGGATGATCCGAGCGAGTACGGCATCGTGCAGTTGGACGACAACAGCCGGATCACGCGCTTTCTGGAAAAACCCAAAGGGGAAGTGTTCTCCAAAACCGCCAATACGGGCGTGTACGTGTTCGAGCCGAGCGTGTTCGATCTGATACCCGCGCATACGTTTTTCCTGTTCGGCAAGCAGTTGTTCCCGCTGCTGATGGAAAAGGAACTGCCGATGTACGGGCATATCACGGAAGCGTACTGGAAGGACGTGGGCAACGTCAAAGTGTACAAGCAGACGCAGCGCGACGTGCTGGAAGGGCAGGTCAACGCGCTTTTGCCGCTGCATCAGGCGGGTAAAAACGTGTGGAAGGGCGACAACGTTGTCATGGATCCGAGCGTGACGTTGGGTTCGCCCGTCGCAATCGGCAGCAACGTCACTATCGAAGCGGGCGCGACCATAGGCGACAACTCCGTCATTGGCGACAATTGCCGCATCGGGGCAGGCGCGACAGTACAGGATACGATTTTGTGGGAGGGCGTGACAGTAGGCGCGGGAACCCATCTGGAACGCTGCATTGTGGGCAGAAACGTTCAGATACAGACCAATGCCGCCATTTTCGACGGCATCATCGCCGATCCCAACCGTCCCATGTCGGCAAAATAGTTCGCGCATTTTCCGCATACGAATGAGTTATTGTAGGTAGTTCGTAGTTCCTGCATATCTATCAACTACGAACCATCAACTATCAACTATTTCGCCGGGAGCAACACAATGGCAAACCTCGTGCTTGAAAACGAAACGGAGCAAGTCGTAGAGGGCCGAATCGTCCACGTTGCCGACCGCCCCATTCCATTCGCGCGTTTTCTGGAAATGAATTCCGGGCGCTGGATGGAACTGGTAAACGGCGTGGTTGTGGAGAAACCAATGATACAATTGGAACATGAATACTGCTCGGAATGGCTGCATCGTATGATCGGTGACTACGTGGAAGAGCAGGGTTTAGGACGATTTCTGACTTCTCGCGTCATGGTCAAAACGGACACATTCGGTGGCCGAATGCCGGACTTGCTGTTTGTTCGACAGGACAGGCTGGCGATTGTGGAGAAGAAAGCCATCGTTGGCGCGCCCGACCTCGTAATCGAGATCGTTTCTCCCAATGACCGGCCTTCCGACTTGCGCGCGCTGGAAGCGGATTATTTTGGGCTTGGCGTACCGGAACTGGTTTTCATTCACCTGCGCAAACAGGAGATACGGCTGCTGCGGCGCGGCGAAGAGGGTTACGCGCAAACTATCATCACGGAGGGGCCGGTCACATTCCAAACCCTCCCTGATTTAACGCTGCAAGCCGAATGGATTTTGCGAGAACCCCGCCCCGGTGTCCGCGCCACTCTCAACGCCTTACTGCCGCCGCAGTAGCCGCGCCCTAACCCCGTGAATTGAATTGTTTGTTTGCCGAAACAAGAGAACGGACAATGATGACCTTCAACATTTTAGTAAAACGTTTTTTACCCCTGTGCGCGTTTCTGGCGCTGTGCCTGCCATTTTCCGCTATGGGCGCATACGCGCAAACCACGCCGGACATGTTCAAAACGTGGGGACTGGAAACCCTGAACAAAATTGAAGCGGATTTTGCGCTTCCTGAGCGGGGGCTGTACGCCGGTGATTGGAAGCGGGATAAAGCCAAACCGGGCGGGCCGGCGGTTATGTGGGACTGCGGCGTACAATTAACCGCGCTGGCGGCAGCCGCGAAACTGGACCCGACGCATTATGAGGCGCGGATGCGCCGTTTCGCGAAAGGTATGGACGTGTACTGGTCGCCCGGCGATAATAAAGTATGGGGCTACGACGTGCTGCCCGGCCCCAAGCAGGCCGACCGCTATTACGATGACAATGAGTGGGTCTGTCTGGCGATGTGCGAAGTCTACGAACTTACGAAAGAACCGGCGTATCGGGATCGGGCGGAAGCCACATTCACGTTTGTCATGAGCGGCGAGGACGCCAAACTGGACGGCGGACTCTACTGGCATGAGCAGGAGAAGCGGAGCAAGAACGCCTGTTCCAACGGCCCCGCCGCCTGCGCCGCCCTGCGCCTGTATCAGATCACAGGCAAGCCCAGATATCTCGAAACCGGCAAACGCCTGTACGCCTGGATGAACGCGCATTTGCAGGACGCGGATGGATTGTATTGGGACAACATGCGTCTGGACGGCACCGTTGAAAAGACGAAGTGGTCGTACAATACGGCCCTGATGCTGCGCGCCAACTGCCTGCTGTTCGAGATCACGAGAGACGCCAAATACAGCGACGAGGCAGAGCGGCTGGCCCGCGCATCCGAAGCGCGATGGGTCAAAGCCGATACGGGCGCGATTGCGGACGGCGGCGCATTCGCGCATCTGTTATCGGAATCGTTCTTATATCTGGCCGCGCAGGACAGCAATGACCACTGGACAAAACTGGTAAACCGCGCCCTGACCTTCGTACACGACAAAGCGCGCGACACCGAGGGTCGGTACGGCGAACACTGGGATCAGCCCGTCACCACGCCCATAGACAAAACCAAGCTGCTGCCGCAAGCCAGCGTCGCCCGCGCCCTCCTCATCGCCGCCCAATTACCGTAATAAGTGACCAAACGCTCTTCCCATTAAAAATACTTGCTTCCAGAACGTTTTATTGCAGGAGATTTTATTATCACAGCCGAACATATCGCCGCAACCGTTGAACTGCGGCGATATGCGCGGTGGTAGAAGCCATCATTCAAGTCCGGCGCAGAGGTGTCAGATCAGCCCTGTACAAGGAGGATTACCCTGTGAAGGAAGATTTAGAACGGATTCAAGGCCAGATTACGGTGCTGACGGCAATCCAATTCGATGCCGCCAACGCCGACATCCGGCAGCAGATTCTCGACTCGATGCAAGACGTTAGGGAGGAGTATGAGAAGGCCGCTGAAATTCGGGACGCGAAAGACACGAGCGAGAAGGACAGAAAGTATTACACCGGCATCTGCGACAGCATCAGCAAAGGGCTGCCGAACATTACCAAGGGCGCATTAGCTGCCGCGTCCGCTTTCCAGAAGGGCGACACGATCAATGGCGCGGCAGCCATCATGGATATATGCGCCGCCGCCGCGCCGATTCTAGCCAGCCTGTTTGTGGCAGGCGGTCCCGCGGGCGCTCTGGTCGGAGCGCTGTTCTCCGTGGTGGGGCAACTGCTGGCCTTCTTTGGCCCCAAGCAGCCTTCGCTAAAGGATCAGATCCAGAAGATGCTGGAGAAACTCAACGCGGAGGATGAACTCAAAAATCTGGAGGGCATTCGCCTCAACATTGAGGACTACGACAAACTGCTGACAGCCGCCGCAATTCGTCTGACGCAAAAGGATCCGATCACAGGCAAGCGCCTCCTGGAACGCGACCTGCTGACAGAAAGCGACGCCGACCGATTCGAGATTGATGTTAAGGCGCTCAACTACTCGATTGCATTAAGTCAGGCCAAGTCCATCGCCTCCTCATTCGAAAATTGGAAGGTGGCGGGATGGCTCAAGATGCCGGCGAAACAGAGCTATGACCAGTGGCCCGAAGTTCTGGGAACCTGGTGCCGAGCGTATATGGACTTCGTAACGGCCAACATGAAGTTCATTGGCATGGTGGACCTGCCGAAAGTGAGAGCGGTGATGGCCTATCACCATGAGCAGAATTCGCAAAGCCCTTTGCCTGATGGCAGGAGAAAGACGATTCGCGGCCTGATGAGAGATCTGGCCGCGCTGACCGAGGTGCAGCGCGACTCCGTAAAAGCCTCCAACGCGGTGGCGCTCAACGTAATCAAGGACATCACTCCCGCGGCTCAAGCGCGTGGATTGTTCCTTCACGTTGGCGGCGGGTATCTGTACGCGCTCACCGGCAAGGCGTCTATCCAGCATGGCGATTGGACATATTTGAAAGGCGGCTCGGACGCCGCCGGTTCCGGCGTGGGTTACATCTACAGAATCTGCGCCAGTTTTCCTGCCGGATCGAGTGGCGTTGCCCTTCCGCGATTCCCCTGCTTTGTTCAACGAGAGGGCCGAACCACCTTCGTCAGAGAACTCACTCCCAGGTCGCCGCCTGAGATTAACACTGATCACCGGATCAACCACTGGTTCAATAACAGTGAGTGGAAGACCGGCGTGTCCGACCTGTGGGCGATCCCGCAGAACAAGAACGTGACTGCATTCCTGGCAGTGGACAACAGCATATTCGCGCTGGCGCTGACCGGTGAGGACAAGGTCGAAAACTGGGGCTGGCGCGTTGATGGCTGCAAGGCTCCGGTCGCCAAAGTGCGCGCGGTCACACCTGAATCCCTTGCGAACGACCCCGATAAGGCCGCTATCTCTCCCGGCTCGGATGTGGCAGCCGTTTATGGAGGGTTAGCCGCGAACAGCGACATCTGGATGAACTATAACAATGTCACCGGGTATGTGCCGACACCCTGGACGCAATATACAGGGCTATCCGTGGATCGCCACTTCCTGTGGGTGTTTGGAACCGGAGGTTTTGCCTGCGCCACACATGCCTCGGTCATCAAGGCCCTTAACGACCGCGCAAAAGGGGTGCAGACGGTTCCCGCCTGGATAGAACACTATCCCAACGGCCTTCTCTACAAGGGGATCGCGACGGGCGCGGGACTGGTTCCACTCAAGAACGGGGAGCCGGCTTTGCAGGGATTGTCTGATCTCTCCGCCTGCGATGATGGCACGCTCTTTGTTAATGCGTACGCGCGGAAATACAATGATCAGGGCGGCTACTCTGGAGACGATGGCCCCCTCATGGGAACTGCAACGTATTCCGTGGACGTTCCGGCAAAGACGATTCAGGTCGCCGAATGGACAATGTTCGGCGGCGGGGGTCGCGCCTCGCAGGTAGAAAAACTGCCGATTTACTGCTGGTCCATGTTGGAAAGCACGAAAGCGAATCTGTCAGTGTAATCTGTTCACCGCGCTGACAAATTCAAGCCGTCTTCTTCATCGCCTCGAAGACGGCTGCTTGAATCTGTCGGCGTAAGTCCGTGTCAGTTTCAAATAACGGTCGCCCATTTCTATGGACGGCTCAATTTCGTTGCCGGCATGCCACTGGTTGAAGGAGTTTACCAGTATCCAGTCGGGCTTGTCGGCAATGGCCTGCTTCCAGAGTGTGGCGTATAAGCCTCCCTCTTCGCGGTTGACCAGAACGCTTCCGGGCTGATTGTGCAGCGCGTTGTAGCGCCGGTCATCGTATCCGGGCATCAGGCTGACGACGGCGAGATGGTTCTGCTGACGCGAATTCCTTCAGGTCGGCCTGCCGTTCCCGATGCTGCATTTTGGCAATGACTTCGGGCGTACGCCCTACCATGTGATCCGGGGCATGAAGGCTGTACTGGCCGTCCCACATCATGCGCTCTGCCAGAATTCTGCCATCCCCCACAATGAACACGCCCGGCGGATACGTTTTTGTGATCTCGTTGAGAACGTTCACCCAATCGTCATGCCCCGCGCTCTGTCGGACGCGCTCGTACACGAAAATCACGGGGCGATTGTCCACCTTGAGATAACCGGGCTGGCGGGCCATGCCTTGCAGCAGGTACGTCAGGTTTTTGCGCAACTCCTCCCCGCCGCCCATCCCCGCAAACTGTTCCCACAAAACGCAAACCTGGATATGGCGTTTGGCGGCGCGGGGCATTAACACGCGAATCGCCTCATCCGTCGGATCGCCCGCGCCCCACCAACTGCACACGAGCGTATCAATTCCGGCTGCCTGCGCCTGCGCGAGATGGCGGTCAATCAGCCATCGTCGCTGCTGTCGTAGGGACCGGAAACGGGATAGTGCGCGTGGCTGAGAATACGCTTATGCGCCGTATCCACTCCCTCCTGATGCGCCCACTCGTTGCTATGGTTCGGCGTTCGATACCAGGGATAGTACAGCGCGAGAACCTGCTTCGGCACGGCAGGTCGCGCCGTCACTTTTTCCGCGCCCGCGCCAAGGGTTCGGGGCAGCGGAGCGCGGGGCGCAGAGGGAGTCATCGGAGCAAGCGGCGGCAATTCCGCGCCATCGGGCGGGGGCGTCCGCAGGCCGCACCCCGCTAGAATTGCCAGCGTCAACGCGGTTCCTATTCTTAAACAGCAGTGCCTGAACGAGCGCATGGGCGTTCCTTTTAACTTGGAGTTTCTGACGCCACAATACACGTTTCGGGAGGAAGATTCCTGCTTTCATGGAGAAGTTGTTTCAATTCCTGATACAAAGCAAGGCGTTCGCGGCCCCAGCCATCCGCCCGCGCGCTGGAACTGTGTGCCACGAACACGCGCGTATCGCCAATTGGTTCCGCCTGTTCGCCCCACTCCACGCAAACCCGCCCGGTCGCCAACTGATACACATCTTTGCCGTTGAAAACAGCCCATCGGGGCGCGTACTGGAGAATTTTGCGCTGTAGTTCCTGCTTTTGCTGTGTGGAGGGCGGGGGCAGCAGGTGGTTCGCGCTTGTGGACGTGTGTTTGTACAACCCTGTCAGGCCGATGCGGTATTGCAGAACCTGCGCGTCCTCTTCCGGGCGCAGTTGGCGCGGCGTAAACCCGGCCTGATGCAGCAGCCGCCAGAACTTGTTCGTCGGCCCCGCATAGTAATGCCCGCTCTGTTCCGAAGACAAACTCGGAGCCGCCCCGACAAAAACCGCGTCAAGGCCAGTCGCAAGATAATCCGGCAGTATGGGTGTAGTCAGCAATGCCAGTCCTGCTTCTAAATGAGTTCGTGGTTTGTCAGGCAAGCAGTTCCGCCCAATTTTCCACTTCCAGCAGGCGTTCACCCAATTGTTCTAAACGCTCGACATCTGTGAAACTGTCCAACACATTCAAGGTTGTCGCGTCGGGTTCTCCAAATCGCTTCCGTCCCAGGCGAAGAAGATAGTTCCGCGCTTCTGCGGCGCGTCCGATGACTTCGCCTTCAGCGCGTCCTTTCGCTTCACCCTTCGCTTCGCCTTTAGCGAGAATATCCTGATAGGTAACTGATTCTTCCAACGCTCTCACTCCCTTCAGCAATGCGCCCGCTTCTTCCAGCGAGAAACGCAGTCCCATTAACAAGTACGTCGTTGTCCACAAAAATTCTGCCTGAGAGGGATTGGCCTCCCGCTGAATAAGGTTCTCCATGCTGCGGATAACTTCCGGCAGGTGGTCTGCGGCCTCATCGGTCAGCAACGCCAGCGGCAGGAGCGCCAGTTCGCCGTTTAGCAATGCTTCGAGGGGCAATTCCCACACGCGAACAATGCGGTAGCGGAACGACAGGGAACCGTCAGCGGCGACCGCATAGTCTACTCTTCCGGTCATGCGTGGGCCATCCGCGGCGGAACGCATTAAGAAAATTACGCTTTGTACCGGCAGGCCATGCTGGTAGTACACAATTACGTTGTAGCGCAGAGTGCGATCCGGCAGGTCGGGTTTGTAGGTTGCCTGAAACTCTATGTGCGCCAGATAAGGATTGATACTGTTGACGCGCAAAACGCGGTCGGCTTCCGTGCTGACGGTGGCAAGGTCAGTATCAACAAGTTCCGTTGGGCCAACCGGCAGGCCGGCAAGCCGTATCCATGTTTCCGGGCTTGCCGCTACAAGTTCTTTCGTTGTCACATCATACGGTTTCGACAATCAGGCTGACCTCCGTGTTTAGTATTGCCTGAAAAGTAGTGGCTACAAGGCTACATTCGTTCCCTGTACGCGCTTTTCCTGCTCAACCGCGCAGACAAAGTATGCCAATGATAATTACGAGCCTGCGGGGAAAATCCTGAGCAGCAAACGTCAGAAGGAAGCGAACGCAAGGAACGTAGAAATGGGACTTGCTAATAAGCATTAAATACATCAACCGTCACTAAGAAGAAGAACCGTTGCTAGAACTTGAAAACCAAAAGAAGGTAACAAATCACAAACCTCTGATTTTCAAGGAGGATTCCTGACTGATTACATGGAACTCTGCCTTATGTACATCTCGAAAATTCTAATCAGCAACTATAAAAGTTACCTGTCTTCTTCGGTTTTGGAACTCAAACCTGGTTTCAATATTGTAACGGGTAGAAACAATGCGGGAAAGAGCGCATTACTTGAAGCCTTGAAATTGAACATCGCTAACAGACCTCATTTGTCTGCAATAACTGCCCCGATGCCAGATAGTGTAATTGCTACACATTCGCGTGTAGAATTTTCAATAATGGTAAACACATCTGAATTGCGTACTATACTTTCAATTCCTAACTCAGCGTTCAATATCCCCCTACCACATCCCCAGTCAGCATTTGCGATTGAACACGGCTTTACAAGAATATCATCAGACTCCCCAGGTCAACTACTTGATTGGTTATTCTCGAACGAGGAAATAATATTTAATATGGCAAATGGAAGTAATACGAATTGGATTGAAACATCTACTCCAACATATAATTCTTATACGTGTCTTAATCAGGGAAATGGTATGCTGCAATTTTTCAATTACAATGTGTCTCCCGAAGGACAAATAATTCCTCCACAAAGCGTAGGAATTACCAGTGCTAACCCGAATAGCGAATTTGGGTATGCGGTTGTAACAAAGATATGTGAGCGTATTTACCTGTTCAAAGCAGAACGTATGAATGTCGGTGACTGTCCATTAGGACATAATAACGTCCTTGCCCCCAACGCTGCGAATTTACCCGAAGTATTAGCAAATTTACAAAGTGATCCCGGTTCATTCAAAAGGTTTAATGATGCTGTTACTCGTGTGCTACCACAAATCAATCAGGTAACGGTGGAAAACAGGCAGGGTAACAGAGTAGAAATTGTAGTATGGCTTGAAGATCGTGAAAGCCGATGGTTGACAGTTCCGTTAAGCGAATGTGGAACCGGTATTGGGCAGGTATTAGCGATCCTGTACGTTGTAATGAGTTCTACATCTTCAAGAACAATCTTGATTGATGAACCTCAGAGTTTTCTTCATCCGGGTGCTGTTCGTAAGTTGATGGAATTGCTTCGTCAATACCCTCAGCATCAGTATGTTATTACAACTCATTCCCCGACTGTAATTACTGCTTGTCGTCCTGACACAATTACATGGATTAAGCAAAATGGCTCAGTCAGCGATTTTGAGTCTATTGATCCCTCAGAACATGCCCAACTCCGCTATTATCTTGAAGACATTGGGGCTAGTCTGTCGGACGTATTCGGCGTGGACAACATTTTGTGGGTAGAAGGCCCAACAGAAGAAGCCTGTTTCCCTCAGATTTTGGAGAAATTGACTGAGGTTCCTCTCATGGGAACAGGAATTATTGGCGTCAAACACACAGGCGATTTTGAAGGTAAGCACAAGAAAACTGTCATTGACATATACAAGCGTCTCAGCAAAGGGAAGGGACTGCTACCTCCCGCTATTGGTTTCATCTTTGATCCAGAGGATCGCACACAAACGGATTTAGAGAGTATGGTACGTGAAAGCGGCGGTTCTGTCTCATTCTTACAGCGTCGTTTGTATGAAAACTACCTCCTGAATCCAAAAGCCATTACTCAGGTTTTGAATGAGACTCCCGGTTTCAATGAGAGCGAAAAATACCCTGTCTCCGTTGAGGCTGTGTCTAAATGGATCGAAGATCATAAGAGAGACGCGAAATTTGCGGCTTCAACGGCCTCAGACGAAGATTGGATAATCAAAGTACATGGGGCTAAATTACTCAATGAGTTATTCGATGGACTCTCAGACTATTGTGTCCAATATGAGAAAACAACTCATTCTGTCGCTTTAACTGAGTGGCTAATTGAGAACTCTCCAGGTGACTTAGAAGATATAAAGAACCTGCTGATAGACAAATTGAAGGCTAACAGACAGGCAAATACATAGCAGGGGTAGCAGAGTAAATTACCCTGACGTAATCTCCAGCGAATGAAACATTTTCGAGAATCATCTTGTCAAGGTGTGTATGTCCGATGATAAACCTGATACCATGAACATGAACGGTGGGCAAAGTCTCTCTGTTGGGTTCTCCATAGAGTTTCGCGGCTTGCAAAGTAAGTTTACTGTTACGCCTAGAACGCGAACATACTATTCGGCGTCTCACTTATTTTCTGCTTATCACTTCGCCTCATTAAGCAGGGGAATGGAAACCGCTTTTTCGTCTGGTAGTATTTCGGCAGACGATTTTCATTTTCAACATCGGGCATACGTAACAGGCTCTATATTCGCGGCTGCTTCCTTCTTGGAGAGCGCAATCAACGAAGTGTTCTGCGATGCGGCAGATACTTTCAATGGCCCGATCAAATTAGATACTAAAACCTCTGAAATTCTGGCTAAAGTATGGAAACTTGGATTTCCTAGAACCTCTAAATACTCAATTTTAGAGAAGTTTACAATTGCTCTTGAACTTGCCGACAAACCTCCATTCGATAAAGTTACTTCGACTTACCAAAATGCTGATGTTTTGGTTAAACTGCGTAACGCCCTTGTTCACTACGAACCGGAGGCAGTTGACAAGGTCGTATCTGGCAATAGACAGTTCGCTGATATTCAAAAGAAATTGAAGGGGAAGTTCGATCTCATACCGCACATGAAAGACACAGGTAATCCGTTTTTTCCCGATAAGTGTTTAAGTTACGGTTGCGCAAGATGGGCCTCATTATCAGCCCTAAAATTTGGTGATGAGTTCTTCGCCAAACTTGGAATAACGTCACAGTATGACTTCATCAAAAGCCGTCTCAGCCAGATATAACATGAGCGTGAACAATGGCCTAGAAACCTTGTTCACGCTCTTTCATTTTGTCCTCGACTACTGCCGTTTTCGTATCAGGCGCTCAGTCTCAGCCGCTCTCTTATATACTTCACAAGCCGCAAAAAGAGTTCTGGCCGATGGCTACTGACTCGAAATTTGCCGAATCGCTCTTTAAGTTCATCCAGCGGGCAATCATGAATCCCCGATGGTAAAAAGCCTTCCCAAAGTTCATGCGCCCCTCCCCATCCCCTTGATGCTAAATTTAGAAAAAAGTAGAAAAATATCTGTGTAAATAGCAGAAACAAACGAACCTCTTCCGAATATATCTCGTCTACATACTCATATACGTCTACTATATAGCGTCTATTAACCAGCGTGTACTAACTGGTCAGGCGGCGGGACGTTACAAGCGCGGAGTTTATATCAACGATGAACTCTCCACTGGAGCTACGAACTCACAACAATCTAACCCGGAAGGGAGGTGCAAGAAGATGCCTGTATATACTTCTCGTTCGCCCTGATGCTTACGAGGTCACGACGCCTCCTTAGAAAAAATTTGACACAACGAGACACCGGGCTGGAAGCGCTGCATTGCCACTATTTCGACGCTGTCTCTACATATTCCCTTTTTTCTGCCTACGGCCTTCCCGGTATTCACACCTTTATAGAAGCGTCCGCCCCGCATGATAAACACGCGGCATTGCGCTGCCAATATGAACCCGTTTGCAGGTGGCGACGTATGTACAATTGAACGCTTGCAAACGCCGACAACGCCGTCGCAGAGAACGCAAGCGCATACTACCGATTAAAAAGGATATGCCGCCATGCCCACCAGTCCACTCGCCGGGAAACCCGCGCCCGCTGATATACTTGTTGATGTTGACCTGCTGCTTCGCCAGTATTACGATGTTCACCCCGACCCCGCCAACCCGCTGCAACAGGTGAGTTTCGGCACATCCGGGCATCGGGGAACGTCCGCGAAGGGTTCGTTCAACGAGGATCATATCCTCGCCATCACGCAGGCCATTGTGGAGTATCGGCACGAACAGAACATTACCGGGCCGCTGTACATGGGTATGGACAGCCACGCGCTTTCCGCCCCTGCCCAATCCACCGCGCTCGAAGTGCTGGCCGCGCATGGCATCGAAACGTTCATTGCCGAAAACAACGGATTTACGCCCACGCCCGTTATCTCCCACGCCATTTTGACCTACAACAAAGGGCGTCTGCCTTCTGGAAACGGGCTTGCGGACGGCATTGTGATTACGCCCTCCCACAATCCGCCCGAAGACGGCGGCTTCAAGTACAATCCTCCGAACGGCGGGCCTGCGGATACCAACATCACGGGCTGGGTGCAGAACCGCGCCAACGAACTGCTCCGCAACAAACTAAACGGCGTTCGGCGCATAACCCATGAGCAGGCGTTGCGGGCGTCCACCACCCGCCATTACGATTACATTCATCCTTACGTCAATGATCTGGGCAGCGTGATTGACATGGCAGCCATTGCGTCTTCCGGCCTGAAACTGGGCGCGGACCCGCTTGGCGGCGCGAGCATCGCGTACTGGGAACCCATTGCCGAAACGTACAAACTGAACCTGACGGTTGTAGATAAAACCGTTGATCCGACGTTCCGCTTTATGCCCGTTGACCACGACGGCAAAATTCGTATGGACTGCTCCTCGCCCTACGCCATGAGCAATCTCATTAAACTGAAAGACCGATACGCCATCGCGTGGGGCAACGATACGGACGCCGACCGGCACGGCATTGTCGCGCCGGGTGTCGGCCTGCTCAACCCCAACCACTATCTTGCCGTCGCCATCCACTACCTGTTCACCAATCGCCCCGGCTGGAAACCCGACAGCGCAATCGGCAAAACAATTGTCAGCAGCAGCATGATTGACCGCGTGGCGCAGTCCATTGGGCGCAAACTGGTGGAAACGCCGGTCGGCTTCAAGTGGTTCGTGGATGGACTGGTAGACGGCTCGTTCGGCTTCGGCGGCGAGGAGAGCGCGGGCGCGTCGTATCTGCGCAAGGACGGAACCGCGTGGACAACCGACAAGGACGGCCCCATTATGGACTTGCTGGCAGCCGAAATCACCGCCCGAACCGGCAAAGACCCCGGCGTTCACTATCAGGAACTGACCGCAACATTAGGAAATCCGATTTACACGCGCATTGACGCGCCCGCCACGCCCGAACAAAAAGACAAGCTGAAAAAACTCTCGCCCGAAGCTGTCCGCGCGTCCACGCTTGCGGGCGAACCGATCACCGCCCGCCTGACCAAAGCCCCCGGCAACAATGCCGACATCGGCGGCCTGAAAGTGGTCACGACAAACGGATGGTTCGCCGCCCGTCCGTCCGGCACGGAAGACGTGTACAAAATCTACGCCGAAAGTTTCCACGATCAGGCGCATCTCGACAAAATTCTCGAAGAGGCCCGCCACATCGTCAACGACGCGCTAGGCGTATAACGGAACACGTCCCACGAGGAGAACACCATGCCGATACTCCGTTCATGCGTTCTAAAGCAAATCACCTACGTTGGCCTGCTCCTGAGCGTCAGCGGATATTCACGCGCTGACGCGCAACAAACGTCTGCTCGAAACAGGGTTGCCGCCGTGAAACTGACGAAACTTGTTGACCAATCAACGCCCGTCCCCGCAGAACTGACGGCCAAAGTAAACGCATTTATGCAGCCGCTCATTGATGGCGAAGTGGTTTTCAGTTTAGCTATCGGGCTGATAGATGGCGACAAAACGTACATTTTGGGATATGGAAGCGTTTCCGCGTCCCACCCCGGCAAGCCGGACGGCAACACGCTTTACGAAATCGGCTCCATTACCAAAGTGTTTACGGGGACTTTGCTTGCCGAAATGGTGGGACGCAAAGAAGCGGAATTAGCCGACCCAATCGCGAAGTACCTGCCTTCAACGGCAAAAACGCCGACATTTGAAAGAACGCCGATTACGCTTCTCGATCTCGCCACGCAAAGTTCCGGCCTGCCGCGCATGCCGGATAATCTCGCGCCACAAAACCCGTCAAACCCGTATGCCGATTACACAGGCGACAAACTGCTGGCGTTCCTTTCCGGTTACAAACTCACGCGCAAACCCGGCGCGAAATACGAGTACAGCAATCTCGGCATGGGACTGCTCGGCTACGCGCTGGCAAATCACCTGCAAAAACCGTATGAAGCCTTGATCAAGCAGCGCGTATGCGAACCGTTGGGCATGACAAGCACGGTCAACACGCTAAACGCGGAACAGCGTACCCGATTAGCGGCAGGGCATGATACGGACGGAAATGTGGTTTCGAACTGGGATTTGGCGGCTTTGGCGGGCGCGGGGGGATTGCGCTCCAATGTGGTTGATATGCTGCGCTTCCTGAAAGCCAATATCACGGCAAATGCGGAAGCCGCGCCGACGGCGATACAAACTGCGTTGCTGTTGGCGCAAAAGCCGGAGCGTCCCGTTGACGGCGGGGGTCAGATCGGCCTTGCGTGGCACATTCTGCCGGACGGCACAACGGTCTGGCACAACGGCAGCACGGGCGGCTACCGTTCCCTTGTAGCCTTCAATCGGGAGAAAAAACAGGGCGTTGTCGTGCTGTGTAATACGGCCGGTGACGTTGTGGATCAGGTGGGGTTCGGCCTGCTGCGAATGTTGGGCGGCGACGCATTGCCAACGCTGAAACTGCGCCTGCCCGCCAAAATCAATACGGGTGTTTACAGCCGCTATGTTGGCGAGTACGAATTGGCTCCGGGCGCGGTTATCACAATCACGCGGGAACAAAACAAGCTTTTGGCGCAACTGACCGGACAGGGCAAATACCGCCTTTATCCCGCTTCGGAAACCAGTTTTTTCTACCGGATTGTAGACGCGCAGGTTACGTTTGTCAAAGCCAGCAGCGGCAAAGTTGAAAAACTAATTCTGCATCAGAACGGACGCGACCTGCCCGCCAACAAAGTGAACTAATACCCGTTCCACGATTTACGCCGTATTACCTTTTACAAGTTGCGGACTGCTATCAAGTACATCTTGATGTTCCTGCACATTCTCCGACACAAGCGCGAAGTCAGCCAGCCATGCGCTATAACCTGTAGCGCTCCAATCCGTTGCAATCGTTACTTGAACCATATCCCCTGCGCAAACTTGCGCTGTAAACCGTTCATACAGCGCGGCATCCGGTATAGGAACTATCAGTTGAGCGAATTTAATGCGCTTTCCCTGCTTGTACAGCCATTTGCCTGTCACAATGCGGGGTGGATTGCCGGGTAGTATTTCTATAATCTGAGTGGTCGTAATCACATGCTCAACTTCAGTCATTAGCGTTACCTCGTTGCCGTATCAAGGGCGGCAATCGTTGGAACTCCGGTGTACTTATGCTCACAGGCTTTCCGGTTCCTCCGATGAAAGCGACTTCTTTGTTGGCTAAATCATAGACTGCTATCTGATTATACTGACTTGCAAGCCGGAGAACCAGAGGTTTATCCGGCAGTGTAGCCACAATATCCAGATAAGTAGTGTCTTCTTCCTCATCGTACCATGTTCCGATACAAAGGCGCGGGTCTGCCAGTAAATCAATATTGTCAGTGATGAACTTGTGCATCTGACGCGCGGATACCATTTTACCGGGTACGATGGATGTTCTTTCCAGAAACAAAGACACAGCGTAGAGGTTTTGACCGGCGACATTGCCGAAGTACAGGCTGAAGGTCGCGCCGCCGTGTTCGTTGTGGCTGGCAACAAGAGCCTGCGCTGCCGCTTCCACAGCAATCTGACGCGGCAGGCGAGTTCGACGGTTGGACAGGTACGTTTGCAGGTCTTTTGCCATTGGCGATAAACAGAGTTAGTAGCCGAT
The DNA here is from genome assembly GCA_963817895.1 of uncultured Chthonomonadaceae bacterium. Taxonomy (GTDB): domain Bacteria; phylum Armatimonadota; class Chthonomonadetes; order Chthonomonadales; family Chthonomonadaceae; genus CAWFQB01. The sequence continues at coordinate 933,275 of CAWFQB010000001.1, forward strand.
GGCATGGAGAACGGCGTCACGGGTGGCGGGAACGGCAATCAGGGACTCGCCGGACTGCTGCACGGCGCGTTCCGGGTCTTTGAGTCCGTGTCCCGTCAGCGTGGCGACAATCGTGACGGGCTTCGTGAAGAAACCTTGCGTGGCGAGTTTGCGCAAACCGGCAATGGACGCCGCGCTTGCCGGTTCGACGAACACGCCTTCCAACGCGGGCAGCAGTTTGTAGGCGTCCAGAATCTCTTCATCGGTCACGCTGGCAATAAGCCCGCCCGATTCATCCCGCGCCTGAATCGCGTTTTGCCAGCTTGCCGGGTTGCCGATGCGAATGGCGGTGGCAACGGTGTCAGGGTTGGAAATGGCCTTGCCCGTTACAAGTGGGGCCGCGCCATGCGCCTGAAAGCCGAGCATCGTGGGCAGACTAGCGCACTTGCCCGCCGCATAATACTCTGTATATCCCTTCCAGTAGGCCGTGATGTTGCCCGCGTTGCCGACCGGCAAAACGTGGTAGTCCGGCGCGTGTCCAAGCGCGTCCACCACCTCAAAGGCGGCGGTTTTCTGCCCCTCCAATCGGTACGGATTGACGGAATTTACGAGCGCAATCGGATGCTGTGAACAAATGTCGCGAACAAGACAGAGCGCGTCGTCGAAATTGCCGTTTATCGCCAGCACTTTCGCGCCGTAAATCAAGGCCTGCGACAATTTGCCCAGCGCGATGTTGCCGTCGGGAACCAGCACGAAGCAGCCCATGCCCGCCCGCGCCGCATACGCCGCCGCCGCCGCGCTCGTATTGCCCGTACTGGCGCACATCACGGTTTGCTGTCCCTCTTCATGCGCTTTGGTTACGGCCAGCGTCATACCCCGATCCTTAAACGATCCCGTCGGGTTCATGCCCTCGAATTTGCCGTACAGCGTCACGAACGGACTGATCGCCGCGCTCAGACGGGGAAGGGGAATGAGGGGCGTATTCCCCTCCATCAGCGATACGACCGACGTTGTCTCACTAACGGGCAGCCACTCCCGATAGCGTTCAATCACTCCACGATACAAAGGAGTTCTCCTTACTTTTTATTCCGCATGGGATGCGCTCTCATTCGACATTGTCTGTTCCAATGCCTGCTCTATGTAGGGTTGAACACCCCAAAAGTCTCGAAAGGCGGCGTAAGTTTCCTGCGCGGCCTGTTGGCGGGCTGCGTTCGCGATCTTGTTTTCCCCGTCGCCGCGCCGAACGGCCCGGATCAGCAGGTTTTTGGGCGTGTGTTCCGCGTCCACAAATTCCAGCATTTGAACGTGATAGCCCTGCGCGGCGAGCAGTTCGGCGCGAAGGGTATCTGTAATCAGACTGGAAAGCCGTTCGCGTATAATGCCGTGCCGCAGCATGGGCTGAAGCGCGTCGTTGTGGATTTTGGAAAACAACTCGTGCTGACAACACGGCGCGGCCAGAATCACCTGCGCGTTCCACGCCACCGCCTTTGCCAGCGCGTCATCGGTCGCGGTATCGCAGGCGTGGAGGGCGACAACCATGTCTATTTTCGATTTTCGATTTTCGATTTTCGATTGAAGCGCTTCTGTCTTCTCTTCTCTTCCTTCTTCAAGATTAAATTTTTGAATGTCGCTGACGATGAACGACAGGCTGGTGTAATTCAGTTCGGCGGCAAGAGTAGTCAGTTGTTCGAGAACGTCTTGTTTTAGGTCTACGCCGAGCAGGGAGATGTTCAGGCCACGCAGGTTGCGCAGGTAGTGGTACAGCGCGAACGTCAGGTAGCCTTTGCCGCAGCCGAAGTCTACGATTTGCAGCGGCTGTTCGGGGCGCAGGCGGGCGCGTTCCAGCAACGGTTCGGCCACATCCGCAACCATTTCCAGAAAGCGGTTGATCTGCCGGAACTTGTCCCGTTTGGCGGCAACCACTTTGCCATCCGCGCTCATCACGCCCAATCCCACCAGAAACGGAACCGCTTCCCCCTCGGGCAGAATGTGCTTCTTCGGACGGTCGTGAGGAAAGGATGAAGGATGAAGGATGAGGGATGAGATCAGTTGAGAGTTGAGAGTTGAGAGTTGATAGGGCTGCCTCTCCTTCTCGTATCTCGTATCTCGTATCTCGTATCTTCTCCTTTTCTCCTTTTCTCCTCTTCTCCTTGTCTTCCCTCCTGACGGCAAGTTCGTTGCGCTTGTTGAGGGTGAGGTGAAAGCGCCGGTTTCAGTCTGAAATACGCCCTGTTTGAATTGGGTGGTCAGGAGGGTGGCGAGTTCGGCTTGAGCTTCCGCTTCATTGAGATTGCGGTGCGTCACTTTGCGTTGCTGATGATACGCGAACTGGTACTTGCGCTCGTTTTTCAGCAGAACGGGGTTGATCTCGACTTTGAGCGCGCTTTCGGGCAGGCGCGTTCGTGGCGCGTTTACAATGCCGCTTTGCAGCGCATTTCCGGCAAATAACTCCGCGCTTAACGTTTGCAGGTCTTCCGGCTTTGCGGTTTGCTGTGGTTGTGTTTCCTGCGTCTCAGATTGCTGTGGTTCGGCTTCTTGTTGTAGGACTGTATTTTGCATGTTTTATTGTAGCACGGCGCGCGGCTATCCTGCCATGTTCAGCGTGTGCTACAATGATTCGTTATGCCTGAACAAACGTCTGCTTCACAACTCTCTGCGGCGGCGACCAATGCCTCCTCTGCCGGTACGCCCTCCGCCGATTTAAATATTCCCGCCGATAAGCGCGTCCGCATTGCCGAAGATCTGCTGGCGTGGTACCGGGTTCACAAACGGGATTTACCCTGGCGCGGCGCGACGCCTTATGGCGTCTGGGTATCGGAAATCATGCTGCAACAAACGCAGGTGGCGACCGTGATTCCATTTTACCATCGGTTTATGGAACGATTTCCCACAGTGGAAGCGTTGGCCGATGCGCCCATTGAGGACGCGCTGAAATACTGGGCGGGACTGGGGTATTATGCCCGCGCCCGCAACCTGCACCGGGCCGCGCAAATGGTCGTCGCGCAGCACGGCGGCAGGGTTCCCGATACGCCGGAAACCATCGCCACGCTTCCCGGCATCGGGCGGTATACGTCGGGCGCGATTTTATCTATTGCCTACAATCTGCCGCAACCCCTTGTGGACGCCAATGTGATTCGCGTTTTATGCCGCGTGTTCGGACTGCGCGGCGATCCCAAATCCACACGGAATCGGGCCGCGCTATGGTCACTTGCCGCACAGCTTGTGCCGCAGGATTTTCCGGGTGACTTCAATCAGGGTTTGATGGAATTGGGCGCGTTGATTTGCGAGCCTGCCGACCCGAAGTGCGAACAATGTCCCCTGCTGAATGATTGCATGGCGGGCAACAGTCCTGATCCGAGCGCGCTGCCGGAGTTTCCGCCCGGACGCGCTTCCATTGCCGTGACGCACAGTTCCGCCATTGTTCGCAATACGGCAGGGCATTTTTTAATTGTGCAGCGTCCGCTGCATGGTTTGTGGGGCGGGTTGTGGGAGTTTCCGCGCGTGGTTTGCGCGTCAGGAGAAAGCCCGCAGGAGGGCGCGATACGCGCGGCAAAGGAGATTGCCGGGTTGGATGTTCAGACAGGCCCGCGCCTCGGCAAAGTGAAGCACGGCGTCACTCACCACCGTATCACGCTGTACGGGTTTGCCGCTTCGCTTGCCGTTCCTTCGCAGGTTCCGTTTCCGCTCGGCTGCGCTCAGGTTCGTTGGGAATCACTGGACGCGCTGGAAAACTACGCTTTTTCCTCGCCGCAGGCGTTACTGCGAGAAGCGCTGCTCGATTTTGACGCGCAGAAAAAAACTGGAAGCGTACAGCGCTCGCTTACTTTTGAGGAATGAGATTCTCTTGAACCATGATTTTCAGGATTAGCCCCCTGAACTCCGTTTGCCGTAGAGCATGGAAACAGGTGGCTCCCCTTCTCCCAGGCTTTTTTGGGAGAAGGGGCGGGGGGTTGAGGGCTAATCATTCTAATCATGTGAAATTATGGTTCAAGACAAAGCAGCTACCGTTGTGAGCGGCAGCGGCGCAGCAACCCCGCGCCCGTTGTCAGGCACAGCGCGGCGGCAAACGCGATGGTACCCGGTTCCGGCACGGCCTGAATGCTTCCGAAAAGCCCGTGCGACTCTCCGTTGGGACCGGCGGTAAAGAACAGCGTGTTCGCGCTGCCCCCCGATGCGTTATTGCCTGGAGTCAGCGCCCACAGACCGTCAATCGCCAGTGGATTTCCCGTTTCGTCCAGCAACTGTCCGGCGAAGGTATCAGAGGCAAGATTGAAAGCGTTGATAGTTCCATCCCCGAAGTTGCCTACCAGCAGATCGCCGGCGAAACTTCCAAAAGAACTCGGCGCAATCGCAAGTCCCCAGGGCGCGTCCAGCGTCCCGCCGCTCCCGACATGGCCCAGCAGGTTGCCGTTCAAATCGAAAACGTCCACGAAGCCATTCCCCGTCCCGTCTACTTCATCGTGCTTCATCCCATCCTGAAGCGCATACGTGACGTACAGTTTGCCGTCCAGATTTTGAATGTTGAACGGCGCGTACCCGGCAGGCAACGTCGGGTCTTTGAAGGCGCTGGTAAATACAGGATTGCCGGCGCTATCCTGGAAGGCGTCAATGGTTCCCGCGCGGAAATTAGCGGCATAGAAGTTGGTATTCCCGCCCGTCTGCGCAATGGCCGAGCCTTTATAAACGTTGTTAGCGGAGGCGGCCACAAAAGTTTCCGCCGCCGTACCCAACGCGCCGCGCCAGCCGGAAATCGTGCCGTCCTCGCTGACAAACAGGAAATTGTCGCCGTTGAAATGCGCGGCGGCGTTATTATTCACCTGTCCGGTCACGCTGCCATCGCCCGGAACGGTGACAACCAGGCCAAGACGAGTCGGCACATTCGCGGCATTGACGCTGTATAAAGTGGAGGTTCCGGTGGCGTTGTTGGAAATCCAGAAAGGGCCGGTCGCGCCGTAGGAAATTCCCCATCCATTCTTCAAATTCGGGTCAGTGATTGTCGCCGGATTGGCGGATTGATCGTCGGTAACGAGATTGGTCGGGCGGAACACCTGCGCCCGAAGCGCGGAGGGCAAAAGGCCAAGCGCGAGCATTGCAACGGCTGCCTGCTTCATCAATCGAGACATAGTATTGTCCTTTCTCTCACGAGGGAGAGATACAAACAGAAGAGATATTATAAGGGCGTCACTGTCGCTCCGGCGTCAGCGACAGTGATCGTTGGGAAGGTACGGCGAACAGCCGTCCGGGGATTTGGGCGCAGCCGGTGTCGCCCTGTTCGCGCAGGAGGCCCTGGGATTGGAAAACGCCACGTAGAGGATTGTCGCGGCCAGAATAATCAGCAGCGCGGAAAATACCGCCAGCATCCGCGCGCCTAACGTTGCCCCGCGCGTTCCTGTCGGCTTCCAATTCCATACCGGCGCCCAGGGTCTTTGCGCCGGAGGGGCAAGAGCCGCCGACAGCGCCGAAGATACCTGCGCCATACGTTCGTAGCGTTCGCGGCAGGCCGCGCACTGCCGCAGATGCGCCTGGACGACAAGGCGACGCGGCAGGGAAAGCGCGCCATGCGCCAGTAACAACAGTTCCTGATCGCGCTCGTCACATGTCATCGCGGATTGACCACCTTTCTGCTCCCATTCTGCTCTGCCGCGCTCGCTTCCCGCGCCAGTTCCTGTTCCATCAGCGCGTGGCCCCGGTAAAATTGGTACTTGACGGTGTTGAGATTGCGCTCCAACCCGGCGGCAATCTTCCGGCAGCGTGAGTTCGGCATAATAGTAGAGTTCGATCACTTCCCGCTGCTCTTCGGGCAGCAGCAGTCAGCAGGTCGCGAACGGTCTGTTTCCACTCCGCCGCAGAGTACCAGTCTTGGCGCGTGTCCGCGACAAATTCGGCCTGTTCTAAGGGCGCTTCCACGACGGAACGGCTGCGCGTCCGGTGAAAATCGGCGCATTTGCGCAGCGCGATGGCGAACAGCCAGGCTTTGAAACGCGCCCGACGCGAGTATCCGGGCAGCCCCGTCCATCCGGCTATCAGCGTCTCCTGTAAAACATCCTCTACCGCCACCGCCCCGACGCGACGCAACACAAAGCCCCGCAACAGCGGCGAATAGGTTTGCGCCAGGGCATCGAACGCGCTGCGATCCCCCTTTTGCGCCGCTTTCACCAGCCGATTCTCGGCATCGGCGGCGTTTGCGGGTTGATTAGCGTCAGCGGCGCGGATTGTGAAGAGCCGGAAACCATTCACGGCAAACAAACCTTTCGCGCAAGGGTCAGGTGTTGAACAAGGATGAAGGATGAAGGATGAAGGATGAATACATCTTTACTTTCTCCTCTTGCCATCTTTCACTGCAAGAATGTTGCCTGTGATGTAAGCAGAGTCGTGGGAAGAGGGCGAAAAGTTGGGGCGAAAGGAAAAACTGAAGAAAAAACTTTAGTGGATGCTGAAGGTGGCGCGGATGCTGTCGGAACGGCTGCCCGTACCGGCGGCGTGGAACGCGCCCTCACACCCCGAGAGGGAAGGAGTGTTGTCCTGGAAACAGGTTTCCGCAGAAGCGTTCAGGCCCGAAGACACGGCCGCGCCGCGCAGCCAATGCGCGTGTCCGTCGCACAGCAGAAAATTGGAACCGCCCGCATGACGGCCCTCCGAAGCGGGGAATTGCGTTGACTGTAAATTGAAAGGGAGCCGCCCGCCCAGGTAGCCCGTCGCGTACTTATTGTCAACACTGGTGAACCACTCCTTCTGGGCGTACAGGCGGTTATCCAAACCATTGGAGGACGCGGAGAAGTTTGTTCCGGCATTGCCGCCGACAACACTGCCCTCATCCCCCTCCCGCAGATTGACGGCGACATTGGACACTTCAAACAGCAGCACGGAACGGGAGGAAGCGGTCAGTTCCGATACCTGCGCGCCGGACGGGAACGGGTCGTCGAGAAACGCAAGCCCAACCAGATTGATGTTATAAGCGTAGGAAACAACAGAATCGAGGGTTTTTGATGGCGTGGTCAGGTCGGTGGGACAGCGGTACAGAGCGGCATTGCGCGTATAGGAGGCGCATTGACCGGCCCAGCCTTCACCGGGCCAGATGCGCGTAGCGCCGCTCACGTTAAGCCCGTTAGGAAAAGTTTCGTCATAGTCCTGCGCGTACTGCAACACCGCCAGGCCAAGCTGCCGCTGATTGGACAGGCACGACGCCTGCCGCGTTTTCTCGCGCGCCTGCGCAAAAACGGGAAAAAGGATGGCGGCCAGAAGCGCTATGATGCAGATGACTATAAGCAATTCAATCAGGGTAAACCCACGCGATAAAGGGCTGGAAGCAGACATTACGGCACTGCCTTTCCAAAAACAAGGCTGTGTGAAATTGGGAAACGGGCGGTTCTATTATAAACCAATTCTACTACGAATGGAAGAATATTTCTCTCAATTCCCGGCTCACAAGAATTTTTCAAGCAAAATGATCGGCGTGATCCCACGCGCTGCGCTGCCAGTTGTCGCCCTTACCGTCATCAGGCGGCAGCCAGGTGGGAAGCGCAAGCAGCAAACGTTCGGCAAGCGCGTACACAAACGGCTCGTATTCACTCCGCATTTTCCGCAGTCGCGCGTCTTCATCCCCGGACGCGCACAGGGTAATGTTATATTTGCGCAGCATGGCCTCGATTTTGTTCAGGTCTTCCTGTGGCAGGCGATCATCCGGACAGAAAATTTGGGCGAACACTTCATAATCAGCGCAATGTCTACTATAGCGTGACGCGCCATCGCGAACGTGAGTTGCGCCTGCCACATCAGCGGCTTGTGCCAGTCGGCCTCTTTGTTGTCCGCGCTGTCCAGACAGACGCGAATCAGAGCGCATGTATCCAGCATGGTGATTAAACTCGACAGCCATGATTCACGGTCGTGCTGTGAGCGGTAAAAGGCCAGAACGGGATAGGACAGGGTGCTTTCCATCATATCCGCCGCCCAGTTTTCCCACTCGTGCAGTTGGTCAACGAGCATTGCCATGCAGCCCGCTTCCGCGTGTCGGCGCAGCATTTCAGACGGGGTTGGCGGCGAACCGGCGCGGGCATCCATGAGGGAAATACCCGCTTCGCGCCGTGAAAACGACTGGTAAATAATCGGCAAATATCCGATAACAACGGCGAGAAAGCCGAACCCTATACCCGCCTCAAAAACGGCTATCGCGCGGCCAAAACTGCCGTCAGGAACCACATCGCCATACCCCAATGTGAAGAACGTGACGCCGCTGACGTACAAATCCGTTGTAAAGCCGGGTTTGGCGGAGGCCGAGATGATGTGCGATCCCATTCCCCACTGTATCAGCGCAAAAGCGAGTATCAGACACAACGCCCACACGACCAGCAGCAGCAGCAGCGACAGCGGCCCGAACGCGCTGAGAAGCCCCTCCCGTCGGCCACTGGCGCGAATCCGGTTAATCAGCAGTTGCCACACACTCCAGAAGCTGCGGAAAAACATTGTCGTAATGCGCCACTTGCGCGTTACCGTGCGCGGCAGCACAATCGTCTCGAACGTATCCCACAAAATCAGCACGAGCAACGCCACGCCGAGCAGAACAGCGACCATACCCACCCCCATACACAAATACATCTTCACCACAGAGGCACAGAGACACAGAGGTTTCACAGAGAAATACGAGAATGAGGAGAGAGGAACCGTGCAAAATACAACTCAAACAAAAAATCAAACCTGTCTCTTATTCTTCTCTATTCCCTCTCTGTGACCCCTCTGTGTCTCTGTGGTGAAAGTTCTGGAATTAGCCTTGTCGTAACCGCCACCAGTTTTGCAGCAGAAGCCGCGCGGCCTCTTTGTCGCCCTCCGCCAATCGGCCTTCGATGACTTCATCGGTCAGAAACGCTTTGGCGTCGCGCAAATGCGGGCCGGGCGGCAGGCCAAGCGTCTGCATGATTTCGTTGCCATCGAGCGGGCTGTCTATCAGAAGTACGTTCGACACGGCGTTGAGTGCGTCAATGCGGGCTTGAAGGGCGTTCAGGTCAACGGCTTTGTCGGCGGGAATGTTGACGGCGGACTGGTCGCAGCGGGTGAGAATGAACAGGTCGTTCAGGTACAGGCCACAATCGCGTATCAGGCGTTTGACATCGGCGTCTGTCCAGTCAGGGCGGTAGATCCCTAGGCGCGTCTGTTTGGTAATCAGGGTTGTCACATCACGGATTTCGTCACTGGAAAATTTGAGGTGGTTCATCAGTTGACGGGCAAGGTCGGCTCCGATTTGCGGATATCTGGGAAAGTGAATACCTTTGGCTTCGTTTGTTTTGGTTTGAGTTTGCGGCTTGCCCAGATCGTGCCAGAGCAGGCCGAGTCGCGTTTCCAGACGGGCGGTATCAGGCAGATGTTCCAGCGCGGTCAGGGTATGCGTCCACACGTCATGCGGATGCCAATCCCCCTGTTTGCAGCCGATCATGGGCAGCATGGGGGCGAGAAACTTTTCCAGCAGGCCGGACGTTTGCAGCAGTTCCATGCCGCGCCGAAATTTTGTTCCGGGCAGCTTGGCGATTTTTACGAACTCTTCGCGGATGCGCTCATGGGCAATCTGCGGCGGGCGCAGGCGTTCGGATTCCTCGCAAATGGCCTGCCACGTTTCGGCTTCAATCTCAAAATCGAAGCGGGCGGCGAAACGGACGGCGCGTAACATTCGCAACGGATCATCGAAAAACGTGACGCGGGGTTCGAGGGGAGTGCGCAGTACGCCCGCCTGTAAATCCTGCATGGCGCGTCCGGTCAGGTCGAGCGTTTCGCCCGTGTGCAGGTTTTGCAGCAGGGTATTGATGGTGAAATCGCGGCGGAATACGTCATCGCGCAAAGTTCCCTGCCGCACGTCGGGCTTGCGCGAGTCGAACTGATAGCTTTCCGCCCGGGCGGACACCAGTTCTACAGCGGTTTCGGGCGCGTCCGGGCGGCTGTTGGCGGCAACAGAGATCATGGCCGTGCCGAAACGGGGATAGGTGACGGGGAAATGCCGGGAGAGTTTTTTGTCGTGCAGAAAACGGGCAAGGGCAATCGCGTCCCCCTCCAAAACCAGATCAAGATCGTTGGCAAGCGGCAGCCCAAGCGCGCGATCCCGCAGCAGTCCGCCCACAAGGTACAGTTTGCCTTCATAGACGCTGTGGCGCGTCGCGTCGCGCAAGCGTTCCAGCGTTTGCCGCGCCGTATTTTCGGCCTCGTATTCAGGTTCGGGAAGCGGGTTATCAGCCATGCCGTCAGTATACGGCACAAAGGCATTTAGTTCAAGACAGCGCGAAACATTTTCACCGCCCGCGCGTAACACAAACATCAACACGATTGCATCCGGGGAGGCACACATTATGCCGATTTCGCGACGCCGATTTCTGGAACAGACCGCTGCGGCAACGGGTGGATTGTCGCTCATAAACAATATGGCTTCCGCCGATGAGAAGCCAAAAATCGGTTCGGACGTTGCGCCGGGCACGTTGCCCACGCGCATATTGGGCCGGACAAAAGAAAAAGTGTCGCTGCTCGGCATTGGAGTCGCGCCGCTTGGGGACGCTTCCACCACATTCGCGCAGGCCGAGGGCGTTGTTCATGCCGCGCTGGATATGGGCATAAACTATGTGGACGTGTCGCCAGATTACGGCAACGCGGAAGACAAATTGAAAAATGTGCTGCAAACCCGGCGCGATAAGCTGTTTCTGGTAACAAAGGTGAACCCGCAGAAGCAGGACAGGCAGGGCGTACAGGAGCAGATTGAGGCCAGCCTGAAGCGTATGGGAACCGACCATATAGACGCGGTTCATATTCACAATCTCGGCGAATTCGATATGGAAAAACTGTTCATGCCGGACGGGGCCATTGCCGGATTGAAAGCGGCGCGGGACAGGGGGTTGATCCGATTTTTGGGAACCAGCGGACACATGCGCCCGCCCCGCTTTGTGCAGGCGATTGAAACGGGCGATATTGACCTGACGATGAACGCGCTCAACTTCGCGGATCGGCACACATACGATTTCGAGGGACTGGTGCTGTCCGCCGCGCAGAAAGCCGGCACGGCGGTTGTAGCGATGAAGGTATTGGGCGGCGCAATCGGCTGGAAGTACGACGCCAAAACCCCCGCCACCCTTGCCGCATATCACGAGCAGGCCATTCGTTATGCGCTGGGCTTGAAGGGCGTGTGCTGCGCCGTGATCGGTTTCAGCAATACCGATGAGGTGCGGCAGGCCGTAGAAGTGGCCCGCCACTACAAGCCGCTGACGAATACAGAGCGCGTCGCCCTGCTGGACAAAGGTAAAGAACTGGCGCAGGCGCGCGGCCTGTACTACGGCCCGCTTACAGGGTAGTTTACAACTCTGCCGTCACTGCGCGAGTAAGAAAGCCTAAAGCAGACTGTAGCGAAGGTTTCCGTCATGGTTCTGCATTAAACCGACCAATCTTCTACTTTCAGGCCAGGTACTTTGTTGAAATCTGACAGGTTGCGCGAAAGAAGCGTAGCGTCGTTGGCAAGGGCAATCGCGGCAATTTTCAAGTCCATTGTGCCGATACGAACTTTGGCTTGTTTGAGACGCTCGAACTCAGCGGCGGCTTTCTCATCGTACTGCACAACAGTAACGCGGCAGTAGATGTCAAGGTGACGCTTCAGAAAAGTGTAAGCGCGTACTCGCTCCGCTTCGGTCTGCAGCCGCGCAATATAGGCGAACCAGCCGCGAGTTTGTTCCTCATGACTGATGATGGTTGTGCCAAGATCGTCCAGAGGAATTCTCGCCAGCCGCGCTTTCAGAACTTTCGTGTCCGGCCCTTCGCGCTCCAGAACCGTCATCGGTTCCGTGTCAAGCAGAACCATGCGCTTCCTCCGATGTTGCAGCCTCGTCTGTGTCGTAGTCCATACGCTGCGATTCGCGCCATTCCCGGCCCAAGCGCACAGCCTCCTCAAACTCCGGGCTGTCCTTAAACACACCGGAAATTTGTTCCCACCAGGGTTGCTGAACAGGCGTAATATCGGCGCGTTCCCGCTTCAACGCTTCCACTTCCGCTTCCAGCCGTGCCAGTCGTTCTTCTACCTCAAATGTTGTCAAGGCTTTTCTCCTCTCCTGTTCAAGCTTATTTTACCACGCGCCTGCCTGTAACACTCCAATTGTAACCAGGCAGTCAGGACTGGCGCATCTAAACGGAAAAAGAAGGAGAATATGTAGAGACAGCGTCGAAATAGTGGCAATGCAGCGCTTCCAGCCCAGTGTCTCGTTGTGTCAAGTTTTTCAGAAGAGGCATCGTGACCTCGTAAGTGTTAGGGCGAACGAGAAGTATGTACAGGCATCTTCTTGCACCTCCCTTCCAGGTTAGATTGTTGAGAGGAATTTTGAACTTTCAACTTCCCGCCGCCTGGCTAGTTAGCAGAATCTATAAAGTAGACGTGCGTTGCATATAGAGACGAGGTTAGTTCAGAAAGAGTTCATCCGTTTTGCTATTTAACTAGATTTTTTTCTACATTTCTTGTTCATTGGAGGTACATCCTTATAGCGCATCTTGTCGGCAAGTACAGCGACGAGCCACAATGAGACAACATTTGCAGGCCATAGAGGAGGTGCGCCGCCAGATGAACGCGCAGGAAGAAACGACGGAATAGGCTGGAAGACGTTAGAGAACACAATGCGCCGCCGAGTCCTATTCAGGTTCTCGGCGGCGCATAAGGAACTGGCGCAGGCGCGCAGACTGTGCTATGGCCCTCTAAAAGGTTAAAAGTGTACAGTTACTATCATTTTGGTTTAAGTGTTTTTATGCCCTATCGTTGTAGCTGTCATCAGGATAAGGTACATAGTCGCACCGTTGAGGTGATAGATTAGGTATTATGCGCCAATTTTTTCTTCATAACAGCAATCAGGCTAAGGCTGCAATATGGTAGTCTCGGTGTCTTGGATAGTCTTACTCACATTGAGTTTTGAAGTTTAAATCTACATAGATGTAGATTTAAGCCAACTATCTAAAACTTCTGCACTAGTGACGGGCGCTGCCGAAAATTCTCGCCACTCAGTTAGCAACTGATCCAAAATATTTCTACTACTATAATTTGACCTGAAAATATCCAATATATCATTTGTGATATTTTTAACAACAGTGTCTTTCAACGATGTAACGGCCCGAACTACTAACACATAACATTCTAAAAGCCAAGAGCCTTCTGACAATCGGCAACCTTCTACTATGACATCTTGCCATGGCCTAAAGTCAGAATTTCCGCTTGGATGCACAATAAACATCAAAGCAGCCGTGGCTCGCACATAAAGTGGCAGAGCAGCATTTTCAGCGATTTCCCTTATAGCATTCGCATTTTCTACATATAAATCGATAATTTTACCTATTTTATGCAATGGCGTATCAGAAATGATCTGAGAACTTATTGTGGATATACCCTGCTGTATGTCATGTCGTCCTAGTATAGAAACTATGATAGATGGAAGAAGCATTGCTTCTTCGGGCAAACGTAATCGAAACGTTAGCTCTTGGTCATTCCAAGAAATATAGTATTTTTGCTGAGTAGAAGCCGTCGTTAAAAATGCACAGCGCAATTCTTCTTCTCGATGTGGAACTTTGCAGATGAGTGTTATCCAAACTTGTGACTGGGCTTCAAGGATATTAGGACGATCTAATATCGCAGAAGCGACCCTATCAAACATTATCTGAATATCGCTATCCGAAAGGTGAGAAGTGAATGTATCCAGTATTGTATTAGTACATAATTCAAGAGCAAACGAAGGTAAGAACGAAAAAGTTTTCAGAACATCATCTACAGTAAACTTGCTATGAAGAGCGAAGTGTATACATGGTCTAATTTTTGTTGTGCAGCTCTCAGCCAAGAATTCGTGGATACCATTATCATCTAGGTTTAAACACCGGTTAAATTCACCTTCGACATTGAACTCGCCAGTACCTGAGAAAGGAAAGTAAGCTCGAATATGTATAGGTAAGGCATATAGATAATTTATTCCGTTTTCGCGTAGTATTGACATGACATTACGCATATTTTTCGGGGTGGGATCATACGCAAAACGTATAACGTTTAACGCCAGTTGCATTAAGCCAGTCATAGAATCTGTATCAGCTAACGCCGGAACCCAATTGTCAAATGTACCTGTTGTCCAATCATGCTCAAAGACTTTACCAGTAACCATACCATAATTTTCATGATTATTAGTTTCAATATCATTTGAACGCAATAAGAAATATTCTAGAAATATTAATTTCTGATCTGTATATCCCTTATGTCTGGCAACATCAATTGTTTCTTTTATGGACTTTTGTAGCAAACTAGTTACTAATCCGTAGAAGTTGCTATCGAAATTGGAAATAGCTGGTTCAGAGAGAAGATCAAGAAGAACTTCAACAAGCCATTTTTGTAAAGGTTTAGCCAAGACAGAATATTCACTATCATATCCATCTTCTTGCGATCTTCTATTTATAATAGTAGATAAATAGTGAGGAGGGGAGGAAAGCAAGTAATCGCGTATTTCTGCGACGCGCTGATGGTTGTCTGGCAAAATATAGGTAAGAACAATAGCCGCGCCTATGTTTTCGCTGTAGTGCACTTCTTTGAGGGCTTCAGACAGTACATTGCATAGCCAAATCAGGGAATTGGCGTGAGATACATCTATCAAATCAGACAAGGCTGCAATATCCGTAAAGGAGTATAGAGGCTCTAAACAGGTGCGAAACTGCCCACGTATACGTTTATCCTGCTCAAGCACTCCTTCATTAAGCAGTCGGGCAACCAGTAATGCACCTCTTCCAAGACGACGATAAAGTAATCTTAAATCCGGTTCGTTCTCGCTTTGATCTAGTTGAAGCAATACTTGAATAGCTACTGATAACTCCGTCCCTCTATCATTCTCGATTAGTGCGCTTAATAAAAAGTGCATCACTTCACGCCAATGTGAGTCCCCAGCAATAACTTCCAGTCGCAAGCGCAATCCATCAGCATCTACAGATTTATAAAGAAATTCTGCTGCGAAGAACTCCTGAAGTTGTCTTACATCAAATCGCACATGTTCTCCTGTTTCTGGAGTATTGACAAGAACCAAACGATCTGTAGCACTACTCATTAAGGCATCAACGTAATCCTCTGGCCCTTCCTCCAGCATTTGCGAAGCGGCTTCTTTAGCTAATTCATAAAACTCACTACGAGCCAAGTTTGTTTGCGCACCTTTGCTGGTTTCACCACGTGAATGTAAAACAAAGCCCAAGCGATTGTGCAAAGTTTTAAGAAGTGAGTCCTCTCTCAACAGTTTGGAAATAGCCGGGTCTGGAAGGTTTCGGTTAGCCTCACGCTTTTTGATGACTTGATAAAAATTTTGGAAGAGCTGCCAGCGACGTTCAGGGGGAGGACCCCCATCGCGCACAACAACAGCCATAATGTGAGATTGAAGAGGAGTAGTCATGAGTTCGCGTACGGACTCTGATTTAATGGCTGCTGTCAAAGCGGCCATATACTGCTGAGATTCGCTGTGAGTTCGATCCTGTTGGAGGACTGGCGCAGCACATAGTAGAGCTTGATCTGGGGTGAGTTCCACTAACTGTATAGTAGAATTATCTAAAGCGGAAAATTGACCTGAGTAACCTTGAGGCCTGGAAGTACAAATGGTTAATAAATCTGCCTGACACTCTGTTTGTATATTATGAACAAAAGCACAGACTTCAGTAGCAACAGCATCCTTAACGTTATGAGGAACCTCATCCAAACCATCGAAGACAACAAGCCAACTTTGACTGGCAAAAGCGCGTTTTAAGGTGCCTGAGTAGACGGTTTCTTCAACCCCAAACTCAATTTTTCTGGTGAGGTAAGTCAAAATACCACATGGTTCGTCAATACCTCTTTTGCCGAACCATTGCGCATAGTCTTTTAACTCAATTTGGATTGGAATGCGTGGCACTTTAGGATAGCGCCCCGTTTTGTTGGCCGATTGAGCAATTTCCTCAGCTAAAGTTCTCTGCTTCGGCAAAATGTGAGGGGCCCTGTGTGCCACAATAGGTTGAGACAAAATCCCGTACACGAAATAGTGTAGATCGCCAGGGCGGAGAATGGATTTCTCAGATGAATACGCCGTTGACAGACAGCCCAACCACTCGCCTCACCAACAATGGACACCACAGCGCGCCCTCCCCCGCGCTGCGCCCGGAGGCGCAGGTGCAAACGCGCCCCACGCGCCGCCGCTTTACCGCTGCGTACAAGCTGCGCATCCTTAAAGAAGCCGACGCCTGCGTCAAGCCGGGAGAGTTGGGGGCGCTGCTTCGCCGCGAAGGGCTGTACTCCTCCACGCTTGCCAACTTCCGCAAACTGCGCGAGGCGGGTCAGTTGGGCGAGAAGAACTCTGCCCAGGCGCAGAAGCAGCGCAAAGACAAAGAAGCCGCCCGCCAACGCGATGCCCGCAGGATGGCCGCTCTGGAAACCGAGAACCAGAAACTGCGCGTTCTGCTGGAACTCCAAAAAAAAGTAGCGGCCTTGCTCGACCTGACACTGGAAGAAACGCCGCCCGAATAAGCCTGGTTGCCGAAGCGGGCGCAACGACCGGGATTGGCCGCGCCTGTGATGCGGTGCAACTGAGCCGCGCCCGCTTCTACCGGGAGCAACACGCTGGTACGGGCACAATCCAAGAAGGCGTCCTTGTTCCCAAAGCACAACGGGGTTCTCCTCGCCGCTTGTCGGAAGAGGAACGCGCCCTGTTGCTCAATCTACTCTTGTCGGAACGCTTTGTAGACGCTTCGCCCCGGCAGGTGTATGCGCAATTGCTGCAAGAAGGCGTGTATCACGCTTCCTATCGCACGATGTATCGCCTGCTGCACGAACACCAAGCCATCTGTGAGCGTCGGCGGGTTCGCAGGCATCCGGCGTATAGCAAACCTGAACTTAAGGCAACCGGCCCTAATCAGGTGTGGACATGGGACATCACCTACTTGAAGACGCCCATTCGGGGTCGCTTCTATTACTTATATGTGGTTATGGACATCTACAGTCGTTATGTGGTCGGCTGGATGCTCGCAGACCGGGAGTGTCAATACCTGGCGCACAAGCTGCTGCAAGAAACCTGTCGTAAATACAACATCGCGCCTAACCAACTCACCCTCCATGCGGATCGCGGCGGGCCGATGAAAAGCCAGTCGGTAGCGCAGCTCTTACTTTCGTTGCAGGTGACCCGTTCGCACAGCCGCCCGCGTGTCAGCAACGACAACCCGTACTCGGAAGCCGGGTTCAAAACGATGAAGTACAGCGCCTACTTCCCGGAGCGCTTTAGCAGCCAGGAAGACGCGCAGACGTTCTGCCAGGACTACTTTGTCGGGTACAATACGTGCCACCACCATACCGGCTTGGTGTTGCTTACGCCCGAACAGGTGCATTTCGGCGAAGCAACGCAGGTATTGGCGCAGCGGCAAGTCACGTTAGATAACGCCTATGCCGCGCATCCGCAACGCTTTCGAGAGCGTCCGCAGGCGGGGCAGTTACCCGACGTCGTCTGGATCAATGCGCCTGCGTTGCCCGTTGGCGAAGGCACAGCACCGGTTGCCGGTTGAGTGGCGAGGAATGACTGCTCGCTACATAAAAATACTTTCGCTTTTTGTCTCAAAATCCTTGACACATTCCGGGGCGTCCTTGCTCAGTAACAAGGCTGCTCTTTGCACCTGGCAAAAGTATTGCCCGATAGTGGATTTGCCTTGTCCTGGTCCCCCTTTTACGAACCAGATAGCCGACCGAGATGGGTGTTTATACCACTTTCGCCACTCTTTTGTGTCTGGCCGATGTGTATCAATGGTATGTGGACGGGCAGACGTGGCAACAAGATACTCCGTTACCATGCCATCGAGTTTGAAATCGTTAGAACGAAATGGCAAGTCAATAAAGAGTTTATCAATTCCAGGGCGGCTATCTGCCGTGGACCCTGCTTGTTCCAATTTCGTATATTGCTGTTCCTCAAATTGTGAAACCAGCAAGAAACGTAAAATAGTATTAAGTGTCGCCCGCGAGTCTATGCAGTTGCGCGTGGAGTTCTGTAAGAACATGTCCAGGGGTGAGGAAATGCCCATAGTAGTTGGCTATGTCTGGAAAATCACTCAGCATATCCAGAATCTTCTTGCCACCCCAAATATGAAAACGAGTTGTTAAACTTGGAAGTTGATCTTTGACCAACTTTTGGGTGCTATCAAAAGCCCCTGTCTCTGGAACTCCTGACGGGTCTATATTTGTGGCAAAAATCCAGTTGTCCGGAACCACTCTTTTTGACTGAGGTTTCTTAAATTCTTTGATTTCTTCAGCAACTTGCTCAACAAGCCATTTGTGCTGATCCGTTGAAAGGTTTGGCGCATGGAACTTTGACTGAATGTACCAACGTCCTGACCACTTATCTGTTAGGCTGGGATAGGGCGCTTCTCCTTCAAAATATCCATCTCGCCCGCCATCGCTCCCAGGCCCAAAACTGGTGTGTCCTGGGCCAAGAACTTTGAGCGCCAGTGAATTCACCAGATGCTCAAATGTTTGAGGAGTCAATTTTGTTAAGTCGTAACTGTCAGGCATAGAAGTAAAATCTTAAAGTTAATCCATACTCATTCATAAGTAAAATCTTGATACACTCAGTATACCTGTTTATCAGATCATTAGTGTTCCGATTAGACTACAATCGCGAAGAGAGTTCCTAAGCCTCTATATCGTAGCCTTTTTGTACCGCTCTGTCCGCTGCAAAAACCATGCCGCGCCCCAGAGAACGGCGTAGTATACGCAAATCTGCCATTCGGGTGGGGAGGGCATGGAAAAAGAGGCATACGGGGCGTGGGAACAGGCGCGGACAATCGTGATTACCCATGTCAGCAAGCCATCCAGAATTTTGTCCAGCGGCAAGGCGAGTACGGGATGAATGGAGGCCAGCAACGCCGCGCCGAAACCAAGCGCGATAATCAGGGCGATGAGCGGCACGATCAGCGTATTGGCGACGAGGCCAATCAGGGAAACGGAGTTGTAATAATACGCGGCGAGGGGCGCGGCTCCCACCTGTGAGGCAAGGGCGAGGAAGAAGCAGGCCGCGAGGGTTTGCAGAAATTGCCGCAGTTTCGACGCTCCCGGCCAATAGGAAGGAATGTTTTTGCCGAGGTTCGCGATAAACGGTTTGGCAAGCGGCATCAGCAGCACAATCGTTATCACGGTTGCAAAAGAAAACTGGAACCCCGGTTCAAACAGGTTTTGCGGGTTGACAATCAGCAGAACCCATGCGGCTAAAGCAAGCGTGTTGGGCAAATCCGGCTCCCGTTCCAGCAACAGGCCGAACAACACCACGCTTGCCATCAGCACGGCGCGAACAACCGAGGGACGCCCGCCCGCCATCAGCGCGTATACCACCAGCATCGCCATTGCCAGCAGCAGTCCGGGGCGGTGCGCGATTCGGCAAAAACGGAGTCCGCCGAGCAGCAATACAACGACCATGCCGACATGCAGCCCCGCTGTGGCAAGGACGTGCGACGTGCCGGTACGCTCGAAATCTTCATTCAGCGCGCCCGGTAAATCGCCCCGGTCGCCCAACAGTATGCCGTTCAGAACGCCCGCTCGTTCCCGGCTGTGCGCCCGCCGCCCGTGTTCCAGCACCCGTTCCCGCAAACGCAAGGCCAGCGACATGACAAGGTTTTGGGGCGAATGCCGTTCCTGTTCTTCGGCAATGCGCTTCCAGTCCGCATAGCGTCGCGCTGTTATCGTGGCATGGATACCGCGCCGACTCAAGTACGCGGCGTAATCGAAATCCCCCGGATTGCGGGCGGAAACCGGCTGTTCCAATCGCCCGCGCAGCAGAATCGAATCGCCGTAATGCGGCACATCCGGTTCGGGATTCGACTTGTTTCCGCCGAAGTTTCTGCTGTGTTCTCCCCGGATTGAAGCGACGCGGAAGATGGCTGATTCGCGTTGTGCCGCCCGCCCCGCGTGGGAGTTCTGCGAACCAAAGACACCGCTGCAAGGGGAACCCGCGCTTCCACCTGTCCCGAAACCGCTACAACCCGCGCCCCTGTCTGTGGAGAAACACCCTCCCCACTTGTCGCAACTCCCCTGCCGGTATCTTCATGAACATCATCCTGAATCACGATGCCGCGCGTATTCAGCGTGAAACGCCCGCTTGCCGGATCGTCGGGCCGCTGTCCGGGCGTAACGCGGGTATCCGAACCCACCGTACCCACCACAGTCACATACGCGGGCGCGCGGCGCGACACATCGCTTGCGAAAACCTGCGTGGAAAGCAGATAGCAGGCCGCGCCGAACAGGGCAAAAAGCGAGACCAGGAGAAGGGACAGCCAGAAGGAACGGCGCGTGATGCCGAAACACGCCGAAAGCAGGAAAACACAGCCGACAATCACGAAGACAAACAGGGATGATTGCGCGGCGATCCAGATACCGGACGCGAATGCCAGTGCCACAGCAACCAGAGGACGAGAGGAACGCATCGAAATTCCTGAATTTTGTAACTATTCACCACCAAGACGCCAAGGACACCAAGAAAAGCAAATAAAAACTCATTGATAAGATTGACTGGGGGCTTTTTTTCTTCTCTTCTTTTCTCTACTTGGTGTTCTTGGCGTCTTGGTGGTGAAAAAGAGTGAACCAGCCACCTACGAATTCAGGCGGCAATGAGGGCAAATGTCAAAGTCGGTTTTGTGCGCCGAAGAGCAGTTGGGACACAAATGCCAGCCGTTTTCCAATCGCCAGTGCCGCAATTTGGCTTCCGCTACCAGCCGGTTGGCAATGGCGTCACGGATACGGTCATCTTCAATGGTGTAGAGTTTTTCCAGCCGAGCGCGCAGTTCCGCCCGCTCGTCCGGCTCCAGAACGATGTTCGCCAGCTCTTCTCCCGCCGGCGGCTGCGGTTCCTCTACCTTCTCCTGCCGCGTCAATCCCTGCGCTTTGTAAACAATTTCCGTAATCACTTTGCCGCCCATCATGCGGTTGAGATTTTGCAGCAGGCGGGCCTTGTGCAGCGTCAGTTCGTGCGACCAGACGGAACTTTTGGTACGCACGAACAAAACGCCGTCGCGCACCGAAGCGGCTTCCGTTGCCGCCGCGGCCTGCGCGCCGACCGCTTTTGCCCAGTACGCGAGGGCAAGACTTTCGTGTATCTGCCCCGAAGCGTCCATGCCGCCGATCACGTTTTGCAGCAGGCCGGTCATGGGGTGGCTGCCGCGCATGGTCGGCGGCATATAGCCCGAAGGAATCTCATCCTGCCGGGATCGGCTCCTCACCCGGTTGCGGGGCTGGATTTTCGGCGGATTGTCGCTCCGGTTCGCTGTTGGCGACGGGTTCGGGTTCGCTAACGGCGATTGGTTCGCGTTCTCTGGTTTTACCGGGTAACTTGACATCGGAGATTATGGTTCCTGCCGCCACTTGAAAGGTCGCGGCCTCCTGTAAAATATCTTTGGGAAACGCCCGCAGGCTGGTGCAGGTGATGAACGTTTGTCCACGCCCCCGTATCCACTTCAGCAAATGTCTGCGACGGGCGTCGTCCAGATCGCTCATTACATCATCAAGCAGCAGCACGGGCGGTTCGCCGACGTACTCTTCAATCAGACGAAATTCCGCCAGTTTCAGGGAAAGGGCGACGGTGCGCTGTTGTCCCTGCGAACCGTAAATGCGGGCATCCGCGCCGTTGATGAAAAAAGACAGGTCATCGCGCTGCGGTCCAATCAGCGTCGTTCCCCTGCGGGCCTCTTCATACCCCACAACGGCTAATTGGGCGTGAAACGCCTTTGCCACGCGCTCTGTGGCGCTGAGAGCCGATTCCGGGGCATTGCCGCTGTCAGTTCTGCTTCCAGATTCGGCGGGGGGTATGGCTGTCACCGAAGCCGCTTTGTCCGCTTCCGTTTGCGCGTCCTGCTGCGCTTCGGCAATGTAGCGATCTTCCGCATTAGATTCCCGAACGCCGGGTGTAGTTCCTGCTTCATTTTCAGCCACCTGTTCCGTTGTGACGAGGGGCTTGAACGGCGTATTTTGAACGGCAGTGTCAAGCGCGGAATCCGGCAGCTTGAAACTGGGCAGGTAGCGAATTTCCAGCGTCTCCTTGCCGTCCGTGAGTTCCCGATGTATTTGCGCGGCAAGGGGAGTTAAACGCTCGATGTAAAAGCGGCGGGTTTCCAGCAGGGGCGCGCCATACCGGACAAGTTGTTCCGTCCACGCATCCAGTCCGAGTTCGGCAGGCGGACGGGGCCGGTCGCGCAGGTCGCGCAATAATCGGTTCCGTTGCTGCAAAACCCGCTTGTAGTGGCCGAGATTGACCACGTAGCGCGGGCTTATCTGCGAAATCTCCACATTGAGATAGTGCCGCCGGTCCGTCGGTTCGCCGGTCACGATATGCAAATCCAACGCGCCGAAGAAAACCGCGTTGAACTGGCCGAGCAGATCAATCACGCGGTCGCGCTTCATGCTGTTGACGCGCACGGCCTTTTTATCGCCCTGAAACACGCTGACCTGAAGCTCTACGTCGCCTTCGCGTTCGCGATCCACTTCCGCCGTGACGTGCGCAATCTCCTCATCCCGCAAAATCAGTTCCGATTCGCGGCTTGCCCGCAGGGAACGAGTTGTCGCTAAGAGCCACAAGGCTTCCAGCACATTGCTTTTACCCTGCGCATTGGCCCCATAAAGAATATTTAATCCCCCTACAGGCCGCAAATCCAACTCCCGATAATTGCGGAAGTGGGTCAATTTCAACTGGCAAACGCGCATACGCAGGAAATCTCCGATTCAAGTGGTCGCTTTGGGAACGGGTACACACTATTGTACTCTTTCCGCGCAGGGATTGTACTCTTCCTCTGCGACAATCCACAACAGAAGCCGAAAGTTTCCAACACTATCAACAGAGTTTTCAACTGTTTCAACATTGCCAACCTTACCAATGTTCTTCGCGCCAACATTCTGCACAAACGTATTCCCGATACTGAATCAACACCAACTCTTTTCTCCGAAGAACTCCTCTCCTCTTTCACAGAACCGACTCGCTCTATAGAGAATCAAATACTATAAGAGTCTATATAAAGAATCCATTATGCTTATTATTAGGGGAGCGCGATTGTTGAAAACTATCCCCATAGTAGTTAGCGCGAGTCCTGTACAGACTTTGGCATTGAATCAAATGGAATCAACATAGACTCAAACTCTGATAGTTATCCACAACGCACACGAGTCTACAACTCTCTCCAAAACTATGCCCATAGTTTTCAACAATTGTTGAAAACTATGGGCATAGTTTTCAACAATCTTTCAACTTTGGGACTGATTCTCTGTTGAAAACTCGGCAGTTTTCAACAATGGGAGTGTTGTCAGATTCGTTGATTCCGAGTTTTGAGTCCTATTGTTGAAAACTATGCCCATAGTTTTCAACAATTGTTGAAAACTATGGGCATAGTAGTTAAACACCCTCTGAATTGTACAAGTTTGGCTAATAAAACCTGTACTACTTTTGTAGTGGTAGCTAAGGAGTCTAAAGAGTTGCATGTTGAAAACTATGGGCATAGTAGTTAAAAAGGCGTAAAAACCCTTGAATCCGCGATTTTCTCATCTGCTCGAAATCTAACGCTTTTGCTGACTTTCAACCCCCATTTTGTTGAAACTGTTGAAAGTGTTGAAAACTTTGTTGAAAGTTTTTGGGAGTTGAGCGACACATATTTGTACAGGTTTCAGCAGGAATTGCAGGCTTGCAGAGCGAAATACGTCAGCGTTAGTTCATGGACATGGCCCCCGGCTGCTCAAAGATTACAGAGATCCTGTTATAAAACCTGTTGGAGGTATGCTATTGCCGCTTTTCCTCATAACCTCAGTCTGCAAAGATGGCGTAGATGCAAGCAGTTTCCGTGTGGTGGAAGCTGCCGCCGAACTCGACATTGCGCAGGCGATGCTGGACGATCCGTATGCGTGGGAATCCCTGCTCAACAACACGGAAATGTGGTGGGATTTAACTCGCTACGAGTACAAATATAACGAGCCGTTGAATTGGTCGGCGGCGGATATGCTGGACAAAATTGAAGCGACATGGATGGATGGGGACAGCAGCAATCAGATGCGAATACATGAGATTGGGGATATAGAACGTATTCCCGTCTCCATGTTGACGGAATCCGCGCAACCCCCTGACCCCACAGATCAGGCAAACCGCATTTGAAGAGTGACCGAATAGTTCGAGACGTCCAATATAGCGCGGGAAGACTTGAGAGATATAGGCGCCAAATTTGTGAAGCCGTCCATATTTCAATTATCGCGCAGGTAATCGCGCATTGAAGAGGGAAATAGCAGTCGCGGGAAAGAACACGACAAGGAGTTATCTATGGCACAGCTACCCATTGGGCTGCAACTGTATTCCGTGCGCGAAGACGCGCAAAAAGATTTATCGCGCGTCCTCAAAGAAGTGGCGCGTATCGGCTACGCGGGCGTGGAGTTCGCGGGCTACTACGGCCACAGCGCGACCGACATTCGCGCCATGCTCAACGACCTGAACCTGAAATGCTGCGGCACGCACACGGGACTGAACACGCTGACAGGCGACGAACTGCAAAAGACCATTGAGTTCAACCAGACTATCGGCAACACCTATCTGATCGTCCCCGGTTTGCCGAAAGAGCGCACCGAGTTCGAAAGCCGCGTGGCTGGAAACCGCCCGCATTATGAACGAAATCAGCGACAAGGTGACGCCGCTTGGCATGAAGACCGGCTACCACAACCACCACACCGAATTTCACGACATGGACGGCGAACTGCCCTGGGACATTTTCTTCGGCAACACCAAACCGGAAGTTGTCATGCAGTTCGACACGGGCAACGCCATGCACGGCGGCGCGGAAGCCGGCCCGTTTTTGCGCCGCTATCCCCACCGCGCCCTGACCGTCCACCTCAAAGAATACTCTGCCACCGATGACAAAGCCCTGATCGGCGAGGGCGATGTGAAGTGGGACGAGATATTCAATCTGTGCGAAACCACAGGGGGTACGCAGTGGTACATCGTGGAGCAGGAGAGCTACGCCTATCCGCCCCTCGAATGTGCCGAAAAATGCCTGCAAAACCTGCGCAACATGGGCAAAATAGGATAAGAACCCTTTCACCACAGAGACACAGAGACACAGAGGCTTCACAGAGGTAAGACGATGAGGAGAGAGGAATAGCGAGACAAAGTGGTGTTGCTTTTCCGTATGATTTGTGTCTTTCACGATTCCTTATCTCCTGCTTTTCTTCTCTATTCCCTCTCTGTGAAGCCTCTGTGTCTCTGTGTCTCTGTGGTGAAGGCGCATTTAAGGAGTTCCGCGCATGGGCCGGTTTGTTGGAGCCGCCGATATTCATTCGCACCCCCTGCCGGGGATAGACGATGGGGCCGAAACGCTGCGAGACAGCGTGGCGATGGCCTGCCTTGCCGCCCGGTATGGCACGAACCTGATGGTCGCCACTCCACACCGTTGGTTCAGTGGGCGCGAAAACACGCCCGAACTGTTGCTGCGCCTGACGCATGAGGTGAATCAGGCGCTACAGACTATCCCCTGCGGACGGTTTATTCAGATTATCGCCGGACAGGAAGTTCCCCTGCGCCCCGAAACAGCGGAAGAACTCCAACACCGCCGCCTGCTCACGTTTGGGGATGAGGGTAAGTACGTCCTTGTAGAGCCGCCGTTCGACCATCTGCCGGGTTGGACGGTTCAGGCTCTTGCGGACATTGTGAAAATTGGGATTACGCCGGTTTTCGCCCACCCCGAACGCAACGCCGATGTGCAGCGCGATCCCTCGATTCTGCGCGAAGTCGCTTCCGTGGGCGCTTGTATTCAACTGACGGCGATGAGCGTGGAGGGCGTCAACGGCGAACGCGCCCAACGCGCCGCTTTCTGGGCATTGGACA
This sequence comes from uncultured Chthonomonadaceae bacterium, assembly GCA_963817895.1. Lineage (GTDB taxonomy): Bacteria > Armatimonadota > Chthonomonadetes > Chthonomonadales > Chthonomonadaceae > CAWFQB01. Next base: position 959,101 of record CAWFQB010000001.1, read on the forward strand.
ACGATGTGGCAACCGTGATCGCGTCCGACTGCCATTCCCCCACTCGCTGGCGTCCTCCCACCATGCGGGGCGCGTACCACCTTCTTTGCCGCAAATACGGCGAACCCCTCGCCCGCAAACTCTGCATCACCAACCCCACCGCTATTGCCCTTAGTCAGACGCTTTAGAGTTGTTAGTTGTTAGGTTGTTAAGTCTTCAGGTTGTTTGTCTATCACCCCTGTACGCAGGCATCCCTTACGCTTATCTCTCCTCAACCTAACAACCTAACAACCTAACAACTAACAACTAACAACTAACAACTAACAACCTTCCCCCACAAATATGCCTGAGACTCCCTCCTCCATCTGCCGACAATTGGAAAGGAAGCCGTTGTTAGCAACAAACTCCCTTCCAGTCAGGCAAAGGCAGACTCTTCTGTCTTAACTCTCCAGCGCTTTGTCCCTGACACCCGATACCTGACACCTCTTTGGGAGCCAGCCATGTTCGACAAACTTTTCGGCGGCGATACGCTCGTCGCCAGCACCCGCGCCCTCGACGCTTACGCCCTGCGTCACCAGACGATTGCAAACAATCTCGCCAACGCCAACACGCCCGGTTACAAACGGCAGGAGGTGCGTTTCGAAGATCAACTTGCCAGCGCGCTTCAAGCAAGTAATAATCCGGCGGCAAGCGGGCTGCATACGGTTTCACAGGTGACGCCCACCGTTGCCACAGTCGGCAACACGTCCGCCCGCGCTGACGGCAACAATGTGGATTTAGAATCCGAAAACATTGATCTCGCCGTCAACACCCTGCGCTTCGAAGCCCTGTCGCAGCAGGTCGGCGGCTACTTCACCGGTTTGAAAGCCGTGATTAATTCTAAGTAGATAGGTAGATGGGTAGATGGTAGATAGGTAGAGATTGGCTCTTGTAGGCTGCTCTTGTCATGCAAATTGTGAGTAGACGGGCATTTTTACCTATCTACCATCTACCCATCTACCTATCTACCTTCTGGAGTTTCTTATGCCCCTCGGTTCTTCCATGCAAATCAGCGCGTCGGGTCTGACGGCGGAACGCCTGCGCCTGGACGTTATCAGCAACAACATCGCCAACGTCAACACGCCCAATTTCCGGCGTCAGGAAGTGATTTTCACGTCACGCGGCGCTGGAAGCAGTTTCGCGTCACAACTGGCATCGGCGCAGAAGGGCGGACTGTCCGACAATGCGGGGGGAACCGGCGTACAGGTATCGGCCATTCGCCCCGATACCGCCACCGGCTTCAAAGTGATTCACGATCCCTCCAACCCGGCAGCCGATCCCTTAACCGGTAACGTCAACATGCCCAACGTCGAACCTATCATTGAAATGGTGGACATGATGGCGGCCACGCGCGCTTACGAAGGCGGACTTACCGCTATCAACGCCGCCAAGCAGATGCAGCAGCGCGCACTCGACATCGGACGCTAAAAACTATGAGTATCAACGCTATCAACTCCATTTCCGACATTACCACGCCGGACCGTAATTTGAAATCCGGGCTGATGCCCGAAGCGATTGCGTCTGCGCCCATGATGACGCCCGTTGCGGAACCGGGCAGCGAACCAACCAAATCCTTCGGAAAAATGCTGTCGGATGCCATTGCCGAAGTGAATCAGGCGCAGGTACACGCCGGGGACATGACCGCGCGTTTCGCGGCAGGCGAACCGATGGACGTGCATCAGGTGATGATCGCGTCGCAGGAAGCGAGCGTCGCGCTCAATCTCGCCATGCAAGTCCGCAACAAACTCGTGGATGCGTATTCCGAAATCATGCATGTGAATGTTTAAGAGGGTAGACAGGTAGGTGGGTAGGTGGGTAGGTGGGTAGATAGGTAGTAAAGCCGTTGTCTTTACAAATTATACGCAAGAAGCAAAAAGGTATTTCCTACCCATCTACCCATCTACCCACCTACCTGTCTACCTCCTCCGAAGGAGTTTGCCCGTGTTAGACCGCGCGCGAGAATGGTGGGGACGCCTGGGGCGCACCAATCAAATCACTCTGGGATTGACCACGCTGGGCGTACTCATCGCGCTCATCGGCTTTGTCACTTGGGCCGGGACGCCGGATTACGTGCCGCTGTTTTCCAATCTGTCGGCGCAGGATGCCAACGCCATCACGGAAAAATTGCGCGAAGGCAACGTGCCTACCAGGCTGGCGCAGGGCGGCGCGGCCATTGAAGTGCCGGCGCAATACGTGGATGAGTGGCATGTGAAGATCGTGTCGGCGGGCCTTCCCGCCGCCTCCGCTTCCGCCACGATGGGACTTGACGACGTTCTCAGCGGCGCGCACATGGGCGACACTTCCGATATGGAGCAACTGCGGATGCGCCGGTCGCTGGAGGGCCGTATCAGCAAAAGCCTGATGATGATGGACCCGATTGCCAATGCGGTCGTGCATTTCGCCGCCTCGGACAGCAGCCCGCTTCTGATGAGCAATCACGACGCCTCGGCGTCCATCCTTGTCACCACCAAACCCGGACGTTCGCTTTCCGATGAGAATGTGCGCGCCATTGTGCGCCTGACGGAAATGGCGTATACCGGCCTTCAAGAAAAGAGCATCAGCGTCACCGATTCGCAGGGAGATGTACTTTTTGACAGCAGCCACGCGGGCGGAGCCGGGGGCGCGGACATTGACAAAGTGCGCCACAAGATGGAGTCCGAAAAACGCGCGGAACTGCAAAACGCGCTGAACATCGTATGCGGCCCGCGGAGCAGTATCGTCACGGTCAGCGCGGAATTCAACACGGACACCAAAACGGAGATCAAAACCGATTCCACACCCGGTGTTCCCACAATGAAATCTACGCGGGAAACCAAACTGGATGGCAAGGGCAGCATCAACAATCCGGCTTCCCCCGGCGCGAACGCCAATGTCAACGGCCTGCCGACTGCGGGCGCAGCCGGGGGAGCCGCGACGCCAACCTATAACTCGCCTGCCAGTGTTTCCAATGGAACCTATCTCGAAACGGAGAGTGTCAACAACTATGCGCCGGGTACGGATCAGGTCAAGACGGAGAGCGGACCGGGCAAGCTGGAAAAGATGAGCGTCAGCGTCCTTGTGGACAGCAACAAGTACAAAGATGCTGCAGCGCTTGCAAGCGTTGTCGCCAAAATCAAGGAGACCATCGCCACCTACATCATGGCGGTTCCCGGCGAGGCTGCGAACGCGCGCATGGTATCCGTTGTGGACATGCCGTTCGACCACTCGCAGGAGATGCAGGATCAGCTTGCGGGCGATCAGCAGCGCCGCGCCGACATGTTCAAACAGCTTGCCGGCCTGCTGGTTCCCTTCCTGATTATGGGCGTGGCGCTGTTCCTGCTGGCGCGGGCCTTGCGCAAATCCAACCCGGTTTCGTTTGCCAGAACGCCCCTTCTGGCGGGGGCAGGCGCGGGAATGGGAATGGGAGCCTTGCCGCCCGGTTCGTCCCTCCTGCTGGATGGCGACGGCGTTCCGATGCCCGGCCAGATGGTCGGCAGCGCGGACATGATAGATGGCGAAGACGGCCCGCTCGCGCTTTCCAATGGCAGCAATCTGCCCAAGAGTTTTGAAGTGATTGAAGAGACATTCGATGCCGACCTGGAAAGCATCCTGCACCTGACCCGCGCCAAGCCGGACATGGTTGCCATGCTGTTGAAGAGTTGGCTGAGTGAGGAGCAGTAGGAGGGTAGATAGGTAGATGGGTAGGTAGGTAGACAGTAGAAATCCGTTCCTGTAAGCTGCTGCTACAGCATGAAGTTCTGAGTAGAAGGGCATTTCTACCTATCTACCTATCTACCTATCTACCTATCTACCTCTCCGAAGGAGACCCCGTGAGACCTACCCAAGCCCCGCAATTGAGCAGTCGGCAAAAAGCGGCCATTCTGATGGTGGCGCTCGGCGCGGAAGCGTCGGCCAAAATATTCAAGCACCTGCGCGAAGATGAGATTGAGAATATGACGCTGGAAGTGGCGCGAATGGGCAAAATCGCCCCGGAAGCGCGGCGTCAGGTGGTGCATGATTTTCATGAGATGTGCATCGCGCAGAACGTGATTTCCGAGGGCGGCATCGAACAAGCGCGCAACGCGCTGATCGCCGCGTTCGGGACCGAAAAAGCCAACGAAGTCGTCAACCGCGTCACGCAGGCGTTGCAGGTGCTGCCCTTCGACTTCATCAAGAAGACCGATCCCACGCAGCTGTTGTCCTTTATTCAGGACGAACACCCGCAAACGATTGCGCTGATTCTGGCGCATCTGGATTCCAAACAGGCGGCTGCGGTCGTATCCGGGTTGCCGCAGGAACTCCGGGCGGAAGTGGCGCGGCGTATCGCCATTATGGATCGCACGCCTCCTGAAGTGGTGCGTGAAATCGAGCGCGTTCTGGAGCGCAAGCTGTCGGGCGCGGTCGTAACGCAGGCATTCACCGCGGCGGGCGGCGTGAAATCGCTGGTCGAAATGCTGAACTACGTAGACCGCACGACGGAAAAAACCATTCTGGAAAACCTCTCGGAAACCAGCCCGGAACTGGCCGACGAGGTGAAGAAACTGATGTTCGTGTTCGAGGACATTACGCTTCTGGACGACGGCTCGATCCAAAAGGTGCTGCGGGAAGTGGATGGCAAAGAACTCGGCCTCGCGCTCAAGGGCGTGGGCGAGGAGGTGCAGTCGCGCATCTTCAAGAACATGAGCGAACGCGCGGCAACCATGCTCAAAGAGGACATGGAGTTCATGGGGCCGGTTCGCCTGCGCAACGTCGAAGAGGCGCAGCAGCGCATTGTGGGCGTGATACGCCGTCTGGAAGAGAGCGGCGAAATCGTCGTGGCGCGCGGCGGTGGCGGCGGCGACGAGATCATTATATAGTGAGAGTGGAGAGTGGAGAGGAGAGTATACATTCCTTACTCTCACTCTCACTCTCCACTCTCACTTCCTCCTCCTCTCACTCTCACCTGTACCAACACCTATGAACCAAATCAAAAAAAATCCTTTTGTACCTTTGACCGAGTTGGGATTGCCGCGCATCGGGCAGGAGAACGCGAAGAACGCGGAGCCGGTAAGCTGGTTTCAAACCCTTGCGCCCGAACTGTCCGCCCTGCCTGCCGCGCCCTCCGTTGCCATGCCCTTCCCGATTCAGCGCAACGGCGCGGTTCCCGCGTTTGCCGCGTTTCGGGATGTGGGCGAGATCGAACGCGAGGGGCGCGAACGGCGCATGATGGGCCTGCCGGAACCGCCGGAAATCCTCGCCATGCGCTATCAGGCGGAACAAACCGCGCAGGAACTGGTCGGGCAGGCGTACATTCAGGCGCAGTCCGTTGAGGACGAGGCGCGGCGGCAGGGCTACGCGGTTGGTTACGCGGAGGGCATGGCGGCGGGACGGGCGGAAGCGGAGCGGATTGTCGGGTTGCAGGCGGAAGCGGACAAAGCAGGCTGGCAGACAGACATTGCCGCGTTTATCGCGCATGTCGAAACCGAGCGCGAATCCGCCTGGAACGCGATGGAGCCGCAAATCATCAGCATGGTTTTTGAACTGGCGAAGCACGTCATCAAGCAGGAGGTGGAAGTAAGCCGGGATGTGGCCCTGTCGGTCACGCGCAACGCCCTGCGCCGGGTCGTGGAGGGCGGCACGCTACGTATCCGTGTCAACGCCGAAGACCTGCCCACTGTGCGCGGCAACCGCGAAGAACTGCTCACACTGGTAGACAACATTCGTCACGTCGAAATCATCGAAGACCGGCGCGTGGGCGCGGGCGGCTGCATCGTGGAAACCGATGCCGGCAGCATAGACGCCCGCCTTGAAACCCAACTCGCCGAAGCCGCAAACCTCCTCGAACTGAATTAACAAAGCCTGAATACTTCACCCAACTCTTCTGGGTCGCGTCTGCTGCTTTTGAAAGCCGACGCTTCTCATCCTCTCGCTGCATAAATTGCGGCGTTTACTGTTAAAAAGTCCAGCAGAAAATCTCTGCTGGATTTCTTGACAATGTTTCTCCTCGCCTTCATAATGTGATTGTAAACAATGCGCTGGTCCTTTACTCTGCTGAGTACGGGTTCTTTACACACTTGCTTACTTTTTCAATACAGAGTGAAGGAGTTTGTTATGGCAGGCCGTCCTGATTTTTTGAGTTTAGTCTCTAACAACACGCCCCCGCGCGTAAAAACCAACCCTTCTGCTGTGAAAGAATTGACGACTTTATTAACCGATGAGGAAGTAAAAAGAATAGGCAAAGAGAAGTACGAGCAACGCTTTGCGCCTACTTTGGACACAGAGGAGAATCGCGGCAAATTCTTCGTTTTAGATGTGATAACGGATGCTCATGAGGTAGGCGACAATTTGTTGGCGTTACTGAAAAACGCCACGAACCGGAATTCTGATGATAATATCTATGTGTGCAGAATCGGAAGTGAATCGGTTTTCAGCCTCCATTAACCCCATGATAATTGGCACTGTCAGCGACGATTTTAAGGCTGTTATCAGCCTTGATTTTTATAATCAATTTGATAAGCCCATCACGTTTCACAAGAACTATATCGACACCGGGTTTAACCACGATGTTTGTATGCCCGCCGCTGAAATCAGGCTGCTCGGATTGGAACTTGCTACGAACAGGCCGATGAGTATGGAACTTGCCGATGGCAACAAAATTGATGTACCCGTGTACATCGGTAAACTCAAATGGCTGGACGTTGTACAAGAAGTTTTGGTTGTCGCTATGGGCAATGATGTGCTGCTTGGCATGGGGCTTTTAGCGACGTGTAAAACAACAATTGACCATAGAGTTATCACTATGGAGTGACCTTGCCGCCGATGTTCGCGGTTAGACAATAACAGCTTTGACGACACTGGCCGGTTCTACGCCGGTTAGTTTGGCGTCCAATCCCTGAAATTTAATTGTGAATAGTTCGTGGTCTATGCCGCACAGGCGCAGCATGGTGGCGTGTAGGTCGTGCATGGTCACGATGTTTTCCACCGACTTGTAGCCTAATTCGTCTGTTGCGCCATACGTGACGCCGCCTTTGATGCCGCCGCCCGCCATGAACAGCGAAAACGCGTTGATATGGTGGTCGCGTCCTGTTCCCTGTCCCATCGGCGTCCGTCCGAACTCCCCGCCCCACAAAACCAGCGTGTCTTCCAGCATCCCGCGCTGTTTCAAATCCCGAATCAGGGCCGCGCTTGCCCGGTCAGTCTCCTGCGCGGCAATCGGCATGGCCTGTTCGATGTTGCCGTGATGATCCCAGGCGCGATGATACAGTTGGATGAAGCGGACGCCCCGTTCCGCCAGTCGCCGCGCCAGCAGGCAATTGGACGCGAAACTTCCATCCCCGGGCTGCTTGACGCCGTACATATCTAATGTGGACGGCGGCTCTTGTGACATATCGGTGAGTTCCGGCACGCTCGACTGCATTTTGAAGGCGAGTTCGTACTGCGCGATTCGGGTTTGGATTTCCGGGTCAACCCGCTCTTCAGCCAGCATCCCGTTCAAGCGTTGTATCTCTTCCACGACAAGCCGTTGCGTGGATTGGCACACGCCTTCGGGGTTGCCGACATAATGCACGGCATTGCCCTTCGTTTGAAACTGTACGCCCTGACATTTTCCCGGCAGAAATCCGCTCGACCACTGCCGCGCCGAAACGGGCTGCGCGCCGCCCGCTTTGCCGACCGATACCAGAACCACGAATCCGGGCAGACTGGCCGTTTCGCTTCCCAACCCGTACAGCAGCCACGACCCCATGCTAGGACGGCCCTTCAGAATCGAGCCGGAGTTCATAAACGCCTGCGCCGGGTCGTGGTTGATCTGTTCCGTCACCATGGAGCGGATGATGCAGATGTCATCCGCCAGTCCGCCGATATGCGGGAACAGTTCCGAAATCTCCTGCCCCGACTGCCCCCACCGCTTGAAGCCGACAAACGAACCCCGCGCTTTCAACACCGCGCCCTGCAACTGCGCGAGTTGCTGGCCTTTCGTCAGCGATTCGGGAAACGGCTGGCCGTTGAGTTTGTTCAATTCCGGCTTGTTGTAAAAGGTTTCAAATTGCGACGGCCCGCCCGCCATGCACAGGTGAATGATGCGTTTGGCGCGAACGGGAAACTGCGGCGTCGGCAAAACCCCCGCCGACCTGCCGCCTCCCGCTGTCGGTTGTTGATCCGCCCACGCCATGTTGGGCAGAAGCGAACTCAGCGCAAGCCCGCCCAATCCATACGCGGACTGCTGCAAAAACGCGCGCCGGTTAATACTTCGCGCAAAGTTTTCATTGTCGAAAGGGTTGTTCATAAGTTTTACTTCCTGTTCTCCTCTCCCAACTTTGGAGAATATTCTATGAACTTCGTTCCATCTATCATAAAATGGCCTCCCCTCTCCTGGCGCGTTGCGCGGCCAGGAGAGGGGCCGGGGGTGAGGTAGTTCCAGATAAGGTTGAGGGCTAATACCTTGTAATCGTCTCGTTCAGGTTCAGAATTATGCGGCAAACGTTTGTCCAGGCGGCGAGTTCAATCCTATCCGCGTTTTGCGGGAGGGGAGTCAGTCCGGTTGTCAGCAGTTTTCGGGCGTCGTCGGGCTGTTCCTGATAGGCTTTGCGTATCGTCGTCAGGAAGGTAAGCAGAGATTGCTTCTCCTTCGGTTTGGGTGAACGGGCAAGGGCGCGTTGAAACGCGGCTTCCAATCGCGCGCTATCTTCGCCCGCTTTTGCGCCGTTTCCGCCCGCCCTGACGTTGAGCAGTTGAGCGGCGAACACGCGGGCGGCTTCCACAAACGTCGGATCGTTGAGCAGTGTCAACGCCTGCTGCGGCGTGTTGGCAACGATGCGCGAAGCGATACAATCCTCGCGGGAGGGCGCGTCGAAGTTGGCGAGCATGGGGTGCAAAAACGTCCGCTGCCGGTGCATGTACACGCCCCGGCGATACTGCCCATCATCGGGCGTCGCCACATAATCGCGGTCAGGAAACTGAATGTTGGCGTAATACCCGGCGGGCTGATACGGCTTGCATGGCGGCCCGCCAATTTCCGGGTTCAGCAATCCCGCCACCGCCAGCGCGTTGTCGCGAACGAACTCGGCTTCCAACCGGCGCGGATTCTGACTGGCAAGCAGGCGATTGTTCGGGTCGCTGTCACGCAGTTCCGGGCGCAGACTTGAGGACTGCCGGTAAGTGGACGATGTGACTATCAGGCGAACGAGACGCTTAACATTCCAGGAGGAGTTGAGAGTTGAGAGTTGAGAGTTTATAAGAACAGGGTCTTTCTCCTTTTTCCTTTCTCCTTTTTCCTCCGCAACGAAGTTGCAGGCCAGCCAGTCCAGCAGTTCGGGATGCGTGGGCCATTCGCCCTGCGCGCCCAGATCTTCCACCTGCGCGCTCAGGCCATTGCCGAAAAACTGTTTCCAGAGCCGGTTGACGAACACGCGGGCGGTGAGCGGATTTTCGGGGGATACGATCCAGCGGGCAAGGTCGAGACGGGTCAGGGTCTGTGACGAAAAGCCGGATTTGGCTTGAAGCGCGGGTAGAAAATGCGGCGTGGCGGGCTGTACGATTTCGCCGCTCTCGTCCTGCCAGTTGCCGCGCGGCAGAACGCGCATGGTCATGGGTTTGGTGGCTTCCGTGACAAGAACGGGGGTGATACCGCTCCGGCAGTTGAAAATGTCGTTTTGCAGCGACTTTGCCTGCGCGTAAGCGTCAGCCTGTTGGCCCGCGCCGAGCAAATACTGTGTCGCCAGCAATCCGCGGTCCAACGGCATTTTACTCCCCTCTAACGCGCCGCGCAATTGAGCCAAATATCGCGTTGAGAAGACGGGCGCGTTCGGCTGTTCGGGAATGAAGGGGGAACTCGCAAGGCGAATACAGCCTTCGCCCGCGTTCGGAACCGTGACCACAAGCGTATCGTCGAACGCGAGAGAAATGGGCTTATCCAGCAGCCATGAGGAAACATGCGCCCGTGACGCATGTTCCGCTGACAATTTCCAGCCTTTTTGTATGCCCACGACTTCAAAACCGCTGTTGTAGCGCGGTTCGGCATCGTTGGCGTCGGCGTAGCGGAAGAGGACAGGTTCTCGCTTACCATCCGCGCGCAAGACGCTTGCCGCCAGCGTTAAAGTTGCGGCCTGTACGCCCTTGCGGAAGATAGAATTGCCATTGGCGGCATGAGGCAAAACTTCCAGCCGCAGACACGCCAGCCATGCGGAAGACGGATGCAGCGTCAGTTCGATACTGCCCCCGGCCTTGTCCGTCAGCAGAATACTGCCGTCCAATTCGGGGCGCAGTTCGGATGCTTCCGTTGCATCGGCAACCGCTTTCAGGACAGGTTTGTCCGCCGATTTTGCCTGCGACGCTTTTTCAACAGGCGTTGATACTGCCACTGTCACTGCCGCCTTTTTCAACGGGGGCTTGGGCTTCATTGCGGGCGCGTTTGTGGCGCGGATTTCGGACGCGGCAGCGATTTCCCAGCCGTCGGGATGGTTGGTCAGGAACGCTGAAGCAGATTTTTGCCAGCCGTTCAGGGCGGCTTGCGCGGCAGGATTGGTTTGGGTGGCTTCGAGGGCGCTCAGAGCAATATTCCCAATTTGCGCCTGCTCCTGCGCGATTCGCGTTTTCAGATAGCGGCTTTCCACCTTGATTTCGGGCGGGAAGGGATAATCGTTGTTGTAGCCGCGCAGGTCGGGGTTGGGCGTATACCCGTAATCCGCGTACACGCCCCACTGCTTCATGTCGGCGAAGAACGCGCCCAGGGCATAAAAGTCTTTTTGCGAAATGGGATCGTACTTGTGGTCGTGGCACTCCGCGCAGCCGAAAGTGGAGCCTAACCACGTCATGCTGACCGTCCGAACGCGATCCGCCGCGTATTTGGCAAGGTACTCTTTGGCCTGCGCCCCGCCCTCCCGCGTCATCATGTTCAGGCGGTTGAAGCACGTTGCCGCGCGGGTTTCGGGCGTGGCATTTGGCAGCAAATCGCCCGCAATCTGCTCAATCGTAAATTGGTCGAACGGCTTGTTGCGATTGAACGAGTCAATCACGTAATCGCGGTACGCCCATACGTTCTGATTCTGGTCGCCATGAAAGCCAACTGTATCCGCGTAACGCGCTAAATCCAGCCATGGAACCGCCATACGTTCGCCGTAATGCGGGGAAGCAAGCAGCCGATCCACCACTTTTTCATAAGTATTCGGAGATTTATCAGCCACAAACGCGGCCACTTCGGCGGGCGTGGGCGGAATACCAATCAAGTCCAGCGAGACGCGGCGGATCAGCGTCCGTTTGTCGGCTTCGGGCGAGGGCGCGATTCGCTTTGTGTTCAGTTTGTCCAGAATGAAAGCGTCAATCGGATTGCGAACAGGAAAATTTGTAAGTGGGTGAACGACAGGAACAGCAGGGCGAACGGGCGGAAGATAGGCCCAGTGCGCCTGATACTCGCCCCCTTCGGCAATCCAGCGCGTGAGCAGATTCTGCTGTTGCGGCGTGAGCGATTTATGCGAGGATACGGGCGGCATCACGCTTGCGTCTGTGGCGTAGATGCGAGTCAGCAACGCGCTTTGCTTCGGCTTGCCGGGAACAATCGCGCGTTTATCCAGCGCGGATTGCGCGACATCCAGGCGTAAACCGGCCTGCCGATTGTTCTTGTCCGGCCCGTGACATTGGAAGCAGTTTTCCGAAAGGATGGGGCGAATATCGCGGTTGTATTGCAGTTTTCGCCCGGAATCCGCCTGCGCATGGGACAGGGTTAGCATGGGCATCAGCAGGACTGCAAGGGCTACGCCCCGCGCCGCTTGAAGCAAAGCGCTTTTAGCTAAAAGAGGACGCTGTTTGGAGGACAATCCCATAATCCGCAATTCCTTTATAGCGCAGGGGCTGTTAAAGCGCGCGTATATCGTTGAGAAGTGTTATAGCTGACTCTTCAGCATCCTCCCAATTCTGTTCCCAATCCGTGTATGCTGGACTATCAGGAGGAAATTGATAATCCGCCACTTCACGTAAAGTTTTAAGACTGTCGTATACGGCGGCCAGAACAGAATCCCGCACATCAATTTGTTGCTTCACCAGAGTATGTACACCCTGTTTTGCCGTGATGCCAAACTTGTCCCGTCCGGCCAGGAAAGCGGCGTAGTAGGCGCGGTTTACTGCCGCGCGCCACATAACCTCTTTATCTGTCGCGTTCTCTAAAGCCTTCGCCTGTTCCGCCAATTTCTGCGCCAGCGAAAGCAAACGTCGAGGGCTAATGGGCAACGCCATTGGACCTCCAACGGATAGTCGGAATAATACTGTTCCGAATTGCATTCTGGTGAGCAACAGGCAGGACGCTGAACCAAGGATTGTACGCTTTGTAAAACTGGCGGCGATAAGCAAGCGCATCAGCAACAGGAAGGTCAACAATCTGCGTTATGACAATGTGTTCCGAACCGTCTTCCGGGCTGGTATGTCCATAGAGATTTACGCTGCATACGGAAACATCGTGGCGACGGGCTTCCGAATGGAGGAACTCCAGCGCGGCATTAACCGCCGGCAGCAGGGCGGGCGTCAGCATGGCGCGGGCGTTGTCCAGCACATCGAGGTCGTTCTCCGGCGAAAACAAACCGTCTTCGTTAAACGAAACCAGAGAGTTTGTCGGCAAAGCAAGTTTCGACTCATTTTCCAATAACATCGCTTTTCTCCTGCATCCCACCTGTCGGCAAGGCTTGTGCCGGATGCCATGCGCAACCGATCACGCCATTGCCGTAATGTCTTTTATTATCGGCGGCAACACATTCGCGGCAAATATTCAGACACTCTAACATTGTATCACACCAGCCGGGATTTGAGAAAAGCTCACCATAAATGCCTGAACCGTCCCCGGCTTTCACACATCCCCGGCAATGGCGGCAGGGAACGCCTGTTTTGCGCGGAGGGCGCAGGCGACGCCGAACAACAACAGCGCGGCTCCCGCCATTTGCCCGATTGTTACGGCCTCTTTCAGCAGCAGCCACGCCAGTACGCCCGCGAAAACGGGTTCCAGCAGGGTGGCGGTGGATACCTGTCCGGCGGAAAAGTGGCGTAGCGAACGGTTCAGAGCGGTGTGTCCGAGCAGTTGCGGAACCAGCGCCATGCCGATTACGGAAAACCACACGCGCCCGGTCAGGGGCAAGCGCAAACTCCCCTGTATCAGAACGATCAGCCACAGGCACAGGGCGGCGGAACTGTACGCCCAGGTGACGGCGCGCAGTGTGCCGAACGTGTTTTGGGCGCGCTGAACCAGCAGCAGATACGGCACAATCAGCAGCCCGCCCGTCATTGCCAGCGCGTCGCCCTGCCACGCCGCGCCACCCGCAGGCAGAGACAATTGAGAATGAGCTACGCCCTGCGTGGTGACGAGGAAAATGCCCGGAGCGGCAATCAGCAGGCCGAGCCAGAAACCGCGCCCCACCCGCAGGCCGGGAATCCACAGCCCCAACACTCCCGCCCACAGGGGCGAAGTCGTGACCAGCAGGGTCGAACGCGCGATAGGCACATAGTTGAGGGATGCAAACCACGTCACGAAATGCAGGGCCAGACACGCGCCCGCAACCATGAGCCGCGCCTGCTCGACATGCGGCAGGGCAGGTTCCGGCGCAATGGATTTAGGCGTATGCCGCAGTGTCCGCATGACGCGCCACGCCAGCAGCGCCCCCGAAGCGATTGTCAGCCGCCACAATGCCAGCAGTAACGCGCTCATGCCGCCATCCAGTCCCAAACGTGCCAGCAATCCCGACGCCCCGACCGCGAGAATACCGCCCATCAGCAGAAGATAATGCCGCATTGTTAATCGTCCGGTCCTGAAACATACCTATATCGCGGCCCTCTATGCCGATACCTCTCGTCTACTCCGATGGATCCCACCGTATCATCCGCTCACAGGCGCTTCATCATCAGTTCGCGAATCTCGCCATCAGAAAACATGCCATCTGTGCGTAGCGCGTACGCGCAGCGCATTTCCAGAACGCCCGGATTGAAATCAATAGACATTTCAGACTTGGTCTTGACGTTCTTCAGCCGAATCAACTGCAAGCTCTCCTGTACCGCTTCCTTGCCCAGTTCATCGGCGCAGATGACTCGAAAGGCCATATTGGTACGGTGGCAGGAGAGATTGTCCAGAAAGTTCAAGGCTTCCAGGTCGTCGGCAAAACTGTCCCAATCCACTTCGTAGCGGATTGCGCCACCGCAAATTTCCGCCAGTTCCGCCTCGCGCTCCGGGAAGGTGATTTCCTGAAGTTCTTTCATCTTGCGTTTTTCGTTCAATCCCATAGGAGTTCTCCTTTGATCGTTGCTGCCGGTTGCCGCCTGCGCCTATTTCGAGTAAAAGCCGTCTGTGCCTGTTTTATTCGCCATCAGCCGTGCCATTGCCTGCATTTATACAATTTGCGGCAATATTTGTGGAAAGAATCAGGAATAGCAGGCAGGCGTCTATAATATACCTGGCAGGCGAAAAGGGTAACGAATAGTCAATATCCAACATCTTAACCTGCAGGAGAAAATGCTTATGTCTGCGTTGTTGTCGCTGTCTTTGCGTTCCCGTAAACAGATTGGAAAAGATAGCGAAGCCGTTGAAGCGATAGAAACGCCTGTGGAATGGAAGGCAACCGAAACTGCTGTTATCGTGTGCGATATGTGGGACAAGCACTGGTGCGCAGGCGCGTCGCGCCGGGTGGACGACATGGCTCCGCGCATGAACCTTGCGCTGCACAACCTTCGGAACCGGGGCGCGCTGATACTCCACGCGCCGAGCGATACCATAGAGTTTTACGCGGATACGCCACAACGGCAGCGGGCGCAAAATGCCCCAATCGCGCCCGCCCCGGAAGACATTCATGCGTGGCACAAACTCGATCCCGCCCGCGAACCTCCCTTGCCCATAGACGACTCGGACAACGGCTGCGACGACCTGCCCGCCTGCCCGCCGTACAAAGCGTGGACGCGCCAGCATCCCGCGCTGGAAATCGCGCCACAGGACGCCATCAGCGACAACGGGGCCGAAGTTTACAATCTGCTGCAGCAGCATGGCATCCAGAACGTGATTGTGATGGGGGTTCATACCAATATGTGCGTGTTGGGCCGCTCGTTCGGCATACGGCGGCTGGTGAAAGCCGGCTTTAACGTTGCCCTGATGCGCGACATGACCGACGCCCTGTACAATCCCCGCTCCTTCCCCTACGTCAGCCACGAACGCGGCACGGAACTGGTCATCGAACACATCGAGCGGTACTGGTGTGGCAGCATTGGAAGATACGAGATAGGAGATACGAGATACGAGTCAACACTGATTTGAACAATTCTCTCTACAAGGATGAACAGACTGGAGAGTAGTTCTTACTCGTATCTCCTATCTCGTATCTCGTATCTTCAAGGAGTTCTCAATGTCCAACAAAATCCGCGTAGCCTTCGTAGGCGCGGGCAGCATGGCGAATAGCGCGCATTATCCCTCACTAGCGTCGCTGGAAGATGTGGAAATCGCCGCGATTTGCGAACTTGACGAGGCGCGGCTGAACGCGACTGCGGACAAGTTCGGCGTTAAGGGGCGATACGCGGCGCGAAACTTCGACGATTATCAGCGCATGGTGGCGGACATCAACCCGGACGCCGTGTATGTCATCGGGCAGCCCAACATCATGTACCCGATCTGGAAATGGTTTCTGGAGCAGGGACGCAATCTGTACATCGAAAAGCCGCTCGGCCTGTCGCTGCATCAGGCGCGTTCCCTCGCGTATCTTGCCCACAAACACGGCTGTATCACGCAGGTCAGTTTTCAGCGGCGTTCGTGTCCTCTCGTTGTGCAATTGCGCGACGAGTGTTTGAAGCGCGGGCCGATGGTTCATGCCGTGTGCGAGTTTTACAAATACGCGCCCACTCCGTTTCTGGATGCGCGCGACCATATGATGGACGATGGCGTTCACGCGATTGATACTCTGCGCTGGATGTGCGGGGGCGAAGTCGTGGAGATTCTGCCCGTTACGCGCAGTGTCGGCGTTCCCGACCTGAACTTTTTCGCCGTTCTGCTGCGCTTCGACAACGGCGCGACGGGCATAATGCTCAACAGTTGGACGAGTGGGCGGCGCGTTTTCCGCGTACAGATGCATGCTCCGGGTATTTGCGCCGAAGCCGAACACGAGGGCAAAGGCGTGTTGTACGCGGACGGCGACACGGCAGGAATCTGGTATGACACCCGTGAAGTGGCGGGCAGTGACGAATTGTACCAGTATGGCGGCTTCCGCGCCAAACACCGCGAATTCATAGACTGCGTGAAAACCAAACAGCAGCCCTCTTCCTGTTTCGCCGACGCCCTGAAAACAATGGAAGTCGCAGAAAAGATTTTGGCGATGGGGTTGTTGCAGGGTTGAGGGAGTCGCATTATTACAGCATTGGCGCAAAATTAACTACGAAGTCTGTCCGCGCAGGCGGACATTTGGCGGAACGCCCCATAGCAAAGAAATTCATTTCGTTGCTACCGTATGATAACAGCAGGCAGGAGAAAAACTTGAGCAACATTACGTTTACCGTGTTTACCAAGCCGTGGAAACTGGAATTGGAAGCGTTGGCGCTTCATGTGAAGCAGTTAGGCTTTGACGGCGTAGAACTTCCTGTGCGGCCCGGTTATTCGGTCACGCCGGAAAATGTCACAACCAAACTGTCCCGCGCCGTGAAGGTATTAGGCGAACAGGGCTTGAAGATCGCCAGCATTGCCGGGCCGACGGACGAGAAAACCTTTGCCGCGTGTCAGGAAGCGGGCGTGCCTGTTGTTCGTATATGCGTGGGGATGCGCGAGGGCGAGGGGTATATGGCGGGCGAAGCGCGATTGCAGCGCGAATACGAGCAGATGCTCCCCCTGCTGGAAAAATACGGCGTCACGCTCGGCCTTCAAAACCACTCCGGCAACCGGGACGTGTGCAACGCGATGGGCCTGCGCCACCTGATGGAGCGGTTCAATCCCAAACAGATCGGCGCGGTATGGGACGCGGGCCACAATGGACTGGAGGGCGAAGCGCCCGAAAGCGCGATAGATATTATCTGGCCGCACCTGTGCATGGTGAACCTCAAAAGCGCGTACTGGCGCGTCCAAAACAGTGCGGACGCGCCCCACCCGACGTGGAAACCGTACTGGACGCTGGGCGAAGTCGGACGCGCCAACTGGCCCCGCGTCGTGGCGGAATTGCAAAAGCGCGAGTACAGCGGCGTGGTTTGCCTGACCGCCGAGTATACGGACGAGGATCAGGTAGACCGCAACATTGCCCACGACATCGCTTATGCCCGTTCGCTGTTTGCGCAACCGTAGTTTCACGCGCCTTATATCTGCGAGCGATGTAAAGTATGGAAACATCAGGCGCAAGCAAAGAGGGTTGAAGGCAGTTACCCTCAACCCTCACTCTTTTCACGCTACCGGCTGCGCGCTGACGCCATCGGGAGCGGCTTCCACCACCATCGGAACTTCACCCGTTGCAGGTTCGGCGACTACCGGCGTGTACACGCTGACGCGCCGCCGGGTTGTCGGTCCCTCATACGTCACCACGCCGTCAATCAGCGCGAACAGGGTATAATCCCGGCCCATACCGACGTTCTTGCCCGGATGCAGCTTGGTCCCGCACTGGCGCACCAAAATATACCCCGCGCGCACAATTTCGCCGCCATACTTCTTCACGCCCCGGTACTGGGGGTTGCTGTCGCGCCCGTTGCGCGAACTTCCCACGCCTTTTTTGTGTGCCATTGTGAGTCTCCTGAGAAGGGAGTAGGGAGTAGGTTGTAGGGAGTAGGAAAAGCCGTGTTTGACTTGTGCAGTGTTCCCACTCCCTACTCCCTACAACCTACTCCCTTCCTACGCCTGTATGCTTTCGATGCGCAGCCGGGTCAACTGCTGGCGATGCCCGTAGCGCTTGCGAATGTTCTTTTTGGCCTTGAACGTGATCGCGTTGATCTTCTTGCCGAGTTCGTGATCCAGAATTTTGGCGACCACTTTCGCGCCGGAAACCATCGGAGCGCCGACTTGCAGGCCGCTGTCGCCCTGCACCATCAGCACCTGCGTAAGTTCCACCATCGCGTTGAGTTCGCCTTCGATCTTTTCTACCTGAATGGTGCTGCCTTCGCGCACCGTGTATTGCTTGCCGCCCGTTTTGACAATCGCGTACATTGTTTGCTCCTGCGCAATCTAAAAGGTGAGAGTGGAGAGTGAGAGTGAGAGTAAATGTGTATCTACCCTCACTCTCCACTCTCACTCTCGCTTCCCCTGCTATTTGCTTGCCTGGCAGCGACATTCGATTGTCCCATTTCAATACCAACTTGGTTCGATTAAAATTACCATAACCGAATTGCCCCTGGCAGGCGTGACAAATGCCCTGAATTTGAAGTCAGCGTTGAAATATACCACACGCGCCGCGCCAAAGTCAACCGCAGTCTTATATTTTGGTTGATCGGCGGATGCAGGTCAGGAGGGCGCGTTTCAAAATCAAGGCGCGTCCAAAAATTTTAATTCTCTTTCAGGATTATGGCGGAAACATGGCGGCAACATTCGCCGGATATACTGCTAGTGTACGATGAACGTACACCACGCGGCGGGGTCGCCGCGCATCCTGTTTCACACGCAATCCTTCGCGTGTCCCGCTTTGTCTGCACCGCTGCTTTCTCCGGCAATGTCGCCTCCCGATAACGTCATCTTTCCCTGACCGCACATTTCAATTGCGTACTTATTCGCCTCATTCCATAAAGCGTCTCCCCTCTCCTAGCGCGTTGCGCGGCAAGGAGAGGGGCCGGGGGTGAGGTAGAAACGCTCGTTTTCAACAGATTTTTCCGACTGTTCCGCGCCGAAATTCCGGCTGCGCGGCGGTCGTTTCGGAGGCACAACACTCATGGCAGACAAGCAGCGATTGGTCGTCATCGGCAACGGCATGGCAGGGGCGCGGGCGGTGGAAGAGATTCTGACGCGGGGCGGCGGGGAACAGTTCGACATCACCATGTTTGGCGACGAACCGTATGGCAACTACAACCGTATTCTGCTGTCCAACGTCCTCAACGGCTCGCAGGAGGCGCGAGACATTTTCCTCAACCCTCTCGACTGGTATCAGGACAACCACATTCGGCTTCACGCGGGCGTTCGCGTGACCGGCATTGACCGGCAGGCGAAACAGGCGCGGGGCGCGGACGGAACCACGACACCCTACGACAAACTGCTGATCGCAACCGGCAGCCGCCCGTTCGTGCCACCCATCGTCGGCCTGAAGCGCGCCGATGCAAGCCCTAAACCGGGCGTATTCGTGTTTCGCACTCTGGACGATTGTACGCATATCGCCGGGTACGCCAACAAATGCCGTCGGGCAGTGGTTATCGGCGGCGGACTGCTCGGACTGGAAGCGGCGCGGGGCCTGCTCAACTACGGCGTGGAAGTGCATGTCGTCCATTTAGGCGGATGGCTGATGAATCAGCAGGTGGACGCGCAGGCGGGCGCGATCCTGAAAACCACGATGGAAAAGATGGGCATTCACGTCCATTTGGGCAAGAACACCACTCTCATTGTGGGCGAAGACATGGTGGAGGGCGTTGTGTTCGCGGATGGCGAGTCCCTGAATTGTGATATGGTAGTGATTTCCGCAGGCATTACGCCCAATGTGGAGCTGGCGCGAGAAGCGGGCCTTTCCACGCAGCGGGCCATTATTGTTGACGACCAGATGCGCAGCGTGGATGATGCGGATATTTATGTTGTGGGCGAGTGCGCCCAGCATCGGGGCGTGTTCTACGGGCTTGTCGCGCCGCTCTGGGAACAGGGGCAGGTTCTAGCTGATCATTTGACGGGCCGCAATCCCAACGCCGCGTATCACGGCTCGAAAGTGGCGACCAAACTCAAGGTCATGGGCGTGGAACTGGCCTCGATGGGCATTACGGAACCGACTGAACCGGGCGACGAGGTTGTTCAGTTTTCCGAACCCAAACGGGGCATTTACAAGAAACTGATTATTCGCAACGACACGCTGATGGGCGCGATTCTGCTTGGCGACGTGAGCAAAGCCGCGTATCTGATGCAGGCGTTCGACCGGGCGACTCCGTTGCCGGAAGAGCGCACAACCCTGCTGTTTGACATTGGCGGGCCGAGCAAGCAAATTACGATGCTGGAAATGCCCGACGACGCGCAGGTTTGCAACTGCAACGGCGTGAGCAAGGGCGTACTTCGGCAATGCGTCCTGAAGGGCAAGCGGAGCGTGAAGGGCGTAATGGAGACCACGCGGGCGGGCATGGGCTGCGGCTCGTGCAAAGCCCTTGTGAAAGAGATTGTCGAATGGGCCTGCGAGGGGCAGGTGGAAGAAGACCCGTCCGTACACTACTACGTGCCGGGAATTGCCCTGCGCAAGCCGGAACTGGTTCGCGCCATTCACGAACAGCAGTTGAAATCCGTATCCGCCGTGTTTGCCGCGCTTGCCGATGGCGTGGAGGAGGCGGGCAGCAAGCCGGGACTGTCTTCCCTGCTGAAAACGCTGTGGGGCGCGGAATACGAGGATGAGCGGGACGCCCGTTTCATCAATGACCGGGTTCACGCCAACATTCAGAAAGACAGAACGTTCTCCGTCGTGCCGCGCATTTACGGCGGCGTCACGTCCGCCGCGCAGCTAAAGCGAATCGCGGAAGTGGCCGAAAAGTACAACGTGCCGATGGTGAAAATTACGGGCGGGCAGCGCATAGACCTGCTCGGTATCCCCAAAGAGGATTTACCCGGCGTGTGGCGCGATCTGGATATGCCGTCCGGCCATGCGTACGCGAAATCGTTCCGAACGTGCAAAACCTGTGTGGGTACGGAGTTTTGCAGGTACGGCGTGGGCGACAGCACGGGACTTGGCATCAAAATCGAGCGGCGGTTTCAGGGATTGGAGAGTCCGGCCAAATTGAAACTCGCCACGGCAGGCTGCCCGCGCAACTGTTCCGAGGCGCTGGTGAAAGATGTGGGCGCGGTTGCCGTCGAGGGCGGCAAATGGGAAATCTACGTGGGCGGCGCGGCGGGGGCGCACGTTCGCAAGGGCGACCTGCTGTGCGTCGTGGACACGCACGAAGATGTTCTGCTGCTGATTGGCCGCTTCATGCAGTATTACCGCGAAAACGCCCGCTATCTGGAACGGACGTATGGCTTTGTGGAACGATTGGGAATTGATAAAATTCGCGCTATCGTGGTTGAAGACAGCGAAGGCATCGCGGCCCGACTGGACGCTTCCATTCAGGAATCGGTAGAAGCTTACGTAGACCCGTGGAAGGAAGCCGACGCTCCCGCCACTCCCAACCAGTTCATATCCCTGCTCCCGATGGTGGCCGCCTGATGACAACAACACTGCAAACACCAGTGGCGGGGCTGGATTTCGCGCCCGCCAACGCGCTTCCCGACAAGGTCAGTATGTCCGAACACCCAACACCCAATACCGAACACCCAAACGAGTTCCGGCTTGGCCCACTTGCCGCTATTCCGCCGGGGGAGGGTCGACAGTTTCAGGTGGAAGGCCGTGACATTGCCGTGTTCCACGCCCGTAACGGCAGCGTCTATGCGACACAGGCGTTTTGCCCGCATCAGGCGGGGCCGCTTGCGGACGGACTGCTTGGCGGGTCCATCATCGTTTGCCCATTCCACGCATGGAAATTCGATTTGGCGACCGGGCAGCCGCTGCTGGGAACGTGCAGTATACAAACTTATTCGGTTCGCCTCGCGGAGGATGGCGTGATTGTGCTTTCGCTGTGAAGCGTATCATTGCTTTATGTTGCCTGAAGTTAATGTTGGCCTCCCTCAATTCTGGAGGGAGGCTGATGTTAAATAAGATATGCGAATGGCTGTTCCCGTACAAAAACGGAAATTTTTATGATTTTTTTGACATAGCCTTGACAAACGGGCGTGTATTCAGGATACTAGACGCATAAGACAGTTAAACATACCAGGCAATGCCGCCACGCGACGAGAAACCCACACCTTCGAGTGTTCTCATTCCGCGTGGCGTTTTCGTTTTCGCGTTTGAAATGTTTGTTGACCTGTCTGAATGTCGAAAGAGGGTGATGTATCGTTTGTAGAGAATTGGCGTTGCGCACTCACGGACTTCTTTTTTTCCTATCTTATTCGCCAATGTCGTCGTGTCCTGAAGTTTGTTCCTGCTCAGGAAGCGTTTACTTTCCGGTTTGTCCTGTCAAACCATTTCTCTAATGGAGAGAACTCATGAAGCGAAATCTTAAATCAGGTTTTACCCTGATCGAGCTGCTTGTGGTGATTGCTATTATCGCAATCCTTGCAGCGATCCTGTTCCCGGTCTTTGCCCAGGCGCGTCAGGCCGCGCGCGGCACGTCCTCGCAAAGCAACCTGCGCCAGCAGTCGCTCGGCATCATAATGTACGCGCAGGATTATGACGAGACATTCCCCCTTGACCATAACTGGGGCGCCAACGGCCCGATTTCCATCGGTGGCAGTGTGCTGACCATGTGGGCCTGGGACATTCTGCCGTATGAAAAGAACGTGCAAATCTATGGCGATCCGCTGTCTAAGGCGATTGCCGCCAATTTCTCGCCCGCCAGTATCTGGTGGCCGTATCTCACGCAGTACGGGTACAACTACTCGGCTTTCTCCCCCGTAACGAGTACCTCAACAACTCCCTGGACGCGCACTCCGTCCACGATGGCGACGTTGGCTCGTCCGTCCACGCTGATTATGCTTGCGGGCAAGGCGGGGTATGCCGATTTCAACAACAGCCTGTGGTGGTATGGCCCCGGCACGCTGACCACGCTGGGGACTGTGGACCCGCCCAAGTGCAGCGCCGGCCCTTCCATCATCTGCTTCGACAGTTGGGGCACGGGCGGCTTTTGGGATGCGACCTCCGGGCTGCCCGATTATGAGACCGGCCGCTATACGGGCGGCGTGACGGTTCGCAAAGCGGGCAACACAAACTGCGCGTTCGCGGACGGGCATGTCAAGTTTATTCAGCCCGGCCAGGCCGCTGTGGGAACCAACTGGAGCAAAACCACCGCTGCCTCTTCTCTCACCGTCACCGACAAGACCATTTACATGTGGGCGCCAGGACCATAACTATGAAAACACGCTGCATTGCATTGCTTCTTTGTGGGATCGCCAGCGTCGCGCTGATTGGGTGCGGCGGCAAATCGGACACGGACGCGTCTGCGCCCCCTCCAGTGGCAACGGCCCCCGCTACTTCGGCTCCCGCTGCTAAGGCAGATGGGACCGCAGCCCCGTCAGGCGCCGCAAACGTCGGATTAAACCCCAACTACAAGGGTTCTGCCGATGGAGGCATAGGAGGCAAGGCCAAATAGTTTACGGCCCTGATTCCGCCTATTCTGAAAATGCCGCGTCGTGAAGTCCATCTTCACGACGCGGCATCTTTTGCTCTCTTTCCATGCTTCACGGCTTGACGCGATAAAGCGCGTGTGTCATAATCCGGTTTCTGCGGCCAAGCCGATAGTTCTTTTTGTTCTACGTCCGCAAAGTCGCGGTCGGTTGTTTCTCAAGAAAGCGCCGACCTGCCGTTATGCGTCACCTTTTGCTGTGCGTTCCGAATGTTTCGGGCGACACGCTGCAACAGAATACCCTGCTGTCACGCCTGGCCTGCGATTTGCGCGCGTCCGGCAATGATGTGGCCTGCGTCAGTCTGGACAGTCCCGCCAATGCGCTTCTGGACGCGCTACAGCAGGCGTTTGGCGGGCGTCCGCCCGATGTGATGCTTGTGGATGTGTCCCGCGCGCCCGGCTGCCTGCCCCTGCGTTATGCGCGGCGGCAGTATCAGCACGTCTGGGGGCCGGACGCCCGCTATCCTCTCAGCCTCGCTCTCTTATCTCCTGCCCATCTCGAACAGCGCGAATGGCTGCCGTATGCCGACGATTTCCTGCTTCCCACCCACACGCCGCAGGAAGCTCTGGCCCGCATCACCCAACTCGCGTTTCGGCATCGGCAAATACCCTCCGACAACCTGTTGAATTTCGCCGATCTGACGCTGGATATAGACGGCAAACGCGCGCTCGATTTGCAATCCCTGCCCCTGCCGCTCAAGCCCCGCGAGTACGAACTGCTGGAATTTCTGGTTGTGCATCGGGGCAAATTCTTTTCGCGCGACCGCCTGCTGGATTTTGTGTGGGGCATAGAATTCGAGGGCTATGAGCGCACGGTAGATATTCACGTCAGCCGCCTGCGTTCCAAACTGCCGCCGGAAGCCGCATCCCGCCTCGAAACGCGCCGGGGTACCGGCTACGGCTTTGCCAATGTCTTCTAAACAAACGACTGTTGGCACCGCCAGGGATTGAAAATCTCCGTCTGAAAAAGCAAGCGTCCTGCGGACGCAACCCTGTATCCAGATTCCCGCGTCCGCAGGACGCTTGCACTTTCCTGCCGGGTGTTTTCAACACCGGCCTATTTGGATAGACTCTTAAGAATTATTGACTTCCCACGCCCTTCACGCGCATTTTCATGCCGTAGATACTTTTGCTGGCCGTGATGAACAGCGTGTGCATATCTTTGCCGCCGAAGCACACGTTTCCCGTCCAGTCCTCCGCAATGGGGATATGCTCGATCTGCTTGCCGGTTTTGTCGAAGACAGTCACGCCCTGTCCGGTGAGGTACACATTGCCCTCATTGTCAATGGTCATGCCATCAGAGCCGAGTTCGCAAAACAGATGTTTATTCTTGAGTTCGCCATTTTTCTGAATGTCATAGGCGTAGGTTTTTTTGGCGTCTATGTCCGCCACATACAGCGTTTTGCCGTCGGGAGTGCCGATGATGCCGTTGGGCTGTGTCAGGTCGCTGACGACGCGCGTCAGTTTCTTGTGGTCGGGCGGGAGGTAGTAGACGCCGTGAACGTCCTGCTCAATCGGCCCGCGCTTCCAGTAGTCGCGCTTGTAGAACGGGTCGGAGAAATACAGGCCGCCATCCGGGCGCAGCCACACGTCGTTCGGCCCGTTGAGCAGTTTCTGGTTGTAATCCTTGATGACAACCGTTTTTTTGCCGTCCGGCGAAATGCGCCACATCTCGTTCTTTTCGTCCGCGCAGGCCCACAGGTCGCCATGCTTATCGAAGCACAGACCATTCGAGCGTCCGCACGGCTCCATAAACTTCGTCAATTTACCGTCCGTGTCCCACTTCCAGATGCGGTCATTGGGCTGGTCGGTGAAGTATACGTTGCCATGCGCGTCCGACGCCGGCCCCTCCGTGAAGAGGAACCCGTCCCCCAACTTTTCCAGTTTGGCTCCCGATGCGATAATGCCCTGCTGACCCGCCCCGGCGATACTCGCCACAACGCCTAACGCCGCAAAACACGCCAGCGCCCCCATCCATTTCAAATGTAGCATTTCGTGTAAACTCCGTTCACTGGTGATTGGTGGCTGGTGGTTGGCTGCCGCGCCAACGAAATACGCCTTCCAATCCGCATGATATTCTCTGCAAGGTAGATACGACACAAGGGTCGCAATGCCCTGCACAGTAAGGAAAGATATGGTAAGATGCTGAAAAAGATGCGAGGAGACATACATTGAAGTACGGGAGACAGGTTAGAAAATTGGCGATACCGGCGGCAGGGGTGTTGTGCCTTCTGATTTTGCGAAGCGGGCAGGCGCGACAGAAACCGTCCCTGCCCGCGCAAAACACGACTGCGAAATGGACGCATGGACTGCCCGCCCGTCCCGACTATTTTCCCATTGCCGTGTGGCTGCAAAGTCCCGCCAATGCGGCGAAGTACAAAGCGGCGGGTATTAACCTCTATGTCGCGCTGTGGCAGGGGCCGACGGAAGAGCAGCTTGCCGCGCTCAAAGCCGCCGGTATGCCGGTGATTTGCGAACAAAACGCGGTCGGATTGGCGCACAAAGACGACGCTACGATTGTCGGCTGGATGCACGGCGACGAACCGGACAACGCGCAGGCGATACTCGATCCCAAAACCGGCAAGACGACGTATGGCCCCTGCATCCCGCCTGCTCGCATCGTTGCGGATTACGAGAAGTTGCGAGCGCAGGACCCCACGCGCCCCATTATGCTGAACCTGGGGCAGGGCGTGGCGAATGATAGTTGGATGGGACGCGGCGCGGGCGCATCCCTGAAGGATTATGAAACGTATGTCAACGGCAGCGATATCGTCTCCTTCGACGTGTACCCAATCGCGGGCATGGACAAGACCGACGGGGAGAATTATCTGTGGGTTGTGCCAAAGGGCGTGGATCGGCTTCAACAATGGACAGGCGGACGCAAAACCGTGTGGAACTGTATTGAGTGTACGCGCATCGGCAGCGGCAAGAAGCCCACACCCGAACAGGCCCGCGCCGAAACATGGATGGCGCTGATTCACGGTTCGCGCGGCCTGATCTACTTTGTTCATGAGTTCGCGCCGAAGTTCAACGAACACGCCCTGCTCGACGACCCGGAAATGCTGACAGGCGTGACCGCGACCAACCGGCAAATTCAGACGCTCGCGCCGGTTCTGAACAGTCCCACTCTGCCGTCCGAGGCGGCTGTCCAATCCTCTTCCACGCAAATGCCCATTGATATCATGGTAAAGCGGCAGGGCAAGGCGACCTATGTTTTTGCAGTCGGGATGCGCAACGGCAACGCGCAGGGAACTTTCACGCTTCACAATCCGCCCCCGACTGCGCATGTCGAAGTGTTAGGCGAATCGCGAACGCTTCCTATTATAAAGGGAGGGTTCACGGATGCTTTCAAACCCTATGCCGTACATTTATACCGCATTGCGCCCTGACCAGCCCACCGTCAAGGTAGGGGCGCTGCTTGCTGCGCCTTTTGGGAGGAGGGTTCAGCAAGCAGAACCCCTACAAATTACCCTCACGTTCACCCTTGACAGACTACTCGCCACTAGCCACTCTGATTGCGCCCTTTCCATTGCCCGCCCTGCCCCCGATGATGCCGCCATGCGGAGAGCAGCGTTGCCCACAAATACAGGCAGGCCGTGAGCGGTAGCGCGAAGGCCCACAGGGGAGAACGGCGATAAAAGCGCAGCATGGGAAGGTAGGTCGCGCTCATCAGCAGCCATGTTACGGCGCCCAAAACGGCAGCCCATCCACCGGCAAGCAGCAGCAGGGGCGGCAATAGAAACGTCAGAAACAGGCCGAACACGCAGCCGAACAGACGCAGGGGCGAGTAGTTCAACTGCGTGTACGCGGTACGGGCGATGACATGAACGATTTCGGACAGGCTGCCGTAACGGCGCGTGCTTGTGGACGTGTCGCTCAGGCCGAGCCAGATGTTATGCCCGCCCGACTTGACCGCCCGCGCCAGAGCGCAGTCGTCAATCAGTTCGTTTTGGATCGTCGTCAGCCCGCCGATGCGTTCCAGAGCGGTTCGGCGCAGCAGCATCGCGCCGCCCGCCGCGCCCGCGAGGGGATTGCGCCTGTCGTTGACGCGCCGGAACGGGTACAGCATCTTGAAGAAAAACACGAACGCGGGGATCATCAGTTTTTCCGCCCGCGATTGGCATTGCAGGCGCACCATGAAGGAGACGAGATCGCAGTTCCCGGCGTGGGCGCGACTGACCATTTCCCGTACCGCTCCCGCTCCGCGCGTAATGTCGGCGTCGCTGAACAAAACATATTCTGCCCCATCCCCGCCGTCCAATCCCCGTGTCATGCCCTGCTGCATCGCCCACACTTTGCCCGTCCAACCCGGCGGCAGGGGTTGCGCGGCCACAATTCGCAAATCCGCGTCCCGCCCCAAATCGCGCGCCGTTTGTCGCGCGATTTCCGCCGTGCCGTCGTCGCTGTGATCGTCCACAACCACAACGCGCAGAACAGTGGGGTAGTCCTGCGCCCACAGCGAGCGCAGGGTGTCGCCGATGCATTCCGCCTCATTGCGGGCGGGAATGAGGACGGTCACGCGGGGCCATTCGGGAGGCGCGGGCGGAACCAATTCCCGGTCTACGCGCCAGAAACCGCCCTGCGCGAAGGCCAGCGCAAGCCAGATAGTCGCCACAAGCGCGGCAAGCAGCAGCCAAAGAGTGTTCAAAGACATGCCACAGCATAGCCCAAAAACCTGACAGTCCGCAAGTTCCGGCGGGCATAAGGCAGGGACGCATCAAATGGGAAAAGAAAAAGAGTATGTAGAGACAGCGTCGAAATATTGGCAATGCAGCGCTTCCAGCCCGGTGTCTCGTTGTGTCAAGTTTTTATGTAGAGGCGTCGTGACCTCAAGCGCGTCAAGGCGAACGGGGAGAGTGACCAGGCATCTTCCAGCACCTCCCTTCCAGGTTAGATTGTCGAGAGTTCATCGTTGCCAGGAACTCCGAACTTTCAACATCCCGCCGCCTGGCTAGTTAATACACGCCATTAGTAGACGTGAGTATGCGTTTAGACGAGGCGAGCGCAGAAAATGTTCATTGTTTCCGCTATTTACGCCGAAACTTTTCTACATTTCTGCGCATCTTTTCTGAAATGAGCAACAAGGAGGAGGGCGCAGGCGCAGCACAGTGACGAATGACCCGCGACGGGAGAGAGGTTGAGTATTTTGGCGCGCCAGCCCGCTTCCTCCTTGTCTCCCCCTCTCCCCCTCTCCTTGTCTGTTATTGTTCCTTTACATGGCGGGCGGGCGGACTTGCGGCGGTGTCTGAACAGTTTGGAGGCGTGTCGGGAGTGGGTGTCTGAGGTCGTGATTGTGGACAATGCTTCGCCGGATGATGCGCTGGAAGAAGCGGCGGGGCGCGCGTGGGTGAAGGTCGTTCGCAATGAGGAGAACCGGGGATTTGCCGCTGCGTGTAATCAGGGCGCGGCGGCGAGTACGGGGGAAATCCTCCTGTTCCTCAACAGCGACGTGGCGGTTCCTCCGGCGGGATTGGCGCGGCTGCTCGAAAGCCTGCGGGTTTCCGGTTCCATTGCCGCTGCCGGTCCGTATACCAACCGGGCGGGGCATGGGCAGCAGATCGCGCCCACTTACACCACGCTGGACACGCTGGATTTGTTCGCGCAGGACTTTGCCGGTCGGCAGGCAGTGGATGAAGATTGCGACATGCTGGTGGGCCTGTGTCTGGCGGTTCGGCGCAGCGCGTTTGTGGAAGTGGGCGGATGGGACGAGCGGTTCGGGTTGGGGCTGTTTGAAGACAACGACCTGTGTTACCGATTGCGGCGGGCGGGCTATAGGTTGGCGCGCTCCGGGCGCAGTTTCGTACATCACGGCGGTTCGCAGACTTTCCAACGCCTGAACCTGGACGTGGCCGCCCTCCTGCGCCACAACGAGCGCCTGTACCGGCAAAAGTGGCAGGAGGATATTGAATGTGGCTATGCTTCCCACCTGTCCGGCTTATCCCCGGAACCTGTCCGCTTCGACCCGGCCCACCATCCCGCCATTCGCGCCCGCCGGATACGGGAACTGGCCCGCCGCGCCGACATATCGCTGTGCATGATCGTCAAAGATGAGGAGCGCGTGTTGGGCGAGTGTCTGGCAAGCGCCCGCCCCTTCTTCCGCGAGATGATTGTTGTGGACACGGGTTCCACGGACAGAACGCAGGAGATCGCGCGGGAACACGGCGCAACGGTCTACGAGTTTCCCTGGACGGACAGTTTCAGCGAAGCCCGCAACGAGAGCCTGAAATACGCGAAGGGCAAGTGGCTGTTCTGGATGGACGCCGACGACACCCTGCCGCCCGCCTCCGGCGAAGCCCTCCTTCATGCCGCCCTCCACGCCCCTGCCCACATTGCCGGGTTCGTCGTGCCGGTGCAGTTCGTGGACGAGGGGCCAAGCAGGGACGGCGGCGCATCGGGAGCGGGCGGAACGCGGGTAGACCACGTCAAACTCTTTCGCAATCTGTCCGGCCTGAAGTTCGAGGGGCGCATCCATGAGTAGATACTCGCGTCTTTGCGTCCGCATGGCGACATTGCCCGCTGTGCCGCCTTCGTGCTGCACTCCGGCTACGACACTTCGCCGGAAGGTCAGGCCAAAAAGCGACTTCGGGACGCCAAACTGCTGCAATTGGACTTGCAGGAACGCCCCGGCCATCCGTTCGTTTTGTTCAATTTAGGTACAATTTCTGCAAACACCGCATTTATTTCACTTATATAACCTATTTTGTCACTCGCGGTTTTTGCGAAAGCGGCGCGTTCCTGACGATTTTTTTGGCGGCTATGTCATAACGACAGGTGGTTCTGCTGTTCCAGATCGCGTCGAAATGGTTTTGGTCTGCCTGATACAACGCGGGAGCCGAGTCCCGCGTGTACAGGATGTGCGGCAGGCTCGATCCCTTGTGGTCCCGCCGATGGCAGCCCTGACAGACGTACCCGTCCATGATGAGCAGCGTCATGGACGGCGTTGAGTCGTAAACACCCACCTCAAAATGCGCGCCGTTTTGTCGGCGGGAGGCCCGGTGAGAGATGTTATTCAATGAGTTCATGATATTCTCATGAACGCTTTTCCGGGCTTCTTTCATTGCCGCTTTGATCTCGTCAGGGTCCTCCATTGCGGCCAACAGGCTGCTGTTCAGGTCTATTCCGCGAAGGGCCACATGGGGCGAAGCGGGATCGAGAAGGAGTATCCGCGTTTCGACCGAATACCCAATCGCTCTATCCACGAGCGGCTGAAGCAGGCTGTCGCTGAGGACGAGCCAGGTGCTTAAAAAACAGACCTGCTTCGCCTGCGCGATTCTTGCCATGCACTCCTCCATAGGAAAGAAGGGGCTGTATGTCAACATATTGGTTGTCACAGGCGGTGTGGGCGGAGGACGGTCTGATTCCCCGTTGTTATTTTGCTCCGCGTCTTTGCTGTCACAATACTCGCTGATAAGAGCCTCCACCCGCAGTCGAATATTCTCCGCCGATGGTTCCCCGCGCTCTTTCAGCGCCACCGCCAATGGCGTAAACAATCCCCTCAAATTAGAAGCAGCGCGAAACCACTGGCCTTTCAACATCCGTTGCAGGCTCGGCAGAGGAATTTTTGTTTCTGTGGCGATACTCGACGCGCCATACATCCCACACTTCTTGAACTCGCTCTTAAGTTCCTCGAGCTTGTCCGGCTTGATTCTCCACATTACAAAACTTCCTTCCTCCACAATAAACAAGCCCCAATCGCCTCAATTATACCCATTCCGCTGTCCGCGTTGCTCACTCGCTGCCAGAGACTACCAGAGATTACAGGTGGCAGTGGTCTTGCCGGAACCCGGCGAAAAAGGCAGTAAAAAGCCGGAATCTGGTGTAATCTGTACTTGTCTCTCAGGACGCGTCCGGCGTACTCAGAGATTACGAAATTCTCTTCCTGCTCCAAACTCGCGGGCAATCAAGATGGGGGACGGCATGAACATCAGCATACAGCGTTTCCGCGTTACCAAGCGTTATCCTCTCACCATTGCTCGCGGAACCAGCGCGGGATCGGAAAACCTGTTGGTGACGGTGGAACACGAGGGCATCACGGGTATGGGGGAAATGGCTCCCACGTCGGGCGGGCCGATACCGGAAACCTCAGACACGGCGCAGGCCGCTCTGGAACGCTGGCGTCCTGCCCTGCGCGACGTATCGCCCTGGAATATGGGCCGCGTGGAAACGCTGCTCAACGCGCAAGAGGGGGAACGGGCGGCCTTTTGCGCGCTGGACTGCGCCCTGCACGACTGGCAGGCCAAAAGCGTCCCTCTGCCCGTCTGGAAACTGCTCGGCCTGAATCTTGATGGTATGCCGCCGACTTCGCTCACGGTGGGCATCAATCCGCCCCATGTGATTCGCGCTCGCGTTCCCCAAATCCTGATGCGTACCGGGGCCAGATTTCTGAAAGTGAAACTGGGCAATCCGGCGGGAGTGGAAGCGGACAAGGCCGCTTTCACCGCCGCGCAGACAGCCGCAGGGGAATACGCGCTTTTATGCGAAAGCGGGCCTGTCGGCTGGCGGGTGGACGCGAACGGCGGCTGGACAGTTGAGGACGCCAAACACATGCTTGGCTGGCTTGCCGAGCGGGGCGTCGAGTTTGTGGAGCAGCCCCTTCCGCGCGGACAGGAAGCGGATTTAGCCATTCTGCGCAAGAACGCGCCCCTTCCTGTCTACGTGGATGAGAGCGTTCGAACCGCCCGCGATATTCCCCCTCTTGCAAAGAACGTAGATGGCGTGAACCTCAAACTGATGAAATGTGGCGGACTGCGCGAAGGATTGCGCATTATCCACACTGCCCGCGCGCATGGCCTGAAGGTAATGATCGGCTGCTTCTCAGAATCCA
Source organism: uncultured Chthonomonadaceae bacterium (assembly GCA_963817895.1). Taxonomy (GTDB): domain Bacteria; phylum Armatimonadota; class Chthonomonadetes; order Chthonomonadales; family Chthonomonadaceae; genus CAWFQB01. The sequence goes on from CAWFQB010000001.1 coordinate 991,199, forward strand.
GTCTGGGAATAACCGCAGCAGCGCAATTGGGTTCGCTTGTAGACGCTCTTGATCTAGACAGCCATCTCAACCTGAATCCCGACCCGTTCGTTGGCGCGATCTATGCCAACGGAATCGTCAGGCCAACCCACGCGCCCGGATTTGGCGTACAACCCGCGCTGCAAGCGCCCTGTAGTAAACCCGTATTGGAGGCGTAAGCCACCCGTCTTCCTTTTCTTTGTGATACGGTAACAATCTCCACCTGTACGACAGGCAGGCATAAGGAACACAATTATAATGAACGATCCAACATCCAACACGCAACTCGCTAACCTCAACTCGTGCCGCCTCGCCCTGCTGATGCACGACAACACCACCGGTAAGTTTGGCAAAATGGGGTTGGGATTGCTGCGCTACAGCGAAGCCGCCATTCCCGCGATTATTGACCGCCAGCACGCGGGGAAGAGTGTGCGCGACGTGACCAACATTCCCCGCTCCGTCCCCATTGTGGCAACGGTGGAAGAGGCCATCGCGTTGGGCGCGGACACGCTTGTTCCGGGTATCGCCCCGGCGGGCGGCGTCTTGCCGCCGGAATGGCGGCAGGAAATCAAAACCGGGTTGGGCGAAGGCCTGAACCTCGTCAATGGCCTGCACCAGCGCATGGAAACCGATCCCGAACTGCTGGCCCTGCTGCGGCCCGGACGCTGGATATGGGACGTTCGGGTGGAACCGCAGAACCTGCCCAATGGCAGCGGCGCGGCCCGAACCCTGCCCTGCAAGCGCGTTTTGACCGTAGGCACGGACATGGCGATAGGCAAAATGACCGCCAGTTTGGAGATGGATCGGGAAGCGAAACGGCGCGGCCTGCGCTCCAGGTTTCTGGCGACCGGGCAGATCGGCATTTGCATCACCGGGGATCGAACATTCGCTTCCGGTGTCGCGCTTGACGCGGTGCGGGTGGATTTCGCGTCCGGGGCAGTGGAGTCTATCGTGATGCGCAATGGACACGACCACGATATTCTGCATGTGGAGGGGCAGGGTTCTTTATTGCATCCCGCTTCCACCGCATGGCTTCCGCTGATACGGGGCGCGTGTCCCACCCATCTTATTCTCACGCATCGGGCCGGACAACAGGGGCTGTCCCGCTACCCGGACATTGCCATTCCGCCCCTTCCCCTCGTGTGCCAACTGTATGAGACAGTCTGCGCGGGGGGAGGCATACAGCCGCCCGCCCGCGTGGTCGGTATCGCGCTCAACTGCGGGCATCTCAACGACGCGGAGGCAGAACGCGCCGTGCAGCAAACGCAGGCGGAAACCGGCCTGCCGACCGTAGATGTGGTGCGGCAGGGGGCGGGATTGCTGCTGGACGCGATTCAGGCATGAAGGCTATTCTCACAGGCCAACAACATCAATGCGAAGAAACAGGGAGGACACATGAACAGCGTAAGAGAACAGGCGCATGAACTATGGGACGTGGACGAAATCAAGCGGCACATGCTTTCGGAGGGCAGGCTGTCACCCCGGTTTCATTTGTATCCGGGGGCGGCCTCCTGCGCGATTCGCATTATCTTTTTCGCGAAGGGAACCCAACTGCCGGACCACTTTCACGATAAGGGGCCAATCTACAAGCTGGTTCTGGCGGGTCATATCCGCTACGACGATGACCAGGAGTTTCTGCCCGGAACGCTGGCGATTTTGCCGCCGGAGAAACCCTATCGCGCCGAGGCGATGGAAGATACGTACATGCTCCTGATAGAACCGGGGGATGCCAGACTGGTAAACGTATGAGGCTGCCGGACACAAGACCAACATGAGAAGCATGAAAAGATCGTATCGTAACACGAACCGGAAAGGACTATCGCAGAATGTCGAACACCCTGTATTCTTTGTATCCCTCACCCTTCCATCAGGAGGAGGCGCTTGCGGTTTGCGAGGAGGAACTGAAAGTTTGCCGCGCTTCCAACAACCGCGCGGGCGAGGCAGAGGCGCTTAACAGTCTGGGCGTTGTGTACACAACACAGGGGCATTATGACGAGGCGGCCAGGGCAACTCAAGAGAGCCTTGCCATTTTCCGCAAGTGCGGGAACCGCGCCGGTGAGGGGCAAGCGCTTGGCAATATGGGAACTCTGTACCAACTGTTGGGACGCCATGAGGAGGCGATTACGGTTCTGGAACAGAGTCTGCGCATCCGGCGCGAACTTCAAGACCGGGCCGGCGAAGGGGACGCGCTCTACACAATGGGTATCTCTTGCGCCGCGCAGGGCCGCTATGACGAGGCAATCGCGGCCTATCAGCAGAAGTCTTGCCATTCAGCGGGCCACCAACAATCGCATGGGCGAGGGCAACACGCTTACCTATCTGGGCAGCGCGTACCGAGTATTGGGCCACTATGACGAGGCGATAGCCACATATCAGCAGAGCCTTGCCATCAGCCGCGAAATCAATAACCGGGTTGGAGAAGGCCACGCGATTGGCAATCTGGGCAATGTATACACGGGGCAGGGCCGCTATGACGAGGCGATAGCCGCTTACGGGCAGAGCCTTGCCATCAAGCGGGAGTGCAAGGATCATATCGGGGAGGGGCAGACGCTCATAAATCTCGCGGCGGTACAGAATGCGCAGGGGCAGGCGGCGCAGGCGCTCGCTTATGCGCGACAGGCCGTAGAGGTACTGGCGACCACGCCCTCACAAAGAGATTTACAGAACGCGCAGAACCTGTTGGCGCAACTGCAAGGCGGCTAAGAAGCCCTTCCCATCAGGTTCCTCTTCTCCCAACTCTGGGAGAAGGGGCTATGTCCACAAGTGGACGCCATCTACATGAAGGCTAAATGGATTGCCTACCACTCCTGCCCGCGTTGTACAATCTCCTCGCCGCTGAAATCGTGAATGTCCCATTGTCTCACGCTGCTCCTTTCCAAAACAAACGTATCGGTTTTCGGCGGAAATGTGCTTTCATTATAGCATGACGCAGCCGCTGCCAATTCGTCTGTGCCGACGGCCTGCAAGAGCGAACCGCTGCTGCATCAACACTCACTGCGAGGAGATACGCATTTGAAATCACGGACTGCGACGCTGCTGCCGGGGCTGCTGTTGTGCCTGGCGTGTTTCTGCGCCCCGGCGTGGAGCAAAGGACAGGGCAAAATGGAATGTGAAAGCATCGCGCGACCCCGTTTTCATTTTGACGGCCTGCTCGGACAGCGCATCGAAGCCAACGAAACAAACTGGCTGCTGCGCGCCCCGCGTGACAATCCCGGCCTGCTTGATATGTTCCGGGTTCGGGACCGAAAGCCGGAACCCGATCTGGTTCCCTGGGCGGGCGAGTTCGTCGGTAAATATCTGATGTCGGCGATTCAGGCGCTGCGCATGTCCGACAATCCGCAATTGCGACGTTCAGACAAAGCAGATTGTGGCCGACCTGATCGCGACGCAGGCCGAAGACGGCTACATGGGGCCGTTTCCCCGCGCCGTCCGCCTGAAAGCGAATTGGGATTTGTGGGGACACTATCACTGCCTGCTGGCCCTGCTGATGTGGCACGAGGATACGGGCGACGCGGCTGCGCTGGCTTCGGCCCGCAAAATCGGCGACCTGATTTGCAGTACGTTTCTCCACACCAACCTGCGCATACGCGACGCCGGTTCTCCCGAAATGAATATGGCGGTCATTCACGGATTGGGCGTTTTGTATCGGCATACGAACGAACCCCGCTATCTTGCCATGATGCGCGAAATCGAAACGGATTGGGAAACGGCGGGCGATTATTTGCGGCAGGGGATCGCGGGCGGTTCCATTTTACCAGACGCCGCGCCCGCGCTGGGAAAGCCTGCACGATCTACAGGGACTGGTGGAACTGTACCGGATTACGGGCGACGCGAAGTATAGGCTGGCGTTTGAAAACCTGTGGCGCAGCATTTTGCGCTGGGATCGGCACAACACGGGCGCGTTCTCTACCGGGCGAAGGCGCGATCGGCAATCCCTACGCTCCCGGCGCGATTGAAACCTGCTGCACAATCGCCTGGATGGCGATTACGCTGGATATGCTGCGGCTGACCGGCGATTCCCGCGTGGCCGACGAACTGGAATTGTCTACCTGGAACGCCTGCCTGGGCGCGCAGCATCCGAACGGCGAGTGGTGGACGTATGACACGCCCATGGCCGGAACCCGCATTCCCTCCTACAAAGCCATTGCGTTTCAGGCGCGTCCCGGTACGCCCGAACTCAACTGCTGCTCCGTGAACGGCCCGCGCGGATTGGGGATGCTGACCGAATGGGCGGTTATGCGCGATACAAACGGCCTGATCGTCAACTTCTACGGCCCCGGCTCGTTTCGAGGCAAACTGCCGGATGAAACGCCTGTTAGAATTGAAATGGGAAACCGGATACCCGCGCAGCGGAGTTGTACGCCTGCATGTTTCTCCTTCACATCCGCATCGGTTTGCCCTGAAATTACGTATTCCCGCGTGGTCGCAGGAAACGTACGTAACAGTAAACCACAAAGCCGCCACAGGCAAGCGGATCGTGCCGGGGCGTTATCTCACGCTGCTAAACGAATGGAAGACCGGCGATGTAATCACGCTGAACTTCGACATGCGCCTGCGGATTGTCCCCGGAGCGCGCGAGGCGGCGAAGCATGTGTCACTCTATCGCGGCCCGCTTCTGCTTGCGTATGACACGCGCGACAACCACACCCCCATTGCGCAAATGCCTGCCCTGCAACCCTCATTTGAAAACGGGAATAGCCCCTCTTCAGGTAAGAAACGAGCCGCGAACGCGAGGCCGAGTTTGCGCAGGGGAGGAGTTGGGATGAGGTATCCACAAGACGCAGACGCTTTGCTGCGTGTCGCTTGTCCCGCCGCGAATGGGCAGACGGTAATGTTGCGCGATTATGCGGGCGCGGGCGCGACGGGAACCGAGTACGCTTCATGGCTGCCCGCGCGGGACGCCCCGCCCGCGCCTTCCGAAGCCAAAACGCCCCCGGACGGTTCCACAATTGCGCCCGGTAAAATGCTGTTTCAATGGACTGCGCCCAAACCGCCCCTTCCCAACTGCTCGTATGCAATCGTTGTTTCGGAAAGCGAAGATTTTGCCCATCCTGTATGGAAGAAAGAGGGGTTGCGCGAGGCGAGGCTTGTCGTGGAAGCGGCAGAACTGCCCGCGTGGAAACTGAACCACTGGTACTATTGGAAAGTAATCGTCACCGCAAACCCGGGAGGAGTTTCGACAACAACGGAAAGCGTTTTGCCGCCTGCCCGGTTCCGCGTGGATACCTCCCTGCCCCCATTACCGGAGAGTTTCTTTGCGCCCAAACCGCGCCGTGACCTGCTGATTCAGGACGCCTTACGCGGCAAGTCCGCGCCCGGCATCGGCAGTGTACAGACGGTCGAGAGGTACGCTTCCGCACCCGGCCCGAAGGATGAGCCGAACGGCGCGGTTGACCTGAACGGCGTTTCCGACATACTGCGCTACAACATTGGCGCGTTCCCCGAAGAAGATTATTCCGCGCGCCTTGCCGTTCGCGTGGCGAAATTGCCGACGGGATTGGGGCAGGTGTGCAGCGCGTGGGCCGTGTCGCAGGATGACCCGCTGCGTATCTGCGTGGAAAACGGCAAACTGTTCGCGCGCATGGAAGCGGGCGGCAACGGCTTTTCAACGGAAGGCGTTCCTGTACAACTAAATACGTGGATGCGCGTTGCTGTCGTGAAAGAGGAATCCACGCTCACTCTGTATGTGGACGGGGTTATTCGCGGAGTGTGCCATGTGCCTGTAACGGTTCACTCAACGGCAAAAGACATCGCATTGGGCGGCAATCCGCACTTTGGGGGCAAAGAGTTTCTTGCCATTCGCGTGTCGGATTTTCGTTTTTACGGGCGGGCGCTTTCGCCACAGGAAGCACAGCGTTAGGCACATGGCTGAATCGGCAAATTTTGCGCGCAGAACGCGATTTTAGCGCGTGAATAGGGTATATCAAAGGGTATACAGAAGGTTTTCAGGCAGAGGAAACAGGCGTCTACATGAGAAGCAGGGGCCGCAGCGTAGTACAAAAGGCTGGTTCTCTTTGTTTGGGTTAATATGTCATAATTGACAGTTGGAAAGCCGTTTCAGGAGAAGTTGAAATTTCATGAATATAATACGCGGTCTGCTGGGGCGATACTCCCGCGATATGGGCATTGACCTCGGCACCGCCAATACTCTGGTTCATGTGCGTGGACGAGGGATTTTGCTGCGCGAACCCTCTGTGGTCGCCATCGAAAAAGATAACCATTCCAAAGTGCTGGCGGTGGGCGAAGAGGCGAAACGGATGCTGGGGCGAACACCCGGCAACATTATCGCCATTCGTCCGCTCCGCGACGGCGTGATTGCCGACTTCGAGCAGACCGAAGCCATGATTCGCCGCTTCATTGAAAAAGTGCATCGGCGCAACTATCTGATTGCGCCGCGCATCGTCGTCGGTGTGCCCTCCGGCGTTACGGAAGTGGAAGAGCGGGCTGTCACCGAAGCAACGCGCAAAGCGGGCGCAAAAGAGGCGTACACCATTGAAGAGCCGATGGCGGCCGCCATCGGCGCGGGCCTGCCTGTCTCGGAACCGACCGGCAGCATGATTGTGGACATCGGGGGCGGCACGACGGAAGTGGCGGTTATCTCGCTTGGAGGTATCGTCACGAGCCGTTCGATTCGCATTGCCGGGGATGAAATAGACGAGGCCATTGTTAATTACGTGCGCCGCACCTATAATTTGTATATCGGCGACCGCACGGCGGAGCAGGCCAAATTCGAGGTTGGCTCCGCGTATCCTGTCGGCCCGGAACGCACAATGGACGTGCGCGGGCGCGACCTGATTTCCGGCCTGCCGCGCTGCACGACGATTACCAGCAGCGAAATCCGCGAAGCCATTCAAGACCCCATCAACAGCATCGTGGAGGCCGTGAAAGTGACGCTGGAGAGTACGCCGCCGGAACTGGCAGCCGACATTTACGAGCGCGGCATCGTCCTTGCCGGCGGCGGCGCACTGCTGGAGGGTCTGGATCATCTGCTGTCGCGCGAAACCTCTATGCCCGTTCACATCGCGCCCGACCCGCTCTCCTGCGTGGTACTGGGAACCGGCAAAGTGCTGGAAGAGATTGATACCAACGCGATGCTGCGTAAAGTGCTGAGAAGTAGGTAGACGCCATGCGCCCACAACGAGCGCCACACGCCCGGCGGTATTGGGCGGCTCTGATATTTCTCATGTCGGGAACCCTGGCGGGCGCGTGGCACAATCGCAGCGCGGATCAGGGCAGGCCGGACGTCGTCAGCGGCGCGGTCAGAACCGTGGTGGCTCCTCCGGCGCGGGGCGTGGGGAGTGTGTCGCGCTGGTTCAGCGATCAGACGGGCTGGCTGCTGCATGGCCGCGCCCTGAGCGCGGAAAACGAGAAACTGCGTCTGCGCGTGGCGGAACTGGAGGGGCAAAACGCCGAGTATGTGGAGGCGCAGCGCCAGAACGAGCAACTGCGGCAGGATTTGAAGTTTGTGCAAAGCCAGAAACACGAGTTACTCTCCGCCGATGTGATCGCGCGGCGTCCCGATCCCAATTTCGATACCATTCTGATTTCGCGCGGCAGCCGCGACGGGGTAAAGATCAACAGCATTGCCCGGACGCGCAACGGATTAGTCGGCAAAGTTTCGGAAGTGTCTCTCACGACTGCCACCGTGATTTTGCTGACCGACCCGAACGGCGGCGTGGGCGCGCGGGCGCAGCGCGCGGCTTCCAACGCGATTGGCGTTTGTAAAGGCGACTACTCCCCCCTGATTCCCCTGCTCGATCTGGCCGGTGACGCCGACATCAAACCCGGCGATGTGATTGTCACGTCCGGCTTCAGTACGGTTGCGCCGGGTGGAACCAAAACCAACCCCAATGTGCTGCAAACCTACCCCAAAGGCATTCCCATCGGCACGGTTGTCAGCGTAAAAGGAGAAGAGGGCAGCGTCAGTAAAATCGCCACCATTCGTCCGGGCGTGGACTTCGACCGCCTTGAAACGGTATTCGTGCTGCCGTGACCCCATCCGCCCGCCGCGCGCTCGGCCTGAGCGTGGCCGTATTCCTCGCCGTGATTGCGCAGGCGGTTTGGGCTAACGCGCTGCACATCCGGGGCGCGCAGCCCGACTTTCTGACGGCAACCGCCATTATCTGCGCCCTGTTTTGCGACGCCAATGGCGGCGCGGGAATCGGGTTTGTGTGCGGCCTGCTGCTCGCGTCGCTTGCCGCCCCTCCGCATGGCGGTTTCGGCAGTCTGATTGTCAGCCGGGTTCTGGTCGGTTTCGGCGCGGGCTGGCTGGAAGAGCGTGTCGAGCGCGACAACCCCCTGCTTGCAATCGGACTGGTCACGGCGGGAACCGCGCTTGCCGGCTGCCTGTTTTTCCTCTTCGCGCCGCAACACGCCATCGGCCACTGGGCGCGCGGCATGATGCTGACCACGCTCTACAATGCCGTTCTCGCCCTCCCCCTCTATTTCCTCATTCGCTGGCTGGCCGGAAAACCGGAAGATTCAACCCGAAAAACCTACAAATAACTTGTGGGAGGGGCGCGCTTTTCTCCTGCCGCCGCCGCATGGTATAAAACCTAAAAGGTTTGTTGTCGGTCTGATTGCAGGAATCTGCGCAGTCATACAGGAATTATCAGGTTGTCTGGACGCTTCTATGAAGTCGTCAGGCTGCATATTAGACCGAGCCAACACCCACTCACCAATCTTAACCCATGAAGGAGCTTTTTCATGAACACTGCTGTACGCAAATCTCGCGCGGTTCGCTTGCTGCCAGCCGCGCTCGTGGCGGCCCTGCTCCTCGTGCCGATCCTCTCGCAAGAACAAACATTCTACGGTTCCGGCGGCTCCACAAACACCGCTCCCAACGTGACTAATCTGGCTTTTGGCTACCAGGCTCTTCTTTCCAACACGGCGGGCTTTAACATCGCTATCGGCTACCAGGCTCTCCTGTCCAATAGTGGTGGAGTTGTCAACACGGCTATCGGGTATCAGGCCCTCAATTCAAACACGTTTGGCGGTCACAATATTGGGATAGGGTATCAAGCCCTCTATTCCAACACCACCGGTGAAAATATTGGCATTGGCTTCCAGTCCCTCTACTCCAATACCACCGGCGTTGCTAACATTGGCCTCGGCGATTATTCCCTTTTCTTAAATACCACAGGGCAATACAACACCGGCCTGGGGATTGGCGCCCTCTACTCCAATACCACAGGAAACTACAACATAGCCAATGGGAGCCAGGCTCTCTATTTCAACACCACGGGCAACAACAATACGGCAAATGGATTCTACGCCCTCAATGCCAACACCACCGGCAATGCCAACACGGCCAATGGCACCAACGCCCTCGACTTCAACACCACAGGCGGCCAAAACACCGCCGATGGGTATGAAGCCCTCTACTTCAACACCACCGGCAATGCCAACACGGCGCACGGGTATCAGGCGCTCTTTAGAAACAGCACAGGAAACTACAGCACCGCCGATGGTTATCAGGCTCTCTTTGCCAACCTCGGAGACTACAACGCGGCCACAGGCAGTTTTGCCCTCAACGCCAACACCAGTGGCACCCAGAATGTCGCCAGTGGCGCCTACGCGCTCTACGTCAACACCACAGGAAACAATAATGCCGCGCATGGTCATGCGGGACTTGCCGCCAATACCACAGGCAGCTACAACACTGCCGATGGCGATTACTCTCTCTTCCGCAACGTGACGGGCAACAACAACATTGGGTTAGGCTTCGGAGCGGGACAGAACGTGACAGGGTACAACAACATCGCTATCGGCAGTCCGGGCGTCACTGACGAATCGGGAACCATCCGTTTGGGGACGCCCGGATTGCAGGGCGCAACTTACATCGCGGGCATCAACGGCGTGACGGCCAGCGGCGGCGCGTCGGTCTACATCAACGCCAACGGCCAACTCGGAACCCTCACCTCTTCGCGCAGGTTCAAGAACGACATCCACGACATGGGCAGCGTGAGCGAGAAGCTGATGCAGTTGCGTCCGGTCACGTTCCGCTACAAGGACACGGCGGAAAAAGGAACTCATGCGCGGCAATATGGATTGATTGCCGAAGAAGTGGCGAAGGTGTACCCCGACCTCGTGCAGTACGACAAAGCGGGCAAGCCCTTCACCATCTACTACCACCTGCTCACCCCCATGCTCCTCAACGAACTCCAAAAAGAACATCGGCAGGCGGACGCTCAGAAAACTAAACTGGTGTCCTTAGAAGCGGCGCATAAAGCAGAGATTTTTGCTTTGAAATCGGAGTTGGCGGCTTTGAAGCAGTCACAACAACAGCAACTTGCCGCCTTGAAGCAGTCGCAGCAACAGCAGTTTGCGGCCTTGAACAAACTCGCCAACATGGTAACTGCGTTCCAGAACAAAACGACCGGGCAACAGGCAGTATATACGCCCCGTTAATCGTTTCCCAAAATACTAACAGCCACAGGAAACGGTTTGCTGCCGTTCGGATTGCAGGAATCGGCATAGTCTTGGAAGAATTATGAGACAGCCAAAACGATTTCAAACGTTCGGCTGCGTCCTATACCAGGCCAATACCCCCGGCTCTCTCAACCCTCGAAGGAGTTATCCATGAACACTGCTGTACGCAAATCCCGTTCCTCTCGCCTGTTGAAGGGCACGCTCGTCTCCGGGCTGCTCCTCTTGCCTCTCGTGGCATTGGCACAGACCTTTTATGGTTCCGGTGGCAGTGACAATACGGCTACAAACACCTCTAATGTTGCGTTTGGCTATCTAACGCTCAACGTTAATACCACGGGCTACAACGACACGGCGTTAGGACTGAATGCTCTCGCTGCCAATACCACCGGTTTCAACAACACGGCAGTAGGTAGGGGTTCCCTGACTACCAACACGGGGGCGACAAACAACACTGCTGTCGGCGCTTTAGCCCTCAACTCCAGCAACAACTTCGCGAATACTGCTGTTGGCGCTGAGGCGCTCATGTTCAACACCACAGGCTTGGAAAATACTGCCGTGGGGGCTTATGCGCTTGTAAACAATACACAGGGCAATTACAATACCGCAACAGGTGTAGGCGCTCTTGAGGGCAACACCACTGGCAGCTACAACAATGCTTTTGGCTTTCAAGCGCTAGAACAAAACACTACCGGCATGGATAATGTTGCCACAGGCACGGCGGCCCTCCAATTCAATAAAACCGGCAGCTACAATACAGCGACCGGGGACTTTTGCCTCACCTTCAACACGACAGGCAGCAATAACACCGGCATCGGCTGTACAGCCCTCAACAACAATTCAACAGGGAGCAACAACTCTGCCAATGGCTACAGTGCTCTGACCAGCAACACCACTGGCAGCTTCAATACGGCTCATGGCAGCTATGCTCTCAACTCCAACACGACAGGCAATAACAATATTGCTGTAGGCTACGGGGCGTTGTACGTCAATAGTGCCGGGGTCAACAACAATGCCTTTGGCTACCTGGCTCTGAACCAGAACAGTATGGGCAATGACAACGCCGCTTTCGGGTATCTGGCACTGTATACCAACTCCACGGGCACACAGAACGCCGCCTTCGGCAACAATGCCCTGTTTTTCAACACCGCAGGCAACGACAACACCGCGCAGGGCTTCAACGCGCTTGCGCTGAACACCACCGGCAGCTACAACACCGCGCTTGGTGACTATGCCCTCAACTCCAATTCCACCGGCAACAACAACATCGGCGTGGGCTTTGGAGCCGGACAGAGCCTCACGACCGGTCACAACAACATAGACATTGGCAACCCCGGCGCGCAGGGAGATACCGGCCTTATCCGCATCGGCTCTGCCGGCGTTCACAATGCCGCTCTGATCGCCGGCATCAACGGGGTAAATGTCGGCAATGGCGTTCCTGTGTATATCAACGCCAACGGTCAGCTCGGCACAGTGACCTCTTCGCGCAGGTTCAAGAACGATATTCAGGACATGGGCAATGTCAGTGAGAAACTGATGCAGTTGCGTCCGGTCACGTTCCGGTATAAGGACACGGCGGAGAAAGGAACCCATGCGCGGCAATATGGCCTGATTGCCGAAGAAGTGGCGAAGGTGTACCCCGACCTCGTGCAGTACGACAAAGCGGGCAAGCCCTTCACCATCTACTACCACCTGCTCACCCCCATGCTCCTCAACGAACTCCAAAAAGAACACCGCCGTTCCGAGGTGAAGGAGGCAGAAATTACGACCTTGAAATCAGAGTTGGCGGCGTTGAAGCAATCGCAACAGCAACAACTCGCCGCGTTGAACAAACTCACCAACATGGTAACTGCGTCTCAGAACAAAGCAGCCGGGCAACAGGCGGTGTATACGCCCCGCTAATCGTTCCCGCTCCTGATGCGACAACAGCCTTCTTCCATCGTTGGAAGAAGGCTGTTCGTCTGCCTCATGCTGCCCTGTCTGTGGTCTTGCCTGCCTTGTTCCCGGCCTGAACGCCACAAGCCCCTCCGACGTGGAAGGGCTTGCTGACGTCCTTGCGTATTCCTGCCTGGGTCGTGTATAATTGGGGTAGGTGTTCCCCATACGGAGGCCGTATCCAATCGCCCCGTCATCATCGGTGAAGGTCAGCGTCGTACCTGAAATTGGGGACAGGGCTGGCCTTTTTTGCCTGTCTGTAAACAACACAATGCTTTAAACCACAAAAAAACTTTTTTGATTTGCGTCTTCACACCCGCGCCCTTGCTGACAATCCGCTTGCTCGTCTTCGCCTCCATCCCTGCGCCCTCTGCCCCGACTGTTCACTGTATCCCGTCCTGCCTTGCCAGTGACACGCGCGGCTCAGTTACGCCTGTTCTTTCTCCACATGCTTTACAGGGAGGCGAAACCAGAAGGTTAAACCTTTGCCGTGTCCTTCACTCTCTACCCACGCCTCCCCGCCCATAAACTTGAGCAGCATGTTGGTAAGACGCCAATCCTCGAGACGTGAATTGTAGTTCACGTTTGAGTAGGAGGAAGGATAGCCTTGTGTTCCACTCACAGAGTGACTCCGAGCATAGACAGGAGAGTCGCTTTGCCCGCCTATCCGTACTCTTCGCTTAACTGGTTTCGGCTCCATACTCACTCCTCTCGTTCCCATCGTACAGTTTCCCTGGTACACCGTCAATGTAGAATGGTTAGGTAGGGGCGCTGCTTGCTGCGCCCAATACAGCTGCTTGCTGCGCCCAATACAGTTGCTTACTGCGCCCTCTGCAAACGGTTGCCGCGCCTTTGTCTGAGGAGGGTTCAACCAATGTTGAGGAGGGTTCAGCAAGCAGAACCCCTGCAATGTACCCTGCTCTTCTACCTTGACGGTGTACTAACGCAACCGGTAATACACGGCGTACAGCCAGATTAGAAAGAGGATAGAAAACAGGCTCAACACAAGCGCGGCAATAAACAACGTTCGGCCCAGGCGCGTGACGCCATAATGCGGGTTCAGGATATGCGGGTCGAACAGCGCCGCCAATCCACTCCACAGAGCGGGCGGGCCAAAGATGATGGGATAGAAAAACAGAGTGTGGTCATGCAGAATGCTCTGATGGTTCCACCCTACCATTGTCACCCCGGCGATGAACAGAAGCAGGGGATAAAAACGATCCAGCAAAAACGTCTGCGTGGGAGAGCGGGACTGGCGAATCGCGGCTTCCTTTTCCCGCCGTTCGCGGCTCCAGGCTTCTGTCGCTGCCAGCGCCGATAGCTGTGCCTGTTGTTTCTGCGCGGCGTCTGCCAGGTTGTCGAAATCCGGGGGCGGGGGGACGCTGAATCGGTCCAGCCGAGAACGGGGGTTGAGCGCCCGCGCGCGTTCCGCAATCTTACGCGCCACATACGCGCACCCGGCGCAAACCCCTGCCACTCCCAACCCCACCGCCAGCCATACCCCGGCATAGCGGTACTCTTTATCAGCAAAACTGAGGCCTGTCATGATGCCCATTCCTATCGTCAGCAATGCCGCGCAGGACGCGAGCAGCCACAATCCGCCACCCGCTATTTTCAGTCCGGCCCACTTCGCCGTCGCCTTCGCGTATTCCCGCTTGCCCACGCTCTGCTCGCCCGTGTCCGGTGTCTGCTTCATGCCTGCCCCTCTACTTCCCCGCCCAATTCTTCCGTCCTCTACTCCCCTTCGGCTTTCCGCTACGGACGCGGGGTATGCTACTTTACGCCTGCGGCGCGCTGGTACACTTCCTGCACAGTGCCGCTGCTCGGAAGCGCTTGCACGGCAAAGGTATTGACATTGGCAGCAAAGTCCGGGTGGAGGGTGAGGGTGTTGTTGGTCAGATCCACCACGCCATGCGCGTAGCCTCCTATGCCGCTATTATGTGGAGGTGGTGCGTTGGGGTCGTTTTGTATTATGAGGCTCACCTGGTTCGTGCCGGGCGTGAACGCATACCTGTACGTGAGGCTGCCTCCGTTGACGCGGTAGTAGCCATCCCGGTAAAAGGTGAGCGTATCGCTGCTGGCGCATTGGTTGCCGTACTGTCCTATGCTTGTAGGGGCAGTGGCGAACGCGGCAGGACAGGTCTGGGTGGTAGTGCCATCCGTGAGGGAACGCGCCGTCCAGGTTCCGACGAGGCTGTTGGGATCATTGGCAGGAGTGTTGTTGTCCGGGTTGGCGCTGCTGCCGCCGCCCCCACACCCTCCTAACGCGCACCCCAGGCACAGACAGACAAGCAGAGTAACCCATAGACGTACAGAAACCATGTTAAATTCCTTTGTGAATGTGTTGGAGATTCCGTTGTAACATTAGGCGGCGACAGTTGACTCTCCTGCATACCTGCGCGATCCGTCTTTCTCTACAGGATTGTGGCTGATTTGCTTTTGGCTTACGGGCAGTTCAGACGGATTCGAGCAAATCGTTGTCGCGCATCCAGTCGTCGTTGAAGATTTTGCACAGGTAGTTGCGGCCTGTATCGGGCAGCAGCGCCACAATCGTCTTTGCCGGCGTTTTCCGGGCGACTGCCATAACGCAGGGCGGCGGCAACCGCGCAGCCTGCCGCGCCGCCGACAAGCATGCCCTCTTCCCGCGTGAGCCGCCGCGCCATCTGGAACGCTTCCCGGTCGGTAATGGTAATGGCCTCGTCCATCACGGCCGCATCGAAATTTTGCGGCGCGACGGCTGCCCCGATGCCTTCCAGCAGATACGCGCCCGCTTCCCGCCGCCGAGGATGGAGCCTTGCGGGTCGGCGAGAATGATCTGAACGGCAGGATTTTGTTCTTTCAGATAGCGTCCCGCGCCGCTCAAACTGCCGCCCGTGCCGACGCCGCAGACAAACGCATCCACTTTGCCTTCCGTATCCGCCCATATTTCCGGCCCGGTCGTCCGGTAATGAATGTCGGGATTGGCGGCATTGGCAAACTGGTCGGGCAGAAACCAGCCGTTTTCCCGCGCCAATCGCTGCGCCACCATCAATGAAATTGTCCGCGTCGCCTGGCGGCGCGTTGGGCGTTCGCACCACTTCGGCCCCATACGCCCGCAGCAAATCCTCTTTGTCCCGGCTCATCTTTTCCGGCATCACGAACACGCACCGATAGCCGCGCACAGCCGCCACAAGCGCCAGACCCGACGCCCGTATTGCCCGCCGTCGCCTCGATAATCGTCGCGCCAGGGCGCAGGTTGCCGTCGCGTTCCGCCGCGTCAATCATCGCCAGCGCCGATCCGGTCTTTCACGATGCCGCCCGGATTGAGCATCTCCACTTTGCCCAGAATGGTTGCCGGACAATCTTTGCCCACGCGCGCCAGACGCACAAGCGGCGTGCGTCCAATACATTCCAGAATGTTCTCATAGATAGGCATAAATGTTTTCAGTTTATTGTTGACTTATGATTCAGATGATTCAAACAGGTTTCAGTCCAATGCCTGTTCCAGATCGGCAATCAAATCGTCTGCGTCCTCAATTCCGACGGACAGGCGCACCAGCGCGGGACTGATTTCGATGGAGGAGCCGGCCAGACTGGCATGTGTCATTGCGCCCGGATGCTCGATGAGCGATTCCACGCCGCCCAGACTTTCGGCCAGCGTGAACAGTCGGGTTCTGGCGACGAGTTCGCGGGCTTTTGTTTCGCCGCCCCGCGCCAGAAACGATACCATGCCGCCATACCCGGCGCGTTCCAATGCCTGTTCCGGCGTCGCGCTTCCGTGCCACGCTCTCCATCGCCCCGCCGCTTGCCATGTTGCGCCTTGCCGCGTCATGCTGCGGATCTGTTGGCAGGCCGGGATAAAACACTTTTTCAACCGCCGCGTGTCGCGATAGAAACTCGCGCCACGCTGCAGGGCGTTTGCCCCATGCTGCCGCATCCGTATGCCCAGCGTCTTGATGCCCCGCAGCACGAGAAAACAGTCCTGCGGGCCGGGTACGCTTCCCGTCGCGTTCTGATGAAACGCCAGTTTGCCGCGCAGTTCGTCATCGTTGAGAACGATCAGGCCGCCCACCACATCGCTGTGTCCGCCGAGATATTTTGTCGCGCTGTGCAGAACGAAATCCGCGCCGAACAGCAACGGACGCTGCAAGTACGGGGACGCGAACGTGTTGTCAACGGCAAGCCATGCGCCATATTCGATGCGCCAGTTCTGCCGTTTGCGCAATGTCAATGCTTTTCAGCCAGGGATTGGTCGGCGTTTCCAGCCACACCATTCTGGTTTGCGGCGTAAACGCCGACTTTGCTTTGTCCCTGTCCGTCAGGTCGGCAAGCGCGAACGTGATGCCGTAACGGGACAGGACGCGGGCGAACAGGCGGTACGTGCCGCCGTACACATCGTCGCTCAACACAACATGGTCGCCCGGTTCCAGCAGATAGCAAAGCGTTGTGGTCGCCGCCATGCCGCTGGCAAACGCAAGCCCGTGTTTGCCGCTTTCCAGTGACGCGATACACTCTTCCAGCGCTTTGCGGGTCGGGTTCTGAGTGCGGGCGTACTCGTAGCCGCCATACGGCTTTCCCACCTCATGTTGCGCGAACGTGCTGGTCTGGTAGATGGGAACTGATACGGCCCCCGTATGTGGGTCGGGCGGCTGTCCCGCGTGAATAGCCCGTGTCGCAAAACCTAAATGGGTCGGGTCGCCTTTCATGTTTTCCTCTTGTCGCGATTTTTTGATGTTGCCCTGTATCAGCGTATTACGCGCAATTATACCCTTCTGCCTACGCGATTTGACGGCAGAAAACGTAATACACAAAGAGCGCTGAAAAAGCCAGCAGAAACAGGTTGAAAGCAACGACGGATAAGGAACGGCTTATGATGTCAGATACGAACAATTCCGCCGATGATGGCATGAATGTAAAACGCAGGCGGTTTCTAAAGGCCGCCGCGCTTGCGGGCGCGGGGCTTGCGGCAGGCGCAAACGCGAACGCGCAGGCGGCGCAAATTACTGCCGCCGATACGAACGACGCGCCGATGCCCGCGCTTTCGCCCCTGCCCATGACCCATACGGGCGCGGGGCAGATACCGCAAAAGCCACTCGGCAAAACGGGCGTCAATGTCTCCATTCTGGGCATGGGCGGCCACCATCTGGGCGATGTGGAAAGCGTGGATGAGGCCGTTCGCATGGTGCAGAAGGCGGTTGACGCGGGCATTACGTTCTTCGATAACTGCTGGGAGTACCACAACGGCAAAAGCGAGGATTGGCTGGGCCGGGGCTTGAAAGGGCGGCGCGACAACGTGTTCCTGATGACGAAAGTGTGTACGCACGGGCGCGACGCGCAAACTGGGAATGCAGATGCTGGAAGAGTCGCTGCGCCGCCTGCAAACCGACCATCTCGATCTGTGGCAGATACACGCCATCACCTACGACAACGATCCCGCCCTCGCCTACGCGAAGGGCGGCATTCTGGAAGCCATGAGCAAGGCGAAACAGCAGGGCAAAGTGCGATTTGTCGGCTTCACGGGACACAAAGACCCCGGCATGCACCTGGAAATGCTGCGGCGCGGTTTTGCCTTCGATACCGTGCAGATGCCGCTCAATCCGTTCGACGCCAATTTCTTCAGTTTTCAGCGGCAGGTATTGCCGGAAGCCATGCGGCGCGGGATTGGCGCGTTGGGCATGAAGCCGATGGGCGGCACGGCGGAGTCCGTCAAGCGCGGCGTGGTCACGCCCGAAGAACTGCTGCGCTACGCCATGAGCCTGCCCGTCGCCACAACCATCAGCGGCATGGATTCTGCTGGAAGTGCTGAACAAAAACATCGCGCTCGCGCGGGGTTTTCAGCCCCTGAGCGCGTCCGACAAGCAGAGCTTGGAACAGCGGTGCGCCCCGACTGCCGGGGATGGCCGCTTTGAACTGTACAAAGTGTCCCTCAAGTACGACAACCCCGAAACCCGCCAGCCGCACGGCTTCCCGATTGACATGCAGCAAAAGGAAGTGAAAGAGTCGTTGCAGCAAAAAGGCCGGCCCGGTTCGGACGAGTCGCGTTTGAAGTAAAAGGAACCTCAATGAAAGACAAAGATACAGAAATAGACGCGCCGCAAAATAGCGAACGGCGGCGTTTTTTGAAGCAGGCGGGGGTTTTGGGCGCGACCCTGACATTGCCGGGACAAAGCGGCGCGGCGCAGGAACAGCAGAAACCGCCGCCCCCGGAAGGCGGGCAGAGTACGCAAACCCCGTCCGCGTTCGCGGGTAAAAACGTCATCAATCAATCGGCGGCGCGGCCCTCGCAGCCCCTGTCGCCGCTTGCCATGACCAACACGGGCGCGGGCCAGATACCGCAAAAGCCGATGGGCAGCACGGGCGTCAGCGTTTCCATCATCGGCTTGGGCGGTTCCACGCTCGGACAGGCGGACTCCTACGACACGGCGGAAAAGATCACGCATGAGGCCGTAGACGCGGGCGTGACGTTTATGGACAACGCCTGGGAGTACAATGACCACAAAAGCGAAGATTGGATGGGACGCGCCTTGCAGGGACGGCGCGACAAAGTGGTGTTGATGACGAAAGTGTGTACGCACGGGCGGGACGCGAAAGTCGCCATGACGCAACTGGAAGAGTCTTTGCGGCGTTTGCGTACCGACCATCTGGATGTGTGGCAAATACACGAGTGCGTGTACTGGAACGATCCCGATTTGCACTTTATGCCGGGCGGCGTGGTGGAAGCCCTGGCGCAGGCGAAACAGCAGGGCAAGGTGCGCTTTGTCGGCTTCACGGGACACAAGAACCCGATGATTCATCTGCGGATGCTGGAACTCGCCGATAAGCGGGGCGTCAAGTTCGACACGGCGCAAATGCCGCTCAACGCTTTTGATGCCACGTATCGCAGTTTCGAGCAGCAGGTGCTGCCGGAAATCCAACGGCGCGGCATGGCGGCGTTCGGTATGAAAAGTTTGGGCGGAAATGGCGAGGCCGTGATGCAGGGGGCCGTCACGATTACGGAAGCCCTGCGCTACGCGATGAGCCTGCCCGTCGCCACCACCATCAGCGGCATTGATTCGCTGGCCGTGCTGCGACAGAACTTAGGCGTGGCCCGCGACTTCAAGCCTATGTCCATGCCGGAGATGCAGGCTCTGCGCGAACGGTGCAGCATCGCCGCGTCCGACGGCCATCTGGAACTGTACAAATCCACCAAGCGCTACGACGCGGCGGTAGGCCGCCAGCAGCACGGCTACCCCGATGATGAGCAACTGCCTATCTGATACTACTCTCCTATTCTGTAAGCGCTATGAGAACTGTTTGAACTCTTTTTCGAGGCTGTAGTAACGCCGCAGGGAACATAACATATTATGTTCCCTGCGGCATTGTGTCCCTACGCGAGTGCTTGGAAGAGGCGGTAATCCGGCGTGGATAGACGCTGCGCGGACTGGAGAGCACTCCAGTTGATGCCGCAATCGCGCAGGTAACACTCCAGAGCGTCTTCCAGCGGCTGTAGCATTTGCCCCCATTCCGTGCCAAGTACCGTGTACAGCGGACGCCGCGCGGTCAGGCGCAGTTCACGGGTCGGGCATGCATGCAGGGTTGCCGCTTCAATGCCCGCTTTTTCCGCCGCCATTCGCGCCAGTTGTTCCCAGGTGACGGCTCCCGCATTTGCCAGATGCCATACGCCGGTCGCGCCGTCAAGCAGCAGGTCCAGACAGGCGTGAACCAGATCAGGCACATACGTCGGGGAAACGATAGCATCATTGACGGCGACAAACGAGTCGCCTTCCGCCAGCGCGCGCAGGGCGGTCGCGACGAAATTGCAGCCGTTCCACGGGCTGAACAATGCGCTCGCGCGGACAATCAGCGCGTCGGGCATAATCTCCTGCACCAGTTTCTCGGCCTTGCCCTTGCTTCTGCCGTACACGTTCATCGGCGTCGGCGGGTCGCTTTCCAGATACGGCTCGGTCTTACGCCCGTTGAAAACCAGATCGGAAGAGAAGGTCAGCAGGGGGATATTCAGCCGCTTGCACTCCGCCGCCAGCAGGGCAGGTCCGGCGGTATTGGTCTGATAACAACGCTCCTCGTCCCCCTCCGCCCCATCTAAATCCACGTAGCCCGCCGCGTTGATAATCGCCCAGGGGCGATGCCGCTCCAGTTGCGCTTCCACGGAAGACACATCGGTAATGTCCATGTCCGGGCGTGACAGCGCGACGTGCGGGATACGCCGCATCTGGCACAATCGCGCGAACGCATAGCCCAGTGTACCCGCCGCGCCCGTGATAAGCAGGGGACGCGCTTCCTTGAAGCGGGGACGGCGTTTCACAAGCGTGGCAGGCTTCCGAGGTTCGCGCTGTTCCCCGGCATCCGCTTCTTCCGTCTCAAGCGACGCCGTTTTCTGTTCCTGCTGTTGTTCCCGGTTCAATTGTTCCAGACTCCAATCTTCGGCAGGGTACAGCAGGCGCAGGGGTTCGCGCCACCAGCCCTGCGCGGACATGACCGGATGATCGGGTTTTTGCCCCCGCGCCAGTTGCCGCGTCAACTCGGCCAATGCGGTGGGGCGCGGATGACCGCCCCGAACATCGAACACGCCCGACTCGTAGTGTCCCCGGCAGTTGGTCAGAAGGCTGTCCCAATCATAGGAGCCGAGCAGCGCCCATACCGTCACAGCCTGCATGTCTATCCCCTGCTCGCGCGCCTCCGTCGCCGCCTGCCACACGTCCCACAGCCAGCGCATCTGCTCCTCGCGGGTGCAGCCTAAATGCGCTTCCGTAATCGCGAGGGGTAAATGGTACCGCTCCCATGCTTCCGCTATGATACCCCGAATTCCTCCTACGCCCTCCATCAGGGCGCGAATAGCCTCCACATCCGCGTAGCGGTCGCGTCCATTGCCTGCCCGTGTCTGTTCGGGATAGCGTTCACAGTGCTCATCCAGAAAACGTTCGCTCGTCAGATAGTGGTTGATGCCGATAATATCGGGCGGGCAGGGGTTTTCCTGAAACCACGCCAATTCCGCTTCGCTAATTTCACAGCCGCGCAAATGTTTCCACATGCGATGCTCCCGGTTGACTCGCCCACACAGCAAATCCCAGGTAATCCAGCGCCGCTCGTTTTCAAAATCCGCCTGATACCGCATGTGGGGCGTACTGTACGTTTTGCCCAGATCATCCGTTTGTATCAGCCGCGCGGCGGGGTTTATCTCGCGAATGGCCTGCATGGACAGGGCAACCGCGAGGCACTGATTGACCACTGCCCGGGCAAAACACGGCTCATCCGTGCCGTGCGGATACCAGTGTCCGTACAGGCCGCTGAACCGCGCCGTCGTGAGCGGCTCATTTACGGGCGTGTAATCCTGAACCCAAGGATAGCGGCGGGCCACGCGGCGGGCGTGAGAAGCCAGACCGTCCGCGAAATCGGGGGAAACCAGGCTCGTATGGCGCGGGCCGCTGCCGTGATGCGTCAGACCCACAATCGGGCGAATGTTCAATTCGCGCAGCCGCGCCATGCGCGTATCCGCCCAGGACCAGTCGCAGTCGCCCGTATTGTTTTCGCCCGTGAACCGCTCCCACAGAACCGGGTAGCGCAGGGCGCGGATGCCCAATCCGGCGAACAAATCCAAATCTTCCAATCGGGCGGCGTGGCCGTTGCGGGCAAGCTGATCGTTATAATCATTACCTACGCGATTTATCGTACATTCAATGCCTCCCCAGAGCTGCGGGGCCGGGGGATGCGGGTGTTGCTTCGTCAAATACTTACTCCCAATTCCATAAGCGAATGGCTGCTGTTGTCTGCGATTGCTATTCAAACGTTGCTGCAAACGGACGCCAACACGCGCTTATGGAGTGTTCCCGCCGGACATTCATCCTGGAATATTCGTCCGGCAGGAGATATTGTCTTGCTCGGTTTGAGCCGCTACGGCAATGGTTTGCCCTGTTCTCTGAATCGCAAGGCTTGCCGGACGGCGTTGTGTTAAATCGAAACGGTCGTTATGGCTTAAAATGTGCAGGGTGAGATTATAAAGAGAAAGGGCGGAATCGCGGGCTTCATCCGCAATGTTGGAGTAGGTCACGCGCCCCCCATCCGCCACATACACTCCCCCGTTGCCCAGCACGGTAAACCCCTGCTGCGCGTCGTCTACGACAATGGCGGTATTCTCATCAATGCCGATGCCCAGGATACGCGGGTTTTGCGCTACCGCGCCGAGCAGCCTGCCGATACGTCCCCGCTCGGCGAAATGCTGGTCAATAATCGCGCTGCCAATCAATCCCAGGCCGGGGGCCATCATCAAATCCCCGATACGGTACGATTCGTCGCCTGTGCCGCGCACAAGCATGGTTTCGCACATGGCGGACGCGCCCGCCGATGTGCCGGCAATCACGCCGCCCCCGTTGTAAATCGCCTGAATCCGCTCCATAATGGGCGTGTCGCCGATCTGGCTGGTGATTTTCAACTGGTCGCCGCCCGTAAAGAACAGGCACGCCGCGCCCTCCAAAAGCGCGACCCTGTCCTCCTCAAAAGCTTCATGACGGTTTCGTATAGTAAGTTCTACGACTTCGGACGCGCCCAATTCCCTGAATGCGGTCTGGTAGGGTTCAAAGTAGCCCTCCGGCTGATGCGAGGCGACCGTAGTGACGACAATTTTGCCGCCCCCGACGCGCCGCGCGATTTCGCTGAGAATTATTTTCTCGCCGGTTTTGTCCTCATGCCCGCCGATGATAACGAGTGTGCCGCTTGTCTGATTTGTTCCCTGCAATCTACTGTTGCCCCGTGTTTCCGTGCCATTTTTTTCGCGATGCTTTCCGTTTGCCGTATGTTCACTGGTTTGGGTCATGCGCGTTCCCCCCTTCCTCGCCCTTTTCTTCGCTCTTTTGAATATAAGCGCGGGGCGCATCCGTTTGGTTGCTCTGGTACGCGCAGGCCATTTGCGCGGAATTGTGCGTCCACCCGATATTCCCGGCGTTATTCAGCAGAATACAGCCGGCCTCTCCCTCCGCGTACTCCACCAGCATTTGAATCGCGGCCTGTCCGGCTTGTTCTACAGCAGCATCTGTTTTTAATCGGTCAATAGTACGCGCCGCAAGCGCGCTGCGCATGATCGCTTCGCCATCGCCCGTCATGGCGCAGCCTCCCGTTCGGCTGTCCGCATAGAATCCCGCGCCGACCGAGGCGGAATCTCCCACGCGACCGGGGATGTTGTTGCCCGTGCCGCCTGTGGAAACGCCGCAGGCTATATTGCCCGACAAATCCAGCGCGACTGCGCCCACTGTGTTGTTTGCGAGTGGCTTTTGAGAGGCTTGCTGCTGCTCCGTTTCCCACTTCTCGCATTGTTCATCCGTTATCAGGGCGTCGGGATTACAGAGTTCCGCGCCGTTTTGCTCCGCGAACTGCCGCGCATACGGCCCGACAATCAGAACGGGCGGCTGTTCCAGCACAAGACGCGCTACGGAAATGGGATGCCGAACGCCTTCGATAGCGCCGACTGCGCCCGACTCGCGGCGGCTGCCGTCCATGATTCCGGCGTCCATGCGCGCCTTGCCGTCCGCGTTCAACACCGAGCCGTAGCCCGCATTGAATACTGGATCGTCCTCCAGAACGCGAATCGCCGCTTCTACGGCATCCAGCGCGCTACCGCCCTCTTCCAGCAGTTTCCACCCGACGCGGACAGCATTCAGGCAGCCCTGTTTCGCCGGTTCGCGCTTTTCCGGGGGCCACGATTTGGCCCCTCCGTGAACAATCAACGCGATACTCATACCTGCTCCTGTTCTTTCGCTTCGCCCGATTGCGGGGTCGGATACTGGAACGACGTGATGCGCTCCCAGCAGCCATAGTAGTTGTCGCAGAACACCAGCACCAGATCGTTGGGGCGGGCGCGTTCCAGCGCGCCCTGAACCGCCGCGCACTCATCGCTGATGTGCGTGATATTATCTTTGGACAGCCCGCCCGCAATAGCCCCCTCCTCAATCAACTGAGGAACTATGCCTTTGGGCCTGCCGCGCAGCAGCGTCGTCTCTTTGATAACCATCTCGTCGCTGATTTCCGCCACAATCGCGCCCAGATCCCGCGTGTCCTGATCGCGCCGATCCCCCGTACCCGTCAGCACGGATAGAACGCGGTTGTAGCGGGACCGCATCCGCTTGATAAGCCCGATAAACTCGCGCATCCCGTCCGGGTTGTGCGCGTAATCCAGAATCACGCGGAACGGCAACTTGTCGTAGATGTTGAGCCGCCCCGGATTATGCTCGAACGTGGTCGCGAAACTGCCCAGCGCTTTGCGAATGGTGTCGGCAGGAACGCCAAGCCCGTATGTAATCGCCGCCGCCGCCAGCGCGTTTTGAACGTTGAAACGCGCCATGCCCTCAATCGTGGCGGGTATCTCATGCGCCCACAACAGGGGGATATACTGCTCGCCATCATAGATGGTGAGCATGTCGCCCTTCAATCCCGGCTGCAAAACGACCGCTTTGCCGCCGCCCTGTATGTGTTGGCGCAGATGTTCCGGGCTGTCCTCGCCGCCATGCATGGAAAAGAAGATCAGTTTCCCCTCGGCGCGGCGGCGCATCCGCGTGGTCAGCGGGTCATCGGCGTTGAGAACGCTGTGTCCGTCCTCCTTCACCACTTCCACGATCAGCGATTTCACCCAGGCGAGGTCTTCAATGGTTTCCACGCCCTTCAGTCCCAGGTGGTCGGGCTGAATGTTCAGCACGGCTCCCACATCGCAGCGGTCGAAGCCCAATCCTTCGCGCAGAATGCCGCCCCGCGCCGTTTCCAGCACGGCCACATCAATGGTGGGGTCTTGCAGCGTCATGCGCGCGCTTTTCGGCCCGGTCGTATCCCCCGACATCAGCAGATGCTCATCAATATAAATGCCCGTCGAAGTGGTCAGACCCACGCGCTTGCCGGTCGCTTTCACGATGTGCGCCACCATGCGCGATGTGGTTGTTTTGCCGTTTGTACCCGTAATGGAGATCACGGGGATGCGGCACGGAACCGGGTCCGGGAACAGCATGTCTATCACGGGTCGGGCCACATTGCGGGGCTTGCCTTCCGAGGGCTGCAGGTGCATCCGAAAACCCGGCCCGGCATTTACCTCCACGATCCCGCCGCCCGCTTCGCACAGGGAACGAGTGATGTCCGGGGCCACGATGTCAATGCCCGCCACATCCAGCCCGATGATATGGGCGGCGCGTTCGCAAATCTCGATGTTGTCGGGGTGCATCACATCGGTCATATCAATGGCCGTGCCGCCCGTAGACATGTTGGCCGTCGCCCGCAAATAGCACATTTCGCCCTGCGGCAGCACGGTTTCCAGCGTATGCCCGGATTGTTCCAGCAACCGCTCCACCTGCGCGTCAACCGTGATGCGCGTCATCACTTTTTCATGTCCCACGCCCCGGCGCGGGTCCTGGTTGACGATTTCGATTAGTTGCGCAATGGTATGCTCGCCATCCCCGACAACGCGCGCGGGAACGCGCTGCGCGCAGGCGACCACCTTGTAGTTGACCACGAGAACCCGGAAATCATAGCCCTCGTAATAGCGTTCCACGATTACGGCGCGGCTGTGCTGCTGCGCCTGCTCGAAGCCCCAGATCACCTGTTGGGCGTCCATCAGGTTCAGTGACACGCCCCTTCCGTGGTTGCCGTCAACGGGCTTGGTGACGACCGGGTAGCCGATTTTTTCGGCGGCTTCCACTGCTTCTTCCGAAGTTCGCGCCATCGTTTGCTGCGGCACGGGAATGCCGGCTTCGGACAAAAGGTGGCAGGTCAGGTTTTTATCGCTGGCAGTCTCCAACGCGATATGTGAGGTCATGCCGGTCACGCTGGCGCGGATGCGTTGCTGATAGCGTCCATATCCCAACTGCACCAGACTCTGCTCGTCCAGACGCAGAGCGGGGATGCCCCGCTTGCGAGCCTCGTCTACAAGGGATTGCGTGGTCGGGCCAAGCGCCTGCCGCTCGGCGATCCGAATCAGGGCTTCCAGTTCGGTCTGGAAATCGAACGGCGCGTCGGGCGTTTCCACCAGTCGGGCGTCAGCAGGAACAAACATTTCCAGTCCCGCGATTCCGCACAGTTCGGGCGGCAACAGGGTGTCTATCAGGCGCAGCGCCATCCATCCGGCCAGCAGGCCCACCCGCTCTTCCAGATAGGAATAAACGACATTGTAGCTTCCCGGCTGCTCCTTGAGTTCGCGCGTTTTACCATAAGTGACGGGCGTACCAGCCAGGCATTGCAATTCCATCGCTACATGCTCGGCAACGTGTCCAAGCCAGGTTCCCTCTTCCAAACGCCGGACAAAGCCGCCCGGTTCTCCATACGAGCAGCCATGCTCATGCAGAGACGGAACCAGTTTCAGCAATTTTTGTGTAAATCCAGGCAGGCGATTGGTCGGGAACTGTTCCAGAGTTCCGAGGTCAATCACAAACCGAACGATGGGACGATAGCCGTAGGGATTGGGGCCGCGATACACGCGAGTTTCCATTATCCGCATCGGCTGCGTGTCTTCAGCCATTTCCGCGTGTCGGCCCTCCTGAGCATGCGCGCTGAGTTCTTGAATTTGCGCTACAGCCCCGGCGGCGAGTTCTGTAGCCATTATATTTTCCATGGGGGTTCCTTTTAAGTTACTTGCATGCTTTCGCGAAGCCAGGCTTCGCAAATTGAATTCGACCCGGCGCGGGCGGCGGAACAGCAGCCCTCCGGCGCGTTTCCTGCCATTGGTTCTGCTGCGGGCGCGGGGAAATCCCAGCGCGTCGGCAACGCCGCGCTGTTCGGATGCCGCGCCGCCATTGCAAAGGGCAGGGAGGATGGGTAAACTTCGGGCGTGATCGGCATCCTTGCGAATAACTCCCTCCGGCAGCAGGTTAAAATTTGTGCTACGATGAACAACAGGCGCGGTATGTGTCGAAATTCAGATTGCGCCCGATACCTGTAAGTTCACGCGGCAACATACTGTAACACGTAAACAGGTAGAAAGCTGTTGTGTTTTTTTGTTATACGAATGGCCTATTCTGAACCGTGAAATTAGAAAGAGGGCGGGGTAAGCAATCATGCAGAAATCGGAAAAGCAGGGGAAACACAACGGAATGGAAGAGGCGCGGGCAGTGGCGTACCGTTTCATCGGCTATGCGGCCCGCAGCCGTAGCGAGATTGAGAAACGATTGGAACGCGACGAGTTTACGCCCGAAGTGATTGCCGCCATTGTGGCCGAGTGCGAGGCGCAGGGATGGATAGACGACACGAAGTTCGCCGGGGATTGGATCGCGGATCGCGCCGACCGCAAAAAGTACGGCAAGACCCGCCTGAAGATGGAACTCCAGCGCAAAGGAATAGACAAAGACACGCTCAACGAAGCCTTAGACAAAGTGGACGATGAGGACGAACTGAAACGCGCCCTTGCCGCCGCCCAAACCAAATGGCGGCCCGAAACGTTTTTCGGCCTGCCCCGCGACGCGCAGCAAGCCGAAAAACAAAAACTCTCCAATTTTCTCATGCGGCGCGGCTTTACGTGGACGACCATCAAACAGGTACTGGCGGAACTGGCGCTCAGAGACGACTGACCTCTATTTTCGCCGGATTACTCGATAGTGAAGGAATCGAAAATCTCTTCCGCAAGTTTTAGATTCATGGAATCCACATCGGAGGCGTCCTGCACAATGGCAATCGTAACAACAGTTCCCCGCTTGCTGCTTGACGCGCGGGCAATCTCTAGCGCGTCTAAACCGAGCGTTACATCTTTTACAGAAATGCGCGACTCAACCCATTCAACTCCTGCCTGGGAGAACGTTCTCTTCGCATCTAATGGACAAACCACTTGGACATTGTACAATCCCGCGTCCGTAGGACGCTTGGCGGAACGCCACTCAGACGGGTGTTTTCAACACTCGGAACCCCGCCATAGTACAATCTTTATCTGGTTTGTCCATAAGGTGGGCTTACTGTTGCCTTTTCCTTTGGTTATATTCCGCCAATCCACCTGGGCTACCTTCAGGCGGGTTGCCGGCAAAGCAGAAACATCCGTTTGCTGCTTGAATGAAATCACCTGGATTGTCAACAAGTTGTCAGGAGAGCGAAACCAGTAATCAACGGCATCGCTCTCAGGCTTCAACATTTGAAAGGTTGAAGGGGCTGTGAAATGGTAGGGCACAACCTTGCCGGAAAAGGGAATGTTTTCCGGTGGAACAATCGCTTGCGGAATTTGCGCCGCTGGAGCAGGAGGCTGCGAAGCCTCGTTCGACGGAGCAGCCCAATGCGAAACTGGATTCGTGGGAGCAATTGCCTGCAATCCCTCACTGGACTGCACAGGTTGCTGCGCAGTCTGAGAGCCGAAAAGCGCATGTCCTACATGTTCGACAGCGGCAACCGGCGCAATAGCAACTCCCCAACCAACCACGATGGCAGCCATACTTGCCAGCGCGGTCCGCGCTCCCCAGGGCCAACGCGCTGCGAGTGGCTGTTCCTGCTTGCCTTCGTCTTTTCCCTGAAGAAAGGGCTGCAGCGTATAGGGCAGATCGGCGGCCTCGCCGGTCAGCGGCCACAGCACCGGACACTTGTATCTCACTTCCTGCACGATTGGATTCCAGTTCGCGTCAAAGTAGACGAAAGCGGGCGCTTCCAGAAAGGGAACCACGCGCGGCATTTGAGCAGGAAAAACGCTGTCCACCAGGCGGCAGAGTTCCTCATACCTTTCCGGCTCTTGCCAGTAGCCCACCAGGCACATCAGAACTTTGCAGGGTTCGACCAGGCTGCGGATTTGCTCCAGTTCCCACTTCACCCCCGGGGAAGTGCCGGGCTGCAGCACGACACACTGGCAGCGCTGAAGTTCGTCGCGAACCAGTGTCTGCCACTCATTGTGAGTCGTGGCGGACAGGTAGGCGCGGGCAGCTCCAGCTGTAGGCAGCAGTTCGCCGGGGCGTCCGATGGCCCTCACAGGACCGTAGGCCCTTAAATAATGGGCGATGGTCTCTTCGGAGGAGCCGGCGCCCAGCCCGATAACCATGCGTAACAAAGAAACAGGATGGGCAACGAGTACCATTTCGAGAATGGATACGCGCCCGGCATTGTCTTCACGCGCTACCTGATTGCGCCGTATCTGGATTTTGTCGCGTACTCCCAGTAACAGCGACAATGCGCCTGACGGCTGGAGCGTCGTCATTGCGTCGTCATTGAAGGGGCGCAGGTAAAGGATTGGTTTACGGGCATCCTCGCCTTTCTGCGGATCGTAGCGTTGCTGGCACAGTCGGTATCCGGCGTAGATCATCAACGGGGACGGTATCACGAGCAGTTGCCAGATATAGTGAATGGCCTGATAGTTGTTGCCGATTAGCGCTTCCATCGGCTTAAAGAGGAGGTCCTCTGCGCCACTGACGAGGAGTATCCAATACACAACGCCCATAATCTTGAGCGTCCAGCCCAGCCCTTGTGAGTAGAAGGGGGGTTTTGGTTGTAAGCCTGTTTCCTGCGGCTTCCCGTCAGGAGCGGCTTCCGGGGAAAGAGAGGCAAGCTTTTTGAAAGTGGATTGCCCCGCGCTCAGGAAGTGCAATCCACCGAAAAGCAACGCGAGACTTAGCGCCGTGACGACAACCGCTGCCGGCGACTGTGTAGCTGCCGCAGTTGCTGCCGCAAACAAGAAAGTGATAAGACCGACTAAAATCATCAAGGCCGCGATGCATCCTCCTCCCCTGGGAGCATTAACGTAATAGCGATCCTCCATTACCTTGAACAGCATGGAGCGGACATCCTGAACCTGCGTGTTCGGGATGGAGAAGCGGAGGTCTTTGCCCTCTTTCTGGCGCAGAATGAACTCGATCATGTGCCTCTGAGAGCGGAGTTTTTTCTCGCTGACAGGCTTTTTTTCGCGCAGTCGCGTCACGTCAACGAAAGCGATGCCGCGCGGCTGACGCAAATGCCGCTTCAACTCCTCTTCCCCCGACTCCTGACACATCTTCTCGGTAAGTTCAACGCGCCGGGGCAGATGGCCTTTGAGCAGATGGTCCTTGTAGATGGCAACCACTTCCGTGTGAAAAAGTCCCTGTTGAGATAGGTTCCGGTTTAATCTCAGAATCGGATAACGCGTCTGGCAAGCGTCAGAAGAGGATTTACCGGGCGCGGGCGTGACATTCGATGCCGCAGGCGCGTCAACGCCATTGCCTGTGGAACCCGGAAGCGTGGATTGTGGCGCGTCCGAAGGCGCGTTGCGGGTGTCGTCCGGCGCGGCAAATCGGTTGTCCGGGCGCTCTCCATCGGATTGTGTCTGGCTCATCTGTTACTCCTCTGACTTCGATCCGCGTCTGCTGGAAGGCTTGCCTGATGCAGGCTTCGATCCCGCGAACATAAGCAACATAGCATTATGAATTCTATCTCGACAAATGCGCGCTGGAGTTCATGCGTAAATCAGTAATGTGATAAACCACACCGCTGTTGTTGCCAATCAACGAAAATCAAGAGACAGAAGTTCAAATTTTAATCTCTGACGAACAAACTACGTCAACATTGACTAATTTCATGTTTACAGAGCAATAGGCCGCATTTAGCCGCATTTTCATGATTTCGGTTAAATGCGCCAGGTCAATGTTTATCCGGCTTGTCCATGATTTTAGAAAATGCTGCACGTTCACGCAAGCCACAGGTGAAATGAACAAGGGAAGCGAACGATGCCTGGCGAAATGGTAATCAAGTGAAAAGTATTTAAGTGAAGAGTGAAAGCAAAGGCGCGTTCGCTCTTACTTCTCGACGCTCACTAAACAGATTGTGTAAAGGCGGTCAACCAGGCAGTATGAGGGAAAACAAACAGCATCTATTTCGCTCGCAGCCGTACGATTCTCCCACGAGTCAGGCTGAATGGGAAGTCGCCGCCGCGCGACTTTTGGATGAGGGGCAGGCGTTCCTCGCCTTCGATCTGGCGCGCAACGGCTTGGCGCGTTACCCGGATAGCCTCCGCTTGAAGCAATCGGCGGCGCTGGCTATGATTTGGGTGGGCGCGCTGGAGGAGGCCTTGAAACTGCTGGAACCACTTTGCCCGCCCTTGCATCGAGACCCTCAACTGCTTCAAGAGGTCTACCATAGCCTGCAAAGCATACTTCCGGCCCCGGCCCCGCCACTGAATAGCCCTGAAGATAATTTGCTGGAGCGGATGGATCATTTCGTCAACGCGCTTGAACGCATACTGGCTTCCGCGCAACGACAGGAGAAGCCGGACGAAGAAACGCTGGGGATGCTGGCGCGGATTTACAAAGATAAGTGGCGGCACTCCGGCGACAAAGAGATGGCGCGTCGTTCCCGTGATATGTACCATTACAGCTACCGGGCGACCGGAGGCTATTACACAGGGATTAATGCCGCGACCATGTCTCTTCTTATCGGAGATGTGGATCTGGCGCAGGCGTTGGCTCGCCAGGTCCTTGAACAGTGCCGCAAGGCGCAGGCTGAACAGAGAGACGATTACTGGCTTCTCGTTACCATGGGAGAAGCGGAACTGCTCCTGGGAAACACCAACGAGGCGATTATGCTGTATCGCCAGGCAGCCCAGGTCGCCGGTTCGCGCCATGCCTTGATTATCTCGTCACGCCAGCAGCTCCTTCTGATGAAGGAACACGGGATCAAAGTGCCCCCGGCGTTACTGTGTATCCTTCTGCCGCCCTGCGTTGTGGTGTTTGTCGGACATATGATAGATGCGCCTGACCGCCCGATCCCGCGCTTTCCGGCGGAACTGGAGGGGCAGGTTGCGGCGCAGATTGCCGATAAACTTGCGGAGTTGGAGGCGCGTATCGGCTACTGCTCCGCCGCCTGCGGCTCGGATATTTTGTTTATTGAGGCCATGCTTGCGCGCGGGGCCGAAGTAAATGTCATTCTTCCCTTTGCCGAAGAGGATTTTATACACAAGAACGTGGCTTTTGCCGGCGAACGCTGGCTTATCCGTTACCGAAATGCGATCAAGCTGGCGCACTCTGTCTCCTTTGTTACCAAAGAGCCGTTTTTAGGCGACAACGCCCTGTTGGATTTTATGGCGCGCATCTTTCATGGCTATGCGGAATTGCGCGCCCACACGCTGCTGATTTCGCCGCGCCTGCTGGCGGTTTGGGATGGCGTACCGACCGAAATGGTGGGCAGAACGGCGGATTTCATCAGACGCTGGCCCTATAAGAACAAGCGCGAGATAATCCGTCTTGACAGCCTGACGCCCCCAGGCGCGCCGCGCAATGCCCCGCCTGCTTTCACCGGTAGGACTGGAGACAAGCCGCGCGCCCCGCAGGGCGCGCCCACTTATCCTGGGCAGCGTCGCATCTGCACGATGCTGTTCGCGGATGTGGTGGGTTACAGCAAACTCGAAGAGGCCTCCATTCCCGCGTTTCTGTACGAGTTCTGGATGACGGTCGCGGATCGCCTTACGCCGAAGCCGCTTTTTGTGAATACGTGGGGCGATGCGATCTTTGCGGTCATGGAAAAGGCGCAGGATATGATGGAGTACGCGCTTTCTCTGCAAAAAGCCGTCAAGGAAACACCCTGGAAAAATACGGACGCGCGGAAGGGGATTGATGCGCGTATCGCCCTGCATGTCGGACCGATTTTTGAAGCAAAGGACCCGATCACGCAGCGACTCAACTATTATGGTTCGCATGTCAATCGCGCCGCGCGTCTGGAACCCATCACCGTACCCGGCCACATCTACGCCACGGAGCAGTTCGTCGCCCTGCTGATGTCCGAGGTGAGTGGCCACCGCGCCGTTTCAAAGCTATTCAGCTGCGAGTACCTGGGAGTTCTTTCACTGGCGAAAGATTTCGATGAGCAGGTCACTTACCATATTCGTGGCACAGATTAAACGGAGAGCCTTTTAGACCACCCCACATAGTGACCGCCAGGCTGCTAATTGCAGATACGACAAAAATCACTTTACTTTTTACCTCCATCACTCCAATTGGAGTACAATCAAGCAGGTATTGGCGGAACGGACGCCGAATACTGAATAACTTTTCGTGGTTTTTGCGTTGGAAGCGGGTTTTGCAACTTGAATTCGCTTTGGAGCGCAGTCAACCTGCCAGTCGCAGCAGGCCGGAGTTCATAACAACAGACATTCCGCCCGATACAGCCTTTTTCCCGTTTCTCTGCTTGTTACAGACTTGTCAGGAAACGGGCCGGGTGTGGCGGAGGTTGGTTGGGAACAGACGGTCGGCTGTTTACCCTTGCTCAATCTCGGACAGAGGTTCGTGGGCTGCCCACTATTCTGTCTGGAGGTGAGGGATTGTTACCAAATCAAGTCATCGCTTTTCTTTTAGTCACACTCTTAGCATTGCTCGTAGGGTTTTTTCTTGAACGAACCTTTTTGATTAAGCCAATTGAAACGCGCGAACGCGCGCGCGTTGCCGAACTGGTACAGACACAGCAGCTGGAAGCGCAAAAGTTGAAAGACGACGCGCTCAAAGAGGTCGAGTCCGCCAAACGGCAGGCGGTTCTGGAGGCGAAAGAAGACGCGCTTCAGTTCCGCGAGGAAGTTGAAACTGAAAACCGGGAGAAACGAGCTGAAGTCCAGAGGTTAGAGCGAAGACTGGCACAAAAGGAAGAGAATCTCGACCGTCGGGCCGAAGGCTTCGAGGGTCGGGAACGCCAGATACAGGATCGCGAAGCGCAAACCTTGCAGGTGCGGCAGGAAGTGGAAACCCTGCTGACCAAACAGCGGCAGGAACTCCAACGTCTTGCCGGACTGTCGCAGGAGGATGCCCGCGCTCTGTTTATGAAAAACGTCGAGGACGAAAGCCGCCACGATGCCGCGAAACTGATGCGCGACATTGAGGAGGGCGCGCGCCGGGATGGAGAGCGAAAAGCGCGTCAGATCGTCACGGATGTCATACAGCGGTGCAGCGTGGATCAAACGTCGGAAACAACCGTTTCTGTCGTTCCCCTGCCCAACGACGAGATGAAAGGGCGCATCATCGGGCGCGAAGGCCGCAACATTCGCGCCTTCGAGACGATTACGGGCGTGGATTTGATTATTGATGACACGCCGGATACGGTCGTGCTGTCCGGCTTCGACCCGGTTCGCCGGGAAAAAGCGCGTATCGCCCTGACCAATCTGATTGTAGACGGGCGCATCCATCCGGGGCGCATCGAGGAGCTGTACAAAAAAGCGGAAACCGAGGTGGAAGCGCGGATACAGGAGGCGGGCGAGCGGGCGGTGCTGGAAACCGGCATGACCGGGCTTTCCACGGAAATCGTGCATCTGCTCGGCAAAATGAAATATCGCACCTCCTTCAAGCAGAACGTGCTGAATCACAGCATCGAAGTATCCCTTCTATGCGGCATGTTGGCGGCGGAAGTGGGCGCGGATGTTCACATCGCGCGGCGCGCGGGATTGCTGCATGACCTGGGCAAAGCCGTAGACTTCGAGATTGAGGGACCTCACGCGCTGATTACCGGAGAGATTTTGCGTCGCAACCACGAATCCGAACCGGTTGTCCATGCGGCGGAAGCGCACCATCACGACGTGGAACCTGCCACTGTCGAGGCTATTCTGGTGATTTGCGGCGACCAGATTTCCGCCGCCCGTCCCGGCGCGCGGCGTGAAACGCTGGAAACCTACGTCAAGCGCCTGAAGAAACTGGAAGACATCGGCGAAAGTTTTGCAGGCGTGGAGAAAGTGTTCGCGGTGCAGGCGGGCCGCGAAATTCGCGTGATCGTGCGCCCGGAGCAGCTTGACGATCTGGCGTCCCTGAAACTGGCGCGCGACATGGCGAGGCGCATCGAAGACGAAATGGAGTACCCCGGCCAGATCAAAGTAACCGTCATCCGCGAAACCCGGTCGGTGGATTTTGCGAAGTAGAGAGGAAGATACGAGATACGAGATACGAGTGAAAAGCCTCCTGTTAGTCATAGAAATGGCTCAGGGTAGAACAAATGAGTTTTACTCGTATCTCGTATCTCGTATCTCGCCCCGGAGTTCTTCATGCGCGTACTCATGGTCGGCGATGTCGTCGGCAAGCCGGGACGACTGCTCACGCAGGAGTTGGTTCCCCGGCTGAAAACGGAACATAAGGTAGATTTCGTAATCGTCAACGGGGAGAACTCCGCGGGGGGTATCGGAATCACGCCGGATATTGTCCTGACCCTGCTGCGCCACCATGTTGACGTGATTACGCTGGGCAACCATGCGTGGGGCAAGCGCGACATTTACCCGATGCTGGACGAGGAGCCGCGCCTGCTGCGTCCCGACAACTACCCGCCGGGAGCGCCGGGCAGGGGTTGGGGCGTGTTCGCGTCCCCGGCAGGGCCGTTCGGCGTGGTAAACCTACAGGGGCGCGTGTTCATGGAATCTGTAGACGATCCGTTTCGCGCTATAGACACCATTCTGGAGGAATTACATCGGCGGACGCGCCTGATCTTCATAGATTTCCACGCCGAGGCCACGTCCGAAAAACAGGCGTTCGGCTACTACGTGGATGGGCGCGTCAGCGCGGTTGTGGGGACGCACACGCACATTCAAACCGCCGATGAGCGTATTCTGGACGGCGGCACGGCGTATCTAACGGATGTGGGCATGACCGGCCCGATCAATTCCGTTATCGGCATGAAGCGCGACATCGTAATTCCGAAATTTACCAGCGGGCTGCCCGCTCGCTTCGAGGTGGCGGAGGGCGAAGCGCAATTAAGCGGCGTTCTGGTAGACATTAATACGGCGACCGGACAGGCAACCGCCATTCAGCGCGTTCAATTGCCGCCACATCGGAAAAGTAGTCCGCCTTCCGTATGACAATGAACTACCGACTACTTTCCTTCTGATTTTATCGTATAATGGAGTCATAATCGGACCTCGCTGCCGTTCAGGTTAAGAATAACCTGCGCGAATAATTTTGCAGGGGGAGCAATTTATTGCGCCCTCTCCCGTTTTCCATTGCAACATTTACCTGCACAAGCAATTGAGGAGAGCAAACCATGATAAACCGTTCTTTTCGAATCGGCGCAAAACGCCGCCTGTTGGCCGTCGGCGGCCTTGCTGGAATTGTTGGTTTGAGCGGCGTCGGCGCGGCGTATGCGCGGCAGACCACGAACGCGCTCAACATCTTTCAGGGTACATCCGCGCAAACATCGGGACTGAAGCTGGGCAGTTGGGGCAGCGGCAGCGTCACCGAAGATGAGAAAAATGTGTACACGGGAACCGAATCGCTGCGCGTGGTAACGCACGGGCAGTTTCAGGGCGCTGTGCTGCGCCTGAATAATCCCGTGAACCTGAGCAGCTACGTCGCCAACAAAAATGCGTACTTGCAGATGGCCGTGCTTGTGCCGGCTCCTCCGACAGGCGCGGGCGCGGGCGCAGGCCCTGGCTTTGGCGGAGCGGGACCCGGCGGCTTCGGGGGATCGGGCGGCGGGTTGGGATTTCCCGGCAGCAATGGACCCGGCGGCTTCAAGTCGGGCGCAGCCGCGAGTTCGGCGCGCGCGCCAAAGCGATTGAAAACGTGCGCGTGGTTCTAAATCGGGCGGGCGGCAAAGGCACGGAGTTTATGCTGCCTGTGGCGACCGGGGTTCAGGAGAATCAGTGGCGTCTGGTGAGCATCCCCGTCAGCCAGATTCCGGGCATCAGCGCGGACAACGCCCACTTCAGCGAAGTCCGGCTTTTCGGCGATAGTTCCGGCGTGATGTACGTCGGGCGTATCGGCGTCGTGATAGACTCCACGCCCATCAAACTGGAACCCGTTTCCGATAAGGACGTGTCCACCAAAAACCACTACCGCTATACCGCGAGCGCGAACGCGGGCGCCACACCCCTGAAATACTCCTGGGACTGGGACGATAAGGACGGTATTCAGGAAGAATCCGTTGGCCGGAATGTGGATCACGTCTACTACAAAGAGGGCGACTATGTAGGGACGCTGACCGTCAGCGACGCATACGGCGTTAAAGCGCCCGTCATCACACACTTCAAAATTCACGCGCACCTGTAGGAAGAAGAGGAGAAGAGAAGAAAAGGAGAAAAGGAGAAAAGGAGAGACACACCACTTCTCCTCTTCTCCTCTTCTCCTTTTCTCCTTTTCTAGCCGGTGAGGATAAGAAAGAAAATGATAATCATATTAGCGCCGGAAACCACCGGGGCGCAGCAGGCGGAACTGCTGGAGGAATTGAAGGGCCGGGGGTATGGCGTTCATCTTTCCGAGGGCGTAGAGCGCACCATTATCGGTGTGATTGGCACGCCCGAACGCGACAAAAGCGATCTGGTCGAGCATTTCGAATCGCGGCCTTATGTGGAGCGCGTGGTTCCCATTCTGAAGCCGTACAAACTGGTCGGCAAGGCGTTCAAGCCCGAAGGCACGGTTATCAATGTTCGCGGCGTTCAGATCGGCGGCGGGCAACTGTGCGTGATGGCGGGGCCGTGTACCGTTGAATTGCCCGAAATGCTGTTTGAAACCGCCGCGTTTGTGAAAAAAGCGGGCGCGCATGTCCTGCGCGGCGGCGCGTTCAAACCGTCCACCAGTCCGTACTCGTTTCACGGCATGGGCGAAGCGGGGCTGAAACTGCTGGCGGAAGCCAGTCAGCAGACCGGCCTGCCTATCATTACCGAAGTGATGGACACGCGGGACGTGGAACTCGTCGGCAACTATACGGACATTTTTCAAATCGGCACGCGCAACATGACCAACTTTTCCCTGTTGAGCGAAATCGGGAAAGTTCGCAAACCCGTCATGCTCAAACGCGGATGGGCCAGCACGATTGAGGAGTGGCTACAGGCGGCGGAATACATCGCCAGTCAGGGCAACTACGAGATTATTTTGTGTGAACGGGGTATCCGCACCTTTGAAACGTACACGCGCAATACGTTCGACATCAACGCCATACCCGCCATTAAAGAGTTGTCGCACCTGCCCATTTTCGCCGATCCTTCCCATGCGACCGGCAAGCGCAGTCTGGTCAACGCGGTAACGCGGGGCGCGGTAGCGACGGGCGCGGACGGCATCATCATCGAAACGCACCCCAACCCTGAAAAAGCGATCAAGGACGGCCCGC
The DNA here is from genome assembly GCA_963817895.1 of uncultured Chthonomonadaceae bacterium. GTDB lineage: Bacteria > Armatimonadota > Chthonomonadetes > Chthonomonadales > Chthonomonadaceae > CAWFQB01. The sequence continues at coordinate 1,029,512 of CAWFQB010000001.1, forward strand.
AATCCCTGACGTTCGCGCAATTCGAGGAACTGATGCAGGACATTCGCCCCATTGCGCAGGCCGTAGGAAAAACTCTTTAGATGTCTTGCCGGTGAATAAACGCTCCGGATTTTGGACGTGAAGTATGTATTTTCGGCTGATGCGGATGCTGTATTTGCAGAATACGGCGCAGGAGAAACCACGATGGCAGCCATAGAAACCATAGAAGCGATCAGGCAACCGCGTAACGACAAACCTGTTGGCAAGCGGGCGGTCTACTACCCGATGGGAGACGGCAAGCCGATGGCTGAAGACACGTTGCATCGTGAACAGATGGCCTACTGCTGTGACGCCCTCAAATACCGCTTTGCCGCCCGTCCTGATGTGTATGTGGCAGGCAACGACTTTGTGTACTATCAGGAAGGCAGTCCCAGGCAGCGAATCTCGCCCGACTGCTACGTAGTCATTGGCGTAGAAAAAAGCGGCGCAAGTCCTACAAGGTGTGGGAGGAGAACGGCGTTGCGCCTGCCGTCGTGTTTGAAATCACGTCCAAAGCCACGCAGAAAGAAGATGTGGAGGACAAACGGCCCCTCTACGAACAGACGCTACGGGTGGCGGAATATTTCCAGTTCGATCCCACAGGCGACTATCTGCATCCGCGTTTGCAGGGGCAGCGTTTGCAAGGGGGAACGTACCAGAGCATCGAACTGCGCGAGGACCGGATGTGGAGTGAGCAGTTGCAGTTGGAACTGGTTGTTCACAACGATGCCCTGCGCTTCTACGATCCGGCAAGGGGAGAGTGGCTGCGCGCCTACGAAGAAGCCGAAACACAGCGTCTTGCTGCCGAGCGTCAGGCTCAGGCCGAAGCGCAACGCGCTGATATGGAGGCGCGACGCGCTAATGAAGAAGCGCAACGCGCCCTGATCGCAGAAAGGCTGGCGCAGGCCGAAGCGCAACGCGCTAATGAAGAAGCGCAACGCGCTCAGGCCGCCGAGCATCAGGCTCAGGCGGAAGCGCGCCGCGCCGATAGCGCAGAAGCGGCGTTGGCGCAGTTACGCGCTGATGTGGAAGCCATGCGCCAACAGCAGTAATGGCTGCGCGCAAACATGTCGAGAGTCTCGAGTCGCGTCTGGTTAAGAGGATTTATTCGTCATCATTCACCGTTTATTATCACAAAGTTGTTCAATGGAGCCTTTGCTTCAAGAGGATAATTCTCAGCCGCTTTTCAAGCGCGTCGCCATCATTGGCGTCGGGCTGATGGGCGGTTCGCTCGGCATGGCATTACGCGCGCGAGGCGTTACGCAAACGGTTGTAGGCGTGGATACAAGCGAACGTGTTCTGGCGCGGGCGCGCGAAGTCGGGGCGGTTGACGAAGTTGTAACCGATTTGCAAACGGGCGTCATAGACGCGGACTGTATCATTTTGGCTGCGCCCGTTGCGGCAATTCCGCTTTTGTTGGAAGCCCTGCCTCCTCTGGTTCGGCCAGACGCGCTGATTACCGACATCGGCAGCGCGAAACGCGCGATTGTGGAAACGGGCGAAAGGTTGTTTGGCAAACGGTTTGTGGGCGGGCATCCCATGGCGGGCGCGCCGGGGGGCGGCATTGACGCGGCGCGGGCCGATGTGTTTACGGACGCGGCATGGGGCATTGTCGGCACGGAAGAACCAGACGTGAATACAAATGTATGGGCGGCGAAAGTGGCGGCAATGGCGCAGGCAGTGGGCGCGCGACCCGTTTTGCTCGACAGCAGACAGCATGACCGTCTGGTGGCTCTGGTCAGCCATTTGCCGCACGCGCTTTCGTTCGCGTTTGCCGACATGATTGCCGCGCAGCCGGATGCGCCGCAGGCGCGGCAAATGGCGGGCAGCAGTTTCCGCGACCTGACGCGGGTTGCCGTCGCCGACCGCGGGTTCTGGCAGGCTATCTTTATGGCAAACCGCGAGGAACTGTTGAACGCGCTGAATATGGTTGAGGCGCAACTGCATCAGTTGAAAGCAACGCTTACAGCTGATAATAAATAGGGGTTGCGCCTCTTCATACAGGCCGGTTGCCTGAAATATTTTCAACAATACTTTTATGAACGACGAACTTTTCCTCAAACAACTGGAGCAGATTGTCCCGCAGGAAGACTGTACGCGGCAGATATATGCTCACGTCGACACGCGCCAACGGCCTCAAACGCAGGTTTCCTGCGCGCAGTCTGCGGAGCGAACGCGGCATGTCGTCTGGGAACTGCCTGCCGAACCCCGTTTTCAAGTGTCGCGGGGCGGCCAGAAGGGGGATTGGAAGTGGCTGCGCCCGCTTCTCGGAAATTTAACCTTCCTGACGCTGTTCATTCTCGCGCTGGGCTTCTGGCCTCATTCCCGTCCGCGCCTTGCATCTACCATAACCCCTGCAATGCCGCTGTCCTCGTCCTCGATTGCGCCGCAAACAACTGTGGCATCCAATTCGTATCGCCCGGTCATGGCAGACAGGCAAACGGTAATGCGCAGGAGGACAGAAACTTCCTTCGCGGCTTCGTCCGCCAACACTGCGCTGCAAACAAGGCCGTCGCTGTACGCGGATAGTCCGGTTCGCAACACTACGCCCGCGCGTCCGCCAAACCCTTACTCTGCCGGGGCGTACCGCGTTACCAGTTACCGGGTTGCGCCCGCCGCGCCCCTGACCGGCAGTATGCCCCCGATGCAGTCGCCCTATTAACGCATTGCAGAGCAGGCGCCTGAAAAAGAATCCGAACAATTTACGGATCAGGGCGCGAAACCCCTTGACAGACTACTGCTAGTAGTGTTATTCTATTCTCAGCCCACATTTAGACCACGCAGGAAACCACATTCGGCAATAACGAAATTATGCAGCGATTTACATTGCGCGGGTCCGCCGGATACAGGCTTTCGCAGGAGTTTTACTCAGCGGCAATCATCCCGGCAACGGAGCAGGCGTTTTCCCGCGTAACAGCCGGGCAGGAACCATCTTAACGTATGAAGTGTCCGTTCTGTGGCGTTGTCAACCGGGATCGCGTGCTGGAAACCCGCACGTTGAATGAAGGAGCCTCCATCAAGCGACGGCGCGAGTGCGAACACTGCGGTCGCCGCTTCACCACAATGGAGGAGATCGAAGAACTGCAATTGTTTGTGGTCAAAAGCAACAATCGCCGCGTACCCTTCGACCGTAAGAAAATCGTGGAGGGTATGCGACTGGCCTGCAAAGGCCGCAAAGACATCCACGTTGAAACCTTAGAGGAGGCCGCCGCCGACATCGAGCGGATGCTGTACAACCGGCTGGAAAAAGAGGTTCCCTCCCGCGAAATCGGCGAACTGGTCATGGACAAATTGAAGGCCATAGATCAGGTGGCGTATGTGCGTTTCGCGTCCGTGTACCGCCAGTTCGAGGACGCCACGCAGTTCAAAGAGATCGTCAACATGCTGCGGCGGCGCGATACAAAAAAACCATGAAAGCCATTTTATTCGACCTCGACGGCACACTGGCCGACACGCACGGCCTGATTATGCAGTGTTACGAGCATACGATTGAAGCGCATTTGGGCCGTCCGATGCGGCGCGAAATCTGGGAACGGCTTGTCGGCCTGCCCTTAGATGATACCCTGACGGCGGTATGCGCGTTCTACAATGTGGAACTGACGCCCACATTGCTCGACGAGTTGCGGCAAACATACCGCGCCCACATGCGGGCCAATTGTGACGATGTTCGCGCCTTTCCCGGCGTTGTGGAGATGCTGAACGGCCTGCGCGAACGCGGGCTGCGCATGGCGATTGTCACCACCAAGTTCCGTCACAATGGCGGTTCGCCATCTGGAAACATCGGGGCTGACGGACTATTTTGAATTCATCGTTCCCGGCGACGAAGTGACCCATCCCAAGCCGGACGCCGAGCCGTTTCTACGCGCCTTAGCATTGCTCGGCTTGCCTCCCGAACAGGTCGCGCACGTCGGCGACAGCAGCCACGACATCGTGGGCGCGAAAGCCGCCGGTATTTATGCTATCGCTGCTCTATGGGGTACGGACAACAAAGACGCTTTGCTTTCCGCTAACCCTGACCTGATTATTTCCACGCCGGAAGAATTGTCGCGACCGCAACAATCGCTTCGGTAACGCGCATCTTTTCCACCATTTCTTTTTGAAAGGGAGTTCGCATCCATGCAAGACCCCCAGCAGACCAACATTGACAGCGTGATTCATTCCGACGACACGCAAACCCCGCCCACAGACATCGCCGTAGCCCGCGTCAGCAACGGGCATGGCGTCAGCGACAAAGCCGACAAAGCCAACGGGCGCGTGAAAGTGGCCGCGACCAATGGCAGCGGCAATGACAGCAATTTCCGGCTCAACAACGCGACCGGCCTGAAAGTGGAGCGCCGCTTCACCCAACCCGGCGAGGACGTGTACAGCACGGTGGAATGGGAATTGCGCGACGCGGTAATTTCCAACGAGCGCGGCGAAAAAGTGTTCGAGCAGAAGAATTGCGAAATCCCTAAATCGTGGACGCAACTTGCCACCAACGTCGTCGTGTCCAAGTATTTCCGGGGGCATGTCGGGACGCCCGAACGCGAACACAGCGTCCGGCAGCTTATCGGGCGCGTGGCCGATACCATTGCCAACTGGGGCCGCAAAATGGACTATTTTGCGACTGAAGCCGACGCGCAAACCTTTCAGGACGAACTCACCCACATTCTGCTGCACCAGAAAGCCGCCTTCAACTCCCCCGTCTGGTTCAACGTCGGCCTCAAAGATCAGCCGGTTCCGCAGGCTTCGGCCTGTTTTATCAACAGCGTGGATGACACAATGGAGTCCATTCTCACGCTTGCAAAAACCGAGGGTATGCTGTTCAAGTTCGGCAGCGGCACGGGAACCAACCTTTCTACGCTTCGCGGTTCCAATGAGAAGCTCAAAGGCGGCGGCACGGCGTCCGGTCCCCTCTCCTTTATGCGCGGTTTCGACCAGTTTGCCGCTGCCATAAAAAGTGGTGGAAAAACGAGACGTGCTGCAAAAATGGTTTTACTTGATGTAACACATCCCGACATTGAGCCGTTCATTGTCAGCAAGGCCGATGAGGAGAAAAAGGCGTGGGCGCTGATTGACTCCGGTTACAGCGGCATGTTCAATGTGCCGGGTGGCGCGTATGACAGCGTCCAGTTCCAGAACGCGAACCATTCCGTGCGCGTCACCGACGAGTTCATGCAGACGTACCTCAAAGGCGGGCAGTGGACTACGCTTAATGTGACGGACAATCAGCCCAACAAAACCTATCAAGCCGCCGACCTGATGAAGAAAATCGGCGAAAGCGCGTGGATTTGCGGCGATCCCGGCATGCAGTACGACACCACCATCAACAAGTGGCACACATGCAAAAACACAGATAAAATTAATGCAAGTAATCCATGCTCGGAATTCGTTTTTCTTGATGATACAGCATGTAATTTGTCGTCGTTAAACCTGATGAAGTTCCGCAACGCGCAGTATGACTTCGATGTGGAAGCGTTCAAGCATGGCTGCCGCAGTTATGATTATCGCGCAGGAGATTCTCGTGGACAACGCGAGCTACCCGACGCCGCGTATTCAGGAGAACTCGCACGATTACCGCCCGCTCGGTCTGGGCTACGCCAACCTGGGCGCGCTGCTCATGGCGCGCGGACTGGCCTATGACAGCGACGAGGGCCGCGCGTATGCCGGGGCCATTACCGCTATTATGACGGGGGAAGCGTACCATCAGTCCGCTATCATTGCCCGCGATCACGGCTGGGCCTTTCCCGGCTACCACAAGAACCGCGAACCCATGCTCGATGTCATGCGGATGCACCGGCAGGCCGTGGAAGACATCAACGGCAAACTGGTTCCCGCCGACATGATGCAATCCTCCCGTAAGTGTTGGGACGATGCCATTGAGGTGGGAACGGACAACGGCTATCGCAATGCGCAGGTCACGGTGTTGGCCCCCACCGGAACTATAGGGTTTCTGATGGACTGTGACACGACCGGGATTGAGCCGGACATTGCCATCGTCAAGTACAAGAACCTTGTCGGCGGCGGCGTGATGAAAATCGTCAACAACACCGTGCCGGAAGCTCTGATGCGATTAGGTTACTCGGAAACGGAAGTGAAGAGCATCATCGCCTACATTGACGCGCATGACACCATCGAAGGCAATCCCGATCTCAAACCCGAACACCTGTCCATTTTCGACTGCGCGTTCAAACCCGGCAATGGTGAGCGTTCCATCCACTATCTCGGACACGTCCGCATGATGGCTGCCGCCCAACCGTTCCTTTCCGGGGCGATCTCAAAGACCGTGAACATGCCGCATGAGGCGACAGCAGAAGAGATTATGGGCGTTTATGTCGAAGGCTGGAAACTCGGACTGAAAGCCATTGCCATTTATCGCGACGGATCGAAGCGCACACAGCCGCTGATGACGAAAAAAGCGGATGTGGCGAAAACCGATGAGGGCAAAGGAAAGAGGGAAGAGGGAACAGAAACAGCCCCAACACCAGTCACCAGCCACCAATCGCCAGCCACCATTGTCGTCAACAAACCGCTGCGGCGAAAATTGCCCGACGAGCGGGCGGCAATGACCCACAAGTTCAGCATTGCGGGACACGAGGGCTACATCACGGTCGGCATGTACCCGGACGGCACACCCGGCGAAATCTTCCTGACCATGAGCAAGGAAGGCTCGACGATTTCCGGCCTGATGGACTCGTTTGCGACCGCTATTTCGCTTGCGCTGCAATACGGCGTACCGCTGCAAACCCTTGTGGACAAGTTCGCGCATGCCCGGTTTGAGCCGTCCGGCGTCACCAACAACCCGGACATACGTTTCGCCAAGTCCATCATGGATTATATCTTCCGGTGGCTGGGTTCCAAGTTCCTCAACCGCGTGCCGGAACCCACGCAGCCAACGTTGTCCAACGGACACGGCGAAGAGAATTCCATCAGCGCAGCCGCAGAAGCCCCGCCCCTGACGCTGACGGCTGCGCCCACAGTGGAGACGCAACCGCAATCCCTTGCGGATCGGGAACATCAAACGTTCCAGAATCAGTCGGACGCCCCCATTTGCACGGAATGTGGCGCAATCATGGTGCGCAATGGCGCCTGCTACAAATGCCTGTCGTGTGGCTCAGTATACGGCTGTTCGTAAAATAGGGAGTGGGGAGTAGGTTAACGCACAGATTGAACGGGGTTCTTCCTACTCCCCACTCCCTGCTCCCTACTCCCTATCCTGGAGTTTCCTCATGCTGAAAATCGTTGAAGTACATCCCGCCGCAAATCCACAGAGCGAGTATGTCGTACTGCAAAATCAGGGGTTAGTGACGGTCAATCTGCGCGGATGGGCGGTCTGTACGGAAGATTATCTGGAGGGCAGCGCACAGGAGGCGGTGGCAGGCATGTATGTCTTTCGAGACGACATTCCTGTCAAGCCTTATGCGCGGGTAGTGCTGTTTACCGGCGAGGGCATAGCGGGGTGGGTTCCTACTGTGGATGGCAAGCAGGCGTACTGCGCGTACTGGGGCCGAACACAGGCTGATCTGGAAACGCTCCAAAACCGTTCATGTGCTGCAAATGGCGGCGTCGCGCAAGGTTGTTCCGCTTGTCCGCGAAACAACGCCCGTTCCGAGAAAACAAGCGTTAAGCGTTGAGCATTAAACAGTCGGAATAACTTTCGGTCTTAATGCTCAATGCTCAACGCCAGCTTCTTAACACATCATTCTTATTACAGGTCAACGCAAATCTGGTTTGCAATTCCGGGTGTTGAAAACACCCGTCTAAAGTGGCGTTCCGCCAAGCGTCCTACCGGACGCGAATTCCACTCCCTATTTCTATTGACCTGTACTTAGCGTTGCTGCGCGAAGTCAGGAGTTTTAGCGGCCTGATCTTCGATGTCGCCCACTTCGCCTTTGTTCTGGTGATCTCCGGCTACGGTTCCGATTGCGCCGCCCTGACGCGGGCCACCGTCATGCATCGTTTCCTGATCCACCACCAATTTTTGCGAGGCCGCGCCGCTTTCCTGCGGGGGAACCGGGAACTCGCGATCCCGCAACTCCTCGCCAACGGCCATTTTGCCCTCCGCCTGTGTGGAAAGCGCCTGCTCTGCCGCGCCGCCGGGAGAAGTGGAGGGCGCGGGGCCGGCGGAAGCGGCTGGCGCGTTAGCCGCCTGCGCGCCTGTCACTGGCGTAGACGAAGCGAAGATTGCATCACTGTTTGTCATGGAATTGCCTTTCGCACCCACCGAACGATTACCCGCGCTCTCCGAAGTCGGCTGGCTGTTGGCTTGCAGAGCCTGATCGTACTCCTCGCTCATTTTGCCGCGCTTGCGCGACCCCCCGGATGTTGCCGTATTGGTTGTTGCCGCCGTTGCCGCTATGACCGACGGCGTTATCATCTCCGGCGTTGCTGCCGCTGATTTCGCTGTCTTGCCTGTTTTGGCCTTCTTTGGAGTAGAAGCCGGTGTGGTAGGAGCGGGCGACTGTAGTGGATTCGCGCCCTGATTTACAATTGGTTCCGGCGCGGCTTCAGGTTCCACAAGCGCGGTACGCGCATCATTGGTAGGCGTGGCGCTTTGCGGCATCCCCGCAACAAGCGAAACGGATGCGTCCACAGCAAGCGGAACCGGCGTACCCGTGCCTTCCGATTGCAGCGCTAAATCTGCTGTCTGGTTCGCGCGCGACGATGGTTTGCCGGATGTTGCCGACGGCGTCTCCTGCCGCGCCTGCATTGCCCATTTGGCGATAGCGCCTGCCACGCCGACGGCCCCCGCCCCCAGAATCAGCCACGAGCGCATCTGTCTTTTCCGCGCGGCAAGCGGCGTTTCCTCAAAATTTTTGGTTTGTCTTGATTGCGGGCGCGGTGGCCGGGTTCCCATAGCAAAGCACTCCTTTATCGGCGCGTTTTGGCAAAAGGACGTTGGTTTGTCCACGCTTGTTCCGGCAAAGCGCGATACGCTAACTCGTCATGTCGCCACCATTGGCAACGGCTTCACGAAAACGGTCTTCATCAAGCGCAAGCCCAAATCCGGGCGAGTCGGGAATGTGCAGTTTTCCCGCTTCGATAATGTAACCCGGCGCTTCCAGTCCGGGCGTTGTCGCTTCATCCCATTCGATAAAGGTGAAGTTCGGCAGCGCGGGGGCCAGATGCCCGGAAATGTAGTTGCCCACATGTCCGCCGTAGTGATGCGGAGCCGCGCGAACGTTCCATTGGGCTATCTGTCGGCCTGTTTGCAGCCACCGGGTAAATCCGTACCCGAAGATGTCGTACTGAATCACGTCAATCAAGCCCTCCTGCGCCCAGTTGAGCAGGCGCGGGGCAGCATCGCCTTCGCCGTCCGCAATCAGGGTCGGCAGGGCGCGGGCTTGCAGCCACGTTTTCAGGTCGCGATACAATACGGGGTCTTCGTGAAACGCCTCTTCCAGCCAGAACAGGTTGCATTCGGCTGTTTCCGCCAGAACGCGCTTGGTAAGATTGAGATTGTAGCCGTTGTTGGCGTCAATGAACAGAGTTGCGTCCGGCCCTGCCATTTCCCGAACCGCGTGGATAATAGCAATATCCCGCTCGATTCCCGCTTCCAGCGGCAGGTGACGCGCCCCTCTGCCGACTTTGATTTTGAAATTACAATGTCCCCGCGCCATATCCTGCCGCGTTTCATCGGCAAGGAGGGCGGCGGCTTCCGCTATGGAATCGAGATGCAGGTCATCGAAATACAGTGACGTATCGTAGCAGGGGACGCGCAGAGTTTCCGGCGCGGCTTGTCCCGCAATCCGCGCCGCGAGCGCGTAAACCGGCAGATTGTTTTGCTTGCCAACTAAGTCCCACAGCGCGTATTCCACGCCCCTTCCCGTGTCCAGAACTCCGACTTCGGGATCATACAAATCGCTCAGGGACGCGCCGAGCAGACACTCCGCCTGTTCCTTTTCAATCCGGCTCGCCCCAAAACCCGTAGCGCCGTCTGCGGTTGTCAAACGAACGAGCGGCAGGGGGATGCGGCTGCCGTGTTCTCCCAATCGGGCATTGCATCCGGCATTGCGCGGACGCTGCCCCTCCAATTGTCCCCATTCGATGCGTGTAACGCGAGTGTTGTCCATGTGTATTATCCTGCAAAATACGATGTGTTCAGGAAGTTGATGTAGCGTGTTGGGCTTCGCGGCGCGAACGGCGCGTGGAATGGGGTGAGCGTATCATCAGGGCGACCAGCACACAACTGAGCAGAATAAGTATCAGGATTACTAACCCCCACTTCCGCGTTTTTTGCTCCTCTATGCGGCGTCTCCGAGCGTTATCCGCCTCCTGCCATTCCGCCTGCTCGGTTTCTTTGTTCCAATCCTCGACAAACGCGCTCAAACTTGCCCACTCTTCCACAATGGAGTGGTCTTCGTGACTGAGCAGGTATACGGGCGAGTGGGCAAGGGCGGTATCTATCAAGTGTTCGTCACCCGCCGCGCCGTGTCCAATCAGGAGGTACGTCGGCTTCCAGTTTGCCTTGTCGTAATTACCGGCGGGACTCATCGGGTCACGAGTTCCCCAAATAACCTCATCAGGATCGTCGTAGAACCAGTAGACCTCCTCATTGCCGATACGGCGGAACGGAAACTCCCGGCTGACGGCGCGGTAATCGGCGGGCAATTTCAATCCGAGAGTGTCTTCAACTTTGTCCAATTGCGCTTCGGTCATTGTTTCACCCCCTTTTGTCTGAACCATGATTAGGCATGATTAAGGTGATTAGCATGATTGTGAAGCGTAAGTTTGCGCGTTTACTCGGAAGGTGAACGGAGAGTACATCGAGATAATCACCTTAATCATGCCTAATCATGGTTCAGACAATCTCCCATTCCACAACAACGTCGGACAGAAATGTAAGCGGCAATTGAAACTCCAGCCGATGTGTTTCTTCCGAATAGGTAAAGGGCTGGGAATTGTCGTCGATCAAGATAGTGGCGGGACGTTTCTCGCTCCATGCGAGAAAGCGGCCCTCCCCTCGAACCCGCAGACTAATGCGCTGTTGCGCTCCGATGGTTTTCAGGAAGCCGCATTGGAGAATAGCACCTCCGCTGTTATACATATCGGCAAGACCAACGGGCGCGAAGCCGTCTCTGATAGACGCGGTAGTGAACACGTCGCCGGTCAGCGCGGGCAATTCAAACTGCCAGCGTTCTTCTAAATTCAGGACGCGGCACTCGCCTGTGGAATGGCGGAAAACCACATACTGCTCGCCAGGAATCCCGTCAATATCGGAAGGGGAGACGTACCCTGCCATGCTCGCCTCTTCCTGAACCACTGCGTTCGGGGCGGCAATATCGGAAAGCGAGACTTTGTCAACATTAGCGGCGTCCCCGGCTGTTGGCGGCTGATCAGGCGCATGGTAACGCGCATTGAACACCCCGACAACGCCGCCGCGCAGTTCGCTCCAATTGCGGTTGAAGATTTTGAGCAGAACGTCTTCTTTGGTCGGGTCGTGGAACAGGCAGTCGCGGGTCGGGCGTCCGGGGTTGGGCGAACGCAAAACGGTTCCATCCGGCAACACCAGTTTGCGCAATACGTCGAAGTTGTGCGTGTCGGGCTTGTCGGACACGTACACGGGACTGCCGCTCACCGCCCGCCCCATCGCGTGAAACGCGCCCATTTCATGTCCCGACTGAAACATATCCCAATCCGGGTGAACGAATTCGCCGAACCACAGGCTGACAAGCGCGTTCACGTACAAATGCTCGCCGTGCGATTCAGGTTTGTTGGGCCAAAAGTCGGTAGAGGTTCGCGTGATATTGGAATTGAGCGCGGCGTACAGCATGTCGTTGGCGCAGGACATGCAGTTGATAAGGTTGCCGTCAAAGTGCGTGTTTACCGAACCCTCCAGCGCCTCGTGGTAGTTGCGCATCAGGCGGACGCGCCCGCCCTCCCCTGCCGCGATGCCCTCAATCGTCGCCTGCGTATCCACCTTTACGCCGTCCACGCCCTGTTTGCGCAAATAGCGGTGATAATCCTGAAAGAAGCGGTAAATGGCTTTGCCGCTCACCAGCCCAACGGTTTCGCCCCACCATTGCGTGTTCAACATCGGGCGATGATGCAGGATACCGGGCGCGAACCGGCGCGGAACCGGGCGAACGTCATACTCCGCCATTAAATCTTCATCCACGCCGCCCCAGTAGCCGTTGAGCGCGTGCCACACGAGAAACGTTTGCAGGCCGTACTCTTCCTTTGCCATGCGTACCATCGGGGCAAGCCCATCGGGAAACTTTTCGTTGGCGGCAAAGGCGGTCAGGCGCGTTTCCCCGGACGGACGCTTGCGAACGGACTGCCAGCCATCGTCCAGAATCAGCAGGCGCAGTTGAATGCCGCCCTTGCGAAAACTCTCCAGCCCGACTGCGACTTTATCCTGCGACACATCCTGATAAAAGGCGTCCCACGTACACCAGCCGAACTGATTGGCAAATTCGGGCAGGAGTTTATGGCGGCGTAATCTTCCCGTCTGCATCCGCGCCATGACACTTTCCGCCGCCCATTCCATCAGCAAGTAGGGATTTTTATGCGCGGCGATGAACAGGCAAACGGCTTCGGTTGTGCAGACGGAGGGATCGTTCGACTCGACAACTAGTTCCAAACCCTTCTCACCCGCGCCCTGTAAACACGCCCGAAAATCGCCGTCCAGAATGGGCGCGAACAGAACCACGCTTTTATCTTCGCGTTCGCACAGCAGAAATTGCGTTTCCGGCAATACGTCGCCTGCCCTGACGCCCACTTTGGCGGTCATCCAGAACGGCTCGTAGCGGTGCGCAAAGGTCAGCCGCGCTATGCCGGATAGTTCGCCAAGCGGAAACACGAGCCGCGCCAGCGGCTTTTCATGGACGCAATGCACAAACACGCCCACGCCGTTCGGATCATCAATCAGGGTTGTGGTGGAAGGCAGTCCGGTTAAAATGATCGCGCCCTTGACGCTTAAGATACCGTCCGCAAGCGTCCAATCCATTTCAGAAACGATATTGACAGAGGAGTTTTCAGGCATAGTGGACTCCGGTTGTCTGAACCATGATCAGGCATGATTATGGTTCAGACAAAAACAGGCAAAAGGTCGGCGTGAGCGTGAATGCAGGCGTGGAGGGCTTCCATCCCTGCGCGTTTGTCTACAATGGTCGGGTCGAGTTCGATGGCGTGATGCAATACGGGCAGACTTCGTTCCTTTGCGGCGCGAACAATGGCGTCGGTGACTGCAGCGGTTTGTCGGCAGAGTTCGGCAACGGGGGGCGGCAAGGCAATTGTTGCGGGGTGCAGGCCTTTTGCGTCGGCAGCGCAGGGGGTTTCCACAAACACGTTCCGGGGCAGATTGAGAATTTGCCCTGTGTTTATCAGGTTCAGGGAGTGCAATCGTTGCGGGCGTCCGTAAGCAAGCGCGGCAATCACATCGCCCGGACGCTCCCACGAGGGCTTTTGCAGCAAAGCGTCCCACGGTTGGCTGCCATCCGCAATGTCGCGCATCAGGTCAAGCCGCTGTTTGCGCTCGTCGGGAGAACCGTGACCGGGCGCGGATCGCGTCGCGTGGCCCTGTGGCGGCAGAAAATCTCGAATGTGGTCGTCACCCGGCATGGGCAGAAAGCCGGTTTCGCGGGCGATTTGTTCAGAACGAATTTGCCCGGTTCGGCTTGCGGACGCGCTTGCTTCCAATTCGCGGCGCAGAGTGGGCAATAAATCTTCACTCGTTTCGCAGTTTTGCAGTTCGCACAGCCACGAAAAATGATTGATGCCCGCCATTGTCGCTTTATATTTTTCCTGCGGTTCCGCAAACGGATACGAGGCCGAAACGCCGTCCAGCAGGCGCGAAATCATGCCGTAGCCCTGTATGCTGACGGAACAGAAACCGGCTGTTTTCACGCCCCGCTCATGCGCCGCCTGCGTGACGCGGGGCAAAGGGTTGGACACGTTGAGCAGCCATGCGTCGGGACACAAGCGGCGCATATCGTCGGCAAGGCTTTCAATGAGCGCGATCTGGCGCAGCGAGTAACTGATTCCCGCAATGCCGCCGAACTCCGTGACCAGATGGCCGGGTGAAAGGCGGTCAACAATCTCGCAGTCTATGGCGAACCGCTTCCACATTTGCGGCGCGGCACAGCAGATTACGAAGTCGGCCCCGTCCAGAGCAGGTTCGCGGGCGGCATAGGCGGAAACGCGGGTATCCAGTCCCATCGTTTGCGCCATGCGTTTCGCCACGCCCGCCATGCCGTTGCGCGCGTCCGTATCCGGGTCTACGAGCGCCAGTTCCAGACCGGGCAGGCGGTGATGCAGCAGGGTCTGCTCCAGCACACTCGGCCCAAACACGAAACTCCCCGCCCCCACCACCGCCACTTTGCAGTTCGGCATCGGCTACATCCCTTTCCATCGTTTTGGTATGCGTGGCTTTTCGCCATGAACGAAGCTAATTCCTGCCGATGATTCACATACCTGCTAGTCGGAACAGCGTGAGTGGGAAAGCAATATGTAGAGACGTCGTCGAAATAGTGGCAATGCAGCGCTTCCAGCACTCGGTCTCGTTACGTCAAGTTTTTATGTAGAGGCGTCGTGACCTCCGCATGGTTAAGGCGAACGGATGTGAACAGGCATCTTTTTGCACCTCCCTTCCTTGTTATTGGGGGACGTTATTTGGTTTTGGCAAGCAACCTACTATTAACATTGGGCGGCGTTTTTAGAAGGTGTAGAAATGGCTGGAATCCAATTTTGCTGAAAATATTTTCGTGGAGACTGTGGCAGCCGATTTTGTACACACATCAGCGCCTTGGAGTGTCCAAAGCCGCGTATCTGGTACTGGAATTGTAAATGCGGGCAGGAATTGCTAAAACGGAAAGCGAAAATAGTGTGAAGTGGCAGTCTTCATTGCTTTGCGCAACGATCAACAATATACAGCGGCTTTCCTACGCATATTCAAAGTGAGGTAAATCGTGTCTTCAGAGGTTCCTGTTGAGTTTGTTACCGGGGAAGTTGTTTGTCTGCGCTCCGATGATGAGGTCAGTGGCGTCATCACAAAGGTTTTGCCGGGTGTTCCTGAGAACCGCTATCAGGTGTTCCTGAACAACAAACAAGTTTTCTATTACGCCAGTCAATTACAGCGCAGTGTTCCGCAGGATAGGGCTTCCGCTATTCTGCCTCTTTCTACCTTTCAAGCGCACCTTTGCGCCCTTCAGATACGCCATCCTTCTCTTTCCACGCTGTACTCGCTACATGCCGCCCGCGTCAATTTTATTCCTTACCAGTTTCGCCCGGTGTTGAAATTTATCCATTCCGACCGACCGCGCCTGTTGATTGCGGATGAGGTAGGTGTCGGCAAAACCATCGAAGCGGGCCTGATTCTGCGCGAATTGCAGGCGCGGCGCGAGATCAATTCGGTACTGATTATCTGCCCGCGTTCTCTGGTGAAGGAACATAAATGGCAAAAGGAATTGAAACGATTTGATGAGGAATTTGAGGAATTGGACGGCGGCAAACTGCGGTCATGCCTGAATGAATTAGATTTAGACGGAGAGTGGCCGCGCAACCGGCGCAAGTGCATCGTGCCGTTTTCCGTATTCGATGAGCGGCTTGTTTTTGGCAAGGAGGGGCGGCGTTCCCGCAGTCGGGAGGGGCTTGTCAATCTGGACACGCCGCCCCATTTCGATCTGGTGATTGTGGATGAAGCCCACCACCTGCGCAACAGCAACACCTATCTGCATCAGGGCGTGAAGTTTTTTTGCGACCATGCGGATGCCGTTGTTTTGCTCACCGCGACGCCGATTCAGCTTGGCGACAACGACCTGTATACCCTCCTGCATTTGCTGCGCCCCGATTTGATTCTGGATTCAACCAGTTATCAAACCATGTCCGCGCCCAATCCCCACATCAACCGGGCGGTGGAACGGGCGCGGGGCGGCGCGGAGTATTGGCAGGCGAACTGCCTTGCGGACTTGCAGCAGGCGGGACTTACGGAATGGGGACAACGGCTATTGTCGGGCCTGCCGGAGTTTCAGGGCGCGTGTCAGCAACTATCCGGGGCGGCGTTGAACCCGGAAGAGCGAATTGCCTGCATCCGCGCAATGGAAAATCTGCACACGTTTTCCCAATTGATAAACCGTACCCGCCGCCGCGACATCGGCAATTTCACGACGCGCAAAGCGGAAACCGTGACCGTCAATTTCACGCTCGCGCAGGAACAGTTGCACAACGCGCTGCTGGCGGTTCAGGCGCGAATTTTGAAACGGGCGCACAAGGTGGAAATGGCGCAGGCCGTGCAGTTTATGATGACAACTCTGCGGCGGCAGGCGGCAAGCTGCCTGTACGCGCTGGCCCCGCTTATCGAACAGATATTGACGCGCCGTTACGATCCCGCAAATGCCGACGCATGGGACACTGCCGATGAGGACGACAGCGATGCGGACGGCATGGAAAGCATTGCGCCGGACGCCCTCGTTTCGCTGCAAGTGGAAATAGCGAACGTGCTGCAAATGGCGCGTGACCTTGACCCGTTCGACCCGAAATTGCAGGCGTTCCTCAGTCTGGTACGCGACAAACAGGAACTCGCCAACCGGAAAATTCTCGTATTCAGCACGTTTCGGCATACGCTGAATTATCTGGTGACGCATCTGCTGCGAGCCAACATTCGCGTCGGACTGGTGCATGGCGGCATTTCGGATGACGAGCGTTCCGACCTGCGCAGGCGGTTTGAACTGGAAGCGAACGACTCGCAGGCCATTGACGTGCTGCTGTCTTCGGAAGTGGGCTGCGAGGGATTGGATTACCAGTTTTGCGACTGCCTGATGAACTACGACCTGCCGTGGAACCCGATGCGCGTGGAACAGCGAATCGGGCGCATTGACCGCTACGGACAGAAAAGCGAAACTGTTTCCATTCATAATTTGGTGACGCCGGGTACGGTAGACTTTGATATTTACGAGCGTTGTTTGTGGCGTATCGGCGTGTTTCAGCAGGCGTTGGGCGGCAGTGAAGAGATATTAGGACGGCTGACGCGGGAATTGAAAGCAGTTGCGGAGAATCTGGAACTGACCGAAGAAGAGCGGCAGGAACGCCTGGATCAGCTTGCCGACAACGAAATCCGGCTGGTACAGGAACAGGACGCGCTGGAAGCGCAGCAGGCGGAATTGTTCGGCAACGCGCTGCCGCTAAAGCAGTTCGAGCAGGATGTGAAGGACGCCACAAGCGCGTGGCTGTCCCCGTCCGCGCTGCAAAACCTGATCGAGCATTATCTGTCCGAAACGTGCGGCGGCGAGGGGCATATTCTGGGCGCAAAGGCGTTGAAAACCCTGCGGCTCAATCAGGACGCGCGTAATCGGCTGTTGCAGGACTTCAACAAATTGCCTCCCGCCAAATCCTCCACGCGCCGGGATTGGGAACTCTGGCTGAAAGGTGACGAGCCGCATCTGGCGATTACCTTTGAGTCGGCCTGCGCGGGCGATAACCGGGCGGCAACCTTTATGACGCCCGTTCATCCCCTCGCGCAGCAGGCGGCGCGGTTGTTTACGGATGTGCCGCCGTTTCGGACGGCCTGCCGCGTGACAGATGAGGACATTCCGCCGGGAACCTACCCGTTCGCCATTTACCAGTGGCAAAAGCGCGGTATTCGGGATGATGTCGAATTTCAGCCGGTGTGCGCGAATAAACTGTTGAACGAGCGTTTCCTGACGCTGCTGGAAACCGCGCAGACGGCGGATGGTTCGCCTTCCGACTTTCCCGCCGCAACGGAATTCGACGCGCTGGATCAGCAGCACTATCCGCTCTGGTCACAGGCGCGGGCAAAGCATCAGGAATTGACGCGGCGCATTGTCGAGCAGAGAGGGGAAAGCCTTCGCGCCAGCCATAGGGCGCGAATGGCGCAATTGCAGGATCAGCGTGACAACAACACAAACGAAAAAATACGACTGATGCGCGGTTCGGAAATCCGCGCCGCCGCCGCCGACTTCGACCGCCGCATAGCCGAAATCAACGCCGCCGAAGGCCGCGCCGACTTGACGGCAACACAGGTAGCCATTGGAATACTAATCGTGGAGGCAAAACAATGACCGACTGGTTTGATGAACTGCATGACAAGCGTAAGCGACTGGTTTCTACACTGGAGGAAAACAATACTGACCTGAGAATGTTGCTCGAAGACAAATACGCCGACCCGGTTCACTTCGTCTACGAACTGCTGCAAAATGCGGAAGATCAAAAGGCAAAACACGTCGAGTTTTTGTTGACGCCGGACCGTCTGTTGTTTAAGCATTATGGCGACACGTTCAAGCAGCGCGATGTAGACAGCATTACCAACGTCGGCAACTCCTCCAAGCAGGGACAAGTCAACAAAATAGGCTGTTTCGGCATCGGCTTCAAGTCCGTGTTCGACGTCACAAGCAGACCTCGAATCTACTCCACACTTGACGAAGAACCTTTTGCGTTTGCAATCGAAGAAAAGTTTGTGCCGGTACGCTTGTCTTGTCCCAAAGAACTGCTGGAACCGAACGAGACGCGCTTTGAATTTCCGTTCAAGCAAGGTCAGGAAGCGGAAATTTTCAGCAAAGTTTGGAAAAAACTGCGTGAACTTGGGCCGGACACCCTGTTGTTTCTGGATCATATCGAAGAAATTAAATGGCGTACCACAACGGAAGAAGGCATTTACTTGTGTGAACGCGCCGATCCTGTAAGCGGCAAGGTTCAATTGGTATGGGAAGCAGGGCCACGGGATACAAGTAAGGAAACGCAGTACATGCAGTTTCTTCGCTACTCCAAAATTGCGCCTATCAAGCGCGGCGACAGCGATTTGAAAGTTAGTATTGCCTTTCGGCTTGAAAACGATCAGATTGTCTCAGAGCCGGGTCTTTCCGTTCTGAACGTCTTCTTTCCAACAAGCGAAAAGACGGGACTAAAATTTCGCTTACATGCCCCTATGCTTCTAACGGACAGCCGCGCCAACATTCGTCCTGATGATCCCACCAACCGCCAGCTAGTGCGAACATGCGCTGAACTGCTGGCGGAAAGCCTGCCGAAATTGCGTGATGCAGACATGTTGACAGCCACCTGCCTTAATTGTCTGCCGATACGAGAAGAAGATTTCCCCGAACAAACTGTCTTCCGTCCACTATATGATGCAGTTCTCAAGGCATTGGCAACGCAAAAACTGCTGCCAACAGCCCGCGAAAGCTCGTGTAAGTATGTGGATGCTGTTCATGCCCGCCTCACCGAATCCAAGCCTCTACGCGCGTTTATGTCCGAGAAGCAATTGATGGAACTAGAAGATAGCGATATGCCTGTCTGCTGGCTGCCGGAAAACATTGGTAACGATACGACAAGAGATTTATGGGTTTATCTCACAAAGCAACTTCACATTGAGACGCTCGACGGCGAAAAATTGGCGCGAAAAATCAGTGAACGCTTCCTGCAAAAACAGCCCGATGATTGGATTACGTCCTTTTATCATTTTCTTTCGACCTCACCCTATCTTTGGGACAAGAACAGGTACTCTCCACTTCGCAGTAAACCTATCATTCGATTGCAGAATGATCAGCATGTCATACCTTTTGACAGACAGGGAAGTCCAAATGCTTTTCTGCCTACGGGCAGCAACTCGGCGCTGGATACGGTGAAAACAAGTGTCTGCGAGGATGAGAAAGCGCGCAAATTCCTTGTAGATTTAGGCCTCACTCTGCCTGATACGACTGATGAAGTAATACGGCTGATACTGCCTGCCTACAGGCAGTCACCGTTACCTCCGTACTCTGTCTCAGAGTACAATTTGCAGCTTACCACTATTGCTACGGCAATTGAAAACTGCAAGCCTGATGAGAGTGACGAGTTACGCAGCCAACTGCTGCAAACGCCTTTTCTGCGCGTTTGCAATGCTGTTAATTCAAGCACCTGTAAATGGGTGGAGCCTGATAAACTGTACCTGCGCTCGACGGAGTTGATAAAGTGGTTTGAGGGCAATGGGGAGGCATGGTTCGCCAGTTCAACTGTGACAAAGCATCCGGGTTGGCCCTGTATCTTCAAGTTTCTGAATACGCGCCGTAGACCTTCGTTCGGGACGGAGGAAGACGCCGTCGTCACTGACACAGTCGTATTTCGTACCGCATCTAAAGGCAAACATGGATTCGTCCACTTATATTCTTCACATGGCTGGCATAGAAGGGGCATCAACGGCTTTGATCCCAGTTCTCAGATAGAAGGTCTTGAATTCGCGCTGTCGCACATAACCAAAGACCGCGCTTATATCCTCTGGAAACTGCTCTCAAAAGAAGCCTATTTAGTGCAGGGCTGTGTTGAAGAAGCCACTCGCCAAGATTACATCAAAAGTGACTACTCAATTGAGTTTTCCGTTGTCGGACAACTTTGCCGTAAGCACCCCTGGCTGCCGGACAGAACAGGCAATTACTTCAAGCCAGAAAACATTGCTCTTTCAGATTTGTCCGACGACTTCGATTATATGTCTGAGACAGCCATTCAACTGGCAGAAAAACTCGGCATGAAGCAAATCGTTAAAACACAGGAACAACTGCAAGCCGAAGAACTGCACCTCACTGTAGACATTGTGGAGTACATCAAAAACAATCCTGAACTGATTGCTCAATTTGTGCGCAGCAAGCAATCACCAGTCACATCTTCACAGTTTCCGGTGGATGAGGATGTTACGTTCTCTGAACGCAGAGCCGTCAAAGTTCAGGAGGAAGCGCGTAACAATCCAGAAGTAAGGCGAGAGCAGCGACTACGTACTGTACGCCTGTGTTCGCCGGAATACAAAGCAGAGGCAAAGCCTTACCTTCAAAGCCACTATAAAGACGATTGGGGAACGATGTTTTGTCAGATTTGCGAACTGCCAATGCCGTTTAAACTTCCCAATGGAGAGTCATACTTCGAGATAGTTCAGTACGTGAAGGGTCTGCCTAATGAAAGTCAGCGTCACTACTTGGCGTTGTGTCCCCTCTGCGCGGCGAAATACCTTTATGCCAACGGCAACGACGCCGAATCTTTGCAACATGCGGCGGTTCATGCCGATTTACAAACCGACTCCCTTACCATACCTGTTGAACTCGCAGGCGACCACTGTACAATTCGCTTTCGCCAAAAACATTTGGGCGACCTCAAAAATACGTTGATTGGCATGTTACAGCCTGCCGGTGATAGTGAAGAAGAGTAGTTCTCAACATGGAAGTTTCTACCCTCATCCGGCCTCCGGCCACCTTCTCCCTGCAAGGGAGAAGGCTAAATTATTGGATTGGCACGTTGGCGATGAGCTTTGTTTTGGCGTATAGATTTTTCATTGTTGGCGCTGTCTTTTATTCAGCCGCCCATTGAACACGTTCGCCTTCTCCCTTGTAGGGAGAAGGTGGCCGGAGGCCGGATGAGGGTAGAAACTCCCAAACAAAAGGCAGTTCGTAAGAAATTTACGAACTGCCTTTAACTACGTATTCCGCAAAAAACGATTAGCGGGCCTTGCGAACCTCGCGGCCACTGCCCTGTTCGTGGTAGCGGGCACTGTTGTCGCCGACGCGGTAGCCGCTCTGACCATCGTTGTAGTTGCGGTTCCGGTTGTTGTTGTACTGGTCCCGGCTGTACTGGTCGTGGTTGTTACGGACATCCTCATGGTAACGGCGGTTGTCGTTGTAGCCGTAGCCCTCGTTGTTGCGATAACTGTCATTGTAACGGCGATTGTCGTAGCCGTAATCGCGGTCACGGCCATAGCGGTCATGGTCGGAACCGATTTGCGTGGCGGCAACCAATGCGCCTGCCCCGACAATAAGACCCGGCGCTTTGTTCTTCTGCGTCAGCAACAGGGCGGCGGCAGCCACGCCCAGGCCAAGCGCGGTGTTGCGTCGGCCCTCTTCGCTGGCATGAGCGGCAAACGGCATCGTCACAAACCCGGCTCCCATCGTTACGGCGAGCGTCAAAGCGGCGAAACGGTTATTGGTATATTTCATGGTGTTCAGTCTCTCTTTCGGTTCCTGCAAGTGTCGTGTGTATACTGTTTAGCAACGGAAACCGGCGTTTGACGTGACAGAAAATAGTTGAGGGTTGCTAAGTAAGAATTGTGGGGAACTTGCTGAATGTGCCGGATTGTGCTACCATTATGGAAAGCGTGTTACGTTTATTCGCCTGCTCTGTTTTTGGTTCTTGTCCTCAAAGGAAGATTGATGCACATTCCTGACGGCGTACTCAGTCCCTCTACTTCTGCGATTGCCGCAGCCGCCATGCTGCCCGTATGGACGCTGGCGGCGCGGCGCGTTCGCTCGGAATTGGGAATGCGGCAAATACCGCTTTTGTCGCTCGGCGCGGCCTTCTGCTTCACCGTGATGATGTTCAACATTCCCGCGCTCGGTGGCACGACCGCGCACCCGGTTGCGGGAACCCTGCTGGCGATTCTGCTCGGCCCGTGGGCCGCTGTTATCGGCATTTCTGTCGCGCTGGGCATACAGGCGCTCTTTTTTGGGGATGGCGGCCTGTTGGCGTTCGGCGCGAACTGCTTTACCATGGCGTTTGCCCTGCCGTTTGTCGGGTACAGCGTGTACCGCCTGTTTGCCGAACGGGGTTCCCCCGCGAAGTTGCCGCGCGCGTTCGCCGGGGCAATCGGCGCGTACATCGGCCTGAATGTCGCCGCCGCCATTGTCGCCGTGTTCCTCGGAATTCAGCCCGCCCTCTTCCACGAACCTAGCGGCCACGCCCTGTACTTTCCGTTCGGTCTGAACATAACCCTGCCCGCTATGCTCGGAACCCATCTATTGGTTGCCGGACCCGCTGAAGCCATCGTCACCGCCCTTGTTGTGAAGTACCTGCAAACGGCAGGCATCGCGCTGTATGGAGAAGAAAAAGAAAAGGAGAAAAGGAGAAAAGGAGAAAAGGAGACTGAACACCAAATACCGAATACCGAACACCGACAACCCTCATCCCTCATCCCTCATCCCTCTTCCCTTGCTGTCGGCCTGCTGGCCCTGATTGCGCTTACGCCACTCGGATTGCTGGCGAAGGGAGATGCGTGGGGGGAATGGGACGCGGCGGGCGTTCGGGAACAGATCAAGCAGGCGCAGGGTACGGAGTACGTGCCGCAGGGAATCGCGCAGGCGGACGAACACGGCTATAAAGGCATACGCGGCCTACAGGATTATGCGGGCGACAAGGGCAAACTCGCGTATGCGGGCGCAGGTCTGCTCGGCGTAAGCGCGATTGCCGCGCTCTTGTTCCTCGGTGGGCGTCTGTTGACAAAACCGGAGGAAGGGGACAGAAAAGGAGAAAAGGAGAAAAGGAGAAGAGGAGAAGAGGAGAGGCTGGAAACAGAACGACCTCTATCAACTCTCAACTCTCAACTCTCAACTTCCTTACCTGTCTGGCTGCAAACCTCTCCCGACTCCCGACAAGAACCGCCGAACATGGAGGGACCGCGCCCGAACCCGTTTCTGGAACGGACACTGGCGGGACTGGCGGAGAATGCGCGAACCAGCCTGCAATCGGAACACTGGGCGCGGCAGGCGGGATACTTGCAGCCGCTGGACCCCCGCGCGAAAGTGGCGTGTTTTCTCCTTCTGATTGGGATTGTGGCCGGACTGCACAGTTTGCCTGTTCTGCTGCTGCTGTACTCGCTTGCCCTGCTGCTGGCCCATACATCGCGCCTGCCGGCATCGCTTCTGCTCAAGCGCGTGTGGCTGTCCGTACCCATTTTTGTCGGCGCGTTGGCCCTGCCCGCCATGTTCAGTTTTGTCACGCCGGGGCGGATTCTGTTCACGCTTTCGGAACGCCCCCTGATTGCCGTCACCATTCCCGGCCTGCTTGTGGCGGCGACGCTCACGCTGCGGGTTGGGGTTGCCGTCACGTTCGCTACCCTGCTGACGCTGACCACGCGCTGGAACGATCTGCTTCGCGCCCTGCGCATACTGTTCGTGCCGCGCCTGTTTCTCCTCGTGCTTGCCATGACATACCGCTATCTCGCCGTGCTGACGCAGATTGCCGGGGATATGTTTGTCGCCCGGCGCAGCCGAACGGTCGGCAGAATCAGTCATGCGGGCGGGCGCGGATTTGTCGGCGGCAGCATGGGCGCGCTCTTCGGCAAAACCCTCGCTCTGTCCGAAGAGGTGCATAACGCGATGCTGGCGCGCGGTTTCAACGGCGAGATGCGAACTCTGTCCCCCCTGCGCTGGCGTCCCGCTGACTCCGCGTGGACAGCCGCAATGCTGCTCGTCGCGCTATTATGCGTAGCAATACAGTAACGTAGGGGCGTTGCTTGCTGCGCCTTGCATTGCTCATTGCTGCGCCTTGCATTGCTCATTGCTGCGCCCGCGTTTGCGGAGGGTTCAGGCCTCATTTGAGGAGGGTTCAGCAAGCAGAACCCCTACAATACACTCTAACCTTCTATCGTATTTGAGTAGCAGACACAAAACGGGAGTCCTCCCCATCGAAAATCGAAAATCGAAAATCGAAAATCCTAACACCTTCTCCTTAACAAACGTGTCCTATCACTACCAGACGGGAACACCGGCATTGGAAGAGGTGTCGCTGACCATTGCGCAGGGCGAGAAGATAGCGATATTGGGCGCGAACGGCTGCGGGAAAAGTACCCTGCTGCGCCTTTTGAGCGGGCTGGCGTTTCCGCAATCGGGACAGGTGCAGGCGTTCGGGCAAGATCTGACCGAAGCCGGGTTGCAGGACGAAAGTGCGGCCTATCGCTTTCGCCGCCGCGTGGGATTTATCTTCCAGAACTCCGACGCGCAGTTGTTTTCTTCCACCGTGCGCGAAGAGATCGCGTTTGGCCCGCTGCATATCGGCTTGACGCAGGCGGAAGTGGAAAGCCGCGTTCAGGACGTTGCCCGCCTGCTCGACATCGAAAACCTGCTGGATCGCGCCCCGTTCCAGCTATCGGGCGGCGAAAAAAAGAAAGTCGCGATTGGCTGCGTCCTCACCCTCAACCCCGATGTTCTATTGCTGGATGAGCCGACGGCGGGACTCGATCCCCGTTCCCAATCGTGGCTGCTCGACCTGCTGCTGCGCCTCAACGCGGCGGGCAAAACCCTCGTCACCGCCACGCACGACCTGAACATGGTTCCCACGCTTGCCGACCGCGTGTTCGTGTTCAGCGAACAGCACCGGCTTGTGGCGCAAGGCCCGAGCGGCGACATTCTGGCCGACACGGATTTGCTGCTGCGCGTCAACCTCATCCATGCCAACTGGCATCGTCACAACGGCCTGTGGCACGTCCACTCGCACCCGCAAAACGCCACGCATAATCATACTGTCTGAACCATGATTAGGCATGATTTTGATGATTAACATGATGATGCGCCATTAACGTGTGACTATCTGATTGGGAGAAGAGTGTGGTGATGCGCCTTCTCAATCATGGCAATCACTTAAATCATGCTTAATCATGGTTCAAGACAATAGAAATCTATTTTTGCTTGACATACCTCTTGAATCTATGTATACTGTTCTTCAAGTGGGAGGAATGGCATTATGGCGCGAGATGTAGTGAAGGGGGATGTGCCAATGCTGGCGCTGTCGGCGCTGGCGGAGGGCGCGTGTCACGGGTACGCGATTGCGCGGCGCATCGAGCAGCGCAGCGAAAAAGCCTTGCTGATGCGGGAGGGTTCGCTGTATCCCGCCCTGCGCGTGTTGGAGCAGAGCGAACTGATTGCGGGCGAGTGGGAAACGCAGCCGAGCGGCCCCGCCCGCAAGGTGTACCGCATTACCACAAAGGGGCAGGCGGAACTTACAAAGCGACGGCAGGAGTGGGACCAGTACGTCAACACGATCAACGCGATCATGGGGAGGAAAACCGATGCACAGCCGACTTGAGCAGTACGTGGAACAGGTGGAAACGCGGCTTGCCGAACTGCCGCCCGCGCAACGCGAAAGCGAAACCGAGGAGATGCGGCAGCACATCGCCGCCATGGTCGAGGCGCGAATGGAATCAGGACTTTGCGAAGACAAAGCCATCACCGAAACGCTGGAACAGTTCGGGCAGGCGCAAACGGTCAGCCGCGAATTGGCGCAGGCGCACGGACGTAACCACAAACTTCTGCCCGACAATTTGCTGACGGCGACGATTTGCGCCGTACTGTGCATCTGTGGGAGCGCGCTGCTACTGTTCTTGTCGCTTATTCGGATCGAGCGCGACGGTCTGCATTTGCGCTTATTGGACGGCTGCTCTCAGTATGTGCAGTGGGCTTATGAAGACAGCATAATGCTGGCAGGTTGTCTGGTGGCGGGCGCAATGACGGGCGCGCTTTTTCCGCGCCGCGCCCTGATGGGAATTTTGCTGCCGTATCTGGTCTGGTGTTCGATGGGAATCAGCAACATTTCCCGTCTGCACAACGTGGCTATGCGCGACTATCTATGGGGTTGCGGCTTCTGGATAGTGACAGCGACATTTACGATGGCGGGCGCGAAAATGGGCGCAAGATGGCGCAAACGTCGCTACTACCGCCGAAGACTTGTCGCGTAGCGCGAATGTATAGTGAACTTCATTCCGGCATAAAGGCTTTTGGTTTCCCGATGAACCTTTTACCCGCCTGCCGCAACCAACACAATGAAGCACATACCAATTATTTTGTTTTGTTTATTTTTGAGGGAGGGCGCAAATTGCGCTCTCCCCCTTTTTCGTTGTCTGTGTTCGGGTAATTGCCTTATCGCGCAAATAATTTACTGCCGGTTTCTTCCTCTCCTAACCAGAATGAGTCCGGCAGGGGCGCGTTGAAATCGTCGCTCATCCAGAGCGATCCGGCGTTTAATCCAGCTACGCGCGGTTGGTTGGAAAGTACGGGCAAGGTCTTTGTCAGCGC
This sequence comes from uncultured Chthonomonadaceae bacterium, assembly GCA_963817895.1. GTDB lineage: Bacteria > Armatimonadota > Chthonomonadetes > Chthonomonadales > Chthonomonadaceae > CAWFQB01. The sequence continues at coordinate 1,056,259 of CAWFQB010000001.1, forward strand.
GTCACGAAACACCTGTTGAGCAAATGCGCCTACATCCAACCCGCGCCTTGTGGCCTCTTCGCGCACCTGTTTTTCTATTTCCGGCGCTATGTCCAGCGTGATGGTCATTTGGTTTCCTCCAACTTACCCGTTTTCCGCTTGCCTTTGCCGCCTGATGTGGTGGCGCGTTTCGGCTCTGTCGGCGGCGCGTTGGGTTCGGCTTCGGGTTTGAGGTCGGGCGCGTGGCCGTTGCCGTTGCTGCTGATTGCCGCCTCCGAGGGGACGGACGCGGGTAGCAGGGCGAGTTCCAGAACCTCGTCCATGTGCGTAACCAGATGGAAGCGCATGGCGTCGCGTACGCTTTCCGACAGGTCTTCCAAATCCTTGTCGTTTTCCGCAGGCAATATCACCTCGTTGATGCCCGCCCGCCGCGCCGCCAGCACCTTTTCCTTGATGCCGCCAACCGGAAGGACGCGCCCCCGCAACGTGATTTCGCCCGTCATGGCGATGTCCTTACGAATGGGGCGGCGAGTCAGAGCGGAGGCAATCGCGGCGGCTAAGGTAATGCCCGCCGATGGCCCGTCTTTGGGGACTCCGCCAGCGGGAACGTGGACATGCACGTCCAGACGGCGGTAAAAATCCTCGTCCACGCCCAACTGCGCGGCGCGTGACCGGACAAAGGAAAACGCGGTTTGCGCCGATTCTTTCATCACGTCGCCTAATTGCCCCGTCAATTGCACCCGGCCCTCGTGTCCTTTGAGCAGGCTCACTTCGATGGTAATGATGTCGCCGCCCACTTCGGTATAGGCCAGTCCGGTGGCAGTCGCGATCTCGTCCTTCTCCTCCATCACGCCATAATGGAAACGCCGCTTGCCCAGATACTCTTTCAGGTCGTCCGCGCTGATTTTCACCTGCGCGGTTTGGTCGCCCGCCACGCGCCGCGCCACTTTGCGGCACAGCGTCGCGATTTCGCGTTCCAGATTGCGAACGCCCGCTTCCCGCGTGTATTCCCGTATCAGTTTTTGCAAGGCCCCGGACGTGACTTCCAACTGTTCTTCGTTCAAACCGTGATCCTTGCGCTGCTTGGGGAACAGGAATTTCAGGGCGATGTTGAGTTTCTCCTCCTCCGTGTAGCCCGCGAAGGTAATCACCTCCATGCGGTCTTTCAGGGCGGGCGGAATCGGGTCGAGCAGGTTGGCGGTCGTGACGAACATCACGTCCGACAGATCGAACGGCATTTCCAGATAGTGGTCGCTGAACTCGGTATTCTGTTCGGGGTCGAGCGCTTCCAGCAGGGCGGAAGAGGGGTCGCCCCGAAAGTCCATGCCCAGTTTGTCAATCTCGTCCAGCATGAAAACCGGATTTTTCGCGCCCGCCTGCTTGATGCCCTGAATAACGCGCCCCGGCAGCGCGCCGATATACGTGCGCCGATGCCCCCGTATTTCCGCCTCGTCCCGAACGCCGCCCAGCGACACGCGAATAAACTTGCGCCCCAATGCCCGCGCGATGCTTTTGCCGATGGAGGTTTTGCCAACGCCCGGAGGCCCGACAAAGCATAAAATCGGTCCCCGAGATGTGCCGGTCAGCTTGCGCACGGCCAGAAACTCAATGATGCGCTCTTTGGCCTTTTCCAGCCCGAAATGGTCTTCATTCAGGACATTGGCAGCCTCGTCAATGTCTATGTCATCCGGCGTGGACGCGCTCCACGGCAGGGCCACAATCCAGTCCAGATACGTGCGAATCACAACGCCTTCCGGCGCGGCGAACGGCATTTTTTCCAGCCGCTCCACTTCGCGCAGGGCGCGTTCGCGGGACGCTTCGGGCATTTTCGCAGCCTCAATTTTCTCGCGGTAGTCGTCCAGTTCTCCGGTTTTATCGTCGCGTTCGCCCAACTCCTGCTGAATGGCTTTCATCTGTTCGCGCAGAATGAACTCGCGCTGCGTGTCGCCCATCTCTCTTTCCACACGTTCACGAATACTCTTTTGTATGTCGAGAATTTGCGCCTCTTTTTTTAGAATGACCGACAATTTTTCAAGCCGTTCGCGCGGGTCGAGCGTTTCCAGCATATCCTGCTGCTGCTCTACGCGAATCTGGCGCAGAAACGAGGTAATCACATCGGCCAATCGCCCCGGCTCGTCCGTATTGACCACGTTGATGAGCGCTTCCGGCTGAATGGTTTTGCTGATACCTACCACCTGCTGAAACTGCTGCGACACGCTCCGCATCAGGGCTTCAGTGGCTAAATCTTTGGTTTCTGAGGCCGGAAGGGGTTCCAGTTGTACCGAAAAGAACGGCTCGGTTTGCAGGTACTTGACCACGCGCGCCCGACCCAACCCCTCCAGCATCACGCGCACGGTTCCATCCGGGACGCGCAAAACCTGCATGATTTCGGCTACAATCCCTATCTGGTAAATCTCGTCGGGTTCGGGGTCTTCGGCGTGGAGTTCCTTTTGGGCGACAACAAAAATCTGCCGCTGATTGGCGGCCGCTTCTTCCAGTCCGCGCACGGATTTTTCGCGCCCGACAAGGAGCGGGAACATCTCATGTGGAAAATGCACCTGATCGCGAATGGGCAGCAGGGGCAGGATTTCGGGAAACCCCGCCATGTCGCTCTCATCGGCCTGGGCAGCAAGCAACGCGCTTAACTCCTCCTGCGCCAGACGCAGAGCCTCCTCTGTAATTGTCGGCGGGGGAATTTCCGATTTGGACTTGCGCGTGCGTGCCATAATATCACTCCTGATGAAGACAAATTTGAAAATGGAGAAAGAAGGTAGGTCAAACTGATTATACGCGCCAATACTTGAAAAGGTTGTTGGTGGCTGGTGATTGGTGTGGTTGGTGACTGGTGGTTGGTGGTTAGTGATTGGCAAGACCTGTCCGCTTATCCCTTATTTCTATATTCTTTATTCTATATTCTATATTCTATATTCGATACTCCTATGAAACCATTCGCGTCCATTCGCGTTCATTCGCGGCTAAATTTATTCTGGAAGCGTCGCCGGGATTTGCTGCTGGCAGGCGTGGTTGTGGTTCTGGTCGGGCTGCTGACGCCCTGGCTGAATCAGCGCCCGATTGTCACTCAGGCGGCATGGGAGGTGTTCGAACATTATATCAAGTCGCTGGAAGTTGATTCTGTGAAGAATCGCGTGGCGGTTGTGGCTGTAGACGATACCGCGTACAGCAACTTTGAAATCAAAGAGCCGATGCCGCGCAAGTATCTGGCTGGCCTGATCGCCACCCTTTGCCAGAACAGCCACCCGCAGGCGATTGGCATTGACGTGCTGCTCGACGCGCTCTCTCCCCCCGGCCATGAGTTTGAAGACGATATGCTGGAAGAGGCTTTGCAGCTTGCGCAGGCGCGGCATGTGCCGGTTGTTCTCGCGTGTAACCCGGAACCCTCAACCCATGAACCGCCCATATTCCCCCTGCCCCGATTCGCGCGCTGGTGCGATGTGGGCCATGCGCTGCTGAAGCAGGACGAACACAGCGCATCGGGTGAAATTCGCGCGGTTGACTGGCTCAAACCGTTTGAGAAACAGAGGATTCCCGCCTTTTCTGCGCTGATTGCAGTTCGGGCGCAGGGTCTGCCCGCGTCCGTCACCGAAGACTGGATACGCAAAATCCTACGCCCCCGCCGCGAATTCAGTTCTTACATCTTTTTCAGGCCGCGTGTCAATATTGCCGAAGTTCCCGCCGATGAGGTTGTGCCGGAAAATCCCGCTGTGGCGCAGAGTTTTGAGGGCAAAATCGTGCTGATTGGCGCGACTGCCAAAACACGGGGCGACGTGCTGCGAACGTCCCTGCAGATGAAAGATCACCCGGAGGGTATGCCGGGCGTTTTCGGACATGCGTATGCCATTCTCACGCTGATCGGGCCGGGGCTGACGGTTCCGCCCGTCTGGCTGGAATCAGTGCTGTCCATGCTGCTCGGTGGCCTATTTTTGGGGATGCTGTATCGCTTCGGAACCGCGCGAACGTTTGTTTGGGCTGCGCTGGCCCTGTGCCTGTTGACGGCGGGAACGCTGCTTGTGTGCGCGTTTACCGGTGTGCTGCTCAACTTTGCCCCCTCGCTTGGCGCGATTTTCCTGTGCGGGCTGGCGTGGTGGTACTGGCGGAAACGTTACTTGAACGCCTGTTACGAATCGTTCCTTACCCGTCCCGTTGTGCGCGGTATCGGGCAAGTAAACAACGTGGAGGACTTCGCTTCTACGACCGCGCCCGGCAGTATTCTGTTTTGCGATCTCATCGGATACAGCAAAGCGTGTCGCGAATTGTCCCCGACCGAAGCGATTCGGCTGGTGAATTATTACCTGTCGCCAGTTGCCGACATTATACAAAATTACGGCGGTCTTCTGGATAAGTATCTGGGCGATGGCTGCTTCGCTTTTTTTGGCGTTGGCACGTATGGCGAAAAGTCCCTTTCGGAGAAAACCGCCGCGCTCAATGCCGCCCGCGCCGCGTGGCGTATTCATCAGGAGATGGAGAAATTGCGCGCGGAAGCCGAGGCCAATAACGTGCCACTGCTGACGCTCAGTATGGGCATCCATACCGGCCCATTGACGGCGGGGCTGGTCGGACCTATCGGGCGCAAGCAGTTCACGGTTATTGGCGATTCGGTCAATGACGCCTGCCGTGTGGAAAGCATCGGGCATCAGACGGGCGTGACTCCCCCCTTCACCACCCGAATTCAAGTCTCAGAAGCCGCCGCTGACTTGCTTGCCGGCGTCGCCACCCTGGAACTTAAAAACTACACGCCCACCGAAAAATATTCCGCGCCCATCTATGAACTGCAAAACCTTGTGGATTAGAGGATGTGCCGGGTGTTGAAAACACCCGGCAGGAAAGTGCAAGCGTCCTGCGGACGCGACTCTTTATTCAAGATTCGCGCGTCCGCAGGACGCTTACTTTGTTCAGACAGGGATTTTCAATCCCTAGCCTATTGGGATAGCCTCTTATCTGATGAAAGCGGGCTTGCGGAGCCTGACTCGCCCGTGTTATAATGGGGCATGTTTATTCACCGATTCCACCCTGCCCAACTTCTGCCCATCCTGCCGCTTACCCTCCTGTGTGTACCTGTTTCGCAGGCGGCAGGAAGAGGCGTTTCCCCCGCGCCGCTTAACGGGCATGGAAACAGTATTTCCTTGCGCCTTCCGCAGGCGGGAGCGGGGCAGGCGAAGCGCAAAACCCGAACGCGCCCCGCGCCTCCCGTTCCCGCCGATGGCTGCGCCAATCAGCAATCTCCACTCGTTCGCGTGTGCCTGCTGCGCAATGAGGGCGCGGCGCAAATCTCCGTGGAAGCCCCGTCCGGGGCGAAACTGCTCAACGACATGGGACGGGAACGCGCATCGGGTGTTGGCCCCTGGACGTTTAGCGCGAGTGGTAGCGGCATACAGGCGCGCGACGCGCAGGGCAGAAGACTGGGCGTAATCGTGGAGGGGCAGCCCTGGCGCGTCCAGACCGAAGATGGGGGCGCGCAACTCGGCCTGCGCGGGGCGGGTCGCGCGGGTCGCCATTATCGCGGCAGTCTGGAAATCCGCAACGCGGGCGGGCAGATTCGGCTTATCAACGAAGTGGACATGGAATCGTATCTGTGCGGCGTTGTCATCAGCGAAATCGGCGACGGGCCACTCGAAGCCCTCAAAGCGCAGGCGATTGCCGCGCGCACCTACGCTATCAGCAGTCGGGGAAGGTGGCGCACAGACGGTTACGATCTGCGCGATACGGTTGACTCGCAGGCGTATAACGGTGTCGAGGCAGAAACGCCGGAGGGCAACCGGGCGGTACGGGAGACTTCAGGCTGGATACTGACACAGAACGGGCAGGCCATTGACGCGGACTTTTGCGACGACTGCGGCGGCGTCACGGCTCCCGGCGATGATCCCAATATTTTGCCCCGCTCGGTTTCCGATGCCGAAGCGCACCGCAACATTCGCCATTCGCCGCATGGTGTCTGGACACTCGCTCTTTCCGGCGAGAAACTGAGCGCGATGGTGGGCCGAAACAGCAAAGCGCGCGGAACGGGAACCCTGCTCGGCGCGGAAATCAGCGCGCGGGACGTTTCCGGGCGGGCGCAGCGCGTCCGACTGGCATGGGGGCCAAAACCCACTCTGCTCACGGCTTCCAATTCCGGTTATTCCAATTCCTCCTCAAATTACCCTGCAAACATTGCGCCGCCCTCCACTTCGGAAACTGCCGACAACAAAGCCACATCTTCCGCGCAGCCTGTTCCACCATCTGTGATGGCGCCTGCCTCAACTATGTTTACGGAAGTGAGCGGCGAAAGCCTGCGCGGACTGATCGGTTACAACGTTCTGCGCAGCGCGCTGTTTACCATCAAGCGCCTGCCCAACGGCGATTTTCAGTTTGACGGCAAAGGCTGGGGACACGGACACGGATTGTGTCAACAGGGCGCCCTCGCCCTTGCCGCCGCCCCCCTGAACCGCTCCGCTTCCGCCATTTTGCAGCACTACTATCCCGGCGCATTGCTCACGCGCATGTCGCAGGCCGGAGAAGAGGGTTCGACAGAAAAGGAGACGGGGAGATAGGGAGATAACGTAGGGACACAACATGTTGTGTCCCTACGTTATCTCCGCCGGATTGGTGTGTCCAACCCCCGGCAGCAACGCCGGATACAATTTGTATCCGGCGTTGCTGCCGGGGGTTATACTCGCTTCAATTTCTTATGCGCGTGAATTGGGCGCACAGGGATATTATGAGCGGCGATGCGGTACGAAGGCGGCCTGTCGCCACATTACGCGCCATTCCTTCAAAGTTTTTTCCAGCGCTTCTTCGGGGGAGTTGCCCTCGATGCGTTGTTTGTGGTAGTCTTCAAAAGCCAGAGCGTAGCCCGGCAATTGAAGTTCTGCTTCCTCATCCGTAATGCTGGGCGGGGACATAAACGCCTCGTTGATTCCCGCGCAGGGGGTGCTATCCTGTGTACCGCTAAAGCGTGAGGCAGAAGCAGAATTACTTGACGTGTTGTATAAATCGTTCATCATGGTTACGATACCTACTTTCACTCGTCAGGGAGTGTACGACATCCAGGTCGTCATCCAAAGGCGTGAAACACGCGCATCATGTCGCGTGGTATGAAGAGGACGTTAAACCGGCGCGAATGTTCCCATACATACATTGAACAGGTAATTTTTGCGTCAAAATAGAGGCAAACGCGGTTTAACAGGGTGATGGTACTAATTATGGCATATTTCGCGGCAAAATACTGTTTGGAGGCCGGAATTTTTTGTTGCAACAATTCCGGCCCTTTATTCGTATTCTGACGCTTACTGCGCGTTCAGGGCGAAATCATCCACGAGGAACGAGGTCGCTCTGGAACTGTTTTCTACGCCGATCAGATACACCTGAATTGTCTGCCCTTTGTAGGCCGACAGGTCGAAAGTTTTCTGGCTGTACGCGCTGGACTTGTTCAGGTTGGAATAGGTGGCGAGGGTGGTGAGTACCGTTCCGCCGCTGTTGCGCACCTGAACTTTGAGCGTGTCATAGGCAGTCGTCGTCGTGGTTTCGCTGCTGCTGATGTACAGCCAGAAGGTAAGCGTGGCCGTCGTGATGGTCGAGGGGATGCTCACCTGCTGATACAGCGTGTCCGTATGCGTCGTGCCGTAGCCGTCCAGCCAGGCTTTCCAACTGCCCGTATGGGCCGCCGGACTCGCCGTGTTGTCAATCACGCCCGAAGACGCGACCCATGGCGCGGCATTGGACGAGCCGTTTTCAAAGCCGGGATTGCCCAGCAGTTGCGTCGGTTGCGTACCGCCCCCGCCGCCCCCACCACCTGTGACCGTGCCGCCCGTCAGATCGGTAAGCAGGTTCACGCCGTTGTTGATGGTTCCCAAACCGGTCGCCAGATCGTACCCGGCAACAGCGGGATAGTACAGGTTGGTGCTGTTGTCCGCAATGTCATGGAACTCCGTCGTGTAGTTGGTTCCTTTGCCGATGGTGTAAAGCGCGGGATTGGCGAAGCCCAGTGTGGCTTTGCCCGCGCTGACGCGCTGCTGATTTACCAGAGCGGTAAAGGCCGACCACAGCGGGGCCGCGCAGCTTGTGCCGCCATAAATGTTCCATGCTCCCCCGACATAGATGGCGTAGCCGTTGTTCGGATCAGCGTTCAGGGACACATCGGGAACGTTGCGATTTGTGGTGGATGTTTTCGCGGCTGTAGACCCAACGCCGGACTGATAGGAGGGAATCGTCCAGACCGTGCTGATTCCGCCGCCCCCGCCGCCGCCCCGGATGCTGCCGCCGTTCCAGGTGGTTTCCGAACTCCACGCGCCGCCCGCGCCCGCCGTCGTTACTTTCGTGCCGCCAACGCCGGTCATGTAGGGCTGCGAGGCCGGGTCATCCACGCTCAGGCTGCTGCCGTTGTCGTACGCGCCGCTGTCGCCGGATGCGGCAAAGATGCTCTGCCCCTGCGCGGCCATCTGTTGAAAAGCGGTGTTTTCGCTGGCGCGTGTGCTGGAACTGCTAGAATTTTCAGCCAATCCCCAACTGGTGCTGACGCTTTTGGCAAGGTTGTCGGCCGCAATGCGATTGTACGTGTCAACCACACCCGTACCGCTATTAGGACCCTCGTAAACCAGAATTTTGGAGATGCCCGGGGCCAGAGCGATTTGCAGTTCGATGTCGAGCGTCACTTCGCCCGCGCCACTGCCCGCCGCGCCGGAATAGCCGTCCACAAGCACGTTTTGCAGCGTCACATTCGGGAGGCCGAAGTTGCTCTCATAGGCGGTAATATCGCTGGCTTTGTAGCCATCAAGTTCAAATAGCGCCAGGGTTTGCCCCGCGCCCGTCTGAGTCGCGCCCGTCAGTCCATACGCCTTTTTGATGTCTGCGGGCGCCAGTCCGCCGCCCGGCCCGGAGCCGGTGACAAAGGGCGTCAGGCTTCCATCCGGCGGCAGTTGTCCGGCGGGCGCGTTGAGAAACGCGAGGGGGTCGGCGGGCTTGACGCGGTTATGCGTTTGCCACACTTCAGCGGTATCCAGGCCGACGATGCCTTGCAGTTTGTTCGCCACGCTCGCGGGAAGGGCGGGGTCGCTGTCGGGCGCGCGAAACACGCGGCCTGTTGGCAATCGATACTGCTTCAAGCGCACTCCGAAGGCGGCTTCCACCGTTTGCGCCGGGGCGGCCACATCCACAACCAGGCGGTTGGCATGGGTGTTCGTCACGGTCAATCCCTGCGCCTGCGCAAAGGCGATCACAGCGTTGTAATCCGCCTGCGTGGGCGCGAACTGCGCTTTGAACTGTTCCGTCGTCAGGTATTTGCCGTACATCGGGTCGGCGGGATCGTACAGGCGGGCCAGCAAATCGTTGAGCGCGGGTTGGTTGCGCAGGGGCAGGGAAAGCGCGAGGCGGACGGTTTCCGCAGGCTGTACGCGCCCGGCAAGATTGGCGCTTTGCACCAGAGCGGGAACATGGCCGCGCAGGGGCAGCCTGCCGGTCTGCGCCGAAGCGGAAAGGGAGAGTGAAGCCAGGCCACAAAGCGCGGCCAAATAGGTGAAAACGGATTGCGAACTCATACGGCGAACATTACGCCCAAAGCAGCATCGTTTCAAATTCCAAACTCCTGTAACCGGGACAGAGTGTAGTCCGGCGGGGTCATGCGAAAGAAAATTGGGGAGGCCTAATGGCGAAAGAAGCTCTTGCGCGAAAAGAATAGGTCTATTGTACAAGAGATTTATAGAAATAGCCGGGTAATATTACTGGAAAGAGACCTTGTTACCAAAAATTTTACGGTATTTTATGTGACGCTTCGTAAATGCAAACAGCCTCCGCCGGTAAATACCGGCGGAGGCTGTTTATAATAAATTCACCCAAATCGCCCTCAACCCCTAACCCCTTCTCCCGAAAAAGCCTGGGAGAAGGGGAATTTACTGGAATAGACTCTAAATGCCTGAACACCTAACGACCTAACAACTAACAACCTACCTGTGCAGCAGTCCCGAAATGTCCTTGTACATTACCAGGACGAACAGGACGCCGATGATGGAGATGCCGACGAGTTGTGCGCCGTACACTTCGCGCCCGGTCAATTTGCGCCTGCGGATGCCTTCGATGCTCAATAGCAGCAGATGTCCGCCGTCCAATACGGGGATCGGCAGCAGGTTCATAATGCCCAGGCTGATACTGAGCATAGCGGCGGTGAAGATAACGCGCCAGGGACCCTCTTTGCTGTCCTGATGAATCTGTCCGGCGATGCTCACGATGCCGCCGACATTGCCCGCAGCGAGTTTCGGATGTGTTAAAATGATCAGCGTGGTTCGGACGTAGTTGTAAATCATCACCGTCCCGGTCTTGATGGCCTCTACAGGGCCGTAACGCTGCCACACGACATGCGGGCGCGGCACAAATCCAAGTTGTCCCTGTTTCGACGCGGGCTTGCCGCTGCTCTTGTCTTCCTCCACGTCTACTGAATCCGGCGTGGCAATGATGGTTTGCAGCGGGGCGTAGCCGCGCGCGATCACAAGCCGCAGGGGAACTCCCGCATGGTCATGAATCACGCCAACCATCTGTTCGCCGTCCGTAATTTTGGTGTCGTTGATCTGTACAATACGGTCACCCGATTTCAGGCCCACTTTGTCCGCAGGCTTGCCCCGAACAACGGATTCAACGACATTCTCGTTGTAATCGGTATGGGGCAGGCCAAACGTCATGCCCATTACGCAGAACAGAAAGTAGCCGAGAAACAGGCTCATGACCGGGCCTGCAAAGATCACAGCGGCGCGCTGCCACAAAGGTTTTTGGTTGTACCAGGTGGGGTCGGGAACGAAATTCTTGCTGGCAAGCACGGCTTCGATGTAGCGCTGCTCCTGCGCGTTGATGGTCGCGCTGTGGGAAAGCGCGATCAGTTCCGCTTCGCCGTTCGGGGTTACTATATTGTCCTCAACGGCGTTGTCTACGGCCTGCTCCACGCGCTCGGAAATCTGCTCCGGGTCAATCGTGTCCAGCGCCTCCATGTCCAGCCCCTGCAAGTTCTGGGCAAGATGGCGCTTCTTCGGATTGCGGGTCAGGAGGGGCGCGCCGTTGGAGATGTCTTCGGGTTCCATGCCCGCGATTTTGACAAAGCCGCCGAGTGGGATCAGGCGAATGTTGTATTTCGTGCCGTTGCGTTCGCCAAGCGGGATAATCACCTTGCCGAAAAACAGCGAAAAATCGTCCACGCGCATCCCGCACAGTTTCGCCACGATGTAGTGGCCCCACTCATGCGCCAGCACAAGCGCGCTCAACACAGCCAGAAAATACAGGGCAGAGACTATTTTATCCATGAAGGCTCCGGGAGTAGATTGTAGGAAGTAGGAGGTAGGTTGTGGGGAGTAGGAGCAATGCAACTACGTATTTTCTACTCCCTATTCCCTATAACCTAACTCTCTGTATTTACGAATTGCCGCGCCCAACGGTCGGCTTCCAGCACGTTGGCGAAGGTGGGCGGCAGCGGGTCGTGCTGATCCATCGCGCGCTCGACGGCGCGGGTTAATTGCAGAAACGGGATTTGGTTGTTCAAAAACAGGTCTACGGCGGCTTCGTTGGCGGCGTTCATCACGGCGGGCATCGTGCCGCCCTGTGAAACCGCGCGCCGCGCCAGTTGCAGTGCCGGGAATTTGGTTTCGTCCGGCGCTTCAAACGTTAAATTCGCGTAATCTTTCAATTCCATGCGCGGCAGTTCCGTGTTCAGGCGTTCCGGGTAGACCAGCGCGTACTGGATGGGCAGGCGCATGTCGGGCAGTCCCAATTGCGCCAGCGTGGAGCCATCGTTGAAGCGCACCATAGAATGAATGATGGACTGCGGATGCACGACCACTTCCACGTTTTCAACCGGCACGTCGAACAGCCAGCGGGCTTCGATAATTTCCAGCGCCTTGTTCATCAGGGTGGCGGAATTTATTGTCACCAGCCCGCCCATCGTCCATGTCGGATGCTTCAATGCCTGCGCGGGCGTCACTTTCGCCAGTTCTTCTATGGGCGTTTTGCGGAACGGCCCGCCCGAGGCGGTGAGCAGTATCCGCTCGACGCTCTTGTCCGGCGCGCCCTGCAAACACTGGAAAATGGCGGAGTGTTCGCTGTCAATGGGCAGAATAGCCGCATTTTTAGAACGCGCCAACTCCATCGTTGTTTCGCCTGCCGCGACTAAAACTTCCTTGCTGGCAAGCGCGATGTCTTTGCCCGCATTGAGCGCGGCATGGGTGGGGGCAATGCCAATCGCGCCTGCAACCGCAACCACCACTAAATCCACGTCGTCAAGCGTGGCGACTTCGCACATACCTTCGACGCCACCAACCACGCGCCGATTTCCGTTTGTCGCGCCAAGTTGCGCTTTCAGTTCCCCGATGCGCTCAACCTTACCAATGGATACGCAGGAACAGTGGAAAGCATTTGCCTGTTCCGCCAGCAGTTCGATATTATTGTTGGCGGCAAGCCCGACAATCTGGAACCGGTCGGGCAGGCGACGCGCAATATCCAGCACCTGCGTTCCAATAGACCCGGTAGACCCTAATATCGCCAGACGTTTCATAGTCTCACCTTTTATGATAGAAAATACACAGGACAGGATTAACAGAATTTTCAGGATTAACAGAATAGAGGTTAACCGGGGCAATGAACTTGATAAATTCTGTTAATCAGTGAAATCTGTGAATGGCCTTGTGGGGCTGAATTCGTACTTCAAATTGTAGCACACAAAATGTTCAACTACCAACGCGAGAAAGGAATTGCGCCGGTTTATGGATACTATTATAGATACAATCCCACTCCGGCAAATGTTCGCGCATTTGCCCACGCCCCTGCCCGCTTCGCGCCGCCGGTCTCAATTTTTGCAGGCGGGAAGTCCGCCCGAAACACAGGCGCGGGCGGCTGCCGCCAATCATACGGGTTGGTTTACGCGCAATGCGCGGTTGTCGCCGGAATTTGAGGTCGTTCGTTATAAAAACGCCCGCTGGCTGTATACGCCGGAAGAGACGATTGTGCCGTTTCCGCGTTTGAGTCGGGCAAGCGCGAACGACACGCTGGATCATCTTGTCGCGTTTTGCCGGGAGAAACAGACCCGAACCGTCGCGTTTTGGGCCTTGCTGCCGACACATCCGCCGGACCTGGGCGCGCGGCTGTGCGCGCGGGGCTTTGAATGGGGCTGGCAGCCGCACTGGATGAGTTTGGAAGCGGCGACTATGCGCTCCGACTTTATGGTTCCTGCCGGATTAAGCATTGACATTGTTGAGACCTGCGACTGGAAAGAGGATGACCTGCCCTACTATGAGTCGGCAAGCCCCGCGATGCTGGCCGATCCTGGTTCCGAACGAGCGCGGCGAACGTGGCATTTCGGCGCGTGGTTAGATGGCAAAATCGTGGGACACGCCATTCTGTTCGTGACAACGGGGAAAATGGGCATTGGCGGCATTTATAATGTGGGCGTCGTTCCGTCCGCGCGGCGTCAGGGGATTGGCGGGGCGGTCACGCTGGCGGCCTGTAGGTTCGCGTATGCAATGGGTTGCCATTACGTGATGCTGAATTCGGCGGCGGACTTTTTGTACGAGCGACTCGGCTTTCAATCGCTTGGAAAGGGGCAAACGTGGTGGCTGCAAAAAGCGGTCATAGCCGCTCCTCCGCCCACTGCCCCGCAAATCGCTTTTGCGGAAGCCATTGGTCGGGGGGATGTTCGCGCCCTGAAACGATTTATGCTCGCCGAACTGCCGCCCGAATTGAACGCGGTTTTGCCCAATGGCATGACGCCAATGGAATTGGCATTGAAAACAGGGCAGTTGCCTTCCTCCGAATGGCTGTTGGCGAACGGAGCGGAACTGAACCTGCTGCAAGCGTGGGATTTAGGCTGGAAAGAGCGCGTAGCGGCAATGCTGAACCGGCATCCCGAATGTGTGAACCGGCGTTCGGGAAGATTGCAGACCACGCCCCTGCATGAAGCGGTTATGCGCAATGACCCCGCGCTGGCGCAGACGCTTCTCGCCGCTAATCCCGACCTGACCATTCAGGATAATGAGTATCACAGTACGCCGCTTGGCTGGGCGCGGCACTTCGGATACGCCGAAATCGCCGCGCTCATCGAACAGCATCAAGCCTCCCAATCAGCAGGGGAGGGCTGAGATACCTAAAACGGCATAATTTTGTCTCAATGCTTCTGTAAAGCGTGAATTTGCGGAACACCCGCCCCGGTCTTCTCCTTCTCACCATCAATACATTTGCCGCTGCTAATATGTTCGGTCAGGCTTGAAGAAGCGGGATAAGAGCTACAAGGTATAAGCCTAATACCCAACACCGAACACCAAACATCCACATTGAAGGAAAGATCACGATGTCTGACGATTTCAATCCGTTTTACAATCAGGCGCACAATGCTTCGCGCCGCCGGTTTCTGGCGACGGCGGGAACCGGAATCATGGCGGCGGGATTGACAGGCGAATGGACGCCTGCCGTCCTTGCGCAGAACGCGGGCGGGCAGGGCGCGAATCTGCCGCCGCCTATTCCTTTACAGCCGATTTCCGCCCCGACCGAACGCGAAAACGAAAAGGCCCCGACCGCCCTGCCGCCTGACAAACGCGCCGGAGTTGCCATTGTCGGCCTGGGCCGATTGTCGCTGGAACAGATTTTGCCCGCATTCGGGCAATCAAAACGCTGTAAGCCTGTCGCGCTTGTCAGCGGCGAACGCGCCAAAGCCGAGCAAGTCGCGCAGCAGTACGGCATCAAAGCGCAGAACATTTACGACTACAAGACCTACGACAACCTGCGCGACAACCCGGACGTGGATTACATTTACATCGTCCTGCCCAACAGTATGCACCTTGAGTATACGGTTCGGGGGGCGCAGGCGGGCAAGCACATCCTATGCGAAAAGCCGATGGCGACGAGCGTAAAAGAGGCGCAGCAGATGGTGGACGCCTGCAAAAAGGCCGACCGCAAACTGATGATCGCGTACCGCATCCAGTACGAGCCGTACAATCGGGCGATGCAGCAGATGTTTCGGGGCGGGGATTTGGGAGCCGTCAAAGTAATAGAGATGGCGAACGGCCAGAATCAGGGCGGCGACCTGAACCAGTGGCGGCTGAAAAAAGCGCTTGCGGGCGGCGGCAGCCTGCCGGACGTGGGCGTATACTGCTTCAACACGGCCCGCTTCCTGACGGGCGAGGAACCTTTTGAGATTAGCGCCCACCAGTTTACCACGCTCAATGATCCGCGTTTTCGGGAAGTGGAAGAGACGGTCAACTGGATGATGCGTTTTCCGAGCGGGATACAGGCGGTCTGTTCCACAAGTTACGGCTGGCACGAGAACCGCTACTACCGCGTATTAGGTTCGGAAAAATGGGCGCAAATGAGTCCCGCATTCTCCTACAGCGGCCTGCAAATGCAGGTCGGCCACAAGTCCAAAGAGAACCCGCAGATGGAGATCATGGAAGAGCGGAAACTGGAACAGAAGAACCAGTTCGCGCTGGAAATGGATCACATGGCGGAGTGCGTCCAAACCAACAAGATGCCGTACACGCCGGGCGAAGAGGGCTTGCAGGATCACCGCGTCATGGCCGCCATTTATGAAGCCGCCCACACAGGCCGAACCGTGAAACTGCCCACCGTCAGCAGCATGGACACATTTCGCGGTACTCCCCCCGTGTCCAGCATGGGCTAAACAACAAGGGCTATAACCGTAGTAAGCGTCAGAAAGCAAACTAACCCAGCGCCTTACCAACCCTGACTGGGTCAGTAGAGGCGCGGGGTTAGTTTGATTGTTTCTGTTCGCGGAACAATCTGCTACAAAGATTCACGTCCTCTATTGACAGGATTGTTGCACATCGCTATAATGGCAGTCATTACGGATGTAGGACATAGGAATGGGCGGAGGCTTACGATAAGTAATCAAAGCCTCTGGAGTAAGTTCGTAGGACAGGGTAGGAACATTATGATAAACACCGTTTGGGCGGTTGTCCATGAGGGACGTATTGAACCGCTTCAGCAAATCATTGCGCCGGAAGGAACGCGGGTTCTGGTGACGTTGCTTCTGGAAGACGAAGCCGACTTCTGGCTCGACGCGAGTTCTACTTCGCTGGACGGCGTATGGGACAACGCGGAGGATGATCGGTATGCCGAACTACTCGACGCCTGAAGTCGTGCTGGTGCGTTACCCCTTTTCGGACTTGACAGGCGCAAAGGTGAGACCTGCGGTTGTCGTCAGCGCAAGCCACGTTTCGCAGGATTTGCTGATCGTGCCGCTGACAAGCAAAACAGGCGGGGCATGGGCAGGCGAATTCGTGTTATGCGAATAGAAATTGGAGGTGGTACTTAACACTGCCAAGTTAATTTGTATTTGGTCTATTGGAACGAGAACTTAATCGCCCTCAAAAGAGGCAAGTTAAAGTTTCATGTTCGGGCGATATTCGCTGTTGATGTGGCTGTACGTATATGTTGCATCACTTGATTTAACAGGAAATCACTTGTAATGTTTTCACCATTGAGACGCAATGCCCGAACGCAGGAGGGTTCTAAGGCAATCGTAATTGCGGATGCCCGCTGAATGATGGCGTGGAACTGTGTAGGGTCATGTGGATTTACTGATTGTTCGGTTTGAAAATAGTCCAGATCAATATCCAAAATATACGGTTCGCGTAGTACATTAGATTTACTTACAGCAACGCCCATTTCTTCAACGTTTCTCAGTCTCTCAATAAGATAATCTGCTTCAATTGCCAGATCACAACTTATTCTAAAGCAATCGTCATCGTGCGGGCGTTTGATGCATTCAGATGGGCATTTGGCTTCAACAAGAAAAATTCGATTTGCTGGAACACTGTATGTGTAGGGTCGAACGGGCATGGTTGGTTCTGATGCTACATATCCTAGTGCTTTCGTAAGCATACACTGTTGCTGTTGCGCTAGATAAAAAAGCTCTTGATGAGAAGGTGTTCCTGTGCATTCTCTAGAGATAACAAATGCAACATCAACAATTTCAGTGCGTATCGCGGCGTCGATATGCTCATCATGCTTCAAATGGCTTTTGACTTTAACCACAGTTTCATGGTTTCGGTAATTAAATTTGTTCAGAATTTCACCGGCATATTCAGCGTAGCTAATGTTTTCGCTTTCTGGTATCTGACTAAATTCCATGTGAAACGCTGAACGCGCATCGGTGTGGTAGTCGAAGGAGATTACTCTTAATGGCTGTTGAGTATTGCTGCGCTCCGTAGCCCATATTTCGAATGCGGTAGCATGATCGTCAAACGTGTACACCCGCTTACCATTGATATGATGATTTATTTGTTTCTCCTGCATATGAAGCACGAAGTTCGTGCAATCCGTTCTACTTTACTTCATGACGTTGCTAAATGGATGTTCAGGTCAGCCCATAACTGCGCTTCTTTTTTACGGGCTTCCACGTAGCCGCAAAGCGTAGAATTCAGAGGGTCCGCGGGATGGTTATTTGTCCATTGCGTCACCGCTTCCTGCGCGGCGAGAAGGGTTTCCATGCTATGGTAGGGGCGGAGGCGTACCACTTTGTGGTACAGTTCTTTGCGTTCTGCTTGCTCATTGGGTTCTAAATCGAGTTGGCAGGCCGTCGTTTCCAGCCACGCGAAGAAAACTTCTGATTTGGCTTGCTCTTCGGGCGTCATGCCTTCCCCACCGGAAGCGCCCTCGCGGTCTGTCTGCCTATCTTGATGCTTTAGTTGTGTTTCCATACTGTTACCCTGTACCCCCGTAAAGTTCCTGACACGCGGCCGCTATCTTCGCCAGTCTTCTGTTTCTTTCCACAATCGGGAAGGACTGAAGAGCCGCATTCGCGCTCGTTATCGTTTGGTAACTTCTGTCCAGCAGAGGGGTAGACAAAAGTTCGATAAGAAACGTTCGCCATGCGCCTGTATCATAGCCTGCTTCTTGCGAGATAGCCTCAAGAGCGCGTACATAGCGGTTGTAGTTGTTCAGACTTTCGTATTGGCGTATCTCTTCCAAAACAGGCGCGCTGAACTGCAAACCCAGTTCTTGTACCAGTTCGGGACGAAGCAGGCGCTCAAGCGTTTCAACAAGACCCTCCTCCCAACCGCGAAGGCCGAAATACACGCCCGGTTCTTCCGCGCCTGTAGAGAAAGCATGAAGCATCTCGTGGAAGTAGACGATCCACCGCGCTTCTGTCGAAAGAACTCCTCTGTCAACGCATATTGCGCAAGAAGCCCGCGCTTCATCCCATTGAATTTGTCCCCATGTGAGCAGGTAATTAACGGGAACAAAGTTACCATTCCAGCGGCACTCGCGGCCCGAAAGCAGACGTTCCAGCAACACTTGAACTTGTCTCAGTTCTCTGACATAATGTTCACTATCTGGTTGAGCGGTCAAGAAGCCACACCTTTTACGGAAGCGCTGCCAACAGATATGCTTCCGATGGTTCCTGCAAGACTGGATTATAACAGAATGTCGGCAGGGTGTCAAGAAGCGACAAATAGGCCGAACCGCGCAACGGCCTACCGCAGCAGCATGGGCTAAATATTGCATACAGATGAAGAAGGACACAATGGAAAACAGCGACAGAGCGAGAGCCGAAAACGCGAACGAGGGCGCGGCAAAGGACAAGGCCGTAGTCCGCAAACCGCGCCACTGGCTGGCGCTGCGCCATGCTGTCAATCGTGTTCGTGATGCTGGCGCTGTGGGGCTCGGCTTTAAGCGTGTGTACGCTGGGGCGAACGGCGTACCGCTGGCACGGCTTTCAGGTGGAATTGCGCCTGCTTCCCGCGAAACGGGGACTGACCACGCTGGTTTTGCGTCCGCTTGGCGAAGTGCAGGCGTATACCCATGCCGCGCCCGTCGCTCTTATCGCTACGCTGGAAGAGATTCAGGTAGACGAAATTAAAAAACTGGTGGGCAGCAATCCCAACCGCGACGATCTGGCGCAGGATTTCGAGCGGACGGCGCGGGCGGACTTGCGGAACTTTGTGTTGCGGCAGTTCGTTGTTGCCGCTTTGGGCGGGCTGCTCGCGCCCCTGCTGTTTCGCGCCCGCCGAACGCGCTGGTACGTGTGCGCCATGCTGCTCGGCGCGTGTGGCGTGGGCGTGATGCTCGGCAACATCCTGACCACGTTCGACAACCACGCCTTTCGGTCGCCTACCTATACGGGTACGCTGAAACAGGCGCCCTGGGTGATTCAGTTCGGCAAGGACGCCTTCACCAAAATCGAAGCCCTGTCACAGAAATTGCAGGCCGTCGCCAAAAATCTTGATGTGCTGTATGGGCGCATCAACACGCCTATCGGTGGCGCCACGCTGGACGACGGCCCGGACACGTTTCGCATCCTGCACATCTCCGACATCCACAACAACCCCGCCGCGATGAACTTTGTGCGGCAGGTAGCCGACCAGTTCAAAGTGAAGTTCATCGTGGATACGGGCGATTTAACCGATTTCGGCAGTCCGGCGGAAACAGCCGTTGCCGGCAACATCGGCAAACTGCCCTATTCCTACGTGTCCGTACTCGGCAACCACGACTCACAGGCGGTGGGCAATGCTCTTGCCGCGCAGCCCAACGTCACCCTCCTCAATGGGCAACCCGTAACCCTGAACGGCGTGACTCTGCTCGGCCTGCCCAATCCCGCCTCGCAGCGCGACGGCGTTGGCAGCGTGGACACGAGCGATGCGCAAATCCAAACACAGCGCGACAAACTGCTGCAAATCGTTCGCGCCCTGCCGTTCCTGCCTGACATTGTTGCCGTACACGACCCCGAAGAATCCCGCGCCTTATGGGGTCGGGTCCCCCTGATTTTGTGTGGACACGAACACCGCTACTACATCGAAACGCATGACGCTTCGGATGCGCAGCCTGCGCCCGCCAATACGCCGCCCGCCCCCGCTATGAAATCCACCATGCAAACCATTGTATGCAATGCAGGCACAACCGGCGCGGCAGGCGGACGCTATCTCGACAAAGCGAAAGGCATCGCGTTCTCCTGCGCCGTGCTGACATTCAGGAGTACAGAAAAGGAGAAAAGGAGAAAAGGAGAAGAGGAGACACAGAACGCGCAACATCCGAATGTCAATCCTCAATCGCCAATCGTCAATCGTCAATCCCAGTTGCGCGGCATTGATATGATCGTTCTGAATGGCGAATTAAACCAGTATTCGATTACGCACTACACGTTCAATGCGGAAGGAAGCGTAAAGCCTTGAGCCTTGAGAACAACACTCTCAACAAATGTTTGCAGGGACACAACATGTGATACTGTTGGCGAACTATTCAGACTGCCGCCCTTACCGCAGGCGTCCTGTGCCGGCAGACGGGCGCGAAACTCACAACGGAGTCGTCACAGCCCTCATCGGTAAGTTCCAGACCCGGCGCGCTTCCAGTTGTGTCCGCCCCGGCTGCTTACTCTATCTTTATCGCGCTGCCGCTTGTGTGGACGGGGTTGGCGTCAATACCAGCGTATCCATGAAGAATTCCAGCATCCGGGTTGAGTTGATGCCGGAGTGTCCCCGATCCGGGCCGACCTGTAGATCGTAACTCTTGCCGGCCCGCTCCAGAGCGGAAACCAGTTGCAGCGTGTTGGACGGGTGGACGTTGTTGTCCGCTGTGCCGTAGTACAGCAGCAACTTGCCCTTCAGGTTGTTCACATAGGTCATGGCGGAACCCGCGTCGTAATCCGCTTTGTTCTGCTGGGGCAGGCCCATAAACCGCTCCGTGTAGATGCTGTCGTAGTTACGCCAATCCGTCACGGCGGACGAGGCGCAGGCAGCCTGAAACACGTCCGGGTAGCGCAGCAGGCACATGATGGACGCATAGCCGCCATACGACGTGCCGTAAATGCCTACTCGCGTTCCGTCCACATACGGGCGCTGCCGCAAAAACTTTACGCCAAGCGCCTGATCGTCAATGTCCGCCTGCCCCAGTTTGCGATAAATGGCCTCGATGTACGCTTTGCCCCGGTGCAGCGTGCCGCGTCCATCGAAAGAAGCGACTAAAAAGCCCAGCTCCGCCAACGCCTGCGGCGCGCGGAACGTCTCCGTGACCATTTCGGCTCCGGGCGTTTCCGGCCCGGCGTACACGTTTACAAGAAGCGGATACTTCTTTGTCGCGTCGAAGTTGGAGGGTTTGTACAGCAGGCCATGCACGTCGGTTGCGCTATCCGCCGCTTTGTAGGTAAAGGATTCCGGCGGGGAAAAGCCCGCCGCTTTCATCGTCGCCAGATCGCCCTGCGCCAGCGTGGAAACTACTGTGCCACCCGCGTCCAAAACCCGCGTCATAGCCGGCGTGTCATGGGATTGCGCTATGTCCACACAGAATTTGCCGTCCGGGGACACATCCACGCGGTGCGAATAGTGTGGGTCGGTCAGGCGCGTATCCCCGGTTCCATCCAGCCGAACGCGGTGCAACTGCGTTTTCAGCATGTTGTCGCCGTCCCGCGCCGTGTAATAAACGATACCGGCGGCCTCGTCCACGCGCTCGACGCGATCCGCCTCGAACTCGTTTTTGGTCAGGGTTTGCAGCAGTTTCCCGCTCAGGTCGTACAGGTAGAGATTGCGCCAGCCGTTGCGCTCGGACGCCAGAATAAACCGCTGTCCATCTTTCAGGAACGTCAGCGCGGGCAGATTGGTTGTCCAGCTCTGCGGGCGCGTTTCGCGGACGATGGTATGACACGCGCCTGTTTTGGGATCGGCAGCCGCCACTTCCATGATGTTTTGCAGGCGGTTCGTCCGGTAGAACAGCAATTGCGCGCCGTCGGGCGTCCAGCGCGGGTTGTACACGTAATGGCCGACAACCTCATTGTCAAAGGGCTTGCCGTCGCGCGTATCCAGTCGCGTCGTCTGTTTGGTGGCGAGATCGTACACGTAAATATCTACGACCGGGTTGGGCGCGCCCGCTTTTGGGTACGGTTCCGCGTCCAACTGATCCTGTATTTGCAGATTGCGCATCGTCACATAATAATCCGGCACTTTGCTCTCGTCGAAGCGATAATAGGCCAGTTTTTTGCTGTCGGGCGACCACCACATCGCTGTATGCTGCTCCAGTTCCTCGCCATACACCCAACTGGCCGTGCCGTAAAACAGACGTTTTGGGCGGCTGCCGTCCTGCGTCACCTGAACAGGGTTTGTGTCGTCCGCGCCACTCAGCCACACATTGGCGTCTTTGTACGCGGCTTTCCACTTTCCATCCGGCGACAAATCATCGCTCAATTGTCGGCCTCGCGCCACGCCGCCGCCACCGCGAAATCCGCCGAACGTGGGGCGCGGCGCGGCTTCGTTGGTTTCCGCGCTTTTTTGCTGCGCCACGTCGTATTTGTAAGTTTTGTCGCCCTGACGGTAAATGTAGCCGCTGCTGTCCGCTGTCCACCCACCCGTTGCCGTCCCCTTGAAAGCGTCGGCAGTGACCTCGCGCAGTTTGCGGGTCTGTTCCCGATAGCGGGCGTATCCCGGCATGTTGGGGAGCCGATCCTGCGCCTGCCCAAGTGGGGCCAAACACGCGCCCAACGCCAGCGTGAGCAGGACGTTTCGCAGGCGAGGGCGGGGCGAACAGACAGGCCGCGCGGATTGTTGCCGGGAAGCACAGGGGAGTATTCTCTGGTAAAAGGTTATAGACATGTGGGCGGACTCCTGATTCTGAAAACAGCCGCGAATACACGCGAATACACGCGAATGGGTTGAGGGCTGCCTGCAATAATTATATCAGTACAGGAAGCCGAGTTGAGTATACATTCGACGAGGGTACGGTAGAAACCTGCCAACCTCCGAGGCGCTTTTCAGATGTAAGGCATGGCGTGTGCCGGGTATTTTCAATCCCTGACAACCCGCGTCTATGTGAGTGCCTTAAATTTGCAACCCCCATGTGTACTGGTTTGCCGTTTTTGGAAAGAAATAGATGCGCGGGAACAGGACTGCGCGGGGCGCGTATTCTGGTACAGCAGTATCGCAAACGTTTCAAGATGCGCAATGCAGAAACGCTCACCTTTCGACGACAAGAGGCAACTACCATGACAAACGACAATTCTGCTTCCGGCAGAGCCACCCACACCGCGCCCACCTACACGGATTTGACTAACAACAGTTCCCCTATCAGCGACCCGACCGGGGGCGGGTTGGCAGGCGGCAGCGCGGACAATCCGATGACGCCACAAAATTCAGGCGGCGCGAGTCCCCTTGATGGCGACAACCTCACTTCAGACCCGATGGCACAGCCGTTGCCGCCCGCGCAGGATGCGGGACAGAACGTATCCGCTTCGCCCGACCTGCACACCGGCATCGCCACCGAACCTCTGCCCCTGACCAGCAGCACAGGCACAGGTTTCAATGCCCCGGATGCGGGAACGGGCATACCCGACAACAGCGGCAGCGCAGCGGGAGGAATGGCTACAGCCACAGCCCCGGCAGGCGGCGACGCGCCCCTTCCCGGCGTGGGCAGCATAGATCGAGACACGCTGGCCGGGGAAATGAAAGGGGCCGGTTCGCAGGCCAATGCCGAAGCCATCAGTTCCACCGGCCCAATCTAAACCTCCGGGTTAATCATGGTAAAATAATACACGGAGGGTGAAAACATGCTGCGCTGGCTAAGTTTGTTAATTCTGAGTACGCTGTGTTTGGGAGGGGCGCAGCCACAGCATTTATTGCTGCCGGATTCCTTAAAGCAGAAAATGGCTGCAGGCGTACCGGTGCGCGTGGTAGATGTAGACCTGACGGATAAGCGGGTACAGGTAAGCGTTCAAACGGCGCGCGGAATGCCACGCGGCGCGGAGAGTTTCTCAACGTTGCTTGCGCGAACGCATCCCACGATTGCCATCAACGGCACGTATTTTTCCACTATCGGCCTGGCTCCCATCGGGGATATTATGATTCGGGGCAAGCTGCTGTATCGGGGCGGCATGGGTACGGCGCTGGCGATCACGCCGGAAAAGCAGGCCATCATTCAGCGCGTGGGGCAGAGTGGCAACCCCAAATGGAAAGGTTACGATACGGTACTGGCCTGTGGACCGGCGCTTGTGCTGAATGGCAAAGTGGACGTGACGCCGACCGAAGAGGGCTTCCAAGACCCGCATATTATGGGATCAACCCCGCGTATGGGCGTGGGGCTTACACCCGCCGGCCATTTGCTGCTGGCGCAAACGCTTGCGTCGGTTGACTTTCGTAAATGGGCGGAGGTCATGCTGGCGTTGGGATGCCGGGACGCCATGAATCTGGACGCGGGCGCGTCCGCAGCCCTGTACTATCGCGGCAAAACCCTGCGCTCACCGGGCCGTGACCTGACCAACATTCTGGCTGTATACGTTGACCGCCCGCTTCCTGATCTCGCGTTGCTGGCTCCCGGACCGGAAATAGCGGATGAATTTGCGGCGAACGGACGGCATAGCTCTCATGCAAGCGACAACGCGAAAGACCCCGGCAATTCCTCCAGTCCAAAGGCCGTTTCGGTGCGCCTGTGCGGAGATACCTTCCAAAAAGCGACGGATTTCTGCCCCACAACGGTGTTGCGCCGCGTTGTAAAGGGGAAACGGCTTCCCACCTGCCGACTGCACTCCTCTCCGCAAAGCGAAAGATGAGACATCATTTCCTGAGTTTGTCTGATAACGTCAGGCAGGACGTTATTCACGAAGATACGGAACATTTAGCGACAGGAGATCAAATGCCGCCTGAATTTACCGGCGCGTCGGTTGCTTCGGAAACCAACGCGCCTGCGCTAAACGACATGGAAGCGCAACTTGCGTTTTTTAACGCCAACAGCTACGTCGTATTGCCCGGTCTGTTGCCGCCTGATCTGGTACGAGCATTGAACGCGGCCATTGACCGCGACCGGCAGGACAACGAGTTTCTCTGGTGGTTCCGGGGCAGTCCGAACAACGCTTCCAATCTGCTGCTGACGCAGCCTGTTTTCGATTCGGTGACGCGCCTGCCGGTCGTAGTAAATCTGCTGAATCGGCTGATGGGCGGACCCGTGTGTTTTGAGGAACTGTCCGTACAAATCTCGGAACCCGGCGCGGCCCAACCAACCGGCTGACATCGGGATACCCGCTACCGGCCCGAACATCCCCTGCATCTGGAATACCCGCAGGTGATCGCGTACCTGACCGATGTGGACGAGACAACGCATTGCTTCACCATCAGCCCGGAACCCGCGCATGGCCCCATTCTGGAACAGGACGCGCATTTGCAGCGCGGCGGCACAACTTATCTGCATGGCAAAGCAGGCACGGCCATTCAGTTCAACAGCGCGACCGTGCATGGCCTGACCCGGCGCAAAACCGACAATCAGCGGCGTATCCTGCAAATGTACTATGGACACGAAGGCCACGCGGAACTCAGTCAGGTGACGATTATTCCGCCCCGCTTATGGCGCGACCATCCCGATGCGGAAACCCGCCGCTTTTTCAGCAAGCACAGCCGTTACAGCCGCCTGATGCACGAGGGCATGGGCATCGAAACTATGCAGTAGCGTTGAACAGAAGGGAATACACATGTCATACTCACGTCACCTCAATTCTGCGCGACCAACTTTTTATGGGTACTGGCTGGCTGCGTTGCTGTTCCTGACGCTTACCGTGAATGCCTCGGCGCAGATTACGGTTATACGGGCGGGGCGGTTGATAGACCCGGCCACCGGCGCCATCCGACAGAATCAGGTACTGGTGATCGAAAAGGACAAAATCAAGGCCGTTGGTCCCGACGCGGCGATTCCTCCCGGCGCGACGGTGATTGATCTTTCCCGCGAAACCGTACTGCCTGGTCTCTTCGACTGCCATACGCACCTGTGCCTGAATATGACGCTGCCACAAGGCCCCACTGACCGCGAGTTTTACGAAGCCCTGCTGCTGACTATCACCACCAACTCAACGGCTTATCGCGCCTTGCAGGGAGCCGCCAATGCCCGCGCGATGCTGAATGTGGGCTTTACAACCGTGCGGGACGTGGGCAACTCAGGCCGATATGGCGACACAGATTTGCGCCGCGCTATTGAGGAGGGACTGCTGGTTGGTCCCACTATCGTCAACGCGGGCCGGATCATCGCGCCCTTCGGCGGGCAGATTTCACTCGTGTTCACGCCGGAACATCACGACCGCAATAACCCCGAGTACTTTTATGCCGATACGCGCGATGAACTTAAAAAGGCGGTGCGGGAAAACATTCTTTACGGCGCGAAGGTAATCAAATTGGTCGTGGATGACCAGCCCTATATCTACAGTGTCGAAGACATCCGCTCGGTTGTGGAGGAAGCGTCAAAAGCCGGGCTGAAGGTGGCGGCGCACGGCTTCACGCGAGCGGGAGCGCTGAATGCGATTCAGGCCGGCGTTGCTTCATTGGAACACGGCTATGACCTGACCGATGACGACCTGCGCCTGGCAAAACAGAAGGGAGTGACACTCGTGGGAACGGACCGGTCTGAACTCGTCTACCATTATCTACAGGTTCCCCTGGACAGTCAGGCAAAGCGAATTGACCGTTTGAAACGCGCCTGGCGGCTTGGCGTTCCGATGGCCTTCGGCACCGATGTGTACTTCGAGGTTCCCGGCCATACGCGCGGAACTGCGGCACTAACCAGTCTGGAGTGTTTTGTCAAGGCAGGCATCCCCGCTCCCGGAATACTGCGCCTGATGACAACGGATGCGGCGCGGCTGTTAGGCGTCGAGGGTGAGCGGGGCGCAGTCAGTCCGGGCATGTATGCGGACCTGATTGCCGTGTCGGGCAACCCACTCGAAGACATTCAGACCCTGAAGCGCGTAGATTTCGTGATGAAAAACGGCGTGGTTGTTCGCCAGCCCTAACCTGCACGGCACGGACATAAGCGCCATTTCCAAACTCATTGAATACAAGCATGTCATGCATCCTCTCCCGAGTAACAGGACGGATAATGCGCACAAGCGCTTCGTCACGCGCCACCCACTCCACTTCCAGGCTTTCGGGAATGATGCGCGGTTCACCTTCGATCCACTCACACAAAAAATCGAACATGACGATATGCGACTTTGTATTGGAATATACGCCGCCCAATTTGCCTGCATCAGTAACTGCTTCACTTGACTCTCACAAAGCGTGAACTGATTCTTCCCAACTTAGCCGTTGACGAAATGGCGTACAAGGCGTATAATGAACACATCTTTAACCAATCGCGACTTTTGCCGCTCTCACCCAGTCTTGCAGGGTATGTGCGCCATCGCAAATGCAATGTCTGATTTGACACACAATCGTCTTTTTTTCGCCCCTGCGCGGCTTGCCACCCTCCGCCTTCAGAGCCTTGCCTTTTTGCATGTCTCTTTCTGAGCGGTTGGCCGACACTTTTCCGATGGATGCGCCCCGGCGACCGCAACGCGGTTGACCGGGTTTTATTTTGGTGGATGCCAGCCACCAACCACCAGAGGCTCATTATGACTACCACTGCCAGTATCAACGAGGTTCCGGGTTCCATTGACGGCGCGAACAACGAGCCGAATGAAAACCGCTATGACTTTCGCGCCATTGAAAGCAAATGGCAGGCGCGTTGGGAAGATTCGGGATTATTCCGGGTCGAGAATTCCAGCGACAGGCCCAAGTTCTACGGATTGGACTTTTTCCCCTATCCCTCCGGCGCGGGCATCAGCGTGGGACACTGCCGCAACTACGTGCCACTCGACGCCGTGAGCCGCCTGAAGAACATGCAGGGCTTCAACGTCCTGCACCCGATGGGATGGGATGCCTTCGGGCAGCCAGCGGAAAACGAGGCCATCAAGCAGGGCCGAAATCCCAAAGATATGGTTCCCGAATACGCCGCCAACTACAAGCGGCAACTGAAACTGGTCGGCATCTCCTATGATTGGTCCCGCGAAATCAACAGCAGCGCCCCCGACTACTATAAATGGACGCAATGGATTTTCCTGCTGCTGTACAAGCGTGGGCTGGCGTACCGCTCCAGCGCGGGCGTCAACTGGTGTCCCAAAGACAAGACCGTTCTGGCGAATGAGGAAGTCGTCAACGGACGCTGCTGGCGCTGTCAAACGCTGGTGGAAAAACGCTATATTCCCCAATGGTTCTTCAAAATTACCGACTACGCCGAGCGCCTGCTGTCCGGTCTGGAAGTAGTAGACTGGCCCGACGGCATCCGCAACATGCAGCGCGAATGGATTGGCAGAAGCGAAGGCGCGGAAGTTACGTTCGACGTGATAGTGATAGAAGAAAGGAAAAAGAAGAAAGGAGAGAGCCAGAGCAATGAGGCTTTTCCCTATTCCTTTCCTCCTTTTTCCTCTATCAAAGTGTTTACTACCCGTCCCGACACCCTCTGGGGCGCGACGTTTATGGTGCTGGCCCCGGAACACTCCCTGGTAGAGCAAATTACCACGCCGGAGCAGGCTGAGGCTGTGCGCGAATACAAAGAAAAGGCGCAGCGGTCAAGCGAGATCGAGCGGCAAAGTCTGGAACGTACCAAAACCGGCGTGTTCACGGGCGCGTATGCCGAAAACCCGGTTACAGGCGAACCCATTCCGATCTGGATCGCCGATTATGTCTTGATGGGCTACGGCACGGGCGCGATTATGGCGGTTCCCGCGCACGATCAGCGCGACTTCGAGTTCGCCCGCAAGTACGACATTCCGGTTGTGCTGGTCTATAAAACGGACGCGGCGCAAACGGCGGACGCGATGACGGAAGCCGCGCCTGCGGGCGGCGTAATGGCGAATTTTACGCCCTCTCCCAACGCCCGCGCCGGAACCGAGTTCCCCTTTGCCGGCCTGCCGAATAACAAAGAGACTGTCGGCGCAATCATTCCCTGGCTGGAAGAGCGCAATGTCGGCAAGGGCGTTATCAACTACCGCCTGCGCGACTGGCTGATTTCCCGGCAACGATACTGGGGCGCGCCCATTCCGATTATTCATTGTCCAACGTGTGGCACGGTTCCCGTGCCGGAAGATCAGTTGCCCGTCGTATTGCCGGACGTGGAAAAGTATCAGCCGACGGGAACGGGCGAGTCTCCCTTAGCGGGCATACCGGAATTCGTGAATACTGCCTGCCCCACATGCGGCGGACCTGCCAAACGCGAAACCGACACAATGGGCGGCACGGCAGACTCTTCATGGTACTTTTTGCGCTTCGCCGACCCGAACAACGCGATGGAAGCGTTCGACCCGGAAATCGTGAAATACTGGCTGCCCGTTGACCTGTACGTGGGCGGCGCGGAACATGCCGTCTCGCACCTGCTGTACTCGCGCTTCTGGACAAAAGTTATCCACGACGCGGGGTACATCAACTTCGATGAGCCGTTTTTGCGCCTGAAAAATCAGGGCATGGTGCTGGCGTACACGCCCGGACGCGAAATCAAGAAAGACGCGGATGTGAACGCAGACGGCGAGGAGAACGAGGGCAACGAACCCATTGAAAACTGGAAGGTGCTGCTGCCGGAAGAGCGATCCGGCGTACCCGAAAATGAGTGGGTATGGCGCTGGGTCAAGATGAGCAAAAGTATGCGCAACGTGGTCACGCCCGACGACATGGCGCAGCAGTACGGCGCGGACAGCCTGCGCTTGTTCGGTCTGTTCGTTGCGCCCTTTGAAGAGACCGTGCAATGGACGGACAAGGGCATTGAAGCGGCATCTAGGTTCGTCAATCGCGTGTGGCGGTTGTGGACGGAACTGCGCCCGCACTATCAGGCCGATTGGCGGCAGGATTTGCCCGAATTGCTGACGGACCGTTCTAACAGCACGGACGAAGGCGACCAGAACCCAAACTGGATGGGCGAGGACGAGCGCAAACTGCGCCGCAAACTGCACCAGACTATTCGCAAAGTAGGCGACGATCTGGAAAACTTCCGTTTCAATACGGCTGTCGCCATGCTGATGGAACTGACCAATGAATTGTCCGCGTTCCGCAACGCGCTGGCAGGCAATCAGCCATCCCCCGCGCAGACCACGCTGCTGTCGGAAATTCTGGAAACCCTGCCCCTGTTGATGTCGCCCATCACGCCCCATTTAGCGGATGAGTGGTGGGAACGATTGGGCAAAACCGGCAGCACCTTCCGGCAATCGTGGCCGAGCGTGGATGAGGACGCCGCCAAAGAGGACGAGATTACCATTGTGGTGCAGGTCAATGGCAAATTGCGAGATCGCGTGATGGTCGCGCCCGGAACCGCAAACGAGGAGATCGAACGACTGGCGCTGGCAAGCGAAAAAGTGCAGGCCGAGCAAACCGGCAAGCAAATCCGCAAAATCATCGTCGTGCCGGGTAAACTGGTCAACATCGTCATGGGGTAGGGCAGGCAGCAAACATCCGCCTGTTCCTGCCGCCCTCTTGCATCTGTTTCGATCCGACATTTCTATTCCGGCACGTTGGAACTATTCTGTTCGCGCAGGCGGTCCGCCAGTCGGGTGTAGCGCCGGGTGGTTTTGTCGTTTTTGACGGCTACTCCAAGCCATTTTTCAAAATGGGTGAGATTTGCGTTGACAAGAGTCGGGTTCTGTGCTAAACTCTACCCAACTTAAATACTTGCACCTTGAGGAAAAGGCGAAAAGAGAGGCGGAAGCAACTTCTGCGTCTCTTTCGTTGCGATTCAATCATGTCTCTAGAAAAAGCGCATGAATATCTAGGCTGGCCTGATCCCGAAGACATTCGCAATCCTTCCGGTCCCGGCCCCAAAGTCACTGCTCAACTTGCCAAAGAAAAAATTGGCTATGCGCTTTCACGGTTGCCTGGCGGCAATGGCGTAAATGTTGGCATTCTGGCGGCGGATGCTGAATCTACCGAGGCCCCACTTGCCATTGTTTGCGAGTTTCCCCGGCCTGTACCTCTTGAAACCCTTCAAGCCGCCCATCGTCTCGCCTGGAACTTCTGCCGCTCTCCTCTTTTAATCACTGTCGAACCGAATATAATTCGTAAATGGACATGCTGCGAACCTCCTGCTGAACAAGAGCGACGGTTTTGCAGAAACTCTCTTTGTGAACAACCAGCCGGAAATTGGTGGCCGCAATTTCGTTCGAACAGCCACTGCAAGGTTTAGCCCAACAAGCGGCACAATCCCTTTCCTGGATTAATCTTGTGTCCGGGCAGTTCTTCAAAGAAGAGGAACACCGTTTCAGTCCCGAAAAGCGTGCGGACCGTTTACTGTTGGAAAACCTGAAATATGTCCGCCAACGCCTTCTCGCGCTTGACCTGAATAAAGATACGACGCATGACCTTTTAGCTCGCATTATCTTCATTCAGTTTCTGTTCGACCGTGAAGATACTTCCGGTGTATCTGCTTTGAATAAAAATGAACTTAGCCGCTTACATACAGATGGGAAACTGGTGGGACAATATAGCAATCTCGAAGAAATTTTGAACAACTACGACGATTCTTACCGGCTTTTCAGATTTCTGAATACAACGTTCAATGGTGACCTGTTTCCCGGCAAAGGCGCAACGCTGGAAGAGCAAGAGGAGGAGTGGAAAGCAGAACAGGAACACGTTAAGCCGAAACATTTGCGTTTGCTCGCCAGTTTCATCGGTGGCAATGAGAAAATGAATGGTGGTCAACGCATTCTGTGGCGGCAATACTCATTTAATGCTATCCCTATTGAATTTATCAGCAGTATCTATGAGGAATTCGTTAAAGGGTCGGAAAAACTTGGTATACATTACACGCCGCCGTTCCTTGTTGACTTCATGCTGGACGGCGTACTGCCATGGGATAGTGCCGAATGGAATTTGAAAATTCTTGATCCTGCCTGTGGTTCGGGAGTTTTCCTGGTAAAAGCTTATCAGCGCTTGATTCATCGCTGGAAGAACGCGCATCAGCAACGTCAGCCGAAACCAGAGGTATTACGCGGCCTGCTTAAACGTAACTTGTTCGGAGTGGATAAAGATAAGGAAGCTGTTCGTGTCGCGTCGTTCAGTCTGTACCTTGCCATGTGCGACCAGATTAATCCGCGAGATTACTGGACACAAGTACACTTTCCTCCGCTCCGCGGACACCGCCTCGTAGAAAGTGATTTTTTTGATGAGGAGCAGGAAGGCATCCGAACAGACAAAGATGCACATTATGACCTAATTGTTGGCAATGCGCCCTGGGGCAACAAACTGCTGACTGAGAAAGCGCATCAATGGGCGCATACTAAAGAATGGCCTATTGCTAATAAACAAATCGGGACGCTGTTCCTTGCAAAGTCTCTGGCACTTTTAAAGACAAAAACCGGGCAGGTTTGCATGGTGCAGCCTGCCGGGGCCGTACTGTTTAATCGCAATACGACGGCAAAGGCGTTTCAAGATAAGTTGTTTGGTAACTTCAAAGTGCATGAAGTAGTCAACCTGTCCGCGTTGCGTTTCCAATTGTTCCCCAACGCCATTGGACCGGCATGTATTATCACTACGTCAACTGCTTCAAGAGATTACGAACCGATTCTTTACATTTGCCCAAAGCCCTTAGAGACAAATGAAGATGAATATCGCGTCGTGATAGAACCCAATAACATACATTGGGTGTACTTCAATGAAAAGCCAATAGACATGCGTGTTTGGACTACCTTGATGTGGGGTGGAAATCGTGATCTTAGACTTATCAACAATTTTAAGGACACGTCAACCCTTCAAAAATTGAAGACACGCAAATGTGTACAATCACGTCGTGGTTTTGTAAAATCCGAACCCACGCAAGAGCGTCCTGAGTTGAAAGGTAAACCTCTTCTTGAAGCTGAGCAGTTCCCCAATAATACTTTTCTGTATTTAGACGTTAATTTGCTTGATAGAATGTACCTTCCTTTTGTTTACGAGAAGGATTCTACTGACTTTTCAGCGTTTGATTTACCTCAAGCTATTATAAAAACCAGTTGGAAAGTAGGAGAAGGCCGGTTCCGTGCTGCGCTGACCAAGCCTGATAAGACAAAACAAGGAGTTATTTGCTCACGTCTATATGTAAGCGTCCATACGAAGGAACAAAACTCCAGTTTACTCGATATGCTCTGTCTAACGTTCAACAGCATCTTTGCTGTGTACTTCCTTCTGCTCACGAGCGGCAGGTTCGCGTCTTACATTCCAGAAGCATTAGTGGCTGAGTTGCTTGATGTTCCTATCGCTGAACACTATACTCCGAATATTGCTGCAATTAAAGAATTCGATGATATTGACAATGAAGTACGCAAATCCCTTGACCTTCGAGACGCTGATTGGACTTTAATAGAAGATTTGTTTAACTACACCTTGCCTGATTTCAAAGGCAACGTAACTTCACCGGGCCGACAGCCAACACGTTCACAGACTGCTCAAAGTAATCACACAGAACCTATACTCTCGCAGTATTGTGATTACTTCCTGCGAGTGCTGAAAGCCAGTTTTGGTCAAGACAAAAACGTTTGCGCGACGATATACCAGGAAGATGACACACTCGGATTGCCATTGCGCCTGGTAGCGATTCATCTTGATTGGCCTGAACGTGAGCTTATCTCAACAGAGACGATGAGCAACTCCGATTTGCGCAGCCGTTTGCAAGAACTCTATCACAAGTTGATTCAAAGACCCGAGGAGGCTAAACTGTATTATCAACGGGTTGTCAGAATGTATGACACCGTTGACACGCCACATGGAAAAGTCCCAACAATATACATCATCAAGCCGGACCAAATTCGATATTGGACTCGCTCAATGGGTTTGCATGACGCTGATGAGGTAGGAGGGGACATACTGACGTGGAAAGGCACTGCTGAGTTCGATGCATCAAAGCGAGTAATTGAAGTTGACTAATCGCCGTACTCCTGTTGAAGCTCGCTGGCCTTTGACGCCGGAATTTTCTGCTATTGCTGATAGCTGGTCGCCTGATTTCAGCGCAAATCTTTTGCGGCTTGTTTGGGAAGCATACGATTTGCTCGCAGTGGAACTACTATCCATGGTAGATTGTTCACAGAATGATGATTCTCTTGAAACGTCAATAACCCAGGAACTGGAGAAGCGCATAAGACGCCTCATGTCAGGGGACGAACTATTCGATGTACAGCATAAACCGTGCGAGTACGAAACTCGTTTACCTGCGCCTGCACAAGCCCCTGAATACGATATAGCTTTTGCTTTACGTGCCTTTCCACGAACAATGTGGCCGTTAGAGGCAAAAGTGTTGCGTACCGATAAGGCGCTGGCAGAGTACGTCAAGGAAATAAGAGCCAATTTTCAAAAGTGTCGCTATGCTCCGTTCTCCAATCAAGGAGCAATGTTAGGCTACCTTGTTTCAGGTTCAGAATTGAAGGCACTCGACAACATACAAAAGAAACTGCGCCGTACATTATCACAGCACTCTGATTTTCCCAATCGCCCTCATAAAACCTCAGAACATCGGCGTATAGTTCCAAGTGGTAAGCCATACCCGAAGCATTTCCGATGTCATCATCTCATACTACGTTTGGCTTGATGTTGACAGGCAAATTTCAAGGCACAATGTTGGTAGCTCGCGGCTCTCCTGTGTCCTTGAGGCGGTCGGCGAGGCGGGTGTAGCGGCGGGTAGTTTTGTCGTTCTTGACGGCGCGGGCAATGGCTTTCTTGTCGCCGACCAGAACGCACAAATCCCGCGCCCGCGTCAGTCCCGTATACAGCAGATTACGTTGCAGCATCATGTACTGGCTGGAGTGCATCACTAAAATCACGGCCTTGTACTCTGAGCCTTGGCTTTTGTGGACACTCAAGGCAAATGCGAGTTGTAGTTCATCGTAATCGGCAAAATCATACTCAATGCGTCTCTTCGCCAAATCGGACAAGCAAAATCTGATCTTCCGGCTTGATGTCGGCAATGGCTCCGATGTCGCCGTTGAACACGTTCTTGTCGTAGTTGTTGACCAGTTGGATCACGCGGTCTCCGATGCGGAAGCGGCGCGAACCCCGCAGCAGTTCCGGCACGCGCCCGGTCGGGTCGGCGGGGTTGAGCGCGTCCTGAAGGCGCATATTCAGATTGTCCACGCCGAGCGACCCCTTTTTCAGCGCGGACAAGACCTGCACATCATCGCCCCGATAGCCCAAACCGGGCAGGGATTTGCGGGCCAGCGCGACAACTTTGTCCGCGCCCTCTTCGCCCTCCTCCACTTCGATGAACAGCATGTTCTTGCCGTCGCGCTCTTTCGGCGGAACCAGAAGGGAAACTCGCCCTTGCGGATTTTGTGCGCGTTGGTCACAATCAAACTCTGCTGCGCCTGCCGGAACACCTGCGTCAGCCGAATGGAGGGAACCACGCCCGAATTCAATAAATCGCCCAGCACATTGCCCGCGCCCACTGAAGGCAACTGGTCGCTGTCGCCCACAAACACCACCTGCGCGGTTTCGGGAACGGCTTTGAGCAGGTTATTGGCGAGAACCGCGTCCAGCATGGAAACCTCGTCGGCAATCAGCACATCACAATCCAGCGGGTTCTGCTCGTTGTACTGAAAACTGTGCGTGGCCGGGTCAAATTTCAGAGCCGGTGAATGGTCGTCGCTTCCCGCCCCGTCACTTCGCTCAATCGCTTGGCCGCGCGCCCGTTGGGGACACAAGCAGGATGTTTTTACGCTGCGCGTCAAAGGCGCGGGCAATGACGTTTGTAGTCGCGGTTTTGCCGACGCCCGGGCCGCCTGTCAGCACAAGAAAATTTTTTTCCAATGCCAGCATCACGGCCTCGGTTTGTTCCTCGGAAAGCGTGATGCCCGCCTGCTGCTCCTGCTGTTTTATCCACGCGCCGATTTTGTCGCGCTTGACGGGCCTATCCGCGCCTGTCTGTAATCGCCGCCGGATTTGCGCGGCCAAGCCCCACTTCCGTATAATATAACGCGGGATGGTAAAAGGCGCGCATGGCCCGCCCCGCCATTTCCACGCCCTCCACATCTTCGGCAATTACGGCTTCGGACGCGGCCATGTTTTCCATGATGGGCGCGATCAGTTCCGGTTCCACGCTCAGAATTTCGGCGGCGGACGTGAGCAGTTTGGGTTCGGGCAGGAACAAATGTCCGAAATCCGTCGCTTCCGAAAGCGTGTACAGCAGTCCGGCTTCCAGTCGCTTTTCGCTTTCCAGCGCGATGCCCATCTGCTGCGCGATCTTGTCCGCCGTCTTGAAGCCGATGCCCCAAATGTCTTGCGCCAGCCGGTAGGGGTTCTCTTCGACGGTTTGTATGGCCTTGTCGCCGTAAGTTTTATAAATCTTGACCGCATAGGTGGCGGATACGCCGTGTCCCTGCAAGAACAGCATCACGTTGCGGATTTCGCGCTGCTCGTGCCACGCCTTCTGGATTTTTTCGATCCGCTTTTCGCCGATGCCGCCCACGCGCAGCAGTTTGCGCGGGTCGGTTTCGATCACGTCCAGCGTTTCCAGCCCGAACAAATCCACCATGCGCTTCGCCATCACCGGCCCGATGCCTTTAATCAGGCCGCTGCCCAGATACTTTTCAATGGCAAAGGCTGTAGCGGGCTTGGTCATCTGATAACGCTCGACCGCGAACTGCCGCCCAAACTCTTTATGCGCAGTCCACGCGCCCTCGCACACCAGTTGCTCGCCAACAACCGGGTTGGTAAAATTCCCCACAACCGTAATCAAATCCCGTGCGCCCTCGACCGCCAGCCGCCCCACCGTGTACCCGTTATCCTCATTGTGGTACGTAACCCGCTCCAAAACGCCGGTCAGCGTATCCGTAAACGGATTGGTGGACGGTGATTGGTGGTTAGCAGTTGGGGGTTGAGGGTTGGCAGAGTAGGCGTGGGGATAGGAAGCCTGCTCGTCATCGGGAACGGGAGGCGCATCTGCTTCAGAAGGGAAGGGTGGACGGGTTGTATACGGATTGTTGCGCATAGGTACCGGTGTTTGCAAGGTTGGCATACACAGTATACTACACGCGACAAGTGAGATGTGGAAAACACAGGGGAGGCAGGCAAGAGCAGCGAGGCTACAAGGCCATATCCGCGTAAGCAGAGCCACAAAAGGCATAAATGTCGCCCCACAGCATTTTATCCGGGGACTGTTCCAGCGTGGACAGCAGATGTTCGGGAGTAACCGCCCTGCCGAACAGCAGTCTTTCGCCGTCGCCGATTTTCACGTTGAAGCCATCAAAGCCCAGTTCGGCCAGATACTCCACGCAGCAGCGCGTTTGCGCCAGAAACTCCTTTGCAAACTCGAAGGAGAGGCAGGGTATCGGCTGCGTAAGTCCGCGCAATACGTTATACTCGAAGCCCTCCACATCAATCTTGCAGTACGCGGGACGCCCAAACTGCGCGATCATCAAATCCAGCGTGGTGACGGGGGCGATAATCTGCTGATTCCAGTTCATGCCCGCAAAGCGCCCCTGTTTCCATTCCGTTGAGAAGGTGGAAAGCCCTTCGCCCGCGCTGCAAATCGAAAAACGAATGTTTCCGGGCTTGTCGGCAAGGCCGGCAGGCATGACAACCACATTGGGCGCGTCCCCGAACTTTGCCTGTAGCGCGGCGACGCAGTTGGGCTGGCAGTCGAAGCAGACGACCCTTCCCGCGCTTTGCTCCAGCATTGCCTGCGCTTTCACGCCATAGTGCGCCCCCACATCGAAGACCGTGTCTCCCGGCTGGAAAAAGCGATGCCCCGATTCCGCATTCTCGCTGTCCGCTTTCTGCGCGGCGAACCACTGCGCCATTGCCTGAACTTCCGCATCATCACCATATTGCTTTGCCAGTTCCTCCGAGGCCACACTGCCACAGGCGAGGTCGTAGATGTCGCGCCAGAGCGCCAGAGCATCGAGAGCCTGTTCCCGGTTGCCGCGATCCAGAATGTAACTGCGCCGCAGTTTTTCCGCCGCCTCGTAGCGGCGTCCCTGCGCGTATAAAGCGGTTCCCAACAAATGGTAAGCGTCAGCGTTGCGGTTGTTCAGGCGCGTCAAAAATTCCGCGCCGTCCGCCGCTTCCGTTAAATTTAATGCTTGCAACTGTTCCCGCGCGTGTTGCAGCAGCATGTCGCCGATGTTTCCGCCTGCCTTCGCGTCCGCAACGGGACGTTCAGGGCGAGGAAACGTGCTGTAACACGATTCGGGATGGCGGGGACGCAGCGGGGGCAGAGTATCATTCAGGAGGGCATGGGCGTCTTCGGGCGCGGCAAGCGCGGCCAGAAGTTCTTGTTCGGCCTGCCGCATCTCCTGCGGGGTGGGACGGACTTCGATTTTACGATTAATGTTCTGCCGGAACGCGATCATCTCGAACGGGCAAGCGGCGGCGCAGGCGGTATCCCTCGCAACACGCTGCACCCATTCCACGACAGCCGCCCGCTCACCGGACAGACGGGCATCGAAGCCGCCGGTACGCCGCCACAGATCGGCGCGAATGGCGAAATGCGGAAACGAGCGCGTTTCATAGACGGGAGCCACAACGGAGTGGCTGCGCAATTCGTCTGCGTTCGCGCGCAGAATCGCCTCCCAATTGGCCTGACACCAGGCGGCCTGACAGTAGTGTAGACCGTGATAGGTTTCATAGGGTACGATTAAATTCGCGGTGGGAAGCGCGTTTTGCAGGGCGGCGTGATAGGCGCGCGGATACAGATACTCGCTGCGCCAGACACACAGCCATTCCCCTTTCCATTCTGCTTTCGATTCTTCTTCCGCGAGTTCCGCCCCGCGCTGAATGGCCTGCGCGAACCCGGTGAAGGGCATTCCGTCCGCGTTGCCTGTTACCTGTATGACCCGGCAGCGCGCCGGAAGAACGGGCAAAGCCGCCCCGGAATCCAGCACAAGCGCGGTATCTTCAGGCTGCAAGGCGGGCCAGAGCGAAAGCCAGCTTTGCAGGGCGAACGGCTCCGCAACCGCCGGGGGTATGATAAAACAGATGCGTGGTCATAGGGTTTCCTTTGCGAGAGTACAGCCCAATTATGGGTACTTCGGGGAAACTTCTGAATGTCTTTTGCGAAAAACTTACTGAAATTTATGAGGAGGAGAAACGATGGCACCCCTGTTTACGCGCTGTCCGGAAAACCCGATTGTGGTTCCGGGCGGGTACGACTGGCGCATGGCGGCGACGTTTAATCCCGGCGTGATACTGGATGACGACGGGCGTTTTTATCTGTATGAGCGGGCGGCGGGGCAGTTGCGCCCGTTTCACTGCTATATCGGCCTGCTCGACAGCGACGACGGGGTTCACTTTACGCAGGTCGGCACACAGCCCGTATTCACGCCCGAAATGGCAGGCAGTCCGTATGGCAGCGTACAGGACCCCCGCGTCGTGAAGATTGACGGCGCGTACTACATGACGTATGCGTTTCGCCCGTTCGCGTGGTCTTCCAACCCAACCGGCGTGGGCGTTCCGGAATCGCATGAATCCGACTTTCCGGGTGTGGAACGCGCCCCGATTGTCGTCAATAGCGGCTCGAAAAACGTTGCCAATGCCCGCCCCGATAATATGACGCGCTCCGGTATCGCCATATCGCGGGACAGGGTGACCTGGCAGCATCATGTCTGGGCCACGCCGCCCGATATGGATGATCGCGACGTGATTCTGTTTCCCGAAAAAATCGGCGGGCGTTTCGCTCTGCTGCGCCGCCCGCTGCAATGGGTCGGCCCGGAGTATGGAACCGACTATCCCGGCATCTGGATTTGCTTTTCCGATGACCTGCAAAACTGGACGCCGCCGGCTCTGATCGCCAAACCGGAATTTGATTGGGAAGACAACCGTATCGGCGGTTCCACGCCCCCGCTGCGAACCCCAAAGGGCTGGCTGGTTTTGTATCACGGCGTGGAAACGCAGGATGCCCGCCTCCGCCGCGTGTGCTACCGCGTGGGCGCATTGCTGCTCGATCTCGACGACCCGACGCGCGTACTTGCCCGAACCTCCCGCGCGCTGATGGAACCCGAAACCTATTATGAGCGCTTCGGCCTGTACATCCCCAACGTGATTTTCCCGACCGCGAATGTGGTCAAAGACGGACTGCTGTACCTGTACTACGGCGTCTGCGACACGGCCATCGCTCTCGCAACAACGCCGCTTGACGCCCTGGTAGATTATATTTTGGAGGAGGGGGAAATTTAGGAATATGGGAATATGGAAGAAAGAAGCTGACTACCGGGCTTAACACCGACACATGGAGAATTTCAACATGAGTGACCTGATACCTGCCGACTATACAGCATTGTTGGACTCTGTAAAAACGCGCATTCGCGCCGCGCAGGTTGCGGCGTTGCGGCAAGCCAATCTTGAGATGATTGCTTGCTATTGGGACATAGGACAGTTGCTGTCACGCAAAGAGCAAGATAGCCCACATGGGCAGGGCGTCGTAGAGCAGTTGGCGCGCGATGTTCAGTCTGATTTTCCGGGCATTCGTGGTTTCTCTGCTTCTAACCTGTGGCGCATGAAGACGTTTTACGAAACATATAATGTGAATTTAAAACTCGCACCACTGGTGCGAGAAATCGGATGGTCGCACAATTTGGCTATTCTGGAAAAGTGCAAGGACGATTTGGAACGCGAGTTCTACCTGCGGATGACGCGCAAATTCGGATGGACAAAGAACGTTCTGATACATCAGATCGAGAACCAGTCTTACGAAAAGACGCTGCTCGGGCAAACCAATTTTGAGCAGGCGCTAACGCCCGAAATGGCGCGACAGGCGAAACTGGCGGTCAAAGACGAATACACGTTCGATTTTCTGGAACTGGGAGATGAATACAGCGAGCGGCAAATGGAAGCGGCGATACTGGCGAAAGTGGAACCGTTTCTGCGCGAAATGGGCGGGATGTTCTCCTTCATCGGCAGCCAGTATCGCCTGACGGTGGGCGGGCAGGAGTATGCCGTTGACCTGTTGCTTTACCATCGCCGCCTGCGCTGTCTGGTGGCTATAGAACTGAAAATCGGCGCGTTCGAGCCGGAACACGTCGGCAAAATGCAGTTCTATCTTGCCGTTCTGGATGATACGGTCAAACAAGCCGATGAGGATCCCTCCATCGGCATCATCCTGTGCAAATCGAAAGAGCGCACTGTTGTAGAGTATGCCCTGCGGGATTCCGCCCGTCCCATCGGCGTAACAACGTACCGAATGGTGAGCGACCTGCCGCAAAACCTGCGCGACCTGCTGCCCGCCCCGGAACAGATAGCCCGCTTGCTGGAAGGGCTGCAATAAACGGGGAATTGGAGAACTCGGAAGTTCTCAATGAGGCGCACACCTTGACCCGTCAGGTATACTATAAACATGACGACATTTGCTGAGACAATAGGGACTGCGCCACTCGTTCCGGCTCACGCGCCCATCCGCGCCGTGTTTATTGATATTGACGGCACGCTTGTCGGCGCGAACGAGACGGTTTCTCCCGGCAACCGACAGGCCATTGACAAAGCGCGGGCGAAAGGTGTAGAGGTCATTTTGTGTACAGGACGAACGCGCCACACCGCCCAGCCCGTTGCCGAACAGCTTGGCCCGCCACTGGGTTACGTGGTCACGTCCAACGGGGGCGTCGCCATGCGCTTAGATACGAACGAAGTCTTGCATAAGCATCTGCTGTCGATTCCCGTTGCGCTGCAAATCATCAAGGCCATTATCGCGGTCGGCGCAGAACCCTATGTGTACGAAGACGCCACGAGCGGCGAGTTGGACGGCGCGCGAGTCTTTTACCATCCCGAACTGCCCGTGAGCGCGTTTGCCGTCGCCGCCCGTTATCGTCCCTACGCGGACATAACCAAAACCCTGCCGTTTGAACCCGTATCCATCGGCGCGTTCGGTTCGCCATCCAAAATGCGCCCGCTCGTGGACAAGCTGCTCCACCAACTGCCGCCCGATCTGGCGATTATTCAGTCTGGTTCGGCCACGCATTGGGGCATCGAAATCTTTGTCGGCGGCGTCAGCAAAAAACTCGGTCTGGAAGCCCTCGCCGCGCATCTCGACATCCACCGTGAAGAGATCATGGCAATCGGCGACCACATCAACGACATCGAAATGCTGCAATGGGCGGGCGTGGGCGTGGCAATGGCAAACGCCCTGCCCGAAACCAAAGCCGTCGCGGACTGGATCACCACGTCACAGGCTGAGGACGGCGTTGCCCATGCGATTGAACAGATAATTTTTGAGGAAGTAGATGGGTAGATGGGTAGGTGGGTAGATAGGTAGAACAAACTTCTCCGGTTTTTTTGTTC
This sequence comes from uncultured Chthonomonadaceae bacterium, assembly GCA_963817895.1. Classification (GTDB taxonomy): domain Bacteria; phylum Armatimonadota; class Chthonomonadetes; order Chthonomonadales; family Chthonomonadaceae; genus CAWFQB01. Next base: position 1,098,192 of record CAWFQB010000001.1, read on the forward strand.
GCGTAAATCTATAAGGCGTCAGGCATTTCTACCCATCTACCCACCTACCTATCTACCCATCTACCCGGAGATACCATGCTTCTCGGAACCCAACAAATCAACGAACAGGGCCATCTTGAAATCGGCGGCTGCGATACTGTAGAACTGGCGGCGCAATTTGGAACGCCCCTCTATCTGATGGACGAGGCCGCCATTCGCGCGAATTGCCGCAATTATAAAGCCGCGTTCGATGCGCGTTACCCGTCCAACGAAATCTGCTACGCCAGCAAAGCCTTTCTGACAATGGCAATGGCGCGACTGATTGCGCAGGAGGGCCTGAGCATGGACGTGGCCTCGCTTGGCGAATTGTATACCGCGTTACAGGCAGGCTTTCCCGCCAATCGCCTGTCCCTGCACGGCAACAACAAGTCCCGCGAGGAACTGGAACTGGCCGTCGAGCATGGCATCGGACACGTCATTGTGGACAATTTCCACGAGATCGCACTGCTTGGCGAAATCGTGAAGGAGAAGCGGGCGGAAATCAGTGTTCTGGTTCGCGCCGCGCCCGGCGTGGACCCGCACACCCACCGTTTGATTCGCACGGGGCAGGCCGACACCAAATTCGGCTTCAACATCACGGACGGACGCGCCCTGCAAGCCGTGAAGCAGGTACTCGCCACGCCTAACCTGCGCTTCAAGGGAATTCACTGCCATATCGGGTCACAACTGCTGGACGCCGATACCCACGCCGAAGCAGCAGAAATCATGGTTCGTCTGATGGAAACCATAGTACGCGAAACCGGGGCAACGGTCGAAGAACTCAACATCGGCGGCGGGTTGGGAGTCCGGTACTTGTCCCACCACGAGCCGCCTTCGTATGAAGCGTTCGCGGACAAGATCGTCGCGCCCCTGAAAGCCGCGCTGGACGCGCATGGCCTGCCCTATCCGAAACTGCTACAGGAGCCGGGGCGCGCGCTTGTGGGCGAAGCGGGAACCACGCTGTACACCATCGGCGCTATCAAAACCGTGCCGATTGTGGAAGAACCCGGAACCCGTTCGTATGTCAGCATTGACGGCGGATTGTCCGACAACCCGCGCCCGCAGTTGTACGAGGCGGTTTACGAGTGTATGCTCGCCAACAAAGCCGACCGTCCCGCAGATGATGTTGTCACCATTGCCGGCAAGCACTGCGAAACCGACATTATGATCTGGAATACCAGAGTGGCGACTCCCACAACCGGCGACCTGCTGGCCGTGCAGACAACCGGCGCGTACAACTTCGTCATGGCAAGCAACTACAACCGTTTCCGACGTCCGGCTGTGGTGCTTGTTGCGGACGGACAGGCAGACATCATCGTAGAACGCCAAACGCTTGAAGACCTGATACGCGGCGAACGCATCCCCGACCGCCTGTGCCAGCCACAAGCGTAGGAAAGAATACGGTAGACGGTAGACAGTAGCAATTCCTGTCTGTTCAAAATTTTGCGCGACAGTAACAGTTGACAAACAGAAAGCTACTGTCTACCGTCTACCGTCTACTGAATTTAACATGAACTTAGAAATATTCACCAATCCCCGGTTTTTCATTGTGCAGATGCTCATCATTTTCGGGAGCATCACGCTGCATGAGTTCGGACACGCCTTTGCCGCCGATTGGCAGGGCGATGACACGCCGCGCCGACAGGGACGGCTGACATTATGGCCGGACAAGCATCTGGAACCGCTCGGTTCGCTGATGATTGTGATTACGTCCATTTTGGGCCGGGGCATCGGCTGGGGGCGGGCGGTAGAGTTCAATCCGTTCGGCTTGAAGCATCCGCGTCGCGGCCTGTTCATCGTGGCCGCGTTCGGCCCGCTGATGAACCTGTTGCTGGCGGTTGTGGCCGCGATTATCTGGCGCGTTTCCCTGACCACGCACAATCTCGACTGGCTGCTCACGGATCGCAGCTACGTTTCCGACTACAAAAGCCTGATGTACGGCCTGGACGCAGCCGCTTATGACGGGCATCTGACCACAACCGGCCTGTTTCTGTGGGAGTGTCTATATCTCAATTTGATGCTGATGTTCTTCAACCTGATTCCGCTGCACCCGCTGGACGGCTCAAAAATTACCAGCAGTCTGCTGCCCCTCGACGCGGCAATCGCTTACGACCGATTTGTCGGGCAATACGGGCCGATGCTGTTGATTGCGCTGGCTGTCATGGTTCCCAAAGCCCTGTGGACGGTTCTCAGCCCTCTCATCAACGCGGCCTGTACCCTGTTGCTCGGCCATCCGATAGTTTAGGATTTGGCCGCGAATGTACGCGAATACACGCGAATGGGATGCAACTTAATTCAGGGAAGGTTTGTCTTCAACTTATTAAATGCTCTTTGTCTTGAACCATGATTTTACATGATTAGGATGATTAACATGATGAACTGTCCTCCTCAATCATGGTAATCACCAAAGTCATGCCTGATCATGGTTTGAGACAGTTTTTGAAAAGGATTTTCACGGAATGATCGCCACGCCACCAACCCACAGCGCGACAAATGAAACGCTTGCAACTGTTCGCAAGCGCCTGCTCAGTGGGATGCAGCCGACGGGAACCGGCGCATTGCACCTGGGCAACCTGGAAGGCGCGTTACGCGCCTGGGTGCGCTTGCAGGACGAGTACGAGATGTTCTGCTGCATCGTGGACTGGCACGCGCTGACGACGATGTACGACAAGACCGAACTGATCGGCCCCGCCTGCCGCGAAGTGGCGGCGGACTACATCGCGGCGGGACTGGACCCGCAGAAATGCGCCATTTTCCTACAGAGCCACGTCAAGGAACATGCGGAACTGCATCTGCTGCTTTCGATGATTACGCCGCTCGGCTGGCTGGAGCGCGTCCCCACCTTCAAGGAGAAGCGCGACCTGATGGCGGAACGGACGGGCGGGGCCGGGGATGAGAGCATCTCGTATGGACTGCTCGGTTATCCGTGTTTGCAGGCGGCGGATATTCTCGTATATCGCGCCAACGCGGTTCCGGTTGGCAAAGATCAGGCCGCGCATCTGGAAATCAGCCGCGAAATCGCTCGCCGTTTCAACCACCTGTACGCGCCCGTTTTCCCCGAACCCCAATCCCTGATTAACGAGACAACGGGTGTGGTTCCGGGCATGGACGGGCGCAAAATGAGCAAGTCGTATGGCAACGCCATTTACATCGCGGACTCGCCTGAAACGGTTGCCGACAAGATCAAGAACAGCTTCACCACCCCCACCAAAATCCGCAAGGCCGATCCCGGCGTTCCCGAAAACTGCGTGGTCTGCCAACTGCGCCGCATCTACGACCCGGAAAACTACTCGCCCTCGTGGGAAGAAGACCGGGCCGGAACGCGCGGCTGTATGCAGAACAAAAAGGAACTCACGGAAATTCTCAACGCCGCACTCGAACCCATGCGCCAACGCCGAACAGAACTGCTTGCCGACCCCGCCGAACTCGACCGCCTTTTGGAAGACGGAGCCAACCGCGCCCGCCACGCCGCCGCCGAAACCCTGTCATTAGTAAGGCAGGCCATGCATCTGAGTTAATAACGAGCCGGCAAAGGAGCAGAGTTGACAACTAATCCAACACTACTTGAGGTTCGCGGCAGCCGTCTTCGCTGTCTCTTATTGACCGGGCTGACTCGCAACGTCACCGCGAGAACGCTGACGGACCTGACGGATGGTAACGCGCTCGTGACGCAGGACGACGAATGGATGCCGGATGGCATCTTGAAGATGGACGAGGCGAAAGTTCACGAAAACTTTCCGTTGCTGGATGATGCGCAAAAACAGCATTTGTTGGATTGGTGGCTTCATACGCAACCCCATGCAAACACGCCGAATTGGGACATTGTGAGTACCTGTACCATCGAACAAAAACGGGGACTGCTGCTTGTGGAAGCGAAAGCGCACAAGAATGAATTATCCAGCAGTGGCAAACCAACAGGGAATCAGGCGAACCATGATTGGATTGAACGCGCTATTGAGGAAGCCAACACAAATCTGAACGCGGTACTTGACGGATGGAAACTACAGCGAGACAAGAGCTATCAACTTGCAAACCGATTCGCGTGGGCATGGAAACTGGCGAGTATGGGGATACCGGTCGTTCTTGTTTATCTTGGGTTCCGCAATGCCGAAGAGATGGGCAAGGGCATGTTTGTTACGCATGGCGACTGGAAGACCTGTGTTCTCGATCATGCCAGACCGTTTGTTCCACAGAGCGCGTGGGGACAACGACTGGATATTGAAGGCGTACCGCTGTTTCCGCTGATCCGTTCGCTGGAACTTGACTTTCATCTTTAATAACTTGTTCGCTCATCATAGCGCGTGACCGCAGGTAAGTTCCATCGGCGTGAACCAGGGTGTGATATATAATGGTGTTCAGAAAATCGTTCCAGAACGAGGTAAAGTGAAAAGTCCTGCGGCGTAGCCGGTGTGCAGAACACACCGGCAACACCGCAGAACAGGAACACAGGTCGAGAGTTACTTGTTGTCCTTACCCGGCTCAAAGGTACCGGCGGCATCGGGATCGGGCGTACACGACACCAGGAAGGAGCCGGCAACGCTTCCGGCAGCAATCACGTAGGTTTCGCCGCTGGGGCCGATGGGCGGGGTTTGCAGGTCCGGCTCATTGGCCGTGCTGACCGCCCCGTAGTACTTCGAGTAGTCCGCTGGCCGGTCTTTGACATAGGCGGCCTGCACCGCGTTGGCAACGGTTTGCATGTTGGCGCGGTTGGTCTTGATGCGGCTGTCTTTGACCGCGCTGAGGTACAGCGGGAGGGCAACCGCCATCAGGATGGACAGGATCAGGGTGACAACGAGCAGTTCGACGAGCGTGAAGCCGCTGACCTGGCGGCGAACGGAGGATGTGTGAACCATGGTGCTGAACTCCTTAAGTCCGTGTGTGCCGGCTGCAAGGCCGGGTTGATTAGCGTGTGTGTGCTTGGGTAGGGCGTTCAGAACAGGGCTTTCAGATAAGCCTGCGCAAAACGCCGGTGTGAGACAATCGCGCAAAGGCGGAAGAGATACTGCCGCTGTGCGCCTTACGATTCGATTGCGCAAATGCAGCGCAACGAGGCCGCATTCTTTTCAGCTTCGGGGCCGAGGCTGCGCGGTCAGGCTGCCGGATGGAGGAACCTGAACGCGGCGGGGTTTCTCCCACAACACCGGGGTACGCGCTTAATGACGCGACACCGGCAGGGGAGAAGATTAGTATAAGCTTCGTTTGTCATTATACATCTAGATCGGCAGTGCGTCAATAGAAAAATAGCTGACAAAACACACTGGAAATATTTCTATCCGCCGTTTTGATGTGAACATACCCTGAGTACTTCAGTTGAGAGTGCAAAGTTTTGGCGGGAACAGCAAAACGCCTGAGTCGCCATACTCTCCTGCGTTCAGGCACGGGAGTATAGCGACTCAGGCGTTGTAAACGGATGGGCAGTACTGGATTCGAACCAGTGACCTCTTCGGTGTGAACGAAGCGTTGCTCCGCAGCGTCTAACGACGCGCTTCGCAGGAGCCAACCGCCCGACAGAATTTCCTTCCTCTCCTCACAAATACAGCGCTTCGTGTGTCTGTTTATCCTCCTCAATCCAACGATGAGGATGGACACAATGGCAAAGACAACGCTTCGTTCTTCGACTTCGCACAGCGCTTCGTGCGACCTTAGCCTCAGCGACCTGAAACGCTACGGGGACGCCTGGTTACAGGACAGCAAGTATCGGCAACTGTCCGAACAAACCCGCTACAATCGCGGCCTGCTTATCGAGAAACTGCAATGGTGGCTGCAACAGCAGAAATGCGCCGTCTGTGGTACGCTGGAAATCAAGCAATTCTTGGCCTATGTGGGCAATGGACACAACGAGCAAGGCGGCAGGTGGGGAAATGCCCAACTCACTCGCGCCGTGAGGCCTCGCACGGTCAAGGACTATCACGGCAACCTACGCACCTTCTTCAAGTATCTGGTGGAGGAAGGCTATCTGGACGTTTCGCCAATGGAGAACGTCAAGCCGCCTGTCTCTCGCGCTGACCAGATTGTACCCTTCACACAAGAGCAGGTCAACGCCCTGCTACAAGCGGCAAAGACCGGCAATGCTCCCCTGCGCGATGAGGCGCTGATTCTGTTCCTGATGGATGGCGGCGTCCGTGCCAGCGAGCTATGCAGCCTCACCATGCAGGATATAGACGTGGTAGGCAAGCGGGCTACGGTGCTAGGCAAGGGGAACAAACATCGAACCGTGTACTTCGGGCGCGACACTTCCCGCGCTGTGATGCGCTATCTCAAAACAGAGGAACGCAAGCCCTCCGATCCGGTTTTTAAGTCCGAACGGGGAGAGGCGCTTACCCGGTCTGGTTTGCTCCAACTGATCCACAGGCTCGGACGTGCCGCCAAGATCGAAGCAACGCGCTGCTCACCCCACACCTTCCGCCATACCTTTGCCGTCGAGTTCCTACGGGGAGGGGGACAGGTCTTCGCGCTCCAGCAAATCCTCGGACATACTCAACTTGGCATGACACAGAAGTACGTCGCCATTGCTCAGGCTGACGTCCAGAACCAACACCTGCAATTCTCTCCCGTCGAGCGCCTACGGAACAAGGGAGGGCGCAAATGAGCATCCAGCGCTACAAGTCCGGGCGCTACTGGGCTGTCTACGATGAACACGGAGAGATGATCTGCCTGTGCGTATACAAGAAGGGCGCATTAGAGGTCGTAAGAAGGTTATTAGGCTGTGATTAGAGGAGATTTATATCAAGCTTACTGTTGGTAGACAAACTAAGGCGTGTGATATCTATACGCCTCATGACAATTGTATTGACATGAGTATGAGGAGTGTGCTAATCTTTCTTTACTCTATCTATTAGAGGATTTAGAATAAGTGCCGACGCGGTCAGTGTTTGTCCTGTGCGGAGTAGTTTCGGTTACTATCAGAGGCTGATTCCATTCTCTGAAAAGCCTTGAAGACACTAGGATGGACTTATTCTAAAGCCTCTTAGGACTTACGCGGTTGTTGCTCACTGTTTAGCTTTTTCGAGATAGAAGCGTTTTGGCAAAGCTGTGAACATCTGTTATTTTGTGCCTCTCACAGGTGTGCAAACAGTTCCAAAGCAAGGCTGATGAGATTGCGCCCCTATGGTGAGCAGCAATTGCGTAAGTCCTATCTATATCAGCGTATATACTACCAGCTTGATACCAGCGTAAGGAGCCGTTAACTTGAGTGATCTTCCTACCATAACAACTTACGACGCATGGGTGTTAAAAGAATTAGATATAGATCTAACCTTAGATACCCAAATAAGGCAATACGACAACGATATTGTAACAGCTAAATCAACTGTGACGAGTCACCCGTTTTTTCAAAATTTAGCTGGTTTTGTTGAAGATTGTTGTATGGATTACAAAGATCAAGTAGGGGCAGACTTGCTCATGAACAAATTTGAACTATCAATTGTTTCTAAAACATATAAATCATCTATCAACAAAAGTTACCGAATGAACATTGTCCTCAATAAAAATCTTCCTGGCCCTCCATCTTCTGGATGGATATCGCCCGAAAACTGGTACGAGGAACTCAACGATCTATTACGAACTCGAATAACCTGTAAGTTTATTGATGGTCCTCAATATTTATCAAATCGGCTAACCGAATATGCAGCAACGCATGGATTGGACTTAAATTTTAGGTCTCAGCAGAAAGACGGTGGCTACTATGCTTACCACTGCTATGTCCATATTGATGTACCACTGCTAAAACATTCTGCGACTGGCCGTGTTGTATATGACGTAAAAATGTCTGTTGAAATCCAGTTAACAACGCAACTTCAAGAAGTTCTTTATGATCTTACCCATCCGATATACGAAGCGTTGAGAGTCAAACCCGAGCAGGATCCATCTGCATGGAAATGGGATTACAAGTCAGATAGATTCAAATCTGGTTATATGGGACATACTCTTCATATGCTAGAAGCAATTATTCTGGAAATCAGAGATAACAACATTACTTCGGCTAAGGTTCAGGAGAACGAAGATGTCAAATAAACATAGTATGATCCCTTCTCCAGAGGTTGTACATTTAACAACAGTATTCCGGCGAATACAGAATGGTGAAATTCGTATACCAGCGTTTCAACGAGGATTTGTCTGGGAAGAAGACCAGATTATCAAACTTTTGGAAAGCATTTTTAAAGGCTATCCAATAGGAAGTCTTCTGTTTTGGAAGGTGGATAAAGCAGGCGATACTGTGTTGAATGTTTTAGATGAGAGTTCTGACTCTGACAACACCCTTGTGCCTTTCCCTCATATTACACTCACATTTCCAGTAAATTATGTGTTAGATGGTATGCAGCGTCTTTCGTCGTTGTATGGGGTATTCCTTGCTGCTACAACTAACGATAGTTTTAACGTCGTTTTTGATCTGGAAAAGCGGGAGTTTATTTATGACGATCAGAGAAAGCTTGTAGCACCTCGTTTCTTGAACCTATCAGATTTATTCGCACCACGCCGCTTACTTGATGCGCAACGTTCTATGACTGAACAAGACAATGGCGAAATTTTGATTGACAGTTCCATCGAACTTCTTTCTTCGTTCCAAGAATATATGCTACCAATTGTAACGATCTCGACAGATAATGTAACTGAGGTAGTTGAGATATTTGAAAGAGTGAATAGTACAGGCACAAAGTTGAGCAGAGTGGACTTCATGCGGGCTTTAACGTGGTCTGACGGCTTTGACCTAAATGTAGCCTTACGAAGTATTAAGGAGGATATCCTTCTTCAAGGATTTGTGTTCCCATATGAAACATTGACCAAAGTAGTCGCAATTCTGCTCGGCAAGAGTCCAACACCAACTTCAATGCTTGAACTTCGAAGTTTTTCATCCGATGATCTTCACGAAGGTGTTATGAAAGCGAAGATGTACCTATCCGATGTAACTGGATTTTTGAGAAACGAGTTTAGTATTTACTCTTCAGATTTCGTACCGTATGAGGGGCAACTTCTCGTTTTGGTTAAATTGTTTGAACAACTTAGTTACTCATGGATAGATGACGGAACTGCCAAGCAAGTGATTTCTACTGCAAGGGAATGGTTTTGGAACACTAGTTTCAGTGAAACATTGCGGGGTAAGCCCGACGGATACGTCATTCGAGAAATACAGAGCGCAGTAAATCTTACGAAGGGTGATCTTCGTGCTTTACCTTCAAAGCTGCTGCTTGACGATGACACACTGCGTGAACGGCGCTTTACCAAAGGCAAAGCATTGTCGTCAGCTATAGCTGCGCTATTCGCTAGTAACAAAGCACGAAGCTTAGTAACTGGTGAAGTAATACCACCAGAAAAATATATGACTGATTTCAAAGTGGAAAATTTTGAGGCGATATGTTCCCAAAAGGCAGTCCAAGCATCAACTATTCGCAAAGTTTCATCTCCAAAAGTATTGGCGAACCTTTGTGTGGTGTTGGATACGGATAGAAAGTCATATAATCCGTTTAATCCACATGCGTTACTCCTATCAGTTTATGAACGGTTTGAGCCTGAAACAGCCGACGAAATTCTTCGATCCTTGTTTGTGGACGATCAAACGTTCTATATCCTTAAAGGTGGTGACGAAATAGATTTTCTGAGACACCGCTCTGCTAATATGCTTATGGCTGCTGGAAGAGTCAATCGAGACACACGCACGTCCTAATGGACAAACCAGATAAAGATTGTACTATGGCGGGGTTCCGAGTGTTGAAAACACCCGTCTGAGTGGCGTTCCGCCAAGCGTCCTACGGACGCGGGATTGTACAATGTTCAAGTGGTTTGTCCATAAGTTTACTATTCTGCGTTTGAATACTGATCAGTTATCCATTTCTTTCAGCAAGTTTTCATACCTTTGTACGAACTCCACTAACCCAACCCCTAGTGCCTGACAGACCTCCCGCAATTCAGGGAGGTCTAGTATTCTTTCTCCCGACTCGAACCTGCTGACGAACGACTGCGGTTTGCCGAGACGTTTGGCAAGGTCAACCTGCGTCAGACCAGCATCACGCCGAACCTGACGAAGTAAAGATTGTAGTAATTCCTGCTGAGGCGTGTAGAGAGACTTTTGCACCCCTCATTGTAGAAACTACGGTCGCAATATGCAGGAATTAGATATTTTCAGGAGAATACTAGGCATGAGCAGATTGCAACACACAGGAGGGGAATAATGCCGACACTTGGAGAGGTCAAAGAGCAGATCAAGCGTGCTGATGGAAAAGATACTTTCCTCACTTGGAGAGAAGTACAGGACTTGCCGAATGTCCTAGCTGATGGCGAGACTATCCAGAGGGTAGCACAAGCAGGGTATAATGGCGTGACAGGTATGCTGTTGGCGACAGATCAGCGCCTTATCTTCATCAAAACGAACCTTCTGAACAAAGCAATGGTCCACTCTTACCCCTTCTCCAACATTGCTTCTCTCAACAGCAAGCCGGGTTTGCTATTCACTACTTTCAACATCGGCTTGTCTGACGGCGATTCTGTCATAATCCAGACGATTGCAAATGTCGTGGCACAGCGCATCTGTGACTATGTTCAGCCTCGTATCGGCGTCACAAGTCCGCCACAGACAGTCCAGAGCAGCAATATGACTTCCGAACTGGAACGATTAGCGAATTTACGGCAGCAGGGACTTTTGGATGAGCAGGAGTTTGCAGATGCCAAACAGCAGATCATAGCGAAACAGCCTAGGTTTCCACCCGCCGACATACGCTTGCCTAGTCTCCAGACGCCACATCAGCCCGTCTCTCCACAAAACCATACAACACAACCTGCTACGCCTTCACCTACGCCGCAAAGGACTCTAAAAAAGAGTACGATAAACAATATCTTTACTGCATTAGTGCTTTCTCCCATCTTCTGTTTCGCAGCGTATGTCATGATTTCTGACATGCGCGGTTCCTCGCAGACCAATATGACAATGAGTAGATCGTCTACGACCGCTACAACAGAAACGCCTGCTCCGGCTCCTGCTGAACCCGTAAAGCCATCGAAACCTGATCCAAAAGACAGTCCGGCCTTCAAGAAGAAGTTTGCGGCGTTGCTCGATAACCTGCGAGGTATCAGCGGTGTGACCGATGCAAAACAATTTGACTGGGATCATTCTATGGGAACAATCAACGTATACGTCCCGGTCGGTACGAGCAAAGATCAGGCACGGGAAATAGCATCCGAGGCGTATCGCGAGTTTGTACTGGTGCGGACGCCGTTCTATGGGGAAGATGCTGATAATTGTCAGATCGGAATACGGGATACAGATGAGCGTCTAATTCTTACGCGTAATAACCTGTGGTAGAGGTAGACTTCTACAATTCAAAGGGAGGTTCTAATCCAGCAGGTTAGAACCTCCTTTTTCCCGTACACCGCCATTACATAAGGCTCTGGTATCTGCCTGTTCCGGCGACGGCTTGCAGAACGTCGTTCGCCTGTGCCTGTGAGCGCAAGGCAAGTGTCTGCTTACGGAGTGCCTGCGCTTTCTGCCAGAGTTCTTTCGTGTTACGGTCTACCCGTAGAATCGCCTCATGTGGGTCTGTAAGTTCGCGTACACGTTGGTACGTAGCTTCGGCTATACGATGCGTTTCCTGTCGAACCTTCGGAAGTTCCCTCTGTGTCGCGCTATTCAGGCGTTGTGTCTGCGCTTGGAGCGTCGGTAGCAGCGCGTCCAGTTCGGCTTCGATTTCTTCGTAGTTCATCGTTCGTTCTCCTGTGTCTAGCAATGCGGGTAAATAGGGCAGCAGTGTGTTTAAATTGGTTCTGCCCTGAGTCTGTCACAGAACACGTACAAACGCACATCTGATGTCATATCAATCACCCCTGTCATATCGCTCTATTTCATGATATACCCCTCCCTCATGATATACCCTTCCACTTTCGCATGATGCCTGAGTGCTTCTATTAGACGGCTAATTTTATAAAAGTCGCGGATGATGGAAACTGCCATACAGGAGGGAGACCCTTCCCCCTTATAGCCCCCTCTCTTGGAAATGAGGAGGGGGAGGTTACGTTTTCGTTCTTACTTGCTTACGGATACGCGGAGTACCTTCTGGTCGAGGAGTATCTGCATACCTCTGGCAAACCCATACAGATACGCCTCTGAAGACGGTTCCGCTTTGCAGTTGTACAGGTCGCCGTTCGTTCCGTACTGTTGATCTGCTGCGAGACGCAGATGATCGCGCATCTTCTGGACAGCCCTACAAGCGCGACTCAGAGTAGCGACTGAGCGCTGACTACACGGCACCTTCTGCAATAGCCTGTGTAGTGCCAGAAGACCTTTCAGCAGGCAGAGTGTCTCGGCGCTTAGGCGCTTGTGGAGGTCACGCGGAATGCCTATCTTGCGTCCAGTAGGAGGTTGCACAAGGATGTCCTCAACGGCATAGGCCCATAAGACGAACTCTGTTGTCCCGATAGCCTGATCTTGGTAGGGCATTTCCGTGTCCCAGTGTGCCGCTTCGAGGTCACAGTACAGGTTGCTCAGTTGCAGGCTTGTGAGCCGACTCTGGCGGATAGGAACCGATACGCCCGACAGGACATTCGTGAGCGATTCTGCAAGGCTGCCCATGCTCTGAGACAGCGCGAGAATCTCTTGTCGCAGGTGTTTCTTCGGTTTGGTTGTCGTCAGAGATATTTTCTTGAGAGTTGGTGTCATGCTCTGCTTGCTCCTATATCGCAATTATTGCGATACATTCCATATGCGCTCACGAGGAAAGGCAGGCCTCATAAGCCTCTGGCGCGTTTGTCTGTCTCGGCATGTCCAAGAGCCTTACCAGACAAATCGCCGCTTGCAGATCAGGTTGGCGGGTGTATACGCGGACAGTCTCGCCTGTGGTGTCGTCCTGTTGGTCGAGGTACTCTCCTCGCGCCAGATAGATAATCCCATCGAGAATATCAGGCAGATGATCGGTGACACGCTTGCGAACACGGAGAGCGACATTCGCGAACCGCTCACGTTTTGGAACTGGGCCAGAATTGAGTGCTGCCCCTGCCCGAATGTGAATAGGCCTCGTTTCTCGTGATTCTAGAGTTTGCATAATCGTACCTTTCCTGTGTGTCATGGGGTATGTTAGGGTATGTTAGGGCATGTTTCGGCCTCCCCTTACCCCGGTTTTATAAAATTATAGTTTGTGTTTTCACCTTATGACGGAAGTTGAAACATACCCCCTCTAACGGAGTGTCTCAGTTAATCGCAGGTTTCAAAGAGTATCGTGCGCCATTTTTCGTTGGATGGCGTCTTTAGCGTTTTAAGCGTCCAAAGGTTAGAAGATATAAAACGCTTAAAACGCTAAAGACGCTAGAGCGCAATCGGTTTATCATTTTTCCTCTTCCTCTGTATCATCCTCATGGATGATCGTCCAGAACTCGCGAGGCCGTCCGTCCGTCTCCTCCTTTGTGCATGTTGCTAATCCATTTCGCTGGAGAAGCTCTAATGCTGTTGTCAGACGCGCCGTTGTGATATGCTTTTGGAATACGTCGTCGCGTATGTCCTTTCGACTCATGCCCTCTGTTGAACGCAGAGCAGATAGGACTTTCTCTGAATCCTTGTTGCCAAGAGAAGTGCCAAAAATGAAGGCAGCCGAGGCGTCGCAGTATTGCCAAACGGCGAGAGCCGCCTTGAGATGTGCGGTGCATATCGTTTCCGACTTGTCCAACAGTGCGTAGAGCATAGATAGGCGAAGAACCTGAGCTTCTGCGCGGGAGGTAACATGACCGAGAACTCCCTCCCGATCTTCTGTGAGTGTCGGGTAAATTTCGCACCATAAAGCTCGTGCGCCCTCATCACGCTTAATCTCACCTGCGGATGAGGCAAAAGCAATTACTTCATGTAGTACCTGCCGCAGCGAAACAATATCCGACTCTGGAAGGTTTCCACCTTCTGGAAGTAGCTTTGACCGTTCAGAGCAAATCCAGAGGAAACGGTTGGCGAATCCGTTGAATAGATTGCTGCCTTTATTCAAGCATTGAAGCAACTCCTCTCTCGTGATATGGCCTACGATAGAGATATGAGCGTCTGTTGCGCAGTCGGGATTTGTCTTGGTAAGGTTTTTCAGGTTGCCACTGTCCCAAGCTTCTCTCAACACGGAAGATAGTTTGTTTGTGTCGCGTTCCATAACTTGCAACACGCCTGCGAATTCCGTTTCCTTATCGAGTAGGCGCTTATCGCTCACGCCGGGAACCATCACGGCTTCGTATTCCTTCTTTCGCTTATCGTAAATATGTTCTGTTCGATCATCCCTCACATGGTAAACAAGACCTTCGCCAGATGCCAGACCTCCCTTGATACAGGTCTTTACCCATCCGGTGCTGCCATCGTCTTCACTGAAAAGAGCGAGTATGAGGTCTAGACCTGTGCCTTTTCTTCCTCGTGAGGACTGCCCGACTGTCGCGCAAAATAGGTTAGTGTGATGTTTGGTAGCGCCTACCTTGAAGAAGGCCTTTCGGCCTATTCGGTTGCCGAAAGCCACTAGAAACTGCACAAGGAGAGCCGTCGAGTCGGCTTCTGTATGCGGCGCAAGTGTCTTGAGAACTTTTCCTACCAGACCATAATGCGCTTCTTCTGGTAGTGCCTCAGGCCATATCGAAATCATTTTTCTATTGCGCTCTAGCGTTTTAAGCGTCTTTAGCGTTTTATCTCCTTCGCCTATTTGCTCCTTTGTTTGACTTTGGACGCTTAAAACGCGGTGAGGAGAGTAGAAATCTGCTTCTCTTTTCCCCTCGTAAGCTTTGTATATCGTGCCACGCAAATACGTCGTATCTCCTCGTGCTGAATCGTACTTTTCACGGAATAGAGCGGATGCGTACATGAGGCGCTCAACCTGCTCGTGTCCATCCTTTCCACAGTAGAAGGCGAGCTTACTGCATAGAGCAAGATCGGCGCGGCTGTCGTCGTCGTCATAGTCGCTAATGTCGCCGTCGTCGAATAGCCTCTTGAACTTGTCCCCGTTCTTCTCGTTCCTTGCCAATTTAAGCACAGCCATATCGGGGATTAGATCGCGCTCACGAGCAGGGAAACTTTCTGAGCTACCGGCAATCAAATCCTCGACGACGCTCTCTCCTGAGAGTTCCTTGTACAGCGTCTGGAATTCATCGGTTCGCTCTTCAACGGTTGCCGGAGTGCCAGGCCAACGAACGCCCGTTACAGTAAAGTATCGCGCCTGTGTGTACATCTCGACTATGATGCCACCACAACTCCCCTTGCGCCCTTTGTGGTTTCCTTTAACTTTCACGAAGATGTGCAGGCCTGTACCAGACGGGCTGACTTCGGTGTAAGAGTCAAGCCGATTGACGATTTCCTGTGCTTTAGGACATATCTTCTGTCCTGTTGCGTCAATGACTTTATCGAGATCGATGCCCACGATATCATTCTCTTCGCTGAAGACGTAACCTATCCCCTCGTAGGTATGCCGGGACAAAGCTTGCTGCGCCTTCTCGAATGTCGCCCAATCTGACGGTTCCATAGTGGAAACTGCCCCTCCGTGTAGGGCTGAGTAGGGAACCTTCGTAGTTTTTTCTCCTCGTGTTTCTCGTTGCCACCCTACCCAAGCCTTGTGGTTTTTTAGTTCGTCAGGGACACATTCGTATCCATCTGTTTTAGGCATCAAAGTTCGCACTTGTCTTTTTACGGTCGAAATTTTAACCATTATCTGCGCCTCTTTCATAAAAGTGAGCGGGACGGGCGCATTCGTCCCGCTCTGTTCTGGGGATCAACCAGAACACTGTTGTTGCTTTTTCAGAGGAAACCTCTACTGCGCCAGCAACTTGCCCAACGTGTATTTATATCTACTATTAGTATCCCTCCTTTTCATGGTTTACTCTGATAATCTAACAATAATATATTATTAGATTTTAGTTCAGATCAGATTTAGCACCTCTTGGGATGACTATGCTCGGATTGAGTTGTTGGTACTTGGCAATGTCCATCATGACTTCAGCCAAGACAAATTTCCCCAAAAACTCCATTTGATCCGTCACCGTCAGGAATTGTTCTTGCAGGCGAGTTCCGTAGGTGGTAATTACGTCGTCGCCGTAGGAACAACTCCGGTTTTCTAACAAGCGATGCAACTCACGCATTGCTTCTGCGTTTTCTCGAAAAATGCTAATGGCGCTTCGCATGTGCTTACTGATGTTCTCCAGCATTTCCACCTTGTTGCTATTCACCAGCACTTCCATCTTGTTCTCTTGAGACATGGTTTTCTCCGATCTCTTCTGAGTCGAATCGAGCCAGTTATGGCTCAGAAATCATAACAACCTTTTTATATTAAAATTGGGGCCATAAACGCAAAAAGGCCGAGACGATTCACAATTAATGAATCGTCCCGACCATGATTTTCAGTTGTTCTGTAAAGGCTAAATTTTAATATAAAAAGGTTGCAAGATTATTGTACAGTAGCCATAGGAGTTTGTCAAGCAAAGTTTTGAAAATCGGAAGAAACAGATGGAACAGCGGTTGAGAGGACGCCCAAGACAGCGCTTCGTATGGCATAATAAAGGACGTAGGCAGCGCTTCGTTCGCGCAGTTCTACGCCCTTTAGGAAGATAGACAGACACAGATTTGTGAGGAAGAATCGGAGATGGGCAGTACAAGATTCGAACTTGTGACCTCTTCGGTGTGAACGAAGCGCTCTACCACTGAGCCAACCGCCCCAGACTAACACTGTCTCATATTCACGAAACTTTTGGCTGAACGGGCGCGGACGCCTGAACAGCAGAAAAGATTGAATATAGGATACTCTTTTTGAGCGCGATTGTCAAGAGTTTTTGAGGACGAAAATCAAGGATGATACCCCCTGTCCTTTTGTTCGAGGAGCCTTTCCTATGAAGTTCGCCGCATGCCTGTGCTTGCTGTTCACCCTGGCCGCGCCCATTGTTGCCGCGCGGAACTCCGTTTCCGGGGAGGTTTCTCTGATGAAGTCGGCTTCCATAACATCGGCTACAGGGAAAGTGTCTGCCCTGAAACCTGTTTCTCTACGATGCGAATATGGAGAGGACGGTGTGGATACGCCTGCCCCGCGCCTGAACTGGCTGCTTGCTGCCGACAAACGGGCGCAGAAACAAACCGCTTACCAGATTCTGGTGGCTTCCAGTGACACACCCCTGGCACAGGGGCAGGGCGATTTGTGGGACACGGGCAAAATTGGATCAAGTTCGAGCGGGCATATTCTGTACGCGGGCAAACCGTTGCAATCCGGCCAGTATTGCGCGTGGCGGGTGCGGGTATGGGACCAGAATGATGCCATGTCGGAGTACAGCCCTGCCGCGCATTGGACAATGGGACTACTGCATCCCGGCGACTGGCGCGGCAAGTGGATCGGGCGTACAACGGATACCGCCTATCAGCCCGCGCCCTATCTGCGCCATGCGTTCGCGCTAAAAGGAAAGATTGCGCGGGCAACCGCTTATGTGTGCGGTTTGGGATATTACGAACTGCATTTGAACGGGCAGAAAGTGGGCGACCACGTTCTTGATCCGGGCTATACGCGCTACGACCGCCGCGCTCTGTACGTCACTTACGACGTTACGAAAGCATTGAAAGCCGGTCAGAACGCGGTTGGTATCGTATTAGGAACGGGTTGGGAGAACGTTCATACCCGCGCCGTGTGGTACTTCGACCGCGCCCCGTGGAGAGCCGCGCCCAAAGCCCTGCTGGAAATGCGCGTCGAGTACGCGGACGGCACAACGGAAAACATCGTCACGAACGAAAACTGGAAAACTTCAACCGGCCCGATTGTGTACGACAGCATTTATGGCGGGCAGACGTATGACGCGCGATTGGAACTGGCCGGATGGGATAAACCCGATTACGACGACAGCCGTTGGCAAAACGCGCTTGCGGTGGCTCCTCCCGGCGGCAAATTGACATCACAATTTTGCCCGCCGATTCGCGTCAAGACGGTTATCAAGCCCGTCAGTGTGACCGAGCCGAAACCGGGCGTGTGGCTGTTCGACATGGGGCAGAACTTTGCCGGTTGGGCGGAACTGCGCGCGTCCGCGCCGAAGGGAACCAAAATTACCCTGCGCTATGGCGAACGTCTGGGTTCGGATGGCACTCTGGATCAATCCCACCTTGCGCAGCATCTTGTGAAAACCGAACCGCCGCAGCGATTCCAGACGGACGAGTACATCTGCAAGGGCGGGGGAACGGAAACGTGGCATGCGCAGTTCTGCTATCACGGCTTTCAATATGTGGAATTGACCGGCTTTCCGGGCAGGCCCACTCTGAATACTCTGCGTGGCCTGTTTCTTCATTCGGATGTCGCGCCGACCGCCGAGTTCGCGTGTTCCAATCCCCTGCTCAACCGCATCTGGCAGGCAACTCGCATGTCGTACCTGAGCAACCTGCAAAGCATCCCGACCGATTGCCCGCACCGCGAAAAGAACGGCTGGACGGGGGACGCGCACCTTGCCGCCGAGTTCGGCCTGCTGGCTTTCGACAGCGTAGGCGTGTACGCCAAATGGGTCAACGATCTGGACGACGAGCAAAAAACGACGGGAGAACTGCCCGGAATCGTGCCGAGCAGCGGGTGGGGTTACGAGTGGGGCAATGGGCCGGCATGGGACAGCGCGTTCGTGCTTATTCCGCGCTACTGCTACACATACTCGGGCGATGGGCGCATTTTGGAACAGCACTACGCGGGCATGAAGCGGTACGTGGATTACCTGACCACGCGCGCAAAGGAGGGCATTGTATCCATCGGGCTTGGCGATTGGGTTCCGTTTGAAACCGAAACCCCGGTCGAAGTCACGTCCACCGCGTACTATTACCGCGACGCGCTGCTCGTCGGACTGCTGGCCGCGCAGTTGGGAAACAGTGAGGACGCGCAAAAGTACAATGCTCTCGCCGCGCAAATCAAAACCGCGTTCAACCGGCGCTTTTATCACCCCGAAACGGCAACCTACGCCAACGGCAGCCAGACCGCGTTAAGCTGCGCTTTGTATCAGGGATTGGTGGAACCGGAGAACCAAGCCGCTGTAGTGAACTCGCTCGTGGCCGCAGTGGAAAAGCGCAACGGGCATATTGACACGGGCATTTTGGGCGCGAAGTACATTTTCCACGCCCTGACGGAGGGCGGGCGGGCGGATGTGGCGTACCGGATCGCGAACCAGAAGGACAAGCCGGGTTGGGGCTGGTGGCTGGAACAGGGCGGCACAACGCTGTGGGAAAGCTGGGGCGGCACGGATTCGCGCAACCACATCATGTTCGGCGACATCAGCGCGTGGTTCGTGGAAACCCTCGTGGGCATCACGCCGGACGCGCCCGGTTTCACCGCTATTCGTATCCAGCCCCACATCGTCGGCGACCTGACCGGCGCAAGAGCGCAACTGCAAACCGCGTCCGGCCAGGTCACAAGCGACTGGCAACGGGAAAACGGCAGCCTGCGTCTGTCCGTGGAAATCCCCGCCAACACGACCGCGACCGTTTATGTACCCGCTTCCGACACTGCCCTATGTCAGGAGGGCGGCAAACCCGCAGCGCAATCCGAAGGCGTCCACTTCCTGCGCCGCGAACCCGGCTACATCGTCTACGCCGTCGCGGGCGGCAAATACGAGTTCACCAATCGTCTTGAACCATAATTTTTCATGGTTAGAATGATTACCATGATGAAGACCAGCCCACTCATGGTAATCCTCAAAATCACATAAATCGTGGTTCAAGACAGTGGAAGCAAGGTTGCTGTTGACAATTGGTAGTCCGTTTATTATAATGTGCGCAGGACGAAAAGAGTATTTCTCTTAATGGAGGTTTGCAGGACACTATATGCCTAAAAACGAACGTCTTACTACTGTTCTATCTGGCGTGTCTGGCGAATACTTTGTTGCTGCCGAACTCTCTCGCCGGGGCTACATTGCCTCTCTGACGCTGAAAAATACGCGTGGCATTGATATTCTGGTCGCCAACAGCGATGCTACCAAGTCCGTTGGTATTCAGGTCAAGACAAGCCAAGATCGAGGCAAGCAGTGGATACTCAACAAAAAAGTAGAGAAGGGCATGGCGAGCAACCTTTTCTTCGTTTTTGTCAGCCTTAACAACGGCACTACACCCCCTGCTTATCATATCGTTTCCGGTCAGGTTGTTGCCGACTACGCCAGAACATATCATGCTGACTGGTTATCAGGAACGAAGCAGAATGGAGGAGCGCGCAAGGATACGTCTATGAGGTCGTTTCGTGATGCTGAAGACGAATACCTAGATCGTTGGGACTTGCTGGGGTTGTAAGCTGATCAGAGAATCTTGCATACGGATGTGTACAACTAACCAGTTCAACGAATAAGAGGTTTGCTATGCTCTGTGTTCAGGCAGGTAAATTGGACGCCTTGCGGAAGAAGCCTTAGCGGAGTATCACATGGGCAAGGCGATAGAGATTTAAAACAGTTTTCCTCAATTCGCTTCTTGCAACGCATATAGTAAGTGCTAAAATAGGAGGCTTCTATGCCCCTGCGTGTTTCTGAAGGCAGACCGATTCACCCTGTGGGATTGCGCCCCGGCGCAGTTCCAATCGCAAATTCCCTGCCCGTTCCCCGATTTGCGCAGGAACAAACGCTCTGGTGTTGGGCGGCCTGTTGCGCTATGGTTTTCGCCTTTCGTAATACGCCTCAATCACAATGCGCCATTATACGTTTATGCTGGACTCGATAGCGCAGCAAGTCGGTGAATTGCTTGGCGATGTTGCCGAACCCGCGTTGCTGAACGCGCAGCCGATTGAGCTACGCGAAACGCTGGAAGTGGGGGCGCTTGGACTGGACGCGCTGGCGCATGGCAACGCGTCCGGCAAAAGCCTGTCGCAGCTTGCCTGCCCCACCGGACGCTGCCATCATCAGATTACGTTTGACGGCAATCCGGCGGCGTTTGCCCGCTCGTCTGTGTCCGAAGAGGACTGTAATCCTGTTGTGGAGGAACTGTTTATGTCGCTCCTTGCGGCGAAACTGGATGCGGCAATGGAGTGGATTGACCAAAACGTTTCCGGCGAACCGTTGGCGCGTTTGCTGGTTGTTCCCGCGCGCTACCTTCACGCGCTCTGGCTGACAGACAGCGCGAACCAGACGGGGCAGGTTCTGATTGTCGAGATTGCCGGGATGCCGGAAACGAAAGCAGGCGACGTCGTGAACGCGCTTCAAAACCCGCAAGCGTATCAACTACTGGAAGAACATGTGTTCTTGAAAACGTTGGCAAATATTCCCGCGCCGATGGGCGTTCTGTTGAGAGGCAACGGCAAAAACGCGCCTACGTTGGCAGCCGTTCCCTGATTCGTAATGTCAGTTAAGCGGCAACTAACCGGACGAGAACAACCCCGCTAAATAGTTGACGGGGTTGTTCTTGTTGAACGGCATATTGTGGTTTTGCCGGCTTCGCGGTTGTCACTCTTCCGCAGCGCGTTCCGCAATCATCCAATCTTCACAGGGCGCAATGGCTATTTTCTCGAAATCCCGCGTATTCCGCGTGACAACCGTGTACCCTCGCGTTGCCGCAATCGCCGCCACGCGGCAGTCGCGCCGATGCGCCTGCCGGATTTTGTCAGGGATTTGCAGGAAACGCGCATAAGCCGCTTCATCGAAGGGTAGGACATTGAAGCGGCTTATATCTTGCAGAAATGAATCCAAAATGCTATACGCCTGAACAACCTTGTTTGAAGTGTGATGCCTGTTGATAGCAGGCAGTATCTTGCTCAGGTGTTCTTCAACAAGGATCACGCTGATATAGAGGTTTTCGGCGGCTTCACGCGCAATGCGGCTATCCAACACAGGCGTATTGCGTTGTTTGCTAATCAGGTTGCTGAATATGTCCGTATCGAGTAAATACACGTTCCGCCCTGCTGATTATTCCTGCGAAGCCGCAGTATTTTCCTCTGGCGCATTCTGTCCATTCTGCCTGTCGAGCCTGTCTTGTTCCAGTTCGGCAAAAATCTCCTCCCAAACTTCCCCGCTATATTTTCCGAACAGGTCTGCAAGTGGGTGTTGCGCAATGGCAGCCAGTGTCTCATCAGAAACAGCAGGCTCCGTCTTAGCAGGAGCAGCAACGTCCTGAGTTGAAAAACAGGCTTTATTCTGTTCCTTGTTGTCTGAGGCAGGAACAGGGGAATTTGTTATGTTAAGCGCTTTTGGGTTTAGGTTCGAGACAGTCATGGCTTCATTCTCCTGCGCGTATCAACGGGCTGGCGACACTATATTATAGCGTAAGGTGGCAGTATGTCAAGGAAAATCCTGAGATATAACTGTTTTAGGTGTGTCTACCGCCGACATTGCAGCAAATTTGAAACCGGTAGGACGGACAAAAGATGTCTAATCTCTGCATTGCGAAGCGGCTGCATACTCTACGCCGTCAGCAAAGACAATTATAAATTTACTACCGTGAACGCGCTTCAAAAGCCACAAGCGTATCAACTGCTGGAAGAACATATGTTTCTGAAATATCTGGTAAATGTTCCCGCGCCGATGGGCGTTCTGTTGGGAGGCAACGGCAAAAACGCGCCCACGCCGACAGCCGTTCCCTGATGCGCAAGTAATCCGCAAGTTCGTATCAATGAGAGATGACCTGAGAGGAAGCAGTGCGCGCCGCTCTACGTTTGGCAGTAATTTTCCGCGTGTTCACTACGGACACATTTTTCCGGGCAACGAAAATTACCCGTCGGAATGGCGTTCTGTGTTGAAGGACACAACAAGTTATGTCCTTCAACAGACGCAAATTCATCAACTACAAAGATTCGCGTCCGTAGGACGACTGGCCGCAGGCCATGTAGACAGGGGTTTTCAATCCCCAGCCTATAGGAGTACGCCATGAAGACCAAACATTTCCTTTCAGGGATCGGGTGTAGCCTGATGCTGTTCGCGCAGGCAGGCAGGGCGCAGGATGCCAGACAAACGCTGCCCCCGCCGAGTACAACATTCGCGTATCGGACGCCGCCAACGGGCAAAATGCCCGACAACATTCCGCCTGCTGTAGCGCGTTTTCTCAAACAGCGCGACGCGGCCAAAACCCTGTCGTTTCAAGCGCAAATCTGGTATCACAAGCCGGACGATCTGGACAAAATTCATGCCGGACAACTGCTGGACGTTCAAATCCACAGGCCGAACCTGTTCGCTGTGCATGTGTCGCCTGGTGAAAAATACGAAGCCCAAACGCCCACCGGCATGACGATTACCTTTCTGAACCTGCTGGAATCCGCCAGTATCTCAGACGGCAAATCGCTGCTGACGCTGCTCTCTCCCCGCGTCGGCCAGGTATTTTACAGCACTGATCCCTCCTCTACAACCTACAGCGAGTCAAAATCCGAAGCGTTGCAGCGCATCATTCCCGATGCCGCGCTGGCGTCGAACGCGCTGGCGGATTATGCGCCCGCGCCGGATGCGCAGCTTGGACTGACGCCCGTTGCCATATACGCATATATCCGCGACGTCACCCCTGCCGGTCGGCCTAAAGCGCACGAGGAAGACTTTGTGTTGTACTTTTCCAAAGACACGGGCGAATTGATGCGCTGGTCCTACTTCGATTTAGGGCCGGACGACAAGCGCAGGGAATTTGAGCGCGTGGAGTATGGGGACTGGAAGTTCAACCCGCGCCTGTCCGCTTCCACGTTCAGCGTGAAACCGCCAACCGGGGCCATTCCCGCGTCTTCCATTCCCATCCCCGGAAGAAAGGCCACTCCTACAACGGCAATCACCGCAACAAAATCTAAAATGTGAACGTCTTATTATCACATTGATAACACGAAGAATCGGAAACCTGTCTTAATCTATTTTCTGTCATTACGTTTCCCGTCGAATTCCTCATTATCAGTGTAGATAAGGGAAACACAATGGCGATTCGCGTGGTTGTTGCGGGCGCGACGGGCTGGACGGGGAGCGCGGTCACGCGCCACATCCTCCTTTCCCCGGAGTTTGAATTGACCGGGGCGATTACCCGCCAGCCGTACCATCGCGATGTTGGCGAAGCGTTGGGCTTGCCGCCGGTCGGTTTTCCCCTCGTTGCCACGCTTGCCGAAGCGCTGCAAACCCCGACGGATGTGCTGATTGATTACACTACGCCGGATACCGTGAAGGCGCGGGTGCTGGAAGCGTTGGGGCAGGGTGTGCGGGTCGTGGTCGGCACGTCCGGGCTGACAGCCGGGGATTACGCGGAAATTGAAGCGGTGGCAATCGCGCGTAATCTGGGCGTGATTGCGGCGGGCAATTTCTCCCTTACCGCCGCGCTTGCCAAGCATTGCGCCCTGCTTGCCGCCCAACATCTGTCTTCCCATGCGGCGTTATGGGAAGTCATTGATTATGCATATGCCGGCAAGCCCGACGCGCCGAGTGGCACGGCGCGGGAACTGGCCGAAGCGCTGCAAGCAATCGCCCCAAACACCCCCGAACATTCGGTAGCCCAAACGCATGGCAATCCCGAAGCGCGGGGCGCGGACATCGGCGGAACGCAGGTACACTCCGTGCGCCTGCCGAGTTACACCCTCGCGTTTGAAACCATTTTCGGCCTGCCCGACGAGCGCCTGACCATTCGCCACGACGCGGGCGCGGGCGCGGAACCCTACGTCGGCGGAACCCTGCTTGCCGCCCGCGAAGTAATGCAGATCACCGGCCTGATACGCGGACTGGACACCCTGCTATTCAGGAAGGATGAAGGTTGATAGAAGAAAAGGAGAAAAGGAGAAGAGGAGAATTAATCCACAATCGAAAATCGGCAATCGGCAATTGAGACTCCTTCATCCTTCATCCTTATCTTTCGTGTCCTCCCGCCTGCCGCAAAAGCGCGGCCACATCCGCGTGTTTGTGGCGAAGCGCGTAGGCAAGGGGCGTTTGCCGCATTTTGCCTGTTTCATTCACCTTCGCGCCGTGTGCCAGCAGCAGGCGCGTCACTTCCACGTTGCCCGATTGCGCGGCGAGAATCAGGGGCGTCAGTCCCTGCGCATTCGCGCGGTTCGGGTCGGCCCCGTTTTGCAGCAGCAAAGCAACCATATCCGTTTGCGACAGCGCTTCTATGAGGGGGGTAGTGTATAGCACATTAGGGCTGCCTGGCGCGGAAAATGACCCGTATATCGTATCGGACTGGATGTTGGCTCCCGCGCGCAGCAGGGGCGCGATCAGGTTTTTGCGGCCATAACGCGCGGCCTGCCCGATCAACTGCGGACTCGCGCTTCCAGTTTCGCGTGCATCGGCTCCCTGCGCCAGAAACAGGGGAACCAGATCAGGCTGATACTGAATGGCATCGTACAATACGCTGTGTCCCAATTTGCCCCGAACATCGGCTCCATGCTTCAACAGCAGCGTGACCAGATCAGGACGCCCGCTTCGCATTGCCGCGCTGATAGCGTTGCCGCCCACTGCTTTCACGTTTGCCCCCCGCTCCAGCAGTTCCGGCACAAACTGCGGCAACTCGCGGCAGGCCAAGACGAGCGGGGTGGCATTAACCCGTTTCGGGTCGTTCGCGTTCCAATTTATGTCGGCTCCATGCTGAAGCAGCAAGCGAGCGACTTCAAGATGCTGTCCGCTGATGGCGCCGGTAAGAGGAGAATACCAATCGCCATTTACAATGTTGGTCTTTGCGCTCCGTTCGAGCAGCAGGCGCGCGGCCTCAAGACTGCCTTTTTCTGCCGCCGCCATCAGCGCGGTTTGGCCCTGGACAACCGGCTCTATCGCGTTAATATTTGTTCCCGCATCTAGCAGGCCGCGCAGGGCGTCCACGTCGTTCATTCGCGCCGCCTGCCACAGCGTCAAATGCGCGCCGTGTTCCCGCAGCAGCCGTACCATTTCCCGGCTGACGGCGAGATGCCGCTTCTGGTCAGCCTCCACTCGCAAGCGCTCCGGTTCGCTCCATCTTCCGGGGGGCATTTGCGGCCTGACAATGCCCTGACTTGCATACTCGATTGCAACGTCAAATGGAGCGCTGTCTCTCAAACGGATGCCTGGCGTGTTGGCATCATTGACGGTCGCGCCGTGTTCCAGCAGGCAGCGGATAAGTGTCAGGTTGCCGCTTCGGCAGGCCTCGAACAGATAACTGCCGGTTTTAGCCGGGTCAGTCTTTGTCAACGCGCCATGCTCGATCAGCAGGCAGGCGATTTCGGATTGCGCGTCGGATTGCGCGGGCGTGACGACATCGGAATAGAGCGCCAGCGTTAGCGCGGATATGGGGGCTGCGCCCTCTTCCGTTCGGCGCGTGGCGGCGTCGGCTCCCCGCGCGAGCAGGCCGCGAACAGCAGCCACATTCTTCATTTCCACAGCGGCGATCAGGCGGTTGTTTAAGGCGCGGCGATAAACGTTGCGCCCGATGACAAACAACAGAACAGCGACAAGAAGGGCGTAGACGAAACGCCCGACGCGATTTTTGGGCATAGCGGTATCCTGACCCTGGGGGGAAGGAGATTGGGGGGTTGAATATCCGGCAGAACCACAGCGTTCGGCGCAAGTATAACACAGCCACAAAACATTGTCAATTAGTGAGGCGCATGCGTTTGTTTTTTCTATCGGCAGGCGCGATATAAAGAGTATCTTATAGACAAAGCGCGGGCGTTGCCATGAGGCAGGCAACGCGGCATGGGTTTATGAGAACCACGCGCAGACTATTGCAGAAAAACAGATCAGGAGGGTTTATGGAAGCGACAAGTTTGAAACTGTTTTATCATCCCAAAGACCGGTTGCGGCTGACGATTGGCGAGGACAAGTCTTATCCCACCGTGAAGCCCGCGTGGTCCGCGCCGCTGTCGCGTCCGAATCAATACCTGTGCCTGTTGGATGGCAAGGGCAACGAGATTGTGATGCTGCCCAATCCCACCGAATTGCCGCCCAATTCGTGGGAGGCCGTGCAGCAGGAGTTGCGCCGCCGGTATATGACGGGTACCGTGGCCGCTATTCACGAGGCCCGCGTGGAATACGGCGCGACATACTGGAGTGTGGAAACCAATCGCGGGCCGCGCGAGTTCGTCACGCAAAGCCTACAGGAAAACGCGCAATGGCTGTCGCCCACCCATTTATTGCTGATTGACGTGGACGGCAACCGCTTTGAAATACCCGACGTGAACGCGCTGGACACGCGCAGTCGCAACTTCATCACCGCGATTCTGTAATCAGTACCCGTCAAGGTCAAATGGTAGAGGCGCTGCTTGCCGCGCCCACAATGGCTGCTTGCCGCGCCTTGCTCTGAGGAAGATTGAACCGATGCTGAGGAGGGTTCAGCAAACGTTTGAGGAGGGTTCAGCAAGCAGAACCCCTACCATTTGACCTTGACGGGGTATCAGGATACGAGGCGCGGGGCTTTTTCCGGGGCGGGAGTGGACGCGAGCGATTGCTTCATTGGGGCCTCGTCCAGATTTGCGCGCAGGCGGCGGGCGAACCACGCGCTTGCCTGTAGAATGGCCTGCCCCTGCTGCGCCTGAAGCGTTTCGTCGTGCAGCAGCGCGCGCTGGCTGGCGTCCAGATGCCAGGATGTCATCACATGTTCCTGGTTGAGTTCGCCCGCGCGCACGGTATAGAACGCGACATTGTCGCCCTCGAAACCGAGCGTGTATTTTTCCGCGGTTTGCGTCCTGCCCACAACAGGCTGTAACGGTTTCAGGCCCCGTTCGCCCCCCTCCTTGTGTTCCAATTCCTCTTCAAAAAGGGCGCGCAGTTCTTCCAGATATTCGCTGTGCAGGGCGGATTGCGTGTTGATATTGGCGCGCCACATCCCATTCATAACGGCGGAGAGATTGTAGAACAGGGAAGCGAGCAGAGACATGCCCGGATTGCGGGGCAGTTCGCCGCTGTCTATCTGGAAGATCAGGACGCCCCGCTTACGCGCTTCGTCGCGATTGGCGCGCAGCAGGGCCATTGCCGAGTCCACGCCCGTATTGTCCAGGACGCCGCCATCGCAAATGTCGAGAATATCCGGTCTGCCATCCGCAAGCGTGACGGGTTCGCCCGGTTTGCCTTCAGGATGAATTTTGTAGCGCCGGAACCGCATCAGCGGAAAGCCGAACGGAAAATTGGCGGACGCGCGCGCGGCGGAACGGAGGGGAATGTCCCAAAAGTTGTCCAGCGAATTGAGGGTGTTGATCTGCGCGGGAAGCGGATCGAAGCGGTGCGCGGCCTGCCGCTCCGCCGCGTCCGGGTCCGGGGGCAGGTCGCTCGCGGTCTGGCGGCCTTTGCCGATGTTGTGGTCGCGGGCATCCGGGGCCACTTCGTCGGGCAGGTCGAGCGCGCCGCCTTCACCGAGATCGCGGGCATCCACCCAGGGGCCGAACTTGGCGGACTCCTGAAAGGTGGTGGTATCCAGATTGGTGATCGCCAGTCGCGTCCCCGTGCCGGCCAGGGTCGCGTTCAGAATCAGGTTCGGCAACGCGCCGCAGCGCTCCGCTTCATAAAAATCGCTCAGGCGTACCGGCGTATCGTCGGCGGTTCCGGTATATTTTCCGCCCCGATACCAGGCAAAACTCTGCTCCCAGAATTTCTCGATGTTGGGGCCGCGCCCTATGGGATAACACGGAAAGTGGAAGCGGTGATGCCTTCGGTGGGGCATCCCTGCCCGGTTGTGCAGGCGGTCAAAGCTGGTGCGCCAGATGAAAAAACCGGAAATGCAGGCGGCCAGATGGTCCTGCGCCATCGCGTTGATGAACGGGTTGGCCTCGTAGTTTTGCTGCCGTTTTTCGCTGTCGCCGATTGGGGGCAGGGTCAGGCGGGCATTGGGGCTGACAAAAAAGGAGGCCAGGGGCTGCGGCAATCCTACTTCGTCGTACCAGGCGGTGACGGGGCGGGCTTCACGGGGAAGCATGCCGGTCGGATCGAAGAACTTGCGCATGGCTTGCCAGCGCGCCATGACCGGATCGGCGGCAAGGCTCTCATCGCGTAGATAACGATGCAGCGATTCCACGTAGTAGGCCGCCGCAAGGCTGCCGCCGGAGACGCTGCTGATGGCGTCCGAGCATTGCAGCAGCAGCCGCCCCGGATACAGATTGCACTCCTCGACCGCTTCCGCCTGATACTTGCCCGCATCATCCGCATCGGACGGCAGGGAGTAGACAGCTTGCGTCGCCCACGCGATATCCTCCTGCTGCGCAGAGGTCAGGGCTTCCGGGGGCGCGTTCTGCCACCACATGCGGCTGAGAATGCCTGCCGTGAACAGGGCGGCGCGGGAACCGCCGCCGGACGCGCAAATGATGACGACGGGACCGGCGTGGCCGGGGTTCCGCGCAATCAGGGTTTGGGGGCGGCCCCGCGTGGCGCGCGACGCGGCGTGGGCGGCGGGAACTTCCAGAAAATCCAGTGTTTTGAGCGGGTGTTCGCGGCAGTCGTCGTCGGCGTTGAGGATGGCTTTGCCGCCCTCCGTCCAGCGCCAGGGGGAAAACAGCCGCAGAACGATGAGGATGGGCGGCGCGAGCGAAAGCAGCGTGACGCCTCCGCCGATGCGCGTGTTCAATCCCAGCCAGAATTCCGCGATGCTCAGGCTGATGGTTCCCAAAACGCCGCATACGGTCAGCATCGCCATGCTGTGATAATCCACGCGGTCGGGGCGACCGGGATTGCGGCGCTGCGTGTTCCACAGCGACACAATGGCAACGCCGCACGGCAGCCACCAGATCAGCCATGTCCAGAGGGTGAGCCGGATAAAGCGTTTTTTCAGGTTGTCGGTGTCGCCGTCCAGCCAGCGTATCAGGGTGGGGCGTTCCAGGGTGGGGACATGCAGCGGCTCTTGCAGGCCGGCGTGGAGTTTGTTCAGGCCGGCGGGGTTCAGAGTATGCGACTGCCTGGCGGTGGCTTGCAGCGTGTCGTAGTGCGCCACCTGGCTTGCGGCGATCTGACAGAGAATGACGAACAGAAACAGCCAGCAGGCGAGGGTGATACTCAGATTGACCAGCCAGTTGAGCGTAAAATGCGTTCTGCCAATCTGAAATTGCCGCCGGTAGACGCCCGCTTCCGCCGCGCTGTTGGGCGCGAATATGTCGAAGAGCTGCCCCACTTTGCGGGTGACGATGGCATAAACGATGCCTGCCAGCAGAAAGAAATGAACCAGAACGGGGCCGAATACGCCGCGCTTGTAGTTCGCCGCCCATACCAGTATCCCCACAACAGCAGCGATTGCCAGCAGTCCTCCGACCTGTCGCCACCAGACAGGGGACGAAATCGGCGTGGAAGAATCCGCTTTGGGGGAAGAGACGCGCGCGACAGCAGCCATTGTGCTTACTCCTGAAAGACATTCGTTTTTTGTTTCGCCTGTAAACAATGCCTGTATTCGTCAGAAGTTTTGTTTTTCCTGCATTACTGCTGACAACGGGCTGCCCGGAGAAAAATAATGCGGCGGAAGCTAATGGACAAATCACTTAAACATGGTACATTCGCCTCACACCGGCATATAAAATGCCAGTTGGAAAGGCCTGCGGCCAACCGTCCTACGGACGGAGGATTATCTCATGTTTAAGTGGTTTGTCCATAAGTACACGTCCCCATAAATTATTTTTTCTATAGTGATTTCAGCAGGATTTCACACAAACACCGTTGAATCTTACTTATCATCGGTTTTTGATGCAACCACGCCGTTTTTACCAGATAAAAACGGTCATTCGATAAAATATGAGAGCAGAGGAGAAAGTCTTCATCTTCCCATAAGTTTAACGTCTATATGGTGCTTCCGGCTACTTCAGCCTACTTTTGCCAGGTGCCACTGCCTCCTGGCATTGCGCCCAAATACCTCTTTGGGGTGATTTACGGAGTATGTCGATCTTCGGATGCATCCCTTAGAAGGGACGATTATGCACCTGCTGATAGGTGATTCACATGATTCATGCTGTGTGAGGGTTCGCGCTGTTCTGGAGGCGCGCCATTATCCGACCCGGATAATGGCAAATCCATTTATACATCCGTCACGTTTTACATGGCGGTTGAGCAGTGAGCGTTCTTCCAGTCAGCTCCTCTGGGATGCGGAATTGCCGGTGACTGATGACCAGATCACGGGGGTATTGGTAGGCAGAACCGGGTGGATTGATCCTGCCGGTTGGCAACCTGATGACCTGGCCTATATGCAGGCGGAGACGCAGGCGGCCCTGCTGGCCTGGTTATGGAGTTTGACTTGCCCGGTGGTCAACCGTTATCCCGCCGCGATATGGTATCACCCACAGGTTCCACTGTTGTTCTGGCAGCGATTATTGCGGCGCTGCGGCTTGCCAACAATGGAAACCCTGGTGACTAATGTAGAACAGGAAGCCGCGGTGTTCGGGCAGCGGCTGGCTCAGGAAGGGGTGGCAGGCGCTGTCTACGGACCGCTCACCAGCGCTGCGCGTTATCTGGTGACCAGTTCGGAGGATTGGCACGGCCTGGCTGCGATGCAGCGCTATGCGCCGGTTTGTCTGACTTATCCCCACGGGGCCGCAGAATTAGTCTGCGTCGTGGGCAAGCAGGTGGTGTGGAACGGTAAGCCCTCATCTGAGATAGCCCGGCTGGAGTCCGCCTGCCATCGCTTCGTCGCGGAAACAGGCCTGGCCTTCGTAGAAATGGCTTTTGCCTCCACCTCTCAGGGAATTTGCGTCATCGCCGTTGATCCCTATCCTAACATTGAACGTTTTTGTGAGAAGGCCAGGCAGGAGATTGTAGAGGGACTTGTACATCTCCTCACGGCAGAGACGGGTTGACGTTGCAAGCGATCAGACAGACTTACTAAGGAGGCGCTTATGGTTATCGTTTGTGGCGGATTGGCCGATAGCGTGACGGAATTAGTATGTGCCCGGTTGATGGACTGCGGTTATCCTTATCGCTTGCTTGATTTGCTAAACTATCCGCATGAATTTCAGATCAAATGGCACTGGCAAGGATCCGGTCCCTGTGGCTACATTGCCGGTCCCGATTGGAAAGTCGATCTGGAAGAGATAACCGGTCTGTATATCCGCTATCTGGGTCTGGAAGGTCGCAGTCCACCGCCCAACATCGCCGAGGAGGCCGCGCTGGCGCTGTATTCAGAGTATGATACGGGCCTGATGATGTTAATAGAGGATTTGCCATGCGCGGTGGTTAACCGTTTCGGAGGCGGTATGTCCAACCACAGCAAGACTTATCAGGCGCTGTTGGTACGCCAATGTGGTTTGCTGACGCCTCCTACGCTTGTTACCAATGACCCGGACGAGGCGCAGCGCTTCTACGCGGATTTTCACGGCGAGATTATCTACAAGTCCTTGAGCGGCATACGCTCTATCGTACGGCGACTGGAGGCACAAGAGTTGGACCGCCTGGCTTTGCTGCGCTACGGTCCGGCCCAGTTTCAATCCTTTATCCCAGGAGACAATATCCGCGTACATACCGTAGGCGAACAGTTATTCGCCACCCGAGTGCGTTCCGGCGCTGTGGATTATCGTTATGCCACCCGCGAAGGACACAATGTGGAGATGGAACCTACGATATTACCGCCGGCTATCGCGGAGGCGTGCCTGCGCCTTGCGCGCGAGTTGGATCTATTACTGACGGGGATTGACCTCAAAGAGACGCCAGAGGGTGACTACTATTGCTTCGAGGTGAATCCGTCTCCCGGTTTCTTGTATTATGAAAAATATACCGGTCAGCCGATTAGCGCTGCCCTTGCCGATCTACTACACAATGGTTTACAACCGGTATCCCACGAGGAGAAGAGGACGCCTATGCGCTGAATATGTTAGTCGCGCGAGAACCCCGTTCGTCATGCGAGAATTCGCAACATAAACCAAAGAGGATAAAGGAGAACATGAGAATGGCAAAATCTAGTGAAGGCGCGGAAGGCACAAACGCCGAGGCCAAACAGCCCTTCGTGTCACAGGAAGACCGTCCTGACGTGCGTATTGATCCCAACTCGCCACTCAGCGAGTTGCGTGTGCGGGACCTGTCGGTCATTCTGGCTTCGTTGGTGGGCAAGAACCCCAACTTCGAGGTGGGCAGTTCCCCGTCGAAGAACTTCTTCGATAAAGACTTCCCGGAAGTCGCCAAAAACTGGGTCAAAGAGGCCAAGAGCGAGAAGTTCGAGACCAAGGAGGGCAAGGAGGGCAAAGAGGGCAAAGAGGGCAAGCACGAGAAGATCGAGGCCAAAGAGGGCAAGCACGAGAAGATCGAACACGAAGGAGTGTTTAATCCTGGAAACTTTGTGGAGCCGGATCCCAGAATGAGGCAGATTATCCAGGCCATGACAGGGCTGACGATGCAGGTGAACCAGCTCACCAATCAAGTGGAGGAGTTGCGCAAGAAAAGTTCGGGCTAAACGTCATTCGAAACCGTTCAATCACTAAGTAGCCAGCCGTTGAAGGTTCGTAGTTTTTGAGATATAGAATCTACGAACAATGACCGGGCGGCTACTTAGATGGCGGCTTTTGCATAAATGCAGAAGCCGCCATGTCAGCGTAAGACAGCCTTTTTAAATGTATACTGTTTTGAACTTTCAGGTTCATAGTATAACCATTTTCAAGTCAGAGGTCAACATAATTCTGCCGGTATCAAGGCGATAATGAACTCTGGAGTTGTAGAGGGTTCCACTAAATATCTGCCGCGCGTATCCTGCGGACTCATATACTCTTTTGTCTACAGATTGAAAGTTTCTACCCTCATCCGGGCTTCGCCCACCTTCTCCCTGCAAGGGAGAAGGCTAAATTATAAGCGTGGCGCGATTTTATTCGGTTGGCCGGACTGCAAGTTGGATTCATGGAGTACCTGTTGACAATCCTTCCGTGTAAATTTTACCGGCAAGAGAAGATTCCCAATTACGAACGACGTGAACAATTTAGCCTTCTCCCTTGCAGGGAGAAGGTGGGCGAAGCCCGGATGAGGGTAGAAACTCCCAACAACGCAACCCCTACGCGCCCCACACCCGCGCCAACACCGCCTTGATTTTCGCTTCAAACAGCCGTATCAGTTCCCGGTTCCCCGCCACCAGTCGCTGCTCCGCCTCAATCTCCGCCACGATTGCTTTTTGCGTTTCCAAAACTGGCAGAGGAATTTTAATAGAATTGAGTGCCTGCTGATTGAGTTTAGGTTGAGCCGAACCTGTCACAAAGTTTTCTATTGGAATAGAGTTTATGTACTCTTCGACGTACTTCTGCGTTGCTTTATCTGCAAATCGCAGCACATGAGCATGGTTGTTTACCCACACCTTTCCAGAAACCGAAAAGGCAATTGATGTTGTACGCGCTAGAAGATTTGCTCCATCTTCTGAAACAAGAAGTAAATCCTCATCAAAGATGAAATCAGCAACGTAGTCAACAATTCCTGAAGCACCATAGTAAGGGTATGGGCCGGGTACACGATCATCCTTTGTGATTGGAACCCGCTTTGAGTCCAAGTTTTCGCATGTATCAGCCAACTCCACTATCGGCCAATCCGGGCTTATCAAAATCCGGGGCTTGTAGTTCTCGACCACCTGCCGCGCCCCGTCAATGATCTGCTGATAGCCTTCAATTTCCGCAACGATTTCCTGCTGCACATCCAGCGGCGGTATCGGTATTCGGATACTTTCCACATCCGCTTGATTTATACTTGGATAGGCTCCCTTGCCCATCATTCCAATCATCTGGTCTATGCTTTGAGGAGATCGTAGTATTGAAATCAAAAACTCTGGCTTTACCACATTCGGCTTTGATCTTAGCACAGCAAAGCCCGTAGAAACGACAGTTCGCTCAGGAAGACTATGCAGTAATGTAAATGCCTTTAGATTGGGTCTTACTGTTGAGAGAAGAACATCATTCTGCGTAACTTTTCGCCTTGCGCGACTTGGCGCTTCGTTGCTTATTATCGGAGTTCCTCCATTGAAGCAGCCCGTTTCATTTTCCACTGAAGAAATATCAATGTAGTTAATCTCCTGATTAGGGAAGGCTTCGGCAGGATTGATACTCCCAGGATTCACCTCACAAACCGATTTCAACGTGACAAGTTCGTATTTAGAAGCTACAGATGTTGAGGCAAGATAGCGATCTGCGGTGAATTTATAATCGCCGCTTGCTGCAATTTTAGACTTGGGTACGACGTTGAGAGTACGGGAGTTTTCGGGCAGGAACAGGGTTTGATTGCGAAGGCTTTCCATCCATGCTTTTAGATGTTGGGCGGCGGTGGGGAGGTCGTTGGCTTCCGTTGCCCTGCGCTGCGCGCCCAAACCGAAGCCGTCGCTTTCGATCTTCACGAACAGAATGGAATCCGACGCTTTCGCCAGTTTGCGATCCATGATGAGAACGGAGGTTTTCACGCCGCTGTAGGGCTGAAACACACCGGCGGGGAGGGACACGACGGCCACGAGATAGTTCTTGACCAGCATTTCGCGCAGTTGTTTGTACGCCGTGCCGGATTGGAAAATCACGCCTTCCGGCACGATGATGCCCGCGCGTCCGTTGGGCGACAGGTGTTCCGCGATGTAGTCCACGAACAGGACTTCGCTGCGATTGGACTGCACCCCGAACCGCTTGTGCGGGCGGATGCCGCCTTTTGGCGACATGAACGGCGGATTGGCGAGGATCACGTCCGCGTGTTCGTTCCATTTTTCGTCACTGGTCAAGGTGTCGTACTCTTCGATATGCGGGTTGGAAAAGCCGTGCAGGTACAGGTTCACGAGGGACAGGCGCACCATGTCGGGCGAAATGTCGTAGCCGGTGATGTGTTCCGCCAGCCTGGCCCGCTCGTCGGGCGTCAGCAGGTCGCCGGGACGATGGCTGGTGTTCGCTTTGAGAATGTGCTTGTAGGAGGAGATGAGGAAGCCCGCCGTGCCGCAGGCCGGGTCCAGAATCGTCTCGTGCTTCTGGGGCGCAACCACATTGACGATGAATTCGATGATGTGGCGCGGCGTCCGAAATTGCCCCGCGTCCCCCTGGCTGCCCAACACGGACAGCAGGTACTCGAAGGCATCTCCCAACCGCTCCGAATGGTCGTAGCTGAAGCCGTTGATCTCCTTCACGAACGCCCGCAGGGTTTCCGGGTCGCGATAGGGCAGATAGGCGTTCTTGAAAATGTCCCGAAACAGGCCGGGAATACCCGGATTGGCGGGCATTTTCTGAATGGCCTCGGAGTACAGGTTCAGCACATCGTAGCCGCCCAGTGTCGGCGACATCAGTTTGGCCCACCCGTAACGGGCGAACTCGCCCGCAAAGAACGTCCGCTCGCCGCCGAACTCTTCCGCTTCCGCGTCCATGTCGTCCATGAACTTGTAAATCAGGGCGATGGTGATCTGTTCCACCTGTGATTTGGGGTCGGGAACTTTGCCCACCAGAATATCGCGGCAACTGTCAATGCGGCGTTTCGTCTCGGCATCCAGCATAAAATAAAACTCTCCTTCAACATATCATTCAGCAACAGTATACGCCAGTATGAAGGAGAATGTCTGTTTGAAAGCCTGAATTTTCTTCCGGCTTGCCTTGACAATTGGCGGCGTTGTGCCATACTAATGTTGTCACTATGCGCGCGCCTGCACTTCTGAGGATGGAAATATGCCTGTCTCAAACCTTGATAAAAAAGTCTCGCCTGAACTCGCGCCCGCTGTTCCAGACCTTGACCGACTGGAAGAAGAAGCCGATGAGTGTGAGTGGGAGAAGAAGTTTGCAGCTACACCTGACGAGAAACTCAACAAACTCGTCGAGAAGGTTCGCGCCACTATTGAAGCAGGAAAGACCGGCCCACTGGACTTTACAAACAGATGATTTCGCGGACTACGGATGAATTCTGGGAGTGCTACGATGGATTGCCTGAGCCTGCGCGTAACACAGCCAAACGGAATTATGCGCTATGGTCGCTGGATCATTTTCATCCAAGTCTGCATTTCAAGTGCGTCAAAGATACTGTTCCCCCGCTTTACTCCGTAAGGGTCGGATTGCATTATCGCGCTTTGGGGTTGAGGGACAAAACGGTAGAAGATACCATTACATGGTTTTGGATAGGCACACACGCGGAATACGATAAACTCATTGATAGTTTATGAGGCATTCGGGGTTGAGGGTTACGCGAAGGTATTCAGCGGCACGTAATCTTTGATGTATTCGGGAATTCGGGTACGCCATTCCAGCGGCACGGCGCGGAAGTCCGCCATGCTGAAGGCGGGGTTTGTGTTCAGATCGGCAATGCGGCGGCTGTCCAGTGTTTGCTGTAGGCGCTTATCCGTGACATACGCCTTGAAGAAATAGCGCATGGCGGCAACCGCGTCCGCTTCCTGTATCGGGTTGGTCAGCAGAAACTTTTCGAATTCCTCGTCCAGCAGCTCCTCTTTGGTTTTGAAGCGCATGATACGCCCGAACGCTTTTTCCAGAATCTCGCGCAACCCCAATCGCCGATCCACGCCCGCCGCGCGGCGCAGTTTGTCCAGCGTGAAAAACTCTTCCGGCCTGTCCAGCAGGTTGTCGGTGACATACTGTACCGCCTGTTCCCACCGTTCATCGGCGACAATCGCCTGTAACCCGGCATCTTCGGTCACGGTCGTCTCGAACTTTTGGAACAGCATCCGGTCAACCCTCATGCCCTCCAGCCCGATGCGCTGCTCGCCAAGCCGCGTCAACTCGTCGGGCGCGACGTTCTCATAAAAGCCGCCCGTTGTAACCACGCGACCCGTTTCCCGTTCCCTCGGCTCGCCATCGCCCACTGGGGGCAGTTTCAGAACCTCATCGTAATCGAACTTTGCCTCGAAATACTCGCATACGGCAAAGAAGTCGAACAGCTTGTAGCGCGTTTTCTCCACAAGCGGGGAGTCCGTTAGTTCCACCTTCAGTTCGGCGTCATGCAGTTGTTTCAGGAAATTGTGCCGCCGCGTTCCGCGCCCCTTGATCTGTACGAACTCGGACGGCGAGTAGACGGGGCGCATCAGGGCAAGATTGAGAATGTCGGGGCAGTCGTAGCCCGTCGTCATCATGCCGACCGTGACGCAAATTCGCGCCTTGCTGGTTTTATACGCTTCGAGAAAATTACCTGCGCCCATTAGTTTGTTGTCGGTGAAGTTGAGGGTATACTGCTGCGCCCCGGCGATTTGCGATGTGACCTGTACGGCAAAATCCGATTGATACTTGCCGGGAAACATCCGGTCGGCGATCTCATTGAGCATCTGCGCCAGTTTCGCCGCGTGGTTCTGGCTGACGGCAAACACCAGCGTCTTGCCGATTTCATCGCTGATGGGATCGCGCAGGGCGTTTTGCAGCAGGGTTTCGCAAAACAGGCGATTGGTAGGCTCGGAAAAGAATGTCCGCTCGAAGTCTTTGGTCACGAACCGCTGCTCGCTTTTTTCCGGCCCGTTGTTTTCGGCGTCCGCTTCGGCCTCTTTCGCTATTGCTGCCACAAACCCTTTTTCCGACAATATTCGCGTGGTGATGTTCGTGCGCGCGTCCACGACAACCGGGTTAATCAGATATTCGTCGCGGACGCCATCCAGCAGCGAGTACCGGAACGTCGGCTCGCCCAAATCGCAGCCGAACGTTTTGTACGTATCCAGCAGATGCCGCCGCTCCGTTTCGCGCGCGTCCCCGTTCGCCCCTGCCTCGAAACGGCGCAGGTAGTCTTTCGGCGTTGCGGTCAATCCCAGTTTCGCGCCAACAAAATATTCAAACCCGGCCCGTGCGTTGCCGCTGATGGAACGGTGGGCTTCGTCCGAAATGACAAGATCGAAATCCGTCGGCGCGAACAGCGTTTTGTATTTGTTGTTGAACAGCAGGGATTGTACCGTCGTTACAACAATCTCCGCCTTGCGCCAGTCGTCGCGCTGCTGCTTGTAAATCACAGACTGGTAATCGTTTTTCAGCAGTTCTCCAAACGCTTTCTGCGCCTGGTCTTCCAGTTCCAGCCGGTCTACGAGGAACAGGGCGCGTTTGGCGTTGCCGGTGCGCAGAAACAGTTTCAGAATGGCGGCGGAAGTGAGCGTTTTGCCTGTACCCGTCGCCATTTCCAGCAGAAACCGATCCCTGCCGTCTTTCGCCGCCTGCTGTAGAGCAAACAGCGCGTTCAGTTGATAGGGGCGCAAAAACCGCAGCCGGTTCTTTTCCACAAAGGCCGCGCGCTCGTCCGGGTTTTTCCAGCCCGCGTCTTCCTCATAACCGGGCATCTGCGTCCGGGCAATATAGTCGTCGGCAATCGCTTCGACTGCCAGTTTCGCCATATCCGGCTCAAACGCGGTTCGGGCTTGCAGGGCATTGGGAGTGGGAAACGCGGCAATGATATGCGGATTGCCCTGCATCAAATCCCAAAAATAGTGGAGGTTGCCGTTGGACAGCAGCACGAAGCGGCAGTTCAGCGATTTCGCGTACTTACGCGCCTGTTCTTTGCCGACAAGCGGGTTTTTGTCTTCCGCTTTGGCTTCCAGCACAATAAACGGAAAGCCTTTCGCGTCCAGCAGGAGAAAATCCACGAACCCGTTTGTGGACGTGTCGAAGTTGTCGCCCATGCTGTCCACTCTGCCGGGCGTCAGTTTCACGTTTGGTTCCAGCGTGATGTTGGCCTTGCCGTCCGGCTCGTCGAAGAAGCGCCAACCCGCCTGTTCCAGCAGTTTATTGATTTTGATACGCGCTTTCGCTTCTTTCACTGAATTGCCCTCAACCCCCAGCCCCTTCTCCCAAAAAAGCCTGGGAGAAGGGGAGTCTTCTGGAATAGACTCTAAACGCTGACACCCGGAAGCGGAAACCAACAACCGCCTCTGTAGGATGAATTCGCCTTGATTGACCTGTTTCCCTGCCCGCCTGCCATTGGCGTTTATTTGCGTTCATTCGCGGCTGTTTTCCGGTGCGCGGGCAGCAAAAAGCCCGCGCCAACTTTTGAGCAGTTGACGCGGGCCATTGGGCGAATTTTACTCCGGGGCTTGATGGAGTTCGCCGTCAATGATCTCGTCCAGAATATGCTCCGGGGAACTGTCGTCCGTGTCTGTGAGTCTGGCAAGCGCCTGCACGTCCTCATCGCTGAGGGTTCCGTCCTGAATGGCGAAAATCTGCGCGGACATGGCGCGTAAATCTTCCAGCCGTATCGTCAGCGACTCCATTTCTTCGCTCAACTCGGTGATGTGCAGGTCAATCTGACCCGCCAGATGTAAAATCGCTTCCACACGCTGCTGATTCAATGCCATAGTAGTCTCCTTGTGGTTGGTGGTTGGTGGTTGGTGACTGGTTGAAAGTCTAACTGCCGCAAAGCGCTTCCATAACGGAAAAACACCAACCACCAGTCACCAACCACCAACCACCTCCCCATACGCTTGATCCTGTCTTGCCGCCATTGCCTGCGCGGTGTAGCGGGTTTCAAAACATTGTTGGGCGGCGCAGCCCCAACGGTTTCCGATTTCGGGGGTGAACGCTTGGGCCAACCCTTCGGCAAACGCTTCCGGGTCGGCAATGGGAGCCAGCCAGCCGTTCTCGCCATGCGTCAATACATCCCGAACACCAGGCGCGTCGCAGCCCACAATCGGCAGTCCACATGACATGGCTTCCAGCGCGGCGAGGGGCATTCCCTCGAAACGCGACGGCATTGCCAGCGCGTCGGCGGCGGCGAACAGGGGCGCAACATCGGCGCAATTGCCTAAAAATCGTATCTGTTCACTGACACCCACGCGCCGCGCCTCGTGTTCCGTGGCATGGCGGGCATCGCCGTCGCCCGCGAATATTGCCATCACGCGCAGGCCGCGCGCGTTCAGCAGGGCCAGCGCGTGAAGCAGCACATAGGGGTCTTTCTGCTCCACGAGCCGCCCCAGAAACAGCGCGACGCGCGCATCCGGGGGCAAGTTCAACTGCTTTCGGGCCTGAACGCGCGACACGCGCAAATCTATCGCTTCCACGCCGTTTTCTATCGTAAACGCCCGTTCCGGCGCGATCAGGTCACACTCTATCAGAGATTGCCGGACGCTTTCCGATACGGCGAACAAACGATCCAGCAGGCCGTTCACGCGCCGCCGCCGCTCCAGTTCGTGCGCCAGTTTCAAAACGCAGGGAATATGATCGGTCGCCACCACATGCGGCACATGGGCGCACCGGGCGGCAATCGTTCCCCAATCCCCTTCCCACGTCGCGCCAATGTGGTTGTGGAAAATATCTATACGCCACGCCTGCAATTGCGTTACCAGTTCGGGCAATCGCGCCACGTCCGTATCCCACCGCAGCATGAATCGCGCCACGCCGGATAGATACGGCGTCAGGCGCGAAACCAGTTCATCCGCGCCTGGATGGTCGGCGCAGATCAGAAACGTTTCGTAACGCTCGGACGGCAGATGCTTTGCCAGCATTTCCATTACGCGGCCCACGCCGCTCGGATGCAGACTGTCGGTATAAAGGGCAAGACGGTGTTTGGGCATAGGTGTCCGGCAGTAGGGAGTGGGGAGTAGGGAGTAGAAGGAGGCTTGCTCAACGAGAGCATTGCCCTGTTCCCTACTCCCTACCACCTACTCCCTTAAACAGCGCTTCCCACTGCGGCGTGACGGCTTTGGCGCTGTAGGAGGCAACGACATGGGCGTACAAAGATTGTCCCAATCGGGCGCGTTCGTCGGGATTGTCAATGAGAGTGATTATGGCCTGCGCGACGGCAGGCGGGTTTTCATGGGACACAAATACGCCTGATACGCCCTCTTCAATCTGCTGCGGCGTGCCGCCGTCGCGGGTGGCGATTACGGGCAAACCTGCCGC
This sequence comes from uncultured Chthonomonadaceae bacterium, assembly GCA_963817895.1. GTDB lineage: Bacteria > Armatimonadota > Chthonomonadetes > Chthonomonadales > Chthonomonadaceae > CAWFQB01. Next base: position 1,139,711 of record CAWFQB010000001.1, read on the forward strand.
GCCCGCTTCGGCAATAACATGCGGCATCCCCTCGCCCTGCGACAGCCACGCGAAAATGTTCAGCCCGGACAGCAGGCGCGGCACGTCGGGACGGTCGCCCGTGAAAATCATACGTTCGGCCAATCCCTGTTCCCGCGCCTGTTGCTTCACGCTGTCGGCATACTCCGGGTGAAAGGCATCCGGCCCGCCGATAACCACGAAACGCGCTTTGGGACGCTGCTGCGCGACGAGGGCGCAGGCTTCGACAAAATCCTGTACCCGCTTTTTAGGGTCGAGCCGCCCCACCCATCCAATTACAACCGCATCCGGCGCGATTTGCCATTCCGCCCTGACTTCGGCGCGGTTTTCCGGGTTGAACTCCGACATATCCACCATGCTCGGAATTTCCAGCGCCCATTCGGGGTCGGGCATGACGGTTGCCGCCGCGTCCCGAATGGTTTTGCACACGCCCACATACGCGCTCGTGTGGTGCTTGGGGTTATGGAACGCTTCGGATACCAGCCCGCCATGCTCGATCAGGGGCGGAACAAAACCGCCGTCCGCTTTCAGCAAATCATACGCCACATACACAGGCCGAACGCCCTGACACGCAACCACCACATCAAAATGGTCGTCGCGTATCCGCCGCGCGATATGCGGCCCGTGTTCTTCCGGGCCGGTTCCGTAACAGTAGGTATCTACGGCGACGCCCAACTCCCGCAACTGAATATGCGTCTGGTCGGGCATGTTGGGACGGCGGTAGGTAGATAAGGCTTCCAGATGGTAACGGCTGCGGTCCAGACACCGCGCCAGCAGCCGCAGTTCCGTCTCTTCCCCGCCCACCACCAGCCACGCGAACACAAACAGAATTTTCACTTTCAATGTCTCTCGTTTTGTACAAAATAGTTGTGCAAAGCATCCGCGCGTTAATCTGCGCGATTCCCCCTTCTCCCAGGCATTTTTGGGAGAAGGGGGCCAGGGGGTTGAGGGCTAACATTCCAACACGACTTGCAGCACCTGCCCTCCGTCATGCGCCAGCAGTTCAAACGCTTTTTGCGCTTCCGAGAACGGTAGGACATGGGTAATCAGGTGTTCGCGGGCATCATTGCCCCGTTCCTGCAAAAACGCCAGCGTTGTCAGCGCCAACTTCCGGTGGTTCCACGTTGCCGACAGTTTGCGCGGGACGCGGTAGATTTGGGCGCAGATGTGTTTCAGGCCGTTGTGGTGGAACTCGCGCCCGAGTTGCAGATGGTTCGCGCCGCCCTGATAAAAGCCAAGATCAATCACGGGGCATTGCGGCTGCAATCCGCGCAGGCATAAATGCAGCAATTCGTCCGAACCGGAACACTGGAACGCGATGTCCGCGCCCCGGTTGCCCAATCCGTCATGCCAGTGTGTTTTGGCCCACCAGCCGACATCTATTTCCTGTGTGTTCAGGGCTGTCATGCCGAGCCGGGCAGCGCGTTCCAGTTTCCACGGATTGCGGCCTATGATTGCAACTTCAGCCGCGCCCGCCCATTGGCACAACATGCCCGTGAACAGGCCGATAACGCCCGTGCCGCCGATTAAGACGCGCTTGCCGCGAACCCCGCACCCGAACGTTTGCGCGTTTGCGCCAAATTCTTCCTCGTCGGCGTGAAGCAGGCCATTGGCGCAAATCGGCCCCATTTGCGCCACATAGATACCGAGCATCGGATCAAAATCAGCGGGAAGGGGATAATACAATTCGCTGCGGGCCATGACCGTATGCCCGGTCTTGTGTCCATACGTGACGCTGACCGTCTGCCCCGCTTCCACGCCCCATGCACGCGACGCGGCCACCTGCCCGACCTGCATGTATCCGGTAAACGGCAGGGGGTATTGCGTTGTGTCGCCCCAATCGAAGAACACTTTGAGGTCATCGTCCCAACGCGCGTGAAGGTAGGGGTTAGTTCCGAAGAAGTGGGTCAGTTCGGTTCCCGTAGAAAGTCCGCAGTAGAGGGTGCGTATGCGGAAGGCGTCGGGCGGAAGTTCGCCCTCGTCGTAGTGAAAAATCGCCGCCTGTTCGGGCGCTTCAAACCCGATATGATCTATGCCGAACGGCCCGTGATAAGCCCGTTCGGAAGCATTGTCCTGTTCGCGGTTCATGTGCCTGTCCTATTTCTGTCAACCGCGTCCTCAATACTTCCGGCGGGTTCAAATATTACATTGGTTTTCCGTTGACGGGGCAAACACGGGGGGTTGCCCCTACGCTGAATCGGAGACTTATCCTGTTACGCGCCCCAGCATACTAATTTCTACGTCTAACTTACTACATTGTTCCCATTGTAAAGTGATAATCGCCCGTCATGCCTTAAAATTTTGTTTGCTCGTCCGGCAGAAGCAGGCGCAGTTCGATCTTGTTCGCGCCAAGATAGTTTTGTGTTTTGCGCGTTCCGGCGGCAGGCTGAATTATCATGGCCTGCCGGGTATGCGTTTGCAACTTGCGCTGATGAATTGTAACCCAGCCGCCCTCATCCACGCCAAGCCCTTTGTAACCCGGTTGATCCAGGGTTGCCGTCAGCAGGCGCTGCATCCGGTTACGCGCGAAAAAATGCTGATCCACAATGGTTTTTGGCAGCAGGTTCAGTCCCCGGACGAGCGGACAGCCACCCGCCTGCAAGCCCCGCGTTTCCACGGTCGCGCCCGTCGGCATCTGTTCGCCCATCAGGGACGCGCCCGCGCTGGTTCCGCCCACAATGCCGCCGCGCCCGAACACCTGCCGTATCGCTTCGGGGACGCCGGATGTTTCCGGGTACGTGGCGATAAAGCGGTTCTGGTCGCCCCCCGGTATCCACACGCCCCGCGCTTCCCGCAAGCGTCGGCACAGTTCTCCGGGAGTTAATCCGGTCGGGGCGTCCACCTGCCGCGCGCCGTTGGCCCGAAACAGGGCAACGGATTCCGGCCCGCCGGTTTGGGGGTCGGCTTCCGTTTGCGGCAGGATCAGGATGGGCGCGTCGGCTCCGCCCGCCGCTTCCACAAAGGCTTTCACCAGTTCCGGCGCGGTTGTCCCGCCGCCCGCTACCAGAATGGTTCCCGCGCCCGCCTGCAAATGCCCCAATGCGGCGTCACCAGGCAGCGTTGTTTTCTCATTGGCGTTTCCTGTTGTGGTTGGAGTTGCCGCCGTTTCCTGCCAGCGCGCCGCAATCAGGGTCGCGCCCGCAGGACGTTGCGCGGCAGAATGGAGGGAGGGGGTTCGGGTTGCCTGCGCAGGGGGATGGATGAACAGCGCCCGGAATTGCCACGCGCAAATAACCGCCCAGAACAGCGTGACCCAGGGCGGTTTGGCCCAACACCGCCACGTTTTTACGCCCTTCAACGCCGCCAGAATGTAAAATACGGTCGCCAACCCCGACAGCGCAAACAGCGCGTACTTCTGGAAGATCAGGACGAGAAACGCCGCCTTGCAAAACGTAAAGGCGTAGCCCTCGTATTTGCGTCCCTGCTGCTGTGTGTCCCATTCGCTCATAGTTGTTGCTTTCCACCTGTGTTCAACCGGCATATACCATCTAAATTCTTTGCCGGTTGGAGAGGCCTGCGGCCAACCGTCCTGCGGACGGAGGATTGTCTCATGTTTAAGTGGTTTCTCTATCCGTTACGGGTACAAAATATTCCTCGAATACCTGCATTATTCCCTATTCCAGCCCTCCTGCCGGACGCACCAACTGTTCCAGGGGTGTTTCATGTCCCTGTGCGGCGGCTCGCAGCAACACCGCCTGCTGTGCTTGCGGTGGCTCGAAGGAAGCGCGTGCCAGCGTGTTGAAAGCGGGGAGATCGGCTGTATTGGCACGGGTAAGGGGTTGCATAGTATGTACAGCCTTCCAACGATTGCGGCTTCCTCGCCATGACGCATATGCTATAGGAAGCAAAGGAAAGGTGCAGGACAGGTAGATAAATGCTCCCGCCACCTCCCATCCAGAATCATCCATTTGTACCATGCTACATCTTCGCGAATGGCATAGCACCTGCGCCTGCGCGTCTTTGTAGTATATAAAAGCGAAGTTTAGCAGAAGAACCGCCGGGAAGAGAATACACAGCACTGAACTACCACTTAAACCCAACGCGAGTATTTTCATGGCAGCATACTCGCCCTTACTCACAATCTGCTTGCCCGTTTTCGGCTCCATCCCTGCACCTCTCTCCTGCTAAACAGAACAATGCCCGTTACACATACCCAAGGCTTTTACGTTGGTGAAATTCTCAGTTATGGGTACAAAACTTTTCTCAAATGTCTGCATTATTCCCTTTTCTGCCCAAGAGAGGCGCGTATTAGCAGATGCGGTTCTTTACAGCCACAGTAGGTCACAATCAAGGAGAGCAGGGAGGAATATGGTAACTCTTTTGCGGAGCAGAATCACATTTGTCATCAAGTGCTGAATCAGTTTTAATAATTGCAGACTTCAACAGTAACATGACCTCTGTAAGACTATCGTCTTCTGCGAACGTAAAGGCGCTACTTCCGTCCTCATTGACCCAATGTACGTCTGCATTTCTACTGAGGAGTAATTCAATCACAGCATAGTGATTTGTAATTTTGCCGGTACGCTTGGAGATGCTGCCCGATTCCTTATATTGGTAGATCGCCCACATCAATGCCGTCCATCCGCCACCACACACCGAATTGATTTCTGCTCCGGCATCCAGAAGCAGTTCGGATACTTCGACGGAACCGACGACAGCAGCGTTGTGTAAGGCAGTCATACCTCCTTTCCCCTCGGTACTCGGAGACGAACTGAAATGAGGAGATGCGCCGTAGGCAAGCAACAAACGGACACAATCCACATTTGAATAGAGTGCCGCTATCATAAGGGGGTTACTTCCCCCACCCTCCGACGCAATATTTACGTTTGCACCCGCTTCCAGAAGCAGGCGAACGACCTCAGTCCGACCAAATGAGGCAGCCCATTCCAGAGCCGTTTGGCCAGTCTCATATATATCGTCAATATCCTTCTCTAGGGCAAGAAGGGCTTTTACGGTTGCCAAGTCCCCTTGTCCTGCTGCACGCACCAGAGCCTTACTCATTTTTTGACCTCATCCTGCCCCTCCAAAAGCCACTAACAGCGGGGAAGCAAAAACGAACATATTCATCGTCAAGGTACAGCGTTTCGTACTCCCACTTTGTCATCTGCCGCGCAATTCCTACAAGCATTTCAAAACACTCCATATTGAATACATCTGTGATATTTCCCTCGGCGCAATCGTGCTGACATGCCCTTCGATCTGTTTTTTAGCTTGTCGCCCTCACTTCTTCTGTGTGGCGCTTCCGTCAGTAGAAGCGGGATTGAGTTTCTATCGTTGAATGGGTGGGGCGGACAGGAGCGCAGGTTGTGGCCCTTCCTCTTGCGGGAGAAGGCCGCGCTTCAGCAGTTCGTCTGCGATCAGGTTCACATTACTCGCCATATCGGCAATCTTCTCTTCGTGTCCTCGCCCGCTCCCTTTGATGGCGGCCAGCAGGCTGACGAACACGCGCGCGTCCACCCCGCGCTGTTGGAGTCCGGGGACGAGGACGCTTTCGACCCAACCGCTCACCGCCTTATTGGACGCTTTTGTCGTGGCGAAGTACCAGCCGACAACCGCCAGCACACAGAAGAGCGGCCCCCACAGCCACGATTGCAGAAACGGCAGCGCGGCAAAGCCAACAATGACGCCCACTATCGTGGTGAGGCAGCCCGTAACGCCGATCCAACCGGGCGTGGGGGTGGGCAGCGTTTTCATGAAATGGAGCGCGGCATTGACGTTGCGGTCTTTCGTGACGAAGGCGTCTATCTCGTGCAGCAGCACCTCACATTCCGAGGCGGTGAGATAGTCCCATTTTTGCAGTCTGTCCAGTAACTGGCTGACGTCCTTGTTGCGGGCATCCAGAGTTCCCAGAGTTTGCAGCGCGTTCAACATGCGCGGGTCCGCCTGACGCATGAGGGGAGCCGAATATGGCGCTCCTGCGGCGGGGAGGGCCGACTGCGCCATGCGTTGCGCGACCTGGTATTCCAGCGCGCGCTGCCTCTGAACCTGCGCCGATAGCGCAGGATTGGTCGCCGCCAGAATCTGCTCGATCCCCTGCCCGTACGCTTCCTGATGCGATAAGGCGCGCGTGTAGGCTGTCATTGTACAGGATACCGTTGTTCCGCATTGGGTACATTGCCGGTTGGTTCCCACGTATTTCCCTTTGCCCAGCGGAATGTAGTAAACGTGATCTACTTTAAAAAAGTGGGTCAGTTTGTGGTAATTGGGACCACGACAGACTTCGCACCAGTCCCCTACAACACCGCCATCCTCCTGACGCGACTTTGTTCCCCAAACAATAAACATGGCTTTTCTCCCGCAACGCGCCCGTTTCCGAAGACAGTGTGACGACATAATCTCAGCAAGACGTTAGCTTTTGAGACATTTGGTTGTTGTGAAGCGAACCTACCGGGAATTGGTAAGCAGAACCTTGACCATTCGCTGAAATCTCGCTCAAGGCTGAAATTGGAAACTTGGTTCGTGGATACTCGCTGTCAGAGGCTTTCCCTTTGCGTCCGTCATATTCAGGCGAACGGAGATCGGCTGGCCGCTGTCAAGCGCGGGGATCAGCCGCTCACTGTTGATGCAGCGAAGGTAGAATTTCGCGCGGCGCAGGGTAGTCCAGTTTGCGCCGTCGCGCTGTCCCCATACAAGATAAACGAATCGCTCTCCCGCCTTGCCCTGAACGAAAGGGCCGCGAAGATCAAACTGCTCCGTTTGCGCGTTAAGAATTACGCGAAGCGGAATCGTGAAGACAACATTCTCGCTATCCGCAGGCACATCCTCAATGACGTTATTGCCCTGCTGAATACCAAGTCGCGCCTCGGTTTTGCCGTCGAATTCCGTTCCCGGCAGGTTGTAGCAATAAAAAACAAGCGCTAACTGGCTCTCGGTCTTCTCCATGTCTCTTTTCTCCCCACGCCTTTAACCATTATTTTGCTTGTTCTGAAAGGTAGATTTACGCCGACACAGTCCTGAAAGACCGGGCAAGCAAAACGGAAACAAGTAGAGATGCCCCCTTATACTTGTATTCTTCGTTCCTGCCTGGACACAAGCCCAGGCATTGGCGTATACAATGACGCTCCCCGTTCCAAGAGTGAGGAGTAGTCTCACCAAAACAGGCATTCCCCTCCTATCGGCGATCCAAAAAGGCGCGATCAGACAGAGTAACGCTCCTCCGATTTGCGCGGCTGCCAGTTTGCTAATCGGATCAGCGCTGTGCAAACCTCCGATGAACATATAGAGGATAAGGGCCAGCAAAACGCTCCGGCTCAAAAAGTTAGACGTTGGCGGCTTCATTCTTGCGCCTCCTGTCTCTGTTGCTTTCCGGCACACTCTGTGTCCAATATAACTGTCAACGCTTAACGCTCAACGGAATAATCGTTTCCGCCGACTTGCGGCCTCGATGAAACACATTGTACTCGCAGAAGGAGACGGCCTCGCCCTGCTCGTTGAGGATTTTGGTGCAGCACTGCTCGATGCGCTTGTGGTCGTAGGTGTGCGCGTCCATGAACGGCTTGACGACGACGCGGAACACGCGCCTGCCGAACTGCTCCGGCTTCCCGATGAGCGGCAACACGTCGCGCAGTCCGCCGCGCAAAAACAGAGTCGCCAGATCGCGCAGGGTCTGGCGGGCGCGCAGATGGGCCACATCCGACCACACGCGCCGCGCCGCGCCGCCCAGCATGCCCGCGAAACTGATGCGGTCCGCGAACAAATCCAGATAGCGGGCCACATCCAGATGGCGCGGCAGGGGCGTGATGGTTTCGCGTCTGGCGTCCAGAAAGCCATACGTCAGGGCGCAGCAGTCGGGATGCGAGCAGGGCAGGCCGACAAAATCCGTCGTCCGCAACGCGCCCTCCGTTTGGCAGTCCAGTTCGCGCAGCACATCGGTCAGCGGTCATGCGCTCATGCGCGGCAAACTCGTGCTCGTACCGTCCCGCGCTCATCACGGGCTGAAAGGTCAGGCCGTTGATGTTGTCGAGCGACAGGGCGTAGCGGTACAAGATCGCCGATCTCATCCTCATTGACGCCCCGCTCCAGTGGTCGCCACAAGGGTTACGAACAAGCCTTTTTCCTGCGCCCGCTCGCAGCGCCTTCTGCTTGATGCGCGACGCAAATCTTTGCCGTACAAGCGCGTCATGCACATCGGGCCGGAAACTGGAAAACGAGAAGAACAGTTCCACGCGGTCACGATGCGCGGCCAGGGTTTCCAGCAGTTCGTCGCTTTGTTCCAGTGCGCAGGCCGTTCGTGTTGACCAGAATGCGCCCGATGGGATATTCCAGCGCGAGAGGCAGCATGTCGGCAAAATGGGGATGAATGGTCGGTTCGCCGCCACTGAGCATCAGCACGTCCAGACTGCTGTTGCGTGCGAAAAAACGTGTCCAGCCGCTGCCGCGCCGTTTCCACGGTCATAAAGTCGTGTCCCCGCGCATCCGCGTAGCACGTCGGGCAGCGCAGATTGCAGGCGAGGGTAATTTCCAGCAGCAGCACACATGTTGGTGGTTGGTGGTTGGTGATTGGTGGCTGGACAGGATCAGTTGAGAGTTGAGAGTTGAGAGTTGATCGGGACTCCTCTCCTGCTTGTATCTCGTATCTCGTATCTTGTATCTTCTCCTTTTCTCCTTTTCTCCTTTTCTCCTTTTCTTCCCCTGGCGCGCAGCAGGCCGAGTCGCTGCCGCAGCAGCCGGTGATGGCGCTAGATAAGCCCATGCGCGGCGCGACGTACTGGCGCAGGCGCAGGTATTCGGCGACGTCCGAGGCCAGCAATGCTTTGGAGGCGCCGTGACGGGGGCAGGTTCGCTCCATCCATACCCGATTCGCTTCGACAAACAATCGCGCCGGAACCGTCCGCAGGCACGTCGGGCATAATCCATCGGTCTGCTCTGTCCACTCCGCTGTTTCCATACGTGTCTCACCATTTTCTTTACGCCTATAATCGCTTCCCGCTTTTATTTCCTGCCTTCTATTCCCCGCCTTGATACTGATCTCCTCTCTCCTGATTTGCCGTTAAATTAATTCAATATAAATTGGAGAAGGAGAATGGCAATACCACATCTAACTTATGCCTGCGGCTCCTCATAAACAGATTGCGGCGCAGCAGCGCTCTGCTAACAGCAATAGGGAACAGGCCACTGACCCTTAGAGCCTATCCCAACAGGCGATTGCATTTGCGTCCGAAGGACGCTTGGCCGCAGGCCACTCAGACGGGTACGTTCTTTGTACCCGGCCTATTGGGATAGGCTCTTAGATGATGGTTCCGTTTATAAATATAGCAGCTAAAATACTATAGCCTGTCTATGGTAAAGGGCTGCCGCGAGCAAGCAAAATGCGAATCGGATTTGAAACCATCCTGGGCGGTAATTACATCTACGACCTGGACGCGACTCTGGCAACTATCGCGCAGGCCGGATTTCAGGGCGTCGAGTTTTTCCAGCAACACCACAACATTCAGCATCGTGTTCCCGAAACCGACCGGTTTGAAGCGGTGAACATTGCCGATGTTGTTTATCTGCTCAAAAAGCATCACCTGGTATTTCTTGGACTGACGAGCGGAAGGCTCAAGGATAGAGTGGCGTTTTGCAGTTCGCCGGATGAAGCTAAACTTGCAAAATATAAATTAACGCCTGATGAGTGCTGGCCCCTTTACTTCTATATCGAGCGCCTTGAAGACGCGGAAGAAGAATTGGAAATTCCGGCCTCGGTCAAACTCGCCCTCCATTCCAATTCGTTCAAACCACTGGACAGCATTCAGGAAATGCTTGATAAACTGGGGGATAAGGCAGCGCGCTTTTGTTGTCTTCCCGATACAGCGCACATGTACATTGTGGGCAAAAATCCTGTCACCGACATTTGCGCGCTTCCCAAAGACCGCGTAATAGCCGTTCACATCAAAGACTGGAATGCGGCTTACGGTCGCTCCTCCCATCGCTCCGCGAAAGGATTTACTTCCCTGGGAAAAGGGGATGTGCCTTTAACTCAGACGCTCGAGGCGCTGCGTAAATGGGATTGGGACGGATGGCTGGTTTATGAACAAGACTACCCGGATGCCTCGCGTCGAGAGTGTATCACAACAGCGGTGGAATGGTTCGCCAAACACAAATTGATGCCGCCGCTCGCGGAACCCTTACGCAAGAACGCCTCCCAACCGCAGCATCCCTGGGATCAGATGCCGGACATTACCCAGGCCGCTTATACCAAATTTGTAGAAACTCTTTCCTGCGCGGGCAGCGTCACGCTCACGCGCAGCTACCGCAAAGTGGCGGAGGCTGTCTTCGAGTTGTTTGCCGCCTGCCACGTAGCCATCTGGTCCTACAATGTCACGCGCCCCGAAATGTGCCTGCTCGCGGAACACAGTTCCACGCCGGTCACTGTCAAACGCGAATTGCGTATTGATAGAATGTCTTCCCCGATTGGCAGGGATGCCGAGGCAATGCAGTCGGTTTGCCTTCCTCTCACAGCCCTGAGCCGGGATGAACTGTTGAAAACGCTGCAATGGGGAGAGGTTATCGGGCAATACAGGGCGCAAACGCTGCTTGGCATTCCAATACCGAATCGCTATAACCCGAATCAAGTTCGGTTCGTGGTTGGCATTTTGCTGCCGGGGCCGCCGCCGCCGAATTGGGATGTGTTGTGCAGACTCGTGGCAAAAATGGCTGCCCGCCCTATAGACGCGGGATTGGATGACGCCTGCGCCTACGCTACGGAGCGCGTCAATTTTCTGGCGGACCGCGCGGACGGCCTGGATGCCTTCTTAACAAGTTTGCACACTTTTATTCAAGAACAGTTGGATTGTCAGGGGGTGGCTCTGTTACTCAGCAGCCGCGATGGTGAGCGGCTGGAAGCGCGCGTTGCTCCCACCACTCAATGGGAGCGTTCGCTCAACGAAGAGCAGCATTACTATATCCCCTCCGAAACCAGGCACCCAACCTGCCAGTGCTGGCAAAACAAGAAAATCATTGTGCTGGCAGACGCCCGAGCCCTGAAGGGAGAGGGAGGCAATCTTGTTCCCAAATCGTTTGAATATACGGAAACCTCCCGCGCGGAGCAGGATAGTATTTTGCTTGTTCCCCTGCTCGCATTAAAGGCCAATGAGAACGGCAAGCAGGAATTCACCTGTCTGGGCGTGATTCGCTGCCGCAATAAGAAACCGCTTGCCAATAAAAACGGCTCCTACTCGGCGCGGTATTTTACGGATGATGACGCCGCCCTGTGCAACGCCATTTGCGCCGCTGCCGTGCCGCACATCGAACTGTGGGAACATGAGGAGTGGGAGCATGAGGCTTTCTCGCTGATGATCCATGAACTGCACTTTCCCATTAATATGACCAAGCAGGCTTTGAGGCGTCTGGTTCTGGAATTAAGCGACTTAAAACCCAACCCTTTGGGGGAACTACAGCACCCCACGCATGAACGCATCGCCTCCTGGATTACGCTGATGCAGCGGGTGGTGGGAAGCGCGGATGAATTAGGGTTCGAGTATGATTATATGGAACCCGAAGTGCAGCTTACGCGCCTGTTGGGAGAAGTGGTTGCGCCCGCCGTCGCTCAGGTGCGCCGACTGGTTCAACGCCGCAGGTTCGACCCGGACAAAATCAGCTACAGTGGATTCGACACGCTTCCCGCTTTGTATATAGACGTGAATTTGTTTCAGCAGGTACTTTTCAATCTATTTTCCAACACCATCAAGTTCGCTTTCGATGCGCCGGAACTGTTTAAGGTGGAACTCGGCGTAACCCGCGAGGAGGGCTGGTTTCATATCTATTGCCGCGATTGGGGGCCGGGCATTGCGGCAGGGTATGAAACCGTAATTTTCGAACGGGGCAAGCGGGGACCAAAGCACATGAATCGGATGGTTCCAGGTGTCGGCGCGGGATTATGGATTATCAAGCGAATTGTGGAGAAGCATGGTGGTTACGTATGCGTAACTCGCCATTACCGCCCTACCGAAATCAGCCTGTTTCTGCCCTCTTACCTGGAAAAACGCCCACACAAGATTTAACGTTTGACATTAAACGGACAAGCCTGCTTTGCTCTGCTCATGATTGCCGACGCCGGAAGGAGATGCACGATGGAAGGTGTTGTGAAAACGCTCGTGATTGACGATGAATACGCGCAAATGGAAGATTTCTGGTGGCTGTTGCGCCGGGAGGGGTTTGATCTGGATTTCGCGGTCAATCGAGAAGAGGCCCAGCAAAAATATAACCACAACTTCTATGATTTGATCGTGATAGACGCCCTGCTTGGACGCGATTTTCTTATGTCGAGCCAGACCGGGGTTGCGGCGACGCCTTCGGGCGTGGACATATACCATGAAATCCGCCGCTACGTCCATGTCCAGAGTGTGCCTCTGGTCATTTTGACCAATGATCCCGGGCGTGTGAATGCTTATAAACTGGAGGACAACGATCCTTACCTCAAAGTGATGGGCAAGGGACTGGATGTTTCTCGAATCGCAAAGGAGAGCCGCGCGCTCATTGAGGCCGCCGACGCGCTCTTGCTTCAAGCTGAGGAACAGGGCCAAAAGGTGTGGCAGTCCCCGGTCGCCGAGGAGGGCTGGCCCAATGAGCATCCCCTGTTCATTCGCGGACAGCGCAAGCAAATTCGCGTCATGGTGCATTTTGTTCCCTGCCGGCTTGAGGACCTTATCCACCCCCTGGAACATCCCCCGGGAGAAAACTGGCATTTTGAAGCGGAGTTCAGGGAACTTCTTACCAGTCGCGCTGAAGTGGGACACGTCCTGAAAATGGTTCCCCGCCATAACCCGCATCATCAGCCGTTGGGATTGATGTACATTCGCGAACACGGGGAGGGGTACAACTGGTATGAAGACATTCTGTTTGAAACGGCTCCGCGCTTGCGGCGCGACGCCAACACGCGCAACAGCATGGACTGTGGCGTTGCGATGACGGCGCGATTCCTGCTGGAGTGTTTATATCGCGGCGGCAAAACGGTTCATGAATTTCGGCAGACGCAATCCCCTCTGCATGAATCCGCAACGCGAATCAAGCCCCTAAATCACGGGGAGGAGTTTCTCAAGCATCTTGGGTTTGACGCTTTACCAACCAATCCACAGCTGATGTTCGCTTCTCGCCAGACGTGCGAACGAATTCTTACAGCGTGTCTGCCACTCACCGGGCCATTGGAAATTATGATGGAAGCCACGATCAAAAGTGGCAGGCGACACTTCAGAACACTCGCTTGTTTTGGCGCTCTTAATAGATACTCCGACAAATAAGTTTGGATTTATTCTTGGCGCGGGTAGAATAGACGTATGAACCTTCACGAACTTGGCCGCTATCCCGAAAACAAAGTCCGTTCGCTCTTCGGACTACCCCACGCCGCCTTAGCTGAACTCTTCCTGGCAGCGCTTCCCGAAATCGAGCGCCGTCGCCAACAAGAACAGGCCAACAAGCCCACGCGCCGCCGCAAGGTGGGAGGCGGCCGCAAACGCCTGCTCAAGCCCTACCAGGAAGTGTTGCTGACGCTGCTGTACCTGCGCCACAACGTCGCCTTCTCTGTGGTGGGCATGCTGTTTGGCGTCAGCGCCGATGTGGCGGAGAACACCTTCCATGAGATTGTCGGCGTCCTCAAAGACGTGTGTCCGGCCAACCGCTGGGAAGCGGAGAAACGCTGGACCAAGAAAGAACCCTCCTGGAAGCCCGAGGAGGTGGATCAGGTGATTGTGGATAGTTTCGAGACGCCGGTTCCGCGTCCCTCGATTGAACCCAAGCAACGCGCCTTCTACTCGGGCAAGAAGAAAGACCACACGCTCAAGACCGAGGTCATCACCAACCGCAATGGCGACATTCTTGATGTGGATGCGGGCTATCGCGGCCCGAAGTCGGACAAGAAAGTGCATGAGCAGAGTACGGTTGCCAAGCAGTTTCCCCATGCGACGGTCAAAGGCGATCTGGCCTATCAAGGCTTACCCCACAGCGAAGTGCCGCACAAGAAGCCACGCGGAGGCGCGTTGAGCGCTGTGCAGAAAGAAGAGAACCGCGCCTTTTCCTCAGGGCGTGTGCGTGTCGAACATAGTATCCGGCGCGTCAAAGCGTTTCGGATGGTGCGTGATGAATATCGTCTGGCGACGGGATTGTTCCGTCGCACTTGCTTCTGTGTGGTGGGTCTGGTGCAATTGATCGCGCTGACACGCGAGCCGCAAGGCGCGTAAGCCGGGAAAAGTAAACGCGGAAAAAGGGTTTTCGACGGGTGGAGTGTGTCTGCTCCACCTGAGCGCTAGCCTGCCTCAAAACAGCCTATATACTATTTGTCGGAGTATCTAATGTATGCCGCTGCACAGGAGGAAAATTCCCAACGCGATCAGCAGGATTACGAGGAGCGGAATCAACATGCCATACGCCACGTAACGCAGACGCCGGAATGTCGCCAGCGTTGCCAGCAATGTGCCGATAAGCGGCACGACGTACAGCCACATCGCTATAACGCCCCACGTCGCCAGCAAACTGAGGATTATGCCGGACGCGAACAGCAGCCCGAACGAGATGCCGAAACCAACCAGCATATCCAGCCCTTTGCTGCCGGTCATCAACTTCAGGGTCTGCATCAGCAGGGGCGACCTGCCGCATTGGGGACAGTACAATGCCTGCTCGGGTATTTCCGCGCCGCACGTTACACAATTCTTCACGCCATTATCTCCTCACAAACGCGCGCAGCAATTGACGCAAACGAACCGAAAAGAAAATCATGCCCGCAATACACGCCCATTGCGCGGATGTAATCAGGGCGGTGGAGTCGGGATGCGCCCGCCAGAATTCCACGCTGAACCGGGCGACGCAGTACAACGCGCCCTGTACGCAAAAGAGGGCGTTTTCCGGCAAGGTTTTATCCCGCCGGACTTCCAGCCAGATAAGCGTTATCAGAATCAGCAGGCACGACAGGGACAAGTATAGTTGCGTGGGATGCCGGTACGCGCCGTGCTGCCATACCGCCCACGCCGCGCCGGTTGGCTTTCCATAGCAGCATCCGCCGAAAAAGCAACCCCACCGCCCGATCGCTTCGCCCGCGCAAATCGCAACCGCGAACAAATCACCCGTGGGACGCCGGATACCAAGCCACTTTTTGGTCAGCGCGACGGCGAGATAGCCGCCCGCAATGCCGCCCAAAACGGTTTTGCCTGCCGTTCCTGTAGTCAGCCATTGCGCCATATTCGCGCACAGCAGCCCGCCAATCAACCCCGCAATCAGCAGCGCGAAAATGCCCTCCGTCGCCAGCCCGCGCTTCCGTGCCATCCACGCGAACGCCGCCAGTCCCGTCAAATATCCCGCAGCATAACATCCCGCCGAAAGCGTCATCATGTTCCCGTCCGTATGGAAGCGTTGCTCTTAAAGCGAAAGTCCTACAACTATTTGTCCGTAAGGCCCTTACACAATTCTTCACGACAGCATCCACCACAAAGCGCCCCGCTGAAAACGTCCTACTTCTCTCATGCACATTGAAGCGTTAAACATTTGCTTTTCTGCGCGGCGTATCATAGTTCGGGATAGTGAGAAGAAACTCCTACGTCAAATAACCACGCAAAACACTACTTGACATTCCGGCGTTTACCGACTATGATTTAACTACCGCTGTAGTCCGCGCAGACGGACTTCGTTATCACAGCCGAGGAAAAGATTAAGATTGGTTTTCCCCGGACGCATGTGCTGTTGCGCAAACGCTTAACGTTGCGCAAACCCCGAAAATTTAAGAAGGAACATTAATGCGCTACCAACCTATTTCACGCTCTTTGTTGGCCCTTACGCCGTTGTTTGGCCTTGCGCTTGCCCTGCCCCGGTTCGCGGGCGGGGGGCAGGCGGACAGCAAGCCCACGGTGGTTAAAATCACCGAAGCCAGTGGCGGGTTTCATTTGACCTGCAACGGGCAGCCGTTTGTCATCAAGGGCGCGGGCGGGGATGGCTCGAGAAAACTGCTGCACGATGTCGGCGGCAACTCGTTCCGAACGTGGGGCGTGGACAATTTGGGCGCGCAGTTGGACGAGGCGCAAAAGCAGGGGTTGATGGTGACGGCGGGAATCTGGCTTGGGCATAAGGAACACGGCTTCGATTACAACAACGCCGATCAGGTGGCCGACCAGTATGAAAAAGCGCGGCAGGCCATCGTCAAATACCGCAATCATCCCGCGCTCCTGATGTGGGCATTAGGCAACGAGATGGAGGGGTACGAAAAGGGCGACAACGCCGCCATCTGGTCTGCGGTCAACAACCTTGCGGCAATGGCAAAGAAGCTCGATCCAAACCATCCCACCATGACGGTTATCGCGGAAATCGGCGGCGACAAGGTGAAAAACATCAACCGTTTGTGTCCCGATATAGACGTTGTGGGCATCAACAGTTACGGCGGCGGGGCAAGCCTTGCGACGCGCTACAAGCAGGCGGGCGGCGTGAAGCCGTTTGTGGTCACGGAATTTGGACCCGCAGGCGTGTGGGAAAGCGGCAAAAATAAGATGGGCGTGATTCCCGAACTCAGCAGCACGGCGAAAGCGACTGCCTACAAAAATACGTGGCAGCAGGCCATTGCGGGACAGAATTTAAGTTTGGGCGGGTACGCCTTCGCGTGGGGCAACAAGCAGGAAGCAACGGCAACATGGTTCGGCCTGCTGCTGCCGGATGGAAGCCGGTTGGCAGGCGTGGACGCCCTGACGGAAGCGTGGACGGGCAAACTTCCCGCCAACCGCTGCCCCGAACTGCATAGTCTTAAAATCGAGGGCGCGGACGAGGTAGAACCGGGCGAAGTCGTAAAAGCGTCGCTGGACGCTTCCGACCCGGAAAGCGATCCGCTGACGACCCAATGGATTTTGCAGGCCGATTCGGGTAAATCCAACACCAATGGCGACACGGAAGCCGCGCCGCCCACGTTTCCTGACGCCATTGTGAAGAGTGACGGCAAGCAGGCGCAGTTGAAGATGCCCAAAACCGGGGGCGTGTACCGCCTGTTCGCGTATGTGCGCGACAATCACGGCGGGGCTGCCGTCGCCAATGTGCCGATACTGGTAAAAGGCGGAACCCCCGCGCCCGCGCCTACTCCCACATTCGCCGCCGGCAAAGCATCCGCCCTGCCGCTTGTGGTTTATGCGGAAGCGGGGCAGGCCGTCCCGTTTGTTCCGTCCGGCTACATGGGCAACGCGGGCGCGATTAAAATGAACGAGCAGTGCGCGGACAACCCGCATAGCGGCAAAACCTGTCTGGAAGTGCAGTACACGGCGAAAGCGGATTGGGGCGGCGTCGTGTGGCAATCCCCCGCGAACGATTGGGGCAACCAGCCCGGCGGCAAGAACCTGACCGGCGCGAACAAAATGACCTTTTGGGCGCGGGGCGCGAAGGGCGGCAAATCCGTCAACTTTTTGTGCGGCGTGATCGGGCGCGACAAGCCGTTTTTTGATACGGTTCAGGCCAAACTGGAAAAGGCGACGCTCACCAAAGAGTGGAAGCAGTACAGCATTGACCTGAAAGGCAAAGACCTGACGCGCATCAAAACTGGCTTTGGCTGGACACTGGCGGCTTCGGGCGAACCTGTCACCTTTTATCTGGACGACATCCGTTACGAGTAACCAACCGCTCATCACAACAGGCGCTCAAAACACGACATGCAGCACGTCCGGCTCACAACCGGGCGTGTTTTGCCGTATTTCCGGCGTTTGGGAGAGTTTTACCTGCCTTTTGCAGCACAGGGCGGCGGTTCCAACCAGAAACGAGGAGAAAGCAATCAGTACGACGCCAACGCCGAGAATAAAGACGGCGGGACAGTGCAGGCAATTCAGCCAGAAACCGTGCAAGTTCATCATTGGTCTTCTCCCTCATGCAGGAAGCCGGAAGCGTACAGGGGTATTACTAATTCTATTATAAACCAGAACTTGCAGAAATACCGTAAAACTTTAAGCATAATTTTGGCGATTTATTTTGCTGTATATGTGTGATTAGCCTCACAGTTCCGCGCAGCGCCCTTTGAGTAATCCCCAACCGTCTTCGCCTGTCGCGCCTCCTAACCGCGTCGCGCAGCCTGTTTTGTACGAACGTTTGGTCAAAATTTGGTCGGAGCCGGTTCCGTCGACATTTTCGCGTATCGCCTTTCAAACAGAAACAACCTCAACCCGGCGTTCCGTGTGGACGCCGGGTTGAGGTTGTATTGAAATAGGCTCTAAAACAGCCGCCGCATTACTCGCGCAGCAGGGGCTTGACGCGGGAACCGAGCAGTTCTATGGCCTGCCGGAGTTTGGCGTGGGACAAGTCCGCGTTGTCCATCTGGAACGTGACGCGCGAGATTCCGCCCAGCGCTTCGCTGTGCCGCAGAATTTTATCCGCTACCTCTTCGGGACTGCCGACAAGCAACGCGCCTTTCGTCCCCAGTTGCGCGTCGAAGTGGGCGCGGGTCACGGGCGGCCATCCCCGTTCCTTGCCTATCTTGGTAAACATGCGCGCGTAACCCGGAAAGTAGTCGCTGACTGCATCCTGCGTGGTTTCCGCCACGTAGCCTAATGAGTGAAGGCCGACTTTTAACTGTTCCGGCGCGTGTCCCGCCCGCTTTCCCGCTTCCCGGTACAGGTCAACAAGGGGCCGGAAGCGGTGTGTTTCCCCGCCGATAATGGCGACCATGAGCGGCAGTCCAAGCGTACCCGCCCGCCGAACGATTCCGGTGTGCCGCCAACCCCCAGCCAGATAGGTAACGAGTTTTGCGCGGGGCGCGGATACACGCCCTGCCCTGTGAGCGCGGGCCGATGTTTGCCTGACCAGTAGACATGCTCATTGTCGCGGATGTTGAGCAGCAGTCCGAGTTTCTCCGTGAACAGCGAGTCGTAATCTCTGAGCTGCAGGCCGAAGAGTGGGAAAAACTCGGTAAACGAGCCGCGCCCGACAACCATTTCCGCCCGACCCTGCGAAATCAAATCCAGCGTGGCGAAATTCTGGAACACGCGCACCGGATCGGCCGCGCTGAGTACCGTAACCGCGCTTGTCAGCCGAATACGACGGGTTTGCGCCGCTGCCGCCGCGAGGATGACGGCGGGCGCGCTGTCCAGAAACTCCGGGCGATGGTGTTCCCCGATACCAAAAATGTCCAGCCCTACCTCATCGGCGTAGGCAATGCGTTCGAGCAGTTCGCGCATGGCTTCGGACGCGCTGACAGGAAGATGCGGGCTGTCCTCCGACATGACAGCGGCAAAACTATCTATTCCGAGTTCCATTGAATTCTCCTACTCCGTTGCTTTCACCCGCATCGCGAACACGCCCGCGAAAGCGGAGCGTACCCCGTAAAACACCAGCAGCCACAATACCAGCGCAATCAGTCCGGGCACAATGCCGGATGGGGCCATCAGCGAGTGAAACAGGAGGATGTTCACAATCACCGGGCCAAGCAGCACAAGAGCAATGGGAACAAACCGGTTTGCCAGCAGCAGGACGCCGCCCATCAGTTGCAGCAGAAACACCGGAACCATGTAGTGTGAGGCCGACAAAACGGTCAAATACTGCATCGCAAGACCGGCAGGCGGCGGCGGTTGCGGAATGAAGTGAAGAAACCCGTTCAGTCCAAACACGACAAACATGAATCCGAGCAGGTAACGAGCGATAAGCGTGGCAGTTTTCATGATAATCCTCAAAATCCTTTCATGCGTCTCTAAGAATCTATCTCAATAGGCCGGGTACAGAGAACGTACCCGTCTGAGTAGCCTGCGGCTAAACGTCCTTCGGACGTAAATGCTGTTCCTATTGGGATAGGCTCTAAGTCACGCGGCGCAGGCCGCTTCGATATAGAATTATCCCATATACGCTTTATTTTGTCAAGCGCATAATAAAATAACTCGCATTGCAAAGTAAAGCACAATGGATAGTAGGGCGCATAGCACAATATCAACGTCTTCGGGTACAATAGGGTAAGCGGGAGAATTTGTTTGGAAGGTTGGTTCGGAAGGTTGAACTTCAACCTTAAAGGATAAAGCCCCCATGCAGCGTAATGAAGCCAAGAATGTTGAAGATAAGAATGATGAAGCTAAGAGTGTTGAGGACAATCAGGAGGAGGCGGAGGCTTGTAATGCCGCCGCGCCTTTTCTGCGGGGCGCGATGCTGTTGCAGGAAAAGTGGGTGTTGATGATTGTTTACAGCCTGCTTGCCGGTCCGACAGGATTTAGTGAATTGATGCGAAGAGGCAACATCAACACGACAACCTTGACGCAGCGACTCAATCTGCTGGAACACGCGGGATTGCTGGTCAAAACAATTCATTCGACCATGCCGCCCCGGACAAGTTACGAACTGACCGAAGCCGGACGCGCCTTAAAGCCGGTTCTGGAAGCGATTACCCAATGGAGCCTGAAATATTTGCCCGTCGTAAAGCCGGAAGAAGCGTGTCCCTGCGAGGAAGTTGGTAACGGGGCGGATAGCACATAGGAGCGCGATGAGACAGAAAAGCGGAATGACAATTTGGATAATGCCGTGTTAGGCGACTGAATGATACCTACTCGCCCCATGCGATATTTTGCGCGGCAAGATGCGTTCGGATACGCGCAAACTCCTGATCGTGGTACGTTGCTGCCTGTTCCGGTGTTGGCTGCCACAGGTCATATCGAACCAGTTTGCTTGCCTCTTCCAGTACGACATAGTCCGCTTCCAGACGGCCCAAATTCTGTTTCACATACTTGATACGTTCGTTGTGGTTATCAGGAACCGGCTCCTGAAGCCGTCCGCTTTTTGCAATCGCATGGGCTTGTACGAGATGTAATGCGGCATAGAACAGAGCTACAACAGCCCAATCCGTATCTTCAGGCGTTTGTAGCAAGCGTTGGTAACGTTGATAGTTCCTGTGTGCGCCATCAATATGTTTGCGCGCCTGTTTTCCCGGCTGTAATTTCGGCGGTTGTCTGGAGGGCATGAACGCCTGCTTTCTTTACGAGTTGGCAAAGCGCGGGTTGTTTTCGGCCTCATCAAGTTCGCGTCGGGGACGAAACTCTATGTTTATGATGGCATCAGGGTACTGGCTATACAGGTCGCCACGCAATTTAACGACCTTGTAAAACGCTTCGCTGCGCAGTTCGGGAACCTCGACGCGGTATATCGGTTCCCACTCGTTTTCACCTGCGCGTATTCTGACCTCTGCATCGGCAATCTTTTGGATACGTTCCCGAAAAATGCGGTTGGCGATCTGCGTTTGCGTTTCTCCCAATGCTGGCGACGCTGCGCTAGACGCCACGCTCTGCCCATTGCCTGCCTGGAGAACAGGCGTTTTCTTCACTTTTTTGCCTGCCAATCCACGCCCCGGCTTTGGAAAATAACGCTTCGGTTGCGACAGTGTTTCCATGATGCTCATTCCTCCCTCCATCAAGCGAGGTTCGCGCTTTCTCGCTGACATTTCTTCTCTATGTTCGATGTGGCGCGGCGGAAGACCTTACGCGAGAATATCCTTGACGACATTGCCTGCGACATCGGTCAGGCGGTAGTTGCGGCTGTTGAAGTGGTACGTCAGGCGGGTATGGTCAATGCCGAGCAGGTGCAGAATGGTGGCGTGCAGGTCGTTGACGCTGACGCGGTTCACCGTCGCCTTGTGGCCCAATTCGTCGGTTTCGCCGTAGTGGACGCCGCCCTTGACGCCGCCGCCCGCCATCCAGGTCGTGAAGGCGTGCGGGTTGTGGTCGCGGCCCGTGCCGCCCTTCTGCACAAGCGGCAGCCGCCCGAACTCGCCGCACCAGATCACGAGCGTATCTTCCAGCAGGCCGCGCTGTTTCAGGTCGGTCAGCAGGCCGGCGATCGGCGTGTCGGTTTCGCCCGCGAACTGGCGATGGTTGTCGCCGATGTTGCTATGCCCGTCCCAGCTCTTCTCGTTCTCCTCGCCGCCGCTGTAGATCTGCACGAAGCGGACGCCCCGCTCCACCATGCGCCGCGCCATCAGGCACTGCTTGCCGAAATGGGCGCAGCGCTTGTCGTCCAGGCCGTACAGTTTTTGAATTTCGGGCGATTCTTTTGCGAAGTCGAGCGCTTCCGGCGCGGCCATCTGCATCCGGTACGCCAGTTCAAACGACTGGATACGCGCCGCCAATTCCGCATCCGCCTGGTTCTGTTCCAGATGCGCGTGGTTCAGTTTCGCCAGCAGGTCCTAGTTGGGCGCGCTGCTGCGCGTCCGTCATCTGGTCTGCGCGGGCCAGGTTGTTGATGGGCGCGCCCTGCGCGTTCAGCGCGGTTCCCTGATACACGCCGGGCAGAAAGCCCGCGCCCCAGTTCTGCGCGTAGCCTTTGGGCAGGCCGCGCCCCAGCGTATCGTACATCACCACGAAACCGGGCAGATTCTGGCTTGACCGACCCCAGCCCATACGTGACCCACGCGCCCACGCTCGGAAAGCCCATGCGGTTCATGCCCGTGTTGATTTCAAACAGGGCGGGCGAATGGTTGTTGGTTTCCGTGTAGCAGGAGTGGATGAACGCCATGTCGTCTACATGCTGCGCCATGCCCGGAAAAATCTCCGAGGCCCACGTTCCCGATTGCCCGTGCTGCGCGAACTTGAACGGCGACTTCATGATCGGCCCGACCTGATCCACGAAGAACCCCGTATCTTTGTCGAAGCCTTTGAGTTCCTGCCCATCGTGCTTTGCAAGTTCCGGCTTGTAGTCCCACGTATCCACCTGCGACGGCCCGCCGTTCATAAACAGCCAGATCACGCTTTTGGCGCGGGCGGGGAAGTGGCCGGGATGAGGCGCGAGGGGATTCAGGGAGTTGGGTGTTGGGTGTTGGGTGTTGGGAACGGAGGCGGCTTTCGCGCCGTGCTGATCCATGAGCGCGGACAGGGCCAACATGCCGAAGCCGGAACCGGTCAGGCGCAGAAAATCCCGGCGGGACGAATACGCGCGGTTGGGCGATGCGAATAGATGTGGGTGGTTCTTCATGTTCTTCCTCTTACGCGAATTGCGTAATGCTGTACGCAAATTGCGTAATGCTGTACGCAAATTGCGTACAAAGATACCTATCGTGGCATGTTAAATCTTATCAAGTCATGGCCTGTGATTTCTTCACCTACTAACTTGTGCTCGAAAAGCGCGCGATAGTCTGATCGCCGTCCATCAGGGAATTTGCGCTCGAAGCGGCTTATGTCCTCCCAAAAAATATTCTCATCAAAACTATGCATGTCCGCTGCAATGTAAAACGCCAGATTGTGAAAGGCGTGTACCCGCGCGAAAGAGATTCGCATATAGCGAATTTGATAACGCCAGTAGCGCGGTGTCGTCCACGACAAGCCAAAGCCAAAAATGCCTAAATCGTATTTCAAGTGCAGCAGAGCCGCGCAAAGCAGAATGATATAGGCTTGTTTGCGTTGTTCTTCCATGTCCTTGTTCGCGTCAGAAGTATATCCAGCATTTTACCTTTGATGCATATTTGATTTGTACAACTTACTCCACGTACACGAATTCGTTCAGGCCGAAGAGCGCCTGACAGAAATCTGTTAAGGCCAGTTGGGGCGCGTTATTCTGGCCCTGCGTCTGGTAGGAAGCGGTTTGCTGTTCCAAAAAGGCGAGGGAGTCGGTTAGTTCGGCGGGTGAGGGCGCGCGGCTCAGGGCGAGAAGATAGGCGGCGCGGACGGCTTCGGCGCGGGGCGTTTGGTCGTTGGGCGCGGCGCGGTTGGCGAGTTGAACGGCGTATTGGCGCGCGTTGGGGCTGTTCATCAGCATCAGGGCTTGCGGCGCAACGGTTGTCACCTGCCGCGCCCCGATGCTTTGCAGCGAGTCGGGGCCGTCGAACAGGCGCAGCGTGGGAATCAGACGGCTGCGCTTGATGGTGAAATAGATGCTGCGGCGCGTCATGCTCTCGTCCAGCGTACCCGGCCCGAACATCGTGGTATCCAGCAGGCCGGAAACGCTCAACATGTTATCGCGGACGATTTCAGCCTCCATGCGCTGACGCGGATGCTGCCACACCAGTTTGTTGTCCGGGTCCAGTTTCTGGTTTATTAGATTGGATTGGGAGGCTTGCCGGTACGCCGCGCTGCACAGCATCAGTTTGTGAAGGGGCTTTAACTGCCAGTTGTTTCTAATCAATTCGCTCGCCAGCCAGTCCAGCAGTTCGGGATGCGTGGGTTTGTCGCCCTGCGTGCCGAAGTCGGACGGCGTGGAAACGATTCCCCTGCCGAAGTGGTGCTGCCAGAGCCGGTTCACGATTACCCGCGCCAGCAGCCCGCCGGCCCCGCTGTCTACGTCTGTCATCCAGTCGGCAAGGGCGCGGCGGCGATACGAGGTATGCCAGCCCGAAGGTGGCGGCGTTTGCCAGTGTTTTTCATCCTGCCCGTCGCGCATCAGAACCTGTAAAAACGACTGCGTTGCTACGCCCTGCTTCTGGTTCGGGTCGCCGCGCTTGAGGAAATATGTTTGTTCCAGAAAGTCGCCGCCCTGCGTGTGCGTCCGAATGGCGGCAACCCCTTCACTGCACACCATCATTTTTACGATGTTCGGTTTGGGCGCAAGCGCGAGATGGGTTTGTATGCTTTTATCGCGCTCCTGCCAGCCCGCGTCGCGTGTCCGATACCACGCCAGTAGCGCGGTTTGATCCTGCGCGTCAAGAGTTTGCCCCGCGTTCAATGCTGCCAACGCGCTGTCTGCCTGCGCGGAACGTATGGGCGCGTTGAGCGCGAGCGGTTCTGAAACTGTGGAAAGCGACAGGCGCGGACGCCCGATGTTATGGCCCGCATTGTTCTCGAATTTCAGCGTTACGGTCAGAACTGCGCCGCCGACACAACCAACCGGCGTATCGAACTCGAACGCGGCGGCATGGTCTTTGCCGAACTGCGGATCAACCGCCCACGCCAGTTTGGAACCGGAGTCGATCACGGCGGCAATGGGCAGGTCCTTTTGCTCGAAGGTGGCGCGGGGGGAATGAAGTTTAATTTCAACGGGCGCGGCAGTCTTGTCCGCGGACGCGGCAAACACGCGCAGGCTGGTCAGGGCGAAGTTGCCGTTCGGGGCGCGTCCCGGCCCTTTGACCGCAGTGAGGGATCGGCTAAGGCTTCCAGTCGCAGGCCGGTGATGTGTTTCAGGTTGGCGCGAACCACAAAGGTATAGGTATCAAAGTCCGGGTTTTTGCCGGTTGCCAGTAAAGAACCATCCGGTTGCGGCGTGAACGTCGCGCCGCCAGCGGAGTTAGCGCTGACCATTTCCGGCAACAGCCATGCGGCGGGAAGGCTTTTGCCTGCGGGCATTTTGATCCACGCTTCAAGTTTTGCGGCAGTTGTTCCCGCTCGTAGCGCGGCAATTCGGCGGCAAGCGGCGCGTGTTCCGCATCGAATTTCGCTTTGGCCTGCTTGTAACCTGCCGGGTCTATATCCACGTCCATGTCGCTGCGAACGGTCGTGGTGAAGGTGGACAGCAGGCGATAGTAGTCTTGATTGGGAATGGGGTCGTACTTGTGGTTGTGGCAGCGGGCGCAGCCGACTGTCAGGCCGAGCATGGCAACGCCCGTTGTGGCCGTCATGTCGTCAAGTTCGTCGTAGCGCTCTTTTTCCACCTGATTTTTGGTGATCTGCGTGGCGTGCGTGCCTGCGCCCAGAAAGCCGGTCGCCATCAGCGCGAGGGGATTGTCGGGCGCGATCTCATCCCCGGCAAGCTGCCACTGCACAAACTGATTGTACGGCATGTCCTGATTGAGCGCCTTGATAACGAAATCGCGATAGTGGTAGGCGTACGGGCGGTCATAATCCTGCTCGTAGCCGTGACTCTCGGCAAAGCGCGCCAGATCGAGCCAGTGCCGCCCCCAACGTTCGCCATAGTGCGGGCTTGCCAGCAGGCGATCCACCATCTGCTCGTAAGCGTTGGGATTCTATCGTTGACGAACGCTTCCACTTCCTGCGGCGTGGGCGGCAGGCCAATCACGTCGAAATACGCGCGGCGAATCAGGACGCGCTTTTCCGCCTGCGGGTTGGGCGCGATATGGTTCTGTTCCAGTTTGCTGAGAACAAAGCGGTCTATAGGGTTGCGGCACCTGTTTGCGTTTTTGACGTTGGGGACGGGCGTGGCCTTCAACGGCTGAAACGCCCAGTGCTTTCGCCCCTGCGCAATGTCCATGCCGCCCGGAGTAACAGGGGAAGCAGAAAGTTTTGCTCCCGGAACTGCCGCGCCATTCGGCTTTTCGCCGATACGCGGGTCGGGAGCGCCACGCTTCACCCATTCCGTCAGCAGCGCGATCTCTTTTTCTGACAGTTTGCCCATAGGCGGCATGGCCGCAATTCCCGGCTGATGCCGGACAGCCTGAATCAAGCGGCTTTTGTCCGCATCTCCCGGCAGGATAACCGCCCCGTTCGCGCTTCCCCGCATCCATCCCGCCCGCGTGTCCAGACGCAGCCCGCCCTGCGCTGTAGCGCTTTTGGCGGAGTGGCAGGCGTAGCATTTTTCCGCCAGCAACGGGCGAATATTCTGCTCGAAGAAAGCCGCGTTTTGGGGTTCAAGAGGCGTGGTGGGATGGATCGCAGGCGGCGCGGCCCATACCGAACATACCGGCAACAGAGCCGTAATGGTTACAAGCAGACGGATATTCATAGGCGTAAATTTATGCTACCAGAAGCGAATTAATCATTTTGCGGGTTTGCTCATCCGCAAAGATGCCTCGCAGGTCGTGTTCCAGTTCTTCCTGATTACTGCATTTGTAATAAGGCGCTTGCCCTTCATCATTGACGGCGAGGATGAAGTTGACTTCTGCGGGATAAAGCTGGCTTTTCCGGTGTACCACTTCCAGTAATCTATGGCTATACCCCCCCGGCTCAGGCGTCTGCAAATCGAAATAATGACTGACCTTGCCGCCCTGTTCCGGGCGCGTGTAAATACGGGCCTCCACACGTCCGTTTGTGCGCTTACGCAAAGCATCTGCCTGTTCACGCAAAACGAGCGCCGGGGAGGTTTCCTCAGAAACTACCAAATCCGGCGGCCAGAGATCAACGCTGGATGTCATAATCCATTATCTCCTTTACAGATTCAATTTAATCAAAATGGGGAGGTGATCTGAAACCGCTCGTTTTCGCGGCCTTCCTGTGGTCGTCACCAGTTGAGTATTACCGGCAACAGTCAAAATGTGAAGATCACGCTCATCGAAGTGAGCGAACAACGGTGGACGCAGGAGAACCTGATCGTAGATTTGCCAGTAGTGTTCATCTTCTTCCCCATCCCAATAGTATGTCCCTGCGGGAACGCCATTTGTTTCGCCAAAGTGTCCCCACATTGGATTATAAAAGCGCGTGTACATGCCATTCTGTTCGTCCCGCTTTGCCAGTGCCAGAGTTCGAGTCATTACGCCCTGCAATGCTCCTGTCACTTCCGGTTCATAAGGATTCACGTTGAGGTCGCCAATGAGTAACGTTCGTTGATGTTGAAGCGATTGCTCCGCAACGCGAATATTGTGCGCCATTCCCGCGCAATATTGCGAACGCCTAAAAGAGGTGCGACTGCTGGACTTGTACGGCAGATGCGCAGCCACAAGCAAAAAGTCGGAATGATGTAGCGTTTTCACCTCCCGCACTGTATAACGCGCGTCACTGGCTTTTGGGATTGGTAAACAACTGTTTGGATAGGGAGTGAATATCCGAATTTTGTCGCAAATACCGTCTGATTCTGCCTCGGTAAAACTTTGTCCGGTCGCTATTTGCAAGCTAGCAGTGACTTCCACAGCAGGCAATTGCAGTTCGGCAAAAACTAAGACATCAATCTCGTGCATTGCGGTCAAAGCGACAATAGCATCACAAATGCAACGCAGACGGCGCTGAGAAGCCAGCGATAGATGTTTCGCATCGCGGTCATGACGCACATTCCAAAATAACAGAGTCAGCATTGATTTCTCGGCGGGTCACATCCATAGCGTTGTAACTATTATATCCTATCTATGCGCTACGCCGATGATAAATGTTGTGGAGGGATGCCGCGACATAAGAGAAGCGGGGCGTGGATGCAAAGCAGGAAACTTTCTGGTTTGCTTGCGCGTCTTTGAGTTTAAGTACATGATTGTTACCCTGTGAGGACGCTGAAGGCGCGAAGAAAATATTTGCATTTTGCTGCCCGATGCAGGATACTATTAGTACCAAAGTGTTCTAAAATATGCGAGTGCGCCTTGCAGCGCGGGAACGCCGGTTTGCCCTTGAGGGAGAACAACCATGAACAAAGAGACCCCTGTTTTGATGATAACCTTGCAGATACCGGTACAGGCCGACACCGAGGCCGGACAGATTCTGGACGCGTTCGGCCCGCAGCTTGCCGAAGCTCTGCGCCAGATCAAGGAGCAGCAGTCCGCCGAAGAAGCCAAAGCGGAATTGGAACTCGATCCCGAAGCCATTCCGCAGGCGGAATTCAACGCTTCCGTTGTGAAAGAGATGCAGGAGAGCTACTCTGACAACACCAAAACGGATTTGCTGGCGACGCTCGGATATAAGGTTTGAGACAGTATCCGGCAGTTTATATAACGCTTGTTTGTGTCCACAGCCCCGGTTGCGAAAAGCGACCGGGGTTGTTTGTATGCCGAAGTTACGCGATTTTCATGGCAAAATTGCGTCTGCGGATTTTGCGCAGTATAATGAGGCCAGACCGTTTTTGAGCAATACCGGGTTTGGCAATGCTGAACCGCGAATGTTTCCGGCCTGAATGCCTGCAAGGATGTCGGCGGGCCGTGAACGCAAGGAGTAATATTTATGTTTGACCGCGCATCGCGCTTATCTGCTGCCGGAATTTATAAACCCCGCGTTTTGGGTTGCAGGCGTTCCCCCTTTATATCGGGCGCGCTGCTGCTGACCTGTGGCCTGTTGTTATCCGCGCCCCTGCTGCCTGCCCATGCGGATACGGCGCGGGAGCATTTCGAACTGGGCGTCAAAGCGTATAACAGCAGCAAAATGGACGACGCCCTGGCCGAGTTCCAGAAGGCGCACGAACTGTCGCCCAAAGAACCCACATCGCTGTTCTGGATCGGGTTCATCTATCTACAGCAACGGCACTATCAGGAAGCCCTTCAGCCCACGCTCGACGCGGTGGCCCTGCGCCCCAACATGGCGGACGGCCACCTCAATCTTGGCAACATCTATGACGGCCTGAAACAGTATCCCGAAGCCACCAGAGAGTTCGAGACGGCCATCAAACTGGAACCCAAAATGCCGCGTCTTGCAGACGCTTATTACAATTTGGGCAGCCTGGATTTGAAGATGGATCGCAAAGCGGAAGCTCTGGCCGCGTTCCAGAAAGCGGTTGCCATCGCGCCCGGCGATTCTTACGCGCAGGACGGCCTGGGCTATGCCTATCAGATTACGGGCAACTATGCCGCCGCTATTCCCGCGCATCAGGCCGCCACGCGCCTGACTGCCCAACAACGCGAATTTCTGGCTGAATCTGGGAATGGCGCAGCAGAACGCGGCCCACAAGCAGTTGGAGTCCAGAAACGGGGCGGACCGCGACGGCGGGACAAATCCTGCTGACGGCGGCGCAAACTTCGCTGGCGCAGGCGCAAAAACTCGCGCCGGAAGATTACACCATTCGCGCCACTTATGGCGAAGCGCTGTACGAAGCGAAACAGGATGAGGAGGCGTCCGCGCAGTTCCGAAAAGCCGCGCAATTACGCCCTACTGAGGTCAAGCCGCTGTACAATCTGGCCCTGGCGCAGTCGCGCTTGAAGCATTACGAGGCCGCAGAAGAGGCGTACCGGGGCGTTTTGAAGATTGACCCGAACAACATCGGCGGCTTGCAGGGGTTGGGAGCCACGCAGTACAATCGCAAGCAATATGACGAGGCCGCGCTCACGTTTCAGAAACTGACTACGCTGAAACCGGGAAGCGCGTCGGCCTGGGCGGATTACAGCCTGTCGCTGGAAAACGCCGGCAAGAGCGAGGAAGCCGCGTCTGTTCTGGAAGAATCGCTGAATCATGTGGGAGACGGCCCCGCTTCCGCTCCCCTGCGCCTGTCTATGGGCGTACACCTGTTCAAAAAGGGTGATGATGTCAGCGTGACGCGGGCGCGCGATCTGTTTGCGCAGGTGGCGCAAGCCAGCCCGAATAATGCCGACGCTTACAATGGCCTGGGACTGGTCGCGCAAAAACAGCGCAAGTACGACGACGCCATTACCAACTTTACCAAAGCCACCACGCTGAACCCGAAGTTCGCGGATGCTTTCAACAATCTCGGCGTCGCCTACGAAGCCAAAGGCGACCTGCCACACGCCATTGCCGCCTGCCGCAAAGCCACGCAAATAGACCCGAACAATGCCTGGCAAAAGACAACCTGACGCGCATGACAACGAAGGGAGCCGCGCCGCCGAAGGGATAGAAAAGGAGAAAAGGAGAAGAGGAGAAAAGGAGAAATAGACAGGATTAACAAGATTTTCAGGATTAAACAGGATTCTCCTATAATCGAGTTTACATGTTTGCTCGCTCTTACTACTGTCCTGTATTGGAGTTCTCCTCTTCTCCTTTTCTCCTTTTCTCCTTTTCTTCTCTACGCAGTGTCGAACCACATTACGGAATCGGGGCGTGTATTCGGGGAATACTTCGGACAGGCGGGGGTTGCGCAGGCGCAGGGACACGATTTCGGCCAGCACATCGCGGTAGTCCGTCGTGACGCGCAAATCGCCCTGTTCGCCGCCCGCGTTTTCCAGTTGCGCCTCGGCCATCCCCGGCCATTGCCCGTGTACTTTGCCCCCGACCACGCCGCCGCCCATCAGGAACATGCAGCTTGCGCGTCCGTGATCCGTACCCAACCCGCTGTTTTCCGCCGCCCGCCGCCCGAATTCCGTCATGACAATGGTGGTGACGTGTTGGGTGGCCAGTGCCGAGATCGGCGTGAAACGCGGCAAGGGCGCGGCCCAGTTCGCTCAATCGGGCAGGCTGAAACCCGGTATCGCGCCCCTGCGCTACATGCGTATCCCAACCGCCCATATCCAGACAGGCGATTTCCAGCCCGATGTTGCCCTTGAGCAGACACGCCGCTTGCCGCAGCCCGTTGCCAAGATCGTTGGTGGGATACGTCACCCCAATCGCGGGCTTATAATGCGCCGGGTCCAGCTGCCGAATGGCATCCATCGCCAGCAAAGTTTCCTGCCCCGCGCTTTGCAGCGCATCCGGCGCTTGCGATTTATCCGGCGTGGCATACAGCCCACGTAGCGTTTCCGTTAAAGCCTCCGAGCGAGTGTCGATTGCCGATTGCCGATTGCCGATTATGGAGTGAGCGTCTTCTGTCTTCTGTCTTCTGTCTTCTGTCTTCTCCAAAGTCGGGTACATTCAGTTTGTAATCCGCTAAGGACGTAAGCGAGGTCGCGCTGGTTGCGCCGCGCAGGGAGTCGGGCATGGTGTCGGTAATGGCGACGGCGCGGAGGGGCGAGTCGTTGGGATCGGCGGTTGTGACCAGATGCCGCGCCAGCCAGCCGCTGGCCGCGCCCGTGTCACTCGCAATGCCGCGTTCCATCGTTGCCATCGCTTCAAAGTGGGAGCGGGTTTTGTCGCCGGAGCCGATGGCGTGAACAATGCCCATTTGCCCGCTATGATACAGCGGAAGCAGGGGCGCGAGCGAGGGATGCAGGCCGAAAAAGCCGTCCAGATCAAGCGCGCGGGCTTTCGGGTCCGCCGTTTTGTCGTTGGGGCGGGCAAGGGCAAGCGTGGGACGGTAGCGATAGTAATGGTCGTCTCCATGTGGAATCACGATGTTCAGGCCGTCCGCGCCGCCGCGCAAAAATACGACGACAAGCGCATCGCCGCCCGTTTTGTGCGGGTTCGGCCCGACCGTGACGCTGGCAAGCGCGGACAAACCGCGCCCTACGCAGCCCGTCACGCCCGCCGCCGCCAGTGTCGCCCCGGCCAGCATCTGCCGCCGCGTCAATCTTCCTTGCATAGTCGTTTCCTTACAAAGTCAATCCAGATTTACATGTGCGGGCTGAATAAAAGTACGCGAACGTCAGCGCGAAAATACAGAAGAGCAGGGCGCCTGCGAAGATAGTTCCGACAACGTAGAGAAAAATCATCTGCGCGGCGCGTTCCCGCGCGTCGTCTTCCAGCACATTCGCGCACTGTTCCAGCATGGAACCTAACTCGCCCGTCATTTCTCCTGTTCGGACGGTGTTGATCATCTCGCCTTTGAGCAAGCCGACCTGCGCCAGGCTGTCGCCCAGACTGACTCCGTTGCGGGCCGACTGCGCGGCCTGGCTCAAAATCTGCTCGTAGTGCGCGTTGCGAGTGCTGCGTCCTGCCGCTTCCAGAGCGGAACTGATGGGGACGCCGCAGTTCCACAGCGCCTCGAACGTCCGCGACCATTGCGCCCCCCCGATTTGCCGCCGTGCGTATCCGAACCCCGCCCCCGTCAGTTTCATCTTGGACAACGGGACATTTTTGGTTCTGCGCCCTGCCAGTTTGTGCCGGAACTTCCAGCTCAACACGCTCAACCCCAGCATTGCCGTACAAAACAGCGTGTACGGAATCAGCGGATTGGCGCACACAAAGAAAATTATCACCATCCCGATAATCATAATCGCGCCGAGGACAAGCGGCAGCATGAAACCGGGGTTGAGGGCGGTGTATTCAAATTTTGTCTGGTTGGTCGCCAGTTTTTGCAGAGCTTTGGCGGTCTGCCGCGCCGCGTTTTCCGCCGTGCCATAAATCAGGCCGTGTTCAAAAATGGGAACTACGATGTCGGGCAGTTGATCCTGATTGGCTTTGAGCGCGTCGGTCAGCGTCGCGCCATTCTCGACGCGGGCCGCAATGTCCGCGAACACGTATTGCAGTTCGGAATTTGAATTTTGGGCGGACTGCCGCAGCGCGTCGCCCATTGCCATACCCGACGCAAGGGCGTAGCTAAACGTTTCAAAAACATCGGCATGCCACTGATAAGGCCCGCCGTCGCCATTGACAACGTGTTCCAGAACGCGCCGCCGCTTTTGTTCTTCCCGGTTTTTGGCGATGGCTTCGGCAACCTGCGCTTTCACGGCAAGCATTTCCGCTGTGGGCGGCAGGGCAACAATGGCGTTGGGGTTGCGCGTGGCGATGGACGCGGTCTGCTGCGCCTGCGTTTCCGGCGCGCGCAGTTCTCGCGTGACAATCTCGCCCGCCTCCTGTGTTACTGAAGGGCGCGCGTTCAGCAGGGGCGCATCGAGCGTTTCGGTTTGTTCGGTTTCCAGAGATCGGCGCACGGGCGTTTGCTGCTTTCTTCACATCGTTGCGGAGCATGGACGAGACGGCTCTGTTCCTATTATGGCAGAACGAGTGTGATTGCCTTGTGGTTTCGCAATGTTGTCTCTTACCTTTGCGCAAAGAGCCTATCCCAATAGGCCGGGTACAAAGAACGTACCCGTCTGAGTGGCCTGCGGCCAAACGTCCTTCGGACGCAAATGCAATCGCCTGTTGGGATAGGCTCTAAGACGGAATGGGTTTGTGAGCCTATCCCGATAAGTTCCCCTTCTCCCAACTTTGGGAGAAGGGGCCAGGGGTTGAGGGCCAGTTGGCATAGGTTCTAAGATGGGTACAATGCGGTTGCGGCTTCGGCGCGCGCGCCGGTAAAGGTTGCGGGCGCGTTGTTGCGTCCCGTCGCCTGCTTCCATGCCTGCCAGTTTTCGGGCGTAATCGGCTCGTCGGGACGGAACAATAAATCCTGCGGACTGCCCAACGTTTCCCGCTGTAACGCCAGCATTTGTACGGCCATGAACGCGGGATGCGACAGCGGAGCGTCAATGTGCCAACTGAGCGCGATGCCATTGGATAGCAACATGCGCTGATACTCGCCCCGCGCCGACTTGTCTTCATAAACGGCGCGGGGCGAACGGTTCTGGCGCAGGGCAAAAGTGGCCAGCAGTCCCGCAGACTCGCCTATGTTCCACTCAATCGGGTGCAGTCGGTACGCGCCATTTGTGAGATGGGTTGTTCCCAAATTTTTACAGGCGGGCAGCAGATTCGTCAGGCGAACCGGAATCAGGGCGCCGAGTGGAATCTGGAACGGGCGCGTGGCGACATAGTGGTTGGGTTCGCCGTGTCCGTTGGGGTGAATGTCCAGCGCGTAGTGTCCCACGCCAACCGAGTCCGGCATCCACGCCGCCCGCGCGTTGTCGCCCCGGCACACATTCCCGCTAAAATCCTTGACGACAATCTCCTGTTCTAAAATTGGGCGCAAGGCTTTAATGCGCCGCGACTCGCGAATATAGGGTTCGGGCGCGCAGCCGTCATCGGTGTCGAACAGGTCGGTTCGCAGGCGGAATTCGGGATAGCCGTAGGAAGGGAAAAAGGGGGAAGTCTCGTCTTCTTGTATCTTGTATCTCGTATCTTGTATTTCTTCTTTTCCCTCTCGCGGACACTCTGTTTGCAGCCAGTAGGCGTAGCCGAGGGAGGCGCGGCGGGCGCGGGAAAGCGTGGCCTGAATTTGCGCCGAATCGCCCGCGCCGGGACCGAGAATGTTGCCGCCATAATAGTCGTTGCCTGCCGTGTTGATCATGGCAACATCGTGCGGGATGCGCGGATCGTTGAAGTTGTCGCTTGCAAGGATGCGGCGGTACTGCCACCAGGGAGCGCGTCCCGCAAACAATCCGGTAATCGCGCCGTGCAGGATTTTGTAATCCTGTAGCGCTTTTAGTTCCGCATAATCGTGTGGAGGTTCGATGACGTTGGTGTCCGCAGTTTCGGGCGACCATTCGAGGGCAAAGGGGAAGGTGAACGGCTGTACCCAGTGTGGGCGGGGTTCCGGGGGCGCGTCGGGTTCCCCGGTTTCCGATTGTGATTCCGCGCCAACGACCCAATCTACGCCCTCCTGCCCGCATAAGGCGAGTACATCGCCCAAATCCGTCGCGTCCAGCACATAGCGCGGCGTGAAGCGCAGGGTTTCGCCGGTTGCGGTTTGCGCGACAACGGCGGCAATCGTGTGGGGCGCGTCCTCCGCCATTTCGCAGGCAGTGACGCGAGTCTCAAACAGGATTTGCAGGCGTCCTGACGTTTCAAATGGACGCAGCATGTCGCGCAAAATAGCCGCGCCCACCTTCGGCTCGTAACTCAGGCGGCTGACCCAACAACTGCCGGGATTGAGACACGCCTGTTCCGCGCCCTTCGCGCTGAGTTGGTAGGTCTGGCTGTAGTGTTCGCGGACGTGGTTCCGAAACTCGGAATAACGCCGCGTGCCGCCGAAGGTTTCGATATGCTGCTGCTCGTCCGGGGTACAAACGCCCTGCGAGGTGAGCTGCCCGCCAAGCCATGTTCCCACTTCGAGAAGGCATACGGACGCGCCCGCTTCCGCCGCCGCCAATGCCGCCGCGCATCCGCCCGCGCTTGCCCCCACAATCAGTATATCGCGCTCCATTTGCCGCTGTTGAAAGTTGTCCATTTCCGCTCCCGCATTTTCGATTACTCCGCATCCCCTGCTCTCCTATAGGTATACCCGGCGAACGCGCCGAATAGTACAGCATTGCGCGCGTATAGCCTATTTCAACAGGTTCCCCTTCTCCCAGGCTTTTTTGGGAGAAGGGGTCAGGGGTTGAGGGCTATTCAGAACAGGGGTTTATAAGCCGTTTGCTTTGCACGTTTCAGGGCCGAGGAACGTATTTTTATCAGCAATGGCGCGTATACAGAGGCATTTTGGGAAGGAAGAGCAATCGTGGGGACGATGAAATCAGAGTTGCAAGCGGGTTTGACGCTGCGTTACGGCGCGGACGCGCCCGATGTGAGCGGCGATTCGGGCGCGGAATTGGCGGATACGGTTCTGGCGAGTTTACTGGCGCATAAATCCGTCCGGCGGTATCAGGCGAAGGAATTGCCGCCGGGTACGCTGGAACTTCTCATTGCCGCCGGTCAAAGCGCGGCTACGTCTTCCAACCTGCAAACGTGGAGCGTGGTCGCCTTGCAGAATGGGGAACACAAAGCGCGGGCGGCGGAATTATGCGGCAATCAGGACTTTATACGGCAGGCTCCGCTGTTTCTGGTCTTTTGCGCGGATTTGGCGCGGTTGACGCTTGTTTCCGAACAAGCGGGCTTGCCGGGGGAAGGATTGGACTATCTGGAGATGTTTATCATGGCGACGATTGACGCTGCCCTTGCCGCGCAGAATGTCGCCGTTGCCGCCGAAGCGCAGGGGTTGGGAATTTGCTACGTGGGCGGCGCCCGTAACAAGCCGCGCGAATTGACGGTTTTGCTGAACTTGCCGCCCCGCGTGTTCGCGCTGTTCGGCATGGCGGTCGGATGGCCCGAAGAGGAGAAAGCGGCTGTTGTCAAGCCCCGTCTGCCGCAACCGGCGATACTGCATCACGAAACGTATGCGGTGGAAACACAATCCGATGACATAGCGCGTTACAACGAAACGATGCGCCGATTTTACGAGGGGCAGGGCATGAGCGCGCAGGGCGATTGGTCGCCGCGCTCCGCCCGCCGCGTCGCCACCGCCCAATCCCTCACCGGACGCGATACCCTGCGCCAGTGGTTGCAGGAACATGGCTTTGAATTGAAATAGCGAGACAAAGCAGGGACAGAAGAGCCGCAAACAGTGTTGACGGCGTTCTCATAAAGGGGCGCAGAAAACAGGTAAAAGCGAATTGGCGCAGGCGCGACGGATACAATCCGTCGCGCCTGCTTGCAGGGAAAGGGCCGCAGGAGGTTAGGGGGTGTGGTAATAGCCTCCCGCCCAACCAGATGTAGCGCTCATTGAGATGCCCTGTCCGCCGCTGGCGGTGGCTTCGTAGCCGCTGGCCGTGTTATGATAGCCGCCGCTGACGGTACTGATGGTACCACTGGCCGTATTGCCGAAGCCGCCGCTGACGGAGGATTCCGCGCCGTTGGCCGTGTTATAATAGCCGCCGCTGACGGAACTGGCTAAACCGCTGGCGGTGTTGGCATAGCCGCCACAGATGGAATACGAGCCGGTAGCATTGTTGTAAATGCCGCCCATGATGGTAGAGGCCCAATCGCTGCTGGCTGTGTTCTGCATGCCGCCAAGAATGGAACTATACTGGCCGTTCGCAATGTTCTTGTAGCCACCGCTGATGGAAGCGACGGGAGCGCTGGCGGTATTCTCTCGCCCGCCGCTCACGCTGGCCGCGAAGTTGCCAGCCGTATTGATATATCCCCCGCTCACGCTGGCACAGGGGCCGCTGGCGATGTTGTTCTGTCCGCCGCTGACAAAGGAACATGTGCCGGTCGCCTGATCGCCGATGCCGGCAATGACACAGGCGTCCATATTGGAGATGCTGCTGTAGTAACCGCTGACAATGCCGCCATAACTGCTATAGTTGTTGTAATCGCCTAAAACCAGATTGTGGCTGCCAGTGCGAATGTCGCCGGTGCCTCGCAGCCAACTGTAGCCGATGATAATGTTACCTAATCCCTCTCCCCGGGCGTTGGCAACGAGGTTGCCATTGCTGCCGCCGCCATCGTTGACAACCAGGTTGCAGCCGCTGAATGTGGTAGACTGCGCGGTTGTATCCACGCTCATGTACTGCGTTCTGGCCTCCACAACGCTCAGGCGGGCATCCAGGCCGGCAAGCGTCAGGCCCATATCCTGCGCGATGGCCGCCCGATTGCCGGGGACGCGAATACGGCGGCGAGGAAAGCGGTGAAGGCAAGGCCGGACTGTATGCGCAGTTTGCGGCGTTCGCGGTTGCCGCGGGTTTCCATCGCGTTCATGCGAATATGGAGTTCCGTGTTGGCCTGTTCCAGACGGTTCACGCTGACGGCAAGTTGTTCGATTTGTGTGTTCATTACCAGTAGCCTTTCGTTAGAAGAGAAGGGTAGAATATTTTTCTACAGAGAGTTGCAAACAGTGAGTTACAGGCGATGCGTGGCGAATTTGCTACGCCGGATTGCCAGCAGCGCGCCGGTCACGCCCATGCCTGCAAGGAGGGCGAGACTGCCGGGTTCGGGCGTAGAGGCGACCAGACTGATGTCGTCCACTTCGGCAAAGCGCAGGCGGTAGGATTGTCCGGGCTGAAGGATGCCGAACAGATTGAAGCTGTAATTCGTGTAAGCATTGGGAATCAGGTTGCCGTTGACATCGAACGCGCCGGGGTCTACGTTGAGGTACAGGCTGTCCACGACATCAGCGGCGGACGTGGACAGGTTCCCCGCGCCCGCCCGCAGAATGTCCACGCGGGCATGCTGGTTGTCATTGGGCTGCGCAAGGCCGCCGGTCGTGTAGTCCAGGCCGGACGGGTCTACGATGGGGCCGATGCCCGATGATCGTTGACGAACATCTGAAACGTGAGTTGCAGGACGGGCGAATCGCTTGGGATCGTAAAATTTTGCAGCAGAGCGTGGGCGCCGGGCAAATCGGCGGTGGAAACAGCGTAGAAGTTGCCGCCCGCCGCGTTGGGAGCAGTGGTGAAGGTGACGCCATTCACGGTCGGGGTATTGGCTCCGGGCGCGCTGATGTAGAAATGGTCGGCATTGGCCGTGTCGGACGGGTTGAGTTGGTTCGCCAGCGTAAAGCCCGCGAACGTTCCGCTTTCAAAGCCGCCGTTGGTGATGAGTTGTATCTGCGCGTGGCTGCGCAGGGGCGCGGCAAGGCCGAGCAGGGCCAGAGCAAGAGCAAAGCGCGAACCCGAAAACAGGCTGGATTTAAACATCAGTCGTTCTCCCTGTGGTTGTAAAGGCTGTATTTTTTAAGGCGTCGCGTAGGTTTCACCGGATCGCGCCGAAAAGCAATCCTGCGCGATTTCGGATTAGGAAAATCAAAACAGGAGCCGGTAAATCGTCTTCAGGAACGTTATAACCGCGAAACGTGGCATGAAACGTGTCATAAATCTGACTAAATCGTACAGGGAAGAAATATCTGCGCCAAAAGTGGTATTTTTGTTATGAAAGGGGAAACGCGCCGGTATGAGCAGCGAACCGCCCGCGCTGAAAATTTGTATGTTTGGAGCCATGTCCGTCGAAGTGGACGGCATCCTCGTCAGCGCAAAGTTAGCCCGCAAGGAACTCTGGCTGCTGGCGATCCTTGCGCTGCGGGCGGGGCGGGCCGTGCCGCGCGACACGTTGAGCGGAATGTTGTGGCCGGAGTGCGAGGAGGAGCAGGGATTGTACAACCTGCGGCGTTCCCTGACGCGGCTGAAAAGCGCGTTGGGCAGTCAAGGGGATTGCATACAGCAGGTGAAACCCCGCTCTCTCGTGTTTGCCGCGTTGCCCGCCTGTGTGGACGCGCTGGAATTCGACCGGCTCACGGTGAGCGGGGAACGCTGTCTGCTGGCGCAGGCGGTAAGCCTGTGTTCCGGTCCGTTGCTGCAAAATTGCTATGAGGAGTGGGCGCAGTCGGAACGCCTGCCACACGAATTCGCCTATCAGAAAGCGCTGGAAACGCTCGCGACCGACGCGCTTACGCGGGGCGAGTGGCTGGAAGCGGAAAAATACTGCCGCCTGCACATCGCCGCCAACCCGCTTCAGGAGCAGGCGCACCGGCTGCTGATGCAGGCGCTTGCCAAAAGTGGCAACCATGCGGCGGCAACGCAGGCGTACCGGGATTTGCGCGTCCGCCTGCGCGAAGAGATCAACGCGGAACCCGACCCCGAAACCCTCGCCTGCTACGAGGCCATCCGGCAAACCGCGCGGCAGGCGGTTCCTGTCCCGGCCAAAGCCGCCCCACTGCCCCCCGCGCCTGTCCACGCGCCCCGTTCCATCGCGCTGCCGCAGCCCCTGACTCGGCTGATCGGGCGCGACCTGGAGGTTCTCGAAGCCTGCGGTCATCTGTCCGCTTCCCGGCTAGTCACCCTGTTGGGCGCGGGCGGCGTGGGTAAAACGCGGCTTTCGATAGAGGTCGCGCGGCGAACGGCGGAGCGCATGGCGGACGGCGCGATTTTTGTAGAACTGGCGGCGCTGAGTAAAGACGCCCTCCCCATCACTGCCCTTGCCCGGACGCTGGGAGTGACGGAAACGCCCGGAGAACCCCTGCTGACCACGCTGACGCAGGTGTTGCAGGATCAGGAGAAACTGATTGTTCTGGATAACTGCGAACATCTGCGCCGGTCCTGCGCCGAACTCGCCCACGCCCTGCTGACCGCCTGCCCGCGCCTGCGCATCCTGACGACAAGCCGACAGGCGCTGGGCCTGCCGGGTGAAATCGTGTGGCGGGTTCCGTCCCTGCCCACGCCCCCCGCCATCTCTGCGGACGAGTTTCATAGCGCTTTGAAACAGGACGACACGCTGGACTACGCTTCCGTGCAGCTGTTTCTGGAGCGCGTCATGCAGACGTATCCCGAATTCCGGCTGTCCCCGACCCTTCTGCCCTGCATCGGCCAGATCTGCCGCCGACTGGACGGTATTCCGCTCGCCATCGAACTCGCGGCGTACCGGGCGCGTTCGCTCTCTCTTGAAAAGATCGCCAGCCGCCTGACCGACCGATTTCATCTGCTCACGGGCGGAGGAACGGCTTCGCTGCCCCGCCAGCAGACCCTTCGCGCCCTGATTGATTGGAGCTACTCCCTTCTGGAACCGGACGAACAGCAACTCTTCGCCCGTCTGTCCGTGTTTTCCGGCGGCTGGACCCTGGAAGCGGCGGAATCTCTATACGAGGAGAAAGGAGAAAGGAGAAAGGAAAAAGCCGGACCGCAGTTACTTTCTCCTTTTTCCCTTCTCCTTTCTCCTCTCGATGTACTGACTTCCCTTGTGGATAAGTCGCTGGTAGGGTACGAATGGCGGGAGGAGGGGGGACGGTACTTTTTTCTGGAATCTATCCGCGAGTATGCGCGTGAACGATTGGAGGAGGCCGGGGAATGGGAACAAATCCGGCAGCAGCACGCCTACTATTACAGCGACATGGCGGTGGAAACCGAACCCCTGCTGCTCGGCCCACAGCAGGGCGAACTGCTGGAAATGCTGGAACGGGAACACGACAATATGCGGGCGGTTCTGGCATGGGGGCAGGAGAGTGTGGCCGGAGCCGCGCCCGCGTTCCGGCTGGCGTCGCGATTGTGGCGATTCTGGATGCAGCGGGGGTATTTTCGGGAAGGTCGGGAGCATTTGCAACGAGTTCTGGAAAACCCGCATAGTCCTGAAGACGCGGATTTGCGCTGTCGCGCATTGAATGGGGCGGGGATGCTGGCGTACCGCATGGGGGATTTCGCCCCGGCCCGCGCTCTGCTGGAAGACAGCCTCGCAGTTGCGCGAGCCGCAGGCGACAATCGGGGCAGCGCCGCCGCGTTCGCCAATCTGGGACACATTCCCGCCGGACAGGGGCAGTATCAGGAGGCGCGGGAAATGTAC
The DNA here is from genome assembly GCA_963817895.1 of uncultured Chthonomonadaceae bacterium. GTDB lineage: Bacteria > Armatimonadota > Chthonomonadetes > Chthonomonadales > Chthonomonadaceae > CAWFQB01. Next base: position 1,180,846 of record CAWFQB010000001.1, read on the forward strand.
GCGGAAGCGCTCCAATTGTATCGAAAAGAGCAAAACGAGTCCGGCACGGCCTACTCGCTGCTCAATCTTGGGAACGTAGCCTTGTCCCTGAGCGAATACTCGGACGCGCAGGCGCGTTATGAGGAGGCGCTGACACTGTTTCGGCGCATCGGGGATGGGGGCGGGGAACTGCTCACGCTCGGTAACCTCGGCTGGTGTTCATTGATACAGGAAGACTGGCGGCGAGCGACAACGTATGGCGAACAGGCTCTGACCCTGTGCCGCCAACTGAAACGTTTGGAGGGGGAGGCGCTTTACCTGCCCATTTTAGGAGCCTCCTGCGAAATGACGGGCGAAATGGCGCGGGCGCGGCAGTGCTATTTACAGGCGCTGGAAGTCTCGCTGAAACTGGGCGATAAACGGACGCTGGCGGCCACGCTGGAAACGCTGGCGGCGTACTATCTGCGTCTGGAAGAAGATGCGCAGGCCACCCGGTATCTGGGCTGTACCGATACGGGATACGCTCGCATCGGCATGAGCCGCTCCCTCCGAGAACAGCAGAACCGAGACGAAGCATTCGCCACTCTGCGCGCCCGCCTGGGTGAGGAACCTTTTGCCGCCTGTTTTGCGCAGGGACAGCAACTCTCGATGGAAGATTTGGCCCGCGAAGCCGTTTCAGAGTAATCAATGCCACTTTCACAAGACGACAATCTGTTCGGAACGGAAGAGACGGTTGCGCCCGCTTCTGTTTCAGACGTTGACCCCAATGCGCCCCTTGCCGCCCGGATGCGCCCGCGAACGCTGGACGAGTTTGCGGGGCAGGAGGGCGTTGTCGGGCCGGGAACGGGACTGCGCCGCGCCATTGAGAACGACCAACTAACTTCCGTGCTGTTGTGGGGGCCACCGGGAACCGGCAAGTCTACCCTCGCCGAAATCATTGCCCGAACCACGCGCGCCCATTTTGAGAAACTCAATTCCACAACCAGCGGCGTGGCGGATGCGCGCAAAGTGATTGAGGCAGCGAAAGAACGGCGGCGCAAACTGCACCGCAAAACCATTCTGTTCGTGGATGAGATTCACCGCTGGAACAAGGCGCAGCAGGACGCGCTTCTGCCGCACGTCGAGGATGGAACCGTCGTTCTGATCGGCGCGACAACGGAAAACCCGTACTTTGAGGTGAACGCGCCCCTGCTGTCCCGTTCGCGTTTGTTTCGGTTCGAGCGGCTGTCCGAAGACGCGGTAAAACAACTGCTGACCCGCGCCCTGACCGATGCGGAGCGCGGGTTGGGACAACTCCATATCGAAGCGGACGCGGACGCCTTGAACTTTCTGGCGCAGATTTCGGGCGGGGATGCGCGGCGGGCGTTGAGCGCGCTGGATTCCGCCGCGCAGTCGCTTACGCCCGCCGCGAACGAACAGCGCCATTTAACTTTAGCCTTAGCCGAAGAGGGGGCGCAGGCGCGTTCGGTCGCGTATGACCGGGACGGGGATGAGCATTACGACACCGTTTCCGCCTTTATCAAGTCCATGCGCGGTTCCGATCCCGATGGGGCATTGTACTGGCTCGCCAAAATGCTGCTTGCGGGCGAAGATGTCAAGTTTATCGCCCGCCGACTGGTGATTCTCGCCAGTGAAGATGTGGGCAATGCCGACCCTATGGCCCTCGTTGTCGCGAACGCCGCCGTTCAAACAGTGATGTTTGTCGGGATGCCCGAAGCGCAATTAACCCTTTCGCAGGCCGTCACCTATCTTGCCTGCGCGCCCAAAAGCAACGCCGCCACCATTGCCATCGGGCGGGCTATGGAAACCATCAAAACGCAGGGCGCGCTTCCCGTTCCCATCCACCTGCGCGACAGCCACTATCCCGGCGCGAAACGTCTGGGACACGGCAACGGCTACCTCTACCCGCACGATTTCCCCAACCACCACGTTGCGCAGCAATACCTCCCCGACGGCGTAACCGGACCCCCCTTTTATGAGCCGACCGAAGAGGGCAAAGAGGCCGAACTAAAGCAGCGCATGGCCGAGCGCGAAACTTCCTGACCGTTGCTATAAAACCGCGCCGGAAATTTGTACGTCAATTTTGACATACGTTGAATCTGACGTACACGGTATAATGACACCATGACTTCTGCGCATAGCGATGTTCTCAACCCTCAACCTTCAACCCTCAACCCCCTGCAAGTCCGCTGGCTTGGAACAGTGGATTATCAGGCCGCGTGGGATTTGCAGAAAGAGCTTGCCGCGCGGCGATTGGCGAACAAGATTGGCGACACCCTGCTGCTGCTGGAACATCCGCCCACGCTCACGCTCGGACGCGCTTCCCATGCAGAACATCTGCTCGCCACGACGGAACAACTGGAACGGGAACAGATTGCCGTCATTGAGGTAGACCGGGGCGGCGACATCACCTATCACGGGCCGGGGCAGCTTGTCGGCTATCCCATTCTGAACCTGCGCGAACCGCCGCACACGCCCGACCTGCACCTGTATTTGCGCCATCTGGAAGAGGTTCTTATACAAACGCTGGCGCAGTTCAATGTTGACGCCGACCGCTTTCCGGGCTACACGGGCGTTTGGGTGGGCATGGACACGCCCAAGCCCCGTAAAATCGCCGCCATTGGCGTAAAATCCAGTCGCTGGATCACGCAGCACGGTTTCGCGCTCAACGTCTGCCCCGACCTGTCGCATTTCAATTTGATTGTCCCCTGCGGCATCCGCGAGTACGGCGTCACGTCCCTGTCGAAGCATCTTGGAATTCCCATTTTAACGACAGACGTTCTGCCCAAAGTGACCGCCGCATTTCAAGAAGTATTCGGATACAGAGAAATTTTGATAGATTCTTCTCTCACTCTCCACTCTCCACTCTCCACTTCTACTTGACACGCCGCCGCGCTTTGGTGTATGCTACAAGTTAAACCACTACCTTTGTCTTTTTTGGAGTGTATCAGGATACCGGCGCAGCGTCCCACCTGTCTTGCGACATTGCGGACAAGGTTGCCCCGCGTATCCTCTGTTTTTGCCCTATCCCACTAGAAGGAACGTAAACCGTCATGCAGGTCACTGCCGAGCATCCTGATCCCTGTACCGTCGTGCTGGACATTAACGTAGATGAACAGCAGGTAACGCAGGCTTTTGAAGCCGCTTATAGAGAATTTGGCCGCTATGCCAACGTGCCGGGCTTCCGGCCCGGCAAAGCGCCCCGCGCCATTGTGGAGCGCTACGTCAACAAAGAGAAAGTGCGCCAGCACGCGCTGGAAAAGGTGATCCGCGACAGTTACTTTCAGGCGCTGCAAGAGCAGGACATCACCCCCTATCGCGACCCGAACATCGAACCCACCGATTTGCAGGACAAAAAAGGCTACGTCTACAAGGCCACCGTCCCGCTGGAACCGCAGATCACGCTGGGCGATTATACCGGACTGGCCGTAGACAAGCCCGTTTACAAAGTCACGGACGAAAACGTTGACGAGCGGCTGACCGCCCTGCGCGAAGAGCGCGCCCGCCTGGAGCGCGTTGCCGACCGGGGCGTGGAACCCGGCGACATTCTCATCGCGGAACAGCAGGTAATTGTGGAGGGCGATGAGGGCGAACCCACGCCCATGCGCCGCCAGCTTATTCAGCTTGGCAACAACATTCCCGGCTACGATGACGCCGTGATGGGCATGGCTATCGGCGAGGAGCGAACCTTCGAGCTGCCCTTCCCCGACGACCACGAGGACGAGGACAAGCAGGGCAAGCAGGCCAAATACACGGTCAAACTCAGCAGCATCAGCGCGAAGAAAATGCCGGAACTCAACGACGACTTCGCCATCCTCATCGGCGCGGGCGAAACCGTCGAGGAACTGCGCGAACAGATTCGCAGCCGTTTGCAGGCCGAAGCCGACCAGTATGGCGAACAGATCGCCGAACAGCGCCTGTTCGACCAGATACTCGCGGGTTCCACCATCTATTTCCCCGAAGTGCTGGTGCGCGAGGAAGTGGAAGACAACCTGCGCCAACTGTCGCAAAAACTGCGGCAGAGCAATGTCGGCTACGGGCAGTACCTGCAAAGTCTGGGCGGCATCTCCCCCGAACAGCATCAGGCGGGATTGGCGCAGCAGGCTTCGCTTCAAATTCAGACTCTGCTCGCCCTGCGCGAAATCAGCATACAGGAAGATTTGCAGGCAACCGATGAACAGGTAGACGCGGAATTCGACCGACTGCTCAACGAAGGCACGTTGGAAGAGGAGCAGTACGCCGAGTTCAAAGCCGACGGGCGCCGCCGCTTGCAGGTTGCCAACGCCCTGATTCAGCAGCGCCTGCACGATTTCTTATTCTCGCACAACACCATCAACGAGGTCGAGCAGTCTACCATGCCCGATCCCGAAGAGATGGAAGACGCCATGGAAGACGCCGAAGCGATTGCCGCCGATGGCCTGACCGACAGCGACGATTCCGGCGTAGGGGCGATAAACGCGGAAGCAGCAGACAACGGCCTGCAAACGCCCGAACTCGGCAATGACGGTTCCAGCAGCGACAACAGCAGCGAAACGCCCGTTGTCGGCGCGGCGGAAACCACCACCGAAGGCACGGTCAAGACGGATTAGGAGAGTGGCTGGAGGCTAGTGGCTAGTGGCTAGTTGAAGCGCCACTGGTTACAAGGCTAGTTGCGTAAACGGTAACAGGTGAGGCATACTAGCCACTAGCCTCTAGCCACTTGTAAGGAGTAACAAACATGGATCGCATTCAACGTCCGCCTTATGCCGGAATCGAGCGCGGAAGCGCGTGGGACTCTATTCCCCGCGCCGGAGCGCAAAACGTCATTCCGATGGTTGTGGAGCAGTCGGCGCGGGGCGAACGCGCGTATGACATCTATTCGCGCCTGCTCAAAGAGCGCATCATCTTCATCGGCGAACCCGTCACCGATCATCTTGCCAACCTCGTTATCGCCGAACTGCTGTTTCTGGAAAAAGAGGACCCGGACGCTGACATTGACATCTACATCAACAGTCCGGGCGGTAGCGTGTCGGCGGGGCTGGCGATGTACGACGTGATGCAGATGATCAAGTGCGACGTGGCGACCATTTGCGTCGGGCTTGCCGCTTCGATGGGCGCGGTGCTGCTGGCGGGCGGACATGCGGGCAAGCGCTACGCCCTGCCCAACGCCCGCATCATGATTCACGCCGTTTCGGGCGGCTACGAGGGAACCGTGCAGGATGCCGAAATCCGCCTGAAAGAGATGGTGCGGATGCACGACAGCCTCAACGAAATCCTCGCCCGCCATACCGGCCAGCCCTACGACAAAGTGCGCCGCGACATGGATCGCGACTACTTCATGTCCCCGCAGGAAGCCCTGGAATACGGCGTCATAGACAAAATCACCGAAAAAAAGTAGCAACGCCGTAGCGAATGAGTGAGTTTGCGCCGATAATGCAGAAGGAGGGTGTTCAGGTATTCAGGTGTTCGGGTGTTCAGGACAATGCAAGAGTGACACGTTTGATTGAGCGCAACAAAGACTGCAATTTAGTTCCTGAACACCAAACACCTGAATACCTGAACACCTAAACACCCTCCTCGAAGGAGAACGCCTGTGCCCAGGGACTACGACCGCAATGAGGGTCGCATTGAGAGCCGCTGCCTGCTGTGCGGCAAAACGCGCGAACAGGTGAAGCGCTTGATACTGGGCGTACATGGCGGCGTGTGCCTGGATTGCGTGGATCGGTGCAACCATATCATTCAGCACGAGGGGTATGAGCCTGTGGACAAGCAGCGGCCCATCACCTGGGGCGCGCTTCCCAAACCCAAAGAGATTTACCGCATTTTGAGCCAGTACGTGGTCGGGCAGGAGCGCGCCAAACGCAACCTTGCCGTCGCGGTCTACAACCACTACAAGCGCATCAGCCACCCCTCCCCCGATGTGGAACTGCAAAAAAGCAATGTGCTTCTCATCGGGCCGACGGGTTCCGGCAAAACTCTGCTGGCGCAAACGCTGGCGAAAATTTTGCAGGTTCCGTTCGCCATTGCCGACGCCACCAGCCTGACCGAAGCGGGGTATGTGGGCGAGGACGTGGAAAACATCCTGCTCAAACTTCTGCAGGCGGCGGAAAGCCAGAACCCGAACGGCGGGCTGGAGCAGACGGTTAAAGCGGCGCAGCGCGGCATCATCTACATTGACGAAATAGATAAAATCACCCGCAAGTCGGAAAACCCCTCCATTACGCGGGACGTGAGCGGCGAGGGCGTCCAGCAGGCGTTGCTCAAAATGCTGGAAGGCACGGTCGCCAATGTGCCGCCGCAGGGTGGGCGCAAGCATCCGCAGCAGGAATACGTGCAGCTGGATACGACGAACGTGCTGTTCATTTGCGGCGGCGCGTTCGAGGGACTGGCCGACATCATCGAGCGGCGCATCAATACGCGCACGATGGGCATCCGCAGCAACGTCGCCACCAAAGTGGAGCGCGAAGCCCAGAAGGGCAGCATTTTTCAGCACGTCATGCCCGACGACCTGCTCAAGTTCGGCCTGATCCCGGAGTTCATCGGACGCCTGCCGGTCGTCGCCACACTCGACAGCCTGGACGAGGAGGCCCTGATCAAAATTCTGACGGAGCCGAAGAACGCGCTGATCAAGCAGTACCGCAAGTTCTTCGAGTACGACGGCGTGGAATTGGAGTTTACGCAGGGGGCGTTGCAGGCGATTTCGCAGGAGGCCATGCAGCGCAGCACGGGCGCGCGCGCCCTGCGCACCATCATCGAAGAGGTGATGCTCAACATCATGTACGAAATACCCTCCGCCAAAGACATCCGCAAGTGCATCATCGAAGAGGAGACCGTCCGCGAACGCATGGACCCGATCATCATCACCGACAGCCAACTGCGTCAGGCGTCGTAAGAAGAGAAAATCACGGGGAACACGGGAAACACGGGGGAGAAGAGAAGCAAAAAAGGGAGGGGCAAATTGCCCCTCCCTTTTTGCGCGTTGACGTAGTTTATTCCGGGAGAGATTCGGCCTGCTGCCATTGGGCTTTGAGGACGTCGCCGGAATTGCCCTGCGCGAGTTTTTCCTCATGAGCGAAATTTTTCAAATTCAACCGATCATACGCCTGAAAACGCAGTACGTGTACCAGTGGGGATACAGATTTGTCCGTGAGCGGCGCGAGGGCTTGCAGCGCGTTGCTGTACAGTTTGAACTTGATGAGCATGGCCGCAATGGTTAAATCGCCCTCTTCCGCATCCGCGAAATCAACGCCTTTCAGCATGTCCAATCGTCGGATGATCTCCTTTTCTCCCGCCGCAGACGCGATCGTAAATTCACCGGCGCGGAAAGTTCTGTTTCCGAGCGCGAAACCGTCCAGTGATAAACGGCTTTGGGTGTCAGCGGAGGCCGTTGGCAGGATAGGCAATGTGGTCTTCCTGAACATCCTGCGATTGCCAGACAAGGACATCGTCGCTGTCATAAACCGCAATCTGTACCGGGCCGGGAGTACGCGCCCGCCATGTAAAGGTCAAGTTCTGCTGCAAGGTTGTCTTTTTCGGCAGCAGGGCTTCCAATGGCGGCGGCGGGACGCCGCGCACCGCCGCCTGTGTGTTACGGCTCGCGTCGGCAAGTCCCGCCCGTTGATCGTCGAATACGGCGCGCATCAGGCGCGACTTGACATCGTTGCTCGGACCTGTGGGCGGCGCGACGCGACGCTGCGCGGGCGGGTCGGCGGGGGTGTAGGTCTGCGTCTGCCCCGTGCTGACAAACCGCGCCATCAGTTTACCGCCAGCCGGAATGGTCAGCATATCCCCGGCGAATAATGGGCTGAAACGCTCTAAGGGACGTGGGGCGGCTGCGCCGGATTGCGCCGTCGGTTTACCCTGCATCTGCGCCACATACGCGATGGAAGCGCGGCCCACTTCGGACGCCCGCGCCATGCTGCCCGTCGTCAGCGCCAGTACCCACATCAGCAACCCCGCCCATGCGGTTCGTGTTCTTGCTTGCATAGCCATTCCTTTTTATAACTTAATCCGTCTTCGGGAACAGAGGACAGTACGGCACAATAGAACTCTCGGTTTACAGTATGCGTTTGTACCTGTGTATTCGCGATGCGGAACCATTCTCCTGCCTGCCGAATACGGGTTTTCTATCCGCGCGCCGGACTGACGGCAGGAATACACAGGGTTGGAAAGAGCGTTTCCGAGGGCCGTCGCGGGCCTTACCAGAAGCGTCGCTTTCCGGGTATCAGGTCGAGGGACGGGAATTGCGTCGTGGCTCCCGTATCCCTCTGTCGCTGATGTATTTAGTATAACCCACTTTCGCCCCTGCGTCCGTGAAGCCCATCACGCTTCGAGTGTAAACCGCGTCACAACAAAACAAAAAGAAGCGGCGTGTTCCGCCGTGAAAAGATTCTTGCGCGAGGTTCTGGAAATAATACGGAAACAATGCGCCGGTATACTATCCCATAGAGTTGCTTTGCATTGACGCGAAGTTCCTCTGCCTGCATGGACGCTTTTCCGCGCTGATGCCCCCTTTTGGCGATGACGCCTTTCACCTGTTTCCGGCCCTTGCCGACATTTCACTGGAAGGGTTTTTGCCGCCATGCGCGACACGCCTGCATCTTCCGCTTCCACTGCTCCCATTATTACCGAAACGCGCCTCGAATCGTTGCTGCGATTGGGCAGGCCACGCCCCGTTTTTTGCAGGGCGTGTATCCGTTCGCGGGGCGCGGCGTATACGAACTTGCCCCGCTTCATGACGAACTGACATACATTGTTCCCGCCGCGCAGTACGGCGCAAATCGTGTACTTTCGCGCAGGCAATCTTGCCGACGACCTGATTTATCTCACCGCTTTCCGCCAACGGTTCCCCCGTCCGCTATTTCCCTGTCGGTCCCAAAGCCGATCTGCATGTGCCGCTTGCCATTGTGGAGAGTTATCCCGTCCGGCACGCGACTGCAAATCTGCTTTGCCGCCCCGCGCGGCCTGACCGGAACCGTGATTGTGGATGTCGGCATTGTGGAAATGGCTGCCGACGCCGACGCGGAGGGGAACTGACATGCCCTCCACCTCGACCCACTGCCCGTATTGCGCCCTGCAATGCGGCATGAGGCTCGTCACGCGCAATGAAGAAACCGTTGTCGCCGCCGACCCCGATTTCCCCACCAACAAGGGCGGATTGTGCCAGAAGGGCTGGACTTCCGCCGAACTGCTGCGGCATCCCGACCGGCTGACCACGCCCCTGATGCGCCTGCGCCGCGACCTGCCGCTTGAACCCGTGTCGTGGGAAATTGCGCTTGAGCGTATTGCGAACAGAAGTTCAGCAGGCGCAGGCGCAGTACGGGCGGGACGCGGTTGGCGTGTTCGGCGGCGGCGGACTGACCAATGAGACCGCGTACCTGCTCGGCAAATTCGCCCGCGTCGCCCTGCAAACCGCCAATATAGATTACAACGGGCGCTTCTGCATGTCGTCCGCGGCGGCGGCGAACATCAAGGCGTTCGGAATGGACCGGGGGATGCCGTTTCCGCTCGAAGATATTGCCGACGCCGACGCGATTTTGCTGGTGGGCAGCAACGCGGCGGAAACCATGCCGCCCATCATGCAGTATTTCGAGGCGCAAAAGCGAAAGGGCGGCGCGTTGATTGTCGTTGACCCCCGCGCCACCCCGACCGCGCTGCAGGCCACTCTGCATCTGCAAATCACGCCCGGAACCGATCTCGCGCTTGCCAACGGCCTGCTGCATATCGCGGCAGCGGACGGCCTGCTGGATCAGGAGTTTATTGCAGGCGCGAACGGCAGGCTTCGAGGGCGTTCGCCGCGTGCTCGCGTCCTCGTGGCCGGATCGCATCGAGCGGATTACGGGCGTATCGGCGCGGGACATGACGCAGGCGGTTCATCTGCTTGCCAACGCCGAACGCGCCCTGATTTTGACGGCGCGGGGCGCGGAACAGCACAGCAAGGGCGTGGATACGGTTCTGGCATGGATCAATCTCGCGCTTGGCTTGGGCAAGGCGGGCAAAGAGGGCTGTGGCTACGGCTGTTTGACCGGGCAGGGCAACGGGCAGGGCGGGCGCGAACACGGCCAGAAAGCCGACCAACTGCCCGGCTACCGCAAGATTGACAACCCCGAACACCGCGCCCATATCGCTCGCGTGTGGGGCATTGACCCGGAAGATTTGCCGGGCGCGGGACGTTCCGCCTACGAAATGCTGGACACGATGGGAACGGAGGGCGGCGTTCGCGCCCTGCTCGTCATGGCGTCCAATCCCGTCGTATCCGCGCCCCGCGCCGGACATGTGAAAGAGCGATTGGACGCGCTGGACTTTCTGGCTGTCAGCGACATTTTTCTGTCGGAAACGGCGGAACGGGCGGACGTGGTTCTTCCCGTCGACGCAATGGGCCGAAGACGAAGGCACGATGACCAATCTGGAAGGGCGCGTTCTGCATGCGCCAACAGGCCGATTACGCCCCCGGACGGCGTCCGTTCCGATACGCAGATACTTGCCGCGATTGCCGAAACGATTGGGCAAAGGCCGTTTCTTCCCCCCGGAACCCCGCGCGATTTTCGACGAACTGCGCCGCGCCAGTCAGGGCGGCGCGGCGGACTACAGCGGCATCACTTACGAGCGCATTGAGCGGAAAACGGCGTGTTCTGGCCCTGTCCCGATACGCACCGATACGAACTCTCCGGCATTCCGCCACGTCCCCGAACGCCGCATCCGGGTACGCCGCGCCTGTTCCTGGACCAATTCGCCACCCCCGACGGCCGCGCCCGCTTTCACGCCGTTTCCCACCGCCCCGCAGCCGAAGAACCGGACGACGAGTATCCGCTGTATCTCACGACCGGGCGCGTGATGGCGCAGTACCAGTCGGGAACGCAGACCCGGCGCGTAACGTCCCTGCGCGATATGCATGCCCGAACCCCTTGTGGAATTGCATCCGCTTCTGGCCCGCCGCTTCACAATTGCCGAAGGCGACGCGGTGCAGGTGCAGACCCGGCGCGGCGAAGTGCGAAGCCCGCGCCCGCCTGACGGCTGCCATTCGGCAGGACACCATTTTCCTGCCGTTTCACTGGGGCGGCAAAGGCAGCGCGAACCTGCTCACCAATCCTGCCCTCGACCCGGTTTCCAAAATGCCGGAATTCAAAATATGCGCCGCGCGAATCTCGAGACTGTGCAGGACATTATCGCAGAATGTAACTACATGCGTGTCTGCCATAGAATTCCCGAAGGACATCCGGACGTATTTGATCTCCAAAAAGGAGCCAACTATGCGACCTGCGAGAACTTAAAACCAGTGGACACGCGCCCTCGCTGTTCGCCGCGTTCGTTCACTTCGACATCTCTTTTATGGTGTGGGTGATTTTGGGCGCACTGATGCCCTACATCGCCAATGACGCCGGATTGACCGGCGCAAACCTCAGAATCACGCCCACCGCGCAGGTTCGCGCGTCCGGGCAATATACCATCATCATCAAAGGCCCGCAAACCGTCAAAGACAATCCGAAACTGAAGGCCGATCAGCCCCACACGGTGTACAACCTGCTTGTCAAACCCGGCAGTCCCGCGCAGGCCACGCGGGCAAGCGTCCTGCCTGTCGAAAAATACGTGCTGGACAACGCGAACCCCGCCACGCTTGCCACTCTCAACGCCCACTCGCAACTGATTCAGGTGGCTATGGACGCGGGCGCGAAGGGCAACCCGAATGAAAACGTCCTCGCGCTCGAATCCGCTGCCGGACTCGATAAAGCCGGAAAGACGTTTCAAACGGTCGCCAACGGCTATCCCGCTGCTGTCAAACTCGCGCTTGTCGGGCTTCCGCTTCTGGCGGCAGGCTTCTGGCGGCATGCTGCTCGGCCTTCTGGTAGACCGCTTCAATTCCCGGCGCGTGGGAATCGCGTCGCTCATCGTAACCCTGCTGCCGCTCGGCATCGGCTGGCAAATGGGCGGAACCTACGCTTCCCTGTTGTGCATCGGCTTCTTCTTAGGCGTAGCGGGCGCGTCGTTTGCCGTGTCCCTTCCGCTCGCGTCGCGCTGGTATCCGCCGCATTTGCAGGGCGTGGCGATGGGATTGGCGGGCATGGGCAATTCCGGCACGGTAATGGCGACGATTTGCGCCCCGATGCTGGCAAAAACATTCGGCTGGCACGTCGTTATGGGGCTGCTCGCGATTCCGGTGTTGCTCACGCTTGCCGTGTTCACCCTGCTTGCCAAAGACCCGCCCGTTACGGGACGGGGTTCCAAACTGAAGGATTATATGGCGGTGCTTGCCACGCCGGATGCGTGGTGGTTCTGCGCGTTGTATTTCGTCACGTTCGGCGGGTTTGTCGGGCTGTCGAGCTTTTTCAACACGTTCTTCGTGGATCAGTACGACGCGCCCAAAGCTGCCGTCGGGCTGTGGACATGGCCGTTTATTCTGGCCGGTTCCCTGATCCGTCCCATTGGCGGCGCGCTGGCGGATCGCATCGGCGGCATCCGCATGTTGACCCTGCTATATGCGGTAGTGACGGTTTGCGCGTTGGGCGTCGGCCTGTTCCTGCATAACTTCCCGATGGCCTGCGCCTTGCTGTTCGTGCTGATGGCGTGTCTGGGTATGGGCAACGGTTCCGTGTTTCAGCTTGTGCCGCAGCGTTTCAAAAAGGAGATCGGCGTAATGACCGGGCTTGTCGGCGCGGCGGGCGGCGTGGGCGGCTACTATCTCAACTTCGCGCTCGGACACCTGCATGACGCGACCGGCACATACGCCAGCGGCTTTTACGCTTTCGCGGCTATCGCTCTGGCGGCGTTTGTCATTCTGCGCGTGGTATCCCCCGGCTGGATGCGCTCGTGGCTCGGCAAAGGCGGCGTCGCCCACTCCCCCGAAACCTTGCCCTACGACCACGCCATTGTAACCATCTCCGCGCCCGTTCTGGAACCTGTCGGCTAACATTGGGTTTTCTCTATACGCGCAAGCGCCAAACAGTGAAACCGCCTTGAAAATAATTTTCAGGTCAGGAAGTCAGGAAGGAAAAGAACCCGATGAACACGAAAGACAAGCGCATAGACTACGCTGTCAAAATATGTCATCCAAAATTCAAGTGAGCAGGAGAGTTCATGTCGAAAGTGAAAGTAAAGCCCTGTAAGTGGCTTCTTAGCGCGAGTTTGCTGCTGTCGCCCCTGACCCTGTGGGCGCAGCCCGCGCCGCAAACCGTGAAAGTCCATGCGGGGATGCTGCGCTATCCGAGCGTGTCCGCGAAACAGATTGTGTTCGTGTACGCTAACAAGCTGTGGATTGTCGGGCGCGAGGGTGGGCAGGCGATCCCGCTGGCAACCCCGCCGGGACGAGTTGCCCTGCCGAAATTCAACAGGGACGGCACAACTGTCGCGTTTACGGGTAATTACGACGGCAACCCGGACCTGTACACTATTCCCGCCGGGGGTGGACTGCCAACTCGCGTTACGCACCATCCCGCTGCCGAGCGCCTGTGCAACTGGACGCCTGACGGCAATTTGCTGTTCGCGTCCAACGGATTTGTCGGGCAGGCGCGGCAGGATCAACTGTTTACGGTTCCGGCAACGGGTGGCCTGCCGCAGAAGCTGCCCGTGCCTTATGGCGACGACGCGGCTATCAGCCCGGACGGGCGCTATCTCGCGTATACGCCCTCTTCTACCAACAACCGGACGTGGAAACGCTACCGGGGCGGGTGGGCGCAGGACATCTGGCTGTTCGACCTGCAAACCAAAACCGCCAAAAAGATCACGGATTGGGAAGGCACGGACACGCTTCCCATGTGGCAGGGCGCGAACATCTATTATCTGTCGGACGGCGGGCCGGAACACCGGCTGAACATCTGGCGCTACGATACCAAAACCGCGCAGCGCAAACAAATCACGCATGACACGGATTACGATATAAAGTACCCCTCCATCGGGCCGGGGGCGAACGGCAGGGGCGAAATCGTCTTTCAGCACGGCGCAAAATTGGAACTGCTCGATCTGGCAAGCGATAAAACGCGCATTGTAGAAGTGAGTATTCCCGGCGATCAGGGCGAAATGCGCCCCCGCAGCGTGGATGTGGCGCGATTTATTACCGGTTGGGGCGTGTCGCCAAGCGGCAAAAACGTCGTGATGGAAGCGCGGGGCGACATCTGGACGATGCCGGTCAAAGAGGGAACGCCGCGCAATCTGACCCACTCCAACGGAATCGCCGAACGCGACCCGGCCTGGAGTCCCGACGGCAGATGGCTCGCCTATCTTTCCGATGCGACGGGCGAGTACGAAGTTTATGTGATGGCGTCCGATGGCAAGGGCGCGGCGAAGCAGCTAACCAAAAACGGAAGCGCGTACCGCTACAGTCCGCAATGGTCGCCCGACGCGAAATACATTACTTTTACGGACAAAACCGGCGCGTTATACCTGCACAACATCGCCAGCGGGCAGACGAAACTTGTGGACACAGAACCCTACGGCGGCCAGATTTCTCCCCGATGGTCGCCGGACAGCCGCTGGCTCACCTATGCGCGGGGCGTCGGGCAGCGGCGAACATCTTCCATCTTCCTTTACAGTGTGGAAACAGGCAAGGCATCCCCGGTCACGGCAGGCATGTTCAACGATAGCAGCCCCGTTTTCGACCATAAGGGCGATTACCTGTACTTCGCCAGCGCGCGCAGTTTCAACCCGCAGTACGGCGACGAGGGCAGCACCTGGATTTACAGCGGCACGCAGATTCTGGTGGCGATGCCCCTGCGCAGGGACGTTCGTTCGCCCTACCTGCCGAAATTCGAGGCGGAGCCGCTAACGCGGGTGACCTCACCCCCGGCCCCTCTCCTGGCCGCGCAACGCGCCAGGAGAGGGGAGAGCGTTGTTACAGGTTCTCCTGTAGTACAGGAAAGCGTACCGGCTTCGATTGGGATGCAGATAACAAATTCTGAAACAATCCCCCTATTAAGCCTCCCCTCTCCTGGCGACGAAGGAGCGGCCAGGAGAGGGGCCGGGGGTGAGGTACAGCAGGCGCAAACCGATGAAGTATCCGGCGATTGGAAAGGCATGGCGGGAGCCGTCAATTTCACGCTGCATCTGGTTCTGGGCGCGAACAACACCGTTACGGGAACCGCGCAGTCGGACCAGGGCAATGCCGATATTACCGGAACATACAACCCGGCGACCAAAGAACTGATGCTGAGTTTGGCTCTGCCCGGTGGCGCGACGGCAACGCTCACTGCCAAAATCGTCGGCAATCGTCTGTCCGGCAACGTTACCATCATGGGGCAGATCATGGCAATGTCGGCGGAGCGGGTCGGGGGAGCGCCGCCGCCCAAACAGGGCGCGGGCAATGCTCCTGCCGGGGCCAAACCCGCTGCCGCGCCTGCCGCCGCTCCGCTTCATGTCAATATTGACCTGGACGGAATGGAGAATCGCGCCATTCTGCTGCCCGTTCGCAGCGGAAGTTTCCGCAATCTGGCCGTAAATGACCGCAACCAATTGCTGTTTTTCCGCTTCGGTTCGCGGCGAAGCGCCCGGCATCAAGCTGTTCGACATCAACGATGAAAAGCGGCAGGAACAAACAGTCGCGGCGGGCGCGGGCGGTTTTGAAATCACGCCCGGACGGCAAGAAAATCCTGATTGCGCGGGGCGCAAGCGCGACCTTGCAGGACGCGAGCGCGGGCGCGGCAGGCGAAACCGTTACGCCCGCCGCCATGACCACGACCATTGATCCCCGCGCCGAATGGAAGCAGCTTTTCGACGAAGCGTGGCGTATCGAGCGCGACTTCTTCTACGACCCGAACATGCACGGCTTGAACTGGAAAAACGTGCATGACCAGTACGCCAAAATGCTGGAAAGCTGCGCGACGCGCGAGGATGTAAGCTATGTCATCAGCGAAATGATCTCCGAACTCAACGTGGGACACGCCTACTATTCCGGCGGCGATGTTCCCGTTGACCCCGAGCGTATCTGTGGGCATGTTGGGCGCGGATTACAGCTCTGGAAAACGGCGCGTACCGCATCAAGAAAATCGTCACAGGCGCGGCCTGGGACGTGGAAGCGCGTGGCCCGCTTGCGCAGCCGGGCGTCAACGTCAAACCGGGGGATTATCTGCTCGCCGTCAACGGCGCGCCCCTGGACACGAAACAGGACCCCTGGGCGGCGTTCCAAAATCTGGCGGATCGGGTTGTCACCATCACGGTCAGCGATAAGCCGACAATGGACAGCGCGGCCCGCGACGTAACGGTTCGCCTGACGGGAAGCGAAGCAACCCTGCGCTACCGCGACTGGATCGAGCAGAACCGCAAATACGTCGAGCAGAAAACGGGTGGGCGCGTGGGCTACATCTACGTGCCGGATACGGGCGTCAACGGGCAAAACGATCTGTTCCGGCAGTTCATGGGGCAGTACGACAAAGACGCCCTGATTATTGACGAACGCTGGAACGCGGGCGGCCAGATTCCCGACCGTTTCATCGAACTGCTCAACCGCCCCATCACCAACTACTGGGCGCGGCGCGACGGTCTGGACTGGCAATGGCCTCCCGTTTCCAGCCCCGGCCCCAAGTGCATGTTGATTAACGGGCTGTCGGGTTCGGGCGGCGATGCGTTCCCCTGGATGTTCCGGCAGGCGAAACTGGGCAAATTGATTGGTACGCGGACGTGGGGCGGGCTTGTCGGCATTTCCGGCAATCCCGGCCTGATAGACGGCGGCAGTATCACCGCTCCCACCTTCGCCTTCTACAAACTCAACAGTACGTGGGGCATCGAAGGACACGGCGTAGACCCCGACATTGAGGTGATGGACGATCCCGCCCTGATGACAAACGGCGGCGACCCGCAACTGGATGCGGGCATCAAGCAGATGCTCGACGACCTGAAACGCGCCCCCTACACCGCGCCCAAACGCCCGCCGTACCCGAACAAAAGCGGCATGGGCATCAACGAACGGGATAAGTAGAAAAGGAGAAAAGGAGAAAAGGAGAAAAGGAGAAGAGAACCGCTAAATACGCGAAACAAACGAAAAAAGGACAAAAACATAAAGAGAATAGACAGGATGAACAGGATTTTTCAGGATGGACAGGATTACATGCGCCAAGGGCTAATCTGTTTCTGTTCGTATAGTTGTATATCCGCTTCATCCGCCTTATTCGTGGTCTGAACTTTGTTTTCTCTTTTTTCGTTTATTTCGTGTGTTTCGCAGTTCCCAATCTCCTCTTCTCCTTTTCTATCTTGCGTAGCGAGCGAGGTAGACGTACTCGGCGAGGGCAGCAGCGGTGAACACGCCTGCCGCCACCCAGATACCGGGCAGGCGCAGGCCGACGCCGAAGAACAGCAGGGTAATGTGCGTACCGAGGTTGATGCCCATGCCTTTGTAACGGTGGTGGGTTTGGCCTTTGGCGACAATCAGGCCGCCCGCCCACGCGCTCAGGGACGACAGCAGGGGCAGGAGGACGCCCGCGCCGATGCCGATACGCGCCAGTTGGTGGAGGTCAGACGGCAAATGCAGAATACGGCCCACATAGACATTCAGCAGGGGCGTGAACGCGATCAGGGCGGTGGCGGCAGTGGTTGTCAGGCCGACGAGCAGGGTAAAACGTCGCAGGGGAGCGTGAGAAGCCGGATTTTTAGCCTGCGACACGGTAATTTCCTGTAGTGCCAGCCCCCATCCCCGCATCACGAGCAGCAGCATGGACACGACCGGCCATACAGCCAGCGTCGCGGTTTTATTGGGCAGGCGAGCCAGCGCGGCAGCCGTCATCGGCTGTGCCAGACAACGTGAGCAGCGTAGTAGCGGCAAGCGGCGCATAAAATTTCCAGATAGCGCGTTGAGAAAGGGAAGAGGGAACAGGGATGAAGGATGAAGGGATTGCTGATAGCCGATTGCCAGTAGCCGATTGAGGTTCTTCTCTATTCCCATATTCCCCATTCCTTGCTTCCTCTATCTCCTTTTCTCCTTTTCTCCTTTTCTCCTTTTCTTTCTCTAAATCCTGACTCCTGAATCCCGCCCCCTGCCCCCGAATGATGGGCAGGGCGAACAGTGTGGTTGCGAACGCTTCAGCGATCACGGCGGCCATGATCGCGTAGGCGCCGACCTGTACGCCGGGAATGTGGCGCAGCGAAGCCAGAATGGTTGCCACGCAGAGGACCGTACTCAGGCGAACCGCGGTTCCCCACGACACGCGGCGCGTCTGCCCGTAGCGCACCAGTACGCCCTGATAAAACCGCCGCCACGCAATCGCCGCCGTCCATAGCAGCATGATTTGCATGGCGGGACGGGCGGCAGCCACAATGGGCGCGGGCTGTCCCATGATGTTGCCGGCAATCAGGTCGAACAGAGGCGTAAAGGCAATCAGGGCGGTCAGGAGGGTGCAGCCGCCTGCCAGAGTGAGCATGAAGCGGCGCAGGGCGTGGTACGAATCGGCATCCTGCACAAGCGCAATCGCCGTCGCCAGCAGCATAATGACCGGGCTTTCGATCAGGAGGGACAGGGACAGCGTCAGGCCCCACGCGGCGAGGTGCAATTCCGGGGCGGCGAGCCGTCCCATTGCGCCCTGCACGGCAGGGCCTTCCAGCATCATCAATTCAAAACTGACCGCAAGCGGCAGCCACAGAGCAAAAATCGTCCGAACGCGCATAAATCTCTTTCATTGAGCAGCGCCATAGAGCCTCGCCAGTGAGGAACATTGTTGAGCAGCATCATGGAGGAAAGTTCTTGTTGTGTGTACGCGCCACAACAAACAAACAACTTCGGCGCGAAAGAATTTCTTTCGCGCCGAAGTTGTACAAAGAGCTTGTTACACAGCAAAGGTGAACGCATGGATACGTCGTAGGGGTTCTGCTTGCTGAACCCTCCGCAAACGTGGGCGCAGCAAGCAACGACCCTGCATAAACGTTCACTCTTGCCGGAGTACGATCACAAGTCACGCCATCCACTGAAGGCTATTTGCGGCGGCGACGCGCCAGAAGCAGGCCGCCACTCACCATCCCACTGCCCAGCAGCGCAAGGGTTCCCGGCTCCGGCGTCACAGCCGCTGCCGGAAAGTTAAATTGCACACCCGTGAAGGTTTGCGCATTAGCTCCCGTACCCACGTCACTGAAGGTATAGTCCAGAGTAATGTAACCCTCCGAAACGAAGGTCGGACTGCTCATGCCATAGGAGGCGGTGAACAGGTACAGAGCTGTTTTATTGTCGGAAAGCGCCATACCGTTCATGTCCTGGTTAGTGACGCTCGTGTCGATCTGGCCGAAATAGCTGCTGTTGGGAGCAATCACCAGAGGAGTGGGGTTATTGACGAGAATATAATCATTCGTTTCGGAGCCACCTTGGACAAAAAACGAGTCGTTGGTAATCGTCAGCATTTGCGAAGTGGTGTTGGCAATCTCTCCCCGGATACCAACGGTGCCGCCCCCGGCGGGAATAATGCCCGAACGCGCAGCCGTCAATGTCAGCTTTTGCGCCTGGGACGCGGCGGCAAGGCTCAGGCACAGTGCTGTGCAGGCTAAAATCAAGGCGGTTTTCATGTTGTGTCTCCTTAAAAATGGGATGCATTGAGGATAGGCGAATTGGAGTGAAAACATTCAGAGTAAGAAACGCCATCTGTACTCTATACTGTTTGCAAGAATTCATGCCAAAGTGCGGCGATTACGCTATTTGTAGACAAATATGCCAAAATTTATGAAAATTTATCACAAATTCGCTACGGGCAGAGCGCTAAACCTAGTTTTCTATAAATACAATTCTATTTACCAGGAGTTGATTCCTTCCTTGCGAACGAAAAACTCGTATTTTATTCAGCAGGCATTTGCGTCTAATTTCTTGTAACGCTCCAATTAGGATTTCCATGGTGGTAGGATTTTGCTTATGTCATCTATATTATCTATGCCGACAGGCACGATTACTTTTCTTTTCACGGATATTGAGGGCAGCACCAAACTATGGGACCGGTATCCCGAGGGGATGCGCAGAGCTTTGGCCTGCCACGATAAATTGCTACAGCAGGCCATAGAACAGCATCATGGACACGTTTTCAAGACGGTCGGAGATGCGTTCTGCGCGGCTTTTCCAACCGCGCCCGACGCGCTTGCCGCCGCCTTAGAGGCTCACTTAGCCCTACAGCAGCCGGATTGGGGGGAAGTCGGCTCCATCCGGGTTCGTATGGGACTGCATACCGGCGAAGCGGAAGAGCGCGATAACGACTACTTTGGCCCCACGCTCAACCGCGTCGCGCGTTTGCAGGGAGTCGGGCATGGGCAGCAGACGCTTCTCTCTCAGGCTACCTATGAACTCGTTCGGGACAGTCTGCCTCCCGATGTCACGCTTCAGGATATGGGGCAGCACCGCCTCAAAGACCTTCTGGCCCCCGAACACGTCTGGCAGATTTTTCATCCCGCCCTGCCCACAGAGTTCCCGTCGCTCAAGTCGCTGGACTACCTTCCCACAAACCTGCCCCGGCAGATGACTTCGTTCATCGGGAGACAGCGCGAAATGGAGGAGATCAAGCGGCTACTCACGACCACTCCCCTGCTGACGCTACTCGGTATCGGCGGGGTCGGCAAAACCCGGCTTTCCGTGCAGGTGGGAGCCGACCTGGTGGATCACTACAAGGACGGCGTGTGGCTGGTGGAACTGGCCGCGCTGACGGAGCCGGAGTTGGTTCCACAGGCGATAGCGTCTGTATTGAGCATACGCGAGGAAGCGAACCGTCCCCTGCTGCAAACCCTCACGGATGCCCTGCGGGATAAGCAGATACTGTTGCTGCTGGACAACTGCGAACATCTGATAAATGCCTGCGCCCGTGTCGCCGACACGCTGCTCAAAAGCTGTTCGCATCTGACAATTCTGGCAACCAGTCGGGAACGATTGGGTATTTCCGGCGAACATGCGTGGCGTATCCCGTCCCTGCTTGCGCCAACTCCTGAAGATACCCTGCTGGTGGATCAGGAGACAATCGGACAGGAAGCGACAGACCCGATACTCCGGCTGATGGAGTACGACGCGCCCCGACTGTTTGTGGAGCGCGCCCGGCAGCAGCGTCAGGATTTTACCCTTTACTCCGGCAATGTGGCCGCCATTGCCCATTTATGCAGACAGTTGGACGGCATCCCGCTTGCCATCGAACTGGCGGCGGCAAGAACGCGCTCCCTGTCTGTCGAGGAGATTGACAGCAAACTGGACAACCGTTTCCGCCTGCTGACGGGTGGAAGCCGCGCCGCCCTGCCGCGTCAGCAGACCCTGCGCGCCCTGATTGATTGGTCTTATGATCTGCTCAACGATCAGGAAAAGACACTGCTCGCCTGCCTGTCTGTGTTTGCCGGCGGATGGTTCGAGGAAGCGGCGGAGCAGGTTTGCGCGGGCGAGGAAATCGAAGATTGGGAGGTTCTGGACATACTTGGCAGCCTGGTGGATAAAAGCTTGGTCGCGCGTGAAGAGCAGGAGGGGCATACGCGCTATCGCCTGCTGGAAACCGTGCGGCAGTATGCCACCGAGAAACTACAGAGTCATACCGCAAAGCAGGACGCGCAGCAGAAGCATCAGGACTACTACCTCACGCTGGCAAAAGAGGCCAATTCACAGCTAACAGGGTCGCAGCAGGCTGCCTGGCTGGATACATTGGAAAGAGAACACGACAATCTGCGCGCGGCCCTGAACTGGCAGGTCAATGATACCAGTCTGTGCCTGGCCGGAACCTTATGGCGCTTCTGGGAGATACGGGGCTACTTTGCAGAGGGACGCGAACAACTGACGCGCCTGATGGCGCAAGCAAGCCAGGAACAAGCCACAACAGATAGGGTGGACGCGCTACGGGGCGTGGGCGCGCTGGCCTGGGCACAGGGCGATTACACCTATGCGCAGGACAGTTACCAGCAAAGCTTGGAACTCTCCGAAAAATTGCGCTATCGGATAGGCATTGCGCTGGCCTTGAGTGGGCTGGGCAATATCGCCTACGCCGAGCAGAATGCGGAACTGGCGCGTTCGTTGCACCTGCGATGCCTGCAAATTCAGCAGGAAATCGGAGACGAACATGGCATGGGCGTCACGCTGAACTCGCTAGGCAACATCGCCTTACATCAGCAACAGGACCAAGAAACCGCGCGCCGTTCTTTTGAAGAAAGCCTGCGATTGTTGAACAAATGCGGAGACAAGCGTTACGCGGCTATAGCTCTGAGCAATCTGTCGGTGGTCGCTTATATGCAGGGCCATAATGAGGAGTTGCGCGTGTTAGGCGCGCAATGCCTGGCTATATACCGCCAACTTGGAGACAAGTTTCAGGTGGCTGTTGTGTTGAACAATATTGCTGAAGCCGCTTTCCGTATGGGCAATTACGCCGATGCGCGCCGAATGTACGCGGAGAGCCTGCGGCTGTTTCAGCAGTTGGGCAATCGTCAGTATATCCCCTATGTACTGGAAAGTCTCGCTTATCTGAATGCGGCTCTGGAACAATGGCCGCAGATGGTTCGCTTGATGGGCGCAGCGGAGGCGCAACGCGAGACTGTTCATGTCCCTCTGCCCCCCTCGGATGCGCAGGAAACGGAGGCGCAACTTGCAATAGCGCGTTCGCACCTGGGGGAAACGGCTTACGCGGCAGAGTGGGCGGCAGGGCGCTGTCTTACGCTGGAAGAGGCCATTGCCTACGCCCTTCAAACCGCGCCTTCCCCCCGCGCCTGATATATTCTTTAGCGCCTGACACAGACAAAAGCGCAGGTTTTTCCGCATTATGGAGAACTTGCAGATGATCGAAATCACGATCTGTTGTCAGCAGTTCAAAACCCGTTACGTAAGCGGCTGCCGCAATCCACACATCGTTCTTGCCCATTGTAAATCCTTGACTTTTACTCTGCGCGTCAATCACAGCATACGCCTGCATCGTTTCCCGATTCTCAATGGAGATTGGACGGAAGTAATCAAGAAGATACTGCATCTGTTCGAGTTTGTCATGGCCCCATGCCCACTGAATTGCCAGTGAGCGTATCTCGCCTTCAGTGACAAGGCAGTAGGCAGGAACAACTTCCGTCATCAAGAGTTGCCTGTCCCGCTTGAGCCGTTGCCCAATAGCGTTGTCACGGATGAGATTAACAAAGATGTTGGTATCAAGCAGGTCGGGAAGCAGGGATGGCATTAAGATAGCTCCGCAAGCGCTTGTTGTATCTGCTCTTCGGTTTCATCCCCCGGCCACTTGCCGGAAACCATGTCCGCCAGCGTTTTACCCAGCGGCGGCGTCCTGCGCGGCGGATAGAGTTCCATTGCGCGTTGCTGCGCCTGCGCCAATTGTTCCGGCGTTCGGTGTACCATTTCGTAGACGGCGCGTTCCAATGGCGTTGGTTCCTGTTTCCCCACGGACTGCGCTTCTGGTGTTTGCGCCGTTTCGATATGTACTTGCAGCATATCGCCGGGTTGCAATCCTAACTCGACAACCATTTCTTTCGGAACCGTAAGCGAACCTTCGGCGGTGAGTTGAGCGGCAAAGGTGATAGCTGTCATGGCTCTTGCCTCCTTATAGCTGATTCTGATATTGCATAGTCCACCATTGCTAAAATTCTTACTTGCATTAAGACATTGTTTCAGGTAATATACGGAAAGGCTTTGAGGCCAAAACGAAGGCTCAATTTCCGTTGGAAAAAGAACATGAACGATCAATTGCGACACGCTGTACAACAGGAGGATACTGTTCTCTTTATTGGTTCCGGGATTTCTTGTTGGTCCGATCTTCCATCTTGGTACGGATTGCTGAAACAACTTGCCAATTATCTAAAATCATCTGATCGTGACAGTCAACTTGTCCTAAAGGAGATAGACCAAGATCTCTTGCAATCAGCGAGTTACGGCTTCGACCAGATGACACATGCTGAAATTGGTGAGTTCATCCGACAAGCATGTCAGTTCGGCAATGCTCACCCCCACGAAATACACCGCAAGATTGTCTCTTTTGGCGCTCGTTGCTTTATCACGACCAACTATGATCGGCTTCTTGAAGATAGCTTGCGAAAATGGCAAAGTCATCACCCTTTCCATACTATCACAAATAAGCAACCATTTGAACAGGCCAATATTGTTCAAGCGAAGACATTAGACTTTGTTTTCAAACCTCATGGAGATGTTGAAGATGCAGATAGTGTTGTACTTACTCGCGAACACTACCGAAAGTTGCTTGAAGGCGGCGAAAGAAATTATTCATTAGAGTCGCTCAAGACACTACTCATAACACGCCGTGTGGTTCGGAATGTGTCAAGGATTTTGAGACAAAAAGCGAAAGTATTTTATGTAGCGAGCAGTCATTCCTCGCCACTCAACCGGCAACCGGTGCTGTGCCTTCGCCAACGGGCAACGCAGGCGCATTGATCCAGACGACGTCGGGTAACTGCCCCGCCTGCGGACGCTCTCGAAAGCGTTGCGGATGCGCGGCATAGGCGTTATCTAACGTGACTTGCCGCTGCGCCAATACCTGCGTTGCTTCGCCGAAATGCACCTGTTCGGGCGTAAGCAACACCAAGCCGGTATGGTGGTGGCACGTATTGTACCCGACAAAGTAGTCCTGGCAGAACGTCTGCGCGTCTTCCTGGCTGCTAAAGCGCTCCGGGAAGTAGGCGCTGTACTTCATCGTTTTGAACCCGGCTTCCGAGTACGGGTTGTCGTTGCTGACACGCGGGCGGCTGTGCGAACGGGTCACCTGCAACGAAAGTAAGAGCTGCGCTACCGACTGGCTTTTCATCGGCCCGCCGCGATCCGCATGGAGGGTGAGTTGGTTAGGCGCGATGTTGTATTTACGACAGGTTTCTTGCAGCAGCTTGTGCGCCAGGTATTGACACTCCCGGTCTGCGAGCATCCAGCCGACCACATAACGACTGTAGATGTCCATAACCACATATAAGTAATAGAAGCGACCCCGAATGGGCGTCTTCAAGTAGGTGATGTCCCATGTCCACACCTGATTAGGGCCGGTTGCCTTAAGTTCAGGTTTGCTATACGCCGGATGCCTGCGAACCCGCCGACGCTCACAGATGGCTTGGTGTTCGTGCAGCAGGCGATACATCGTGCGATAGGAAGCGTGATACACGCCTTCTTGCAGCAATTGCGCATACACCTGCCGGGGCGAAGCGTCTACAAAGCGTTCCGACAAGAGTAGATTGAGCAACAGGGCGCGTTCCTCTTCCGACAAGCGGCGAGGAGAACCCCGTTGTGCTTTGGGAACAAGGACGCCTTCTTGGATTGTGCCCGTACCAGCGTGTTGCTCCCGGTAGAAGCGGGCGCGGCTCAGTTGCACCGCATCACAGGCGCGGCCAATCCCGGTCGTTGCGCCCGCTTCGGCAACCAGGCTTATTCGGGCGGCGTTTCTTCCAGTGTCAGGTCGAGCAAGGCCGCTACTTTTTTTTGGAGTTCCAGCAGAACGCGCAGTTTCTGGTTCTCGGTTTCCAGAGCGGCCATCCTGCGGGCATCGCGTTGGCGGGCGGCTTCTTTGTCTTTGCGCTGCTTCTGCGCCTGGGCAGAGTTCTTCTCGCCCAACTGACCCGCCTCGCGCAGTTTGCGGAAGTTGGCAAGCGTGGAGGAGTACAGCCCTTCGCGGCGAAGCAGCGCCCCCAACTCTCCCGGCTTGACGCAGGCGTCGGCTTCTTTAAGGATGCGCAGCTTGTACGCAGCGGTAAAGCGGCGGCGCGTGGGGCGCGTTTGCACCTGCGCCTCCGGGCGCAGCGCGGGGGAGGGCGCGCTGTGGTGTCCATTGTTGGTGAGGCGAGTGGTTGGGCTGTCTGTCAACGGCGTATTCATCTGAGAAATCCATTCTCCGCCCTGGCGATCTACACTATTTCGTGTACGGGATTTTGTCTCAACCTATTGTGGCACACAGGGGTTTATCTTGGATTTGGACTACGTGATCCAGATTTTATCTTATTACGTGATGTTCTTGCCAATACATGGAAAGGCGGAGTGCGAGATCATTACGCCGTTATGGCTGATGTAGGGGCGGGTGAAATCAACTACTGGCGCAAAAACTACGGGATTCACCTGATTACATATCAAACAACGGAGCGGCCTGAAGGAGGGCGCGACCACTCAAATTTGTTAGCTCTCCTTGATGATCTAGCTGCGCCAAAGCTATCTGAGGCTCAGCCAGATAATTCAGCAGACGACCGATCATCTTTAATTTTGCCTCTACTACGTTACGCAAACGGCTTAACTCACGTCAATTTAGTTACACCAGAGTGGCCTTTGCGCGTTCACACTGCCAGAAACTTCAAAACTTACAACACTGAAATTTTCTTCAATTCATGGGATCATAAATCGATCAGTACATTCTTGGATGAGGGGCCACAACGCGCTTTACTTGTTGGCTTGCCGGGGTCGGGTAAGACTTACAGGTTCCAACAAGCCGCCGCACGGCTGGCTCAGAATTTGCATGACGCATGTTTAGCAGATTCGCCGTTGCTCGATGACGCAATCATTCCTATCTTAGCCGATATGAAATTGTACACAGGCGACTTAGTTACCCTTCTTGAAGCCAACCTCCCCGCAGAAGTAACTTTCACGAGTATCGCTGACCAATTTCGCGTAAAGGTGTTTTTGGACTCATTCAACGAGATGCCGCGTGATCCGTGGGAGCGCGGCTCCCACGAGAGAGATTTCACAACATTTCTAAACAAGTTTCCAGCCGTCAGCATAATTGTTGGCTCACGCTCTGACGATGGTCTTGGGAGGTTTGAACTACCTACCTACGCCTTAGATCAGATAGATGAAAACTTTCTTATTCAAGAACTCGAACGTCGTAAGATTTCATCTTGCTGGTCGCTTTAAGCGCGAACTCCTTGCACTATTGCAAAAGCCTTTTTATTTCCAGTTGGTTGCTAGCGGTGCGGTCCAAATTCCATCCTACCCCCATCCACGAGACTTCTATCGTTCATATTTCGAGAACCTTTCATTGGCTTTCTCCGAACGCTTCGGTGCATCGTTAGATTTAGAGCAAATGTTATCCGTAGCTGCCTATGAGGCTATCAACAAGGGCGAAGAAGCGCAGCCAGTCCAGCTATTCTTTCAGGCGCTAATGGACAAACCAGATAAAGATTGTACTATGGCGGGGTTCCGAGTGTTGAAAACACCCGTCTGAGTGGCGTTCCGCCAAGCGTCCTACGGACGCGGGATTGTACAATGTCCAAGTGGTTTGTCCATAAGAAAAGAGATGCAGTCTACAGGTATCAGCGATATCACCGTAGATGAAGTCACACAATGGCTCGTCAGTAAGTCTGTCCTTTTGCCATATTCAGGAAGTCGGGTCGCGTTCTTTCATCAATCCGTGACCGAGTATCTAGCAGCGGGTGAACTTGCTAGCCGATATCAAGACTCCCCTCAAATGCTGAGAGAAAAACTGACCCTTACGCGATGGGATCAAGCACTTTTTCTAGCGTTGAGTAGGTTGCCAGCTACAGAGGCAGATGCTTTTCTTGGCGCAGTTGCAGACGCTGACTTTTCACTGGCATTAAGAGCAACAAAATATGTTGAAACCAACGTGGAACAGATTGTTGAGAAATTGCTTTCAGAGGTTCCTAACCGCATAGAAACTCGCAACGATTTCTACCATCATTTCGAATATGCTCTACAGGTTCATGTACCTGTATCAGCAATCCATGAGCCAGTTCTACGCGCAATTGCAAATTGCGGGAATTCTATTGGTGCTTCTGCAATGGAGCGCTTATTTGAACTGAAGGGGGTTTCATTCAAAGATGAATTACTCCAATCCCTCGTTGAACGGCGTTCTGATTTTAACTACTGTTCTGCAATCGGGCGATTTTTTAAATCCTACATCACCAATGAGGATATTAAACGCATTTCAGAATTGGCCGACGCTATTGAATGTGAAATGGATGATGATCCAGATAATTCAGCCACTCACGGCTTTATTGCAGGTGCTGCGGAGTTGCTAGGTAACGCTGATGTAGAAATCGTAGCAAGTGTGTTTTGTACGAACACTGCGGATCGAGAGCCTTCTCGCGCTCACACCCGCATTGTCTTGGATTATCTACGAAGCCAGCACTCGACAGCATCTTTAGAATTTGCTGCTGATTTGCTAATGCATGGTGTCGACGAGGCAGCAACTACAATTTACTTCATTGCTCGATTTTGCAAGAACAAAAGCTCTCTTCATTGGGATGTGTTTGGAAAGCCACATGTTGAACGTCTAATTGGCCTGTGCAAAAATACCAAGAATACGTCTTGGGGGCTTCCTGCATTAAAGTGCCTTTGTGAAGTGCGAAATGACATAGCTGATGTAGTCAAAGAATGTGCCGTACATACTGTTGGGTTGACCAAAGTTGCACTGCTTTATGCTGGGTATGGACAAGAGACAGAGCCAGTTTTCGCTGCGTTAAGCGAAGTTTTACATATGAATCGAGAAGAGTTATTGGCAGAAAATTCATTACTTCTGCAACAATTGGAGTTGAACTGGATAGGCCACGAAGGCCTTTTTGTCCAATTGCTCAAGTTGCGTAATTCAATCTTTGCCTTCCACCTCATTGATGGCGTTGCAATGCACAATGAAAAAGAACATATTGGAGTAATTGAAATTGGAGCCATAGAGTGGTGGTTGGAGTGGCTATCTTCTAAAGTTAATCCAGAAAAGCACTGGTGGTTTCAAAATCGCCTTTCCCTGCTCTTTGCCTATGCGCTGAAAACTGAAACAAAAGACGCTTTCCTTGCAGAGTTCAATAAGAGGGGATCGATATATCGGGAGGTTTTGGCTCAGACTATCCTGTTGGCTCGTGCTGATCTATCTACAGATGACTTCAGCGAAGACGCCCTCTCCTACCTATTACAGAGTTTATTGGAAAGTAGCGCTAATATATCACTGGGCCACCTTTTAGGACATACCGCAACAGAGACATTTGTAACTGAACGCCTTATGCCTCTTTATTTAACTGCGCAGGAGCCACTCAAGACTAATCTAATGGCTATCTTAGCACAAGCAGGGTCCCGACATGGACGCCGATATATCCTATCATAGAAATTGGTGATAGGTTCAGAAGAGGCTTCCGAATAATGAATCTATAGATTTTGTATCTTCTGCGACAGTATATCATGCCTGATTACGCGAGCCCAAAGGCAAAAGCGTAGGTTTCCCAATATTTGGAAACCTACGCTTTACTGCATCAAGGGTGGCAAGTTACGCTTTAGGCGCGATGCCTTTGTAGGCAGCGTCGGCCAGTCCGGGGAGTTCGCCGTCGCTGTCGCCGAAACTGCTGACGGGGACGCCCATGCGGGTCGCCATGCCCCGGTACAGGTCGCACAGGGGCGTGTTCTTGCCATAGACAAGATGCCGCCCGGTTGCCAGCGTGTCGCCGCCCCTGTCCGGCCAGTACCATCGGCAGGTTGTGCGGGTCGTGGGCGTTGCCGTCCTTCATGCCGCTGCCGAGCAACACCATGCTGTTGGCAAGCAGGTTGCTGTCGCCCTCGTTGATCGCCTTCATCTTTTCCAGCATATAGGCGTACTGCTGCAAGTGCCAGATGTTGATGCGCTTGTACTCTTCCAGTTTCGTCTTGTCGTTGGAATGGTGCGAAATCTCGTGGTGGCTGCCCGACACGCCGGGTAAAAACGAGAAGTTTTTGCCGCTCACCTCGTTGCCGAACATGAACGTCGCCACGCGCGTCGAATCCGTCCAGAAGGCGAGTACCATCAGGTCGAGCATCAAGCGCACCTGTTCGGTATGGTCAATGCGCTCGTGCAGTTGCGCCGAATCCTTGTAGTAGTCCGTAATCCGCTTACCGAGTTTTTCCACTTCCGCTTTCGCCAGCGCGTCATCGGAATAGTGGGCTTTGCGCCGCGCCGCGTCGAACGCGATCCGCTTTTCTACCGAACGAACCGACTCGAAATACTCTTCCAGTTTCAGTTTGTCGGCCTGCCCGATCTTGTTGTTCAGGCTTTTGGCGTCGTCCATCACCGCATCCAACACGCTCATGTCGTTCTGATTGGACGATTTGGCGGCAAGCGTGGAGCGGAACAGGCGGTCGAACGCAAGCTGCGGGTTGATTTCGCGGGTGACGGGCGTTGTCGGCGTACTCCACGAGATATGCGAACCGTACAAAGCCGTCAGGCCGACATTGGTATCCACATACGTTGTCGGCGGTTCCACGCTGAGTTCGAGCGAAGGCAGGGGCGTCAGGTTGCCGATATGCTGCGCGACAAGCTGATCCAGCGACACGCCGCCACAGCGCAGATTGCTGCCGGTTGTTTTCGTGATGTGCGTCCCCGTCAGCCAGGGCGCGACTTTGAAGTAGTGTCCGTCGCCGTCGTTGCTCTGCTTGTTCATCAGTTCCGTGAACACCAGAATGTCGGATTTGACGTTTTGCAGCGGTGACAGAATAGGCGATAATTCAAAATCCGCGCCCGCGCCCTGCGGCATCCACTCATGCGGATTGACGCCGTTCGGCATATACAGCGCGGCCATGCGAACCGGCGGCTTGACCACTTTTCCGGCGGCAAACGCGGTTCCTGCCTGCATAGATTCCAGAAATGGCAGGCACAAACTCACGCCCAATCCCTTCAGCACGGTTCGGCGCGTCAATTGCGGGTTTTCAAACGACATACTTATCTCCTGTAGCCCTCCATCCCCGGCCCTTCCTCCCAATTCTGGGAGGAAGGGAGCAATCTCAGTTCCCCTCTCTTGGAATTGGGAGAGGGGTTAGGGGTGAGGGCTATTCTTTCCTGTACAAAAACGGATAACTCTTCACTATGCCGCGTATCAGAAGGGAACTGCGATAATCGTTCTTCGCCAGTTCTTGGGTGATTTTGCGGACGGCGGGCAGGTCGTAGGGTTCTAGGCCCCGGCCCAGCGCGTAAGCCAGCATTTTTTCGGTCAGGTTGCGAGCAAACTCGTCCTTTTGCGTCAGCAGGACTTGCTTCAGTTCCGTTGCGCCCGTGAACTTTTCGCCTGTTGTCAGGACGCCGGACGCATCTACGGGTTTGCCGCCAATGTCCGTCCGCCATTTGCCCGTCGCGTCGTAGTTTTCCAGTCCGAAGCCAATGGGGTCCATGCGGGCGTGGCAGCCGGCGCACTCCGGCTTGCTGCGGTGCAGTTCTAATCGCTGCCGGAACGTGATACCGCCTTTGGGCGCGTCATCGGGCGAAAGCGTGGCGACAACCGGCGGCGGAGGCGGAACGGACGCGCCCAACACTTCCGACAATACCCACTTGCCGCGCAAAACGGGACTGGTGCGCAGCGGGTACGAGGTCAGGGTTAAGATGCTCGCCTGCGTCAAAATTCCGCCGCGCCGATGGTCGGACAGGGACACGCGCCGCATCTGCGGGCCGGTCACGCCGTCAATGCCGTAATGCTTCGCAAGGTCTTCATTAACATACGTGTAATCGGCGTCCAGCAGGCGCAGCAGGCTGGCATCATCCTGAACGACGGACGCGAAAAAGTCAATGGTTTCGCCGTACATCGCGTCGCGCAGTTCGGGCGTGTACGCGGGGAACCGGCGCGTGTCGGGCTTGGCGGACGTGTACAGGTCACGCGCCTTCAGCCACTGTCCGGCAAACTGATCCGCGAACGCATGTGATTTGGGACTTTTCAGCATCCGCGCAATCTGCTGATCCAATATGACGGGCAGATGCAGCCGTTTTTGCGCCGCCAATCCGAACAACTCCTGATCCGGCATGGACGACCACAAAAAGTAAGACAGGCGGTTGGCGATCTCGTAATCATTCAGCGGGTAAGCGTCCTGCGCGGGCCGACTCTGTTCAGCGCGGAATAAGAAATTCGGCGAAACCAGAACGGCTTTCAGCGCGAACTTCACGCTGTTGTCAAAACCTTCGTTCCGTTTGGCAGCCGCATCGTACAGGCGTAATAGCCGTTCCACTTCCGTTGCATCGGCGGGGCGGCGGTAACCTAATGTGGCGTAGCGGCTGAGAAGTTTGGCGCGCGGCTTCGCGGGCGGGAACGGTTTTGCCGGGACGGACAACAAACAAACGTTCCGGTTTGGTTTCCGCCAGTATGTCGGTTGCCGCCTGCAAATAGCGTTCCATTAAAATCGGCGGCACGAACAGAGTATCCGCGTTGTTGTCGAAACCGCCGCCCCCGCCGCCATCGGCAGGAAATTTATCGGCGGGATTGGAGGAAACGCCGAACAATTCGCGAACCGTATTGTTGTACTCCACGCGGCTCAACCGGTGCAGTAGAACCCGGCCCGGATTTTTGGGCAGCAGGCTGTCGTCCGCGCTTGCCAATGTATGTCCGATCCACACGGAAAGCAGGTCGCGCTGTTCCATCGAAGGCTGCGGCGAACGAGCGGGCGGCATCGAGCGTCCCCGAACCTGCGCCAGAACCTTGCGCCACGTCGTTTGATCGCGCTGAATGGCGGCAACGTCGGCGTATTTCGTCAGGCTCACGCCCGCCGCGAAATTGGCCGCGCCGTGACAACTGATGCAATACTGCTGAAGCAGCGGCTTGATCTGTTTGTCATACGCGGCGGTATCAACTGGAGGCGTTTGCGCGATTTTAGGCTCGTCCGCGCCCCGCGCCCAAACCGCGCCAAACAGCAGGACGGGCAAAGTCAGCGGCACGGCAAAGCGCAGCGAACGATGTGAGACAAGCAAACGGCAAATTCGTGCTGAAAACAAGGGCATTTCTCGCAAAACGGGTTAAAATAAAGGTGAATTCTACTCCTATATGATACAACATGCGGGCGAAGGTTGCAGGTTTTGTTCGCATGGGGTGTCTTGTCGCAAGGTGGGGCAAAGTCATGCGTTCTTCATCGGGGCTATGTGGTTTCTTTCGATTGTTACTGCTTGCCCTTACCGCGATTTTCATACCAGGCGTTTCGCTATCTGTTCCCGTTTTCAGGCAGGCAACTCCGCAGCCGGTAAATCCAACAACAGCACAGCCACCTGTACCGCCAAAACATGATCGTCTTGAGAATCTCAAACCCCAACCAAGCGGGTCGGGAGTGGTTGTGTGCGCCCCGGTTCCCACAGGAGCGGACGCCGCGCTTGCCGAGTTCGGCGATGGATGCGGAGAGCTAATACAGTGGCACCTGTCTAATTACGGGACGCTGGGCAAAATGCCGATGCTGGATCGCGTCTTTGAAACCATGAAGAACAACAAGTTGCCGAACTTGCGTCTGCATGACAACGCGGCGCGGGCGTTCGGCAAGGCTATGGGCGTGACGCATGTTGTCACGGGAACTATAACGGGCAATCAGAAGCAGTGTACTCTCACCTATCAGCTGATTGCCCTTGCTGCCGGGAAAGCCGCCGGAGAACCCATACGCCTTTCGGGAACCCCGGAAGAGGTCGTGGGGCAATTGCCACAAACGATTCAAACGCTGGCGAAGCAGCTGGACATTAAGTTCCCGGTCATGCCATCTATGACGCGCCTGAATTGGGATGATGTCCGCGCTATCGGGCATTACGACTGGAATACGCTTGCCGACATTCCCCGCGCAGAAGCGGCGCGGCTGGCGCAGGCGGGCGCGCATAACTCGCTGGCGGCCTTTATGGTAAAGTCCAAATCGCTCTGGATGAGCGATGAGGAGGAGGCCAAAGCGCAGGCGGTGTTGAACGAAGCCGCCCCGAAGCACCTTCTCCTGCTTGCCGAACTGGTGATTGCGCTGTCCGCGCCCCCGGAAAAGTATGCGACTGAAATTCAAAATTTTCACGATTCGTATTCTATGAACTTCATCGCAAGTCTGCTGTACTCTCGTCTGGAACGAACGCGAGGAGACAAACATGGGGAGGAGGCGATAGCAGCGTGGGCTGTGGTTTGCGCGATAGATAATCCTCAATCCTGGATGACTCTGGCGCAGGTTATTTCCCGTCGCGCTGAGGAACTTCGCGGCGGTCGGGTTATTGGCGACATAAGCGCCAATGACATGTTGAATTTGCAATACGCATACGAGGAACGGACGTCGGCTCTGACGCATGCCCTCGCCCTGTCCCCTCAGAATGGACGCGCCTGGCAAGCGTTTGCCGTAGCCGCCACCTTCCTGGGGGATGAGCAATCGGCTACGGGCGCGTTCCGGCAGGCTGTGGCATTGCAACCCGACTCGTTTGAAACGCTCTACTGGGGCACGGAAATGTTTCAGCCGAAATGGTTTGACAGGCGCGGGGAACTGGTGAAAGTCCTTGCGGCGATACAATCCGCGCATTTTCAATTCGCTGAAGAGGCCTTGCAGATGGCGGCGCATTTGGAGGACATGGAGCAGTCCGGTTTGCTGGACCCGTCGCAAAAACGCGGGCAGAAGTTAATCGCCGCATACGCCGCCCGAACCGAAGCGCAGCTCAAACGTTCGCCGGACAGTGTGCTTTGCTACCGTAATCTGACGACTCTGTACACCGCTACGGGACGCAAGAAGGAGGCTCTCGCCCTGTTCAAAGAGTGGGTGGCTAAAGGGCCGAAACGCGCTGCCGTCGAGCAGAAAATGATGGAACTGCAATAAGGCTGTTTTCGAGAAGCCCTCAACCCCTGGCCCCTTCTCCCAAAAAAGCCTGGGAGAAGGGGAAATGCGGAATCTGGGGGAAGGGGAACCTGTTGGATAGGCTGTTTTCAACAGAGATATTTCACAAATACAATTGCAGGCGAGGGACACAAATATGCCGCATGATACTGCTGAACCGGAACAAACAGGCGGGACACAATTCCTGACGTTTGGCCCCGAACTGCTGCGTAACCCAGAGGAGTCATTATGCCGCGAGTGGCTGGCAACGAACGGATTGGGCGGCTATGCGTCGTCTTCACTGGCGACTGCCAACACGCGCCGCTATCATGGCCTGCTCGTCGCCTCCCTGCATCCGCCGTGTGGCCGCGCCGTCCTGCTGTCAAAATTGGAAGAAACCCTGACGGTTACGGACGCGCAGGGGATGGAAACCGCGTACGCGCTGTCAGCAAACATCTACCCCGGCGCAATTTATCCGCAGGGCTACGCGATGCTTCAGGAATGGAGCGCGTCCCCCAACCCGACATGGACATGGCAGCCCGCGCCCAATCTCCGCTTTACAAAATCAATCCGAATGGCGCAGGGCGAGAATACCACAGTTATTACGTACCGCCTGCTGCAAGCCCCGGACAACGCTTCTGTCCGCCTGTCCCTCGTCCCCCTGCTCGCGTGGCGCGATTACCACAGCGAAATGATTGCCTGCGACTTCCGCCCTGATACTACATGGGACGCTTCCACTCTGCAATTGCAGTTGCCGCCAATCGAGCGCGTCACGTCCGCGCCTACAACCCTTTACCTTCATCTGACGGATGAGAGTGGCGATCCACTTTCCGATACGCGCTTTGAACCTCACTCCGACTGGTACTACCACATTCAGCACCCCCGCGAACAGGAGCGCGGACAGGACTTTCAGGAAGACTTATACACGCCCGGAACCTTGTCGCTATCTCTTACGCCCGGTCAATCCGTTGTCGTTGTCGCCACGACGAAAACAGAGGAAAAGGAGAAAAGGAGAAAAGGAGAAGAGGAGAGCCAGGGAACAGGAGCGGATTCATCCTTCATCCTTCATCCTTCATCCTTTGCGGGGCATCTTGCCCGTGCCGCCGAGCAATTCATCGTGCAGGTTCCGGGTGGGCGTTCCACAATCATTGCAGGGTATCCCTGGTTCGGGGATTGGGGGCGGGATACGATGATTTCCCTGCCGGGTTTGTGCCTGACAACGGGAAAAACGGACATTGCCCGCGATACTCTGCTGTCGTTCGCGCAGTACGTGGATCAGGGGATGCTGCCCAACCGCTTTCCCGATGTCGGCGAAACGCCCGAATATAATACGGTTGACGCGACCCTCTGGTACTTCGTCGCCATATATCGCTATGTGGAGGCGACGGGGGATAAAACTATCCTGTCCGGCGGCCTGTGGGAAACGCTCAAGGAGATTGTGAACTGGCATCAGCAGGGAACGCGCTACAACATTCATGTAGACCCCCCCGACAACCTGTTATATGCCGGACAGGAGGGCGTTCAACTGACGTGGATGGACGCCAAATGCGGCGATTGTGTCGTGACGCCCCGTATCGGCAAGCCGGTCGAAATAAACGCGCTGTGGCATAACGCGCTGCAAATCATGGCATATTTCGCCGCTCTGCTGAACGATTCCCTGTCTGGTTCGTACACACAACAGGCGCGACAGACGCAGGATAGTTTCATCTCCCGCTTCGCCCGCGCAGATGGACGCGGCTTATACGATGTTCTCGATGCGCCGCCATCAGGCCATTCCGACGCGTCCATTCGCCCGAATCAAATTTTCGCTTTGTCGCTGCCATTTCCAACCGTACAACCGGATACGCCGCTTGCATCGTCTATCATTGCTGTCGCGCGCGAAGAATTGTTGACGCCATGCGGACTGCGCACCTTGTCGCCGCGTGATCCTGACTTTCAGCCGCGCTACGAGGGTGACGCGCTGCATCGGGACGGCGCGTACCATCAGGGAACCGTCTGGCCCTGGCTGCTCGGCCCGTTTGCGGAATCGTATTATAAAGTAACAGGCGACGCAGAAGGCGCAAAGCAGATGTTGAGTGGCTTACAGGCGCAAATGTCCACCTTCGGCATCGGCAGCCTTGCCGAAATTTTCGACGGCATGGAACCGCAGCGTCCCAACGGCTGTTACGCGCAGGCATGGAGCGTGGCCGAAACTCTGCGCGTGTGGCAACTGCTCACAACGCCGTAGTATGGAGAAAATACCATGCAGCAGCTTCTCGAAGCGGAACAAAATGTTGATGTAAGCGCGGCGCAGGCGCGGGTGACGCCGCAGGAATTGGCGCAGGCGACGGCGGCGATTGAGGCGCGTCAGAACGCCATTGCGCAGCATGAGGCTGCCACTATTCCCATTGGCGAGGCCGTTCATCAACTGAATCTGGAAGCCACGCCCGAAGAGGTGCTGGCGGAAGTGCAGGCGCAGCGTAAGGCCAACACACAGATGCAGGCCACCGTAACGACAAATACGCGCTCACAATCCAGCAGAGTTATGCGGGTTGTTATCGCCGCGCAGACAGCGATTATATTGGGATTGGGCATGCAGATTGTCAGCACGAATAGTCGGCTTACCGAGGCGCAGCAGGTCGCGCAGCGTAACGCGCTGATATACACGTTGCCGCTCGCGGTACAGCAGCAGGTTTTTCAGCAGCAGAATGGCGTTGTCAAACCGGCGACTTCCGTCATAGATGCGCAGTTAATAAAATCCGGGCAGTTTCATTCGCTCGACATTCCCATTGGTCAGACGGCGCAATGTAAATACGAGACTATCGAAAAACTGGCAAACAACGCCGACCCGTCACATACCTATACGGCGCAGCTATCCACAGGCACGACATGGCAATTGACGCGCAGCGCGGACGGATTTTATGTGAACTGCTGGGCAACCATGAAAGATGCCGAGCATCTTCTCAACGGGCAGGAAGCGGTTGTTTACGCCACGAAAGCAGGCGCTTTTGACGAGCGCCCGGACACGCTGGTTAAAATTCCCATCCGCTCGTTTCAGAATCAACACATCTATGCCACTACCGATGCCCCGACTGGCGTTGTAATCAACGGAACGCATTAGCGTCCCAACGGCTGTTACGCGCAGGCATGGAGCGTTGCGGAAATACTGCGCGTCTGGCAACTGCTCACAACGTCGTAATGTGGAGGAAACACCATGCAGCCTCCTATTATTGCGGATAAGGAAGCCCTGAATTTACGATTGCAGCAACAATTTGGCAGGGACAAAATGCCGTTTTACATTGAGCAGGCTCAGAAGAAATTTGCGAAACCGAACCCGCCTGATTGGATATTTCTCTACAAATATGTAGAGCGGTCTGACATTCTTTTTATTCGCTGTTATTTGTGGCAGGCAGGAACATCACGCGGCTTGGGCTACGGCTGCGACAGTTTCGGCAGCGAGTTTGAAAAAGACTGGGAAACGACCGCCAAAGACACCATTATTGCAGAAACCTTCCACGGTTCCTTGTCCCGAGAAGACAGTGACCTGCTTATTCAAATGGCACAGCAGCCTTGCAGGGAGAACCTCAAGATATATCTGACCTATCTGAAGAACTCGTTCAAGTTTATGTTGATTGATGGATCCAGTCATTCCAGCGTTCAAGCCGCTATCTTACGACGGCAACCACCTCGAACAACTTACAGCGATAATGTCGGGGCTTTTCTCTTTCTGAATCATAAACTCGTGAGCGCAATGCGCGATGCGCTGAGAAAGATTGTAGATTGTGAAAGGGTGAAAATCACTGTTGCCAATATAATCAAACTTGATTGAGTATGTCTGATTCTTCATGGTGGCGAAGAAGACACATTCTCGCCAGTTTTCAACACCCGGAAACCATGTGTTCTGTAGTAGGAGATTTCCATGCAGTTACTTGTCGAGGAAGCGCAAAACGTAGAAAATGAGGCCGCGCAGGTGCGTGTGACGCCGCAGGAGTTGGTTCAGGCGACGGCGGCGATTGAGGCGCGTCACAGCGCCCGCGCACAGCATGACGCCGCAACCATTCCCATCGGCGAAGCGGTGCATCAACTCAATCTGGAAGCCACGCCCGAAGAAGTTCTGGCGGAAGTGCAGGCGCAGCGCAGCGCGAAAACGCAAGCGCTGCAATCCGGCGAAAAGCGGAACACGCGCCCCAAATCCGTGAAAATCATGGCGGCTGTTATTGCGCTTCAGTTTGCCTTCATCGCCTTTATGGGAGCGCGCCTGCTGGCTGTCAATGATGCGCTAAGAGTCAGAGATAACGCTTATCACCAACTTGCCTTGCATCTGCCCAATCAAGTTACTTATCAACCTGCAATAAAAGCAACGTTGTCTGCCCTGCATCAGCTAAATCCCGGATTGTCCCACTCGCTGGATATTGCGAACGGGCAAACCGTCGCCTGCAAGTTTGATACGCTGGAAACACTGGCTCTGGGCGCAAAACCGGCGGACGTTCAGACCGCGCAACATCCCGCAGGCACGACATGGAGCCTGCTGCGCCGGGGTGATAAGTTCTTTGTGCAGGGATGGACAACGCCTGAATACGCCGAACTGCTGATGAACGGGCATAGCGGCCTCGTCTTCGCGGCAAAAGACATTGACCGGGAGAAAAATCCCGCCATACCGATTACCCTGCCCGCTGAAATGTTCGCTAAAACTTCAACCTACTACACAACCGATTCGACCGCAGCCGTGTGGGTGAACACCACGCCCTGACACGCCTGACATCAACACGACAAACATCAATAGCACAAAGGATTATAGAGATATGGCTGAACACGAAACAACCCGCGTGAAACTGGATTACCCGCTGGAACGGGTAAAAGAACCGATTATCTACCATCTGGTGACGGATTACCGGCTGGTTCCCAATATCCGCCGCGCCAACATCGACCACAACGCGGGCGGCATGATGATTCTGGAAATCGAAGGCGATCCCGATGATCTGGAAGCGGGCATGGACTTTCTGCGCCGTTTAGGGATTACCGTCACGCCGGTCGGACAGGAACAATCGTGGACCATCTAAATCCGGTGTTCCGTGTTCGGTGTTCGGTATTCGGATGCAAAGGCTTTTGCAGGCTAACAGCCATTCTACTTGAGGAGGATGGCTGTGAAGGTTAAGAACAAGCCTGTGGCAAGGCCTTCTGCCTCCACCGCTTCTATTCAGCACTGCGGGATGCCGGAGGCTGATCCGCCCTCATCCGCCATGCGTGATGAGCCGTTGTATCGCGTGTTCAAGCAGGTCGGGCTGGCGTTTCGGCAGCGGGCGTTGCAGTTGATGCGCGATGAGGGCATTGACGACGTGAACCCCGGCGCGACGCCGCTCCTTCTGCATCTGGGCGACGAGGACGGCCTGACGCTGGGCGAACTGGCGCGGCGTTGCGGTCTGGAAAACTCCACGCTGACGCCCCTCGTCACCGATCTGGAAAGCGCTCAACTGGTGGCCCGCGCCCGCGCCCCCGAAGACCGCCGCGTGTCCCGCCTGTACCTGACCGCCTCGGGACGAACCCGCGAACGGCAGTTACGCGCCCTGATGTTTCAGGTGCAGCAGCAGGCGCTTTCCGGCATTTCGGACAACGAACTTGCTATGCTGCATCAAACGCTGGATCAAATCTGTACAAATTTGCAGAGCGGTTAGCCCGGAAACAGGAATTTACCGGTCTTATGGTTCGTATGCGAAAATAGGGCGGCGTTGCGCTTTATTCGTGATTGAACCCCACGAGTTGCGTAGATACTTCGGTTACGAACTAATTTGAAACCGCTTCGTTCTTGAATGACAGAGCCTATTTCTTTCACTGCGCTGCCGCCTCCACACTGTTTCTTGCAGCCCTGTTCGCGTGAAAATTACATCGCCATCCGCGTTTATTCGCGTTCATTCACGGCTATTGTTTGGTCAGGCCGCATAGGAAATCGTTTGCAGTAGGAGAGACATGTTATGCAGTGGCTGGCAGAAATTTGTGTGCGCCGTCCCGTGTTCGCGACCGTTATCATTCTCGCGCTTGTTGTTGTCGGCTACTTCGGCTACACCAAACTGGGCGTGGACCGCTTCCCTAAAGTAGACTTTCCGACCGTCACCATCACCCTGCGCGAAGATGGCGCGTCGCCCGAAGAGATTGAAACCGAAGTCATAGACAAAATCGAGGAGTCCGTCAACACCATCAGCGGCATTGACACCCTCAACTCCACCGCGTATGAGGGCGTGGGCGTCATTCTTGTCACCTTCCAACTGGAAAAAGACGTGGATGTGGCTTCGCAGGAGGTGCGCGATAAAGTCAGCAGCGTTCTGAACGACCTGCCACAGGATTTGAAAGCGCCGATTGTGGACAAAGTGGACCCGGATGCCGCGCCCATTCTGGAAGTCGCCCTGTCATCACCCGGCAATGTGCGCGACACCACGGAATACGCCGACAAAACCCTGCGCCGCCAACTGGAAAACGTCAATGGCGTCGGGCAAGTGACCCTCCTCGGCGGACGCAAGCGGCAAATCAACATCGTTCTCGATCCGGGCAAACTCCGCGCCGTGAACCTGACCGCCATTGACGTGCAGAAGG
Source organism: uncultured Chthonomonadaceae bacterium (assembly GCA_963817895.1). GTDB lineage: Bacteria > Armatimonadota > Chthonomonadetes > Chthonomonadales > Chthonomonadaceae > CAWFQB01. Next base: position 1,221,719 of record CAWFQB010000001.1, read on the forward strand.
CGTTGCAGGCGCAGAACATTCAGGTTCCGGGCGGCAAGGTGGATCAGAACACCCGTGAACTGACCCTGCGCACACATGGCCGCGTGGAAAGGTCACAGGACTTCAACGACATTGTTGTCGCCAAAAAGGGCGGGGCGTTTATTCGCGTGTCCGATGTCGGGCATGTGGAAGACAGCGTGGAAGACGAAACCTCTACCGCGCTGTTCAACGGCGTTCCCACCGTAATTCTGTCCATTCGCAAGCAGTCGGGACTGAACACGGTCGCAACCGTAGACGGCCTGAAAGAGCGGCTGGCGCAGATCGAAAAAGGGTTGCCCCCCGGCTACAAAATCATCATCACGCGCGACCAATCCGAGTACATCAAGGCGAGTACGGACGCAGTCAAAGAGCATCTTAAACTCGGCAGCATTCTGGCCGCGCTCGTGGTTCTCATCTTCCTGTGGAACTGGCGCACAACCCTGATTTCCGCTATCGCCATTCCCGCCAGTATCATCAGCACGTTCGCGCTGATGTACGCCAAAGACTTTACGCTCAACAGTTTGACGCTGCTCGCGCTCACGCTGTCGGTCGGCATCGTGATTGACGACGCGATTGTCGTGCTGGAAAACATCTATCGGTTCATCGAAGAAAAGCACATGACGCCGTTCGAGGCGGCGATTGAGGGGACGCGCGAAATCGGGCTTGCCGTGCTTGCCACTACCCTGTCCCTCATCGCCGTGTTCCTGCCCGTCGCGTTCATGTCGGGCATCGTCGGGCGGTTTATGAACTCGTTCGGCTGGACAATGGCCTTCGCCATTTTTGTGTCGCTGATCGTGTCCTTCACCATGACGCCCATGCTGGCGTCGCGCTGGATCAAGCGCTCGAAAGCAGCAAGCGACGCGCCCTCTTCTTCGGATGGCCTGCCTGTTGGCGTGCCAGAGGAAGAAAAGGAGAAAAGGAGAAAAGGAGAAGAGGAGAACCAATCGGCAATCGGCAATCGGCAATCGGCAATTCACGAAGGCGGCAGCAAGCATACGGGCATTTTCAAGCCCATTGACGCCGTGTATACAGTCCTGCTGCACTTTTCCATGCGGCATCGGTGGATTATCGTTCTCGCTTGCGTTCTGGCAATGCTGAGTATGGGCTATACCGTGCCGCGCATCTCCAAGAACTTCCTTCCCGATGATGATGAATCGCAGTTTCAGGTGAGCGTTCGCGCCCCCGAAGGCACAACGCTGCGAGCGACAACGGCGATTGCCAACCGCATCGCCGACGATATACGCCACATGAAGGGTGTGGCGTATACCGTCGTCACTATCGGCAACAACGCGCAGCAGACTCCTAATCTAGCCGGAATTTTCGTCAAATTGGTGGATGTCGGCAAGCGTCCCGGCCTGACGCAGCAGGATTTGACGCAGCTAGCGCGTACACAAGTATTGCCTAAATACGGCAACCTGCGCACATCCGCAGGCCCGGTTCCCGCGTTCTCGACGGGCGCGCCGCAGTACGTGATTACCTACTTCATCGGCGGGCCGGACTTGAAGAAACTCACCGAATACTCGCAAAATATTCTGACCGAGTTCAAGAAGGTTCCAGGCGTGGTAGACGCGGATACGTCCCTCATTATCGGGCAGCCGGAGTTGGGCGTTGTGCCGGATCGCCAGCGCGCCGCCGATCTGGGCGTATCGGTTGCCGACATCGCCAACACGGGGCGCTTGCTCGTGGGCGGAACCAAAGTCACGGACTACTTTGAGAACGGCGAACAGTACGAGGTTCACGTCCGCGCCGACCTGCCCTATCGCAACGATCCGAGCGTTATCAGTCAGATGACGGTTCCGTCCACGACCAATCCGGGCGGCACGGTCACGCTGGATCAGGTCGTGGACTTTACGCCGGGAAGCGGGCCGTCGCAGATCACGCGGCAGGATCGGCGGCGCAACGTGCTGATTACCAGCAACGTAATGACGGGCGCGTCGCAGTCTGACGTTTCCGCCGCGCTGCAAAAGATCATTGACAACCAGCACATGCCCTCGCAGTACACGGCGGGACCGTCCGGCACATCGAAGGAACTGGTCAAGGCGGGCGTGGCGTTTATCACCACGTTCGCGCTGGCGATTATCTTCATGTACCTGATTCTGGCCGCCCAGTTTGAATCGTGGATACACCCGATCACCATTCTGCTCGCCCTGCCGCTCACGGTTCCGTTCGCGATGATGGCGCTGCTGATTTTCAACCAGTCGCTCAACATCTTCACGGTTCTCGGCCTGATGGTGCTGTTCGGCGTGGTGAAAAAGAACGGTATTTTGCAGGTAGACCATACCAACCAACTGCGGGCGCGGGGCATGAACCGCTATGACGCCATTATTCAGGCGAATCGCGACCGCCTGCGTCCGATCCTGATGACGACAATCGCGTTTGTGGCGGGCATGATACCGCTCGTATTTTCCAGCGGCGTGGGTTCGGCGACGAACCGGGGTATCGGGTACACGGTCATCGGCGGACAAACCCTGTCCCTGCTGTTGACCCTGCTCGCCACGCCCGTTATCTACTCGCTCTTCGACGACATCGTGACCACGCCGCTGTGGGGCAAACTGCGCGCCGCGCTGGCAAGCCTTAATCCGCTTGCCAACCGCAAACGCTAAACCCTGTATCCACTTGCTACAACGCGCAAACCGCCTCCTGTCACATGACAGGAGGCGGTAAACATAAGTAGGCGCGACTCAGATAAGCTGTTCACATTCAATATCGTGGTGAAAAGTTTGGACACATTGACACTCTTCATGCTGCTGTAATACAATCCACATACGCTTCAGAGTTCCCTCACATATTCCAGCAGGTCTTTGAGTTGTTCCGGGGTCAGAGTGGCGGCGTTGCCGTGCAGATGTTCGGGGTTGTATCTGGTGAAAATTTCTTCCAGCGTCTGGGCGCGGCCATCGTGGAGGTAGGGGGCGCTGTCGTAGGCTCCGACAAGATGCGGCACATCTATGGTGACATCTTTCGGGGTTGTGCCGATGTTTTCGCGCTTTTTCGTGCCGCCGGACATGTTGCCCACATGACAACGCGCGCACCCGCCCTGCCCGGTGAACAGAGTTTTGCCGCGCAGGGCCGCCGCCGTCATTGCGCCGTTGGCATTGCGGTAAGGGTTTGCCGGCAGGGGCGTTTCGTTGACCAGATCCCATAGCGCGTGAACTTCCGGGTGCTGCAAATGGCGCGTTTTCAATAATCCGCCCACCTCGTCATGCACGAAAACCTCGAAATCCTCCTCGCGCCCGCCCCATCCATAGGGAGCGGTCAACAGCAATAAACCGCGCAGGTCTTTGGTGTTGCGGGCGTCCATGCCGTCCTTTACATGCGCGAATTTCCACGAAAGGCCGTCCGTGCCGCCGTTGGGGTGACAGCTTTCGCAGGAAAAAAACTGACCATGCGAAACGTGCGCGCTGGCAAAAAAGAAGCGGCCTTTCAGTCGGCGGTTGGGATTGGGCGTAGCCGTTCCCAAATCCACCAATCGCGCGGTTGGCAAATCCGCAGGCGTTTTGTCTCCTGCCGCGCCGAACCAAACCGCAGGCAGAACCGTCAGCGAGTTGCCCAGATGGTTGCCGACCCAAAATTCGTGACTCTGCGGATTCAACGCGAGAGCGCGGGGATTGCACCCGACCCGAACCCGCCGAATGTCTGCCCCAACATGGAAAACAGGCAAACTTGCGCTAATCTCCCCGCCATCACTTTTGAAAATAGATTTTGGCGCGTTGGCATTTGCGGTTGAACCGGTTTCCGCTTGTGCCGAACCACTTACCCCTTTTCCCTTATCACTTATCCCTTGTAGCGGCACTGCCGCCACCTCATGCGTCCCGCTCAACGCGACATAAGCCGTTTCGCCCTTACTGTCCAATGCAATCCCACACGGATCGGACGCGCCATACTCCGGCAAATCCAAAATCAACATTCGCTCAAGGGTGGTTGGGGGTTGGTGATTGGTGGTTGGTGGTTGAACTGCATCGGTTTTCTCCTTTTCTCCTTTTCTCCTTTTCTCCTTTTCTTCCCCTAACGCGACTTCGCACAGCACATTCGACCAGAGCGTTTCCGGGCGAACCGTGGACAATTCGTTGTGGGGTTGCTGGCCGGTTATCCAGAGATGCGAACCGTCGGGAGTGAAGGCCATGCCGCGCAGGTTGATGGCGGGCAGGGGAATACGGCGGCGTTCCGCGCAGGAAGCGGTATCAATCAGGCTCAGGCTGCCGCCGAGCGAGTTGGCGCAGACAAGCGTTTTGCCGTCCGGCGCAAGGGCAAGGACACGCGGATTATGCCCGACCGGAATCCGCTGCAAGACTTTGCCCTGCGCGATGTCGAGAACCGCGACCTGATCCAACTGGCTCACGCTGACCCACGCCCGCCCATCGGGAGTGACGGCAACACCCGCCGGTTCGCCCAACAAAGGGATTCGGGCGCGAACCGTTCGTTTTTCAATGTCTATGACGCTGATGCTGCCGGAAAACGTGTTGGCGACAACCAGCGAATGTCCCTCCGGCGCAAGCGCAAACGCGCAGGGCTGTTCCCCGTCCGTCGGCAGATGCGCGAGAATTTTGCCGTCCGCGCCGTCCAGAACGGCGATGTCGTTCTCATCCTGCTCGGCTACGAAAAGCTGTTTGCCGTCCGGGCGAAAGAGCAGGGCGGACGGCCCCCGCGTCCCGCCCTGCGCGGGCAGAGGCATGACAGTGGGCGCTTGTCCGAAGGTGCTGACCAGCAGCAGCGTCAAGCCGGAAGCAAGCAGGGCGGCACACAGGCTAAAAGGTTTGGTAACCACCATAACGCGTTCATCTCCAACAATTCCAACAGGGGAAGCCCGAAAATAAAATAAAACGAAGGATGCAAGAAAGACGCGAAAACACGTCAATACGTTACGCGAAGTTTGCAGTCTATCCCTGCAATCGCCTCTCACGGAAATATTAAGTTGCAGGCATGATATTTCCCAAATTAAATCATATAAACAGTGAAACGGGTAGACTGTTTATCCGTAAGGAGAGGTACTGCTGTTTCAAAGGCGCGTCTGTCGTCTTGCTCACCTGTCTTTTCTCGTGTCCTTTTCTCTCGTCGCTCTTGTTCGTTCTCGGGGTTGGTTTGGGAGGAGTTGCCGCTATGCGTAAACGCAAATTCACGTCCACCAGGTTCACCATCAAAATAGCTGCCGTCGCGCCGACGCTGCTGCCGCTCACCCTTCTGGCAAATCCTGCCGTGGGACAAAGCCATGCGCAGGTCAGCGTTCAGCGCGTTGCGCCAACCGGCGCAGCCCCTGCCAGTTCGGCGGTTTCCGCGCTGATTCCCGTTGTCGGAAAAGTGGCGCTGCCGGACGGCAAACCGGCGGCAAACGCCCAAATTTACGTCACCTGGTCGCAAAATGATGGCAAGCAGCCGTTTCATAAATGCGTGGCGGACGCGAACGGCAAATTTGAAACCACCATTACCCCGGCCGGCAACGGCAAAACCGTTATTGTTTCGGCAATTCTCGTGACCGCGCTGCTGCCGGGTAAAGGCATCGCGTGGACGCAGGTTACGATGGGAAATCCCAATCTTTCCAAAGTGCAGTTGAACCTGATGCCGCTTGCCACGCTGGAGGGGCGGCTTGTTCATACGGATGGCACTCCTAACGCCAATACGGAAGTGCGCGTTGAATCCCTGTTGCCGCGCGTCATCGTTCGCAACGGCGTCAATCCTGGCCCGGATACAACGCCGGGAGCAAAGGCGAATATCGTTTCGCGCCAGGCGGGGATGCAGCAGGCCGGCAACTTCTTTATACTGCCGCTTCTGCCTCCCGACGCGCTTGCCGAGCAGTTTCGCGCCACAACGGACGCGAACGGCAAATTCACGCTGAACGGCATTCCCCGCGATACCGCAGTCGCGCTGAAACCGGGCGGCAAGCTGGCAATGGCGGCGGGCAGCGCGAATACGTTTGCCATACAGGACCGGGAGCGGCAAAACGCGGGCCTGTTTGTGGCGACGCCTACGGTTCGCGTCAAAGTGCGCGTGTTTGATTTGCAGACTCATCAACCCGTGCCGCAAACCCATGTGATGGTTGCCGGCGCCAATCCGCTGCAAAATCGGGCAATGATGCGCGTGGCGAACAGCATGAACTTCAGCCGCTTCGTAACCAATGCAAGTGGAGAAATGACCGCGTCCGATCTGCTTCCGGGCGAGTATGTAGTCAACGTGCTGGGCTGCATGAAGACCGTGCATCTGGAAGCGGGGCAGGACGCGCCCACTGTTGACATCGCCGTTCGGCACGGCTTCCTGAAGGGACGCCTGCTCGACGCGGACGGCAAACCGGTTGTCAATGCGGACGTGCGGCTTGCCGCAACAGGAAACACCAACGGGCGGGTGTTCGCGTTCAACAACAACGTGCAGTTCTTCAACGGTGATTTCGGAAATCCTGAAAGCGGTTTCACCCTGACACCGGATGGGAAAGCCATTCCATCCGGCTTTAACGGAGCCGTGCCTACCATGATGTCGCGGACGGATGCGGAGGGAAGGTTCACCATTCCCAACATGCCCTGGGGCAGCCCGCAGATTCGTATCTGGGCCACAAAGGGCAACGACCTTGCCGAGTGGAGCGGGCCGGCAAGCAAAACCGACGCCAACCTGACGCTGCAATTGCGCCGCAATGTTCTGATGACGGTTTCGGGCCGATTGGTAGACCCCCAACGCCGCCCGCTTTCCAAAGTCACCTGCAAAACGCTGCACTGGCTATCCTCGCCGCGTTCGACCTGGTTTGCTACCGCCCGCGATGTGACAACCGACGCGGACGGCAATTTCAAAGTGGACGGCATGGAGCGGGGCGAATCGTTTTCGCTGATTACCGTCGGGCAGTCGCAGTTCAGCAACCAGCTATCTTTCACTGGTGACAGCGGCCCGTCTGAAACTGTTTCGCTTGCGCAGAATGGCGGCGTGGAAAACGCGCTGCAAACCCTGGGCAATTTGCCGATTGTGTCGCGGCATGTGATTCCCATCCGGCAGGACTTTGAATTGCCCCGGTTCCTGACGTGCGCGACGGGCGACGGGCAGAGCCTGGGCGAAGTGATGGTACACCCGCAGGACACGCCCGACGAGGTGCTGCAAAGTTACGACGGTTCGCCGGGAGATCAGCCTTCGCTTCCCGGCGTTGTGGCCGCGCCCACGCCTGCTGACGTTCAGGCGGCGCAGTCTGTGCTTGCCCGCTTCGATACCGCCCTGAAAACGGGCGATGTGGACGCGCTGACCGCGCTCACGTCCCGCGTATCCCCCGGCTGGTCCGGCAATCGGCAGGCATTTTTGCAGAATGTCAGTTTGTGCGGCAGAGTGAACACGGACGAGGATACACCGACGCGGGCGCTGAACTTCGTGCCGCGCAGTATGGTTGCCGCATTGCTGAAAATGGCCCCGAAGGAAGCGGGCGCGGAGCGGGCGGAACGGGTTGGAGAAGCCGTCAATGCCCCCGCCGACTGGGTTTTCCTGAATCGGCAGGTGGGCGACAGCGTGGTTACGGCGGGTATCTTGCACCGGGAAGCGGGCGAATGGCGCGTGGTCGCCAATCACTCCTTCGCCGCGCCCATAATGGCGAACGAGATGCAAACGCCGACAGCCGCAAGCAAGTGGGAGCAAACGGCCACCGCGCTGACGCCGGAATTGCAGCAGGAGGCGCGACAGACGGGCGAACTCTATATGCAGGCGTGGATGGGCGCGGACCGGGAGCAGATGCGCCGCCTGACCGCCCCGTTTGCCGCCCTGCAGCCCGGCAATATCGAGCGTTTCCGCCACGCGCTGGAACATCGCGCGGATGATGGGGTATGCCCGCTGGATACGGAAGAGAAAATAGCCCTGCTGCCCGTCACGAACCTGACGCTGTGGGAGCAGGATTGGCTCAAACAGTTGACGAGCCTCAACGCGCCAATGAACGTGGACGCGCCGGCAAACGTGAGCGTAATCACCATCACGAATAATGGCAGTAGCGAGAACGTCACTCTCGTCCGGCCGGCAGTGTCTACCACCTCCACTTCTAAACCCGCGCCGGAGAAACTCGCCCCCGGACACGACACGGCGGTATTCCGCTATTCGGCGCAGGGCCGCAACTTCCTGATGGTGCTGACTCGCCACAATCAACACTGGCAGATGCTGGAAGCGGCGCTTCCGCTGTGAGCAGCGACGAAGAGCCTAGCCCAAATGGCCCTCAACCCCTGACCCCTTCTCCCAACTTTGGGAGAAGGGGAACCTATCGGAATAGGCTCTAAGGGGCCGTAGATGTGTGACTTCCCGCCTGCAAAAGTCGGCGTTCCCGCCGGTTCGGGAATTTAGACATTTACGGCCCCTGAATGTCTGCGCGTCACTGAAGCATGGAAAGCACAACGCCGACAATTTTCTCTACATCGGCGAGAAAGTAAATGTCACTGTCAACAATTGCGTTGGTTCCCTCGAGTCGCAGAAACTTCCACTCCGTTCCCGAAGTCACGACGCCATAAAGTGTTGCGATAGACTGTCCCTGAGCCGCGTTGAACATCTGCGCGGCGACCAATTCCGCAAGACACTGCGGAATGCCCGCGTTGATGTCCTCTTTCTTTGCCTCGACGATAGAAACAATTGGAGCAAGAATATAGGGCGTATGCGGCGAAAGAGTAAACAGATAGTCACAGAAGCCCGCCAATCCCCGCTTCTTATCCATGTTGAACTCAATGCCGGAGAACAGCGTAGCGCGATCCTGCGCCTGTTCGTAGACCTCTGTTAAAATGGGCGCAATGAAATATTCGGAACGGGCTTTCTCGCTTCCGCTTCGTAACGCTGTCTCGCGGTTCCTCGCCAGTATCTGGCGCAGGAGATCGGAGACAGGAACAGGCAGAATACCGGCGAACAGCCCGGATTTATCCGTGATTGCCAACTGATACTCCTGCCGCAGTTTGTTCATCGTGAATTTATTGTAGGCCATCTGGCGAGTTCCTCGATAACAGATTTTCTTGAGTATACCCTGTCGTGAAGAGCAAGAGGACAACCCCCGCCGGATAGCCCACGCCTACTGCATCGCGCCCTGCCCGAACCAAACTGGCTCACCAACGCATACAAAAAAGCGTCTGCCACTTTATGTCTCTCGCGCCACTGTGGTATAATGAGCCAAAGGAGGCATAAGTCATGTATCAAATCACACTCAATGAAGCCACAGAACGCTTGCCGGAATTGGTACGCGAACTCAAGCAGGGCGATGAGGTTATTCTGATGGAAAACGAAATGCCTCTCGCGCGTCTTCTGCCAGTGGAACCGAAACTGCCACGCCCGCAAGCGCAACGCGGCAGCCACAAAGGAGAAATTCTCTACATGGCTCCCGACTTCGACGCCACACCGGAAGGTTTCGAGGATTATCTGTGATGCCGCTCATCCTTGACAGCCATGCCCTGCTCTGGTTCGCTGATGACGATCCGCAGTTACCCGATGCCGCTAAACTCCTCATCGAAAACCCTAACAACATCAAATACGTCAGCCTGATGAGCATTTGGGAAATCGCTATCAAATCAGCAAGCGGCAACCTCAAGTTAAAACGGGAAGCGGGCGTTTACCTTGCCGATGTCATGGCAAAGAACGGTTTCCTCCTGCTGAGTCCAACCTACGCCCACGCCATTCTTGCGGCGAGTTTGCCCCTGCATCACAAAGATCCTTTTGACCGTTCTCATTGCCCGGAGTTTGCATGAGAACATGGCAATCATCAGCGCAGACGTGATTTTCGATGCTTACAGCGTAACGCGCATCTGGTAGCCACACCGCCCCGCCCGCCGGACAGACTGCGGCCCACCTACCGCCTCGCGCCCTGCCGCAGCAAACCGCCTCGCCAATTCACACGAAAAAACTCTCCTCGCAACAGATTTTTCATTTCTTCAATGGTATAAGGAGGACTTCGACGGTGAATCATTGTATGACAATTTGGGCAGACAGGGCGCAAATCCGTGATTGGTTTTACAAACTATACCCTGCGCGATATGTGGGCTTGATGATGGACGCGACGTTTCCGGCGTTTTTGGCGCGGAGATGTTTCGCGTCCCATTCCACTTTGGGGCCTTTGCCACTATCGGCGGGCCACACGGCGAGATTGCCGAGCAGGATGGTTTCCGCGAGTGGCCCCGCGTAGTTGGGGAAGTTGGACATGGCCGGTTCCGCGTTGTTGGTGCGGATGGCGCGGATGAACTCCTCCCAGTGGCCGGGCGACATGGGAAACTCTACCGTTCCCACATCCACGCCGCCTACGACATGCCCGCCCGCGCCGCCGTCACCCGGCGAGTACAATTTGCCTTTTGTGCCTACGAACAGCGAACCGCTGTCCGGCAGTTTGCCCTCGTTGAGCAGGTCAGAAAAACCCGCGTCCTGAAACAAATCCAGTGAAGGCTTGTTGCCGCCATCGTACCATGTCAGCGTGATGGGCGGACGGTCGCCAAGTGTGCCGAATTCGTACACGATGCGGGACGCTTTGGGGTAGCTGTCTTTATTGTGCGTGGACGTTTCGGCCTGTACGCTCAGGGGGTCGCGCAGGTTCAGCGCCATGAAGGGCAGGTTTACGTCGTGGCAGGCCATGTCGCCTAATGCGCCCGTGCCAAAGTCCCACCATCCGCGCCATTTGAAATCGTGGTAGTTGTCGCTATAGGAACGCATTTTGGCGGGGCCGATCCACAGTTCCCAATCCAGATAGGCGGGAACAGGCTTTTCCGCGCTGCGAGCAATCCCCTGCGGCCAGATGGGGCGATTGGTCCAGACATGGACTTCCGTGACCGCGCCGATTGCGCCCGCCCGTATCTTGTAGGCGTTGCGGCGCATGGAGTTGTCGGCGGTTCCCTGATTGCCCATCTGCGTCGCCACCTTCATCTTGTGGGCCAGTTCGGACAAATGGCGAACTTCATAAACAGAATGGGCAAGCGGTTTCTGGCAGTACACGGCTTTGTTCATGTGCATCGCCATTGCCGCTGCGGGCGCGTGGGAATGGTCGGGGATGCTGACCGTAACGGCGTCTATCTGCTTGTTCATGTCGTCGAGCATTTTGCGCCAGTCTTTGTAAGTTTTGGCGTTGGGGTATTTGGCGGACGCTTTCGCCAGCGTCCGCGCGTCCACATCGCAGATAGCGACAATGTTGCCGTGCGTGTTCGCGTCTACGGCGTCACTTTCGCCTTTGCCTCCCACGCCGATGCAGGCGATGCTGATCTGATTGTTGGGCGATTTGTTTTCGGGCTTGCCCTCCTGCGCCCACGCGCGCTGCCCCACCCACACGCTGAACCCGCCCGCAAGACCGGTTTTCAGCAATTCCCGCCGATTGGCTTTGTAACTCATAATGTTGTCTCCAAATTGTCTTTGTGTACGCGACTTTTCAGCCACGCTGTAACACAGTCGTCTGGCAGTGTTGTTCGACAACAATAGTCGGATTCCTTTGTGAGTTGGGTTTTAGTTTATTTCGTCAGGCTAAATCGGTTTCTGAACTCGTATTTTGCCCATCGGCTTGCGCGGTATTCTTCCTGTATTGTCAATTTGCCCACGTCCAGAATGAGGCGCAGCCGAACTTCGCGGTCGTGGGCTATGTCGGTTCCCTGAAACGCCACTTCGTTGAGGGAAAGCCGTATCAACGCGCCCTCTCCCGCCAGTCCATGCGAACTTTGCGGCCCCGCGTTTTTGACGAGAAACAGGCCCGTTCGCGGATTGCGGCTAAAGGTTGTGATGTCTACATTGGCAGTGCCTTTGTAGGTGGCGGTGAATTGCAGCGTATTGCCCTGATTTTCAGTGGTGGCGATTACCGTTGTCGGATAGATGAAATGCTGCCGGGTTTTGTCATCGGCGTACTCAAGACGGCCCTGCCACGTTCCCCCGAGCGCGGCAAACAACCGGCGTTGCTCATCCCGGTTTAATGACTGTGGAGTAAAAAAATAGTTTGCTACAATCCCAGCAAGAATGAAGAAACCGATGACCGATCCAGCCCATAATCCAGTCGCCTGCCTGCGAGTGGGACGCAACGCGGCCCGTTTTACAATGTTCGCTACACCGTTTGCTGTTGACGGCGCGGCTCCCATTGCGCCTGCCCGTATCCCGACTTCATAAATACCGGTGGGAATGGCCTGCGCGGTCTGCGCGTCCCACAGTTCTGTAAGCGCGGCAATGCTAACGACGATACCCGTTTTGCCAAGATGCCCGCGCATTTTCTCCAGAGCGCGCGTGACGCGCATCCGCGCCGTGTTCTCGGAAATTCCAAAACACGCCCCAATTTCCGCAAGGCTCTGTTCCTGTACAAATCGCAGCAGGATGGCTTCGCGATCTACAGGCTTGAGTTGCGCAAGCGCGTCATGGAGATGTGGCTCGATGCGTTCCCAACTTGCGTCCTCCGCGTTTTGCGAAACGACCTCCTGAACCGCCTGAAGTTCCGTTCGCTGCCGCCTGCGCTCCTGCTTCATCAGGTTGCGGGCAACATAGCGGGACGCGCTGTACAGCCACCCGGCAAGCGTTTCACAGCGTTTCAATGCGCCCGCCTTTCGACTCAACAGCAGAAACACGCCCTGCGCCGCATCCTCGGCCAGCGTTCGATCCTGCGTTTCGCGCAGGCAGGTGGCGTAAATCAGGCGTGCGTAACGGCGAACCAGTTCGGAGAACGCGGATTGGAAACCCGCCTCGGCATACAAGCGAATCAATTCGCTGTCAGCCTTACCCTTCAGCGCGTCCGGTGTTATCGGTATGGATAATTGTGGTTGTGGTTGTGCCTGCATAGTCGCGTTATTTGGTTCCGTTACTTGGTTCCGTGGACGGGTATAATGGCGCAGCCAATCGCTTTGCCGACTTTCAGCGTGACTGGCTTGCCTGCCGCAAGGTCCTGAAGCGCCTGCCGCAGATAGGATTTCTGAACCCGCTTTTCCGTTACATTGTCGTCAAATCCGCCCCGATACCGCAGCTTGCCATCATGATCGAGAACGGCAAACGTCAGCGATTGCTTGATTTGAAAAGACTCTGCAAGCAAACCGTCCGCATCGTCCGCAAACGTCATTTTCAGATAACCGGCTTCGGCCAGCGTGATCGGCGCACCGGGCTTTTCCCTGCGTCCGCAGCGTATACCGAGAAACGCAAACCCTTTGCCCTCGAACTCCTTCTGAAGTTGCTGTAGTCGCTGCTTGTAATAATATGTGACGCCGCACTGTTCGCTGAAAAAGAACAGCACCCGCATTTTATCCCTGTTCCAATCGGAAAGCGCCACAGTGTTTGGGCTGTGATTGGCGCGTATTTCCGGCAGAGTGTAGTTCAGGGTAACAGGCAGATCCATCTGCGCCGATGAAGGGCGGGCTTCTCCTGTCGGCGCATTCTGCGCAAGGCATGTAGGCCTGCCTGAAATTTGGCTGTCCGTCGAAGCCGCGCATGTGTTCGCTTGCAGTTTTCCGCTTGCCGATGTTTTGCCGCCGTCAGCAGGGGCGGCCTTCTTGTTGCTGTTAGCGGCTGCCGGAGGAGTTTGCGCCTGCGGTTCCACGGCTTTCGGTTCGGGCGCATAGCGGATGCCCACCACTGCAACCCGAACCTCAATTTTGTTGCCCACCAGATTTTCGGGAATAGATACTCCGACAAATAAGTTTGGATTTATTCTTGGCGCGGGTAGAATAGACGTATGAACCTTCACGAACTTGGCCGCTATCCCGAAAACAAAGTCCGTTCGCTCTTCGGACTACCCCACGCCGCCTTAGCTGAACTCTTCCTGGCAGCGCTTCCCGAAATCGAGCGCCGTCGCCAACAAGAACAGGCCAACAAGCCCACGCGCCGCCGCAAGGTGGGAGGCGGCCGCAAACGCCTGCTCAAGCCCTACCAGGAAGTGTTGCTGACGCTGCTGTACCTGCGCCACAACGTCGCCTTCTCTGTGGTGGGCATGCTGTTTGGCGTCAGCGCCGATGTGGCGGAGAACACCTTCCATGAGATTGTCGGCGTCCTCAAAGACGTGTGTCCGGCCAACCGCTGGGAAGCGGAGAAACGCTGGACCAAGAAAGAACCCTCCTGGAAGCCCGAGGAGGTGGATCAGGTGATTGTGGATAGTTTCGAGACGCCGGTTCCGCGTCCCTCGATTGAACCCAAGCAACGCGCCTTCTACTCGGGCAAGAAGAAAGACCACACGCTCAAGACCGAGGTCATCACCAACCGCAATGGCGACATTCTTGATGTGGATGCGGGCTATCGCGGCCCGAAGTCGGACAAGAAAGTGCATGAGCAGAGTACGGTTGCCAAGCAGTTTCCCCATGCGACGGTCAAAGGCGATCTGGCCTATCAAGGCTTACCCCACAGCGAAGTGCCGCACAAGAAGCCACGCGGAGGCGCGTTGAGCGCTGTGCAGAAAGAAGAGAACCGCGCCTTTTCCTCAGGGCGTGTGCGTGTCGAACATAGTATCCGGCGCGTCAAAGCGTTTCGGATGGTGCGTGATGAATATCGTCTGGCGACGGGATTGTTCCGTCGCACTTGCTTCTGTGTGGTGGGTCTGGTGCAATTGATCGCGCTGACACGCGAGCCGCAAGGCGCGTAAGCCGGGAAAAGTAAACGCGGAAAAAGGGTTTTCGACGGGTGGAGTGTGTCTGCTCCACCTGAGCGCTAGCCTGCCTCAAAACAGCCTATATACTATTTGTCGGAGTATCTAATGCCTTCGCTGATGCCATATTGTGAGCGGCTGACACTGAAGTTGGTACGCAATACGAGAATGTCGCCTTTGTACTGTCCATTAGTCCGCTCTTCGGCCTTACCCGGATAGTAACTTGCCGTCACGGGAACCGTAAGCGGAACCGTCACGCCCCGGCACGTAAAATCCGCCTGCACGGTCGCCTTAAACACGCCGGGAGTCGGATGTGTCACACGCAGCACTTTGCGCAGCGTGAAGAATATCTGCGGGTACTTTGCGCCATTGAGCGCGAAGCCCCGCGCCGTCGCCGTGTAGCCCTCATTGGCAAACTGAACGCTGGATACGTCTACGGCAATTTTGCCCGTCGTCGCAAGGGGGTTTTCGGGATCGAAATTCACGTTTCCGGAGATGCCTTTGGCCCAACCGACAATCGGTTCCAGCATGGAATCAATGGTAAGGCTGATGGCGCTGATGGATTTCGGGTCTTTGAAATTAAAGCCCGAAGCGTCAGCTTCACTTTGAGCGTTCGCGAACAACATGGCAAATACCCCCAACATGAGCATGGTTTTGTAGAACATGGCTAACTTTGAAAACATTGAGACACTCCTGATTGTGTAATCATAGCCCTTCACGAAATGGCGCGAAGGCAAGTACACAAAGGAATGTACGCTCAGGGGCAAAACCGCACAAACATAAAATAAAATTACAGGGAAATTTTTCAGGAAGCGCTACGAAGTCGGGAAATTTCGCGCAACGCGCGAATTGGGCGTAAAAGTGGTAATGTTTCCAGTGGTAATGACTATACTAATTTTCAGGAGTTTGCACATGTCTTCCACCATCAACATTGGTATCATCGGTTCCGGCTTCATTGCCGATATTCATGCCCATGCCATTCGGCATTTCGTGCCGGACGCGAAAGTCGTTGCTGTAGCGTCGCCCACTCCCGGCAAAGCCTCCTCATTTGCCGGTTCGCGCGACATTCCGAACGCTTTTGAGAATTACCGCGACCTGCTTGCCATGCCGGAAATTGATCTGGTCACGCTGGCTCTGCCCAATGACCTGCACTGTCAAATCGCGCTGGACGCGGCGCGGGCGGGCAAGCATATCCTGTGTGAAAAACCGCTGTGCCGCACTATGGAAGAAGCGGATCAAATGATTGCCGCGTGTCGGGAAGCGGGCGTCCTCCTATTGTACGCAGAAGAGTTGCTGTATGCGCCCAAATATGTTCGCGCCCGCCAACTTGTGGAGGAGGGCGCGTTGGGGCGGGCGTTTCTGGTCAAGCAGTGGGAGGAGCATTTCGGGCCGCACGAAGCGTGGTTCTGGGACGTGAACCGTTCGGGCGGCGGCGTATTGCTGGACATGGGCTGCCACTCCATCGAGTACGCGCGGTGGGTGTTTGGCAAGCCGCCAATCAAAAGCGTGTCGGCCACATTGGGAACGTATGTGCATGGCGATAAAACGCGGGGCGAAGACCATTCTATCGTGATTGTGGAGTACGAGGGGAACCGCGTCGGCATGGCGGAAAACTCGTGGGCCAAACCGGGCGGCGTGGATGACCGCTGCGAAATCTACGGCTCACGGGGCCATACTCGCGCCGACCTGCTGCGCGGCAACGCCCTTGTCACCTACAGCGATGTGGGCTACGGCTACGCGACCGAGAAGATGGACCTTACAACCGGATGGACTTACACCATGTTCGAGGAGGTCTGGAACTACGGCTTCCCGCAGGAGTTGAACGCGGCGGTACACGCCGTTCAGGGCAAAATCACGCCTGTAGAAACGGGAGAAGACGGGCGCGAAGTCTTGAAAATTATCTATGCCTCCTATCAGTCTATGGGCGAAGGCCGTAAAATCAACTGGCCCTACGAAGTGCCGGAATGGGCCGGAAACGAATCGCCCATTGTGTTGTGGAAACCGGAATTGAGGCAGAACAAGTAGCCGGAAAAATGTTTACGTGACAGAACTAATTTGCCCGCCAAAAGGTTAAGAGGGTGGAACTACACAATTTCGATCAACCTTTGAGATCAGGAGAAACACCCTTATGAATACCAAACCCCGTTTTGTCCTCGCGGGACTGAGCGCCTGCGCGCTGACGTTTACCGCGATGCTTGCAGTTCGCGCCTTGCCCTTCGACAGCAAGAACAAAGACGCTAAAACCGGCGCGGCTGCGAGCAGTGGTTCGCCCGTTATCGTGGAACTGTTCACTTCGGAGGGATGTTCCAGTTGCCCGTCCGCCGACAAAGCGCTTGCCGACTTGAAGCGGACGCAGCCGGTCAAAGGGGCGCGAATTCTGGTATTGAGTGAACACGTAGACTACTGGAACAACATCGGCTGGCGCGATCCGTTTTCCAATTCCGCGTTTACCGCCCGACAGTACGAATACGGGCGCAGGTTCCGGTTGGACGGCGTGTACACGCCGCAGGCCATCGTAGATGGAACCGCGCAAATGGTCGGCAGCGAGCGCGACAATCTGGAAACCGCCATTGAAAAGTCCGTTCGGGGCTACAAGGCCGAAGTGACCGTTTCGCCCGAACCGAACGCGCCCAACAAAGTGCATGTCACGGTCAGCCGCCCGTCCACGAACGACGCGGATGTGATGCTCGCCATTACGGAAGACAACCTGACCAGTAATGTGTCGCGGGGCGAAAACTCCGGGCGCAAATTATCGCATGTGGGCGTGGTTCGCGAACTGCGCAAAATCGGCAGCATTTCCGGCAAGGAAACCTTCGCCACAAGCGCGTCTCTGGAATTGCAAAGCGGCTGGAAAAAGGGCGACATGGAAGCCGTTGTTTTCGTGCAGGAGCGCGACAGCCGCCGGATTGTGGGCGCGAACACGTTGAAGTTGGGAACGGAGTAGTTCCCTTTCGGTGTTCAGGTGTTTAGGTGTTCGGGTATTCAGGCGCGGACATGCTGAAATCGCGAGTGCAATAGCCACAGCATAATTCAAGGGAACATCAAACAGCGGCGCGGCGTCAAACCAATACCAATTCCAACTCATGACGGTTCGGATAGGAGAGTAAGCTCATGACCGTATTGATACCGGTGATTCTCGTGGCAATCGCCTACTTTGACAGCAAATCTTGGCTTTAAGTCATTACTTGCGTTCCTCATTTCTCCGGCAGTAGTGAACGTTTTACAATTCCATCTTTTCTGCCGGACAAAACGCCCCCTTTATGTTATATAAAGGGGGCGTTTTCGGGTGTTCAAGAACTGAATTGCAAGTCGTTCGCGCAAAAGCAAGCGTGTCAGGGACTTACGGACAAATAGTTGTTCCAGTCCGCGCAGGCGGACTTCGTTATCACAGCCGCGCAAAAGATTAAAATTGGTTTTGCGCGGACGCTCATGGGACGGCGAAGAACGCGATGTGGAAGTACTGGCGCTGGAAGGCGCTCCCCTGATCGGCATGACGCTGTTAAAAGGCTACGATATCAAATGAAAAATGATGGTCGCCACTGCCGCATGTCCGGCACTGAATCAATTCCCGCTCGTATCCATTCCGAGCGGGAGTAACGTACAAGTCCAAACGGTTGAACAACGAAAGCCGTTCCAACTGTCGTTCGGGAATGATGGTTGCCGAAACATTCTCTGCAAAATAGAGTTCCATTGCCCTGCCAGTCCGTGAAATACCTTTTGCCACCAACTCTGCCTTAATCGCCGAGTAAGCCGCATAGTAGGAACTGCTGATACTGCGCCTGAACAACTCTTCCTCCAGCAGTTTCTTCGCCGTCTTCAAGCAGTCCTGACTCATTTCCTGCTACGTTGCCACTACGTTTTCCTCTGTTGATGTTGAAAGGAGGACGCGATATTTCGCGTCCTCCTTATTATACGCCCGGTTCGCAGGAATGTCTACCGGTCGCGTTCGGTTCCGCTGTTGAGGGCAGCTTGCGCGGCGGCAAGGCGGGCAATGGGAACGCGGAAGGGACTGCAACTGACGTAGTTGAGGCCGATTTTGTGGCAGAACTTCACGCTTTCGGGTTCGCCGCCATGTTCGCCGCAGATGCCTAACTTGATGTCGGGACGCACCTCTTTCGCGCTGGCAACCGCCATTTGCATCAGTTTACCCACGCCCGTTTGATCAATGGTGTCGAAGGGATCAGTCGGCAGGATTTTCTGCTCGATGTACGGCACGAGGAACTTGCCCGCGTCGTCCCGCGAAAACCCGAACGTCATCTGCGTCAGGTCGTTGGTTCCGAACGAGAAGAAGGCGGCGTTGCCGTTCGCGGGGTCGGCCAGTTGGTCGGCAACCAGACACGCGCGGGGAATTTCAATCATCGTGCCGAACATGTAGTCTAGTTCGACGCCCGCGTTGGCAATTACGTCGTTGGCGACCTTTTCCAGATTGCCGCGCACGGATTTGAGTTCGTTGACGTGGCCGACGAGCGGGATCATGATTTCGGGATGGACTTCCTTGCCCCGCTTCTTCACGTCTGCCGCGCCCTGCAAAATGGCGCGTACCTGCATTTCGACGATGCCGGGGAATACGATGGAAAGTCGGCAGCCGCGCAGTCCCATCATCGGGTTGGCTTCGCGCATCCCCTCGACGGCTTGCAGCAGCGTCTCTTTCTTGTGCAGTTCTTCCGGATTGTTGCCCTTGTCGCGCAGTTCCGTCACCTGTACAAGCAGTTCGTCGTGGGAGGGTAGGAACTCGTGCAGGGGCGGGTCAATCAGGCGGATGGTGACGGGCTTGCCATCCATGACCTCAAAGATGCCCTCGAAGTCCTTCTGCTGAATGGGCAGCAAGCGGTCTAAGGCGTTTTTGCGAATGGTTTCATCGGTTGCGAGAATCATCTCCTGCACGATGGGCAGGCGCTCCGGCTCGAAGAACATGTGTTCCGTCCGGCAAAGGCCGATGCCTTCCGCGCCCAGATCAAGAGCCTGCTGCGCGTCGCGGGGATTGTCGGCGTTGGTGCGGACGGCCATAGTGCGGTAGCTGTCGGCCCATGTCATCAGTTCGCCGAACGCGCCGCTGACTTCCGGGGCAATCAGTTTCAACGCGCCCACATACACCGCGCCGCTGGAACCGTCCATTGTAATCGTGTCACCCTCGCGCACAACTACGTCGCCAACCGTCACGGTTTTGGCGTCCGCATTGACTTTGAGGCTCTCCGCGCCGGCTACGCAGGGGATGCCGAAGCCGCGCGCCACAACAGCGGCGTGACTGGTTTTGCCGCCGCGAGCGGTTAGGACGCCCTGCGCCGCCAACATACCGTGAACATCATCCGGGTTGGTTTCATCGCGGACGAGAATCACTTTGCCGCCCGCGCCGCCGTGTACGCCCTGAAGCGCGGCGGTATCGGCATCGAAAACCACTTTGCCGACCGCAGCGCCGGGAGAAGCGGCAAGTCCGGTCGCGATTTTTTTCGCGCTGTCGAGTACGGACGGGTCAATGCGCGGATGGAGAAGTTGGTCTACATGCGAACCCGTGATGCGGTTGACGGCCTCTTCTTTGGAAATCAAGCCCTCATGCACCATGTCAACCGCGATATGCACGGCGGCAGGGCCGGTTCGCTTGCCGGAACGACACTGGAGCATGAACAGTTTGTTGTGTTCGATGGTGAACTCAATGTCCTGCATGTCCTTGTAATGGTCTTCCAGACGGTCGCAGGTTTCAATGAACTGCTTGTAGATGGCGGGGTTCTGCTGCTGCAACTCAGAAATCGGAACCGGGGTGCGGACGCCCGCTACCACGTCTTCGCCCTGCGCGTTCATCAGGTATTCGCCGAAGATGGCCTTTTCGCCAATGGAGGGATCGCGGGTAAAGGCTACGCCCGTGCCGCAATCGTCGCCCGCGTTGCCGTAGACCATTGCCTGAATGTTGACGGCGGTTCCGATGTCGTCCGGTATCTTCTCCGTGCGGCGGTACACAATGGCGCGATCCGTATTCCAACTGCGGAACACGGCTTCAATCGCCAATTGCAGTTGCTCATACGGGTCGGTGGGGAATTCCCGTCCCGCGTGGTCGCGGACGTGGGCAAGGAATAGTTCCGATACTTTTTTCAGGTCGTCGGCATCGAGTTGAAGGTCGTCCGTGACGCCCTTCTTTTCTTTGTATTCCTTGAAAATGTGGTTGTCGAAATCGTGCTTGCTCAGGCCGAACGCGACATCGGAGAGCATCATAATGAGACGGCGGTAGGCGTCGTAGACAAAGCGGGGGTTGCCGGTTTCTTTAATCAGGGCGTCAATCGTAGTTGGGTTCAGTCCGAGATTGAGTACGGTGTCCATCATGCCGGGCATGGAGAACTTCGCGCCGGAACGGACGGATACGAGCAGGGGCTTGTCACTCCCGCCGAACGTCGCGCTCCATCTGCTTTTCGACGGCGTGAATGGCTTCGGTGACGGCGGGCATAAGGTCGGCGGGAACCTGCTTGCCGTTGGCGTAATAGGCGTTGCAGGTATCGGTGGTGATGGTAAATCCGGGCGGGACGGGCAGGCCGATGTTGGTCATTTCGGCGAGGTTGGCGCCTTTGCCACCTAACAAATCACGCATGGATTTGTCGCCCTCTGCAAATAAGTAGACTCGCTTCGTTGCTGCTGCGGTCATAGTTGGGTAGGTCTCCTTCTCAAACATTCGTAGTTTCGGAATGTGTTAGATATTGTACCCGAAAACGGCGGGAAGGGTTTAACGCGGGAACGAGGAGGAGTTCACCACCCGCTTCGCTAGAGGCACAGAGACACAGAGGAGGAACACAGAGGGAGAGGAACGATCCACAACTTTATAAAAGCGCGAAAGCCTTTAGGGTTCGTAAAAGTATAAGTTCCCGCGTAGGGGCAATCCCCCGTGATTGGCCTTCAGATGAGCGTCCTTCACCGGCAGACGGATCAAGGACGTATTCGGAAACAGCGCGACAGGAAAGCGGACGAATTGATTGTAGCGTCCGAACGCCTTCTTGATTTAGCGCAGCAGCCATCCGAAAGGTGAAGAATGTTCTTTACGCGCAACGTTCCGAAGCGACGTTACCGCGATTACACGCGCTACCGTGATTTGCTCCGCCGCGATTTTCAATATCGGCGCGCCTATTGCCTGATCCATGAATTTCATAATGGCGGTGTCGCAAACTTTGCCATAGATCATCACCGACCTGTACGTGGCGCTCATGCCCATCCCGATCTGGCAGACGACTACACAAATTTGTACTGCCACTGTAGCGAGTGCAATCAGAACAAGGCCGACAACCGGCCTACTCCGCAGCAGGAAGCATCGGGCTTCCGGTGAATTGATTCCTGCGAACCCTGGGGTAACCATGACCTGCACTGGCACATTACGCCTGATGGTGAAATACAGTGGCTGACATCGGCGGGGGAGTATACAATCCGCATACTAATGCTCCACAGGCGAGAAGACTTGAAAGCATACTGGAGAAAACAACATCGAATTACCATGTTACGCGCTCGGTTGACGGAGGTTGTTGCACAGGAAGAACTTTCCCCGTCTCTGGCAGAAGCCATTCAGCGGCAAATTGCAGAGTTGAACGAGTTTTTAGAGCCGCCTGTATTTAGCAGACCACGCCGTCAACGATGATCGAATTTCCGCGTTTGTCTGGTAGCCACCGCGCAAACCGCCCTCAACAGCGGAACCGAACGCGACTGGAAGACATTCCCGCAAACCGGACGTATAATAAAGTGGCGCGTGAACAGTTTCACGCGCCTCTTCTTTCCAACTTAAACGGGATACAGGGAGAGCATGGAACAGAAGCGTAACGCGGAATAATGAGACGAGACATTGACGAACAGTAACCAACGCAACGATATAACCTCCGGCAGCGATTCCGTTGGACTGCCTACGCCTGCTGACACCGCGCCGCTCTATGAGGGCGAATCCGCGATTGTAGATGCGGCAAGGCGTGTCGGAGAAACGGTTCTCGGTCCTCACGCGCAGGAGGCCGACCGCGCGCCCGGACCTCTGCTTTCCAACTTTCACGCCCTTGCCGAAGCCGGACTGCTGGGTATGAGCCTGCCCCGCGAGTACGGCGGACTGGACGCCAGCGGGCCGACGCAGCGCGAAGTGATGGAGATTCTGGCCTCGTATTGCGGCGTGACCACGTTTACGCAGGCGCAGCATCATGGCCCCTCGCGCATGATTTGCAGCGGCCCGAACCAACAGTTGAAAGACGCGCTTCTGCCCGATCTGGCGCGCGGCAAACGGATGTGCGCCGTGTCGTTCGCGCACCTGCGGCGACCCGGCCCACCTGTTCTGCGCGCCGAACCCGTTGAGGGCGGTTTCCGATTGAATGGAACCAACCCCTGGGTGACAGGATGGGGCCTGATGACGCAGGTAGTCATGGGCGCGACCCTGCCGGACGGACGCTTCGTATACGTCTGGGTTCCCGACCATCGCGACGATTTCCTCTCGTTATTTGCCGATGCGGACGCGCCGGATGGCGATTGGGGCGAACTGCGCGCATCCGCGCCCCTGGTGTTGTGCGCCATGAACGCTTCCGCGACCGTGGAACTGGCGTGCGAAAATCTGTTTGTTCCTCTCGCGCACAAATTATCTGAATCCGACCGCGAAACCATGCAGCGCAACGACCGCAACGGCGTGTTGGGCGCGACAGCCATGCCGCTCGGCTGCGCGATGGGCAGTATCCGTCTGCTGCATACCACTGCGGAACGCCGCCCGCTTCCCGCCATCAGCCGCGCCGCCCAATCCTTTGCCCGCGAACTGGAAGAGGTTCGGGCGCTAATACGCGACGCGAACGCCCGCAATAACGAACCGGACTTTTTCGCCAACGCCGTGAAACTCCGCGCCCATGTCATAGACCTTGCCGTTCGCGCCGCCCATGCCGCCGTCACCGCCAACAGCGGCGGAGCCAATAATCTCTCTCATCCCGCGCAACGCCTGTACCGCGAAGCCATGTTCTACACCATACAGGCGCAAACAACGGATGTTATGGATGCCACGCTTGCTCGCCTTGAACGGCCACTTTAACTACGTTCAAGTTCAATTAAGGATAGTATCAAGATGCCCGAACTAACGGTTGCTTACGATGTGATTTGTCCCTGGTGCTGGGTAGGTTGGAAGCAGGCCGCGCGACTGAAGCAGGAGTTCCCGACGCTCACGTTTCGATGGGTGGGATACGAATTGTTGCCGGTGGGACTGGAATATACGCCCTCACCGCCCGACCCGAACGCCGCCAGAAAGCCGCGCGTCCCCTCCCGTTTAGATCTACTATTAGCTGCGGAAGGATTGACATTGCCGAAGCGAACGCGCGGACTGTCCAATTCCCGGCTGGCGCTGGAGGGCGCGGAATTTGCGCATGAGGCAGGCAAAGCCGATGCGTATCTCGACGCGCTGTATCACGCCTATTGGGAAGACGATCAGGACATCAGCGACAGGGCCGTATTGACCGAAATCGCGGAAACAGCGGGGCTGGACGCTGCCGCGTTTATGACCGCGCTGGAAACCCATGCCTACTGTGACCGGGTTGTTGAATACGATGACCCGGCACACGAAGCGGGCGTATGGAACGTGCCGACGTGGATGTTCCCCGAAGAGTGGGTGGCGGAACAGCCGTATTCCACCCTGCGGGAAATGGCCGCGCGGTTTATCGCGCCAAACCCATAGTTGCCTGTCACGAAATACCCTTTTGCCCTGATATGAGCCTGAAAGAACCATCTTCCGGTATTTCTTTCAGGCTATTTGCTTGTGTATCCCCTTTAGTTGCCTCCTTATCCACCCGATTATCAGAAGGAATTGTTTTTCTCGCGGAGCAAGATCATACAGGCATTTGTATCGAATACAAAATACTGTTCCCGAGGCTCCGGGCGTTCTCCTTCAAGGGGGTATGTTGTTCCATGATGCGCAACAGTAAACGCGAACCCGGTCTGGTACTGGGCGCCGCTTCGATTGTTCTTCTGCTCGCCGCCTGGCTGCTGTTTCCGACAGCCACAATGCCGGGGGGCCGTCTTGTTTTTGCCCTGCTTTTGGCTGGGCTTTTGTGCCGTGCCTGCCGTCTGCTACTTCCGCCTGATGCGCGAATCCGCCGCGCCGCGCTGCGATTATGCAGGCGGAAGAGCAGGAGCGCGCCCAACTTGTGGCGACCATGCAAAGGGAAAAGCAGGCGCATGCCCGCCTTGTGGCGATCCTGGAAGCCACGCCCGATCTGGTCGCCATCAACGACATACATGGTCGAATCTGTTATCTCAATCAGGCCGGGCGCAAAATGCTGGGACTGGAAGATGCCCCATCCGTTGCCTGCGCCGACAGTCCTGCCTCCCTGCCAGGCATAGATGTTTGCGATGTGGCCGATGATCTGTTTCCCATCGGCCTGGAAGACGGTTACTGGAGCGGGGAAAAAACGCTAAAGCTGGACGATGGGCGCAAACTCCCCGTTTCACAGGTGGTTGTCGCGCACAGGGAACAGAATGGTCAGCTGGGGTTTCTGTCCACCATTGCCCGCGACATCACGGAACGCAAGCAGTTGGATGCGCAGATGCAGGAGCAATTGCTCATCATCCGCGAACAAAAAGAGGCGCTGGAACAGCACGAAGCGGAGTTGATAACCATCAATGCCCGCATTGCCCGGTCCTACGCCGAATTACAGGAGGCCAACCGCAGTCTGGAAGCGCTGGCGACAACGGATGGATTGACCGGGCTTTGCAATCACCGCGCGTTTCAGCAAAAATTGGCAGCAGAATTCGACCGCAGCGCGCGCTACCACACCCCGCTGTCGCTGCTGCTCATTGACGTGGACAAGTTCAAGCCGTTCAACGATACGTATGGACACCCGGCGGGCGATGAAGTGCTGAAACAGGTGGCATCCCTGCTGCAATCCGCCGCCCGAACTACGGACTGCGTGGCGCGTTACGGCGGGGAAGAGTTCGTTGTTATTCTGCCGGAAACGGATGAAAACGGCGCATTGGAGGCGGCGGAGCGCATCCGTCTTGCCATAGAACAGGCTCCCTGGCAGAAGCGTTCCATTACCATCAGCGCGGGACTGGCCTCCATGCGCCTGGACACCTCAAACCCCGCCATGCTCATCGAAGAGGCCGACAAAGCGCTGTACGTGTCCAAAGAGTTCGGGCGCAACTGCGTCACGCATCACGACGCGCTGCTCAATGCGTTGGTTCAGGGAAGTAGATAGGTAGGTGGGTAGATGGTAGATAGGTAGAGATTACACTCTTCAATTGCGCCATGTTCTAAATAACAGAGGCTACCTATCTACCTATCTACCTCCCCCTACTCCTCCCACGGAAACA
The DNA here is from genome assembly GCA_963817895.1 of uncultured Chthonomonadaceae bacterium. GTDB lineage: Bacteria > Armatimonadota > Chthonomonadetes > Chthonomonadales > Chthonomonadaceae > CAWFQB01. The sequence continues at coordinate 1,247,505 of CAWFQB010000001.1, forward strand.
GATCGGGCGGTTCGTTGTCGAACCGGGCCGTGACAGGCAGGGGATGCAGAGCGCGGGTGGTGTCCACGTAAAGAAAAGCGTCGTAGCGGTCGGGCAAAATGGTGGGAACGTAATTGCCCCAACGTTCCTGTTCCGGGTTGTACACCACCCCGACCGCCCGATGCCCGCGTCTGGTTCGCGCTATATCCGGGGCGTCGTCGAGCAGCAGCAGTTTGTTGCGCTCTCCCGCCTGCCGCAGAATGGCTTCCCAACTCCCCTCGCGCGCCGGGGGCAGATTCATGCGCTCCCAATCCGCGCCCCAGGAACGCCCCGCGATCACGCTGCCCTGATAAGAACCGCAGCCTACCAGAAACACGTCTTCGGGGGAATGGTGTTCCCGTGCCAACTGCCCGATATTGTGCATGCCCTCCTCGGCCATATCTGTTGCGCGGGCGTCGCCAATGTGCGTGTTATGCTCCCACACAATGGCTTTTACAGGGCGGCGTTTGGTATTCGGTGTTCGGTGTTGGATACTCTCGCTGTGGATTGTGGATTCAGGGTTGGAAATTGTTTCTCCTTTTCTCCTTTTCTCCCCTTCTCCTTTTCTGTTTTCTGCTCCCTGCTCCGGGTGCTGCGCGTGGAAATTCATCAGGCGTTCCAGCGTGTCGAACATGTGCGTATCGCGCAGGTTCCAGGAGTCGTGTCCGCCCTGCATCATGGTACGATAATAGGCTTCCGCGCCCTGAACGACGAGCGCGTTCTGTTCCGCCACAAAATGGGCCTCCTGCTCCGCCGCGCCGCCCGGTGTCTGGCGGCGCAGCGCGGTCAGCAGGTTCGTCACCTCATCGCGGCAGATTGTCGGGATGAATGAATCGGTAGCGCGGGCGTAGCGATGCTCGTCGCCGTAATAGGGTTCAAAGCAGTGGTACGCCTGCCGCGCCGCATCCGCCGCCTGTCCGTCCTCCTGTTCCAGATACCGCAATACCGAGTCCAGCGACTCCCACAGGCTGTATACATCCAGACCGTAGAAGCCGACTTTCGCCGCCGGGGGCAGGCTGGCGTTGTGCTTGCGCAGCCATTCCGTCAGCGCGACAATCTCCCAATTGGCCCACATCCACGTCGGCCAGCGTTGAAAATCGCTCAACACTTCCCGCGCCGAGGTTCCACACTCGTTATAATCCTTGACATAGCGATTCACGCAGTAACAGTAGGGCCAGTCGCCCTCCACGCCGATGAACGAGAACCCTTTTTCCTGTATCAGCCGCTGCGTCAGCCACATTCGCCAGACATAGTATTCCGAAGTGCCGTGCGTGGCCTCGCCCAACAGCACATAGCGCGCGTCGCCGATACGCTCCATCAGCGGGTCCAAATCGGTAGGCGTTTCCAGCGGCTTTCCCTGCTCGGCGCACCATTGCGCCAGTTCCACATCCTGCGCTCTCGATTTCGGTGTCAACATGCGAACCTTGCCCTCCTGCTATGACAGGCCGACAGGAATTTTCAATCCCTGCTTGTCTAAAACAAGCGTCTTGCGGACGCGATTTTTCTATGTAGGTTCCCTCGTCTAACGGGCGCTTGCGCGTTCTTGCAGGGTATTTTCAATACGCGGCGCGGAGATATACATGCCTGAAGCAGATACGCCGGACTTAAACTAAAGATATAGCCTGTCTTAACAATTTCGATGTAAAAAGCCGCAAAAGCGCCATTTGCGGCAATTGTGTATTGTCCGGCAGGAACTTTCCCGCGTCAGCATCAATATAGATGATAGTTCTACCACTTTTCCAACTCGGAGGACGCGCGGCAGCCGTTTCGCGGCGCGAACCTTGCAAGGAGCAGCAGACGCTTATGAGCGACAGGAAAATTCGCGTTGCCCTTATCGGCGTGGGCAATTGCGCCTCCTCGCTGGTGCAGGGCGTGGAATTTTATAAAAACGCCAGTGAAACCGATTTTGTTCCCGGCCTGATGCACGTCAATCTGGGCGGCTACCATATCCGCGACATCGAGTTTTCCGCCGCCTTCGACATCAACGTTACCAAAGTCGGCAAAGACCTGAGCGAAGCCATTTTCGCGCAGCCCAACAACACGTACCGCTTTTCGCCCGTTCCCCCGCTCAACGTGCCGGTTCAGCGGGGCATGACGCTGGACGGATTGGGCAAATACCTGCGCGACGTGATTGACGAGTCGCCCGAACCGACCGCAGACATTACCCGCATCCTGAAAGAGACCCGAACAGATGTGGTTGTTTCCTATCTTCCCGTCGGTTCGGAGATGGCGACGCAATGGTACGTGGAGCAGATACTGGCGGCAGGCTGCGGGTTCGTCAACTGCGTCCCCGTATTTATCGCGTCGCAATCCTGCTGGCAGCAGAAGTTTGCCGAACGCGGCCTACCCATCATTGGCGACGATATTAAATCACAGGTGGGCGCGACCATTACGCACCGGGTATTGACGAACCTGTTTCGGGAACGGGGCGTCCGGCTGGATCACACGTATCAGCTCAATTTCGGCGGCAACACGGACTTTATGAACATGCTGGAACGCGAACGGCTGGAATCTAAAAAAATCTCCAAGACCAATGCCGTCACCAGCCAGTTGGATTATCCCATGTCCAATGGCGACGCGCATGTCGGGCCAAGCGATTACGTGGAGTGGCTTCAGGATCGCAAATTCTGTTACATTCGCATGGAGGGGACGACGTTCGGCAACGTGCCCCTCAATTGTGAACTAAAACTGGAAGTGTGGGACTCGCCCAATTCGGCGGGCGTCGTGATTGATGCCCTGCGTTGCATCAAACTCGCCCTCGACCGGGGCATCGGCGGCGCGTTGGGCAGCCCGTCCAGCTACTTCATGAAAACGCCGCCCACCCAAACCACCGACAGCGAAGCCCATGACCGCGTAGAAGCCTTTATTCGCGGCGAAATCGAAAGGTGAGTTGTTAGGTTGTGAGTTGTTAGGTTTGTCGTATTTACGCTCGGCCACTCCTAACCTAACAACTTAGAGCCTATTCCAATAGGCCGGGTACAGAGAACGTACCCGTCTGAGTGGCCTGCGGCCAAGCGTCCTTCGGACGCAAATGCAATCGCCTATTGGGATAGGCTCTTAATACCCTAACAACCTAACAACCCAACAACCTAATGACCTACAACCCTACTACCGTGGCCGAACTCGGCCCCTGGTTTCACAACATTGTTCTGCCGGACGGAACGCAGACTGCGCCCGACCACTTTTTAGGCAGTGACTTTCCGCGTAACAAGTGGCAGTGTCTGGCTCCACATCTGCCTGCGGATTTAACAGGCTGGACCGCGCTGGACATCGGCTGCAACGCGGGCTACTATACGCTGGAACTGGCGAAACGGGGAGCGCATATCACCGCCATTGACGTCAACCCGTTTTATCTGGCGCAGGCGCAATGGGCGTGTGAGCAGTTTGGCTTGCAGGAGCGGGTGACGTTCCAGCAAACGGGCGTGTACGAACTGGCGCAATCGTCAGAAAAATACGACCTGATTCTGTTTTTAGGCGTGTTTTACCATTTGCGCTATCCGACGCTTGCCCTTGACATTGTGGCCGAAAAGACCAATCGCCTGCTCGTATTCCAAACCCTGACGATGCCCGGTATGGAGGTTTATCCTGCCGAAGAGGACATGGACATTGACCATCGCGAGGCCATGCAGGAACCGGGCTGGCCCCAAATGGCGTTTATCGAGCATCGGCTGTGCGGCGACCCGACCAACTGGTGGGCGCTCAACCATGCCGGTATTCTGGCCCTGCTGCGCTCCTGTGGCCTGCGAACCCTTGCCACTCCCGGCCATGAACTCTATATTTCCGAACCCGATCCCGAACACCCCTCCTGCATGACTACGTGGAATTGCTGGGAGTATGAGGCGGTAACAAAGAGAGGAAGTGAGAGTGGAGAGTGAGAGTGAGAGTACCACTCGCATTGTCTCTCACTCTTCACTCTCCACTCTCACTATATAAACTATGATCGAAGCTATCAAACTCTGGAACGAACCGAACAATATGTCGCACTGGGATTTTCATCTGGATCCCGGTTGGGTCGAGTTCGCGCAAATGCTGCGGCTGTGTTCGCAGGCCATACGAGACGTGAAGCCGGATTTGCCGATTGTATTGGGCGGCATGTCGCCCATTGACCCGGAATTTCTGATTCTGCTGCGGAAGCAGGGCGCGCTGGAAAACATGGACGTGGTTGCTGTACACGGCTTTCCGCTGGACTGGAACCACTGGCAGATAAACGACTGGCCGCAGAAGATCGAAGAGATTCAGCGCGTGACCAATTTACCCGTTTGGGTCACAGAAGTCGGCGCGTCCACGTTCGGCGCGGACGAGGTTCAGGTGTTCGGACTACAGCGCACGGCGGAGCTGTTGCTTGGGCGCGTGGAACGGGTGTTCTGGTACAGCCTGCTGGATTTGCCGCCGACATGGGAAGCCACCACCCGACACAAAGAAGCGGAAGGCAGCTCCTATTACCGGCATTTTTATCTGGGGTTGATACGCGCCGACGGGACGCCCAAACCCTCGGCAGACTGTTTCAACCCGGAAATGGGCATTTGCCAGTGGTTTCATTTCGAGGATCATCGGCTTGATATGGCGGTGGAATGGCTGAAACGGTTGGGAGTAAAGAAATTGCGCACGGGCATCAGTTGGGCGGATTGGCATCGTCCCAATGCCGTCGCGTGGTTCGACCGGCAGATGGACGCGCTGCAAGACTTCGACGTAACGGTAACGCTGTGCTTTACGCCGCCCTCGCGGGGCCGGGAACCGCATCATACAAGCCCGCCGCTTGTACCGGAAGAGTTCGGCTGGTTCGCCGCCGATGTTGTGCGCCGGTATGTATTGCATGAGGGCTGGCAGCCGTCCAAAACTATGCAATCCCCGAATGTGGAGGCTATCGGCTCGTGACGACGACCTTTTACTTGATACGACATGCCGCGCACGGACTGCTCGGCCATAAAATGGCGGGGTGCATGTCCGGTGTTTGTCTCAGCGATGCGGGGCAGGCGCAGGCCGCGCAGCTTGCCGAACGCCTGTCTTCTGTACCGCTGTCCGCTATCTACAGCAGCCCTCTGGAACGGGCGCAGGAGACTGCCGCGCCCCTTGCCGCGAAGTTGAATTTGCCCGTACAAACCTGCCCTGCCATTTTGGAGATCAACTACGGCGATTGGACGGGCCTGACGTTTGAAGAGTTGTACGCCCGCCCCGAATGGAAAGCGTATAATGAATTTCGCAGCGGCACACGGATTCCGGGCGGCGAAATGATGCTGGAAGCGCAAACGCGAGCGGTGGCGCAGATGCAAGCGTTGTGCCTGCTGCACCCCAATCAGCAAATCGCCCTCGTCAGCCACGCCGACATTATCAAGGGCGCGCTTGCCTACTATCTTGGGATGCCGCTCGACCTGTTTTTGCGTCTGGAAATCAGCCCCGCGTCCGTCAGCATCCTTACGCTAAACGAGTTCGGCCCCAGAGTGCTGCGCGTCAACGATACGGGCAGTATGTCTACAGAGTAATCTCACAGAACGTTAAACTTGCAGCAGTCGCGCTAATGTTTCTTTGTAGATATTGTACGCGCCCCATAAGCGGGCTTGCTCGTTGGGGTCGTGACTGCTCATGTTGGCGCAAAGATGTGTTTGGCCGACGCGAAAAGCGGCATAGGCGAGTTGATATGCCGCCAGTACATCGGACGGAACGGTCGCGTCGAACCCTACACTGTTGGGCGTCAATCCCTGAATTGCTGTTTGCGCGGCCTCTAACAGCAACGCAGCCGTCGTTGCCTCCAATCCCCATTCCACGATTGCTCCCGCTATGTCCCACACATACGCCTGCCACCCGATGATGGTATGATCCGGTTCGTAGCCGATGCAGTCGATTTTGTGCAACTTCCCGCTTTCGGTATGTATCCATTCCTGCGGGGCAAGGTGTCCGTCGCCAAAAGTACGCGCCTGTCGCGCCCATGCGGATTGTTCCAAAATCGCCCTCCACTGCCGCGTTCGTTCCGCCGCTTCCTCGCCCAATGCTTCCCACGTATTCCAGTACAGCAAGGATTGCAGGCGGGCGAGCGCGGCTTCGTGTTCTTCGGGCATTGGTGGCGGCGCGGAACACGCGCCGATATACGCGCCCATTTCCGCCAGAAACGCCGGGGTCGAATCTGGTAGCGTCAGGGGCGTTCCCTCAGTCCAGAGTGTGGCGACAAAGCCCATGAGCGCGCCGAGGGGTACGGGCGGAAGGGGCGACGCAAACATGCCGCGCATACCAAACCACTGTTCCATGACGTGCGATTGACTGAGCCAACCCTCCCGTTGCGACGTTGGGGATACGGGGGGATTGGGTAAAGGAATAGTCGCCAGTCCCGCGTATTTCCACAACACGCGCGTTCCATTCGACAGCGTGACGCGGTATTTGGGCCGCTCGAACGCCGCGCAAACCGCAGGCCATTCCGCTTCACTCTCGTACACCGCCCGCCGCCATAGCCCGCCGCCGAAATCCTCCACCGATACGACATGAACCTCTTCACCACGCGCCATGCTGCCGGTGTTGCCCTCAGACTGCCGATATTGCGCATAGTCCCTGACCAGTTGCGGCGTTCGGGCGGCCAGAACATCGGGAAGGGCAAGCCCGTTCCAGCGCAATTCCGCCGTTGGCGTGACATAACGTGGCGTATCCGCCCACCACTGCCGAACGGCTTCACCCCCGCTGCCGCCCGGATTGCCGCCGTGTCCGGGCAGAAACGCGATGCGTTCACGCGCCATTCCCAACTCTACAAGCGCCTGCGCGACGGATGCCATTGAAGAACCGGACTGCCCCGGCCCCTCGTCTACAATCAACGCCCATTCGTTCGGCCCGATTTCTATTTCACCCAAATCAGCCTGTCGCTCATAAGGGTGTCCGGTCGGGCGAACCGTTTGCCATGTCGTATTAAATCCCGCCGATTTCAACGCGGCGCGAACGACGGCGCCCAGACTCGTCCCGATGCTCCGTATGCCGATAACGCGCACAGTGGCAACGGTTTCTCCGGCATGTTCCTGCGCCCATTGCCGCGCCGCCGCGCAGTACTGTTCCGGGTAAAGCGCGTAAAAAGCGTAGCCCTCCGGCAATTTCAGGGTCAGCCGGATTTGAGGCGCGATTTCCCAATTCGGAACGCTATCCGCCAGCGAACCTAACCTCGCTCCAACGCTGATTTCGCCCTGTTCGGCAGCGACAAAAGCGTTCGCAAGCCGTTCCGTTACAGTTCGCATTGCGTCCAATAAGGATAAATCTTCTGCCGGAGAGGGCGCGATGAGGGGAGAGGGCGCAGCGATAGGGGAGGGCGCAGCAAGCGGCGCCCCTACATCAAGAGCGTCTTCTAAACCCTGCTGTATCTGTCCCGCGAAAATCAGCAGCCAGCGCAGCCGTTCCAGCGCGTCCAGCCCGCTGAATTTCAATCCGCTCGACAGCGTTATACAGCCATGCAGATAGCGCAGGAGAGTGGGGAAATCTTCTTCATAACTCGGGTCGCCGTAGACAATCATGGGGTGCAGGTGTTCGGTATTCGGTATTCGGTGTTGGGGCTACTGGTCGGTTGCCAGCAGGGTAGAAAACAGGGTTACATCTGTTTGTATGGTATAGGAGAGCTTGTCTGCGTGTGCCGATTGTTGGACGCGCAAACGACTATCGGGCGCAAGGATGACGGCTTTTTGTGTGTCCCACGCTTCTATTGCCACCTTCATGATGATATGAAATGTGGGCGGCAATTGGGAAAGGGGCAGGCCCTCGGTTTGTAAAATTTGCTGCTGTTCGGGCGAGAGTTTACGGAATTCCTTATTGAACAGCATTTCCGCCGCCGTCACGGTCGCGCCGCCAGCCGTTAAACGGAAAGAACGCGCAAGCGCGGCAGTGTCGGAAAGTGGAGGCGCATTGGGCGTTGGAGTTCCCGTTTGCGCGCTTCCCGGTAAAGGCGCAGTTGCGGACTGGCCTGAATCGTTGTCTTGCAGCGCCAGGACTTCCCGCCGCGTCCGCTCCAGTTCTACGCCCTGCTGTTTCAGGACACGCCCCGCCAACCCCACTTTGTCCCGAATCAGGCCAAGCAACAGGTGTTCCGTGCCGATGTAGTTGTTGGACAATTGCCGCGCTTCATCGTAGGCATGGTCAATCAGGCTCTTGCTTTGCGGCGACAACTGCATGTCCAGCTTTTTGTTGGCTGGATCGGCAGTTCCTTTGCTCATCTGCGGCTCCAGCGCGGCGCGGACGGTCTGCGGCGCAATATCCATGCGTTTCAGGATGCGGCAGGCGACATTTTCTTCGTCGCTTATAAGCGCGAACAATAAGTGTTCCGTATTGACGGTCAGGTGATTAAGCCTGATCGCCTCCACCTGCGCGGCAAAAATCACTTCTCTCGCTTTTCCCGTAAACCGCTGCCACATAGCCTACCTCCGGTGACGCGCAATGGCCTACTCCGCCGCTTCATCTTCCGGCGCGTTGTCCGTAGAAGTTTCGGAAGGCGTTTCTTCCGTTGCAGGTGTTTCTGTAGGCGCAGGTTCCTCGGTGGGAGTTTTCGCCTGCTCGGTAGATGGCTCGACGACGGGCGGCGGGGCAGGCGCAGGCGGTTGATCACGTATCAGAAAGGTGGTGACGAACGAGGCGCGGGTGGCGATGGTATAGTGGGTTGCGCCCTCCACGCGAACGATGCCTACCTGCACCCACGATTCAGGATCAAGAACGTAATGCCCCTGCTGCATTGTCACCTGAAACAACTGTCGGATACACGCCTGAAATATCGCAGGCAGTTGGCTCATGGGAACGCCCTCACGCTGCAATTGCGCCTGCTGTTCCGGGGGCAGGGCAGCAAACTCGTCCCGAAACGGTTGTTGGGGCTTTGCGGAATCTGGGCTGGCGACAGAAGCGGGATTTCCGTAGCCTGATTCGCTTTGTATTACTACCACTTCGCGGCGCGTCCGCTCCAATTCCACGCCCAATTTTGTCAGAACCCGCCCTGCCAACCCCTCCGCCTCGCGTACCATGCCGAGTAGCAGATGTTCGGTTCCGATGTAGTTGTTGCTGAGTTGACGGGCTTCGTCATAGGCGAGGTCAATGATGCGCTTGGCGCGGGGCGTGAGCTGCATATCCTGCCCCAAACGCCCATCACCTCGCGTCACCTGTCGCTCGATCTCGCTGCGGATGCGTCCGAGCGATATGCCCATCCGATCCAAAATGCGGGCGGCCACGCTGTCGTTTTCGCGTACCAGTCCGAGCAGCAGGTGTTCGGTGGAAACATAGTTCTCGCCCAAACGCCCCGCCTCTTCCTGCGCGAAAAACACCACCCGCCGCGCCCGCTCTGTAAATCGCTGCCACATAGTCTCTCTCCGGGAATAGGTTGTTAGGTTGTTAGTTGTTAGGTTGTTAGGTATTCAATTGATAGTCTCGCTACGCAAATGTAAATGTGTACTCTTGCATCGTCCTAACAACCTAACAACCTATTCCGGTAACGGCTTGCCTTTGGTTTCGGGCGCAAGCGCCAATCCCACAAATCCTACGAGGTAGATAAAGGCCACGATGGAAGCGGCCATGCGAAAACCGTAATCGGGACGCGCGGCGTCCGCGAAATGTTGGGCCAGTTTGCCGAGCGTGAAGGGGGCAAGCGCGGCCAGAACGCGGGCGCAGTTGTAGGCGAAACCGCAGCCGGTGGCGCGTAATCGCGTGGGGAACAGTTCGGGAAAGAAGACCGTGTACGCGGCGAACGGGCCGAGCGTGCAAAAGCCCATGATAGGAACCAGAATCAGCAGGGAAGTCATGTTATGCGCCTGCCAGAATGTTAGTTGAATGGCGGCGAAAGCCAGATAGAAGAACATGGACAGAACGCCACGCCGCGTGTAGCGTTCGGCAAGCGTGGCGTAGGCATACATGCCGCAAAACGCCCCGGCCTGCTGCGTCAGAAACACGTAACTCTGATACTGCGCGAGGGTTTGTTTGGGCAGATTCAGGGGCGCCAGCGCCACTTTGGTCAGTTCCGGCGTCCAAAACGCAATTCCCCACAAGCCGCCTACGCCCGCCGTCGCCATAAGCGTCGCGGCAATGGTATTACGGCGAATGACGGGATCGCGAAACAGATTTGGGATACCGCCGAGTTCCTGACCTCCGGTTTGCCGCGCCGCGTCTTTGGCTTCCTGCCACTTTTCCGGCTCTTTTATGGATCGGCGTATCCACAGCACGAGCAACGCGGGTAACGCTCCGACCGCAAACGCCCACCGCCACGCTTCTCCCGATATGTGAACGCTGTTGAGCGTGAGATTAATCAGCGCGGCAAACCCGTTGCCCACTGCGGAGAGCGCTTGCAGCAGTCCCAACGCCATCGGACGAGAACGGGAGGGGAATACTTCCGATACCAGAGCCGCGCCCGCCGCCCATTCGCCGCCAATCCCCAGCCCGGTCAGAAACCGAAACAGGCCGAACATCGGAACGGTATGGGTCAGGCTGCTCAAGCCTGTAAATATGGAGTAGATGAGAATGGTGGCGATCATGGTGCGCGTACGGCCCATCCGGTCGCCCAACACGCCGAAGATAAACCCGCCCGCCGCCCAGCCGAGCAGAAAAATGGCGGTCATGTTCGCGCTGTTCTGCGTCACCAATGCCTGCTGCGCTTTAGTCAGCACTGTAGAAGGCGCAGTTCCAAACAACAGCGAGGTCAACGCGCTGTTGCGCACCAGATTGAACAGGTTCTGATCCATCGAGTCGAACAGCCAGCCGAGCGCGGAAACAAACAGCACCAGCCAGGCGTAGCGCGGCACACCCTGATACCAGCGGGGGGCAAAGGATGAAGGATGAAGGATGAAGGATGAATTCTCTCCTGTAATCTCCTCTTCTCCTTCTCTCCTTTTCTCCTTTTCTTCACTTTTACGCGGGTCGGCCATGATGTTCCTCGTTGAGCAGGCATTGGATAAACTTCTGCCGCTATGTTCATCGGACGCGCCCATTTTCCCTGCACAATTATAAAAAAGCATTAAGCGTTGAGTTCCGTTCCTCAACGCTTAATGCTCAATGTTCAATGCCTGATGCTCTGTACTAAACGCTCATCCCTCTTCCGCTCTCTGGCGTTTCAGGCGTTCGATGGCGGCGGCGCGAAGGTAGCTGCGGCCCGCGAATCTGCCTAACGCGCCGGGAAGCAGACTGTCAATGGCAAAGACGATGCGAACAGGGCGATACGGAAGCACTTCGGCGGGGGGATATTTCTGGCGGGCGGTGCGGACGATGCTGGCGGCAACCTGCTCCGGCGTCAACACCACCCCGCCGGGCTGATAGGTTTCGCCTTTCACGCTGTTGAAGAACTGGGTGCGGACGGAAATCGGCAGAATTTCGCTGACGCGCACATTGTACTCTCTCGCTTCGATGCGCAATGCCTGCGTATAAGCGTGAACCGCGCCTTTAGAAGCCGAATACGCCGATACGGTCGGACTGCCGAACCGTCCGGCTGCCGAGGTGACGTTGAGGATATAGCCGAAATTGCGGGAAGCCATGCCGCGCAACGCCTGCTGGCACAGTTGATGCAGACCGAAAAAGTTTACTTCAAACACAAACCGGATGTCTTCCAGCCGCGTGTCGAGAATGGTCGCGCCCAATCCCACGCCCGCATTGTTGACAAGCGTATCAATCGGTCCGGCTTCCGCTTCCAGCCGCTCCCACAAACCGTCAAGCTGCGCAGGCTGCGTCAGGTCGGCAACGGCGCAGGTCGCCTTCGCGCCCCCCTCGCGCAGCGAATCGCGAACGCTTGCCAGCGCCTTTGCCTGCTCGGAAACCAGAATCACATGCGCGCCCTGATTGGCGAACGCTCTGGCCGTCGCCTCGCCAATTCCCGAAGACGCGCCCGTCACCAGAACGCGCCGATTGCTTAAATCCACGATGGGTTGGTATCCTTATTGTGTCCCCCTCTCCCAGGCTTTTTTGGGAGAGGGTCGGGGTGAGGGCCAATTGTTTTGATTGTCTGAACAGCGCGGCAGACAGGAATCGCGAAACGGAGTTGCGAAGTCAGCCGTACTAGATTATGGAACCCGCGCGATACCCGTTTCACTGCCGAATTGCGCGCGGCGCACTCATTGAGAGGAAAAGGCTATGTCTGACTGGATTAAGTGGATTCTCGCGTTCGTGCTGATCTGGGTTGTGGGCGGTATCGTGATTCACCTGCTGGCCGGGTTGGTTCATATCGCGATTACGCTGGCCGTAATTGTTCTGTTCTGCTATATCGTTTACGCGGTGGTTCGCGCCGCGTCGAGGCAGAAGATATAGGTTGTTAGTTGTTAGGTTGTCAGGCAGGAAAGCGCGAGCCTATCGCCTGAATGACTAACAACTAACAACTAACAACCTGTTTACCTCACCAGAACTACCGGACACGCCACACTCGCAACCTCGGCTTCGGATACGAGAATGGGGATATGGGGCAGGGGGTCTATGCGGGCGCAGTAGCCAACATCGTCCCCGAAACCCCGGTTCGCGAGCGTTTGCGCGTGAATGCCCTCCATCCAACCCCGCAGCAGGTTCGGCTCCGTTTGCCACAGGCGGCGGGCGGCAATAGCCGAATCCGCCAGAACGGGCGCTTCCCACGCGCCTGCCATTCCCACAAGCGCTTCCACATACAACCCCGCTACGGTCGCGTCTTCCAGCGTGAATTGGTCGTTGGTTCCCGAACACACCAGTACGATGTCACTGCCCGATTCCTGCGCCGCCTGCCACGCGGCGCGAGCAACCGCCATACGATTAATGGCCGCGCCCAAAAACACTTTGCGGGCATTGGCAACCATCGCGGTGGCTTTCGTGCCGTTCGTAGTGGAAAGCGCGACGGGACGACCGGCAAAGTCCTCCCGCGCGAACTCGACCGGCGAGTTGCCGTAATCGAAATCCGGCACTTTGTAGCCCTCGGTTTCGCCGCACAGCGCGAATCCCTGCGCGCGGGCAAAACTCCGCGCCGCTTCATGGGACGCCGCCACATACACGCGGGGACACTGCCGCTCGAACAGTGTGGCAATCACCGTCGTCGCCCGCAGCACGTCAATCACCACGCACACACATTCAGAAACATCCCCCGCCAGTTGCGGCAGCAGGGCAACGCGGATTTGCATAAAAACTCCCTACTTCATCCTCTTCAACTCCCGCTGATAAAACTCCACATTGCGCGGGTCCCAGCACCAGAGATGGACGGTTTTTAAGACGCCCCGGCACGATTTCAGCGCGTCCACAAGGGTAAACGCAACGATTTCTGCGGTTTCGGCGCGCTGTTGGGCGGTAATCCAGTTGGGCTGCGCCAGCAGGTTTTCGGTCATATCGGGCAAAATCAGGCCCGTCGCGCCCTTTTGGGCGGCAAGCTGCGCGCCCCGGCGTACCGCCTGCCGGATCATGTCGGGACTGGTACGCTTGTTGTTATCGAACACAACGGCAAGCACGGTATGGCGATAACGATACTTTGCGCCCGTGCCAATGAAAGCGTCGCCGGGCTGAAGCGGGGCCACTTTCAGGGCTTCATGCTGCGCAATGTCCGCGCCCCAGTCCCGCGCCATTTTCGCGATGCCGAATACCATGCGCAGGTCGGGCGCGACGGGGACAAGCAGGGCGTTATTTTGAAACAGCGTGTTGCCGATCATAAAGGGCAATTTACGTTGCGCCACAAACAGGTTGACGTTCAGGTCGCCCGAACGGGCGCGCGCGTGGTCGGCTGAATAACGGCCTGCGGGGCAATCATCTCGCGCCGGACATTCTCCACCGAACCCGTCGGTATAAGGTGCTTCAAAGGCGAGGCCATACAATCTCCTTGTTATAGTAGCCCTCACCCCCGGCCCCTCTCCCAACTTTGGGAGAGGGGTGACTGTGAACAGGCAAATTCAGCATATTAGCCTTCTCCCAAAGTTGGGAGAGGGGCCGGGGGTGAGGGCTTGAATAATTAAACTGTACCAAACAGCCGGTCACCGAAATCCCCGAGACCGGGCAGAATATAACGCTTTTCGTTTAGTTCGCGATCCAGGGCGGCGGTGACGATGCGCAGGTCGGGAAACTCCGCTTCCAGATACTTCACGCCTTCGGGCGCGGCCACCATGCACAGCAATTGCAACTGTGACGCGCCCGCGTCCATCAACTGCCGGACGGCGGACGCGGCGGAACCTCCCGTCGCCAGCATCGGGTCGAGCAGCAGCGTGGTACGGCCTTGCAGGGGAGGCAGTTTACAATAATACGCGCTGGCAATGGCTGTCGTCTCATCGCGCTCCAGCCCCACATAGCCGACAGTCGCTTCCGGCAGCAGTTCCAGAACCGCGTCCAGCATCCCCAATCCCGCCCGCAACACGGGAACGGCCACCAGTCCGGTATCCAGCACTTGCATTTCCGTATCTTCTAGCGGCGTCCGAACGATTTGCGGGCGCGTGGGCAGATAGCGCGTGGCTTCCACCACCAGAATCTGCGTCAGGGCGCGCGTCAGGGTACGGAAATGTTCGGGAGGCGTGGTTTCATCCCGCAATTGCGCCAGCAGATGCCCGCCCAGCGCATGTTCCAAAACGGTCAGGGGCATAGGAAACTCCAGAGTAGATGGGTAGATGGGTAGATAGGTAGATAGGTAGGAGCCTTGCATAAGATTGTCTGGCTTAATATAAAGTAACGAACAAGCGCCATCTACCAATCTACTCATCTACCCATCTACTCTCCTTCAGCAACTCCTGAATCGCTTCCATAATCCGCGCGGCGATTTCATTGCGCGGCATATCGGCGGGGAAGGTCAGCGGCTTGCCGAAGGCGACGGTGAGCCCCGCGCGTTTCAATTTGTTCTGGCCGACGGGCATCATTTCATACGTGCCGGATATGCCGACCGGCACGACGGGCGCGCCGCTTTTCTGCACAAGCAGGCCGATTCCCGCCTGTGGGGCCTGCAATTCGCCGTTGGGAGAGCGCGTTCCTTCCGGGAACAGTCCCACCGCTTCGCCTTTTGCCAGCAGATCCAGAACGGCGCGAATCATAGCGCGGTCTGCCGTGCCGCGCTTGACCGGAATCGCGCCAATGCAGTTCATAAAATAGCGGGTGAGAGGATTCTGCCACAACTCCACTTTGGCGACGCCCCACATTTTACGCTTGACCCGCAACGTGGCCCAGCCCAAAACAGGGTCTATGTTACTGGCATGGTTGGCCGCGAAAATTACGGCGCCCGATGCCGGAACATTTTCCAGCCCGACCACTTTGCACTTGCCGTACCACCCGAAGAAGCCCCGCGCCGCTGCAGCAAATACATGGTGCATCACAGCCATGTCCGGGCGCGGCGTCAGGTTTACGGTATATTCCGGCGCGCTTTTAGTCAACCCTCAACCCTCGACTTGTTTCAGTATACGCTGCGACGACCTGCGCAATGCTCAACCCGTCCGTATTCAGCAGGATGGCATCGGCGGCGGCAATCAAGAGGCGAGTCGGCTCGGTGGCTGTCACGATTATCGCGTTCGCGTTGTTCCGCCAGTGTTTGCGCGTAGTCTACGGTCATGCCTTTGGCTTGCAGGTCTTCCACGCGCCGCCGCGCCCGCTCCTCATCGCTGGCTGTCAGGAAAATCTTCACCTGCGCGTCGGGAAAAACTACCGTGCCGATGTCGCGGCCCTCCAGAACCACGCCCCGCGCATCTGACTGCCCCAATCGCCGCTGCTGCTCCACAATCACGCGGCGCAATGCCGGAAACGCGGAGATAGTTGACGTAATGCTGCTGACGTGGGGCGTTCGTATCGCGTCGGTTACGTCCTCGCCGTCCACCTGCACCGTTTGCCGCATATCCGGAGTCAGGACGGAAAATTGCAGGTTCAATGATTGCGCCAGACTTGCCAATGCTTCAGCATCGGTTATATCCACGCCGGTTTGCAGCGCTTTCCACGCCACGGCCCGGTACATCGCGCCCGTATCAATGTATGTTAAATGCAGGGCGGAGGCTACGCGCCGCGCAACCGTGCTTTTGCCGGCTCCCGCCGGTCCGTCAATGGCAATTGTCAGGGGCATCGCCACTCCTGAATGGGTTCAACTCACAGCTCAAAAGAATCATTCGCATTTGATGAAAACTGCACAGGATTATAACATATTCGGCGCGAAAATAACAGCGAGCATCCAGCTCTGGATTGGCTGAAGTCTCGATTTTGTTGTACCCTGCTGTACTCTGTTGTTATTTCTTGTTTTATGCTCCCTTACTTAACCCGGCGCGGGTGCAGCAATTTTTGCCCAAAGGAGCATTTTCATTATGCGCCCTATTGTGACCCCCTCCCAAAAAGCGGCTTCCGCGCTCCGCCGCGCCGAAAAAGCGCTTCGTAACTGGCAGGACGACCCTGACAGCCCGCGCAGCGATGTAGACAAGATGCTGCATATCATGGCTGACCTGTGCGCGTGGACGCAGGGCCATGTCTTAGCCGATCTGGATCGCGCTCGGGAACGGGCGCGTGACCCGGATTAAATTCAGTCCGCGAAATTTGATAGAACTGGAAAGTTTCGAGAGGATTGTGCTGATGCCGTTTCCCGAAGATTATACGGAGCGCGTTTATGCGGGCGTGTTGGGCAAATTGATCGGCGTGTATCTGGGCCGTCCGTTCGAGGGCTGGAGCTACGAGCGGATCATGGCCGAGTTGGGCGAAGTCTGGTACTACGTCCATGAGAAGCGCGGGACGCCCCTGATTGTCACGGATGACGATATATCCGGCACGTTCACGTTTCTTCGCGCCCTGCCCGACTACGCCAATTCGCCCGATTTGACGCCCGAACAGATCGGGCAAACGTGGCTCAACTACATCATCGAAAACCGCGCCATTTTGTGGTGGGGCGGCATGAGCAATTCTACCGAACACACGGCTTTTTTGCGCCTGAAGTCGGGCATTCCCGCGCCCCGTTCCGGCAGCATCGGCCTGAACGGACAGACCGTTGCCGAGCAGATCGGGGCGCAGATTTTCATTGACGGGTGGGGCATGGTTTGTCCCGGCGACCCGGAACGCGCAGCCGATTTCGCCCGTCGCGCCGCCGGCGTCAGTCACGACGGCGAGGCCATTTACGGGGCGCAGGTTGTGGCCGCGATGGAAGCGCAGGCGTTTGTCGAATCGGATATAAACGCGTTGCTGGATACCGCCGTCCGTCTGATTCCGCGCGACTCGGTTATTTATCGGCTGATTGCCGACCTGCGCGAATGGCATGACGCGGAACCCGACTGGCGCAAAACACGAGAAAAGATCGTGGCGCGATACGGCTACGACAAATATGGCGGCAACTGCCATATCGTCCCCAACCACGCGCTCATTATCCACGCCCTCCTGCACGGCGAAGGCGATTTCCAAAAATCGCTGATGATCGTCAATACGTGCGGGTGGGATACGGACTGCAATTCCGGCAACGTGGGTTGCCTGCTCGGTATCCTCAACGGATTGGCAGGCATTGACGACGGCCCCAATTGGCGCGGGCCGGTTGCCGACCGAATGTACCTTCCCACCGCAGACGGCGGAAGGTGCATCACGGATGCGGTTCAGGAAACCTACCGTATCGTCAACATAGCCCGCGCCTTGCAGGGGGAACCGGGAGTTACGCCCAAGAACGGCGCGCGTTTCCATTTCAGCCTGCAGGGAAGCGTACAGGGTTTTCAGCCCGAAGACAGCCCTGAGTGTCGCAGAGTGGTTTCTGTGGGTAATACGGATTGGACTCAGGAGAGCCGGAGGGAAACCAACCGTCTTGAATTGGACTTTGCTTACCTCGCCCCCGGACGCGCCGCCCGCGTCGCAACTCCTACGTTCATCTTGCCTTCTGAGGCGAATATGAGCGGCTATGGGATGATTGCCTGCCCGACCCTGTACCCCGGCCAGACAATAAAGGCCGCGCTGCATGCGGAATACAATGACCAATCCCCCCGTCAGGTCAACGGACTGTCTTTACATCCGCGTCTATGACAAAGACGACAAATTACAGCATGTTTTTGGACCAGAAGAGGTGTTGACCGCTGGCTTTGATACTCTGCTGCAATGGCAAGTCTCCGATACAGGCGGCTTTCCAATTGCCGAAGTAGGTATTCAGCTTACTGCCGCAGAATGTGTATTCGGTCAGATGCTCGTAGATTACCTTACGTGGGATGGCGCGCCGAACTTCACGCTGGAACGTCCACCCGGAAAAATGGCAAAACAGCAGTGGGCGAACGGCGTGGATCATTTCGAGACGCCGGAGGGGGAGGGATTTCGGCTGATACAGGACAGGGGAACGGGGCTGATTATTCATGGAACGCGGGAGTGGACGGATTACGAAGTTTCGGCGGCAATCACGCCGCACAGCGTAAAGTCGTGCGGGCTTGCCGCGCGGGTGCAGGGCTTAAAGCGCTACTACGCGCTGCTGCTTGGCAGCGACAACAGAGCGCGATTGGTGAAAGCGCTGGATGGCGACACGGTTCTGGCCGAAATGGATTTTCCGTTGCAAGTGGGCAGGCAATATGAGTTGAGTCTGCGGGTTACGGGAAATCGGATTCGGGCGGGCATAGACGGCGCGGCAGTGTTCGAACGTGGAGGATGGGGAACGGCCTTTGTTGGAGGGAACCATTGGGCTGGTGTGCGAGGAGGGACGGATGGCGGCGCAATGGGTGAAAGTGCAGCCGTAGTGTCACGCAATGGATGGCAAGCCCGTGTTGTATTATGAGCGTAATGGGGCAGAACCCGGCGCGTTACAGCGTTTCATCGCCGTGTATTGTTGCTATCTCCGCAGGGGCAGGCTTTTCAAATCAGTCGCAACAAGAACCGCGCCTGCTCGTCTTGTCCTGTAAAGGAGGGCTAAGAATGGCCTGCCGAACGTTCCGAATGTGGATACCATTTTTACCGAGTCTGTCCTGCGCGTCGTTGGGGTTGCTCTGGGGGTTCTCTGCAATACCTGCGCAAACCGCTTCCTCCGCTCCGCAAATCAAGCCTGTACCGCCTGCGCCCGCGCTTTCTCTTGCTGACGACGTTCGCCTGAATGTTCCTGTCGGCGTTCAGGCGAACGGCATTGAATTGCAGGAGTTGCTTAAACAGGTAAGCCCGTCGCCCCTTACTCTCAAAGCAGACCGTTTTTGCGCCGGACAGAAAATCCAACTCAGCCTGCATCCGCGCCCTCTGCGCCAGTTGATGTACGCGCTTGCCGAACTGCTGCCGGGAACGTGGCGGACGCTTGATGACAAAAGCGGCTATATCCTGCGTATGTCACCTGCTGCCGTACAAAGGCGGGAAAAGTGGTGGCGGATATTTGAGCAGGAGCGCGAACAGGAGATTGCCGCCCTCCGCGCCGCCGTCCTTGCCGCCATGCGTACCCCGCCGTACCGGCGCAAACCCGGCGAACCCGATTCCGAACACGCCAATCCACAGATAGAAGCGCAGATTGCCGCTGAACACAGTTTTTTCAACGTTCTGGCGCCCGAACAGCAGGAGCGCATCGCCAACAGCCTGAACGACATACCATTGAACAGCGGGGGTGGCGACATGGGGTTTGGCGAGGAGGAGGCCGTACAGATCGCGTTTACCGATCTGCCGCCCGCCGCGCAGGAGATACTGCGCAAAGACCCCGGCAACAGCCTGTTCGCGTCGCGCCGCAATGTTGACTGGAATATGGTGACGGTGCGCTTCGATAATACCGGCAGCAATGTTGCCGGCAGCATCGCCCTGCCCAACGGAGAAGCCTCCATGGGGCAGGCGCTGCGCGTTCCGTTCGAGCAATCGCTCACGCTCGGCATTGACCACCGAAATCTCGCCTATTCCGCCCATCTTCTGGAACGCGCCGCGCCCAAAACTCTGAAGCGGTGGCCGGAAACGTGGAAACAACTGCTGACTTACCAGAACAGCCGCGTGTGGCCCAATGACGCGCCCCTGCGTCCGTCGCGCCTGTCGCCGCCGCATCGTTCGGATGTGCTGCGTAAAATCAGCGCGCAAACCGATATAGAGTTTGTAGCCGATTACTATTCCAAATCCGGTCTTCCAATTCAACTGGATTTCGCTTACGCCGCATCAGCGGCAAAAGGACCGATTTCCGCCCACGCGCTGAAAACCGCGCTTGACGATGCCGCCGCGCTGGAGGATATGAGCTGGAAGCGGGAAACGGGCGGGCTGTACCTGTTTCGTAACAATCGCTGGTATCGGGACGATCTGCTGGAAGCGCCGGACGCGCCGGTAAAGCGGTGGATGGCGGAGCAGGCGAAGCCGGACGCGGAACAGCGCCGCCGCGCCTGGAAAACGGAGTGGACGCCACAGTACATTCGGGCGCAGATGGATTGGGAGGCGGATGTGGTTTCCAATCTAAGTCTGTGGCAAATCGGCATTGGTCTGCATTGGACGGCGAATGAGGATTACCTTGCTACGCTGCAAACCTTTGCTTCTACGGATGAGTGGTCTTCCCGTTTTATGCGGGCGTTGACGTTCCAGAGAGAAACGGCGCGTATTCTGGGCGAGTATCATACCACGCGGTTTTATGCCGGTCTGGGCAGCGAACAGCGCGACGCCATCATTGCCAATCGCCTGCCCTTTACTTCCCTGACGCCCGCGCTTCAGCAGCAGGCAGCGGCCCTGTCGCCGCGTCTTCGCGCCCTGCTTACATCGGGCGCGGCCCCTGTACTGTTGGGGTTAAACTCCAACATCGGCAAAGAGCCGACAGACCCCAACAACATGCCGCGCGTTCGCCTGACGGCGGTTGCCGTGCCGCCGTAAAAGGCTCTTTGCCTGTAGCATTTTGTCAATCTATCGAGTATACTGTTCGATATACGACTTTGTAAACGAAAGGCTGAACACCGCTTTTATGAATGAACTGAATATTCGCCCCGCCGCGACCGAAATACCCCGCCCCGAACACCCGCGCCCCGACTTTATGCGCCAGCCCTGGGTGAATCTCAACGGCACATGGCGCTTCACGTTCGACCCGCGCAATGTGGGCGAACAGGATAGATGGCATCGCGTTACGCACCCGGAACTTCGGACGCAGGCGGGCATTTTGAACTCCGACCCGTTTGGCGATCATATTGTCGTCCCGTTTCCATGGGAAAGCGCATTGTCTGGCATCGGCGAAACCGAGTACAAGGGCGCGGCGTGGTATCAGCGATTGTTGGAAGTTCCCGAAGCGTGGGCTTCCGAAGACGCAGGCAGTGGCCCCAAAAACGCGCGCGGCCTGCCCGGAATGGAAGAATCGGCCACATCCGTTACGGCGTTAGGCGCGAATGTCGTCTGGCGCGTCCGTCCGTTTCTGTGCTTCGGCGCGGTGGATTGGAGCGCGAAAGTATGGATCAACGGGCGCTTTGTGGGCGAACACGTTGGCGGCTACACCCCCTTTGAACTGGATATTTCGCGCTACGTCCGTCCCGGCAAGCCCGCCACGCTGACCGTCCGGGTTTACGACGCCTGCGACGCGGATACCCTGCTCGGCAAGCAGACAACCGACTGGTACAACCATTCCGGCGGCATCTGGCAAACCGTATGGCTGGAGGGCCGCGCCCCGACTTACATTCAGCATATCCACGTCACGCCCAACATCGAAACCGGGGAAGCACTGTTCGCCGTCACTGTTGTGGGCGCGGAAAACCAACCCTGCCGCGTCACCATTTCCTCACCCAAAAACGAATTCCCCGATACCCATGCCGACGTGTCCCCTGACGGAACCGCTCTCCTCCCCATTTCCGTTCCCAATCCCCACCTCTGGTCCCCCGAGCATCCACATTTGTACGACGCGGTGGTACGTTTGGAGGAAGAAAAGGAGAAAAGGAGAAAAGGAGAAGAGGAGACAGAAAATACGCAGTCGAAAATCGAAAATCGAAAATCGAAAATCGAAAATGACGAAGTCGTTACCTACTTCGGACTGCGCAGCGTGACGCGGGGAAAGTGGAAGGACAAGCCGTATGAGTACGTTTTGCTCAACGGCGAACCGGTGTATTTGCGGGGCGCGTTGGATCAGGCGTTTACGCCGGACGGCCTTCATGCCTATGCGACGGATGACGCGATACGGCAGGATATTCAGATCGCCCGCGACATGGGGCTGAACATGCTGCGCTGCCATATCAAGGTGAACGATCCGCGCTACTACTACTGGGCGGACAAGTTGGGCGTGTTGATGATGTACGACCTGCCTTCCGCCAGTTTGTACACGCCGACGGCGCGGGCGCACTGGGAAGCGACAATGCGCGACGCCTTTCAGCGCGATGGCTCGCACCCGTGCATTATCGCGTGGATTCTGTTCAACGAAACGTGGGGGCTGGAAGAGCATCAGACGCCCGCAAGCTGGAACTGGGTACGGGAGATGTTCGCGCTGGCAAAATCGCTGGATTCGACCCGGCTGATCGAGGACAATTCCGCGTGTCTGTACGACCACGTTCAAACCGACATCAACACGTGGCACTTCTACATCAGCAATTACGACCGGGCGCGGCGGCACGTTCAGCGCGTGGTGGACCTGACGTATGAGGGTTCGCCGTTCAACTATGTCGGGCACGAGTACAGGCATGTCGAGGGTTCTGAGGAGTTCAAGCAGGGAATCGAGCCGCTGCTCAACAGCGAGTACGCGGGATTGGGCGCGTCAGGCGGCGACAAGGACATTTCGTACACGTTCAAGTACCTGACGACGGAACTGCGCCGCCATGCCAAAATCTGCGGCTACGTGTACACGGAACTGACCGACATCGAATGGGAACACAACGGCTTTGTCAATTACGACCGCTCGGCCAAAGGTTATGGCTACGAACAGGCGTTTCCCGGCATGAGCGTGGCCGACCTGAACGGCGCGGACTTCATCGGGCTGGACTGCGCCCCCTGCAAAACGCTTGCGCCGGGTTCCGCGTGGAGCTGCGCCCCTGTTCGTGTCGCATTGGGACAAAAAGCGCATGGAAACCGCGCAGGTCTGCTGGCACATTACTTCCATTGACAATTCGGGCGAAACACATTTGCTGGACGAGGGCAGGCGCGAAATCCGCCCGGAACAGTACGATGTAACGGACGCGGGCGCGCTGGAAATAACCTGCCCCAACGGACACGCGCTGCTGACAGTCGCGTTCTGGCTGGAAGATGAACACGGCAACAGTTCGCGCCCGCAACTACGTCAACATAGATGTACACGACGGCAAGCCGCTAAGACCGCTGGAACGGACGGCACAGGGCTACGCGCTGCGGTTCGCGCCGGGCGATTATCTGGAAACCTCGCGGCAAAATCCCACCGTAGGCGGAAACGGCAACAAATTCGTTTGTGGCGGCGCGGGTTGGATAGATTACGCGCTCAAACTGCCGGAAAGAGTCGACGCGAACGCGATTCAGGGCCTGCGCGTTGTGTTCGAGGCGGGCGTCAAGGACGGCGGGCGGGCGCATGGGCTGGAAGCGGACATGGCACGAAGTCCGGCAACAGCTACCCGCAAACCCATGCCGCGCAGAAGGGCAGCCGGGTTCAAGTGAGCATCAACGGCGTATCGCTCGGTGAGGCCACGATTGCCGACGATCCCGCCGATGCGCGGGGCGTGTTGAGCGCGCATTTGCACGAAAACTTCGAGTTCGCGTCCTACGGCTTCCTGACAACGCTTCAGGTAGATGCGGCAAAAGCGCGTGAGATTCTGGCGGCAAGCGAAAACGGCGAGATTATTGTCCGCTTCGAGGTTCCCCGCGTTGCGGGAGCCAACGGCCTGAATCTATACGGCGAACGTATGGGCGCGTACCCCGTCGCCCCGACTGTGTTTCTGGATATGGAATAGTACCTCACCCCCGGCCCCTCTCCTTGCCGCGCAACGCGCTAGGAGAGGGGTGACTATTGATTAGCCTCCATGAACTCCGTTCACCATAGAGCATTAAAACAAGCGGCTCCCCTTCTCCCAAGCTTTTTTGGGAGAAGGGGCCGGGGGTTGAGGGCTATTTTCAGAACAGAGCATCTACCAATTACGCTCTCCCCTCTCCTGGCGCGTTGCGCGGCAAGGAGAGGGGCCGGGGGTGAGGTAAAGGCGTTTGTCAAGATACGCCAGCAGCGTGTCGAAGTAGGGCCTCATGCCTTTGTAGGTGATGAGGGCGGCGGGGTAGTCGCGCAGGACGGCGGTAAGGCGGCGCAGTCGGGCGGGGTCGCAAATCACGTCTTCCAGCGGGTTGAGGTAGGTGTGGATAGTGAAGAGAATGCCGCGCGTATGGGGCAGGCGAGTCAGGGTTTGCCGCTCCACGCGGAAGAAAAAGCGTTCTGCGGCGTTGTCGAGCGTGATGCCGTAGCGGTTCTGGTGCCATTCCCCTGCCAGACGGGGAGCGAGGTTGAGTTGGTCATTGCAGGTCACGCTCCAGTTCAGGCGGGCTACGGAGCGATTGGGCTTGAGGCGGCGCATCAGCAGGTCGGAAGGCGTTCCCACCTGCGAACGAAAACCCGGCACATCGTCATGGATGTTCAGAAACGACACGCCCATTTTGTCATCCAGACACCACGCGGAACCGAAGCACAAATGCCCGCCCGCGCAAATCGCTTCCCCCTCCTCGCCCTCCCGCATCAGAATCAAATCCTCCTGAACCTGCCGCCCCATCCAGTCCAGCGGAGGCAACGGCAGCGTTGACGTATCTCCCAATGTAAACGTCGTTATCGTATTCAGCAGATGATTCGTCCACGTCCAGCGGTTGTCTTCCTGTTGCAGCGCGAAATGCTGCGGCAGATTGGCAGCCATATCGGGCAGCAGCAGTTCCAGCATTTCCCACGCGAGGGGTTCCGTTTCGGGCGGGCATTGCGCGTAATAATGCGGATTCGACGCAAGGATTTCCGACTTCAGCGCGATCTCGGCGTGGTAGTGGTCCAGTTCCACTTCGATCAGGGAAGCCACGCCCGCCTGCGCGTCCATCGTCAGTTGGTATTTGTCACCGGTAAGAGGAAAATAGGGCAGCATACTCTATTATAGCCGACGAACCTGCTCAATCCGCGCAGTTTTTGGGTGGCCTCTACCCGCTTCAGGCGTAAACCGCTATGGTATAATGAAGTGCAACAGGCCATACGGAACGTTTTGTATTCTGAGTGAAGAAGGTCCCACAAAATTATGACGCTGACAATTACTCTTCAACCGGATATGGAAGCGCGTTTTCGCGCTGAAAGCGATTCACGCGGGAACAACACCGGAACAACTGGCGGCGCAGCGTCTTCTCGAAGTGGAACTCCTGTGGCGCATCCGCATTGCCACGCCGGAAACTGAAACGCGCGAACTGCATCGCCTGCTGCGGCGCGGCAAAGCCGGAACATTGCGTCAAGACGAACACGTTCGACTGCAAACCCTTTTGGATGCGCGGGAAGAACGCGCCGCGCAACGGTTGGAAGACCTGATCTAGCTTTCCCGTTTGTGCGCCATTCCGGTACGCCAACTTATGGACCATTTAGGTATTTGTCCTCTTCCGACTCCCTGACCATGAGACGCAAGATACCAATACTTCGGCGCAGACAGGTTATCACGCGGGCGCAGGGCCGCTGTGAATACTGCCAATCCCCGGAAGACTTCTCGCTGGATACTTTCACCGTAGATCATATTCAGCCGGTTGCCGCTTCGGGAAGTAACGAGTTGGACAATCTTGCCTTCGCCTGCCACAACTGCAACAATCGCAAACAGGACGATACAGCCGTTCTGGATGCGCAAACCGGTGAGCAGGTTCCCCTCTATCATCCTCGCGATGACGTGTGTAGTGACCACTTTGTTTGGAGTGAGGATGCTTTGAGCATCCTGCCTCTGACAGCTACCGGGCGTGTCACTATCGCTCGCTTGCAACTAAATCGGCGTGGCGCGGTAAACATCCGCCGCGCGTTATTGGCGCTCGGCGAAGAGCATCCATCGGGCAGGCGTCAAGCGTGAACCGCCCGGGTTTCAGACAACGTTACAAAGTTTGATAGAAGCGGCAAACCCGCGAAGGCGTGTTTCGTTACCACAGCCGCGCAATTCATTGCACGGACTTTTTGTATAGGCTTCCCGTATCACACAGCCTATCTTCTAACCTGCATAAGGGCGAAACTCCTCGTAATGATCTTTCAGGTAGGCGGACAGGTCCGCCCACTCCGTGCCGTTTTTCAACAGATTGGGATAAGCATCGCGTATTTTCTTGTAGATTACGGAGAGCCTTGCCCGTATTGCTGGCTCGGTAGTGCCGTAATGCTCGGCAAGCGTGCTTTTAGTCGCCCCTTGATGTAGGAATTCCAGCAGTTCCCTCTGCTCAAGAGTCAAATCTAATTGGGGACGCCGAATAGTGACGTTATTGTACACCACACTTCCGGGTTCCAGCATCGTTCGGTCTACCCAAGTCAAGAACAAGCGATGCTGGTCAGAAATATGGCTGTTTTGCGCATAGTATTTTTTATACTCTTTGATCTGAAAACCCAATCTCGGCACCTGCATTTTCGCCGCCAGGCTGAAGGGTTCATTGATGGCACCTTCCAGCCAATAGCCCTTGTGTATCTCTGTAACCGCCTCATAGACGGCTTGCGCAAAGGCGTGAACTCCCGGCAGAGAGTTCAAAATCTCATCTTCCTGCCATGCGAAGTAGAACGAAAACAGGCCATCACGCCCTTCTCGAGCGTTTGCCTGCGCGACCTCGCTACGGGCCAGAATAGGCGATTTGTTCAGCCTGTTCGCCCGATGATGCTGATCGTACAACCGGGTACAAATGCGCGGTTCTAACGTTTGCGCTTCTGCGCAGCGGAGTATTTCTCGATAAAACTCCCCTCTCACGAAACATTGGAAACAAAACCCAACCGGGCGAGGCTGAATGCCCCACTCGCTGGAACGGCTGGGGATATCTTCAGTTTGCTCAATCATCGCCAGGGACATTCTCTTCTCAATCAGCAGTTGCTTCCACACCTCCGGCAAATAGTTGTCCAAACTCGTTCCATAAGCAGGACTTTGTCGGGCAAGCATCAGGCAACGGGCAATATCCTCCTCATAACCCATGGAGCCGACAGTCTGGTACGAATCAGCATCTTTCTTGAAGACATTCACCATGCGAAAGGATACATTCATCGGGAACCTCTTTATGGGAGAAAAAGAAACGTGAATATTATAAACTCCCTTATCGTACTCCTCACAAGTGTGAGGAGTAGTGTTTTCAGGGTGGTATACACTGTGAATATTCGTTCAAACGAACAATATTTCCTTCTGATTTTCTGTAACAGCCGCAAATTGCCCTCTGGAAGAACGCAATTTTACAGAGAACACTTGATTTACCCTTGTGCCACATTCCAAGTTCACACTTGTTTTCAGCGCTCACTTCTCTTGGAAGGAGAACCGTTTATGCTTCGCTTTCGTTCTCGCATCCTTTTCCTATTGAGCGGTATTGCCGCGCTCTGCTTTTCTCCCATGCAGGCCAACGCCCAAATGGTACTGACGGCAAATGCGATTGCCGCCGGTTTCCAACTAACAACCTTCGCTTCCGGCTTTCCGTCCATCGGCAGCGTTGGCCCGCTCGGTATCGCCTTCAATGGCAGCCAGGTTATCGTCAGCGACAATCCTGGGAATGTGCGTGTCTTTCCCACCGACACGGATGGACAGTCGGCAGGTTCTGTTTCTGTTGGGCATAACTATGGATATGGATACGCCTCCGGACTTACTCTTGCCAATGGCCGCTACTACATGTCGCAGTATTTCGGCAATCTTGTTCAGATCAATGCCAACGGAACCTTCAATCAGACAATCATGACCGGACTCTCACATCTCGAAGGCATCACCACCAATCCGGTCAATGGACACCTGTTCCTTTCCGTAGATAGCGGCATTCTTGACATTGATCCAATCGCCAAAACATCCAAGGTAATCAATGGTGTTCGCGTTGATGGCCTTACCACAGACGGAACCGTTGTGTATGGCGCAGCCAGCGACCGCATTTTAGGGTTCCGCATTAGTGATGGCCTTCAGGTCTTCGACTCTGGACACATCAACGGCGGGCCGGATGGAACAGCACTGGGCAATGGCACACTAACAGGCGATCTTTTCGTGAATACTAACGCCGGGCAGTTGTTGGAATACAACCTGACCGGTACACCGGTTGGAACCGTACTCGGAACAAACGGCTCACGCGGCGATTTTGTCACCGTAGACCCGAACGGAACTTTACTGCTAACGCAAACTGATCGCATTTTGCGTCTCACCGCGCCTACAGGCGGCGGTTTCGGCAATACGCCTGAACCCGGCCCTATTGCCATGCTTCTCGCAGGCGGTTTAACCGGCGCAGGCTTTTTTATTCGCCGTCATCAAAAGCGATTAAGTTAGAGCAAGAATTGTGTCATTGAAGGTTCTTGCTTGCAGCAGCACAATCAAGCCTTACAACGAAGGTGCCGCCAATCGCGCTTTGAATTGCGAGTTGAAACCCGCTTTAACCCCGTCAAAGTTGTTTCGCAAGCCGAGGGCTGACATTATCAGCCCTCGGCTTGCCGCCGCCGCCGCAAGTCGGTGACATGATAATGTGAGGCGTAGGGTACAGGAAAAGTTGAGGTATAATCAGGATGTATAGAGCAACCCGGTCAGGAACGGAATAATATAGCAACAGGAGAGGAAATAATGACAGAGACGACAACAGAGCAAACACTGGAAACGCCGCGCCCCGAAGCGTCGCCACGCGCCTCGTTCATCACGCCGGAGATGATTGCCCGAAACCCGGTTCTCGCCGCCGCCGGATCCTTCGCCGGTGATCCGCTGTGGCAAGAGGTGCGTGAAGAGATCAAGCGCAACCGCGAACGGGACCGGTTGGAGGAAGAGCAGGCGCAAAAGTGATTGTCTATCTGCTCGACACCGATACGTTTTCTGGGTATCTGAACGAGGGCGCCCTGCCTCTCTCCAACGCAAATCCCCGGCGTCAGCATTGAGGATTGGACAATGATGGAAGACGAATCGGCATAACCGGGTCTAAAGGATACTGACTGCCAATCGCCAACCACCAACTATCAAATCATAGCGAGGCCGCAACCGCCGATGTGCGCTCCGCGAGTTCGGTAAGTATGTTTCGCAAATCCTCGCGTCGCTCTGAAAAAGTGTCTGTCTCTTGTGCGGCGTCAGCCTCTATTCGTTCTAATTCCGCCGCCCGCGCCTCCAAAGCAATACGTTTTTGACGCATCTGTTCGGTAGACTGCTCCAAGCGCCGATCAAACTCTTCGCGGCTAATTGTATCCAGTGTCATCGGATCTTCTCCTGCTGAAAACGATAATTCCTGCTGCCAATCACCAGACACCAACCACCAATTACCCTGTATTGTGCGACAGGGATACGGCGATGTCTACAATCGCGCCGCCACCTTCGCGGTTGTTGTAGTGCGCTTCGCCGCCCAAATCCCAGCGGCTCAGGTTTTCTACCAGTTCCAAACCCGTATTGGCGGTCAGGGCGGGATCGAAATCGGGGGCGAAACCCGGCCCGTCGTCGCATACTTGCAGAAGCGCTTTGTCGCTGATTCACTTTCAGGGTCACTTCCACCATGCCCTTGCCGTGTTTCAGAGCGTTGCTGACCAGTTCATTGGTGACAAGCGCGAGGGACGTCCCCTGCCGCGCCGATAATCGCGCGTCTTCGATGTAAAATTTTATGGCGCGTCCGCCCGCCCCCTCTTGCAGCATCGGCAGCAGGGTTCCCAATACCTGTTTCGCCGACAGCCAGTGCGCTTCCCCGTCCGCTTTGGCCTGCTGCGTCAGAATGTCATGGACGCCCGCGAGAGTTCGCACGTAACTGCCCAGCCGGTGAATTTCGTGCGACGAGATGGACGGCGTACCTTCCATCAGGCGCATGTCAATCATGGCGGCGATCAGTTGCAGGTTGTTCTTGACGCGGTGATGCGTTTCCGTCATGGCCTGCTGCAAGCGCATATTGAGCGACTTCGACATACGCGCGATTCTCCTCCAGAGTGGCCTCGGCTTTGCGCCGCTCCGCCACTTCCGTTTCCAGCTCTTTATTGGCTGTCTGCAGCGCGGCCGTTCGCTCCCTGACGCGCCGCTCCAATTCCGAATTCAGTTTGCGCACTTCCTGCTCGGCCTGCTTGCGCCTTGCCACTTCCGCTTTCAGTTCCTGCGTCTTTTTGTACAGTTCGACAAAGGCGGCCACTTTCGCCCGCAATACATCCGGGTCGAACGGCTTGAACACGTAATCCACCGCGCCCGACCGAGTAGCCGTGCGTGACATGCGTATCGCTTTTGTTGATGGCCGTTAAAAACAGAATGGGCGTATGCTGAGGATTTGGCGCGGGCGCGGATCATCGTGGCGGTTTCAAAGCCGTCCATTTCGGGCATCTGCACGTCCAGCAGAATCACGGCAAACTCTTCGCGCAGAACGTGTTTGAGCGCTTCCATGCCCGAACGAGCCGTGACAAGGGTTTGCCCCAGATCGCTCAGAACGGATTCCAGCGCAATCAGATTTTCAGGCCGATCATCCACGAGCAGAATGCTCATTTTGGGTTCCGTTTGTGGTTCGGACAATGCGGCTTCGGAAACAGGCATGAGGTCGCTCCTACGCGGCAGGACATAGGCGGGCCAACAGCGGGGCTATGTCGGCTAAGGGCAGCACGTAATCGGGCGTGGCGGCGCGGATGGCGGCTTCGGGCATCATCGCGCACTCGGCTTCTTCGGGCGACTGCACAACGAGGGTTCCGCCCCTGTGTTTTAACCGCTGCCGCGCCTTTCGCGCCGTCGTAATTGGCCCCGGTCAGAACAACGCCAATGACATTCCGGCCCAATGCCTCGGCAGCGGTTTCAAACAGCACATCTATGCTCGGACGCGCGTAACTCACCGGCCCGTCCGTGGTCAGCGCAAACGTCCCGTCTTCAATCAGCAAATGATAGTCGGCAGGGGCCACATAGATGCGTCCCGGCACAATCGGTTCCTTATCGCACGGTTCGCGAACGGGCAGAGCGCAATTCCGTCGCAAAATCACTTGCAACTGGCTGCGCGGGTCCGCCATCCGATGCTGCACGACTGCAATTGCCGCCCCCAACGCTGCCGGCAGTCCGCCCAACACGATTTTCAGCGCGTTCAAGCCGCCTAATGATGTGCCGATGACGATAATGCGGGTATTCATCGTATCCTCCGGTACAACTTGTGTCCCGGTTCCAGCAGTTCGTAATCTTTTTCGTGCGGCAGGAATTGCAGGGATTCTTTGCTGCCGACTCCCAAAATACCGAACATCGCCAGACTGTCGTACAGCAGGGTGTGAACCCGTTCCTGCAAGGCGCGGGTGAAGTAGATCATCACATTGCGGCACATAATGACGTTGAACTCGTTGAACGAGCCGTCCGAGGCCAGATTGTGCTGCGAAAAGATGATGTTCTCTTTCAGGGATTGCCGGAACAGGCCACTGCCATACGCGCCCGTGTAGTAGTCGCTGAACGCGCCCGTCCCGCCCGCCTGCTGATAGTTATCGGCATAGACTCGGGCGTGTTCCAGGGAGAAAATGCCCTCTTTGGCCCGTTTCAGTACCGCCTCATCCATATCCGTCGCGTAAATCCGGCAGCGGTCGTACAGGCCCTCCTCGTGCAGCAAAATCGCCATCGAGTAGACCTCTTCGCCCGTCGAGCAGCCCGCGTGCCAGATGCGAACAAACGGATAGGTGCGCAGAAGCGGAACCACTTTCTGCCGAAACGTGACGAAGAATTCCGGGTCGCGAAACACAGCCGTGACGTTGACGGAAAGGGCGAGCAGAAACCGCTTCATGCTTTCCGGCTCGTGCAGAATCCGCTCCTGCAAGCCGGAAACGCGTCGCCAGTTTCTCGGTTTCCATGAACGCCGCAATCCGCCGCTTCAGCGACGCGGGCGCGTACTGCCGAAAGTCGTACCCATACCGCTGAAATACGGCTTCCAGCAGCAGATCGCGTTCGAGTTGTTCAAGTTCCATAGGTGTTCGGTGTTCGGTGTTTGGTATTCGGTATTTGGCATTATGCGTGTCAGGGTCACTGCACAGAACATCGCTAAGAGGGGTGCGCCGAACACCGAATTACCAAACACCGAACACCGACTATCTATACAGCCAGACCCGCAGCAGCGACAATAACTGCTCCGTGTCAACGGGTTTGGAGATGTAATCGGACGCGCCCGCTTCGATGCACGTTTCCCGGTCGCCCTTCATGGCTTTGGCGGTCAGGGCGATAATCGGCAGGGATTTGAACTTGGACAGGGCGCGAATGGCGCGCATCGTCTCGTATCCGTCCATCGTCGGGCATCATCACATCCATAAGGACGATGTCAATGCCCGCCGTGTTCTGTAAGGTTTCAATGCCGTCCTTGCCATTCTCCGCGTACAGGACCTGCATCTTGTGCCGTTCCAGCAGACTGGTCAGGGCGAAGATGTTGCGAATGTCGTCGTCCACGACAAGCACTTTCTTGCCGGAAAGAACCGGGTCGTCAAGCCGTACCTGATCCAGCATTTGCCGCTTGGAGGTGGGCAGATTGGCCTGTACGCGGTGCAGGAACAGGGTTGTCTCGTCCAGCAGGCGTTCGGGCGAACGGGCGTCCTTGACGATGATGGTATCCGCCAGTCGGCGCAGTTCCGTATCCTGCTTTTTGGTCAGTTCCTTGCCCGTGTAGATCACAATGGGAATGTGGGTCAGGGCCGGGTCTTTGCGGATTTGCTCGATCAGTTGGAAGCCGGTCATATCGGGCAGGCCCAAATCCAGCACCATGCAGTCGAACGTTTCGCTCCGCAGCGCTTCCAGCGCCTCGCCGCCCGTTTTTACAGCCGAAGTTTTCACGTCCCCGTTGCCGATGAGTTCCACGATGCTGTTGCGCTGCGTGTCGTCGTCTTCCACGATCAGCAGGCGCTTCACTTTGCGCTCCACGAAGCCTTTGATGTCGGTCAGGGCGTCATCCAGCGATTCGCGGGTGACGGGCTTTTGCATATACGCAATCGCGCCCTGCCGCAGCCCGCGCTGCTTCTCCTCGAAACCCGAAATGATATGCACGGGAATGTGGCGCGTATCGGCGTCGTGTTTCAGGCGATCCAGAACCGCCCATCCGTCCATATCCGGCAGGCCGATGTCGAGCGTAATGGCATCCGGGCGGAACTGGCGGGCAAGCGGCCCGACCATGCCGCCATTCGAGGCCACAATGCCCTTGAAACCCTTTGTCGCGGGCGCGTTCCAGCAGGATTTGCGCAAACGTCGGGTCGTCCTCCACAATCATCAATACCTGATCGTCGGTTTGAATGTCGCTGCGGTCATCGCCCACATCTCCCGCCATCAGCAGGCGCGATTCCGGCCGGGCAGCAGAGGGTGTTTCCCCGTCCGTTTCGGAAGTGAAGGCGGATGCGGTTCCCGAATTGGGTGGCGGAGTTGCCGCTCCCCGTATCGAAATTTATACCCCCGGTTCCGCCGTTGCCGCCTGAGCCGGAACGGGCGCGGGTAATCGCTCCCCGCGTGGACATTTCGGACTCCATACGCGCCTGACGATCCGGCAGATTCTGCGGCAGATACAGAACAAACGTGCTGCCCTCGCCCGGACTGCTGCTCAACTTGATTTCGCCGCCCAACAGATTGGCGATTTCGCGGCTGATGGACAATCCTAACCCCGTGCCGCCATATTTGCGGCTCGTCGTGCCGTCCGCCTGCTGGAACGCTTCGAACACCATGCGTTGCCGATGCGCGGGGATGCCGATGCCCGTATCCGAAACCGCAAACGCGATAACCCGTCCCGCCCGGTTGAGCGTATCCTGGTCGCGGCTCCAGCCCTCCGTCGCTACCCGCATTTCCAGCGTCACGCTGCCCTGTTCGGTAAATTTCAGCGCGTTGGAAAGGAGGTTGCGCAGAACTTGCTGCAATCGTTGCGAGTCGGTGCGGATGTTGGCGGGCAGGCCGTCGCCCAACTGAACCCTGAATTCAAGCCCCTTATCCTGCGCCACTTCGCGGAAATTGCGCTCCACATAATCCTGCAATCCGACAAACGCGACATCGGACGGGTCCACTTCCAGCGTCCCCGATTCGATTTTCGCCAGATCCAGAATTTCGTTGATAAGCGCGAGCAGGTCGTTGCCCGAAGAATGAATTGTGCTTGCGTACTCCACCTGCTTCACGGTCAGGTTGTTTTCGTTGTTTTCCGACAGCAGGCGCGACAGTATCAACATGCTGTTGAGCGGCGTCCGCAGTTCGTGGCTCATGTTGGCAAGGAATTCGGACTTGTATTTGGACGTGAGCGAAAGCTGCTCGGCCTTCTCTTCCAGTTCCTGCCGCGCCAGTTCGATTTGGCGGTTTTTGCGCTCCACCTCGTGGTTCTGCTCGGACAGCAACTGCGCTTTTTCTTCCAGTTCCTCGTTGGTCTGCTGCAACTCTTCCTGCTGCTGGCGCAGCAGGTCTTCGCTGGCCTGAAGCGTTTTGGCCTGCTGTTCCAGTCGTCGGTTGGTTTCCTGCAACTCCTGCTGCTGATTTTGCAGTTCCTGCGTGAGCGATTGGGACTGCTTGAGCAGTTCTTCCGTTCGCATCCCCGCCGCAAGCGTGTTCAGCACAATGCCGATGCTTTCCGCCAGTTGATCCAGAAACGTCAGTTGAATGTCGGTGAAGCGGTTGAACGAGGCCAGTTCCAGCACGGCAAGCACATCGCCCTCAAACAGAATGGGCAGCACGACGATGTTGCGCGGGGGCGCGTCGCCTAGCCCGGAACTGATACGAATATAATCGTCCGGCACGTCCATCAGCAGAATGCGCTGTTTTTCCAGCATACACTGTCCGACTAATCCCTCGCCCGGCGCGAAGCGGTTGGACAGGGATTTGCGCTGCTGATACCCGTAACTGGCAAGCAGTTTCAGAGTCGCGCCGTTGTTGAGGTCATACCCGGAACGAAGCGCGGTTGCCGTTGTGTTGCCGTTGCCGCCGTTGCCATTGCCATTGGAACCGTTGTTGGCGCTGGCGTCGTTGAAGTAGAACACGCCCGCCTGCTCGGTCACGAGGGGCGCGAGTTCGGACAGGATCAGCTGCGACACATTGAGCAGGTCGCGCTGGCCCTGCAACAGCCGCGTGAAGCGGGCCACATTGGTTTTCAGCCAGTCCTGCTCTTCGTTGATGCGGGTCGTGTCGCGGAGGTTGCGGATCATCTCATTGATGTTGTCTTTGAGCGTCGCCACTTCCCCCGCCGCTTCGACGGCAATGGAGCGCGACAGGTCGCCGGTTGTAACGGCTGTGGCAACCTCGGCAATGGCGCGTATCTGCGTGGTCAGCGTGGTTGCGAGTTGGTTCACGTTGTCGGTCAGGTCGCGCCATGTTCCCGCCGCGCCCGGAACGCTGGCCTGCCCGCCCAGTCGCCCCTCGATGCCGACTTCGCGCGCAACCGTTGTCACCTGTTCGGCAAATGTGGCAAGGGTGTCAATCATCGCGTTGATGGTATCGGCCAGTTCCGCGATTTCGCCTTTGGCTTCCAGCACGAGTTTTTGCTTCAGGTTGCCGTTCGCGACAGCGGTAACAACGCGGGCAATGCCGCGCACCTGATTGGTCAGGTTCGCGGCCATGTAGTTGACGTTGTCGGTCAGGTCTTTCCACGTTCCGGCAACGCCCTTCACATCCGCCTGCCCGCCCAATTTGCCGTCCGTGCCGACTTCACGCGCAACGCGGGTGACTTCACTGGCAAAAGCGTTCAGCTGGTCTACCATCGTATTGATGGTGTTTTTCAGGTCGAGAATTTCGCCTTTGGCTTCAACCGTAATTTTCTTCGTCAGGTCGCCATTGGCAACCGCTGTTGTAACGCCCGCAATTCCGCGCACTTGTCCTGTCAGGTTGGACGCCATGAAGTTGACGTTATCCGTCAGGTCTTTCCACGTTCCCGCCACGCCCCGAATATCGGCCTGCGCCCCAAGTTTGCCGTCCGTGCCGACTTCCCGCGCAACGCGGGTCACTTCACTGGCAAAGCTGTTCAACTGGTCTACCATCGTGTTGATGGTGTTTTTCAGTTCCAGAATTTCGCCGCGCACATCAACGGTAATCTTCTTGCTCAGGTCGCCATTGGCAACAGCGGTTGTCACTTCGGCGATGTTTCGGACTTGTCCGGTCAGGTTGGACGCCATGTAGTTGACGTTATCCGTCAAGTCTTTCCACGTTCCCGATACCCCGCGCACAACCGCCTGCCCCCCCAATTTGCCTTCGGTTCCCACTTCGCGGGCAACGCGGGTGACTTCACTGGCGAAACTGTTCAGCTGATCCACCATGATGTTGATGGTGTTCTTCAGGTCGAGAATCTCGCCGCGCACTTCAACGGTAATCTTCTTCGACAGATCGCCGTTGGCAACCGCTGTGGTCACATCCGCGATGTTGCGCACCTGACTCGTCAGGTTGCCCGCCATCGAGTTCACGCTGTCGGTCAAATCCTTCCACGTTCCGGCAACGCCCCGAATATCCGCCTGTCCGCCCAGTTTGCCTTCGGTTCCCACTTCGCGGGCGACTCTGGTTACTTCACTGGCAAACCCGTTGAGTTGGTCTACCATCGTATTGATGGTGTTTTTGAGTTCCAGAATCTCGCCCCGCGCATCGGCGGTAATCTTCTTGCTCAGGTCGCCATTGGCAACGGCTGTCGTGACTTCCGCGATATTACGTACCTGTCCCGTCAGGTTGGAGGCCATGAAGTTGACATTATCCGTCAGGTCTTTCCACGTTCCCGAAACGCCCTTCACTTCCGCCTGCCCGCCGAGATTCCCTTCCGTTCCGACTTCGCGGGCAACTCTTGTTACTTCCCTGGCGAAGCTGTTCAACTGGTCCACCATGATGTTAATGGTGTTTTTAAGGTCTAAGATTTCGCCGCGCACGTCAACGGTGATTTTCTTCGACAAATCTCCGTTCGCGATGGCGGTAGCAACGTCGGCAATGTTACGGACTTGTCCCGTCAGGTTGGAGGCCATGAAGTTGACGTTATCCGTCAGATCTTTCCATGTGCCGGATACGCCTTTTACATCCGCCTGCCCGCCCAATTTGCCATCCGTTCCCACTTCCCTCGCCACGCGGCTGACTTCGCTGGCAAACCCGTTCAATTGATCTACCATGGTGTTGATGGTGTTTTTCAGGTCGAGAATTTCGCCGCGCACGTCAACCGTAATTTTCTTCGACAAATCGCCATTGGCAACCGCAGTGGTCACTTCCGCGATATTTCGCACCTGACTGGTCAAATTCGACGCCATCGAATTCACGTTATCCGTCAGGTCTTTCCACGTTCCCGACACGCCCCTGACATCGGCCTGCCCGCCTAATTTGCCATCGGTTCCCACTTCACGGGCAACGCGGGTGACTTCACTGGCGAAACTGTTTAGCTGATCCACCATGATGTTGATGGTGTTCTTCAGGTCGAGAATCTCGCCGCGCACTTCAACCGTAATCTTCTTGCTCAGGTCGCCATTGGCAACCGCTGTGGTCACTTCCGCGATGTTGCGCACCTGACTGGTCAGGTTGCCCGCCATATAGTTGACGTTATCCGTCAGGTCTTTCCACGTTCCGGCTACGCCTTTTACCTGCGCCTGCCCGCCCAATTTGCCGTCCGTGCCGACTTCACGCGCAACGCTGGTTACTTCACTGGCAAACGCGCTCAGTTGGTCTACCATCGTGTTGACGGTTTTGGCCGTGCGCAGAAACTCGCCGGTCAGGGGACGGCCATCAATTTCCAGCGCCATTGTCTGGCCCAGATCGCCATTCGCGACTGCGCCGATAACCCGCGCCACTTCCGTTGTCGGCTGCACAAGGTCTACAATCAGGGCGTATTGACCGAGTCAATACAGGCGTTCCACGCGCCCCCGGAGCCGACATTGGCGGCCCGTTGCGCGGTTTTGCCCTCTTTGCCGACGACAGTGCTGATGCGCGACAATTCGCCGCACAGTTTATCATTGGTTTCAATAATATCGTTGAGCGCGTCGCAGATTTTGCCGGAAATGCCCGTCAAATCCAGCGGCATCCGGGCAGAAAAATCGCCTTTTTTCACGGCGGTAAGCACACTCAACAATTGCTTCAAATCCAGCGTGTCTGCCGTAGGAACATCCGTTGGCATAGTCATCTCCTTTGACAATTCAGGTGTTCGGTGTTTGGTGTACGGGAATCCAGTTGTGAGTTTTGCCGCGCTCAAATAAATGTGTACTGTCGCATGGTCCCGAATACCGAACACCGAACACCTGAAATTATCGCGCGTCCTCGGTGACTTCATTCGGTTCCTGACAGCCTTTGCCCACCGCATGGTCGGCATCTATTTCTATTCCAAACTGATCCAGCAGCGCAATGTAGCCGGGGGTGCAGCTGCCCATACAGCGCTGTACAATGCAATCTTCATGATGAATAGGTTCAAGGTCGGGGCCGAACGCGGCGCGAATCAGGCAGGCTCTCAGGAAGGGCGGCTGTTGGGTCACAGGGGATTCGGACGTGAGGGGCGGAAGGGAACATGAGTTTGCGGGCAATGTCTCTGCCGTTGTCCGACGTGGCTAAACGCTCGATCATGTGTTCTGCCAGATGGCAGCGGCGAATGGGAATACTAAGCATGACAGGAGCGCCGGGAACGGGAATGAATTCCGTTTCCAGCTGGTAGTGCCGACAGCGATTACTCTGCATCACAACGCCCTTCTTTACCAGACAGGCAGAGACTGTCTCCCCGGTTTGCCGAGCCGTGTTCAAGAGGTCGTTGTTTAAAGAATAGCATGCCGGCAACGAATAAGTACCTCAATCAGAACATTCTGGTATTCTCTGCATCCCATGCAGAAAACAAGCGGCATAAAGCACTGCGTCGAAGCGTGGCGCGTAAGATGGGAAACGGCGCGCGGGCAAATCATTCAGCCACCGTCAGGAGCAGCTACCTTAAGAAATAAATAAATAATGGAAACCTGGCAGCGCGATTACTGCGGGGCATCGCGACGCAAACCTACTCCCTATTACGTAGTTTCTGCCAAACGTTCCGCCTGCGCGAACAATATTTGACAAATTTCGTCTTAAACGGTTATCAATTGTGCAAAGCCCACAAAATTAACAGGTACAGCCTGTAGTTTCGGGCTGAACGGTTTGTCTTTGCAGGGATTCGGCATGGTCTTCCGCGTCTTCGCAGGTTACTTCGTCCTCCAGCGGATCCACGATATTGAATTGCAGCAGTAGTTCGCGGTACGCCGGAGTGCATAGTCCGTCGCAGCGGGTCAGTGTGCAAAGGTGCTGCGTCACGGCATCCAGATCCGGCCCGACGCACGCAAACGCGCGATTTTGTGTCTGCACGGTGAGCCGCTGCGCCAGTGGTTCGGCTTCGGGAACCGACTGCATCAGTTGCAGCATCCGCGCCGATAAAATGCAATGGCGAATCGCAAGGTAGGCGGGCGGGCCCTCCTGCGCGAGAAGTTCGGAATGAAGTTGATAATGGGGACAACGCTGGTCAGGCTGCGTTTTCATGGGCTGCAATAGTCTCCTCAACAGGGCGCAACATACCGCCGGAGCCACGGGGCTGATGGTACTTCCAGAAGATTGTGATTCTCAGCAAGGGAGCAGAAGAAATGCCGTGTTCTCGGCGGAGACAAGCAGGCAACTCTCTTCTTCGCTATATTCGAGACGCGAGGCTTCATTTCCTGTCGAACAGAAAAAAATAGGAGATAGGAGATAGGAGATACGAGATACAAGGAATACTAATGCCTGCTCCCTATGTTCTTCACTCGTATCTCGTATCTCGTATCTCCTATCTCTTACCCGTGCCAGTCCACATCCGTAACCTCTTTGGCGTGGGCCACGATGAAGTTGCGGCGGGGTTCCACCTTGTCGCTCATGAAGATGTCGAACATCTCAATGGCGGCGGGCAGGTTTTCCGGGTCGAGCTGCACCTGCGCGAGACGGCGCTTGTCGGCGTCCATCGTGGTTTCGGCAAGGTCAATCGCGTTCATTTCGCCCAACCCTTTGAAGCGCGTCACAACCACGTCGCGCTTGCCCTTCAGGGTTTTGATGTAAGCGTCGCGCTCTTCTTCGTTTTTGGCGTAGAACTGATCGTTCTTGCCGGCCTTGATGCGGAACAGGGGCGGCTGCGCGATATACACATGCCCCTCTTCAATCAGCGGGCGCATGTAAAGCCAGAAGAACGTCAGCAGCAGGGTTCGGATGTGGTCGCCATCAACATCCGCATCAGTCATAATTATGATTTTGTTATACCTGAGCTTAGTTAAGATCATAAGACGGCGACTTGTCTTTGCTGCTCTTCACTTCCAGCAGTTCGCCATTGCTGGTATCTTTGCTGCCGCTTTCCTCGTCACTGTCGCTATCCATGCCATACGAGATGCCGGTTCCGAGCGCGGTAATCATGGCGCGAATTTCTTCGTTTTCCAGCACCTTGTCCACGCGGGCTTTGCCGACGTTGATGATTTTGCCGCGCAGCGGGAGAATGGCCTGTGTTCGCCGGTCCCGGCCCTGCTTGGCCGGCCCGCCAGCCGAGTCGCCTTCTACGAGGAACAGTTCGCACCGTTTGGGGTCACGGTCGGAGCAGTCGGCCAATTTGCCGGGAAGGGAGTGGGACTCCATCGCGCTTTGCCGCTTCACCAGATCGGCGGCTTTGCGGGCGGCGTCGCGGGCGCGCTGACTCGTCAATGCCTTGTCAATGATACGCTTGGCAACCTGTGGATTCTCTTCCAGATACTCCGCCAGTTTTTCGCCGACGATGTTGCCGACAATGCCGTCCACATCGTTGTTGAGCAGTTTGGCTTTTTCCTGCGCGTTGAAAAGCGGATGCGCCAGTTTTACAGAGACTACAGCCGTCAGCCCTTCGCGCACGTCCTCACCCGTAAAGTTGTTTTCTTTCTCTTTAATCAGGTTGTTTTTACGCGCATACGAGTTCATCACGCGCGTAAGAGCGGTGCGCAGGCCGGAAACATGTGTGCCGCCATCGGGCGTATTGATGTTGTTGGCGAAAGAAAGAATCGTTTCCTGATAGCTCAAATTGTACTGAATAGCGACTTCGGCGAAAGCGTCCGTGCCATCGGCGGCGGGACGCACCCCTCCAAAGTAAATGGGTTTGTGTACTGCGTCTTTGGTTTCATTCAAATGCTCGACGTACTCCACAATGCCGCGCTTGAAATGAAAGACCTTATGTACCGGCGCGGGTTCCGGCAGCGTTGCTTCTTCGCCATCCGCCACTTCAATCGCTTCGGGCGCTTCCAGATCGCGCTCATTGGTAAACGTCAGCGTCAAGTCTTTATTCAGGTAGGCGAGTTCGCGCAGACGACGTTCGATTTTTTCGGCGTCGTACTGAAAATCTTCAAAAATGGTCGGATCGGCATGCCAATGTACCAGTGTGCCGTGTTCTTCCGGCTTCGCCTTGCCGATGACTTTTAGTTTTTGCGTCGTGATGCCGCGCTCGAACCGCATTTTGTGGATTTTGCTGTCGCGCGTGACAGTCGCTTCCAGCCAGTCCGAAGTGGCGTTGACGCACGAAACGCCCACACCATGCAGACCGCCGGACACCTTGTACGCGCCGCTGTCGAACTTGCCGCCCGCATGAAGTTTGGTCAGCGCCAGTTCCACACCGGGTACGCCATACTCTTTGTTGATGTCAACCGGAAAGCCGCGACCATTATCTTGCACCGAAACGCTGCCGTCCGCGTGAAGAATAACGTCAATCTGGTTGCAGTAGCCAGCCATCGCCTCGTCAACGGAGTTATCGCTGACTTCCACAAATAAATGGTGCAGAGCTTTGGCATCGGTTCCGCCGATGTACATGCCGGGACGCCGCCGAACGGCTTCCAGCCCTTCAAGCACTTGAATCTGTTCTGAGGTATAGGCGGTGCTGACATGTCCAACGCTGTCCAGATGTTCAAGCTGCTGCTTTTCCTGAGCGCGTTGCGCGGCGGTGCGCTTGTCTTCGGTGGGTTCGAGACTTGGATCGGGGTCGAGGTTCGAGGGTTCGTCTGCCACTGCGGATTTCTTGCCCACTTTTGCCATAAAAAAACTCCTTCGGGCTGTGTCGGGGCATAGCGTAGCCGCCCGGTAAACAGCCGCGCGCAGGTATCGCTGCATCCTCCCGAACATGTCCGCAAGCGTGTCTCGGACATCGGGAACCGGCGCAGTCAGATACGTCAACGGCACTATTGCCACTCTCAAAAAGCGTTGCGAAACCCTCTGAGAACATGCGAATAGCTACCAATATTATAGCACAAACGCCGATAAAAGTCAAAAGTTCGCGCGCTTACAACAGCGTCAGAACCTCTCGATTTCAGAGAACGCGGGGTATATGTATCCCTCTTTAGCAATACGAACATTTGTCTGCTTTTTACGCCACTACGAACAGTCCGACCAAACCGGAATTCGCGGAATACAGCAAAACGGGGGTAGAATAAACGTATCGCGCCGCGCAGCCGATAATCGGAAGAACGATTAAACCCGGCGGCTTTTCGCGCTGCCCGAATGGACACAGCACCGTGAGCGATAACGTGAGCGACAACGACGCGCCA
Organism: uncultured Chthonomonadaceae bacterium; assembly: GCA_963817895.1. Classification (GTDB taxonomy): domain Bacteria; phylum Armatimonadota; class Chthonomonadetes; order Chthonomonadales; family Chthonomonadaceae; genus CAWFQB01. The sequence goes on from CAWFQB010000001.1 coordinate 1,289,770, forward strand.
GAAGCAAATTCGCCTTTAGTTCCTTCAGCGACGCCGCCGACCGGAACAGGGCGGCTGTTTGTGATTTCCGGGCCATCGGGAGTGGGTAAGGACGCCCTGCTCGGACGCCTGTACCAGTGCCTGCCCGGTATCGCGCAAAGCGTGAGCGCCACGACACGCGCGCCCCGCGTGGGCGAAACGGCCGGCGTGGACTACCATTTTTTCACGCATGGCGAGTTTGAAAGCGATATTACGAGCGGCTATTTTCTGGAATACGCCCGCTATGGGAGCGATTATTACGGCACGCCGCGCCGCAAAGTGGACGAACTGCGGGAACAGGGTACGGACGTTGTTCTCAAAATCGAGGTGCAGGGCGCGGCGCAGATAAAACAGCTCGTCCCCGACGCCATTCTGATTTTCATCAAGCCGCCCAGTCTGGACGAGTTGGCGCGGCGACTACGGGGGCGCGGCACGGACACGGAACAGAAAATTCAGGATCGCCTCGCCATCGCGCAGTACGAACTCGCCCAATTGTTCCAGTACGATTATATGATTACCAACGACAACTTTGATACAGCCTTGAAGGTGCTGCGCGACATCGTAATCGCGGAACGGGAACGAAGTCAGGGAACAGACAGCAGGAAACAGGAAACAGCTTCCACAGGCGCAGTAAGTTGAGCCTCACAGTTGCAATGATAAAATCCGCCTTATGTCCGATACGAGCCATACTCCCGCTTCTCCGTTTGTGATTGCATTGGAAGAGAACCTGCGCCTGCACCCGATTGGCGCAGAGATTTTCGCGCCGTTCGTAATAGAGCGGCTCGGAGCAGGAAGCGGCGCATCGTCTGCTGAACTATCTATCACAATAACGGATGAACACGGACAGGGGCAAAACAAAATAGTTCATCTGACATGGCAGGCGCAATCCGCTTCCGTTAAGCCGCTTGCCGTACAGGAGCGCGTGAGAACAGAATGGGGCGCATTGGGCATTGCCTGCGCGTTGATACCGGCTCTGTTGGGATTGCATGTTTTGTCTGTCGCCCTCGAAGGTGAGCGGTTCGACTACCGAATTGGCAACGATATGGGTGAGTGGGGGTTGGAAATAAGCGGTACGCTGTCGGAAAGCGGGGACGATTTACGCGAACGCCACCGTCTGAAAATTCGACAACTCCGCGAAAATCCGGCGCGTTTAAGTGGCTACGTTATCGTAGTAGGTTTTACTCTGCGCGAAGTCCTGATTTCATTCCACTTGCCCTACCCGGAGGAAACACGATGAATTTTGTTCCTTATTCTGAAGAGGAAGGCCGCAAGTCCGGCCTGCTTTTACAGGCGGCTTTGCTTCGCGCCGAGGGGCAGGAAGAGTTGGCCGCGTCCCGTTTTGCCGAAGCCGCCATACTTGAAGAGCAACTTGCCCAACGCGACGATGCGGACGGGAATGCCCAACGCGCCCTGCGCAGCCGGTTCAGCGCGGCAAGCGCGTGGGCGAACGCAGGCGATTTTCACCACGCGCTTACCCTGCTGCAAGCCCTTGAACAACGCGCCGATACTCCAGAGCCGCTAAGAATCCGTATTCGCGCCTTCGCGGAAACCTTGCGCGTTCAACGCCGACAGTGGCACAACACGCTTCAGGAGGCGAACCTTTCCTGACTGACAGGAGGTTGAAATCAGAAGCGCATGGCTGAATACGATGAAATAATGGAAGAACCGGGCGACCTGACGCTCATGCCGCAACCCCTGGCAGGCAAAGAGATACTGCTCGGCGTCACGGGCAGCATTGCCGCGTATAAAGCCGCTGATTTGTGCAGCCGGTTGGGGAAGTTGGGCGCGAATGTGCATGTGGTTCTCACTGCCGCCGCTACGCAGTTCGTGGGCGCGGCCACGTTTCGCGCTCTGACTCGCAACCCGGTTGTAACGGATGTGTTCGAGGAACCAACCGCGAAACGGATTGCGCATATTGATCTGGCGCAGTCTGCCGATTTGGTTCTGGTCGCGCCCGCAAGCGCGGACATTCTGGCCCGTATGGCGCATGGGCTTGCCGATGATATGCTTTCCACCTGCCTGCTCGCCACGCCGTCCGCAACGCCCGTCCTCGTTGCCCCGGCCATGAACACCGTGATGTGGGAACACCCGGCGACCGTAGAAAACGCGCGAATTCTGACGGAACGGGGCGTACAGTTTATCGCGCCCGGTTATGGCCTGCTCGCCTGTCAGGATGTAGGCGCGGGCAAACTGGCGGATGTAGAAGATATTGTTGCCGCTGTTCAGGCGCGTCTGGAAACAAAACTGGAAGTGTCCGAGTCCGTTAAGAAGACAAATGCGGAAGTGGAAACAAACGCGAAACCTGAAAGGAAATGGATCGGAAAGCGCGTACTGATTACTGCGGGAGCCACCCGCGAACCACTTGACCCCGTCCGGTTTTTGTCCAATCGTTCCAGCGGCAAAATGGGCTACGCTATTGCCGAAGAAGCCGCAGCGCAGGGCGCGGACGTTACGCTTGTCAGCGGGTTTGCCACCGCCATTCCGCCTCCAGGCGTTTCTCTGGTCAAGGTAGAAACGGCGCAGGAGATGCTTACCGCCTGCCAATCCTATTTTGCGGATTGTGACGTGTTCATCGCGTCCGCCGCCGTCGCTGATTACACGCCAGAAACCGTCCACGCGCAGAAAATCAAAAAGCCGATGGCGGCGACAAACACTTCAACGCAAACAGAGGAAACAGACGGCGAAGAGACTGTTACCATCCGCTTGAAACGCACTCCCGACATCGTAGCGACACTGGCGAAAAGCAAACAGCCGGGGCAAATCGTCGTCGGGTTCGCGGCGGAAACCGAACATCTGCTCGCCCACGCCCGCGCCAAATTGGAAACCAAGCGTCTTGACCTGATCGTCGCCAACGACATTACAATGGAAGGCGCGGGCTTTGAAAGCGACACCAATATCGTCACTCTGCTCTGGCCGGATGGACGCACGGAAACCCTGCCGCAAATGTCCAAGCGCGAAGTCGGGCGCGCGCTGCTGAATGTTCTGCTATGCTAAATCCCCAACTCCGCAAAAACATGGACTGGCTGCTGCTGCTGCTGGCGTATCTGCTGGCAGGTATCGGCGTGGTGATGATTTTCAGCGCGACGCGGGGCGACGCCGCCGCTTTCCATCGAAAGCAGGTCATCTGGATCGCGCTCGGCACACTCGGCCTTGCGCTGACTTCCACCCTCGACTACCATCTGTACGCCCGTTTCGCCAGACACATCTACGGGTTCAATCTGCTTTTACTCCTGCTGGTGAAACTGAAAGGCTCGACGACCAATGGCGCGGCGCGGTGGATTAAAATCGGCGCGTTTCAATTGCAGCCTTCGGAGTTCGCCAAACTGTTCATCATTCTCACGCTGGGAGTCTGGCTGGCGCAGCGGAAGGATGAAATTAAGGATATTAAAACGCTCGGCCTGTCGTTTCTGTATATCAGCGTCCCAACGTACCTGATTTTGAAACAGCCGGATTTGGGAACCGCGCTCGTGGTGATTTCCATCTGGTTCGGCATGACCTATATGGCGGGCGCGAGATTGAAGCATCTTGCAGGGTTCGCGCTGGCGGGAGTGGCGCTGTTCAGCCTGATGCTGTGGACGGGCAAAATCAACAAGTATCAGGGCGACCGCCTGACAACATTTTGGGCGCAATTTACAGGCAACGAGGACGCGGGCGCGAAAAAAGAGGGCTACCACGTCGTGCAGGCGCGCATCGCCATCGGTTCGGGCGGATTGTGGGGCAAAGGGTATCTGCGCAGCACACAGGTGCGCGGCGGCTACGTGCCTGAAAAACAGACCGACTTTATCTTTACGACGGTAGGGGAAGAGTGGGGGTTTGTGGGCGCGTTATCCCTCACGGCTTTGTACGGCCTGCTGCTGTGGCGCGGCACACAGATCATTGCGGCTGCCGATGAAGACATATTAGGCAAACTCATCGCGACGGGCGTTGTCACCATGCTCACGTTTCACATCGTGGTCAACATCGGCATGAACATCGGCATTGTTCCGGTTGCGGGCGTCCCCCTGCCCCTCGTATCATCAGGCGGCAGCAACATGCTGCTGACGCTGGCGGGCATCGGCCTGCTGCAAAGCGTCCTGCGTCATCGTCACCAACTGCTATTCTAAACTGTTTTTCAAATAGTGTGAAATCCTACACGGTATGAAACGAAACTTCTCAGGCATTCATTTAAAAGAGGTCATGCGGCTGGTTCCGGCGGAAGTAACGACGCCGTGGCAGATTGAGGCCATGCCGCGCCCTCCGTCCGAGGCGCTGCAAACCCACTTGCGCCGTCTGGAAGCGTTTGATCTGCAAACGACGGAACAGGCCAAAACGCTGTTGATAGACGCGCTGTTTGCTGAAACCGTTTTCCCGCACCCTAAATTAAAAGTGTGGAAAGCGGCAACGCTCAACACAGATACGCTGACGGGAGTAGCCGATTACCTCATCGCTCCCAAACGCGCGTATCTGGAAACGCCCCTGTTGTGCGCTGTGGAAGCCAAACGCGATGATTTTGAACGGGGCCGGGCGCAATGTCTGGCGGAACTGGTGGCGTGTCGTGAAAACAACCGAAAAGAGGGACACGAGATAGACGTGTTCGGCATCGTCAGCAACGGGCAGGCGTGGCAATTCTATAAACTCACGCCTGCGAACGAAGTGTACGAGACGCCGCTGTACTCCCTGCGCGAAATGAACGATCTATTAAACCAAGTTGCTACCTTGATTTCTCAATCTCGAAGGTTCCGGCGCAAAGTACCAATTTTGATATGTTGCTATCTCAAATACGGTTTAAGGTAGCAACTTGGGTTATTAGGAGTTTTAGACACCATCTGCGCGGCCTGCGCCAACGCAATTTCTTAGAAACTTATCTGTAAAAATGATACGCGCAAACGACAAATTAGCCTGTGAGGGCGGCAGTCCCGTTCGTGACACTGTTGCGCGTCCGTGGCCCGCGTGGCCGATTTACGACGAGGCCGAGGAACGCGCCCTGCTTGCGACCCTGCATAGCGGCAAATGGTGGTACGGGGAGGGAACGGAGGGCAGAACCTTTGAGCGCGAGTTTGCCGCCTATCAGAGGGCGCGATACGGGGCCGTTTGCGCCAGTGGAACCGCCGCGCTGGAAATCGCCCTCCGCGCGCTGGAAATCGGCTGCGGCGACGAGGTAATAATCCCCGCCTACACGTTTATCGCCACTGCAAGCGCGATCCTGACTGTGGGCGCGACCCCGGTTTTTGCCGACATTGACCCCGATACGCTTACGCTGGATGCGGATTTCGCCGCGTCCGTTCTCACGCCCCGAACGCGCGCCATTGTTCCCGTCCACGTCGCGGGACGGCCCGCCGATCTGGACGCCCTGCTTGCTCTCGCTCAATCTCACAACCTGCCGCTGATCGAGGACGCGGCGCAGGCGCACGGGGCAGCATGGCGCGGAACGCCGGTTGGGGCGATTGGCACAATCGGCACGTTCAGCTTTCAGTCCAGCAAAAATCTGAACGGCGGCGAGGGCGGCATTGTTGTCACCAATGATGCCGCGCTTGCCGACCGGGTTGGAAGCATTATCAATGTGGGCAGGAGTCAGATGGGAAGGGGGCGGTACGCGCACCCGGTTCATCCGGGCAACGCGCGATTGGGAGAATTCCAGTCTGCGGTTTTGCGCGCGCAGTTGACGCGCCTGCCCGCCCAGACCGCGCTGCGACAGGCAAATGCCGCCCGCCTGCGCGCGTTGCTTGCGGCCTGCGAGGGAGTTATATTGCCCTGTGACGATCCGCGCATCACGTCCCATGCGTATCACCTGTTTACGTTCCGCTGCCGGCCCGAACATTTCGGGCAACGGGGCGCGGCAGAAATCGCGCGGGCATTGCAGCGCGGAGGGCATTCCCTGCTCGCCCGGGTTACGCGCCGCTTTACGCGGAACCCCCATTTGCCAATTATGCCCCGCAACGGGTAAACTCATGTAGGGAGGGACGGCGGCGGATACTGTCTCTTATACCAACCTGAATCTTCCCCATTGCGAACAGGTCAGCCGGGATACGCTCTGGCTGCCGCAAACCCTGCTGTTGGGCGCGGATGCCGACATGGAAGATATTGCGGCGGCGATTGTTAAAATTCAGCAGGCGTGGCGGTAGCTCCCTCTTTGCAAGCAAAATCAGTTTCGTTCGGAGAAAGGAATGTGGCCGCGCGCCGGCAGCAGATGCCGCGCCGAGTTACACGGCAGCATGAATATTCTGCAAATTGTTTCGGCTTCGCGCACCGGGGGCGTGGAACGCCATGTGGTCGTTCTCAGCGAAATACTGCGCCAGCGCGGGCATAACGTGACTGGCGGTTTGTCCGCCCGGAGAGTGGCTGCCGGGGCAACTGCGCGAGGCCGGGCGTTCCCGTAGAAGAGGTCGTGATGCGCGGGCGGGAATCGTGCAAAATCGCTCGCCTGCTGCCGCAAATCGCCCGTGACCACAACATTGACCTGATACATTCCCATCTCACGCGCGCCACCTATTTTGGTTTTCTTACCGGCAGGTTCGCGCATCTGCCGTTCGTATCTTCAGTTCACGTCATGACCCGCGATTTCGCGTACCGCCGCCTGTTTCGCAAGCCCGGCAGCCACATCATCACAGTTTCCGAATATTTGCGCGAAAGCCTGCTGCATCAGGGCGTTCCCGAAGCGCGCGTCCGCACCATCCACAACGGCACGGATTTCTGTTCCCCGGCCCGCCTGCGTCAGGACGTTCTCACCGTCCATTCCGAATGGAGCGTGCCGCAGGACGCGGAACTTATCGGCCTGTTCGCCCGCATGGAGGAGTTCAAGGGGCCGTTCGTGCTGACGCAGGCTGTGCGGCAAATCGTGGAGGCCCGCCCCCGCGCGTATGTGTTTTTTGTCGGTCCCATCGAGCCGAACGTACAGCAGGAACTGTCGGAAATCGCCGATGCCGATGGCGTTGTGGATCGCCTGCGTTTTACGGGACAGCGCAATGACGTGCGGCGTCTGATGAGCGCGATGGACGTGGTTACGTTGCCGTCGCGCTACGAAGCCTGTAGTATGGCGATACTGGAAGCGATGGCACTGGGCAAGCCCGTTGTGGCAACTCGCGGCGGGAGGCAATCCCGAACTGATTGCCGACGGCGAAACCGGCCTGCTGATCGAGCGGACGCCGGACGCGCTGGCGCAGGCGGTTATCCGCCTGTTGTCCGATTCGCGCTGCCGCGCGCAAATGGGAGCGGCGGCGCATACCCGCGCCCAAACCTCGTTTTCCGCCAGCGTGATGGTCAGCCAGATCGAAACCCTCTACCACGACCTGCATCAGGAGATGCTGGCTTTGCCGTAGCCACAACCCTCTTCGCTGTATCCTGCTTTACAAGTATCTACTCGAACGCTCTACAACGCTCTTCTTGAACTGCCCGCGCCTGTTTCCTGCCCCTATACACTTCGTCATACCTGCCGCTATATAGATATGTGAATATCCCGGTAAAATTGTGGGAACATCCTGTCAAAATCTGGCGTCCATGCGTTTGACAGCGCATTTATGGAGCCGTTACTCTCCTCATCTGTATCTTGCGCTGTTATTCACAGCAGGTTCGCGCCCGCGACTGAATTCTTCAATGTGGATAGTCTCTGTTTCTCCTGCTATATCGGGACGTTAAAAATCAGTTCGCGCGTTCACCTGCGGTTTAGAAGTATCAGGTTTTCAGGAAGGAACCTCCGCCATGTACGCGCGTTTGTCCGGTTGGGCGCTCTTTGTGAGCGCGTTTGTTTGTTGTCTGGGATTATCCACATCTGCCCGCGCGCAAGTCGGGACGCTTGCGGGAAGCGTTGTAGATCAGCAAACCGGCTCCGGCATCTCCGGAGCCACTGTTTCGTCGGGCAGTCGTCAGACGGTTACGGACGCGCAGGGACACTATACCCTGACGCAGGTGTCCCCGTCGGCTGCGAGCGTATCGGCTGCCGCTCCGCGCTACGATTCGAATTCCGTCGCCATCAACGTGACCAACTGGGTCACGGGGTCTGTGCCCACAATATCGCTGAAGCCGCAGCCGAACACCATTTTCTGGAACGGCAGCAACCGCTTTCTGGCGGGCAACAACTATGCCTGGTGGAACTACGGCACGGACTTCGGCACGGGCGGGTTCGGCAAGTACACCAACTTCAGCCAGATTTCCTCGGACTTCGCCACTATGAATCAGCAGCAGGTGAAAGTGGTACGCTGGTTTTTGTTCGCGGATGGCCGCTACTCGCCCGAATTCAGTTCGGCGGGCGCGGTGACGGGCCTTGACGGGCAGTTTTTTGCCGACATTGACACGGCCCTGCAAATCGCCCATAACAACCACGTCTATCTAATCTTCGACCTGATAGACTTTCTGATGTGGACGAGTCCGCAAACCAGCGGAAGCGTGACGGGCGGTGGACACAGCGCTCTGGTCACGGATGCCTCGGTTCAGCAGAGTTATCTGGACAACGCGCTCAAACCGCTGTTGCAGCATATCGCGGCCAGCCCGTACCGCGCGCAGGTGCTTGCCTATGACATTGTCAACGAGCCGGAATACGCCATCAACGAGATACGCGGCGGCGGCCTGCCGCTTGCGCAGGTGCAAACCTTCGTGCAGAACTGCGCGTCCTACATCCATCAGTATGGCGGCGGCGCGTATGCCACGCTGGGTTCCGGCACTCCCTCATGGGTAGGGTACTGGAAGGGAATGGGTCTGGATTTCTACCAGATTCACTACTATCCCAACTTCGATCCCGCCGGACCGGGCAGTGGTCTGCCGACCTACGCCAGTCTGAATCTGGACAAGCCCTGCATCGTAGGGGAGTTCGCCACCAATGACAACTCCTACACGGTTGGCGACACCACGCCCCTGAGCGCGCAATGGTATCTGGACACCATCTACAAGTACGGCTACGCCGGCGCGCTTGGCTGGAGTTACGAGTACATTGACAACGAGGGCAATTGGAACGCTTTCGCCCCCGTCTTCACCAACTGGGTGAACGGGCATAGCGCGATTGCGGGACAGAACTAGCAGACAAGGAGAAGAGGAGAAGAGGAGAAGGGGAGAAAAATTCTGTTTAGCCTCTCCTTTTCTCCTTTTCTCCTTTTCTCCTTGTCTGTTCTTCCTCCTCTTCCCGTTCGGCAAACGCCATAAACGGCGGAAGGGAACGTCCCTGCGCCTCCAACTCCTCTTGTTCCGCTTTGAAGTCGGTAATGCGCCTATCCAGTCGCCGCGCGCTGCGAAAGGCCTGCCCCGCCGCGAACGCCAGCAGAAACACTCCCAAACACAAAAACATTAATTTGAACAATAGGCCAAACATATCCGTAAATTCCTTTTGAGATTGCGAAACAGCGCATGGCGACCTACTTAGGTTATGGCATAATATAACCAATCCGACACTTCTCGGAGGTGGAAGATATAGTCTTCGGAGAGGCCCTTTGCGGCCTCTCTTTGTTTTTATGGCAGCCATTTGCAGCCATAACCTTCAGTTCCTTTTACGCTGTGGCGGTAGTACTTACTTCCCGCTACGATAGCCTCAATTTTACCCCCGAAGTTTGTTGGCAAGGCACGTCCCTCTTTTCGCGCCAGCGCAGCATAGTAGCAGGGGCGTATCAGAAACTCAGCCAACTGCAAACCCGCGATGTTGTCAGTCTTCTGTTTTAACTTCAATTCACGGCTGCTCAAATTCGCGGCCAACTCGTCTGCAGCAACAAAGGCCGTCCCGCTCTGATGCAGGCTTTGATAGTGCTGTTTGAGTTCTCTGTCCTCTTTGCCTCCCCGCGCTTCCGCCAGAACATCACCGATACAGCCCTCTTGTCGCAGCCAATGAACATAACGTTCAAGCAGAGTCTCCATCCCGTAGTGGTAAGGATGGGCCGGATTAGAGTAACGCTCTCGTAATCCTGCTTTATCAATGACAACTTAAACCGATATAGCGTTCATTCTCATCGTCGGAAGACTTGATGGTGGCATGTCCGACTTCATCGACATAAAGACGGCATACAGGTATACGAACCGAATGGGTGTTTGTCATTGTGGCAGCAATTGTCGAGGTTCAGCGGCGAGGTTGCGGGAATATTGGCTTTTTCGCGCTATCAGCGAATTACGAACCAGGTGGAACTCTGCGGCTGTATCGTAACAGAAAGACGGACATTACTGCGCCGATCCAGCGAATACGCCTTTTCGGTTCCCTCTTCCTGACGAATATGCGCCTTCGATTGCAGACCTGTGTAGTAAAGGGGCAATTCCATATCCTGTGTCATGGTTTGCCCGGTCGGATTGTAGAAGACTGCCAGCCCTTTTTCCGGCAGGGCGGGATTTACGTGCAGAATACCGTCTATGTCCCGCGCGTCCGCCCGCCGCAGATGAATGACATCGCTTTCGAGAATGGCGCGATGCTGCTTGAACCATTGCACCCACTTCTGAACCAGCGCCTTTGTCTGCGGAGTATCGTACAGGCGGGGGCCGCGATAGCAAGCCTGAACGCCATATCCGAAATTGTTGGCGAGATGCTGCGCGTAGTCGGGAAGATGCGCCTGCAGCGGTTCGATAGTGGCTGCCGCGCCCCCGCCCTGATACTCGACGAGGGGCGTAAACATCCAGCCCATCGTCGGCGTCTTTTCCCAGGTTCCATCAAAGAGGTTCTGGCGGGCATGGATATGCTGCTCGGCGCGGGGCAGGGACCAGTTCGTTTCCCGATACCCCATTGCGCACTTGTTTGACCCCGCAAGGAAATACCAGTCCGGCACATTCAGGTAGATGCCCCGCTCCCGACACCAATGATACAGCGCGGCAATCTGCTGAAACTGCGTCCACTGCGAGTCTTCCAATCCCTTATGCCCCGGATGGGTAGTGGAAGCGCACACGTCACCGGGATAGCTGCCATCGTGTTCCAGCAGGTCAAAGCCCGTTTGTTCCAGAAACGTTCGCAAATGCTGGAAATACGCAAGGCCCCACTTGCTGCCAAGACAGGGCGAACTGCCGAAAATCGCGCCGCCGATCTTTCCCGTCTTTGGATTGATTACATCGTCCTCGTCGCTGATATGGCGGCTCGCCAGCAGCGAGTACCCTCCAATTTGCACCTCTTTTTGATGCGCGTAGTCTGCCAGCGCCTTGAAGCGGGCGATATTGGCCGGGGAGGTGTCTTCCATGTTCAGGCCGCTGCCAAAACTCAGAATCACCATCTCGAACCCGACTTCCGCGCACTGGTCTATGGCGTTTCTGGCAACAGTGGGATCAACAGACGTGAGATGCAGCATCAGCGGGTTTTCCGTTGCCCAGGGCGCAAGGGTTCGATAGAAGCGGCGCAGGATCAGCCCCCGCCGTTCCCGCTCCGTGCTGTCATAAACGAGTTCATAAGCGCGAAAAGTAGAGAAGGAGGCTTGCGGGGCAATGTCTATCGCGGGGCCGAGGGGCGGGCGGCATTCCAGCAGGCAGGGCGTTTTGAGTTCATAACTGACCTGCGTGGTATAAGCCGTGTCCGGCATCCAGTAGGTGGTATGGTTGGAATTGTGCGGCGTGCCGCCGCCAAAGGCATAATCGCTGAGGACTTCGATAGGGGGTGATGCCCATTGATTGGCGGCGTCTACAATCGACTCCGCCTCAACTACGCCCAAAATCTCGGAAGTAAAGCGATCCAGTCGAACGGTTTTTGCGCTGTGGTTTTCAACCGTAAGCCATTTCGCCAGCGCAGGCAGGCCATCGTACATCTCGTAATGCGCGGCAACAGTAATACCGGTAAATTTGCCTTGTGGCGGGGCAAAGTGGAGAGTCAACGAAACGCCGGGAGGAGGCCACGCGCAATTTGCAGCCGCGTGGCGGGTACGCTTCCAACCGAAGGGAGCCTGCGTTGGCCCTGTCTCATAGCGGACAAAATGAAACGACGCGGGATCCGCCGTCATCGCTTCCAGCCATTCCGGGCGCAGATAGGCAAGGTCCGGCTGCCCTGCCAACCCGCCAACGGCAACCGAAACCCCATCCAGTTGCAGCATGGCTTCCGGCTTGACCGCGCGCAGCAACGATTGCCCGGTCATCAGATTATCGAAGGCGACTGTTGCCACATTCGGCTCGAATCCGAAATACGCGCCGGATTAATCCATTATCCAGAGTGATCTCTTTGCCGTCTGCGGAGCGTGACAGCCTCGTTTTCTGCTTCGGCGGATGTATCAGCCAGTCTGTTTGCATCGGTGTCTTTTCCCTTGCCAGAAGCGCATTGTCTATTGTCTCATTCCTATTCTCCTGATGCGGAGGCGTGGTTTCCCCCTGAAGAGAGTGAACGCCCTGAACCGCGCCTCTGCTTTTCGGAGTGAGCAGGCTTGTGGCGGCGCAACATCGCAGAAAATCCAGACGATTCATCATCAATGCGCTCACATTCTCTGAGGTATAGCGAACGGGTAGTTTGTGTTTGTTACCTTGCTTCATACAGATAGTTGAAGCGTCCATTGGGAGCCGCATCGCCGCTGAGGGTGAATTCCATGATCTCGCCGTCGCGCTGTATGTTATCCGCCCACTTGAACTGCAGGCGCAGCGGCTTTCCGGGGCGCAATCTCAGGTCGGCGCGGCGGATTGCGATTTCTATTTCGTTGCCGCTCACCCGGTAACGAACTTTTGCTTTTGGCTTCCAGTTCCAGCCACTCGTACTCGTTTCCAGTACGCTTGTTGTGTCGTTCTCGACGCGACGGTTTACAACAAAGTTGTAGCCTTCCCACCCGAGGCGCGAATCGCCTTTGGTGTTGATAAACAGCAGCATCCAATGTGGATCGGTGTGGCGAGTTATTGGCGCGTGGGTACGGGCGTAGAAGTACACGTACTCTTTATCGCGCGCCACTTTGAGCGCCACGAAGTCGTTGCGGCCTGTTGTGTTGGTGTAATGCGCCACATGGTTCCAGCCGGCATGGTCACGCCAGGCGGTGTCGCCAATGTCATCGCGATATTCGGGCTGCACACTCTTCCAGGCGGCGAAATCGCCGTTGAAGGAGATGGTCTGCATGGGGCTTGCGGCGGGCGGCTTGTGGACGCCCTTGTAGCGGCGAATGAAAGCGGCCATCTGGTAGTAGTAGGCATCGCCGTGTCCGCCGCGCATAGGTTCAATGTCGCGGCTGCGCTCCTGATTGAATTCGTCCACGAACAGCACAGGCGCTTTCACCCCGGCAAACTCCCCGAAGCGTCCGGCTATCCATTCATTCCAGCCCGTGATAAAGATAAATTGCGGGTCTTGCTTCAGGGCAAACTCGAACTGCTCGGCAAAATTCAATCCCTGATTGACAATATCGGGGCGGGAGTCGTTCGCGCCTCCATGCCAACTGCGGCCACGCGCTCCGGCCTCGCTTAATGAGCCGACACGCTTGCCCACCGCGTTCTGGGCGACTCCTACCGACATCTGTTCCTTTGCCCCCTGCGCATTATGAAAGACGTGTTGGGGATACACTTCCAGCCAGCTCCATTGATTGGGCGCGGTCGGCCCCTCAAAGTAGGAGGGCTGCGGCTTGCGGAACGTGAAGAAATCCTTCAGGCGTGGGCCTTTCTCACCTAACACGCCGATGCGCAACGTTCGATCCCCGCCTATCGCCATGCCGTTTATAAACGCCTGACCGGGCGCATACACGTCCTTGCTGTCGCTCCACCAGCCGATTGTGCCCGCCCCCTCCGACATTTCCAGATAGTAGGTTCCCGGCGGCAGGGGATGCGCAAATCGCAAAGACAGCCAGGCGTTGTCGGCAATGTCGGTAAAGCGCTGATGAGCGAGTGGCTTACCTCCCACGTTGCCCTGATAGAGCGTCAGCGTCATGGCGGCATGGGGCGTAGCCCAGTTGGGAAAGCGTCCGCCAACGGCATCAAAGGATTTCGTTGTGGTGAAGGATTGACCGAGCGTTTGATGCGGCAGCAGGCGTACCGGCGTGTCCTGCTCCACATTGCCTTCGCCCTCCTCCAGCAGCGCAGGATCGGCCAGCAGAAGCGGCTTGCCCTGCCAGCGGAACCACAGGTCGGAATGGAGGCCAGGCGCGTACAGGTCGTGGAACAGTTCCCGCGCCACTTTGCCGGGATCGCCAAAAGGACATAGAAAGGCGACCTGCGGCGTCCTGCCTCCCTCTTTGCGAACCTGCGCAAACACGTCGAGGAGCGCCTTATAGTAGGAAGAATAGGTAAGCTGGTTGGTGACATCGAAGATGATGACATCCACGCCCGCGTCGGCCAGCATTTGCGCGTGTTTGCGCAATACCCAGGCATCGTCCGTCTGGTAGTAGCCGAACAGCGGCTCGCCCCAGTGATGCGGCGCAAGGAGTGGTCCCCACAGCGGATCGTCGCCATGCTGCATGGCGTCGGGATGTTGGGCGAGGATGCGGGAAATGTCATACGGCCCGCCGTTGATGTATGCCCCCAGCCACAGGAAGTAGAACAGGCCGACATAACGGTCTTTGCGGGGCGGACCGGCCTGCGCCGACGTGGGCAGCGACCGGCCCAAGGCATCTGTCGCCGTCCAGGTATCGGCAAAGGTGTCCCATGCAGGCATATAGGAGGGCGGAGAGGCCGGCAACACTTGCGTCCATCCCGTACGCTGTAGACACAGCAGAAACAGAATCAGGTATATTCTTAAAGACAGCATACGGCAATATTCGCTTTCATCGCCGCGCCTTCCTGCTGTACACAGCAACGTATCGCGATTCTGTCGTGACTTTAGTTTCCGGTAAGTCTCTTGTTGAGGGCCGTTTGTGAGACTGGGGTGGCAGCCATAGCAGAGCGAATGGAGGAGAACATGCAGGGAGAGGGCGAGGCCAGAAAAGAGGGCGCAAAACCTGACGTCCCCACGAAGAGGAAGTTGCTGCAATGTCTGGGCGGGCGATGGCCCCGGCGCGGCCCGCTGGCATCGGTTGTCGAGTGGTCCGAGCAGAGGGATGGGTATCGCCTGGAGCGGATCACCTATCTGGCAGAACCCGGCGAACGTGTTGCTGCTTACCTGCTCCTTCCCGACACCGCCTCCAGAGGCCGGCCCCTGCCGGGAGTGTGCGTGTGGCATCAGCACAATGGCGCTTACGAGGTCGGCAAGGACGAGCCGGCGGGACTAAAGGGCAATCCCATGCACCACACCGGGGTCGCGTTCGCCCGGGAAGGCTACGTCGTCCTCTGTCCCGATGCGGCAGGTTTCGGCGAACGTAACCGGCGGGGCAGGCTGAACGGACGGCATCTGGAACACTATCTGTTCGGGATGTACGTCGCTGAAGGGAAGTGCCTGGCCTGGAAGAACATACGGGATATGCGTCGGGCAGTGGACCTGATTGCGAGCCGTCCCGAAGTGGACGCCAACCGGTTAGGCTGTTATGGTCACTCTATGGGTTCGACGCATACATGGCTGGTGGGGCCGTGGGAGCCTCGACTGAAAGCCCTTGTGGGCAACTGCTGTATGCCGACCTACGCTGCTATGGAGCGTACGGACCTGATTCACTGCTTTCCCAACTACATCCCCGGCTGGCGCAAGTACGGCGACATTCCCAACATCGCGGGGATGATCGCTCCCGCGCGCTGCACCTCAACTTCGGAACTGAGGACAGTGGCAGCCCCATCGAGGAGGTGAAGGCCGGCGTGGAAACCATTCGCCGCGCCTTTCAAGCGAAGGGGGCTGAAGACCAATTCACCTGCTACATCGAGGCGGGTTCCGGCCATGTTCTGAGCGAGGAGATGTGGTGCCGCGTCAAAGCCCACTTCGCCACGCATCTTCAAGGGACGGGCGCAAGCCGACGAGAAGGCGAATAGGGAAATCTGTAGGAATATCATTCACCGAGACGCGCATCCGCGCTGATCGGGAAATGATCGGACGGATAGCGCCCTTTCGCATTGTCGCGCAGGATATGAGCCTCCACAACCTCAAACTCGCGGGAGGCAAAGATGAAGTCTATCCTTTCGCCGTTCATATCTCCTGTGAAGTTGTGAAAGGTTCCCTGATTCTTCGCCACAGGATGAAGAAGACGGAAGGTATCTCGAAGCGAGGGCGCGCCCTCGTACATTCTTCGCAAAGCCGGGTTGTCTTCCTCCATGTTGAAATCCCCTGTAAGAAGAACCGGCTGAGAAACATTCCGACTGCCGATATGTTCCAGCACAAGGCGAACACTCTGTTCGCGGGCAAACTGCGACTCATGATCCATGTGAACATTATAAACTGCGAAAGCATGGCCCGACTTTGCCAGGAGGCGTACCCAGGAGCAGATACGCGGATGCGCCGGTGTCCAGTGGCGGGAACCGGGGCATTCCGGGGTTTCCGAAAACCAGAAGGTGTCTTCCTCGGCGGCTTGAAATTTGTCCTGGAGAAAGAAGACGGCACAGTGTTCCCCTGCGAACTTGCCGTCATCGCGTCCCACTCCCACACGGGCGTACTCCGGCAGCGTCTGAGCCAGATACTCCACTTGCGGCAAATAGGCCTCTTGCGTCGCCAGTATATCCGGTTGGTATCGGCGAATGACCTCACGGAGCAATTCGCGCCGTTGTTCCCAACCGTTGGCCCCGTCATTGGCGCGCATATTGCGAATGTTGAAGCTCATGATCCGTAGTTTCATTGCGGCTCCACAGCCCTCCCGTTTTTAATACTGGCCTACGCTCTGCATGGAGCATGCAGTTCTTGACAATATGGCGAGATTCCTCCCCCTTGCCATTTACAAGTCATACCGTCTGACGGATGTTGGTGGCGAGGTAATTGAGAAGATTTCGGCCTGGTTCAGCCAGCACTCCTAAATGGAAAAAAGAAAAAAGAAAAAGGGTATGTAGAGACAGCGTCGAAATATTGGCAATGCATCGCTTTCAGCCCGGTGTCTCGTTGTGTCAGGTTTTTAAGCAGAGGCGTCGTTACCTCCGAAGGGTTAAGGGGACCGAGTATATAAAAGCATTATCTCCGGTATTATCTTTCTGCGCGAGGAAGAACCGCCAATCAAAGACCAGAACGCAGCGCGTTTTGAGCAGGAGGCCTGCGCCGTCGCCGCTTCCTGGGCGCTCAACAGCGCGCGATGGGACCTGGAAGCGGCCTTGAAGCAGGAAGAGCAGTGGGGAATTGCCGGAACCAGAGCGCATTTTGTCGCGTCTCAGCATGTTCCTCGACACAGCGCGAAACGTCAATCAGATGCCGGCTTTGTGTGAAACCTTTGCAAAGCTCCTGACTCAACTGCAAAACCGATGGCCCGAATCCACCCTGCTGCCCCTCTATCCCGCGTTTCGAACCGACGTATCGGCATGCGTTTCTGCTGGATTATGAAGGGGACGACCTGCCTCAAACATCGGCTCAGATCGGCCTGCGCGCATGGCGTGGAGATCAAAGAGATTCAGGTCTGAGAAACCGTCCCCTGAAACCTTCACATACTTCACGAAAAGGATTGCGGATGCTGACTCAAGACCCACAACTTGTCCCTGCGGATATACTGGTTCGCTACCTTGCCACCTTTCAGCGTTTTCTAACGGCCACCATTGCGTATAACCGCACAGGGGATAAAGCAGGAATGCTGCTCGTTGGTCACCTGGCGGGAAAGTTACGTAACGTCCCTGAAATGCTCTGGCATTATGATGATTACTATCGTAGTCCTGCGATGGTGAGTCGTTGGGTAGGGGAAACGGCAGGAGGCATACGGGCAGTGGGCGCGCCTGAACGTCTGGTACAGGATTGCGAACGTATCTTCTCTACAGAGGACGGAGCGACAGATTTAGGATTGCGCAAGAACCTTGCTGACATAGACCTCGCGCCGCTTCCAGACATGCGGGAGTACCTGGACTTACTTTATCATGCCTGCCTATCCATGATGCGGATGACCACTCACGGTACGCGCCCCTCTTTGATGCGGCGGGTCGTGGATAAAATTTTCAGCGTTTACCATGACAAAAGAACGTTCAGGTATTATTGGCGCAGTGTTAAACCGTGGCAGGGACTGGAACGCGCCTGGACTGCCAAAGCCCAGGCAGACGCGGATGCCAACAGGAGGATTGCGGAGATACTCCTGCCTGTGCCGCAAGGGTTAGCGCAATGGTCGAACTTTGACGAGGATAGATTCCGAAATACGGTATGTGAAACTGCCCAGAGCGCGTCCGAACTGGAGCGATTACTGTGGAGCGGTTTTCTCAACGGTTGGACCTCTGAGCGAAACTACTGGACGAGCCTGGGAGAGTAACTCTGATGCAGAACTCCAATGCCGGCCCACGCAAGAGCAATGGAAGGGAATTGGCATACCAGCAGAGAATAGAGAGCAAGGTCTGCGGCAATGAACCTGTCCATGCCATTAAAACTGCGCGAGAGGAAAAACACTATGACGAACAAAGATCATGAAAAACAGGGGCCAGCGTCGAACGACCTGTCACGGCGCGACCTGGTCGCGTTATCGGTGGCGGCGGGGCTTGCCGCCGCGACAGGAGCGGCAGGGGCCGCAGGGTTGCCGGTTGTGGAGGCGGATGTCGAGGTCAAAACGCCGGACGGCATGTGCGAGGCCGCTTTTATTCATCCCTCAACCGGTTCTCATCCCGGCGTGTTGATCTGGCCGGACGCCTTTGGCCTTCGCCCCGCTGTACGCGCAATGGGCAGGCGCCTTGCCGCAGACGGTTACTCGGTACTGATACCCAACCCCTACTATCGCAGCGCCAAAATCTCTGAACTGAATCTCAACACCGCAACGTTCAGTTTTCAGAATGAGGCCGACATGTCCCGGCTGAGAAAGCTGATGGGCGGGATCAGCGCGCCGGGGGCGGCGGAACAGGACGCGACGGCGTTCATCGCTTTCCTCGACGCGCAGAAGCCCGTTAATACCAGAAAGAGGGTCGGTACACAGGGCTATTGTATGGGAGGCCCGCTCGTTTTTAAGACCGCTGCCGCTGTACCTAATCGGGTTGGAGCCGTCGCGTCTTTTCATGGCGGCGGCCTCGTCACGGACCAGCCGAGCAGCCCGCACCTGCTTATCCCAAAGATGAAAGCCCGTTTCTACATCGGCATCGCGTCCAACGACGATATGCGCCAGCCCGATGCGAAAGATAAGTTGCGAGAAGCCTTTGCTGCCGCCAAACTCCCGGCGGAGGTTGAGGTTTACGAGAGCCTGCACGGGTGGTGTATGCCGGACATGCCGGCTTCGGGCGGGAAGCCTATCTACAACAAAGAGGACGCCGAGCGCGCCTGGGGCAAGTTGCTGGCGCTGTATAAAAAAGCTCTGGTCTGACCGGTAACAACAGCCTCCGTATTCAGACACGTCACAGCAAAAATTCAGCAGGAGTCGGAAAGATGGCACAGCGTCATATCTTGTGCATCGGGGCGCACCCGGATGACAATGAGTTCAGCGTGGGAGGCACGGCGGCAAAATGCCGACTGCGCGGAGACGCTGTGCGCTTCGTTTCCGTCACCAACGGCAACAAAGGCCATTTCGCGCCGGAGTATATCGCCGATCCTGCCGCTCTGGCGCAACGACGGCTGGTGGAGGCGCAAAATGCCGCAACGGTGATCGGCGCGGACTATAGGACGCTGGAGGTTCCTGACGGCGAAGTGTATGTCACGCAAGCCTTAACGGAAGCGCTGGTTCGATGTATTCGGGCGTTTGGCGAACCGGGGCAGGGGCCGGACCTTGTGCTATTCAATCGGCCTCTGGACTATCATCGCGATCACCGTTATACCGCGCAGGCGATACTGGACGCCACCTATATGCTGACCGTTCCGATGATGTGTCCGAATACGCGGCATCTGGATCGCATGCCCGTCTTCGCCTACTGGTATGACGATTTCCGCGATACCGTTCCTTTCCGCGCCGATATTGCCGTTCCCATTGACGATGTAATGGAACAGAAAATAGACATGGTAGCCGCGCACGTTTCGCAGGTCTTCGAGTGGCTGCCGTACAATGCCGGACGATTGGAGCAGACGCCGCCCGCAACCGATGCCGCCGCCCGTCAAAACCTGATAGCCGAGCAAATGCAGGCGCGTGGGGCGCATCGGCGGGAAGCCACCCGCGAAACGATAGAGAAATGGTTCGGCGCTTGCCCGGCGCGTTATGTGGAGGCATTTCAGATTTGCGAGTACGGGCGCGTTCCTGATGATGAGGAACTCCGTTCGCTCTTCCCAATGCTCTAAAAATAGCAGGCAAGGTAAGGAGATAGCGTGGACTACGATGTGCTGATTACGGGCGGGCGAGTGGTAGATGGCACGGGCAATCCGTGGTTTTATGCGGATGTTGCCCTGCGCAACGACCGCATCGCCTGCCTTGCGCCCCGTGGCCGTCTGTCCCGCAGCGCGGCGCGGGAAGTGGTTGACGCGGAGGGGATGGTGGTCTGTCCCGGCTTCATTGACATTCAGAGCCATTCCATCGGCCCGTTCATGTCGGACCGGCGTTCGCTGTCGAAGGTGACGCAGGGGGTCACGACGGAGATCATGGGCGAACTCTGGACGCCCGCGCCGTTCGGAGGGCAACGCCACTCCGCCTTTGCCGACATCGGCGTGAGTGAGGAAGCGGAAGCGCTTGGCAAAGGCTGGACGCGCTTTGGAGACTGGCTGGCGTATCTGGAAGCGCAGGGCGTTGCCGTGAATTTCGGCTCTTTTGTGGGTGGGGCGACGGTGCGCGAGTACGCCAAAGGCTGGGACAGCGGCGACCCGACAGCAGCAGAATTGGACACCATGCGGCGCATCATGGCGGAGGCGATGGAGGACGGCGCGTTCGGCATCGCCACCGCGCTGATCTATCCGCCGAATGCCTACTCGCCGGACAGCGAACTGATTGCAATGGCGCGGGTCGTTGGCGAATACGGCGGGCTGTACATCACGCACATCCGTTCCGAGGGCGATGAACTGCTGGAAAGCATTGACGACACCATCCATCTGGCCCGCGAGTCGCAGGCGCCGGTGGAAATCTACCACCTCAAAGCGACCGGCCCGCGCAACTGGCCCAAAATCCCCGAAGTCATTGCCCGCATCAACGCAGCCCGCGCAGAAGGCATTGACATTGCGGCGGACATGTACCCGTATCCGGCCAGCGGCACGGGCCTGGATACCCTGATTCCCTACTGGGTCTTTGAAGGCGACCGGCTCTTTGCCAACCTGCGCGATCCTGCTGTTCGGGCGCGTATCCGCAGGGAAATGGACGCAGGCGAACTCGACGGCCTCAACCCGGCGCGGGGCCGTACCGCCGAGATGATTATGCCGGTAGGATTTTACAAACCCGAAAATCAACTGTATAAAGGGAAGCGTCTCAGCGAGATTGCGGCCATGCGCGGACAGGATGGTCTGGAAGCGGCACTGGATTTGCTCGTATCCGAAGAGCAGGAAATCGGAACCATCTTCTTTTCCATGAGCGAAGACAACGTGCGCCTGCAATTGCAGCAGCCCTGGATCAAAATCAGCAGCGACGCCGGCGGTCTTGATCCGGCAAAGGCCACGACGCCCACGCACCCACGGGCTTACGGAACGTTTACGCGCGTTCTGGGCCATTATGTGCGCGACGAGGCCGTGCTGTCGCTGGAAGAAGCGATTCGCAAAATGACTTCCGCAGTGGCGAACAGCCTGGGATTATGGGAACGGGGACTTCTGCGCCCCCACGCGTTTGCCGATGTCGTCGTCTTCGATCCCCTCACCGTCAGCGACCGGGCTACATTTGCGGATCCCCATCAGCTTTCCGTCGGTATTCGGGATGTGTGGGTCAACGGACGGCGGGTAGTGCAGGCGGGACAACATACAGGACAACTGCCGGGCCGCGCGCTGTATGGGGCGGGAACAAAAAACCGCTCGTAACAGGACGCAGACATGAACTTACAGGTGATTCTGTACACGCCCGTCGTGGAAACCAATAGCTCAACAGTCAGGTTGCGTCTGAAGGTTGCGCCAGAATGAATTTCTGAGCCACCTGTCAGGTGAATTAATGCTGTAGCTACCTGATGGACTAATCAGTTAAACATGGTACATAGCACTGGAAAGTTGTGCTGTTCCAGAAGCGAGCAAGGAAATTCTGCTGTCTTCAAGTAGGTTTCGAACTCTTCAGCTAAAACGGCAAGCGTCGCACATTGATGGTTGTGTCCGACCGCTTTTCTGGCGGCTTTCCAGACATGTTCCTGCGGGTTCAACTCCGGGCAACCGGGTGGAAACCACAGGACTTCCAAGCGCGGGTTCGCTTCCAGAACCGCGCAACCGCTTCGCCTTTGTGCCAGGGAGCGCGATCCCATAACAGCAGAAGAGGTAAGTTCGGGTAGGCGTCGAGCAACTTCTGCAAGAACAAGGCGGATACCTCGCTGTTCATCAAGGCGGAGCGCAACAGGGTTTCCTTGCCGGTTGCCATATTGAGTGCTCCGTAGAAGTGCGTGTTGTCCCGACTGGCACTTACGGGCACAACCGGCGTGTGGCCTTTCTTGGCCCACACGCGCATCAAGGTGGCTTGCAGGTACGCGCTGGCTTCGTTGCCCGCGAGTAAGATCGTCTTGGGCGCGTTTAACGCCACATCGAGGATTTTTTTTCCAGGTGTTCCTCGAATTCCATGAGCTTGGTCGCGTTGTGGCTCTTATATTGTTTCTCAGGACGCTGGTAGCTCATCTCGCAGGTACGCAGCAGGGTGCGTAAGGACGTCCGGCTCTGGTATACAACGTTGTAGTCACGGGCTAAGAGGGTGACAAGATCGGAGACACTCCAAAACTGCCCGTCCCCCTGGCATTTCTCCTTGCCCAACAACTGAGTGGGAGTGTAGCGATGCAACTGGTTCTGCAAGGCTTCGAGTTGTTCGCCCGATAGACGCGCCCGGTTGCCGCCGCGTCGGGCATCCACGAGCGCGGTGAGGCCGTGTTCCTGATAGGCGCGTGTCCAGCAGAATAGGCGAGTACGGCTACACCCGCAGATGTCTTGGATTTCGGCAACAGAGTAGCCCAAGCCATACAGACGAACAGCTTGGTAGCGGCTTTTAGTGTTAGCATCCTTGCAATGCAGGTATGCAGCGTTCAATGCGTTGGCGTCGGCTTCATTGAGGTGAAAAGTTCGTTGGCTCATACCTCAGTGTACCATGTTTAACTGATTTGTCCATGAGTAGGGTGAACTACTCAAAAATATTTTCACACTCCTGTATTTTTAGCAGGAAGTCATACCATGATTGTTGAATTGTTATTCTACGAATACATCCAACCACACGGGTATGTTCAACAACTCGGATTTGTCGGTTGGCGTAGATAGGTAATGCGAATGGCCGTTCTCGTGACGTACGCTCCTGATTGGTCGTGTTTCTATTCGCTCCCAATTAGTCTCGCTGCCTGACGCAATCTTCCTACGTCGCGCATGGGCGGCTCGCCGAACTGCCGCTTGTACTCCTTGCTGAACTGCGCGGCATCTTCGTAGCCTACCCGATAGCCGACGGTTGCCGCGTCCAGGTCTTCCCCCACCAGAAGGCGACGCGCTTCCTGAAGGCGCAACTGCTTTTGGAACTGAAGCGGGCTCATCGCGGTGACGGCCTTGAAGTGTTCGTGAAATCCCGAGGAGCTCATCCCCAACTCCTTTGCCAAACCTTCAATCCGAAGCGGCTTGTCAAAATCGTGCCGAAGCCGATTAATGGCGCGGGCGATGCGGACCGTGTGGCCCCCCTCCAGGGCGATGTGCCGCAACCGCGCGCCCTGCTCCCCGACCAACAGACGAAAGTAAATCTCGCGGGTGATCAGTGGCAGCAGAATCCGCGCCTCCGCAGCGGGGGCCTCTACGAGCCGCACAAGCCGCACGGCGGCTTCCAGTAAACCGTCTTCCAGCGAGCTTACATCGAGGGCCCGCTGGGCCGCAGCCGCTCGGTGGGGCGAAGGCATTGCGGCTTCCAGCATAACGGAGGCGACGAGGGCCGGATCGAGCTCCAAACGCAGGCTCAGGTATGGTTTTTCTGGGGATGCTTCGATGCTCTGAATCACGATGGGCAGCTCGACTGTGCAGAGCATATAGTGGTGCTCATCGTAGCGGTAGCGCTCCTCCCCCAAAAAAATCTCCTTGTTCCCCTGGGCGATAACGCAGAATGTGGGGAACGCCACACCGGGCGTCGGTTCCGGCGTGGCGGACACGCGGGTAAGGTGTAACCCCTTCAGCGGTTCAATGTCCCCGTCTTTCGGAACCGCGCGCCCGATGCGCTCCGTCAGCTCCTCGCGGTAGGCATATGCCATCATCTCCTTGCGTCCACCCGCCCCGCTTGACGGTCGTGCATCCCCGTTGCTCACCAAGTTATGCGCCTCATTGTTCATGAATTCATAGTACCACCTCCCCATAAGCAGTGCCGTTTTTTTTGAGGTTCTGGAAGAATGACTAATTCTTTCCGAGGAATGTCCTATCTACTTGTTCTTTGTCCACCGTAGAATAACGCAGAAGGCACAAGAAGTGCCCCTGGCCCCTTGTTGCATTGTGGAAATCTCTCTAATACGGAGACTGCCTCTTGGCTGGTCACAATCAAGGGCGTTGAGGCATTTGCAGGCAAAAGAAATCCATACAAAACAAGGGTCACTTCGCTTTGAAGATGTAGGCCCTTCAACCAGATGGGAGAGGTGACATGGGATACCACAACGACGATGCCGACCTGAAACACGGTCCTAAATTGCTGAGGCGGCGTGAAGTGCTAGCCGCGGGCGCGGGCCTGGTGGCTTTGCAATTGATCTCGGGCGCGACCGCCGCAGCGCAGTCGGCGGAACCTGTGAAAGGAAACAACAAAATGAGAAACCGGAAACTCGGCAGCCTGGAAGTCTCGGAACTCGGCTTTGGCGACATGGGCCTCAGTGGTGGGCACTACGGTCCGGGGGTGGATCGGGCGCAGGGCATCCGTGTCATTCGCGATGCGCAGGAGCAAGGCGTGACGTTCTTCGACACCGCGGAAGTTTATGGCCCGTACGTCAACGAGGAATTGGTTGGTGAAGCCCTCGCGCCGGTACGCGACAAGGTCGTCATCGCCACCAAGTTCGGCTTCAAGATCGACGGCACGAACGGGTTGGACAGCCGACCGGAGCGTATCCGAAAGGTCGTCGAGGAATCGTTAAAGCGGCTGAGGACGGACCGCATCGATCTTTACTACCAGCACCGGGTTGACCCGAACGTACCCATTGAGGATGTCGCGGGGACGGTCAAGGAACTGATCAGGGCCGGGAAAGTTCTGCACTTCGGCCTCTCTGAGGCGAGCGCGAGGACCATTCGCCGCGCGCACGCGGTTCAGCCGGTCACCGCCGTCGAGACCGAGTACTCGATCATCGAGAGAAGCCCGGAACGTAACGGCGTGCTCCAAGCGTGTGAAGAACTCGGCATCGGCTTCGTTCCCTGGGGGCCACTGGGACAAGGCTTCCTGCCAGGGAAGATGGACGAGAACATCCAGTCCACCTTCGACCCGAAGATCGATCTGCGAGCGACCTTCCCGCGCTTCTCCCCTATGGTCATGAAGAACAACCAGCCGGTCCTCGATATTCTGAGAACGTTCGGCGCGAAGAAGGGCGCAACGCCTGCTCAGGTCGCGCTGGCATGGTTGATGGCGCAGAAGCCGTGGATTGTGCCGATTCCCGGCACGAGCAACAGGGATCACCTGCGCGAGAACTTGGGCGCGGTCAATGTTCAGCTCACGCCCGCGGACCTTCGCGAGATCGAAACCGCCTTCTCCCGAATTGAGATCTATGGTGGCCGCATGGATGCAAAGCAAATGGCGCAGATTGGCCGAGATTGAGACGCGCTATACCAGAAGTAAGCAACGACGCACGATGAATACCAGAGCAAAGGAACGACGCCCCATGAAACGAACCGCACTCGTGACCGGCGCCAACCGGGGTATCGGCCTCGCCATCGCCCGGCGTCTGGCGGAGCTTGGAAACCTTGTGCTCCTCGGAGCGCGCGACCTCAGGGCCGGCCAGGAAGCCGCCGATTCTCTCCGCCATCTGGGGCATGAGGTCGTGCCGGTCCACTTGGATTTGACCGATCCAATGACGATCAATGCCGCCCTCGATGCTTTCGAGAAATCCAGCACTCGGGTGGATGTGCTGGTCAACAACGCGGGCGTGCTCCACGACAAGGCGCTGCTGGAACTGACGGACGCAGAGATCGAGGAATCCGTTTCGGTGCATCTGACGGGACCGCTTCGCCTGATCCGCGCTCTTGTGTCCAACATGGAAGCGGCGGGTTATGGTCGGATTGTCAACGTGTCGTCGGATTGGGGATCGTTCGCTGCTGGTCTTGGTGGACCCGAGTTGTATGGCGTGACGAAGGCGGCGCTGAACGCGCTCACCGTTCGACTGGTGAAGGAACTACCGTCCACAATTACGGTGAATGCGATGTGTCCCGGCTGGGTGCGGACGCGCATGGGCGGACAGAGCGCGACCCGAACTCCGGAGGAGGCTGCCGACACGGCCGTCTGGCTCGCGACGCTCCCGGAAGACGGTCCCACGGGCGGCTTTTACAGAGATCGCAAGCCCCTCAAGTGGTAATCGGATATCGGGAGTGCAAGGAAAGTGAGGAGATAGATATGAGTGCAAAGAAGGTCTGGTTTATTACGGGCGCCGGTCGCGGCATGGGAGTCGATTTCGCCAAAGCGGCGCTCGCTGCCGGTCATCCGGTCGTCGCCACGGGCCGAAACACGGACACCGTCCGCAAGGCGGTCGGCGAGACGGACAACCTGCTGGTCGTTACGCTGGACGTCACCCGTACCGAGGAGGCCGAGGCTGCGGCGCGGGCTGCCGTCGAACGCTTCGGCCGCATCGACGTGCTGGTCAACAACGCCGCCAACTTCTACGGCGGCTACTTCGAGGAGCTGACGAAGGAGCAGATCGAGCGGCAGCTGGCGACGGCGCTCATCGGCCCGATGAACGTTACCCGCGCCGTGCTGCCCGTGATGCGCAAGCAGCGCTCGGGCCACATCCTCTCGATCTCATCGGGGGCGGGCCTCACGGGCTTCGAGTTCAATTCCGCCTACTGCGCCGCCAAGTTCGGCCTGGAGGGGTGGACGGAAGCGCTGCAAGCCGAGATTGCCCCGTTCGGTATCCACACCACCATCGTCAATCCCGGCTTCTTCCGCACCGAGCTCCTGACCCAGGAGTCGGCGACCTATGCCGAGCCTTCCCTCGAAGACTACGCCGAGCGCCATCGCCAGCGGGTGCAGTGGTACGAAGCTATGAACGGCAAGCAGTCCGGGGATCCACGCAAGCTCGCCCAGGCGCTGCTGACGATCTCGGAGCAGGATTCGCCGCCGCGGCGTTTCCTCGCCGGGGTCGATGCCATCGGTATCGCCGAGCAGAAGGTGCAGGACTTGGAGGAGCAGATCAACGCCTACCGCGACCTGTCCATCTCCCTGGCACATGACGAGGCCAATGCGTGAACCTCGGCTGAAAGAACGAAGGAGGGAATTCGTTATGAATCCTTTAGGTGTCCCCTCGTTGTTGTTCATGGCGCGGGTCATGTCGATCTTTACGACCGCGTGAACATGATTCCGTTTGACAAACTCACGGATTTTTTCACGAAGAACCTCTGACGTAGCGGCAAAGCGGTGATTGCCGCTCGCACAGAAGAGAAGGCATACATATGGAAGTCAAATCAATCCCGCAATTGACCGCGTTTCACAGGAATTCGGAAGCAACGGGCGCAGCGGTAACCTGGCAGACGTGGAGTGCGGTCGGCTCTATGGCGCTCTGCGTGGCCCTGCTGATCGCCTCGGAATTCATGCCGGTCAGTCTGCTCACGCCCATCGCCGCAGACCTGCACGCGACCCAGGGCATGGCGGGCCAGGCCATCTCCATTTCGGGGCTGTTCGCGGTTATCGCAAGTTTGTTTATCGCCACCATCGCCGGTCGCTTTGACCGCCGCCATGTCTTGCTCACCCTCACGGGAGTGATGCTCGCCTCGCTCGTGCTGATCGCGCAGGCGGAGAACTTCCTGATGCTGATGTTAGCGCGAGCGCTTCTCGGCGTCGTCATCGGCGGGTTCTGGTCGCTCGCCACAGCGACGGTCATGCGCCTGGTCCCGGAGCAGTCCGTGCCAAAAGCATTAGCGCTTGTCTATACCGGCAACGCGGTTGCCACCGCTTTTGCCGCGCCCATCGGAAGCTACCTCGGAGGCATCATCGGTTGGCGCGGCGTCTTCTGGGGATTGGTCCCCATCACCTTGTTGAATCTGGTCTGGCAGTGGGTGAGCCTCCCGGCGATGCAGCCCCAGGCGGCAAATCCGGTGAGCAAGCTCCTCGGCTTGCTAAAGCGGCGAAACGTCGCCATCGCCATGGCCGGAGTCATGCTCACCTTTTCGGGCGCATTCGCGAGCTTCACGTACTTCCGGCCCTTTCTGGAAGGCGTGACGAAAGTGAACGTGCCGCAGCTTTCTCTGCTGCTCCTGGGGCTGGGAATGGCGGGCTTTGTCGGCACCTACGGGGCCGGGGCCTTGTTGAAGCGCCACCTGTATCCCTTGCTTCGCTGGCTGCCCCTGGCGCTCGCCGCGGCCACGCTCTGCCTGCTTCTGGTGGGGCATTCTCTCTGGGGAGTCGCGCTGACGCTGGTTGTCTGGGGAACGCTAAACTCGGCCATTCCGGTGTGCTGGTCCACCTGGCTGACAAAAGGCATCCGCGATGAACCGGAGAGTGGCGGCGGGCTGATGGTGGGAGCCATTCAGCTTTCGATTATGCTGGGGGCGACCCTTGGCGGCTTTCTTCTGGACCATCTCTCAATAGGCGCAACGCTGGTCGGTGGTACGGCGCTGCTGGTTCTCGCCGCATTGGTGGTTGGCAGTGGTGACCGAATAAGACCGCTAACGTAATTAACGGAAGCAACGAAATTGGAGGAGTAACATTATGGACATCAAGCGAAGCGGAGCACGGCCTTCCGGTAAAGGCCCTGAAGACTGGTTTACCGGCATCGTGCGCATCGACCCACTTTTTTCCGCACCGGACCCGGCGCGGGCTGCGGGAGCGCATGTGACGTTCGAACCCGGCGCGCGGACGGCGTGGCACACGCACCCGTTGGGGCAGACGCTTATCGTCACCTTTGGTCTCGGATGGGTGCAGCGCGAAGGCGGCCCGGTGGAGGAGATATGTCCAGGCAACGTCGTGTGGTTTGAGCCGGGCGAAAAGCACTGGCACGGCGCGAGCGCGACCACCGCGATGTCGCACATCGCCATCCAGGAGAGCTTAAACGGCAGTCCCGTCACGTGGATGGAACACGTCAGCGATGCGCAGTACCAGGCTCCGCCGACGAAGCAGCCGGAATAGGACGAATAAAACAACGGAAACAAATAAGGAGATTGGCATGGCACACAAAGCAATTGGTTACCGGAGATACGGAGGCCCGGAGGTTTTGGAGATCTTGGATCTTCCTGAAATTCATGCGGGGGCCGGACAGGTGCGAATCCGAAATCACGCCGCGACCGTAAATCCCACGGACATCCTGGCTCGAACCGGAATGTTGTCCGAACAGCAAAAGGGCATTGCACCGCCTTATATCCCCGGAATGGAAGCTGCCGGGGTTGTCGATGAGGTCGGAGAAGGCGTGACGACGGGCGTTAAGGTAGGGGACGCGGTTCTTGGGCTTGTCGTCCCCCGGGGAGATCACGGCGCCTATCGAGAGCAAATTGTTCTCTCGGCACAATCCGTGGTTTCGGTGCCTGCGGGAAAGTCATTTGCCGAAGCCTGCACGCTCCCCATGAATGGGCTAACGGCGAGAATGTCCCTTGATCTGCTGAACCTCGCCCCCGGCCAAACCATTGCTGTAACGGGCGCAGCCGGAGCCTATGGGGGTTACGTCATCCAACTCGCAAAGGCGGATGGATTGGTGGTCATTGCGGATGCGTCGGAAAAGGATGAAGCACTGGTAACGTCGCTTGGCGCGGACATTATAGTGCGACGAGGTGACGATGTTGCCCGTCGGATCCGCGAGCACTTTCCCGAGGGCGTGGATGGCCTGGCGGACGGAGCCGTGCTGAATGAACGCGTGATTCCCGCCGTCCGCGATGGGGGCGCATTCACGTCCGTGCGCGGTTTTCAAGGTGAGGCGCAAAGGGGCATCCGATTTTCCAAAACCTTTGTCATGAATTACGACGGTAAGTTCGACAAGCTGGACCGGCTGCGCGAGCAAGTCGAAAACGGAACGCTCTCTTTACGACTGGCCGCAACTTATCCCAAAGAACAAGCAGCAGCGGCCCACACCCGTCTGGAGGCGGGTGGAACTAGGGGGCGTATCGTTATCGAGTTTTAACCCATTTAATAAAGAAGGAGACAGACCATGCGAGGAGCAGTTCTTTACGGGCCGGGCGACGTGCGTTACGAAGAGCGCCCTGACCCGAAAATCATCGAGCCGACGGATGCTATCTTGAAACTCTCGGCGACCTGCGTGTGCGGGTCGGATCTGTGGCCCTATCGCGGCGTAGATACGTCCGGTGAGCCGATGCCCATGGGACACGAATACTGCGGCATTGTGGAAGAGGTAGGCAGCGCGGTCAAAAACATCAAGCCCGGCCAGTTCGTCGTCGGCTCGTTTTTTGCCTCCGACAACACCTGCCCCATCTGCCAGGCGGGGTATCAGAGCCGCTGCGTAGACGCGCGACTGATGGGAAAAGAGGGCGCGCAGGCCCCGTATCTGCGTGTTCCGCTTGCGGACGGAACCCTCGTCGCTACCCAGGAACTTCCTGATGACGATTTGATTCCTGGCCTCTTAGCCACTTCCGATGTTTTCGGCACGGGCTGGTTTGCCGCGGACGCCGCCAACGTGCAGCTGGGGAAGACAGTCGCCATCGTGGGAGATGGGGCGGTCGGCCTGTGCGGAGTGATCGCAGCCAAGCAGATGGGGGCGGAGCGCATCATCATGATGAGCCGTCACGAAGCCAGGCAGAAACTTGCGCTGGAGTTCGGCGCGACGGACATCGTGACGGAGCGCGGCGACGAGGGTATTGCGCGCATCAAGGACATGACCGACGGACTCGGCGCGCATTCGGTGATTGAAGCGGTCGGCACACAGGAATCCATGATGCAGTCTATTCGCTCCACGCGCCCCGGTGGACACGTTGGTTTCGTTGGGGTCTCTCATGGCGTTGAGATTCCTGGCGACGTGCTGTTCTTTGCCGAGGTGCATTTGCTGGGCGGCCCTGCGCCCGTGCGCCATTACCTGCCGGATCTGATAGACCTGGTGTGGAACCGAAAGATCAACCCCGGCAAGGTCTTTGACCTGACGCTTCCGCTTGACCAGGTAGCGGAAGGCTACCGTGCCATGGACGAGCGCCGCGCCATTAAGACACTGCTGCGACCATAAGGAGAGGCTGCCACAAGTAGATGATGGAAAGGATGAATGGAAGAAGTCGCTCGTCGTCGGCAATCGACGTAGCGGAGTAGCGAAAGGCTTTTGGATTTTTCTGCGAAGAGCCGTTTGTTCTCCCGGAGAGAAAGAGGGCGAGGACAACGTCACTTCATACAAGAGGAGGTACAACATGAAACGGATTTCCACGATGCTTGTAGCGCTTTTCCTGGCCGCCATTACCTTTGCGACAGCCTTTCCTACAGGAGCCACTCCGACAGACGCTCCGGCAACGGCTCAAAACGCGCAGGAGATCACCATCACGCGAAGCGGCGCAAAACCCCCGCAGCAGGGAACGCCGGAACGCTTCACGGGTTCTGTGCGCATTGACCCATTGTTTGACGCGCAAGCGCCGTCTCGTATGCTGGGTGTCTCTGTTACCTTCGCGCCGGGCGCCCGCAGTGCCTGGCACACACATCCGTTGGGACAGACGCTCATTGTCACTGCGGGCGTCGGTCTCGTTCAGAGGTGGGGCGGACCCATTCAGGAAATGCGCAAAGGCGATGTCGTCCGTATTCCATCGGGCGTTAAGCACTGGCACGGCGCTTCGCCCCATTCTGCAATGACCCATCTTGCCGTACTTGAGGAACTCGACGGCACAAACACTACCTGGATGGAGAAGGTGAGCGATGCAGACTATAGGCACGAAGTACAAGGAGTAAAAACTATGAACAAGGAACCCTCTGCAATCAAAAAATCCCTCGGCGACTTTGCGCCCAAGATGGTGCAACTGACCGACGATGTTCTTTTTGGCGATGTTTGGGAGCGTCCTGAGCTTTCGCCCCGCGACCGCAGCCTCATCACTGTTGCCGCGCTCACCGTGGGCGGCAACGCCGAGCAGCTTCCGTTCCACTTAACCAAGGCCAAAGAGAACGGACTTTCCGAGACGGAGATCGTCGAAGCCATCACGCACCTGGCCTTCTATACTGGCTGGCCGAGAGCGCTGTCTGCAATTAACGTCGCGAAAACCACCTTTCAAAAGCCGCCCGCACCCCCCGCAGGAGAGAAATAGAGACAGTAACGGATCTAGGGGAACAACCGGAAGAGAAGGCATGAAGGATCGAAAGACAATGAGTTTAACTCTAGCGTTGATGGTCATGGCTCTTGGCAATGTCTCCTGCGCCGCCGACTGTGACTTTGCTCGCTTCGTGGCACGGTTTGTTCTAGCTGCGTGGCACTGCCAAGTAGACAAGATTTCGTCATTCCTGTGATAACGGCAAAATTGCGTTGCGCCGAGCCCTGTGTGCCACAATAGGTTGAGACAAAATCCCGTACACGAAATAGTGTAGATCGCCAGGGCGGAGAATGGATTTCTCAGATGAATACGCCGTTGACAGACAGCCCAACCACTCGCCTCACCAACAATGGACACCACAGCGCGCCCTCCCCCGCGCTGCGCCCGGAGGCGCAGGTGCAAACGCGCCCCACGCGCCGCCGCTTTACCGCTGCGTACAAGCTGCGCATCCTTAAAGAAGCCGACGCCTGCGTCAAGCCGGGAGAGTTGGGGGCGCTGCTTCGCCGCGAAGGGCTGTACTCCTCCACGCTTGCCAACTTCCGCAAACTGCGCGAGGCGGGTCAGTTGGGCGAGAAGAACTCTGCCCAGGCGCAGAAGCAGCGCAAAGACAAAGAAGCCGCCCGCCAACGCGATGCCCGCAGGATGGCCGCTCTGGAAACCGAGAACCAGAAACTGCGCGTTCTGCTGGAACTCCAAAAAAAAGTAGCGGCCTTGCTCGACCTGACACTGGAAGAAACGCCGCCCGAATAAGCCTGGTTGCCGAAGCGGGCGCAACGACCGGGATTGGCCGCGCCTGTGATGCGGTGCAACTGAGCCGCGCCCGCTTCTACCGGGAGCAACACGCTGGTACGGGCACAATCCAAGAAGGCGTCCTTGTTCCCAAAGCACAACGGGGTTCTCCTCGCCGCTTGTCGGAAGAGGAACGCGCCCTGTTGCTCAATCTACTCTTGTCGGAACGCTTTGTAGACGCTTCGCCCCGGCAGGTGTATGCGCAATTGCTGCAAGAAGGCGTGTATCACGCTTCCTATCGCACGATGTATCGCCTGCTGCACGAACACCAAGCCATCTGTGAGCGTCGGCGGGTTCGCAGGCATCCGGCGTATAGCAAACCTGAACTTAAGGCAACCGGCCCTAATCAGGTGTGGACATGGGACATCACCTACTTGAAGACGCCCATTCGGGGTCGCTTCTATTACTTATATGTGGTTATGGACATCTACAGTCGTTATGTGGTCGGCTGGATGCTCGCAGACCGGGAGTGTCAATACCTGGCGCACAAGCTGCTGCAAGAAACCTGTCGTAAATACAACATCGCGCCTAACCAACTCACCCTCCATGCGGATCGCGGCGGGCCGATGAAAAGCCAGTCGGTAGCGCAGCTCTTACTTTCGTTGCAGGTGACCCGTTCGCACAGCCGCCCGCGTGTCAGCAACGACAACCCGTACTCGGAAGCCGGGTTCAAAACGATGAAGTACAGCGCCTACTTCCCGGAGCGCTTTAGCAGCCAGGAAGACGCGCAGACGTTCTGCCAGGACTACTTTGTCGGGTACAATACGTGCCACCACCATACCGGCTTGGTGTTGCTTACGCCCGAACAGGTGCATTTCGGCGAAGCAACGCAGGTATTGGCGCAGCGGCAAGTCACGTTAGATAACGCCTATGCCGCGCATCCGCAACGCTTTCGAGAGCGTCCGCAGGCGGGGCAGTTACCCGAACGTCGTCTGGATCAATGCGCCTGCGTTGCCCGTTGGCGAAGGCACAGCACCGGTTGCCGGTTGAGTGGCGAGGAATGACTGCTCGCTACATAAAAATACTTTCGCTTTTTGTCTCAAAATCCTTGACACATTCCGGAGCGCATGACCTATAAGGTCACTCTTCTAGGCGATGAGGTTAGATTCCTGTGATAACTACTGTTCTCACAGGAATCAGCCCGGAGTGCCACTTAAATAGAAAAGTTGCCAAAGAATCAGAAAAGTCACAAGAGAGAGGCAGGTGGCTAAGAAGTGTTGGTCTTCCTGGCATAGAAGTGCGGATACAGCGGGCAGGAAAAAGCCACGATGATCGCCAACAACGATTTGTTTTCTGCCATACGAGCAGTATTGTGGGAAGCGAACGCCAATGGGGAGGGAGGGAGTAAATGGATAGTGAACACAACAAACAGACGGTTCTGGACTTCTATGACCTCATGTTTAACCAGTGCCAGCCTGCCGAAGCCATCCAGAAGTATGCGGGCGATACCTACATTCAGCACAATCCAAGCGTTGCTGACGGCAAAGAAGCCTTCATCGCTTACTTCACGCGCATGGCGCGAGAGTATCCAGGGAAGCGCGTCCACTTCAAACGTGTCATCGCCGAGGGGAACTATGTAGTCCTTCACTGTCACCAGGAGTGGCCAGGCGATACGGACTGGGCAGGTATAGACATCTTCCGCTTAGACGAGAACGGAAAAGTCGTGGAGCATTGGGATGTGCTTCAGCCTGTGCCCCAACACTCCGAGAATCCAAACACCATGTTTTGAGAATCTTATTGCGCTAGGCCTAAGGGAAGCTCACCGCCGGGTGCCCGATAAATAGAAAAAATAGTGTCACAGTGCGAGCAAAGTCACACTTTTCACATCGTCCCCTTTCGGGTACACTTGTGACCCATAACGTCCTTTTTGGGTCACAACGTTGTTCTGCTAAGCCGCTGCTTTTTCTTTACCTTGGTGCCAAAATGGCTTTATGTCAGCTTGTTCGCTTTAAAGCAGTGTCACATAACCTGCAAAATCCACCAAGAGAGTGCCCCTACTCTGATGAATCGTCAGGTAAGATAACGTCCTTTATCTTACCTGACGGAATTGCGTGGAAAATCGAACCCTTATCAGGTATTCACTGAAGCGGGTATATTTAGCACAGAGGTAAATATATCCGCTTCAATGAACAAGATGACACAACTTCAAAAACTCGTCGCTTCTGCGAGAATCAATATTCAGATCGAGGCCAAGCCTCTGCGGTTTCCAGCCCGCTTGGCTCTGCGCGTCTGCGTCTTCTCCGGTTGTAGCGGCCTTCTTCCCACGATAGTAAGCAAGCCCGCAGGCCGGACGTTTTACTGGCGGTGACGGCTCCCACGCACAGAGCATTGAAAGCGACAGCGCAGGCCAGTTACGCCCGATGAGAACAGCCGCCGTTTTCGTGTACACGAACAAATTTTAAGTCGGGCGATGAGTGTAGCGTGGCGCTGGCAATGGTTTGAGAAAAGCGCTTCCAGCGAGGCAAAGTTTCTCTGCTTTAGGCTTTAGGCTTGTTCACGGCCTTCGGTATGCCCACTGTGCGTAGCGCCTCGTTCGCTTTTTCGACTTTTGCCTTGA
Organism: uncultured Chthonomonadaceae bacterium; assembly: GCA_963817895.1. Classification (GTDB taxonomy): domain Bacteria; phylum Armatimonadota; class Chthonomonadetes; order Chthonomonadales; family Chthonomonadaceae; genus CAWFQB01. Next base: position 1,325,328 of record CAWFQB010000001.1, read on the forward strand.
ACAAGACTTGCTCTTTGTACTGGTTCAACGATTGGTCTACCGCAACAATCGCGCTTTGCATTGATCCCGTTCTTCGCTCTCTTGCATCCCTTCAACTCCTTCGCCTTACCAGGAAGGCTTCGTACTCCACGCCCTTCACAAAGATTTGCCACTCGCTGCCGCGCTGTCCATAAAGCTCGAAATCCTGTAAAATCTCTTCCAAATGCATCGTCAAGCCCATCCGATACAGTCGCGTTCGTGATTTCGTGCTTCCCGTTGCATAAATCCAGACATTCGCGTACCGCTCCCTAAACACATAGACCGTTGCCGCAACCGTTGCCAGGACTTTCTGACTGTCGCCGTTGTTGGAAGTGACTCGGTCATCAATTTCTCCCGTTTCCATATTTTTGTCCCCAAAGCCGAGATTAGTGAACCCTCTGAGGTTGGTTTCCGAATACGGAACGATTTTGGGTATCGCGCCGTTTTGCCCCACGCTGGTAAACTCAAAAACCATCAGGGTTTCGTCAGACCTCAGTTCGTAGCGCGGCAAGATCATGCCTCTTTCACTCCTCCACACGAATTATACTACACCCCCGCCGGACATCCCGCGCCTTTTCGTCCTGTTGCACAAGGTTACGTTTGCAATTCGGCGTAGGGGCAAATCCCCGTGTTTGCCCAAACTCCGCAAAAGCCCTCCCCGTTCCTCCCTCATCGCCAACCACAACCCTCCCGCAAAAAAATCGCAAAAAAGAGTTCAACAGCCAGAAAACAATGAACCCCATCCGTAAATAGTACGTCTAAAAATAGTAGACGCAAATCTACTTAATCAACCAGGAGGCAGGCCGTTGACAGCGGTGAGTGTGGAGTTCCTCTCCACGCCACACGCGCAATGCCCAAATGCTCAACAATCTCACCCGGAAAGGAGGTGCCAGAAAGTATGCTTGGATACGCTCCCCGAGCGCCCTGAAAATAACGAGGTCACGACGCCTCTACCTAAAAACTAGACACAATGAGACTGAGTGCTGGAAGCGCTGCATTGCCAATATTTCGACGACGTCTCTACATAGCTCCCTTCTTTTTCAGCACACCGCCTTCCCCACCCTCCCCAAACTTCCTCCCCTGCGTTCGCCTGAGAAAGCGCGAGAGGTATAATGAATTTGGAAAGCCAGTCGGAATGTGTGGAGGCGCTTGCTGGATAAACGGCCTCCCAAGATGGTTTCCAATCCGAGAGATTGAGGGAAAGATGAACAGAACAGGGACGCTGCTGGCCGCGTTGGTTTTGGCGCTGAGGGCGTCGAGGGCGTCGGCTGCGCCTGCGGGTCGGGCAAACACCTTCTGGTATAAAGAAAGCAGACTTTGCTATGAGCGAGTATCAGTATTACGAATTTCAGGCGGTCGATCAGGCCCTCACCCCCGCGCAAATGAGCGAGTTACGCGCTCTCCACCCGGGCGGTCATCACGCGCAATAGCTTTACGAACACCTACCACTACGGCGATTTTCGCGGCTCTCCGCGCAAGCTGATGAAATCCTACTTCGACGCCCACGTTTATGTCAGCAACTTTGGCAGCATGAACTTCATGCTGCGATTGCCCCAAACCGTTCTGCCGGAAACTGCGCTCCGTCTGTATGCCACCGGTGAGGGATTGGAATGGTGGGCGACCGACAAGCACACGATCCTTGAATGGCGATTGGACAGCGAACCTGACGGCGATTGGACCGAGGGAGAACACTGGATGAGCCGACTTCTGCCTCTACGCGATGAACTGGTACGTGGAGACTATCGTTCGCTTTATCTCGGCTGGCTCTCCTCCCTCCTGGACGGATCCCCGGAGGAAGACGAAGAGGACGACTATCTGGAGGACGAGGAGGAAGAAGAAGACTACGAAGAGGAAGCTGACGACAAGGATATCAGCGAGATAAGCGGGATGGAGCCTCCCGTTCCTGCCGGTCTTGGATCACTGACGGGGGCGCAGGTCGCCCTGACAGAGTTTCTTGGTATTGATAGCGACCTGCTTGCTGTTGCCGCAGAGGCAAGCCCTCATGCCCCGGCGAACGAGGACTCCGGCCAGAAAGTGGAATTATGGGTTGCTCAACTGCCGGAGCAGGAGGTCCGGGCGATCATCGCGCGCCTTATTCACGGCGAAGGAAGCCGGATGGAGGCCGAGCTACAAAGCCGGTATTATCGTTCCCGCAATGTGTCTACAATGAGTTCCGAGGCAAGAAGCGGCAGTACGCGACGGACTGCGAGTGACCTTCTGGCGAAGGCCGTGCAGAGGGCGCAGGAGCGCAAGCAGCAAGAGGTCGCAGCCCGCGAACGCAAGCGCCATGCACACCTCGCCGGAATTGTGCCGCGCTTTTCGGAACTGTGGTCAACGGTGAATACATTGGCAGAGGAACAAAAATCGTCATCTTACGACAAGATCGGCGCGTTGCTGGTGGATATGCGCGATGCCTATGCGCAAGCGGGTCGCCGCCCGGAATTCGACGTGGAATTCGCGCGTTTTCTGGGGAAATACTCGCGCCGCACGGCACTGGTTCGCAAACTGAAAGAGGTTCGGCTCACTTCCTAGAATTAAGAAGCACGATCTGACTCCCGTCCAAATTAAGGAATTATTGGTACAGGCCGACTTGAGAAACCTGACCAATAACCCTTGCGCCGGACTACGCCGGTGCAATTGTTCGACGGTAACACAGGCATCTGTATTAGTACAGATGCCTGTGTTGTCGTTATATTTGATTTATACGATCTGCATGGGCATGAGGACGCAGAGATAGTCGGGTTCCAGAGGCGCGGCGGGTTCAGCTTCCACGCTTGCGCTGTTGCCGTCCTCGCCCTTGTCGGCGGGTTTGGGCGCGACGGGAACGGGGCGGAGAACGCCGGGTTTGAGCGGTTCGGTCAGTTCCAGCGTCAGCATACTGTCGGGGTCGAGAACGGCCAGCACGTCCAGCAGGTACTTGGCGTTGAACGCGATCTCCACATCATCGCCCTGCCGCGTGGCCTCGACCTCCTCATAAGCGTTGCCGACCATCTGGCTTTCCGCCGTCAGTACCAGCTTGTCATCCTCGCTGCGCAAAATCACGCGCTGCGCGTTTTCCCTTGCCACAATGCTGGCGCGGCGCACAGCCCGTAACAGCGGTGACGCCTGCACGGTCAGTTTCTTCTGGTACGTGGCGGGAATCACGCGCTGGTAGTTCGGGAACTGGCCTTCGATCAGACGGCTGACAATCTGCACCTGCTTTTCACCCGGCAGCACGAACTGCACCTGATTGTTGGAAAGCGTGACCCGCACATCCCCCTCGCCATCCCCCAACAACCGCGTCAGTTCATTCATGCAGCGCGAGGGAACGACCGCGTTTTGCGAACCCCGGCCGTCCTTTACTTTGGCCTCCTTCACGGCAAGCCTGTGCGTGTCCGTTGCCACGAACTTCAGCGTTTCGCCGTCGAAGACCATATAGATGCCGGTCAGAATGGCGCGGGTTTCATCCGTAGACACGGCAAAACTGGTGTGCCGGATCATCTCTTTCAATTGCGATTGGGGCAGGGAAAACGCAACCGCGTCGCGCACTTCCGGCAGTTTGGGATACTCTTCAGCCGGCAGTCCGAGGATTTTGTAATCCGAGCGGTCGCAGTGAACCCGAACCGTGTGGCTTTTATCAACCGAAAGCGCCACATCGCTTTTGTCGGACAGGTTGCCCAGCACTTCGGTCAGGGTTCGGGAAGGGGCCGTCAATGCGCCGCCCTCCTGAATTTGGGCGTTCACGCGGCACGAAATGCCCAATTCCAGATCGGTCGCGATCAGGCGCAGATAGTTGTCTTCGGCCTGCACCATGATGTGGCTGAGAATGGGCAGGGCGTTGCGTCCCGATACGGCGTGTCCCACCGTCTGTACGGCCTCGTACAAATCTTTGCGCGGGCAAACGGCTTTCAGGCTGGCGCCAGTGTCAATGGCAGTAGCGGTCATGGTAAATTCCTTATCGTTGAGAGTAGAAGATTATGGGCAAAGCCAAATAGATGAAAATGGCAGGTGTGGAAAGCGCGTTCTTGCGCGTTCCAACCTGACGACGGCGCAAACCTGCAAAAAGTGTCGCAGCCAGATAAAGATTTTCAGATTCTTTTTATGGGCAGGCGTTCAAAACCAGATGGGCTTCAGCGTTCGCCAGTTATGTTATACTGGCTGTAGCGATGCACAGGAGGTGTTTTTATGACTATCGCTTCACCGCCCCCGGCTTCCGCCCTGCTCACCTACGAGCAGTACATGGCGGAAGAAGAAATCGTTGCGCGGTATAACATCATTGACGGAGTGCGAACCTTTATGCCCGGAGCAAATTGGCCTCACCAACGTATTGGCGGTAACATTGAAGAAGCATTCCGCATCTTTGAACGCGCAACCGGCACAGGGTACGCGCTGTCTGCGCCCTACGATGTTCTGATACGCCGCAGCCCACTTCGTACCCGTCAGCCCGATGTGTTGTTCATCAGCCATACGCGCTTGCAGCAGGGCGGGGGTATACCTCAACGCGGGCCTCTACAAGTTCCGCCTGAAATCGTGGTTGAAATTCTATCCGACAGCGACACGCGGCGCATGATTGGCGATAAGTTGGCCGATTACGCGGCAATCGGCGTGGAAGAGGGCTGGCTTGCGCGTCCCGACGAGCGGACAGTGGAAGTCGTTCGTTTTACTGTTGGAGGGCCGGTTTCCGTCGCCACCTACGATGATACCCAAATCGCGCAGTCATTCACCTTTCCAAATCTCACTCTGGCTGTCGCTGACATATTTCGACCATGATGTTGTCACGCCCGCATGTAATCACTGTATAGCGGAGGAGGAATCCAAATGATTGACACAGTTCCAGACGTTTCCACACGGGCGCATGACATCTTATGAAAACATTTTGCGCAAGCAGATCGAGATGGAGGACAATATAGGCAAAAATCCTTTTGCTGGATCTGGAAACCGGCAACTACGAGATTAATGAAAGTGGCATCACTGCTAATAAACGCCTTCGGCAACGCCTGCCTGATGTTGTTCCGCAGTCACTCTATGCTTTTCGCATTGGGTATAACGCCGTTTATGCGATTGGCGGCACAATCACGCGAACATATTCAAACAGCAAGCCTGATAAGGAGATTACAATGACAACAACATTGACAGAGGCACGAGAGATTGTAAGTCGCCTGTCGTCTGCGGAGCAGTTGAAGTTGGCGGCGCTTATTTGCGAGCAGGTCAGCCGTGAAGCGGATAGCGCTCAGATACTGCAACAGTCCAGAAAGTCTCAAAGAAGAGCGGCACTCGCCCACTGCGATGCTGTTGCGGAACAGATACCCGGAGAGTTCGACTCGGCGGAAGACCTGCGGCGGATGCGCGAGGAGAGAACGGCCCAATGCCCGTGAATGAAACCTGCGTAGACGCCAGCCTGATTGTGAAACTCGCTTTGCGTGACGAAACCCTGCGCTTTCCAGCCCGCCGACTTATGGAGGATGTGATCGCTATGGACACAGACATGATTGCGCCTCCTATTTTTGAGAGTGAACTGGATGACATTGTACGAGGGCGCGTTTATGAGGGCAGGCTGACTCAGGCACAGGCTCAACTTGCTTACGATGCGCTGGATGCTATTGAGGTAATCATTCTGAACCCGTCGGGGTTACGGCAACGCGCCCGCGAAATTGCTTCACAATTCAATCAGCGCGTGGTTTATGATTCCACATACGCCGCGCTGGCGCAACTTCGCGGCTGTGACTTCTGGACAGCGGATCGCGCCTTCTATGAAGCGGTTCGCGCCGATCTTTCGTCAAATACCTCGCGGATTATCCCTGAGCCGCGTAACGAACAGAAACGCAAAACGAACACGGACGCAGTTTAAATGCATCCGTGTTCGTTTGTTTGTTCTTACTACATCAGGCATTTTTAAGTTGCTGGAAGTAGGCGAGGGCTTCTTCGAGCGTTTTCGCGCCTAAATCGCCTTCGCCGCGCTTGCGGACGCTGACCGTGCCGTTCTCAATGTCCTTGTCGCCTAAGATGAGCATGATCGGCACTTTTTGCAGCTCATTTTCGCGGATGCGCTTGCCCATCTTCTCGTTACGGGCATCCACTTCCGCCCGGAAACCCGCCGCTTTCAACTGCGCGGCGATCTCCTGCGCTTTTTCCGCGTGGCGATCCGCAATGGGAATCAAGGCTATCTGCTGCGGGGCCAGCCAGAACGGGAATGCGCCCGCGTACTGCTCGATGAGAACGCCCAAAAACCGTTCCGTCGTCCCCGTCACCGCCCGGTGCAGCACGACCGGCGTTTGCCGATGCCCCTCCTCATCTATGTACTCGCAGCCCAACCGCGACGGCTGAATAAAGTCCACCTGTATCGTGGAAATCTGCCATTCCCGGCCCAAAGCGTCTTTGGCGAGAAAGTCGGCTTTCGGCCCGTAAAACGCCGCTTCGCCTGTCGCCTCGAAATACTCAACGCCGTTCGCGTTCATGGCGTTGCGCAGGGCGTCCTCGGCCTTGTTCCATTTCTCATCATCCCTCACGAACTTGCTTTCCGGGTTCTCATCCCGCAGCGACAGCCGGACGCGGTAATCGTTGAAGCCGTACCGTTCCAGCACTTCCCGTATCAGTTTCAACGCCAGCGCGAACTCGCTTTCAATCTGCGCTTCCGTGCAGAAGATATGACAGTCGTCCTGCGTTAAGGCGCGAACCCGCGTCAGGCCGCTCAATTCGCCGCTTTTCTCATAGCGGTACAGCGTGGCGAATTCGGCGTAGCGCAGGGGCAAATCCCGGTATGATTTTAGCCCGCCCAGATTGTACAGCGTCATGTGGCTCGGGCAGTTCATCGGCTTCAAGCGATAGTTGATGCCCGCGTCTTTATCCTCCATCGGCGGGAACATGGCTTCCTTGTAGTTATCGTAATGCCCCGACTTCTTGTACAGGTCTTCGCGCACGAGATGCCCCGTCCAGACATGCTGATAGCCGTATCGCGTCTGCACTTCGCGCACATAAGATTCCATCGTGTGCCGCAAAATCTCGCCCTTGGGCAAAAACAGCGGGATACCCGCGCCGATATGTTCCGCCGAAAACACGAACAGGCCCAACTCCCGTCCCAAAACGCGGTGGTCGCGCTTGCGGGCCTCCTCCAGACGGTTCAAGTAGGCGTCCAAATCCGCCTGCGACTGCCACGCCGTGCCGTACACCCGCGTCAGCATCTTGTTCTTTTCGCTGCCGCGCCAGTACGCGCCCGCCGTGTGCAGCAGCTTGAAATGCTGCAACACTTTTGTGCTTGGAACGTGCGGGCCGCGACACAGATCAATCCAATCGCCCTGCCGATAGAACGAAATCTCCTCGCCTTCGGGCAAATCGTCAATCAGTTCCACTTTGTACGGCTGGTTCTGGCTCACCTCGAAATCGCGGGCCAGCGGGCGCGGCATCACTTCCCGCGTAATCGCGAAGTCGCGTTTCGCCAGTTCGCGCATTTTGTCCTCGATGCGCGGCAAGTCTTCTTCACGAATCGGTTCGGGCAAATCGAAGTCGTAATAAAACCCGTCTTCGATGGGCGGACCAATCGCATACTTTACGCCGGGAAACAGTTCGCCGATGGCCTGCGCCATCAGATGCGCCGTGCTGTGACGCACGTTGTACAAATCGCTGCCGGGAACACAAGAGTCGGACATGTTAGTCTCCGTAGGAGGAATGTAGGAATATGGGAATATAGGAATATGGAATAGGAGAAGCCCCTCCTCATTCCTAATATTCCTACATTCCTACATTCCATCTTCCTTCTCAAAAAATTTGCCGCTTCCAATCCAAAAGATTGAAAGCGGCAAAGGTTGCGTGGCAGAGGTGAGAATAAGGAAAGAAGGGAAAAGAGGTCAGTTCCGAAATTGGGAGGGCTGAACGCTTAACGCTTGCGATTTCCTTTCTGGACGCAGCAAGCCGCAAGCGCGGCAGTATCAACCGACACTGGCGACGCCTCCTGAAACCGTAAGATTTTTGCGCGGACTGCTGCCATCTGCGTTCCGTTCCCCATTCTGCGCACCAAAATAGTGTTAGCCAACAGTATGCGCGAACCTGCCGGATTTGTCAAGACAAAAAGGGTGTTTTTCCTGCTCTCTTATGCAGTTTTCACCACCGGATACATTCTTGCCAGAGGTTGAACCCCCCCTGTCTCTATGGCCTGCGCCGTAGGGACATAACTTGTTATTTCCTCCTACGGACGCAAATGCTTATTTTCAGTGAATCGCGTCCGAAGGACGCTTGGCGGAACGCCACTCAGACGGGTATTTTCAATACCCGGAAAAAGGTGTCCGGTAGTGAAAACTACGCATAGATAAAATCTTGCGCATAGACAAAAATTTGCTTGAAGCAGCAGGAAATAGTCTGCAAAAGGAGAATAGTACCTTTGGCGTTGCGCTTTCGGCGCAGTGTTTCGCATCCCATTCCATAACTAAACTGTTCAAAGGAGACTCTCATGTCTAACGACGACGTGCTTGCCAATCAGAAAACCATTCTCGACAACCAGCAAACCATTCAGGACAATCAGGCCACCATCAAGGCCAATCAGGAAGAGATCAAGTCCAACCAGCAGGACATCAAGAACAATCAGGAAAAACTGGATCAGATTCTCGCCAATCAAAAAGATATTGAATCCAATCAGCAGGACATCAAGGGCAAACTGGATCAGATCCTGGCGAAGTAGGACATTCAGCGCAGCAGGGAGGCAAAGCGGTATCTTGCTTCTCTGCCAGTAGGGGCGCTGCTTGCCTCTCTGCCCGTAGGGGCGCTGCTTGCCGCGCCCTGTTTGTAGAAGCAGGACATGATTATTAAGCAGGACACAACATGTTGTGTCCCTACGGGTGAGTTTGGTTGGGGGTGATTCCCTGACCCTCCGTAACGGTGACGATGCGGTTGCCTGCCACGTTATGCAGTATCTCCTTCTGTCCATCCGGCCAGCGTATCTCAACCGTGTCCAAAGTGGCCTGCGTTCCCAATCCCCAGTGAACGCGCGGGTCGCTGGAAGATAGATAGGATGAGGCCGGGGATACCTGCCCAATCCAGATTTGATTGCCGGATCTGCCGCGCAACTGCGCCCCATACGCGAAACGGTTTTGTCCCCTGCCGCGCAGGTCGAAGGTAATCCAGTGGTTAGCAGTTGTGGAAACGTTGCGCATCAGGACGGGCGCGCCCTCGAAATCCACAACCAGAAAATCCATACGCCCGTCATTATCAAAATCCCCGGCGGCAAGTCCGCGCCCAAGCAGCGGCTTCGCCAGTTCACTGCCCGCCGGTGAAATCAACTGTTGGAACTTACGCCCGTTCTCATTGCGAAACAGTAGAAGGGGTTGACGGAATGTGGAGCCGGGATCGGTGCGGCTGATGGCGTCGTAAACGTGGCCTGCGGTGAACACAAGGTCGGGCCAGCCGTCGTTGTCCATGTCCAGCCATTTGGTTCCGAAACCGAGCGGCTTGAAGGTGGGAACGCTCAGGCCCGTCGCGTCGTTCGCCTGCTCGAAGGTCGCCTGCCCCGTGTTGTGAAATATGGCAAAAGATTCATCCGAGAACGCGGTGACAACCAGGTCGGGGCGGCCATCCCGGTCGTAATCGCCCCAATCCGCGCCCATCGCGGCAATCGCATGATCCAGCGAACCATACGCCACGCCGCTTTCCACGCCGATATTGCGAAAATGCAGGCTGCCCTCATTGCGCATCAGTTCGGCGGGCGTGCCGTCGTTGCCGATGTAAAAGTCCATGCGCCCGTGATCGTCGGGATCGCCAAACGCCACCACCAGCGCTTTGCCGTGCGTCTGCTTCATGCCGGAACGGGCGGTCACGTCCCGAAAATGTCCGCCCCCGATGTTTTCCCACAATTCGCCGAATTCCGGTTTGTAGGTGGAGGGCGGGCAGCCGGTTTGAATTCCGGGCGCGGGCGAACAGTATTGCATTTCCCCCGGCCCGAAAACGACATAGTTCAATACAACCAGATCGAGCCTGCCATTTCCCGCCAAATCCATAAATCCCACGCTGCTGCCCCAGTGGTTGCGGTTATGCGGGTCCAGTCCCGCCCCACTCGTGGTGTTGACAAACCCTTTCACAGGGTCATTGCGCAGGAGGGCAAGGCAACGGTAGCCGGTCAGCAGTATGTCGAGACGGCCATCCCCGTCGTAATCCCCGACCGCGCAGCCTGTCCAGTAACCCTGAACTTTGGACAGACCGACAGATTCGGTAACATCGGCAAAGCGCCCGTTGCGCAGGTTGTGGTACAAACGGCAATGAGGGCGAGCAACCAGCAGAATATCCTGCCAGCCGTCGTTGTCATAGTCCAGAAACGCGCAGCCGCTGCCGAAGGCTTCCAGACTGCGCATGGGGCGCGGTTGCGCGGGCCAAACATAGCCCAATCCGGCGGAGGCAGAGACGTTTTCAAAACCAATGCCATTCCAGGAGGTAGAAGCGGGCGGCGTAACAGGAGCGAGAACAGAAGCGGGAGCAGATGAATGGCGGCATCCTCCGCATAGGAGAAGCAGCCCCAAAATCAGGAGCCAGAGCGCGTGGCAGCCGCGAACCTGCCGGTAGGTTCGTATCGTAAACATAGGTTTCAAAACTTCCGGTGGATTACGCGAAACAATTACCTTCCGGGTACGGGGCTTTGTCGGAATTTTTCCGCAAGCGCAAATGCCCGCTGCCGAAGGATTCCGACAGCGGGAAGAGCGTATAGATATTGCAAACCGCGCCTGCGATATATCAGGTCCAATACACTGCGGCGTAAATACGCGCAGTTTTCCATTCGCAGGACGGTTAGCCGGAGGACTGATAACCGGCGTTTGCGCGTCGGAATCCAGACGCAGGCTTATGCCACAGCGTACTAGTGACCACCAGATGTGGGCATTCCACCGGAGCGTGGCTGTCCGCTCCCGCCGCGCGCCGCTTTCTGCGCATAGTTGGGATCGGACGTGGTATTGTTGACTGCGCCCGCCTTCTGGCCGCCCGCATAACCGGTAGCCGGAGCCTCGGAAGCGGGTTTGCCGCAACCTGTCAACAGCGCGGAGGACGCGCCCAATGCAAGGATGCCCATTATCACAGGGGCGAAAGCGTGTTTCTTCATGATTGTCTCCATTTCTTCGGAAAGTCAGACGCCGCAACGCATCTTTCAGGCGACTTGATTAACTATACCCGAACAAGATTGCTGATTACTACGCGCGCAAGCCCCATCTTGTTTCTAAACGGAACCAATACTCAGGTATTCAGGTATTCAGGTATTCAGGTGTTCGGCTGACAGCCCTCTTCCACCAAAGTAGATATGGAATTTCGTATTCCCTGAACACCTGAATACCTGAATACCCGAACCCCCAACACCGGAGTTGATTATGCCCGATATGCTGGTACAACTGCTGAAATTGCCACCCTTAGAACCGTTGCTGACCGACTTGCGAACGCGGGGCGTAATTGTTCGCCGCGCGCATCCGTTTGAAAGTACAGCCATACGGCAGTTCATCGAGAAAAACTTTTCCACAGGATGGGCGGATGAAGTCATGCCCTGCTATGCCCGCCAACCCATCAGTCTGTGGATCGCCATTCGCGGCGGCAAAGTAATCGGCTTCGGCGCGTATGAGGCCACCCGGCGCAATTTCTTCGGGCCGACGGGCGTGTTGGAAGCCGAGCGCGGCAACGGAATCGGTAAAGCTTTGCTGCTCGCCTGCCTGCACGGAATGCGCGATATGGGCTACGCCTACGGCATCATCGGCGGCGTCGGCCCCATTCCCTTCTATGAAAAAGCGGTCGGCGCAACCCTCATCCCCGATAGCATACCGGGAATCTATGCGGATATGCTGAAAAAGAGTTGAAACCACGGAAGACACGGAGGGAGATAATCAGGTTAGTAACCATCAGGACGAGCGGCCTGATGGAATTCTCGCCACAGCGCCATCGTTTGCTGAACGGCTTCCTCAGGCGTCTTGCCTGCCTCACGAAAAGCGGCATATGCCTGCTGTACCACCGCGTAACGGGGAAGCCATTGTAAGGCTTCCTCATCGGTTTGTATTGGTTCTCCGGGCTGTAGAGAGTGTGTTTTGTTTTCTGGCGTCATCGTAACCCTGACCACTTTCTTTAGCAAGAAGCCTAAGTATAAGGGCAGGGTCTCATAGATACCGTTATAATTATACGTGACACTTTCTTTTGATATAGAGTTCCCTTTATTTTATCTTCGCCTGTATTATCGGCAAATCTGCCTGTATTCTGACGAACCTTGTTCGTCCTGGCGGCTATCTAAGGTGACGTGTGTCCTGCAAAGCTCTTCACTCCTGCTTTCACATGTCTGACAGGGATGTGTTCGCTGTCAGCGGAAGGGTAAAGGAGAAGACGCTGCCTTTACCCGGTTCGCTGTCCACGTTGATGCTGCCGCCATGCGCTTCCACCGCCAGTTTGCAGAACGTCAGGCCCAGACCGGTACTCACATGTCGCCCCGCCCTCCGGTTTTCCACCTGGCCAAACTTCTCGAAGATACGCCCGAAGGCTTCGGGCGGAATGCCTTCCCCTGTGTCGGTGACAGCAAACAGCAGGCTACGCTTGTCTTCTGCCTGCCGCGCTTCAATCGTTACCGTGCCGCCGGCCGGGGTGAACTTGATGGCATTTCCGAGCAGATTGACCAGAGTACGGCATAGCTTGTCCGCATCTCCCTGAAAGAGCGGGGGGTCCGGCCCGATTTTCGCCTCCAGCGTCAGGCCGTTGCCTTCAGCCAGGGAGACCACCTGGCTGATGGCGGAAGCAATCAGTCCGCCGGGAGACAGCGCGGCATAATCCAACTGCATTTCGCCGCTTTCCATCTTCTCCACGTCCAGCAGCGTGTTGATCATGCCCAGCAGCATCTGCCCGCCCATAATGGCAAGGTGTACAATCTCCTGCTGTAGCATATTCAGATCGTTGTCCCCTTCGAGCAGCTGCATGGCTGTAATGACTGAACTCAGGGGCGTGCGCAGATCATGAACCATCATGTTCGTCAGGTCGTCACGCATCCTTTCAAGTTCCTGCAGCCGCCCATAGCTTTCCTGTAGCTTGTCGGTGAAGAGAACCTCAATGTCATGGACGCGCCGCAGTTCGGTAACATCTTCAATAGCTAACACCAACAACTCTCTGTGATCGCCCGTCTTCAGCTTGCGGGCGTTGAGGAGCATCACGCGCCGCCCAATCGTTGGAAACGTATGTGCCAGTTCAAAATCGTTGAAGACGGATTGCGCGGGAATAATGTCCTCGAGCAGAGTGCGCAGCGCGGGAATGTCCCACTGACCGTTGCCCAGTTCGTAAATCAGACGGTTCTCCGTTTCAACAGGAGAAACTTGAAAGGTCTGGTAAAAAGCGCGATTGGCGGAGTGGACGCGCAGCGTCGTATCCAGCATCAACAAGGGTTCGCGCACCGTGTCTACGATGTTCTGGGCGAAGTTTTGTATCGCCTCAACCTGTATGGTTTGTTTCATTTGTTTGTCGCCAGGTTGGCAAGTGTTCATGTTTCTCCATTCGCCAGCGGAACCGCGCATCCGGTCTGCACATTGAATGCGTCTACCCACGCCATGAGACGCCCGCCCGGAGTTCTCTCGGCGATTGTAACTGCGCCCGCCAATCGGAGTTCCATACCCGGCCTCATTTTTGATTCTCCCCGTGTTCTCCGCGTTCCCCGTGGTTTACTCCTCTGCCGTTTCTATTTCCCCGCCGTACCCGATGCGCCTGTCAGCGTATCCGTAGGCAGGGCAATAGTGCTGGTGATTTTGGCGTGTTTGCGCAGGTCGGCGAGGAACGGCGTGACGCGCTTTTCCACGATCTGCTTCCATCCCGCGTCGCGCTGACTGGCGGGAATATCGGTTCCGCGCTTTTCCACCAGAAAGACGTACCAGCCGTCTTTGGTTCGTAGCGGAGCGCTTACTTCGCCGGGTTTGAGGCGGAAGATGGCGTCCTCTATCTCTTTCGTGCCGGTGCCGCGCAGTGCCGCGCCGCGCAGGCCGCCCGTTGTCCGGGTTTCGTCCTCGTTGTGCGATTTGGCGACATCCGCGAACGGCTTTGCCGGCCTTCACTTCCGCCGCCCAAGTCTGAACGCGCTCTTTGGCGGCGGCAAACTCCTGCGCGTTCTGCTTTTCGTCCGTGCCCACATTCGCGCCCGCAAACAATTCCCGCAATATCACCCAATCGTCCGCGCCGATAGCGTGTCCGTTGCGCGCCGCGATGCTTTTGGCAAGCAGGCGTTCGCCCCGCAATCGGAACGCCATTTCGTCCAGAAAGATGTCGCGCGGCACGCGGAATTGCGCCAGTATCTCTTCATCCGGGGCTTTGATGTTCTTCTGCGCCCGCACCTGATCCATCAACTCATGTCCGGCCTGCACCGCTCTCCTCGCCGTGACCGTAATCCCCTGCCGTTTGGCTTCGCGGGCGACCAGGCGGTTCGTGACCAGATTGGAAAGATAGGTCGCGTAATCGCTTGCCGGCCCGCTGTACAGAGCTTTGTAAATGTCGGCTTCCGTCACGGTATAATTGGGCGCGACACTGCCTGCCGCCCGCATCCGGTTCAACAAAATCATGCCGAGCGGGCGGTTCGCCAGATTATCCACCTTGAGCCACAGGTTGGTCAAGTCGCGCCGCGTAATCGCTTCGCCGTCTACGGTGGCGAGAACGTCGGAACCTCGGAGGGTTCCCTGATTTTCGATTTTCGATTTTCGATTTTCGATTTTCGAAGTGGTTGTTTTGTGGGCGGCGGGATTGTCGGCGCGGGCGAAAACAGGAACGGCGCAGGCGAGCGTCAGCAATACGGCAGACATATTATAAGGGAAGCGTAGCGAGCAGGGCATGGGCGCGAAAACTCCTTGAAGAATTGGGTATTGCAACAAGTCTACCCTACACATTGTATAATAGAATAGACGCGAACGGGAACAGGTTCGTCAAAAGAAATGTACAGCATTGAAAGGGAACGCAGGGATGATTGACCCGGAAGTGATTGCGCGGGTTGCGGAGCGCAAGATACAGGAAGCGATTGAAGAGGGCAAGTTCGACAATCTGCCGGGAAAAGGCAAGCCCATCGTGTTTGAAGAGGATGCCGGCGTTCCGCTGCACATCCGCATGGCGAACAAAGTGCTGAAAAACGCGGGCGGCCTGCCGGATTGGGTGATGGTGCAGCGCGATATTCTTGCCGAGCAGCAGGAAATCACGATCCTTCGCGCCCGATTGATTCGCGAAGGCGAGGCGAAGCGCAGCCATCTTGCGCATCTGCCCTCGTCCCATGCGCAGGTGACGCGGTTTGTAGAATGGCATGCCCGGTCACGCGCCAACCTTCTGCGTAAACTGAAAAGCGTCAACACGTCCATTCTGAAGTTTGCCATGACCGCTCCTTCGAACGCGCCCTCCTACGCTTCCTACAAAATCGAGCGTGAAATGGCCGAATTTGATGCCGCTTTCCCAACGCTGCAACAGGCCGCGCATCTGCCCGCGCCCGATGTAGATGTGGACAGCAAATTGAAGAATCTGGCGCGCGAACGTTACCGGCAGGGCGGCGGTGAAGTGAGCGTGTGGGCAAAGGCCGCAAGCCTGTTCGGGCTTGGCGGTTCTCCCGCTTCGGACAACGTGGGCGGCTACGAAAACGAGGACATCAAACGCGCCGACCTGCCTGATAACTACAACAGAGAATAATTTTCGTAATAAAGCGCCTCCCTCTCCTGGCGCGATGCGCGGCAAGGAGAGGGCCGGGGTGAGGTAAATCGAAGCCTGTCGGTGAGGAGAGTTTTTGAATACAGTTGTCCCTGCCTCTGCCATGCGGTTTATGCGAGAGTTTGGGCTGCGCGTACCCATTGTGCAGGCTCCCACAGGCAGCATTGCCGGACCGGAACTGGCGATTGCCGTTGCCGAAGCGGGCGGCATGGGGGCACTCGCGCTGACGTGGACAAACCCGGAACAGGCAGCCTATTATGTGCGGCAGGCGCGGAAAGCGACAGGCGGCGCGTTTCTGGTCAATTTCGCGCTCGCGTTTCCGCCGAAGGCTCTAAACGCGGTTCTGGAAGCGGGCGCGAATATCATTTCATTTTCGTGGGGCGACCCGGAACCCTATCTTGGACAGATACGACAATTCGGCGCGAAGTGGGGCGTTCAAGTGACAAATGTAGCCGGAGCAAAACGGGCGTTGGATTTGGGCGCGGATTTTCTGGTTTGTCAGGGAGTAGAAGCGGGCGGGCATGTGCAGTCTGCCATCTCCGTTGCGCGAACTGCTGCCGCGCATTATGGACATTGCCGGAAATATGGGCGGAGTTCCGGTTCTGGCGGCGGGCGGACTGGCAACGGGACACGACATTGCGCAGGTTTTGCAAATGGGCGCGGCAGGCGCGATACTGGGAACGCGCTTTGTCGCCACGAAGGAGAGCCGCGCGCATGAGGATTATAAACAACGGCTTGTGCAGGCGAAAAGTGACGATACCGCCCTGACGGTGTGCTTTGACGGCGGATGGCCGCAGGCGATGCACCGCGTTTTACGCAATACGACGCTGGAAAATTGGGAAGCGGCAGGCAGTCCGCCTGTTGGACAACGCCCCGGCGAGAACGAAATAGTGGGCGCGACGGCAAGCGACGAATCCATCTTCCGCTATGAAGACACGGCTCCGCGTCAGGGATTTACGGGCGACATTGAGGCCATGTGCCTGTACGCCGGAACCGGCTGCGGGCAAATCAACGATATACCCGCCGCGCAGGATGTTGTCCGGCAATTGTGGGAAGAAACTATGCAATGTCTCCGTTCAGGGCGTTGAGGCAATACACTGTGCCGCAAACCCCACAAAGGATGCCAGACTTCCGAGCAAACAGAACCAGTCCGTCCTGTTGTCCGGCGTTTCCGCCAGTAACCGGCCATGCCTGCGAATCATGTAAACCCCCAACAGCAAAAATCCCGGCACAATCCACCACACCTCGTTATGATGCTCCCCGCGAAAGTGTATCCCCATCAGCTTTTGCGCGGCCACGAATAGAGCGCCCCCAACCAGAAACATTCCCTGCCCGCGATTGGCGGTATATTGTGTATTTTTTTGCGCGTAAGGTGTCATGGACGTCTCCCGGCGGCAGGCGCGTAACAAGGGTTGACTTGGTAACAAAATAGAAACCCTCCTGTGCCGCCCTCTTGATAGTACCCTTTTTTGCCGATAACTTTGCGGAAAGGAGATTGCCATGCGCCTTGTTACCCGTTCGGATTTTGATGGACTTGTTTGCGCCGTGCTGATCAAACAGGTCGAGCAGTTGGACGAGATTAAATTTGTTCACCCCAAAGACCTTCAGGATGGCGACTTTGAGGTACGCCCCGACGATATTTTCGCCAATGTGCCGTATATGCCCGGCTGCGGCCTGTGGTTCGATCATCATGCCATCGGAACTGAAGCGCGTGGTGGGCAAGAGGAATTCAAGGGCGTTTGCCGCCTCGCGCCCAGCGCCGCCCGCGTCGTGTACGACTATTATGGCGGCGCGGAACGCTTTCCCGGCATCGAAGAGATGATGCGCGAAGTGGACAAGGCGGACTCGGCGCAGTTCACCCGCGAGGAGATTCTGCATCCGACCGGCTGGCCGCTGCTCTCCTTTGTCATGGACGCGCGCACCGGTCTGGGCCGGTTCCGCGATTATCGTATCAGCAATTATCAACTGATGTTCGAGCTGATTGACGCCTGCACGCGCATGAGCATTGAAGAAATTTTGCAAATGCCTGACGTGCAGGAGCGGGTTGTAGCGCTACTTCGAGCAGAACGCGCTGTTTCAGGACATGCTGCGCCAACACTCGTACACCAGCGGCAATGTGGTCGTCACGGATTTGCGCGGCGTAGACCCAATCCATTCCGGCAACCGCTTCCTCGTCTACGCGCTGTACCCGGAGCAGAATACGTCCATCTGGATCGTCAACGGCAGGGGCAACCAGAACTGCGTGTTCGCCTGCGGCCACAGCATCCTCAACCGAACGTCGCAAACGCACATCGGCGCGCTGATGCGCGACCACGACGGCGGCGGACACGAAGCGGCGGGAACCTGCCAGGTTCCCCACGAGGAGGCGGAAGCCACGCTGCGAAACCTGCTGGCCGTGATGCACAGCGATGAAGCGGCCCTGCTCGCCGCCGCCTGAATACGTTTTCACCACAGAGACACAGAGACACAGAGGTTTCACAGAGGAGAGAAGAAAAGAAGGAGGCGTAAATCTCTTCCTCTTTTCATTTCTCTGTGACCCCTCTGTGTCTCTGTGGTGAAATAATTTTCAAACTTCCAATCCCACAGCCCGCATGAGTTCAATGGCGTTGCTTTTGGCGACGACGCCGGGGCGCAGGTGGTAGTCGAAGGTCATTTTGCCGTCCAGCAGCTGGTCTTCCAGATGGACGTTGGCGGCGTGAAGGGCGGCGTCTTCGGCGATGCGGGCGAGGGCGAGGTCGTGCGTGGTGACAAGCCCGATGGCGCCGCGTTGGAGCAGGGCGCGGAGGATGGCTTCCGCGCCCTGCCGGCGGTCGTGCGAGTTCGTGCCGTGCAGAATCTCGTCGAGCAGAAACAGCAGGGGCGTGTTTTGCTGCGTCAGGTCTACGATCTGGCGCAGGCGCAGAATTTCGGCATAAAAGCGCGAAATGCCCGCTTCCAGCGAGTCCTGTGTGCGCAGGGACGCGCCGATACGCAGGGGGGAGAGGCGCAGCGAATAGGCGCGAACCGGAGCGCCCGCCAGAGCCAGAACCACGTTCACGCCCAACGCCCGCAGCAGGGTGCTTTTGCCTGACATATTGGAACCGCTGAGTACGTACAAGCGCTGTTCGGGCGAAAAGGCGAGGTCATTGCGCACGGTAGACGCGGAGGGCAGGAGCGGATGCGCCAGTCCCCGCGCCTGTAAACAGAGTTCGTTTGCTGCAATCTCAGGAAACACATCATCGGGGTGTTCATACGCATACGCGGACAGGGCGCACAGGGCTTCCACTTCGCCGGTCACGCGCAGCCAGTCGGCAAGATGAACGCCATTGATGCGCCGCCAATCGGCAATCGCGAACGCGCAAAACGGCGTCAGTTGGACGATTTTGTCCAGCAGGCCGAGCAGGGGATTGTGTGGCACTTCCAGCAGTTCTATCCAGCGCTGTAGCTGCTCGATGCGGGCGGACGGCGGCGTTGTTTCCACATTCAATAGCCCGCGCAGGTGCAGCAGGCGCGGCGACGAAACGGGTTCCGCTTCGATACGCGCCAGCAGCAGGCCGAGCATTGCCAGTTCGCGCCCCGGCGTTTCCACCGTACCCACCGCTTCCCGAATCCGCGCTTTCAAACGCAAAACAACTGCCTGTTCCACAACCACCACAACCACGAACGGTGTCCAGTTGCCCTGTATCAGCGCGAAAATCCCCGCCGCAATCGCGCCCGTTACCAGCAGCGCCAGCAGTCCGCGTTCCCAACCGGCAAACTGTACGGGCGGTTCCTCGCTCCACGCGGCCAGTTCTGTGGGCTTCAGCGCGGTTCGTGTTTGTTCGCCCAACACCGCCAGTTCCTCTCGAAAATCCAGCCGCGTTTTGAGTTCTTCTACGGACTGCTGCCGTTCGCGAATCGCGTCCGGCATACCCGGCGCTTGCAGCCAGTCGGCAAGGCAATTTTCGCCCATGCGGGTGCGCGCGGTACACAGCAGTTCAAACAGGGACGCCCGCCCGAAAATGTCCAGATCGGCGGCATACGGATGTTCGGCTTTGAGATAGCGCGAACCCGCGTTGCCCGTCCCCTGCCACAGATTATCCAGATGCCTCAACCCCTGCTGATAAAACGCGATGGCGCGTTCCATGCGTTTGCGGGCTTGAATCACGCGGTCATGGCGACTTGCAAGCGCTAAGAATCCGATAATAGGAAGGTTGAGCAGTCCGGGGGAGAAAAGATGGTCGTGGAACGCGAGCCACGCCGTTACGAGTCCGAGCGCGAAAACGGCCAATCGCCCGTTGCCGAAAGCGCGGTCCCGCTTTGCCAGCAGAGCGGCCTCACTCTCACGGGCGGCAAGCCGCCGCGCGTACTCTTCGCGGGGCGCGTTCACGTTTGTTGCAGTTTCAACAGTTTGGGTATTCACGCCCCAAAGTATACACAAAGCAGAGCCTATTGTATACAAACTCTGCACAAACTTTTACAGACAGGGCCGCTCTCGGCTGTCTTTCCCCTACTCTTCACCCTGCTTTTCCGATGCGGTATAATAAATCAGGGAGAAACACAAATGGCGGCAGGATCAATCTTTGAAGAACGGTTTGCGGCGCTTGAGGCGGAAGTGGCGCGGCTTCGCATAAAATTGGAAGAGCCACGCTCCCGTGTTTCGGAGCGAACAAGCCCGGACTTTCTGGACACCATGATTGGGATACACGCAGACAGTCCGGCTTTTGAGGAAGTGACCCGCCAACTACAAGCAGAGCGCGAGCGCGAGCGAGCGGAGGCCCGGCGTCTGTTGGCAGCAGAGGAGGCGGGCGCGTGATTTATTTGCTGGACACCGACCACAATTCGCTCCTACAGCGTGGCGGCGAAGGATCGGGTGTTTTAGTCTTTGACTGCACTCAAATAGGTTATTCCCTTTTGGCGAGAGGCAGGGGAAGTTTTTCGCCTTTTTTACGCTCTTGACGTTCGCGCAGTTCTTCCGTTTGCGCGCCAAAATGTCAACTGTTCTTCGTGGGACATCGTTTCGAGGCGTTCCTGTATCTCCACTTGTATCTGCTCTACCATTTCCACACAATCAAAGGGTTTCGTCGTCATCTTTTGCGACCTCCAGAAGCAAGTAAACGCCCTGAATTGGCGCTGATCCGGGGCAATGTGGCGCGGGTTGAGAAACGAATGACGGCCTATTTGCGGCGGCGCAACGCGGCAAAACCTGCAAGTCCCGCCGCGCCGAACAAAATGGACAGCGAAGGTTCGGGGGTCATGGAAGCCGCAGGCGTTACGCAGGTTGTAACAGTGTTCGAGGCCAGCGTCACCGCGCCGTTTCGCGCCAGTAGGCTGCCGTCGTTAATGATAGCGCCCGTATTCGCGGTGATACTTGTCAGCGCGAGGATATGTCCATCAAACACCGTACCCACATCCAGCGTCGCCGAACTTCCTACCTGCCAGAACACGTTGCAGTCGTCGCTGCTGTTGACCACGAGGACGGTAGCATTGGGGGCGGTAATAAGTGTGCTGCCGATCTGAAAGACAAAGCGGGCGTTGGGGTCGCCCAGCGTGTCGAGGGTCAGCGTTCCCGTAAGGAAAGCTGAGGTATCGAAATGGTAAACGCCCGCTAACAGCGTCTTTCCTCCCAGATTTTGCCCGGTCAAATTTTGGCTGAACGCCTCGTGTGCCAGCACATTGTAGGCCGTGATTACGTCGGACTGCGCCTGCATTGCGACGCTATCCCCCGCATGAGTTGCGCCGTTCATCACGAGTTCCGGGTGGGAAACCTGTAATCGCGCTGCCCGGCGAAACGCCCAGATCGCCGGATAGAACCGTCGGTCCGGTGTTCGTGACCATAGCCCCGGCCAGAACCGCGAAACTATCCGCTGTGCCGAGAAATTGAGCGTTGGCGCGCGTATGCAGGCCAATGGAAATTAAAGCGGTCAGCGTGACCATCAATTTGTGTTTCATCCTACGTTCCTTTTATAGCAATTCCACAAGGCATGTTTTCCTGTTCGCTTCTTTTGACCATGGAGGCCGACAACATGGTATCAGCCTTCGATGGCGCGGCGAAACGCATTTATCTCCGTTGATTGAATAGAACATACCTCATTTTGTATAAAATAGCGTGTAGATTCTTTGTGAAGGGAGATGCAGATAAAAACCCGGTATGCTCGCTTGAGCATACCGGGTTAAACTTTGTGGCGTTAAAATCAAGCGTCCGTACTTTTGCATTTCCCAAATACCGAACGCCCTCCCTTAAAATTTCGTTGTAAAGCGCAATACGTTGCTGCTGACGGCAACGATGTTTTCCGGGTCGCGGAAGGCTTCTGACGTGACGCTTACCTGATAGGTTGTGTTGGGCTGCAAGTTGGAAAGGCGAAAGCGATGGTCGCGGGTCACGCGCGGCCCTATCGGTTCCGGGGCGCAATCCACTTCCACATCCGCGTAAGCGCCGTGATTGACCTGCTCCCAATGTGTTACTCCGACAAACCCGTTGAGTTCCGCCGCTGTATGCCAGGACACAATGGCGCTGTTTCGCGTCGTCTGCTCCACGCGCAGGATCTGGATTTCACGCAGGGCATCCGGGGCGATGCGTCCCAACAATCCGATCTGCGGGTACAGCTGGTTTTGCGGGAAAGGGGCCATTGCGCCGGATGGAAATGTCCAGACGCGACAGATGGGATCGGCATCATTACCGGATTGCGGCGAACCGAACACGTAGTCCGGTATGGGGCTGTTTTGTGGCAGGGTGGCGTCAGGAAAAGGCGCGAGTTCGCGGGACGTAATCGCGCGTCCCCACCGGACATTCAGGGCGCGTCCTGACGGCAGCCAGGCGCGATTGTTGAGCGCGCAGGCCACGTATTCCAGGGCGCGTGGATGAAACAAAATGCTGTCATGGTTGGCGGACACGATGCGCGACAGGTGAAAATGGTCGAAATTATCGCCAATCACCGCGCTCCACAGGGGAACAAGGCCGTCGGAATAGTTATGCTCCGAGTTGACATGGCGCTCCAGCGCCAGATAGGGAAACCACGAGGGAGTTTGCGCCTGCCGCACCACCGCGTAGGGGTCCAGTCGCGCGGCGGAAGCCGGAATTCGGAAGAAAGCGCTGTCGTCGCCCGCCACGCTGCCGTAAGCGACCGTTTCCACAAACGGTTGCGTCTCATGGTTCTGCTGAAAACGGTTCAGAGCCGTGAGCCAGGGGCTGTTCACGGCCATCACTTCTATCGCGGGTACGCGCGTGGGTACTATGGTTCCCAGACCGGAGTTTAAAACCTCGCCAATTCTGTGTCCAAAAAACGGCGCATTGGCAAGGCGAACCGGGTTCTGCCCCATTTCGTCAGAAGGAGCATGAATCTCGTTGGCGTAATTGCAAAACGGCACACCCCGCCACATGCTGGCAACCGTGATCAGTTTGCGTACCGGAGGGGCGGCAAAGGATAAAGGATGAAGGATGAAGGATGAATCCGTTGTAGATTGACTCTCCCCTTCTCGTATCTCGTATCTCGTATCTCCTATCTCCTCTTTTCCCTTTTCCCTTCCTTTTCTCTCCTCTTCCGCGTACCACGCCGCATCGAAACGATACAGGGGCTTCGCGGCTCCGGTGTTGGCGGCGCGGACGTACCAGTGAACACTGTCCCGCGCCTGGGGGTCGGCATAAAACTGGCGCAAATACCAGCGGGCAATCAGGCCGCCGTAGCTGTAACCGAGCAGGTCTACGCGGCGGATGGCAAGATGTTGTACTCGGCGCGTGTCTTGCAGGATTTGCGCCACGCTTTCGGCGACGCGCTCGGCCCCCTCTTCCACCGGGCCATTACCGTAAAATTCAAGGGCAGGGTCGGCAAGCGGATTGCGATAGTTGAAGTCCTTTTTGCCGTGATTGACGCTTGTTACCGAAATACCCAACTCCTGCAATTGACGGATAAGCCTGTCCTTCGCATTCCAGGATGGCGAGTTGGGATTGCTGTTAGTGCCATGCACGGCAACCAGGGGCGGGCGAGCCAGAATAATCGTCTGCCGCGACAATGGCGGCATCGCCGCTTGCCTGCGCGCGGCGAACCGTGAGCAAAACGCCGCGTTGCGATACGCGCTGCACGTCGCGCAGCCGTTCCGGTTCGGGGTTGAAGTTGAACTCGTCCGGCGGCGTGTAGATCAGGCGATTACTCTCCTGCCGAACGGTTCCCACATTAGCCTCAATTGGCGGCTTTCCCTTTGTGGGATGGACGCTATGCAGGGATTTGTGGCTGTTTTCATCGTCCGTGTTTGTCAGCGTCCAGGTCAGGGGAACATCGCGCAGGGAGTCGGGAAGCGGCAAAAACAGTTGGTTGCGCATTGCTTCCGGCATGTCACGCAGATTGTCGCAAACGATGCCGACGACGGGAACGCCGCCCGTATCCGTCATGGGCAGTGTCGGCGCGTTTGCCGCCGTCTGCAAATGTCCGGCGGCGCGGCACCACAGGGGATGCCACGCAAGCGGGAAAATAGAGATTAGCAGGCAGGCGCACGTAACCACTGCCGAACGGCGGACAATCAAAACGGCCTCCAACACGAATCAGAATACTCCTGATACGCCTGAAAGCCGCTGTTTGTTGTGCCGTCGCCTTTGTAAGCCTTACAAATAGTCTTATGCGGGCGTATGCCTTTGCGCTCCCCGTTTTTTCCGCCACCACGATACGCTGAATTTAATGGCAATGGCAAAAGCAGTCAGCGCACTCAGCAGAACGAAAACCAGAGTCAGCAGTATGCCTTCATTGCTGTTCATATAGACGCGAAAACGTTCAAATCGGGATAATTCCAGCGAGGGCGGGGGCAATTCGCGGTACTCTCTCCAAAAGCCGGGGTCGGTATCCGGGTGACGTCCGGCTTGCAGGCGCGTCATCATGTACGCGGTACGACGCGCCTGCCATGCTTCCGCTTCCGCGCGCAGGCGCGGCCATTGTCGCCGCAAATTCCCAAGAATGGCCGGGTTGCTGATGCGGACGCTGTCCAACTCCAGTTCTTGCACAAGGTTACTATTTTTCGACGAACCGGGAAGCAGGGAATAGCGTCCCTGCGCGATCAATTCCTGCGCGCGTTGGTTGGCGAGATAGCGGACGTTTTCTTTGCGACTGAGCACCCTGCTCAACGCCTCGAATACATCCACGCTTTCCCACGCATTGCCAAGCGCAATCAGGCCACACAACCCCTTGACGACATTGGCTGCTTGCGGCGTGTCGTCCCACTCTCCCGTCACTCCCTGATTTAGAAATTCCGACAGGCGCACGGGTTTCTTGTTGTCCTTGCTCTTGCCGCCGTTTACCGCAGAGGGCGCGTTTTGCAGTATCCAGTCCATCACGCCCAACTGCACCCGCTCACGTCCGAAATGCGCGTCCGGGTTTATTTCCAATGCGCGGGCAATTTCATTCCGCGCCTGTATCAGTTCGCTCAGGCGACGGCTTTTCGGGTTCTGTGTCAGCCAGCGATGGACGCGAAACGTGCCGACATTGGCATAATAGCGATACCACTGTTCGCGCCAGATTCCGGTGACGGGAATTTTCCCGTCGTGTAACTTCGCGAGTTGCGCCCGCTTGCCCGCCATCCACCGGAGCGCGTCCCCATCTCTGTGCAGGTGGTCACAGGCGACTCCGGCATCATCGTAATCTTCCAATTTAGCCGGATCATGCGCCAATTCCGCCGCAACCCGCTTCAAGCGCATCTCATAATATAGCGGCGGATTACGCTCAAAGCGCCCCGTGACAATCTGAACCACATCCGGCAGACCGCGCGCCTCCTGCTCCAGCGTATCGCTGTCCCATGCGCAGGCGCGGGACGGCGCAGGCATCAAGAGGAGCATCAAGGCGGCAAAGGCAGATATTGATTTTAGCGCGTCAAGATTCGCGGTCATAGCCAATAAAATCCCCCGCATCCAGCTTCTCATCTTGATTTTCGATTGGCGATTTTCGATTTTCGATTGACGATTGCGCTTCTTCCGTCTCCTCTTCTCCCTGTCTCCCTGTCTCCTTGTCTTCCAAATCGGGGTCACGCGGAACCGCCACTTCCAGCTTGCCGATGCTGCGCAGGGGAATGGGCTGAAGCGGGAGCGGGTCGGGCAGGCCGGTTTCCCGTTCGCGCTTTGCGACATGCGCTTCCATTTGCGCCTGCAAGTGTTGAACCACGTCGGGATGTTCGGACGCGACGTTGTTGAATTCGCCCGGGTCGCGGCTTAGATTATACAGTTCGATGTCGGAATTGCCGTGCAGATCAGGCGTTTCGAGGGGGACGATTAACTTCCATGTGGCGGTGCGGACGCCGCGCTTTTTCATCCACGTATTTTCCGTAATGTGCAGCATGTCTGTTGTACCGCGCCGTGTGCCGGACGGCGAATTAATTAGCGGCAGCAGGCTGTTTCCCGTCATGCCCTCCCGACCGGCGATAGGACTCAAATCCAGCAGGTCGAGAATGGTGGGCGCAATGTCGGGCATCTGGCACAGGCCGCCGATGCGCGTATTGGGCGGCAACAGGTTGGGACAGCGCATCAGCAGGGGAATGTGAATGTTGGTGTCGTACAGGCCGTGATGGTCGAACCAGTGTCCATGTTCGTCCAGTTCCTCGCCATGATCGGCGGTGACGACAACAAGCGTATCGGACGCCAATCCCAACTCTTCCAGATGCGTCAGAACGTGCGCGAAGCAAGCGTCCATATACGCGATACACGCGTCGTACTGCGCTTTGGGGAATTCTATGTCGGTAACGCCGGGCATCCATTCGGCAAAGTAGTGGTTGAAGTTTGGGAACGCCCATACCGCTTCCATGCTGTCGTTGCGCGGGTCTTTTTCATTGCCCGCGTAGAACATGCGGTCAAAGGGCGCGGGCGGCAGATAGGGCGTGTGCGGGTCCCAGAAGTGGAAGAACAGGAAAAACGGCTGATCCTGCGCGGCGGCTTTGTTCAGGACGTTCAGGGCGGATTGGACAACCGCCTCACCCTTGCGCAAGGCGCGAGGCGCGCTCGCGTCCCACTGGTATTCCTCGTAATGACCTATGCCCCGCGCGAACCAACGGCCCAGATTGTCCGCCGCGCCCGTATAATACCCCTCGTCGCGCAGCAGTTCCGCCAGCATTTTGATACTCAGAGGGGGTTCCGGCGTTCCCGACTGACTGGTAATCTGGTGCGCGTACATATCCTTCCCGGTCATCATCGTTGTGTGACCGGGATACGTGGGAATATGCGGGCTGAAGAAGTCCGTAAACAACACGCCCTCTTCCGCCAGACGGTCGAGGTGCGGGCTTGTGCGCCGAAAATGCCCGTAGCAGGAGAGCCGGTCGGCGCGTGTCGTGTCAAGGCTGACGAGAATTACGTTGGTCATAGGTTGTTAGATTGTTAGAATTACGAAGTGAACGGCGTCAATCCAGAAACGCTTTCAGCGTTTCCAGTAAGGCGATTTCGTCTTTTAACTGGCACTCCCACACAACATGAACCCGCCAGCCCGCCTGCTCTAACGCGGCTATGTTGCGGGCGTCTCGTTCCCGGTTGCCGTCAATTTTCGGCGTCCAGTATTGCGTGTTGGATGTCGGGCGTATTTTGGGACGGCAGTCGTGGCCGTGCCAGAAACAGCCGTGTATGAAAACGACTTTGCGCCTCCCCTGAAAAACCAAATCCGGTTTTCCGGGCAGGTCTTTTCTGTGCAGACGATACCGGTAGCCGTGATGATACAACAGGCGGCGAACGCGTATCTCCGGGCCGGTGTTTTTTGACCGGACGGCGCGCATCGTTTTACTCCGTATCGCAGGGCTAATTTTATCCATCAGATAGCAGCACAGGCGTAAGAAGCGCGAAAGGCTTCCGCAAACCGGCGCGAAGGCGTATTGTTTTCAAGAGCCTCCCGAATGGCAAGGGCGATGGCGCGGGCAACCGGCGGCGGCACGGAATTCGCCACTTGACGGTGCTGATCGAGAAATCGCGCTGTGCCGGAACGACCTCTGATTGGCCCTTTGAGCAAATAGTCATCCGGGTAGCCGTGTAATCTCATGTATTCGCGCGGCGTAAGGTAGCGGTCTTCAGTGGGGTGAAAGAAAATCTCGCCGCAACGCAGCGTGTTAGAGGGTTCATTGCGATGCAGGCGGCGGAACTTCGTCGTATCCTTCTTTGTCAGGTTACCGCGTTGATCGGCAGGCAAATGCAGTTCTTTTGCCAGATGCGAACCCTCCGGCACGCCATGTATGCGGCGGCGATCTCCAACCGGAGTCACGTCTACATGACTATCGACAGGCTGGTAGCCCCCATTCGGCATGGGCGGTTCCAGATCAGAAATCACCTCGCCCGCAGTCACACAGGGCGGGAGGGGAAATAGCGTCCCGGCCTCTTCTTTCAGGTCGGCATGTGTCGGCGCGGGGAAATAGAATTCCGTTCCTTCCCGGGTGGCGCAAATGAACACTCTCGCGCGCTTCTGCGCCACGCCGTATTCATTTGCTTTGATGATCCGCATTTTGCAGGAGTAGCCGAGTTCTTGCAACTGGTCTTTCAGCATCTGGAAGACGCCGCCGATTTTACCCTTGCCATCCGGCGCGTTCAGCAAGCCCTTGACCTGTTCCATAAGAATCACTTTAGGCCGTAAGACATTAGCAAAACGCGCGAATTCAAACAGCAACATTCCCCGCGCGTCTTCCAGACACTCGCGCTTGCCGATTTGCGAGAACGATTGGCAGGGACTGCCGCCACAAAGCAAATCCAGTTCGCCCGGTTCGAGCAGCAGTTCCTTCATAAGCGCAACAGGATCAACATTGCGTATATCGTCCTCAATCACGCGGGTATTGCGGCGTTCGCGCGTGGCGGCATCGCGGAGGGTATCGCAGCAATGCGGGTCAATTTCGCAGCAGGCCAAAACATCGAAACCCGCCTGCCCAACCCCAACGTCCAGGCCACCCGCGCCGGAGAAAAGCGAGATTGCGGTAAAGACCCTGTCCAGTCCCGGTTGTGTCAAGGCCGTTCTCCCAAAGTATTTCGCGCTTCAATGCTATCCGCGAACGACAGATGATTCGCCAAAACCTGTGTTATCTCCTGCTTCCTGTTACCGACAACAAAAGACACGCAAAATATGTTCCACCTGAAAACCTAACAACCTAACAACTAACAACCTTTTCACCTACGGCTTGTTGTTCCACTTCACATGGCCGTCGGCGTAGATGATAGCGACACCGCCGGGACCGGGGTAGGTTCCCAGAATGGTTTGGGCGGGATATTCTATGTCTTTTAATGCGCCGCCGCTGTAGGTATAATTCAGGCCATCCAGAATGGCGTCGTCTTTCAGATACGGCGAAACTACGTCACCGGATGGGGGAAGCATTTCGTCGTAGTCCTGACTGTACATAATCAGCGCAAGTCCTGCTTGTCTGGCATTGCTTATGACAGCGGCGCGCAGAGCCTGGACGAACGCCTCGCGTGGCACGCGGTTCAGGGGCGCAACCCAGGCCGCATCCTGCGATAAATACAATACCGAGTCGCCGCGCGGAGAAAGCTGCGCGTTCGCGGCGTCCGCGCACAACAGAGTACGCTCCGAATCTCCTTTGATATCTGTTTCCAGCCACAGCGGATACGCCCGGTGACGCGCCGCGCCCTCACTCAAAATCTGCGTGGTTTGCCGAACGCGCAGCGGGCCGACATAAAATTTGACAGCCGCAGCCTTGCCCCCTGTAAACGCGGGCATTTTGTCCAATCGGGTCACAGCGCCAGTTGTGCTATCCATACGCGCGAAGCGTTGTATGAGTTTGGCCGCATTTGCCGAGTCGCCCGCTTTCTCGCCCGCGTTTTTCTCAAACCACCAGAGCAGCAGCGCGCTCCCATCCGGCATCCATTCAACGGCTAGATTCTGCTCTTTCGGCAAGGCGAGGGGTGGCCCAGGCGCGCCGCTGCCGTCCAGAATTCGCGCCGTATTGTCTTTGCTGTCGTGCAGGACAATTTGTGGTTTGGTAGGCGAAATGCTGTAAGGCAGCCATGCCGTCTGCGGAACTTCGCGTACATGGTCGCGAAGAGCGTCAATCAGCAGCAGGGCGTAATGCGGCGTTTCTGTAATCTGCTGCGTACCCTGCGCGTCCGGTTGCATGCCGCGCTCCAGCCACTGTATTGGCAGCAGCGCGGTTTGCGTACCCGGCAGCCAGGATAATTTGCCGGTGGCGAAGAGGCCATCCGAGGGCGTTGGGCCGTTGTGCTTCCACGCCGTCAGGCCGTGTTTCGCAGTCGGGTTCCACAGCATCAGGCTGACTTCCACAGGCGGCGGCTCCAGGCTTTGCGGGTCGGGGCGGGTATTTAAGGTTTGAGCGCGAAAGACAATCACGCGCCGGCCATCCGGGGACCACTCGGCAAAATTCACGCGGCCATCGGACACCAGTTGTGGCGGCTGCGCTACAACCGCCTCGCGTTCCAGAAGGACGTAGCGCGGCATCGCGGAAGAATTCCGGTTTTGCGCCCGTCCTCTCAGCCCCATCAGCATTAGCGCCGCGCAGCCTGTCACGGCTGCCCCGGCAATCCATCGTTTCCACTCTGTTCGCCTGTTCACGCGCATTTCTCCCCCGCTTCCGCAGTAAATTGATTTTGCATCGGCCCTGTTCTACCTTGTTAGAGGGATCCAGAGGGCGCTTTGGTTCAGGCTTCACCCCTGTTTCTTAATCCATATTCATCAACGCGGCCTTCGAGCTGCAGGTAGTACTCAGGCTGACGCGGATATTTTCTCAACAAGTCTCTTGTTTTAGTTGGATTTAACCATAATGATAACCTGATTATTACCGGAAGCGCCCGCGCTTTCGACAGCATAAAACACTCACATAGAATTTTCGCATCAGGTTGCCAGGACGCAAACTACCAACTACGCGCTTTTGTCTTGCCCTGTCAGGCAGGACTTTCGGAGGAATTATGTTTGGCCTCAACGCATCCCGTAGAACAAAAGTGGGCTTGGCCTTCACGGTGATGGTGGGTGGCAGCCTGTTCCTGTTGCCTCTGTTCCTCACATCGCGGCAGACTGGCTCCGCATCTATTGCCAGCGCTGCTCCCGCCTTATCGCTTGCAGACGAACCGATTCAGCCGCTTTCGCCGCCCGCGAACTTCAATCCGGCGAAAGCGCGGCTTGGCCGCGAGTTGTTCCACGAGCCGCGCCTGTCTGCGGACAATTCCGTATCCTGCGCCAGTTGCCACGACCTCCGAACCAATGGGATAGATTGCAGAGCCGTGTCGGAGGGCGTTTATCATCGTCACGGAACGCGCAACGCGCCTACAGTGTTCAATGTCGGCATGAACTACCGGCAGTTCTGGGATGGGCGCGCGGCAACTCTGGAAGAGCAGGTAGACGGCCCCCTGCAGGCTCAAAATGAGATGGGGTCCACCTGGCGAGACGCGCTCGCCAAATTGCGGCAGGATGCCCATTATACCTCAGAGTTCCACGCCTGCTATCGGGAAGGCATAGAACCCGAAACGGTACGCGACGCGATTGCCACCTTTGAGCGTTCTCTTGTCACCCCCGATTCGCGCTTCGACCGCTTTCTTCGGGGAGAGAAAAACGCGATCAATGCAACGGAACTTACCGGCTATCATCTTTTCAAGTCACTCGGTTGCGTGTCCTGCCATCAGGGCAGAAATGTGGGCGGCGGCATGATGCAGCCGTTTGGCGCGCTGCAATCTCCCGACATGCGCGGCGCAGGGGGTGGAACGAACGAAGCTGCGGCGCGGGAAACCCCATCAGAAACGCTTTACAAAGTTCCGAGCCTGCGCAATGTCGCGCGCACCGCCCCCTATTTCCATGACGGCTCCATAGACAGCCTTCCCAAAGCGGTTCGCATTATGAGCGACGCGCAGCTTTGCCGCCATCTTTCCGAGGAGGAGGTACGGCAGATCGTCGTGTTTTTACAGACCCTGACCGGAACATACGAGGGCAGACCGCTATGAAACAAACGATACGCTTTCGTCCACAAATCGGAACCGGGCTGATCTCCTGCGCGGTTCTGGGAGTGATGACAATCCTGTTTGTGGCGGCGCGGGGAACCGACCCGGCCCGCTATGATGCCACATCGGAAACCCTCCGCCGGATAAAAGAGCTGGACGCGGGCGTCAATGCGGACGCCTTTGAACTGCGGTTCGGACTGCAAAACTCCTGCGACGCGCTCAACGATAAACTGACCGCGCTGGCGCAGCTTCGCGCCCAACTGCGGGGTGGCCTGAACGCGCTGGAAGGCACCCCCTCGGCGGAGATGCGAAACGCGCTGGAAGCCGGGGAACGGCAGGGCGTTTTGAAGGGCAATCTGGCCGAGCAGTTCAAAACATCCAACGCTGTGCTTGCCAATTCGCGCTACTATTTTCCGGCGGCCTGCGCGTTTGTTCGCGGGCATTATGCGCGTTCGGCTGCCTGGCCCGCTTTCGACTCCGATCTGGCAAGCCTCGAACACGACATTCTGCTGCAAAATATGTCGGGTGAGGAAGGGTTGAGCGCAGTCGCGCTGGAACGCATACATAGTATGCAGGCACAAGAAGCGCGGCTGGAACCGGGCGCGCGGTGGGATGTACACAGCCTGCTTCTTCACGCCGGGATGTTGATACGCAGCAAGCAGCGCGTGGATGGGCATCTGGCAGCCCTGATTGCCGTTCCCTCCGCAGCCGCCTGCGATCAAGTGATTGCCGTTTTGGAGCAGCGGCGACACGCCCGATTTCAGAAGACCGGCCTGTACCGCATGGCGATGTTTCTGGTGGGGCTGGCCGTCTTCGCGTACGCGCTGGCGACCTTCCGCAAAACCCGCCGACAGGCCGGGGAACTGTCTTGCGCCAATGAGACACTGGAAGCGCGGGTCACGACAAGAACCCGCGACCTGCAAAATACGAACGCGGAACTGCGGCAAAGCGAGCAGCGTTTCCGGGCTATTTTCGACAACGCTTCCATCGGCATTGCCCGCCTTTCGCTGGAGGGCCGCCTGCTGGAAGCGAACGGCGCGCTTGCGCTCTATTCTTGGCCGCGCCGAAGCGGAGTTGACCGGGAGCGCGATAGCAGAGTTTATCGAAACGACCTGGCTGGAACATTTTCAGGAACGGATTGCCGCGCTGCAACACGCGGCAGACATCGCCGCGCCCGGCCTTTCCGCTTACGAAGAGGTGAAGTTCGCCCATTCGGACGGCTCCGAGCGGTGGGGACAGGCCGGCATGTCCCTGGTGCGCGCGGAAGCGGGAACGCCGCTGTTTCTCATTCTGCTGGTACAGGATATCACCGCCCAAAAAGCGGCGGAACAGCGCATCGAACGGCTCGCGTACCACGACTCGCTGACGGGACTGCCGAACCGGACGGCGTTTCTGGAGCGGCTGAAAACCGCCATCGGACGCGCGGAATCACAACAGCAGCGCATGGCCCTGCTATTCATAGACTGCGACAACTTCAAGCAGATCAATGATACGCTGGGACACGAGGCGGGCGACGAGTTCCTGAAGCAGCGGGCCACCTGTATGCGCGACAGCCTGCGCCCGGATGATACCCTGGCGCGGCTTGGCGGCGACGAGTTCACCATTCTGCTTGAAAATTTGCCCGATGAGGCCACTGCCGCGCATATTGCCCGCCGTATTCTGAAGAATCTGAACGAACCCATGCGCCTGATGGGGCAGGAGATTTTCGGCGGAGCCAGCATTGGAATCGCCTTCAATCGCGGGGACGAGGTGACGGCGGAAAGCATGCTGCGCAACGCGGACACGGCCATGTACCAGATCAAGACGGCCAGCAAGGGCGATTGCATTGTCTTCGAGCAGGATATGAACGACCGCGCCAACGAGCAGATGCGGATTGAAAACGGGCTGCGGCGGGCATTGGAAAAGGGCGAACTGCGCGTTCACTATCAGCCGCTGATTGATCTCGCCACGGGGCGGCTGACGGGTTCCGAAGCCCTCGTGCGATGGGAGCATCCCGAACTCGGCCTGATTCCCCCCGGCAAGTTTATCCCTGTCGCCGAAGATACGGGCCTGATTATTCCCCTCGGCAACTGGGTGCTGGAAGAGGCGTGCCGGCAGACGAAAGAGTGGCAAACCCTGTGGCCGCAGGACCCGCCCCTGATGGTGAACGTCAATCTTTCCGGCCACCAGTTGAAACGCGCCGATGTGGTGGAAACGATTGTGAACATCGTTCTCAAAACGGGTTTTCCCATCAACTGCCTGCGTCTGGAGATTACGGAAAGCGTGATGATGAGCAATCTGAACGAGGTCAAAGCAAAACTGAACCGGCTGAAAGCGATGGGAATCAAGATCGCTCTGGACGATTTCGGCACGGGCTATTCTTCAGTGGCGAGTCTGGTAGACCTGCCGGTAGACAGCATCAAGATAGACCGCTCGTTCGTGTCCCGTCTCGGCCAACAGGAGCAGGCAAACGCCACAATCGGGGCAATCATCGCGCTGGCGAAAGCGCATGGCCTGGATGTGACCGGGGAGGGCGTGGAAACGCGGGAGCAGATGGCGCATCTTCAGAATTACGGGTGCTTGCTGGGGCAGGGCTATTTCTTCGCGAAGCCGCTGTCTGCCGACGCTTTCCGCTCGAAATTGGATACAGGCGATGCCTCCTTTGTCGGCAACATAAGCGGCCCGGCAAAACAACGCGTCGAAGGACTGCTGTACCAGTTTTACAACCCGTCCGTCGAACAAACGCGACTGGCCGCGTGACGGCCACTCCTGCTTTTGAAGCGTTGCGCCAGCGCAACAATCAAGTATTGCGCGTCTCCGCCGGTACAACGCAAAAAGAGTAACTCGTTTGAGTTACTCTTTTTGCGTAATGCAATCTCCGTTATGGAGCTGAGGGGATTCGAACCCCTGACCTCCTCGATGCGAACGAGGCGCTCTCCCAACTGAGCCACAGCCCCAAACTTCAGGCGTTAAGTATATACTGACAAAAATGTCAATAAACTTGCGCCACGCACTTTTTCAACTCTTGTTCTCCCTCCGCAACCTACCTGGTTGATTGGGAGATTAGAGTTCGCAAATATCGGATGCCATCTGATATTTTCACGGTTAGTATACTCCTGGGAATGGGAAATTGTCAAGCGGGTTTTTGGCTGGCGGCGGGGAGGCTGCATTTAGATGGCTGGCGCGGCTTACGGGAGCATGTCATGCCCTGCTTTCGCTACGCCTGCCTGCCGCGCATTCGTTTGTCTGCCACCCGTTCGCCGCATTTCGCGACAACTATGCGTCAGTCGCTTGTTTTCGGCGTTTGTTTTTAGCCCACTCGTTGGTGGCTCGGTTGGCGCAGGCGCGGCAACGACGCCTGCCATCGCTGCGCGTAATGGTGTTGACCGCATCAAATGGGTTCCCATGTGTGAGGGAGAGAGGTCGGTCATAAAACAAAACTATGGAAACACGCAAGTTTGGGTAGTGGCCGGATTGCTAATGGGAAGATTGCACTATCGTCAACCCTGAACATAGTAGGGCCAGGCAGAAAAAGTCTTTCTGCCTGGCTGTATTGTCATCACTGCGTCGTGAATAACCTTCCTATTTGTGCAGCACCGTTTCATGCACAGCGCCGCCGCCGAAGCCGCCTCCTGCCGCTGGTTTTGCAGGCGCCAAGCGGTACGTCGTGGCCTCTTTTGAGGTCAGCCGTAGCGTTGTACTTGCGGTAGAACGGTTCTCCGCAGTCGTCCTGGCGTCTGTCGCTGCCGCATAGAACGCCTTGATCTGCTCCGCCGTCACATTCTGTGGCTTCTGCTCCTTAGCAGGCGCGTTCTCAACGGCATCCGCGGCATATCCACGCAGGAGTTTGGGCCAGAGTTTGCGGAACAGAGCCGGATCGCTGAAACTGTCCAGAGCCACCACCTTGCCATTGACGCAGGCAACCGCGCCAACCAGATGTGGATCGCGGCCCAGGCTGTTCTCAAGTGCCTTGATGTACGTGGGAACCTCACTTTTGGCTGTGCCTT
The DNA here is from genome assembly GCA_963817895.1 of uncultured Chthonomonadaceae bacterium. Taxonomy (GTDB): domain Bacteria; phylum Armatimonadota; class Chthonomonadetes; order Chthonomonadales; family Chthonomonadaceae; genus CAWFQB01. Next base: position 1,360,803 of record CAWFQB010000001.1, read on the forward strand.
CCGCCATCGTGAGCGCAGTGCGGTAGGTGTCTGTGGCAGATTTCGTCTTGAATCGGGCATTTTTCGCTGCTACTTTGTCCCACACTTGCTGCTGTCCCTCACTGACACGTCCTGATGTCGCCGCAAGCGCAGGCGTTCCCGGAGACACGCGGGCCACACCGCCCGTGGTTTCCGCGTTTGTCTGACGGGGTGTTCCGGCGACATGAGCCGTCGCGCGGTCAGCGTAAAAGTTGCTTTCCTGCGCTCCCAGCCGGATGTCAGCGCTTGCCACACTCGGCGCGCTCGCCTCAAAATCGGCGTGTCCGTTCCAACGTCCATGCTCCACACAGAAGACGGTGATGGGAACGCGCTTTGCGCCTGCTTCGACAAGCCGATCCTGTCCGAGACAGCGATCCTGCTGTCCGCCCAGCACCACTTCGCCTGCCATCAGGTACAGCGGTTTGTCGCTGCGATTGGTGACATAGAGCGTGTTGACAGCGCCACCCTCCTTTGACTCCTGTACGGAAACCGTTTTGGCTTGCAGTCCCTCATCGAGCGTGAGATAGGTGTTGGTGGAATGCGCGGCAGGATCATAGATGGGAAGAACGGTGAGGTTGCGAAACGTGTGTGGCGTACCCAGTGTTCGGCGTGTGTCCAGTCGCGCCTGCCTGGTAGTTGAGACGGGCGTGGTTTGAGCGTGAATCTGGGCGAAAGGGCCTGTAATCATCAGGCCCAGCATCAGGGCAGCGATTCGGCGTGTAGTCATGGCGAGTTCTCCTTTGAAACAGATAGAACAGCAAAAAGATGCTGCTTCGACGTGCTTGCTGTTGTCTTGGTTACTCGCAACGGCACAAAGGTTCATAATGCCCGGTTCGGGTCGTAAATGGCGTCATCCGAAAAATGTGGCTATCGTACTGACGCAGCAGGCGAACAGACTTTTCGCCCGCTGCGTCAGAAGCGAAATTGTTGCTCCGCAGGAATGGGCAAAATGCCAGGCTGGTTGAGCATGGGACACACGAGAAACGAAAAAGAGAATACTGGAAGATAATCACCGACATTGAGGAGACTATGTGAACGACGAGAAGAACTTGAGCGAGAGTTATGACGGCATCGCGGCTTTGTCGTGGGACTGGATGGGCGGAGACGATGTACAGGCCGACTTTGACTTCTACCGGCGTAAGATCGAAACGTTTCCGGGTACGGCGCTGGATTTGACTTGCGGCACAGGCAGGCATTCGCTCCGCTATTTACAGGCTGGATAAACTCTGCCACGATGGGCAGATTGTGCAGGCGGAACTGCACTGTCTTCACCTTCGGTGGTACTACAAGCATGAACTGACAATGATGTTGGAGCAAGCGGGGTTCCAGGACATCTTCGTTCATGGCGACTACACCGATGCTGCGGCAACCGCACAGAGTTCCGAAACCGTGTACAGCGCTCGAAAATAACTGATTGCACAGTTAGGCAGACTCTTAATGCTCCCAATGTACCATTTACCTGTTCGACGCATCCACATTATCGGCATGGCAGGCAGCGGCAAGACCACTCTGGCTCGCCAACTTGCCGAATGTCTGAATGCTCCATGTTACGAATTGGATGTGATTGGCTATGAAAACGGTTCGGGCGCGAAACGCCCCCTCAAACAACGCCAGGCCGACATTCAGAAGATCGGCGAGCAGTCTTCCTGGATTGTAGAAGGCGCTTTTCTGTGGTGGGTGGATGATCTGTTGGCTCATGCCGATGTGATTGTATGGCTCGACCTGCATTGGCGGCGGTGCTGGTGGCGCATCGTTCTTCGTCACATCAAGGCTGACCTCGCCCATAACAACCGACATCCTGGCTTTCGCAATATGCTTCGGTTTGCAGCCGGAGCGCGGCCTTACTACACCAATCCTGTGCCTGCTGTGCCTTCTGCGCCCGACGATGATGGAGCCAATCGCGCCGCCGTTGCTCAAGTGCTTGCTGGCTATAAGCCAAAGGTAGCGCATTGCTGCCGTCCAGCCGATGTCAAAGCAGTCTTGAAGCTAATCACGTAAGGACGTTCAGGCACATATCAATCAACCTATCTGTAAACTTGTAACAGCAGGCGAAAAATCTTTTCGCCCCCGCGCTTTAGCCGGGGTATCTGACTGGCGAGATACCTCAACACGAAACGGTTCTTCGGCTGACTCATCAACTTCCTGGTTTTACGATAAAGCCTGAGAAGAATAGCAGGCACAAGACGATCTTCCTTTGCAGCGCCACACATAAAAGTCGGCGTTAGCCTCCTCGTAGACCTGAGAACATGAGCCTCCCGCCTTCAGGCGTGGGGAGCCGTCACAGCATGTAAAGGGGATTGTGGCAGGCGTAGCGATCCAACTGGCAGAGCGGGCGCGTACACATCAGTTGGTATTGAAACACGATTTGCCAGCCGCAATCGAGCAGCCAGCGCAGGGTATGTTCGTTGGTTCCCGCGACGGCCCAGTAGGGTTCCAGCGGCTCTAAAAAGTCGTACCCCTGCGTATTGCGAACATGAGCGGCGGACAATTGCGTGACATGCGCCAGCAGAACGGGCAGCATCGGGGGCGTGGCGGCAAGCGCGGGGCCGCTGCAATGGGGACCGATGTAGGCGTAGCCCTCGATTTCGCCCGTGTCTGCCGCCCGGAACAGGCGGGACGCGCTCATTTCGCCCCCCATGATTTCGGCCCAAAGCCGGTGTTCTGAGGGGCGGGCGTAACCCACAACGGCGCGGTCCAGTTCATCCAGCCGCTGCTGCACAGATGGCGTCAGCGTAAGGGGCGCGGCAATCAGTTTTGCGGTGTCAACATTCCGCAGGGAGGCGTTCGGTATTTTACCCGCGCGGCTCGGATACGCCTCATTGGATTGGGTTTCCACAATGAGAGGGCCGTCGGTCGGGGGGCGCAGATTGGCGGCGGGGCCGGACAGCAGCAGCATGGGAACATGCGGAAAGCAGCCCGCTCGCCGCATGTAAAGCGCGTTGGCGGAGGGGTGATGCGAGGCGAGTACCAGCCGGGTGTCGGCGTGGGCGCGATTGCCGTCTGCCAGACAACGCTCCAGCAGCGCGCGGCCCACGCCCTGCCGATGATGGGTCGGCAGGACAAAAAATTCCGTCAGGCTCCACACGCGCTCGCGAACGATGCTGTGCGCGTAGCCGACCACGCGCGGCCTTGCGAACCGGGCGGTCTCTTCGGCCAGCCAGAAACTGGAATCGGGGGCGGCGCGTAAATGCCGGCGCGTGGGCGCGTGGTGCTGCCAGTTCATCTCGTAGCCCATGGCGCGGCGCATTACATCGAAGGTGGCGGCCTCATCCGCGTCCTTCGCCCGCCGCAGTTGGATGTTACGCGGCAGGGGAGGAGAAGCGTGGGGCGCGAAGAATGTGGAAAAGGGCATGCTGTTGCCTTCCCGCCTGCAAGATGCTTTTCAGGGCGCAAGTGGAAACGTTACCCGCCATGTTGTGCTTCTGCGCAGGTCACTTCATGGTGGCGATCACGAAAACAGCCGCGCCCACGAGAAGCAGAATCAATACCGCGAACATGGCGGCCACACGGAACAGCCGTTTGGCAATGGCTCCGATTATGCCGACTAACAATAACAGAACGGCCATCGCTACGATTAGCGTCATGTTTGTCTCTCCTATTTTACTTTCGGCCAGTGCCGTCGCGCGCCGGTTTTCTCACGGAGCAGGTTCATATTGCGCTTGAACTCTTCTACTTCTCGTTCTGCTTCAAGCCGCGCGGTTTCATCAGCGGCTTTGCCTTCAGCAATCCAACTATCCAGCAGGGCTATGGCGGCTTTCGCCTTCTCTGTGCCTCCTATGGTTTGATGTTTGTCCACAAATCGGCGGGGGCAAAGAGGGCAAGGTGTCCGACATTCACTGTTGCAATAACGAAGTCTGAGAGCGGCAATCCGGTATCAAGCGCCTGCGCCTCAATCAGCGCGTCGCCATCCAACTCTTTCGGGTCGGCGGTAGAGGTTCCGGCTTTGCGTACTCGCGCTCATAAGTCTGCGGCAAGCCAAATTGCTGCATCCGTAACGGACAAAAACCTGTCTGGTTCGGCGGTATTGAAAGCGTCCAATCGAGCAATGCCGTTTGTCTTTCCGGCGCGTATCAGTTCGCGCCGTACTTCGTAGTCGGCAATGGCGGGAACAAGGAAACGATGTCCGGCGGCTTCCATATCGAATACCCACTGCGCGACAGCAATATTATCCGGGGTCTTCTTTGGGTTCGTGACCATGCCAAGCGGGCCGGCATCCAGAAAGACAGTCAGGCTCATTCCGCCTCCGGGTACAACAGACGCGCCCCGGCTTCTTTGCGCGGGAGGTTCATGTTGCGCTTGAACTCGCGCCACTCTTCCTCGGCAGCGCGAATTTCTTCGGGATCGTCGGTGGCGTCTTCCTCCAGCCAGGCCTTCATCAGCGCCATTGTAGGGGTTTGCTTCTGCGGTTCAAACACCCTTAATTCCAGCTCGGATGTTTTTGGAATCTCGCTGCTGTGAGCCAAGAGTTCATCCCACGTTCCCCGATATGTTTTACTCGCTTGCTGTACGTCTAACTGTGCCATGTGCCTTACCTCCTGCGCCTGCAATGTATTTCCATTATAGCATACGTATGCGGGAACGATTTTTGATGGTATTGCGTGAACCGGTAAAATATCAAACAGGGAGAAGCGAAATGGAACAGCAAATCCGAGACGCGCTTACGTCAGCCTTTGCCGGGGCGCAAGTGGAGTTGGAAACGTCACCCGATGGCCGGTATTCGGGTCTGCTGATGTCAACTACCGCCCCCTAAAGAGGGCGGCTTGTCCCTACGTGGAAGCGAATGCTTCTTTGCGGAACATTAGGGCGGGTGACAATTCGCCCCGTGCTTTGAGGTTCAGCGCGGCATTGACATCCGCGTTGGCCTCCAAGCCACAGCATTGACAACAAAAACGCTCCTGCGATGTACGGTTGGCCCGTTCACAATGCCCACAGGCGGAACAGGTCTGCGACGAATAGCGCGGGTCTACTGCAATCAGAGTGACGCCAGCGCGCTTCGCTTTGTAGTGCAGGAAGGTTTTGAGTTGTAAAAATGCCCAGTTATTCAGTTCGGTTCGCATGACTCGATTCAAGCCGTTTACTCTCTGTCGTATCCCCGTAAGGACTTCACAGGCGAGTGCCTTCTGTCGGTCTAGTGCCAGTTGAACCAGATGCTTGCTGATGATGTGATTGGTGTCTTTAACGAAGCGGCTTTCCTTGCGCCGCGCCTTTTGCAGATGTTTGCGGGCGGAACGCGTCTTCCTGGATTGAAGGAGTTGGCGCAGGCGGCGGTACTTGCGGCGCACTTTCTGAACGGGTTCACCCGTATACTGATGGCCCTCGCTGTCGGTCGCCACGTTGACGATGCCCAAGTCTATACCGACCACGCCAACAGGCGTGAAGACTTCGGCCTCTTCTACCGTGATCGCGCAGGACAAGTAGAACGCCCCGTCGCGCAGGAGTAAGTCGCTCTGCCCTTTTTGCCTTGCAGGAGTTCCTTCTGAGCCGCAGAGCAAACGAACGGGAGGTGTAAACGCCCCTGCACGGTGTTGAGGCTGACGGTCTGGGTGTCTACCTTCCACGTCAGCAAGTCTTTGTCTAACTCGATGCCGCCAAGCGCAGAGAACGCGCGCTGAACCTTCGTATCGAGTTTGTCGGACGTGGCAGACTTGTAGGCGTGAGCGACTTTGGCGATAGCGCGAACGACATGGTTCGCGTTAAGGTTCGTTTCGGCCTTGACAGGATGGTAAACAAGGGCATGAAGGTCATACTGGCGAAACGTGCCTGTCGTAAAAGCCGTTGCGCTGATGGCGTCACACGCCGCGTTGCACGTCCGCAGGGTATCTACCAGAGCGGCGTGTTGGTCCGGTGTCGTATTCAGTTTTACGGTGACAGTGAGTTGCATGACAAAAGCGGAACTTCCGGTAGACGTGACAGTTATCTACGCCGCCGCGCCTGACCAAAAGCGGAAAGCCTATTCACGGGTTTTTTGTTCTTCGATGTACTTTTTGATGACTTCGGCGGACACATGCCCCGCACTTCCGACATAGTAACTTCGGCTCCACAGGCACGGCAGAGTGCTTTTCAAATGCGGGAACTCCTGCCGCAGTATGCGGGAAGTATAGCCTTTGAACTGGTTGGCATAGTGCTGTGGGGCGTCCGTTGGTGGGACGGCAACAAACAGATGAACATGGTCTGGCATAACTTCCAGCCCTTCAATCTCCACGTTCAGAGCCGTCGCTTTCTCATAAAGCAGTTCTTTGAGGCGTGTTTCTACAACGTCCACCAGTACGGGTTTGCGGTACTTAGGACACTACACCAGATGTAAATACAGGTTGAAAACGCTCCCTGCGTTCTTGCGGTATCGGGTTTCATTCATACATCTATTCTACCGCAAAGTCATACGTTTGTCAGATAACTAACACAAAAGGAGGAGTGCAAGGGGTTTAGACGACATTGCGGCTGATACCGCAATTCTGAAAAGGAAGACAATTCCCCGTGTCGCCTAAAGGCGACAGTCCCCTTGTCTTATTTCTGATGGGAAGTGTTCTACGGATGAGGATTCGATAAAGCGGCATCAGCAGGTACGGCAAGTTCTCACGGCGGCGTTGAATGGCGGGGCGGCAAACGTCGGCATGTTGTTCACTTACACGCCGGGAGAAATGGCAGCGATGCGCGCCGCCTAAAGGCTGGTAAATCATGTCGCCAAGCGCGTAGGGCGTAGCAGATGCTTCGCTATCAAAAATGCAGCAAGTCTACTTATCACATGCCTCGGCAAGAACGCTTACCAGATAGTTTGTGGTGGCCTTCGCGTAATATGTATAGTGACGTTCAGAAACGACGAATACATCTTCGCCCTTTATGGTGCAACGACGTACCATGTTGCTTGTGCCAAAAGTACCAACGGTTTGACACTGTACGTTGAAATCATTGTGTAGAGTCTCGTTGAAATACCGCGCGGCATCATTACCAAAACAGATGAAAATACGGCATCCGTCTCTCACCAGACCAATGATCTCGTTTGTAAGGTACTGGCGAAAAAGATTTGTCAGATGTGGACAATTCTTCAGTAACTTGTTCATTTGGTTTGCCTTAGTGAACTCAGACCTTGGCGGATAAACCTTGACGAAATTTGTGAAGTAGAACGCGCCGCTTGCCAGTTCAGGTACGCCTGACCTATATTTCTCTATAACAGGAGGCAACTTCTCGACTAACGATTTGTGTTCTCGGCAAGCCACCACCATTGGATTTGGATTAGCAAAAAACTCACGGAAATCCACATCAGCAAAGCCATTAATGGCTATCAGCGCTGCCCGAATAGGATGATGTGTGTCAGTTGTGATGGGCTTGAAAATTCCCTGACGTTCTTGGGCTTCCATGTGCAGGCTTTGTAAGTCTTCAGGGGAAATGGATTGAAAAACGTCTGTCTTGTTCTTGTTGAAATATTTGTTGCAGTCAAAGACTTCCATCTTCCCTTTCCTTCCGGCTCAACGCGCCTGCACATTTCATTGGAACAATTAATGCTTTGCGCTGACGTCGCAGAGGGCGTCAATGGCGCGTTCTGTGTCTTCCTCATCTACGTCCAGGTGCGTGACCCAGCGGATGCGGTGAGGGGCGGTGGGGTTGCAGAGGATTTTGTGACGGGCTTCCAGTTGCTGCTTGATGTGGGCGGCGGGCTGTTGGGTGTTGAAGTAGACCATGTTGGTGGGAACGTCGGGCGAGTCGAGCGTGATGCCGGGGAGGTTGGCGATGCCTGCCGCCAGTTTGCGGGCGTTGGCATGGTCTTCCGCCAGTCGTTCGATGTTGTTGTCAAGCGCGTACAGGCCCGCTGCGGCGAGTATTCCCACCTGCCGCATCCCGCCACCGAGCATTTTGCGGACGCGCTTCGCTTTGTCTACGAACTCCTGTGAACCGCACAAGACGGAACCGACCGGGCAGCCGAGCGCTTTGGACAGGCAGAACGTGACCGTATCCGTACAGGCGGCGTATTCGGACGCGGGTACGCCCGTCGCCACTGCCGCGTTAAATAACCGCGCGCCGTCCAGATGCACTTTCAGGCCGTGTTCCTGCGCCCACTGCCATAGATGCCGATGCACCTCTAAGGGAATTACATACCCGCCCGCCCGGTTGTGCGTGTTTTCCAGGACGAGCAGGGTTGTGCCGGAACCGTGCAGGGATTCGGTGTGCAGGGAACCCGTGATTTCGTCCACGTCAGGAACGCCTTTGTGACTGTGGAATTGCCGGGTCAGGACGTGCGCAATCGTGGCGGGCAGTCCCACTTCGTACAGCATGGAATGGGCTTCCGCGTCCAGCAAAATTTCGTCGCCGGGTTTGGTATGGACTTTGATGGCGACCGCGTTACCCATTGTGCCGCTTGGAACGAATAGTCCGGCTTCCTTGCCCATGAAATGCGCGGCCCGCTCCTGCAAGCGGTTGACAGTGGGATCGTCCTCGTACACGTCGTCACCCACCAATGCTCCGGCCATTGCCTGCCGCATCGCAAGGGTAGGCTTCGTGACCGTATCGCTGCGTAAATCTACAAACTCGCGCATAATTTAACTCCAATGCGGATATTCACCACCCGCTGCGCTAGAGGCACAGAGACACAGAGAGGGAACATAGAGAAAGAACAAGAGAAAAAACAGCCCGGGTGGTTTATTCTGTTTCTGCGATGAATTTCCAGTGAGCCAGCAGATTCGCTTCTACACACGTCATGGGGAATCTTACTGACAGGCGCAGGGCAGGGGCCGTGAAACTGCCTCTGCCGATGAGATAGGCGCGGGTGGCGTTCGTTTGCTGCCGCGCGTGTTCCAGACGTTCCACGTCGGCAACGCCAATGGCAGCCGCGTCTTCTGCGAATAGCGCCAGTTCGAGGCTGTTGTCGGGCAGGCGCAGCAGGCGCAGAGTGTCATCGTTGAAAACAGTCTCTTTTTGCAGAGGCAGGCCGCGCATGGCAAAAATATGCTCGGCTTCGGCGCGAAACGCAACGGCATCCAGAGATTGCAGGCGTGACGTTTCCCGCATCACCTCTCGGAAATGGGCGTCCTGCTCCGCCATGTAGCGTATCGCGCGATCTATCTGCGCCTCATTTTCCGCATAATCTCGCTGCGCTTTATTTCGCCTCGCGTGTGCCTGAGTTGCTTTCCGCTGTTGCTGCTGATCCTTTTGTTCCGTCTGCCGCGCCTGCCGTCTTGCTTTTTTGACGGCGTGTGCCTGCGCGCTTTGGGCAATGCGCTGCTGGTTACGCCAGATACGCGCCCAATGGTTTAGCTCCCACACGCAGCCCCCGACACTCAACAGAACGCACAACGCGCCCGCGCCCCGTGTTCCGGGGATCACGCCGATCAGCACTAGCAGGCCGATCAGCAACGCAATCAGCCAGCCCGGCAGCGCGAACAGCCGGGCATCGCGCTTACGGCTTGCCGCGCGCCCGGTTTTGTTGTGTTCCAACAGTTGTCGCGAAGAGAGTTCACTCATAATAAACCGCGCTCAGACAGTGCCGGCAAAGGGGAGCAGTCCCGCCCAATACCGAACACCAAATAACCAGCACCGAACACCCTCCTACCGGAAGAAGCGGACGCCAACGCTTACGCCGTCCGTGTTGATCTGGTGAATCTCATGGTTGACGCGATAGCCCGCGTAAAGCGTGAGATAGCGCAGGGGATACTCGACGCCCGCCGTGATACTGGGTACAAAGTTGGAGCGGTCAAAGTGTGGATTGGCCGTGATGGAACGCGCCCGTCCGACAAACAGGCCACCGGACACGAAGGGCGTCAGGCGATTGACGACGCGATGCGTGGATACTTTGAAACCCGGTCCGATGAGATTGAACTCATTGCCGCCCTGAAATGGCAGAAAATGGTCGTTGGCAGAAACGATTTCCAGCCCGCCGGTGACATCAAACAGCGGAAAGTGTTTGGGTTTGACGAAAATCTGCGTGTCGCCGTAGAACTTCGGCGTTCCCAGCGCGCGCGTCGCGGAACTGCTTGTGAAGTAGTAGCCGCCCACGCTGAAAAATCCCGCAACGGTGCGGACGAGCGGGCTGATAACCGACTGATTGCCACTCACGGTACTGCCGGGGGACGTGACATGGGCGAAAAGGTCTTCTTTGGCGGAAACCTCCTGCGCGAAAGCGGCAGGCGCAACGGCAAGCAGTGTCAGGGCGAAAGCGGACGCGAGCGCGCGATTGGAAAAGAGTTTGGAGTGTCCGAGTTGGGATTGCATACGACATAATCTCCTGATGAAGCTGGATAGAGCGTAAAACTTCCGGTCAGGCTGCGGCGCGGAAAAGTGGCGGAAGCGCGACTGTTCGGAATCTCCCTTGATTGTGCCACAAAAGCCGGGAAAAGGCGAACGCTGGAGGTATATAATTAGGTAAGAAAAACGACTTCAAGCCGAAAAGCGCTCGCTCTGCCTGTTTTGAACCTGTCGCGCGGCTTGCTTTCTCGTTCCGATTTGGGGTACAGTAGAAAGGTTTGCGCGGCGTGGAAACAATCGCGCCGCGTCTGTCCCTGCGCCGATTCAAATACAGAGTTAAATTGAGCGGCACGGCACACAATTCGCGGCGAACTACAAACACACTGGACGCGGAACAGTCGGCGGGTGAGAAAACGCGATTTTCTTAACCGGCTTATCGCAACGCGACAGGAGGAGCTTTCTTAGAGGAAAAAGGAAAAAGGAAAAAGGAAAAAGTATCCAATCCGGTACTTTCTCCTTTCTCCCTTCTCCTTTTTCCTTGCCGGAGGCAAAAACCCAACGGAGGAACGAGAGTGGCATCCCTTTCGATGAAAGAATTGTTGGAAGCGGGCGTTCACTTCGGGCATCAGACCCGGAGATGGAACCCCAAAATGAAGCGCTACATTTATGGCGCGCGCAACGGAATTTATATCGTTGACCTGCATCAGACGTTGAAACTGTTCGATGAGGCGCAGCGGTTCGTGCAGGAAGTGGTTGCGGACGGCGGCACCGTGCTGTTCGTGGGAACCAAAAAGCAGGCGCAGGACGCGATTTCCGAGTCGGCGTCGCGCTGCCGCCAGTATTTCGTCAATCAGCGCTGGCTGGGCGGGATGCTGACCAACTACACGACGATTCGCGGACGCATCAAGCGGCTTGCGGAACTCAACGAGATGCAGGCCAATGGCACGTTCGACCGCCTGACCAAAAAGGAAGCGGCCCTGCTGACGGAACAGCGCGATAAACTGGAGCGGTATCTGGGCGGCATCAAAGAGATGCCCCGTCTGCCGGACTGCCTGATTATCGTGGACTGCAAAAAAGAGCATCTGGCGATTGCGGAAGCGCGGCGTCTGGAAATCCCAATTGTCGCGCTCGTGGATACCAACTGCGACCCAGATGAGATTGACTACGTGATTCCCGGCAACGACGACGCCATTCGCGCCATCAAACTGGTTGCGGGCAAACTGGCCGATGCCATTGCCGAAATCAAGCAGGCCGAATGGGACGCGGAAGAGGACGCGCGACTGGCTTCCCTACCGCCTTCCGAAGAGGAAGCGCCCGAAAAGCCGGACGTGGACGCGCTGTTCGCCGAGCCGACGATTGTACCCCCGCTGGATTTGCCCGCCCCGCCTGCGGATGGCGATTTTGTCTTCCAGCCCGGCGCTGAAGACGAATATTCCCGCATGGGCGCGGGCGACGATCTGGAGCCGATTGCGACGGTAGAACGTTAGTGGTTGGTGATTGGTGGCTGGTGGTTGGTTCTCCTGCTGTAACTTATTGTTGTATATAGTTGTCTTGTGATTGGCACAGGCAGGGAGTGGCGGCAACCAGTCACCAACCACCAACCACCAACCACCGCATTTGAAAGGTTAAAACAATGGCAGAGATTTCGGCGAAGGCCGTGATGGAACTGCGCGAGCGCACGGGCGCGGGCATGATGGACTGTAAGGCCGCGCTGAAGGAAGCCAACGGCGATTCCGAAGAGGCGATCAAGGCGCTGCGCATCAAGATGGGCAACAAGCTGACCAACCGGGGCGAACGGGCGGCGGCGGAAGGCATTATCGCGGTCGTGGTTCTGGACAATCAGGACGCGGCTATTATCGAACTGAATTCGGAAACCGATTTCGTGGCGCGAAGCGATGACTTCAAGGCGCTGGCGAAGGAACTGGCCGAGCAGGTCGCTCGCGGCAAAGGGCATAGCGTGGAAACCGTGCTGACGCAGGAATCCCATACGCAACCCGGCGTGACCGTGCAGGAGCGACTGAACGACGTGTTTACCAAACTGCGCGAAAACATCATTTTCAAGCGGTTCGAGTTTATTTCGACGGCGGAAAACGGCGCGGTTGCCGGCTATGTGCATCTGGCGGCAGCGGACAAACTCGGCGTTCTGGTGGAAGTGGAAGCGGGTTCGCCCGAAGCCGCAAAGAGCGACGCGGTTCTGAATCTGGCGAAAGAACTCGCCATGCAGATCGCCGCCTCCAAACCGCGCTACACGACCCGCGAGGAAGTTCCCGCGAATATTCTGGATACGGAGCGCGAAATTGCCCGCACGACCGCGCAGAACGAGGGCAAGCCGGAAGCCGCGATGGATAAAATCGTGGAGGGCCGCGTTCGCAAGTTCTACGAGGACGCGGTTCTGATGGATCAGCCGTATCTGCGCGAACCAAAGAAAACCGTGTCGCAGATCATCAAAGAGGCCGGCGCGGGCGTCACTCTAAAGCGGTTTGTGCGCTATGAGGTCGGTCAGGTTGTGGGCGTGGAAACCAGTGGCGACATCAAGGCGACGGTGGAATAATGGCTGATTCGGATGGTCAATCCGGCTCAACTTTTATTCAAGCGTTTTCCGTGAGAAACAACACCACATAACAGGAAGACGCTGGCGGAATCATTCCTGCCAGCGTCTTTTTGCTGTCAGACAAGAAAAACGCAAACGTAAAGGAGAAGGACATGAGCGAAGATACAATTCAGAACGCAGACGCTGCCGAACAGCCGCGCAATTCCGGTTTACGGTGGAAGCGTGTGCTGCTGAAACTGTCGGGCGAGGCGTTTGCGGCGGAACATGGCGTGAATGAGAATGTGGCCCGTGAAATGGGCGCGGCCCCCCGCGTCGGGCTGAACTACGGGACGATTCGCGCCATTGCTTCGGAAGTGGTGCAGGCGCATCATCAGGGTGTGGAGATCGCCATTGTGATCGGGGCGGGCAATATCGTGCGGGGCGAACGGGCGGCGGAAGCGGGCATGGAGCGGGCGGCTGCGGATTACATGGGGATGCTTGGCACAGTCATCAACAGCATGGCGTTGCAGGACGCATTGGAAAAACAGGGCGTTCCCACGCGGGTTATGTCGGCCATCGCTATGTCGGAAGTGGCGGAACCGTTTATCCGGCGGCGGGCGATTCGGCATCTGGAAAAGGGGCGCGTGGTTGTTCTGGCGGGCGGAACCGGCAATCCGTTTTTCACGACGGATACCGCTGCGGCACTGCGAGCGAACGAAATCCGGGCGGGCGCGGTGCTGAAAGCCACAAATGTGGACGGCGTTTACGACAAAGACCCGCGCAAATTCGCGGACGCGAAACGCCATACGCAGGTGACGTATGATGAGTGCATCAGCAACAACCTGCGCGTGATGGATCAGACCGCGTTCACGTTTTGCCGCGAGTACGATATTCCCATTGTGGTGTTTGATATTGCCCAAACCGGCAACATCCGCCGCGTCGTCACCGGGGACAACATCGGCACTCTGGTCAGCAGTGGCGCGTAGTTTCCTTCACCACAGGAACACCCCACACAGAGGAATCATAGAGGACATAAGAAACGATGTAGATTTACGATTCCGAAATCACCTGCGTAATGGACCCTGCGCGTAACCATGATTTTAAGCGGCGTGATTACCGCTGCCCTGTTCCAAACCAGCTGGTGGAAGAGAATCAAAGTTTAGAAAGATTCGTCAGGAAAGAGATTTATGCCTGCAAACACGCTCCAGGATGAGCAGACAACGATAGAAACGCCGATTGAGGATACAGGAAGTCTGCCCGAACCCTTGCCGGAAGAGCCAACCGCCCTGCGACGGAGAGTGTTGGGACTTGCCTGGCCCGTGATTGGCGAGAACTTACTGGAAACTCTCCTCGGTATTGTGGATACCGCGCTGGTTGCCGGATTAGGAACTGCGGCCATTGCGGGCGTCGGCAGCGGCCTGCAAATCATGTTCTTTCTGCTGTCCGCCCTGTCCGCCCTGTCTATCGGCAGTTCTGTTCTTGTCGCGCAGGCGGTAGGCGCGAGCGAACAGGATCGCGCCAGCCGTATTGCCCGCCAATCTCTGATCTGGAGCGTACTGCTTTCCGTGCCGCTTGCCCTTGTTGGTTTCGGTCTGGCGCGTCCAATTATCGGCCTTTTTGGAATGACGCCGGATGTAACCCACATCGGCGTGGCCTATCTTCAGGTGACAATGGGTACGGTCGTGGTGTTGGTCGCGCTCGTCATTGGCGGCGGCGCGCTGCGTGGCGCGGGCGATTCGCGGACGCCGATGATCGTCACCGCCATTGCCAACGTGTTGAATGTCGCGCTGGCTTACGGCCTGATTTACGGGCACTGGGGACTTCCCCGGCTTGGCGCGGTCGGCAGCGCATGGGCCACCTTTGTGGCGCGCGCGGTTGCCCTCCTGTTGCTGCTTCACGCGCTGTGGAAAGGTCGGAACGGCATCCGCATTGCCGGCGGTTGGGGATGGCTGCCGGATTGGAGCGTGGCGCGGGAAGTGCTGAAGCTCGGCATCCCCGCGTCCATTGAGCAGATATCAATGGCGTCGGCCTTCCTGGTTCTGACGGTTCGCATAGCCGGGTTGGGAACGGATACGCTTGCGGCCTTCCGCATCTCCATATCCGCGCTTTCCATGTCTTTTCTGCCCGGTTTTGGATTCAGCATGGCCGCTACAGCTCTGGTCGGGCAAAGCATCGGGGCGAAACGGCCTCGACAGGGCGCGAAAGTGACGCAAGTGGCGACAATCTGGTCGGTTATCTGGATGAGTACGATTGGCGTATTGATATTCCTCTTTGCCGATCCGATCATGCGCCTGTTCACACACGCGCCGGATGTGGTCCGTATTGGCGCGGCGGGACTGCGGATTGTGGCGCTGACGCAGCCATTCTGGGCGGTGGGTATGGTGCAGTCGGGGGCATTGCGCGGCACGGGCGATACGCGCTATCCATTAATCATCGGCGCGGGGGGCATGTGGATAACAGTTCTATTCGTCTGGCTGGGGCTGACCTTTCTGGGCGGAGGACTGGTCACAATATGGGGCGCGTTCCTGCTGACCAGTCCGGTTACGGCGCTGCTAACGTGGCGTCGTTTCCATTACCGCATAGAGGAACTGACAGCAGAAGAGGACATATACAGTAGCGCCGATGCCCTGAAATGAGACTGGAAATCAGCGTTTGGTATAGACGGTCAGGGTTGGCAGGATATACAGCAGGTCGTCGGGGATAATGGTTCGGTTGGGCGGCAGGCCGAATACGGCAGTTGAGCCGAAGATTTGGGTTTGATAGGCGGCAGGAATAGCCTGTTTCCACGCGACGGCGTTGGGGTAGCGCAGGCGGTCGAGCGGGTGCAGGGTTTCGATGTTGGAAATGACAATGTAGTCCGGCGGGGGAGAGAAAACGTTCGTGTCCCACTCCTGTTCGGGGATGCGCAGTTGATAGCGCGTTATCTCCTGCGCGGCTAATCTGCGGCGGGGCGCGGCCAGTTCGCCAAAGCGGGGCGACAGGGGCGGCGAGTAGTACCAGGGAACGGTGGCAAAGGCGACGGACGCCCCGTTTGGCGACTGCTCATTCAGATAGGCGGCGGCAAGGTCGCGCGGGTCGGGCTGCGCCATGCGTTGCGTCAGAGCGAACGTATACGCGCCCGTAAGAACGAGAGTGAGCGCTCCTGCCACTTGTAAGATACGCCGAACCGTTTGATTCGCAAGCGGTTCGCAAACCAATCGAGCCGCGAACAGGCACAAGACAGGAAACAGGGGCAGCATATAGCGGGCAAAGCGGACGGCGGAAAACCCGGTCGCGCCAAAATACAGCATCCAGAACGCCAGCAGAAGTATGTCGCCCCGGCTGCGCTGACGGCAGGCGTACACCAGTCCGGCAAGCGATAACAGCAACAGGGGAATCCCCAAACCGTAGGGCAGCGACACCGCCAGATGATACCACCAACCCGGCCCCGTATTGACGAACAGCAGGCCGTGTCCCGTTCGCGAATGTTCAAACAGTTCGTACCGGACGCCCGTGCCGTAGTACGTGCCGTTCCAGAACGCGTCCCAGTTGATGAGCGGGCCGGGGCAACCAACAATAAACGCGAACCCGGCGGCTATCAGCATCACGACAAAATGCGCTTTACGGTGCAGTTGGCAGGCGTTGGGGTTACGGGTCAAATAGTGGGCAACAAGCGGGGCGATCAGAACCAATCCCGTGTTGTATTTGGTGGCGGCGCACAGGCCGCAGGCCACTCCCGCCAGCGTATAGGCTCCCCACGCCTGCTTGACCGACATAGTCTCAACATCCAGCAGACGCGATGATGCCCATAATGCCAGCGTGACAAAGAACGTGGCAGGCACATCTACGGTCAGAAAGTGGGCGTGAACAACGGCCAGGGGCGCAACCGCGTATAGCAACGCGCCCCCCAACCCTGTCTGGCGTCCGAACAACCGGGTTCCGAGCGCGAACAGAAGGGGAATTGTGGCCGCGCCGAGCAGCGCGGTCATGGCGCGTCCCGCCAGAAACAGGCCGGCTCGCTCCGGGGCCTGTCGCGCCATCATTTCCAGGGGTGGAAGGGGCGATTCGGCAGGCGGCGCGGACGTTGTGGGAACCAGTCCGTAGCCCCTGCCGAACGTTTGCGCGAAGTTTGCCAGATAAAAATAGAACGCGCCGTAGTTGTAGAATTGGGTATCAAGCTGCCCGTGTCCCAGATCAACGTTTTGAGTGGCGGCAAAATTGACCAGTTCATCGGGGTGGTACGTGGCAAGGGGATGCTGCGCGTTGGGCAGACTCCAGCCCAACCCCCACAGCCGAAGTCCCAGACCAAGCAGCAGAATCAGCGTCACCCACCCGACTGTGGGCCAATCGGCTTTGCGCTTGACTTGCGGTTTGCTGTTGACGTCGCTGTTCGCGCTGCCGCCGGAAGTATCGTTTGGGTTTGCGTTGTGGTTCACGGTTGTTATGGCGCAGCCTCGACCCGAACGTTGGGGGCATGGCGCGAACCGGGCGCGAACCAGGCCGCATACGCCACGCCGCCCATGAGAACAAGGACGAACAACACGCGCAAAACGTAAAGCCTCGCTGCCCGCCGCCGCTGCTGTTTAATCGGACTCGCCGCTGTTGAAGACGCCAATGCCGTTCTATCCTTTATTGCCGAGCTGCATACAACTTCATGCTATTACAGGGGCCGAAAACGCGCTTGATTTTGAATGTCGTCTATACTGCCATACTCTGCAAGCAACAGAATGTCGTCAATTACTTCACCAATTGCCTGATTGCTCCTGACTTCTATAACACCCGGCATGAGTAACCCTGCGGAAACACGTTCGTAGGCGTACTTTGTAATTGTCGCAACATCATGCGTCAACAGGATACGATTTGCTTGCGCAGCCCATTTCAGAACGCTTGGATCATCCGCGCCGGATAAGCCAACATCCTGTACGCGGGCAATATCAAGTTCAGGCTGTCGCCGCATCAGGCCGCGTACAATGTTACCGTCAAAGTTTTCGTCTGCGAGAAACGCCAGCATTATATCTGCCCATTCTGATTACGGCGGGCAAGCAGTCGTTCGCGTAATCCCGGCGTCAGATTGCCGACATTAGACTGGCGTACCTGCTCGGCCTGCTCCTGACGTCCGCGTAAATAACCCTCGACTTCAGAATGATGCCGCAAGTAGTAACTGATAACCGCGTGAACATCCGGCAGTGAAAGCGCATCGTAACGCAGAACAATCTCTTCGGCGTTTGCGCCCTGCCGGTAAGCGTCAATTACTGTGTCAAGCGTGACCCGCGTTCCGCCGACTCGTACAACGCCATCTGCATCCGTGTGCAGCGGCGGCGCTTCAGCAACAAAAACTTCCAGTAACGCCATAATGCCTCCTGCCTTAATTTTTGCTTCTTTCAGGTTATTCTACCTCAGTAACAGCGTCAGGCGCGGAAGCAAACTACTTTGAGTTCCGTCATCTCTTCCATGGCGAAGCGGACGCCTTCACGTCCTAATCCGCTCTGCTTGCGCCCGCCGTAGGGCATCAGGTCGGAACGGAAGGTGGGAATGTCGTTAATCATAACCGCGCCTGCAATCAGTTCGCGAGCGGCGGTCAGGGCTTCGCGCAGGTCGTTGGTGTAAATGCCCGCGTTCAGGCCATACGGCGTGTCGTTGGCAAGCGCAATGGCGTCGTCGAGCGTGTCATACGGCATCAGAAAAATCAATGGCGCGAACGCTTCCTCAACCGCAAGAGAGGCGTCACGCGGTATATCCGTAAGCACGGTGGGCGCATACTGGCTCGAACTCAACCGCGTTCCGCCCGAACGGATTTTCGCGCCCGCTTTTCGCGCCGCTTCAACCGCGCCGGCAACCCGGTCACACGCTTCCCCGTTGATAAGCGTACCCACATCCGTTGCTTCCTCTGAGGGATCGCCCACGCGCAAGGCCTGTACGCGCGGCAAAATCAACGCCGCCAGTTGTTCCCGAACCGCTTCCTGCACAATCACGCGCTGCACGGAAATGCACAACTGCCCCGCAACCGCGAACCCGCCCCGCACAATGGCCTCCGCCGCGTCTTCCAGATTCGCGCTCGGCGTGATGATAACAGGGCTGTTGCCGCCCAATTCCAACGCGACTTTTTTGTAACCGGCGCGACCCGGCAGGCGCATGCCCACTTCCCGACTGCCCGTAAACGACACAAACGCCACATCGGGATGCGTGACGAGGGCGTCCCCCGCTTCCTCGCCCAATCCGGTGACAACCGCTAGAGCGCCTTCGGGCAATCCCGCTTCCCGCAGAATGTCGGCCAGTTGCAGGGCAATTAGAGGCGTTTGTTCCGCCGGTTTGTGTACGACTGTATTACCCGCGCCCAATGCAGGGGCAATTTTATGCGCGGTAAGCGCGAGCGGCACATTCCAGGGGGTGATTGCGCCGACCACGCCTATTGGTTCGCGCGTCCAGTAGCCGGTTCGTCCCTCGCCGTTTGCAAACGCATCGAACGGCAGGGTTTCCCCGTGCAGTCGCCGCGTTTCTTCAGCCGCAAGCTGGAAAATGCCCGCCGCCCGTTCTACTTCCGCCCGCGTTTCCCGAATGGTCTTGCCCGACTCGGACGTTATCAACCGCGCCAGCGATTCCGTTCGTTCCCGCAGCAATCGCGCGGTTTCGCTCAAAATCGCCGCCCGCTGATGCAGGGGCATCGCGCGCATTTGCGGGGCAACGGACTGCGCCGTTTTCACCGCGCTTGCCACATCCTGCGCCGTTCCCCGCGCCACCCGCCCGACCTCCGCGCCCGTATACGGATTCACCACCGCCAGCGTATCCATACTGCTTATCTGCCCTCTTCCATGACCGCTACCAATGTCGGCACGAGTTGTTTTTTGCGGGACACGATTTCGTGCAGGTCGAACTCGTTTTCGCCCTGCCGCGCGAACGGAAATGAGGCTAATATCCAGTTTTCGCCCTGACACAGCAGATGGCTCAAGCCCTCGACAACATCTGTGACCATCAGGCAGGCGAGGGCGAGTCCCTCGCGTTCGCGCTGACGCTCCAATGCGGCGAGTATCTCTTCGCGGCGTTGCGGCAATTCCTGAAAGCCCGTCACTTCGGCCTGCGCGATGCTGACCTGCTTGCCGCCCATCTCGTACTTTTTGCGGTCGGCGTCAATGATCTCTTCCACTTCGCGGGCGGTCAGGCCGGGGGCCGCTCGCAGCAACTCGTTGCCGTAGATTTCCACATTGGTCTGGCTCAGGTCGGCAAGCCAGGCGGCCATTTCAATGTCGCGGTCAGTGGTGGTAGGAGAACGGAACACAAGCGTATCCGACAGAATGCCTGACAGCATCATACCGGCCAGTCCGAGGGGCGGCTGGAAACCGTGCTGCTGACAGTGTTCCCCGACGAGGGTACAGGTGCTGCCGACAGGCTCGACGACAAAGGGAATCGGTGAAGCCGTGGAAGCGTTGCCCAGCCGGTGGTGATCCAGCACGGCCACAATATCGGCTTCATCCGCGCCCGAAACCGCCTGCGCCAGTTCGTTGTGGTCTACCAGCACCAGTCGGGCGCGCGGGGGTTCCAGAATACGCCGCCGCGTGGCAATCCCTTGAAAACAGTTGTCGCCATCCACCACAATGAAATCGTCTTCATCACTGCGCAGGAGCGAGGCGCGGTGGTCGCTCAACCGATCCTGCGCGTGAAACGTGGAAACGCTTTCCGCCACATCCCGGCACGGCTGCTTGAAGGGGTTGGTGGAATTGGACAGCGACACGGACGCGGCGCGGGCAAGGGCAAGGGGCGTGACAATGCCGCAGCAAACGTTGTTCTCATCCACAACCGGCACGACGCGCAGGCCTGACGCCAGATGCGTAATTGCTTCCGCAAGGGGCGCGTCCGGCTTAACGGTCGCCTGCGGACGCGCCACATGCCCGAAGGTGGGCGCAACACCGGTCATTAAGCGCGGCGGGATTTGCCCGAAACGCTCGAGCGCAAAGCGAGTTTGCTCTACGGGCTGCCCGGCCCGGATTGCGCGAACTTTCTCCACTCCTGTCTGCTGCAAAAACCACGCATAGCCCAGTGCCGAGCCGATGGCGTCCGTGTCCGGGCGTTGATGCCCAATTACATACGTGGTTTCCGGGTCCCACGTCTCGTAACGATCTTTGACTGTCTCCAATTCGTCCTCATCTCACCATTACTGCCTGTTGACTGTTTGTTCGCGATACAAAATACTGCTTTCATTATGGCATGGAACCGCCATTCGGCACACAAAACAGTGACCGGATATGGCATGTTATCCCACGAATAGCCCTCAACCCCCGTCGGGTCTCCCAAAAAGCCTGGGAGAAGGGGAGTCACTCATATTCATGCTCTGTGGCGCACGAAGCGTATGGTAACTGTGGTGAAACGCATCAAACAGCCTCATGGATGCGGGCCAGCAGGCGGGCAAGATGGCGCGTTCCCCGCGTGAAGTCGTCCAGGCGAATGTTCTCATTGGGGGCATGGGCGCGCAGTCCGGGGTATTCGATACCGGGACTGGTGACGGGCAGGCCGAGGAACCCGGAAAACCACCACATCGGCCCGGACCCGCCAAGCAGGGGCGCGATGGAAGCGGGCTGGCCGTATATCTCCCGCGCGGTTTCTGCCGACAGACGCACAAGCGGATGATCCGCGTCTACGCGGGCCGGACGCTGACCGCCGAGATAGCGAATCTCAACATCGGCAAAACCGTGCGCGTCCAGATGGCTGCGCAGGCTGCGGTGTACGTCTTCGGGGTCCTGGTCGGGAACCAGACGAAAATCCATTTTGGCGCGGGCTTCGGAAGGAAGCACGGTTTTCGCGCCCATGCCCTGCCAGCCGCTATCCAAACCGCACAGGGTCAGGGTCGGCTCGAAAACGGCGCGACGCTTGAATTCCAGGCCGGTTGTCTGCGCCCCGCCGAGTATCGTGTGTTCGGTCAGACCGAACTGTTCGCGGAACGTGGATTCGTTGGGAGGAAGGGCGTCCAGCAGTTGCAAATCGCGCAGGGTGGGCAGGCGGGCTTTGTCGTAATGGCCGGGGAGGAGAATACGTTCGTTAGCGTCCTTGAGCGTGGACAACGCCCACACCAGCCGCCAGGCTGCATTGGGAAGCAGCGAACCGCCGTTGCCGGAGTGGGCGTCGTAAGCGATGGTTTTGACATGCAGTTCAAAATACGCGATGCCGCGCATACCGCAATACAGGGCAGGGGTTCCGTTTTCGTCCTCGCCGCCCTCCTCCCAGATGCAGGCGTCGGCGGAAAGCAGGTCTCGATTGGCCTGTACCCACGCGCCGATGTGCGGACTGCCGACTTCTTCTTCGCCCTCCGCCACAAACTTGACATGAAAGGGCAATGTGCCGCCATGCGCCTGCCGTACCGCGTCCAGCGCCAGCAGACGGGAAACAATATGCCCCTTGTCGTCGCCCACGCCCCGCGCAATGGCCTTGCCGTCACGAAAAGTCAGTTCAAACGGCGGGCTGTCCCACAGGTCGAGCGGCTCGGCGGGCTGCACGTCATAATGGTTGTAGAACAATACGGTAGGCGCGTCTGCGCGATTGCCCTGCGCGGTTCCAAAGGCGATGGGCGGGCCACCCTCAACCGGCATGATTTGCGCGTCCAAACCATGCGCCCGCATCAGGTCGGCCACCAGTTCCGCGCAGGGTTCCAGATGCTCGCCTTTTGCGGACACGCTCGGAATCGCGCATAGCCGCGCTAACTCCGCCAGCGCGTTCGCCTGCCCCGACAAAACGGCGGCATCCATTTCGGCGTTGATTGTATCGAGCATGGTTTGTATCCGGCTCCCCTTGTATGCTTAACCCCGTGAATAATGTTCGCCTGATAGCATTGAAACAAGCGACTCCCCTTCTCCCAAGCTTTTTTGGGAGAAGGGGTTGGGGGTTGAGGGCTATGTTTGCTTGCGCTTCTTGTTACGGGCGCAGGCTGCTATAAGGTAACGGGCTGCCCGAATGTTCAAATAACCGGACATTGTTGGAATCGCAAAGCACTATCAGGCCGACAATGCCCAGAATGGTTCCCACCGGCGCAACGGTTATTTCCAGCACGGAAAGGACAATTCCGCCCGCCCGCGCCCAGGGTTGAAGGGTAATCAGTCCCCATCCGACAAGGAAACCCGGAATTGCCAGAACCGCGGAAATTCCGAAAACGATCATTCCGAAGATCAGCATCACGGGCAGGGCGGCATGGGCTTCCTGCCCGCCTGTTACGGTCGCCAGCCCGCCAAACATTCCCATCACTATGAGGGCGACAATTCCGACGAACAGATGCAGCCCGCTCACGATGATATGCGCCCAACCCAACGTCGTCACATTGTTTCGCATTGCAATCTCCCCCGCGTCTTTTTCCTACGCGCCAAAAACACAGCCAATTTCTGATTATATCGCACATATCATCAGGGACGGACGAAAGCGGGGGCCGGCTACCAGTCGGAAATACGAAATTGGGACACAGCATTCGGGAAAAAGCAAAAGAGGGATGGAGGATGGGGTTAAGAGAAATTCATCCCTTATCCCTCATCCCACATCCCTCCGCGCGAAGGAGCCGACCAGAATCGAACTGGTGATGACGGTTTTGCAGACCGCTCCCTTAGCCACTTGGGCACGGCTCCATAATCGGGGCGCGACAAACGCCGACAGGCACAGATTTCAAACAGCGCAAGAAGAACATAATCAATTCAGACAAACCAATGCCGGACACGAGAGTCCGGCATTGCTACGCCCTCTCAAACCGTTCCAGCAACCCTGCGCAAGCGGGAGACGAGATTCGAACTCGCGACATCTTCCTTGGGAAGGAAGCGCTCTACCACTGAACTACTCCCGCAGATAAAACATATCAAATCTCGAAATCTACTGCCCAACGTATATTCTTCACCTGATTGTTAGCAGGTGGATCAACACGCAGAATACCCAACGCTTGACTAACGGCTTCCCGTGGAACTAAATAGGTCTTCTGGTTGGCGGGACAATATACTCCATAAAAATCTACTTTGTCGCCGTAGCATTTACGAGTATGTTTAGCCGTCCCTTGCTGCGCCATCGTGTACAGGTTGAACTGTACAGTACCCTGCTTCAACCGACCAGTTTTACACTGGATACGAAAAAAACAACCATTCTCTTCCATCACAAGATCGTAATCTTGCTGATTCCCAAAAGGGATGAGAACTGTTTTTCCGGCTTTCAGCAATGCGGCGAGAATAACACCTTCTGTAGTGGTTCCAATCTGTGTAGTATTTGCCATTTGGAACCTCAGCTAAACACTTACGGAAAAACCACCTAACTTCACACACATTATAAGCCTGTATGAGGCATTTGTCAAGGGCGCAATTGTAATGGGTAAAAAAACAATGCTACTCCGAGGCCGCAGCGAAAAATTTTCTACCCTCTTCCACTAGACGTTTCGCCTGTGCCGCATCGCCGCGAGTGAGGGGTTTGAACGTTTTACCTGCCAGTTGATTGTAGGACACGAAGAAATGTTCGATCTCCGTTACCAGGCTGTTGGGCAAATCGCTTAACTCATGTATATCCTTGTAATCTTGGGAACAGGTGGGAACCGCGAGAAGGCGGTCATTGCGCTCCGTTTTGCCGTCCCGTTCCGTCTGCTCGGCCTCAATCACGCCAATTAAACGCGACGGCACAAGGTTGCCCTGAAACAGGGGCGCGTCCAGCAGGATCAGCACATCTAGCGGGTTGCCGTCCTCGCCCTGCGTGGAGGGGAGAAAACCGAAGTCGTAGGGAAACACGCTGCCAACCGGCATCACTTTTGTCAGGACGAACACGCCCTTATCCGCCTCGTAAGCGAACTTGCTGCGGCTGCCCTGCGGCGTTTCAATGATGATCTGCGCGTCGCCGGTTTCGGCGTCATACGTTTCCAGAGTCAGCAGTGAGGATTGAGACATAAAACTACTTCCTTGCGCGTTTGTAGAATTCAGACGACGATCTTTATAATGCAATCGTGGCGGTCAGGCGTATTTGACCATCAGGGACTCGACAAGTCCGGCGACTTTCTCGCAACGGTTGATGGCCTTTTCGATGCGCTCATAGACCTCTTTCCACTTGATGAGCGCGCGGGCGTCCAGCGCGGCATCGTCCAGCAGTTCGGAAAGCGCCTGCCAGAAAATTTTGTCCGACTGCTTTTCCAGCGCGTGAATACCGCCCATGACAGCGGATAATTCCGACTTCTTGAAGCCGTGCCGAAGTTGGCTGACCAAGGTTTGCGTCTCCTGCGTGATGCCCACAAGCAGCGAAGCGAGCGCGGGGAGGTCGGAACGGGGGGCAGTCAGATGGAACGCGCCGATACGCAGCGCGGCTGCTTCAATGGCGTCCGTAATACCGTCCAGACGTTCGGACAGCCTGTGCAGATCGCTTTTATCCAGGGGAGTGACGAACCGGCTGTCCACGCGGGCATTCAGCGTATACGTGAGTTTGTCCGCCTCATGCTCGATGTCTTCCAGCCGTTTGAGGTACACGGGCATATCGGCGAAGTCGCTGACAAGAGATAAAAAGACGGTGGCGGCATCATACGCCGCCGCCGCCTGCGCTTCCAGCAGATCGTAGAAAACGGTATCTTGTTTGTTTGAGAACAGCATGAGCGAAGAAAATTCCTTCACAATCGGCATTGTTCCCACTATGATACCTTAACATTGTCTTAATAATTGCGCGACTTCTTAATATAAAGAAGCCGCTTGATAAGACTTGACCGATTCTAACCCGCCGCAAGTCGTTGGTCTTCAGACCATTGCATAGGCGGGTTTCCCCTCAACCTCCCGCATTGCCGGCTTTCGCCCGATGCAAACTCCAGTGATCAGGCCGGAGGTGAGGGAGATAATTTTCCGTTCCCCATCCGCAACGGTGTATATTGACATAGATATGCGATATGATGTAAGTATGAGCATGATTTGTGTCAAATACAGGCTGTACCCTACGCCCGCGCAGGAAACCAAACTGCGGCATACCTTAGACGTGTGCCGCGATGTTTACAACAGTTTTCTCCATGGGCGGGAGTACGGCTATGAAGTGAACGGCAAGGCGTCTACGGAACGCGAGCAAGAAAAATGCTTGCCGTCTGGAAACAGGCGCATCCCGAACTCGCGACGGTTCATGCCCATCTGCTGCAAAATACCGCCATCCAGGTCGAACTTGCTTTCCAAGCGTTCTTTCGGCGCGTCAAGAACGGGGAAACTCCGGGCTACCCTCGTAAGAAGGGGCGGGGACAGTACGACAGTTTCACCTTCAAGGAGTACGGCAACGGCTGCAAGTTGAACGAGAACAGCGTCACTCTCTCCAAGATAGGAACCCTCAAGGCGGTGGCGCATCGCGTGGTCGAAGGCGTGTACAAAACCTGTACCATTCGCAGGCAGGGCGAAAAGTGGTATGCCTGCTTTGCGGTGGAAGTCCCGCCCGAACCGCTCCCGCCGTCCGAAGAAGCCATTGGCATAGATGTCGGCTTGAACCAGTTCGCGGCGCTGTCTAACGGCGAGTTTATCCCCAACCCCCGCTTTTTCCGCAAGGACGAAAAGGCTCTAGCAAAAGCGCAACGCAAGGTGGAGAAGCACAAGAAAGGCTCTCCGCAACAACGCAAAGCCCGCAAGGTCGCTCGCCGTATCCATGAGCGTATTGCCAATCGAAGGCACGATTTCGTTCACCAGACGGCGCGAACACTGGTCAACCGCTTTGGATACATTGCGGTCGAAAAACTCACCGTCAAGAACCTGAGCAAGCGTCCTGCGCCTGGGCAGGACGCGGAAACGGGTGAGTTCTTGCCTAATGGCGCAAGCCAAAAAGCAGGATTGAACAAGAGTATTTTAGATGCCGCATGGTCAATGTTCCGCAGGGTGCTTGTGTCGAAGGCTGAAAGCGCCGGACGCAAGTATGTGGAAGTCAATCCGGCTTATACGAGCCAGGACTGTTCGGGTTGTGGGTATCGCGCTAAGAAGAAACTGTCGGAACGCTGGCACTACTGTCCGATGTGTTCCCTGTCTCTCGACCGCGATACCAACGCGGCCATCAATATCTTGAAAACCGCTGTGGGGCTACACAGCGTTGCGGGTATACCCGCATAGAAGCCGCCGGGATTTATCCTGCGCGGAGTAGTCACGTTGATCCTACACCTGTGCCATGCCGCCATCCACGAAGAGTTCCGTTCCCGCCACAAAACTGCTATCGTTGGAGGCGAGGAAGAGGGCGGGAAGCGCGATTTCGTCCACATGCCCGATACGGCCCAGAGGAACCTGCGCGGCTATCTGGGACTTGAATCCCTCGACCTGTTCCGGGGTCAATCCGGTTTTCCCAAAGATGGGAGTATCTATCGGGCCGGGGGAAAGAACATTGACACGGATTTTGCGCGCTTTGAGATCCGCCGTCCAGGTTCGCGCGAACGAGCGAAGAGCGGCTTTGGAGGCGGAGTATGCGCTGAAAGCCTCTATGCCTTTGATGCTGGCATTCGAGCCGTTCAAGATCACCGAGCCGCCATCGGGAATCAGAGACAGCAGTTTCTGCACGGTGAAAAACGTCCCTTTGACGTTCACCGCGAAGACTCGGTCGAACTGCTCCTCCGTCACTTGATCGAAGGGGGCAAAGTCGCCAATACCCGCGTTGGCGAAAATGATGTCTACTTTGCCGTAGTTTTTGGCGAGATGGTCGCGCAGACGGTCTATATCCGCCAGATTCGCGATGTCGCCAACAAATCCTTCGACATTGGCTCCCGCGCTCTGCGCGGCCTCTTCCGTCTCCTTCTGGCGACGGCCGGTGATGATGACCTTCGCGCCTTCTGCGGCGAAAAGGCGGGCGGTGGCAAGTCCCATCCCGCTGTTGCCCCCGGTAATCAGGGCAACTTTACCTGCAAGTTTGCTCATCTCTGGTTCCTTTCATAAAGTAGCGTGGCTGATCTCACAGACAAGATCAGGGCGCTAGAAAAATGGGCAATGCAACGTGTTTCCCACAAGCGCGTCGCTTTACGCTGCGTAATGTGGTAACGACTATCTCCTTCAGAGCCTATCCCAATAGGCGCGAATTCGCGTCTGAAAGACGCTTGCACTTTCCTGCCGGGTATTTTCAATATCCGGCCTATTGGGATAGGCCCTTAACGAATGCCGCCGGTGGCGAGAAGCTGCTCCCCCGTAAGCCAGCCTGAGTCGTCGGAGGCCAGAAAAACGGCAATGGGAGCAATGTCACTGACCTGTCCTGTGCGACCAAGCGGCGCCTGCGCAATCAGCGATTTCTCGAAATCCGAGCCGATAAATCCTGCGCTACGGCTGCCCTCGGTTTCGACCATGCCAGGATTGATTGTGTTCACCCGTATATTCTTCGGGCCGAATTCGCGGGACCAGACGCCGGTAATCGCATCCAGCGCGCCCTTGGTGGCGGTATAGATTGTGGAATTCGCGGGCGTCAGGCGGCTGACGCCGGAACCGATGTTGATAATGCTTCCGCCTTCGCCTATATGCTTGATCGCCGCCTGCGTAACCAGCACCGCTCCCAGCACATTGATATTGAAGATGCGATGGAACTCCGCTTCGGTCACGGCCTCCAGGGGAGCAAAATCATAGACCCCGGAGTTGTTCACCAGCACATCCAGTCGGCCATAGTTGCGGATGGCGGCGTCCACAATGCCCTGTGCGCCTGCTGTCGTCGAAACATCCCCTCCAACAGCGACGGCGGTTCCTCCCGCCTCCACAATAGCCGCGACGACCGCGTCCGCGCCGGATTTGCTGGAAGCGTAGTTCACAACGACCGAAGCGCCTTCCGCGGCCAGCCCTCTGGCGATACCGGCGCCAATGCCCTTTGAGGCGCCCGTGACAATGGCGACTTTACCCGTTAGTTTGCCCATGTTCGTATCCTTTCTGTGTAGGTTTACATCCTGTTCCGCCATTCCTCGACTTCCAGAAGGAGAGAGGTTTGCCCCGGAGCAATGATTACGCGATTCTACGCCCCGGGTCAGTTCAATAGTTCCGAATTTAAGAACTAATGAACTATTCTTTTTCCTGTGGCGGGAGGGGCTAACAACCGGCTCGTTCTTAACGTAGGGAAGCAGTGTAAGCAACCAGGACTCAAACATGCGCGAACCGGCATTAACGCGCGCTCACCTGACAAAATCCGGCAAATCTGATATAGAAACGGTCGTAAGCGACCGTATGACAACACCTATGCGACCTCTCTATCATCCGTCCGTGGAAGACATCACCGTAGAAAACATTATGTATGCGCTTGCCGATCCCGCGCGCGTGGCTATTTTTGCCGACATCGTTGGTTCGGACTGCGCGCAGACCTGTTCGCGCTTTCTGAACATGAGCGCGATAGCGATCCCGAAATCCACGCTTTCCCGGCATTTCAAAATCCTGCGGGAAGCGGGCCTCATCCGAAGCGAACGGCAGGGTGTCGAGATGCGCAATACTTCGCGCTGCGCGGAGGTCGAGAAACGTTTTCCGGGCTTGATACAGGCGATTGTGCAGGCGCACAACATCCAGTTGGCGGACAAGGCGCGGACGGACAAAGCAAGTTAGCGCCCCTGGCATATTCAGAAAAACCGCGCAGCAGTAGAGGTATCAGGTAGCAGGTGATGTTCCGCTATCCGGAGAGGAGGCTCGTATGGCCGAAAAGACGGCTCTTGTAGTGGGTTCGACCGGCATCGTTGGCCTGAACCTGGCGACGCATCTTGCCCAACAGAATTGGGCGGTTTACGGCCTGGCCCGGAGGCCGACTGTATCCGCAGGGATTCACGCGGTTGCTGCCGATCTCCTTGACCCGGCAACTCTTGCAGCCGCTCTTAAGGACATCAGGCCAACCCACGTTTACATTACAACCTGGATGCGTCAGCCCACTGAAGCCGAAAATATCAGGGTCAACGCCGCCATGGTCCGAAACCTCCTTGATGCGGTTTCCAAATTGAAGTTTGTGGAACATGTAGCGTTGGTCACGGGTTTGAAGCACTATCTGGGACCGTTTGAATCCTATGGAAAAGGAAAATTGCCTGCCACTCCCTTCCGTGAGGAACAGGGCCGATTGGACATAGAAAACTTCTATTATGCGCAGGAAGATGAGGTTTTCGCAGCGGCAGAGCGAGAGGGGTTCGGCTGGAGCGTACACCGTCCGCATACCATTATCGGCTACGCTGTCGGGAATGCGATGAACATGGGGGGCACGCTCGCCGCGTATGCCGCGATTTGCCGCGAAACGGGACGCCCGTTCCTCTTTCCAGGCTCCGCCGCGCAGTGGAATGGACTGACAGATGTGACGGACGCAGCGGCTTCTCGCGCGCCATCTTTTATGGGCGGGTACGACGCCCATTGCCCGCAATCAAGCGTTCAACATTGTCAATGGTGACGTCTTCCGTTGGAGTTGGATGTGGGAGCGTATCGCGAATTGGTTTGGAATAGCCGGCGCCACTTTTCCCGGTGAGGCAACCCCTTTGGAAGCGCAACTCGCCGATGCGTCCCCGATCTGGACAGAGATAGCCACAAAGTATCACCTGAGCGAACCTAACCTCCACACCCTTGTCTCTCCCTGGCATACCGATGCTGACCTGGGACGCCCAATCGAAGTTATGACGGACATGAGCAAGAGCCGGAAGATGGGCTTCCTCGATTACCAGGCTTCAGGATCGATAGCTTCTTTGATCTTTTCAACCGTCTTCGCGACGCGCGCCTGAATTCCATAGAGGGACACCCTCACTAACTGCTATTACCCGGTTTGAGGATTTCCACCGGGGACTTGTCCTGTACCTGCGCCTGTCCCAGCGTGATGACCTGATCGCCCGGTTTCAGGCCCGACGTGACTTCAACGTCTTTAAGGTTGGCGTAGCCGACTTTCACTTTGCGCTCTTCAGCGACTTTGTTGTTGACCACGAACAAGCGTCCGGCTTTGCCGTCGTTGTCCAGAACGGCGTCGCGTGGCACAAGCACGACATTGCGATGCGTGTTCAGCGTAATCTCGCCCCGCGCGAACATCTGCGGGCGGAGTGTGCTGCCCTCATTGCGCAGGCCGATACGCACCGTGAAGTTGCGGGCGGCGGACGAGGCGACCGGGAAAATCTGCTTCACCGCGCCCTGAAACGTCCGGTTGGGAAACGCGCTCACGGTCACGGTTACAGTTTTGCCGGGAGTCACTTCGGCGTACATAGATTTCGGGCAGTTGCGCGTCGAAATAGATGCTATCCAGCGCGACGAGCCGCATCACGCCGAATCCCGCCGCCACCTGCTGCCCCGGTTCCACCTTGCGCTCGGCCACTACGCCCTCAATCGGGGCGCGTATGGCGGCATCCGACAGAGCCTGCTGCGCAAGACGAACGGCAGCTTCGGCCTGCTGTATGCTGGCCTGCGCCTGCTGTACCCCCGCTTCCGCTGTTGTCACATCGGCGCGGCGCAAATTGACCTGACTGCGGTTCGCCTGCGCGGTAATGAGAGTTTGGCGGGACTGCTCGACTGTAGCTTCCGCCCGCGCCACATCCTCCGTGCGCGAACCCTCCTGCACCAGACTGAGATTCTCCTGCGCCGAGCGAATTCGCGCGTCCGCCGAGGACACTTTGGCTTTGGCGGCGTTGACATGGGCAAGGCCGCTTTCCGAAACGGCCTGCGCCTGATCCAACTGCTGCGCGGGAATGGCGTTCTGCTTGAACAGCGATTGATAGCGCCGCAAATCGGATTGCGCCCGGTTGTAATCGGCCTGTGCGCTGGCAAGGTCGGCTACATTGCTTTCCCGATCCGCCTGCGCCTGCGACACAGCCTGCTGCGCCTGCTGCCGCTCCTGCGTTCGCGCCCCGGTTTTCACCACTGCGGCGGATTGCTGCGCGGCGGTCAATCCTGCCTTTGCCTGACTGACCGCGCTTGCCGTCTGCTGATCGGTCAGTTTTACGGTTGTTTGCGCATTGGAAAGCGTTTCGCGGGCCTGCGCCAAACGGGTTTGCGCCTGCCGTAGATTGGCGCGCTGCTGATCCAACTGCGCCGAAAAATCAGACACATCTTGCTGCACCACGACCGCGCCCCGATGCACCGTATCCCCCTCGCGGTAGTAGACAAAACTGATTTTGCCCGCCAGTTTGGAGCCGACTGTCACATCGTTTTGCGCGCTCAACGCGCCCGTCACCTGCTGCGTTTGGGTAATCACGCCGGTTCGGGCGGACATAACGCCTACCTGCGTGGCTGTGGGCGCGGCGGGTTTCGCCCCTGCGCCCTTCGCATCGGTTTTAGCCGCGTCGCCGCCCGGTTTACGGCATCCCGTCAGGCCAATCACGCCCGTTACGGCTACAATTCCAGCGAGGGCGCGAACCCGATTATGTGAATGTTTCATTGGTAAGTTTCTGAATAGGTTTCTGGAAAGGGTTGATTTCATTAGCGGCGTCCTCCCGTGGGCGTACTGCCTGTCACGCGGGGCGGGGGCGGAGCGGCAAATCCCGGCCCATTGTTCAGATACGCATAGCGGCCTGCCGCTTTGTCCAGCGTGGCACGCGCGTTGTTATAATCGTACAGGGCGTTGACCTGATTGTTTTCCGCAAGCGTGAGCGCGTTCTGCGCGTCGCTCACCTCTACCAGCGTGGAAACGCCGTTGGTATAGCGGACGCGCGCCAGCCGGTAGCTTTCAATCGCCTGTCCGAGCGAAGCGTTGGCGACGGCAACCCGGTCACGCGCCTGCAATAAATTAAGATACGACGTCCGAACATCCAGATGCACCGTATCTACGGCGGTTCGGCGGTTGGTTTCCGCAGTGGCGACATCCGCCCGCGCCTGCGTCACCCGCCCGCTGGAAAGCCCGCCGTCGTACAGCGGAAACGACAGCGCGACAACAAACGACTCGGTATCTGTCTGAGGTGAAAACCCGGCAGTATTAGGCGAGTATTGGGCGTTCGCGCTGAGATTGAGAACCGGCAGTTGACTGCGCCGCGCCAGCCGAATCCCTTTGCGGGCGGCGGCGATTTGCGCGTCCGATTCTAAAATTTCCGGGCGATTGACAAGGGCTTCCTGAACCACCGCCTGATACTCCGGCCCCAATACCTGCGACGCGGACACAATCACGGGCTGCCGCGTGGAACCGGTTCCCCCGGACGGCGGCAGTGTGGGATTTTGGGGAACTTCGGGCGGCGCGACGGGATTGGCGGGCAGAATGGCGTTTGGGTTCGCTCCCGTTGCGGGCGGCTGGCCGTTCGGGTTGATGTTTGCATCGGGCGGCAACACGCCGGGCGGGTCCAGTACGGCGTTGACGCTGGTGATGGACAGGGCCGTATCAATGTTCAGGCCCATATTGTTGTTCAATTGGCCCAGCGCGTTGTCCACATTGGCCTGTGACGCGATCACCTGCTGGCGGGCGTTGTTGGCATCCGTTTGCGCCCGGATCACATCGAACTGCGCCACCGTACCCGCCGCGAATTTAATTTGCGCGTCCCGCAGCCGATCTTCCGAATTGCGCAGGGTTTCCTGCGCCACCGTAAGAAGCCCCTGCTGGCGCAGCACGGCGTAAAACGCGGTCTTGGTGTCCAAAACGATCTGGTTGCGGGTTCGGTTGATGTCTATGCGCTGCGCCACTTCGAGGAACTGCGCCTGCCGCACGGCTTCGCGCAACAATCCCGCAATGTCAATGGGCAGCGACACGGACGCATTGAACACGGGCTGGTCGGCGTTGACAAATGTAATCACGTTGCTTCCGCTACCCGTTGTTGTGGTTGTGCCGCCGGTTGTGGTTGTAGTTCCTCCGGTTGTAGTTCCTCCGGTAGTGGTACCCCCGGTGGTGGTTCCGCCTGTGGTTGTTCCGCCCGTTGTGCCGCCTGTTCCGGTAGTGCCGCCGGTTGTAGTTCCTCCGGTCGTGGTTCCTCCGGTTCCTGTGCTGCCGCCGTCGCCGGTAGTTCCTCCCGTTGTGGTTCCCCCGGTTGTGGTCGTTCCCCCCGTCGTTGTCGTTGTGCCGCTACTGCCGCCGCCGATGGCCGCGCTCTGGCTTCGGCTCAGGCGCGTGTAGGTAAATCCGCTGCTGACAGTGGGGTTGAACGCGGCGCGGGTTTCGGAAAGCCGCCCCTGCGCGCGCAGCAGGGCGGCGGTGGAAAGCGCCAGTTGGCGGTTGTTGGCAAGCGCGATGGCAACCGCGTCGTCAATGCTCAATGGCTGCGGCGGCACGCGCCCCGTCAATTGGTTCAATCGGGGCGACGCCAGCAGCGGTTTATCCGGCTTTGGCAGGGGACTTGTCGGCGCGGGCAGGGGCGCTTGCAGTCCCGTTGGCGGCGGCGTGTTCGGAATCGTCGGGCCTGTTGTCGGTGTTTGTCCGCCCGGTATCGTGTTGGGTTGCGTCTGTGGAACGGGCGCGGCGGTCTGCGCCCCGGTTGCGGGCGCAAGTATCGGGATCGCCGCCAGACTCAGCATCCACGCGGCAGGCGCGAGTTGCGCAATTCTCATTTCAGTCCTCATGGGGCGCGTCCTCCGGCAGGACGCGCCCGGTTTCTTTGTCGTCGCGCTCCGCGTGTTCCAGCGTGGCGAGCATCTGCGTCATAAACTCGCGCACGGAAGCGAGGGGCAACAGCACAATGCCTTTGCCGGAGGGATGGGTCATAATCATCAGTTTGTCGCCGGGCTGAATCGCCAGGTCTTTGCGCAGGTCGGCGGGTATGACAATCTGGCCCCGTTCGCCAACGGTCGCCGTGCCATAAAAACACTCGTCCACTTTTCCTGTTCGGGTTTTTTCCGCCATAACTGCTCTTCCCTGCTTCGCAATTTTCCGTGTCTCAAAGTATGACATTTCATACTTTTCATACTTTTGTTCCTGTGTCATGGTTATTTACGCTTCGTCAACCTGTGAAGTTGCAAAATAAGTTAAGCCGGGTGAACGCGGCAAATTTTAGATACGCCGGCCCTGTCCCTCATCCCTGCTTGACACACGCGAACCTGTCTGCCATAATAACGCGACAGAACTTTACCTGAAACACCATGACAAATCACGAATTTTCAACCGAATTTCCCGGCGGCGAAGACTGGCGCAATGCTGCCATCAATTACGCCATCAAAATGGAAGCCGCCGATGGCGAAGGCATGGACGCGCTGCTGTACGCTATCCGGCTACAGCGTCCGGGCGGCGCGACCCTGCTGCTGTGGCACGACCGCCTGCGCTTGAAGCAGTTCCTCGAAACCTCCGCGCAGCAGTTCGAGTCATTGCTTCCCGGCGACGACGGGCATATCGAGCGCGCGGAAACCTGTCCCTATGTGGCGTGGTACGCCGTGACGTGGGAAGAGGAGCGCATTGAAATCGCCCTTCCGCCCGGAACCTACATCAGCACGGGTTCGGTCTTGATGGGCCATGACCCGCGCTTATTGCGCCGGTTCGCCGATGCTTTGGAAGCGTTCGCGCTGCGTCCCGCCGGTCGCAGTCTGCGCTACTCGCAGGGTTGGGAAAGCGCGCCCGATCTGGACGCCGAAATGGGTAAAGTGACGTGGGACGATGTGATTCTGGCTCCGAAGATTATGAGCGGCGTGCGTGAAGCCGTCGAGGGATTTTTCCAGCATCAGGACGCTTTCGAGGCGTTGGGCTTCCCGTGGCGGCGCGGACTGCTGCTCGTCGGCCCGCCCGGAACCGGCAAAACCATGATCTGCAAAGCCGCCGCCACCGCAATGGACAAGCTGCCGTTTCTCTATGTGCGCGATTTCAGTTCCGGCAACCACGCGGACGCCGTAGAAGTTATCTTTGAACGCGCCCGCAAACTGTCGCCGTGCCTGCTTGCCTTCGAGGACATTGATGGACTGGTTACGCAGGGCAACCGCACCGTGTTTTTGAACGAACTGGACGGCTTCCAGAACAACAACGGCCTGCTCATCATCGCCAGTTCCAACCATCCGGGCAAAATAGACGAGGCGCTGCTCAAACGCCCGTCGCGCTTTGACCGCGTGTTTCACATCGGAATGCCCGCCCTTGCCGAACGCCGCGCGTATTGCGAACGCCTGCTGTCGCGTTCCACGCTTGCCGAACGCCTGTCCCCCGATCTGGATATTGGCAACCTGTCGCAGGTGGTTGCCGAATGGACGGACGGCTTCACGCCCGCGTATCTAAAAGAGGTCTTCATTTCCGCCGCCCTGCGTCGGGCGCAGGCAGGCGCGACCACGCTGGACGAGGATTTCCACAACACGGTCATAGATCAGGTCGAGGAACTGCGCAAGCACCTGCGCCGCGTCCAAAAGCCCGACGAAATGGGCGAGTTCACCAACCCCGAAAGCGAACGAATGGGCCTACGCGGTAAAGATTAACTCGCCTGCCTGCGGTAAAGTTTTGTTACAGTAATCCATCAGGTCAGAGGAGAAAACGTTGAATCTGACGGAATTTATAAGCAGTTTATCCCCGGCTGACAGTCAGGCGCTTCAAGAGCGTCTTGATGTTTTGTCGCGTCACAATTTAGGCCGTCAGTTTGTCATTAACCTGAAAGCGGAGGCGCGGTTTACCATTGCTATTTGGCAGACACTCCATCAAACTTTCCTTAACGCCTCACCCGACCCTGACAGTCTGCGAACAGCATTTATAGACGCCTTTCGTCCGTACATATTAAATGGCGGTTCAATTCCCACACCTTGGCCCACTCACTATGGACGCGCCACGCCGGAGAACATTTTTGCTGACCTACTCGTAAAACAGGGCAAGGCGACTTCACGCACAGCGGCAAAACGCTTCCTCAGGAATCTAATGTCAAAGTCCCTACCAATAGTCCAGCAAAGATTAGCGCACAAAGAAATCGGCCAGTATATGATATGGGCGACGTTCAACGAAGACAACCCAAATGGCGACCCTTTTGAAAAATTGCCGGATGATGCGGAAGGCATCCGGGCCGGCCTCGGCTTGGACCCCAATTACACCGGCGACATGATTTTACTGACCTACTACTTGCCTGTTGGAGTGGAACCTTTGTATCCAACCGTTGCCGATGGTTACTCTAGTGGCTGGAACTACTATTATCGTCCTTCCTATACGGATGAGCGGTATGGCAGAACTTTATGCTGGCTTGGACGCGCCGATGTGTCCCCTTGCCCGGAAGTGGTTCATAAGCCTGTGACCGGCGATTGTTTGCTCGCTCCCATAGCAAAGGCGAAAGAGAAACGAATATGAGTCCACTTACAGATGAAAACGGCAAACTGGATTTGGCAGCCGTTGAAAATTTAAGTGAATCTGAACTACGCGATTGGATATTTGCGCGTCTGCATAGTCAGGATATGCTTGTTCCCGGCGGTTTTGGTCGAGCCGAACTGCCACATTTTTTGCTGACGCAAATCTATCCACAACTCAGCCGTCCTGCGCGTCAGGATATGGAAAATATCGTTGAGGACTTTGTACGTAAAATGGCGCGTCACAATGAAAGCGAATGGCAGGGTGACGCAGCGGATGAATTGCTGTTACTGGCGCAGACGGTTTGCGGCGGCACAACCATCAATCAAGCCGTAATTGGCTACATTGAGGAAATGGCGCAATCGTTAAACTTCTTCAATGCCGATAATGACGGGCAGATAGACTTGCATTACCGTCTGCTGCAAAGTCTGGTTGCGCTCGGTTGGCGTGGAAGGCCGGAGTTTTGGCGTGAACAGGTACGCCGTGCCTCGAAACGATATACAGGTGTTGCTTTTAGTGGCCTTGCGCTGATAAGCCCTAAAGAAGCGGTCGCGCTGCTAACGGAGATCGAATGGTCGGACGCGGTTGAGGATCAGATTTTCACCAATCTGCCGGACTTTTTAGAGGAGTACCAGATTTCCTGCGTCCTGCCCCTGTTTCAGCGTTATCTTCCCGCCATGCGAGAACGGACACGAGCCGCTATTTGCGGCTACATGGCTGAAGAGGGAATTCCGCTGGCATTGACAACTGTGACAAGTACAAAGTATGAACCACATAGAGACTTTTTTCGCAAGCGTGATTTGCCAATCACGCTAGAGCATGCGGCTACCTGATGCTAACCACGAACTTCCGTCCCAAACGCAAAACCGTATTTTACACCTTTTACTCGTTCAAGGGAGGCGTGGGCCGTACCATGTCTCTGATTAACGTGGCCTGCATCCTCGCGGCGCGTGGGCGGCGCGTCCTGATGATTGACTTCGATCTGGAAGCGCCCGGTTTGACGAATCTTGCCCTCCGAGATATTGCCGTCGAAGCCGACAAACAGCGCGACGGCCTTGTAGAACTGATTCAAGATTTTGTAGATGCTCCTGAAAATTCTCCCTTAGCCGATGAAACCAATCGCGCACCCTTCTTCGACAAGTATGTTCGCCAACTTCAAATACCCGACACGCTCGAACCCTTGGAGGGCGGCAGCCTGCACCTATTGCCCTGTGGACGCATAGACGCCACGTATACGGAACGCCTGTACGCCATTGACTTCAAGCAACTTTATGCGGAGGGAGTTGGGCAGCCGCTGTTCAAGTATCTGAAAACCTATATTCGTGACGCGGAACGCTATGATTACGTCCTCATAGACTCCCGCACGGGCTTTTCGGACGAGGGCGGCATTTGCACCCGCGACCTTGCCGACCACATTTTCATTATTACCGGCCTGAACCGCCAGAACATTGACGGCACGGTTCAGTTCCTGCGCCAACTGGAAGCAAGCGGCTGGCAGGAGGGTCAACTCGTCTTCGTCGCCTCCCCCGTTCCCACCGGCCTTGAAGAACTGCGCGATCAGCGCATCAAAGCAGCAAAAGCAGCGATTGAACAAACCCGCTTCAAAGCCGATTTCAAACTGCGTATTCCCTACCATCCCCGTCTTGCCCTTGACGAAGAGCCATTCGTTTATCGCTGGTCGGATACTGACTTATTCCCCTCATACCAGAGCATCGCGCGTGTTCTAAGAGAAATAGTTGATGACACGCCTTTAGTATTGAGTCAGGAAATCACTGAGGCAATGAATCAGCAAAAGTATGATGAAGCACTATCCATACTTCATCAGTTAATTGCAGAGGAACATGAGGTCGGATTAAGTGTACTAACCTCCGTAACTGCTGCAATGGCAGATTCCCCTCACATTCTGCTGGATAAAGCCATACCTTTCTTTGAGATGTTAATTCAGCAACGCAATGTGGCAGAGCCACACAGACTTTATGCAAACTATCTTAGAAATATTAACAAGTTGCCGGAAGCGCTTGAACAGCTAAATGTCGCGCGAGAAATGTTCGTCAATCGAAAAGAGGTATCTCAAACCGCTTATGTTTTAATGGATGTTGGGATTATCAATAGCAGACTCGGCGAACCTAATGTAGCGTTAGAGAACTACAGGAGTGCTGACGAACTATTTACGAGAACCAATAATGATTTAGGATCAGCAACGGTTCGCCTACTTCAAGGTATAAACTATGCCGAAGGCGGGAATTTACAACAAGGATTGTCATTAGCTGCAACTGCCGTGGAAATGCTGCGAGGTGTCGGTAATAAATTGGCGTTATCTAATGGTTTAGTACATTACGGTTTCATACTGTTATTAAAAGGTGAATATTCTTCTGCGTTCGCAGTGTCTAATGAGGCATTGCTTATCAGCCGCGAAATTAGATTGCCCCCGCATACTGCACAGACTTGTGAGTTGAAAGCTAAAATTCTTCTTGAACAAAAAGAGTATGATGCGGCTATACCTTTATATGATGAAGCCCTACAAGGATATACTGCTATAAACAATTCCATAGGATTAGCTTCTATCCGTACTGATAGGGGCTATATTGATGTTCAACAAGGAGACGAAAGAGGGCTGGAACAGATAGAAGACTCGGTTCAGTTTTACCATAATACAGGCGAATACGGTAGAAGTTCAGGGGCGCGTACTACGTTTGCCGAGGCTTTATTCAGTATCAGCGTACACAGGTGTAATGAGTACATAACTAATCAATGGGAGTACATACAACATCATGCAGTCTGTTACACGCGTTATAGACTATACGTTCTTCGCGCCAAAGTAAAGGCCGTGCTTGGCGATAGGCAAGGCGCAGCCGAAGATGCTCAGATTGCGGTTGACTTTTACCGTGAGCAGGGCGTTCATACACTTTTGGCGCAGGAAGCGGAAAAACTGGCAAAGTTAAACGTTGCGCAAGATGCTGACGTAAAAATAAACGCCTCGTGAAATGTGGTGACGAGCGAAGATTGACGGGAATAGCCAATGCGTTTTGTGAGACAAAATTTGTTAGCGTGTATTCTGCTCTGCGTTTGCTGTGACGCGGCCCTTGCCGCGCCGCCGAACCTGAAGCCTGCGCGTTCTGCGCCCATCGCGCCTTCCGCTTCCGCCAACATCAGCCTTGCCGCCCTGTTGCCGCCGGGACGGTTTCGCGCCGATGTGATGCAGCCGGAACCCTCGCCGCGTCTCGCCCAACTGAGCCGCAAGATGCAGGAGGGCATCCGCAAAAATCCCCAGTGGTTTATGGCGGAAATCCAGAAAGTGAAACCGGGCGAGAATATTCCCTACGATGCGCGATTGAACCTGACGCGGGAAGAGTACAATCTGTTGAACCATCCGGCTCCGCAGATGCAATTGCGCAGGGTGGGTGGTGGTCTGATTACGATTTGGAGTGTGGGAACCCGGCGCGTGTTGACCGGCGTGGGAACGCTGTTCGGATTGAACGGCATTGAGATTGATCTACAGCGGCAAAGCGTGAAAACCCTGCTTGGCGTTTTGAACGCCCCAACGCCAGTGAAAGCCAATACCAGCCAGTCCGCAGACGCCACATGGAACGGTTTCGCGTGGAAACTGGATACGATGGCGCATAAAGAGACGCCCTCGCAGATGACAGGCACAATCGCTGAATTCACGTTGGGCAAACTGGTAAAATCCGGGCGTATCCAACTCACCTACAAAGCGCAACAGATGAACGGCGGTAAGCCTCAAAGCAATTTCGCCTACCTGCTGCACTACACTGCGCCTCCGCAATTCCCACGCAGACATTAACCCATTTTCATTGCGCATCCGGTTGTTCGCGGCATGGAACTTTGCCCGCTTCTGCCGCATACAAATATTGTAGGTAGGGCGGGGGCTTGTCCCCCGCCGATAATGTGATGGCGCACAGAAGCGGGAGTAAAAAAGGATGAAGGTTTTTGTGGCGGGGGCGACGGGCGTGTTGGGGCGGGCGCTGCTGCCGTCTCTTGTGGCGTTGGGGCATGAGGTGTATGGCATGGGGCGGACGCCCGAAAAAGTTCTGGCCGTCGCGCAAATGGGCGCAACGCCCGTTCGCGCCGATGTTCTGGATGCCGCCCGCATTGCCCGCGCGGTTGGCGACGTTCAGCCCGATGCCATTGTCAATCTTGCCACGTCCATACCGCTGAAACTGCGCGTCAATCTCGACCACTGGAAAGAGAATGACCGGGTGCGTCTGGAGGGTTCGCGCAATCTGCTTGCGGCTGCCAGAAACGCCAACCTGCGCCTGTTCGCGCAGGCAAGCGCGGATCAGGTGTGCGAAACGCAGGGCGACGGCTGGATAACCGAAACTTCGCCGCGCAGTTCCCACGCTTTTCTCCACGCCACGCAGGAGATGGAAGACCGGGTACGCGCGTCCGGCCTGCCCGCCACCCTGCTGCGCTTTTCCGTCCTGATGGCCGCTGATTCATGGCACACGCAGCAAAGCGTCACGGCCCTGAAACGCGGCTTATTGCCTGTCATTGGCGACGGCAGCGCGTTTGTCAGCATGGTTCATGTCGCGGACGCGGTTCAGGCCATTCTCCTCGCCCTGCAACAGCCGGAACTCGCAGCCGGACAAACCTTCAACGTCGCGGACAACGAACCCGCCCGGATGCGCGACATTCTCCCCTACGCCGCCCAACTCCTCCACGCGCAGCCGCCCCGAACCGTGCCGCCCCTGATGGCGAAAATGGTAGTCGGCGCGCTGACTATTGACGTGCTGACCCAATCCCACCGCATGAGCAATGAGAAAATCCGCCAGACCCTCGGCTTCGCCCCGCAATACCCCACCTACCGCGAATCATGGTCACAAATCGTCCGCGAAATCGGCGCAAGCGACTTTGCCGCCTCCGATGATTTGAAATAATAGCGAAGCGCGCTTCCTGTTCTGCGCGCGGCGCGAAAAAATGAAAACCTTTCCATTTAGAAGTGTTGGTCCTGTATAGCGAAGGTTTTGGAGGCATAAAGGAGAACGCTGTGTTGACGGCGTACTATGCCTTGTCGTGTGAGGATGGAAACACCTCTTTGCAGAAGAAATACACACCTGCGGAAAGTTGCACCCGGCAGAAATGTCGGGTGAGGATGGAAACCTGTGCGGCGCGGTCGTATCTGTCCGATGGGCGGCGCAAACCTTATCCGGTCTGGCGATGCAGGGCTGATCAGCAGCAGCACGACAAAGACGGGCTTTTGCCATACTGTCAAATTGGTGCAGTCGCCTGGCAGCGGTGTCTGGAAGTGCGCGGCAGGCAACGAGCGTGATGCCGGCGCGACTTCGGATCGAGACCTCTCTTCAATGGTCGTCATTCGACCTTACAAAGATTGAACACCTGAACAGCTGAACCAAGCCCCTCCTTGCAGAGTTTCGCAGGAAGGGGCTTTTTGTTGTTTGCGATAAGTTGGGTGGCACTTGAGTAAATGACAATTATAACATTGTATCAGTAAGTGCTGTTCTACAGTCATACCAAGATGGCGGCAAATAGGGCTCAGCTCCTTATCGGTCAAAGGCCATCTGGCTTTGGCCTCAACCCTATTCGAGGAGACATAAAAGTATACATACAGTACCGCAGCCAGGCGCATAACATAATTTTCGTCGTAGTCTTTACAAATATCATTGTAAAGAGCTGGGCGCCTAACGAAAAACTGCTTTACTTGCTCCACATCCAAATGTTCAGGATCAGCGCCCAACTCCTTTAACAACCACACGCTAGTCTTCGTATCCTGAATGGGTTCTTTATGAACTCCCTCAGAATATAGGATATTAAGCTGTTCAATTGTGTGGCTTACGTTTCTGTGCATTCGATTTACAATGTCTGCTGACCTCTGAAACACATCTTCAGTAGCTTCAAGCAGTGCCAT
This sequence comes from uncultured Chthonomonadaceae bacterium, assembly GCA_963817895.1. Classification (GTDB taxonomy): domain Bacteria; phylum Armatimonadota; class Chthonomonadetes; order Chthonomonadales; family Chthonomonadaceae; genus CAWFQB01. The sequence goes on from CAWFQB010000001.1 coordinate 1,403,423, forward strand.
ACTTCTTGCCAACGCTCGCCGAATAGGGGATCTCCTACGGCGGATGGTTTATAAACCGTATCGTGTGACATCTCACTGTACGCATGCTGCATTAAGGTTCGAACTTGGATTTCGCATGGGGTACCGGCTGGAATTGATACTTCCTCATACACATGAGGGGCCTGCAGCCTCACAATGTAATGATCTGATTGATAATCAAAGACTGTGGGATAACGTTCCCTGTCCTCAGCGAATTCTCGTGATTGTTCCCACGACCAAATCGAGGAATTTTTTATGGCGTTACCTACTATCTTTGTATCTTCGAGCAGTAAAACAACAAAGCGAACACCCACTTTGTCAAGAACGTCCTTGTACGGATCGGCAAAGTTCATGCCTCGAAAAAAGGCCTTCGCAACAAAGGAATTTGGATCCTTGACGCGGGGCGATGGAGGTATCCGCAAGAAAGCATTGATAGGTTGAAGTGAAGGTAGTTCACCACGGAGTTGATCGGATACCTCTTTGACAACCAAGTGGCCCAGGGCATTAAAGATACCCCATTCTGCTGCAAAACGTTCCTTAGCTTCTTCCGGCGTCATGACTTGATCCATTCACGGGCCTAGTGGTATCGCCCTTCTCAGTCAGGAAACCCCGGATTTTGATGAGTGTGTAGCCCTCATCGTTGGAGATGACTTCTAATAGGTCCTCAAAGCCTGTTGACGGGGCTGTAATTACTACCTTTGAATTGAAGTTAAGGAAGCGTTTGCTCAGTTTCCCAGCCACGACGTTTCTATCAATTACTATGTCGATGTCTGGGAATTCCTTCTCCCCCATTTCATTGACGTATTGGCCCCGAAAGTTTTCGGGAAGATAGGCAGCAAAATCTGCCACATTGATTCTACTACGAACAGGGTCCTGTAAATAGGAATACAAGAGTGTACTAATTTCTACTTTTTCTCTGTCCGAGATGGACAAGTTGAGTATGTGAGATTGGGTAAGATTATAAAAATCTCCTGTCAATTTTCTCGAAATTTTTGCTACCGTGCATCCCATAAAGGATTTATAGAAATATTGGGCCATCCCATCTGTGGAAGTACGGGTTATATGATGGTCATATATAATCGCTCTGAAATCGTCGGTGAAACGAAGCTCGCCCTCTGGCCCATCAGGTCTTGTTTCTTCTACAAATATTCCTATTTTGTAGAGCTTTTGAGTCGGTGTGAGAAACATTTGCTTTATATGCTGCATTTGCTCTACCAGAGCTGAACCATCACTTAGTTGCGCAGATGTCGAAAAGCCTTCATGCAGCTCGCTCTTCATCACACAAATAAAACGCTTGTCTTCATCACCAGTTGTACCGGATAGTACCAGAACATATCCATCAGGAATTTTGCCTGATGTTTGCACACTCTCCAATCTTTGGACAAGTTCACGATTGAGCCTGATAAACTCGATGTCATTACAGGCAATCATCTTTGCGCACATCTGGAAAGTAGATCCTTCGCCATCATTCTCGATATCCATTTCAACGCAATGGGAATTTGATCGAAGGTATTCCGTAAGCCGCTGTGTGACGGTTCGCAGCAGCTCTCTATTTAGCATAGAGGGTGCATCTGCGCATAGTCTATAGTATCCCTGACCACCATCTTGACGTTTTGCTAAGAGACTTTCTGTGATGCGGTGGATTTGTAGATTGCTGAAAAGACTCATGGTGTCATCCTATTGGCAGCTTGATTGCTAGTTGTTGTCCGTAGCTTCTATTGCGTTTTGATCAGTTTTGTCCGGCTTCAAAGGTGAGTAGCCAGAAGCTTTAGCAATAGTGCTTGAAAATAAACGATTAGATACTACTGGTGATTCTTTGGCTAAGGCGTCCATTTGCTTTTGAATGCCGTCAAGGTAAGCTTTAGGTTTGCCGCGACTGACAGGAAGCAAAGCCGCTGTTTTTTCCAAATCCCTTCGTATCGCTGCGTAATGCGCTGCAGACGCTCGATGCTTTTCGGCGCGTTCTGATAGCTTAAGAAAAGTTTGGAGACTTGAGAGAAAGGCTGAGGTAAGAGTGAGAAAGGCCATAACATAAATTCCTCTATCACCCCAACTTTTAATGATATTAGTCACAGCGCCAACGCCGGCGAAACTAGAAAAGATAATTGCGATTATTCCTAGCCCCTTGTGCCATTTGTCATTTGATTCGGCAGCAGCATAGTGTGTAAGTTGTTGATCCCGTACGCGCCTGTGCCAATTTGTTATTACATGATCAACTGCTGCCCATTCACTCTCAAGGGAAGTATCTGAAGGTTTCGCTAAATCTTCGGACAACGTTTTACTCATCTTGCTTTTACCTCATCAACCTATTCCAAGTCGTTTCCACATTCGCCAACACAGCAGCCAAGACTTTCCTACCCGCTGGAAGCAATCGCTGCTTTCTTGCCTCTCCCGCCCTTCAGCTTATCGCGCTTACGGAACTTTTCGATATCCTCACTGTTCAGGCACACGTAAGGAACGCCCTCGACCGGCTTCAGTCAGCCCTGGCGAATGGCCGCGTAGATGCGTTCACGCGACACGCCCACTTCTTCTGCCGCTTGTGAAACTCTCAATAACATTGTCTTCACCTCGTTTGAATAATGTACCCTAAACCTGTTCACAATCGCAAACAATTTGTTGCAGTGTGTCTGATTACAAGCCGCATAGTCGCTCCTGCCCCTCCCTCAAACAAGCCGTGTGAACCCCTGTGTAAGACTTCTCTACTGTAACTACATCCAGAGACATCATTCAGATGATTTTCTTTTCGGCTTTGCGTTGGAAGCAGGTGACTGCTACAGCACCTTGCGAGCGGATTGGCGGCAGTATGATCGGCGCGCACTTGGTCGGGGGCGGCGTGAAGATAGCCCATTGTGGTTTCGAGCCGGCTGTGTCCTAAAATACGGGCGGCGCTAACGACGTTGGTTTTGGCGATCTCCGTTGCCGTGAAATGGCGCAGGGAGTGGCGGGTGTAGTAAGGCAGGCCGGCAAACTCCAGGTAGAGATTCATGCGCTTCTTGGCGCTGTCTTTGTCTAAGGGCAGGCCGCCTTCGGACAGCAAGAGGGGGGCGTTTTTGAGTTGCGGACGGATTTTCAGTCATTTCTTGACGGCGAGTACCCACATTTGTGGCTGGTGTTGGATGCTAACGAGGTTATGAAATACGCCTGGTTGGATTCGAGCCAACGGCCTCTTGCTCCGGAGGCAAGCACTCTATCCACATTGCACCCGACAGAAATGTCGGGTGAGGGTAGAAACATAAAGGGCGTCAGGCTGTCCACAAACTTATTAACGCTTATTGTGAAATAAGCGTAGCATGGTCGCCAGGGATTGAAACTCCCTGCCTGCACAAAGCAAGCGTCCCTCAAACGCGGGAATCTTGATTGAGAATTGCGTCTGAAAGACGCTTGTACTTTCCTGCCGGGGAAAGAGATTTAATCTGAAATCCCCGGCCCTTTAGGATAGGCGCACAACCTGCACTACGGAGCCGCCAGCGGACAGCCGATCTCCCACAGATGACCGAACGGATCCACCACACGCCCCATGCGCCACCCATGCGCTTCCGCCACTGCGAAAGACTCCCGCGCCCCTGCCCCAAGCGCCCTCGCAAACATCGCATCCGGGTCCGGCACCGTTAAAAGCATCCGAACGGAACTGCTCCCCAGCGTTTCCGGGCTGGAGTGACCATATTTCGGAGATTCATCGCTCAGCCAGAATTCCCCGCCCTCCACCGTCAGGCGAGCCACAATTGCGCCGTCAGGAGCCTCGACACGGTAGACCTCAACCGCGCCAAAGGCCGCTTTGTAGAACTCCACCGCTCGCGCCCCGTTACGAACCGACAGTATCGCCGATACCGAACAGGCAACGCCCCGCTCTGTCTCAATGTCATCACGCATCCCAATGCCCTCCCGCTTCTATGGATGAAAAGCGCAGTGTTCGCCTTTCGCTTCTATACTGTAAGACAGGGGAAGCAGGCGGAAAGCGATGCAGAGGCTAATCCTGTTCCCACTCCGGTCGCCTGGGTGCTTTGTTGCGCGTTCAGCGGTCATCCGACTTCTGAACCACACAAAAGAGATTATCATCGGGGTCCCGCAGCACGACAAAATCATCCCCCGGCTTATACCGCCACGGGTATCGCGTCGCCCCGAGCCTCACCAGTCTCTCGACTTCGGCCTCCTGATCATCCGTATAAAGGTCCAGATGCAGCCGGCTTCTCCTGCCTGTGCGTCTCTCAGGAACCTTATCCAGCGACACATTCGGGCCGCTTCCCTGCGGATCACGCAATACCACCCAGCCATCCCGCGCAGGCTCTCTGGGGACATAACCGAGCGCCTCCTGCCAGAAGGCGAACATGCGGTCGAATTCGTAGCATCGGATAACGACCGAACCGATTTTCATTCTTTCGCTCCAATGAGGAACAAAACTTCCCCGGTCTCACCAGGACAAACCCCCCGGTAAAAAATTTAGAAAAAAGTGACAAACAGCGCAAAAAACCGAAACCTGCGCCAGAAACATCTGTCTACATAAAAAGAACGTCTATTAAACAGCCAGGTGGCGGGACGCGGAGAGTTTAAAATTCCTCTCCACAATCTTACCTGGAAGGGAGGTGCCAAAAAGATGCCTGTACATACACGGTCGCCGTGACCATAATGAGGTCACGACGCCTCCTTAGAAAAAATTTGACACAACGAGACACTGGGCTGGAAGCGCTGCATTGCCAATATTTCGACGCTGTCTCTGCATACTCTTTTTCTTTTTCCGTTTAGAGACGCCGACCCTGCCAGATAATTTTCCAGCGCATAAATCGCGGATACAGTAAACTACAGCGCAACAAAGTCAAATTACCCATCTCTAACCAGAATATAGCCTCGTAATAAGACTTAAATCAGGGTTGCTCTTCTTCACTATTACCGTCAGAGGAAAGTTTACATGATTCAGGGCAGATCACTCACAGCCCCGCGCTCAAATTTCCGTAAGAAAGCAGGGGGGACATGGCGACGCTCGCTTGCCTTACTCCTTTCCGGCAGTGGGATGCTGCTGGTGTTTGCCGCATCTGTCGGGCATAGCAGTCCTCCCGTTCCTGCGCGGGCGCAAACCACTCTGGCAATGCCGCCCGCCGCGCAGAGTTTTTTGCGTCAAAACTGCCTGGCCTGCCACAGCAAAACGAACACAAGCGGCGGGTTGGACCTGAAAATCGCCTTTCATCCCGAAGTTGCGGCCAATTTCAGCCTTTGGGTCAAGGCGCATGACCGCGTTGCCGCCGGAGAAATGCCCCCGAAAACGTCTCCGCAACCCGCTCCCGCCGCGCGTAAGAGTTTCCTGGCCGCCCTCAGTCAGCCCCTGATTGCCGCGGATACGGCGCGAACCCGGCGCGAAGGGCGTTCCACATGGCGGCGCATGAACCGCTATGAGTACGAGAATACCCTCCGTGACCTGCTGGACGCGCCCTGGCTGCAAATCAAAGACATGCTGCCCGAAGATGGCCTTTCCGCCCGCTTTAACAAGGTGGGGGACGCGCTGGATGTATCCCACGTACAGATGAGCCGTTATCTCGCCGCCGCCGGTTACGCCCTGCGGGAAGCCCTGCCCAAACAGGCCGCGCGACCCGAAACCACGACCACGCGATTTTACGCGCGCGAACAGCGCTCCTTTGTCGGCCCCGCGAAATTCACCGTATTCAATACCGCGTCGGAACGGGCAACATTTCCCATTCTCGGCGATGCGGCGGATATTCCCGCGCTGATGGAAACCGCGCCCATGACCGTAGGCGCGGCAGACCCGGCGAAGCGCGAACTGGAAGCGATGGGCGTAGCTGCCGGCGCGTATGAGCCGCTTAGCCCCGTTTCGACCGGTTCCGCGCCCCTGTTTCCGGGCGTTACAAACTCCGGCTGCGCGCCCATTCGTTCTGGGCCGCGCCCGACAACCCCAAACAATGGTGGCATCCCAGCCGCAAGGACCTTTCCGCAGGCCGGACACAGGAACCGATAAGCCTGTACGCCTCCTCCCCGCCGCAGCAATTACGCAAACTGGGCAGCGTGGATGTCGGCCCGCAGTCCACAATCGGCGAAATCGAAGCCGACCTGATCAAGGGGGAAACCATTCTGCCCGACGCCGCCCGTCTGTTCCGTTCGCGTCCCCCCAACTGGCACAACCCTCTGGCGGAAAAGGACGGACAGCCGGGAGTCGCTTACCAGTGGCTGGAAGTGGAAGGTCCGCTGTACGAGGCGTGGCCGACGCCGGGACAGCGCCTGCTGTGCGGCGATTTGCCTCTGAAAGAGACAGGGACAAAAGGCAGCAAACAAATCGAGATTGTTTCCAGTGATCCCGATGGGGACGCATCCCGGCTCATTCATGGTTTCATGAAACGCGCCCTGCGTCGTCCGATTGGCGCGTCCGATGTTGAGCCGTTCGTGAAACTCTTCCACACGGCGCGGCAATCGGGCGCGGATTTTACGGAATCGCTGCTCACCGCGTATACCGGCGTACTCTGTTCGCCCGCCTTTGTCACCCTCGAAGAACGACCGGGACTGCTCAACGACTACGCTCTTGCGACGCGGCTGTCGTACTTTTTGTGGAACTCGGAACCCGACGACGTGTTGCGCTCACTGGCCGCTCAGGGCGCATTACATACTCCGAAAACGCTGGTCGCGCAAACCAACCGGATGCTGGATGACCCACGCTCACAACGGTTCGTGTCCGCGTTTCTCGACTACTGGCTCGACCTGCGCAAGACCGGCAACACCTCGCCCGATGAGACGCTGTATCCCGACTACTATCTGGACGACTACCTTACCGAATCGTCCATAGAGGAACCCCGCGCCTTTTTCGCCGAACTGATACGCGGCAACCTGCCTGCCCACAATCTCGTCGCCTCGGATTTTGTCATGGTCAATCAGCGCCTTGCCACGCTGTACGGCCTGCCCGATATTGCGGGTTCCCACCTTCGGCGCGTGGCCCTGCCGCAAGATTCGGTGCGCGGCGGATTGCTCACGCAGGCAAGCGTGTTGAAAGTCACCGCGAACGGCACGACCACTTCACCCGTCTTGCGCGGAGCGTGGATTACGGAGCGGATTTTAGGGCAGCCCGTTCCGCCCCCGCCGCCTTCCGTCCCCGCTGTGGAACCCGACATACGCGGCGCGACCACCATCCGCGAACAACTGGCGAAACATCGCACGCAGGCGACCTGCCAATCCTGCCACGCCCGCATTGACCCGCCCGGTTTCGCGCTGGAAAGTTTCGACGTTTTTGGCGGCTGGCGCGACCACTACCGCGCATTGGGCGACGGCCCGAAGACTGCGGGCTTCGGGAAGAACGGTCAGGCGTTTGTGTTCCATGCCGCGCAACCCGTAGACCCGTCCGGTTCCCTGCCCGATGGCCGCAAGTTCAGCGATGTTCGGGATATGAAACGCCTGCTGTTGCAGGATGAGCGGCAAATTGCCCGTAACCTTGTCCGGCAATTGGTGACATACTCTACGGGAGCAACCGTAGGATTCGGCGACCGACCGCAAGTGGAAGCCATCTTAAATCGCGCTCAATCCGGGGGATACGGGGTAAAATCCATCCTTCACGAAATCATTGCCAGCGACCTCTTCAGGAACAAGTAGGAAAAGTGAACCTATGAAAACCGTCCATGTCTGCACACCGCAACCCCTGTCCCGGCGTCATTTTCTGCGAGGAACCGGCGTTCTGTTGAGCCTGCCGCTTCTGGATGCCATGCTGCCCGCCTTTGCCCGTGCCGATTCCAAGAGCCTCGCGCCGCGCCGTTTTCTCGGCATCTGCAACAATCTGGGTGTGCTGCCGGACAAGTTTTTTCCGGGCGCGGATCAGACAGGGCGCGATTATGCGCTATCGCCCTATCTGGAACACCTGCGCGACTTCCGTTCTGATTTCACCGTAATGAGCGGCGTCACGCATCCCGACGTGGACGGCGGGCATCCCGCCGACATCTGCTTTCTGACCGCCGCGCCCCATCCTTCGAGCGGCGGATTTCGCAACACCATATCTCTCGATCAGTTTGTAGCCGAGCGCATCGGGCATCTGACCCGCTTCCCCTCCCTGACATTGGGCGTCAACGTGAATGGCGCGCGCAGTCTGTCCAGCACAGCAGGCGGCGTCCTGATTCCCTGCGATGATAAGCCTTCCGCAGTGTTCCAAAAACTGTTTTTGGGAGGTTCGCCCGAAGAGGTGAAGGCGCAGACGCGCAGTTTGGCGTTGGGACAAAGCATCATGGACACCATTGCCGGTCAGACGCAACAACTGAAGCGCAATGTCGGTTCAAAGGACAGGGAGCGGCTTGACCAGTATTTTACGGGCGTCCGCGAACTGGAACAGCGCCTTGTGCAGTCGGCGGAGTGGGAAAAGAGGCCGCGTCCGGTTGTCAGCGTCGCCCCGCCCCTCGACCCAAAAGACCCAAAAGAGTACATGGAGAAAGTACGGCTGATGTACGACATGGCGCAAATGGCCTTTGCGACCGATTCCACCCGTAACATCACCCTGATGCTCGATAGCGTCAACTCGCCCGCCATTACGGTAGAAGGCAAGGCGGTATCGGACGGCTACCACAACCTTTCGCATCATGGCCGCAGCGCGGAAAAATTGGCGCAACTGGAACAGATTGACCGCGAACACATGAAACTGCTGAACGGCCTGTTTACCAATCTGAAGTCACACAAAGAGGGCGCGGAAACCCTGCTGGATCGGACAATGACGCTTTACGGCAGCAATTTAGGCAACGCCAACACCCACGTCACGACCAATCTCCCGGTACTCTTCGCGGGCGGCGGCTTCCGGCACGGCCAGCATCTCGCCTTCGACCGCGACCGCAACTATCCCCTGCCCAATCTGTTCGTGAACATTCTCCAACGTTTCGGCATCGAAGCCGACCGTTTCGCGTCCAGCACCGGCACAATGCGCGGCCTCGAAATGCTCAAAACGTCGTAACTCAACAAGTTCGGGCAGGCAAATCACTCAGCCTCTAGCGGAATACTTCTCTATGCTACAGCTTCTACCGGTTCGCCCGGAAACAGGATAATGTCTAATCCCTGTTCGTCTTGAAGAACCCCTTCCACTTCGGCCAACGCCTCATAAAGCGCGTACATGCGCCGAGGCCACGGACGCGGAAGGACAGGAACCCGCCACCACGTTCTGTTCCCGCTGACTGTGCTGTAGATACCACTTTCATCTACGTCAAGCGTCATACTGTCGAATGGCGGCGCGGCGGCTAAAGCTTGCCGCACAAAATCAGCAATTTCATGTTTTTGTTTTAATTCAGTCATTTTCAACTCGCAGCAGTCGTCTTACGACCAATACATCTCGCAGGCTGTTGAAAGCCGTTTGTTTATCTACGGTTCGCCCCGGTCTATAATCTGCATCTTCCCGCGCAGTACGCAAGGAACGAAGCAAGCGCACAACCGTTCTTCGCTCTTGTCGCGTGAAGCCACCGTTGTTCAATATCAACTCCGGCAACTGCTCATGTGATGGATTGTTCCATCCCGTCGGAAAGTTTGTACTGTCACCATGCGCCACGCAGATTGAAGTAGCGGCTTGATAGGCCGCATAGTACGCGCGACTCGCGCAGTCACGGTAGCGGCCTTCATCAAAAAGCAACTGCGCCGCCTGCAACGATTGCGCGGCTTGATTTCGCCATTGTTCTGATGAGTACATGGTGGTAGGACTATTATACGGGCAATCCTCCTCAATGTACAGTGATGACGCTGCAAAAATCGCGAACTCGTGACGCGCAAAAAGATTATCAGCGGGCGAAGGTAATTAAATCACAGCTGATGGCAATTACCAAACTGCGTCCCGTTTCAGAAAAGCCATATGCGCGTAATTCACAAGCGCCTTCATCGCCAATGACAACGGATTCTCCATTCATAATGCGACCATCTTCATGCTTGACGGTTGGAGGCGTCAACAGAATACTGCGCGTCGGCCCGGCGGGGGCTTCCTCTTCCAAAAACCATTCATCTTTGGTTGTCAGTGGCAAGCCGCCCCCGAACAGTCCTGCCATACGGATGCTCTTGCCTTCCAGCGGGCCAAACCCCTGCGCGAGTAAGCGAATAGGGTCAAAGAAGTCGTGAGCCTCAACGTAGTCACGAGCCAGTTTCTCACCTGTCAAACAATCAAAAATGCCTCGGCCTTGAGAGGACAGCACCAGTAGTAAATCGCTGTTTTCGGCATAGCCAACCTGGAACAGGCCACCTACAGGCCAGGTGGCGCAATGCTTCCAGGGGGCAGGAGGCTTCTGTATAGCAGATCGAATTTTGGTAGTCATCACCAGAAAACCTTTACTGAAACCATTTAACCTCTTTCATAAGTCTACTCGATGAGATAGGCTTCGCATCGTTCACGAGGACTTATGAAAGAGGTCTATTATAATAACCCTTCTCCCAATGTTGGGAGAAGGGTTAGGGTTGTGGGCTACTCTCCCATTTCAGATGCCGCCTGCCGCCGTTTTGCTGGTTTCGGGTTCCTGTAGGTCGGGGTTGCCCTGCGGTGTGGCGGCCTGAGTGGACGACTTCGGCGATGAGTTGGCGCAGGACGTAGGGCAGGATGCCACCGTGCAGGAAGTAGTCCACTTCAATCGGCGTATCAATGCGCAGGGTGAGCGGCACTTCGGTTGTTTCCACGCCGTCTTCCTTTGTCCGCTTGATAACAAGGGTGGCGTCCATGCGCGGGGATAGTCCGCCTTCCAGTCCGATTAGATCGAACGTTTCCGTGCCGTCCAGACCGAGCGACTGCGCGTTGACGCCCTCCTTGAATTGCAGCGGGAGAACGCCCATGCCGACAAGATTGCTACGGTGGATGCGCTCGAACGACTGCGCGATAACCGCCTTCACGCCCAGCAGGTTCGTGCCTTTGGCGGCCCAGTCGCGGCTCGACCCCGTGCCGTATTCCTGTCCGGCAAGAATTATCAGCGGAATATTGGACGCCTGATACTTGATGCTGGCGTCATAAATGCTGGTCTCTTCGCCATCCGGCTGATGCCGCGTGACGCCGCCCTCCACGCCCGGAACCATCAGGTTCTTGATACGGACATTGGCGAACGTGCCGCGCATCATAATGCGGTCGTTGCCCCGCCGCGAACCGTAGCTGTTGAAGTCCTGCGGAACCACGCCCTTTTCCTGCAAATACAACCCGGCGGGACTGCTCGCTTTGATTGCGCCTGCCGGACTGATGTGATCCGTCGTCACGCTGTCGCCGAAAATGGCGAGCGCGCGGGCGTTCTTGATGTCTTTGGCGACACCCGCTTCCATGCCGAACTTGTCGAAATAGGGCGGCTCCTGAATGTACGTGGAACTCTCGTCCCAGTTGTACACGTTGCCCACGCTGCTCGGAATTTCGGCCCACAGCGGGTTCTGATCGGCAAAGTCTTTGTACAGGGCGCGGTACGTTTCCGGGTCATTGGCGGCCTGTAGCACCGCGCCAATTTCCGCCATTGTCGGCCAAATGTCGCGCAGATACACTTCATCCCCGTGCCGGTCTTCTCCCAACGGCTCGTTCGCCATGTCAATGTCCACACGCCCCGCAAGCGCGAACGCCACGACAAGCGGCGGCGACATCAGGAAATTGGCCTTCACGTTCTGGTGAACCCGCGCCTCGAAGTTGCGGTTGCCCGAAAGGACACTGGCGACAACCAGATCGTTTTTAACAATCGTCTCTTCCAGATGCGGTTCCAGCGGCCCGCTGTTGCCGATGCAGGTTGTGCAGCCGTAGCCGACGGTATGGAAGCCGATCAGATTCAGATAGGTTTGCAGTCCGGCTTTGTTCAGGTACTCCGTAACCACGCGGCTGCCCGGCGCAAGGCTTGTTTTCACGGCAGAGCGTACCGTCAGCCCCCGTTCCACCGCTTTTTTCGCCACCAATCCCGCCGCCAGCATCACGCTCGGATTAGAGGTATTGGTGCAGGACGTAATTGCCGCAATCACCACGTCGCCGTGATGCAGGTCTACCATCTCGTGGGAGAATTCCCCGGCGGGCATATCCTCCACGCGGTCAGGCGTAGGCCGGTTCTGCATCATTTCGATTTCGGTAATCACGCTGGTATCTTTCGCGCTTTCCAGCGCGTCCGTGCCGTCGGGAACCGTGTCCGAATCCTGTTCGCCGCCGCCCGTCAGAGTGGCTTCCGAAACCGTTTCACCCTTGCGCAATCCGGTACGCACAAAAAAGTGTTTATTCGCCTCATCGAATGGCTTGTTGTAGCCGCTTTCGCTTACGGGCTTGTGCAGCAGGTCATTGAACTTGGTTTTCACCTCATCCAGACTGATGCGGTCCTGCGGGCGGCGCGGACCGGCAACGCTGGGTGTTACGCTTTGCAAATCCAGTTCCAGCAGTTGGCTGTACTCTATTTCGCCCTGCTTTGGCATCCCGAACAATCCCTGCGCCTTGAAATACTGGCGGAAAGCGTCTACCTGCTCAGTTGTGCGCCCGGTTGCGGTCAGATAGCGGCAGGTTTCCTCGTCAACCGGGAAGAAGCCCATTGTCGCGCCGTATTCGGGGGCCATATTCGCGATCGTCGCCCGGTCGGTCAGGCTCAAACTGGCCGCGCCTTCGCCGTGAAACTCGACGAATTTGCCGACAACTTTGGCCTTGCGCAGCATTTCGGTAATGGTCAGCACCAGATCGGTAGCGGTCACGCCCTCCTTCAACGCGCCCGTCAGGTGAACGCCTACGACATCCGGCGTCAGAATATAAACCGGCTGGCCCAACATGCCCGCCTCGGCCTCAATTCCGCCCACGCCCCAGCCCACAATGCCAAGCCCGTTAATCATCGTCGTGTGCGAGTCGGTTCCCACAAGCGTATCGGGATAGGTTACGCCGTCTTTGTGCAGGACGCCTTTCGCCAGATACTCCAGATTGACCTGATGCACGATGCCGATGCCGGGAGGAACCACGCTGAAGCCGTTGAACGCCTGCATCCCCCACTTCAAAAACTGGTAGCGGGCGCGGTTACGCTTGAACTCGATCTCCATATTCTTTTGCAGCGCGTCGGGTATCTCGGCGTAGTCCACCTGTACGGAGTGGTCTACCACAAGGTCAACCGGCACAAGCGGCTCGATGATACCGGGGTCTTTGCCCAACCGCGCAACAGTTGAGCGCATCGCCGCCAAATCCACAAGGAGCGGAACGCCCGTGAAATCCTGCAAAATGATGCGGGCAACGATGAACGGAATCTCTTCCGTCCGTTCCGCGTTCGGTTTCCAGTTGGCGAGTGTTTGCACATCGTCCTGCGTAACCCGCTTGCCGTCCACGTTGCGCAACACGGATTCAAGCACGATGCGTATGCTGACAGGCAGTTTGGAAACCGGGCCGACGCCTTCGGTTTCCAGTTGCGGCAGGGAGTAGAACTGCCCGGTTTTGCCATCGTCATACTGAAAGTTCTGGAGGCTGTTAAAGAGGTTGTGGGATGCCATAATGTGTCCTTGCGCGCGGTATGGCCTTTGCTTCCGGCACAGTTGCGCAACGTCCCCATTGGAGCGGGCAGCGAAACGCGCGAAAGCAGAGCAGGCCGTAAAATGTTGTTGAAGACGCTTGTATTTTACCGCCCGCCGCATCTATAATGCAAATGTCATATTTTCATGCTTTCCATGCGCATCGCGCATAGCAAAGAGCAGCAATGCGCCCCTTGCCGACTAGAACCCTAACAACCTGACAACTTAACAACCTGACAACTTAACAACCTGACAACTTAACAACCTGACAACTTAACAACCTGACAACCTAATCTCATGGAACTGTATCAACTGGAAACCTTTGAAGCGATTGTGGCGCATGGCAGTTTTACCCGCGCGGCAGAGTTTTTGTGCCTGAGTCAGCCTGCGGTGACGCGGCAAATCGCCGGATTGGAAGCGGAATTAAAAATGCCGCTGTTTGATCGGTTGGGCCGGACGGTGCAAATGACTTCGGCAGGGGAGGCGCTGCATCGCTACGCGGAAACAATAGTGCGTTTGTCGCAGGAAGCGCGGCAGGCGGTGGCGGATGTGGGAACCGGCAACGCGGGGCGCGTGAGCGTGGGCGCGAGCAACACGCTGGCAACGTATGTCCTCCCGCCCCTGTTGCGGCAGTTCCGGCAAACGCGCCCGCGCGTAGAGATTGCCATACAAACCGGGGCTTCAGCGCAAATTCTGGAATTGGTACGTTCGGGAGAAGCCGATATTGGATTGGTAACGGGCGAGAACCATGATCCGCTTCTGCTGACAACGTTTCTCGCGGAGTATGAGACTCGCGTCGTCGTTCCTGTCGGGCATCCGCTTGCCCGATTGACAACAGTTCGCGCATCGCAGTTGGAGGGCAGTCCCCTGATTTTAATGGAATCGGGAACCAACCTGCGCGCGTATGTGGATAAATTGCTGAACGAGGCAGGCGTGGAAGAGCAGGTTGCGCTGGAACTCGATAACGTGGAAGCCATCAAGCGGATGATTGAAGCGGAGTTGGGCATCTCCCTCCTGCCGGAAGTGGCCGTGCGCCGGGAAGTGACAACAGGGCGGCTTGTAGCCCTGAAACTGACGGATGTGCCTCGCGCCAGGCGTCAAATCGCCCTCGTGCATCGCCGCGACAAATACCTCTCCGTCGCCCTGAAAGCGTTTATGGAACTGCTGGAAAAAGTGAAGAGTGGAGAGTGAGAGGCGTGGCTGGTGGTTGGTGGTTGGGCTGCTGCAAAGCGAACGCGGTCAGGCGCTTCCCGCGCGGCAAGCGTTGGAAGAATTCGGGCGGCGGCATGGCCTACTTCGTTGACATGGCGCAGGTAGCGCTAAAAACACGCAGGGTACTCTTGCCCGAATAAAACAATCTACTGCGCATTCTTGCGAATTTTTGCTACTTCTTCGCCTGACATTTTCTCATGTTTGTGCGCCCCGCTTCCCGCGCCGCTGAATCCGATGGTTTCTGTATACACAGCGCCGTCTTCAATGCGGCCTTTGTCTGCGCTGCCCATGTATTTGAAAGTAATCTCGCTGCCTTGAACGTCGTACTGACCGCTTACGCCTGTGCCGCGCTCTTGCCGTACACGAAAGTTCCGTCCGCATTTAGTTCAAGAATACAGTAGTTGACGCTGTTGGGAACGTGCCAGACGTATTTACCCGGCAGGCCGTTTGCATGACTACAGCCGTAGAGCAACGCGCATAACACAAACGCATTCAAGCAAGCAATCTAATATTGTTTCATGTTCTTCTCCGTTCGTTTGCGATATATTCCGCCTGACAGCCCTTTCCGTGTTTGCCAGCAACTCTCCTGCTGAAAATGCAAATCAGCAGGAAATTTGCTTATCAGCCACGAATATAAACCCATATGTCCTTCTTGAGCGTTGCTCACTCCTACCCCTGTAGAGGAAACACGATGAAAACTGTCATTCATGCCCTTGTCGCCATGTTCGCGCTCCTGACCTTTTCCTGCAATGCCACGCCTCAAACGAAGACAAATCTTGGTCGCATCAATCTCAATCAGTATACCCTTACCAAAATTGAATACCCCAGTTCGTTATTTACTCACCTTACGCAGGCGAGCAGTTTGTAGTCACAGATTTGCTGTTGTTGACGGTAGAATAGTGTCATGGACAAACAACTTCTGGACCTTTACTCAGACTATCTCCTTTGTTCGTTCGGCCTGACTACCGCGACGGGCCTTTCCACCCTGCTCGACGGCGCGATTAGCCACGACAAGATCACGCGGTTCTTGTCAGGACGTGACTTCACTTCTTCGGACCTGTGGCATCTGGTCAAACCCTTGGTACGGCAGGTACAATGTGAAGACGCAGTTCTGGTCTTCGATGACAGCATCGAAGAAAAACTCTATACGGATGAAAGCGAACTCATTTGCTGGCATTGGGATCATTGCTTCAACCGCAACGTGAAGGGCATCAACATTCTGACCTGTTTGTATCGCGCGCCCACTGCCGCTCTGCCCGTTGCCTTCGAGTTGATCCAAAAGTCGGCTTGGGAAACGCATAAGAAGACGGGCAAACCCAAGCGAGTGTGTCCCAAGACCAAGAACGAATACCTGCGCGAGATGGTGGCGCAATGTCAGAAGAACCAATTGCCTTTTCGCTATGTCCTGGCCGACGCTTGGTTCAGCGCGGCAGAAACGATGATGCACCTCAAAAACGAAGGCAAAACCGACTTTATCTTCCCGATTAAGGCCAACCGCAAGGTGGCTTTGTCCCAGGAAGACAAGTTGGCAGGCCGCTATATGCCCGTATCCTCGCTTTGCTGCGAAGCGGACGCCATATTGAACATCTGGCTGGAGGGGGTAAACTTCCCCCTTCTGCTGTGTAAGCAGGTCTTTACAAACAAGGACGGCAGCCAGGGCGTTCTCTATCTCGTGACGAGTGACACGACGTTAAGCGGTTGCGACATCCAGACGATCTACCAAAAACGGTGGAAAGTGGAAGAGTATCACAAATCGGTCAAGAGCAATGCGAGTTTCGCCAAGTCGCCGACCAAAACTATTCGGACCCAGAGCAACCATATCTTCGCCTGTTTATGGGCGTATGTGAAGTTGGAAAGTCTGCGTTTGCAGACGCGCTTGAACCATTTTGCGATGAAAGGCAGGCTCTACAAAGCGGCCCTTGCCAGCGCCTACCGCGAACTACAACTGCTCAAAGGCATGAGTGCGCCTGCGTAAGGTGAGTTATTTATACATCCCACAGCTATGAACAACAAGGGGCAGGTAGTAGGCTGGTTCAGATCATCAACAGGCTTGGATCATGCATTTTTATGGAGTAACAACAAAATGACTGATTTCGGCGGTCAGGATGATACTGAAAGCAGAGCCTATGCTATTAACGACAAGGGACAAGTAGTTGGACAACTTACCTGTAAAAAGACCGATCATAGCGGAGTGCGGAGGCAGGCCGTGTTGTGGGCTGATGATAAGATAAATATTCTTAATGGTTTTGACGCAAAATATAATACCGCCCGAGGCATCGACAATAAAGGGTAGATTGTTGGTTTTTCGGGTGTAATGGGCGGTCAAGCTTTTCTTTACAAGGATGGCAAGATTGTTGACTTGGGTGTTTCCGTGGGACAAGATAAACTTTGTATTAATGATGCAGGTCAGGTTGCAGGAACAATGTTTACCTCAATTAAGTACATGATTGAAGGCCGCAATTCTAGCAATCGGGAACATGCCTTTTTGTGGAGCAATGGCAAATTCATCGATTTAGGAACTCTTCATAATACGGACAGCAAAGCGATTGCTATCAACAACAAAGGGGAAGTGTTGGGCGAATCAGAAACCTTTCCATTTATCTGGCGAAATGGGAAAATGATTGACATTGGATTACAAGTAGATGGGCCTAAATCGAACTTGTGCAATGCGACAGCCATGAACGACCGTGGTGACATTGTTGGCAGAATTATTACAGGTTATCTTATCAAAGATGGGAAGCGTTTCGCCCTTGAAAAATATGGTGAATACTTCGTCCGTGAAGTATTCACCATAAACAATTCTGGTCAGATGGCAGTAGAGTTTTCTCGGTTGGTATATAAATCAGGTCAGGAGGACCGTGAATTCATGGTCTGTCTTCTCACGCCAAAGTAGACCTGTAAAATGAGAAAAGATAGGAGTTAAGCAATGGTAGTTGTCAGTGAACCTCGTTTCAGTATCGAACAACTTGTGGCACAGGCAAAAGCTACGAGTGAGCCAGTCGTGCTTACGACAAACGGCAAGGCGGAACTCGTCTTGCTCACGCCCGAAGCATACGAGGCGTTGCTCGACCGTATAGACGTGTTGGACAGCGTAATCGGCATGTACAAAGCGGAACGCGAATTCGACAGAGGCGAAGGACGCGATGCGCGTGAAGCGTTGGAAGAATTGAGGCTCAAACTTGGCGTACCACGTTGAAATTGCGCCAACGGCGCTTCTGGACGCGCAAGATGCTTTTGATTGGATGGAACAGCGTTCGCCAACTCATGTAAATGAATGGTTTAATGGTTTGATGGATGCCGTCTTTTCTCTGGATGAGATGCCGCGCCGCTGTTCCTTTGCGCCGGAAAATGATTTTTATGACAAAGAGACACGGCATTTGCTTTATACAAAGCGGCGCGTGACTTATCGTATCATCTTCGTCATTTTGCAGTTGCAAACGGAGGAAGATGATGGTGTTTTGCGCGTATACCGTATCCGGCATGGGGCGCAACGTCCTCTAACCGCAGGTGAGTTTAAGCAGGGTGAGAGGGATTGAGAAGGAGTTAGAAATGGTTGTTATCAGCAAAACGCCGACAACGGCAGAGTTCAAGCGCGATCCTGAATTGTATATCGAACAGGTAAAAAGGGGCGACGCGCCACTCTTACTGACGGCAAACAACGAGCCTGATGTTGTGCTGCTCACGCCCGAAGCGTATGAAGCGTTGCTTGAACGCATAGACCTGTTGGACAGTGTGATTGGCTTGTACAAAGCCGAACTTCAGTTTGAACGTGGCGAATCACGTCCGGCTCGTGAAGCACTGGAGGAATTGGGGCGCAAACATGGCATATTACCTTGATTTCTCTGATGATGCCTTGCAAGACGCGCAAGAAGCCTTAGAGTGGATGGAGCAACATTCTCCGAAGTACGCCGCGGATTGGTACATCGGTCTGATGGACGCCATTTTCTCGCTTGAAGAAATGCCGCGTCGTTGTTCGTTCGCGCCCGAAAACGACCTCTACAATCGGGAAGTTCGTCATCTGCTTTATACAAAGCGTAGCGTTACCTACCGAGTCATTTTCGTTATAGTGAAGGAAGCAAAAGACGAGGAACCCGGCGAAATTCGCGTATACCGTATCCGGCATGGAGCGCAACGTCCTCTGACGGCAGGTGAGTTTAAGCGAGGCGAGAGAGATTGAAAGGAGAGATTGAAAGGAGGGCCAGAAATGACTGCTATCAGTAGAACGCCGACAACGGCAGAATTCAAGCGCGATCCTGAGTTGTACTTAGAGCAGGTCAAAACCGAGAGTGAACCGCTTGTGCTGACTGCTGATAACAAGCCTGATATGGTGTTGCTGACGCTCGAAGCGTATCAGGCATTGCTGGCTCAGGTTGAACATTGGCAAAGCGTTGCTACTATACGTCAATCTCAGCTTCAGTTTGCGCGTGGCGAAGGGCGCGACGCGCGTGAGGCATTTGAGGAACAGAGGCAGAAAATTGGCATTACCCGCCACTGACGGCAGGCGAGTTAAAGCAAAGCATGGAAGACTGAAAACGTTTTGTTGTATAATGTATTGGCTGCTGCGGGGTATTTCGCGCGCCGAGTGAGGAAGTGACAGACGCTGCACATTCGCAGGAACTATTGAAAACACGTTTTGAGGGAAGTATCTTATGCCGCCGAGTTCGGATTTTGACGCGCAGTTTAAGCCGCCTGTGGAACTGGAACTAGCCTGGACGCGCCACCCTGCCATTGTGAAATTGGGCGAAAACCCCGTTTTGCGCCAGGTCGCCAAGCCCATCACCCGCTACACGCAGGAAACGCGCCAGCTTATTGAGCGCATGACGGAAGTGATGCGGGACGCGCATGGGTTGGGATTGGCCGCGCCGCAAATCGGCGTTTCCAGCCGCATTATCGTGTACGACGCGGGGGATGGCGTCCGTGTTCTGGTCAATCCTGTAATCCTGAAAAAGTCCGGTGAACAGGACGACCCGCCCGAAGGCTGCCTGTCCATTCCCGGTTTGCAGGGCGTGGTGAAGCGCGCGCAGGAATTGCAGGTGCAGGGCTTCGATGAGCGGGGCCGTCCCGTCAAGCGCCGCGCCAAAGAACTGGAAGCCCGCGTGATTCAGCACGAAGTGGACCATCTCGACGGCATTCTGTTCATTGACCGCGCCGACCCAGATACCCTTATGTGGATGCTGGGCGAGGATGACGAGGATGGTAATGGAGCGCCGAGGGAGTAAGAAGAACCTATGCGTCTGATTTTTTTCGGGACGGCGGAGTTCGCCGTCCCTTCGCTTGACGCGGTACTGGCGGCGGGGCATGACGTATTATGCGTGGTCACGCAGCCGGACAAGCCGCAGGGCCGGGGGCATCAGCTTGTCGCGTCACCGGTCAAAATCGCCGCGCTGAAATATGGCCTGACCGTGTTGCAGCCGCGCCGGGTTCGGGCCGAGCCGTTTCTGGAAAAGATGCGCGTTTTACAGCCGGACGCCCTTGCGCTTGCCGCGTTCGGACAGATCATTCCGCAGGCATTGCTCGACCTGCCGCCGTTCGGCCCGATTAACGTGCATGGTTCCCTTCTGCCCCACTACCGGGGCGCGGCCCCCATTCAGCGCGCGATTATGGCGGGCGAAACCACGACCGGGGTAACTACCATGTGGATGGATGCCACGCTGGACACGGGCGACATGCTGCTGGACCGCGCCCTGCCGATTGCCCCGGACGATACGGCGGGAACCCTGACGCCGAAAATGGCCGAATTGGGCGCGCGTCTGCTCGTAGAAACCCTGTCCGGCTTGCAGGCTGGCACACTTCCCCGCCGCAAACAGGACGACAGCAAAGCCACATTCGCGCCAGCTATCACGCCGGAAGATTGCGTTATCCACTGGGAAGAACCCGGCACGATTATCTGCAATCGCATACGCGGCGTCAGCCCCAAACCCGGCGCGTATTCGGAAATCAGGGGCAAGCGCGTAAAAATCTGGGCCGCGCAGCCCTATCTTCTTCCTGTCGACTCTCCCCTGCGCAACGCTAATCCTGAAAACGATAACCCTGAAAACTATTTTCTTCCCACTCCCGGCACGGTTCTCGCCATCCACAAATCGCCGCCCGGATTGCTTGTAACGGCAGGCGAAGGCACAACCGTACTCCTTACCGAAGCGCAGCCCGAAAACGGCAAGCGCATGTCCGCCGCAGATTGGGCGCGGGGACAGCGGCTTGTAGCGGGAGAGCGGTTTGCAAAGGATGAAGGATGAAGGATGAAGGATGAATAGGATGCGGTCTTCTACTCAGCGCTCAATATTCTCCTCATCTTTCAACCTTCAACCCATATCAAAACCTTCCTATCTGCCACAGCGTCACGTTCTCATCATCCGACCCACTGGCGAGGGTCTTGCTGTCCGGCGAGAAGGCAATGGTTGTGCGGGAACGTCCCATTTGCGCAAAGGTTTGCAGGCGCGCGCCTGTTTGCCAATCGAACACCTGTGTCTCGTTACCGGACTCATTCCAGTAGTAAACGGCCAGCAGCGCGCCGTCGGGCGAAAACGTCACCTGCTGCGCGGCCCGCTGCGGCTGTTCTCCCAACGTTCGGACAAGAGCGCCATCGGATACGCGCCACAATTGCGCCTGACTCTGTATCAATTCTCCCTCTTCATCACTTGCGCCGGAGTTCCATTCCAACTGCGTACACGCGGCAGCCAGAACTTGCCCATCCGGTGAGAAGTCAACAGACTTGACCATGAAATCGGGAACCGCCAGCGTCCGCAACGGCGCGCCTGTTTGCGCATCCCACAGCGTTACCTGACCGCCCCAAAAGTCTTGCGGTTCGTGTCCCTCTCTGCTCAACGAATCGCCCGTCGCCAGCATTGTGCCGTCGGGAGAGAAGGCGATGTGAAAAATCATGCCTTTCTGGTTGCCGCTTTCCGGTGGAACCATTTCCGGCGGGGCGCACAGAAAGCGCGTATCGAGTTCGCGCGTTATGTTGCCTGTTTGGACATCTCGCAGCGCGGCGCGACTGCAAACCACGCGGTACTGACTGTCGAGAACGTAACTCGTATGCGCCAGTACAGAGCCGTCCGGCGAAAAGGTGATCGAAGCGGGGCGGCCTCCATCCGTCACCATCACGCGCCGAACGCCGCTTTGCGCATCCCACAGGCAAATAGTTCTGTCGCGGCTTGCGCTGACGAGCGTAGCGCTGTCGGGAGAAAACGCCAGTTCGTCTACAGCGCGGGCGTGTCCCGCCCATGTCCGCGCCACGGTTCCGGTTCGCGCGTCCCACAGTGTTATCGCGCCATCCAGACGGCCCGACGCCAGCCACTTGCCATCCGGTGAAAAGGCGACGCTGCGCGCGACGCCGCTGTTGAGTTTCCGCATCACCTGCCAGACAAAATCCCTGTTCATCGGCAGGGGCGTTAAGGTTTGTTCCACCATGTCCCAATGCTCCTTTCGGATACGCGCCCGCGCATTGCGCAGGCGGCTCTTTACGGTTGTAACGGGTACGTTGAGGAACGTGGCAATTTCTTGCAGGGAGTAACTGCGCAGGTAAAACAGGGTCAGCGTCAGACGGCTCGACGGGGATAAACACGCGAGAGTCTGCTGAACCAGCAGCCGGTTTTCGGCCTGCCGTATGGGGAACTCACAGCCATGTAGCGCATGGTCATTTATCAGAAGCGAATTTGTCTGCCGCCGCCACATTTGGCACTGGCTCACCGCTATCTGTCGCAGCCACGCGCCGAAGGCAGAGGGATTGCGCAGTTGCTCCAGATGCTGATAACCGTACAGAAAGGCAATTTGCGCGACATCCTGCGCGTCGTCGCTATTTTGCAGATGGTGGTAGGCAAGCCCGTAAATCGCCTGCCGATACCGCTCCACCAGTCGGCTGTACGCTTCCCGATTTCCTGCGCGCGCTTGCGCGACAATTTCTGCGTCCGTCACAACTCCTCCCGCCGCGTCACTCCCTGCGTTTTCTATGCCACATTCAAAGCAAAGATGCGTTCAGCCGTTGAAAAGTGCCATTCGACAGGATGTATAAAGTGTTACAGTTGCGGCAAAGGCGAACGAGGAGTTGGGCGGCAAAACGATTACAACCCTTTGTCTTCCTCAAAATTCGGGGCAAGCGGCTGCTCTGCTGCGGGAGTTAGTTCCGCATGGAGTTCGAGGAACATGGCCTGTACATAAGGATCGAGCCGTTCTGCGAAAGCCGTTTCCAGATGCAGTATGCGAATGAGTTCCTGAACGTCGGCCAGGTCTTTGCGCCGTCCGGCTCCGGTCATTCCCGACGCCAGTTTAAGTTCGACAAGTTTTTCCAGCGTAATCGTTTTCACGCCGCCAATCTCTATCGAATTCTCAGCGGGGTCGGGAAACACAACCGATTTGGGTTTGCCGTCGCCCGGATACTCTCCCGTTGTGATAATCTCTATGGGAACGTTTTCCGCAGTGGCGCGAAACGTTTTAGTCGCTCCCTGAAAGGCCGGACGATAGCCACGCCCAATCAAAGTCTCGGTAAACTTTTGCAGTCCCTCCCTGGTCATCAACACATCAATATCATGCGTGAAGCGCTGATAGCCATGCTGGTTAAGCGCAACGGCTTCAATGACGCTGTAGGCAATCTGCCGGTCATCTAAATCTTTAGCAAGCTGTTTGAGCGTCGCGTTCATCAGTCCCACTCCCCAAAAAAGCGCAGCCCCTCCTCATAAGCGAGTGTCGGCTGCGCAAGTATCTGTTGAAAATCCAGAAGCGCTGTGTCAGACATAAAATCAATTTCCTATCTGCTTCGTATTGGAGTCACATGAGAAAAATAGAGAGGGAACATTCGATGGCTGAACATCTGCATATCTCCGGCGTATGTTAGCGCGACCTTGACTTACTGTTGGTGGAAGAATTTATGGCTTCACCCGATTTTCGCGCATGGTTTCTGTCACAAGTTGAATGCAATGCGCTCTCTTATCCCAGGTTGACAAGCGTGAAAAAGTCAGTGACCGAGCTTACAGGTGAGTCAGATGTTGAGGCGCGATTGAAAGACGAACAGGGCGCGGCATTGGTTTTGCTTATTGTGAACAAAATCAATGCAGGCTTCCAGCCACAGCAGGCCGAGCGGTATCAGATACGCGGCAAGACTTATTCTCAGCGCGGCGAAAATGTTACCTTTAAGACGGTACTGGTTGCGCCGGAACGGTATTTCGGTGACGCAGAAGCCTTGAAAGGATTTAACGCGCGCGTAGCAGAAGATATTCTTGCATCAAAACGCCTGTTCGCATGGGCTAAAGACTGCTTGCAGCAGACATGATGACCACTTCTCAATATAGAGCATACGGCCTCCTTAATAATGTGGCAGGACGCGCATGTTGTTAAAGAGGTCAGGAGGCGTTGATGATTGAGCCGGGAATGGTGCGCAGCATTTCGGAATTGGCGCTATGGGTGCAGGATTTGGAACGCGCTGTCGCCTTTTATGTAGACAATTTGGGCTTTACGGTAGAGTCGCAGGATATAGGACGCAACGCCTTTTTGAAAAGCGGCGACTTTCTGCTCGTCCTCTTCGTGCCGGACGATCCGGGTACGCCCCTTGCCCGCGAATATCTGGCGCGGGTCGGCGAACCGCACGGCCATGTGTATCATGTCGCGTTTCGCGTCACGCCGGAAGCATTGGACGCCGCCGGCAAGTCCCTGCGCATTAAAGGATTAGACGTTTCCGGCCCCGTCGAGTTCGGAACCGGCAGACGCTCGTACTTTCTGGAAGACCCCGATCAGCACTACATCGAACTGACCGACAGATAGGAAGAAGAGGAGAAAAGGAGAGGGGGAGCTAAGAAACTGCGAATTCGTTTTTCTCCTTTTCTCCTCTTCTTCCTCAAAGCGGCGCGACCCAGACGTTGCGGAACTGAACGGGATCGTGGTCGCCCTGCAGCACAAGGGGGCCGGTTTTGGTCATTTCCTTGTACACTTCGTAGTTGATGCCCGTCATGCCGGTGAATTCCTCGTTGTTCTGCACCAGAACGCCGTTGAGAAACACGGTCGCGCGGGGTTTTTTCGTCACCTTGTTGTCGCTGTCGAAGCGGGGAGCGCGGAAAATGATGTCATAAGCGTTCCATTCGCCCGCCGGTTTGCAGCTATACGCGAGGGGCGCTTTCTGCCCGTACAACGCGCCGCATCCGTGCGCCTCCGGCTTTTGTCCGTAGGAGTTGAATATCTGTATCTCGTAGCGGCCCTGCAAACCCACCCCGCTGTTGCCGCCGCCCATCGGCTTGCCATTGGCGTCCAACATGATGCGGAACTCGGCGTGAACGTAACTGTCCCCGAACTCCTGCCGGCTCGTAATATCCACTTTCTGCGGCGTCGCCACGCCCTTATCATCTACCGTCCACGTCGCCGGGTCGGTGGAACGCCGCTTGTACCAGTTCGCTGTCATATCGTCGGACTTGCTCCCAAGCAGCACAACGGCTCCTTTGGGCGGACGCGCCGATAGCGCAAACATGGTCATTGCGGGCGTGGCTGTACCCGGTTCTTGCCTGCCGAGCGCAATGGCGCACAGGCGCGGAGTTATCATTGTCGCCGCGCTCCCACAAATCAAGGCCAGCGCTGCCGCGCGCTTTCCGTTTATCCTCTGCATTTCGTTCTTCCTTTCTTCACTGCCGCCCATTTTAGCAGTGTTTCAGTGTTCGGAGGTTTGCTGTACAAGCGTTTCCGGCGCGAGTGGCTCATAGACGCGCATGAATTCGCCGTTTGTTTCTGCCTCGAACGTTTGCGGTTCCTGTAATTGCGGTTCCGATTGTTGTGAATTCAGAATCGCCGGGGAAATCTGGGCAAGATTGGGGCGCAGAAGTTCCGTGGGGTCGGTTTGGTGGGCGGGAGTGGTGGCGCGAAGCAGGGTTTCCTGTCCCTCCATATTCGGGGCCGCGCCGCGCAGGAGGGTATTGGCCGCGCTTGCCTGCCGCTTACGATCTTGCAACAGGGGCAGAACATCGTTCGCTGCTGTTCGAACGGAATGAACTGTCGCCTGTAGCGAAACCCGTTCCACAATCTCTGCCGCCCGTCCATCCCCGACCTTGCCCAGCGTGGACAGTATCCGCAGCGCCACGCTTTCCGATTGTTGCGCCTCGAAACGGGAGGTTGTCGCCAGTATGTCCAAAACCTTGCAGAGATTAGGGATTCCGGCAGCCAGTCGCGCGTAATCGTACTCCGTCACGCAGGGCAAAATCTCCTCCATCGCCGTAAGCGCGGCTCCGCGCATATTTCGCAGGCTTCGCGCGCGGGCGAACGCCCTGCTTTTCGGCCCATGCAGGCAGGCGCGGGCAAGCGCGGGCAAGGCTTCCACGGAATGAAGGCGTCCGAGCGAAGCCGCCGCCGCCACGCGAATGTTTGTCATCATGCCGCTTTCCACAACAGTCAGAACGGGCAGCACACACATCGCGAACAGGCCACTCAGCAACGCGATTCCCAATAGCATGAAAAAAATTACAAATCGCGAAGTAGCGTGTCCCACACTAAACATGCTTGTGATTACAAACAGGGCGAAAAGCAGCCAGCTCCATCCCACCGCCCGCAACAGGCGATACGCTACATTTTGTATCCCCCATATATCCACCATTTTAATCAAGTGTTTTTCCACCGCTTCAGCATCTTCGCTCGTGTCTTGTGGATAGCCCAGCATCCATGCCGCAACGGTCTGCCTGCGCCAATGGTAGGGGCGAGGAGTTTTCAGGGATTGCAGCAGCCGTTTCGTCGTCAGGGGGTAAACCGTTTCGCCTTCCAGAAACGTTTCCGCCACTCGCCGGACAGGATGCCTGCGCCCGATGCGTTTGAGCAGACGCCGGATGGCTTCCGCTTCCTGCGGGGGTATCGGCTCCTGTTTTGAAGGTTGTTCGCCATGTAAATCCATCGCGCTCTCTTTCCTGTCGGCTCGTAGTCCTTACTGCTTCATTTGCTCAATCGCTTCCAGTACGGAACGGCGATACATTTGGTACTCGCTGCGCGGCCATTTGGCGTCGTGGTCACGGTCGCCCAGATGGAAGGCCGCCAGTTTTGTATTCAGGAGGCGGCGTGCATCGGCGGCATGGGCATGGTTTGGATGGGCGCGAAGCAGGCGGGAAAGCGTCAGCATCGCCCGGTAATCGTCTATGCCGCCCCGAATGTCGCGCTCGAAATGAATGGCGGGAAGCAGTTCGCGCCGCGCGTTGGTCGTAACCCAGGCGTAATCGTCCTCACGCGAATCCAGCGCGTAATAAGGGTCGCCCGCCGCCGCGTTCCAGTGCCACGACAGCCGAAATTTCATGCCGTACTCCTGCGCGCATTTGAACATGTAGGTTCCGAACGTCCACCGGCTGCCGTCGTTGTAAAACGCCCACGCGCCGCCCGCATCCTTGATGGCTTTCAGCGCGGCCTCGTCGTGCAGGTTCAGGTTGGCGATTTTCAGGGCGCGGGCAAGCGCGAGATGCGGGTCATTGGAAGGGGCCGAGGGTTGTACGCTGGTCGCGCCCGTTGTCAGTATACCTTCGGGGGCGGCTTCGCGCCACGCCCGCGCATTCTCCGCCGCCCGAACCGCGTCGTCGCCAATGGGTTCGTCGCATAAATTAAACGCGACGGGCAGCCAGCGGGCGCTACGGGCGTGGCTGTCAACAACGGTGAGAACCGCGCGCAGAAAGTCGGGATAACGGTCGAAGCCCGCCGCCTTCATCGCCGCCTCATCTATGCCGTAATTGTTGAAACCGCCAATCCCGCCGTTGTAATTGACCACGATGCTGTGAAAGCCGAGATCGCGCGCGTCCGCCATTTCCCGGTCGGCCTGCGTAAAGTCAATGTCGGGTACGCGATTATTCCAGCCCTTAATGTTCAGGGTCGGGATACCGGAAAAGGTCGTGCAGCCGTATTCGCGCATTTTGGCGAGGCTTTTGCGGAACATTTCGCGGTTGTAATCACCGGTTTCCCCGCCCTGCCAGGGCAGATTCAGCGTGCTGCCCCAGGGACCGGCGGGAACATCCAACTCGTCGAGCAGCGTGGCGAACAGACGGGCATGTACCGGCAGCATATCGGTTCGCCCGTCCGCGAAGCGCAGCGTTATTTGTCCCTGATAGTCGCCCGCCATGACCTTTTGCGGAACTCGCAGCGTGAGCCAGAAGGTGGTGGTGTCGCCCTTGCGGATGTCGCCCACATTGCGCGGCAGAATAAAGCGGGGCGCAATGGTATACACAGTTCCCTCTCCCGTCACGCGGGTCAGGCGGTGGGACACGATGCCCATTCGTACCGCGCTTGCGGGAACCACGCCCTGCTTTGACTTCAAATCCGAAATGGAAACTGTTACCGCGCCATTCTCGCGCAGGCTGTGCAGGGAAAAGACGAGCGGTTCCTGCTGTCCGGCAGCCGCGCAAACGTCAAGGGGTTTGCGAACCTCTTCCCGGCGCGGAACCCCATTGATGGGTACATCCTCCATCGGGTCGCGGGCAAACAGCGCGTATCCCTGCTTCTGCTCCTGTGGCGTGGGCGCGAAAGCGGGAATGAAGCCCCTGCTGTCCCGGCGCGGATTGGGCAAAACGCGCTTGAAATAGTTGTCAAAGTAGAAGCGGCGGCGTTCACGCAGATTGGCAAGGTACTGTTTGCCCAATTTGGCCTGCGACGCGGGATAAATGACGAGCGCGGAAACGGTGTTGGCATACGCTTCTCCCTCGAAATCCAGCGTCAGTTGCCCGTTCTTCACATCCGCGTCGAACTCTTTCTCCTGAAAATACGTCTTCTGGTACTTGTCGAACGTGTTGTCTTGCGGCCTGTCTTCCACATCGGCGTAGCGGAAATACTTTTGCAGAAAGCGGGGCAAATCCATCGTGTCCTGTACGACGGGAACGCCATTCGCTTTCACAGTTCGCTTGCGGTACGTCTGGTACTCGCCCCAAAACCCGGAGGGGCTGTCCAGATTGAGAAATACGTGGTACTTGCCATCCGGCAAGTCAACCGCAAACCCGCCGCTTTCAATGCACATAATTCTTTGATACAGCGGGTCGGGCTGCTTCACATCGAAGGCATGCCATACGCGGGCGTTTTTCAGGCCGTAGCCGCGTCCCGGCGTGTACAGGGTTGCGGGCGACACGGGAATAAAGCCGCGCAGCGTGGTTCCGGTTTCCGGGCCGAACGAGAACGCCTGTAGGCCGGGAACGCGAACGCTGTCCGACAGGTCGCGTTCAAGGCGCAGGTTGTCGAAGAAAACGGGCGTTTTCGCGCCGTCTACATTCAATACGAGGCGGGTAATATGCGCCTTATCAAGCGCGCGTCCGGGGCGGCTCTTTTCCCCGACGTACAAATCCGTTGGCAAAATCAGGGTTGACGCGCCCGGTGGCACAACCGTATTGTAGTTTACCCGCGTCCAGTAGTCCGTCGTACCCTGATCGCGCAATTCGACAGTCAGCGTCGCGGATTCGTCGCCGGGATTGTAGACGTCCGCTTTGAAAAAGTCGTAACCCGTCCAGTCCTGCGCCCCGTCCCAAATCGCGTAGCCTTTCTGGATGCGCAGAGCAGAGGCTCCTTTGTTCTGCGCGTTGGGCGGCGCGGCGACATCAATGCCGTCACCGGGCGTGAACGGCGCGACCTTGCCGTTTTCAAAATCGGCGAGAATGCGGACGGGCGGCGTGGAGGGCGTAACAGAATGGGCGTTCAAATCCGCGCCACAGGCGTAGCACTGCCCCCACATCGGCAGGTTGCGATACCCGCAGTCGGGGCAGTGAACGGCGGTTCTGGCGTCCAGTGGGGCGGGCGGCGCAATCGGCTTCTCTTCCCTGCCCCATATTGGCCCGTTCGTCAGGGCAACATCGGCGGAAACCCGCTCTAATTTCGCGTCATCCACCCACAAACGCCCGCTTCCCCACAGCCCGATACGAAAGAAGATTTCCTGCGTTTTCGGCACATCCTTGACGATTTCCAGCTGCGTCCAGCCGAACGTTCCCGATTTTTTTAACGGAACATAGGCATCGTCGGCAAAGTTCACGTCCTCGCTGAAACCGTAAATACCGCTTCCCACATCCAGCCCGCGCGCGTAGCAGGCAAAGCGATACCGCCCCGGCATCACGGTCACAGCCGGACTCGAAAGCCGCATTTTCACGCCGGGTGAACCGTCCATTTCCGCGCTTGTTTTGCCCTCATGCGCCACTTTGCCGATCCGAAACGCGCCCGCGCCCTCAAACAGCCACCCGCTCCACTTCCGATAGGGAACGCCGAACTGATTAGGCGACTGCGTCTCTTCAATGGACGCATCCGGCAGTAAGTTTTGCTGCGCCCCAACCCTGCTCTGCGCTAAAATTAATGCCATCATCAGCGACAGCAGTTTGCCAAAACCACATTGTTTCATAAGGATTCTTTCTTGCGCTTTCTTGCTCATTTCGCAAAATGCAGCGCTTGTTTTAACCGCAAAAATCTTCATACCGCGTTATCGCCGCGAAAAAGTATAAATGCCACTGGAGATTTTTCAGGGATGCTTATTATACAGTTAAAACAGTGTATACTAACTTCCATATAAAAGGGAGGCACTTATGTCAGCGCAAGACAACACCAATCCAGCAGACGACGCAAACGCGACAACGCCGCAACAGTCCGGCGCTACGCCAACACCCGATTATGACCATATCGCGGGACAGGCGCAATCTATCATCGCAAGCCAGCTTCCCAATGTTCTGGCGTTGGCGAACAAGCTACAGACAAGTCCTGAACACCATGAGGATTTCAACCAGAACTCCGTAGATGCCGCCAAAAATCTTACCGGGTGGCAAGTGCCAAACGGCATGGATGTTGCTCATGACCCTGCAACCAACTCCGTGACTCTCAGCCACCAGATTCCGATTTCCAGTTCCAATCCGCAGCCTCATTCTGAACAGGGCGTTCCGCCTGCCCCAACGATCAATTTCAATCTGACGGTAATTAATGTCAACACTGTCAATATCGCGCTTGGCGGCGTACCGAGTCATGCCGACCTGACTACGCCTGCTGCCCCGGACGAAATGGCATAGAGCCTATCCCGATAGGTTCCCCTTCTCCCAACTTTGGGAGAAGAGGCCAGGGGTTGAGGGCCAGTTGGGAGAGATTTTTAGTGGTTAGCGAGTAGCATACTCATGCGCCTGTTGTAGATTCATGGCAAGGCCTCGCGCATAGGATCGCTCGAAAATCTCTTTTCCTGAAACCTGTTGCAATTCCTCCAGAGTATGCGCCATTTCTTCCCGCTCCCTGACGGGAAGGGGCGCGCCAATGGTTTCGCGGAGCGCGGACGCTGCGCCATAAAGCTGCGCGGCGCGTTCGGCTTGATTTTGCATCCGGGCAAGCGCGGCAAACCCCTCCAGAGCGTAAGTGGTGACAAACTTTTCTTCCAGACTGCGGCAGACTGTAAGACACTCGCCAAGACAGGTATAAGCGTACTCGCCGTCGCCCTGCTGTAGCGCTGTCAGTCCAAGGTTGCACAGCGCAATTGCCGTGCCATGCGTGTCGTTCAACTCGCGGCGCAGCAGGAGACTCTCCTCGTGGAGTTCGCGGGAACGCGCGCTGTCGTTTGCCTCCTGCGCCAGCAGTCCCAAATTCCCCAGCGCGCGGGCGATTCCCTGCCGGTCGTCCATGTCTCGATACAGGGCAAGACTCTCCTGCTGCAAATCCATTGCGCGTTCAGGATCGCCCTGCTCCTGCGCCAGCAATCCCAGGTTGCATAAGGCCGCGGCAAGCCCCTTCCTGTCGCCCAGGATGCGTTGTATCTCCAGACTCTCCTCATGGAATACGCGCGCCTGCTCCATTTCACCCTGTAACTGCGCCAGATTGCCGGCTCCGTTGAGCGCGTCGGCTCGCGCCCGCGTCGGAGTCCGCGCTTCGGGACGGTTGAGCAGAACGCTTAAATAGGCGCGTTCCTCCGCCAGATACCCCCGCGTCAAAAACACTCTCCACAGGGCCGCCGCCATTCGCAAGCCATACTCCGCGCTGTCGGCGTCTTCACAGCAGAAGTTGAGGGCCGCGCGCAGGTTGTCCAGCTCGGTTTCCAGCAGGGACAGGGTTGCGGCCTGTGACGCGCCACGCAGTTTGGGCCGCGCTTCTTCGGCCAGCATCAGAAAATAGTCGCGATGCCGCTTACATACAGCCTCCTGCTGCCCGCTTGCCGCCAGTTTTTCACGGGCGTACTGGCGAATCGTTTCCAGCAGATGATAGCGCGTTTCGCCCCGGACTTCCTCACAAACCACGAGGGACTTGTCTGCCAGAGCCGACAGCAAATCCAGCGTATCCCACGCTTCCGCGCCGTCTTCGGCGGCAACCTGTTCGCAGGCTTCCAGTGTCCAGCCGCCAACGAAAACAGACAGGCGGCACAGCAGGGCTTGTTCATGCTCGTTTAGCAAGTCGTAGCTCCAGTCAATAAGGGCGCGAAGGGTTTGCTGGCGCGGCAGAGCGGTACGGCTGCCGCCCGTAAGCAGGCGAAAGCAGTCGTCCAGTTTGGAAGCGATCTGTTCCACGCTCAACACCTTGACCCGAACGGCGGCCAGTTCAATGGCGAGTGGAATTCCATCCAGACGATAACATATTTGCGCCAGCGCGGGCGCGTTGTTTTCGGTAATCGCAAAATGGGGCTGCAACGCGGTCGCCCGTTCGCTGAACAGTTGAACCGATTCGCATTGGGTTATGGCGGCAATTCGGGCTTGTCCCAAAGGCAAGTGGCGGGGGTTCAGGCGAGTCAGAGGGGGTACAGGGTAGGTTGCTTCCCCCGCAATCCCCAATCCCTCCCGGCTGCTGGCAAGGATGCGCAGGCCGGGACAACTTTTAAGTAGCGTATCGGCGAGGCGCGCGCAGGACTGAATCAGATGTTCGCAGTTATCCAGAATCAGCAGCAGGTTTTTGTTCTTCAGAGACGCCGTCAGCGTGTCCAGCAGGGGAGAACCTGCCTGCTCCTGTACTTTCAGCGCGACGGCAACCGCCTGCGGCGTCAGGGTCGGGTCGGAAAGCGACGCCAGTTCCACCAGCCAGACGCCATCCGTGTACTGTTCCAGAATTTCGGCTCCCACTTGCAGCGTAATCCGGGTTTTGCCCGTCCCCCCGCTGCCGGTAAGTGTCAGCAGGCGCGTGCTGCCCATCAGTTGTTGGATCTCGCGCAGTTGTTGTTCGCGCCCTACAAAACTCGTCAGCTGCTGCGGCAGGTTGTTGGGCAGCGCGTCCAGAGATCGAAGGGGCGGAAACTCGAATGGCAGATGGGGATGCAGCAGTTGATAGGCGTGTTCGGGGCGCTGTAAATCTTTGAGGCGACACGCTCCCATAAATTTGAGGCTGATGTCGAGGGGCGGATTATCCCGCGCCATGTCGCAGGCGGCCTGCGACAACAGGATTTGCCCGCCATACGCCAGCGCCTGCAAACGCGCGGTTCGGTTTAACGTTGGGCCAAAATAGTCGTTGTCGCGCTCCTGAGCCGTCCCGGTATGGATAGCCATTCGCGCGCGCAACGCCCCCATTTCCCCCCACACATAAGAATTCAGGGCGGATTGCGCGGACACGGCGGCATTGATGGCGTCCTGCGGCGTGGCGAAAGCGGCGCAGAACGCATCCCCGACCGTCTTGAACACATAGCCGTTGTGCGCTTCAATGGCGCGGCGCATCAAAACATCATGCGCCTCCAGGGAAGCGGGCATGGCGTCCGGGTATTGTTCCCACAGCCGGGTACTGCCTTCAACGTCCGTGAAGAGAAATGTAATGGTTCCACTCGGCGGTTTCATTCAATTCTCCATACATCCTTGCCCCTACTTTCAGTGAAAACAAGCAAAACGCTTATCAGATAAGACCTGATAAGCGTTATAAATCGGAGTTGGCATGTATTAGAAAATGGCAAAAGGAGAAGTTCTTCCCTTAATCCATTCCGTGAACTCTTCAATGGAAAGTTGCTTTTCTTGAAAAGCAAGCGCCACTTTAACAGCATCTTCATCAAATCGCAGCCCATCATATATTTTCATGTCATAGCCATTAAGTTCAAGGAAGGACACGCATGTATACAGGCCTGTTCTTTTGTTGGCTCCGTAGAAGACATGATTGACAATGATCCGTTCGGCTATCGTGGCGGCTTTATCAAAAATGCTGGGAAACGATCTTCGCCAAAACGTTGTATTTATATCTCTTCAAGTATGTAATCCAGCGAAGTTCGATAAAGCAGATTGTCTGTCCCTACATACTCTTCGCCCGAAGCGATGATGAACCATCTGTTGATTTCAACGATAGCTTCAACGCTTGGCACTTTTAGTACTTGGCGAGTTCCATCCATGTTTTGCTGTGACGTTCCATTCGGCGCTTTGCTATGGCTAAAAATTCGGCATCAATTTCAGCTTGTGTCGGCTTAGGGACATTCTCCGACTGATCCACTAAATTCGTTTTGGGGTCAGGAGTAATTTTGGGTTGAATCTCTATAGCAGCCATAGCGCTACCCTCCGTCACAGACATAATTTATAGTGTGATTGTATCACATATTCTATACATTGTCAAAGAACGTGGCGGGGAAATCACCTGCAAATTTGTGATTAATTGAGCAGTAAGGTACATTGAGGTGAGAAAATTTCTCACTACTGTGTTAGTGCTTCAAACCACGAACTATTTGAAACAGGCATCCTCTAGTTGGGCGCTCGGTTGGGCGTCAAGCCCACCGTGTCCAATGCGTTCCTATGCTTCTTTAAACTGTGGTTGCTCATAGCTATTCGGCTGTAGCCAGAAGGAAACACGACCGTTTTTCTCGCTACGATGAGCTAATGACTTAACTTCTGATGGTTTGAGTATAAAAGTTGATGGGGCTTCAGACGCTACTTTGTTAATGATGACCCAGTAATCACCCATACAGTTGTCAAGTGAAGTTCCGAGAGGTACCGGATTGCGTTTGCTTAGAGCCTTAACCTGAATGCCGATAAAGCGAGAGGCATCGCCGCTATACGCGATGATGTCTACACCACGAGCGTTTCTAGCTGTTGGCATCACGTTCCAGCCCAACCGTGAAAGTTTGTAGCAGCAGTAGTACAAGCCCACGTTACCAGTGATCTGAGGATTGAGGTTCATACGATCTTTAATGCTCAACTAGAAATTTTCCTTCGTTAAGATTCGGATTACTGACGTAAGCGCGGGTCGAGGGCGTCACGGAGGGCGTCGCCGAAGAAGTTAAAGGCCATGACCGTCAGAGCGAGGAGGAGGCTAGGGTAGAGCAGCAGCATGGGATGCCCCTGCATCTGGTCCCGCGCCTCGTTGATCATGCGGCCCCAACTCGGATACGGCGGGGCCACGCCCAAGCCCAAAAACGCCAGCGTCGCTTCCGCCAGAATTACGCCCGCCATGTCCTGCGTTATCTGCACGATGAGCGGACTCAGGACGTTGGGGAAGACGTGTTTCCAGATGATGGAACTGTCGGACGCGCCCAACGCCCGCGCCGCTTCGATATATTCTTTTTCGCGCAAGGCCAGAGTCTGCCCACGTACCAGACGCGCCACGCCCGGCCAACCGACCGCGCCAAGCGAGATAAACAGCGCAGTCAGACTGAGCGGCATGGATACCACCTGATTGGCGCCCCGTATCACGGCTGCCAGCAGAATCGCCAGCAGAATGTCGGGAAAGGCGAACACCACATCGGTTACGCGCATCAGCAGCGTGTCCAAGCGCCCGCTGTAGAACCCGGCAATCAGGCCGAGCGGAACGCCAATCAGGGCTTCCAGAACCACCACGAGCAGGGCCACGCCAAGCGAAACCCGCGCGCCGTACAGCAGCCGGGATAGCACGTCCCGGCCCAAATCGTCCGTGCCGAGCAGGTGGCGGGCGTCCGGCGGCGCGGGCAGTTGCGCGTAGTGGCTGTAGTCCTGCGACGCATACCCCCACTTCGCCAGCAGGGGCGCGAAAATCGCCGCCACAATCAGCAGTCCCATATACGCCAGACACGCCAGCGCGACCGGATTGCGCCGCAGCCGACGCCATGCTTCAAGAAGAGGAGAAGAGGAGAAGAGGAGAAGAGGAGACAGGGAGGCATCGTCTTCGGGAGTCCATGTCGACATTTCGGTACTCGTTTCCAGTCCACCCGGCGCGGCAATCAGCCCTGTCAAGTCCGTCGCCTCTTCTCTCCCCCTCTCCTCTTCTCCTCTTCTCCTCTTCTCCTCTTCTTGCATTAAGCCGCTCCCTGTACGCGCACACGCGGGTCAATCAGGCCATACAGCACGTCTACGGCCAGATTGACGAGCAGGAAAATGGCGGCGACCAGCAGCGTCATGCCCTGAATCACCGGGTAATCATGCACAATTATGGATTCATACGACGCGCGCCCGATGCCGGGTACGCGGAAAATGGTTTCCACCACAAACGAGCCGGTCAGCAGAATTCCGAAGTTCGTGCCTAAAATCGTCAGCACGGGCAGAAAAGCATTTTTCAGGGCGTGTCGACGCACGGCCTGACGCGCGCGATAAGCCTTTGGCAAGGGCGGTACGCATGTAATCCTGCCGCAGCACTTCCAGCAGCGCGCCCCGCATGAACCGGGCCACGAGCGCCGCCGAACGCGCGCCGAGCGCGAGTGTCGGTAACAGGGTATCCGTGTAAATCGGCGTGGGAAAGCCCGCCAGAAACACCTGATTGTTGGGCTGTTTCCAGCCGCTGACCGGCAGAAAATGCAGTTTTACGGCAAAGGCCAGCACGAGCAGTGGCCCCAACACGATGCTCGGAACCGAGACAAGCGCGACCACAACCGTCATCGCCGCCCGGTCAAACCAGCGGTTGTGATACAGCGCGGCCAGAATCCCGACCAGCAGGCCCAAACTTGTGGCGAACAGGAGGGATTGCAGCGCGAGTTGCGCCGTGACGGGAAAATCCTGCCGGATCATTTCCGATACGGGCTGCTGATTGCGATACCGGTACGCCCGCCCGAAATCGCCATGCAGGACAATCCCCGTCACATAACTGCCGAACTGTACGCCGACAGAGCGATCCAGGCCGTACTCGCGCCGCATCCGCGCTTTGGTTTCCAGCGACGCCTTTTCCCCCGCGATAATATCCACAGGGTCAGAGGGCGTCAATCGAGCCGACCAGAAGACCACCGCGAGGATAACCAGCAGCGTGGGAACGGCAAGCGCGAGGCGTTTTAGAATGAAGAGGAGCATAGCGCTACTGCACCGTCGTCGTGATATACGGCAGGTGTCCGAACAGGCTGTCGCGGACGTGCTGGACACGCGGCTTGACGAGTTCGAGGTCGCGCTGGAAATACAGGGGAACCCAGGGCGAGTCGTCTATGGCGATCTGCTCGGCCTGCTGATACAGGCTCATGCGTTTGGCGTGATCGTGTTCCCCGTCCGCTTTGTCGCACAGGGCATCGAATTGCGGGTTGCTGTAGCCGACGCCGTTCTCCTCGTGGTCTTCCTTGCCGTTCACTTTTTTACTGGTGTGCAGCAGCAGGGACAAGTAGTTTTGCGGATCGGCGTAGTCCGCGCCCCAACGCAAATGGGAAAGCGGCATGGTTTTGGCTGTGCGCTCTTTCAGGAAGTCGGGCCAGGGCATCGGCTGCGGCTGCGTGTCAATATTCAGGTTGTCCTTCAACTGTTGCGCGATCACTTCCGACGTGCTTTGCACCTGCGGCATGTCGTTGCGGAACGTGAGCGGCATTTTGGGGAAGCCCTTGCCGTCCGGGTAGCCGGCCTGCGCGAGCAGTTTTTTCGCCAGCGCGACATCGAATGTCAGCGGTTTGCAGGTGGAAACGTAATCCCCCATGTGCGGCGGCACAATGCCGGTCGCAATGTCCGCCTGTCCTTTCAGCGCGACACGAACCACTGCTTCCGGGTCAATGGCGTGGGCGAACGCCTGCCGCACTTCCTTCTTCTTGAAGGGCGAGTCCGCGCTTTCCTGATTCAGAGCGACGTACCACGTCGCGGCGCGGGGAAACGTTTTCAGGTCGTTTTTCAGGCTCGCGTCGCCATTGATATGGTCGAGGTCGCGGGCGGACACGTCTACAATATCTAGTTCCCCGGCCTCGTAGCTGTTCAGCCGGGTTGCGCCCTCCGTCATAATCGGGCGAAAAATGCCGTCCAGTTTGGGCTTGCCCGCATAGTAATTGGGGTTGGCGTCGAGGGTGACGGACGTGCCTTTCGCGTAGCTTTTGAACTGGAAGGGGCCGGTTCCGATGCCCGAAGTTTCGTCCACCTTGCCGCCGGTTTTCTCAATCTCTTCTTTACACACGGCAAACGCGCAGGGATACGTCATGTTCCCCATCCAGTAGGGTTTGAAACTGGTGAGCGTAATTTGCAGCGTGTATGGGTCTACCACCTTTACGCCGTCAATGGGCGGGGGCGTTCCGGTCCCGGTTTTGAAATTCAGCCGCTCTTTCGCGCCCTTGATGTCGCCCAGATAACTTGGGGCGGTGGGGGAGGCAAGAGTGGGGTCACACGCGCGCTCGAAACTGTATTTGAAATCGTTCGCCGTCACTTCGCGCCCGTTCTTCTGGAACTTCACGCCATGCCGCAGATGAAACGTGTAGGTCACGCCGTCCGGTCCGAGTTCCCATTTTTCCGCCAGTGAGGGCGCGATGTTGTTCTGCTCGTCCCAGCGCACCAGACCCTCGAACACGTTTTGCAGCAGGTCAATCGTGGTTCCGTCCTCCACTTTGGCCGGGTCCAGCGTGGTCGGTTCGGAAATCAGCGGGTAGCGCAGAACGTTGCCCGTCGGGCCGCTGCCTGCGCCCGACTTCGCGCCGGACGCGCCATCGGCGCTGACATGTAAACTGTCCTGCTGCTTGCCCGTTGAACACCCGGCAGTCAGCATCAGCCCGATTCCCGCCGCTGCCATACGCGCCCACGTTGCCCGAACCCGGCGCGGCTGTTTCATGCTATCCAAAAAGGGGAAAACCGTTCCCTTCACGTTGTACTCTCCTTAACCGTTCTGACAAAAGTTGCATGGTTGTCTAATCGCGTTCTATTGTACCCAAGACGGCTGAATTCCTGCTTGGTCACAAGTTTGCAACTCCAATGCGAACGCGTCTAAAATCGCTGAAATTCTTAACACTGTCTTAATAATGCGCTGGTACACTGTTTTTGAAAGCAGATGTGAGGTATTGCAGTTGACGGGAGTTGGGTTCTGGCGCGGGGCTTGTGTCTTACCCCTTACCCCTTACCCCTTATCCCTTAATATGGGAGGATATTGCATGGCAGCCCTGTTCGGAAAAGATTTGACGTTTTATACTCTGCTGGAAGAGCAGGCGAACGCGGCGGTTTCCATTGCCCGAATGTTCCAGAGTCTGTGCGCCGACCTGGGGCAGGCCGCGCAGTATGCGGAAAAGGCCGAGAAAATCGAAAACGACGCGGACGGTGTGGGGCGGCAACTGCTGGCGAAGGTGGATTCGACGTTCGTGACGCCGATGGACAAGGAAGACTTGCACGCGCTTTCCACCGCGATTGAGGATATTACGGACAACATCGAAGCGGCCATTGCCCGCGTGTCTCTATTCCGCCTGACGCCCATCAACGAGGGGCTGCCAATTATGGTGAATTTACTGGTGGACGCGACGGAAGCCATTCGCGATGCTATCGGCAACCTGCGCGCGCTCCACAGCCGCGATACCATACAGGCCAATCTGGACCGTATTCACGGCATCATTAACGACAGTGACAAGCAATTTCGGCAGGCGCTTGCGAACCTGTTCAACATGCCCAACCCGGATCCCATTCTGACGCAAAAATGGAACCAGGTATACGACCGTGTAGAGGAGGCGGTGGATAAGTGTGAAATCACTGCCGACATCATAGGAAGCGTGGTGATCAAGTATGCATAACTTTACGCTCCTGTTGATTCTGATCGTCATTTTCGCTCTCGCTTTTGACTTCATCAACGGCTTTCACGACACGGCCAACGCCATCGCAACCGTTGTCGCCACCCGCGTTCTGACGCCCCGCGTCGCCATCATAATGGCGGCCACCCTGAACTTTCTCGGCGCGATCAATTCCACAGGCGTCGCCAAAGCGATTTCCAGCGGCCTGGTTCGGGAAGCCAGTCTGACAATGGTGCTGGCGGCTCTGATCGGCGCAATTACCTGGAACCTGATCACCTGGTTTTTCGGTATTCCAAGCAGTTCCTCCCACGCTTTATTCGGTGGGCTGGTGGGCGCGGCATTGGCGCATAAGGGCTTCGGAATTATCATCTGGAGTGAGATAGATGCCAAAGGGCAGCATGTCGGCCTGCTGTGGAAAGTATTTATACCGCTGTTCACATCGCCCCTGGTAGGTTTTATCATCGCGTTTACGGTGATGAAGGTGATTTACACGCTGTTCGCAACCATGCACCCGCGCAAAGTGGGGCGCGTGTTCCGCGTTCTGCAAATGTGTTCCGCAGCGGCCATGTCGTTCATGCACGGCAGCAACGACGCGCAGAAGAGCATGGGAATTATCACGCTGGCGCTGGTCACGCAGCATGTCCTTGTCGCCAAACCCGGCGGCGCGGAAATACCCCGCGAAGTGATTCTAATGTGCGCTATAGCGATGGCGCTCGGCACGTCGGCGGGCGGCTGGCGCATCATGGGAACGCTGGGACACAAAATCATTCGACTCGAACCGGTACACGGCTTCGTGGCGGAAACCGCGTCGGCAATCACGATTTACATTGCGGACATGTTTCATTCGCCGGTCAGCACCACGCACGTCATTTCGGGCAGCATCTTCGGCGTGGGAGCCGCAACGCGCCTGCGGGCGGTGAAGTGGGGCGTGGCGCAGCGCATGGGCATCGCCTGGCTGCTGACGATCCCCTCTGCGGGACTGGTGGCCGCGCTGGCCTATTTCATTCTGAATGGTCTGGGCGTAAAATAGCGTTCCTGTTCCCGTAAATATATTCATAGATTGATTCGGCACGGCAAGAAAGACGATTATGACGACAACGGAAGCGCCATTCAAGGGAGAAATCGGTCGGCTCCAGGATCGCATATTGGAAATGGCGACATGCGCCGATCATATGGTCGCGCTCGCCATCGAATCCCTGATTACCGGCAATCTCGCGCTGGTGAAAGAGGTGTTGAAACGCGACGATACGGTTGACCGGCTTGATCTGGACATTGAGCGGCAATGCCTGACCATTATCGCCACGCGCTCACTCGCGGATCGCGACCTGCGCATCATCGGAACCGCGCTGAAAATCAGCACGGACATCGAGCGCATCGGGGATTATGCGGTAGACATCGCCAAAATCGGGCGGCGTATCGTAAAAGCGCAGGACATGTACCGTCCCCTCGTGGATTTGCCCCGACTGGCCCAACTCAGCCGCAACATGCTGCACGACGCCCTCCGCGCCTTCATTGATCAGGATTTGGTTCTGGTGGAACAGGTAATCGCTGCCGATGACGCCGTAGACAAGCTGTACCATCAGATACGCAACACCCTCACCCACACGCTGACGCAGGAACCCGCGCGCGGATTGGTGGCGCTGAACGTGATGTTTGCCGCCAAGTACCTGGAGCGCATCAGCGATCACGTCGTCAACATCGCCGAGCGCGTCAACTTCATCGAAACGGGCTGCCTGCCCCACATGGATATGAACGACCTGCTGCAAAAGGACGAGGATGTATAATCCCAGGCACAGCAATTAATCGCGATACCACCATTGACTTCATTCTTGACCTGGCGGGGCCGCTTTCGCCGTTTGTCTCCTTGCAGCAGCTTGACGACTATCGCGAAGGCTGGATTGCGCAGGCTTTGTTGCCGCATCTGGATATTCTGCTGGATATTGTTCTGCATCCCCCGGACTTGAGTCGCTACTCAGAGAGTGACCAAAATGATTTTCATTACGAACTGCAAACTTTGCTGGCAGACCTGGCAAGGCGGGAACCGGCAGTGACAATCCCTAAACTAACCCCTCTCATCAAAGCAGCGCCGCTCAAAACGCCAATCATCTACGCGCTTGCCGATGTCGCCAGTTTCGAAAGTTACCGGATGCGCGGCAAGAATAGAGAGTGGAAGAGTTCGGCAGACACGTCCCTGATAGACCTGGCAATCACAGCTTTGTGGTCGCTGCATAATGAGGCAGACCAACTCTCCAATGACGAAGTAGTGTGGTGGGCGGAGGGGCTTTGCGCTATCGGCGGACCAACAAAACCCCTTGTGCTGCAACTCTACCGGGAACTGCCCGCGAGTAGGGCAGACGCGCGGCAAGAGATAGAGATATACCTTGATCCCAACACGGAAGAATGGAAGCCGATCAATCAGGGCTAAACCGAATGTGGCTTTTGACGGTATGTTTATTTCGCAAGCGGGCAGACGGTTACAAAGACGGTTTGCAGGTCGTCCGTAAGCAGGAAAGGATAACTGCTCTGCTGAGACTAAAAAGAGTTATGTGAAAGGAACGGAAGAACATGGCATGAACCGGTAGTGTTGTCAGGAAGATGACACGCCAAAAGGAATTCATGCCCATGCGTTACCCGAAGTCTGTGATGGTTGTCGAATTGCTGATTATCGCGGCCCTCTTCGCCCCGTATCTGCGCCAATTGACTTGCGAACCGCAGAAAGGTACAATGGACACAAGGAGAGAAGACAATGGCGGAAGTAATCGCAGACATAACAGAACAGCAGGTACTAGAGGCGTTGCGGGTCGTGGAAGACCCGGACTTGCATCGGGACATCGTAACGCTTGGCTTCGTGAAAGACATCAAAATCTGTGACGGCAATGTAGCCTTCAAGGTGGAACTGACCACGCCCGCGTGTCCCGTAAAAGATTTGCTGAAAATGCAGGCGCATGACGCGGTAGCGAAACTTCCGGGCGTTACGCTCGTCACTGTAGAAATGACGGCGCAGGTGCGCGGGCAGAAGAACGTCGGTCAGGCGTTGATACCCGGCGTCCGGCATGTGATCGCGGTCGCGAGCGGCAAGGGCGGCGTGGGCAAAAGCACGGTCGCCGTGAATCTGGCGGTCGCGCTGGCGCAGATGGGCGCGAAAGTGGGCCTGATGGACGCGGACATTTACGGCCCGTCCCTGCCCCTGATGATGGGCGTGGACAAAAAACCCCTGCTGAAAGAGACGCCGGAAGGCCCCAAAATGGTTCCGGTTGCCTGTCACGGCGTGCTGATGATCTCGCTCGGCTTTCTGCTGGACCCGGACAAGGCCGTTATCTGGCGCGGGCCGATGGTGGCGGGAACCGTGCGGCAGTTGCTCGGTGACGTGTTGTGGGGCGAACAGGATTACCTGATTGTGGATTTGCCGCCGGGAACGGGTGACGCGCCCCTGACACTCGCGCAGCAGGTTCCGATTTCGGGCGTGGTCGTGGTAATGACGCCGCAGCACGTCGCGCAGGAGATCGCCAACAAGAGTATTCAGATGTTCCGAACCGTCGGGCAGGGACAAAATCGCGCGATTCCCATTCTGGGCGTTGTGGAGAATATGAGCGGCGGCGTGTTCGGCAGCGGCGGGGGCGAACGGGCGGCGCAGAAATTGAACGTGCCGTTTCTGGGCCGCGTTCCGCTGGACGGCGCGATTTCGGATGCGGGGGACGCCGGTGTTCCCGCTCTGCTCGCCCTGCCCGGTTCTGCGTATGCCGACGCTTTCCGCGACATCGCCAAAACCCTCGCCGCGCAGGTCAGCATCCTGCAATACGCGCGGGAACAGAGCGAACCCGGAACGTAGTTGGAAACCAAAAGGACATAGAAATGCAGCTACCAGCCTCTTCGGGCAAAAAATGTTCGCAGTGCAACGCGCCTGCGGAACTCGACGCCCTCCTGTGCGATACGTGCGGCAGAGTGTTCCCCATGCAGTCGGCGTCCGCGCCGATGATGCCGCCCCCCTCCGTGACCGTC
Organism: uncultured Chthonomonadaceae bacterium; assembly: GCA_963817895.1. GTDB lineage: Bacteria > Armatimonadota > Chthonomonadetes > Chthonomonadales > Chthonomonadaceae > CAWFQB01. The sequence goes on from CAWFQB010000001.1 coordinate 1,446,780, forward strand.
GCGCGGGCGCGGGTTTCTCCCGCCCGCCAGATGTTTGCAGGGAGTGTCTTTATCCTTGCCGGAATTGGGGCGGCGTTCGGCTTTCATACATGGTACGCCAGTCAGGACGAAGACCGCGCCCGCTCGACGCAAAGCAAACAGCCCCCACCCAAAACGATTGTCGCGGGACACGCCCTGCCGTCCACCACTCCCAACCCGCAATTCTATCACGCCGCAACCCATCATAATTAGCGAAACCACAGAGTAACAGCAAGTCGAACAAGGCTTTTCCTGGTGGCTAACAACCTGATGACCTGACAACTAATAGCCTGTCCCAATAGGCCGGGTACAGAGAACGTACCCGTCTGAGTGGCCTGCGGCCAAGCGTCCTTCGGACGCAAATGCAATCGCCTATTGGGATAGGCTCTAACAACCTTCCTCCCCTTCCTCCCTAACTCCCGCATTGCTGCGAGTGAGACTCTTGGCCGACTTCTGGCACAATAGAAGTATGCTTCCTGCCGCTGCGGGAGGAACCTGATACCGGTTCCTCCCGCAGCGCCCGGGAGCGCGGAAAGGAGGAAATCACATGTCTGTTCGCATAGATGCGTCGGGCGCGGCGCAGGCCATCACGCGCGCCGCTTACGACAACAACCGCTCTCGATCCGACGCGCCACCCGCGTCCGAGTCGAAACCTGTGGCCCTCACGCCGGAACGCGCCGCCGACCTGACGCGGCAGTTGGAAAATCGTCTCAACACGGATATTGCGCGTATCCGGCAGCGCGTGGATACCCCGGACGCGGCCTCGTCCCCCTCCAAAAGCGCAGGCCGTGTTCTGGATATTCGCGCCTGAATTCATTTCAGGAGAAACGCCAGCAGTTGCGCCAACCGCTGTGTCGTATGCGCGTCGCCGGGGCGCAGTTTCAGCGCGCCCACGCCCGCCGCGCCGAACGGATGTTCCTGTGAGGCGACAGGATACGCATACACTTCTGAGGAAGCCGCCGCTTCACCGGGAACCGGGCCGGGAAACAGACACCATGCGGCTTCTACGGGCGACACAGCAAAGCGGGTCTGCGTACCGCGCCGCGCGATGGCGTCCCGGTACGCATGCATTTTGTTCACATCCTCCTGCGCGTCCGCCATCTGCGCATACGGCCTGAATTTGGGGTCCAGAATGTACAGCCGCCCATCCCGATGCAGAACCATATCCGGCTGCATGGCATGGGAGCGCGAACCAAACGCGAACCCGTCCCCTTCTCCCTCCGAATGCGCCGCCTGCTGATTGGCGCTGGAAAACAGAGGCTGGTAGTAAAGGGAGACAAAGGATGAAGGATGAAGGATGAGGGATGAGTTTTTAGTTGAGAGTTGAGAGTTGAGAGTTGATAGGAACTCCTTTTCTCGTATCTCTCCTTTTCTCCTTTTCTCCTTTTCTCCTTTTCTGTTTTCTGTCTTCTCAAAGTCAAGCCGGGAGGCGCGGCCGGTGGCGGGGACGAGGCGCAGGCCGCGCGGGGTGGCTTGCAGCAGATTTCCGCGCTTCAGTTTCCAGCCGGCTTGATGCAGCGCAACAGCGGTTTGCAGCAGGCACCAGATTTCATAGAGATGCCAGGGTTCCAGGGCAGGCAGGGTGAGCAGGGAACTGTGTGTCCAGTCGAAATCCAGCGGGCAGGCCGACTGCCGCCACGCGCTGTAAAGCGTTTGATATGGTACCGCACAGCGCGGTATCCTGTCGGCGCAGAGTTCGGGCGCGGCTTCGCGGCTTGAAAGCGGAGGACACTCGCGCAGCGCGGGATGGGAGCGCAAACTTCGCGCGGTTTTTGCCAGTCGCAGGGCCATTTCCGCTTCGGGCGCAGCGTCGCAAAACGCCGCCAGCCGCGCCAGTTCGGCAGCTTCGCGGGCAAAATCGGTCAAAATACGCGCGGACAGGCGATTGGCCCACGTATTCGCGGACAGCGCGGGACGGGATTCCAGTACGGCGGTATCACTCAAAGGCGCGACACTATCGGCTTGAAAGCGTTGCCAGGCGGCGGCCAATCGCGGCGAGCGGGCCACCACATTCGCCGTCTTCGGACCGCCCCGCGCCTGCGCCAATCGTATCGGTTGCGCCTCGTCAATCAGCCGCGTATCCGTTCCGCGCAAAATCGCCGCAAGCGCGGGCTGCATCTCCTGCCACAGCGCGGACAGCAGATGCAGGCGTTCCAGTGGCGAGGTTATCGCGCGGGCGCGCGGACGGCGGACAGGGGATGCGGCAATCGTTTCCGCTTTCGGAAATGACTCCGCTTCCCTGATTTCCCCGGAAGACTGGCCGAGTACAAACGCGATGCGCCCGATGTCTTCCAGCAGCGCGCGCCGCTCCCAGGCTGTCAGCCGCGCCCCCTCTTCGCGTTCTCCGATTAATCCTGCCATTTGCGGCGTTTCAGGCATCCCGACGACTCTCCTGTTTCGGTTCTTTTCCCATTCTATCAATATACCGGCAAATTTCGCGTATTTTCTTTGCAAAAAGAGGAACATGTGGGCGCGGCATACAATCATACCGAAATAATCTGACAGACATTACTGACCGATGATATAGTCAGCGATTCTTGAGCGCGTACTATAATTTACCCTACCTCAAGCGCAGCAGGTTTGTAGTCAATTAGGCATATATGCCGTTAGATTGGAGAGTGGAGAGTACGTGATGCGCCAACATAATGATCCCGATGTGCTTTCGCAGGCGATTGCCGAGCCGTCCCGCCGCGCCCTGCTGGAGAATTTGCGCTTTGGAGCAAAGACCGTGACGCAACTGGTGGACGCCACCGCGCTCAAGCAGCCCAACGTCTCGAACCATCTGGCGAAAATGAAGCAGCAGGGTATTGTACGGTCGGAACGCATCGGGCGTCAAGTGATACTACTCGCTTTCCACGCCTTTCGCGGACGTGCTGATGCGGATGCACGAGTTTGCGGCCAATTCCACGCTGCCACCCTCTGCGGTTGTTCCCGCTTCTGCCGGGGATAATCATTCTTCCATGCAGAACGGGCGCGATCCCACTGGCTTGCCCTCCGACAATCCTGCGGAACATCAAAATCGTGATGCAAGCCATGGCGCGGCCACCCATAAGACACGGCAGGCTTCTCTTGACGCAACCTTGACGCAAAGCCGGGAAGCGTATTTTACCGCTGTGATGGCGGGAGATGAGGAGCAGGTCGTCACGCTGATCAATTCGCTGGTGGCGCAGCGCCTGCCGATAGAGACTATTTACCTGGAAGTGTTCGCCAAAAGCATAAACCACATTGGCGATTTGTACCGGCAGGGCGTCACGGACGAGGCGCATGAACACATGGCTTCGGCTATTACGGAGCGCATCATGGCGCGCGTGACGCAGTTTTATATGCCGGTCGCGCGAGTCTCCTACCGGGCGGTGCTGGGCTGCGTGGCCGACAACTGGCATACGCTCGGCCTGCGCATGTTGGCGGACGGATTGAAGACACTGGGGTGGGAAACCCTTTTTCTGGGCGCGAACGTGCCGACCGCCAGTTTTATCGCGATGGCGCAGGGGATACGGCCCGATCTCGTGATTGTCTCCTGCGCCATGAAGGAGCAGAGGGAAACGGCGCGCGAACTGCTGAACGGGCTGGATGCGGCGCGGCAACAAATGGACTCGCCGCCATTTCAAATCGCTGCCGGCGGACACTACTTTCTGGAGTCTGACGCGGAAGTATCCGATTTGCCTGTAGATTTTACGGCTGCGGACCTGCGCCAGTTTTTACAGGCGGTGCAGGCGCGTTTCACCGATGTTGAAAAGCGTTTTTGAACTCTTCCACCCTCATGTTGTCTAGTTAGAGCAGACAGAAAAAATATTTTGTAAAATTTCACAAAAACCCTTGTCAAATCTGGCTGACAGTGTTATAATATCCCTGTACAAAGCGACAGGGGAACAATCTACTTCGATCCTGTTGTTTTTGCAGACTTTTCAAGACGTGCTATTCCGACGCGGGGGGCGTCCGGTGTAGCCGAAGCCTTTGCAAAAGCAGGAACAGGTTAGGGAGACTGCCTGCGGATGTGAAGGAGAATACGGGCGAGACGACTTCTGGGGGGAATGTCGTCTCGCCCTTCATTCGTTTGGCTATTATATATTCGCGTTCGCTTTGTTCCTCAACCCTTAACTCACAATTCTCAACCCTCAACCTTTTTGGGTACAATGGAGTTATGAACAGAAGGTACCAATCTTTGTCTTTGCTTGCGGGCTTTCCGCTGGCCTGTGCCGCTTCCTGCGCAATGGCGCAATCCTCCGCTTTGCCGCAGGCAGAAAAGCCGGTGGGCAAGCCGTTGCCGCATCGCGTGTTCGCTTCCAGCCGTATCAATATAGATAAGGTTCTCGCCCGCCCGTATGATTCGGAAGTGCCGTTCGGCGCGTCCGGGGAAGTTGTGTGGGCCACCAGTCCGCAGGGATGGGCGTTTCGGGATGGCGTTCACCTGCTGTACATCAGCGACAAAGATACTGCCGGACTATTCGACCTGACCATACGCGGCGGCGACAACAATTATGTCGTGGACAAAGCCGAGTACACGCCGAGCCATGTTCACCTTACCGGCGCGCCCGGCAGCCTTCTGACCGCCTCCGCCTCGTTCACCCACCATCACCGACAAAGTGGACAATCCACTTTCCAAACCCTTCACGCCGGAAAAACGCTGGACATGCTGGAACAGCAAACACCGAACCGATACTTACACGGTTGACTTCGGCAAACCGCGCGCCCTTACCGGCATTGACCTGTACTTTTTCTCCGATGTAGAGCAGGGCGGCGGATGCGCGCGCCCTGCCGGCGTCGAAGTGGAATTATGGCGCGACAACGCCTGGCAAAAACTCGTTTACACGCTTCCGCGCAGTGGCATGCCCTGGGATCACCCTGGCGTCACACATTTCAATTTTTACGGTGGCCCGCATACGGGCGAACGCATCCGCTTCACCTTTCAGAATCGCGGAACCAATCTGTATACGGGGTTATATGGCGTGGAACCGGCGTTTGCAAAGGGAAAAGGGAAAAGGGAGAGAAGATACGGATACGAGATACGAGATACGAGAAGGAGAGGATTCATCCTTCATCCTTCATCCTTCATCCTTATCCATCGTTGCTGACAAATGGATTACGGACGACGATGTTCTGGTAACGCGGCTGACGGCTCGTAATTCAGACGCGTGTCGCGCAGCCCTTTTCTGTCCGGATGGATTCGCCTCTGAGTGGAACGCTGCGGGGGTTTGCCGATCAGCGCGACATGATGGGGCTATCCGCTGTTTCTGGCGGCATGCGGGAACGGATGGCAAAACGCGGGACACGCGCTTTGTGACCGACATCGGGCCGGGAGAAACCCACGCTTATACGTTTGCCTGCGGCGTGGGGCATACACAGGCAGAACCGACCAAAAGTTAAAAGCCGCGCTTGCCCTTTCCGACCCGCTTGAAAGCGCAGCAGGCGGCGTATCAGAATTGGTTCGACGCCAATACCGCCCATTTCGCCTGCTCCGACCCCCTCGTATCCAAAATGTACGCCCATCGCTGGTACAACGTCAAAAAGAACAGCATGAACCCGCGAATGGGACGGCTGACGCATCGCGCGTTTGCCGAAGGGCGGTGGACATCGGACTGGTACGCCAACATTATCTCATACGGCGCGGGGCATCAGATTGACGAGGCGCGCTGGCTGCGCGATCCCTCCTACGCCTGGGGGCCGGTTCAGACGTGGACCGAAAACCCGCGCCCGGACGGCGTTTTTCCGTCCCACATTTCGCCCAAAGGACAGGAGGGCGGGCAGTATACGGACTGGATAGGTTCGACCGCATGGGACGCGTATCTGGTTCACCCGGATAAAACGCTGTTGAGCGCGGTTGCCGACCCGGTTGCCCGCAACGCCGAAGCCTGGCGCAAAGTCTATGGCTGCGAACGACAGCCCCCTGCTTGTGGTGGACAGCCACTGGTGGACGGGCATGGAGTGGCAGCCGAGTTTCTTCGCGTTTGCGGATTATAAAACGGGCGGCGGAGGGGGCGAAGACCGCAAGTACATGACGCCACTGCGCCGCGTGGATTTGACCGCTTACAATTATGCCAACGCGCGGAACGCCGCCCATATTTACCGCGAACTGAACCGGACGCGGGACGCGCTGCGACTGCAAACACTGGCCGACACGACGCGCGACGCATTGCTGACGCAGATGTGGGACCCGCAAACCCACTGGTTCCACTCCCTGCGGGCAAGCGACAATGCTCCTGCGCCCACAAAAGAGATCATCGGCCTGTACCCGTTCACGTTCGATATGCCGCACAAAGGGCAAAGGGTACGAAGCCGCGTGGAACGTCGCGCTCGATCCGAAACAGTTCTGGACGGCCTGGCCCCTCGCCTCCGTTTCCAAAGACTGCCCCGCGTATGCGCAGAACGGCTGGCCGGTCGGGCCGGGCGGAAGCATCTGCATGTGGAACGGCCCCTCCTGGCCCCACGCGAACAGCCTGGTTATGACCGCGATGGCGAACACGCTGCGGCACTACGATACAAGCGCGCTGCCCCGGCAAAAACTGCTCGATCTGTTCCTCTCGTTTACCCGCGTTCAGTACAAAGGCCAGAATGTAATGTATCCCTGGACGGGCGAGTTTTACAATGGCGATACGGGCGAGTGGAAAACCACTCAGCGCGATTACAACCATTCGACGTGGATAGACCCGCTGATTCGGCATCTGCTCGGACTGGTTCCGCGCAATGACGACATTCTGGAAATTGATCCCCTGTTGCCTCCGGGCGCGTGGCCGTACTATGTGCTGGACGGGCAGGCATACCGGGGACACGACATCACGCTGGCCTGGGATACACAGGGCGGACATATTGCGCCCGGCTTTACAGGCTACGGGGTGTATCTGGACGGCAAAGAAATCTATCACAATTCGCAGCCGACGCATGTACTTTACGATATGGCGCGGGACAGGCGGATTCGCGCGTTCCACAACGGGGCAGGGGCAATGACGATTCCCGGCGAACCGGCACAAACGGTTTCCATTGAGCCGATGCGCCATACGGATATGGAAACTGTCGCGCGAATTGACCGGCGCTGCTTCCCCTCCCCCTGGCTGCCCACGTCCTACCTGACCGAGCTTTCCAACCGGGCGGCCTGCTATCTGGTGGCGCGGATGGGGAATGAAGTGGTCGCGTATGCGGGCGAGTGGGTATTGGTCAAGGAGGCGCACATCACCACGCTGGCGGTAGACCCCGCGCATCAGGGACGCAGAATCGGCGAACGCCTGCTGATCGCGATGCTGGAAGAGGCGATACTGCGGGGCGCGTCCCATGTCACGCTGGAAGTGCGCGAAGGCAACCGGGCGGCGCAGCGCCTGTACTGCAAATACGGTTTTCGCAACGTCGCGATCCGCAAAAACTACTATACCGACAACGGCGAAAACGCCCTCGTGATGTGGGCCGAAGAGATCAACACCAACGATTACGCCCTGCGCCTGCGCCAACAGCGCGAACAGGTGTATGAAGCCTGCCCGCGCTGTGCCGATAATTTCCCCGCGCTTCCCACAGTTTGTCAATACAGGGGTATAATTAGAGCGTCATAGTGTACGGGCATTGAGCAGAAGCGTTGTGATAAACGTTTTAATACTTAATGCTGAACGCTTTCTAAAGTTATACCCGATGCTCAACGCTCAACCAACCATTACGTTTTTGCTGACCGATTTGGAACGCAGCACACAGTTGTGGGATCGCTTCCCCGAACTGATGCCTGCCGCGCTGGAACGTCACGACTCTTTAATAACGCGGATAGCGGCGGAGCACAACGGCAAGGCGTTGAAGGAGCGGGGCGAGGGCGACAGCCTGTTTCTGGTTTTCGATTCCGCTGTGGATGCCGCGCATGCCACTCTTGCCATGCAGAACGCGCTGCGGGCCGAAGCGTGGCCGCCCGAAACGCCCATTCGAGTTCGTATGGCGCTGCATACGGGGGAAGCCAGTCAGCGCGACGGCGATTATTATGGCGGCGCGGTCAACCGTTGCGCCCGCATCCGAACAGTCGGACACGGCGGGCAGATTCTGCTTTCGGAAGTCACGGCCAGATCTGGCGCGCGACCTTCTGGCAAATGGCGCAGGATTGCGCGATATGGGGATGCACCACCTCAAAGACCTACAGCGCCCGGAACATCTTTTTGAACTGCGCGACGCCGGGTGGACGGACGATTTCGGCCCGCTGCGTTCGCTTGCCGCCTTCAAGCACAATCTGCCCCTGCAATTGACCTCGTTTATTGACCGGGAACAGGAACTCAAAGACGTTCGGCTGCTGCTGGCGCAAACGCGCCTGCTGACGCTGACGGGATCGGGCGGCTGCGGCAAAACCCGGCTTGGATTGCAAACGGCGGCGGAGGTGGTAGACGATTATGCCGATGGCGCGTGGTTTGTGGAACTGGCCCCGCTTGCCGGGGAGGAACTGGTCGCTCGCGCCATTGCCAATACGCTGGGCATCCGGGAGGAACCGGGGCGGGATGTCCTGCAAACGTTGTGCGACGCGCTGCGCAATCAATCCCTGCTGCTGCTGCTGGACAATTGCGAACATCTGGTGGAGGCCGCAGCGCGGGCGGCGCGGAAACTGCTGCAAGCGTGTCCCAACCTGCGTATTCTGGCAACCAGCCAGTCGCGCCTGAAGGTGGCCGGGGAAATCGCCTGGCGCGTCCCCTCGCTGCCGGTTCCCGGCGCGGCAGCCGCGCTTGATGTGGAAAACGCGCTGCGTCACGCCGGACTGCGCCTGTTTGTGGAACGCGCCACCTCCGCGCGCCCCGATTTTACGCTTGACTGCCGGGAACCTGCCTGCTGTGGCGCGAATTTGCCGCCGACTGGACGGCATTCCGCTTGCCATCGAACTGGCGGCGGCGCGGGTCAATGCGTTCACGCCGCGATCAGATTGATCTGCGCCTGCACAATCGCTTCAAGTTACTGGTGGGCGGCGACGGCGATGCAACCCGGCATAAGACCCTGTCGCGCGCTGATTAGAGTGGAGCCACGACCTGCTTTCGAAGACGGCGAGCGTGTTCTCCTGCGCCGTTTGTCCGTATTTACGGGCGGCTGGACGCTGGAGGCGGCGGAATCCGTGTGCGAGTGGGGCGAGCTGGAAGCCGGGGACGCGCTGAATCTGTTGTCGCGCCTGGTGGACGCTTCCCTCGTGATCGCCGACGAGCAGGAGGGAGCGCGGCGGTATCGCCTGCTGGAATCCGTGCGGGAATACGCGGCGGAAAAATTGGAGGCAGTCGGGGAAACGGAAACCATTCGCGACGCCCATCTGCGCTATTTCCTCAGCCTGGCCGAAGAAGCCGAACCCAAACTGATCGGCGCGGAGCAGTCGCATTGGCTGAAATGCCTGGAAGCCGAACACGACAATTTACGCGCAGCCCTGAAATGGGCCGTAGACAACAACACGCGCCTGCAACTCGCGGCATCCCTGTGGCGTTTCTGGTCCATGCGCAGCCATTTTCAGGAGGGCCGAAGCTGGCTCAACGGCGCGCTTGCCCGCAGCCCGCAAGCCGACGAACGCCTCCGCGCCAAAGCACTCAATGGATTGGGTTTTATGGCAACTCGGCAGGGCAATTATGAAGAAGCGCAGCGCGCGCTAGAGGACAGCCTGTACCTGCGCCAGAACGCCAATGATCAGGCGGGTATGGCGGAAACACTGAACAATCTGGCAATTCTTGCCAATGCGCAGGGGCAAAGCGAAGAAGCGCGCCGTTTGTACCAGCAGAGCCTTGATCTGTGGCACGACGTGGGATATAAGCGCGGTGTTGCGGCGGCGCTGAACAACTTGGGCATTTTGTTCGTGAATACAGGCGAGTACGTACAAGCGCGTTCCCATTTCGAGCAGAGCCTAGCAATTTACCGTGAATGTGATGATCGGGCCAATATAGCTTCCACACTAGGCAATTTAGGTGTTGTATGTTGCTATCTAAAAGAATACGCTCAGGCAAGAGGGTATTACGAAGAGGGGCTTGCCCTCGAACTAGCGCTTGGTGACCGGTGGGGCGCGGCGCTATGGATGTACAATTTGGGGTGATGTCGCGCGAAAGCAGGGAGATTACGATGCTGCTGCTCGTTTTCTGTACGAAAGCCTATCGGCGCTAATCACGCTTGGCGACAAAAATACAGCCGCAGCATCCCTGACGGCTTACGCGGAAGTTGTATGGCACAAAGACGAAAGCGCCAAAGCAGTTGTGCTGTTGAGCATGGCGGCAGCGTTACGGAAAGCGGTCAACCTGTCCCTTTCTACAAATGAACATGAGCAGAACCGGCGTATTTTGGAGGCTGCGCAGGCAACAATACCCTGCGCGCAGTTTCAAGCGTTGTGGGCGCGTGGGACGGATATTTTATGGGAGGATGTTTATTTTTTTCTTCATAAAATAAGTGATTGACATACTACCGATAATATGTCAAGATAAATATACACGCTTGCTTCGCGATTTGATTTGTGCAGTCCTAAACGAGTTTGCGCTTGCTGATGTTCAAGGAGGACATAACTGTGAGCAATTCTGATATACCTGATGTAGAAGAAGACACTGGAGAACCCTCAATAGAGGACCCGGGTATCTTCGATCCCATTTGTAAGCCCATAGGTTTTGCTTTTTCACCAATCATGGATACGGCGGAAGCAGCCGTCAGGAACGCTGTGGGCCAGCAAGTAATTACTGACCAGACTCTCATCGGCCTGGTATCTCTTGCCGGTAAAGCTGTTGTTGATTGTCCCATCAAGATCACCAGCACCGACAAAACCGTTATTCTGCCGCAGCCAACGGTTACCATTCCATGGGGATATACAACGGCGCGCGTTTACGCTATTTACCGCTCAACGACTCCCACTCCCTTGACAGCCATAAATATCAATGCGGAAAACGAATATGGACGCCTGACCGCGAAAATTGTGCTGCCCGTAGACCACCTTCGCGCGCCCGGTATTTTGGCAATAGATAGCAGGCAAGTGAGGGAAATCTCTTTTCCTCCTCAAATTCGAGTTGGCGCAAGCGCGACAGGACATGTAAAAATAGATGCGCCTGCGCCCCTGAATGGAACAGTCGTCAAGTTGATTGTCAACGACGACGACGCCACCTCCATCCAATTGCCGCCGGGAGGAATTGTCACCGTTCCTCATAACTGCGATACTGCCGATGTACCCATTACCATCCTGTCCGTTCCGCCTTCTGAGCCACTGATTGTGGACGCGCGCACTCTAGACCATGAAGACAGCGTGCCGTCCAACCCCATCATGGTATATCCGTAAGGCTGGCTTACCTCACCCCACCCCCTCTCCTAGTCGCGCAACGCGCTAGGAGAGGGGCTTTTTGTTTATCCACTATCCTGACCGCCTATTCATCTGAACATGTTCAAGCACAGCAAACGTGTTTCCTTGCGTCAGGGAGGGCTTTTATGTGTGGTAATGGAACAAAATAGTTCCGTGCTATAATAGGGTATGAACGTACTTGGAGTGGAAACCAGTTGTGATGAGACTTCGGCGGCCATTGTAACCGATGGCCGCCGGGTTTGCGCCAATATCATCGCGAGTCAGGCCGATTTACACGCGCGATATGGCGGCGTCGTGCCGGAAGTGGCGTCGCGCAAGCATGTGGAGCGGATGCTGCCCGTCGCGCAGGAGGCTCTGGACGCGGCGGGCATGACGTATGCCGACATTGATGCGCTTGCCGTGACCAATCGCCCCGGACTGCTCGGCGCGCTGCTTGTCGGCGTGTCGTTTGTGAAAGCGCTGAGTTACGCCCGCAACATTCCGCTTGTCGGCGTTCACCATCTGGAGGGACACGTTTATTCCAACTTCCTCGCCGCCCCCGATCTGATTGACTCGCCCGACGCCTTTCCCCTGCTTGTGCTGATCGTATCCGGCGGGCATACGCAGATTGTCCGCATGGATGGACACGGACAATACGCCCTGCTTGGCGCGACGCGCGACGATGCCGCCGGGGAAGCCTTCGACAAGGGGGCCAGACTGCTCGGCCTGCCTTATCCGGGCGGCCCCAACATTGCCCGCCTTGCCGAAGAGGGCGACCCGAAGCGAATCGCGTTTCCCCGCTCGTGGATGGGCGACAGTCTGGATTTCAGTTTCAGCGGCGTGAAAACCGCCCTGCGCTCGTTTGTCGCCAAAGATGCGGGCCAAACGGCTTTGCCCGATGTCGCGGCCAGTTATCAGGCGGCGATTGTGGATGTTCTGGTGGAGAAAATGCGGCGGGCGGCACGGCGAACGGGCGTTCATACCCTTTGCGTGGCGGGCGGCGTGGCGGCGAACCGGAGCTTGCAGGCAGGATTGCAGGCGATGGCGGAGGGGGAAGGCTTGCGTCTGGTCGCGCCCGAACCCGTCCTTTGCACCGACAACGCGGCCATGATCGCGGCGGCGGGCTATTTCCGCATCACGCGACACGGCCCGGACACCCTCGCGCTGGACACGTATGCCTCCGAAGCGCTTACGGGAAGGTAGATGGGTAGATGGGTAGCCGTACTATGCTACTGTGACGCTAACATGGCTTTCATGTAAGCATCCAACATTCGGCTGACGCTGTTGAGAGACTCGTGCAATGTTTGCGTGTCGCCGTAGCCCAGATCACGCGAAAGTATCAGATAGTAGCGACACTCTTCCAATGAACCCTGAGCGATGTTGTAAAAACGCGCTTTATCGGCTTTGCCAGCGCGCTTGAAGTCTTCGGCAATGTTGGCCGGTATGGAAACGGCGGCGCGGCGCAGTTGAGAGGTGAGGCCGTACAACTCGTGTTTAGGAAAGTCTGCTGTGAGAGTATACACTTGAAGAACGCAGGAGTGTGCCAGTTGCCATACTTCCAGACGCTCAAAAGTCGCTGATGCCATAGTTCCTCCTGCTACCTATCTACCCACCTACCTATCTACCTTGCCAGGATTTCGCGGATACGCTCGGCAAGGACGCTCATGCGGAAGGGTTTGCGGATGATTTCCACGACGTTGGGCGTCAGTCCCAAATCTTCCGCGTCCAGGTCGTGTCCGGTGGCGATCAGGACGGGAACATCGGGCAGACGGGCGTGGAATTCGCGGGCGACCGTCACGCCGTTCATTCCCGCCATAGACATGTCGGTGATAATCAGGTCAATGCGCAGGCCGAGTTCGGCGGCAAGCAAATCCAGCGCCTCCTGCCCGCTGTGCGCCACATGTACCTGAAATCGGCGATTGGTCATGGCCTGCTGAAACAGGTCTGTAATCATGGGTTCGTCATCAATAATCAGCAGGGTTGGGGTCTCGGTCGGCGGCTGAGTGTCCATGCGTTTCTCCCGAACTGCAAGCGTTGCGTCAAAGGTGACGCCGGATGGAGTGAGGCTGCGCCCGCAACAATGTTATTTGCGCGTCAGGGGCGGGTGGCACAAGATCGCATCGTAGAATCTACATCGGGGTACATTCAGCCTGCATTTCGCGCTTGTGCCGGAAAATTCCTGCGCGTCAGCAAAATATTCTGAAGTTGCGATAATTAGCCCTGTACGACAAACGCGCCCTCGCCTGTAAAGGTAAGGACGCGGAGCATCAGGTACGGTGCAAAAGCCGTATTCTACAAAATTTCTATTGGATAGGTGGTCATCCAAATGTCAATTTGCTGGAACCGGGCTTTCACACGTTCCTTAAACATCAGGAAGAATTGGCGGCTTTCAGGAACGTCCGAAGTGTCTACGAACACTCGAATCAGTTCATCGCGGAAGAGTTCATCCTCGTGACGCCACAGGCCGCGAATGATTTGGGTTTCGGATGAGACAGCGCCGAAGCGTTCTTCCAATTCGAGCAGGGTTTCAGCAATCAACTCGTTCGGCACGGGCTGCCCGTCGTTAAACCTTCGCGGCAGGAGGAGTTCGTACCGCCGAAATGAGGCGTTCATAGGTAGCCTGCCCCTCAACGGAGAAAGGAATGTTCTCCGTCGCTAAATACGCCAATGCTGTTTCCGGCACTGCCATTTCCCCGTTTGCCCAACTTTTGAATGAGAAACGGCCCGCCAAAAAGCCCAGAGCGCGACGCTTAGAGTCGGCGTCGGGAAAGCGAATAAGTATCATCAGTATATCCTCTACAGGCTCAAAAGAACAATGGGCGCGACACAAGACAATAAACAAATGCGCAGGGTGACAGCCTTTTCCGTTAGTTTTCTTCTCTTATATTATACCCGATGGCAAACGCCTGAAACGGCAGCCATATAAATTAGATTACGCCTTTGTTTTTAAGGAGCGAACGACTTCTGAAATAATTCGAGCGTATTCGTTGTAGTCAGGGTAAGCAGGGTGTTTTATGGACTGGATCAGCAAACTATCGGAATGTCGGTAACGATTGCGAAAGCGCAGCGGAGGAGTTAGCCGCCACATGGCGTTAAATGCGGCTAATCCCGGTTCCCCGGACACGAATATCACATGCGGGTCCAATGCGACCATCTCCACGCGTATAAAGTCAGCAGTTGTACTCGTCCCGCTTGCAGTAATGCTCTTGGCATCCTGCTTCTTGTTAGGATTTGAGGTCGGCCGGATGTTGTAGTAAGCGACCTTCTTGACAACAGATTCCAGTCCCTTCCTATCTTTGTAGGCCATTTTCAAATTGGAGGGGCTTGGAATTGCTCCGTCTACATACGCATCAATGAGAGTTCGAACAAGCGCAAACGTGTAACGAACAGTTCTCGTTCCTGTATTCCCACTATCATACATCCATTCAAGGAGACAGTCAAAGTCAACGTCAACAAAGCCGGATTTATCATATCCGTATGATTCCATGTTGACAGCGAGTACCCGTAATGGAGCATTCCAGTAGTCGTCTGCGGCAGGAGCGTGGAACATGTGATGTTCGCAACCGATATCTTGAAGATGTTGGCGAGTTTGCTGTTTCGAGAACGTGTAATCTTGCTTTGACATAGGAAATATAAAAGACCTAACTGCTGACTTTACCAGCATAGAATTTTAACTTGGCACAGCCCGTCGGTTCCTGCCGGAAATTGTTCGCCTGAGTAACATGAGTAACCAAGACGAATTAATTTAATCTTCCATCAAGTCAAGGAACTCTTGAGGATCGGAAATTGTCCAAAGCGCATGTCCCCTCCCGCCGCACTTCGAAGAGATTGTATAACGTGGAAGCTTGTGTTTCCATTTTACTTGTCGCAGATGAGGGGCTTTTGCAAATGTGCTGGGGTCATACCTGTAACAGCCATTTACAGTCCCAATGTAGACCATAGATGTGTCGTCATCTTCATAAACGACAATATCGACACATTGCATAACATGGCGGAAGCGATATAAATGACCAGCGCCCTGTTCGATTCGATGTTGGGCAATTTTCGGATGCGTATCCGTCAAGTGTTCCTTGATTGCCTTCTGATTTGCAGGGAGTTGTGACAGATCGCCTACATCCGGCCAGCCTATACATATCTCTTGTTGCTCCTTGAAAAGACTACCAGCGTCGAAATGCTCACCGCCCGCCCGTATTCCCCAAACTCTTCGATTTGCTTCCATAGCAGATGCTTCTCCTCGCCATTACTTCGTCCGACAAGCCTGCTTCGGCTTCTTTTACAACCATACAGAGATTTGCTTGCTACACATCATTATAACGGTGTCACTGCCTCAATTGAGGCAGTGACATAAATGTATGTGCCATTAGTTGTCAGTATGCCTCCGGGTTGGCTTACGCCGCGCGCAGAAAAGCTTTCAAGCCAAGGCGCAGGCTCAAGTTGTGTTCAAAACGGTACAACAACGCCAGTTGATAGACGAAGATCGCGCCTAGCGCAAAGCGCTTCGTAGCGACCAAGCCTTTGGTCGGCACTTGGTCATGGGCGTCAAAGATGCCCTTGAACTGCTCGTTGAAGTTTTCGATAGCGAGCGAACGCAGTTTATGGAAGATACGCCGGACTTCCTTGCCGCCTTCGGGGTGCGGATACTTCCCCCGCTGCGTTGCCACGAGGGTACAACTACGTAACTGACAACATTCGTCTACATTGGGCGCATTATAATGCTGATCGCCCAGAGCAAAGGCGGGCATCGTCGGCACTTCGGGCAACAACAAGGTAATGTGTTCGTTGTCGGCGACATTAGCGGGCGTCACATCGGCGGCTAAAGGGATCCAGATCGAAGCGACCGTACAAATCAGGTGCAGTTTCCAGCCATACACCCACCCGTGCCAGCCCGATTTGGTCCAATGAGCCTCGGTGTCAATGCGCGTATGCGGCACAACTCCCGCCTCTCGATCTTTCTTGTGCCACACGCCGCCCTTGGCGCGCAGCAGGGTGCTGTCCATCGCAAATGCTCGGCTGATGGCTGCCCAGGGTTGCAAGCGGTCTACCAAGTGACGGCCAGGCAGCCAATCTGGGCAGGCAAGGTGTCGGGCAAAGTTGCCAGGCGTCTGACGAAACGTCCGTTCACACGGATACTTGTCGTTTTCTGTCAGTAAGGCGCGTAATGTCTGCATTTCCTGTGTGGGTTCTTGCAGGACGGCCAGGAGTTCGCCCACTTTGAACAAGTGTCGCACAATCATAATGACGAGTGCCTGCAAAAACAGCCGATCCGGGTAGACCTTGGCGCGTCCGCGTCCCCGCTTTTTCGGCGCTTGGGGCGGGTGGGGCAAGCGGTCAACCAGTTTGACAAGGGTGACGAGTAAGGTTTCTTGCGGTATCATACAATTGCCTCCGTGTTAAGAGTGTCGCAACTGTATAATACGGTAGGTGAACCGCGTCATGCGCAAACAGCGCAAACTGTCAAAACATGGCGCGGTTATTTATGTCTTCGCCTCAATTAAGTCAATGTCAGTTCAGCAAAAGTGATCCTCCTTCCGAACAACAATGCGCCGCCCGACGCTATTTAACCTGCTATAATACATCATTACACGCCTACCTGCCGTTGTCCTTTTATGCGACACCAGCTAATAACCGAGTGTGAGCGGCGTCTATTCTGTATATTCCTCTGCCTGTCGAATTTTTGTGAGATCAGCTATGCCCAATAAACTTACCCTGCATGTCAATGGGACTGCCCGCGCTGTGGAAGCCGACCCGGAACAGAGCCTTCTCAGCGTTCTGCGCGACGGTTTGGACCTGACCGGAAGCCACTACGGATGCGGCGAAGGCCAGTGCGGAGCCTGCACCGTGCTGATTAACGGCGAACCGACGCGCTCGTGCATCACCCCTGTCGGAACGGTCGCTTCCAAACCCGTTGTCACTATAGAAGGACTGGAAATCGGGGACAAACTGCACCCGGTTCAGCAGGCGTTTCTCGACTGCGACGCCCTGCAATGCGGCTACTGCACCTCCGGCATGATTATGTCGGCTGTGGGCCTGCTGCGCAAAAACCCCGCGCCCACGGAGCAGGACATCATCAAGGGGATGAACGGTAACGTCTGTCGTTGCGGCACGTACCGCCGCATTGTCCGCGCCGTCCACGCCGCTTCGCAGTCGCAGGCGCAGCATAAGGAGGCGAAATGACTACTCTCAAAAACAGACAGGGAGACAGGGAGACAGGGAGACAGGGAGAAGAGGAGAATTCATTCCTCATCCTTCATCCCTCATCCTTGCCTACCCGCCGCGACCTGTTCCGGCTGCTGGGCGCGGGGGTGCTGATGCTCGTCGCGCTGCCGGAGATGGCGGACGCGCAGGAATCGGTGAGCGGGGGCGGCAGAAGGCGCGGCGGCAACGCCATGCCGCAGAACATCGGCGCGTGGCTGCATATTGACGCGAACGGCGCGGTCACGGTGTATACCGGCAAAACGGAGGTGGGGCAGAATATCCGCACATCGCTGGCGCAGGCGGTTGCCGAGGAATTGCGCGTCCCCTTCGCGTCCATTCAGATCGTGATGGCAGATACCGCTTTGACGCCTTATGACGCCGGCACGTTCGGCAGCCGCACCACGCCCAACATGTCGCCGCAGTTGCGCATCGCCGCCGCCAATGCCCGCGAAGTATTGCTTGATCTGGCCGCTGCGCAATGGCAGGTCGAGCGCAATACGATTACGATGAAAAACGGCAAAGCCCTTCACGCGGCCACGCAACGGACATTGACGTATGGCGAACTGTGCAAGGGGCAAAAGCTGACGCAAACCCTCAACCCCAATGTCGCGCTGACTCCTGCCGCGCAATGGAAGATCATGGGAACATCCGCGCCCAAAGCGGACGGACGCGCGTTTGTTACGGGAAGGCATCAGTACACGTCCGACATGAAGCGCGAGGGGATGCTGATCGGCAAAATTCTGCGCCCCGCCGCCTTTCACGCCCCGCTGAAATCTGTGGACGCGGCAGGGGCGAAAGCCATGAGCGGCGTGACAGTTGTACAGGATGGCGATTTTGTTGGCGTTACGGCTCCGAACGCGCAGATTGCCAATCGCGCCCTTGCCGCCCTGAAAGCCGAATGGCAGACGGTTCCGCAGCCGTCGGGACAAACGCTGTTCGAGCAGTTGCGCCCCCATTCCACACAGGCAAAGGCGGAGGGGAACAAGCCCCGGCTCGCGCAGGACGCGCCCAGACTCGCGCAGGATGTACAGAAACCGGAAATTGGCGCGGACGGGCATACGATCAAGGCTTCCTATACCATCGCGTATATTGCTCATGCGCCCCTCGAACCCCGCGCCGCGCTTGCGGAATGGCAGGGCGACCATTTGACTGTGTGGACGGGAACGCAGAGTCCCTTCGGCGTTCGGAGCGAACTGGCCGCTTTCTTCCATCTGCCCGAAGAGCAGATTCGCGTGATTGTGCCGGATACGGGGTCGGGGTACGGCGGCAAGCACAAGGGAGACGCGGCATTGGAAGCGGCGCGATTGTCTCGCGCGGCAGGCAAGCCCGTGAAACTGGTATGGACGCGGGAAGAGGAGTTTACGTGGGCGTACTTTCGACCTGCGGGCGTGATTGACATTACAGCAACGGTTCAGCCGGATGGAACCCTGACGCATTGGGAACACGATAATTACAATTCCGGCCCGTCCGGTATTCGCGCGCCCTACGATGTGCCGGGACAACGGACGGAATTTCATCGCGCTCAGGCTCCGTTACGCGAAGGCTCATATCGCGGACTGGCCGCCACCGCCAACCATTTCGCCCGCGAATTGCACGTTGACGATTTGGCTCATGCCGTGAAACTGGACCCACTCGCGTTTCGCTTGAAGAATCTGAAGGACGAGCGGATGCGGGGCGTGTTACAGGCCGCCGCCACGCGCTTCGGGTGGGACAAACGCAAACCCGCGCCCGGAAGGGGGTTCGGGCTGGCCTGCGGCTCGGAAAAAGGCAGTTACGTGGCGACGTGCGTGGAACTGATGACAGACAAGGCAAGCGGCAGGGTACAACTGACGCGCATTGTCACGGCTTTCGAGTGTGGCGCGATTGTCAACCCTACCCATTTGCAAAATCAGGTGGAGGGGGCGGTTGTGCAGGGGATTGGCGGCGCGCTGTTCGAGGCGATTCACTTTGAGGACGGCAAAATCGTCAATCCGCATTTCGCGCAGTACCGCCTGCCCCGCTTCGCAGATGTGCCGCCCATAGACATTGCGCTGGTAAACCGCAAAGACCTGCCTTCCGAGGGCGCGGGCGAAACGCCTATCGTTGCCATCGCCCCGGCCATTCGCAACGCCCTCTTTGACGCGACAGGGCAGAAACTCGTTTCTATGCCCATGATCCCGAATGGCTTGAAGGCTTAAGGCGTCTGTTGAAGGCCTGGATCGCCTGCCTGACACCAATTGTGTCAGGCAGAACGAACAGGCATACCTTTCGACTATGTTCCTGTTATAACTTAAGTTCTAAGTGAAGATAAGCATACTTGCGCGTTGCTTTAATCACTGCCGCCTGATACACTGATTCATATTCTCTCCTGTTGCCGCCTTATCCCAGTGTTGCCGGAAGGCGGTTTCTTCTTTCATCCAATACTTCATCAAGCCCCGGAAGAAGGTGTGACATGCAGGTTCCACTCTGTGAAGTGGTCGGCTGCCGACGCGCGGCGTCATGGGTTCGCGTCACAAACATCAGCGCTCGCTTTGAGGATTTTCTCTGCTGCTGCTGCTGGCAGTCTCTGCGCGGACGCAAGCCTGTCGAAGCGGCCTGCTACGTCCACAGCAACATCGAAGACGATACCGAGAGCGAACATTTTGAAGAGTCCGTTTTTGATTTCAGCGATGAGGCCGTGATAGTCATCAATTAGGCGGAACGCCCGGATTTAGCCTGAGTCCATCCGATATTATCAGCTATTGAAGTTCATCAGGAGTGTGACAGCAGGAGTACGCAATGAACAGTAACCTTTCGATACGAGTGTTGATTGCCGATGACCATCCCGTTGTGCGCGAGGGGCTTGGCATGATGCTGGCGCAGCGCGACAATATATGCGTGGTGGGCGAAGCGACCAATGGCGATGAAGCCATTGCTTTGTTTAAGAAGTGCCAGCCGGACGTGGTGTTGATGGATGTGAACATGCCCGGACAGAACGGCCTTCAGGCGTCGGCTCATATTCTAAAGGAATTTCCTCAAGCCCGCGTTGTGTTGCTGTCGTGGTCGGACGCGGAAGAGCATATTTATCAGGGCTTCACAATGGGAGCCAAAGCCTACCTGCTGAAAGATATGCCGCCGGAAGCGATCTGTTCGGCGATACAGGATGTCTGTGCGGGGCGTTACAGCGTCCCGCCGGAAATCGCGTCCAAGCTGGCGCAGCGATTGGGTCGTACCAACCTGACGGGCCGCGAAATGGAGATTTTGCGCTGTCTGGTGGCCGGGATGAGCAACGCGGAGATCGGCACCAATCTGTTTATCGCCGAAGGAACCGTCAAGGTGCATGTGGCGAACATTCTAAACAAGCTACAGGTGAGCGACCGGACGCAGGCCGTTACCGCCGCCATCAAGCGCGGCCTGCTTCCGCTTGCCTGAAAAGGAAAACCTCCCTTCCTCTGTCCTGAGCGAGCAAGCAAGCGAGAAGGAACAGTATTGTAGTGGGTTAGTTGTTACGCTGAGTGCCAGATGCAACCGGGCTATCCCTTGCTCTGCCTGCGCCTGCGAACGGGACGGCGGGATGAGATTGCAGGCGAATATGTGGCAGTCATATCGAAAGGCGAACGCATGACGAGCGCAGGCGGCACAGACAAAGTGGTTCTCGGATTTATCGGCGTGGCGGGACGGGGCTACGAGGCGCATATACTGGGTTTTGGCGAAATGCCGGATGTTGAAATTGGGGCGGTGTGCGATGTGTACCAACCCTATGTGGATCGGGCGGTCGCGCATACGGGGGGCAGGGCGAAAGCGTACCACGATTATCGAGACCTGCTGGCAGACCCGGACATTGACGCGGTTGTGATTTCCACGCCCCCGCACTGGCACGCGCTGATGAGTCTGGACGCGCTGCAAGCGGGCAAGGATGTATACTGCGAAAAGCCGATGAGCCGCTATCCGATGGAAACGCGGCTGATGGCCGATTACGCCCACCGCTACAACCGCGTCACGCAGGTCGGCACACAGATACACGCCACGGAAAATTATCACAAATGCGTGGATATTGTCCGGTCGGGCGCGTTAGGGCAGATCACGCGGGTCAGCAATTTTTGCGCGATGAACGATGATTCGGAAGGGCTGGGAACGCCGCCCTCGGAAACGCCGCCACCCGAATTGGATTGGGAAACCTGGCTTGGACCGGCTCCCGAAACACCTTACAATATGGGCCGGTTTCGCGACGGGATGCACCGCTATTTCAAGGATTACGTGGATAGCTGGCTGCACGAACTCGGCCCGCATATCGTGGAACTGCCGTTCTGGGCGCTGGAATTGGGGTGTCCGACCGGCATTGTGGCGTCGGGCGGGCGGTACGCGACGGACAGCCTTGCCGACGTGCCGGATACGCTGCAAGTAACGTGGGAATGGCCCCATCTGCTGATGACGTGGGAGATGCTGCAGCAAAGCAGTTTCCATTTCGGCGTGGGAGAACCGGGGCCGGGCCGGAAATTGGGGATCGTGTTTCACGGCAAGGAGGGAACCCTGCTCGCCAATTACAGTCTGTGTCAGGTACTGGATAAAAAAGGCAAACCGGTGGAGGGCGCGACTTATCCTCAATCGGTTCCCCGCTCCCCGGGACATCAGCGCGAATTCATTGACAGCATCAAAACCCGGCAGGAGTGTTCGTGCAGTTTTGCAAACCATCTGCCGATGCATGCCGCCCTTAATCTTGCCCACCTCGCGCTGCGCCTGGACCGTAAACTGCATTGGAATGAAGCCCAATGGGAAGTGGCCGGCGACCCGGAAGCCAATGCCCTGCTCACGCCCCAGTATCGCGCGCCCTACAAACTGCCGGGTTGTTAGGTTGTTCGTTATGGGACAAACAACCCGACGCGCCGCTCTCTCTCGCGTTCTACGCCAATGCCTGCTGTAACTTTCTGATTCGTCACTGGATAACGCGGGACGCCTGCCATGTGCCGGGTGGCAGAGTGGGCGGGGAGGGGTAGAGCGTGAAACGGGCGATATTGGCCGGGTTGACGATGACAATCCCGCCGCCCTGCCGCCGCGCGTGAAGGCCGTGCGCGTTGAACAACTGCGACACGAAAATGCCCTGCTCCAATGGCAGCCGCTCCGTCACCTTGACGCACACCTGAAAGAACAGCCGTTCGCCGTTGACCAGTTCCATTTCCGTAAACACCGTAATAGGCGTATCGGGAGTGGCCTGCGCTTTTTCGCGCAATGCGGCGAACGTTTGCGGATGGTAACGCGCCCGGAATTCATCGGGCGTGATCTGCTGAATGTCCAGAACGCCGTGATAGAACGGATAGTCAGGCGTGTTTCCGGCAATGAACTCGACGCGCGCCACCTGTGACAACTGAAATGTCGTCAGCGAATCCGAACTGCCAAACATCATCAGCGGCTGCGCGAACAGTTTTGTCGGCTGCAAATGCGCCAGTTGCTGCCGCGCCAGTTCTTCATCCTGCTGTATAAACCGGACAATGCGCCCGTCTTCCAGATGAACGTGGATTTCCAGCGGGTTCGGTGTGTCCATTGTTTTCACTCCTTGTCTCAGAAACTATCCGGTCGCGTCTTCTACAGGCGCGGCGTTGTTTTTGCCGGAGGGCGGGCCGTCCTTCAGCAGATCGGCGGGTATCCCTTCGGGAAACGTGACGCCCTGTTGCAGCAGCGGTTTCAGGTTATTTTGCATGGCTGTGAACAAGCGCCGATTGCCGTTCCTCGACAATTCGCGCCGCTTCCTCTAAAATATCGAATTCTTCCAACGCCGTTCCAACGCGCATATCATTGGGATGATCGTTCATCCAGTCCTGCATCTGTCGCACAGCCTGCTGAATAGAAACAAGGTCACGGTTGCTAATCAGAGAGCGCATCTCTTTCACAAAAGCCTTGCTGTTGGCGTAGGAATCTTCTGTCATCTCTAAACTCCTTCTTCCAGTATCCGCTCCCAATCGCGCCATTTTCGCCGCGTGTCGGCTGACCGCCACTCCTGTGTTTGTTGAATCTGATCTCTCAACTCAGCCCAACGCTGCTCCAATGGCGTACCCAACAATTGCAGGTAGAATGGCAACGGCTCTGCGTCGAGGAGTTCGCGCATAGCCTCTAATGCTGCAATGTAATCTGTGTACGCGCTGTGTTTGTCCCTGTCAATAAAAGTTGCGGTATCTACTTTAACGCCAAGTCGCTCAAGTACGGAAGGACGAAATAGACGCTGTAATTGTTCTACTACGCCCTCTTCATACCCCGGATAGGTTAAAGAAGCGTCAGCATTACGTTCAACAGAAAAACAGTGTAAGACTTCATGTAATAAGACCGGCCAGCGCAACTCAGTAGCGGCGATGTCGGCGCGTATGCGTATCATACAATTGAATGTTTTACCGCCAAAAGCTCTGTTCCGCTCTTGAACAACTTCTACTTTTCCACTCCATTGTGAAGACAATCCGGTAAGTTCAGTAAGTTCGGTTATGATGATTAGCAGTTCAGATTCTAACTGCTGCTGCAAAGCGGATAGTTGCGTTGGAAGTTGGCTCATGACCTCTCCTGCTCTTCTGCTTCTCAAATATAAGACAGCTCTATTGAATTACACGGGAGGCTTCCCTGGTTCCCGGCGGCTGGACGAGCGGCGCGGGACTATCCTGTCGCGTCTTCTACAGGCGCAATGTTGTCTTTACCGGAGGGCGGGCCGTCCTTCAATAAATCGGCGGGTATCCCTTCGGGGAACATGACGCCCTGTTGCAGCAGCGGTTTCAGGCTCAGGCTCAGGCCGAACGCAACCGTCATCAGCAGGGCGGAACTGATGAAGGGGACGCTGCCGATGGGAAGCGGGCCGGGATGCCACGCCACGACCGTATTGTTGATGGGCGGCGCGATGATGCGGGCAAGGCTGCCCAATCCCTGCTGCGTCCCGCTCAATGCGCCGCGCTCTTTGGGGCCTGCCGCCTGCGTAATCAGGGCGTTGAGGGACGGGTTCATCACGCCGCTGCCGATCGCGATTCCCGCCGCTAATATGCGCAGGAATACAATCGAAGGCGCGAACGCGATTCCGATCAGCGAAATCGCCAGTAGCCCCGCGCCGAACATCACCAGCCGGTTTTCCCCCACTTTTTGCGCCAGCCCGCGCATCACGAGCAGCTGCGTCAATACCGCCGTACCGCCGACGACCGCGAAAATGCTGCTTGTCGCCGCTGTTTGCGCGTGTTCAATCAAGTCCAGCGGTATTTGCGCAGGTAAGGCCGTATGCGGATGCGCGACCTGCCAGGCATGAACGGCGTTTTGGGTCAATACGTCCCGAAAACGCAGCAGGGTGAGCCACGAAAACGACGCTTCCACAGCCGTAAACGCGAACGTGGTAAAGGTGAACACGGTCAACTGCGCGCTGATGTTGGGGTCGCGCATGGCGCGGCCAATGGCGGGAAACACATCAAGCGCGCCGCGCGCTTTGCCCTCCTGCCGCTGGTTTTTAGGCAGGCTTTCCGGCAGCATGAACAGCGCCCACAGAAAGTTGATAAAGCACAGACTGGCGGCAATCAGGGCGGGCATTTGCAGCGATGTGATATGCCAGCCGCCAAGATTGACCGGACGCCCCGCATAGCCGCCAATCACCGGCCCGAACGCGAACCCCAATCCGAACGCCGCGCCCAGTACCGCCATGCCGCTGGCCCGTTTTTCGGGCGGCGTCACGTCCGCGATATACGCCTGCGCGGTGGGCAGACTTGCCGATGACAATATTCCCGCAGCCACTCGCGCCACAAACAGAAACAGCAGATTGGGCGCGAACCCGAACGCGATAAATGAGATCGCCGAGCCGCACAAACTGAGCAGAATCAGCGGACGCCGCCCCACTCTGTCCGACATGCGCCCCCATATCGGCGAAAAGATAAACTGCGCGGTGGAAAAGGTCGCCAGCAACGCGCCGCCCACCCAGGGCTGCCCGCCATAGTGGGTAATATAAACGGGCAGCAGCGGCAGAATCAGGCCGAAGCCGAGCAGGTCGAGAAACAGCGTTAAAGCTAAAATAGCGAGTGGACGTTTCATGGGTTAGGTTGTTAGTTGTTAGGTTGTTAGTTGTCAGGCTGGCTGCCTGATTTAGTTGACAAATAGGGCTATGCCTCTCTATTTACGCTTAAAAAGCGTCAAAGATACACAAAGCCGCTATGAGAATACCGCGTGAGCGCCCGAAATCTCATAACCGCTCTGAATCTGAGGTTTCGCTTCGCGGCTGCAAATCAGGTAAAATACATCAACAACCTTACAACTAACAACCTAACAACTAACAACCTAACCTACCATGCACATTCAAGACATTTTCGCCAACTGGCGCACCACGTTCAGTTTTGAGTTTATGCCGCCGAAAAACGACGTGGCGGCGGAGCAGTTGTTCGGCACGATTGCCGAACTGGAAACGCTGCGTCCCTCCTTTGTGTCCGTCACGTATGGCGCGGGCGGTTCCACGCGCAAGTACACGCATGACCTTGTGGTGCGCCTGAAAAACACGACGAGTTGCGATCCCATTCCGCATCTGACGTGCGTATGCCATTCAGAAGAGGAAATCTGCAACATTCTGGAACGCTACGCCGAGCATGGCATCTCGAATGTGCTGGCGTTGAGCGGCGATGTGCCTCGAAATCGCGGGGGGCATGACCGGGGCGGGGACGCTTTCCGCCGCGCGGCCGATCTGGTTGCCTATATCAAGCAGTTCAATGCGGAGGGCAAGCACACCGACCCGCGCGGCTTTGGCATCGGCGTGGCCGGTTTTCCCGAAGGCCATCCCGCCACTCCGAATCGTCTGGAAGAGATAGATTATTTAAAAGCCAAAGTGGACGCGGGCGCGGATTACATCGTGACGCAGTTGTTTTTCGACAACCGCGACTTTTACGATTTCCGCGAACGCTGCGAACTGGCGGGCATCACGGTTCCCATTCTGGCGGGCGTCATGCCGATTACATCTGTGGGCGGCATGAAAAAAATGGCGGAACTGGCGCTGGGCGCGCGTATTCCCGCCCGCCTGCAAAAATCTGTGCTGCGCTGCGCCGGGGATGAGGATTACGTCCGCAAGGTGGGCGTCCACTGGGCAACGGAGCAGTGCCGCGACCTGCTGGACTGTTCCGTAAGGGGCATCCACTTCTACACGCTCAACAAGTCCACCGCTACACGGGAAATTTACGCCAACCTCGGCAGCAAAGATTCCTATGGTCTGGAATAGTTGAGAATTAGCCAGAACTTAAAAACCCGAAACGATGCAAAACCCACTCGAAGCCTACCGCCGTTCACAACGCGAGTTGCGCCGTCAATTTGAAACGTTCACGCGCGCGAATTGTCCGACGTGTCCGACGCCGTGCTGCCGCCGTCCCGCCCGCATCGCGCCAACGGATATTCTGCTGGCCGAAGCGACCGGCTGGCGGTCCAATCTTCCTGACGCTGCCACCCCGAATAAGAATACAAATGTCACACTAAACAGCACAGATGTAATCTTGACGACGGACATGGTTGCCGCCACTGCCGCCCGCTATATGGATGAATTAAGCGCAGGCGACAGTGACGCGGCAGAGGAACCCGCAGACGACTTGCCATGCGAGTATCTTGGCGGAAACGGCTGTACGTTCCCTACCGACCTCCGCCCCTTCGGCTGTACTGCGTACATATGCAAGCATATGTACGCCCGTTTGGATCGCCCCACCCTGACCCGCATCAAGCGACTCGTCCGAGATTTGGAAGACAAGCACACAATTTTACTGCGCACTTTAGCAAAGGATGAAGGATGAAGGATGAAGGATGAAAACCTGCTGTATAAGCCCTTGCGTCATCGAAAGAAGAAAATGGCTTGCGCGCTGCTTTTTCATCCTTCATCCTTCATCCTTCATCCTTTGTCTGTCCATGCCCGGAGTTCGTCTGCCGTATTGTCTGTCAGGGGCAGGCCATGCCCGGATAGCAGCAGGCGCGGGGACAGCGTGACCAGTTTTTGCGCGCTTGCCTGTACCTGTTGCCAGTTATCGCAAAACAGGCGCGGCGGCAGGCATAGGGCTGTTTTGCGCAGGGCGGGAATGAGGTTGGGAACGATGTTCAGAATGGCGTCGCCGCTGAACAAGACGCCGTCCGCTTTGCGATAAAACGAAATGTGACCGGGCGCGTGTCCCGGCGAATATGCCACTTGCAGCCTGCCGCCCGGCGCGTGGATAAACTCGCCGTCCGTCACGGTTTGCCCGACTTTGCACCGCTCTACCGGATGCGTGTATTCGCCAATCGCGAACGTCAGACTGGTAAATGGGCGGCGCAGCGCGTTCATGCCTGAATACGCATAGGAGCGGCGCGGGAGTTGGAGAAAGCAGGCTTCTCGTTCATGCGTCACGATGGTCGCGCCCAATCCGGCAAAATACGCCGCGTTGCCCGCATGATCGCAGTGCGCGTGTGTCAGCAAAACGGTTTGTATGTCGGCAGGTTCAAGGCCGAGCGCGCGTAATCCTGCGAGCAATGCCGGGCGATCCGTTTGCAGCCCGCAGTCAATCAGCGCGGCGTTTTTGCTGCTGTCTGTGTCATACAAAACATAGGCATTGCCCCACGCCAGCGAAATCCGCGCAATGTTGGAATTTATTTTCTGGACGCTCATAGCCGGAACTCCTCAATCCTCTCAATCCTCTATCAACTACGAACTATCCACCTTCAACTACTCAGATACAGGGAGAAAACAATTATGCGGGCCGTAGTACAGCGCGTTTTGGAAGCGAACGTTCTGGTTGTAGAGGGCGAACACCTGCGGGTAGTGGGTAGCATCGGGGCGGGGTTTCTCGTGCTTGTCGGCGTTCGTGAGGACGACACGGAAGAGGATGCCCGCGCCCTTGCCGACAAAATCGCCAACCTGCGCGTTCTGGAGGATGCGGACGGCAAACTGAACTTGTCCCTGCTCGACAAATCGCAGCCTGCCCTCGTCGTCAGCAATTTCACCGTGTATGGCGACTGCCGCAAGGGACGCCGCCCCAGTTTTGTGGAAGCCGCGCGAGGCGAACAGGCCGAGCGTTTGTACCAGTCGTTCGGCGCGTTTCTGGCCGGGTTCGGCGTCGAAGTGCAATGGGGCGAGTTCAGGGCCGAAATGCGGGTTTCTCTCGTAAACGACGGCCCGGTTACGCTGCTGCTGGACAGCCGGAAGAAATTTTAGGGGTAGGTCACTAGCTGTGCGTAAATAAGGCAGCAATATCTTCCCATAGTTCGGGGGCTTCCAGCGCATCGGCAAAATCACGTACCCACATTTCTACTCGCTTCACATCAAGTTTCGGGTGTGTCTCAACCAAAGACTGAATATCCAGCATATCTTTAGGGCGGTGCGCAATTGCTTTGAGGATAATCAGGTCTTCGACAGAAGGCAGGCGAATAGAAAACGCCTCTGTCTCATACAGATTCGCGCGCTCTACCGCTTCCTCCTCAAAAGGAAGCACACCAAGAGAAATATCAACGTTAATCCCACTGCGTTCATGCACCAATGGCACGACGCGAGTTTGCTGCGCGAAGGCAACAGGATCGCTTGTACGCGGTTTGATGCCCTCTACCGCAGCCTGTATATCAGCGGAGGGATTGCTCATATTTCTCTTTCAATTTACGCCACCGCGCAGCAATAATATCCGTTTCCTGAGTTTCTCGTAGAAGGTCGGGCGCAGCGACATACGAGCCGAAACGTACAAGAGACTGAAACTGCTGCCAGCGTTGCGCAACGGTTGCTTTTTGCTGTTCTTCGTGTTCCAATTCTGCGACGGCTTGCCACCGCTGCCGATATGCGACTGCGACATTCCTATCCATTGCTGCCTCCCCTTCCACACCAATACGCCTATTATAGCGCAAATTCCCTCTACCCTGATTGCCGTGCCAGCAGAAGCGCATACGTTTCTTGAAGTTCCGGCTTTGCGGCTAAAAAGGCTCCCGCATCCTCCATGCGTTCCTGATTGATGAGAAACCTCAGAAAATTGCCCAATACGGTAAGCGTACTCGGATGACGCGCTCCCAAACTGACGACAAAAATGTCCAATGCCTGCGTGTAGAGCGGTTCGGCTTCCGCGTACCGACCTTGCGACCTGTACAAAAACGCCAGATTGTTCAGACTGGTGGCAATGTAAGGATGGCTGGCTGGCAAGGTTTTCTGACGCGCTTGCAGAGACCGCGCGTACAGGAACGTTCCCTCCGCCCACAGCGCCTGCCGATGCACGAAATGGATCAGCCAGTCCGCGATGTTGCCACTAGACTCGGCATCTCCAAGTTCCGCCGCAACATCGGCGGCGGATACGGCATGACGCCAGGACGCTTCCAACGTTGCCCGTTTCTCCCTGTCCTCTGTGTTTGCGTTGCCGCCGTTTTCCTGCGCCAACTGCCAGTAGTAAGCGATGAAATGACGTTGTTGGATTTGCTCTGCATCTATTTTATGCAGACGCTTGCGGGTGTATTCGCGGGTTGGGTGCAGCAGGGAATACAGGCTGTGTTCGTTTGATGTTGTGTACATTAGCAGGGAGGCTTCCTGTAGCGCATCAAGATATTCCCGCCTGACATCTGGGAAGCAAGCCGTGATTTGTTCCGGGGCGCAGTCATTGGCGAACAGAGTGCATAGCGCGAACGCGGTTTTCTCTGCTGCGTTCAGCAGGTTCCACGATCAGTCGTAGCACTTTTCCAGCGTGTCGTGCCGCCATTCCGGGTCGTTGGCGTCCCGCTCTTCTTTTGCTTCGGTCATTTCGCCCAAGACCGCTTTGGAGATGCCCACAGCGATTTCCGGCAGGGTTCTGTTTTTGATACCCGCCGCCGCCAGTTCCAGCGCAAGCGGAATGGTTTCGGTCACGCGCAGGATGGTTGCTATCGCTACGTTTTCCGCTTCCAAAGGCGTCCATTCAAAATCGGCTTTGCGCTCACGGATGCGGGCTATCAGCAGGTCACGCCCCTCTTCGGCTTCCAATCCCCGCACATCTTTCGACAACTCCGCGCGGTCTGCTTCCACAGACCCGCGCCCGGTGACAAGGATATGCAGCAGGGGATTTGCCGTCAGCAGTTTTTCCACAAACCGCTTTGTTGGTCCGCACTTCACCGTCTCGTAGTTGTCCAATAGCAGCAGAATGGAAACATCTTCTTCCATTCCTGCCAGTTCCAACGCATGGCTTCGCACTGCTTATGCCCGTTTCCAGACAACACGATTTGCCCGCCATGCGCCACGCTCATAATCCGCGCCGCATAAATCACGTCCGGGTGGTTCAGGTACTCGCCCTGTTTGTTCGGCATGACCTGCATTTCCGAGGTATGGACGCCGATACGCGCTGCTAATGTCCATTCCTTGCCATTTGTATCTTTGTGCGTGATCGTGGGCAGGATGTTTTGGATAGCAATCGCGCAATCCAGCGCATCGTTGACATTGGCAAACGCCGCCATGATGCTGTCCCCGCAGGCGTACCGGAAATGCGTCCTTTGTGTTCCTCCACAAGCCTTTTGATTTCGGCAAACTGCGGCTGTAGCAGTTGCAGGCTGTAATGCTGATACGGCAGGGCGCGAGCGGCCTGAGTTCGAGCCGACAATATCCGTAAACAGGAACGTGACAATGCCTTGCGGATAAGAAACAGGATTATCAGGCATGGGATGACTTCCTTTAATCAGGGTTTTTTCTGCCCGCGAAGCAGTTCTGTGAGCGTTTTGACTTCCGCGCGAAGTTGCTTGATTTCTTCCGGCGACGATTGGACTTTCTCCAGAACAAGGTCGTTACGGTCGTTGGCATCTTCCTCGTCGCGCTGCTGTTTCGCCAAAACCAGCATCGTCATCATCAGCGCTTCAATGGTCGCGAACAATCCCAAAAAACTGAACTCGCGGCTGTCCCAGGGCGGATGATGCCATTCATTAGCGATGACCCACCATGTAAACACAATCAGATTCCCCAACAAAAACGGCAGCGCGCCAAACTGCCGCACAACCCACTCGATGCGCTTTTCTGTCTTGCTGCGTTTCACTTCCAGCGTCTTTTTCGTGCTTGGCGTAATCATGTCCGCCATCATGTCCGCGTTATCTTTCAGCCATTGCGTTGTTTCTCGCAGCATTACAATCGCCATTTCGGGGTGCGCCCGCATAAACGCATCGAAGTTATCGCGATGAAGCGCCAGCGCAAACACCGGTCCCTTTGCCTTTGCTGTCGCCGAGCGCGGTGTTCCGTTCAAGAGGGCGATTTCACCGAAAAACTTGCCCGGCCCCAGAGTGCGCAACGGCTTTGCATTTCCGCCCGCTTCTTTCGCGAAGAACTCCACCTCGCCTCTTTCAATAAAATACATGGTGTCGCCGTCTTCACCCTGTTCGCAAATCACATTACCTGCATAGAAGTGTTTATCTTCCAACAGGGGCGCGAGTTTGATGCGCTGCTCCGGCTGTAGTCTGCTAAAAGTAGGGGCTTCTTCCAAAAGGCGCAGGTTGACCGGCATGAGGGCATCTCCTCGTCCTTGCGTCAGGCATGAAAAACAGATGTACATCTTGTGTTTACGTAACGACAAATTCAAGAAAGCGAACTAAGTTTCCTGCCCGTTCTGAAGAGGCAGCGCATAATGTAGCTATTCACCACCAGAACACAAAGGACACCAGGAAAAATGAGAGGGAAGACGTTGCAAAACAAACAGGAGTACGCAGCAACCGTGTCGAAATACAGGCGCATGAAGCCAACCCCTTTTCAGAATTGGAAAACCCGTGGCGTATTGCTGTGCTGCCTGCTGTGTGGCACAACCGCCACCGGCCAGCCGCCCCGCGCCGCCCTCATTGCTGCTCGTCGAGACGACGCAAGCGCGAAACTGACGGCCGCCATTGACGCCGTGCTGGATGCGCCCGATTTGCAGACCGGCTTTGTGGGGGCGTGCGTTGTTCGCGTTCGGGACAATCAGGTTTTATATGCGCGTAATGCGGACCGCGTGTTCCTGCCCGCTTCCAACAACAAACTGCTCACTTCGTTTGCCGCGCTGGAAACCCTGCCGCTCGATTTCGCCTATCACACGCAGGCGCGCGCCATGGGAACGGTTGGCGAGGATGGCGTTCTGCGCGGAAACCTCATGCTTGTCGGGGGCGGCGACCCGCTGCTTTCCCTTGCCGATTTAGATGATATGGCGCAGCAGATTGCCCGAATGGGCCTGCGCGAAGTGTCGGGCAAACTGATTTACGACGACACGCGCTACGATGCGCAGTGGCTTGGGGATGGCTGGACGTGGGACGATGAGGCCGCATCCTATTCCGCGCAGATCAGCGCGCTGAATGTCAACGGCAATTGCATTGATGTACAGGTTTTACCCGGTAAGAAAATTGGGCAGCGCGTTCGCGCGCAAACAGTTCCCGCCACCGGTTACATTCGGGTGGAAAACACGGCGATTACGGGCGCAAGCGGCAGCCGTTCCACCCTTGTTGTAGACCGCAAGCGAGGCCAGAACGTGATACCCGTTACGGGCAGACTTCCACTGGCAGCCGCGTCCGCGCAGACTGCTTCCCCCTTTACGGTTGCCGTCACTGTAGAAAATCCCCCGCGTTTTACGGCTACGCTGTTCGGCGCGGCCCTGCGCAAAGCAGGCGTTCATGTTGATGACGGCGCGATTGTTTCCCTGCGCGACATTCCCCGGTCGCGCGGGAAGAGCAAGACGCAGGAAGCCGATGCAATCACAACCCCGGACATTCTCCCGGCTTCAGATACGTCGGATGGAACCGTGATTGCCGAACATACCAGCATCCGCCTGCCCGAACTGCTGACGCGCATGAACAAGCCCAGCGACAACCTCATGGCCGAATGTCTGCTCAAAGCGGTCGGGGCTTATGGCGCATTTCCCAATGACGC
Source organism: uncultured Chthonomonadaceae bacterium (assembly GCA_963817895.1). GTDB lineage: Bacteria > Armatimonadota > Chthonomonadetes > Chthonomonadales > Chthonomonadaceae > CAWFQB01. Next base: position 1,479,983 of record CAWFQB010000001.1, read on the forward strand.
GACGGGTTCTGGCCGCGCGCTTAACTCAGACAGGCGGGTTGGCACGAGCGGCAATAGCGGCACGGGGGCGCAGCTTGCCCGTAAAGCGTTCGGGGCGGCAGGCATGAATCTGGAAGCCGCGCGGCAGGTGGATGGTTCCGGCCTGTCGCGCGGCAACTACGTTTCGCCGCATAATTTGGTTCGCCTGCTCCTCGCGGCCCATGCCCGCCCGTATTTCCCCATGTTTTATGCTTCCCTGCCGATTGCGGGCGTGGATGGAACCCTGCGCAACCGCATGAAAAACACGCCTGCCGCCAACAATTGCCACGCCAAGACGGGTTCGCTTTCCCACGTCAGCAGCCTGAGCGGATACGTCCGAACCAGAGACGGGGAGGAACTGGCGTTTTCCCTTCTGATGAACCATCAGTTGGGGCCATCGCGCGCCAGTACCCGCGCGCAGGACAGCATCGCGCAGTTGCTTGCCGCCTATCCGGGGATGTATTAAATTCCCGTTAAATTTCAATGCTATGAGCCGTTCCTCATCAATTTTCTGTCCGCTTCAGGGTTTTCCCCGCTTGACAGGCAGGCCGGAACATGGTTTAATATGCCTGTCGGACTCGCGTTTCGCAATATTTTGACGACGCTTCCCGACAGCGATTTCGCGCGTAATACTGCGGCAATTTGCCCGCTTCCATTTTTGAAGAGGTAAGCGCATTGGATTCACAACAACCCTCCTCACAACCGGAACCTGAGAAGGTCGCCCCTCCCGATATGGCTTCTGCCGACACCGTGTTCTCGCCCCGGAAGACGCCCGCGTCGCGCAGTCGCGCCCGCAAACAACCCGCGTCCGCCGCGCCAACGTCTGCCAACGCGCAGCCTGAAATCGAAAATCGAAAATCGAAAATCGAAAATCCCGATGTGGAAGCGGCCCGCCACAACGCAAGGGGAGATGCGCGGGACTGCGCGGGGGATTCGGCGCAGGCGCTTGCCAATTATCAGCGGGCGGTGAAATCCAGTCCCCGCAAAGCCGCGCCGCATTTCAATCTCGGCGAGTTGTACAAACGCTATGGCCGGCTCCATGCCGCCCTGCTGGAATACCGCAAGGCCGTCGAGTTCGCGCCCGACAACGCTTTTTACCGCTACAAACTTGGCGACTGCTACGCCGCCATCGGTTTTTATGCCCATGCCGCGACCGAACTGGAAACAGCCCGCGATCTGGTTCCGCAGGACGGCTTTTATCATTTCTGGTTAGGGGACATCTACGCCCGAGCCGGACGGTTTCAGGACGCCATTACGGAGATGCAGCAGGCCGCGCTGTTTTCGCCCTACGACTCTTATTACAACGCACGGCTCGGCATGTTGTACTTGCAGGCGGGGTATCTGCTGGAAGCCGCGGACGCGTTGCGCCAGGCCGTGAATCTCGACCCGGAAAACGCCTCCTACCACGCCCTTCTTGGCGACGCCTACGTCCGTTTGGGCTACGAGCGCGAAGCCCTGACCCACTACCGCAGCGCAGGCAAACTCGACCCTTACGATACCGCTTTCGTAGAACGCCTCCGCCGCCTGATTACCAGCGAAAACGCCTGAGTTGAGAATACTTCACCACAGAGGCGCAGAGACACAGAGGTTTCACAGAGATAACGAAACCGAGGAGAGAGGAAGCGTTTGCAGATTGATCGCTTCCAGAATATAACGCAGTGGTGTCAGTTTGCGAGGGGAAAAGAGACGGATACGCGCCCGCCGCCTGTCGGCAGCGTGTCGAAGGTGACTTCGCCTTGCAGGTCGGTGCGGGTTAGATTCAGAACCAATTCCAGGCCGGTGTTTGCGGATTGGGCCGCGTTGAAATTGGGGGGGAATCCCGGCCCCGAATCGCTTACGGCCAGTGTACAGCGCGCGCCCTCCACCTTCACCTGAATGTCTACCCACTCTCCGCCGTGCTTCAGGGCGTTGGCGTAGAGTTCTTGCGTAATCAGGGCGAGGGACGTGCTTTGCCCGGTGCGCAAACTGGCGTCATCCAGGCGATAGGTCAGCTCATGCTCTCCGAACATCTGGCGCAGTTTGGGTAGCAGCGAGGACAGCATACGGCGCGTGGAAACCCGCTGCGCGTTGTTTTGTTCGCGCGCCGTGCCCGTCAGCACGTCGTGGACAACCGCAAGGCTCTGTATCTGCGCGCTCAAACGCCGCAGTTCCTCGACCGAAACCGTCACGCCCGCTTCCATGACGCGCATGTCTATGAGGGCGGAGATCATTTGCAGGTTGTTTTTGACGCGGTGGTGCGTTTCGGTCATGGACGTGCGCAGGCGGTCATTGAGTTTTTCGATGGACGCCTGCTTGTCCAGCAGGATTTTCTCGGCCTGCTTGCGCTCGGTAATGTCCGTGCAGACGCCCACAACGCGCCATGTTTTGCCGGGTTCCAGCGTTTCCACCCGAATGTCTTCGTGCAGCCAGCGGATGCTGCCATCGCTGCAATAGCACCGGAACTCCTGATCGTAACTCTCGCCCGCCCGTACCGCAGCGGTTCCCAGCACGTCGCACACGTCCCGATCTTGCGGGTCGCGATTGCGATACCAGGCATTGGGATAATCTTCACCGCGCAGTCGGTCCAGCGGCAGAAAGCGCTGGGCGGCCTCCATATCGGGAATGGTCAGGTTCCAATCCAGAATACGGGGATTGCCGGTCTCTTTTACCTGCGCATGCCACAGCAGGCAGCGCGCGCCGGACATTACATACGCCCGCTCCAGTTCCGTTTCGCGCAGACTGGTCAGCAGGTCGCGCTTTTCCGTAATGTCCTGCACGTAGATCACGCGGTACGCCGCGCCGCCGTTCGCGTCCTGCGCCTGATGAATGTTCAGCGATACGGGGAACGTGGTTCCGTCCCGGCGGGCGTGAACGGTTTCGTACACCCGATGCGAATTGCCAGGTTCCGAGCCGCGCCGTTCCGTATTGGCGCGTTGAATATCCCGTTCCATCTGTTCGCGCGCTTCGGGCGCGAACACGTCCTGAACCGGCATTCCGATCATCTCCTCAACGGCGTAGCCATAGAGTTGGGCGCAGGCGGGATTGACAAGCAGAATGGTTTGATTGTCCGCTCCGGTGATGGCGACGGGCTGGGGGCTGAAATGAAAGGCATCCTGAAATGCGCCGAATGGAGAGTCGAACAATTTGGTTACGTCCTGTGACGCCTGTTTTTGAGAGTGGGGAGGAATTAGAGCAGAGTGTATCAAAATGGAGTTTGACATTGTGGCCTCATTGCAAATACAACATTGATGACGATGAGGCGTCCCGGCTCCAATAGTAATATTGTACCACGACTTTTGGGAATTCAGCCGGTGAATTTTGTCTGCTGTCTGCTAAACTTCGGAAGGGGGGTGTTCTCGTGATTGAAAACGCTTTGCTCAATGACGCGCGATTCGACCCGGTTCAACGCGAACTTCTGGATATTACCTGGCGGATGCTCGAAGCTATCGGCACGGGCGACGCTTCCACGTATGCCGCGCTTTCTTCGCCGGAATTGTCGTGTTTTGAAGATGTGTGCGCGTACCGGATTGATGGTTTGGAGTTTCACCTGGCGCTGATCCGGCAGATGGGGCAGAACCCGGACGCGCAGCCGACTCGTTTTGATATTCTTTCGCCCCGCGTCCAGGTGTACGGCGACCATACGGGCATTGTCACGTACACGCGCCTGATGACTTATGACGAGAACGGGCGACCGAAATGGCGAACTTTCAACGAATCCCGCGTCTTTATCAAAATTGAAGGAAGTTGGAAAATGGCGCATTTCCACCGTTCGCCAACTTGATGCCTGTCCTGCATGGCCCTCAATGTATGGCGTTCACTTGTGGACATATCCCTTCTCCCAAAAAAGCCTGGGAGAAGGGGAACTTGTTGGAAGAGGCTCAAAGCAAAAAGGTATGTAGAGACAGCGTCGAAATAGTGGCAATGCAGCGCTTCCAGCCCGATGTCTCGATAGTGTATGTGATTTTACAGTGGAGGCGTCGTGACCTCGGTAGCATCAGGGCGAACGGGAGGGGTGGAACATTGTGCTGCGCCTCCTTTGCGTTGCAGTAGACATTTGTACTGCGTAGACAGGTTATGTTGGAGGAAAGTTTCCTGTATTTTGCATTGTCCGATTCTTTTTTGCTGACTTTTGTGGGATGGCTGCTGTGGGCGTCGCGCAAGGAAGAGGAAAAAACATGTATTGCGCTTAAGTTGGGCAGGAGTCTGATTTCTGGTTTGAGAATAGTAGGACAGAGTATAGCAAAGGAGAGGTGGTGAGAAAGCGCAGGGGCCAACCGCATGTTTCGAGTGAATGCCCCACTGTGCCGCGATAAGTTGTTCGCTTGATTGCCGCCAACCCCAAGCGCCGGCGCATGACGGTAGAGGTTCGCGCTGACCGATGAGATTGAGAGTGTTCCGCGCAAAGTTGACTTGTCTGGAGGACGCGCCTGATTGCGTCAAATTTGCGGCTTGTTTAGCCCTGTAATGAGATTGAACGTGGTTTCAGAGTGAGTGAGCATTAGTTGTTGCACCCGGTCGAAAGGCCGGGTGAGGATTGAAACAGTGAGTGGTACAATAGGATGGGTTACAAACACTATCTTGCACCCAGTCCTATAAATGGGTGAAGATTGAAACTATCATGACTAACGTTACCAATACCATACTGCCCACCGATCAAGAGGTTCGACAGGCGCGGGAGTTTCGCGCCCTGCTTGCTCCCCTGGTTGCGCAGGAGGGAACAGCGCAGATTCATTTCCACGGCAGCAACAACCAACCGGCGGAATTAACGCTTTCCGCTGCCGTAACGCACGTTTTGCTGAATGTTCTGCAAGAAATGGGCAAGGGCAACGGTGTCAGCATTACCCCGATTAAGAAAGAGTTTACCACGCAGCAGGCCGCCGATCTTCTCATGGTTTCCCGGCCCTATCTGATTGAGGAACTGCTCGAAAAAAATGTGCTTCCCTATCACAAAGTCGGCAACCGCCGCCACATTCGCGCCGAAGACCTGTTGCGCTACAAAGAGACGGAAGAGAAAGAAATCGCCCGACGCGCAAAGGTGATGCAGGAGTTGATGGCGGAAACAGAACGGTTGGGCTTGTACAAGTGATTGCCCTCCTTGATGCCAATGTATTGTATCCTCCGGGACTGCGCGACCTGCTTATGTGGCTGGCGGTTGTTCTTGCGTATGAGCCGCGCTGGACGGAAGAGATTCACTCCGAATGGATGCGCAACGTCCTCAAAGACCGCCCGGAGGTAACTTCCGCGCAACTGCAACGTACGCGCCGCCTGATGGATCAGGTGAACCCTTGATGTCTGGTGAGTGGCTATGAAGCGCGTGTTCCTGCCCTGACGCTGTCGGACGAAAACGACCGACATGTTTTAGCCGCCGCTATAGAAGCCGGCGCGGAGATTATCGTCACCTTCAACCTGCGCCACTTCCCCAAAGAATGAAGCACTATATGCTTCTCAGATATTCTTTGTTCTCCCCCACAAGGGATTATCTTTGTGCTTCACTACGTAATCGGGGCGGGCGTAGATCGGATTCTCACGCAATTTGCGCGTTCCTGACGCATTGGTTGACGTGGTACGGGTTCGTCTCTTCAGCAAAGCCTCTTCGACAACTATCTCAGTCGCCACGGGGGGCAGGGAACTGTCTTCTGCTGCCTGACGAACCTCCTCAATCGCTTGCCGCGCCAATGCCTCCTCCCGCGACGTAACATAATCCCCTTCCGCGCCTTTGCTGACCGACCAATCGTGAATCGTCAACTCCGCTGCAAGTATCTCCACAACTTCAAATGGAGTCGCCTGCGCATCATCGAGCGTGGTTGTATCGGCAACGAATCGAAAAATGAGAAACCAGCCCGCTTCCCGGTTGTGCGCCTGCCATTGGCCTCGGGACCGCGACGCTTTTACCTCAATCCCAATACCGCGTGGCCGCGCATCCTCAGCATTGTCGGCGCGTGACAGCAGATCAGGATAACCGTTGTTATACAGGTTGCGTTTTACAGCAGGGCAGGATTTTGCCACAGCGCGTCAAACTCTCCCCCACAAAATCGCTGAAAGTGGCCTCTCGCATCAGCGTTTCCAGCCTTCCGTATCCACGCCCAATGCTATGCGCGTTAATGTCCGTAAACATCGCATAAAAATCGTTTACAGCCGCTTCCACCTGTGCAACAGTAATGGAGTAAGGCAGACGGGCCTCATAGGACAGAAAAGACTTATTTAAACAGGGAGTATTCAAGTGGCATTTTTCCTACGGGTGACTGCAAGGGTGACTGCTACTTGCTGCAAACGCGAGATTCTGCTATACTGTGCCAACTTTCGTAGAGGCAACAGGGAGCGGAACGTGGCTTACCAGATTATTCATGCGGATTGTGTAGAGTGGCTGCGGCAGTGTCCGCCCTGTACTTTTCATGCCGTCATCACCGACCCACCCTTTGCGCTGAAGGAATTTGAAGACCGCGAACTCGAAAAACGCGCTGAAGGTAAGGGCGGCGTCTGGCGTATTCCCCCATCATTCGATGGATGCAAACGCGCGCCCATGCCCCGCTTTACCATTCTCACCAGACAAGAACAGCGCGCGCTCAAAACATTCTTTCACGAGTTCGCTTCGGCGCTACTGCCGACACTGGTTCCCGGCGCGCACATCTTCATTGCCGCTTCGACACAACTATCGCATCTGGTTTTTGACGCGCTCGACAGCGCCGGGTTTGAGCGCCGGGGAGAAATTGTCCGCATGGTGCGAACCCTGCGCGGCGGCGACCGCCCCAAAAACGCTGAAGAAGAATTCCCAGGCGTGTGCGTGACGCCGCGTTCCTGTTGGGAACCCTGGGGATTGTTCCGCAAGCCCCTCGAAGGCCGCGTTCAGGATAATTTACGAACATGGAAGACGGGGGGGTTGCGCCGCTGCTCCGAGGCCACGCCGTTTCTGGATGTAATCGCCAGCGAACGGACACCGGCCCGCGAACGCGCTATTGCCGCGCACCCCTCGCTGAAACCACAATCGTTTCTACGGCAACTGGCATTGGCAGCTCTGCCTTTGGAAGAGGGTACGATATTAGACCCCTTCTGCGGTTCCGGTTCCACTCTGGCCGCCTGCGAAGCGTTAGGCTATGCCAGCGTAGGCATAGAACGCCGCGAAGATTACGCGCAACTGGCGCGAAAGGCTGTTCCCAAACTGGCAAAATTGCCAATGCCCAACACGCCAACCCCATCGGCAAGTACGCGCAGCATAATAAAAGACGCGCAAACAACCCTGTTCATGGAAGCCAAAGAGCAATACAAATAGCTTCCTATAGTACACGTCAGCGCAAGCAGACTAAAAAATCAAACCAACAGAAATTAACAAATTTATCGATTAAAAATTCGCTTGTGTTGCATCCAGCAGAAATGTCGCGTAAGGAGCGAAACTATCATACGGTTCTTGATGCCGAAGCCCTGTATCGTACTTTTTCCTGGCACGCGAACCAGCAACGATCTAATTCTAACGCTGAATGTTCCACCGGCGTAGAGGTAAGGCAATCTTTGACGGATTTGGCGATATGCCAGGCAAGCACAGGAGGAACCGCGTTGCCTACCTGTCTTTCGGTTTCCCGCAGTTTCGCGTCAAAGATGAAATCGTCTGGAAACCATTGTATCCGCGCGGCTTCCCGCATAGATATTCTGCGCGGCAGCGAATAGTGAAATTGAATGTTGCCGTGACACTCCGCGCGAATCGTGTAGCCCGGTTTGTTCGCTTTTAAGCGGCGGTTTCCCTGCTCGTGGCTTTGCTTGGCGACGCTCCAGATATGGTTGATGCTCTCATCCGCTTCCCTGTGTTCCAAATCCCCGATGGCTTCAAAAGCGTTCATCCAGGCCATTCTTGACCGTTCGGGTTTTGGCGGCGCGAATTTCCTGACCGAGCGCGAGGTCCCGACGATGAAAATACGCTCCCGGCTTTGAGGCACTCCGTAATCCGCCGCATGGTACAAATTGTAGGACAAATCGTATCCAAGCGAATTGAAGTCTTTTATAATCTGAGAGAAAGACGATTGGTTATGCCGCATCAGCAAGCCTTTTACATTTTCCGCTACAAACACTTTCGGCGTGGTTATTCTAATGGCTTCCACCATAGCCGTATACAGACTGCTGCGCTTCCCGCTGATGCCCGCCCCTTTCCCGTTGATAGATATATCCTGACAGGGAAACCCGCCAATCAGCACATCCACATTTTGCGGCAGTTCATCTATGGAATCCCAGATGTTTCCACAGCGAATGTTCGCGTCTATGTTGCGGCGGTAGGTTCGGCAAGCCGCTTCATTGATCTCGTTTGCCCAAATTATGTTGAAAGGATGCTTCTCATACTCTCTGCCAAAATACGAAAGCCGCCCCGGAATCCTAAATCCATTCCTCCACACCCGGAAAACAGAGAAACCACAGAATACTCTTCTGCATGTGTCGCCATTTCTGATACCTGCCTTTAACTTTATGTGTGAACTGTGTCTGCTTGTTTGGGTGTGATTGTAGCACAGGATAGGGAGGGCGTCAACAGGCGCATTTTCCGTTTTCGTTACTTTTCCCTACTCCCTATTTTGCGGCAATCTTAGTCCGCGCGGGATGAGCAGGCGATCCAGAAGCTCGAAACCGGCCTGTACCAGAAGCGCGAGAACGGCGGCAGGGATGGCTCCCTGCAAAATCAGGTTGTTGTTGTTGATGCTCAGGCCGCTCTGGATGGGTTCGCCCAATCCACCCGACCCGATGAAGGCCGCGAGGGTTGCCGTGCCGACGTTGATAATCGCGCTGGTTTTGATGCCCGCCAGAATCGAGCGCGCCGCGAGGGGCAGAAACACTTTGCGTAGTTGCGCGAACGGTTCCAGACCGAGCGCGGCGGCGGACTCGCGGATTGCGGGCGCAATGTCCTGCAAACCCGTCGCGGTGTTGCGGACGATGGGCAGCAGGCTGTACAAAAACAGCGCGACAATGGCCGTCGTCGCGCCCTTGCCGAGTATGGGGATAGGAATCAGAAACGCGAGGAGGGCAAGCGAGGGAATCGTCTGCACAACGCCCGTAATGCCCAAAATCAGCGTACTCAGCGAACCCGGACGGCTTGCCACAATGCCGAGCGGGACGCCGACCAGAATAGCAAGAAAGAGGGAAATGCCCACCAGTTTGAGATGTACGCCCGTCAGCCGCAGAATGTAATGCGGCACCGTTTCCGCATCCCGCCTTGCCTGCTGAACCGCGTCTTTGCTGAAGAAACCTGCCGCCACAATCGCGTAGTCGGATGTTTTCTTAATGTTCTTCGCCTGCGCGTTCAGGCGGATCATGGTTTCCTGATTGATTTTGTCTTCCAGACCGTTCAGGGCCGCAATCGCGTTTGCAGGCAGGTCCAAGCGATACACGTACAAGGCTTTGTAGCGGGGAAAAAAGTGGAGGTCGTCTTCCAGCACGAGCAGATTGTACGCGGCGATTTCGGCATCCGTCGTGTAGCACTCCATCAAATCTATCTGGTTGTCCCGTAGTTTGTCGTAACCGATGGAGTGTTCCAGCGCGCTCACTTCGGGGAAATTCATGCCGTAGCGGGCGCATAAGGCTTTGAAACCGTCCTTGCGATTTAGAAACTCCGCGCTTGGGCCAACCCGCAAATCTTCATGCGCTTTCAAGTCGCTGATTTTCGTGATACCAAGCTGCTGCGCCCGTTCTTTGCGCATGACAAGGGCGTAGTTATCATCGAATCCCAGGTCGCCCGTCATGCCGATGCCTTCGGCTTTCAGCGCGGTTCGTAATTGCTCCTCCGTCACCTGCCCTTTGAGTTTGAGGATTTCTTCGCTGATGGTCGCGCTGTATTCCGGGTACGCGCCGATCTCGCCGCTTTTCAGTTTGCTCCACACAATGCCCGTCGAGCCAAGCCCTAACTGGTGATGCACATCCTTGAAGCCCGCGTTCTGTAGTTGCCGTTTGGCGATTTCGGCCAGCACATACGACTCAGGAAACTTCTTCGACCCCACCGTAATTGTCTGCGCCCCGCCACGTCCTACCGGCAATAGCAGAAACATCGCAATGTACAGGATATACAGAGATTTACCACGGATGAAACGGATAGAACGGATGAACACGGATAAGGCTGATACAATTTTGTTGCTATCCGCGTATATCCGATTCATCCGTTTCATCCGTGGTACGCATTGGGTTGTCACCAGATATTCTCCATAGCTTTTATAGCTGTACCAGGCTGCGCTGGGCGGACAGGAACTCGGCAACGAAGGGCGTGGCGGGACGGTCGCGCAGGTCTTCCAGTCGGCCCTGCTGCACAATCGCGCCTTCCGAAAGCAGCACCAGATGATCGGCCAGATAGCCCGCTTCAGCCATGTCGTGCGTAACCAGCACGATGGTCTGCTCACCCGTTTGGAAAATTGTTTTCAGGTCAGTCTGTAGTCCGGCGCGGACAAGCGGATCGAGCGCGCCCATTGGCTCGTCCAGCAGCAGAACATCGGGTTTGAGCATCAGCGCGCGCATCAGGCTGACGCGCTGCCGCTGTCCGCCCGACAGTTCGGCAGGATAGCGGTTCAGGCCGTCGAGCGGGAAACGGGTCAGGTCGCACAGTTCGCGGGTACGATTCTGAATTTCAGAGGGGGATTGCTGAAGATGCGTGGCAAGCAGGGCGACGTTTTGCCCCGCAGTCAGGTGGGGAAACAAACCGCCATCCTGAATCACATACCCAACGCGACGGCGCAGGGCGATCAAATTTTGCGGCGTGACGGGCGTGTTCTCTATAATAACCGTGCCTGCCGAGGGTTCAATCAGGCCGATAATCAGGCGCAGCAGGGTGGATTTGCCGCAGCCGCTCGGCCCGATAAGCGCGGTCACGCGCCTGCTTTCCAAACGCAGGTCGGTTGGCTGCACGGCAAAAGCCTGCCCGTATTTTTTGCTCACGCCTTTAAGTTCAATCACCTCACCCCAACCCCTCTCCTGGCCGCTCGTTCCTCGCTAGGAGAGGGGCTTTTCATGCTTTAAGGCAAATTATTTACGCGCAAGGGTTGCTGTGCCGGATTGAGACACGGGCGATTGCGCCAGCAGGCGTTTGCGATTCTTCGAGCAGAAAACGGGCGTCCATGAACGGCTCGAAGCGTATGTCCTGCCAGCGCGTCATGCCTTTGCCGTCAATCAGGAAGGCGCCGTGCAGGGGCATGGACTCGAAATCATCGTACACCCGGAACGCTTTGAACGTTTTCGCGCTTTTGTCTGACAGTAGCGGGAACGGGTACTGTTCGTTGAGTTTCTGGCTGGTATACGCCTGTTTCAGAAAGTCGGGCGCGTCCGTGCTGATGGCGACGAGGGAGATGCCCGCCTGCGCGAACTCTTTTTGCAGGGGCGCGAAGGCGTTGAGCTGTTCGCGGCACTTCACGCAGGCCGTGCCAAGATAGAAAATCACGACAACGGGCTTGCCCTGCCGGGTATAATCGGCGAGGGATGCTTTGCCGCCCGTCGCGTCAGGCAGGTTAAAGGCGGGGGCGGGCATGGGACTCCAGCGGAACGGGCCAAGCGTGTCCAGCGAGGGGCGCGGGCCGATGTCGGAAGGGGAGGGCGTGACGATGCGCCAGTCGGAAGCAGTAACGTTCGCGCTCTGCGCAATTCCGCTCAAACCTGCCAGCAGGGGCGTGTCCAGATCGGCGTGAACGGCGAGGCTTTGCAGGGTTTTGAACTGTTTCAGGGCGTCGTCGCGTTTGCCGTTTGCCGCCAGAACGGTTGCGAATGTGGCAAGGGGGGCGACCTGATTGGGGTTCTGCTGCGCGGCCTGCTTTGCCAGTTCTTCCGCTTTTGCCGCTTGCCCGCATTGCAGACGCAAGCGGGCCGCCCGCGCGGATGGTAGTTGGGTAGCAAGGTCAAGCTGACGACCGGCTTCCGTTCTGTCGCCACCGCCAAGAGCCGCGTACGCCCGAACTTCGGCAAGGCGCGAGGTCAGCAATTTGGGATCGAAATTGCTGGTGTTCGCTTCCTGTTTAACGGGCTTGCCGTCCCTGTCCTTTTCAGGTTCATGCGCGGCCTGCATTGCCAGAAGCGCGTCCAGATATTTATGCCCACCCGTTAAATCGTTGGTGGCGAAACCGGCGTCGGCCAGCAACGTCAGGCGTTCCATCTGTTTGTTGGGGTTGTCCGTCGCTTCGATATAGCCCTGTTTGTCCAATTGCAGCGCGTCGTTCCACAGGTCGTAACAGAACAGGGTTTCTATCAGGCGATTCCGGCCCTGCGCCGCGCTGCCGTTTTCCAGCGTGTTGAAGCGGGGATGGCGGGGCAGTTCGATCATGTTTTTCGCCAGATCGAGCGCGTCGTGGACCCGGCCCAGATACTCCAGATTCTCCACAAGCCACTGGTTGTTGTGCGCGTAGTTGTGGATTTCGTCCGGCAAAACATGGTCGCGCATCATATAGGCGTGATCCACGCGCGCGGACGCCTCCTGCGAGTACGCGGCATCCGCGTAACGCTTTAGTCCCGTGTACGTATGCCCCTGCATGTGCCACAGGTGCGCGATTCCCGGCCCGGACACGCCGCACTGCGCGGCGGCATTGAGCGCGTTCTGCTCCGTCCCCTCCTGATCCCACAGATGGATGCGATAATGGTGCAGGGGGTGCTGCGGATTGGCGGCGAGAACCTGTTTCATCAGCGCGTCAATCTGTTCCCGGCTCCGTTTCGGGTCGAGATACTGATTGGTCAGATACTCGTGGGCGAGGAACGCTTTGGCTTCGATGTCGTCCGGGTAGCGGCTGACGATGTTCTGCCACGCCGCTATCAGCGCGAGTTTGCGGGTTTTATTCCAATCGCTGCCCTTGTGGGCGGCGTTGATGTAGGCGGCAAGCGAGCGTATCCACAGCAGTTCGCGTTCTCCGGCGCGGGCTTCGCGTTCGACGGATTTGGCAATGAACTGTTTGGATTTATCCGCGTTGTCAATGTATGCGAGGGCGAGTCCCCAGTAGCCCATCGGGTTGGCGGGATCGAGTTCCACCACTTTGCGGAACGAGCGGGCGGCTTCCAGATACCAGTAGCCGTGCATCTGCCCGATGCCCTGATTGAAAAACTTTTGCGTGTCGCGAACTTTCGTGGTGATGGGGAAATCTACCCTCGGCATCCCTTTCATCAGATACGCGCGCTGTCGCGGCACATCGTTGAAGGCGTCGCCAAGCATGGAGTGTCCGAAGGCGGCTTTCCGGTCGGTGGGAGTGGTATCCTGCGTTTGGGCGGCAGGCGCAGGTTCCTGCGCGCGGGCGAGTGATACCAGCCCGACCGTCAGGTTCAGCGCGAGACCGGCAAGCAGCAGCGTTTGTGGACAACGTTGAAAGCGGGTAGGCATGAGAACATTCCTTCACGAAAGAAGCGCCAAATGGGTTACTGACGAGCCGTAAAGCAACAACGAACAGCGTTAGCGCGTACAGGCAGGATAACAGAATACTGCCGTTTTTGTCAAGCCGAATATCAGGAATCAGTCATCCTTTATGGACATAGAGCAACTTCATTTTTTAACTTCGGAAGCGGGAGAACAGGCAGTGGCGAAAGCCATGCTGCTGCCTCCCGACCGCCTGACGCGCCTGACGCGCCTGCGCCGGGAACACGCGCCCCCTCTTGCCGCAGGAATCGTGGAACTGCTGGAACTGCGGCAACGGGCGCGCGTTAAATTTGCTCATGCGGATCGCATGTTTTTCACGCCCGAAGGTCTGGAACAATCTACGGGCGAAACCATTGCCCGGTATCGCGCAGGCCGATTTCCCGCCGGTGTCGCCGTTCTGGACGCCTGCTGCGGAATCGGCGGTGACGCGCTGGCCCTTGTCCGCCGCGCCCCCGTACTGGCTGTAGACAGCAATCCCGTTGCCGCCGCTTGCGCTCTTGCCAATGCCCGCGTTCTGTCCGAGTTAAAACCAGACGCGGAATTCAATGCAGAACGCGCGCCTGCTCCTGCTATCTATACGCTATGCGCCGATGTGACGACGCTTGATCTTGCCCGACTGCGTGACCGGGGAATTGGCGCGGCGTTTTTTGATCCGTCCCGACGCATGGATACGCGGGAGGGCCGTAAACGCGCCCGCAATTCCGAAGATTACCTGCCGCCCCTGTCATGGCTGAACGCGCTCCAGTCGCATTTCTCGTTTGTCGGCGTGAAAGTGTCCCCGGCTATTGATGACGCTACCCTGCTGCAATTTACAAATCACGGCGCAATGGTGGAGTTCATCGCGGAGGGAAACGAGTGCAAGGAGGCGGTTTTATGGTGTGGCAGCGCGGCGGATGCTTTACGAATTTCGGATACGCCTGCATCCGCCGAACCGTACTGCGCAACGATTGTCGGCAAGGATGGAACAGCCAGCACGCTGCGCCAGCAAACTGTGGATGTCGCGCCGCTTTCTGATCCCCTCAACTGGCTGTTCGAGCCGAACCCCGCCGCAATCCGAGCGCATCTCACGCCGCAAATCGCTTTAGAGATAAGTGGCGCGCAAATGGACAGGGATATTGCTTATCTGACCGCCGAAGATTACCACGCCACGCCTTTCGTCACCGCTTACCGTATATCTGGATTGGATGCCGTTCCACGCCAAAAACCTGCAAGCCTGGCTGCGAACCCACAATCGGCGCGTGGAAGTGGTCAAAAAGCGCGGCGTGGATTTGGAACCGGACGATGTACGCAAAAAACTCGCTTCATCCGCTCTTGCCGACAATCCGCCCCTCGTTCTCGTCCTGATGCGCCGGAAAGAGCAGACTCTTACTATTCTGTGCGACATGCCTGCGTTGTGACAACTCCCCATGCGTAAACGCAGGGGCTTCTATGCAGGTATACCTACAACGGTATGTTGCCCCATACCGATTTTGAGGATATTCAAGGCTGCGTTGGTATCTCTATCCAGCCTTAATCCACAATTCGGGCAGAAGTGAACCCGTTCTTTGAGGGCTTTGGGGACACGCGCACCACACCCGGAACAATCCTGACTTGTACAGGCCGGGTTGACTTCCGCAAACTTACGACCGGCGCTTTCAGCCTTGTACATAAGCGCGTTGCGGAACAGGAACCAGCCTGCTTCTAAGATGCTTTTGTTCAAACCTGACTTCCGGCTTGCGCCATTGGGCAGATACTCTTGTGTTTGCGCGTCCTGTTTTGGTTTAGGACGCTTGACCATGTTTTCTACTTGCAATTTCTCAACGGCAATCAGACCGTACTGATTTACGATCTTGCGGCTCTCCTGATGGATGAAGTTATGCCTGCGGTTCCTGATGCGCTCGTGGATACAGCGTACAACTTTCCGCGCCTTACGCTGTTGAGGGGAACCCTTCTGATGCTTCTCGACCTTGCGCTGCGCTTTTGCCAGAGCCTTATGATGCCTACATGTTCAACGCGAGAGTTACCGAACCCGCTTCGCGTGTTGCGATTTTGTATCCCATATGCCTGAAGGCGAGGGTCTTAAAATCGCGTTTCTGATAATTAGGGCCTTGTGCTAGTTAGGGAAGGCCAGTGCCTTGATCTGCAAGAACTCTGCCTTGCCGAGCAAGCGGTTTAGATAGATGCACACGGTATGGGCGGTCAACTTGGCGTACAAGCGGGTACACAAGCCCCAAAAACTATGCGCATGATTGGTTTCGACGTTGAACTGTTGCGTGAGTTGCCCATTGACCGTCTCGATTATCTGCCGCAAACGGTTGAAGCGGTACTTGGTTTCGCGACTAACCTGTTGTTTCTGGTTGGAACGCGGCAGGGTTAGCAGACGGACATTGCGTTGGGCACACTGTTCCTTCGCTTCCTGACTGATGTAGCCTTTGTCGCCCATGACCAGCAAATTCGCGTGGGCCGACAGGATTTCCTGCCCCACGCTCAGGTCGGTTTCGTTGGCAGGGGCGAGTTCAAAGTCCAGAATAGTTCCGTTGACAGCTAACAACAAGTGCAGTTTGTAGCCGAAGATTGTCCACTTCTTGGAACTGACTTTGCCGAAGGTCGCGCCGTGTTCTTTCCAGCCGCTGCCCGCCTGCGGAGCCAGATGAAAGCCGACAACGGGAACCGGCAGGCTGTCAAGCAAGCATTGTCCATCTTGGGCTAAGTCCAACAAGCCAAGTACACCTTGACGGATCAGGTTCATCGCCTGACACAGGGTACGGCGGCGACGATTGAAGCGCGAACGCTCGGGCAAATGCGGGAATAAGTGGCGGTACATCCGCCATTCCTGCATCATCTCCGTTTCTTTGTCCCACCCCCGGCACTCGCCCACAAGGGCGAGCGTGAGCAATTCGGCATCACTGCACTCGGATTGGGGGCCGGGATGGGTGAACTGACTGCCGATTTCTTGCCAGATACTGTCAATCACATAGTAGACCCACAAGCAGAAGTCGTCAAAATGCGTTATCATGGAAGTGCCTTTCGTTACGCGCGGAGTTTGTGTGATGATAAACTCTTGTACGTAACGAAGGCACAAACTGAACAAAGGACAGGCCACACAATGACGTGCTAACTAGCACAAGGCCCAATTAGGATTTTCGCTTGACGGTTGATCTGCGCCGCGTCTTTCCCGGCACTACCTTTGCTTTACAGGCGTGGCCGTCTCGACACTTTGCCCCGCACTCTGGCCGCTCCGACTTCGGCAACTGCCACACGCCCCGCAAACCGTCAGGCCGCGCCCGGTGACTGCCCCATTCTATCAGCAGGGCGTTGCGTATGTCCTCGATCCGGCGCTGGCGCTTACGTTCCCGAACCGCCTGCCGTTCGGCGTATCGGGAGATCGTCCGGCCTTCTCTCTCGTGTTGCTTATGGAAACGGAAGCGGATCGCTGCGTGTTGCTCAAAAATCGTTGCCATTTTGCCCCATTTGTGCCGAAAATTGCAGAGTTTTGCCCGGTTTCAGGGCTGTTTTGGGCATTTATTTCCATACCCCATATTGCGGGCGCACCCGCGCGTTTTTGCGGCGAAGACTTCCCCTTACTTACATTCAGGAGTGTTTTCGCCTGTGTCCGCATGATATTCCCATGAAATTAAAATAATGCGGATCGGCCCAGAACAGGCTCAGGTTCGTTTCCGGTCTGACGGCGGCTCTATGCAGTTAGGCATGTAGTTATACATGGAACGTAATCTGTCAGGCGGGCGTTTCCACACCACGTTCTTCTTTCCACCCCGCCCCCTTGTCAGGTTTGCTCCGCAAGGTTGCCGGTTCTTTGTGCAACTCGTGTTTTCCACAGCGAGTTCTTTCCATTTTGCGGCCTATAACTTGGGCACGGCACATACAAGTGCTGAACATTTCTCGTTCTTACTTTCCTCACAAGGAGTTCCTTATGCGCTCTGGCAAACTCGTTTTCGGCATCGCCCTCGCTCTGGTTGCAGTAAACGCCCGCTCGTCTCAGGCTCAGGTGACAATTACGGTTGCGCCCACCGGCAGCATCGGCAGCTTCGGAACCCCCGCCTCAGGTTCGACGCCCACCTACGGCGAAGTGCTGACCGACCCGGCAGGCAATCCCTATCTGCAATCCATCACCTACAATATTGATAACCCCAACGCTGCGGTCATTCCGTTTCAGGCGTACGTCTACAACTGGAACGGCTCTTCCATCACCGGCTCCGCGCTGTATACGTCCGCCCCCCTGTCCATTGCGCCGAGCGGCAACCTCTTTCTTCCCGTTTCTGTGACCGGGATCAATACCGCCCTGACACCGGGCAGTCAGTATTTGGTCTTCTTTTCCACCCTCGGCTTTGCAGGCAACATCGGCGGAGCGCGTTATCAAACCGCTCCTGACTCCGCGTATACAGGCGGAACGTTCGCGTTTAGCAACGCCGCAACGTTCGCCACCCTTCCGAATTCGTTTACGTCTGGTGTATTCGGTGATCTGGCATTCACAGCAACGTTCACACCCACATCTACTGCCGTTCCCGAACCCGGCTCCGTCGCCCTGCTCACCGGCCTGAGCCTCACCGGAGCCGCCCTCCTGCGGCGCCGTCGCAAAACACGCGCGTAATCGCGTCAGGCGACACGCGCAGGGCGGTTACGCCTCAACATCAGCCACAATCCTAACGATGCGAATTGTGGCTGATGTTGCTTTATTCTTTGCGTTCTAAAAGCAACGCCCTTTTTGACGCAGTTCCGCTTTCGCCTGTTTTTGCGCCGCTTCGATTTCGGCCCAGGGACATTCCCAATGCACAATGCGGTAGCGCCCGGCATGTTTGCGCAGGAAGAACTCCGCTTCGCCCGCCCAACCCTCGGTTCCTTCCTCCCAGGCTACCTGTAGGTTAACATTCACGCGCAGCAATTTGCGTTTTTCCACGATCCAATCCCTTCTATCCGAACTGGAACGAACCGGCAGATAGTTTTGCGTATTGGCGGAGGTTACCTGAGAAGTCCATGCGCTCCATAGTCCGGCCTGCTGTTCCACGCCCTGTTTCCAATCCAGTTCCTGCGGCAGGTGCATTTGAAAATCGAACTTCCATGCCGAACTGAAGGCGCGAACATCGGCCTGACGCCAGCCTGAATCGGAACGCGCAATGACATCTTGAATGCCCTGACGCTCCTGACTGGAAAGCGCGTCCCACATTTCCGGCGGAGCAGGTATGTCCTCCCGCATCCGAAGCGGCTTATCGGGCGGCATCTCGAATGTGCCAGCCGGGGCGGGCTGATTGAACGTATAGCGGTCACGGACTTGGAGGCTTGCCAGGCTGCCTATCAGCAGATTGGTTTCTCGTCGTTCCTGACGCGAAATCCGGCCCGTTTCCGGCTCCGTCCAGATTGTGCGCGTCACCTGAAATTTGGTGGAAATCGTTTCACGCTGCCAGCGCAGAAGCCGCTGCCCGTCTTGCTCGATCTCTTGCATCCGCCACGTTTTTAATTCTGCTGCCCGCTCTTCCGCGTCCTCTTTGGCTGAGAAATGCGGAAACAAGGCCTTACTCAGCAAACCGTCAGTGGTGTAAGGATCGGACATGGGAGCAAGCACGCTGTGATTCCTGTCTGAACTTGTATATAAATGTCCGCGCGCATCCATTACACTGTGTGTCCAGGAATTATCACACTCGTTGCGATGAGCAAGCGCGGGAGGGTTCAAACTCATCCAATACTGCGTAGATTGGGGCTTTACTTCCATATCCCCGCCATATATTGTATCCGTTCGTACCCAGGCTGCGGACGAAATCGCCTGCGCGTCACTGAGGTACGGTTCTCTCGCGGGCGCGGTTTCGAGAAGTATCTCCGAATCTTCCGGCGCAGGGGCTTGCTGCGGGCTGTCGCGGTTCGGAGAAGCGGCCTGATGCGCGGCCTGTATTTGCGCGATGTGTTGTTTCAGGCGAGGCCAACTGGCGAAGCCGTATTCCCGCGCGACAATCAACTGCGCGTCGGACAGGCAAAATGCAGACGGGGCAGACGTAATCCGGGCGGGAGGGAACGCTGAAGAATAAATATTGGCGCGGGCAACTGAAGCGGGATTGTTGGCGCGTAATTCGGCAAGCAGGTTTTTGGCCTGCTTCCTGATATGTTCCCAGTGGGGCAGGGCAGGCAGCGAACGCGAGGGCATGACAGACCTCCTTCTGTAAAAGCCTGATGTCCACGCGCGCAGGCAGAAAGAGGGTGACGATAATTCTAATCTAAAACCAGTTGGGTTCGACCCTTCCCGTGGACAGGGCGCGGCTGGAACGCGCTGGCAACAGTATAGCAAATCCACGCGGGCGCGTCAAGAAGAATTTTCCTGAATGATTTAAGAATAGCCCCTCTCCCAAGCTTTTTTGGGAGAGGGGTGTCCTTCCCTACGGGTGGACGCCCGGGGTGAGGGCATAGTTACCCGCTGCGGATAGTGCGCGAGAGTTGCAGAGCGGGAAACAGAAACAGAAACGTGTGCAGGACGGCATCTATATCCGTCGTCAGGGTCACGGTCTGAACCAGCGCTCCCGTATCCACGGAAAGCGTCAGAACTTCCCACACATGGTCGCGCTCCGCCGGGGTGGGACGCAGGTAGTGACGGTCGCAAGTTCCCACAATTTGCTCGGACGCATCGGTAAAGGTGTGAACCACTTCGGTCGGCTCGCTTTGCGGCTCGTTTTCCGGGCGAACCGGGCGACGCGCTTTGCCGATTACCGCGCCACCCGGCAATTCAAAGTCCGCGCCCCAATTCGCGTCGTACAGCGTTCCGAACAGCGTTCCATCAGGATGATGTATCTGCGCTTTCGCTTCCCGCTTTGTGCCGCCCCAGTAGGAAGTGGTCGTCAGCAGAAGATTGCCGTCCGCGTCTTTCAACTCCCCGTGCAGGTGGCTGTCGGCATTGAACAGGTGGAACAATCCTGTTTTCTTGTAAACCTTCGCGAACCGCGCAAAAACGACGCCCTGCTTGTCCCGGTACTCAATATGCAGGTTACGTATATCTATGTTTTCTTGCATCCGCGTTGCCACGCAACTGCGGCATTGTAAAAAAGGCGAACTCATTACAAGTGTTTCCATTATCGGTTCCTCTCCCTGCCTGCCGCCGCAACGTATTGCCCCAGATTCCTGACTTGCGCAAGGGAAATCGGCGCGTCGTTCAGTTCGACCGTCATAGCTTCGGAGATGCCGGAGGCAAGCGCGTCTTGCAGCACTTGCAGCAAAATACAGCCTGTCTCAGAGGCGACAATTGTCTGCTCCCCGCTCAACGCGCCCGGTTCCTGAAGATCGCTGACCCAAATATTGGCCTGCAACAGCGCCTGCTGAATACGAAAGCGATAAACACACTCGCTTACCTGAGCCTTCACCTCTCTGCACCACGTTTGACACTGCGCCAGCGTCAACAAACAGGGTTCGTTCGGGTTATCTAATGGAACGGTAATCGTTTCGCCGTTTTCCGGGTTCTGTTCGAGCGCGGAAGCGAGGTCAGCCTGTAGCAGGACGCACAGCAGCAGCAGCGCTTCCGCCTGATTCCTGCTGCGCGAACTTTGCGGGCAGGCCATCGGGATTTAGTTTGGCGATAGCGTTTGCAGAGCGGTGGATATTCTGCATGAGAATCGTTTCGGATGGCGGCATCTTCTTGTCTCGCTTTCTGCTGTACCTCACCCCGGGCGTCCATTTATGGACACCCTCTCCTGACGGCTCGTTTTTCGTTAGGAGAGGGGCTAATGGCTGCATCAGGGAACGTTGAAGCCGGTCAGCGGGTTGCCGTAAAAGGCGTCGGTTTTGTAGGTTGTCGGGACAGCCTTCAAATCGGCCCCCGGCAGGATCTTTACGGGCAGAATCATGCTCCATCCCGCCATGCCGTTGTTGGCGGCAATGCTGTTGTCCACTATTTTGCCGTCCGCGCCGACTGTAAACGCGGTTGTTCGCGCCAGTTGGCCTTTCACCAGCACTTTGATCTCGTAACTGCCCGGATTCTTGTCCAACAGGAACATGTTGGGGTGCTGACTCGCGCTGATCATACGGTTGGTGAGCGCGACGTTGTTGAAGCTGTAGGTATAGGCCATCCAGCGCGGATTGGGCGCGTCGCTCGGCGTAATCAGGGAGAAGTGGGCATACGCGCCGCCCTGCTCGGAATTGGCGGTACTGGAAATCGTCTTGCCGTTGTAGAAGAGATAGGCGGCGGTCTGTTCCTGTTTGATGTCGCCGCGCAGCCACATCATCGTTTTTAACTGCGGCACATCTTCGTTCGGGTCCGGGTTCCAGAACAGGTAGCCGATGGGCAGCAGCCAGTCATGCTCGACATAGAACTCGTTCTGCGCCTTGTTCGCGGGCAAATCCGGGCCGACATGGAACTTATTGACCGTGAACTTGCCGTTATACAGCGTTTTGGTCGTGCCGGCGAGGGGGTTCTTCAGGGTGATTTTGAAAGTGAAGGTTCCTGTCGCCGTCGTGGTGTGGCGTTCCGCGTCGGGCGTGGAATCGTTGGGGTTGGTAACGTTGACCGTTTGCCCGGCGGGAATTTCTTTGATGGGCAGGGGCATGGACAGCCACGCGCTGCCATCGGGTTTGGCGAACGAGATGCTGAGTTGGCTGCCGTCCGTCAGCGGCCCTGCCACCTGAAAGCTGAAGCGCGGTCGCCAACTCCAGCTATTGTAAACCGGTTCTTTGGCGGTCGGGGTGGCGAAGTAGCGCAGATAGCGCGTCACCATGATGTTCAGCGTAGGCTTCACGATGTGGGGTTCGGCGTCTTCGGCAGCATGGGCGCGGGGCGCAAGCGCGGCAAGGGACAGCAGAGCAAAAAGCAATCCAAATGGTCGAGTTTTCACGATTTCCTCCAGAGATTTCGCGCCGGTGCAGCGCGTTGACAACAGGAGGATACACTTCTACCGTGACAGCATCGTAATTCTATCGTGATATTTTACAGACCGTGGCGGATTTTTCAAAAACGGGTTAGTCTGTTAAATCCAGCGCGTGTTCCAAAGTTAGTACCTGCCCCTTCTCCCATGCCTGCCGGAAACGCTCTTCTCCCAATGTTTCGCGGACGGCGGCAAGTGTCTGCTCGTAATGCGGACGCTGCGAGGGGCGGACAGGATTGGAAATCTCGCGGCGCAGGGTGTCCGCCGCGCCGAGCATTTGGGCGGCAGCATAAAACTGTTCTTCCGAGCGGGCTAGACCGGCGCAGGCTTCCAGCGACGCGGCGAGGCCGGATTTGTCGCCCACTTCCCGCAGTATCGCTATGCTTTGCAACACGTAAGCGCGGGCCGCTTTTTCGTCCCCGCGCAGTCGGGCCAGTTCTCCCAAATGCGACAGCGCTTCCGCCATGCTGCCTTTGTCCCCGATTTCGCCCGCAACGGTCAGGCTCTCCTCGTGCAGGCAACGCGCTTCTTCCCGCTCGCCAAGAAACGCCTTTACGGTTCCAAGATGATTTAGCGACAGGGCAATGCTCTCTTTGTCGTTGAGTTCGCGCCGCATGGCAAGGCTTTCGGTGTGCAATTCGCAGGCGCGCGCATAGTCGCCCTGTTCGCGGACAGCCCGCCCCAGATAGTCCAGCGCGGCGGCGATACCGCGCCGGTCGCCCAGTGTCCGCCGCGCTTCCAGACACTCGCCATAATGAGCGCAGGCAAGGGCGTACTCGCCCTGCGCGTATACGACATTGCCCAGATTTGCCAGCACGACAGACACGCCGGAGGCGTTTTTCAGGGCGCGATACAGGCTTAAACACTCCTCATAACAGGTTTGCGCCTCGTGGTAGCTTCCCTGTTCCATCAGAATCGCGCCCAATGTGTTCAGCGCCCTTGCCATCCCCGGCCTATCTTCCAACTGACGCAGCAATGCCAGAGCTTCGCGCGCCAGTTCCCTGCCCTCATCGTAACTGCCCAGAGATAGTTTCATCAGCGCATGGCAGTTGAGCGCGTCGGCCCGTATTTGCCTCCTGTCGCCACTGTCTGCCGTTGCGCCTGCGCCCCTATCCGCTTCCAATGCTGCGCCGATGATTGTATCCGATTGCTTCCCGTCCTTATCCTTCGACAAGGCGCTGTGCAGCCACTCATTGCCCTCTCGCGCCAGCCCCCGCGTCATCCAGAAACCGCACAATCGCGCAGACATTTGCAGGGCGGTTTCCACATCGTTTTGGAGCGCCCATTCCATTGCCGCCCGGAGATTGTCATATTCCGCTTCCAGCCGGTCGAACCACATTTTTTCGTTCGGAGTACGCTGTTGGGCCTGCGCTTCGCCGGCAAGCGAGAGAAAGTATTCGGCGTGGGATTGCGACAGCGCAAACTGCTCTTCCTCTTCCAACTGCTCCGCGCCGAATTCTCGCAGGGATTCCAGCAGCCGGTAACGCATGGCCGCGCCCCGTTCCTCGGACACAACAAAAGAGCGTTCCTGCAAAACCGCAAGCCCGTCCAGCACATCCGAAGGAGAAAGGGGAAAGGAGAAAGGAGAAAGTAACTGCAATCCTGCTTTTTCCTTTTTCCTTTCTCCTTTTTCCTCACAAAACGCTTCTGCCGCTTCCAGCGTCCAGCCGCCGCGAAATACGGACAGGCGGGCGTACAATCGCTGTAACCGGGGAGGAAGCAGTTGATAACTGCCCTCCAACGCCGCCTGCAGACTCTGGTGGCGCTGCGGAACATCCTTGCGGCGACTGACCAGCAGATCGAAACGGCGCGATAAACGCTGAAGTATCTGTTCCGGCGCGAGCGTGGCCGCCCATGCCGCCGCCAGTTCGATGGCAAGCGGCAGTCCTTCCAAACGCTGTCCGAGCAGGGCAACCGCTTCAGCGTTGTCGGGGGTCAGCAGAAAGGAGTAGCGCGCGGCCTGCGCCCGATCCAGAAACAGTTGGATGCCCGGATAGGCCAGCAACCTTTCCGGCGTTTCCGCCCCCTCCGGTGTTGGGAGTGGCGGAAGCGCGATGTCGCGTTCCCCATCCACGTTCAGTTTATGGCGCGATGTGACCAGGCAGGATAAGCGGGGCAGGCGTTGACGCAGGGTTTGCACGAGCGGTGTCCCCTCCTCCTGAAGATGCTCGAAATTATCCAGAATCAGCAGCGCGGCGGGATACGATTGCAAAAATTCTATCGCCTGTTCCAGCGGCGCGGCATGGGCGGAACGGGATATGCCGAGCGTTTCCACAAGGGCATCGGCAATCAAATGGGGGTGGGCCACATCCGCAAGGGGCACAAACCACACAGACTGGTTGTATTCCGAACGCAAACGCCGCGCCACTTCCAGCGCGAG
Organism: uncultured Chthonomonadaceae bacterium; assembly: GCA_963817895.1. Classification (GTDB taxonomy): domain Bacteria; phylum Armatimonadota; class Chthonomonadetes; order Chthonomonadales; family Chthonomonadaceae; genus CAWFQB01. Next base: position 1,504,524 of record CAWFQB010000001.1, read on the forward strand.
GCGCGTTTTGCCCGCCCCGCCCGCCCCTGTCAGCGTGACAAGGGGCGGAGGGAGATTGAAGGGTTGTGGGGCGGAAACGTCGGCGTAAACTGGCAGGAGGAGGGATAACAAATGCGCGATCTCCTCCTCGCGTCCGAAAAAGCGGGTCAGCGAAATGGGCAGCGGAGGAGCCGGGGCAAGTGTGGGAGCAGGCGGGAGCGGCGAGATTACAGGGCTGAATGGCGGCGTAACCTGCGTTTGCGAAATTGCCGATGAAATGGGGCGGAGGGCATGTACTCCCGTTTCTGCCTCCGCTCCTGTTTTCCCTGCTGCTGCCAATTCGCCGGAGCGTACCTGTTCCATCAGGGCTTTCGTCGCATCTGAGGGTTCCGCATCCATTTCGACGCGCAGCAGATGTTCCCACTCCTCGTACTGCCGCCGCGCATCCGAGGAACGGCCTGCCTGCGCGAAAACCCGGATAAGGGCGCAGCGCGATTCTTCCCGCAAGGGATCAGAAGCGACGGCCCTGCGCGCGGTTTCCAGGGCGGCTTCAAACTGGCCGAGGGCGGCATACGCATTGATAAGGCGGCTCATGGCCTGCCGATGCCGTTCCACAAGGTGTTCGCGCTCGGTCAGTATCCAGTCTTCATAAAAACCCGGCAGAAGTTCGCCCTGATACAAATGAGCGGCCTGTTGGAGCAGTTCGATCTGGCGGGCGGGAGTTTGTTCTTTCGCAAGCCGGCAGGAAGTTTCAAATTCGGCAACATCGGTCACAAAGGCAGTGGGTTTCAGGCGGACGGTGGAGCGATCCGCCATCAGAACGCTGCCGGAGGAAACACCCTCCGGTTCCAGTTCCCGGCGCAGCATGGACAGGGTTTGCCGAAAGCGTTCACGCAGCGTATCCGGGGTTTCGTCCGGCCACAACTCTTCCGCCAGCATATCGCGCGGATGGGCGCGGTTGGGAAAGCAGGCGAGACGCGCCAGCAGCAGCGTCATGCGGCGCGTCTTGAAATGTTCCAGAACGCGATCCTGATGGCGCAGGCAGACGCCGCCCAAAAGTTCGATGCGCCATACGACACTCGATTGTTCCGGTGGTTTCGCAGATTTTGCCGCGTTCGCTGTCATTGCCTGTCCCTTCAGGATAGGTTAAAAGTTAGAAACATATTACGTTAATTTGACTTACACCTCTGTAAATCCTTCACGCTTTTTCTGACAAGCGCCTCAACCCCCTCGGCTCAGGATAGAATTTCTCCGAAACGAAACTTTTTCAATGCTGTTGACGGTATACAAACCGTGATGAGAACGCGATGGATACATAATCGAAGATGGGCGGCGCTGCTGATGACGCTGGCTCTGTTCGCGATGGTTATGCCGTCGCGAGCGGCATGGCTGTGCGCGAACGGTACGCTCTGTCCGGCAAATTGCCCGATGCTGCGTGACGCTTCCGTGTCTACGCCGCATCATGTAACGTCTGTATCCGCGCGCTGTTCTCATTGCCTGCCTGCTTTGTCGGCAAGAAGTGGCGTTCTTCGCGCGCCGCAAACCTCCTGCGCTTCATCGGGCTGCGTCTTGCGGGCGGAAACCCATCCGGCAGCGACACTGGCGGGTGACGCGGTTATTTTTCTTCCCCTGCTGGCGCTTCCCCCGCCTATTTCACACCCTTGCGTTGCCTGCATCGAAGAACCCTCGGCGGTTTCCATTCCCAACCCTGTTTGCGCGCTTCCACCCTCTTCGGCGCGGCCACACCCCGGTCGCGCCCCACCGTCACGCCTGTCCTGACTACAAAAAGCGCTTTCGGCAGGTGAGCCTTTTTCACCCTCGCCCGATTACGCGCCGTTCCTTTATCATCCCAACCCAAAGATTTTTGCGCACTGAAGCCATGTTCCGTCTTCTGCCGCGTGGCTGCGCCTGTTCCAACGCCAGATAAAACAGAGTGGAAGCAATGATACGTTCAATCAAATTTCGCTGCTGGACACATTCTTGCCAGGGGTTGAAAACCCCTGTCTCTATGGCGTTCCGCCAAGCGTCCTACGGACGCAATCCTTTACTTACAGCCTCCCGCGTCCGAAGGACGCTTGGCCGCAGGCCACTCAGACGGGTGTTTTCAACACCCGGAAACATACGAACCGATGTACTGCCACTTCTCGCGCTTGCAATAGCAGGCTGCATCTTTGTCTCAGGGAATGTGAAAGCGCAAACGCTCGGCGGCGACCGGATGCGGCAAAACGGCCCGCTGACGCTGGCGCAGGCCGTGCAAACCGGACTGCGCGAAAACCTGATGATTCGCGCGGCACAGGCGGATGTTCGGGCGGCGGGCGAAGAAACGCGAATAGCCCGCAGTCAAACACGTCCACAGGTGTCGGCAAACACGACTCTGGCGTTCGGGGATGCCAACAACATTCTGTATACGGCGGGAAACGTCACGCCGCAAAACTATTTGAACGTGCCTTCACAGGGCTATGCGGATCAGAACCTGACGCTGATGGTTCCGATTTATACGAGCGGGCGGCTGGAAAGCGGCGCGCGGGCCGCCACGCAGCGGGAACGGGCCGTCACTTTCGATGCGGGGAGTGTTCGGGCGGAAACAGCCTTGCGAATCAAAGATGCGTATTACCGCGCCCTGCTTGCGGGAGAAAACGTTGTGGTGGCGCAGTCCCGCGTGACGGCGAGTACGGCTCTGGCGCAGACAACGCAGGCTCTGTTTACCGCCGGCAAGGGGCTGGAATCGTCCGTGCGCCGGGTGGAAGCGGAACAGGCCGACGCGCAGCGCATAGTGACAACCGCCCGCAACACACAGGCGAAGGCTCTGCTCGACCTCAAAGCCGCGATGGGCGTCAATCTGGAATCCGAGATTACTTTGAGCGATACGCTCGGGTTTACGCCGCCAACCGGCGATCTGGCCGCGCAGCTTGCGGACGCGGCGCGGCTTCGACCGGAATTGCAGGCGACGCGGGCGCGATTGGACGCGGCGCAGGCGCAGACGCAATCCACGCGCGGTTCGCAGGGACCACAGGTGTATGGCATGGCGATGGCGGACGGGTTTACCTCCCACCCACAGGGAACGCGGGAGGGGTATACCGTTGGCGTGGTTCTCAGCCTGCCCCTGATAGACGGAGGACAACGCCGCGCGGAAACGGCGCAGGCGCGGGCGCGGCAGGAACGGGCAGACGCCGAATTGCGCGACATGGAACTGCGCGTCGGCGTGGAAATTCGGCAGGCATGGCTGGACGTGGAAACAGCCGCCGCCAACTATCGTACCGCGCAGGCCGCGTTGCAGGCCGCGCAAGCCGCCTACGATGTAACCGCCTTGCGCGTTCAGAACCAGAAGGGCTTGTTGGTGGAGCAACTGGACGCCCTTGCCAGCGTCACGCAGGCGCGGGGAAACGTCGCCCAATCGCTGTATGACCATTCTCTTGCTCTTGCGCGTTTGCAGCGCGCGGTCGGCAGGCCGGAAACAAACCCCGGCGGAACCATGAAGGGCGGGAACGGACAATGAAAATGATTCCGTTTGTCATTGGGGCCTCGATTGTCGCGTTCGTTCTGTACCGCGTGTGGCGCACGGGGCAGAAACCGAACTGGCAAAGCGTTGCCAATCGTTCCGTTTTTGGCGGGCTGCTGCTGCTCTTTTTAATACTGGCGGGGGCCATCTATGCAATCAACAAATACCGGCGTCCTGGTTCCATGACGCCCCTCGAAGCGCAGACCATGCAAATGGAACTGCCCGCTCCTGCCGGAATCGCGCCCGTCGAGCTGGCGACCGCGCATCTTGGGCGTATCGAAAACACGGTTCGCTATACCGGGCAGGCAGTGGGGTTTGTGGAGCAGGACGTGACGCCGCGTATCACCGGCACGATCATTGAAATGAGCGCGTACGCCGGGGATCGCGTTCGTCGGGGACAACTGCTGGCGCGATTGGATACCAGTCAGGCCGCGCCCCTCGTGGCGAATCAGCGGGCGGGAGTGAACATGGCCGCGCAGAGCGTAGGCGTTGCAAGGAAAGAGTACCAGCAGGCGCTTGCCGCTATCAACGAAGCCCATGCCGAAGTGGGCATGAAAACGGGAGCGGTGACAAGCGCTCGCGCCGATGTGACAGCCGCGCAGGAGGAGCGCGCCAACGCGCAGGCGCAAGCGGAAGCCGCGCAAAGCATGAGCGGGGATGCCGACGCGCAAGTACAGGCGGCGCAGGCTGACTGGCAATACTGGCAAGATGAGATCAGCCGGGAAGCCACCCTGCTCAAAGCCGGAGCCGTCACGCGGGAGGAGTATCAGCGCGAACGGGCACAGGCGGAAAACGCGGACGCCAAAGCGCGGCAGGCGCAGGCGCGTATCACACAGGTACAGGCGCAAATCCGGGCAGCGCAATCGGCAGTCCGCAAGGCCGAGGCCATGATCGCGTCCGCGAAATCCAAAGTGGAACAGGCCCAGTCCGAACTCAATTCCCACAACGCGCACGTCCTCTCCACACAGGCGGCGGCGGACTCGGCGCGGCAGAAAATCGTACAGGCCGAAGCGGGGGTTGCGCAGGCGCGGGCAACCCTTGCGGGCGCGTCCGCCGCTCAGGGGTACAGCGAAATCCGGGCGCAGACAGATGGCGTAGTCACGCAGCGCGTCGTCAGTCCGGGCGTGCTGGTCAATCCGGGTCAGGTAATTTTGCGCGTGGCGCAGATTTCCCCCATTCGGTTGCAGGCCAATGTCACGGAGGGCGATCTGGCGCGGATTCGCATCGGCAGTCCCGTTCGGGTCATGGGGCAGGGCGGGACAGGAACGCCCCTGTCGGCGAACGTCACGTCCATTGCGCCCGCTATTGACCCTGCCGCCCGAACCGGAATCGTGGAGGCCGTTGTTCCCAATCCCAACGCCCGCTTTCTGCCGGGGCAGTACGTCACCCTCGACATTGCTACGGGCAGCAATCCTAACGCGCTTCTCATTCCGACGTGGGCTATTGGCTACCACACGACTCCATCCGGCGGTGTAATCTCTACGCAGGCTACGCCCTTTGTCTGGATTGCCGAACAGGACGCGGGGCAGGACGGGCAATATCTGGCCCGCGAAGTTCAAATCACGGTCGGCTTGAGCGACGGGCAGAACAGCGAAGTCCGTTCCGGCTTGAAAGCGGGGCAAAAAGTGATTACAGCGGGGCAGGACTACTTGAAAGATGGGGACGCGGTTGCTTCGACTGAAGCGTTGGCGTCCGCAACGGCTACGCCCATTGCGCCGAGAACGAATACCGGCGGAATGGACTCCATGCCCGGTATGAATCATGCCGCTTCCGGCACAGCCGCAACGCCCCAACGTCCGATGAACGCGCCTCCCGTTACGGCCATTCCCAACGCGGCGAAAACGCTTTATACCTGCCTGATGCACCCCGACGTGGTTCAGGATCATCCCGGCGACTGTCCGAAATGCGGCATGAAATTGGTTCCGAAAGGGAGGGCGAGATGAGAATTACCGATACTAATGAGACGCGCCCCGGAAACAATTTGGCCCACAAACAGAACGCGCTTCATGCGATTCACAAATGGAGTATCAAGCATCCGTATGCCGTAATCGCGTTTTACGTGGCGATGGTCGGGCTGGCGTGGATGACGGTTACCGGCTCGATGCCGCGCCGGTTCGCGCCGTATGTGGAAAGCCCGCAGATCGGCGTTGTCACGATGATGCCGGGGCTATCCGCGCAGGAGATGGAACTCTACGTCAGCAATCCCATTGAGCAGCAGATGGTGAACGTAAAAGGGCTGCGCTATATCCGGTCGAACTCACAAAACGGGTTCAGCATCGTCACGCTGGAATTCCCGTATGGCGCGGACATGCAGAAGGCGCTGACCGATGTGCAGGCGTTGATGAATGTCACGCAATCGCTGCTGCCCGCAACCGGGGCGAACATGAAACCCTCGTGGGTCGTGCCGATTGACCCGCTCAACCTGCCGGTTCTGACACTGAGCGTACAGGGCGATCCCAAACTGGGCTGGGACATGGCGCGGGTTCGGGAGTTTGCGGATAACACGGTTATCAACCGATTAAAGGCCGTGCCGAGCGTGTACTCGGTTGTGCCGTTCGGCGGGTATCGGCGGCAGATGCAGGTGATCGTCGACCGGGAAAAACTGGCGGCGTACAAACTCTCGATTCTGGATGTCCGCAACGCCATTGACCGCTCCAATGTGACGCGGCCCGCCGGAACGCTGACGAACGGCGCTCAGGAGAGCATCGTTCGCGTGGACACCCGCGCCCGCAAAGCGCAGGACATACTCGATTATCCGATTACATCCGTAGCGTCCGAGCAAATTGCCTCCACAGGTGGGACAAACGGCGGTAACGGCGGTTCGCAGAGCAGTATGGGGAGTGGCATGAGCGGCGGTTCAGGCGTTGTTACCCCCGCTATTGCGGCCCAATCTGGAACGTCAGCCCCGTCGCGCTCCCCGCGTGTTGTGTATGTGCGGGACGTGGCGCGTGTGGTGGATACCCAGTGGGAACGGCGCAGCGGCTACCACTACCTGAAACACGATCCGGGCAAGCAGGCCGAAACCCTGCCTTCTATCGAAGTCTCTGTTCTCCAGAACCCCGGCGCGAGTTCCGCGCAGGTCGTGCCGGAAGTCATGCGGGTTGTTCAGCAGTTAGAGGCGGAGAACCCCGGCCTGCATTTTGAAACCGCTTATGACAACGCGCATTTCGTCAATATCCTGTTTCACAACGTCTGGGAAGAGCTGGCGATTGCCGTTCTGCTGACGGGCGTTGCCGTGTTGTTCTTTCTGGGCGAGTGGCGCGGCACCTTGATCGCCATGATTACCCTGCCGACAGTCCTGGCGATTGCCGTGCTGATGATGGTTCCGTTCCGCATGACCTTCAACAGCGGCACGCTGATCGGATTGTTGCTGTCCATCGGGCGGCTGGTGGACGACAGCATCATCGACATTCACGCCGTCGAGCGGCATCTGCGCATGGGCAAAGATCCCAAAACCGCCACCATTGACGGCATCGCCGAAGTGCGCGTCGCGGTGATCGCGTCCACTCTGATGATTGTTCTCGCGCTTTCGCCGCTGCTGTTTTCCGGCGGCATCACGCAATTGATGTTCAAGGAGTTGGTGTGGCCGCTGATTTTCGGCCTGCTCGCCTCCATGCTGGTCTCCTTCACGCTGACCGCGCTGCTGTGCGCCAACCTGCTGCGCCCCGAAAGCGCCCGCGAAGCCGACCGCGAGCATTGGCCATTGCGCTGGCTGTACGTGCTGCTCGACCCGTTTCAGCGCTGGCTTCGACCGCTTGGAAAGCGGGTACGGACGCGCGATCCGCTGGATGCTCAAGCACCGCTTCGCCAACTTCGCCCGCGTCCTGGCGACGCTGATCTTGGGCATGACCTTCTACTATTTCATCGGCAGCGAGATGATGCCGCTTGCCGATGTGGGGCAGGCGAACGGCTTTCTGGAAATGGCTCCCGGCACGTCGTTTGCCGAAACGGAACGCGCCGTCGAGCCGGCTGGAGCAGATCATGGCGCAGATATCCCGAACTGGAAAAGGCGAGCGTGGAAATCGGCGCGGAAAGCATGTTCGAGATCTTACAGCCCTACTACACCGGCTACCAGATGCCGCAGGTGAACGGCGCGTCCATGATGCTGACCTTCAGCGACAAGGACAGCGCAAGCGCACGCATCTTGGAGATCATGGACGCCGTGCAGAAGGAGGCGCTGGCGACCATTCCCGGCATCCGGCGCTTGCAGATCAAGGAGATGGGCAGCGACGTGATGGCGACGGCGGCCGCGCCCGTTCACGTCAACCTGATCGGCCCGGACCTGGCGAACCTGGACCGGCTTGGGCAGCGAGACGCTTGGCAGTCGCGCAGAAAATGCCGGAAATGTTTCAGCCGGCGACGACCTGGACGATGGGGCTGCCGGATGTATCAGATCAAGGTGGACCCGCAGCGGGCGCAGGAGGTGGGACTGACGCCGGAAAGCATCTCCGAGCAGGCGTACTATGCCCTGAGCGGCGGGCTGACCAACGAGTTTTATCGCCTGCCCAACCTGCGGCAGGACACGATTCAGGTGCGCTACGAGGAGAAGGATCGGGCCACCGCGCAGGATCTGGAAAACCTCTATATCTGACGACGCCGGACGGGCGGCAGATCCCGCTGAAATCCGTCGCGACCGTCGAGCACGACGTGGCTCCCACCGTCATCGAACACGACGGCTTGAAGCGCGTCATCGGCATCACGGGCTACTACCGCATCGGCAATCTGCCTTCGATGGATGTGGTGATGAACCTGGTCGCCAACGTCTATCGCGGGCAATCCGACAAACTGAGCGTCGCGCCGGTCAATTTCCCGCCCGGCTACGGCATGGAGATGCGCGGCGACATGAAGGAGATGATGAACTCGTTCCGCCGCATGATGTGCGGGCCTGACGCTCGCGCTCGTCCTGATGTATCTGGTCCTCGTGGTGCAGTTTCGGGGCTTTTTGCAGCCCTTGCAGATGATCGCCAGCCTGCCGCTGGAACTGGCGGGCGTGTTTACGGCGCTCTGGCTGGCGCATCAGTCGTTTTCGACGGTTTCGCTTCTGGGCATCATCGTGCTGACCGGCATGGACATCACGACCGCCGTTCTGCTGATTGATATGATTATGAAATACCGCGACCGGGGCATGCCACGCGACGAAGCGATTGCAACCGCCTGCCCGCAACGCCTGCGCCCCATTCTGATGACGGCGGGCATCACTCTCGTCACCATGCTGCCCGTCGCCCTGCGCCCGAAAACGGGTCTGGACGCCTATCAGCCGCTTGCCGTCGCCGTTGTCGGCGGACTGCTCGTCGGCACGATCCTGAGCCTGTTCGACATTCCCATCATGCACACCTATGTCGACGACCTGACCCGCTGGCTCAACAAAACCTTCCTGAACCGCGACTACCAATGGCCTGTGACAGAGGAAGAAAACGAATAGCGGATAGGCTGAAAGTGGAGTTACGCGCTTATTTCAATAGACCGTTGCCGTATCCAACCGGTAAACTCTTCAAGAGTGACCTTGCTATCCGCAGTGGCAAGCGTGAATTCTTCGGCGGCTTCCATATCGCTCAAATCTAATTCATAGCCATTCTGTTCCAGCATTACCGCGCAGGCTATTAGCCCTGTGCGTTTGCACCCATCATGGAAAATATGACGGGTCATAATGTGATAGCCAATGGCAGCCGCTTTATCTACGACTGTAGGGTATTGATCAACCCCAAAGACTAAACTCTGTACCGCTTCGAGTATGTAATCGAGCGCTACAGAGTTTTCCAAGTTGTCTTTGCCTGTGAATAGTCCACCAGTTGCTTCAATCATCTGGCGATTTAAGGCAATAATGTCCGTTCGGGTTATTTGGCTAGTCGTTGCCATAGCGGGCGATATTTGTCTATGTAGCGCTGTCCGATAGCCAGAACAGCAGGAGAAGGCTCTTCGACAGGAGACACCATGCCGCCTTTTTCATCATCCATCTTAGGGGATGTTTGCTCATCCTGTCGCGTCACACCTGTATTGATGGGTGATTGTGAAATGTTTGCCATTGATTTGTCTCCTTTCGCGTAATTTACCCAACGGGGCTTGTTTAATTACATGGTCATTATACCACTTCCTCTGATAATCAAGAGGTGTTTTTCCACACCGCGCAAGAATCAATTATGCTCGCGCCAGACATAATTGTTAGCGGCAGGGCGCGGAAATCGCAATCAGGGTAGGATTCCGACAAACCTTTCTGGAACTTACAGGGCAGGGACAATACCCAAACGCAAACTGAACTTCACGAGGACAACATGAACGATACTACTCCTTATCGCTACGCTATCATTGGAACAGGCCGCCCGTGGAAAGCAGAGGGCGCGACCGGCTTCGGCATGGCGCACCCGCACTACAAAGGCTTTACCGCCACCAACCGCGTTGATCTTGTCGCCATCGCCGATCTGGACGATACCCGCGCCCACCAGTTTTTAGAAGACTACAAGGAAGACGCCAAAATCTACCACGATTACCACGAGATGCTGAAAGAGGAAAAACCGGAGATTGTCAGCATCACGACATGGCCGCATCTTCACGCCGAAATGACGGTTGCCGCGTGTGAAGCGGGCGTCCGGGCTGTCCATTGCGAAAAGCCGATGGCGACAACGTGGGGCGACGCCAAACGCATGAAAGCCGCAGCGGATGCCAGCGGCACAATCCTGACGTTCAATCATCAGCGGCGGTTTTTGGAACCGTTTCAAAAGGCCGCGCAGATGATACGGGATGGCGAATTGGGCGATTTGCAGCGGATTGAAGCGCAGTGCGGCGACATGTTCGATTGGGGAACGCACTGGCTGGACATGATGCAGTTCTTCAATGAGGAATCGCCGGTCGAGTGGGTGATCGGGCAGATTGACAGCCGGGAAGAGAAACGGGTGTTCGGCGCGTTTGCCGAAGGGCAAGGATTGGTTCACTACAAGTGGGCGAATGGCGTCCGGGGCCTGCTGATTACCGGGCATGAGGCGAAGTGGGATTGCGCCCTGCGCGTGACGGGCACAAAAGGAGCGCTGGAAGTGGGTTGGGATATGCCCTGCCTGCGCGTCCGAACGGAAGGAGATTCGGGCTGGCGCATGATTGAGACAAAAGAGGGCATTCACGGCGAAGTGGCGATTGATCGCGCCTGCGCCGATCTCGTCCGCGCCCTCGACGAACCCGGACACAAGCCCCTCCTTACGGCAGAAAAGGCGCTGAAGCACACCGAAATTATTTACGCGGCGTACTACAGCAGCCTGTATCGGGGACGGGTAGACTTGCCCCTGACCTACGAAGGAAGCGCATTGCTCGACATGGTGGCGCAGGGTTCTATCGGGCCGGACCGCAAAGAATAGGGAGGTGACGCCGCCACCCTGATATAGCCTCCGAAACTAGAGGACACTTCAAACCTCCGCGTTAGTTGCCGGCGCGTTGTCGTGGGACATGATGCTGTGATGCCTGCCGTACCCGAAATAAATTACCATGCCGATTGCCAGCCACACAAACAGGCGTATCCAGTTCTCTACCGGCAGCGAGAACATCAGCAGCAGGCAAGTGGCGATACCCAAAATCGGCACCAGGGGAACCAGCGGGGCGCGGAAAGGACGCGGGGTTTCCGGGTGGGTGCGGCGCATAATCAGCACGGCGGCGCATACGATCACGAACGCCAGAAGGGTTCCAATGCTGACCAGGTCGGCCAACACGCGCAGGGGCAGAAAGGCCGACAGCAGCCCGACGAAAACGCCCGTCAGAATGGTTGATTTCCAGGGCGTCTGGAAGCGGGGATGCACCGCGCCGAAGAAACTTTTGGGCAGCAGGCCGTCGCGCCCCATCGCAAGCAGAATGCGCGGCTGACTGAGCATCGTCACCAGCAGGACGGACGTAATGCCCGCAACCGCGCCCACGGAAATGAGCAACTCGGCCCAGGGCAACCCGGCCTGCCGGAACGCATCGGATACGGGCGCATCCACATTGATGTGATTGTAGGGAACCATTCCCGTCAGCACCGCCGCGACCAGAATGTAGAGTATGGTACACATCACCAGCGAGCCGAGAATGGCAAGCGGAACGTCGCGCTGTGGATTTTTCGCTTCCTCGGCATGGGTCGAAATGGAGTCGAAGCCGATATACGCGAAGAAGATAATGCCAGCCCCGGCCAACATGCCCAGGGGTTCGCCGCCTTTGCCGGACTGCCCGAACAGCGTCTTGCCGAAAAAGCTGACGCCCGAATATCCATACGGCGCAAAGGGATGCCAGTTGGCCGGGTGAACATAGAACGCGCCCACGATAATAACGAAAGCCACTATGGCCAGCTTGACCAGCACCATAACCGAATTAAACTTGACGCTCTCCTTGACGCCCTTGACAAGCACGAGCGTGATGAGGGCCGTAATGAAGATGGCCGGGAGATCAAACAGCGCTCCTGTCGGCTGCATACGGCCCTGCGTGGGATCGTAGTCGAAGGGGGCCGTCGCCACCAGATGAGGCAGATGGAGGTGAAAGATGCCTAAGAAAGCCTGAAAATATTTCGACCAGCCATGCGCCACCGCTGCCGCGGAAACGGCGTATTCGAGAACCAGGTCCCAGCCGATAATCCAGGCGAACATCTCTCCCAGAGTGGCATAAGCATAGGTGTACGCCGACCCCGCGACCGGAACCATCGCGGCGAACTCCGAGTAGCAGAGCGCGGCAAAGATACAGGCCAGAGCCGCCACGATGAACGACAGGATCAGGGCGGGGCCGGTCTTGTCATGGGCGGCCACGCCCGTCAGCACAAAGATGCCCGTCCCGATGATCGCGCCCACGCCCAGACTGGTCAGGGCAACGGGGGTGAGGACGCGGTTCAGGTGAACTTTGCCGGCCTCCCCTTCCACCTCCTTCAGCAGTATTGCCAGTGGCTTTCTGGCGAACAATGGGTTGCTCATTCAAAAGTCCCTTCTATTTCGCTTTCTCGTACATCTTCTGGTAGGCCTCGGCTTTCGCCAGCAGGTCGCCTCGCCTCTTTTGCAGCGTTTTGCGCGCGTCGAAGCCGGCAACGCCCGTACCCTCGAAGGTGTCCCTCAATGCCAGCCCGCCGCTTGCGACGCCGGTAAGAAGGGAATTGTCCTGATGCGCTTTTTCAATCTCGCCGCTGATGACAAAGGCGAGGGTCAGGTAGGTATAGGAGCGTTCCAGGTCTTTGTCGGTCGTGATGTCGGCTTTGGGAAACTCCTTTTTCCACTGCGCTTTGTCGTAGTAGTAGACTTTCGCCAGCTTCACCATCGCCCAGGGATTGAGGTAGTCGTCTGCGGCGATGGTCATATACTTGATATAGTTGGCGTAATCATCCTTTTGGATAGCCTTTAAGCCCAGGTAGTAGAAGCCCCAGGAAGCCTCATACAGCGTGACATTTTTGGCGTTCAGGCCGGCCTTGATTTCCGGTATGTCGGCTTTTCTGTCGCGCTCGATGATCGCTTTGACCTGCTCGAACTTTCCGACAGGCAGATGAAGTTGATTATAATGGTTGGCGCATAGACTGTCAAGGCCACTCGTTTTGGCGGGGCTGTTGCGGACCGGCGCGGCTTCGGCAGTTTTCGAGGAGGCTGTGGCGCATCCAATCAGCGCGACAAGCAGCAGTGAAAGCGGCAACGGGTTTTGCGTTAGACGGTTCATAATCACGAGTTTCCTTTCAAATCAAAGCCGCGTCAAGCCGCGTCGCGCGGACATGGCAGGCATCAACAGGCAGCGCGGTTCAGGCTGTCAACGTCCGGGGCGGGTACGCCGAGACGGTTACGTCGCAACTGCGCGATGCTGAAAGGAATGTACGCGCCAACCGTGATACTTCCGTAAAACTCTCGTGATATTTTGAACAGGCAAAGATATTAACGAGCGCAACCTATGGCTCCTTTACCTCCTCCGGTCTGCTAAATTTTCCGTCAGGGTTCCTGATAAAAACGAATGTTTTTCCGAATTCGAGCAGGAACGTTTCCCGGCGATAGCGTAATACTATCTTGATTGCGCGCCTGTCCATTTCAATCGCAGCCGTATGCCTTTTGCAGAGGAGCTTTCCGCCGTGAACTTTGTCAAATATGTCTCCGATAACCCGTATCGTCTGCTGCAAGTCGGTTCCGGCGCCTCGTCCCGCGATCTGCGCAAAGCGGCGGAAAAAGCCGCCCGAACCGTACAGGCCGGACTGCCGCAGGAAGTAGGACTGGAAACCACATTCGGGGCCGAGGAACTGCCGCGCGCTGCCGACCTTGCGCGAAATCTGGCGAACGATCCGCCGCAGCAGACGATTTACCGCCTGTTCTGGCCGTTCGCGTATGAACGCCCGCCCCAGGCGGACGGCACAAGCGGCGACCTGCAATGGCTTATCGCGCATCCGCTTTCCCCCTCCGCGTTTTATGTGACGCAACTGCGCTTTTTGCAGGCATGGTTCGATTATCAGGAAGCCCCGACATCGGAAAATGCCCGCAGAGTCTGACGGCCTTTCACGCGCTAATGTATGATGCGGAATGTGGCTATTACCTGGGCGACCTGCTGCGGCAGGAGGGCGCGGACGCTTCCGCGACGCTTCCGATGGTATGGGAGCAGGCTTCGGCGCATCTGCTGGAAACCCTCTGCCAGCAGGCTGCCGACGCCTGGGAAGCGGGGGATGATGCCCGGTCGCAGGCGCTCGTCGGCGTGGTTTGCGCGTCCGGCTTTTCCGAGGCGACGGTGAACGCCGCGCTGAAAGTGATGGTGTCGGCGGGCAACCGCGAAGTGGCGCGTCTGCATACCATCAGCGACAGTTTCGACGGCTGGACCCCCGAACGCGGAACGTACAACCTACAGGAACTCTCCAAATTGCGCGGGCTTGCCGATTTGATCGCGCCCCGCGTCCCCTCCGCCCGATTGTGGCAGCAGGAGATTGACGATTGCGTGGGCAACGTGGCCGGACACATGCGCAGCCACGCCATTGACATCGCCAACGAGAAAGAGGATTGGAGCGGCAGCCGCGCCATTTTGCAGCAGATACAAACCCTGCCGCTTTCCGCCGAATGGCGCGAGCGGCTGACCGGCGATTACGCGCAGCTTGAAAAGAACGAGAAGATGGCGGGGCGGACGCTGAAAGCGGGCGACATTCGCCCCGTAGATAAGCCGCCCTCACTGTCAACCATCAACGGCATCGGCACGAAACTGTACGGGCGTTCCATGCTGGATCGGGACACCGGCATTTATATCAGCACCCTGTATTTTGTCGTGCTGTTTCTGCCCATTTTCCCGATGGCCCGTTATGTGGTGCGGGACGCGGAGGGCGGCGGCTGGTACTTCATGGGCAAAGCCCCGCTGTCGAAATTCAATAAGGCCCATCTTGGCGTTTCGCTCGCTATGACCGCGATTTTCGCGCTTTGCATCATGTTCAGCGCGCCTTCGGGCAGTTCGAGCCGCTCTTACAATTCCGACAGCAGTTACTCGTCTTCCCCCTCCTCCTCCGTGATGCCCGATGGTTCCGCAACCGGAGATGAGACCGGCAATCCGCCCCCGCCGCCTGCCAACGAAACGCCGGAACAGCGCAAATCCCGCCTGTACGCGGAAGCCCTGCGCATCAAATTGCGCCTGAAAACGGAAGAGGACACGCTGCCACAGGCCAAAACCGGGGTCACGGAGGAGCGAACGCGATTGGAAGCGCAGGAGAAAGAGGTTCTGGACGAGCGCGACAAGCTGGAAAAAGCGCGTAAGGCTGGACACAAACCGACGGCCAAACAAAAGGCGGATTTCAAAGCAAAGATAGATAAACTGGAAGAGGGATGGACGGCGTTCGATAAAACCGTGCAAGCCTACAACAAGCGCATAGATAAGGACAAGGCGGATGTGGCGCGCTTGAAGCAGATTGCCGACGTTCTCAAGCAGACGGGGGAATAGGCATGGACGCCAACGATGCCGGACAGGAAGCATCTCACGCAACCGACGCGGGGCAGAACGCGGTTGCCTTACCGGATGCGGCGCAGGAGGCGGGCCGCCTTTCGCTGGAACGGGGCGGCATGAGCGACCTGATGGTAGACCTATGGCGCATCCAGAAGCGGGCGCAACGCGATCCGGCCACTTCCGAGGGCGTACACATCGCCTGCGAACGCGCTCTGGAACGCGCCCACGCGCTGGGCTTTGAACTGCAAGAGATGACAGGCGAACCCTACCACGCGAACATGAACCTGCGCGTGGCGCATCGCGACGGCGGGGAGCAGAACCTGCGCATCAGCGAGTGCCTGTCGCCCGCCGTATACTTTACCCCGGCGCAATCCAGTCAAAAGCAGTTGATACGCAAGGCCGAAGTAGTTATACAGGGAGAGTAAGAAGTTGATAGTTGCCCTCACCCCCTGCCCCTCTCCCAAAAAAGACTGGGAGAGGGGAGACTTTAACATGGGAATTGGAACGGAGAAAGCGCGAATATGGAGCGGCAAACGGTTGACTTCGGCATTGATTTAGGCACGACCAATTCGGTCATCGCCCGAGCCACGCCGCGCGGCGTCAAGATCGTGAAGAACGGACACGAGACGGAAATCACGCCCTCGGCTGTCGCTTGCACCCCACAGGGACAAATGCTCATCGGTGAGGACGCATTAGACAAGCCCGATTTGTCGCCTGTCACGCGGTTCAAGCGGCTGATGGGAACGGCGAGTCGACAGGCGCTTGCGGATGGCCGCGCCCTGCTGCCGGAAGAGTTTTCCGCCGAAGTGCTGAAGGAGCTGAAAGCCTGCGTGCAATTGCGCTACGATATTCAGCCGGAACACGTTGTGATCACGGTTCCCGCCATGTTTCAGCAGCCGCAATGCGAAGCCACGCACCGGGCGGCGGAACTGGCCGGACTGAAAGCCGTCACATTGCTGCAAGAACCGATTGCGGCGGCAACCGCGTGTTTGAATGAAGAGCCGGAAGAGGGCAATTATCTGGTGTACGATCTGGGCGGCGGCACGTTCGACGTGTCCATTGTGCGGCTCAGGGATGGCGAAATGAATGTTGTCGCGCACGGCGGCGACAACTATCTGGGCGGCGCGGATTTCGACCAGAAGATTTTTGATTGGGCGGTAGACCAACTGGAAATGAAGTTCGTGCCACTGCCCCAATTGCGCAAACCGCCCCTGCGCGACCGCCTGCTTCAGGAGTGCGAAGAGGCCAAGAAACGCCTGAGCGTCCACGAGTCAACCGCCATTGACCTGAGCGATTTTGCCCTGCCCCTCGCGCAACTGACGTTTACCCGCGAACGGCTTGAGCGGCTGATGGAAGAGGATGTTGCCCGCACGATGCGCTTTGTCCGCGAACGATTGCAGGCGGCGAACCTGAAACCGCAGGACATACGCAGCATTCTGCTTGTCGGCGGGGCCACCAAATCCCCTATTGTGCGGCAGCGTTTGAAATCGGAATTCAACATCCCTTTATCGTTGGATCACGACCCGATGACGGTTGTGGCGGTGGGCGCGGCCATTCACGCCAGCGCGTTGCTGAAACCGGATCGGGCCAGCGCAATGCCCCTGACCGGAACACAGGAGTTGAACCTCGAACTGTATTATGAGCCGGTGGCTCTGGATAAGGAGTGCGCCGTATCGGGCAAAGTAACGTCGCCGCCCGGATTTGCGGGGGAAGTCCGGCTTGCCCGGATGAGCGGCGATTGGGATACGGGCTGGATGCCCCTGCGCAACGGCGCGTTTTTAAGCGATGTGCTGCTTGGTCGGGAAGCGGTCACGGACTTTACCCTTGCCGCGCGCGATCAGACCGGAACCCTGTGGAAAACGCGCCCGGAGGGGCTGACGATTCGCTACGGCGTGGCCGCAGCGCGTCCGGTCACGCCTTACAACTACGGCGTCGCCCTTTCCGACGGCAAGTTCGGCCCGATTGTTAGTCAGGGCAAGCCGCTTCCCGCGCAGAATACGGTCATATTCGGCGCGGCGAAAACCGTATCGGCAGGCTCGGAAGACTCGCTCGTGATTCATTTCATCGAGGGACACAGCACAATCGCAACGGACAATGTAGAGGTTGGGGAACTGAAAATCAGCGGGGCGGATTTGTCGCGGACGCTGCGGGCGGGCGAGAAAATCGAAGTGCGTATACAGATGGACGAGTCGCGGCGTCTGGAAGCCCGCGTATCCATCCCCATGCTGGATTTGGATTTCAAGGCGCGGCTGATTTCAAGTCTGGAAACCCCGCATCTGGACGATCTGGAACACTCGCTGGCGGAAGCCAAAAACACGGTGCAGAAGATCGAAGGCGCGGTGACGGAAGAGGATCAGGATGTGGTGCTGCGTTCCAGCCGGGAACTGGAACAACTGGAAGCGCAGGTGGAAAACATTCAGCCGGACGACGTTGGCGTGGCGGAGCGCGCGGCCAAGAAACTGGCGGACATCAAGGCACAGGTGCGCGGCCTGAGCGACAAGTACGGCGCGACAGTGGCGTATCGGGAAGCGAACGAGGCCATTGACCTTGCCGCGCAAATGACCGATCAGTTCCGCGACAGTCTGGGACAGGCGCAGGTGGAGGATATGCGCCGGGACGCCGAAGACTATCTCCGCCAAAACGAGACGCGCAGCCTGCAAGCCCTGAAAGTCCGCGCCATGGAGTTGTTCTGGAAGCACTACCCGAAAACAGAAGAGTGCTGGACGGGATGGATCGAATTTCTGCGCGAAAACAGGGAGTCGGCTTCGGACGCGCGGGCGTTCCACGAGTATCTGCGGCAGGCGGAGGATTGCTTGCAACGGCATGATGTGGAGGGCGTCCGCTGGAACGTAGTGCGCGCCACCGCCTTCCTGCCCAAAAGCGAAGTGCAGACCAACCGCTTCTACAACGCCGGCCTGCGCAGTTTGTAAAATCCAAAGCCGTTCAAATAAGGTGGTTGTCACCTCAAAAACACGTTCGTAGGGACACAACTTGTTGTGTCCGCATTGACACGGTTGTGTCCGCGTAGCCGTTATTGGAAGAGGACACAACAAGTTGTGTCCCTACGAGTTGGTATTGCTTCAAGACAGGTGACAATTCTATGTTCACTGCTCTAATGGTATGCCTGACATTATGGGGGCAAAACGATGTTCGCGCGGTTCACCTGCCGCCGCGCGTTCGCAGTCTGGCGCAATTGGCGCAGGAGTTGCGGGCGCAGGGCATTGCCGCGCGGTGCGAGGCGGCAATCGGCAATCGGCTGGCGCTGGTATGCGTTCAAGATCGTAGTTGGGACGATTTGCGCCCCCTTCTGGAACGAGGGTTGGAACTGCGCTTTGTCCGGCAGCCGGAGGGCGCGTGGACGCTGACGGCGGATGCCGGGGTTGCGGCGCGCGAAACAACCCTGCGCAATGTCTTCGTCAAGCGCTACGAGAAGAGCGTAGACGACATACTCACGCCCGCGCTGGACGGGGCAGACGCCCTGAACCGTCTGGACGCGCCTGAAAAGGCTGCCAGAGAAAAGGAACTGCGCGGCATTATCGGTCTTCCGGGCGTTCCCGGCGGTTCGCCCATTCAGCGAGAAATCGCGGATTTAACGCTGAATCTGGCGTATTACAACGGCAAGCGGGCTGCGCTGTGGCCGTTGCGCCCACTGAATCTGGCCCCCTTGCTGACCTCGCCCGTTTCCCATGCGCAGCGCGTTCTCGACATCGCGCAGGACAACTCGGAAGCCGCTTTGCGCTTTCGCGCCGGACTGCAGATTTCGCGCCAGAACAACAAATTCGCGGATGCCGCGCAGTTGGATTGGTACAGCAGCCTGCGCTTTCATCCCCTGACGTTCAGCGTTACGGAGAATATCCGGGGCGTGTTCGAGCCGAACGGCATTGTGAGCGGCAGCGCGGAACTGGTTCCCGGCAGTATCCGGCATCTGTATTTCGGCCTGCGGGACGTATTTACGGGCGCGGGGCAGGGCGACACTCTGGCAGCCGATGAACAGGCGACGGACGCATGGCTTACGCAAATTAGCAGCGGCAGCAATGGCGACAAACCTGTGTCTCTGGAGGTGGGCGAACGGTCGTTGTCGGCAATGGTACAAAAATGGAGCGCGAAGAACGGGCGCGAAGTTATCATGGAGGTATCAGCGCATCGCGATATATTGCCCGGTTACAAAACGATTTCTTCCAAACTTATCCTCAACATAACGCGGGCGCTGCAAAGTGGGCATCTTCCCGAAGAGGGCGAACTGGATGAGGGGGCGCGTGTGGGTGAGCTGAATTGCGCGGCGTTACGCTATCTGAACGCCACGCCTGTAGTGGAGAAAACGCCCATAAACGTCAACATGCGCGTGTGGACGGTTTCACAGGCCGAGAATGTCGCGCTCATCCACAACCAACTCGCTTTTCTGGACAACATTGCCCCTCGTAACCCCGCCGCGATGCTGCTGCTGACCGAACGCCGCGCCCTGCATGATGATCATCTGCTGACATTTGACGACCTGCTGGATGCCGCCCGCGCGTTGCCTCCCCGCGACAATACCCTTGCTTCCGGCTCGTCCCTGTACGTAGGAATGGGCGATTTTGCCGACGCGTACCCGTTTCTACGGCTGCTGGATACGTATCCGCAACGTGACGCCTTGCAAAAAGAGCTGATCCAAAACGGCGTCGCGTATCTGGAGTGTCGCCACTGCGCCCTGTCCGCGCTCAATTCTCTGACCGACACGCTGCGTTCGCTGGCCCTGCTCGCGCCGAACGGCGTTGCCGAATTCGGATGCTTCAAACCCGACTTTCCGCAATGGCTGCGGCAGGGCGTGGTGGAAATCAAAGCCGAACCCTCCGAGTTCGGCAAGGGCGCGTGGCTGACATTCGCGCTGTACAAATCGGCAGAGCGCCAACCCGACCAGACGTATGCCCTTCCCGAAGCCTTATGGACGGCAACGGTTGGCCCCCTGAACAGCCCTCTTCCGCCTGCAAGCGCAAAGCCGAGCATCAGTCCATAATCAGGCGCGTGTTGAACCGGGTAACAATCCGCTATTTAGCGTTGAATGCTTTTATGGAAGAATGTTTTGCCATGTGTCTGCTGAGACATAGCGCGAAATATGCGCTACGTTCGTGGTAGCAACAATAATATCTGTGGATGGCAAGCCCATCTCAATTACTTGCGCGGCAAGAATAACGTCGCCATCCAGCGCTTGTGGTGTTGCTGTCGCCCACCTGTTGTTCCGCGCCTGCGCCCACAAGTTGGCGGCATGGCGCATGACGCTTGTTGTCAGCGGCAGGTAGTCGAGCGTCAGCAGTAGGGCATCCAGTCGCGCAAGTCCTGCCACTTGATTGGCCCGAATCAGTTCCCTGCGCACTTCGTAGTCGGTAATTTCCGGCACATAGACACTACGCCCATTCACCAGCAAAGTTCGTAACCAGAGTTGACACGCATCTACATCTGCGGACTGCCCCGGCCTTTTCGTCACCAATCCAAGCGGACCGGAGTCAAGAAAAACGGTCTGGATCATGGATATACCGGGAGTTTTCCTTCGTCCGCGCGATTGGCGTTTATGCCAGCTTGAAACTCCGTCAACTCTGCTTCACGGCGGGCGAGTTCCGCCGCGTCGTCGGTTGCATCCTCTTGCCGCCACGAGTTCCAGCAGGGCGATAGCCGCCTTTTGCTTTGTGGTCAGTGTCGGGGGCGCAAGGCGGTCAATAGCCTCCCGCAGATAAACCTCCAGTGGCTTGCCCTGTGTCTGCGCCTGCGCTTGCAAACGGGCTTCCTGTTCTGGCGACAGGTCTAAGGTAACTGTCATGTGTTTTCCCCTTTTCCCTTTTCCCTTTTCCTCTTGCGAGCAGATTGAAAATGGTGTCTTCTCGCGCGTGTATTAGCATTATACGCCACTCCGGTTTATTCCTGCAATTGGCTGACAGCGAGCAGACGTATGGGGAGTAGGGGCGTATAATAGGGGTATGAAGGTTTCACATTCTCAAAATACGATTAATACTTCCTCTGAAATGCCGCGCAAACTTGTCGCTCAATTGTCAAAAGAGTTTTCAGAGAGTACATTACGCGCAGCCTTAATTTACTGTTGGGCAAACGCGAACGGAATCCCGCTAAATCATCTGGAACGGGGGCAGGCAACGGCGGAATTCCTGCTTGATGCAGACCGGTTGGAAACGACAAGGGTGGTGACACGCTTGCAACCAAGCCTCAAAACGTTCCCCTTGAAGGCATTGGAAGCGGCTTTTGAGAGCCTGATGAACGCGGAACAGCGCAAATCGTATGGCGCGGTGTACACGCCCGATTTCATCATTGACAATCTGTTGGAACACGGATTGGCGCTCGGATGGCGCAATCATGCAAAACTGCCCACAATTTGCGATCCCTGCTGCGGCAGCGCGGGGTTTCTCATTCGCGCTGCGGAACAACTGCGGCGGCAGGGTATCGGGATTGAAAAAGCGTTCGCGGAGTGTCTGGTCGGTTTTGATAAAGACGCCTGTATTCTGCGCAGCGCGAAATGCCTGATAGAACTGTATCTTGCTTCCAACGGCGTATCTTTGCCCGCCCCGGAACTGCGCCTGCATAGCGCGGATATTCTGCTGTCGGAAGCCGCCGCTATCTGGCAGCAGGCGAACGCGCCCAACGGCTTCAACCTGATCGCCACCAATCCGCCCTACGTGAAACTGCAAAATCTGGAAGCGGACTATCGGACTGAAATCGCCGAACGCTACGCCCGATTTGCGCGGGGCAGTTTCAGCCTGAGTCCGCTGTTTCTGGTTGCCGGTCACAAACTGCTTGCCGATGAGGGCTGCCTCGCCGTGATTACGCAGAACAATCTTTTTACCTCTTTATCAGGAATCGAAGTTCGCCGCTATTTACAACAACAGCAGTGTTTGCGCCGCATTGTCACCTTCGGTTCGCAGCAGATTTTCCACAACGCCAGCGCGTATACGTGCCTGCTGTTTCTGGGCGCGGAGAAAGCGGAAACGTTCGAGTACGGTTCCGTGACCGAAACGGCAGACGCGAGTAGTCTTGAAAATGTGTCCTTCAATGTGATTCGCGCGGAGGAACTAAAGCCGGAAAAGTGGCGATTGGCCGACGAAACGCATCTGGCAAACCTCAAAAAAATAGAGTTGGCGGGCAGACCGTTGGGCGAGTTGACTAACATCCGAGTCGGCTTTGCAACCCTGAAAGACACGGTTTTTCAGGTCAGGCAGCAGGGCGGGGTTTGCGTTACCAATCCAATTGATGGCGTGACTTATGAAATCGAATTGGGAATCACAGCCCCGATGGTAAAAATCGCGGAATTAAGCGGACGTGAGGATTTACGACTCAACCACCGGCGCGTGATTTTCCCGTATAAGCGCGTGGGGGGGCAATACCGCCTGCTGTCGGAAGAGGAACTACACGCGCTGTTTCCAAAAGCGTATGCCTATCTGACGGCCTGCCGGGAACTTCTGAGCGGACGGGATAAGGGGAATAAAACGTATGAGGGCTGGTATGCGTGGGGCAGAACGCAGGGGATGGAAGCCCCCGGCCCGAAACTGCTGACCAAAACCTTCAGCAAGCGTCCCAATTTCATTCTCGACCAGAGCGACCAACTCTTCTGCAACGGCTACGCCATATTTCCGCGCAAGCCCCGTCCTGCAAACCCCGATTATCCGAGTTATCCAATGGAAGTTTACGAACGCCTGCTGAACAGCTGTTTGATGTATTATTACGCCCGCCTGACCAGTTTTGAGATTGCAGGCAACTTTCAGTGCTACCAGAAGAACTTCATTGAGCGTTTCGGCATTGTGGATATGCGTGCGGAACAGGTGACAGAATTGCTAAATCTGCCTCCCTGTGACATAGACTCTTTTCTCGCTGGCCTCTACGCCCTTCCGCTGGAACAAATCAACAGTCAACTCTGCCCCGTAAATTGTGTTTCGTCTGTGAACTTGGGTGTATAATGTAGCAGGAGAAATATAAATGTATGGCATGAACAAAACAACGACTTTCGGCAGGTCGGCTTCCGACCTCAATATACCGGCGGAAAGGTTAGCCGAAGGGAGAGGCTACTTATGTATCATGGTCAAGTGCCGCTTACTTCCGTTGCAATCAATCCAGAAACTGAAGACGCTGCGCTTCTAAATCTTCTGCATCAGGAGTTGAAAGACATCAATGAAAGCATGGTTCGCGCGAATACTGCCCTGCTTGAACTCGTCGAAGAGATGAAATCTTTGCGCGCGTCTCAGCAGCGAGATTCTACTTCCATCAATCAACAAACTGCCGCCACTCAAACTTATGTCCAAAACTTCCTCCGATAAACAACGTCGCGCTTTACCTGCCGAAATTGGGGTTGCGGTCGTTTGCCTTATCGTGTTCGTTTATTTCGGCAGTCAGTCGCCCGCGTTCCGGTCGCCGGAAAACATGCGGCTGCTTGCGAAACAGGCGGCGCAACTGGCGCTGGTCAGCACGGGCATGACGCTGGTGATCGCGACGGGCGGCATTGATATTTCCGTCGGGTCGCTGGTCGCGCTGTGTTCCATGACATTGGGGGCGTTGTGCGTTCGGTCGGGATGGCCGCTGTTCCCCTCCTGTGTGGCGGCGGTCAGCGTGGGGGGATTATGCGGGCTGTTCAACGGCCTGCTGATTGCCCGCGCCAAACTGCCGCCGATTATCGTCACCCTTGCGACGCTGGCGGCTGCGCGGGCGGGGGCCGCCCTGTTCAACGCGGGCAGCAGCATTTCTCCCATTCCCCTCGCGCTCAATGACGTGTTCGACAAGACGCAGATTATGGGACTGCCGCTTCTGTTCTGGATCGGCGGTCTGTCGCTTGTTGCCGGACACCTGATTTTACGCGTGACCACGTTCGGACGCCAACTGCTGGCATTGGGCGGCAACCGCCTGACCGCCCGCCTGTCCGGTATGCCCACTGTTCGGACGGAAACCCTTGTTTACGTGTTAAGCGGCGCCCTCGCGGGACTGGCGGCGGTAATCAACACGGCCCTGAAAGCGACCGCCACGCCGGACGCGGGCAAATATCTGGAACTCAACGCCATTACCGCCGTCGTGCTGGGCGGCACAGCTATCGCGGGCGGGCAGGCCACCATGCTGGGAACCGGATTAGGCGTTGTCACGATTGGCGCGTTGCTCAGTGGGGTTCGTTTGCTGAAGTTCGAGGATCAGGTGGCGTGGTTTCTCGTTGGCGGCGCCCTCCTTTTGGCCGTAGAAGTGCAGAAGTGGCGGCAGCAGAAGCGCAGTTAAGAGTTATCAAAGGACAAAACGCCGGGTGTTAAACACCCGGCGCTTTTTGTGGCTTCGTATCGTCTGCCTGATTTACGGCTGAACGAAGGCTTCACCCGGCAACAGGCGTACTCGAACCGTGACGAATGTGCTGCCGCTCGCGGGACGGGCAATGGCGTTGGATGGGGGCGGCAACACGGGAACTTGCCCTGCCACGTCGGTTGATTCCTGTATGGTCAGGGCATGTAGATCTTTACGCTGCGCGCCGATTTGTGGCAGGGGTGTGCCTATCTGACTCAAATGCGTTTGCAGGCTGTCGGCGACGCGGGCGGGAACGCGCATTTCCAGCAGGATTCCGGCGGGAAGCGAAGCGCCATTGGCGTTGACGACGGCAGGCGCGATGCCTTTTTCCGCCATCACGCGCATTCTCGCGCCTGATGTTTCCGCCCACTGCTGTAATTGCTGACGCGCTTCCGAAACGTTCGCGACGGCAAGCGCGATTTGCGGCGTTGCCAACGGCGCGATTGCGTTCGCGGGATTGGCATGTGGCTGCGCAGAGGGCGCATGTTTCGCGCTTGCAAGCCTCTGCTGATGCCGCGCGTTCAGCATTTTGCCGATGGCAAGGGACGCCCGACGCTCGGCCTCGCGGCTCGTTGGGTCGGTATACGCCTCATCCGAAGGAGCCGGAGAAGCGGCATCATTGCCGGATGCGTTCGCTGTTGTCTCTGGCGTTGCGCTTGTTTCCAATGCGGCGGGACGCGCCAATCCATTTCCCGGCGAACTTGCCGCGCCTGTATCTACCGTTTTTGCCTCGTCAAAACTGTGTCTGGGCGCGGTGAATATTCTGACAACGCGCAACGGCCTGTCCGTTGTGGGCGCAAGGGGCGGTTTTGTCTCGTTTACTGCCATCGGAACTGTGTTTGTCAGCGTGGGCAAATTTGCGGTCGCGTTTGCCGGGGAATGCAGGCGCATTGCGAACGCCCCGCCCATCAGCAGCGCAATCGCGGCCAAACTTCCAAAAGCCAGCGTAGGACGAAGCGCGGGCGTATAGGAAGTTCGCGGTTTGAGGACGCTCTCCCTATTCGCCAACTGCAAGGGCGTCTCGGCGGGCAGGCAGGCGAGAATACGGGCGCGGAGTTCCGGGCGCGGCGATAAACCGGGGGCGTTTTCCCATTCGGCAAAATTCCCGTTCATCTGCTTCAGCCAGTTCGCTTCACTCCGGCACGACGCGCACCGCTGTAAATGCCACGCGGCCACGCGCTGCCGCCACAGCGGCATTTCGCCATCCACATACGCTTTGAGGTCGCCGCGCAGCCAGTGTCCCGGTTTTGGCGTCTGGTTCATGAGTGTTGTCTTTCTACGATTCATTCTTTCACGCTTCGTTCACATAGCCGCCAAGCAGGTCGCGCAAACGCCGGAAGGCATTGGACAGACGGGATTTCACGGTTCCCACCGGCACATTCAGGGCTGAAGCCACTTCCTGATAGGTCAATCCCTGTAGCTCGTGCAGCACAATCACGTCCCGATGCTGGGGCGAAAGGTGCTGCAAAGCGGCTTCCACCCGCGCCGACAACTCCGATTTGCCTGCCGACAATTCCGGGTCTTCGCGCCAATCGTGGCTGGCAAGCGCGAGTTCCTCATTATAAGGGACGCTTTCCAGTTTGCGCTTGCGCCGAAACTCCAGACAGTGGTTCATGGCAACGCGATAAATCCATGTTCCCAACGCGGCCCCGCCCCGGAATTTGCCGATGCTCTTGTAAATGCCCAGAAAGATTTCCTGCGTCACGTCCTCGGCATCCGAAGCCGTTCCCGTAAACTGCAACGCAAGGCGATAAATACGCGCTTCGTAAAGGTCGAGCAGTTGCGCGAACGCTTCCCGATTGCCCGCCTGCAACTGCCGGATAAACCACAGGTCTTCCGGCGTGGCCTTGTTGACGCCATGCTTGCCCGTCGGGGCAAGGCGCGGCAGTGGCGGCCCGCCCGCGAATTCCGGCGATGGCGCGGCAGTTCTCTCGTTTATCTGCGCGGTTTCAAGGCAAGTCGCCATGCGGTCCCGGTGTTCGCGTTCCGCCGCCACGAGAGGAATTTGTCCACCCGTCGGCTGCAAACGCGCTTTCTTGCTGCGCCATTCAGAAATCGGTTCGTCAAATAACATTACTGTCCTGTACGTTCCGAAACCGGGCTGCTGTTTCCATGTTTCAGAGCGTCAATAGATTAGTTGCATACAAAGGGGAAATGGTTCAAAAACACAAACTATCCGTAAACCGTTTGCGTACCAAAGCACAGGAGGATGTCTGCCATGCGAAAAAGTTCCTGGGTGGTTCTGGCGGTTTGCGCCGCGCTGTCGTTCGTTCTGGGATTTGCGTATCTGCTGTCGCGGACATCCGACGACACGCTGACGCAAGCGCAGGCGAATCAACTGGTTGGCCGTATGCAGGCGGCGGTAGCCCAAAAAGATGTCAACGCCATCATGGGCGTTATCGACCCCGACCCCGCAACCAAAGTGGCCGGCGTCAACCAGGATCAACTGCGCTTCATGCTGGCCCGCGCCCTGCGCGCGATGGATCATCCGCGCGCCGAAGTCAACAACATGGCGCTTGCGGGCGGAAGCAAGGGCGACGCCACCATTGACTTCGACCTTGCCGTGAAAACCGCCGGCCCCGATTACATGTCTATGCCCTATCAGGGCCATATTACCCTGCATTTGAAGCGCGTAGATGTGCCGCATCTGCTTGGCGTGTACCACACCAACGAATGGCGCATCGTCAGCGGCTCCACAACCGGCCCCCAGCCTGCGGAGATGGGGGAGTAGGGGAGTAGGTTGTTAGTTGTTAGGTTTTTAGGTTGTTAGTTGCGGCTATGGAAGGTAGGTATTGCAAATTTCTGAGTGAACATCAGGAACCTAACAACCTAACAACTAACAACCTGCATTTAGAAAGACGTACCGATGTTCCTGTTTCGTTCTGTTGGGCGCGCGGCAACCGCAGCGCGCCTTTTAATAGCGGTTCTGGCGTTGGGGATTGCCGGACTGGGGGCGCAGAAGTCTGATACCCCTGCCATTGAGAACGGGGAGCGGCTGTTCGCGGCGGCAAAGTTCGGCGACGCGCGGGACGTTTATACGCGCGCCTGAAGCAGATGCCGGACGACGTTGCCCTGCGGAATGGCCTGATTCAAACCTTGATGCGGCTGGATAGCTGGCAGCAGGCGCTGACGCAGGCGCAGGCAATGGTTCGCGACGCGCCCCAAAACGCGGACGCGCATGGCCTGCTCGCCCTGTCCCTGCTGCGGGCGGGGCAGCCCGTCGGCGCGGAGCGGGAAACGGTTCGCGCGCTGGAACTGGACCCGAAGAACTACTGGGGACTGGTTGCCGGGGGACGCCTGCGCCTGTGGAACGGGCAAAAGGCGCAGGCGCATGATATGCTCCGACAGGCCGCTCTGCTTCGCCCGCAAACGCCGGATGCGTGGTTTTATCTGGTAGATTCGTTTGAGGACGATGTTACCGAGGAGTTGCTTCACGACATAGATGCCTATGCCGCGCTGAAGCCCAAAGGCCACCCCCACGATCTGGCAATGGAGTCCCTGCCCCCCCTGCGAACCTACCTGAACTATTTCAGCAACGACTCGCCGTACCATGCCGACAAACCCGTTTCCGAAGATCAGTTAAAACAGGCGGATGCCGGAAACGCGCCGCCCGTTACCTTCAGCGCGTCCTTTGAGCGGGGCGGCAATTATGTTGTGCTGCCGGTAGTCATTAACAATCAGCCCATGCGGGTATTGTTCGATACGGGCGGCGGGTTCAGCATCGCCTTCAACAAAAAAGCCGCCGCGAAACTGAATTTGAAGCCGCTCGGCCAATCATTCGTGCGCGGCGTCAGCGGCAAGGAAGCGTCCACGCAGGCCAAAGCCGACACGATGACCGTAGGCAATGAGACGTTTCGCGCCATTCCCATTGACGCGCTGACCGGAGATGTGGGCGAAGAGGACGGCGTGTTCGGCGTCGGCAACTTCGACCACTATGCTGTGACTGTTGATTTCAGCGCAAAAAAACTGACTCTTGCGCGCGGCAAAACCGCTTTCGCTCCCGGCCCGGAACCGGGACGGCGCGTAGTCGTGTTGCCGTTTCACGATTTAGGCGGCGACATCATTATCCCGATTACCGTGGAGGGCCGGGACGTGTGGGCATTAGTGGATACGGGCGCGGACGCGGAAGTGATTTTATCGCTCGAACTGGCGCGGGAAGTGGCGGGCAAGCGCAAGCGCAAATCGTGGCTGAACCAATCCGTAAAAGACCGGCTTGGATTGGGCAATACCATCAAAAAACAGAACCTACTCGTGTTCCGCGATCCCGTTGATGTTCGGGTTGGTGATCTGGACGGCAAACCGTTCGTGTCGCATATTCAGCCCGCGTTCGGCGCGGACCTGATAGACACGCAGGTCAACCCCGCTTCGATGTTTCAGGTGAGCGCGATTGTGGGCATCAATTTCATGAACAAAGCCGCCCGTGTCACCTTCGATTATCCCCATCACCTGCTCACGCTGGAATACCCGCCGGTGAAAAAGTGAACCGTATGACTGTTGCGTCCCTGACAAGGACAATCGCCGCGATTTTCAAGTCCATTTCCAATACTTTAGATGCGTTCGCCCTGCGGAACAGTGTTCGCCGCTTGACAGGGGTGTTATAATGGGTAAACAGTATGCAGCCCGAACATTCCTGTGAGCAACGAACCATGCCTGACAACAACAAATCAGCCGACTCAACACCGGACACGCGTACCGGAAACAGGGCAGAGAACCAACCCCAGGACAAACCGGCTTGCGCGGCGGAAAGCAAGAGATCAAAGTGGTTTCTGTTTAGCGGAGCGGGCAAAGCGACTGAAGCGGAAAAACGTCTACAGCGTTTGGAAGAGTTGCGGCGCGACCTGTATGGCGAAAACAGCGCGTTGGGCGAGTATGCCGTCAACACGCTGTTTACCATGCTGTGGATAGAAACCGCGAGTGAGCGTCTTGCCGTCGCCTGCGCCCTGAGCGACTCGCTTCCCCTGCCCGACAAAGGGGATGCGTCTCCGTTCGCGGCCCGTTTGTGCTATCGGGTTCAGGCTCCCGCCGCCGACCCATTAGCCGTTCCCCCGCTTTCGCCCCTGCTGCCGCCGAAGGGCGCGAAACTGCGGGAGTGGGCCGAACAGACGCTGCTGGCGATTTTTACGGACGCGCTGAACACAATCAAACTGATGTTACGGCAAACACCGCCTGCCGCCGCCAACGCGCTGTATGTCGAAACCGATGTTTGCCATGCCGCGCTGCGTTTAGCGCCGCGCTTGAAATCGCCCGCTCTCGTAGAAGCGACCCTGCGGCTGCTGCGGATGTTTCCTCCCGATCTCGCGCGTGAAACCGGCCCCTTCGGACGCCAAACGCCGGAACTGCGCTCCCTCGCGTCCCTCTACCTCGCCGCGCTGTCCCCTGATGATCTGTATCCGTTATGGGTGGGGCTGAACGGCTCTGACGCAAACCTGCGCCAGAGCCTGCTGCCCGTTCTGGACTATCTCAATGACCCTCGCGTGGTCTCCTATTTAATTAAAATGCTGGAGCGGCACAGCCAGTGGGCGGATGGCGACCTGGCGGCGTGGGCTGCGGTTCGCGCCCTGCAGCGATTGCGGGACCGCCGCGCCCTGCCGGTTCTGCGCCGCCTGGTCGCCATGTCAGAACGCGCCGCTGCCACTGCCTCGCCAACGCGCGCCACCTCCGCCCTCAATCCCGCGCTCATTCAGGCCGCCCGCCGCGCCATTGAATCCATCGAGCATCAGCGCCAGCCCAAAGAACACTCGTTTCTGCTGCGCCCCTCCCAACCCGATACCACGCGCCTGCTGCGCCCCGCCGAATCAATCCCCGACAGCGACGCGAACCACGCGGAACTGCTACGCTCGGACGGGGAAGAAGAGGAGAAAAGGAGAAGAGGAGAAGAGGAGACAGGAAAACAGGGAAATTGAACAGCAAAGATGCGAAAACGCTTGCAGTTCTTTTTCTCCTTTTCTCCTTTTCTCCTTATTCTCCTCTTCTTCCCATTACGCCGCTTTGAGCAGGGGCAGGCCCTCGCGTTCGCCGTTTGCTTCCGCGCAGGCGAGGCGGGAAAGCGGTTCGGACTGGCGGAAGTCGCGGGGAAAGACCGCGCTGCCGACGCCGAATCTCACAAGTGGTTTTAAGCCCTGCCAGCCCTTTTCCGACAGCCAACTGCCCAGGTTCTGCTCGATGCGGCGCGTGACGACATCCACGCTTTCCCCGGTAAACGGCAGAATGCAAGCGAATGTCTGCTCGTCGTAGCGGGTGAGTATGTCCACGCGGCGCATGCTGCGGCGCAGAATGTCCGAGGTTCCCGTCAGCGCCTCATCCCGCTTCAGCGTTCCCTGCGTTCGCGCCAGATTTGCCAGCCCCTCCAGACGGACGAAGATGACCGACATATCCGTACCCGTGCGACTGGCGCGGCTCACCTCCTCCTGCAAACGGTTGTCGTAGTAGCGGCGATTGTACAGGCGCGTCAGATCATCCACAATCGGCGTCTGGTCTATCTGCGCCTGCTGCGTCTCCAATCGCTGCCGCATGTGCGTCAAGTGTAGTTGTGAAGTCCGCAGTTCGTCCGTATTCAGGATGTTCTTTAGTTTTTTGGTCGCGTTGCGCAGGATATGCGATACATAATTGCAGGAAATGCCCATTTGCCGGGCGATTTCGGTCTGGTTCAGGTCCTTGAAATAAAAGGCGAACAGGACGTGCTGTTCCAGTTCCTTTAGTTTGAGCATCGCGGTTTCCAGCACGATGCGATCTTCCACCGGCAACTGGAAACTGGTGGAGGGGTCGCTGCGCTGTTTGCGGTCTATGTCAACCGTGTTGCCGCTGTCCTCCTCGCTGTCCGTGCCGCCGTCAATGCTCGATACCTTGAACACTTCGCGCGTCATCATGAGGTCCGTGACCGCCTCTTCAGTCATGTCCATCATGCGTGCGATTTCAAGATTGGTGGGCGGGCGGCTCAACTGTTGGCCGAGCGCGGCTATGGCGCGCGTCATGCGCTGGTTCAGTTCCTGCAACCAGGCAGGCTCCTTGATGATTTTGCCCCGGTCGCGCAGGCAGTGCTTGATCTGTCCAATGATAAAGTGCGTTGCGTATGTGGAGAACTTGACTTTTTTCGCCGGGTCGTACAGGTCTATGGCTGTCAGCAGGCCGATGTAGCCCTCCTGCGCCAGATCCTCCACGGGTTCGGAAGCCCCGGCAAATCGCCGCGCGATGCTTTCCACCAGATTGGCGTACTGCGCGACAAGCCGTTCTCTCGCTTTCGGGTCGTGTTTTTGGCGATATGTCAGCAACAACGCCGCCGTATTCTCCTCCTGACGTTTGCGCGTCATGGCAATATCAGGGGTCGTCATGTCCCGTGTCTGAAATTGATTTGCTATCGGCATTGCTCCCTGTTGGACGCGCGCCTTCGTTCCCATCGTACGCGACGCGCCCCTGGCTTTCTTTGACCCCGCAATTCATCCGTGCTTGCGAAGACGGATTGATTATTGCCAGAAGTGGGAAGCGGCTAGAGACCTGCCGCGAATTCCGATTCTTTAGCCGTATTTTCACTCTCTTTTGCTTCAAATTCCGAATTCCGAACACCGAACGCCGTTTTTTTCTGGTAGAATGAAGCAGAACGCTTAAAGTTAAATTAAGTATTCCTGCGGGCTGATACGAGGAGGGCGCGAAATATACGCTTGCTTCTCCCGCAACAAAACCGGACGCCCCTTTGCCGCGTAGTGTCTTACGCGCTTGCGCGTATTCTGTTTGGGTTTGGCGCGTTTGTGTTTGACGCGCATGTGCATCGGCGCAATTTCCGCCAGGTTATAGCCATACAGGGTTCTCCCCGGCGCAGGGTTTCCATACTCGAACCCGCGTCCCGCCCTGTGCGCCGTTTGTGCTGAAAGGAGTTATGACAACGTGAATTTTCTGTTGACGCAGGTTGTTTCCGGCCTGGTTTGGATCCTCTACGGCAGTTTCTTCGAGTGGTACTGGCACAAGTATTTCATGCACCAACCCCGTTTCCCCATGCAGGCTTTCAAGGGCCATACCATTGTCCATCACGGGCTGTACAAGGGCGAACAGGACTATTTTTGCAGGGAAGACCGCCACCCGGAACACATTCTGCTCAAGCCCTACGCGCTGCCGGGCCTGGTCGCCACGCACATCCCCTTAATGTTGCTGGTTGAGCACTTCGTGCCGCATACCTTCATCGGCGCGTTTACGGCGATGCTGGGCTACTTTGTGGTCTATGAGTACCTGCACTATAACATGCACGTTCCGCGCAAACAGTGGGTGGAGCGCTTCGGCTGGTTCCAATTTCTGCGCAACCACCACAAGCTGCACCATACGCACTACCAGAAGAATTTTTGCGTCCTCTTTCCTCTGGCCGATTATGTGATGGGTACGATGGTCACGGAAGCGGACCTGGCCCGCGCCAAAGCCGAACGCGAAGCCGACATTGCGAGCGGCAACATCCGCGTGGAGCGCAAGCCGCGCAATCGCCACGCTGCCCGCTCGATGCCCCGCGATTACAAACTGGCGCGCGAGTTCTTCAAGTTCAAGACGCGGCGCGTCCGGGCAGGCCGGGTTCGCCGCAAAGTGGGCGACTTGAACGACCTGCGCGAAATGCTGCACATCGGCAAGAACCGCCGGGGACGCTGAACACAGTTGATAGTTGATAGTTGATAGTTCCGGTTTACTCATCGCTTTGTGTCAGGCTGTAAATAACTTTATGGCGTATTGCGAGTGGGACTGAGACTGGAACACTTTTGTAAATGACGCCGCAGTGTACCGATACACTGCGGCGTAAAACGTTGGCTCATCGTTCATGTCCGCGCCTGTAACCTTACCGTCAGCCACAATTGCAAAACTTCCACAATTGCAGAACTTCCCCCTGCGCCGCCTGAAACGCCGCAGGGCGCGTAGGTTGCTGTCGCTATCGGAAACGAATAATACGGATGTTGGGTATACAGGTGTTGAGACAATGCGCGAGTTGAACAACAATCTCCTCAACACTCAACACCTGACACCCAATACCGGAGGTTTTATGAGCGAACTGAACTTTGATTTGTTGAAGCGTTTGTGCGAAACACCCGGCATCAGCAGCCGCGAAGAGCAGATGCGCAGGCTGGTGGCGGACGAACTCCGGCCCCTTGCCGACAGCCTGGAAGCCGATGTGATGGGCAATGTCATCGCGACGAAAAAAGGCGCGGAGGGCGGGCCGCGCGTGATGATCGCCGCGCATACGGATGAGATTGGCTTTGTGGTCAAGTATATTGACGACCGGGGATTTATTCGCCTGTCCCCTGTGGGGGGCTGGGACCCGCGCAACATGGTGGCGCAGCGCGTATGGGTGCATGGATTTGCCGGACAGAGTCTGCGCGGCACGCTGATGCCCGGAGGCAAGCCGATACATTTGCTGACTCCTGACGAAGCCAAACAAGGCCCGAAAATAGAAGAGTTCTTTGTGGATCTGGGAATGTCGGGCGAAAAAGTGAAGGAACTGGTCGAGTTGGGCGATATGGTGACGATGGATCGGACGTGCGAACGCATGGGCGATATGGTCGTCAGCAAAACGCTGGATGACCGCCTGTGCGTGTTCGTGATGATTGAAGCCCTGCGCAAATTGCAGGGAACCAGCCTGCAATCCACGATCCTTGCGGTCGCCACCACGCAGGAAGAGGTGGGGTTGCGGGGCGCGATTACGTCCGCGTATGCGCTGAAGCCTGACATTGGTATTGCGCTGGACGTGACGCTCGCCGTTGACTTCGTTGGCACGTCTGAAAGCGAGCGCGTTACCAGTCTGGGCGGGGGCGCGGCGATCAAAATTATGGATAGTTCGCTGTTGTGCCATCCCAAAATGGTGCGCCATTTCCGCGACGTGGCGCAGGCGAAGAATATCAAAACGCAACTGGAAATTCTGCCGCGCGGCGGCACGGACGCGGGCGGTATTCAGCGCAGCCGGGGCGGAGTCCCCTCGTTTACGCTGTCCATTCCTACGCGCTATATTCACACCGTCAATGAAATGGCGCACGTCGAGGATATTCAGGCCGCCATAGACCTGCTGGCGGCGTATCTGGAAGAGGCGCATACCCGCAATTACGGGTATGCGGATGAGATTTAGTTGATAGTTGTAGTTGATAGTCTATGCTCTTTCCTGTAAGTCGTGTCCATTAGATGTTCAATGCGCAAATCCGGCAGGGAAGAGATATCAACTATCAACTATTAACTATTAACTCTAAAGGAACAGACGTGGAAGTTCAGATTGCGAGCGAAACGTACCAGACGGCAGGCTATCAGCACAAATGGCGTCTGTACAGTTTTGTGGAGCAGATACACGAAACCTTGCAGCTTCATCCGCGCCGTGTGATGGAAGTGGGAATCGGCAACCGGTTCACCACGCAGGCTTTGCAAAGCGCCGGCGTAGAGGTGACGACGGTTGATTTCGATGCTGATTTGAAGCCGGATATTGTGGCTTCGGTGCGCGACATCCCGCTTCCTGACGCCTGCGTGGATGTGAGTTTGTGTTTTCAGTGTCTGGAACATCTGCCGTTCGAGCAGTTCATACCTGCGCTGCGCGAACTGGCCCGCGTGAGTCGGGAATACGTTTTCCTCTCCATTCCCGACTGTCGCCCCCATTTTCGGCTGGAAATCGCGCGCGGCTGCCATTATCAGACGATCTAGCGGCGCAGTATCAGCCGCCTGCCTTGGCGTAAGCCCGCCGCGCATGAGTTCGATGGACAGCACTACTGGGAGTTGGGCAAAGCGCAAACGCCCGAAGAGGTTGTTCTCGCTGCCATAAAGCAATCCGGCCTGCATCTGGAACGCCACTATCGTTTACCCCTCAATCCGTACCACCATTTCTTTTTGCTGCGCAAGTCCTGAAATATTTTCCTGAAAACCTGTGTAAAATCCTCTAATTAGCAAGGCGAACTCTGTCGTGGTATGATAAGAGTTGGAACAATCTGGTTTGCAAAAGTGATTGTAGACAGATTGCTGATAAGGAATACGGCACGGTGATATTGACGGGAAAACAACAAAAATTAGGACGAAATCGCGTAGGGCGCGTGTGGCTGCTGACAATGGTATTTTGCCTGCCGATTTTGCTGATGGGTGGATTGCTGCTGGCGCAGGATTACGCGGAAGACCCTGTCAACTACCTGAAAACCTCGCCCTCGGATGCGGTTGCCGATTTGCAGCAAAAGCTGGACAGCGGGCAGGCGCAGTTGAAGTTCGACAGCAAGCGCGGGTATCTGCTTGCCGTACTACAGGCGCTGCATGTTCCCGTCTCATCGCAAATGCTGGTGTTTTCCAAAACCAGTTTTCAGCGCGACCTGATTACGCCGCAAACTCCCCGCGCCGTGTATTTCAATGACCGCGTGTATGTGGGGTGGGTGCAGGAGGGCAATTATGTCGAAGTGGCCTCAGCAGACCCGCAATTGGGCGCGGTGTTCTATATTCTCAAGCAGGAGCCGACCGACAAGCCGAAGTTTATGCGGCAAACGTATGAGTGCCTGCAATGCCACGACTCCAATCTGGCGGGGAGTGTGCCGGGGCATCTGATGCGTTCCGTGTACCCCGACCGGACGGGCAACCCGATCTTTTCCGCAGGCAGTTACGTCACTTCGGATCAGAGTCCGCTTGGCGAGCGGTGGGGCGGCTGGTACGTGACGGGGCGGCACGGCGGGCAGTTCCACATGGGCAACATGGTGGCGCAATCCGAAACCGCGCCGCAGCAGACAGATTGGGCAAAGGGCGGCAACCTGACGGACTTGAGCAAAGTCATTAATGTGACGCCATATCTGAGCAAACATAGTGACATCGTGGCCCTGATGGTGGCCGAGCATCAGACGCAACTGCAAAACCGCATCACGCGGGCCAATTACGGGACGCGGCAGGCGCTGCAATACGCGAAATTGCTCAACAAAGATTCTGGGACGCCCCGAAGAGTTTCTATCCGACAGCGTGAAAAGCCGGATTAAAAGCGTGTGCGAACCGTTGGTAAAAGCCATGCTGTTTTCGGGCGAAACCAGACTTACGGCTCCCATTACAGGCACGTCGGCTTATGCCGCGCAGTTCGCGAGTTACGGCCCGTTCGACCGGCAGAAACGCAGCCTGCGCGAATTCGATCTGCAAACGCGCCTGTTCCGCTACCCGCTGAGTTATCAAATCTATTCCGCCACGTTCGACGGCCTGCCCGACATGGCAAAACAGTACGTCTACGGGCGCTTTGAGGAGATTTTCACCGGCAAGGACAGGAGCGCGGATTGGGCGCATCTATCGGATGCCGACCGCCGCGCCCTTCTGGAAATCCTCCGCGACACCAAGCCGGAGTTTGCCACCTGGGAAGGGGGGAAGCGGTAAGAGATAGGGATAAGAAGAATTAGATTTTACTTATCCCTTACCCCTTCTCCCTTATGACTTCCTCTTGACAAACTCTTGCCGCCGTGCTATACTACATCTGCTTGCGGCGCAGCGGACGAGAGAGCGGGCGAATAGCTCAGTCGGTAGAGCGCTTCGTTTACACCGAAGATGTCACGGGTTCAAGTCCTGTTTCGCCCATGTGTTGGTGTGCGATGTTTGTGGTTGTGGGGGTGTAGCTCAGTTGGTTAGAGCGCCAGCCTGTCACGCTGGAGGTCGCGGGTTCGAGCCCCGTCATCCTCGTTCTTGATAGTTCTTGCTAAATGGTGAGGCTTATAGTACAAAACTATGAGCCTCATTTTCACGTTTAGAGTGTTCCCCGTCACCTATTGCGCCCCCGTAATATAGCGCTACAAACAGGAACCGGAAAGCGGCAAACGCTTCGCCGATTTTCTTTGCCCTGCTTTACTGCCTGCCAATGCAACCGTCGTTTAGCACAACAGCCACAAGAGCGCCGTCAAGCGTTCTCTATGGCTGATTTAGCGTGTAAAACTCTCCTTGCGCTATGCGTGACTCGTGGATTTAAGGAGAGGCATCAGAACGGCCTGAATGTCGGCGGGAACAGATGCAGGCGAACGGTTTCCCGGTTTGCGTTCCAGGCAGTTTTTGCGCGTGATGTATTTTCTTCAACATCGCGGGCTTTTCTTTTTTGACACGGCAGGAGTATCGGCGGAAACTTCTGCCATCAACCAATCAGCCACAGGCCGCATGTTCGCGGTTCCTGTGGCTGTTGTCTTTGCAGTCTCGATTAGGAGCGTTCTTGCAGTCGTTTACGCGGCTTTGCTGGCAGTCTTGCGACGGCGCAGGAAGGCGGCTCCGGTGAGGCTCAGTCCGGTGAGGAGGGCGATGGAGCCGGGTTCGGGAACCGGAGCCACAGTTACCCGAATGTTGTCATAGTAGACGCTGTTCGGAAAGGACGTGCCGCCGCCAATCAACGTAATGCTGAGGATGTTGGAGGCCGACACAGAAATGGTATCAAAGATAGGAAGGGAGGTATTGCCGTAGTTGTCGCTTCCTGTCCCCAACAGAGTGCCGGTTCCATTCAGACCGCTAAAGGCATTAAGTGTGAAGGTGTCGCTATCCCCGCCAAAATCGCCATAATCCAGACTGACGGAAGACAAAGGAGCGGAAAAGTTGACCACAAACGGGGTTGCACTGGATGAATCGTTGAACGGAGAGAGACTGTGGTTGCCAAAAGTAGCGGGGAAGGAGCCTGCGGGGGCAGTCGTTGTGTCCACAATATCAAACGCGCTGCCGGGTCGGGTGAAGGTGGCGGTCACGCCCCCGCTGGTTTGTGGCAGCGTTGTCAGGCTGCCGGGAAAGCCGCTACCGAAAGTGGTTGTAGCCGTTGCCCCCTCAAAATTGAAGGTTTGCGCCTGCACAGTGGAAGCGGCGGCAAGAGCGCAGACAGTGACGAAGGCCAGTTTAATGAAGCGCATGAACGAGTCTCCTAGTTAAGATTAGTGAGAGAACACAGAAGCGGGGAGGGTATCAAAAAGACTACCGTTACCTCTATGTATTGCAAGATTTATGCCAAACTGCCACGTTTGCGCCCTGTGCCTCACTTTTTCTGCAAAATCCCGCATTTCTCCAATGGAGAATACTTCTTGTAGACGCCTTTGCGTTCACATAAGAGGACGTACAAACATGCGGCTTGCGGCTTTGGCGGGGCAGTGGCTAGAATGGAGAGGGCTATAACGCGCAACGTGAACGGTGACAGCGCGACAACAGGCCCTTACCCGGTGACAGCACAACGCTTCAACAGCGAACAGTTCAGATTGAGGACGGCGAAAGCGGCAGTCAGTTGGTTAGAGCGCCAGCCTGTCACGCTGGAGGTCGCGGGTTCGAGCCCCGTCATCCTCGTTGGTAATTATTCAGTCAATCAGCCACAGTTCCCAATAATGGGTACTGTGGCTGATTTGTTGTGTCAGACCAGGAATTATTGTTGGCGCTCAGGCGGCTTTGCGGGCCTGTTTGCGGCGGCGCAGGAAGGCGGCTCCGGTGAGGCTCAGGCCGGTGAGGAGGGCGATGCTGCCGGGTTCGGGAACGGCGGCGGGGGCGAGAACTCTCACATCATCCAGATACGTCGTAGTCGGGGCAGTGGCACGTGAGTAGCCGAAAATGGAAAACCCGGAAAGAACTTTCGTAGTATCGAGGTTGGAAGTAACGTCAAAAAAATCAAAGTTGGTATCGGGGGTAGTAACCGTGAATCCCGTAT
Organism: uncultured Chthonomonadaceae bacterium; assembly: GCA_963817895.1. Classification (GTDB taxonomy): domain Bacteria; phylum Armatimonadota; class Chthonomonadetes; order Chthonomonadales; family Chthonomonadaceae; genus CAWFQB01. The sequence continues at coordinate 1,543,760 of CAWFQB010000001.1, forward strand.
TGCTGCCATCCGTGTAGAACAGCGATACGAAAGCGGGCTGTTGACTTTCAGTGGGATGTTCCAGCCAAAACGAGACTTCCGTGATTGTACTAGCGGCGGTGGGCGTGAAGTTTTGCCGGATTTCCTTGTTACCTATATCGGTAGCGCTGAACGTGCCGGAATGTGATACAGCGGAAGTAACGGTCCAATCTTCACTACCGTCAAGATTACGGTCTTGGAACCAGGGCGAAAGACTGCCTGTTTCAAAGCCGGGATTGATAATGAGGTTCTGTGCCTGCGCCTGTGAGACAGTCAGAACGAACAGAGTAGCAAGCGCGAGTTTACCGAAACGCATGAAGAATGTCTCCTTAAAGGTGAATAGGAAATAGAGAAACGGCGAGGGCATCGAAAAGACTACCGTTAAATACACCTATTGCAAGATTTATGCCAAACTGCCACTTTTGCGCCCTTTGCCTGAAAATCTACCAAGCTTTCTGATAAAAACTGGTAATGAAGAAGGGTTTCGCAAATTGGAGAAACTTCCGTAGACACAAACTTACGCACATAAGGGACTGTACAAACATGCGGATTGCGCATTTCTCGATATAGTGGCTAGAATCCGGGCGGCTGTAAGACGCGGCTTCTGCGACCATTCCTGAACACATGGAACGTAATGGGTTACAGTGTGGCAACAGACGGCTAATTTCAACGCGTAAAGGGCGCGGGCAGAAATTTTCTGCCCGCGCCCTTTACGCGTTATGCCCCGATTAGCGACCCCAATAGGAATCAGACTGCTGCTTCAAACGGCCCGCTTGTCTGTCTGCTCACTTTCTCAGATACGCCCTGCCGCAAACTCGGAAATAACCGCAGGCGCGCTCGTATCGAACCCTACCAGATCGAGCATATTGGGGTTGTTGGGATCGGCGATGCTGAATTCATTGGACACCATGCCGACGACTATCAGCCGGGCGGCTATGCCCATCTTGTCCTGATACTGCTTTAGCGCCTGCACGGGGTGAACCTTTCCCGCGTAGGTTTCGCTATCAGTAAAGATAACGAAAGCGTCCGCCTCCACCTTGTTTTGCATGGCCCAGACCATAGGCAGGGAGCAGTCGGTTCGGTCAAACGGCATTCCGTTCATACGGGCGGTCACAGCATCCAGACACTCGTTCCTGCCGACTGCGAACGGAACGAACTTGTTGGAAAACGCCATTGTCGCCACGTTGTTTTCCACCCGGTTCGTTGCCATTGCCATCGCCGCCGTTCCGATGCGCGGCGTGATACCCGGCATTCCCGCAATCAGGCCCCCGGCCATCGAACCGGACACGTCCAGCCCCAACACGAAGCGCATACCGGTTGGCGCAATCGCGTCGAACGCCATGTAGAAGGCGGCATCCAGCGCCTCCACCACTTTGGGTATCACCGGCCATTCCCCGTTGCCCCGGATGCCGCGCCCACTGCTGTACGTGTTCAGAGCCACCAGCAGCGACAGGGGGTGAACTCGCCCGCGCCGTATCTGTTCCCCGTCCGTCAGCCGAGCGATAACCGCGTTCAGGTTGCTGTACTGGCCTTCGGCAATCGCGCCGGTCTTGCTCAGGTTGCTCAGGTTGCGCAGCAGCCACGTCATGCCCGCCGAGGGAATCAGCGCCTCATAGACCGCCTTGCTCCGCTTCTCCGACGGCACACACTCCATCGGCAGGCGATAGGTCTGGATCAGGTGAACCAGTTCCTTCTCGTCGGCTGTTTTGGCGCGTTCTGCCGCCCATATGATTTGCAGCGCCTCATTTTCATGTGGAACGATCCCGACACCCGGCCAACTGTCCACCATGTAAGAAAAGATGGCGTTGCGCGTGTCACTGGCTGCGGCAATGCCCTGATTACGCGCCTGAACGTGCGCCAGTCGCAGCATGTCGGCGTGCGCCCACCCTCGCGCTGCCGATACTTCACCGCCTGAAGCGCCAGCACGGCCTCAGTCTTCTCCATATACCAGTGGGAAATCGCCTTGCGCAGCCCCTTGCCCCATCCGCGCAGGGCGTTGACGTAGCGGGCGTACTCGAACAGGTGCGTTCCCGTCCGCGCTACGCGAGGCAGGGCGGCAAACGCCGACTGGCGCGTCCGGTCATCGCCGGTTGCCGAACACAGCGCGAGCGCGAACAGGGCAGGCGAGTTCTTTGCGGCGCGGCCCGTATCGGAAATCTCCACAATCATGGCAACGGCGCGCGCTCCGTCTTCCGCAATCGCGGCAAGAGAAGCCGCCATGTTGTCCCGCGTGAGTTTCTGTTCACTGAGCATAGTACGAGCCGCCCTCCGAGCCGAGAATCAGAAAGCGATGCAGGCGGGTGAAGTTGTCTACCGCATAGACGTAGCCGCCCGCGTCGTTCTTCACCTGGTTTGCGCCGGGAATGGGATCGGTCTGCGGGGTTGCCTTCGGGTTCAGGATGTTGTTCAGATACGCGGTAGACATGAGTTTGCTTTCAGATTGACAGGTCAGTCGAGACAAGTGGCGCGTTGCGTTTTTTCTTAAAGGCTGGTATTCACAGCGCGTTAAGCCATGAGAACACAATGCTGCGGCCCCGACTGCAAAAATGGGCGGAGACAAGTTGATTGAAGCGCGGCTTTCTTTTTGGATGAGAACACACTTCATTCGGCCCCCGCCCGTACAGAGTTTCGCAGACAAGTGAAATGTCGGGCGAGCATTTTATCTTAATAGGATAACGCTCTGTTGACGTTCGGCCCGCGAACACAGCGGAATGGTGATAGATTGGCGGTCTGTCTGTTCCAATTTCATTTGCACAGAACTGAAGTTGTCGCCACTTGCATAAGAGACAGTCTGCCGCCGCGAAAAGTTGCGCCATCAGTTCGCGCTTATACACTGTTATCCGTATTGTTGCGGTTTCTGCTCCGTAGGGTTGCGGGAGTTGGGCTGATGAGAGGCAAAAAGGCTGCGGTTGGCACGGTTCTTGCAACTAACGCACTGTACCGCCGGCTATTGGCGGGATAAAGTTTCTCATCTGAAAGGTTTTCTCTTTACATGAACGTTCAAACTCTCAAGACGCTATCCGTCACATCCATCGCTGTTCTGATGATGGCCGGTGGAGCGCGCATTAGTCAGGCGCAGTCCAACTTTATTGACACTAATATCGACCTCAACTACGTCAGCACCGCTTCCGGTTCGCCCACCGTAATATCCTCCGGCAACAGCATCAATGTGTCTTATACGTCCGGCGATTTTTACAATATTAACGGCGCGGGCGCGTCCGATGCCGACACGCGGGATGGTTCGGGCGCGGGCGCGTTTATTCGCCTGACCCCTGCCGGCAACGGGCTGCGGGAAACCAGTACCCAGAACGCCGGGATGAACACGTCCCTGATCAACTACCGCTTCGACATTACCATTCAGGATGTTTCCAGCGGTATCAGCCAGTTGGTAAGCCTGCCGTTCCAGTTCAACAATGCGTTCAAAGAGGGCAGCAACGGCGGCGACGGCGTCCCGGCGTTCACGCTTCCCAACCCCACGCAGATCGGCAACAACCTCTACACGTTCTCCGGCTTCGCGTTCACGCCCGCCAGCGCGCCGCGAACAACGGGTGGCACATCGGCAACAGATGGCTCGTTCGGTTTGCGCGTACAGGCCACGCCGGTTGCGGTTCCCGAACCCGGCGCGGTTGCCACGCTCGTCGGCATGGGCATGACCGGCGCGGGTTTCCTGCGCCGCCGCAAGTCTGCGCTAAAAACCGCCTGACGTCCGGCGCAATGCAGGTTCCTGCCTGCCGGTAAATTCAGAGCCACAGCGCCCATCAACGGGTACTGTGGCTCTGATGTTTTATTGCGAGGGTTCAGCAATGTGTCGCGAGGGTTCAGCAAGCAGAACCCCTACAACGTATCTTGGCATTCACCCTTGATGAAGCGCGAAACGCGGTTGCGCGGCAGTAAGCGATGAACCTGTTAAAGTTGGTTGCTATCTGCCTGCGTGAATGTCGCGTTCAATGGCAGCCGTAAAGTCGTGAAAACGGAGCGCGATTTCACGATCCGAACACTTGCGATGCCTGGCCTCGCGGCGGCGGGCGCGTAACGCTTCGCCCAAACGCGGAAGCGCATGGAACAGACCTATCAGGTACAGGGTGTCACGGCGTTTGATGGCCCACAGCAGGCCGCGCGGAAGCGCCAATGCGATATAGGACAGGAGGTAGCCGGTATCGGAAATGTTCTTGAGGATAAATAAATGCTTGTTCCTTGCGCTGATCAGCGCCTTGCGGCGCACTGTCGTGACACGATGAATGGTGCTGCTCTCTTCATGCCATACGGTTGCCCCCGGCTCGTACAGGCATTTCCATCCCCGCTTCCAGGCGACATAGCCCAGATCAACATCCTCCTCATAGTAGGGGCGGTAGAGCAGGTCGACGCCGCCAACCGCGCGCAGTTTGGCGGCGTCGAAAAGCGCGCACGCGCCCGTGCAAAACAGCACGGGCGTCACCTCGCGGCTTTCGGGATTACGCTGCCAGAACAGCATAAAATAGCCCAGGCGAAAACGAAAGGAGGTGAGCGATTGGCACTGCGGATGCGTATCAGGCCGTTCCACATGGGGCGACACCGCAAACACGTCGGGATCGGCGAAATGCCGAAGCAACGGGTCGAGAAAGCCGGGAGAGACCCGCGCGTCGGTGTTGAGCAGCAGGATGTAAGGATACCGCGCCGCCGCAATTCCGGTGTTGCAGGCCGCGCCAAAGCCGCCGTTCGTCGTATGGCGCAGATACGCCACGTTCGGATACCGATCCTGGAGGAACTGCCGCGTATCGTCCTGTCCGGCGTCGTCCACGACAATCACCTCATCCGCGTTGCCCCTTTCCGCCAGCGCTTGCAGGAGGAACGGCAGATATTTTTCGAGCAGCGCGCGGTTGTTATAGGCCGGCAGCACGATACTGACAGGTTCTTGTTCCCTCTTATCCGAAAGCGCCTGCGTCATTTCGGCTTCCTTTGATTGCGCGAGACCGGCAGGCGAGCCATCACGTTTGCGCCACGTTGCCGCATGGCTTCCCGCATCCATTGGGGCGCGCAGCGCCACACGCCGAAGCCATAACCCAGGGTGGCGGCGGACAGGGACATCAGGACATGGAGCGGGAGAGGAAGGGGCAAAAGCGCAGCCGCTTCCCCGCAGGCAAGTCCGAGCAGCGTGGGAACCGTCAGCCAGGTCAGCGGGAGGACGACGCGGCGCAACACGTCCGGCCCCAGGGCGCGCGCGAATAATGGTATCGAAACCCCTTCCACGATCAGGGCCGTGACCGCGATGCCATTAAAGCCGAGCCAGATCACCATAGGGATGCCCATGGCGAACTGGCAAATCGTGCGCCCGGTAACAAGGCGCGCATTGACAGCGACCCGGCCTGTGCCGGTCAGCGCGGTTCCCAGCATCCAGACGATCACATGCAACGCGACGGACGCGGCGTAGCAATGGAGCGCCGTAATCGCAGGCATCCATTTGATGGTATAGATCAGGGGAACGACAAAAGAGGCTCCTACCGAAATCAGGGTAAACCAGAGCAGAGCGGGCATGACCAGATAGTTGAGGTAACGCGCCAGGATGCGATTTACCTCCTGTGGATCGTGCTGAAGGCGGGAAAAGTGGGGAAAGGAGACGCGGACAATGTTATCCACAAGCACGAGTGGCTTGTTGCCGTTCGCCGAGGCAAAATTGAGATAGCCGACTGCCTGCATCCCGATGCGATGCGCGACCAGAGTGGGGGTAAGCGCGGAACCCAGGCTGCTGATAATGGCTCCGGCCTGAAAGGGCAGGCCAAAACGCAGCAGTTCACGCGCCAGGCGGGGATCGTAGACTAATTTAAGGGGCCAGGGCGCGGCGCGATACACGAGGAGAGTTCCCAGGAGGGCGCGGGCGAGCGTGGCCCATACCAAACTCCAAACGCCGCAATGCGCCAGGGCGAGGCCGACGGACAGCGTAATATAGAGCAGGATTTCCGTGACCTCAATCCAGGCCAGACGGTTGAACTGCATCTGGCGTTCCAGTTGCAGCGCCCCCATCGCGCGCCAGGACATGAGGAAGACATTGAGGGCAAGGGCGCGTACCAGCCATACCGTTTCCGGCGGCGCGGTGGCGTAGAGATGAACCATCAAGGGGGCGCTGAACCATAAGACAAGCGCGACGGCAAAGGTGAGCGTTTGCTGAATGGTAAAAGCAACCTGAAGGTCGCGCTCCTGAAGGGTCTGTTTACGCTGGATGAGCGAGGGCGCGAGGCCAAAATCGCCGAATTGCGCGATTATGGAAACAAGAAACTGCGCCGTCGCGAAGAGGCCGAACAGACCGGGCGTAAGGACGCGGGCGAGTATGATGCCGCCGAGAAAAGTAATGATTTGGAGCGCAACCTGCCGAACCATCATCACGCTGATGCCGCGTCGCGCCTGCTGGTTGACATGTTCAATGGAGGAGGCGTCACTCTCGTCCCCGGCTGTCTGATTGATGGGTTCCGCGTTCATGAGGCTATGCTTTCTCCTTCCTGATTATACCTCTTCCAGCCGTCCTGTTATGTCAAACTTATAAATTTTGACACATTGGCAGGAATCACAGGGAGCAACAGTGAATAGAAGCGAAGTTTTCAAGACGGAAGATATGCAATGCTTCTTTCGTACTCCCGTTTAAGAATTTCGTCTTGATTGCGCGTAATCGGCAACAAGAACAAAAAGGTACTATCTACCGCAAGGAAAGAGACGTGACAATGCGAAAATTTCAACTGAGTATTGTGCTGCTGTCCGGCAGCCTGCTGCTTGGCGCCAGCATCCTTACCGGGTGCGGCGGCGGCTCGAACAACAGCAGCAATGCCGGCGTTCCCAACGGCAAGGCCACGCGCGATCAAGTGCTGCGCGGACGCTATCTCGTAACCTCCATCGGTTGCACCGACTGCCACAGCAACGGCGCGGACCCCGGCAGCGCCAACTGGCTGGCCGGTTATCACAACGGCGCGGCGAACAGCGTGTTCACTCTGGGGCCGAACACGGTTTACACCGCCAACCTTACCCCGGACAAGGCAACCGGCATCGGAACGTGGACGGCAACCGACATTTTCAACGCCCTGCGCAACGGCAAGGACAAGGACGGCAAGTTCCTCGCGCCCGTCATGCCTTGGACGGCCTTCCGCAACCTGACGGATGCCGACATCTACTCCATCGCCGCTTACCTGCAAAACCTCCGCGCCGTCACCAACGCGGTTCCCGCCAATACCGGGCCGGGCGGGGGTGAACCGGACTGGTCTCACGCTTACGATACCTTGAAGCCGCTCCCGACCTATCCGGCTGCCGGCGAAAACAACGTGCCATAATCAGGGTTCAGCGTACGGCAAAAGGCTCAGGGCAGACTGTCCTGAGCCTTTTTCTTGCTATAAATTTTTCAAAATGCGGCGAGAGCGAGGTAAGGCTGTGGCGGCGTTTCGCCGACAATAAACGGCAGAAACCACAGGAGGTGGAGGGAGAAACGCTATGGACAGCCTACGCATACAACGCATCGTACACGACATCAACTGCTATCTTGCCAGCAAGCAGCAGGCGGACGCGCTCTGGGAGCAGGTGGAGATGCACCTGCAAACTTCGCATCTGGCGGAGCGTTTGGGCCATTCGGAAGTGGTTCCAAAACATCTGGACGCCGCCGCCCGCCTGATGGTGCAGGCCAATCACGCGCAGCAGCAGATACAGCAGCATCTTCCCGCGTCTCAGTGACAGGGCTGCCGGTGGGGGTGTCCGCGCAGCCAACGGGAACAGGGAATTGGGAAAGGCGGCGGACGCGCATACGCGTCCGCCGCCTTTTTCCTTACGCTTTGCTTTTGGCGGGCTTCTGGTGTTCGTTCGCGTACTGCTTCAGGGCGCGATCCAGCGTTCGCAGGGTAATGTTCTGTTGCGCGGCCAGTTCCCGGCAGAACTCCACGTATTCCAGCCAGAATTCCAGCGTGTACACTTTCGGGGGCGCGTCGTAGCCAAGCGACCACAGAGTCGGCCCGTTGAGCATCGGGTAGCTGTTCTCGTAGCCGAAGTGCAGCAGCAGGGTGGCGGTGGGGTAGGATACGCCCCGTAGCGAGGTCAGCACCTCCATGCGCAGGGCTTCGTTGTAGGTGGAAAGCGCCGTGCGCGTATGGCGCTCCACATGGGCCGGATCGTTTTCGGTCAGCAATTTCTGGTTGCGCGCGGTCGTCCACTTGCCCACTTTCAGCAGTTCCTCATACGTGTAGTAGCCGCGCTTTCTGGCGTCCGCGCCAATCGCTTCCACTTCCGCCTCCTCCGCGACGTTGTACCGTTCCGCCCAATGTTCAAGCTCTTTCTCATCGAACTGCAGTTGAAACAAGGCTCTCCTCCTTTTCGGCATGACGCCGTCATGCGTTTTTGCCGTAATCCTCCTTTATCATAGCAGATAATCGCCTTTCCTCGCCTGTTGTAATCTCCCGCGTTTTGAAGCATAATACTTGCCAACGCAATTGCCATCCGCGAAACATGGCCGCAGGGGATCAGACGCGCCGCTGTTTTGCGGGTATTTGATGGGATAAAGGAGTTCGCTTTGACTGCAACGATGCCGACACAGGAGTTTGGGCCGGAGAAAATCCCGGTAAGCCGCATTGCGCTTGGCTGCATGGGGCTGGCCGGGACGTGGAACCCCTCAGAAGTGGGGCCGGAAAACCGCAAGCGGGCCATTGCCAGTTTCGAGGCTGCGCTGGAAGCGGGCATTACGTTTTATGACCACGCCGACATTTACGGCGGCACAGCCTGCGAGTCCATCTTCAAGGATTGTCTACAGGCGGTTCCGGGCAGCCGAGAGCGCATTTACATCGCGACCAAAGTGGGTATCCGTTCGGGGTACTACGACCATTCGCCCGAACATATCCGGCAAAGCGTGGAGGGGTCGCTACAGCGCATGGGCATTGACTTCATTGACCTGTACCAATTGCACCGTCCCGATCCGCTCGGTCATCCCGCGCAAACGGCAGAAGTGCTGGATGGGCTGATTGCCGAAGGCAAAATCAGAGCGGTTGGCGTGTCCAACTACTATCCGCAGCAGACGCTTGCCCTGCAAAAGTATTTGCAAGCGCCGATTGTGTCCAATCAGATCGCGCTATCCCTCCTGCACCTGCCTCCCATTTACGAGGGGCGCGAGGGGCAGGGCGGCGACGGCGTTCTGGATCAGTGCGAACAGTTGGGTATCACGCCCCTCGCGTACAGTCCGGTCGGCGGCGGCTGGCTGTCGGGGCGGCGCGACGTTCCCGCCGACAATCCCAACCGCGAACGCATCGAGCGGGTTCTGGCCGCGTTGCGCGAACTCGCCCCCGCGTACAACGACGCCACACCCACCCAACTTGCGCTTGCATGGCTGCTCCGCCATCCCGCCAAAATTATCCCCCTCGTAGGTTCCAACAAACCCGAACACATCCACGAGGCGGCGGGCGCGGCGCATATCGAACTGAGCCGAACCGACTGGTATAAATTGTGGGTCGCGTCGCGTGGTCAGCGCGTACCCTGATTCTGATTGTTGCAAGAATCCGGCGCGTCCATAGCGCAATAACACTCTATCCCTGCCGCCATTCCCATTCTGCGGCTTGCGACGAAGCGAACTTAACAACCAATGGAGGTTACAGCGCGATGGACAGCAACATGCAGGATGATGGGGCGAAACCGGTAGAACCAAAAACGGGCGTGGGAAGGCGGGCATTTATGGCGAGCGCGGCGGCAACGCTGATGGCGGGCATGGCATCCGCGCAGGAGCGCGACTACGGGCATAACGCGCCCCCGGTTCGCTATCCCGACCCGGATATTATTTCTCTGGACAAGAGTTTCGACAAGTACAAACTGGGCAACACGCCCATTCAGCGGCTGCACACGGGCATGTTGTGGGCAGAGGGCGTGGCGTGGAACGGCGGCAGTCGCTATGTGGTGTGGAGCGACATTCCCAACAACCTTCAGCACCGTTACCTGCCGGAAGACGGGCATGTCAGCGTGTTCCGCAACCCGTCCAACAGCAGCAACGGCAACACGTTCGATTGGGAGGGGCGGCAATTGTCGTGCGAACACGGCCTGCGCCGCGTTGTCCGGTACGAACACAATGGAACCGTGACGGTTCTGGCGGATGCGTGGAAGGGCAAGCCCCTGAACGCGCCCAATGACATTGTGGTTCACCCGGATGGCGGCATCTGGTTCACCGATCCGGGCTACGGCAGCATGGGCAATTACGAGGGCGCGAAGGGCAACCTGCAAATCAAGGAGGCCGTGTACCGCATTGATCCCAAAACCGCGCGCATGGAGATTGTGATGGACGAGCTGAACAAGCCCAACGGCCTGTGCTTTTCGCCCGATTACAAAAAACTGTATATCGTGGACACGGGGACGCCGCGCAACGTGATGGCGTTCGACGTGACGGACGGCAAAAAACTGAGCAAGGGCCGCGAGTTCAACTCGATGAAGATGAAAATGGCGGACGGGGAGAAGTCGGGGCTGGCCGATGGCATCCGCGCCGATAAGGACGGCAATATCTGGGCCGCGTGTGGCTGGGTCGGCAAGGGTTATGACGGCGTTCAAATCTTCACGCCCGAAGGCCAGCGCATCGGGCAGATTCTCATCCCCGAAATTTGCAGCAACCTGTGTTTCGGCGGCGTCAAGCGCAATCGCCTGTTCATCACCGCCAGCCAATCCCTGTATTCCGTGTACGTGGAAGCGCAGGGCGCGCACATCTGCTGAATAGGAGTTTCTACCCTAAGGTGGGCGAAGCCCGGATGAGGGTAGAAGCCCCGTCATACCGTTCAAACAAGCGTTCGCAGGGACACAACAAACGTGTTCCTGCGAACATTTCTTTTGAGGTAAATACTGCTTTATCTGAACCGAAACGCGTTTAAGGCACGGACGCGACAAGTTCAATTTGGGTATCTGTGGCGGGGGCGACGGGCTGCGCGGTTCCGGTTACGACGGCCTGAGTAGGCTTGCTCGGCGACATTTTCCACTCTTCGCGCAGCAGGTCGGGGACGTGGAACTGCGGGCGGCTGTCCGTGCGCTCGTAATCTTCCAATCCGTGCAACATCAATCGGCCCAACGAATCGGTAGCGAGTCCGAATAATTGATGGTCGCGCAGAAACGTATGTTCGATGCCATGCACGAACTTCACCACGTCCAGCAGGTGGGGCGTTATCGCATACGGCGATACTTTTGCCACGCCGAGCATGTCCGCTACCTTATCCCCCATATACAGCCGAATTTTGGCGGGAATAATCTGATCCAACACCACGCCGGGTACGATGTCCTCCATCAGTTTCACCAGCGAAGTCGTCAGGGCAATGCCGGCAGGACTGGACGCATACACTCGATCCGCGATGGTATGGTACAGGGCGCTGCCATCCGCGACGCTTTCCGGCAGCAGCTCCTCCTCGACGCCCATCAGGTAGCCGACATAGCGCCACAGGTGCATGTAACTCTCCTGCTCTTCGGGGGACACGTACAGGTTGAGTTTGGCGAGACTGTCCAGTACCACAGTGGCGAACGTCATCAGCGTGAGCGCGAGGTCTTCCTGATTGAGCGGCAGGCCCCACGCCTTTTCGTTCCACCGCGCTTCCGGCTGATTGCGCAGCATACGCCGATTGGTGGCGTGCAGCAGACGCACTTTTTTGCACACAACCGCGCCGTGTCCATTTTCCAGCAGTGTGCCGGGCAGCAACACTTCCAAAACCATACGCACGGTTTCCACCACGCGGCGCAGGGGATGTTTGGTCAGTTGGTGGGTTTGATCCAGCGCGGCCACGCCCGCCGCGTCCGCATAGCAGGCAGGCAGGGACGCGCACAGCAGAATCATACAGATTTCCACGCCGTTTCGCCGGAACAGTTCGTTTGCCAGCGCGAACTGATTTGTGTCCACCCATGCCGGTCGGGTCGTATCGTTGAAATACGCTTTCATTTTCGCGGGCATATCATCCGGCACGGTAGAATGGACGCTGACGATCTGCCCTATCAGCCGCCCCATGCTCGCTTCGCCCGCATACTCCGACCCGCCCGCCGAGACGATCTCTTCCACCAGGCCGTCCGCCCACGTATCGCCCACATTGCGCTTGTTTTGCAGCGCGGCTGTCCAATCTTTTGCCATTATGTCTCCTCCTGTTTCACCGTAAATCCACATCGAACGTTTCTATCCCGTATTTATACCATTCTATCCCGCATTTACACCATACGGGAAACGGATTTTTCAAATAGCGTTGAGGGCTACATAGCATTTGAGAGTATAATAAACACCTATGGACGACAACAGTACCAATCGCGAACAGGTTGCCGAAGCCCTGCGCCAGAGCGAAGCCCGCTACCGCCGCATCGTCGCCAATGCCCCCGGCATGGTGTACCAGTTCGCGCGCCGCGTGGATGGTTCCGTCGCGTTTCCCTACGTCAGCACGGGTTCGCTGGCCCTGTTCGGCGTAGCCCCGCAAAGCATCATGGCCGATCCCCTCGCGCTTGTCGGGCTGGTGCATCCCGACGATATGGGCAGCTTTATGCAGACAGTGGAAACCTCGGCGCAAACGCTGGGCGAGTGGAAATGGGAAGGGCGGTTTGTGTTGCGTTCCGGGGAAACGCGCTGGATTGGCGGCGCATCGCACCCGGAACAGGAGGCGAATGGCGACGTGCTGTGGGATGGCCTCCTTCTTGACATCACGCCCACCAAAATCGCCGAGGAGAGCCTGCGCCTTCAAAACGAGTATTTCGCCGCCCTGCACGAAACCACGCTTGTCCTGATGCAACGGCTCGATCTGGAAGATTTATTAGAGCATCTGGCGGCGCGGGCGGGGCGGATGTTGAACGCGCCACACGGCTATATCTATCTGGTCACGCCCGACAGCGAATTCATGGAACTCCGAGTCGGGTTGGGAATCGGCGCGGCCTTTCGCGGGCATCGGATGCGCAAAACTGAGGGCGTCGCGGGTCGCGTGTGGGAAAGCGGGCAAACGTGTATTGTCAACGATTATAAAGCGTGGAGCGGGCATGTCGCCGACTTCGATACCACGCCCCTGCGGGCAATCATGGCCGCGCCTCTTCTATCGGGCGGGCAAATCGCTGGCGTTATCGGGCTTGGCTACGGTTCCGAATCGCAGCAAACGTTTGGCGCATCGGAAAGCGAATTGCTGAACCGCTTTGCCCAACTCGCGTCCATCGCTCTGGACAATGCCCGCCTGTATACCGCGCTGCAAACGGAACTGGGCGAACGCAAAAAGGTCGAGGCCGCCCTGACGCTGGCGAAAGAAGAGGCGGAAACGGCCAACCGCACCAAAAGCCAGTTTCTCGCCAACATGAGCCACGAACTGCGGACGCCGCTCAACGCCATCATCGGCTACAGCGAAATGCTGCAAGACGACGCGGCAGATGCGGGGCAAGAAGAAATCATTCCCGACCTGCAAAAAATCAACAGCGCGGGCAAGCACCTGCTGACCTTAATCAACGACGTGTTGGACCTGTCCAAAATCGAAGCGGGCAAAATGGAATTATACGTGGAAACCTTCGATGTTGCCGCGATGATTCAGGAGGTTGTCAGCACGATTCGCCCCCTCGCGCAGAAGAATGGCAACACGCTTGAATCACGCTGTAGCCCGGATGTGGGCGCGATGCGCGCCGACCTGACCAAAGTGCGCCAATCGCTGTTCAACCTGATTTCCAATGCCGCCAAATTTACCAGTCAGGGGCGCATTACGCTGGACGCGAAGCGCGAAACGGGCGAAAGCGATTGGATCGTGTTTCAGGTGTCGGATACGGGCATCGGCATGACGCGGGAGCAGATGGACAGGCTGTTTCAGGCGTTCGCGCAGGCCGATGCGTCCACCACGCGCAAATACGGCGGAACCGGGCTGGGGCTGGCGATTACCCGCCACTTTTGCGAAATGATGGGCGGCGCAATCACGCTGGAAAGCGCGGCCGGCGAGGGAACCACCTTTACGATTCGCCTGCCCGCCGGGGTTCATGCCGAAGCCGCCGTCGTGGAAGAGTTGCCGGCAGAAACAATGGATGCGCGAACGCAATTGGAAAGCGCGAAAAAACCCGCCGCGATTCTGGTGATTGACGATGACGCCGCCGCGCGTGACCTGATGCGCGACGCGCTGACGAACGCGGGCTACCGCGTTGAGTGCGCGGCTTCGGGCGAGGAGGGGTTGCGCATTGCCCGCAAAATCCATCCCATTGCCATCACTTTAGACGTGATGATGCCGCACATGGACGGATGGGCAACCCTGTCGGCGATGAAAGCGGACCCGGAACTGGCGCATATTCCCGTTGTGATGATGACGCTGTCCGAGGATTCGAGCATGGGCTACTCGCTTGGCGCGGCGGACTACCTGACCAAGCCCGTGGAACCCCTGCGTCTAGCCGCGATTCTGGACAAATTCCGCGCCCATCCGTCCGTGAAAACCGTACTTGTTGTGGAAGACAATGTGCCAACCCGTCAAATGCTGCGCCAGATGCTGCAAAAGGCGGGCTGGAGAGTGCTGGAAGCGGAAAACGGGCGCGTTGGTCTGGAACGAGTGGCGGAACATCTGCCCGACCTGATTCTGCTGGACTTGATGATGCCGGAAATGGACGGCTTCGAGTTCACGGCAGAGATGCGCGAGCGCGAAGAGTGGAGCGCGATTCCCATCATCGTTATCACCGCCAAAGATATAACGTCCGAAGACCGTCACCGATTGGAAGGCCGCGTCACGCAGTTGCTGCAAAAAGGTACCTACAACCATCAGGCGCTTATCGGGAGAATTCGTGAATTGTTACGGAGCGAAAAAGATGCCTAAAATATTGCTGGTGGAAGACAATGAGGATAATCGCGATATGCTGTCCCGGCGCTTGACCAAAAAGGGGTACGAGGTCGTGTGCGCAGCCGATGGAGCGCAGGGCGTGGAAATGGCGCGTTCCGATGCGCCCAACCTGATTTTAATGGATATGAGCCTGCCCATCGTGGACGGTTGGGAGGCTACGCGCCGTATCAAGACCGACGCGGCGACGCAGGCCATCCCCATCATCGCGCTGACAGCCCACGCGATGGCCGGGGATCGGGAAAAAGCGCTGGCTGCGGGCTGTGATGATTACGATACCAAGCCGATTGAACTGCCCGGCCTGCTGAACAAAATCGAAACGCTGCTCAAGACGGGACAAAATAAATAGATGAATTCTCAGACCCCCCTCCATTCCAATGAGGAAGGCAGCGACGAACTTGCGCTGGCGGCGGAAGTGGCGCACGTTCGCCACGACCTGATGAACCCGATTAATCAGATTATCGGCTATGCGGAGATGCTGATCGAGGAGGCCGAAGACGCGGGGCAGGATAGTTTTGTCCCCGACCTGCACCGCATCCGCAACGCCACCAATACGCTCGTGATGCTGATAAACGAGTTTTTCGGCTCACAGTCCGATAAAGGCGAGGGAGAGAATACTCCTCCCACGCTGGACAGGGCGGTTGTCGGCGCGTTGATTGCGCCCGAAACTGGTGGAGGCCTTCCGCGACCGGGGCAGAGTCGTTTGCTTGTCGTGGACGATCTGCCCGAAAACCGCAATGTGCTTTCCCGGCGATTAGAGCGGCAGGGGCATTATGTGGCGACGGCGGCAAACGGGCGCGAGGGGCTGCAAAAACTGCGGGCGGAACCGTTCGATCTGGTGCTGCTGGATGTGCTGATGCCCGAAATGGACGGTTATCAGATGCTGCAGCAGTTGAAGGCCAGCAAGCGTATGCGGCATATTCCCGTGATTATGATTTCCGCGCTCGGCGAACTGGACAGCGTTGTCCGCTGCATCGAACTGGGGGCCGAGGATTATCTGCCCAAGCCGTTCAACCCCATTCTGCTGCGCGCCCGGTTGGGCGCGTGTCTGGAAAAAAAGCGGCTGCGGGATCGGGAGCAGGAGTATCTGGAACTGATTACGCGGGAGCGTGAAAAGGCCGACAGCCTGCTGCTCAACATCCTGCCCGACGCCATTGCGCAGCGTTTGAAAGCGGGCGAAACGCCGATTGCCGACCGATTAGAAGACGTGACGGTTCTGTTCGCCGACATCGTAGGATTTACTCATCTCGCCAGCCATACGCCGCCGGACGACGTGGTAGGACTGCTGAACACCATCTTTTCCCGCTTCGATCAGCTTGCCGAGGAGTACGGACTGGAAAAAATCAAGACTATCGGGGATGCCTACATGGTGGTCGGCGGCCTGCCCACGTACCGCCCGGATCACGCTGAAGCCCTTGCGGATGTGGCGCTGGCAATGTGTACGGTTACGTCGGAGATTGAAGCGAAATACGGAGGCAGCCTGCAAATCCGTATCGGCATGCACACCGGCCCCGTCGTCGCGGGCGTGATCGGCAGGAAAAAATTCGCCTACGATCTATGGGGCGATACGGTCAACATCGCGCACCGGATGCAGACAACCGGCGAACCGGGCCGCGTCCATACTACCCGCGCGGTTCGGGAACGCCTGCAAGCGCATTTCACATTCGAGGAGCGCGGCGACACGGAGATTAAGGGACAGGGCTTAATGGCGACGGCGTTTCTGGTGGGGAGGAAGGAAGAAGGTTGTTAGTTGTTAAGTTGTTAGTTGTTAGTGTCAGGATTACAGCTGAATTACCTAACGACTTAACAACCTAACAACTAACAACCTAACAACTAACAACCTTCTCTAATCGTGCCGCAGTCCGACAATCTCATAACACGCTTTGCCGTCGGGGATGGGGACTTCCACTTTATCGCCCACTTTTTTGCCGCGCAGTTCCCTGCCGACGGGGGAATTGACGGAGATTCGGTTGTTGCCGGGGTCGGCGGAGGTGGCGTCTACGAGCGTGTACTCCCACTCGTCTTCCATTTCCAGATCGCGCACCTTGACGATGGAACCCAGTCCCACCATGTCGCCGCCCGCCGATTCATCCGCAACCACGCGGGCGCGTTCCAGCAGCGATTCCAGTTCGGCAATGCGTCCGTTGTTGATGGCCTGCGCCTGCCGCGCCGACTGGTACTCGAAGTTTTCCGACAAATCCCCGTACTCGCGCGCTTTACGGATGGCTTCGGTAATCTCAGTGCGCTTCACGGTACGCAGCAGCGTTAATTCTTCTTCTTTCTGCTTTTTGCTGCTGGCGGTCAGAACA
Organism: uncultured Chthonomonadaceae bacterium; assembly: GCA_963817895.1. Taxonomy (GTDB): domain Bacteria; phylum Armatimonadota; class Chthonomonadetes; order Chthonomonadales; family Chthonomonadaceae; genus CAWFQB01. The sequence goes on from CAWFQB010000001.1 coordinate 1,560,849, forward strand.
ATTTCGTCATGCTGCATGGCCTCTGCCACTCCTTCAAGCCAATGTTGAAATAGGTATCAACGCTTATAAGAATTAAGAACCGCCAAAAATAAAAGACGCGCGAACGCCGCGTTCAAAAACGCTCGTTCGCACGTCTCTAAGATACCATACCCGCGCCTGCCTGTCAACGAAATTTATAAAACTATGTGGACATTCCGGCACGTAACTGACCTGCCCCCGGTATTTTGGTTCACCAAAAGCAGCGGTGAACCAAATTTTCAGGGGCATATCATTAGATTGTCAGGTGTTCTGCTAATAGTCCGCCGCGCAAAAACAAATGTGTTACTCTTGCGCTGTCCTGAACACCTGAAAACTTAACAACCTGACAACCTGTTATTAACCTACCGTTTACCGATGGTCACGCCTCTGCGCTGCAAGGCCACGCTGAACGTGTCGGCCAGCGTCGCTTTGGTAATGACGGTACTCAGGTCTACGCCCAGATGGATAATTCCAGCATATCCTCCTGTCGCGGAACAGACTCAGGAATTCGCGGCACTGGTCGCGCAGTTCCGAACCCTCAATCAGGTTGCTGCGCATCGCGCGTCTGCGCGGCCAGCCACTCTGCCAGCAGGTCGGCGTAGCGCGTTCGTAAAATCTCCGGCAGGCGACTCGCGCCGTCAGATGTCATCAGCGAAACTCCTTTGGGTATGATACGGCACAACGGAAAATGAGGGCAGTCCTTCAGCTCCTCTAAAGCGAACAGCGAGGGGTGGAAGAGGGACTGGAAACACGATAAACCGTCTGTTTACCGGAACCCTGCCATCGTACCATAAGCGGGCGGGAAACGCAAATAGTTCGTCGGGCATATTCGGTTTGCAGGCGGTACAGGTATACTGTATTCGATCAACGAAATCAAACCATGGCTCAAATTCCACAGCAAAATCAGAATACGGCGACTGCGCAAGTTCATGGCGTGGTCGTGGTGGACAAGCCGCAAGGCATGACCTCGCATGATGTTGTCGCTATTGCGCGTAAGATGTTTCGGACCAGGCGCGTGGGGCATACGGGAACACTGGACCCGGATGCGACGGGCGTGATGGTGTTGTGTCTGGGACACGCGACAAAAGTTGCCGAATACCTCAGCGCGGCCCGCAAACACTATACGGCGGAAATCGTTTTCGGCGTGGAAACCGACACGCAGGACGCGGGCGGGCAGGTTATCGCCACGCGGGATGCGAGCGAGGTGACGGAAGCGCGGGTACGCGCTGTTTTGCCCGCTTTCCGGGGCGCAATTCAGCAGGTTCCCCCGATGGTTTCCGCTCTGCACCATGAGGGCAAGCGTTTGTACGATCTGGCGCGGCAGGGCATTACCGTAGAACGGGCGGCCCGAACGCTTCATATTGATGAACTGGAACTGACCGCTTTTACGTCCGGCGCGCATCCCGTCGCGCAATTGGAAATAACCTGTTCTACGGGAACGTATATACGCTCGCTTGCGTCCGACATTGGAACCGCAGTGGGAACGGGCGGCATGATGCAGTCCCTGCGCCGAACGTGGGTAGGCGAACGGCTGGACGAGCCGAACCGTCCGTTTACGCTGGCAAACGCGCATACGCTGGAAGAGTTGCGTGACCGGGCGCAGGCGGGAACGCTGGCAGACGTAGTTTTGCCGCTGTCTCTTGCGCTTACCGGATGGGCGCAGGCGCAACTCAATAGCGAACAAGCAGGGCGTATCCGGCGCGGGCAAACCGTTACGCTTGCCGATATAGACGCGCAGCGCTTGACGAATTGGCCTCCTGCAACAACGGATACGCCGGTTGCCCTGCTCGACGAAGCGGGTGAGGTGATTGCGCTGGCCCGTGTGGAGGTGGCGCACCTGCAACCGTATAAGGTTTTCGCGGCGTAAGTCAAACACAAATATGAGTATTATTCCAAAGGCTGAGAATGAACGTTTACGATGGATTGGAGGCGGTCACGACGCCGTTTCCCGCCTCTTCGGTGGCTATTGGAACTTTTGACGGCGTACATGTCGGGCATCAGGCGATTATTCGCGCGGCGGTGGCGGATGCGCAGCGTCACGCGCGCCCCGCGCTGGTTTTTACCTTCGACCGTCACCCGGCGGAACTGTTTGCCCCGGAACACGCGCCCGCCCTGCTGACCACGCCCGAACAGCGCAATACGTTGATTGCTGAATTGGGCGTGGATGGGCTGGTTATCGCGCATTTCGATACCGCGCTGGCGCAACTATCGCCGGATGATTTCGTACAGCGTATTCTGAAAGACAAACTGGGCGCACAGGCCATTGTGGAGGGCGCGAACTTCTGCTTCGGCAAGGACCGGGCGGGCAATGTGGCGTATCTGCAGGCCGCGCAGTCGCAGTACGATTTTACCCTGACCGCGCTGGAACCCATTATGGCGGCGGGAGCGCCGGCAAGCAGTACCCGCATCCGCGAGGCGCTGCGGGCGGGCGATGTGGCCTTAGCGGAAACCGTTTTGGGACATGCGTATCAGCTTGTCGGCACAGTCGTAGGCGGGCAGCAGTTGGGCCGGACATTGGGCTACCCGACCGCCAATCTGGAACTGACGCTATCGGCAGGCGGTTCCCGGCGATGGCATTTACGCGGTTGTCGCTACGCTCGACGATGGCCGCAGGGTTGGCGGGGCATGCAGCATCGGGGAACGCCCGACGGTCGAGGGCGCGGGCCGCTCGATTGAAACGTATCTGCTGGATTTCGCGGAAGATATTTACGGGCAGCAAATGTCGCTGCGCTTCGTGGAAAAGTTGCGCGACGAACTGCGCTTCGCTTCGCTGGCCGAACTCACCGTCCAAATGGCAAATGACGTGACGCAAACCCGCTATATTCTGGCAGAAAAGAAATTTGGGATGAGACATCAGCCCTTATCCTTCGCACAAGGAGGGGAGCGCTTACATTTAAGGGGGACGAAGGCTTTTCATAATCTCTTTTCTCGAATGAATGGGGAATAATTCAACGCGGAAAGATGAAGAGGGCAGTGGCTATGAACTTTGCGCGTTACAACGATGGCAGCAGTAATCCGCCGCGCCTGCGCGTTCAACATTCGCTGTGGTCGCTGCGCAAACTGCCCATGAACGGCGCAGTGGAATGGACGCTGGCGGAAAAGTTTCGGCGCGTGAAGGCTGAAGGGTTTGAGGCGGTGGAGTGCTGGCTCACGGACGAGGATGAGCGGGAACACAAGGCCGCGCTGGATGCGGAAGGGTTGAGGCTCGTGTTGGGACACCGCCCGTTCACGCTCGACGATGTGAAGAAGACGGTTGACCGCGCGGTTCGATTGGGCGCGGATTATATGTTTGCGCAGCCTGCCGACGCTTTCACGCCCCTTGAAACGGTTGCCGCTCTGTGCCGTGACGGGCGCAAAATCGCCAACGACGCGGGTATTCCCTTTTTCGTGGAAACGCATCGCAACAACTTTACGGAAACCCTGCCGCAAACGCGGCAGTTGATAGAACAGGTTCCCGACATCCGCTTTACGGGCGACCTGTCGCATTTCGTGGTCGTGGGCGAGTTTTATGGCTGGAAGGACGAGCGGGCTGTAGACCGCATGATGCCGGTTCTGGAACGCGCCTCGCATCTGCACGGGCGCATTTCCAACGGCGAACAGGTACAGGTGGATGTGGGTGAGGGAACCGGCGACACGGCGCAATTTTTCGTCAACCTATGGGCGACAGCCATGCGCCACTGGCTCAAAGACGCGCAGACCGGGCGACGTATTTCCCTTCGCCAGCGAACTCGGCCCGCCACGCTACGCCATTACTACGCCCGATGGCCGCGAATTCAGCGACCGTTGGGAACAGAGTCTCGTGATGAAGCGTCTGGCAGAACAAGCGTGGGAGGAAGGGAGGAGGGAATAGAGAGTAGGGAGTAGGAAAAGCGTTGTTCAACTCGCGCATTGTCCTACTCCCTACCACCTACTCCCTATTCCCTACCCGGAGGATAACGATGCCCAGTTTTAACATCGGGATTGAAGAAGAGTACCAGACCATTGATCCCGAAACGCGGGATTTGCGCTCGCATATTGACGCGGAAATTATCGGCAAGGGCAAGACGCGGCTGCGCGAAGAGGTCAAGGCCGAAATGCACCAGTCCGTTGTCGAGATCGGGAACCGGCATTTGCGCCAATGTGCAGGAGGCCAAAGAGCAGGTCACGGAGATGCGCAGCCAGATTATCGCACTGGCGCGGGAAAACGGCCTGCTGCTTGCCGCGTCGGGGACGCATCCGTTTGCCGACTGGCGCGAACAGGAGATTTATCCCGATGAGCGCTATCGCGTGATTGTGGAAGATTTGGCGCAGGTGGCGCGGGCGAACCTGATTTTCGGCCTGCATGTCCATATCGGCATCGAAGACCGCGAAGAGGCCATTCATGTAATGAACACGGTGCGCTACTTTCTGCCGCACATTCTGGCCCTGTCCACCAATTCGCCCTTCTGGATGGGCATGGATACCGGCCTGAAATCGTATCGCTGCAAAGTGTTCGACAAGTTTCCGCGCACCAATATTCCCGACTATTTTCTCAGTTGGGACGAGTTTGAGAATTTTATTGAGATGCTGGTGCAGACCAACAGCATTGACAACGCCAAGAAAATCTGGTGGGACATTCGCCCGCATCCGTTTTTCCCCACGCTGGAATTTCGCATCTGCGACGTGCCGATGCGCGATAGACGAGACCATTGCCATTGTCGCGCTGATACAGGCGACCGTCGCCAAATTGCACAAGACTGCACGCGGCCAATCAGGACTATCGCCAGTATCGCCGCGACCTGCTGATGGAGAACAAGTGGCGCGCGCTGCGCTACGGCGTGGAGGGCAAACTGATTGACTTCGGCAAGAAGATCGAAGTGCCGTTCAAAGATTTGATGCTGGAGTATCTGGATTTCGTGGACGATGTGGTAGACGAATTGGGTTCCCGCAGGGAACTGGAATATATCAAAACGATGCTGGAAGTGGGCAGTGGCGCCGACCGACAATTAAAGGTATATCGTGAAACAGGAGATTTGAAGAAAGTGGTAGATTACATTGTTGCGGAAACGGCCCTGCCCCCCGGCAGCCCGGTAGGTTCGACTTCACTGCCTACAACCGGACATGACAATCCGAATGCGTGGCCGGATATTACCAGCCATGCGGCGGTGAAAACATCCACAGCGGAAGGGGGCGTAACGGCATGAGCATGTTAAGCGCGTATCCCTTTAACCCGGCTTACACGCTTGGCGCGAACAACGCCGTGAAAGTGTGCCTGCGCATACAGCCGTCCGAAAAAGTGACCGTGATTACGGATCGCGCCTGCCTGGAAATCGCGGCCAGCCTTGTCCGCGAACTGGATGAGTTGGGCGTCGCCTACAATCCCTTTATTCTGGAAGACCTTGCCCCGCGTCCACTCGTTGATATGCCCCGCGAAGTGCTGGACGATCTGGAAACCAGTCAGGTCAGCATTTTCGCGGTGCAGGCGCAAACCAACGAACTGAAAACGCGGATGCAGATGACGGAAGTGGTCAATCGCCGCAGTATCCGCCACGCCCACATGGTCAACATCGAGCCGCAGATCATGGTCGAGGGGATGCGGGCGGACTTTCTGGAAGTGGACGCCCTGAGCGTCCGCGTGTTCGACATTGTGACGCAGGCCAAAGTGATCCGGGCGACAACCCCGGCGGGAACCGACATTACCGCCCAACTCAACCCCGATTACAAATGGCTGAAAACCAGCGGCATCATCAGCCCGCACAAGTGGGGCAATCTTCCGGGCGGGGAAGTGTTCACCACCCCGCATGAAGTGAACGGAACCTTCGTCATTGACGGCGTGGTGGGCGATTATCTGTGCGCCAAATACGGCAACCTGCGCGAAACGCCGCTGACGATTCGCGTGGAGGGCAACCGTCTGGTATCCGCCGATAGCGACAACAAGGAACTGGTCGAGGAGTTCTGGAACTACACGCATACCGACGAGAACAGCGACCGCGTGGGCGAGTTCGCCATTGGAACCAACATCGGCCTGACCGACGTTATCGGCAACATTTTGCAGGATGAAAAATTGCCCGGCGTCCACATCGCGTTCGGCAATCCCTACGGCCTGCACACGGGCGCGGAGTGGGACTCCTCCACGCACATTGACGTGGTCGGCCTCAAATTCGACATCTGGGCCGATGATTTTCAGATCATGCGGGCCGGGAAGTTTCTGATATAAGAGGAGTAGGGAGTAGGGAATGGGGAGTCAAAAGGATACCCTATCCTGGTTCTACTCCCTCACTCCCTACTCCCTACTCCCTATGATTACCTCCCTACGCCCGCCTTCAACGCCAATTTCACCCCGGAAAAGTACCAGACGTTTTTGCAAATGCTGGACGCGGGGTGCGGCAGTCCTGTGCCGTTTCGTAACTGTGAAACGCCGTGCTTTTTTCCGACTGCGCTGCTGGAGCAGATGGCGGAGTACGGGAAAGAACTGGTCGGGCAGTTGATGTCCAATGAGGAGTATTTGCGTCGCGCGGCGGAAACCATTCCCCCCAACTTTCGGGTACGCGACGATGGCAAGCCGCCCCTGTTCGTGCAGGTGGATTTTGGGCTGACTGAGGACGCGCAGCCGCGACTGGTGGAGATACAGGGGTTTCCGTCCCTGTACGCGTTTCAGCCGTTTCAGGCGGAAGTATACCGGCAGGCGTATGGTCTTGGTCGCGGAACTTGCAAACGTTTCTCGGCGGTTTGGATGCACGACAGTTATAATGACCTGCTGCGCACGGCGATTTTGGGCGGGCATGACCCGGAAAACGTCGTTCTGCTGGAAGTTGATCCGTACGGGCAAAAAACCCTGTGCGATTTCCTGCTCACGCAAAAGCTGTGCGGGCTGGCGATTGTGGATGTAACGCGAAGTTCGGCAGCAGGGGCGCGAATTGTTTTATGAGCGCGACGGCAGGCAGATTCCCATCCGCCGCATTTACAACCGCGTGATTGCGGACGAACTGGAACGCCGCAACATTCAGCCCGGTTTCGATTTACGCGCGGATTTGAACGTAGAATGGGCGGGGCATCCCGACTGGTACTTCAAAATCAGCAAGTTTTCCCTGCCGTTTCTGCAATCACGAGTGCGTCCCCAAAACATGGTTCCTGAACGAACTGGAAACCCTGCCCGCCGATCTGGAAAACTACGTCCTCAAACCCCTGTTCTCGTTTGCCGGGCTGGGCGTTCGCATCGGCCCGACACGCGAGGAGATCGAAGCCATAGCCAGACCGTTCGCAGTACATATTACAGGAGAAAGTCGCGTTCGCGCCCCACATCGCAACGCCGTTCGGCCCGACCAAAGCGGAAATCCGTATCATGTATATCTGGCAGGACGAACTCCGCGCCGTCTGCCCCCTGATTCGCATGGGCCGGGGCAGCATGATGGGCGTAGACCAGAACCGCAATCATGGAATGGGTCGGCGCATCCGCCGGTTTTCATCCTGTTGCCGCCGGTTGATGAAGTCAGATACAGGGAATTGCGTATTTCTTTAAGTCAGGAGGCTGCCATGTTGGACATAACGGAAGTTCAGTATGTGTCGGATGCAGAAGGCAAGAACATCGGGGTGATTGTGCCGATAGCATTATGGCGCGAATTGGCATCCGAACGGGAAACCGCGTACCTGCTGAAAAGCGAGACGATGAAGCGTCGCCTGCTGGAAGCCAAAGATCGCAACGAAGGTATATCGCTTGAGGACGCCCGTGAAAAACTTGGAATTTGACGCCAATGCTTTTGAGGATTTGCAGTGGTGGGTAGAGCATGACCGCAAAGTTGCTTTGCGCGTCTTCAAGTTAATACAGGAAGCGCAGCGTGCGCCTTACGAGGGTACAGGCCAACCAGAGCCGTTGAAACACGAGTTGACAGGCTGTTGGTCACGGCGCATCACGCAGGAACACCGACTTGTGTACCGCGTGAGTGAGGAAGAAGACAAAATTCGCGTACTGGCCTGTCGCTACCACTACTAAACAACCTTGTAAACGAGGCAGATACGATGCAAACCTTGAAATCAAAACTGCTTGAACGTTTATTGTGGCCGATTATGACAGGGTTGTTGTGGGTTGGCCCAATCATGCTTGTTGCAGCATTTGCGTTTCTGCCCATTTACTGTTCAACTTTGTCACACAATCAGGCATGGGCGCATTTAGCAGACATTGCTTTCTTCTCTTTCCTGGTTTGGGTCGCAGGTGTAATCTTCGTGTACATTCTGATGAACTTATGTGGATTTGATGAGCGTGGTTTTTAACTTTCAACCTTGTCGCAAACCAGATTAGCCATATAAGGGAGCAGAAATGCAAACGGACCAGTTGATTGAGGAAGCGCGTAAGCGCGTCGGGCAGTTTTCGCTTTCAGAAGCGGATTTGACGGCGGGATCAGTGTCTGCCGCGCTTGTCACGGAAGCGGGAAACGTGTACACGGGCATCTGTCTTGATCTGGCCTGCGGCATCGGCTTTTGCGCGGAACATTCCGCCATTGCCGCCATGCTGCTCAACCGCGAAACGGTTATCTGGAAAATCGTTGCTGTCTCTGTTAGCAGGATTTTGCCGCCGTGTGGACGCTGCCGCGAATTGATGTTACAGGTTGACCGCCGTAATCTCGACTGCGAAGTTCTCTTACCGGAGGGTAGAACGGCAACCTTGCGCGAGTTGCTGCCCCATGCGTGGCTGCTTTAGCAGCAAAGGCGTATCGGAATTATGCCCGGTTCGTTCAACAACAACGCGCGCAAAGCACACAACAGGGGACTCCCTCTATCGGTTCGGTACTCGGCGCTGAGTTCTTGTATGTTGCGAATGGGTTGGCTGACGGGAAGAACGTTTCTACTGATTCGTTCACGTTATGCGCCACAACTGGATACCGGCAGTTCTATCAGGCTGAATGAAGCGCAGTTGCTTGTCGCCATTGAGCGTGACCGTAACATCTATCTTGAAGCGTTACGAAGATTCGAGCGGCTGCGTATTCGCCAGAAGCAACGCGGGCTGCGCCATCCACTCAAGAGGGATAAAGAAGTTCTGGCTGTGACGGCACAAGCGTTGCTGCATCGTTTATAAATACGCCGGTTTGAAACCCGGCGTATTTTGTTGGTAACAGCTTGAAGGAGCGAGAAAGTAGTTCAGGGCTTTACGGTGAAATGCCATATCTGCATGGTTCTGTTGCCCGCCCGGTCGGATACTTGAAGTTCGACGGTTTGTTCGCCTTCACTCAGAGCCATCATGGGCGTGTACATAATGTGGTCTGCCGTCACCTGCGCGCTGCCGGTCACGTCGCGCCCATTGACGCGCAGATGGAGGGAAGCAATGTCAATGCCGCTGCCCTCGTCGCGCAGGTCGGCGGCGATTGCAGGTGTGGCGGACGCGGTTTCCTGTGGGCTTATGTTTGCGATGGTCGGGGGCAGCGCGTCAATTTGCAACGCGCACGACGCGGGCATCGGGTCCGCCGCTTTGCCGTTCGCGCGGAGTTCGCCCGTCACCGTAAACGGCGTTGTCGGAAACGGTTTGTCGGCGGGAACGATCCACGAACCGAGATATTGGCCGGGGGACGATTCGCGCATGACGACATTGCCCGACAGCGTTCCCACATGAAAGACCGCCTGCGCGCCGGGTGTACCCTGCATCGTGACATAAACGGTTTCACCCACCCGCAGCCATTTTTGCGCGTCCTGATTGAAATAGGTAATGACCGGCGCATTGACGGGAACGGGCGCGGCGACCGGCGGTTTCGTGGGCATCACGCGGGGAGGAACCGCACCGGCAAGCAAAGCAAGGGGTTGCTGTCCATTGCCTTTTGATTTTTGGCTTGCGCCACTGGTGATTTTAACCTGCTTGTTTTGCTTTGCGCCGCGTTCCGCATGGCTGCGCGATTTGGTTTTTGCCGATTGAGCCGCGCTTACAGTTTTCATCCGCGATGTTTCCGATGTTACCGGCGATATGTTGAATTGCGCAGAACCCGGCGCAGTTGGAACCGCAGCTTGTCCGTATGTGGGGACGGGCAGAAACGAAAACGTTGCCATTCCTGCCGCGCCCATGATTCCCGCCACAACGATTGTCAACGCGCCGCGTTCCGCCCTGTGCGCTCCGATAATTTTACGCGCAGACTGAAGCCTGCTTGATCTACACATTTCCGCCAAAACCTCATTATCCTAAATTTCAGGGCGATGCCCCTCTGCATCATTGTAGCGCATAATTCGCAAATGCGCTATTTCCGCTACGGAATTTGTCCGTTTGCAATATTGACACGCGAAAATAGAGGCTGCCTCGAAAGGCAACCTCCTAATTTGTTGTGTATGTCTGGTTTCAACCCGCCAGAGCGTAATTGTTCGCGGACTGCTCCTGCGCGGACAACATCGCAAGCGAATCAGAGACGCGGCGGGCATGGGCGGCTTCTTCGCTCAACGCCATCTCGTCACGCTCCTGCGCCTCTTCCTGACTTTGCAGTTTCAGGATGTTCTGGCGCAGCAACTGCCGTCCGCGATGCAGGCGGCTGCGAATGGTTCCTACCGGGCAGCCCACATACTGCGCGATTTCTTCATAACTGTAACCCTGCACATCGGCCAGAACGACGGCTTTGCGATAATCGCAGGGCAGAGCGGACAGGGCGCGGCGAACCCGCCGCCCGGTTTCCGCTCGCAGATACGATTGTTCCGGCATAGCGCTGGGACGATCATCGGCAAGGCAGGCCAGCAACGGCGCGCCCGCGCCTTCCGCGCCTGAGCGCCCGCCCGCCCGCGCGCCGCGCGAACGCCCCCCGCCCGTACCCTCGGCGTCCAGTGAACAGACGGGCATCCCCGAATGTCGTCGCCAGCGATCAATGGCAAGATTGGAAATAATGCGGAACAGCCAGCCCTCGAAGGGACGGGAGCGGTCATAGCGATCAAAAGCGGACCACACGCGCATAAACGCTTCCTGCGTTAAATCCTCGGCATCGGTCGCGTTGCCCATCATGCGGTAAGCGGCGCTATAGGCCCGACTGTAGTTGCGCCGCAGCAGGTCTTCGAATTCAGCGGTCGTCTCGGCGGGCCGGCAGTCCCGGTCTGTTGCGCGCCCTTCGTGGGTAGCTATCGTCATTCGTGTGTCCCCCTGATTCCTTTGCAATAGGCTGCAATAAGTGCAGATTCAACTCTGTTCTGCGTTTCGGGCGCGACGAGCATGGCCGCGTGCTGGTGAATGTCGGCGTGGATGAACAGCCGAAACCTCTGTGTCTTAAACTCTGTCATCAACGCAAACGCTGCCCTGCGCGAGTATGGCACAGGAGATGGGAAAGGCGCGATGCGGAAAGTGTCGTTGGATTTGTCTAAGGTTCGCCCTGTGGAAAAGAATTTTTAAGGGCAATGCGGGAGCGTTGCTGATATTCCTTTCCGGGTTTCGTATGGTAGACGCCGCGCGTTCAAGTGAGGTTCCCGGTTTTCAGGCAAGAATTTAGAAGAAATCGGGAAAGAAAACAGCCGCGAATATACGCGAATGAACGCAAATATACGGAAACAACCGAAGCGGGCTGTCATTAAGGAACAAATGTTCTGCTTCACCTGTCTTATGCGCGACACGGGAATAGTTCTAAGGATGTATTTTTGTGTTGCCTCACCTGCTATTCTTTAGCAGGCGCTTTCAATAATGAGGACACGATTAGAACGCAGGCACAATCCGAACGTGGACACAACAAGTTGTGTCCCTACTCTATCTCCTCTGCATACTCAAGAAGGCCGCTCTGATGCAAATCGTTTACTGGATTTTTCTTATTTTGACCGGGCTGATCTTTGTTGTCGGCATTGTGGCCCTGACGATCAGCGGGGTTGGGTTCTACCGGCTGGTTTCTGAAACCGCGCCCTTTCTGGATGAAACGAAGGACAACGTTCAGGATTTGGGCGATCTTGCCGCCAACACGGTGGGGCGAGTGGCGGATACCGTTGATCTTGTCGAAATGCGCGTGTCGCAAACCATGGCGCAGGCGACGCAGGGCGGCATTTCCGCAACCAAACAGGCGTTGAGCGTGGGTACGGTTCTGGCCGGTATCTACATGGCCTCCCGCGTCCTCGGCCTTGCGCGGCAACAGTTTAAGAAGAGGCACTAGATACGAGATACAAGGTCAATGCCCTGGTACATCAGAGTTTTACTCATATCTCGTGTCTCATATCTCACAAAGGCGCACTATGCTGGAAATAAGAATTCACGCTTCGGACGGCAGGCGATGGCGGCGCAATGGGGCGCTGCTGCTTGGCCTGCTGTTCGCGGTGTATGTCGGGTATGTGGTACGCGAAATTTGGCTGCCGTTGATGATCGCGTTTTTGATCGCGATGGTGCTGGACCCGCTTGTAGATAAGATGGAGAGCCGGGGCTGGTCGCGCTTAAAGGGCGCAGTCGTGATTTACGTGCTGTTCTTCGCCCTGCTTGGCGGTGGATTGACGTTCGCGGTTCCCGCTGTTGTAAGCCAGACTACCGCCATCACGCGAGAAATCGGACAATACCTGCCCAGCGATACGGGCAAAGATGCCGAGTCGAAAACTCGGCATAATCTGAAACTTCTGCTGATACGCATGCGCGCTACGCCTGTTGTGGAGAATACCGTTCTACGGGCAAGCGGGCAGATCAGTAATGCTTTTACCCATGCCAACTCGTGGTTCGGCAAGGCGGCGGAATCCGCGCTTGAAAATCTGCTATGGGTGATTATCATTCCGCTCGTTTCGTTTTACGCCTTGAAAGACCTGCATCTGATTTATGCCCGCCTGCTGTTGATGATACCGCGCCAGAACCGGGCAACGGCGCAAAACCTGCTCAATGAGGTCAGTTCGATTTTTGTGCGCTATCTGCGCGGCCTGATGATCGTGTGCGCCCTGAATGGACTGGCGACGTTTTTGCTGCTGTGGAAATTCGGGGTTCCCAATGCGGCGGGGTTGGCGGCGATTTCGGGCGTAATGTACATGGTTCCTTATATCGGGGCTGCGCTGACGATTCTGCTGGTCGGCGGCGTATGCCTGATGGCAAGCAAGCCGGTTCTGCTGATCGTGTTTCTGATGGTATTGCTGCACCATGTCTTTTTTGATCAGTTCGTCACGCCGCGCATTGTCGGGCAGCATGTCGGCCTGCATCCCATTCTGAGCATTATCGCGCTGCTGATGGGCGCGACCCTGCTCGGTATTCCGGGCATGATTCTGGCCGTTCCCATTGCCGCAACCGTGCAAATGATTCTGCTGGCGATTTTTCCGAAATTGGGCAGTCCGATTGAAGTGCCGACCGGCGAGGAGTTGCACAACCGCGTGGAAGCGGCGAGCAATTTGCCCGCGCCCTCAGACGAACCGAGGCAGGCGAGTACAGCGCAGCCCACCGGCACAATGGCGCAGGTGAGCGCGGTGCATCAGACCATTGTGGACGCAGTGGATGAGGCCGAAATCGCGGAAGCAACCGCGTCAAAGCCCGTTTCACCCCTGCTGTCGCAATCCCCGGCGCAGGCGCAGGTGTTGGATGACGAGGCCGAAGAGGGCCGCAAGCAGGCTCCCGGCCTGCTGACCGGAACCAACAAAACGCATTATTCATCTTCATAATGCAGGTATTCAGGTGTTCGGGTGTTCAGGACAATACATGAGTACACGTTTGCTTTAGCGCGGAAAATCTATCAACCCAATACCTGAACACCTGAATACCTATTCCACCGGAGGATGATCGGTGTCGCCGTTGGCATGGCCGCCGTTCCAGTTGTAGATTTCGCCGCCGATGCGTCCGTAGCGGGGATTGTGCGGGCCGGAAGCGGGCGCGTAGTGTTCTACGGACAGGCTGACGGCGTGACCATCGGCGGCGACCACCGCAAGTTTGCCCCCGTGCGTGGCGGGATACGGCCACAAATCCTCTACGCGGTCCGCCACATCGCCGTATTCCAACCGCGCAAGGTTTCGGCTTTCCGCTTCCGACTGTGGGGCGCGTAACCTATCGGCAGACATCGGGCCGGCCTCCACAAACAGCGCGGTTTGGGCGGATAGTTCCAGATTGTCTACGGGAAACGGCCCGGGCGCGAACGTGTCCCAAAAGCGCGTATTGAGCGCGTAACCGGTTTCAACATCAAACCCGCGAGTAGGGTCATGCAGCGCAGGCCGCCGTTCCCCGGCAGGATTGGCAGGGTTGTCCAGAATGGCCGTCGTCGCGCCATACGCGCCCAATCGCTTGTTCCACGTCAGCCAGTATGCTTTGCCGCCCTTCTCCTCTCCGCGCCGTTCCACTGTAGGAACCGGCGCGCCATCCCAATCCTGCGCATACAACTGCCACGCATCCGCCAACCGCCGCATATTCGACAAACTCCGCGCCCGCTGTTCCCCCGTCCGTTGCCACATCAGCAACGGCGGCAAGCCGATAATCAGCCCGACAATCAGCAGCGCGAAAACGAGAATACGCCATTTGAAGGGAAAAGGGAAGAGGGAAGAGGGAAGAGAGACAGTCTTCCCTTCTCGTATCTCGTATCTCGTATCTCGTATCTCGTCTTTTCCCTCTTCCCTTTTCCCTTTTCCCTCTCCTAATGTTCCCATTCGTACCTCGCAATCCGCCTTGCGCCAATTTCCATAGGGATGCCGATGACCAGAAGCGTGAGCAGCAGATGCACGGCGAAGGCAATAGCGAGAATGGGAACGGGAGAAACGGCGGAACCTCCACTGGCAATCGCCAAAATCGCGAACCCGAAGCACAACAGCGTGAGCAGCATATAGCCCGTCGTGGCGAAAAAACTGACGATGAGCGCCCACGGGCTGACGCGCAGAGCGGGGTTGTCGTGCAGGAAGCGAGGCAGGGCGGCGGAAATACCCACGCCAATCCCGCACAATCCCGCCGCGCACAGGGCAATGATGCCCGACCTCGACTCCCATCCACAGGGGTTCCGCGCCGAAACTCGCGCCCGCGATCACACTCAAGATGATGGCAAGCCCGCCTGAAAGGGTCACGCTGATAAGGAATTTTGCCCATAGCAATGCGCGGCGCGAGGAGGGGGCGAGGAGCAGCAGCCAGAAACCCTGCGCTTCCATGCCGAGCAGCGACAGGGACAAGATACTTGTCTGGATAAACAGAATAAACGTGATGATCACGGCGGAAAATGGAAACAGTTCGGAACGGGCTGCGCTCGTGCCGAGCGCGCGGTTTTGCAGGCCGATGAGATAGGGGACGAGGAACAGAATCAACGGTACGCTGAGTTGGGACAGCAGCATGGTATCGCGCCACACGTACTTCATGTCCTTGACCAGAATGGCGGCAATGGGAGGGCCGACAAGTCGCCGCAACCGCCGCGCGTCATCCTTTCCCGTTGGCGCGATATGCCCGCTGTTCTGATGCTCTTCGCCAACACTGGCATTGGACAGCAGCAACCCGCCAAGCGTCATGCAGGCCGCGAACAGACCGCCGCATAAGAGCAGAATGCGCAGGAGACAGCCAGACGGCCTGAACGGTCGCGGTCGGTTCGCGCTGCGCCAGTCCCACAACCACGCCCGCGAACCACGCGGAGGGGAGCAGATGCGCGGAAACGGATGTGGCATGAAGCGCGGGCTGAAATGCGGCCGGTTGTCCGCTCAAACCGCCGAACTTGAACGGCAGGTTACGCGCTTCCAGCACAAAGGTCACGCACACGCCAATGCCCATCAGCACATTGACAAGGGTAATCACGCCCCGCAGCCGCGCCATGCCCAACCCGGCGAGGGCAAGCAGCAGGGCAAGGGCGGTCAGCAGGGCGGGCAGCAGCACGAACAGCGCGATGAGCAGCAGGACAAGCGGCCACTGCCAGGCGGGACAGGCGCAGGGCGAACGCGCCGGCAACGATGGCGGGCAGGCCGATGATGGTGAATTGCAGCGAGTTGGTGATGGTGGCGTCCAGCAGTTTGGCGGCGACAACGGTTCGGGGCGGAATGGGCGCGGCAAACAGCAGGCTGTAATCGGCGGATTGGAACAGGGTCGAGGCGACAAACGGCACGGCTCCCGCGAACAGCAGCAGGAACAGATAATAGAACGCCTGATAGATGGTTTCGGGCAGGACGCCCGCGCCTTTGGCGAACTGAAAAAAGAACAAAAACCCAAGAAACATGCCGCCGAACAGACAGATACCCGTCACGCCCAGCGACATGGCGACAACCGGGCGGTTGCGCCACGTTTCCAACACCACATTGCGCCCGGACAGCAGGCGCGTTCGCATCAACAGCCAGAACATTCGCGCAGCACACTCATTTCCCGCAAGGTTTACGAAACTCTCGTTCTATTATAGCAAACCGACGGGAAAATAGTTGCTTTTACTTCCTTGCCAATTTCTCCATCTTAACCGCGCCGGGTTTGCCGATTTTGAGCAGAACGCAGCCGTGCGCGGGAACGGACACGCTGTACTTGCCATCGTACATGCCCAGGTTTTTGTGCAGCCACAGATCGCGCACGGGCTGCCTGCCTTTCAACCCCAAATCCGCCCAGTTCGCCGTGACTTCGGTTGCTTCCACGCCGCTGTTGACCAGGCCGACGGCCATTGTGCCATCCGCGAGCGGACGCGCCCAGACTTCTTTGCCCCCGTCGAGCAGGACGCGGCCGGCGGGTTTGCCGAGCGGGTCCTGATTGATGTCGAGCGCTTCGTCGTTGGACAGCAGCGCAACGGTAAACTTCGACATTTGCGACATGTCACAGCCGATGAGCAGGGGCGAGGAGAGCAGGCACCACATCGAGATGTGCAGTATCTGCTCGTTGGGCGTCAGGCGCGACTCGTGCAGGCTTGGCCCCCAGCCCACTTTGCCGACGACCAGCATATCCGGGTCGTTCCAGTGTCCCGGCCCGGCGAACTTCTCGTGTCCGTTCTGGCTGGAATAGATGCCGTGCAGGCTGCCCCAACTGTCGTTGATGTCGCCGGTCGTGCGCCAGCAGTTGCCTTTGATTTCGTCGCTGCCGCCCCACTTCCACACGTCCGCCATGCCGTACTGGCACAGGCTGTACACAATGTCCCGGTCGGTTTTGTCCAGCGCGTCGCCCATGACGTGATAGGGGAGTTTCTGCTTTTCCAGTTCGGGCAGGGTCTGCTCGTCCGCGATGCCGCCATACGAACACCAGTCGTATTTGAGGTAATCAATGCCCCATTTGGCGTACGTATTCGCGTCCTGCTGCTCGTGCTGGTAACTGGCCTCGAAATTGGCGCAGGTTTTGGGGCCGGGGGAGGAGTAAATGCCCAGTTTCAGGCCCTTGCTGTGAACGTAATCGGCCAAGGCTTTCATGTCGGGGAATTTGGAGTTGGTTTCGATTTCGCCGGTTGCGCTCCGTCCCGCTTCCCACGTATCGTCAATGTTGACGTACTGAAAGCCGTGTCCCGCCAGTCCGCTTTTGAGCATCCCATCGGCGGCGGCTTTCACTTTGTCGCTGTCTACCGCGCCCGCCCAGCAGTTCCAACTGTTCCAGCCCATGGGAGGCGTGAGCGCGAGTTTGTGTTTGCCGCCCACAATGGTCAGTTTGCGGGTCGCCTTGCCCTGCGCACTGGTAACGGTCAGGGTTACGTCCGTCATGCCGTCCTGCTGCAACGCGCCGGAAATCACGCCGGTTTGCGCGTCCAGTTTCAGGCCGGTCGGAAGGTTTTTCGCCGCGTAGGTAAGCGGGCCATCTCCCGTTGCCGGAATCAGGAACAGGAACGGGTGTCCGGGCGTGGCTCCCGTGATGCGCGGGCCGTGAATGGCGGGCTTTGGGTCGGCGGGTTCCGTTTCCATGCGCGGCGGGTCAACGGGAACGGTCATCACGGTCGGCTTTGCGGTCGCGCCGTCTACTAATTCAATACGCGCGCCCGCCCAATCGCCGTGATCGCTGTCCATGCCGTCGCCCGCATCCGTCACGTGCAGCAGCATTTTTTTCGCGCCCGTCAAATCCACGGAGATCAGTTTAGCCAAAGCGCCGCCCCGCATCACGCCGCTGTCGGCCACTTTTTTGCCGTCCAGCCATACTTCAAAGGTCACGGAACCCGAACCGGTCTTTTCATCGTCCACGCCCACCATTGACAAAAACCGCTTGCCCGCGCCTTTCAAATCAATTATCAGCGTACTGTTCGCATGAGTGCCGACGCCATGCGCGTAAACCCGATTGTGAAGCCGAATTGGGCTGTTGTCTACGGAGCGGCGGCGCATGGGCGTACCGTATCCCTGCTCCATCTGCCGAATGTCCAAATCTTCCAGCCACATCGTATTCGCGGGGAGTTGTTCGCCCACCATCGTGTCTTCGTCAATCTGACCAGACTGCGCAAACGCAATCGTGGTGACGGAAGCGCGGGACGTGGCGAAAACGCCCGCGTCCGGCGGGTTTGGAACGGCGTAGCGCGCGGCGGAACAGCACGAATTTCGCGCGTTGTCCGTCTTTTCGGCGTCCTGCGCATGGGAGGGCGCGTTCAGCAGCGCGGCAAATGCGCCCGATACCGCCACAGCGGAAACCGCGCCGATTATAAATTTATTGTGAGCGGCTGGAATTTGTTTTCTCAAGACTCTTCTCCTCATTTGGGTTTCTTATGTTCTGTCCCATACTACGCAGGGGCGCGAGGAATGGCGGCATGGTCATTATTTCAGCGGCGTGAGCAGGTAGGCGTGGGGCGCGCCTTTGTAGTTGCCCGTGCCGCAAATCTGACCGCTGTTATTGATGGCTTTGGCGCCAATCAGTTCCCAGCCTGAGTTGGCGTCAATGCGTGTATTCAAATCGGTGAATTGACCATTCTGATACACGTAGGCATGAAAGCGCGGCAAATTGTTGACCGGCGTAAGTTGGCGCTGTCCGACAATCTGGCCGGAATCGTTGACGCCCTGCGCATTGAGGGCAAGGCCGGCAGAATCCATGTCGTGTATCTGCCCGTTCTGCCAGTAAACGGCGTGAAACGCGCCCGCTCTGGTCAGGACGGATTTGCCCACAATCAGGCCGTTGTTGTTGATCGCCGAGGCTGAACTGTAATCGCTGCCCAAAGTGCCTAAATCCGACATTTTGCCATTTTGCCACACAAAAGCGTGCTGAACGGGTACGCCGTTCGCCTGCAAAACGCCGGTTGCGGACACACCGACAATCTGGCCCTGATTGTTGATACTCGTGGCGCGACTGCCGCCCGAACCGCCGGTTTGCGGCGGCGAGGTTGCGCCCAACACGCCCAGATCGGTTGCTTGCCCGTTCGCGTATAGAACCGCGTGTACCACATAGGGTTGATCTTCGCGGCCAATGCCGGAAAAGCCTGCAATCTGCCCCTGATTGTTGATGGCGGCAGCGCTCAGGCTGATAACGCCGCCATCCGGGGTAGTGGCGAGCGAGGGAATCAGTTTGAGCGTTCCGTTCTGGTACAGTCCACTGCTGCCCACAATCACGCCGCTGTCGTTGACCGCGCTCAATCCAATAGCGTTGAGGGGCGTGACGTTGCCATCGTACAGAAAAGAAACCGGCTGATTCTGCCCCGGCTGCGCGTTGGTATTGGGCTGCACACTCCCGATGTTATGTACAACTCCTTCGCCAACAACAATTCCGGTACTGTTCAAGCCCAGCGCCGAACTGCTGCTGAACCGGTCGCCTAAATCCGTAATCGCGTAGCGCGTTGGCAGTGATGTTGAATTGCCGCCATTGCCGCCGCATCCATTCAGCAACAGCAAGCCCGCAAGTGCGCCGAACATAAGTTGCGCTCTCATAGTATCTCTCCCTTCTCGCAAAGCCCGAAATCATTTCGCGGGCTGCAAATCCGCTTCCAGCGATACGGTTCTGACGCCGCACACTTCCCTGACCACGCGGACGTTCTTCATTTCATAAGGCTGATAGCCGGTTTTCGTAACGCGAACGGTGAACACGCCCCCATCGAAGGCTCCCTGAAAGCTGAGAACTTTCCCCTGAGCGTCGGTGGCATGAGGGCGCAGGGTTTCCACAACCGTTCCGCTTTGAGCCGTGGCGACCGCGCCATCCGCAATAGAGGCGTGGGTCTGCGCATCTACAACCGTAACCACAATCCCCGGCAGAACAACATCGCCGCAGGTGAAAGCATTGGAACTGCCGCAGCCCCCGACAGACAGCGCAGACAGTATCAGCAGGCAAGCGGCAATCAAGCGTGAGAAGAAAAAACGTTTCATGGGCAGGCTTTCTACAGGAGATGTGACCGAGCGGGCGCAGCCGGGGAAGCCGCGCCTGTCAGGTCATGGTGAGCAAACAGGGAGAACGAGGGGGATTGGGGAGAACGTTTACAAGCCGGTTACAGGGACGGACGGCGCGGAGCGCTACCAGTCGGATTTTACATACTCCTTCCAGCAGCGGACGTACACGTCATTGGTTTGTTTGGCGATGTTGGCCCAGTTGAACACGGTTGCGATACGGGTCAGGGCTTCTTCGGCCATCGCTTTTGCGCGTTCGGGGTTGTACAGCACATACAGAGGCCGTCCGCCAAACTGCCGGGATTGTCCGCGAACGTCGTAATGCCGGTCACGTTGTTTTCCACCACTTCGGGCAAGCCGCCCGCATTGGAAACCACTACCGGAACATGCGCCGCCATGCCCTCCAGAGCCACAATGCCGAACGGCTCGTACAAACTCGGGAAACACGCGATGTCGGCCACTTTATACAGGCGCAACAGCGCGTCATCGGGAATGAAACCCGTAAACAGAACATGCGCGCTCATGCCGATGGCGGCGGCCTGATCCACCAGATGCTGCCGATACCCGCCGCCCGCGATCACCAGTTTGGCGTCGTGGTAGGACTGGCGCACACTGGGCAGGGCGTCAATCAGAACCTGCGCCCCTTTTTCCCGTACCCCCCTGCCGACAAACATGATGATTTTTTCATTGGGCGCGGCGAACTGCGCCCGAAATGAAGCGGCTTCTTCGGGCGGAAAATCGAAGGCGAACTTGTCGGGATTGACGCCGTTGGGGATGATGTCCAGTTTGTCGGCAGGCGAGTGGAGGGCATGCATCACTTCATGCTGCATGAAATGGGTGCAGACGATCACGCGCCACGATTCATACACCAGTTTCCATTCGATGCTGTTGATATAGGTTTGCATTTCGTTGTGGATGCCGTTGTTGCGCCCGTACTCCGTCGCGTGAATCGTGCCAACAAGCGGCAGTTTGTACGTGTGCTTCAATTCGTTGGCCGCGAACCAGACGAGCCAATCGTGCGCGTGAAGAACAATGGCGTCTTTGTTGGAGAGTTTTTTCGGGTCGCGGAGGGGATCGCCCGCTTTCTTGCCCGCCAGCCATTCGCGGCAAAGCGCGTCCGCCCGGTCGCGCATGGCGGCATTGAGCTGGTGTATCCAGTGGAAAAAGTCTTTATGCCCGCCCGGAGCGTCATACGCGGCAACCCGGTGGACATGGACGCCCGCCACGATCTCTTCCGCCGCCGCGCCCGGAAAGTCGCAGGTCACGACATGGACCTCTACGCCCGGCAGTTTCGCCAGTTCCCACGACAACTCTTCCACATGGCGGGCAATGCCGCCCACGATTTTGGGAGGATACTCCCACGAAAGCATTAGTATTCGCACGATTGGCCTCCTGTCGCTTCGCCGCGATCTATTCCTGACGCGCTAATTCCACATACCGCTTCCGTCCTCCTGCACGAATTCAAATACAAAAACAACTTTCACCACCGAGACACAGAGACACAGAGGTTTCACAGAGGAATACGAGGGAAAGAACCGCTAAACACACGAAGTAAACGAAAAGAAGAGCGGAGTTTTTGCGCTTGACGTTTCCGGCGTTTCCCGCTACAATTGAGAAGGGAAGCGGAAGGAGATTCTATGTCGCGGCGAGATTTGTTTCATACGGCGGTGGTTCATGCGCTGGAACGGGAGGGCTGGACAATTACGGATGACCCGTACTATCTGGAATATGGCGCTCAGATGCTGCAAATTGATCTCGGCGCACAGATGCCGATTGCGGCGGAGCGAGCGGGGCGCAAAATCGCGGTTGAGATAAAGAGTTTCGCGGGTAAAACGGAGATGGTAGAATTTTACGCGGCGGTGGGGCAGTTTGTGACGTATCAGGACGCGCTGCAAGCGCAGGAACCGGAGCGGGTCTTGTATCTTGCGGTTCCTGATGAGGCTTTTGCCGCCCTGTTCGATACGGCGCGAGGCCGCAGTTTGCAAAAAAGGCTTTCGCTCTTTTTGCTGGTGTATCATTCCCAAAAGGAGACAATCACGCAATGGATAGAGTAGCGGATTACGGGGCTATCGTGAAACATATTGTGGACGGAATTGCCGACCAAATCCCTGAAGACGAGGAGGTGCGAACAGAACGCAATTACGACGCAGAGCGCGGTCATTATGAACTGTTGCGCGTGGGCTGGCGCGACACGCGCCGTCTGCATGGAATCGTGCTTCATGTTGATATTCGGAACGACAAAGTCTGGATTGAGCATGACGGGACGGAAGACGGAATTGTGGATGAACTGCTGGAAGCGGGAATTCCGAAAGAGCATATCGTGCTGGCATTCCACCCGCCTTACAAGCGCCCCTATACCGGCTTTGCGGTCGCATGAGGCTCTCTAAGAGGTTTCACAGAGAAACAAAGAAGAGAGGAGGATGAGCGACTGTTGCGTCTTCAGCGTTTTCCTCACTCCTCGTTTTCTCTCCTTAAATCTCTGTGAAACCTCTGTGTCTCTGTGTCTCTGTGGTGAGACGCATTTTACGATGATTTCATGTTACAATAAGGTATGTGCGTACCCCTTGCTTGTCGTGGCGTTGAAGGAGTTCAAGCGTGAAATTTCGGATGATAAAGTTGTGGCTGATGTTGCCTGTTTCGTTGGCGGGGGCAGTGGCCGGGGGGCTGACCGTTGGTGCGTTCTATAGCGCGGGCGGAAACCCCGGCGAATACCGTTGCGGTCAAAGCCAAAGCGGGCGCGGAAGCGGGGCGGAATCTGACGTTCACGCGGGACATCGCGCCCATTATGAACCAGAATTGCGCGGTTTGCCATCGCGCTGGAGAAGTGGCCCCGTTTACCCTCGCGTCTTATAAGGATATGCAGAAACGCGCGCAGCAGATCGCGCTGGTCACGGCAAAACGCATCATGCCGCCCTGGAAGGCCGACTCGCATGGCGAATTTCAGGACGAGCGGCGTTTGACGGATGGGCAAATCGCTTTGATTCAGGAATGGGTGAAGCAGGGCGCGAAAGAGGGCAAACCTGCCGACTTGCCACCCGCGCCCGAAATTTGCCGCCGGGTGGTCGTTGGGAACGCCGGATATGATGGCGCAGCCGCCTGCCGAGTTCAAAGTCGGCGCGGAGGGGCGCGACGTGTACCGCTGCTACGTGGTTCCCACCAGATTTTACCGAAGACCGTTGGGTATCCGCTATTGACGTGCATCCGGGCAATCGCGCGGTCGTGCATCATATCATCGCGTATGTGGATACGACGGGCAAGGCCAAACGCCTGAACGCCGACGCCAGAGACACCGAGTTGGGACCGGGCTATACCACAGGCGGCGGCGTCGGGTTTATGCCGTCCGGCATGTTGGGCGGATGGGCGCCGGGGGCAATGCCGCACCGCCTGCCTGCCGATACGGGTATTCTGCTGCCCAAAGGTGCCGACATTGTTCTGGAAGTGCATTACCACAAGAACGGCAAGCCCGAAATCCGACCGCTCGCAGGTGGCCGTGTACTTCAACAAGGGCGAAGTGGACCATCCCTTCCGTATTGTGCCGCTGTTGCAGCACAACCTGAATTTGCAGCCGGGGGCAAGCAATCAGGAGGTTCGTTTCGACCTGCCGATTCCCGTTCCCGCGAATACCACGCTGATGACTGTGTTCCCGCACATGCACATGCTGGGCCGCAACATGACCGTCACCGCCGACCTGCCGGACGGCGCAAAGAAAACGCTCATTGACGTGCCGGATTGGGATTTCAACTGGCAGGGCTTTTACTATTACAAGCAGCCGGTGAAACTGCCCGCCGGTTCCAAACTACATCTGGTGGCGCACTACGACAACTCGACCGGCAACCCGCGCAATCCGAACAGTCCGCCCCAAATTGGCGCATTGGGGCGAACAGACAACGGATGAAATGTGCCTGTGCTATCTGGGCTTCACCTTAGACGCCGAACACGCGCGCGAAATCCGCTAAAACCGAAGCCGCCCAAAATCGCGGACAAAGCCGCTGGAGCGCAATGATGAAGCGTCTAGTGATGGCGCTTCGCATTGTGCTGGCAATGTTGGCGCAGGGGCGCGGGGCAAGCGCTGAGTCGCTGACGTTTACCCAAAACATCGCGCCTATCATTTTCAACAACTGCGCTAATTGCCACCGTCCGGGCGAAGTGGCGCCGTTTTCCCTGCTCACGTATCAGGATGTTGCCAAGCGGGCGAAGCAGATCGGCATTGTCACGCAAAAGCGCCTTATGCCGCCCTGGAAACTGGAACCTGGCTATGGCGAGTTTCAGCACGAGCGGCGGTTGACGGACACGCAAATCGCCCTGATACAGCAGTGGGCGAATGAGGGCGCGAAAGAGGGCAATCCTCCGATTTGCCGCCCGCTCCGCAGTTCCCGGATGGCTGGCAGTTGGGCAAGCCCGACATGATTTTGACGATGCCCAAAGCCTTTACGGTTCCCGCCGAGGGCAAGGACGTGAACCGGAGTTTCGTGGTTTCCCTGCATCTGCCCGCCGACAAGTATGTTCGCGCAACCGAAGTTCGGCCCGGAGATCGCCGCGTGGTTCACCATGTCACGTTGATGATGGACAAAAGCGGCAAAGCAAAGCAATTGGAAGCGCAGCAGGGCGGGCCGGGAGCGGGCTACGTCAGTTTCGGCGGGCCGGGATTTCTGCCCTCCGGCGGCCTGCCCGGATACGTGCCGGGAGTGGGCGCGGAAGTTTTGCCCGCCGATGCATCTGGCGTGTTGCCCAAAGACATAGACCTCGTATTCGGGATGCACTACCACCCTGACGGGCAGGCAAGCGCAGGATCAAACATCCGTCGGATTGTATTTTACGGACAAGCCGCCAACAAAAATCGCGTCGCTGATTGCGATGGGCGTTCTCAACATTGACATTGCGCCGGGAGAGAAAGACCATTTAGAGGAGACGACGTACACCCTGCCCGTCGATGTGGAAGTGGAAAGCGTTTATGAACACATGCACCTTATCGGCAAGACCTGCAAACTGTGGGCCGAACTGCCGGACCATTCCACCAGACCGATTATCAAAATCAACGATTGGGATTTCAACTGGCAGTCCACCTACCATGTGAAAGAGCGTTATCGCCTGCCCAAAGGAACCATTCTGCATGGCGAATGGACGCACGACAATTCCGCCGACAATCCCGCCAACCCGAACCATCCGCCCAGAGAGGTAAAGAACGGCGAGGATTACGTAAATGAAATGGCGGGCGTTCTGGTGAATGTGTATGTGGACACCCCAACTGACAACGGCATATTATGGGTCGCCAATCTGGGACATTTAGGCGCGGCTTCCGTCCGCCCGGCCGCGCTGCGCCGCGAAAAACGTTCCAATCTGGGCGCGATCCTGCTGGAAAACGGCGTAAACGGCGCGACGGGACTGGCGATAGACGGCATGGCGAACCCGCGCGGTTGGCTGGCAAAGGGCGCGTTGGCGCTGGCGGCGTTTCTCGCCCTGCCCGGACTGCTGGCTCTGCTGCTGCCCCATGCCACAACCCGCGCCGCCGACAAACTCGATCAATCGTTCGGGCGTTGCCTCGGTTTCGGACTGGCGGTTCTGCTCGTGTTGCCTATGTCGGTATCGGCTCTGCTGTTCTCGTTTACGCCGTTCGCGCAACTGTTGGGAATGGGATTGCTGCTGTATTTGTGCGCGTTGTGCGCAACGGGCGCGGGCGGATGGGCGCGGTGGATGGCCCGCCGTCTGCGCGGCAATAAGACAAAAGCCGCGAACAGAGCGGAAACGGCGGGGAAACTATTAGCCGGTGGACTGCTCGCGGTTCTGACGTGTCTGGTTCCCTACGTCGGCTGGCTGCTCCTCGCGCCCCTGTGCCTGACGCTCGGTTTGGGCGCGGGAGTGAGCGCGTTACGCTTCCCTCGCCTCCATTTTCGCCGTTTTGCCCCTGCCCTTGCCCCGCCGCAACGCGCCTGAGAAAAGCGCAAACGTTGGTTTCTACCCTCATCCGGCCTCCGGCCACCTTCTCCCTGCAAGGGAGAAGGCTAAATTCTTCAATGGGCGGCTGAACAGGGGATTGGAAACACGCAGGCAAAGCCCACGCCGAAACTAATCCCGTAACCAACGCACTCAACCTCCACGTTAGCCTTCTCCCTTGCAGGGAGAAGGTGGCCGGAGGCCGGATGAGGGTAGAAACTATCGTTTAACGCGCAACATTTCCGTATAGCTACGAGGTAACGCAAGGACAGACTGCATTTATGAAGATTTCAAACTTGCCAGCAACGCTAAGGCAGCAGCAATAGTGATTGTGATGCCTAAGAGCGTTTAGAAAAAGTAAAATCCTGCGTTTCTATTCGGCCTCAATGTCGCCTCGCAACGTATTGAAAGCGTTGCGCTTTCACTTCGATGATGCGCCTGCACGGGGCAAAGTAGGCATCAGAAAAGACTTTTTCTAAACGCTCTAATACGCGGTAGGCAAGATCACTGCAATCTTCAGCAAGTTTGCGCACCCATGCAAACGCGCTGAGAGCAACATAAACCTCCCTCGCTTGCTTCGGAAACAGAGCAATTCCGATTCCGCCTGAAATGGGGATGGCAAAAAACATGTGTTCCACGCCATTACTCTCCTAATTCGTTTTCTCCGTACCCGCCGTAGTTTGTTTCTCCTTTTCTCCTTTTCTCCTCTTCTCCTTTTCTTCTCCTACTCTCCACTCTGCTGTATTAGTTTTGCTACTAATGCCGTCCAGCCGGTTTGGTGACTGGCTCCTAATCCCTTGCCGGTATCGCCGTGAAAATACTCGTGGAAGGGGATGTGGTCGCGCCAGGCGGGGTCGTTCTGGAAGGTGGACACGTCGCCGAAGACGGGGCGCGTGCCGTCTTCGCGGCGCAAAAACAGGTGGGTCATGCGGCGCGACAACTCTTCCGCCACCTGCCACAGGGTCAGCATCGCGCCGGAACCTGTGGGACACTCCACCGTCAGGCCGTCGCCATAATAGTAGTGGAAGCGCTGCAAGGCTTCCACAAGCAGGTAGTTGATGGGGAACCAGATGGGGCCGCGCCAGTTGCTGTTGCCGCCGAACAGCCCGGACGTGCTTTCCGCAGGCTCGTAATCGGCGATGCGGGCCTGCCCATCCACGTTCAGCACATACGGATGGTCGTGATGGTATTTGCTCAGGCCGCGCAAGCCGAAGTCGCTCAGGAATTCGGCGGGGTCGAGGGCGCGGTTGAGCAGGGCTTTCATGCGATGGGCGCGGACGAGGGCCAGCAACCGCCGATCCGCCTGCCCCGGAACCGTCATATACGACACCAGATCGGACAGGTCTTTGCGTTCGCGCAGGAACCAGTTCATACGCTCGGCGAAACCGGGGAAGCGGTCAAGGTCGGACTGCTCGATGGTTTCCACCGCAAGCAGGGGAATCAGGCCGACAAGCGAACGCACTTTTAGGGAAATGGCGTGTCCATCGGGCAGGCGCAGCACATCATAAAAAAACTGGTCTTCCTCGTCCCACAGCGACACGCCCTCCTCGGCCAGATTGTTCAACGCTCCCGCGATATACATGTAATGCTCGAAAAACTTGGTGGCGACATCCTCATACACCGCATCCTGTCGGGCGAGTTCGAGGGCAATGGCGAGCATGTTGAGGCAGTACATGCCCATCCACGCCGTGCCGTCCGACTGTTCCAGCCGTTCGCCATTGGGCAGGGGCGCGCTGCGGTCGAACACGCCGATGTTGTCCAGTCCCAGAAAGCCGCCCTGAAACACGTTGCGCCCATCCGGGTCTTTACGGTTGATCCACCACGTAAAGTTGATAATCAGCTTGTGGAAGATGCGCTCCAGAAAGGCGGTGTCGCCCTTTCCCGTCCTGCGTCGCTCGATTCGGTACACGCGCAGGGCGGCCCAGGCGTGAACGGGCGGGTTCACATCGCCGAACGCCCACTCATACGCGGGCAGTTGGCCGTTGGGGTGCATGTACCATTCGCGGCACAGGAGGAGAAGCTGCCGCTTGGCGAATGCGGGGTCAATCATGGCAAGGGGGATGCAGTGAAAGGCCAAATCCCAAGCGGCGTACCAGGGATATTCCCACGTATCCGGCATGGAAAACACGTCGAAGTTGTCCAGATGCCGCCAGTCGGCGTTGCGTCCGTGTTTGCGCTCCGGGGGCGGGGGCGGCTGGCCGGGGTCGCCGTCCAGCCAAGTGCGCACGTCGTAGTGGTAATACTGCTTGCTCCACATCAAGCCGGCCAGAGCTTGCCGCTGTACCATCTTGGCGTCGTCGGAAACGTCGGGCGGGGCAATCGTGGCGTAAAATTCATCGGCTTCGCGGCGGCGCACGTCCATGATGGCATCGAAAGAGCCGCTCAGGGGCGTGGCTTCGCCCGTACCCGGCATCAGGCGCAGGCGCAGGGTATGGGTTTCGCCGGGCTGCAGGGCCAGGTGGTAGCGCGCGCTGGCTTTGGTTCCGGTCTGCGCGGGGTTGACGGCCTCGGTTTTGCCGTTCACAACGTAATCGTTGATGCCATCCTTAACGTAGGGAGTCGGATTTGACGCGCCATACAGTCGCGCGTTATTGGTGTCGTTTTCGGTGAACAGCAGTTCGGGCGCGGGATTGAGCGACTGGCAGGCGAGATAGTAGTCGCCAAGATACACATGCTCGACCCTGATAATCTGCATGTCGTTGGCGTGGGACATCGAATCCTGCGGTAGGAGCGACAGGTTGGGGCGGGCTGTTTTCTCGCCCCAGTTCCAGCAGTTGCGAAACCAGAGAGTCGGCAGCACGTCCAGTTCGGCAGCATTCGGGCCGTGATTGGTGACGGTAATCTGTATCAGAATATCGTGCGCTTCGGCTTTGGCGTACTCGACAAACACATCGAAGTAGCGGTTCTCATTAAACACGCCCGTATCAATGAGTTCGTATTCCGGCTGCATCCGGTTGCGCCGTCCGTTCTCCTCCACCAGATCGCTGTACGGGTACGCGGCCTGTGGATACTTGTACAGCGCTTTCATGTACGAGTGCGTGGGCGTGGAATCTGAGATAGAAATAGTATTCCTTGACATCCTCGCCGTGATTGCCCTGCGGTCCGGTCAGCCCGAACAGGCGCTCTTTGAGAATGGCATCTTTGCCGTTCCACAGCGCGAGGGCAAAGCACAGATGCTGCCGTCGTTCTGAAATTCCCATCAGGCCGTCTTCGTTCCATCGGTACGCTTTGGAACGGGCATGGTCGTGCGGAAAATAGTCCCACGCGCTGCCGTCCGGGCTGTAATCTTCGCGCACGGTTCCCCACGCGCGGTCCGCCAGATATGGCCCCCACTCTTTCCAGTCCACGCTATGTGAATTGGCCTCCTGCAAACGCTTCTCTTCTTCCGTCACGGCCTGACTCCTTACAAAGAATAGCAGGCCGGTATTTCTCCGGCCTGCGTAATGTGGGTTCATGTTCCATTTTGTATAGCGTTATCCCTCTACGAATAACGCCCATTTATGAGAAATCAATGAGAAACGATACTCAGGAGGAAGAGGAGAGCGTTGCCTGCGCCGCGTGAAGGGTGTTGCGCAGCAGCATGGCAATGGTCATGGGGCCGACGCCGCCGGGAACGGGCGTAATGCAGGCGGCAACACGGGCCGCGGACTCGAAATGCACGTCGCCCACATCGCCGCCCCTGCCTTCCACGCGGTTGTAGCCCGCGTCCATGACTGCCGCGCCGGGTTTAATCATGTCGCCTGTAATCAGTTCCGCGCGTCCGACTGCGGCAACGAGAATGTCGGCCTGCCGCGTGTATTCGGCCAGATTGGGAGTGCGCGAGTGGCAAATGGTGACGGTGGCGTTGCGGTTGAGCAGCATCAGCGCGACGGGCTTGCCTAAAATGATGCTGCGCCCAACTACAACCGCGTGTTTTGCCCTCAATGGGAATGTTGTACCGATCCAGCAGTTCGATGATTCCCGCCGGGGTGCAGGAGGGAAACGCGGGTTCCCCATTCATCAGGCCACCGAGCGAACTGCGGCTGATGCCGTCAATATCTTTGTGGGGCGAAACGCTGATCCAGAACCGCCGGTTCATGCAGATGTTTGGGCAGGGGATGCTGCACCAGAATCCCGCTGATGGCCGGATCGTTATTCAGCCGTTCTACCAGGTCTTCCGCTTCGGCCTGCGTTGCTGTATCGGGCAGGCGGTGAATGCTGCTGTCCATGCCGACCCATTTACACGCCTTTTGCTTCATGGCGACGTAGGTTTCCGAGGCGGGATCGGCCCCGATCAAGACAGCGGCCAGATGCGGCGTCACGCCCTTCGCCTTGAGTTCGCTTACCTGCGCGGCAATCTCGGCGCGGAGGGTTCGCGCGGTTGCCATACCGTCAAGTAGCAAGGATGAAGGATGAAGGATGAAGGATGAATCCTCTCCTTCTGTTTCCTGTTCTCTGTTCCCTGTTTCCTTTTCTGCTGTCACTATACGTTCTCCTCATCTATGCTGTTTTCATCAGATGTGGCTTCGTCTAAATCTACGTCTTCGTCTTCGGTAAGGTCAATCATGTCGTCGCTGTCATCGGTCATGTCAGCGGTTGCCGGGTTTGTTTTCGCGGAGGCTTTGCTGCCGACTTGAACGGCGAGCGCGCCGAGTACGCCGTTGACGAAACGCCCGGATTCGGTTGTGCTGTACTTTTTGGCGAGTTCTACGGCCTCGTTGATGGAAGCGGCGGTGGGAACGCTCTTCCATAAACAGCATCTCGTAACCGCCGATGCGCAGAATGTTGCGGTCTACGGCGACCTGCCGCTCCATGTTCCAACCCGCGGACAATCCGGCAATCGCGGCGTCAATTTCGGTTTGTTTTGCGGACGCGCCCTGTACCAGTTTCAGCGCGAAACTTGCCGTTCGCAGCCAGTCCCCGGCCTGCTTTTCCACAATCGCGCCCACTTTTTTCCAGCGTTCGATTTGGACGCGGTTGAAGGTTTCGCGCTGCGTCCGCAGATACGCCTGCATGTCCGCATGGGATACGCCGGACGGACGGTTGGCGACAATATTCTGCACAAACGCGACGCCCTCTTTGCGGAACTCCGGTTCCAGGCGTTCGGGCAGTTGTTCGCGCGCCTGCCGCGCAAACGCCTGCAAGCGTGTCCGGTCTTCGGCAGACAACTGTTCAAGGAGGGCGTTCAGCGAATTCGCGACCCTGTCCGCTTTCCGGCGCGACAAGGCCCGATCGGCGCGGGAGTCAGCAGGCGCGGCGGCTGTAGGGCGGGCAGGCCGGAAATCTCCCCTTCCGACAGGTCGAACGTCTGCGCAATCGCGCTGATACGCATTCTTCGCGCCGTGTGGGGCAGCACGGAAGAGGGTTCGCGGAACAGGCGATCAATGCGCTGCTCCTGCCAGTACGGGGCGTCCCCAAGCAGGCGGGAGCGAGCAGAGACAGGGCGCGTTCCTGCGTGTGGTTCAGTTCCGGCAGCATGTCGCGCAGGCCGGACGTGAACACGTCCAGACAGATTTGCTCCACAAGCGAACCGCTGGCCGCATGGGAACCGCGCTGCACAAATTCCAGCCGCAGCCGTTCCAACGCGCCCTCGACCACCTCTTGCTGCAAGCGACCGCGCACGATGCGGGTATGGTCTTCCAGCCGTTCCCGCGCTTCGGCAAGATACGCGCCCACTTTGTCTGCCCGCAACGGGTGCTGGCAGTCGCTCGCCCTGTATGCGCAATTCGTCCAGCAGGGCAAACGCCTGCGCCAGTTCTCGAACCACGAAGGGAACCGGGCGCTTGCTGCGGACGGCGTTTCCCCCGTTGCGCAGGTCTTGCAGCAGTTCGCGGGTTTCGGTAAAGCTGTATCCGGCCTGCGTCACTTCGCGCTCCAGATGCTCCTGCCCGTTTCCCAATCCCACAACGGCAACCTCAACGGCCTCGCGCATTAGCTGCTGGCGCAGCCGTTCTCCCGCCTGCCCGATGTCGCGCAGGGTGGCTTCGAGAATGGATTGCGCGGCTGGCGTAAAATGCTCCCGCTGATATAATATTTTCAAGGCCCATTCACGGGCCAATCGTCTTGAACTTATCACGGAAAAACCTTTGTGTCAGGTTGTTAGGTTGTTAGTTGTTAGGTTGTTAGGTAAATAGGATTTTTGAGCGTCTTTTCCTGCGCGATAAGCGTTTCTTAACCTAACAACCTAACAACCTAACACCTGCCCTTACGGGTATACTAGAAACAGGCCAGTCGCCTGCCATTTTTATCACTGCGTCATGCGCCGTAGCGTACTCGGATGCTTTTGCCGCCGCGCTTCCCACAGGTTTGCGCGTTTGTGGCGGCACTCTCTATTGTACTCTAATTGCGGCGCGGCGTGAAGCGAGAAATACGTTATGCCTGTGTTATCTGCTATGCCTGACAATTCCGAAATGCCTGCTGCCCTGCCTGTGATTCACATTCTCGATATGCCCGTTCATCATGTCACGATGCGCGACGCGCTGGAAACCATTGACGGCTTCATCCGTTCCGGCGTGTCCCACCATGTCGTAACCGCCGATGCTTCCATGCTCGTTATGGCGCAGCAGGATGCGGATTTACGCGCCATTGTTGGCGGGGCCGATCTGATTACGCCCGACAGCGAGGGCATTTTGTGGGCGTCACGGCAGCAGGGGCAAGCGTTGTCCGAGCGCGTGTCCGGCGTAGAAATCGTCGAGCGATTGTGCGAACGTTCCTCACATCACGGGCAGAAGATTTACTTTTTAGGGGCCGCGCCCGGTATCGCGGAGGGCGCCAAAGCCCGTATGGAAGCGAAATACCCCGGCGCGCAAATCGTCGGAACGCGCAATGGATTTTTCACGGATGCGGATTTGCCGCAAGTGTTAGCCGACATTCGCGCCTGCCGTCCCGATGTGCTGTGCGTGGCGATGGGCATTCCCAAACAGGAAAAATGGATCGCCCGTCACCGCGAAGCGCTGGGCGTACCTGTTCTCATTGGCGTCGGCGGAACCTTAGATGTGCTTTCCGATACGGTGAAACGCGCCCCGAAAATTATGCGGCAACTAAAGCTGGAATGGCTGTGGCGCGTCCTCAAAAACCCCCGCAAAATCGGCAAAGTGATGCTGCTCCCCCGCTTCGTGCTGCTGGTGCGCGGGCATAAGGGAAAAGGGAAGAGGGAAGAGGGATAAGTGAAGATACGAGATACGAGATACGAGATACGAGCAGGAGAGGATTCCTCAACACCCAACACCCAACATCCAACACCCGGAACGGTCTATTTGATCGGGGCGGGGCCGGGCGATCCGGGGTTGATTACGGTGCGGGGGCGGATGTTGCTGCAAACGGCGGATGTGGTTGTGTATGATCGGCTGGCGCATCCCTCCCTGCTGGATTATGCGCGGGCGGACGCGGAAAAGGTTTATGTTGGGAAGGTAAGCGCGCATCACGCCATGAAGCAGCCGGATATCAACGCGCTGCTGCTGGATCGGGCGAAACAGGGCAAAAGCGTGGCGCGGTTGAAGGGCGGCGACCCGTTTGTGTTCGGCAGGGGCGGCGAGGAAGCCGAAGAGTGCCGGGACGCGGGAGTTCCGTTTGAGATAGTGCCGGGGGTTACGTCGGCCATTGCCGCGCCCGCGTATGCCGGTATTCCGGTCACGCACCGGGATATGGCGTCGTCATTTGCCATTGTCACCGGACACGAGCGGGATGACAGCCGCGAGTCGGGAACCCGCGCGCCGGGAGAGGCGGAACAGCGCCGCAACTGGGCCAATATCGCCAAAGCGGGGGATACGCTGATTTTTCTGATGGGCGTGGAAGCCCTGCCCGATATTGCCGCCCGATTGCAGGAAAACGGACGCGATCCGCAAACTCCCGTCGCTCTCGTGCAATGGGGAACGTGGACGCGGCAGCAGGTCGTGACCGGCACACTGGCAACCATTGTGGAGGACGTGAAACGAGCCGGCCTGACGCCGCCCGCCGTGTGCGTGGTTGGCGAAGTGGTGAAACTGCGCGAACGCCTGCGCTGGTTCGACGATCCCGCCTCGCGTCCCCTGTTCGGCAAAAAAATCGTCGTCACGCGAGCGCGGGAACAGGCGAGCGCCCTCTCCGATTTGCTGCGTTCGCGGGGCGCGGAACCCTTAGAATTTCCCGCCATCGAAATCGCCCATCTGGACGACATGAGCGAACTGGATGCCGCGCTTGCCAATCTGAACTCCTACCAGTGGATGATTGTCACCAGCGCGAACACGGTTCCGGTTCTGGCCGAACGCCTGAACGCGCTGAATTTGGACGCCCGCGCCTTCCACGCCACGCGCATTGCCGCCATCGGCCCCGCCACTGCCGATGCCCTCCGCCTGCATCTGGGACTCCGCGCCGACTTCATGCCGACCGAAGCCGTTGCCGAAGCCATTCTTGCCGAGTGGCCGGACGCCGATGTGACCGGGCAGCGCATCCTCCTGCCCCGCGCCCGCGAAGCCCGCGAAATTCTGCCCGACCAACTGCGCGAACGGGGCGCAACCGTAGACGTAATCGCCGCCTACGAAACCCGCATGGATGGCGCGGCGTCCGACCGCTTGAAGCAGCAGTTACAAAACGGCGAGATAAACGTCTTAACCTTCACAGCCTCGTCAACGGTACGCAATTTTGCGCAAGCGTTGTAGAAGGAGAAAGGGAACAGGGAAAAGGAGAAAGCGTAGGGGAGCATGATTGCGCCCAATCCCCAACCTCCAACCCCCAACACCCTTGCAGAGCTTGTTGGAGAAACAACCATTGCGGCCATTGGGCCGGTTACGGCGCAAACCCTGCGCGAGTTCGGCCTGAACGTGGACATTGAAGCCGAAGAACATACCATTCCCGGCCTTGTTGCGGCGATTGAAAAGCATTTCGCCACGACGCGGAAATAGGTTGGTACACAGATGCGTAAATTTCTGCGCCGTAGCCAGCATATAAAATGCCGGTTATCAGGACTGCGGCCAACCGTCCTGCGGACGAGAAATTGTACACGCGGTCAATTGGGAGGAACGTGCTGGTGAGCGAGGTTATGGTTTCTGTGGAAACGATGCGGTGCCTCCCTCTGCCAACGCCAGAACAACACGTTGCTTCATTACACATCTACGTAGCGCGCATAGTTGGTATAAACATTTGCCTTTACTGACGGGAGGAACGTTGTCGTCTTCCTTGCGCCAGATGCAGGTTGTCAGCTATACCATCCCAGACATCCTTGCGCTTGCCCTATGGATAATAATCCTCGTGGGCTATCAGACGTACGCCTTCGGCTACCGTTGATTACATGTGGCGCGGCGGACACCTTGAATTTCGAGCGGGATGGTAGCAATCCCATTGAGCTTGCCGCAGCAAGTGGTTATCGCATGCGGAATGCGAGTTTTGTAAGTACAAACCTGTATAAACACCTCCAGCTGTGGCTGGACCCTGAGCGAATTCGTGGCCACCTCCGCCACTGTTGCTGAGGTCAGAATGAATGCACCCCTGAATCGGAGACAGTCCGGCCTGTCTTCGCGCATTCGGGATTGGTATTCATCCACCCGGCTTGGACTATACGCGCTTTCGCTGACATTGACATGGCTGAAAAGCCGATTGCCCTTGAAGCGTAATGTGAGAACGTGAGCCTGATCATTGAGCCTTACATCTTGAACGCACGATGGATATCGCATTATCATGCATTAGCATGGTTGTCCATTTTGTACGTGGACGAAGACAAACATTGCAATCTGGCTGGTAGTTGGGTCTCGAGGTGGCCGATGTATGAATTGCAAGCATGCAGGTCTGACGAGTTGCGCAGAAATTGGTGAGTCGTGATTGTTTGTAACCGTCTCTACGAAGTCATCATGATAGCATAGGCGCGTCGTTAGCAGCAACTGTAGATGAGACAAGCGAGGCTAAGGAAGTATGACATGATGAAACGCGGGCGACGATTGCGCAGCAGCGAGGCGATGCGGCGATTGGTGCGCGAACATGGCGTGACAACCGATGATTTGCTGTATCCGATGTTTGTTACCGAAGAAAAGCAGAGCCGGGAAATCGCTTCTATGCCGGGGATATTTCGGTATACCGTTGATGATTTGTGCCGCGCGGTGGAGGAAGTGGCGAGCCTGAATATTCCCGCCATTATGCTGTTCGGCATCCCGGCGGAAAAGGATGAGGTTGGCAGCGGCGGGTATCATGCGCAGGGGATTGTGCCGCAGGCGATACGCGCTGTTCGGCGGGCGGTTGGCGATAAACTTCTGATCGTGCCGGACGTGTGTTTGTGCGAGTATACCAGTCACGGGCATTGCGGCGTGTTGGAAGTGCGCAACGGCGTTCATACGGTTGCCAACGACCCGACGCTTGAACTTTTGGCCCGCGCCGCCGTCACTTATGCGGAAGCGGGCGCGGACATCATCGCGCCCTCCGACATGATGGACGGGCGCGTTTCCGCCATTCGCCGCGCGCTGGACGCGAACGGTTTTGAAGGCTTGCCGATTATGGCGTACAGCGCGAAATACGCCAGCGGCTTTTACGGGCCGTTCCGTGAAGCCGCCGACAGCGCGCCGCAAATGGGCGACCGCCGTTCCTACCAGATGGACCCGCCCAACCGCCGCGAAGCCCTGCGGGAAATCGCGCAGGACATTGACGAGGGCGCGGATATGGTGATGGTCAAGCCCGGACTGGCGTATCTGGACATTCTGCGGGACGCCCGCGAAACGTTCGACGTGCCGCTTGCCGTTTATAATGTATCGGGCGAATACAGCATGGTGAAAGCCGCCGCCCGCAACGGCTGGATTGACGAAGCCCGCGTCATTGATGAAACCCTCACCGCCTTCAAGCGCGCGGGCGCGGACATTATTTTGACGTATCATGCGGTGGAGTATGCGAGGATGGCAGGCAGGTAGATGATTGGAACAACCGTCGCGGGCCGGTATGAAATAGAAGCGCAAATCGGCGTGGGCGGCATGGGGATCGTGTATCGCGCCCATGATACGCGCCTGCGCCGGGATGTCGCGCTGAAAGTGATCGCGCCGCACCTGATGCAGCAGGAATCGGCGCGCGTCCGGTTTTTGCGGGAAGCGCAGGCGCTTGCCGGCCTGATGCACCCCCATATTGTCACCATCTTCGACATGGCCGAGGATGCGGATTCCAATACCGTGTTTCTGGTCATGGAATTGCTGTCGGGCCATTCTCTGCGCGAGTTTTTGAGCGATGGAACCTGCCCGAACACTCCCGATTGCCCCCGCTTTTCCGAGATTGCCCTGCCGCTTTGCCGCGCACTGGAAGCCGCCCATAAGCGCGG
Organism: uncultured Chthonomonadaceae bacterium; assembly: GCA_963817895.1. Lineage (GTDB taxonomy): Bacteria > Armatimonadota > Chthonomonadetes > Chthonomonadales > Chthonomonadaceae > CAWFQB01. The sequence continues at coordinate 1,598,083 of CAWFQB010000001.1, forward strand.
CGTCCTGCATCGGGACATCAAGCCGGAAAACATCTTCGTGTGCGACGACGGCGAATTGAAACTGATGGACTTCGGGCTTGCCCGTTTGCTTGGCGACATGTCCAAAAACCAGTCCAGCACGGTGGCGGGAACCCTCGCGTATATGGCTCCCGAACAATTGCGCGGCGACAAACTGGACGCCCGAACGGATTTATACGCGCTGGGGGCCGTGTTCTTCGAGTTCGTGACGGGAACGCAGCCGTTTATGGGCGACAATCCCGGCACGGTTCTGCTGAAACATCTTACTGAACCGCCGCCCCACTTGCGGGATCGCCTGCCTGCCCCTCTAAACGCCGACGATGAAGCCACCCTGAACGCGCTGGATGATCTGATTACGCGGCTAATGGCGAAAGAAGCGGGCGAACGTCCGGCAAGCGCTGGCGAAGTTCGGGACGCGCTGGCGCAAGTGTTGCCGGGGCGCGATACGCTTGCCTTCGCCATAGACCGCCTGCTTGCCACGCAGGGCATAAGGGGCGCGGGCGCGGCGTACAGCATGACGCGATCTATGCCGCCGGTTTCAATTCCCACCGAGGTTCTGGCCGCGCAGTTAGCCCCCCGGCAAACGACGGAAGTGGCGCAGGACGCAGAGCAGCCTGCGATTTCAGTTTTGACGCCTGCGGGTTCCCCTTCTCAGGCGGCGGAACTGCTGCCTGAGAATCCGCCCGCCCTCAAATCCTTGCCCGCATGGAAGCGGCGCGGGGTGGTTGTGGCGGGCATCAGCCTGTTAAGCGCGGCGTCCGTGCTGGCCGCCGTTCAGTTCCGGCCCCATTCCGACACGAGCGCGGACACGCCGGGTTCTGTTTCCGCTTCCGGTAAGCGGCAGCCTGTACGAAGCGCAGGGTAAAACTGCGGTTGGTTCCGCGCAGCCGGTATCCTCCGGTTCTTCCGTCGCAGCCGTTCCAGAATCCACGCCACCGGTTTCCGCGCCGTCTCTGGTCAGCAAAACCGGCGCATCCACGCAGCCATTAAAGCAGCCGATAAAAACTAACGCTTCTACGCCCGCCGGGGATAACCACGCGCCTGCAACTGCAACCGGCGCAGCCTCCGGCAAAACAGCTTCCGTGTCACCGCCACAACGAATTGCCGCTGCAAACGCCCAGTCCTGCAACCTCCTCTCCTCTTTCCAACAGCGCGGAACAGGAAGCATCGCGCAGGGCGCAAGAGGCGCTTATCAAAAAGCTACAGCAGCAGTTGGAGGCCGAGCGGGCGCGGAAAACGCCTGTGGTTACAAAGACAAAACCCAGCGTATCCGGCGCGACCGCCACCGACATCGGGAGCCGGTAAGAGCGGCAAGCCTGTCAAGTTGCCGCCCCTGCCCAGTGTCGCGGATGAGGCCACGCCGCCGCTTGTCATCGGCATGAAGGTGACGCGCATTGACAGAAACGACCCGAAAGCCATTCATATCAGCCTGCAAAACGACGCGGATTGCTACGCTTACTTCTATCTGCTTCCCCCGCCCGCGCATACGGCCACGCGCCTGTTTGCCGGGTACGAATACTTTCCCGCCGCGCCCAAAACGCCCTACGCGCTCTCACTGTTGCTGCCACATGGCATTGCAAACAGTCGCGGCGCGATTCTGATTGTGGCGGCGAAAAAGGAATTGAAAAACCTGCCGCCCACCTTTGATTTACAGCCGCCGCAAACGCAGGCGATTACGCCGGGGATGAGCCGGGAACAAATCCAACAAATTGTTCGCCAGAATATTCATCTGTTCAGCGATCAGGTGGCGCAGCAATTAGCCGCAAGCCAGACGCTGCAAGGGGGACAATTGATGCAATCGCACAACGTATTCGTCCGGCTCATCGGCAACTTCGCGCTGGTATCGGGCCGCCCTCTGGACGGCAGCCGCCGCGATCTCAATGGCGGGCGACGTGGATCGGGCCGTCCGTCGTTTCAGGGACGCAGGAATTTGCAGCCGCCCGCCGAATCTGGAAATACGGGCGCGAAGCATTGAAATTGAAGACAAAAAGCAAGCGGAATTTAGCCGCGAATTCACGCGAATGAACGCGAATAGGATTATACACCCGTCGCGCTGAATTATCCATTTGAACCACAGGTATCAGGTACCGGGTTTGTCCCTCGTATCTTGTATCTCGTATCTCGTATCTCATATCTTCCCCCTCTAAGGAGACTGCGCCGCTATGTCGGACACTTTGCCTGCTGAAATCGAACCGACGGACTACCTTGCCACGCTGCTGCAATTAGGGCAGTTGCTCAATTCCAGTCTGGACTTGAAACAGGTGCTGGAAACCGCCATTGAACAGGTCATTAGTTTTGTGGGCGCGGAGCGCGGATTTATCCTGCTGGTGGACATAGAAACGGGGCGCGTATGGGGTGAGGCCGTGCGCAACATCGAAAAGAGAGCGTTGGAAGCCACGCTCGGCGACATCGGCGGCGTGAATCAGGCGGAAATCAGCCGCTACATCGTGGAAAGCGCATTGGACACGCGGCAGCCGATTCTCTCCGTCAACGCAATGGAAGACCCCCGATTCGCGAACCGGCAGAGTGTGCAGTTGACGCATCTGCGCTCGGTCTGCTGCGTGCCGCTTATGGCGCAGGGGCGGTTGTTGGGCATCATTTATATTGACAACCGCTTGAAATCGGGCGTGTTTACCGAACGGCATCTCGCCATGCTATCGGCGTTTGGCAATCAGGCCGCAGTCGCCATCCAGAACGCCCGCTTGTACGACAATCTAAGAGGCAGTCTTGAAGAGCGTTTGCGACTGCAAGATGAGTTGCACACGCAGGAAACGCAGCGGCTTGCTTTGGAAGAGGCCAGCCGCCTGAAATCGGACTTTATCGGGTTTGTCGCCCACGAACTGCGCAATCCGCTGACCACAATACGGGGCTACGTGCAAACAATTCTAGCGGACGAAGAGCAGACGCTGGATGAGGAGACGAAACACGAGTTTTACGAGGCGATTGAGGCCGATTCCGACCGCCTGCTGGACATGATTAACGAACTGCTGGACGTGTCCCGACTGGAAGCGGGCCGTCCCCTGTCACTGTCGCAGAAGGAAGTGGATTTGCGCGGCCTGCTGGAAAAAGTGGCGAGGCGGCACAAGTTCTACAAGTTTTTCACGCCGCAGCACAGCATCGCCACCGACCTTGCGGACGATTTGCCCGAAACGATTACCGCCGATGAGGACAAACTGAACCAAATCCTGTCCAACCTCCTCAGCAACGCCATCAAATACTCCCCGGACGGCGGCCAGATTACGCTCACGGCGCGTTGGGAGCGGGAAGGGCAGATGCTCATCAGCGTAAAAGACAGCGGCGTGGGCATGTCGCAGGAGCAGTGCGGGCGCTTGTTCCGGCAGTACGAGCGCATTGACCGCGATTCCATCAAGAACATTCCCGGCACGGGATTGGGCCTGTATCTCGTGAAAAGCCTCGTGGAACTGCACGGCGGCGAAATCTCCTGCGAAAGCGCGCCGGGGCAGGGCAGCGCCTTCCTCGTCCGCCTCCCCGTTCCACAGCCCGCGTAAATTGTCTTGCTCTCAGTAAAATAGAAGTGTTCGAGACGATTATCTATGATTGGCGGCGATAGTCAAAAACAGTGGGCAGGCACATGGATGCCTGCCCACAAAGTGCCTCAGTGAACCACGAGCTTTAATGAGGTGAGTATTTCGGCATAATTTCCTCAATTATTTTCTTTTGGCCTATAGGTGTCAGCGCAACTTCACTGTCACCTACTGGGCGAATCTGCTTCTGCGTTATTAGGCGGGAAAGAGCAGTATTAACGTTGCTCGGTTTTTGGTCTGCGGCTTGCTCACGCAATTCAGCGCGTGTTAATCGGTTGTTTGGAGCATGAAACAAGAGTAACAGTATCTCTTCAGGTGCAGTTAGGTTTGTGGCAAGTACAAGAGGCTTACCGTCCAATTCATGAATGATGGAATGTTGAAGCTGAACAATTTGCTCTATCGTCTCAGCTATAACCTTTCTGTCTTTGTTCCAAGCTAATCGTAGGAACTCAGCGAACATCCATTTGCATGAATGTAGTACAAGCATTGCATCCATGTAATTCGCGCTGAATTCTGATGAGATGTGAACAACTCCTCGATCTGAACGAAATTCGTATACCATTCCGAGAACTTTGCAAAAGTGAGTACGTTCTTTCTGGCCTAGTTTATGAGTCCGCTTTTTGTCGCGGTCAATTAATCCTTCTGCAACCTCACCGGGGGTAACTGTATGGCTAGGCAACCCTAGGTCAATCTGACGCATTGCCCGTGCGACGGCTTCGCAGAAGCGTCCGCCGTCCAGTTCCGAGGGCTTCCAGTCACCAGCAAGAAAGCGTTGTTGCATTTCAATATAGGATTGGACGAACTCACAAGCAAATGCCGAGTCAACAAGTGTTGAAAGTTCACTGATAAGTTGTTCAGAAGTTAGTTTCATGTTGCTGTCTCTGGTTTGCCAGAACTTGGCGCTACCAATGCGATAGGAGAAGAATTGGCTATTCTCTCTGCGTGTTCCATTCCCGGCGGCAAGATTTGGAAGGTGATACCTGTCACCTTTTCCACTTTACCTTCCGCTGCCTTCGACTTCAAGGCTGTTTCAAGATTACGCCCATTTACACGTATTTCAAATGCCTCCCACAGAAACTGAGCAAGTTTATCTCTTGAAACCTGTTTGCCGACTTCGTTCAACGCAAGTCGAATAGCCCAAAGCCCGAACAGTGCCTTGTCCAAGTTAGTTCGATCTTTGACAGCCTTATGTCCATCAACGTCTAGACCAAGGGACTTCCATTTACCAACCCACTCTTTAATGCCTTTCGACGGAGTGTTTGCTTTACGCCTTGTTGGCTGTTCAGCCGGGTTGGATTGACCTTCTGTTGATGTATTTTCCTTACCTCGTTTCGTCCGGCCTGTCGCATCGGGCATCCATCCTGCATCCGTACTTGCGTCAAGCACCTCGCTTAGTACCTTAACGGCTTCTTCACGGCCTGATTGCACTAGCCTAATTTGATCATCTTCACGGCGAATATCAGAACTGTGAGCAAACCAGTTGCGGTAATTCGCATCATTGGCTGCTTGCTTCTCAACAATCGCATTCAGCAAAGCACGAGAAACGAATGTGTGTCCTGCTAACTCATGAGCATATAGGAACAAGTAAGTTAAGCGTTTAGAGTAGTCGAGTTTTCCAGATGCTTTCAGGCGTGTCTCCTCTAGTGCCAACTGATCGCCATTATCACCTTCCATACGGAAAATGCGCTTCATCTTGGCTTCGTCAGTGTTGCCTTGTGCCACTGCCTGCGTATTGTCAGTAAAAGCTGTGTCAACTACATCTTCTGACTTTTCTGTGTGACCCTCGGGAGTAGTTCCCGGCAATGCAAGCTGATTGGTTGGGGTAGCATTGCCATTGCGCGGCGGACGACCATTTGTTATTTTGCCCGTGTCAAGGCTGTTTGTGATGAGAGAGCCTAACGTCCCGCCTAAATAGCTGAAAGCCACATCTGTGAGTTCTGCATCAAGAGATGCTTCTTCGTGCTTAGACTTCTGATGTCGCCAATGAATTTGGCTGGTCGTTTGAGGATTTTGAGGCATTTCGAGAGTAGGCTGTTTTTCCACTACAGAAATAGCCATGCCACAAAACACACAGAAATCTTCGTCTGCTTCAAGCAACTCGACACAATTTACATTTTTGCAGCGAAATTGGCGTCCACATTTTTTGCAGTGAAATCCTCTCTGCGGAAGCAAATTGCCACAAGAAAAACATGAATGTTCGTTCAACGTTGGTTACTCCACAACAATATGACATGAGAATCAGTAGTAATTATAGCACTTCTGGCCGAGATATGAATTCTGCATGGGCTGATACAAACGCTGATTGCCTTGTTGTACTCTTCCCACTCATCACAACTGACCTTTAATAAACCAACATAGTTGCACAACCTGCTTCAGTTCGCGAACAAAGTTCTATTCAGATTCGGTAGACAGCAAAGTGCAGACTTGCAGAGGTTACGGACGTATCTGCTACAATAACACAGGTGGGTACAAGGCAATGGCTACGTGGCAGGAAATGGGTGAGGAGAATTTGAAGGCGGCGCAGACACTGCTTGCCGAGGAACACTATCGCAGCAGCGTGACGCGCTCTTACTACGCTGTGTACTGCCTGATGACGAGCGAGTTGGTCAAGCGCGGAGCCAGTTTTCCGCGTGGCTGGAATAATCCTGCGCACGATCAGCCTCCCGATATGGTCTTGAATAATACACAGTATCTTTGCACTTTTGGGTTCAGGCCGCCAAGAGTAGCTGCACCTGCTCTGGCGTGGTTCCTTGTTGGTAGTGGTCGAATACCCATTGCAGCAGATTGTTCTGGTGTTGTGCCTGTATTTGGCGTCTCATGTGTCCGATACTGACACTTTGCTGTCTGTTCTCAACCCTCGGCTTCGGTAGAGAGGCGCGTTGTTCTTCCAGAAACACGTAGGCCAGACACGCAAGCGTCCAGAAGCGCACGACGGCAACATCGCTCATCATCTGGTAGTGGTCGGTGCCGAAGAGTTCCTTGACATCGGCAAAGAACGTCTCGATGTGCCAGCGGACGGCGATAATGGCAACAAGCGTTGGGGTGTCCGCGTCTACCAGACTGCTGACGTAGAAGGTTGTCTTGTGCGGCGGATCCTCCAGGTGACGCTTCACGCACAGCACTTGACACGCGCCTAACTTGCGCACCAGCGTTCGCCGCCGATGCACCCAGAGAACCTGCCCGCCCGTGTCCGAAGGCCAGACCACCTTCTCGAACTGCTCGTCCGTCACAGATGCGGCGTAAACCGACAGCTTTTGCCAGACTTTGTTTCCCTGCGCGTCCGTCACGCGCAGACTGCGGTTGCAGGCTAGACCGCCGCTGAGGTCGAAGCCGCGTTGCTTGGCCGCTTTCCACAGCGCTTTGTTCATGTACCACGCATCTACCAGCGCATGCGTGTGCGTGTCGGGGGCAGGGACAAAGGTTTGCACACACGAAACCGCCATCGCGACCTTGCTCACGAACGGCGTTTCTTGCGCTTGGCACACGTTCTTGGTCCGGTACATACGTGGCAGCAAGGGACAACGCCTGCCAACAAGCACATACAACGCTTGAAACAGGCTATGCCCGCTCACCCGCTTGCCGTGTGTGCTGCTGTGGTGACGCCCTAAACCGCGCATCGTTTTGGCATACGGCTTGGCATGGGTGCTGTCATCCATAATCAGGTAACCGGTGAGCAGGGTTGCCTTCGGACGACCGGGCGCTTTGCCGCGCTGTTGTCGTTGGTGTTGATGCGCGTACTGAACGCTTGCTTGCTGCTGTTGCCGAAAACGGGCTTGCCACTGCTCTGCTAAAGCGGCTTCGCTCCACGGCGCACGGGCAAAGAAGCGCGACAGTCCGGCTAAAGTGACACTGCATTGCACTTTGTGCAACATTCCTGAGAGTGTGCGTCGGTCTTCGACTTGCATGAGCGCCAGCAGTACGGTTTCGAGGTACTTGAACTGAGGCTTGCTGAACACGCAACGAAATGCGGCTAGGAATTGACAAAGTGCCTGACTTGCGCAGATAATAGGAGTGGGCATGGTTTTCCTCGGGAATGGATGGTTGGCACTTTCCATTTTCCACAAAGAAAGCCATGTCCGCTACCCCTTCTTCAAAAAGTGCAAAGATACTGAATACAGATTTTCCGCAAAACATCCGCCGCCGATTACGACAAACGTTAGTTGTTCTGCGGCGGGCAAGAGAAGACGCAGATTATCGCCCTGTAGCAAATGTAGGCCGTGACATTGCATTAGAAGGTTTACGACGCGCAGATGCCTTCTTACGTGATCTGGAGAGAACCAATGGCAGAGCAAAATGAACATACGGTTGCGGAAACGGTCAGCCAGTACCTCAAAGATTGTCACCCGGATGGCATTACGTTTACGGTGATTGAGGAGGAGGTCAAGCAGGATGAGTTCGGCTGGAAGGTTCCGGTGCTTCTGGATAAAGAGCCGCGCAAGCTCTTCCCTTACTACGAAGCCCTTGCGGATGTAGAAATCGCGCTGCAAGATGAAGCGCATCTCAAAGTGCTGTTAATTCCGGCCTTCGACCTGATTGACGCGGCAAAGGAAGCCGCTTAACCTTTCAGAAGACAAAATCCCGCAATTTCAGGAACTCTGACACCAGGCGCGAAAATCACCCTTGCCGTCCATTGTCATCAAACGGAAGGCGGACAGGGCGTAGACATTGGCTTTGCTGATGTAGTTGAAAACCATTAGTTTAATTGAGAAGGCTGTTGATGACCCGAATGGAAGCGTTGATACAAGAGGCAGAAGACGTTCCCGAAGTTCTGCTGGATGAAACGCTGGACTTCCTGTGTTTTCTCAAGACCCGATACAATCAAGAGGCGCGTAGCGAATGCATGGAAACGATGCTGCTCAGTGAATCCGCGCTGGCGAAAGATTGGCTGCGCCCGGAGGAGGACGAGGCATGGCGGGATTTATGAAGTTCTACGCTGTTGTAGGGAGCCTGTTCCTGTTGATAATAGCGTGTATGGCGCAGGGACAGGAGCCGTTGCAGGTGGTTCAGGCGCGGGACGGCCTGCCCAATGTGTTCGCGAAACTGCGGGCGAACAAGCCGGTTACGATTGTCTACTTCGGCGGCTCTATTACCGCAGGGGCGGGCGCGAGCAATGGCGACCTGACTTCCTATCGCGCCCGCGTCGGGCAGTGGTTTGAAACCACGTTTCCCAACAGCAAAATCACCAATGTCAACGCGGCGATTGGCGGCACGGGTTCCGATCTGGGCGCGTTTCGGACAAGCCGGGACGTGCTGGCGCACAAGCCCGATCTGGTGTTTGTGGAATATGCCGTCAACGATGGCGGCGCGGCGCCCGATATGATTGACCGCAGCATGGAGGGCATTGTCCGGCAAATCCGCCGCGCCAATTCCGCAACGGACATTTGCTTCGTGTATACCTTTGTGGTCGGCTGGCTGAATGACTTCAAGGCGGGGCGGCTGGTTCGTTCCATACAGCGCGACGAGGTTGTTGCCGAACACTATGGAATTCCCGCCGTCAATGTCGCCCTGCCCGCCGCCCGAAAACTGATTGACGGCGGCATGACGAGCGAGCAGTTTTCCAAAGACGGCGTTCACCCGACTGATGCGGGCTACCAGATTTACACCGATACGCTTGTCGGCTTTCTGGATACGGAAAAACAACGCGCCGCGCCTGCCCGAAAGTTCCGCCTGCCCAAACCGTTACGCGCCGACAGTTTAGAGTACGCCAAAATGCTCGACCCCGCTTCCATGCTGCCGGTTGCCGCAGGCTGGCAGGTGGAAGAGAAAACCAATAATCGAGACTTTCCCAAACTGCTGGTCAGCGACACGCCGGGTTCGGAAGCGACTCTCTGGTTTACCGGCCCGACATTGGGCGCGTTCTATGTGCTTGGCCCGGACACGGGCGCGTTCGATTACCGCATTGACGATGGCAACTGGCAAAAATGTGACCCTTCGACGTATTCGCCAAAGGCTACGCGCGTTCCAGTTATCGCCTGCTGACTGACAACCTGAAAAACGAGCGGCACAATGTCACTCTCCGTATTCGCGCCGACCACAACCCCGACAGCAAAGGCAACTGGACGCGCATCGGGTTTCTGCTGACCAATCCGGGCCTCTGAAATCATCGTGGCCTACTCCCCTGCCGCTGTGCTATAATATAGCACTATGACCCTGCGAAATCTTCTTACTCCGCTTGCCTTAGTGGGCATTGCGGCTACCATTCTCTTCAGCGAGCGCGTGGTTGCGCCGCCCGCCAAAGACGACAAAATCCACATCAAATACTGGGAGAAATGGACGGGCATCGAGGGCGACGCCATCAAAGCCACCGTTGACGAGTTTAACCGTTCCCAAAACCGAATTCATGTGGATTTGCTGACCATCAGCAGCATCGAGCGCAAAACCCTGCTCGCCACTGCGGGGGGCAATCCGCCGGATATTGCCGGCTTGTACGGCCCCAATGTCGCGCAGTACGCGGATGATAACGCCGTTCAGCCCCTCGACGATTATTGCAGGCGCAATGGCATTTCGCGCGACCAGTATATTCCCGTGTATTGGGATATGGGTTCGTATCACGGCCATCAGTACGCGCTGCCCTCCGTGCCGGGTTCGGTCGCGCTGCACTACCGCCGGGATATGTTCCGGGCGGCAGGCTTGAATCCCGACACGCCCCCGACCACGTTTGAGGAGATGGACGCGGCCTCCCAGAAAATCACCACCTACACCGCCGACAAGAAGATAGATAAAGCCGGGTTCATGCCCTCCGAGCCGGGCTGGTGGGCGTGGTGCTGGGGCTACTACTTCGGCGGCAGTTTGTGGGACGGCAAGGATAAAATCACCGCTAACAGCCCGGAAAACGTCCGCGCCTTCGAGTGGATACAATCCTACTCCAAAAAGTTCGGCGGCACGAACCTGCAAAGTTTCCACAGCGGATTGGGCAACTTTTCCAGCCCGCAAAACGGCTTTCTGGACGGCAAAGTGGCGATGGAACTACAGGGCGTGTGGATGTACAACTTCATCAACAAGTACGCGCCCAAAGTGGAGGCTCCAACCCGCGAATGGGGCGCGGCCCCGTTTCCGCATCCCGCCGACCGGCCCGATCTGGCAAACGGAACGATTGCCGATGAGGATATTCTCGTGATTCCGCGCGGCGCTCCGCACCCGGACGAGGCGTTCGAGTTCATCAAGTTTGTCGAGTCGCAAAAAGGCATGGAACTGCTGTGCCTGCTGCAAGGCAAACAATCCGCCCTGCGCAATGTCAGCGCTGAATTTTACAAAAAGCATCCCAATCCGTTTATCAAGTTGTTCGCCGACCTGCCGAGTGGCAAAAACGTGTTCACGCCGCCCAAAATAGGCATCTGGCCGGAGTACAGTGACGAAATCACCAACGCTTTCGACGAGATCTCCCTAGAAAAGAAGACGCCCAAAGAGGCGCTTGACGCGGTTCAGGCGCGGATGCAGCCCAAACTCGACGAGTATCTGGAACAGTTGCGCAAACGCGCCTCTTCAACACCATGACCAACCCACAATCCACAACCCAAAATCGCCAATCGCAAAGCGCCAATCGTAAATCAAAAATGGGCAGAGCCGCCCGTAACGAGGCGCTGACCGCGCTGCTGTTCGCGAGTCCGTGGCTTATCGGGTTCAGCGTGTTTATGTTGTATCCGCTTCTGGCCTCCATCTATTACAGCTTCTGCGATTACTCCGTGCTGCGTCCGCCCGTGTATACCGGGCTGGCGAACTACCAGAATCTGACTGCGCGATCAGGTGTTCAAAGACGCCTTCTGGAACACGTTCTGGTACGCCATTTACGCCCTGCCCATCAGCACGTTTGCCGCGCTCAGTCTCGCCCTGCTGCTCAACACCAAAGTGCGTGGCATGACGTTTTACCGCGCTCTGTTTTACGTGCCGTCCCTCGTTCCCGCAGTGGCGACGGGCGTGTTGATTACGTGGATATTCAACGGGCAGCATGGCGTATTGAACGAACTTCTCAATCCGATTTTAGGTCGTTTCGGCTGGAAAGCGCCGCAATGGCTGGGCGATCCCGTCTGGTCGAAAGCGACCCTGATTATCATGGCGGCGTGGGGGGCGGGCAACGCGATGGTGATTTACCTCGCGGGGTTGCAGGACGTGCCGCAGCCCCTCTATGAAGCAGCGGATTTGGACGGCGCGAACTGGTGGCAGAAAACGCGCAACGTGACCATTCCCATGCTGTCGCCCGTGATTTTGTTCAACGTCATCATGGGACTGATTGGAACCCTTCAGGTGTTCACCGTGCCGTATCTGGTTTCGCCTGCCGGTTCGCCTGCCCGCTCGATTTATTTCTATACCATGTACCTGTTCGACAACGCTTTTATCTATCACAAAATGGGCTACGCCAGCGCGATGGGCTGGATCATGTTCCTCATCATTCTCGCGCTCACAATGCTGTCCCTGCGCCTGTCAAAACGCTTCGTGCATTACGGCTCTTCTTAAAAGGAATGAACCCATGAGTGATGAACTGGCACTGCCATTGGAAAATGACGCGCCGGATGTAGCCGTCCTGTTGCGCGACTTGCGCCAATTAATTACGAGCGCGCGGGAACGCGCCGCTGTCGCCGTCAACCGCGAATTGACGCTGCTGTACTGGCACCTCGGCAACCGCATTTTACGCGAAATACTGCAATCACAACGTGCTAACTATGGCGCTTTGATTGTGCCTACACTGTCGGCACAATTAACGGTGGAGTATGGCAAAAGCTACAGTCCCCGTCTGTTGTTCTATATTATCCAGTTTGCAGAGGTCTTTTCTGATCTTAAGATTGTCCAATCACTGACTGGACAATTGGGCTGGTCGCATTTCAAAGAGCTTCTGCCCATCAAAGACCGACTCAAGCGCGAGTTCTATACAGAGATGTGCCGGCTGGAAAAGTGGAGTGTGCGTACCATGCGCGGCAAGATAGACGGGATGCTGTATCGAGCGTACCGTGCTGTCGGGCAGGAGTGAGGAAGTGATTGCGGCGGAAATCGCTTCCCTGCGCGAAACCGACCAACTGACGCCCGACCTTGTTTTCCGTGACCCGTACCTGCTGGACTTTCTCGGCCTGCATGACGGGTACGGCGAGGCTGATCTGGAAAACGCCATCATCCGCGAAATGGAAACGTTTCTGCTGGAACTTGGCGCGGGGTTCGCGTTTGTAGCTCGCCAGAAGCGCATGACCATTGACGATGAAGACTTTTACCTTGATCTGCTGTTCTATCATCTGGATTTGCGCCGGTTTGTCGCCATTGAATTGAAACTTGGAAAATTTACCGCCGCGCACAAAGGGCAAATGGAACTGTACTTGCGCTGGCTGAACCGTTACGAGCGGCGCAAGCACGATGAGCCGCCCATCGGCCTGATTTTGTGCAGCGAACGCAGCCCGCAGCAGATCGAACTGCTGGAGTTGGATCGGGGCGACATTCGCGTGGCAGAGTATTTCACAAAGCAATTGCCGCAATCCCGGCTGGAACAGGAACTGCAAAAGGCCGTGCGCAACGCCCGCGAACAGATCGCGCAACGCGCCACGTTCAACGCGCCGGAAGCAGACGAAACACACATTTGAGAAGGAACTTCCATTACCCAATGCGCCAAAAAAACTCTCTTCTTTTACATATTCCCCTCATTCTCCTGTCCGTCGTTTTCGCGTTTCCCTTAATCTGGCTGGCGCTGACCTCGCTGAAGCCGATTGCGGAAACCATGAAAGTGCCGATTGTGTGGCTGCCTTCGGAATGGCAATGGGGCAACTACTGGAAAGCGTTCACGTTCAACCGCGAAAAGCTGGGGTACATCCCGTTTCTGGTGTACGGGCGCAATACGCTCATGCTGGCGATTCTGACCGTGAGCGGAACCGTGATTTCCAATTCGCTTGTCGCGTATGCGTTCGCGCGTTTGCGCTGGCCGGGGCGTGACCTCGCGTTCGGCCTGACGCTGGCGACCATGATGGTTCCATTTCCCGTCCTGATGGTTCCCATTTTCAGCCTGTTCGAGCGGCTGCACTGGATCGGCACGTTTCGGCCCCTGTGGGTTCCCGCATGGTTCGGCAGCGCGTTCAACATCTTTTTGCTGCGGCAGTTCTTTGCCACCATTCCGTTCGAGTTGTCGGAAGCGGCGAAAATTGACGGTTGCTCGGAATGGGCAATTTTTCGGCAGATAATTATGCCGCTCGCCAAACCCGCGCTTTCCGTCGTCGCGCTGTTCACTTTTATGGGGACATGGAATGACTTCTTAGGCCCTCTCCTCTACCTGTCGCACCAGAATCTGTTCACGCTCGGTTTAGGATTGCAGGCGTTCCAGAGTCAGAACGGCGGCACGGAATGGAACCTGCTCATGGCCGCGTCTACGATTGTCGTCGCGCCCATCGTTGTGCTGTTCTTCTTCACGCAGAAACAGTTCATTCAGGGGATTGCGGTCACGGGGCTGAAGGGGTAAGGGGATAGGTTGTTAGTTGTTAGTTGTTAGTTGTTAGGTTTTGAGAAGTGGGGATTGGGTTGGGATGCGAAAGGCGCGGGAACCATGCGGTTCCCGCGCCTTTACTTAGTCTTGCTACTTTTACGTATCACTTCTTGTTGTAGTAACTGAAGTTGATTGTCGTGAACGTTCTCAGAGTGACGCGGTACTGTTGTGGCTGCGCGACCGGAACCTCATCAGTTGAGATAGGCTGTGGGGTGAGAATAAAATTGCCGGGTACGAGTGGGAGTTTGTAGCTGCCGTCACTGCCCGAAGTTGCCGTGCCGACAACGGTGCCGTCCGACAGCGTAGCGACAATCTTCGCGCCGGAAATGGGCGATTGGGTTGTGGACGTGGTCGAGTTCGGGGTCATCAGCGCCTTGCCGGAAAAGCCGGAAGTGCCGTCCCCGGCGGGATCAATGGTCGAACCGCCCAGCCCGTTGGAGCCGTTGACGATGTTGACGCCTGTACTCGCCGTGGAACTGCCGCCGCCGCCACAGCCGGCAAGCAGGAGCGCGAAGACCGCGCAAAGGAGCAGCGAAACCGCAAAACGTAAAGCGAACGGAGCAAGCAGCCGTTTCCGCATAAAGATTCCCTTTCCATACGATGGGAGAATAAAGTGGTGTTTCCGGGGTTGCCGCCATTATAACAGTTTCCGCCAAACCGCGCAAGTGTTTTTCTGACTTTTCGCCCCTGAATTGTCAAATTTCTCTTCCTGAACGCTTCCGGTGAAGGAGAATGAGAGATTTTGTATCAAGAATCTCTTCCTGAAGGGATAATAGATGAATGTTACGAAGAACATACAAACTCCCCGCCAACTGCAATATATGGCACTGGTCGCCTGAGACAACCCGGAGGCTTTTAAGACGCAGGTTCTTGATGGTTGCAGGAGCATTGCAATGTCTGATGAAGAAACGGCTTTCTATAGCGGAGTAATGTTCTCTACGCTGAACAAAATTGATGGCAACAGCGGAAGTATCATCAATGATGACTACTTTGATCGCATCTGTATATCTCTGGAAATCTGCCGTGAGACGTATGAGGCGGAAAATGCGCCTGAAGTAGTTGAAGCGATTTCTGTAAACACGCCGGAAGAAGTTCAGTTTCATAATCTATGGTACGGCTGGCTTGCTAAGTTCAGCCGCTGGAAGTAGCGCAACACGCATTGTGAGCGATGTCGCCAGTAAGGAGATTTTTGATTGAATTCTTCACAGCCTGATGTTGGCAACACTGAGGAGCAAACGCTTGATACTTTCGGGCAATGGTTGATGCAATGGGTTCGGGACAAATCCCTATCGGACATCACCAAGGTAATTGAAGGCCGGATGAAGGGGGCAAGCTCTCAATCTATACATGAACGCTTGGCAAGTTTCAGTCCACAGGAAGTAGAAACCCTAAAGCATGTGATGCCATTTTTCATGGATATGATGTTGGGTAATCTGATGTGGGCATTGGAACAAACGGATGTGGTAGACGTTGCAGTACATGGCGAGGGGAACACGGTTGAGAGCCTACGTACAATAAGCGACGGCTTGGCAGGAGAGTTGTACGGCGAGCATGGATGGATTGCAAAATTTAGTACACAACCGTATGTAGAAGAATAACAAGTCAGCACTGCTGGCGGTGCAGAGCAGCGAAAGGGTGCAGTTGTTCTGCGACAGCGGCAGGCGGCGCGTATACAAACAGGTGGGTAGCGCATAATGATCGAAGTGTTTACCAATAACTGGCAACGTACCGCAGTAGAAACTCTTCAACAGGGACAAACCGTTCAAATCCGGCCACGCGGAAATTCTATGCAGGGCATCATTGAGGGTGGCGAACTCATTTCTGTTCAGCCCTGTTGCGCTGAGGACTTACATGTCGGCGACGCTGTTCTGGCGCGGGTGAAGGGGAAGCGGTTTGTTCACATTGTCGTCCATTTAGTTCAGCGGATTGACAACGGCAGATTTTTAATCGGCAGCAATAATGGGCGGCTGGACGGATGGGTTCAATCCGAGGATATTTCAGGTAAAGTGACGCAAATCCTTTCGATTCATGATCAGGCATAGCGTTCAGGTGTTCAGGTGCTCAGGTGTTTGTGTTTCGCGCAAAAGCCAACATGTAACTTCTGCATTGTCCTGAACACCCGAATACCTGAACACCTGAACACCCGAATACCTACTGCCCCGGATTGAACGGGTTCCCATTGGGCTGAACGGGCCGGGTATTCTGGTTGAACAGGGCGGCGGGGCGCTCGGTCAGGCTGGCGCTTAATGTCAGCGTGGAACCCCCGCGCCAGACGTTCAACGTCAGCGCGTCCCCAACCTTCAGGCTTTGCAGCAGCGTCAGCAGATCGTTGGGGATTTTCAGGTCTTTATTGTTAGCCTTCATAATCAGATCGTTGGGATGTAGTCCCATGCTCTCCGCCGGACTGCCGGGCTGCACATGCCCGATGACAACGCCATCCGGCGCGTTTGTCATATTGTAATACGCTTTTCCGCGCTCCGTCAGCGTGGCGAATTGCGACACGCCAAGCCAGGGCCGCGAAACACGGCCTTTCTCAATGAGCTGGGCGGTGATTTCGCGCATGGTGTTGGACGGAATGGCGTAGCCGATGCCCACGCTGCCGCCCGTGTTGGAGCGGATAGCCGAGTTGATGCCGATCAAACGCCCCTCGATGTCGGCCAACGCGCCCCCGGAGTTGCCCGGATTGATGGCCGCGTCCGTTTGTATCAGGCTGGCATAGGCGGTTCCTTTGCCGGTCGCCTCGTTTTTGCGAATCGCGCTGACAATGCCCGCCGTGACCGTCGTGCCAACGCCAAGCGGATCGCCAACGGCAACTACCCACTCCCCGACGCGCACCTTGTCCGAATCCGCGACCGTCGCGGTGGGCAGGTCTCTGGCGTCCACTTTCACGACCGCCAGATCGGATTGCGCATCCGCGCCCAACACGCGCCCCACTAGTTCGCGCCCGTTCTGAAGCGTGACGCTGATGCGCGTGGCGTCCTGAACCACATGGTTGTTGGTCACAATGATGCCGTCCGCGCTGATAATCACGCCCGAACCCGTGCCGCGCGGTATCTGCTGCATCACTTCGCTTTGCCCGTACATATCCTCGTTGCCGTAACTGTAACGCGGGCGGTACTCCGTGTCAATGGTCACGACAGCGGGTTCCACGCGGGCGGCGGCATTGGCAATCGCGCCCGGATCGTTGATGGCTTTGGCGTCCAGATTGAATTTGAACGGAACCGTGTTGTTGTTCGCCACGACGGGCGTCAGAGTTCCCGTCATCGTTCCTGCTGTTGTCGCGGCGGCAGGCAGGCGATTGCGCAGGACGCTGTACATCAGATACATGCCCCCGCCGAACGCCGCCAGCAATAAAAGAAACAAAACTCCTGCTTTTCGGCCCATACCGGTATCTCCTCATAATATAATTGCCCGCCTCGTAACGTTAGGCTGTACTACAAAATACGGAAGGCGGGAAAACTCTGTTTCGGTTTTCATCCGCATTTGCGGCTTACGGGCTGAATTTAGCGCAAATTCTTGCGAAAGCATTACTTTTAGAGGTTCTTTTCGGCAGGCGCGTTTTTGTCGCGCCGACGCTCGCGCCACCAGACACATTCCTGTTTCAGCGCGGCAAACAGGGCGCGGGCAAGCGCCAGCGCGGGCGGGCCGTCGCTGAACGCGGCGGCAATCGCGTACAAAGCGCGGGGCGAGAAACGCGAATCGTTGGAAATCGCATAGAGAGGTTCCCACCCATCCGGTTTGAACTTGGCTTTGAAAGCGTCCAGCCCCTCGAAATTGTAAAACCGGGTTCCGTGCGCTCTAGCCCATGTCAGCATCCAGCGCAGCCACGCCGGTTCCCCATCGGCAGGCGTATCCCCCCGGCGCGAAAGCGGGGCAAGGCCGAGCGTGACATACATAAAGCCATCCGCTTCCAATCCGCGCATCAGGGCGTCAATCAGCAGTTCCGCCGTGCCGTTGGGCGCGTCGTTACCCCTGACAATCTGCTCGACCAGCCAGCCCTTGCGATGGGGAACCGGGGAGGCGATCAAGAATCCGATGGCTTTCGCGTTCAGCGTCGCCACCCATACGCGCCTGTCCGCCAGCCTGTCCAGCGTCACGGACTCGGTCAGAAAATGGAGGGGCGGCAACAGGCGCGAAGCCGTCCACTCTTCCAGACACGCCTGCAAATCGGGGTGGTTGTGCGCGCGTTCAATCGGCCACTCTTCCGCCACAACCCCCTTGTTACGCGCCCGGCTGAACTGCGCCCGCAGGGAACTGTGTTTTTTCACGATAGCGGGCCAGTGGGCGGGGTTCCAGACGGGCTGCGCGCCGATAGCAATGGAAGCGTGTGGGTGTGGCGAGTTGCGCAATACCGTTTGCAAACGTTCCGACGCGCCGAAATAGCAGACGCCCTCGCCGCGCAGCGCGGCCTCCCGCTCAAATTCCGCAATCACGGTTTCCAATTGCTCCCGCGCGCAAACCGGCGCTCCCGCCACGACACGCACCCGGGAGCGACGCGCATAGCCAATCACGGCTTCACCGTCCGGGGCGAACCAGTAGTCCATGTGGGGCGTGAGTATCTGGTACGACATGGCGTTCCAGCCGTAGCGCATTACGAGTTCCCGCGCCCGCGTTTGCGGATTGCAGGGCGCGATGTTCAGAGGCGGGGAAGTGGCGTTTGCGCAGGTTGTAATGGCTTCCACGACGGCAGCGGGGCGCGTTTGCGGCAGTTCATGCCCTGTATCGGGCAGAACCGTCAGCGTGGAATGGGGCAGGGCTTCATGCAGGGGGTACGCATGTTCGGCAGGCGGCACAACCTGATCGCAGTCGCCCGTGACAATCACAATCGGAACCTGAATTTGCCCGTAGCAGGGACGGAGCGCGCGCATCACGGCCCGGTCCCGCGTATTTTCGCGCGCGAATGTCAGCGCCTGCGAGGTTCGGCGTTGCCACAGCGCGGACGCCAACCGCGCGTAGTCAGCGGGAACCGGATCGGGCGCGAACGCTTCGCGCAGGCTTTTGCGCAGGTAGTGACCTCTGACCAGAATCAGCAGTGTGGCAACGACAAGAGGACCGAGCAGGGGAACCGAAGGCAGCCGCAGCAGCCACAAAGGACGCGCATCCGGCGCGTGTACCCATCCGCCAAGCAGCGTGAGTCCCGCCACCTCCTGCGGGTACGCGAGAGCATACGCCAATAGCAGGCTGCCGCTCCATGAGTGTCCCACGAGCAGGGGACGAGTGACGCCAAGCCGTTGCAGCGCGTCATGGATGATTCTGGCCTGCGCATCCGGGGCGCAATCGGCAACCGGGGGCGAATCGCTGTACCCATGCCCCGGACGGTCAAAGGCGATCACATCGTACTGAAGCGACAGCCGTTCCATTACCGCCTGAAAATCCTGCCAGAACCCTTCGCTGCCGTGCAGCAATACAACGGTCGGGCCGCTCCCCCGCCGAACATAATGCAGGCGCAGGCCGTTCACAGTGACAAACGAACCGGCAGGCGGATAGCGTTGTTCCGCCCGCGCCGCGCGGCAAAACGTCAGCGCGTACAGCCCGAATAAAACGCATAGCAGAAGCGAGAGGATTACCGACAGCATCATGCTCTGCTATACGCGATTGCGGGCGCAATATCGCCTGCCGACGAGACAATCCTACGCCGCCACCAATTGCCGCGTTTCCCGCGTTCCTGCGCTGAAGGCTTCCATGCCCTCCTGCATAACAGTGGCAACAACCGCGTAAACTTCCGCCCACGCTTCACGGGTTTCGGGCGTGAAGGCATCGCCCAATCCCTGTTCCAGCGTCCAGAGCAGAGTTTCGCCGACGAGCGCGAAGTGTTCCGGCGTGACGCCATAGCCCACATGCCGCTGTCCCAACTGCCGCAGCGCAGGCAGTAACTCTTCCAGACGATTCAGGCTTTCGACGGCGAAGCGCAATGCCGTCATCAGATGCCTGCTCTGTTCGCGGATGTCGCCCCGAAACAGAACTCGCAAGGTGGGGTCGCGTTCAAACAATCTGGCGTAAAACAGTTGTCCCGCTTCCTCCGCAATAGGCGCAATCTGCGCGAACGAATCCTGAACCAATCTTTTTTGTTCCTGTCGCATGATGTTTCTCTCCTCCTCAACGCTTGATGTGAATTCAATTTACCGTTCGAGCGTTAAGGCAGTGTGAGAAATGCGTTACAATAGCGTTATAATTTGAAATTATAACGCAAATGCGGCTTCTTTCCAAAACAGAAAGAAGCCGCGCGTCAGGATGCAGACAGGCAGGGCAAACACTTTTTTAGACTTGCGTGGTCAGGAACTCGAAACTGGAGCGCAGGCAGTCGAAGGGATCACGGCGGCAAACGTCCTGCTCGACCGCGTATATTTCCACGCCCGCAACCGCGCAGGCGGGCAGAATGTGTTCCCAATCCAGATTGCCCTCGCCAATGGCCGCCATTACCGGGCCGTCTTTGGGAACCACCTCCTTGTCTTTGAGGTGGATGACGGGGACGCGGCCCGCGCAGCGCTCAAACAGGCGTTCGGGGCTGACGCCCGCGTGATCCACCCAGTAGACATCTATTTCCAGCGTGAAATCCGCGCCGCCCTCGTCAATGAGAATGTCGTAGCAGGTTTGTCGTCCCGCTCCCGCGCGCATAAACTCGAATTCGTGGTTGTGGTAGCCCCACCGGATGCCCGCTGCTTTCAATCGCGCGATAACGGGAATGGCGTCCTGTACAAATTGGCGATAACCCTCCACGCCCTGTTCCCGGTAGCGTCCCGGCAGGCTGCCAATGGCGGTGTAATCGCAGCCGAGCGTCTGGTGAAACGCGATTTCCTCGTCCGTGTGGTTCAGCAGGCTATCCCAGTTCCGATGCGTGGCGACGCAGCGCAGGCCGTTGTCGTCCAGCATTTGCCGCGCCTCCGCAGCCGAAACTTCGGGCGTTTCGCTGTCCATTGCCGCAATTGCGGAGAGTTGAACCGCCTCATAGCCGATTGCGCGGAGTTTTTGCAAAGATTGCGCCAAATCCCCTGCGGTTTTGGTATAATCACGAATGGTATACATCTGCGCCGCCAATTGCGATGCCAGCATAGTGTTCCTCCAGGAGTTTAGATACGAGATACGAGATACGAGATACGAGATACAAGAATTTGTGCTTTAATCTCCTTCTAATAGCGGTTGAGTAAAGCAGGTGTTCACTTGTATCTCGTATCTCGTATCTCGTATCTTCAAAGGAGTGCCGAATGGTACAGCGCACAGGGCGCGTCACCTGCCCCAAATGCGGAGCCAACAACTTCGATACGGTCACTACGTGTTACCGTTGCCAGTCGTCCCTGATAACGGGCGCGCAGCAGCCTGCCCCGATGCAGGGCGGAACGGCAATGGCGACAGATCGCGCAGGGAAGCCCGTTCCGATGAACGCGCCCCTGCCGCCTGCCATGAATCCCATGATGAACGCGCCGGCGCAGCCGCCGATGATGTCTTCGCCGCCCCCGGCGTATATGCCGGATTATGGCAATGGGGGTGGGGGCGACCCGGCGATGGCGCGGCGGGCGGCGGTGCTGCTCGCCCTGACAATTCCCTTTATCGGTCTGCCCGTCGGGTGGGCGTTTATGATGATGGAAGACCGCAAGCGGCAGGCCATCGGGCGATACTGCGCCAACTGGAGTATGATTGCGCTCGTCTTTCACCTGCTACTGTCGTTTGTCTTCATGCAGTCGCTGGCGTCGTATCTCCCGATGCTTTTGGGCGTGGCTAAATCCGTACAGCAAAAGCAGCAGCAAGATACGGGCATTCCGGGTGTACCGTAGGAATATGGTGTATGGTGTTCGGTATTGGGTATTGGGTGTTCGGTTGATGGTCTTGCCGCGCGAAATGAATTCCGGTAGTTTCGTATTCTCCGAATACCGAATACCGTCACTTCCTTGCTTCCAATTCTTCCCAACGGGCGTATAAAGTGGCGACGCGGGTTTGCGCGGTTTCCAATGCTTTCAGCGCGTCCTGCATTTTGAGGTGGTCAGAAAACACAGTAGAGTCGCTGAGGGCTTGCTGCCGCGTTTCCACGTCCGTTTCCGCTGCCATGATCGCGGTTTCCATGTTCGCCAGCTCTTTTTGCTCTGCCGTACTCAAGCGGCGCAGGGGAACCGCGCCCGGTTTCGCGCCGCCAGACGTTTTGGCGTTGTCGGTTTTTGACGCATCCGATTGCCGCCCCTGCATCTGTTCCCATTGCGCGTAATCGGCAAAATACGCCGCGCCCCCCCTACCGTCCAACGCCAGCAGTTCCTGCGAAACGTTGTCGAGCATGTAGCGGTCGTGCGTGACCAGTATTAATGCCCCTTTGAACTCTTCCAGACTGTCTTCCAGCACTTCCAGCGAGGGTATATCCAGATCGTTTGTGGGTTCGTCCAGTATCAGCACGTCGGCGGGTTGAAGCATTAAATTCGCGATTAAGATACGCGCCTGTTCGCCGCCCGATAACTGGCTGACCGGCATATCCAACTGCTGCGACTGAAACAGAAACCGCTTTGCCCATGACACTATATGGGTTTTGCCGCCCTGATACTCCACGTAATCGCTGTTGGGCGAAAGCGCGTTGCGCAGGGACACCGTTTTATCCAACTGCGCCCGGTTCTGATCGAACAAAACGATGCGCAGACCGTCCGCCCGCCGAATCGTACCCTCGTCCGGCTGCAAGGTATCGGTCAGCAGGCGCAACAGGGTGGTTTTGCCGGAACCGTTCGCGCCGATCAAGCCTAATTTCGTGCCGGGTGAAAGCGTCACGTCCACGCCCGAAAACAACTGCCGTTGCCCCATTGTTTTGGCAATGTTTTTCGCGACAATTAGTTCGCGGGTTCTGCGCCCCGACGCGGAAAAATCAATGGCGACCGCCTTGTCCTGCGCGTTGCGGTATTTCACTTCCGCAAACTCGCCGATCAGTTGGTTGGCGGCGTCAATGCGGTACTGGGCTTTAGTGGAACGCGCCTGCGCCCCCCGCCGCAACCATTCGATTTCGCGCTTCACCTTGCCTGCCATCGCGTGCTGCTGCTGCTGCTGCGCGGCCAGCAGTTCCTCTTTCTCCATTAGAAACTGACTATAATTGCCCCGGATGCTCAGATAGCCTTCGGGGTACGCGCGGTTAAGTTCCACGATGCGGTTGGTGATGTTTTCCAGAAAGGTTCGGTCGTGGCTGACGAGGACAAACGCGAATGGCGCGTTTTGCAGCAGGTTTTCCAGCCACAAGACGCCCTGCAAATCAAGGTGGTTGGTGGGTTCGTCGAGCAACAGCAGATCAGGACGCTGCACCAATGCCCGCGCAATGGCAAGCCGCTTTTTCCAGCCGCCGGACAGCGCGCCGACAACCTGCGAACCATCGGCAAAGCCCGTCGCCGTCATCACGCGGTTCTTCTCCGCGTCGCGCTCATAGTCTTCCATCGGCTGCTGCTGTAACACGGCGTCCAGCACATCGTCAACGGTCAGGTCGGGCGGAAAGCGATCTTCCTGCGCCAGATACACCAGATTCAGATAGCGGCGGCGCGTTATTTCGCCCCTATCCGGCTTGTCCTCGCCCGCCAGCAGGCGCAGCAGGGTGGACTTGCCGGAACCGTTCGGCCCGATCAAGCCCAGTTTTTCATCGGCTTCGATGCCGAACGTAATATCGGAAAACAGCGGTCGAGCGCCGTAACTTTTGGTCAAAGATTGACAGGATACCAGAGGAGCCATAATACTTTTAGTTTACCACACCGTTGCGGTAGGAGGAGGTACGATGCAGTCTTGTTTTCACCGACGAGCTATTTCTTGCCCTCACAAACTGTATTCTCAAACAATTTAGATCATCCGCATACTTGCGAACTTTTACCCGTCAGTTCAACGTCAGTAATATTACACTACGAATTCACTAGAATTTCTCTGAGAATACTCTAGTATGTCACATTATTGCGAGGTTGATAGTGATGACTTACGCGCCTGCTGTTGAGAACATCAGCGACGGGCGCACAGTGGCGGAAAGGAATGAAGCGAGATGCAAAAGACGATTCTGGCGGTGGATGATGAGCGCAGCATTGTGCGACTGGTGCAGATCAATCTGGAACGGCACGGCTACCGCGTGGTGACGGCGATGGATGGCCGCGAAGCGCTGGAGAAGATCGCGCAGGAGGTTCCCGACATGGTGGTGACGGACGTGATGATGCCCCACATAGACGGGTTTGAACTGCTGAAAACGCTGCAAAAGAACCCGGCGACCCGCGACCTGCCCGTGATTATGCTGACGGCGAAAGCGATGGATGCCGATGTCACGGCGGGCTGGCAGTCGGGCGCGGCCTGCTATTTGACCAAACCGTTCAATCCGAGCGAACTTGTCGCGTTTGTGAAACGCATTTTTGCTTTTCGGGAGGAGGAAGACGGTACAATACTACAACTGTAGCAGGTTGTTAGTTGTTAGGTTGTTAGGTTGTTAGGTATGCGGTTGGCAGAGTTGCGGCGCGCAAGCGTGGCGCTCTTGCATCCTCCTAACAACTAACAACCTGCATTTCCGCAGACACGAGGTTGTAGATTGACCAGAGACGCGCTGTATACATTGGAAGAACTGGCGCACACCGCCCACATCACGCCCCGCGCCGTGCGTTACTATGCGGCCAAAGGATTGTTGCCCGCGCCACAGTCCCGAGGCCGCTACGCGCTTTACGGAAGCGCCCACCTCAACCGCCTGCGCCTGATCGGGCAAATGAAGCAGGCGCTGCTTCCCATTGCCGCCATGCGGGATCGCATGTTATCCCTCACGGACGCGCAGGTAGCCGCCCTGCTGACGCGCAGCGAATGGCCGGAACGCAATTCCCACTCGCAAGCGGGCAACGCGCTGACCGATGTTCCCCCGGATACGGTTGGCGCGACGCTCGAAGAGCAGGCGGAAGCGTACCAGTACATTCTGGATGCCCTGACCGCCCGCCCCAACGGAGAAGCGCTTCTTGCCGAAAACGCGCAGGCTGTCCCCCCCTCGCGCCGCGCCCTGTTTCCGCGTCCTTCCGTTGCAGAAGAAGAGGAGAAGAGGAGACAGGGAGAAAAGGAGATACAAGATACAAGATACAAGATACGAGAAGGAGAGCAATCGTCAATCGCCAATCGTCAATCGTCAATCGAAATCTGGCAGCGTATTCTGCTTGCGCCGGGGGTGGAACTGCATGTGCGCGACGATAAAAATACGCAAAACCGGCAGAAATTGGAACGGCTGATTGCCGAAGCGAAATCTTTGTTCGAGTCGTGAGGCCGTCTTTAAGGTTGTGTTATACTACTAGAAGGCAGATGCCAACTAGAGACAGGAGGGGCAAAGCAATGGCAGCGTTGACACAGCAAGAGCGTACAGTCACAACGGAGGAGCTAACAGAATTGCAAGAGAGCGTAGATGCCTTGGAAGCGCGCGTAACCGTTCTGGAAGCCGAAGCCGCCCGCCTGAAAGCGCAACAAGTAACAGCAACACCGGAGGACGCTGCTCCGTGGTGGAAAAAGATATGGGGAACGTTTAAGGATGATCCCGATTACGAAGAGGCAATGCGTTTAGGGCGCGAGTACCGAGAGTCGTTGCGCCCCGCAGACGATGAGGCAGTACTAACAAGCAATGAGGAAGTTGCCGCGTAATGTTTATTCTTGACACAGACCACCTCAGCATTGCTGACCAAGACACCGTAGAAGGTTTCAACCTCGGGAGGCGGTTGGCGCTTGTACAGTCCGCAGACATTTTCGTCAGTGTCATCACCTATGAGGAACAGATGCGTGGATGGCTCACCTACATTGCCCGCGCAAATACTGTTGAGCAGCAGGTGCGCGCCTATGCCAACCTGCGGCTGTTTATTGATCGTTATCAGCAGATTTCTTTGTTGAACTATGACGATCAGGCTGCGGCCCACTTTGAACGATTGCGACAAATGCGCGTTCGTATCGGCACGATGGACTTGAAGATTGCGGCTATCGCGCTTGCCAATGATGCCACCGTGTTGACGCGCAACCTGAGCGACTTTGAAAAAGTACGCGGATTGCGCGTCGAGGATTGGTCGGTATAATGCCTGTGTACTTCAACAGAACTGTTTATTCGTCCGTGTAACTTCGTGAATTCTGCTATGCCTGTTTTAGCGCGTGGGGATTGAGGGCTTGCAGTTCGGGCAGGGTGAACAGGCCGTCCTTGCGAATTAGAACGTCGTCGAAGTAGATTTCACCGCCGCCGTATTCGGGACGCTGGATGCACACCATGTCCCAATGCACCTGCGATTTGTTGCCGTTATCGGCCTCCTCATACGCCTGTCCGGGCGTTAAATGGAAACTGCCCGCGATCTTCTCGTCGAACAGAATGTCCTTCATGGGTTTGAGAATATACGGGTTGAAGGCCAGCGACCATTCGCCGATGTAACGCGCGCCCTCGTCCGCGTCCAGAATCTCGTTGAGTTTGTCCCCGTCGCTTTCCGCGCTTGCTTCCACGATTTTGCCGTCCTTGAACACCAGCCGGATGTTGTTGAACGTCGTGCCGCGATACAGGGTTTCGCAGTTGTACTGAATCACGCCATTTACCGAGTCTCGAATAGGGCAGGTGAAAATTTCCCCGTCCGGCACATTGGCTTCACCGGCGCAGGGAACGGTTGCAATCCCCTTTTTGCTGAAAGTCAGGTCGGTTCCCGCGCCCAGAATGTGAACCCGGTCGGTTTTATCCATCAGCGCGTGTAAGGGCTTCATCGCTTCCGCCATCTGTCCGTAATCCACGCCCGCGCACACCTGAAAATAAAAGTCTTCAAAGGCTTCCGTAGGCAGATTGGCGGCCTGCGCCATGCTCGGATTGGGCCAGCGCAGCACTACCCATCGTGTTTTGGGAACGCGCACTTCGCCATGCACGTACCGCCACCAATGCTCTTCGTACAGGCTCATGCGCTCTTTCGGCACATCGGCCAGTTCGTTGATATTGTGGCTGCCGCGCACACCGATATAACACTGCACGGATTCCATCTGTAGCCGCTCAATCGCGCCGATGGTTCGCATCTGCGCCTCAGTCGCCACCGAATACAGAGCGCGTCGAATCGCCATTTCGTTCGTGCTGACAATCGGCAGCCCGCCCGCCGCGTCCACAATTCGAATTAGTTCCACAACAAAATCGGTAGGAATATCGAACGTCTCGATAAACACCTTGTCCCCCGGCGTCACTTTAATCGAATGGCGTACCAACAGCGTCGCTAACTGCGTATAGCGTGGGTCTTTCATTAAAATCTCCTTGTAGGTAGGGTTTTAGGGTTTTAGGTTTCTATGGTTCTATGGTTTCAGGTGTTCGGCTTGTATCTCGTATCTCGTATCTTGTATCTCCTATCTTCTTACCCCTTACCCCTTTCACCTTATAAAGGGTAAAATCCTGTATGAAGACGCGAGAAGCGCGACGGCAAACAAAGCGGTTTACCCGGACGTATGGAGTTTCAGAGAGAACCTGCGGCGTTTCTGAACGTCTGCATAGTAACGAGAAGTTACGAAGGAGTTATGAGCGTGGCGACAATAACATGCGTGAAGTGCGGCGCGGAAGCCGCAGCAATGCCGGAACCGCCCGTCGGCGGGCAGTTGGGACAGACGATTCAGAGTAAAGTCTGCCCGACATGCTATAATGAATGGGCAAATCAAGCCGTGCTGTACATCAACCATTACGGCCTGCAAATGGCTGACCCGGATGACCGCAAGAAACTCAATCAGGCCATGAAAGAATATCTCAATCTGGAACCGGCCCGCTAATCGCAAAGGATGAAGGATGAAGGATGAAGGATGAAGTTTTTCCTTCTGTCTTCTGTCTTTTGTCTTCTCTTTTCCTCTGCTGGAGACAACGGCCTATGACGCAGCCGCCCCTCGCGTCGCAACAACCGCAACTGCAAGACCGTTTTCGTGGCGTCCTGCTCGGCTCGGCAGTGGGGGACGCGCTCGGCGCGCCGCTGGAGTTTCAGCCCGCCCGCGATCCGAACCATTACGTCACCGATATGATCGGTGGCGGATGGCTGCGCCTTGCCCCCGGCGAATGGACGGACGACACGCAAATGACGCTGTGCGCGGTAGACAGCCTGCTGGAAAAGCGCGTGTTCGATCCCGACGATATTGCGCGGCGTTTTGTCGCGTGGCTGCAATCCAGCCCGCCGGATGTGGGCAACCATACGCGAACAGTTTTGAACGCCATTGCGCGTGGCGTGGGATGGGAAGAGGCCAGTACAAAGGCGCAGGCCGCCAATCCCGATAACGCGCCCAACGGTTCCCTCATGCGCTGTTCGCCCCTCGCGCTGTTCTTTTATCGCCACCCTGATTACGTCGCCACGCTGTCGCCCGTGTTTTCGCGCATTACGCATGCCCACGCGGATTGCGAACAGAGTTGCGTGTTTCTCAACGTCGCCATTGCCCTGCTGCTCATGGGCGCGGATAAACAGGCGGCGATAGCGGGCGCGGAACAGGCCACTGCGGGGGTGTCGGAGGAATTAAAAGCGCGAATTCGCCGCGCGCAGGAAACCCGCAACGACACCTCTCCCACCGGCTACGTTTTAGACACGCTGGAAGTGGCAATATGGGCGTTTCTGCACACGGCCACGCTGGAAGCCGCGCTGATTGCCGTCATCAACCGGGGCGCGGATGCAGATACGGTCGGGGCGGTTACAGGCGCATTAGCAGGCGCTTATTACGGCTATTCCTGCATCCCCGCCCGCTGGCTGAATGCGCTCCACGAATGCGACGCGCTTCTCGCCCGCGCCGATGGCCTGCTGCTGATTGCGCAAGGGGCGTAGGTAAGGATAGGTTGTTAGTTGTTAGATTGAGCAGGACAGTATTATAAACTTTGTATCGTAACAACCTAGCAACTAACAACCTTCCTCTCGAAAGGATTTCACGGTGACAAACACGGAATGGCGGCGCGCGATTGTGGTGGGCGCGTCGTC
Source organism: uncultured Chthonomonadaceae bacterium (assembly GCA_963817895.1). Taxonomy (GTDB): domain Bacteria; phylum Armatimonadota; class Chthonomonadetes; order Chthonomonadales; family Chthonomonadaceae; genus CAWFQB01. Next base: position 1,626,978 of record CAWFQB010000001.1, read on the forward strand.
GGGAATAGGCGAATCGCTGGCGCGGCAACTGGCGGCGCAGGGCTGTCAGGTTGCGCTGGTGGCGCGGCGCGAATCGGAATTAGCGCGGATTGTTGAAGACATTAACGGGAGAACTCGGCAGGTAGTTGCGCCAGTTCCGCAAGAATCTGCCCGAATACCCAACACCGAACACCCAACACCAACATTAGCGCGGGCGTATGTCCATGATGTGCGCGAGTATGAGTGCGTTCCCGCGCTGTTTCAGCAGATTACGCATGATATGGGCGGACTGGACCTGATTATTTATGCGGCGGGCGTGATGCCGCTGATTGAGGACAACGAGTACGCCTTTGATAAAGACAGGCTGGCTATCGAGATCAATGTTCTGGGCGCGATTGCGTGGCTGAACGAGGCGGCGCAGCGATTCGAGCGGGCGCAGGCGGGAACCATTGTCGGCATCTCTTCGGTTGCGGGCGACCGGGGGCGCAAGGGCTATCCGGCTTATGGCGCGTCCAAGACCGCGCTCAACACCTATCTGGAAGCCCTGCGCAACCGTATCGGCAGATACGGCGTTAAAGTCGTCACCATCAAACCCGGCCCCGTAGATACGCCGATGACCAAAGACGTGACCAAAAAGCCGCTGTTGATTTCCGCAGACGAGGCCGCTAAAGCAATTCTTACCGCCGCCCGCGCCGGGAAACATACCGCCTACGTTCCGTGGAAGTGGCAGCCGATTATGCTGATTATTCGCAACATCCCGTCCGCCATTTTCAAAAAGTTAAATTTTTAGGAGTGTTTAGCCGCAAATGAACGCGAATACACGCGAATGTCGTTCAAGTACATTGTCGCGGTAACATGAAGGCAACTCTTGCGTTGATGAGACGATTGGCCGAAGGCCTGATAACCGGCTTTTTATAAGCCGGATGCGCGTACCATTATGGAACTGTCCACACTACAAACGACTCTGCCCCCCAACCCTTATACAGAGATAAACACCGCTTCTTGCGTCCACACGTCCGAAACATTGCGCCCGCCCATGCCGCTGGAACGTCTGGAGCGCGTGGAAACGTGGGGCATGAATGAGGCCGTTCTTTCCTACGTGTATCGCCCGACTACCATTCAGGGAATTCGGGAGGCGTTTGAGACGGCGCGGGCGCATGGCCTGAAAGTGGGACTGCGCGGCGCGGGACGGAGTTACGGCGATGCGTCGCTGTCCGGCGAAAATGTCTGCCTCGACCTGACGCGCATGAACCGAATTTTGGACTGGAATCCGCAAACCGGCGTTCTCGTTATCGAACCGGGCGTGACCCTGCGCCAATTGTGGCAGTATGTGGTTGGCGATGGCTGGTGGCCGCCCGTCGTGTCGGGAACCATGACCGTGACGATGGGCGGCGCGTTGGGCATGAACTTTCACGGCAAGAACAACTTCAAAATGGGGCCGATAGGCGACCATGTTCTGGAATTCAACCTGCTGCTGCCGACCGGCGAGTTGGCGACGTGCAGCCGCGAACAGAATGCCGACCTGTTTTATGCCGCTATCGGCAGTTTCGGCATGTTGGGCTGCTTTACGCGCATCGTCCTGCAAATGAAAAAGGTGGAATCCGGCCTGCTGTCCGTGTATGCGTTTTCCGTTCGTAATTTTGCCGATATTATCCGCGAGTTCGAGGCCCGCATGGACAAAGCCGATTATCTTGTGGGCTGGATAGACTGCTTTGCCAAAGGCGATCAAATGGGCAGGGGGCAGGTACACGAGGCGTTTTACCTGCACGGGGAGGACGATCCTAACCCCGCCCAAACCCTGCGCGTGGAGAATCAGGAGTTACCAGACACGCTGTTCGGCTTGATTCCAAAGTCCATTATGTGGCGATTGATGAAGCCATTCAGCTGCGATTGGGGCATGCGACTGCTGAATTGGGCCAAATATACCGCCAGCAGCACAATCGGCAACCGCAAGTGGGCGCGGCAATCCCATGCCGGTTTCGCGTTTCTGCTGGACTACGTTCCCAACTGGAAATGGGTGTACAAGCCAGGGGGATTGATACAGTACCAGAGTTTCGTTCCCGCCGCCCATGCCGAAAAATGCTTCACCGCGCAAATAAAATTGTGTCAGCGCATGGGCATTGTTCCCTATCTCGGCGTGTTCAAGCGGCATCGGCGGGACGATTTTCTCATGTCCCACGCGGTAGACGGTTACTCCTTCGCCCTCGACTTCCCCGTCACCAAACATAATCGCAAACGGCTGTGGGCGCTTACCGCCAAACTGAACGAGTTGGTACTGGCCTCCGGCGGGCGTTTCTATTTCGCCAAAGACAGCACGCTGGACAACGCCAGCGCGGCAACGTACCTCGGCGGGGATGTGCTGCGCCAGTTCGCCGCCCTGAAACGCGAGTGCGACCCCGAGAACCTGCTGCAAACGGAATTGTCGAAAAGGTTGTTCGGAGACTTTGGCGCGTAATTTGTTCATGCAAACGCCTCGGTTTTGTCACGCTGTTGTCACACAGAATGATATATCCTACAGCCATGAACCCCTGCGAAGACTGCAAACGTCTTCTCAACATAGGGTATGCTGTACATTACAGAAGCAAGAGGCTGCAAAGAACGCATTATGTCCTGTCAACACCGAACACCGAATACCGGGCGCTCACTTGTGAACAAACACCTGAACACCCGAATACCTGAACACCTGAATACCGCTTTCACCCTGATTGAATTGCTCGTCGTAATCGCCATTATTTCCATACTCGCGGCCATTCTGTTTCCCGTCTTCGCGCAGGCGCGTAGTTCGGCCCGCAACACGCAGGACATGTCCAACATCCGGCAAGTCGGGCTGACCGCCACGATGTACGCGCAGGATTATGACGAGCAGTGGGTTCCGGTCGGGTCGTGGAATGATCCGAGCGTCACGCCTTACACCAACCCTAAAGCGCCCGCGCCCGGTATACCCTGGCAGGGATGGGGATTGCGCCTGCTGCCGTATGCCAAAAACAAACAGATTTTTCACTCGCCCTGGATGCCCGACAAAGCCAACTGGTTCACGGATGCCTGCGCCACGTCCAACGGCGAACTGCTCACCAATACCTATCAGATGAACTGGTTTTTAGGCTGCGACGGCAGTTACCCGTTCGATTTCGACCCGGACACGTACACGCACACGCCTAACGGCAAGGTTTTGGATACGCCCGCAATTCTGGCGCAAATCAATCAGCCTTCAAGCACCGTCGCGTTTACGCTCAATCAGGCGACTTCCGCCTTTGGCAACAGTTTCGGCTGCGACTGGAACACGCTGGAGTCGTCGGACTTCGATAATAAACTGCGCTGGCGGGCCGTCTTCCGCAAGGGCGGCAACCTGGCGTTTGTGGACGGTCATGCCAAATTTACTATCGCGCGGGAGGCCGACAGCGCGGGCGAAGATTTCCCCGCCTGTCAGGGTGGTCCAAGCCACACCATCTACAACTGGTCGGCGCGTAATCTATGGATGTACCCGGCCATGCCCGACGACAACGGCGGCTACGGCGATGGCCCCATGCCGCTGCCCTGCGCTCAATAGGAAGGTATCAGGTATCAGGTGTCAGGTGTCAGAAAAACACGCGCTTACTTCAGCCCTGTTCGGAATAGAGTACGAGGGAAATGAGGCATTTGCCTGACACCTGACACCTGATACCTGACACCTTTGTAACCACTATGCACTCACTTCTTAACGAATTTTGGCAACAACTCATCACGATGGACAAGAAAGAGGTAATCGCCGCGACTACTGGCCTTATCTCCGTAATGCTTGCCGCGCGTAACAACATCTGGACATGGCCCTGGGGCATTGTGTCCGTCGTGTTGTATGCCCTCGTGTTTCGAGATGGCAAGCTGTTCGCCAATGCCGGATTGCAGATATTCTGCTTTCTGCCGCTCTCCTTTTATGCGTGGTGGGCCTGGCTGCGCTGCGGTCCCAATCGCAAGGATGACCTGCCTATTATGCCGCTTTCCATGCGCTGGCGATGGATATGGGCAGGCATTACAGTTGCATTGAGCGTTGTGCTTGTCGCCGCCATGAAAATGCCCGCATGGGCCGACCCCAACCCCTATGCGGACGGCATTACAACCGCATTGAGCATCGTCGCGCAGTGTCTGCAAACCCGAAAGATTATTGAAAACTGGCCTCTCTGGATTGCCGCCGATGTGGTTTACACGCTTTATCTGTTCCCTGTCAATCACTACTACACAAGCACCGTGTTGTATTTAATCTTTCTCATTCTGGCAGTGATGGGTTGGCGGGGATGGCTACGCATTATGCGCGAACAGGAGAATCCACTGGAAGCGCCAATCGTGAGGAGTGAAACCACCGTATGATTGAGCGATTGGATCATCTGGTATTAACGGTACGCGATGTGGGAGCAACCTGCGCGTTCTACTCCGAAGTGTTAGGCATGGAGGTTATCACGTTCGGCGAGGGGCGCAAAGCGTTGCGCTTCGGGCAACAGAAAATCAATCTGCATGAGGTGGGGCGTGAATTCGAGCCGAAAGCCATGCAGCCGACGCCCGGTTCCGCCGACCTGTGCTTTCTTGCTTCTATCCCTCTTACTGAAGTGGAAGCGCGTCTGCGTTCGCATAAGATTGATATACTGGAAGGCCCTGTTCTGCGGACGGGCGCGATTGGCCCAATAGAATCTCTTTATTTCCGCGACCCTGACGGCAATTTGCTTGAAGTGAGCAGGATGGTAAATAGGTAAACAAGCAAATGGCGGAGGGGATGCGGGGCAAAATCTGCCTGATTACGGGCGGCACGGGCGGCATCGGCAGACAGACCGGTTTGGAACTGGCGAAACGTGGGGCAACCGTTGTTCTCGTGGGGCGCAGTGAAGAACGGGGCGCGGCGGCAGTGGAAGCGATACGGGAGCAGACGGGCAACCCTGCCATCGCGTTTCTGCGATATGACCTTTCCATGCTGGCAAACGTTCGCGCGTTGGCGGCAGATTTTTCCCATCGCTATGACCGCCTTGATGTGCTGATCAACAACGCGGGCGTCGTGAAAAAGCAATGCGAAATCACGACGGACGGATTTGAAACCACGTTCGCCGTCAACCATCTCGCGCCCTTTCTCCTCACGCATCTTCTCCTGGACACCCTGAAGGCAAGCGGAACCCCCGCGTCCCCCGCCCGCATCCTCAACGTCTCGTCCGCCGCGCATAAAGTGTTGTGGAAGGGACTGGACTTCGACAACCTGCAGGGCGAAAAGCGGTACCGCCCTTTTCGCGCGTATGCCGCTTCCAAACTCGAAAATGTGCTGTTTACCCACGCGCTCGTGAAGCGATTGCAGGGAACGAATGTGGCCGCGTATGTCCTGCATCCCGGCGTCATCAACACGGACATCAGCCGCGAAAGCAACTCGCCCTTTGTGCGCCTTGCCTATCGCATCTGGGGCCGTTCCCTCGAAGAGGGCGCGCTGACACCCGTTTACCTTGCCACTTCGCCCGATGCGCTTCCCCTGACCGGCATGTACTTCGAGGACTGCCACGCCGCCCCCTCCTCCCGCGCCTCCTACAACCGAACAGCGGAAGAACGCTTATGGGAAGTCAGCGAAAGCCTCACCTCGCTTCGCGGCTGACAAAATCACGCTGCTGCTCAATTCTCAATGATCTGCTTTGAACGCGCGATACAGGCCAACCCTCTCCCTCATTTCGGTTTATCAATTTTTTAATTGATAAACCATGAACTTTGCGGGGGATGTAGCCGATACTTTTCCCTGGTTCGCTAAATTTACGGGGCGCAACGGAATGTACCCCAATCTACTCAGGAGAAGTATCGGATATGCGTCTGAATGTACTGCAAGCCTCTCTGTTCGCTCTTATCGCGTTGTTTACCGTCGCTCTTATTGGCTGTGGGGGTGGCGGCAAAAGCACCCGCGCCGCAGGCCACGCCACCATCACGGTTATCTGGAACACAACGGGGCGCGGAGCCAAAACCCGCCTGATTCCCCTCGCCGCCAACAGCATCCGCATTGCTATTCTGGACGGCAGCGCTTCTATTGCCTCAAAGGTGGTTTCGCGCCCGACTTCCGGCAACTCCACCACGCAGGAGTTCAATGAACTGCCGGTGCGCAGCCTCACCCTGTCCGTGTCGGCTTTTGCCAGCAGCGACGGCACGGGTACGGCGTTAGCCGTGAGCAACGATACGCTCATTGTCACCGCCAACACCACTGTCGAGAAGACGCTGAATCTGGTTTCCACCATTGACCACATGAATGTCAGCTATGCGCAGTCCACGCTGCTCAAAGATGAGGTTGTCGGCATCACCGCTACGGCGTTCGATGCAGAGGGCAACGCGGTTCTGCTGACGCCGAGCGCGCTGACGTGGACCTCCTCCGATGCCGCCAAAGTCAAGGCAGACGCCACGAATACCGGCGCGAACCTGACCGGCATGGGAGCCGGCGCGGCGAACGTCACTGTCACCGACACGGAATCCAACATCAGCAAAGAGTTCAGCGTCACGGGCATGACCTTTACCCTCACGCCCGCCAGCCAGACGCTTTCCGTCAACGACACGCAAACGTTCAGCGCGGCCATTGCCGGCCCATCCGATACGAGCGTGACCTGGAGCATCGTGGACGCGCATGGCAATGCTGTCAGCAACGGCGGAACCATCTCCCCCAACGGCCTGTATACCGCGCCGACGACACATGGCAGTTTCAAAGTAAAAGCCAGCAGCAACGCCGATGCCACTCGTTCGCTGACAGCCGATGTCACCGTGCAGTCCGGCGATGCCCATCTCACCATCCACTAAGCAAAACGCTCCGCGAGGGTTCCTCCCGTCTGTGTGGCCGGAGGAACCCTCGCTGTCCCACTTATTTTTCCTACTCTTATTTTCAGGAGAATGCTCCGTGAAACGTATTGGACTCTTTTTACTCTCAATTTCCTGCCTGCTCGCCCTTTTCCTGACAGGTTGCGGCGGGGGCGGCAAATCGCTGAACGGTCTGAAGACCGCCAGCGGCAAAACTTCGGGCAAAGGCAAGGCCGTCGTTCAATTGACATGGCCCAAACGGGGCAAAGCCACCAGCCGCCTGATCCCGCAAGCCGCCAACAGCGTCAAAGTGGTTGTCCTGAATGGCGGCGCGCCTGTCGCCAGCGCGGTGCTGACCCGTCCGGCCATTGGCGACCCGACAACAAGCGTGTGCGATCTCAATGACCTGCCTCCGGGCGCGTACAGCGCGAAAGCCACCGCCTATCCGAGCGCGGATGCGGCGAGCGGCACAGCGCAGGCAACGGTGACGGTTCCGCTGACGATTACCGCCGATCAGTCTACGCCTCTCACAATGACGATGGACAGCACAGTCGAGCGTCATTCAGGTGACGGCGGCGGGGGGAGCGGTTTCTCTGGCTCCTGCCGCGACATTGCAGTTAAGCGCGACGCCCATAGACGCCACCGGAGCGGCTGTGCTGACGACACCGGCCAATATGACCTGGGACACCGGCGATCACAGCAAAGCGACAATAGACGCCAACGGCCTGTTGACCGGCGTTGCCGCCGGTTCTATAACCATAACGGCTCTCGATACCGAGCATCAGAAGTCGGGTACGCTCAATCTGACAGTCCGTTCTTCCTTTCACATCCTGGTGGCGGACAGCAACAATAGCCGCATTATACGTATGGATGATATAAGCGGAAGCGGCTGGGTTTCCTATGGAACTGCCGGTAACTCCAGTTCCGGGGTCGGGCATTTCAACTATCCAGGCAACGTTGTCGAGGACAATCAGGGGCGTATCTATGTGGCAGACAGCAGCAATCACCGCATCGTGCGCATGGACGATATGAGCGGAACCGGCTGGGTTTCCTACGGCGCGTTAGGTTCCGGGGCAGGACACTTTCAATGGCCGACAGGCATAGCGGTGGATGCGACGGGCCATATCTATGTGGCCGATCAATATAACAGCCGCATCGCGCGCATAGATGATATGAGCGGAAGCGGCTGGACTACCTGCAATGCCTCCACCAGCGGGCTGGGCGCTTTCAGTCTACCTGCCGGCGTTGCCCTGGATACCCACGGACGTATCTATGTGGCCGATCAGGGCCGCAGCCGCATCGCGCGTATGGATGACATGAATGGAACCAATATCGTTGCGTATGGTTCCCCTGGTTCCTCCAGTTCCGGCGCGGGACACTTTGAATGGCCCTGTGGCATCGCCGTAGATGCGGGCGGGCATATTTATGTGGCGGATACCGAGAACCAACGTATCGCGCGCATAGATGACATGAGTGGAAGCGGCTGGGCCTCATACGGCTCCAATGGTTCCGGCGCGGGGAACTTCCGTTGGCCCGGAGGCATCGCCGTAGATGCGGGCGGACATATCTATGTGGCGGATACCTCCAACAGCCGCATCGTGTCTATGGATAACATCACCGGGAGCGGCTGGACCAGCTACGGCTCCTACGGTAATGGCACAGGGCAGTTCTCGTATCCTTCCAATATCTCCGACGATTAGCCGGGACAGGTCGCCCTGCATGCGGCCTGCTATCCACCAACTTCGATAGCAGGCGCGGAAACGCGCCGAGGAGAGCCTGATACTCTCCTCGGCGCGTTCGGCTGTTTTTGCGGTACAATAAGCGTATGTCTATCCAAACAATCGAACCATTTCCAGAGTCTTTAAGTACGCAAAACCAAAATATGGGCAATAAAGGGCGCGTCAGCCTTATCAATCTGGGCTGCGCCAAAAATGAGGTGGACAGCGAGGAGATGCTCGGCCTGCTGCAAAGCGAAGGCTACGGCGTTGAGTCCGCCCATAACAGCAAAGCCGTGCGCGGCGATACCGATGTAGTCATTATCAATACCTGCGGGTTTATTGATGCCGCCAAAGAGGAGTCCATCAACACCATTCTGGAAGCCTTGCAGCGCAAAGAGCGGGGCGAAATCAAGAAGGTGGTTGTGGCGGGGTGTCTGGTGCAGCGGTACGCCAAAGAACTGGCGCTGGAAATGCCCGATGTGGACGCTTTTATCGGCACGGGGCAGATGGGCCAGATCGGGCAGGTCGTGGGCAACTCGCTGATTCGGCCCGGACAACTGCTGCAAATCGGGGCCAAGCCGCATCATCAATGGCTGGACACGCCAACGCGCGCCCGGTTGGGCAGTCCGTGGACGGCGTACCTGAAAATCTCCGAAGGCTGCGACCACGCCTGCACGTTCTGCGCCATTCCGAGTTTCCGGGGCCGGCACGTCAGCAAGCCGATGGAAAAAATCATTGCCGAAGCCGAACTGCTTGTCGTCGCAGGGCGTGAAGGAGATCAATCTCATCGCGCAGGATTCGACGCAGTACGGCTATGATCTGTACGGCAAAATGATGCTGCCCCAACTGCTGCGCGAACTGTCGCAAATCAACGACGTGCAGTGGCTGCGCCTGTTTTACTGCTACCCGTCCCGCGTCAATCGGGGTATCATAGACGCCATTGCCACCACGCCCAAACTGCTGCACTACATTGATATGCCGCTGCAACACGCCGACAACGAGATGCTGCGCCTGATGCGCCGCCCAATGACGTACGACGGCTACCTGAAACTGCTGACGGATTTCCGAGCCGCCGCGCCCGATGTCGCCATTCGCACGACGTTCATTGTGGGCTTTCCGGGTGAAACCAAAGAGCATTTCGCCACGCTGGAACGCTTTGTCGAGGAAGCGCAGTTCGACCGCGTGGGCGTGTTCGAGTATTCCGTTGAGGACGGGACGCCGAGCGGGGATATGGAACCAAAAGTGCCCTCGCGCACCAAGCGAACCCGCAAGGAAAAACTCATGGCGCGGCAGCAGCCCATCTCCCTCGCCTGCAATCAGAAGTGGGTGGGCCGCGAACTGGATGTGCTGGTAGAAAGCCGTTCGCCGCTGGACATTACCACGATGATAGGCCGCAGTTTCCGCGACGCGCCGGAAATTGACGGACAGGTTTACGTAAAGAAGTGCGCCGCCAAACCCGGTTCGTTCGTCCGCGCCCGCGTCATCGAAGCCCGTCCCTACGATCTGGTTGCCGAACCCGTGTAACTGCCTGCTGCCATAATATGCGGAGGAGCACTGACATGAGTAAAATCATTGTTCGCCCTATGTCGAACGGCTGTTAAATATAAATCTACATTCCGTCTCATGGCAGCGGAAATGCAGCAACTCACACAAGAAAGATCAGGAAGACCAGGCCAGCATAGATGAAAACCAGCGCACAAATAAAAAAGTTAAGAGAGGAAACACGCGCTCTGCTTGCAAGTATCAAAGCCTCTAAGAACAAGGAGAAAAATTATGAATGAGAGTGTCTTGCACTGTCCAACTGAAAACAGCCTCTGACTACAAGGCGGCGATTAACCAATGCCTCAAAGGAATTCACAGAAACTGCAAGCGCAGATTGAGGCTGACGACATTGAAATTGAGCGGCTGAAACGTGAGACAAGAGCGTTGTTAGCGCAGATGAAAGTGGCATAAGCCATGATTGAAGCAACTTTAATGCGTCTTGCGACGTCAGGTTGTCACCTTAATGGCAGACGTTCAGAAATTGAAAACAGATGTTAAAGATTTACGCGATGAGTTGAAGAGACCTGACGGAATTGGTTCGCCAGATACGTTTCGATCAGCAGCGAGATCGCGACAACGCAGCCCATGAGCGCGAAAACCTGCTGTTGCGACTGGAGAACGCGCTTCTGAAATTCGAGCGACGCCTACCGTCCGGCGACACAAAGGGCGATGTTGAGTAGCAGAGGAAAATTGTGACGGAAGCCATTCAGGTGGCGGTAATCGGGTTAGGCGGGACGGCGCTGATTGCGACTGTCGGGTTTGCGAATTTTTATAACTCCCGGCAACTGCTCAACGCCGCCAACAAACAGCTTATTGCCATGCAGGATCAGCTCGCGCAGGCGCAGCGCCAACTGCTGAACGCGGAAAAGCAGCCGCAAATGCAGTTGTTGCAACGCTCTGTCGAGGAAACAAACGATTATTTGCGCGCGCTGCTGGAGCATCCGCAATCTGCGCCCGTTCTTTTATGACAATCGCCCGCTTCCCGCCGGGGAGGATGTTCTCCACGCGCAGATAATGATGATGGCCGAACTGATGCTGAACAATTTCGCGTCCAGCATCATCCATTCCATTCAGTTTCCTGAGTATCCCATCGGCAGCGTGGAAAACGGCATCAAGTACCACCTGCGCAACAGCCCCGCTCTGTGTACGTTTCTGTTCACGTACTTTGACCAGTTTCAGGTGACGGGGCTGACGCTGCTCTGCCTGAGACACGATACCCGCAGCGGAGTTGTCGCCGATCTGGAAAACCTGATTGCGCTTGCCGCGTCCAATCCTGATGAGCAACGCCGCCGCATGGAACTGCTCCACACGCTGCAAACGGATGTGTCTGACAATCCGCTCGTGTTCGCCGGACAGGGGCTGCAAAAAGCGCGTCCGCTGCTGGTGAAGTAGCCCAATTCGCGGAAAATTTCATATTCACGCGAAGCAGGCATAAGCGTGCGCCGTTCGCGAATTATAGGGTGAATCGGGTACAGTATTCAGAGCGAAATCAACAAGGGATAAACAACGATGAAACTGTTCGGAATCTCGCTGGGAAAAGAAAAAGCGGTTACGTTCAATGAGTTTCGGGATCAGGTGCGTCTGGCTGTCCGGCGCGCGCATCCCGGCGCGCGCATCGAAGCCAAAGATGACGGGTTTGTCCTCTACCGGGAGGGCGAGGCGCCGGTTGTCGGCAACATCAAGCAGTTGTACCACAACTACTATAAGAATCCGGGCGACCGTGACGCGCTTATCGGGGGATGGATCGCTTCGCTGACTTTCGAGACGCCGCAGCATAGCTGGATGGAGGCCGCCAACACCCTCCGCCCGACCCTGAAAAACACGACGTTCGTGGATGCCGCCAACAAATCGTTGGGCAAGCAGGAGGACTCGCTGCCCTCAAAACCGTTTCTGGGCGACCTGCATGTGATCGTGATGCGCGACCTGCCGGGTACAGCGGTTGCCGTGACGCAGAAGATGATGGACGATTGGGGCGTCACCCTGCCGCAGTGCGTGACCGAAGCGATGAGCAATCTGGGCGTACAGAGTTTCCCCGATGTTTCCAACGCCATGACGACAGGCGAGCGGCAAAAGGGGCATGATGGGCGAAGAGGTTGGACTGGATTTCAAAGGCGACCATCTAACGGCGACGTGGCTGATTTCGGAACGCTTTCGCGATTTTGTCGGGCAACGCTTGCAGGGCGATTATATTGTGGCGGTTCCCAACCGGGGACGATTGACCGCTGTACGCGCCGATGAGCCGGGGCTGATCGCGTCCATTCAGCAGACCGCCCGCAACTACGGCTCTCAGCCCTATCCGCTCACGGGCATGCTGTTTCACGTCAGCGCGGCCACAACGGGCGGTCAGGTGACAGTGTTTCAGCCGGGAGCGGCAGGCGGCACAACCGCCACTCTGGACGCCGGCAGCCAGTTCGCGGCAGGCAAAACGCCAGCCACGCCGCCCAGCGTCGGCAATATTGCCGCAGGCATGGCTCCCCTGCCTTCCTCTCCGCGCAGCCCAAATCTCTGAACGAGTGGTACGGCCTGAGCGAATCCACCCTTGACGAACCCGAACCGACCAATACGCCGCCGACCGTGAAGACGGCGAGGAAAAAATAGGAATTAGGTTGTTAGGTTGTTAGGACGATACAAGATAGCCCACTTGATTTTGCGCGGCAAGGCTATCATCCCAAGACCTAACAACCTAACAACCTAACAACCTAACAACCTTCCCATGCTGCCCGACATTCTGCACAAACTGGTAGAGCGACAGGATTTGACGCGAACCGAAGCCTCGGAAGTGATGACTGCGCTGATGGCGGGGCAGGCTACGCCGGGGCAGATCGGCGCGTTGCTGGTTGCGCTGCGCATGAAGGGCGAAACGGTTGCGGAAGTGACGGGATTCGTGCAGGCGATGCGGGCAGTCATGGTTCCGGTTCCCACGCGGAAAACGTCCCTGCTGGATACGTGCGGCACAGGCGGCAGCCAATGTCGCGTGTTCAATGTGTCTACGGCATCCGCGTTTGCCCTCGCGTCGTTGGGTATTCCGGTTGCCAAGCACGGCAACCGGGCGATGTCGGGCATTTGCGGCAGCGCGGATGTGCTGGAAGCGTGTGGCATCCGCGTGAATTTGTCGCCGGAACAGTGCGCCCGGTGCATTGACGAGGTTGGCATCGGCTTTTTATTCGCGCCCGGACACCATCCCGCCCTGAAGCATGTCGGTCCGATACGCCGCGAAATAGGGGTTCGGAGCGTGTTCAACCTGCTCGGTCCCCTGTGCAATCCGGCGCGCGCGACGCGGCAAACATTGGGCGTATACGACCGTCGTTTGTGTCCCCTCGCGATTGGAGCCTTGCGCGATCTTGGCAGCGAACGCGCCCTTGCGATGCATGGCGAAATTGGGCTGGATGAAATCGCTACAAATGGCATAACTTATGTTAGCGAACTGCGCGACGGCGAAATTATACACTACACCTTGAACCGCGAGACTTTGGGATTGCGCGGCGGTGAACCCTGCCCGGAAGACCTCGCCCCGCGCTCTACGCCCGAAGAAAACGCCCAATTGCTGCGCGATGTGCTGGCGGGTAAGGATGGAACTCGCGCCGAACACGCCCGTCAGGAGTTGGCGGCTGTGAACATCGCGGCCTCCCTGCGCGTGTGCGGCCTTGCGGATACATGGCCGGAAGCGGTTGAACTTGCGCGGGAAACACTGCGTTCCGGCAAGGCGCTGGCGAAGATGGATGAATTGCGGGCGTTTACGCGGGCGTTTTGACCTCACCCCCGGCCCCTCTCCTTGCCGCGCAACGCGCTATGAGAGGGGAGGCGCATTTACGCAAATATTCAATGAAGAGAAAGAAAGCACTACATGAGCGTTTTATCGGAGATTTTGGCGACGAAGCGGACGGAAGTGGCGTGGCAGCGGCAGCGAACACCTTTACCTATGATGCAGGAACAGGTTATAGATATGCCGTCGGCGCGGGATTTTCGCGCTGCCATTCAGGCGGCACGAGAAACAAAGGGGATAGCGCTGATTGCGGAAGTGAAGAAAGCCTCGCCATCCAAAGGCGTGATTTGCGCCAACTTCGATCCCCTCGTAATTGCGAAAACCTACGCGGATGCGGGCGCGACGTGCCTGTCCGTTCTGACGGATGAGCCGTATTTTCAGGGCAAGTTAGAGTATCTGACGGAGATACGCAAGATCGTGGATGTGCCGCTTCTGCGCAAAGATTTTATCATTGATCCCTGGCAGGTGGTAGAGAGCCGATTGGCGGGCGCGGACGCGATTTTACTGATTGTGGCCGCTCTCCCGTGTCAGGATTTACGCGCCTGTCTCGCCCTCACGCGGGAATACAGCATGACCGCGCTCGTGGAAGTACATGATGCCGACGAACTGAAGGAAGCCTTAGACGCAGGGGCGGATTTCATCGGCATCAACAACCGCGACCTGCACACGTTTCGCACCAATATTGCCGTCACGCTCGATCTGCTGAAACAAACGCCCCGCAATGACAATAACACTCTGTTCGTCAGCGAAAGCGGTATCTTCACCCGGCAGGATGTGGAAACACTGGCAGGCGCAGGGGTGGACGCGGTTCTCGTCGGCGAAGCCCTCATGCGCGAGTCCGACATCGCCGCCAAAGTGCATGAACTGCTGAAGAGTTGATAGCTGATAGTTGATAGGTCATTCACCTTGTGTAGACCCGCCTCCACAAACTTTTCATGGGCAAGACTTACGGGTAGCGGCTATCAACTATCAACTTCCTCCCCCTACATCGCTTATTACTGCCCAATACAAGCGTAGATTTGTCGGAAAGGCGCTGCTCGTTCTAACTTTGTGCTTGAGCAGTGCCTTGCGCCGCGCTTTTTAACCTCACGCTCCCCCCTATCGTTTTCAGCCGCCCCGTGAAACGCGCCGTCCCATGAATGTCGTGTTAGCGTGTGCCTCATTTCTATCTCCTCTCGCCTGCATAACGGCCAATATTGCCTGATGCGCTTTGCATGTTTGTCTCTCCTCTGCTGAATACTGATGATGGCCTCTCCTGTTAGAACACTTCGCTTACGCTGCATTTTGGGCGCGCAAGAACCATGCTGACAGGTGGTTTTTAAGCCATATTCGCCGCGATTGGCATGGCTAGTATTTTAGACAGGTTCTCACATACACTTTTGCCGTATATTCGGCTGAACAGGCACATTTGGCATGAATTGTGCAGTATAGTTTTTACGATGATCGACAGATTCCGGCTATCAAAGGCTCGTTTGATCCCTTGTGTGGGAAATTACACCGTGTAAATAAGGGAGCAAACGACTACTTCATCACAACCACATGCATCCAATGACCACGGTCGCCAATTTCGGGTTATGCTTCCGACAGCACCTGAAGGCCGTTGAAATCGGCTGCGCTTTTCCTGTTCAGTAGATGACCCGCCGCGCTTATGACAGGGGTTTGCTCGCGCGCGCTACGGCTGCTCCGCCCAGGTATGGCGTTGTAAAACAGCCACTCCCGTAGCCGCGCAGATTTCACTCTTGTAGTACTTATAGACACGATGCCCGCTCTTGAAGTCGGGTCAGGCCGCGCGCTTGCGCGTGTGAGCCGAAAGGATTATCCATGAAAGTCCGTAACATGTTTGGCCCCGCTCTCGCGGCAGGGCTGTTAAGTCTGGCTGGCGCGAGCCATGCGCAGCTCTCGTTCACCATCACACAGCCGTCCGTGACTACTCCCGGTGGAACTGCCGATAGTTTCTACAATGGAGTGAATAGCGACAATAGCCTGTTTTCCGCGTCTCTGATCCAGAACAACTCGCCGCAAAGCTTTAATAAAGCCTCCTCCGTCAGTTTCGGCTTAACCTCCAACATTGGCGCGAACGGCACGTCGGACACTTTTACCAACAAGGCAGCCAACTTCACGTTCGATTTGACCGTCCCCGGCAATACAGGTCCTTTTCCCGGCACTCCTGTTCCCGGCGCAGCGACCCGGCAGTTCGTGGTGATGGGTTTCATCAATGGCTCGTCTTCCCTGGATGCCAACGGCGTTGGCTCATCGGACGCCGCTTTCAGACCAGATTCCTTTTTGGTTGATGGCGTAAACACGCCCTTTATTGTGGGCGCAGTCAGCCCGGCGGGGCGCGTCAGCGATCTGGTCCAGAATCTCAATTTTGGGGGTACGCATGTGGACGTTTTCTTCGACGCGGTAGATGCCCTGACCACTCCCGGCAACAATGCGCCTCTCACCATCGGTGGTTATGTCACCCCGACCTCTGTACCGGAGCCGGGTACAGTCGCGTTACTGACGGGGCTTGGCGTCACCGGCACCGTGTTTCTGCGTCGCAAGCGCGCTAACGCCTGACAAGCGTTACAGGCGCTAATTCCTGATAAGCGTTATAGCGCCGGACTTGCGTTGTGATACTAAGACAGGAGGCGCTGACATTCATGTCAGCGCCTCCGTCGTATCCCTTTATACTCATGTTTCTACATTACCAAAGCCTTCTGTTACACTCACCTCTTGAACTCGTACTCCTGACAGCATGGTTCTGCCGCATTACCGGGAATAAGAGGGTTGTACGGATACAAAGTACATATTGACACCAACTGGCGGCTTAAATGATAGAATGTATGCAGTCTCTTCACTAACAGGATGTAAAAATTCAATTATTTTGATTTCACCCCTTGACATTGGGGCTGGCATCTGATATGATGTACCCATAACCTCGTAGTTATGCGGTAGAAGTGAAGAGTCTCCTCCTATTGCAGTTCCTACAATCTTCTTGATTAGCCCCTTTGTGTTTTCAACAAACGGTTTCTTGTGGCCCGTTGACGGATCGTGATGTTCGTCGTGTAATTTCCATCTTCAGATGGCATTACGTCGTACATTATCGTTTACGCTCAATTGTCTTCTTACCTACCTCAGAAGACAGGGAACTAAAACATGAAAACCAAAACCATCTCCTTTACCACGTTTCTGCTTGCCGTATGCGTTCTGTTCGTTCAAACCGCCTGTCAGGCCTATACCATTCCGGGCTGGGTTAATCTCGGCGGCGCCTTTACGCAGAATGGCGGTTCCATACAGTGTTCGATCAACGTTTATGATTACGGCGCTTACCTTGCCAACGGCCTGTACTTCAATGGCGCCGCCGGGCTGGTCAAGAGCAACCCGACGCATATTGTCTACACTATGGCTCCGGGCGCAACGGTTTGCAATGATATTACTCTTACCGGCACAGGCGCCATCTCCAAAGGCGGAGTCGTCATCTCAGGGCAAATCTGGGTGCATTTGTGGCGTGGCGTGGTCAATGGCGTGAACGGCAACTGGTGCGAAGCGCAGTTGAGCAGCAACGATGCGACCCCGGTTCTGCTGTGGGCAACGGGCAGTTCGTGGCCCGCAACGGGCAGTTCTCCGGTGTACATGGGCTTCACAATCCGTCTGCCCAAATGATCCAATTATTTTGGATTAGCAACCATCTTTGTACAATTTCAAAGCCTCTTCCTGCCAACAGCAGGGAGAGGCTTTGGTTGTTTCTCGAAAGCAGCCAAAGACAGGCTATAATATATGCAACTCCCGGCGCGCCATGAGCGAGGCAAGCAGTCCTGCCGGAAAGTAATATTTCTCGTTCGTTCACAAGTTCAACCAAAATGTCGAAAAATAGAACACGTATCAAAATATGCGGCATCACCAATTTAGAAGACGCGCAGGCGGCGGTGGAGTATGGGGCCGATGCGCTTGGTTTTATTGGAGTTGTGGAGTCACCACGCTACGTTGCACCGGAAACCGCTTATGAAATTGGCCGGCACATACCTCCATTTGTCACCAAAGTTGTTGTTGTAAAGGATTGGGCGGATAAACTATCTACTATGCCAAAACTGTTTGATGCTTTCCAATACTACTCCAATGAACGCGGCTTAAAACGCGCTGACGGAGTCAGAGGCTACAGTCACTATCGTGGAATTCGCGCATATCGTATCCGCGATACGCAGAGTTTGGACGAGATTGCTCAGACGTATCAGGAGGCTTCCGCGATCCTGCTGGACACCTACCACAAAGACAAACTTGGCGGCAGTGGCGAAACGTTCAATTGGGAGTTGGCTTTAGAGGCGAAACAGCGGTTCGGACTGCCGATTATCCTTGCGGGCGGGCTGACGGCGGAGAATGTCGGGGAAGCGATACGAACCGTCCGCCCGTATGCTGTAGACGTGTCCAGCGGCGTGGAAGCCAGCCCCGGACGCAAAGACCATGCGAAAATACGGGCGTTTGTGGAAGCGGTGCAGGAAGCGGATGCAGATAGTTGAGAGTTTCTCAACTATCTGCATCTAGTTCTGCCATATTGAACAGGCGATAAGCGTTGTCGTAGAAAATGCGGCGGCGTTCTGTTTCGCTGCTGGTGGCATCTTTGATCATGCCTATGGCGGCGGCGGGGTCAAGATGGGGCAGGCGGCTGCCGAACAGCAGGCGGTGTGGGCCTACGTCGCGAATGGCGGCGGGGATTTTAGCGCGGTCTAAGGCGCCCGAAGTTTCCAGAAAGATGTTGGCGGAACTGTGCGCGGCGGCAATGGCCGTGCGCCAGTCCGCGCCGCCCATGCTCAGAAACACGAACTTGTGCATGTTGTACGTTTTGGCGACATGCAGGGCGGTTTCCACGCAGGCCGCGTTAGGCGTGTACAGAAACACGGGCTTGTGGTAACGGCGGCAAACATTGAGGAGTTCATCGGCCAGAATGGGATGCAGTGGCTCGTTCGGGTCGGAACCGGCCAGCAGCACACCCAGAAACCGCCGACTGCCCAGCATGTCGCGCACAATCTGAATACTGGCGTCCACGCGGTTGAGATGCGCGATCAGGCAGCCGTACAGATTGGGGCTTTGCTCCAGCGTGGCTTTCAAGATGCGGTTGCCAGTCACAGGGTCTACCTGCGCGGCTCGTGACGAGAAGACAAGCGCGCGGTCAATCCCCCGGCTTTCCAGCACAGTCGTCAACTGCCCGGCATCCTGATTGATTCCCGGCAGCACGTTGCCTTCCAGATATACGTGACAGTCTATAATGGGCATGGAGAAGTCCCGGGGAGTAGGGAGTAGGGAGTAGGGAGTAGGAAAAGCATATTCGCGCGTACCTTCAAATGGTTTTCCTATTCCCTACTCCCTACTCCCTACTCCCTACATGTTCAGTATTCGCCGCGCATTGCCGGACAACACCTGCTGTTTGTCGGCGTCGGAGAGTTCGGCGAATTGCAGGGTGTCCAGAGCGGAAACGATGGGATGGGAGGGCGCGTTGGAGCCGAACAGCAGGCGGCTCGCGCCCACCGCGTCCACAACCGCTTTGAGACATCCGGGCGCGAGCATACTCGACAGTTCCAGATGCCAGTTGGCGTGTTCGCGCAGGCCGACCAGACACTCCGCCAGCAGGCCGGGGTGCGCGTCGGCAATGATCACGGGCGCGGAGTAATCGCCCAAAACGCGCGCCAGACCGGTGATGTCGCCGGGGCTGCAAACCCCCACAACGATTGGCAAATTGGTTTCACGCAGGTCAGACAGCAGAGCGCGGAACGGCGCGAAATCCAGCGGCCAATTCTGCGCGTCGGGGAAAAAGCGAACCAACCGGAAGCCATCCGCCTTTGCCTGTATGAGCGCGGTTTTGTCGCCGTAGTACATGGCGGGGTTGAAGGTGGCGACGGGCAGCAGGGACGGGTTTTGCGCGCAAATGTTCTTCGTGACCGCATTGCCCACAGCCGGGTCGAGCAGCCAGCCCAATGTAGACAGGGCGCAGGCCGTGCCGACGCCGTTCTGCCCCATCAATTCCAGCAGCGACTCTACGGTCAAATCGTTACTGGCAAGCGGCAGCGGCCCAAACAGCGTATTCACATCTACAATTTCGTCCATGCGACACTCCAATACGGTTTTCACCACCAAGACACGAAGAACACCAAGAAAAACAGGAAAGAATAAGAAGCAGAATAGGTCAACTGTGGCAGTATTCGACGGGAGTTAAGTTAATACCTGCCGTTTCGAGTTCTCTTCGTAAATTTTCTTCTCTGATTTTTGTTTTTCTTGGTGTTCTTCGCGTCTTGGTGGTGAAAACCGGGTTCAGACCTTTTCATACACGGCGCGGAGGCGTTTCAGCACCCGGTCTCGGCCCATCGCTTCCAGAGTTTCGTACAATCCCGGTCCCATCGTGCGGCCTGTGGTAGCGACGCGGGTGGGATGAACAACGTCCGCGTGTTTCAATTCCAATGCTTCCACGATCTGATGCGTGGCCTGAGAAATGTTTTCGGTTGTCCAGTCGGGCAACGCTTCAAAGGCGGCGAGTTCCTTTTCCAGCATCGGTTTCAGATACGGCACGGCGAACCATTTGGCGGTCGCTTTCGGGTCGTAGCCGTTCGGGTAGTCCAAATCTTGAAAGAAGAAGCCTACCAGATCAACCACTTCCGACAGCATTTTCATGCGCTCCAGTTCGAGCGGAATCACCCGGCGCACGTAGTCCAGAACCTCGATGCGGTACTTTTCTTTGCGGGCTTCCCACTGCTTGTCGGTTTCCATCTCGTCCTGACGCGGATCGGGCGGAACCAGGCCCGCCTGTCGCAGATACGGCAGGCACAGGCCGATGATACGCCCCGGTTCGGATTGGCGGATATAATGCCCGTTCATCCAGCGCAGTTTCTCGTAATCGAACACCGCAGGGCTGTCGGCAATGCCGCCGAGTGAAAACCGCTCGATCAGTTCGGGAATGGAAAACAGTTCGCGGTTCTCATCGCCTGCCGACCAGCCGAGAAGGACAATAAAGTTAATCAGGGCTTCCGGCAGATACCCGGCCTCCATGAACGCCTTGACCTGTGTAGAGCCATGCCGCTTGGCGAGTTTCTTCTTGTCCGTCCCGACAATCACGGGCAGATGCGCGAACTTGGGCTTGTCCCAACCGAATACATCGTACAGATACAGCATTTTGGGCGCGGACGGCAGCCACTCCTCGCCGCGCAGAACGTGCGTGATGCCCATTAGATGGTCGTCAACCGTGCAGGCCAGAAAGTACGTGGGAAAGCCGTCCGACTTGAGCAATACCTGATCGTCCTGCAATTTGTACTCGAAGTTCACGTCGCCGCGTATCTCGTCGTACAGCAGGCAGACGCCATCAAGCGGCATGGCAAGCCGAACCACGCTCGACGGTTCCGCGCCCTCTTTTTCCAATCGCTCCAGTCGCATACGTTCACGGTTTTCAGGGTTGCGGCAGTGGCGGTCATAGCCGGTGGGCAGGTTCCGCGCCTGCTGTTGCGTTCGCAGCAAATCAAGCCGCTCTTTGGTGCAATAGCAGCGGTACGCATGGCCTTCGGCAGTTAAATTTTCCGCATGTTCCAGATAAATCGGCAAGCGTTGCGACTGCACATACGGCCCGGACGCGCCGCCAATAAACCAGCCCTCATCCGGCATGGTTCCCGCGTAGTGAAAACTCTCCTCTAACTCGTATGTGCTTTCCGGCACATAGCGCCCCGGCGTCCGGTCGGTATCTTCCAGCCGTACCAGAAACTGCCCGCCCTCGCGCCGGGCGAGCAGCCAGTTATAAACCGCCGTGCGCAGCCCGCCAACATGGGGCGAACCGGTAGGCGAGGGCGCGTAACGAACACGAACAGGCATAACAAACCTCCAACCAAAAGAATACAGGATAATCTATTATGACATAGACAGGGGAGAAGTTGAAAACGTTCGCAATCTCTGACGCCATAACGCCGTTTGAAGCTTCTCATCAGGAAACTCCAAACGGCGCAGAGGTTAGCGCATATCAGGTACATTCCATATCCATGCCGATTTTGCTGAAATCGCCCTGTTCCAATGCTGTTGGCGTAATCCAAAAGTACCCTCGCCCACCTGCTTGCCAGTAGATGTTATGGATATTCGGTAAGTCTCGCTCCGAGTCGAGTTGCAGCAGCAATCGCAGGGAACCGCCCTCGGACGGAAAGCCGCCCTGTACATGTTGCGCGTGTCCAAGCAGTCGGTGTATGGGTTCATTCTGAAATGAGAAGCCCCCAAGAGATAAGAAGCCGCCAAGCAGTCCGAGCAACTCGTAGTAGGCGTCTTCCTCTTCTACAGTCAAGGCCAGATTGCTTGTATAACCGGTATCCAGTTCGGGCAGAGTGAGTTCACGATGAAACCAGAGTTGATAAGCCGCAAACGGGTAGGCATACGCCCCGCAAATATCGTCGCGCAGATGTTCCGGCACTGGGTTTGGCGGCTGTGTTCGTTGTAGCGTAGATACGTCGGCATTGGAATGCAGGATACGCCAGTGCGCCGGTTCTTCGTCTCCATCCCCCATCAACGCGCATATCCATGTCGCGCAAAACACGTACAACATGCCGGTTTTCGGCAAAATGCCCTCCGGGTCGTGCCGCGCCATCTCCTGCATATTGAACTGCGCTAGAAAGCCAGGCGACTCGATCATGCCTTCTGTTTCGCCGTACTCGTTGACATACTCCGGCCACGCGACATCAGGCGGCAGGTCAGGCAATCCGCCGAATTTGGACGCGCCAATCGGCAGTTCGCTGTCTTCGGTCAGGCGGGTACGAATACGAATCGAGTCGAGGGCAATACGCGCTATTTTGTCGGCAACCGCCGACAATCCCAACCGGCAAGCCTCTTCCCGTAGTTGGTCAACATTTGAGATCACGAATTATCCAATGCCAGAGAAGCGCATGTTCCATACAGATGTTCCGCATCGGGTAAATCACAGCACTTCGAGGGGAATATAGCAGGTTGAATTGCCGCCCAACTCTTTTTCGAGGTCGCGGACAAAATCGCTGACTTTCAGGCCCAGATTGATGCAGCCCGCGCTGCCGATGTGGCTTCCGCCGTGAATGAAGAAGCCGCCGCGCCCGCTCGTGCCAGTAGCGGGAAAGGGGTGTATGGTGATGCGGTACATGCCCCATCCCGAATCGTTGCAACTGGAACCCTGCGCCTGCATTATCATGGAACGCAGGGGGTTGCAGTGCCAGAGTTGGTCGGGCTGAATCCAGTAGCGGCCTCGTGGAATCGCCTCATATTTGCCCGCGCGCCCCAACTCGCCATGATAGCTGTAGGTTCTATCCCCGGCCCGCATGGTGAGTACGCCCAGCGCGAACCGAAGCGTGATCTGCCCACAAGAGGACGTATTAGGGTTGCCGCGCTCCTGAGAGTAGTCTTGCGCCATGACGGTTTTTCCTCACCACTCTGTCAATACAATAAGGGAAAAGGGAAGAGGTGAGATTAGCACGTACTTTTCCCTCTTCCCTTTTCCCTTACTTCGCGATGAATTTGCGCTTGCTCTTGTCGAAGCCCTGAATCAGTTTCTTGGTGTCGAAGACCCAAGCGCCGCCGCGCTGCGTGAAGCAGTGGTATTCGGACAGGATGGAGGCCACCATGCGCCGGGGGGTGCGGCGGACGACGTTCACTTCCGTCAGCAGCGTGATGAACTCGATGCCCTTGCGGTAGTGTTCCATGATCTCGCGCATCACGTCGAACGTGGAAATGTCATCTGTTTCCGCCCGCTCCTGCAATTCCAGCAGTTCGTTGATGCGATTGCGGCTGATAAACATCGTCGGCTCGGATTCGTCGTTGTAGTTGACGATGTAGCGGTCGCCCGCCTGCCGCTCCAGCGTGAACGTCGCGCCCGAATCGATGGGAATAGACTGGAACCAGTCGAGCAGGCCGTACATCAGGCGCGTCTCGTTGTTGACCCAGACCTGCGCCTTCTGGCTGCCGGGCAGGGAAAACTCGGTTTCCAGAATCGTCGGTTCCGGCGGGAAGAACCCGGACGGGAACTGGCACAGGGGCAGGGTTCCGATCTGCTTGTGATGGTACTTAATCACGGCGCGGGCGTTGGACGGCGGGTTCATGTCGGGACTCGGAACGGGTTCCTCATCCAATACGTCCTGCGCCAGCGGGTTCAGGATTTCGCGCTCAAGTCCGCCATTGAAACCGTCGTCTTCCAAGCGCACATCCACAAGGTTGCCGTCCTCGTCCCGATAATTGTCTTCGGGAATGTCGAGCAGACCTGGGACGCTGAACACGTAGCCCGGAACGGTTCCCTGCGGGCGGAAACGCTCTCCCCCCGCCCACATCACGCGCTCATCCTGCGACAGCGCCTGAATAATCGTGCGCAGGTCTTCCTCATACGTGCGGTCGTCCGGCGTGATTTCAAACTGGTCGGAAAGCAGGCGACTGGCAAACACGGTATCGTCGCTGTCCACAACCGATTGCACCAGTTTCGCCAGAGATTCCTCGCTCAATGCCAGCGGCTGCGCGGCTTCCTGCGCGATCTTCTCGGCGTCGTCGCTCACTTCCTGCTCGGCCAGTTTGGGAAAATGCTTCGTCAGTTTTTGCGCCAGTTGCGGGCCAATCCAGGTTCCGTCGGAAAGCGCGACCGCGCCGCTGTCCAGAAACAGATTCGAGTACAGCCGTTGGGCATCGAACGTTTCATGGTTCAGATGGTAGGCCAGAAACTGCAGGGCTTTATTTTTAATCGGGACGCTGACATTGTCCAGAAAAGCGGTCATGTTTTCGGAGCGCAGACTGTCCAATCCGGCTTCGCGGGCGGCTTCCACATACGGAAACACGTCCTCATCTTCCAGAAAGTTGTCGAACAGAACCTCATCCTCGTCATCGTCATCCGTGTTGAGCAGCCATTCGGCGGGCGCAACGTACTCATCGGCGATCAGGAAAAATCGCTGCCGGTTCAACACCAGTCGTGACAGCATCTCCTCATACACTTCGGCGGGACGGTCATAAATGGTTCCCAGTTCGCGCGCCAGTTCCATGATGCGGATGGGCTGGCCGAAGGCGTTGAGGACGCGGTGAATGTTGCGGTCAACGGTGTTGTTGACATCCAGATAGCGCGTCCAGATCGTCCATTTGCGATCCACAGCGGTCATGCTGACAGTGGTTGCCAGCACGACGCGCGCCAGTTTCATATCCACATCGGGATGGTCAACCGCTTTGGCGACTTCGGACGCTTTCAGGGGTTCGCCCGTTTCAATCAGGGCTTTATACACAAGATCGCCGGCATAGCGGGCGGCCAATGTCTCTTCGGTTGGCGGGGTCTGAGGTTTTGCGGGTGCAGCCGTTGCCACGATGTCTTCTCCCATGCAAGATCGAATTTCCACGCTGCTTATCAGTAACTTGAAGCGGCGATAGCGCAACTTGAAGCAGCGATAGCGCGAGGACAGCGCATCAGCGAAAGGGAAATCCGAGGTCAAAATGTCGCGCAAAAACGGCGCGCGCAACATTGGAGCGCGCCGCCGCCTGTACAACCCGTTATTATACCCCAAAACAGGCCGAAAACAAAACCGCGATTCGACAGACTTCTAACGTTCGCATGACCACGACGCTAAATCAACCGGGACGCGGTAAATTCTAAAAAACAGGTATCTCAATATGAGAAATTCTCATATTCGCGCGCACTTCTGCGCTTTCCCAGAACGTTTATAAGAGTGTAGGACGCTGAACTCCTACAGTCCGTTCTCATATTCTGTTGCAGTGCGCGCAACAAACGCCCGTGATTGAAATTCAATCACGGGTACTTTTCGTTTGCTTTAGCTTGCTTTTAAGAGCGATTGCAAACTATGTTCGCCTGCCTGCGCGAAAACCATGATAACTCTCCTCATTATGGGCGGTCTTCCTGAATACCTGACATTGCTTTGAAACCGCATTGTTTTTGAATTTTCTCGAAAGACCTCGCCGCCGTGAGCATCTATTCGATTCCGTCACCCTTCGGGACTGCGACACTTTACCCATCGCTGCCTGTTTCCGCGCCCTTCCGCGCTCTTCCGCCGCCGCTCATCATTATCGGGATGCCCCGCTCCGGCATAAGCCTGATGGGAGCAATACTGCACAATCTTGGCGTTTACATGGACCCGGCTATGGGCGTTCCCGCCCCCGATAACAAACTGGCGCAGCCTGACGCCCTGAAGCGCAGCAGCGGGTATGGGGAAGCCATCCCCTTCCGGCTGTTGAACGAGGCTGTTTTGCGGTCGGCGGGCGCGGTATGGCACGATGTCTTGCCCTTTCTGGCCCATCGGGACGCGCCGGGTTTCGCGGCTCGCAACACGCTGCGCATGGAACTTGCCACCTACGGCAGCCTGATTCAGCAGTACCTTGCCCCTTTTCCGCGTGGCTACAAAGGCGCGTGGGGCTGGAAAGACCCCCGCAACAGCCTGACACTGCCCTACTGGCTCCGCCTGTTCCCCGACGCGCGCATTTTGCACGTTCGCCGTGACGAAGAGGCCATCGCGCGCAGCCTGATGCGCCGCGCCGAAGCGACGGCAGCGCAAAACCTACCATTGCCAACGCCTGCCACTCGCGTGTGGAACGCCGTCAATCACCCGGACAAAGCGTTGCGCGGCATAGCCCGTCGCCTGAACCCGGCAGCCATCCCGTTGTCTACCGCCTTCGATGTTTCCAAACGCGAGGACTGCCTGCGCCTGACGGACATATATGTGGCGGAGTGTCTGCGCTATCAGGAGCATCCGGGCGGCTATCTGGAAGTAGAGTATGAACAGATATTGAGCGATCCCGCCGCAATGGTTCAACGATTGTCCGATTTCGCGGGTGTCGCTCCCTCCGACGAGCAGAAGCAACGCGCCGCCGCATTCGTCACGCAGAACGGCGCGCGGGGCTGACAGCGATATTCACTTCAATGCCCCTCGCCCGTATCGGCTACTGAAACGGCAATAGCCCTCAATGGATGGCGTCCGCAGGTGGATGCCATCCATTGAGGGCTATTTTCGGGAACGGTTTATTTGCCAACCTGTAGGATGGAGAACGAACCCGGCAGCATGGCGCGGCGTCCGCCGCGTCCGCCCTGTCCGCCCGCCGGGGCCGCCGCGCCCGCTGCGGGGGCAGGCGCCGCTTCGTATTCAGCGGCAATCAGGAAGATTTTGCCTGTTTTGCTGTCAAACGTCAGCGTTTTGGCTCCGGTCATGGTTTTGAGGGTTTGTTCCACCGCGAACGTTGTCGGCGAGTTTTCCTTGATTACCGTCAGCGTCCCATCGCCCTGCGAACTGAAACATTCCAGCGTTTTGGGATTGAAGACCGCGCCATCGCAGCCCCGGCCAATCGGCACATCGCCCAGATACTTGCCGTCGTTAGCGTCCAGCATCACCATCACCTGCGGCGCGCGGCAGGCCACGAAAAGGACATGGTTTTTGGCGTCCAGCGCCAGCCCCGCGTTGCCGCCGCCCTTACCGTTGAGGCTGTAGTTGGCGGTCACTTTCATGGTTTTGGCGTCAATTACCGCTACGCTGTCTTTGTCTTCAATGTCCACGTAGATGTGGCCCTTGTTGTCCGTCGCGGCCTGTTCGGGCGCGCCGCCCAGATCAATCGTGCCGAGGACAGCCCCGTCCGCCGCGTCCAGAACGGTGGCGTTGGGCGCGCTGTGGCTGAAAATATAAACGCGATGGTTGAAGGCATCCGCCAGAATACCGTCCGGCCGGCCCTCGACGGGAATGTTTTTGATGGGCGCCAGTGTTTTGGTATCCCACATCGCGACGGGCTTGCTGGACGCGAAGCCGTGATGCGACTGCGCGTCCGAAGCCGCGCCCCGCGCATTGGTCATCGGAATTTCGCCGACGGATTCCAGCGTGTCGAGATTAAAAGCGGAGACGCGGGGCGAGGGACCGGAGCGGGCAACGTACAACCGCCGTCCGTCCGCATCCGCGTACACATAATCGAAACCGCCCTCGCCGCCCACTTTGGCGGTCTTCTGCACATGGTAAGGCCCGTCGGCAGGGGCCGTCTTGACGGGTTCGGCAGGCGTCTGCTGCGCCAGTCCGTGAGCCGCGAAAAGGGCGAACCCGGCTGCCAGTGTGGGGAAAATAAGTCGCATGGTTGATACCTCCACTAATCAATAATCGTTGAAGCGAGAATACAAGGGAAACTCGCGCCCTTACTCAAGGACGCGAAACAGGAATGGCAAAAGTCGCGTAAGGCAATTAACCTGGCGGCAACAAACTTTTCGCATTTGTTCTACGACTATAGACTGTTGGGGTTTGTATTTGTTAGCACTGTTTTGTGTTGCAGCCCTGAACAACACCTGACTCTCATGCTCTTTGCAGGAGAGCAGAGGACAAAAGATTAATACTCCGTTATGCCATTTGCGCCATTCAAAAAAGGGGATCAGGCGAACTCGCCTTATCGTTCGGCTACCGACCAGGCGTTAATTGCCGCCTGTCTTGCGGGCAAGGCGGATGCCTGGGACGCGCTTATCAGCCGGTACGCGGCCCTCATCTATTCCGTATGCCTGCGCGCGGGCGTGTCGCAGTCCGAACGCCGAGGATGTGTTCCAGAATGTCTGTATTATTCTGCTGAACCATCTGGCGGATTTACGCGACATCGCCAAAATTTCCGGCTGGCTCATCTCGACGACAAAGCGCGAGGCATGGCGCATCGCGCGTCGGCGCGGGGCTGTCCTGGCTTCCGAACTGGGCGAGGGTGAATGGGAGATGGAGAGTGGCGAAAGCGTTGGATCGCAAACCGCAGGCGCAAATCCTGAGACTGAAGCCGTCGCGCTGGCAGAACAGCAGTTGATGCGGGAAGCCTTGCAGCGTCTGCCCGACCGTTGCCGGGAACTGCTGACCCAGTTGTACATGGCCGAAAATCCGCTCAGTTACCAGGAGCTTGGGGCAAAGTTCGCGCTTCCCGTCGGCAGTATCGGCCCAACCCGCGCCCGCTGCCTGCAAAACCTGCGCACAATCCTTCAGGAACTCGGCTACTGAGATGGTTTGCGCTTCTTCATTCTCGCGTTTTCATCAACGCTGATTGCGCGCCACGTCCGATTACCGCGACATTCTGGCCGAAGTCGTCGCCTGCCGCCTCGATAACTTCGATCTCGGCTTCGTCTTTCGCGGCGTGACAAAATAGCCGAACGGAAATAAGAAACGCCTCCTGCCGGAATGGGCAAGAGACGTTTTTAGTTTCAAAATGGTGGCTCCCTCTCATGGTATAATGGGAAAACAATCTGGAAAGGAGGAGCATTTATGAACACAAATCTGGTTGTTGAGATGGTTGGCGGCGAACCGTATGAGTTCGAGCCGTTGGGACACTACATTGTTCGCGCCGTCGGGGTTTGTGGCGGGCGTCCGACGGTCAAGTATACCCGCATCGAAATGTCTCATCTGCTGGATCGGGTGGCTCACGGCGATAGCATCGAAGAGATTGCGGGCAATTACAGCGGGCGTGTTTCCCGTGAAGCCGTTGCTGAAGCCATGGAAATCACCAATCGCTTTTTTGCCGCATCGTTGTCGCCGCTGATACCGGAAACAACCGCCCTGGTAAACCGCGCATGATTGTTTTAGACGAGCATCTGCAAAGCAAAGGTTTAGAAGACGAGATAAGGAACTGGTACGCGGGGACTGTGATGAGTGTATTGGATTTGCGTCCCGACACCGTGATTAAAGATGAGGCGATGCCGGGTTTGCTCGCCCAACAGAACCAACCGACATTCGTCACGATTAACGTAACCGATTTTTGGCAGCGCGTTCCCGCTTCGGAGAAATTCTGTCTCGTCTGTGTTGCCGTGACAAGTTCGGAGATAATTGACATTCCTTCGCTGCTGCGACGATTATTGAAACACAAGGATTTCGATACCAAAGCGAAACGAACCGAAAAGTCGCGCGAATCACGAGCCAGGGCAACGCTGCTTTTATAGTGTTGTGAAAAGGGAGCCTCATCCTGTTGATAATTTCTGAAGAGGCTGGTTAAAAGGGAGGTTATTAGATACTCCGACAAATAAGTTTGGATTTATTCTTGGCGCGGGTAGAATAGACGTATGAACCTTCACGAACTTGGCCGCTATCCCGAAAACAAAGTCCGTTCGCTCTTCGGACTACCCCACGCCGCCTTAGCTGAACTCTTCCTGGCAGCGCTTCCCGAAATCGAGCGCCGTCGCCAACAAGAACAGGCCAACAAGCCCACGCGCCGCCGCAAGGTGGGAGGCGGCCGCAAACGCCTGCTCAAGCCCTACCAGGAAGTGTTGCTGACGCTGCTGTACCTGCGCCACAACGTCGCCTTCTCTGTGGTGGGCATGCTGTTTGGCGTCAGCGCCGATGTGGCGGAGAACACCTTCCATGAGATTGTCGGCGTCCTCAAAGACGTGTGTCCGGCCAACCGCTGGGAAGCGGAGAAACGCTGGACCAAGAAAGAACCCTCCTGGAAGCCCGAGGAGGTGGATCAGGTGATTGTGGATAGTTTCGAGACGCCGGTTCCGCGTCCCTCGATTGAACCCAAGCAACGCGCCTTCTACTCGGGCAAGAAGAAAGACCACACGCTCAAGACCGAGGTCATCACCAACCGCAATGGCGACATTCTTGATGTGGATGCGGGCTATCGCGGCCCGAAGTCGGACAAGAAAGTGCATGAGCAGAGTACGGTTGCCAAGCAGTTTCCCCATGCGACGGTCAAAGGCGATCTGGCCTATCAAGGCTTACCCCACAGCGAAGTGCCGCACAAGAAGCCACGCGGAGGCGCGTTGAGCGCTGTGCAGAAAGAAGAGAACCGCGCCTTTTCCTCAGGGCGTGTGCGTGTCGAACATAGTATCCGGCGCGTCAAAGCGTTTCGGATGGTGCGTGATGAATATCGTCTGGCGACGGGATTGTTCCGTCGCACTTGCTTCTGTGTGGTGGGTCTGGTGCAATTGATCGCGCTGACACGCGAGCCGCAAGGCGCGTAAGCCGGGAAAAGTAAACGCGGAAAAAGGGTTTTCGACGGGTGGAGTGTGTCTGCTCCACCTGAGCGCTAGCCTGCCTCAAAACAGCCTATATACTATTTGTCGGAGTATCTATTAGCTTTCCTTTGCATCATGGTATAATGCAAAACGAACTGGAAAGGAGTCGCCACAATGGAAAAATGCGAACTCTCCCCTGAAGCGCAACGCGAACGATTGGCGATTCAAGCCTCGAATAGCCATCTTCACGCGGAACGCCTTGCATGGGAAGAAAGAGCCAGAAGATTGGAAGCTCTGCTGTCGCGTAAGGAAGAGATGGTACGCCGTCAGCAAGAATTTCTCGCGGAGATTCAGGCCGAACGTCAGGCTATTGAAGCCGAATATCAGCGTATTTGCGGCGCAAGTATCTCTGCCTGATGCGAAATGAACTACGTCAACGGGCGCAGCGCCGTTTTGATTTTCGCTGCGGCTACTGCGGAGTGCGTGACACAGAGGCTGGCGCGCGACTTACCATCGATCATTTTCAGCCACGCGCTCAGGGAGGCGATGACGATTTTGATAATCTGGTCTACTGTTGTCATGCCTGCAACGAGTTCAAGGGCGATCACTGGATTCGCATTATGCCAACGTAACCGTCAACGTTTCTCCCGCATTGAGAACGAGGCTTGACGCGAGGGTGACAACCGCTTTGCCGTCCTGCATGGCGACGGTTGCGGGAACGGTTTTGCCGTTGTGTTTGGCGGTTGCTTTGCTGAATTGGCCCTGTACGGCAAGCGTGTTTACTTTCAGTTTGCCGTGCCGGAGGGTGACTTCCGCTTTCAGAGTTTTGCCCTGCTTTTGCTGCGCGAAGGTTCCCCAACCCTCGGCGGCGGTAAACGCGGCGCGGAAGTTTTCGGACTGCCAGCGTGGGGCAAAACTCAAATGCCCCTTCGGGCCGTGAACTTCAAAACCGCAGGCCGTGATGTAGGAGCCGTAACTTGCCATCGCGCGGGAATAGTGGTCGCTGCACTCGATCTCGTTGTAGGGGTTGCGGCGGCTTGCATGGTAGCGGTCGTGGATGGCGCGGGTGACGGCTAATCCCTCCTGAGTCAGCCCCTCCGCGATCATGTGGCTGGCCGCCTGATGCTCGAAGCCGCTCATGCACTCGTTGAAATAGCCGTACTGCCAGTCTTTCACATTGCCGAACGCATCCGGCAGCTCCTTGGGGTTGGTGGACATAATCAGGCCGCCGTCACCGGCAACCGCATACGGACGCCCTGCCGGGTTTTTGCGCCGGAACGCGCCGACATCGGGCGCGAAGTTGTATTTGTACAACGCTCGTAACGCGCTGACGGTTTTCGCTTTGTCCAGAATACGCCCCGCCCCGACCTGCCACGCCCACGATTGCCCGTGTACCTGATCTATGTGGCACGTATCGTAGGTTCCGAGTGTCCGTTCGCGCCCCGGTTCCGGCTTCTGGATGAAATACTCGCCGTTGTACAATTGCGCTTCAAGGGCTTGCTGTGTTTGCAGGCATTTCTCCTTACAAAGTAGGGCAAACTCGCTGTCGTTCATGTCCGCCGCCATTGTTTCGCAGGCGCGTAAAGCCGCCGCGTACAGCGAACTTATCCACGCGATTTTGCCGAACCATGCGGCGTCTAAGGTATTTTCCTGCGCCCCGTCCAGCAGTCCATCGCCGTTGGCGTCGTGGTGGATAAGGAACTGCATGGCTTTTTTCACATTGGGCCAGATGCGGCGCAGAAACGCATCGTCCGCGCTCATCTGGTGTTCGCGCAGCGCGCCCAGTATTCGCCCGCACTGCCCATCTACCGCCGGCCCGGTTCCCTCGCCCCGGTAGTTTATCATGCCGGAATGGGTGTCCAGAGCCACGCCGAAATCTACGTGTTCCCGCGTGAATCGCTCCAGTTCGGGGAAGATTCTGCCCGGAGCCTGCGCGTAGTGCCAGACGTGGGTACAGGTTCCCTCGCAGCAGCCAATCCCCTCCCAACCCCAGAACCGCCCCGTCTGAAACCGGTGCGCGGTACTCGTCGCCAGAATGGACGTGTTGACAAACGTTCGATCCAGAAACCAGTGGGGCAGAGTGGAGTCGTACCACGTTTCATGCCACAGTTTGGTGGCTTTGCTCAGGCGCGAATGTTCTTTCGCCACATACGCGGCAACGTCCCGCGCGCTCGCAAAGCGTTTGGCGTAGTGGTTGCCGGAACGGGCGTCGGGAACCGGCAGGCCGTTGTTGGGGAAATTCCACGCGACGACAAAGGTAACGGTCTGTGATTTTCCGGGCGCGAGTTCAACGTCGCGGGTGATGCCGCCGATAAGCGATTTGCCCAAATCCACGCGGGCAAAGCCGCCGGGAACATGGCTGTCGAACAGCGTTTCCGGCGTAAGGTTGGCATGGCCGTTACCGCCGTCCAGAAGGGCAAGCGCCATCGTTCCCCAATCGCGCGCCCGCTCTAAGGGAACATCCCGG
Source organism: uncultured Chthonomonadaceae bacterium (assembly GCA_963817895.1). Classification (GTDB taxonomy): domain Bacteria; phylum Armatimonadota; class Chthonomonadetes; order Chthonomonadales; family Chthonomonadaceae; genus CAWFQB01. The sequence continues at coordinate 1,660,091 of CAWFQB010000001.1, forward strand.
CGCGGATCGTTCGTTTGCAGGATGCTGCCGACGCCGATGTTACCCCATGCGCCCCTGCCCGTGTCGTAGATTTCAAGGGTCGCCTGCTTGTTGAGAAATTCGCGGACATCCCACGCTTCCGCCCGCATCCGGTTGTTGTCCTGCCCCGCCGCGCGCCGAACGGTTTTGCCGTCTACGACAAGGCGCATGCCGACCTCTTCGACATTGCGCCCGCCGCCGATATAAAATGTTATATAATCCCGCTGAATGGTAAACGGCGGGCTGATGAGTTTGCCGGTCTGACTGTCTTTTGCGCCCACGTCACTGCCGGGAGCGCTTGCATGGGAATTGACGACGTATTTGCCCTCGCCGCCCAGATCGCCCTGATACGCGGGAACCGCAGAGCGCAACAGCGGCCCCGCCCCAAACGCGGTTCCTAACACCGTCCACTTGCCCCAATCGGCCCGCTGAAAATCCTCTACCGTAATGTCGAGGGGTTTGTTCAGGCCAGTGGGCGGCGTATGCCAGAATTGTGAGAACAGAATGGTTGCCCCGGCTTCGCTGTGAATTCCGTTGTCATTCTGTCCATCGCCCGGACGGGCGGACGCGCGGGCGCAGACGTTTTCCAGCCAGCCGCCGATTTGCGCTTTCACGGGTTTGTCGCTCGCGTTATGCAGCGTGAATTCGCAAACGGTGGCGGGCAGGCTTGAATCGTCGAAGTCGAGCGGAATAAAGGGCGAATACGCTTTCAGCGTCACCTGAATAGGACACGCGGGATCGGAATACGCGACGGTTCCAATCGGATACTCGCCCACAAACGTAATTTCATCCCATCCGCTTGCATCTAGTGGACGGATTTTGCCATCCACTTTCAGCGCGAAGCCCTGTTCCAATGGCGAACGGGGCGGGGCGGGGGACACATAATTCGCGCCATTTTGCGGGTCAACCGTGATCTCGTTGCCGTAGCCGTTGAACGGAACGCGGCGGGGTTCAATGCCGTTCTGGTTGGCGTTGAAAATGTCCCACAGCCACAGTTTGCCATCGCCGCCGAGATACAGGGTTCCGCAGCACAGGCCACCAATGGGCATACCGATGTGCCGCAGTTCGCCCCGTTTTTTGGAATACACGGTGGAACTGCCCCGCGCAGTGAGCGACTTTACCCAATCGGGGCGCAGTTTCTTGTCGGGCGGTATCAACGTCTTAAAATCCCCCGCGTCGAACGGCCCCGCCATCGCGGGCGCGTCGGGAAACAGGGCGGCGGTTGCGAGCGTCAGGCCGGACAGGGTAATGAAATCCCGGCGCGGCAAGGTGGGCGGTTGGGTTATCTTTGGGTTCATATTGATTATAGCCTGCTCTATGCGCGTGGATGGCACTTTTTGTACACGTCTTTGAGGCGGTCGTTGGTGACGCGCGTGTAGATTTCCGTGCTGGAAATGGATTTATGGCCCATCAGTTCCTGAATGGTGCGCAGATCAGCCCCGTTCGCAAGCAGATGCGTAGCGAACGAGTGGCGCAGGACGTGGGGCGTGACGTTTTCGGTCAGTTCGGCTTTGGCGGCGTTCACTTTGAGGATTTCGCGCGCGGCCTGCCGCGCGAGTGGACCGCCCTTGCGGTTGGGAAACAGAAACGGACTGCGGGCTTCCGCCAGAGTCGGGCCTTCGTTTTTGGGCAAACGCTGTCCCCGCTTTTTGGGCGGGGCGGGTTGGGGCGCGGCCAGTCCCTGCTCGTGCGCCTTCACTAACATTCTGCGCTGGTCCAGATACAGGGCCACATACTCACACGCCACTTTACCAACGGGAACCATGCGTTCGCGCCGCCCCTTGCCGTAGCATTTCACGTTGTGGCCGTCCAGATCAAGGTCGTCAATGGACAGGCCGCACAATTCGGACACGCGCAGGCCGGTCGCGTACAGCAGTTCGCACATCGCCTTGTCGCGCAGGGAACGGGGATGGCCGGGGTCGGGCTGACTGAGCAGGCGCTTCATTTTGGCGACGGAAAGCGCGCGCGGCAGGGGACGCGCCTGCTTGCGCCCCCGTATCTCTGCCATAAAATCATCTCTGCGCGCGTCGTCAATTACAAGGAACTTGGAAAAACTGTGCAGCGATCCGATTTTGCGGCTCACGCTGGCATCCCGCAGCCCCCTGCCGTCCAGTTGCGCGATATACGCGAGGGCATGGGATTCCAGCAGGTCGCCGGGTTCGCGCGCCCCACGCTGCATGGCAATCAGCAGAAAATCCTCGACATCCTGCCGATACGCCCGCGACGTGTTCGGCGTGACGCCCCGTTCCGCCTCCAGATACGTCGCATAACGCCCCATAATGGTTTGAAAATCTGCCATGTATTGCACCCCAGGGAGTAGGTGGTAGGGAGTAGGGAGTAGGATAATGCCTGCGCTAATGGTTTTTGCTATTCCCCACTCCCTACCACCTACTCCCTACACCAGCCGTTCGCCCTTCTCCCGAATGGTTCCGCTCAGTTCGCTATCGTCCAATTGAAGAATGTCGAGCAGGGGGTTTTCGGGGCGGGCGGCTTTCCAGATGGGGTTGATGCCGTTGCCGATGGCGACAATGCGAGCGTGTTCAGGGGGCGCGACGGCCACACCTAAATGCGGAATACCGCCCGCAAACGCCAGCCAGAACCAGTACGCCTCTGTCGCGCCCTCCGCCTGCGCAACATCGCGCATGGCCTGAAGCGTTTCCTCACTCGGACGCTGTTCCGGCATACCCACGACCGCGATAGTCTGGCTATTGAGAAGCAGTTCCTGATCGTCACCGGGCAGCAGCCGTTCCGCCACCATCTGATACTCTACGGGGGCCAAACCGTAACTGACCGGCCCGCCCGCGTTGAGCATCACGGCGCGGAAATTGCCCTGCCGCGCAAAGCGGCACAAATCTACGGCGGCAATACCGGCATACGCGAGATGCTGTATGGGCGCGAACGCGCGATACGCCTCCACATCCGTAAAGCCGCACAGCATTTTCCCGTCCCGGTGTTCCAGCACGGCGATTTGCAGATTGGCCTGCCGCGCGCCGCCCCTGCCGGGAGCGGTTTCGAGAACCGGCACGAGCAGTTGCGCGGTTTGCAGTTCCTGAAGCAGCATCACGCGGATGTCGTCGGGCGCGATAGCCCCCTGATCCAGCAGCAGGCGCAATGTGTTGTTATCGGGGGCAGTGGGAGCCAGTTTTGGCAGTTTGCGGCGATTCATGTCGTTTTTGAGTTCCTTGCGGCGTAGTATCAACAGCATACCCCAAAGAGGGGATAAGGGGTATGGGATAAGCAGAGCGGGAACAAGACGTTTCCTGACTTACCGTTCAACGGACGCCGATAGCGATGTTTGCGCTGCTTCCCGCATGGCTTCCTGTACCATTTGCGCGTACTCGGGGTCGGTTTGCAGCGAGCGGATAAACTGCTGTTTCAGGGCGGCGCGGTACTGGGCATCCGGCTTGTACAGGCGTTTGGCGTACTGCACTTCCAGATCGAGCGTTTGCATCCCGCGATAAATGTCCGCGCCCGTCAGCAGAAAGCCGAAGCCAACCGCCGTCAGGCCGCAATAAAACAGAATGGTGGCAATGGTGAGGGAATGGCTGCCCGCGAACAGGTTCATCAGCACGAACAGCATCAGGGCGCCGGCCAGCGTCCCTACCGCCATTTCATTAAAAATATACCGCTGCCGGAACTGGTCAATCTGATCCAGTAAATTCACTCGCCGCAGCATGTCCATATCGGGGTGGTCGTCGTTGATAAGCCGGGTCGCGCTCCGAACCCGGTCGGACAGGCTGGCATTGCGCGTGGTCAGCATCACGAGCAGGGACGCGCTGCCCAGCATCAGGGGCGTGAACACACTGGAAAAGAAGGCTTGTTCCATGCTTGCTCCCGTAAGGGGACTACGCGAGGGTGATTTCGCCCTTCTGGAAGTCGAGCGTGAGAATGTGGTTGCGGAGAAAGTCAAGGCCGAGCAAACCGTCAAGCGAGGCGGATGGTGGAAGGGTACGGGCAATAACGGAGAAGTTGAGCCGTTCCTGTCCCAATGCTTCCAACTTGTTTATAGTAACGCGAGAAGTCAATTCAACCTGACTTCCTGTGGTGAAGTTCACCGTTTTCGGCACGGCGTCCGGGTCGTAGCCAATAGCAACCAGTATCTCTTTGCTGATAACAGTGGAGGACGCGCCTGTATCAAGCGCGAGACGCGCCCCGTACTCACCCGCAGGCCCGAACAGGCGCGCGTGGACAATAATGAGGCCAAATTGTGGGTTGAATTGGGTCATAGATTGATGAAAATTTCATTCGGGACCGGGCCGGTGTAAACAGAAGCGGAACTCTTCGGACGCAGTTCTATGGCTTTGGCGTATATGTCATCGCGATTTTTGCTGTGACAAAGCACCTTGCCCTGAATTACCTCATTGTTTTGGTCGTATTCCGGGTCTTCTACCAGAATCCACTCGTTATCAAACTGTTTTTCGATTTCTGCCAGAGTCAGAATTTTGTTAATCATGGGATCGTTTATGGTTCTACTCCTTACGCTCAAACTCTATTCTATTATACCATGAGAGGCGCGAGGATAGCCTTGCGCGTGACGGTCTATTCCGGCGAACGTCGGGCAATCAGGATTGGCGGCGACGGGCGCGGCGCAGGAAAATTGCGCTGCCTGCCATCAGTCCGAGGAGCGTTGCCAATGCGCCGGGTTCGGGCGTGATTTGTACCTGAAACAGGCTGAAATTGCCCCGCGCCGACGTGGTATCATCACCGAGAAATAGATAGTTGGTGAAGCTGTAGGGAAGGAGAGGCGCGGCGTAGGAGTGCAGACTTCCGCCAAGAAGGGCGGTTCCGTCCGCGCTCAGGGCGTAACCCCCATTTGCCACATCGAGAACGTAGTGGACGCGCCCCGTAGTGGTATCGAATGCGGCGTTTTCGCCACCCGCGACCGTGTGTAGAAAGGCGTTGCTTTGCGTCCACACCTCGTTGTTCCAGAACGCCAGTTCCACGCCCTTGTTGTCGTTGCCCAACACAATCAGGCTGACGCCGGAGCGATTGGCATTGCCGTTGTGGGTTTCCGAGTTTACCTGCAAATCAAAATTGACCGAGTAGCCCCCAATGCTATCAAGCGCGAACGGCGCGAAGTAGTTGTAGCCTGCCTGGAAACCGTTGTTGCCCGTCGTGTTTACGGTTGTCGCGCCGCTTCCCGCAACGCCGCGCAGATCGGGCGTGGGCGGCGGCGATTGCGCAAAAATCCAGGTGTAGGGGGACTGGTCGGGGGTTTTGCCGATTGCGCCGTCGTACAGGGTTTGCGCGGGCGCGGCAACAGCAAGCGCGCTCAACAGCGTACAAAAAAGTCCACTCTGTATGCCACTGCGAAATTTGACGGATTTGTTCATGGATTGTCCTCGTTTCAAAATCTTAATGCGTAGGATACCGGTATATGCCTGTTCGACAAAAGCAGGCGCGTTCCTGCCCGAAAATCGGGTATATTGCGGAAAATTTCAAGATTATACGTGAAGAACGAGAGAAGACAATGAACATTGGAATTATTGGGGCGGGGGGGATTGCGCAGAAGATGCACCTGCCGCAGATTGCGGAACTGGCGCAAACCGAAGACATCCGCGTCACGCATCTGGCGGGGCGTAAGGAACACCGATTGCGCCTGCTTGCCGAACGTTATGACGTGCCGCGCTGGACAATAAATTATACCGATCTACTTGCCGATGATAGCATAGACGGCATTATTGTCGCCCTGCCGCATCCGCTGCATGTCAAGGTCGGGCTGGAGGTGTTGGCGGCGGGCAAGCACCTGTACATGCAAAAACCGCTGTGCGCGGACATGGACGAGGCAAACGCTTTTGTCGCGGCGGCAGAGCAGACGGATCGTATTGTGTACTGCCTGCCTCATTTCAGCCCCGAAGTTTACGCCTGTCGGCAACTGGCACGCGCGGGCGCGATTGGAAAGCCGTCGAGCGCGCATTGCCGCGTCAGTCACGGAGGACCGGAAGTGTATTACGCCGAAATACGCGACAATTTCGGCGAAACGGACGAGGGCTTGTGGTTTTTTCAGCCGGGAGAAGCGGCAGTGGGCGCGTTGTTCGATATGGGCGTGTACGCGGTCGCCACGCTTGTCGCCACAATGGGCAGTGTCCAGAGCGTGATGGGGCAGACCGCCACAGTGGACAAACCGACCATTCTGGAAGACACCGCCGCGCTGCTGCTGCGCTTTGCGAATGGCGCGATTGGCACGGCGGAAACCAGTTGGTGCGACCCCGCCCGGACGTGGCAACTGCGCCTGCACGGGACGCGGGGCAAGCTGGTTACGCCGGGACACGAGGGCGCATCCCTGACACGCTGGGAACCGGGCAGTTACACCCGCGAAGACGAGCCTGCCGTTCCGCATAGCATAGAGGTATCGGCGTATGCGCGGGGCGACTCCCATGCCGAATGGCTGCGCTGCATCCGCAATCAGCGCCCGCCCGAACTCAGCCACGCCCGCGCCGCCCGCCACGTCACCGAAATTCTGCTTGCCGGACTGGAATCCGCCCGAACCGGGCGCAGGGTTGAGTTGCACTCTACTGCTGAATAAGACCAGGAGAAGAGGAGAAGAGGAGACAGGGAGAAAATACAGAACCATCAATAGCCTACCCTCCTCATGAATAATCCTGTTCATCCTGAAAATCTTGTCTATTTTCTTCTCTTCTTCTTTTCTCTGTTGGTTCGGAAGGAGTTGGCGTGACGCATGGCGAATAAAGCGTAAAGTGCTATTCTATCTTCTCCTACCCTCTAATTTATGTTGGATGATTGCTGTTTTGGTTTTCAGGAGTGTGAGAAACGAGTGACGCGCGGACGCGGGAAAGGCCGAGGAGAGCCATGATCTGCAAGACTTGTGGAATGGACAGCAAGACGGCGGGAACGTGCAGTTGGTGCGGGGCATCGCTGGCCGCGCCGGGCGAAACGCCTGCGGAGGTCAAGCCGGAGCGGGCGCGGCCTGTTGTTCGGGAAGAAACGGAACCCGACGCGCCGGAGACTGAAGTAGAGATTGGCAAGGTGCTGTCCCTGCACACCCTGCGAACAGAACCGGGCGCAACGGGACAGGAGGCGCAGTCCCCGCCTGCCTCGCACCCAAAAATTACGTCTGCGCGTAAGATGGCGCCGCCCGTGCCGCTGTCCGGCAGCAAATCGCGCCCGCCCGCGCCCGCCGCGCCGCCCCCTTCCATGCGGCCCCCGGCTCCGCTGAACATTGGCGGGGCTGAAAAAACGCCCACTGCGCCCGCCCACGCGCCGATTGCCTCGCTTCAGGATCAGGCCGACGCGCTTGTGGTTTCGTCCCCTGCGGCAAGCGCGTCCGCCTTCCTGTTATTGCCCGCCTCTGCCCCTGCCGAAGCCGCATTGCCCACTCCGTCGCTTTTGTCCACTTCTCCTGATCTGACTGCCCCTGCCGGTAAGCCGGAAACGGCCATCGGCAGCGGCGTCACTCCTCCCAAATCCGCGACGCCCCCCGCGTCTGCAAAACCGGTCGTGATTACAGACCAACAGAAACGCGCAGCCGTAGACGCGGCGATGGCCGAATCCCTGCAATCGCCAACCGAACTGCTGGGGCGCTATCTCGGCGTGTTCGCGGTTATTCTGCTCGTGGCGGGCGTACTCGCGCATTTTCTGCCGCGCTTCTACTGGATTCCCATGAGCGTCGCCATGTTCGTTGCCGCGATGCTGCTGCCCATCATGCGCGTCACGCCCTGGGTGGAGGAGGATGCGGAGGACGTAGCCCTGTTCGTCGTCCTGACGCTGGTATTCGGGCCGCTGATCGCGCTGGTTATTTACGGCGTGGTGGCGGCGGTCCGGCAGTCCTTCAATGCGTCCGTGTTGGGCGCGCTGGCTGTGACCGCGCTGCTGCGCATCGTGGCGGAAGCGGCTGCGGGGCGTGTGTCCGGTGTCAGCCAATTGTTTGCCATGACCTCGCCCTTCGCCGGTTTGCAGCATGTAGACAGCGGCATCTTCAAGCAGCTTCTGCTCAACTGGTCGGGCTTCGCCGCTCTCGCCGGCTGGTACGCGGCCAGTTCCTTCCATAAGGAGGACGAGTAGGCAAAGGATGAAGGATGAAGGATGAAGGATGAAGCAAATGCGTATCACTCCTATTTGGTTACTATGTATTAAGGCTCACATAAGGACGGGGATTGTTTTCATCCTTCATCCTTCATCCCTCATCCTTTGCTTTTCCCCGTGATAGCACGAGCCGGGAAACGGCGGGTTTTGCGGAACAACACATACGGAAGCGTTTCGGGTTGTGGGAACAGGAAACTCCTGCCGGACGCGCTTCACCGCCACAATAGCGTGGCTTAAACGTAAGGGGGTGTTGTTCATGTCCGTAAACAATAGCGCTTTATCCGCCGTGCTTGATAGAGTGATTGTAGCCCTGATGATCGCCATTGTGGTGACGCTGGCATGGCCGGTCAGCCTTGCGCTTGGGGCGCAGCCACCCCGCGCCGATACTTCGGTTTGCCTGCAATCGCGGCCCGTTCACACGAAAGTGAAATTGTTGGGAATCAAATCTTGACATCCGGGGGTAAGCTGTGCTATATTATTCCCAGCACAACCGTTAAGCGGGTACGCTTGCGGGGAAGTGGTGAAATGGTAGACACGCATGCCTTAGGAGCATGTGCCGCAAGGCATCAGGGTTCGAGTCCCTGCTTCCCCATGTGTGAATACCAGATACATGTACAGAGCATGTACAGTATGTCTGCGCGGGAGTAGCTCAGTGGTAGAGCGCTACCTTGCCAAGGTAGATGTCGCGAGTTCGAATCTCGTCTCCCGCTTTGGCCCGTTCTCAAAACCGCCTCTTTGAGAATGGGCTTTGCGCTGTTTACAGGTTTTTTGTTTGTATGCCTCACGCTTCACGCATCCGATTGTTTTCACATTCTCCCACACTGTTTGCCTGAACATTCATCAATTTTTTCATCGACACTCACTTTTGAACGCGAACATTCGATACAAAGGAAATTCAGCCATGCGCGTAAGCACTCCTCTGTTCAGTCTGGCCTGTATTGGCTTCATCAGTTTTGTCGGCTGCGGCGGAGCCGGTATCGGCACACTCCGCGGCGGAGAAGTTTCCGTTTTCGCAGGCAGCTATGGCGGCGGTTATACGGGAACTCATGGCGAGAACGGATTGATGACTCTCAGCGTTGCCAGAGATGCGTCCTTCCTCGGCACGATTACGGCGGGAGAAAAAGAGGGGGTCATTTCCGGGATTGTGGCGAAGAACGGTCACTTCAACGCCAGTTACCATTTCAACAATGAAACCACCGTCTATTCGGGAAGCGGCATTATGACTGAACCTGTTACTACTCCCGCCACCACCACCACAGATGCCATGGGAGTCACAACAATGCACCCGGCGATGCGCGGCTTCGATGGCATCTGGAATCTTGATAAACCGACGGTTACCACACTGTCCTTTGAGGTGTCCGGTGTGACTGGCACTTAATTTCTATTGCGGTCGCAACATGAATTGTTGCAAGCCAATGACAAGCAAACAATCGGTCAGGAACTCATGTTCCTGACCGATTGTTTGCATTTCTCTGTATGAACAGAGCGCGAAATTACCAGCGATTGCCGCCGCCACTGTCGCGATCACGGCCACCGCCGCCACCGCCGTAGCCACCGCCGCCACCGGAACGACCACCGCCGCCACCGCCATAACCGCCGCCGCCACCGCTGCGTCCACCGCCACCGCCGCCATAACCGCCGCCGCCGCTCCGCTCTTCGCGGGGCTTGGCTTCGTTGACGGTCAGGGTGCGTCCGCCCATCATCGTGCCGTTAAGGGTGTTGATGGCCGCCGTCGCTTCCGCGTCCGTCCCCATTTCCACAAAGCCGAAGCCTTTGGACTGGCCCGTGTACTTGTCGGTTACGACGCTGGCCGAGGTGACCGTGCCGGACGCGCTGAACAGGGTTTCCAGGTCGCTGTCGCTGGTGGAGTAGGGCAGTCCGCCCACATAAATACGTGTAGCCATTGTGCAATGGCTCCTTTCTTCATTTCCGCAAAGGGAAAACTGTTATAGCATCACCCACGGAATTTCTGAAAAAAATTCAGAGAGTATCCCGAAAAGCGGAATGACGCCGGGAGCAAAGAGGGAAAGCCTATGTTTATCTTCCCATCTGGAACAAGCGGCAGGAAAGGAGAAAAGAGCCTTGCACAGGGGGCAGCAACACCATCGTCACTACGGGCGCGTCGCTGCATCAGCAAACAGGGTTCCATCAAGTTTCATGTCGTCGCACAGACACGAGTATTATACCCTATTTTAGCGGGGTTTGCGCTACAGAAAATTTAATTTTCAGCGAAATATCGCCCCGCGCCCGCAATTTTAGCGTCAAACTGCCCGCCTGAAAGCGGAAAGGGGTTGGATTGCCGTTGTATGTGACGGAAACAGGAACGCGCCCGTTCTGCGCGCGGGCGGTCAGCGTCCAATCCGTCGGCTGATTGAGATGAAAAGACAGGGAAACCTCCGCGCCATTTGGCGCTGCGCTGCCGTCGAGATATGCGGCTGGCCGCCATTCCGTCAGCAGCAGGGGCGCGTCACGGGAAAGCAGCTCCGCAACCACATTCGGCCCAATCCAGCCGTTGTTGCGGTTGGTCTGCGCAGCGGCAACATAACTCCATAATACAGGCGTTGGTTCGCCAGGCAGGGCGCGGGCAAAAATGTGCGGAAAGGTTACATAGATGGAGTTGCCTTTGTAGGTTGTGGCAAACGGATAGACAACATCGCCTTTGTACCACTCGGGAAAGCCGCGCGCGTATTCGGCCTCGTAATTCGCCAACGCGCTTCCGCCGAACGCCTGTATCGCCGCGTACAATTCCGGCAACACGCCATCCCCCGAAAGCGCGCTCGTCGTGTCCCACGGATCGTCGTCTTCCAATCGGGCGCGGGTAAAACCCTCCATTTCGTGAAAGCCCAAAACCACGCTTTTCGGCCCGATTAAGCCCGCTTTACGCGCCCATGCCGTATACCAGAAGCGGGCCACTGTCGGCACGGCGATACGGGCGGATTGGGCGGCGAAATGCTGCTCCGCCGTTTGGTCGCCCAGCGCGCGGGCCATTTTCAGGCAGGCAAGCGTACCGCAAAACGTCGCCGCGAGCGGGTCGCCCGTTCCCGTGCTGTAACCGTGATCGGCATTCACAACCGTCATCCACGCCCAATCGTCGCCAAGATCGAAGTAGCGATAAATGCGCCGTACATCGTTCCAATGCGAACGGACGAACTTCCAATTGCCCGTATACTGCGCGTACTTGTACAGTCCATACAGCGGCAGCGCGTCGCCCCAGTCCAGATCATAACGCCGTTTGTTGGGTCCGGCAATGAAATACGTCCACAGATACGATTGCCCGCGTAAACGGCTCGGTTTCCGTTTTCCATGTGGCGGGTTTGGGCGCGGGGAAAGCCTTGCCTGCCCCGTCGTTTTGCGGCAGAGAAGTGGCAGACGGTTGGGGCGCATACGGCGGAAGCGCGAACGCAAGCGGCAGATAACGCTTCCACGCGGCCTGCAATTCCATTTTTCGGGCGGGAGTCAGATATGTCAGGGCCATTTGCGCGTTCGCCATGCCCGCATAGCCCAGGTCAACCGCGTTGCTCGCCCAATCGCCGCCAAGATGCCCCACCAGTTCATTCAGCAGGCGGGCATTATCTTTTGCCTTGCTCTCGTTCGCGTTTGCGGTGTGGGCGCGAATATAGCCCCGCTCGTCCGTTGGCGGCACGGGCAGAGTATAGCGCAAAACATTGCCGCGAACATACGCGAAATCGCCCCATTTCGTCCTGCAGTCCGTAGAAACCAGTTCGCCTTTGAGGGAGACCAGGTAGCCATGCGCGCGGGCAAACGCGAGAACGGGCGGCAGGGGCGCGATGTTCTCGCCGTCGTGATTGCGTTGGTAGGTTTCCGTGAAGGTAACGCTTTTGCCGTCCGGGGTGAGTTGGCTTTCGTTGCGTTCGCGGACGGGCAGGGGAATGGAAGCCCACCGCCAGCACTCCATCCGCAGTTCGGCGCTTTGCAGGCCAGACAGATTCGGCGCAAGTTCGCGTGAGCCAAGCGGCGTTATAAATCGAACCTCGCCGATCTCCTCCTGCGCCTCCATGCGAAATTCAGCCTGATTAAGCCACAGTCCGTATTGAGTTTTCGTTGGCTGAAAGCCAGGACGAAACGCAATCAGCAGGCACATGGAAGCCCGGTCCCGCCGCCGCAACACCAGACCGTCGCAAAAGCCCGATTTCCGAATGGGCGGCAGGCTGGTCATAACTATAGGAATCGGCTTGCCAGTATTGTCGGAAAAGCGCAGCCGCATTTGCCTGCCATACGTCGCGCCAAAGCCGGGGTACAGCAGGGTATAGCGCAGTTGTGTCGGCTCGTCCGGCCCGCCGTTCACAAGCCGCAGAACCTTGCCCGTCGTATCAATCGCCGCTACCTGCGCCCGCGCTACATTCGCCGCGCCATCGCCAAATGTCACTTGCAGGGGCGTGTTCGCAGGCGGCGCGGCAAATCCCTGCGGCGACACATTCAGCGTCAGCAGGCCATCGTCGTTGAAGCGTCCGAACCGTCCGAACTGGCGGGAAGCGCCAACCGGCGCGGATTGCGCGAATGTAACGACAGGCAAAAGCAGCAACAAACCGAAAGAGAACAGGCGGATAAAGAGGTTCATATTCCGAATCAGAGTACCTCACCCCAACCCCTCTCCTTGCCGCGCAACGCGCCAGGAGAGGGGCTTTTCATTATGCATGCGCAGAAGTTTTGCGATTTTTGATGAACCCGACCACTTTTTTGCCGGTTTTTACGCTTATCCAAACCATTAGCAGAGCGCAGGAGATCAGGATAACTGCGAAGATAAACGCGACAACGGGCGCGTGGATAGCCATCCAGACTCCCCCCGCCACAACGACATCTTCAAGCAGCGAAATGCCCAGGTTCGCGCTGCCGCCATGAAACGGGGCCAACACGGTGGATTTGGCGCGGGTGACGGCTTTACCGGCGTGAACGGAAAGGGCCGAGCCGCCGCCCACAATCAGGCCCAGAAGCATTGCCAGTTTGGGATCAAGATGGGTGAGCGTGGCAGACGCGAGAATAGCCCCGGCAAGCGGGCGAGCGAGTGTGCCAACCACATCCAGAGCATGGTCAATCACAATCACTTTGTCGCCCAAAAACTCCAGCAGCGTGGCAATGCCAAGCACAATCAATACATCCACATGTGTCAGGAGGGCAAATTCAGGATTGATAGGCACAATCCCCATCCGCGCCAGCAACCCGAGCAGCAGCAGGGGCAGACACGCCCGCAGCCCGGAACACGCTCCCAGTGAAACGCCCATCAACACCTGCAATCCCGTACTCATGTTCCCCTCCCACGCTCATTACGGGAAGGATAGGTTTCAGGTTTCAGGTGTCAGGTGTCAGTTCACCTTCTCCTTCTGATGCTGATACCAATATGAAGAAGGAGCAGAAAAGGAATTGCCTGAAACCTGAAACCTGAAACCTGAAACCTATCCCACAAACAACCTCCCCACCGCATCCCGCAACGGGTCGGTTTCCTTCATTGCGGCGGCGCGGGCGAACACGAGGCCCGGTTGGGGTGAGCGCATGGCGCGGGTAAGGACGCCATACCCTGTATGCGCCTGTTCCGCGAACAGGGCTTTCTGAACGTCAATCCATTGCTGAGAACCCCGGGCAATGCCTTCGCGCGCGCCGATGCAGTTCATAAAGAATTCCTGCGGCGTCAGGCCGTCGCGGTAGCCATGCTGAATGGTAAACCGGCTGCCGTTCAGAGTGGACACGACGCCCTGCGCTCCAACTACTTTCAGCAGCAGGCGCATTCCACCCCGCGCGCCACTGGCAAGCGTGAGCAGAACCGGGTCCGCAAGTTCTGCCGGCTGCCGCATCCGTTCGGCAATGCGGGCCGCGAACTCTTCCAGCCAGGCGTTCCACGCTTCGGGCGCATTGCCGATGGGACGCGGCGGGGCGGGCCAATTCTCGCCCAAAAACGGGCCGTATCCGCTTCCCATGCCTCGCGCCACCTCGAAACCGCGCATCGTAAGCGCGTGAAGAGTGTTCAAAGCGGGTTCGATTGCGGAATCGCCTTCTCGCGTCAGGCGTTGGCGCAACGGTTCTTCCAGCGCTTTTCGCGTCAGCAGGCCGTTTTCCTGCGCAACTGCAAAGCCGGTAATCTGCTCGAGTTCGGTTCGGCCTTCGGGCGTTCGCGTCAAAAACGCCAGCCCCAGCCGCGCGTCGTGCAGGGGACGGAGCAGAGACAGCACATCAGGGTCGCGCCGCAAATGGCCTGCAATCGTCAGGGTTTCGCCCGCTTCCTTTTGCGCCGCATCCGTAACGGGCAGAAACACGTTTGCCAGGTCGCCATCGAAGTCCAGACCCAACAGACCGCAGGCGAAAGGGTGTACCTGAATAGCCTGGCCGGGAATGCGAACCGGATGATAAGCCACAATGCCGGTTGCGGTCATCGTGGGCGCGCGATTAAGCAACACCCACGAACGCGCCATAACCTCATCCAGTATTTTTGCCGCTTCTGTAGTACGGGCTTGAACAGGTTCCATGCTGCCCATTTCACGCGCTGCAAGCGGAGCGAATAGCGTCCACGCGATTTCTTCCGGCAATCCCACCTGATCTGGTAACAGGTCCTTGCCAATGGCAGCAACGGCTTGCCCGCTGAACTGCGTCCGCGCGCTGAATTTCAGATGCGTGGGCGTCAACAGAACCTCAAAGAACGCTTGCAGCCGCGTTTGCTGCTCACCCCGCGCCTGCGCCAGCAGGCTGTCGGGAGCCTGTCCCGCCCGCATCCGCGCCAGTCGCGCATTGGCTTCGACAAGCGCCCCATACTCGGGCAGTTCCACAAACGCGCCAATTCGAGACAGGGATATTTCCGGGTTCCAGGGATGCGGCGCGGGTTCGGCCAGTTCCAGTATCTCGCCTTCCGGTTCCGAAAGATGAAACGCCAGCCCCTGTTCGGAAAGGTCGCAGGCAATACCGCCACTTGCAAGCCGACGCGCCACGTCCGCCCACTGCGGCGCGGGGGCAGTGGACTGCTCGACCACCCCTTCCGCCAGACGCTGCGGCAAGCGTTGCGGCGTCCGTTCGCGCCGCCGCCCGCGTGTTGAATGTTTCGCGGATGTTTTCATTTGCGCCCGCCATACGCAGCACATGAAATTCCGCCTGCCCAATGCGCGAACAGTGAGCGGGCGAAGCCGTCGCGCGTATTTTGTCCCCGGCCACATGGTACAGCCGTCCCCAGTACACCCATCCAACGGTACCCGGCGCGAACATGGGCGGGCCATTCTTATCTATGGTCAGCGTTCTCATGCCGCTCGGCGGCAATCCGGCAGTCATTATCCGCGCTTGTAACTCTGCATCATCGGGCGCGGCAAACGGCGGCACGATAATCGGTTCGCCCTCCGCTTTCGCCGCGCAGCTCAAAACCGCCTCGCGCGTTTGCCCGAACGTCATACGGCTGTGCAGGCTCATCGGGCTGAAGGCCAACTCGACGGGCGTTCGCCGCTCGGTTCCATCGCTGTTGGTTTCCAGCAGGTGCGGCATGGCGTCATCCGGCACAATCCGCGCAACCACGCCCTTGTTGCCATGCCGATTGCTCAATTTGTCGCCCGGTTGTATGGGAAAGGGGTAGTTCAGCCGTCGGGCGCAGGATTGGCTGATAAGAATACTGTCATCGAATGTGTCTATTCCGCCCGCAACATACGCGGTGAGCAAATTGCGCCCGCACCAGAAGTCCGGCGCGTTGGTGGGTTCGCTCCCCGTTTGTATCAGCGCGGGTTCCGGGTCGGGCGGAACAATCCACTGCCATAACATGTTAGCGGCCATGACCAGACGGCACGAGTCGTTGTGTTCCAAAAATGGAAGCATCCGCGCGTTCGCGCCCAGATTGCCGAGCGGACTGTCGTCTACAACAATCAATTTGCCGTGGCGGATTGTCGCGCCCGTCGCTACCACCAGAATCCGCCCCACATTCGGGCCTTCCGGGGTTTCTATGGGACACGTCGCGCCCGAAATGTCCCTGCGTGAACATGCGCGGATTGTCCGGCAGGACAATGCGGCGCAATTGCGTGTGCCGTTCCAGCCAGCGCGCTTTCGCTTCCCAGGGCATTTTCGGCACTGCCTGCCCGCGCAATCGAATGAACTCCTCAACCCATGTTTCCAGCGGCAGCCACGTTCGCAGCAGATTTTCGTCCCATTCCAGTTCGAGCGGCGCTTCGCCCAACCGGGCCGCGCAACAGGCGTGTAGTTGCTCGCCCGCGCACTGAATGTCGGCCTGCTCCAATTCGTCCGAAGACGCTATCGGCAGCACAACATACTCTTTCCCATTCACTACAAACACCCCATCCGCATCCGGCTGCGGCACATTGGTAAACGTCACTTTCAGCGTGTTCGCGCCCACTCCAATCTCAATCGTCACCCGACACGCATATTCCCCCGCGCTTTCCACGCCGTACCCCACCAGCGGAACCCGGCTGACCAGCAATTGCGGCAGCGTTTCCCGCAAAAACCGCGCATAACTCGCCCGATGCCAGGGCGCGGCAAAGGATGAAGGATGAAGGATGAAGGATGAATCCACTCCTGCAATCTCCTTTTCTCCTTTTCTCCTTTTCTCCTCTTCTTCTCTTCTCATTCTTCCTCTCCTTGTTCCGCGTTCCAGCAGCGGCTTAGATGTTTACGGGCGTGGTACAGGCGGGACTTGACCGTGCCTTCGGGGATGTCGAGCAGGTCGGCAACGTCGCGCAGTTCCATGTCTTCCTCGTAGACCAGGCGCAGCATGGCGCGCCGGGCTTCGGGCAGGCCGGCAACCAGACGGCGCAGGCGATGAGACTCCTCGGATTGCAGGGCGCATTGTTCCGGGGTGGGCGTAGCCGTGTCCAGCATCCACGCCGGGGGCGCATCGTCCGCGCTGTCCGCGTCACCGGATTCCAACGATTGTTCGCGCCGACGCTTGCGATTGCGCAGGTCGTTGAGGGCAAGGTTGGTGGCAACCCGAAACAGCCATGATTTTACGGTTCCGCGTCCGTCCCACTGCTCGGCCCGCGTCCATACCCGCAGCAGGGTTTCTTGCAGCAGGTCATCCGCCACATCGGGCTGACGCGCCATGCCGATCAAGTACCGCCGCAAGGTATCCCGATACCGCGCTGCCAGTGTTTCAAACGCCTGCCCATTCCTCGCCGCGATTTTCGCCAGTAGTTCTTCATCCGACAGCATCATTGCTTCCTTAATAAATGGAGAGTGCCGCGAAGGAACGCGCCGAAATCATTTAGCCGCAAATCTGCGCGAATGGACACAAATACCGGAAACCGTGTCACAATACCTGATACACCGCTCAGGACACCACAGGAGAAGCAACGGTTCAATATCCGTGTTGTTTTCTTTTTTCTCTGTGAAACCTCTGTGTCTCTGCGCCTCTGTGGTGAAGGTTTCAAAGTCCGATACATTGGCGAAACCCTCCCCGCTTCGCGCCCGTAGTGGCTTCGGACGCCTTCTCATGCCATAACAATAAACACCTGAACACCGAGAAATTAGCTGATATGTTCCGAAAAATTCTGTTGGGCTGCGGCCTGCCGTTATTGTTGGTTGTCATCATCGCTTCCGTTGCCGCGCGAAAGCTGCTGAAGCCCGTACCTACGCCGGAACGAACCGAAACCGCGCAAAAGGGCGACGTGGAAATCAAGGTTGTGGAAACCGGGCAGATCGAACCCCTGCGCAAAGTGGACGTGAAATCCAAAGCGGGCGGGCGTATTTTGCGCCTGTTTGTCGAGGAGGGCGCGACGATACGGCAGGGCCAGATACTGGCGACCATTGACCCGCAGGAGATCAACAGTCAGGTGGCCGCTCTGCGCGCGCAGTTGTCCGCGTCGCAGGCGCGGCTTGCCGCCGCCCGCACCAACGTCGGCTACCAGCAGTCGCAAACCAGCACGGGCATTGACCAGTACCGCCAAAACCTCGCCGCCACGAAAGCGCGGCTGGAAAGCGCGGAAGCCGAAGCCCACGCGCAGCCCACGCTGACCGCGCAAACTGTGGACATCGCGCAGTCCAATCTGGACGCGGCAAAGGCGCAATTGAAAGCGCAGCAGGACAATTTCAATCTGATGGCGCAGTCCACGCACCCCAATACGGTTGTTTCCGCGCAGGCCGCTTACGATCAGGCGAAATCGCAACACGCCAACGCCCTTAAAAATGTGAAGCGTCAGCAGCAGCTTTTGTCGAAAGGCTTTGTGTCGCAGCAGGTCGTGGACAGCGCGCAGGTGGATGCGGATGTGGCCGATTCGCGCATGACCGAAGCCAAAACTCGGCTTGACCGCATGGAACAGACCAACAATTTAGAAGAGGCCAACCTGCGCAGCCAGATTGCAGCCGCGCAGTCGCAGGTACGGCAAATGGAGGCCGCGTTCGCGCAGTCGAAATCCACCACATTGCCGCTGACCAAGCAGCGCGATCTTGACAGCGCGCGGGCCGCGTACGCGCAGGCGAAAGCGCAACTGCAGCAGGCGCAGGCGGGCGTCGCGCAAAACTCTATGCGGGGTTCGGACGCCCTTGCCGCCGCAGCGGAAGTGCAGCAGATACAGCAGCAGTTGAATGAGCGTCTGGTTAATCAGGGCGACACAACCTTAGTCTCGCCCATGACCGGCGTGGTCACGAAGCGTTACGCGGAAGTGGGCAACCTGATTACGTCCGCTATCGCGTCGTTTTCTTCGGGTACGCCCGTCTATCAGGTGGCAGATACAGGTACGATGCTCGTCAAACTCAATGTCAATGAGGTGGACATCGGCAAGGTGAAGCGTGGACTCGCCGCCGAAGTGACCATTGACGCTTCCAAGGGCGCGAAATACGACGGGCGCGTCCGCAAAGTGTCCCCGGCGTCGCTGACCGATGCGAGCGGCAGCAGCGGCACGGGGCAAAGCGTGGTGCGCTTCCCCGTCGAAATCCAAATTACGCCCAACCCGAACCGCCCGATGTTGCGTCCGGGCATGAGCGCGCGCTGCGCCATCATCGTGGCCCGCCGCCGCCAAACCCTGCGCCTGCCCGTCAACTGCGTCAACACCATTGACAACAAAAGCACAGTTCAAATCGTCACCAGCGCGCAGAAGAACGGCGAAACCGTTGAAACCACGCAGCCGCGCGATGTGGTTGTCGGACTGCGCGGCGACGACTTTGTAGAGATCGTGTCCGGCCTGCGCGAAGGCGAAAAAGTCCGGCCCAATCCCTACTCCGGTCCCAAACGCAAAGAGATTGACTTTGATGCGGGGGACAAGCGTTAAGATACGAGATACGAGATACAAGATAGGAGTAAATGCGCTCAACTCGTACCTCGTATCTTGTATCTCGTATCTCGTATCTCGTATCTACCTAACCCATGAACTTCCTCTACTCCATACAAACGGCGTTCGACAATTTGCTCGCCAATAAAATGCGGTCACTGCTGACCATGCTCGGCGTGATTATCGGCGTCGGGGCGGTGATCGTCATGGTGGCGATTGTGCAGGGCGCGTCGGCCCGCGTCACGGGCGAGTTTCAGCGGCTCGGGTCGAGCCTGATTATCATCTATTACGAACCTGACAGCAAGGATCGCAAAACGTCCACGCGCCGTCTGGACGGCATGACGATGGACGACGTGCGGGCGATTGAGCAGCAGTGCGACCTGATTAAAGGCATCTCGGCGGAACTGCCCATTCCCGGCGGCACGGAGAATGTCAAGCGCGGCGACAAGACCATGGCGGGAACCATCAACGGCGTTTTGCCCGCGTATGAGCAGTTACGCAACGCGCAGGTTTCACAGGGGCGCTTTGTCAACCAGTCGGATGTCGAAACGTGGGCCAAAGTGTGTATCATCGGGGATAAAATTCGCGAGGAGATGTTCGGCAAGGCCGATCCAATCGGCCAGAACATCGAAGTGAGCGGGCAAAACTTAACCGTTGTGGGCGTATTGGCGAAGAAGGGGCGTTCGCTGGAGGGGGACGCGGACAAATCCATTTACGTTCCGCTGACGACGGTACAGAAGCGGTATCTTGGACGCGAACTGGTGGGCGTGATGTGGGCGGAACCCAAAGACCCGACCAAAATCAATCTGGCAATGGAGCAGGTGTGGCAAAATCTGATGCGCCGCCACGACAACATTCCGGGTTTCCACATTGACAGTCAGGAAAACATCCTCAACAGCATCAACAAAATTCTGGCCGTGTTCGGAATCGTGTTAGGTTCCATCGCCGGACTTGCCCTCCTTGTGGGCGGCATTGGCATTATGAACATCATGCTCGTCTCGGTCACGGAACGAACCCGCGAAATCGGCATCCGCAAAGCCATCGGCGCGAAACGGCGCGACATTCTGCTGCAATTCCTGATCGAATCGGCAACCGTTTCCGGCTTGGGCGGCTTGATCGGCATCGCGTCCGGCGCGGGTTTCGCCTATACCGTCGGCTACCTGACGCAGTTCATCCCCTCCATGACCGATCCGCAAACGGGCGCGAAAGGGCTGTCCATCTATCTGGCTCCCAGCGTGTCTTTGGGCGCGTTCGCCTTCAGCGCGTTCGTGGGCGTGTTCTTCGGCATCTACCCCGCCATCCGCGCTTCCCGGCTAGACCCCATAGAAGCCCTCCGCCACGAATAGCCCGACTGTTACAGCGCGGCATTGGTGTGGATTGTACCTGATGCCACTTTGACAATACAGCCGTTTGTGGCATAATAATCCTATAGCAAATGGATTGACCTGCTGACGCATGAATAGGGCGGTAACTTTGCCATGACACAAACCGAACAAGCCAATGAACTTTTTCTTGATGAAGTGCGACAGATTCCTGGCGTACTGATTGCAAAACCCTATGGCGGCAGAACGCTTGCCGAGCAATCCATTGCGGTTGTCGTGCCTGCCTTGCGCACACCTACCTCCCGGCAAGTGTTTGAATTGGAAGGCGAAACCCTGCGTTCGTTCCCCGAAGCGCGTCTGGAAGTTCGCGTCATCGGCCTCAAAGAGTGTAACGTTGATTCCTCTCAGCTTACATCATTTATGAAGCCTGATTATTCTGATCTTGCCATTGGATGAGAAGTTTTCTCACGCTTTCATGCTTGACCCTATATGTGATCTCACGTCCTTTCAAAACTTGAAGATGATTCACATGCGATTGTAATACTTTCTCCGCATATAGTTTTACCTGCGCGTCAATCGCTTGCATGGATTGATTATAGTCAGCCTTTGCTGCTATAATAGCCGCTTCTATTTGTGGTTTGTTCTTCCTTTTGCGCCATATTTCCAATGGATTAGTTAAACCCCATATTGGTTGAGAGTGTACTTCCTCAGAGGCTTCGGCAACGGCATTATTATAGCGACGTTTGATTATCTCGAAAGTCTCACGGTAACGATAGTTTGTGTCCTTGATGCGACGAACCATTTTATCCACAGAACCATACTCTGGCTTCTTTGCCTCTTCAAGGTATCGTAACTGAGTGTCTTCCAAAATGGCGAGACAATGCTGTTGCGCACTTTCAAGATGTTGAACCACTACCGTCTTGACCAGTTCAGGCCATGCCCGACATGAGCGAAACAGTTGCCGCAACCCCTCCATTCCCAAATCGCTGATTTTCTGTAGGTTCACTTCAACATTGTATTGAACTTGAGCGAGTTCGGGTATGTTCAATCCTGCGAGTTGTTCAACTTTATGCGCTTGGTGCAGTAACTCCAGACACTGTTCCAGTTTTGCGGTTGTATTTTCTCTGTCCCGTTCAAGCCGTTGCGTGTAGTTACTGAAAAACTCTGTCAAGATTTCGGAGAAATCTTCTTCTGCTAGAATTCTAGCCATAGCAGAAGGCCGGTGTTCCATATATTCCCGTAAGAAACGCATTGCCTCTTTAGTGTTATGACTCTTTGCGGCGTAACGCGCAGCATCAAATATGGCTTCCGAGTCATGGTACAAACTGTAGTACAGGCTTATCGTTTCAAATGCAGCAGCAAACTTCCCCTGTAGATATTGCATGTGGGCAAGGTGCCGAAGATTATTTTCATATAGCCTGTTTACAATATCGTCACCGCATAAACGACGGGCGCGATCAAATGCCTGTTCTGCATCAACATAGTTATTGTCCTGCTTCCACAACAGCCAGCCAATATTGAACCACACAATTGGATCTTGTCTGCCAATATGGTTATCAGCCACAACGCGGAAGAGGCGCATTGCATCCTTGTAATCTTCGTCTCGATCTTGACCTGTGCAATTCATGCCCTGATTGAGCCACTTAATGGCGTTGTTACGCAGTTCAAGAGATTGCGTCTGATAAGGGGTAGATAAGGTGTTAGAAATTTCTTGCAATGCCTGCTGTTGCGCGAACATCTGATCGGCAATATTTGCAAATTCCTCCAAAAGGCGCGCTTGCAAATCATCAACTGCCGCTTCAATATTTTCGAGGTGTGCAATAGTTTTTAGACTTGATCTATTGAGGTTCTGGACACCAACGTTTATCTGCGCAACATCATTCTGCATCATCCCCATACTGTATTCAACATCACGCAGTAAGTTGTTCGTAATGGATTGCTGATGTGCAACTTTCTCCAAGTTCTGAACTGTGGCTGCCGCTTGAACATACTGCTGGCGCAGAGCAAACGCTTGGTAATGAAGAAGCTGAGAACTGTTCTGCGCAATGACGTTGAGATGGTAATGGTTGTCTATATCGCGAAAACGCTGAAGTTCGCTTTGCCCTGATTTGACGATATATGGAATCAACGAATCTGACATCTTTAAATTCCTCATCAACAGCATTACGGCGTTGTAGACTAAAACCTTACAAACTTTCTCACAGCCAGACGATATGCTGCATATTCAGGTATCAACGAATGAAGAAAATAGGGGCATACCCAAGCGGTACAAGAGCGTCGAACTCGCCGTGATCCGTTGTAACGACCGTACCTGTCAAGCCGCGGGCGAGTGTCAGGCAGAAGGCATCCGGTAAAGACATGGGATGCCTGCCTTTAAATAAGGCAGATTCTTTCCAAAACTCGTTGTCGTGGTCGTAGCAAGGAATTACGCCAGCGTCCATCAACGTTTTCAGCGCTGCCTCCGCTTGTGCTACGCCGCCACGACGAAAGTAAATGTAGTATATCTCCGTCAGGTTAAAGAAATGCGCGTAGCATTCGCCTAAATTGTCAGCCAAAATATCAGCAACGATAGTTGCGCCCTTCTCACTGCTCAAATACGCGACCATCGGACCGGCATCAAGAATATGAATCATGGCTGCAAATCCTCTATCTGTTGTTCTTCTTTGCGCTTATCTGCCTGCCGTTCGCGGTGCAATTCTTCGACCGCTGGGCCTAAATGCGCAAATTTGCCCATGCCTGCGCGGATGGCTTCGATACGCACGGTTTTCTGTGCGTCTAATGCTGTTGGAGGTTCAATAGTTCGCGGAATAGAAACGGCCTCATTGAGTGATGCTTCTTCCGCAGGAACAATCAGCAGAAGATTTTTATAGCGACGGAACTCTTCTGCGCGGCCTGCAAACTGCTCCCATGTGCCTTGAAAAATTTGCGGTTGTGCCATGCTGTTCCTTTCTGAAACACACCTTCTGGATTTGAGTGTATATGCGCTTTTATTATAGCATGCTGTGCCATTGCGGATTAACCCCATATTGGCTAAAAGGCTGATCCTATCTGCATCCATACTTACTGCTAACTTCGGAATAAAGTCGTTTCCCGATCATTTTATGCCTACACGTACAGAGAGCCGTGTAATGCTTGGTGCATGAATTTTCCTAGTTTTTTGGCGCATTGGCACTCGAATAAAAGTTTATTGCCTGCTTGCTTGTGAAAAGACGCGAAATGTGGTACAATAGAAATGAGGGTGTTTCTACTCTCATTTGGTTCGCCTCATCCCCTGAGCCCCATATCTTCCAACCAATTAAACATCTATGACCGTATAAGTTAGTGTACAGGACAGTGTCTTGTCACATTTCTCCTATTTGTCGCCTCCTGTTTAACGTCAGACTTTTACCTGCGTTTTGCTTCACTGCTGCGCCTCTCTTGGATTTACTATGTCTTTTCCACGTGCCCCACCCATATTGTGCCTCATCTATCCTCGTTTAACTTCGGCTGCCACGCAGTCACTCCCCTGCCATCTCTGGCAAACCTCTTTGAGAAATCTCCCACCATGCAAAAGAATAAATTCGAACTGAATATGGACCCATTGCGCTGTGTGTGCGAGTTAGTTGATAAGGCCGCACACTACACCTTACCTGAATGGATGCGCGCCGCAGGAATCATAATCGTCCTTGCTGGCGTTTATCGCTTCATCAACCTGCCTGCATCCCCGCCTCACTCACCTCAAGCGGTTTCCGCGCCTCATCAATCGAGCAGTAGATCAAAACCTGCTCATCTCCACCGAACAAGCCGTTCCAAGAAGAACTCGAAGCGTAAAGCAAAAGCCTAACTCGCTGTCGCATCGGGCGTATAGTCTCATTCGATTGTGCGCCCCGGTACATTATGCCCCTATAATTCGGATAATAGTTTAAGACGCTGGCTGTGTTACTAACTCACCCCGGTGTCGTATATTCGTATTCGCCAATCGGAGTATCGGAAACGGGCTTGTCCCAATCCTGTATCATAGACTGCATCAGAATGTCAACCGGGATGCCCAGTTTTTGATACAGACTGCGAATCATATCTATTGTGAGAGGTTCGCGCCGTTCCATGACAGCCTTGACATGGCTGCGTCCTCCGAGTAACTCATCTAAAACTTCCTCTTGTAAGCCCCGGCTGTCCAGATAATGCTCTACCGCGGCGATTGGGTCAGGCAAGCCGATAGGATAATGTATTTTCTCGTAGGCTTCCACGAGCGTGATTAAAATTTCGAGACGATCTCCCTCTGGCGTATCAGGCTCAGATTCGAATAAGGCGTAAACTTCTGCCAGAGCTTGATCGTAATCCGCCTCGGTTTTAATTGGATTGATGTTCATACTTGAAATTTGCCTGTCCATTGAGCCTGAATTGCTTTATTATGACATATTGACTGTGCCGAACGCCTTACGGTTCATGCGTCTTTCGAGTACCTTCAATTGGTATTTGCCCCGGCTTCCACATTGACAGTCAGGAAAACATCCTCAACAGCATCAACAAAATTCTGGCCGTGTTCGGGATCGTGTTAGGTTCCATTGCCGGACTCGCGCTGCTTGTAGGCGGCATCGGCATTATGAACATCATGCTCGTATTGGTCACGGAACGAACCCGCGAAATCGGCATCCGCAACTCCTTATCCAAAAAAGCCTGGGAGAAGGGGATTCGCGCATACACGAAGAATTAGCTATGGCACAAACCTGACAAGCGAATAAAGTTTTTGTAGCCACATGTATTTTTCTCAATTCGCGCGCCTCTGCTGTCTGTGCCGTAGAGCGCGGGGCGACTAATGGAACCGCCGCGCCCATAGCGCAATCCAAATTCGTCGCGTTGTGAAAGCGTTGCGCTGTGGAAACGTTGGCAGATTGTACCGCGAAAGAATTGCGCTGTAAAAAGGGTGAATATAGATGAGGGGAGCGAACCGGTGAAGCGTTGCGGAATAGCCTTTGAAACATTGGCGGATTATCACGAGGGGAAAGCGGATGCAAGCGTATCCGCGCGGATTCGTGAACACCTCGACCGGGATTGCCTCCATTGCCGGCAGAACCTCGCCTGGCTGGAACGCGCAACGGGTACGCTGCGGGAAGCGCCGTTCGTACAGGTTCCCGAAGCCGCGCTGGAACGCGCCCGCGCTCTGTTCCGCGAAAGGTATCCCTCCCCTGCCACCCTTCCCAATCCCCTGTTTGCCTGGCTGGCGCAACTGCAATTCGACAGCCGCAGCAGCGCGCCGATGCTGGCCGGGGCGCGTGGCATGAAGCGCGAAGGCGTTCAGCTTGTATACAGCACCGAGGTTCACGACATTGATCTATTTCAGGAGTTGTCCGGGGAGGGAACCTGGTATCTAATCGGGCAAGTGATGCCGCGAGATGGTGAAGCGACCATTGTGCCGCAAGAGGTTGTTCTGACAGAGCGCGGCGGCAATCGTCTCACGTTCGCGCCGGAAAGCGGGGAGTTCCATCTGCCTGCCATTCCCGAAGGCATTTACGACATCGCGCTGCGCCTTGCGGATGGCGAAATCACGCTTCCGGGCGTGGGAATCGGGCAATGAGCAGCGACACCTCCCCGGAAATTTTAGAAGCATTGGAAATCCTGTGCCAACGCCTTTTCGCCCCGACCGAAACGCCGAAAGCGGAAACGGCGGAACGCGAGGCATTGCTGCGGGAAGCCGCCGGACAGCCCGAATGCCTGCCCTATCTGCTCGAATCCGCGCGCAGTCGTATGGGCGAGGATACGAGCGACGCCATTCAACGGGCGCGTCTTGCTACTGTTCTCGCGGAACGGAACGGGGATGGAAACGGCGGCGCGCAGGCGTGGCGGCTTATCGGGCAGGGCTTGCGCGTTCAGGGAAATCATGCGGCGGCCTGCATCGCTCTGGAAACGGCGGCGGCCTGCGCCATGCAGTCGGGAAACGCGCGCCTGGCCGCGCAGTCGCAGATCGGGCGCATTGATTCGCTGAACTGGCTTGGACGCTATGACGACGCGGTTGCGCTGGCGCGTCGCCTTGAAACCGAACTGCGGGCGCATGGCGAAGATACGGATGCCGCCAAAGTGCTGGTTAATCTGGGCGCGCTGCACTATCGCCGCGATCAATATCCTGCCGCCCTGTCCTGCTACGAACGCGCCCTGCAAACGCTGGAACCAGGCGGGGAAGCCCTTGCCTGCGCGACGGTGCAGACCAATATTGCCGCTGTCCTGATGGAACTGCATCGCGTGGATGAGGCCATTACGCTTTTCGAGCAGGCCCGCGCGACATTTGCCGACAATGCGCTTTTTACGCCCGCCGCCAAAATAGATGCCAATGTCGGGTTCCTGCACTATCTTTCGGGGCGGTACGCGCAGGCTGTATCCGCGCTACAGCGGGCGCGCGAGGAGTTTGCCGGCAGGGGGCAGATGCTGGAAGCGGCCAAATGCGACGCGGATGTGGCTGAAGCGTACCGGGAACTGAATCTCTATCCCGAAGCGCGGGAAGCCTGCGAGCGCGCGTCCCGCGAACTGGAAGCGGCAGGCGTCCCCTACGAACGCGCCCGCGTCGCGTTGGTGCTGGCGTCGGTTTGCATGGCGGAGGGGCAGAACGAAACCGCGCTGGCAAGCCTGGAACAGGCGGAACGCCTCTTCGCCGCGCATCGCAATTCTACGCAGGGAGCGCTTGTCCGCCTGCTCCGCGCGCGTTTGCTGCGGCAGGACGGGCGCAGGGACGAGGCCAAACGGGAGGCGAGTCGCGCGGCTCGAACCCTGACGCGGGCCGGACGGCGAGGATGGGCGGCGGAAGCCCGCCTGTTGCTGGCGGAAATGGCGCATGAGGACGGACAAAACGCGGCGCGTCTCCTTCATGCCGTTCGCAATACCGCGCGGGCAACCAGACGCGGCTGGCTGGAATCGCAGGCGGAACGGGCGCTCGGACGACACTATTTGAGCAAAGGCCAGTCGGCGCGCGGCCTGCGGCATTTGCGCGACAGCGTTCAGGCATTGGAGCAGGCGCGAACGCTGATCGCCCCGGAAGAGTTGCATGTCTCGTTTTTGCGCGACAAATTGCCGATATATGAGGAAACCGTAAGCGCGCTTGTGGCGCGGGGGCGCAGGCAGGACATTTCGGACGCGCTGGAATATGTGGAACGCGCCAAATCCCGCCTGTTGCTGGAGCGGGTACAGGCCGCGCTGGAGAGCCGCGCGCCTGCCGACAATATCCTCCCCTCTCCGTCCCGCGAACGCCTGGCAACCCTGCGCGCCGAACTGAGCCGGAGTTACCAGAAGCTGAATGTGGTTGACGAGAGCGAAGCGCGGCGCATCGGCGCCGCGGGAACGGAAGCAACTTCCGCCCTCAACGCGCTGGAACACGAGTACGCGGACGCCCTGCGCCGGGAGGAACTGACGGCTCACAACGCTTCCGGCCTGTTTGCCCTTCCCGATGTGGTTCCCACAAACGATCTGGCGGATTGCCTGCAAAGCAATGAAGCGCTGCTGGTTTACTATATGGTTGACGGCGCGATTTGCGCCTGGGTTGTGACACGGCGGGGAGTGCATTTTCGCGGGAATATCGCCGGCGTGGAAGATGTAAACCATGCGGCCCGACGCCTGCGCTATCAATTGCAGCGCGTCGGGTGGGCCAGCGAACTTTCGGAGCGTCACGCCCTCCGGTTTCAGGCCGATGCGCAGGGCGTCCTTGCGCGGCTGTACGACCTGTTGCTGCGCCCGGTTGCCGACCTGCTTGCCTCCGAATGTCTTGTCGTGGTTCCCCATGCCGCCCTGCACGGCCTGCCGTTCCATGCGTTTTTTGACGGCGAACATCACGCGCTGGATCAGTGGGAGATCAGTTACGCGCCCAGCGCGGCCCTGTGGCATCGGGGCGCGCAGAATCAGGATTCGGATAATGCAAAGGGAGTGTGTTATAATGAGTTGGAAGCTCTTCTTGTCAGCGTACCCTCCCCCGGCATTGAACAGGTGACACAGGAAGTCACTCGATTAGCGCAGTTATTGCCCCACGCCTGCGTTCTGCATGGCGGCGCGGCCACCCTCGAAGCGGTGCAGGCGCGCGCCCCACATTGCCGCCTGCTGCATCTGGCGACCCATGCTCTGTACCGCGCCGACAACCCCCTGTTTTCCGGCCTGCAACTGGCGGATGGCTGGCTGCTCGCCCGCGACCTGTACGCGACGCGGCTGAATTGTGACCTGGCAACCCTTTCCGCCTGCCAGACCGGAGTGACACAGGTAGCATCCGGCGACGAGTTGTTCGGATTGGTACGCGGCTTTCTGGCGGCGGGCGTCCGAACCGTAGCCGCCAGTCTGTGGCCCGCCGACGATCAGGCGACAGCAGCGTTGATGCAGGAGTTTTATGATCGTCTTTTGCAGGGGCAATCGAAAGCCGCCGCCCTGCGGGGCGCGCAGCAGGCTATACAAACCCAATTTCCGCATCCCTATCACTGGGCTGCCTTCGCGCTCATCGGCGAACGCGGCAGCGATGGCTTAGAACCGATCCCAACAGGCCGGGTACAGAGAACGTACCCGTCTGCGTAGCCTACGGCTAAACGTCCTTCGGACGTAAATGCTTTTCCCTATTGGGATAGGCTCTTCGTTAAGGAACAACACCAATGACTCGCACACTTCGACAGACCAAAAAGGCGCGTTTTCAAATACTTCCGGCTGTGGCCCTGACTCTGCTTACAATGTTCGGGACACGCGCCCATGCGGACAACATTGTCACCGGACATGTGCTGGTACGAGTGGCGACCGGCGTAGACATTCGCGTTCTCGCCGCGAGCTACAACACGACTGCGCAGGATCAGGTTCCCGGAACCGACCTGTACAGCGTGGCAACGCCGCGCAACACGAGTGAAGCGCAATTTGCCGCCACCCTGAGCAAAGACAAGCGCGTTCTGTACGCCGAGCCGGATCAGTTGATTGTTTCCCCGGAAGTGGGCGGCAGCCCGTTTCATCTGGCTTTCGACTTTACGCCACAGCCGAAAACATACGTCAACTCCGCAAGCTACACGCAGGTAAATCTTGGGCAGGCAGATTTCTTAAAGCAAATCAATGGAAAAAGTCCGCTGGCAACCGGCTATGGCGTCGTCATAGCGGTTCTAGATACGGGCGCGACGTACACGCACCCGGATTTGCAGGGCCACTACCTGCCCGGATACAACGCGCTTGCGCCCAATACCCTTCCCTGGGACATCGCCGATGGCGCGACCAATGCCGAAGTGGGGCATGGCACAATGGTCGCGGGCCTGATTGCCCGACTTGCGCCGCAGGCCGCTATTCTGCCCATCCGCGTTCTCAACGGCGATGGAACCGGAACCCTGCTCAACCTCGTGAAAGGCATCCACTACGCGAACACGCATGGGGCGCGAATAATTAACATGAGTTTTGGCTGCTCGGTGAAATCCGGTTCGCTCAACGACGCGCTCGACGAATCGGAAGCCGCCGGAATCGTGCTGGTCGCGGCTGCGGGCAATAACAATCTCAATCAAGTCATCGCGCCCACAGTCAGCCGGGGGACCATTGCCGTCGCCGCGCTGGAAGCGGACAACACGAAAAGCCCCTATTCCAATTACGGTTCTTTCGTGCGCGTGTCCGCGCCGGGAAGCAACATTCGCAGCGCGTATGTGGATGGCGGGTACGCGACATGGTCGGGAACCTCGTTCGCCGCGCCGTTCATCGCCGCCGAAGCCGCGCTGATTCTTTCCGTTTCCCCGTCGCTTAACGCGGGTCAGGTGCAGGATTACATCCGTGCAACCGCCCGTTCGGTTGATAACCAGAATAAGCCCTACAAAGGCCAGCTTGGCAAGGGCATCATTGACATCGAAGCGGCTGTCAAAGCGGCGCGGCCCTGAAATAAAGGTTTGCCTTTTCACTACCGGACACATTCTTGCCAGGGGTTGAAAACCCCTGTCTGTATGGCCTGCGGCCAAGCGTCTTTCGGACGCAATCCTTTGTTTACAGTCTCTCGCGTCCGAAGGACGCTTGGCAGAACGCCACTCAGACGGGTATTTTCAATACCCGGAAAAAGTGTCCCGTAGTGAAAAGGTTTGCCGTTAATTTGCGTTGCTCAAAAGGCCGGACTGGTCAACCAGTCCGGCTTTTTTGTCAGTATACAAAGAAGTATTCAAAAAAAGCGCTAAAATTATCCCCCCTGATGTATCAAACCCCGATTGGCGTTCCTCTCCTTTCACGAACAGGCCGCAGAGCAAAACTTCATGCTTCTGCAAGCCGCAAACCATTCTGTTCGCTTTTAAGGAGATTGATTTCCGATGAAATTCACGCGCGCGCTTTCCGCTCTGGCAGCCTCCGTATTCGCCCTGACCGCGTTCAACGCCACCCCTGCCCATGCCGATGTCACCGACCGGCTGTATGACTTTACCGACGCCTGCTACGCGCAGAACGGCCTCAATCCCGCCAAACTGGGGGGACGCAAGCAGGCTCCTTCCGCAAACGCTGTTGTGGACACGCCGTTCTTCGCCTATCAGCGCTATGCGCGCGTAATCGGCACGAGCGGAACGTATACCGCCAATGGCTCCATCGCCTACTTCGCGGTCATGGCGGGATTTGGGCCGGATGGCTTCACCAACGACGCGGCGGGACAACGCGCCCACCAGATCGCCGACACCTACGCCGAATACATCTTCCCCAAACTGGGAACCGATCCTATTGCCCTTACCGGTCAGCGGCAGGCGACAATCCATGATACCGATCACGGCTACTTCAGCAACGACCCGCTCGGCATGTGGCTGCATGTGTGGGTGAACTATACCAGTCAGGCGTTCAACACGAAAGACGGCCAGAAAGCGCTTGCCGATTTGCAGAAGAAGAACGGCCTTGCGCTGGACGGCACGCCGATTATCAAGACCACGAGCGACATTTCCAATCTATACAGCAAAGGGTTCGTGACGCTTTCCACGCGCAACGATGGCCTGCGCTATGCCGTATGCCCGGAAATCCGCGACCCGCGTAATGGCGGCATCGCGCCCGACGCGTTCCTGAACACCATCCGCAAGCCCGACGGTTCGCCGCTCGACCCGGCCTTCGTCGCCAACTTCCTGAGCCTCCAATCAACGGGCAACTAGGCGCGTTAGAAGGCCAGTAAAGTTCCCTGCAAATTTAGCGAACGCCATGTATTTAAGGGCGGCTTGCCCTCCTCTATACAAACGAGCGTTCATTTTCGGAATGACGCATCACAAACATAAGAATCAGGCGGCACAGCCTGTTTGGTCAAGGAGAATTGCAATGAATTCGAGCTGCAAAGTTTGGAATGAAACGGTTTGCGACTGCCCTCGCGTTGGGCTTGCTGGTTGGCGTGGGGGCGTGTGGAATGGGCGGCGTGGCGCTGGCAAGCGGGGGCAGCGGTGGCGGAAGCGCCGGGGGAACCGACCCGTCCGCCACCGGAACGGTCATCAATCTCAGCAACTTCAAGCAGAAGTTCAACAATGACAGCGCTAAGGGTAAGGTCACGCTGGGATACGCTGCGGATGGCTCGGCGCAGAGCATGGACTTCAGCCTCAGTTCCATCAATGTTCCCGACGGCACGGTTCTTCCCGTGCAGGTGATAACAGGCGTGTACCGCACCGTGTTCAGCTACTACTCCTACCAGGTGGTGGACTACACGACCTGGCCGGGAACCCTGGTTGTGAAAAACAAATCGGTGACGCTGACGCTCAACAAACTCAACGGCGATACCGTTCCCGAATTTCCGCAGGCAACGGTGGGTTCGACAGAAATCCGCATCTTTTCCCCGGACGGCGCGACCGAAATTCTGGACGGTCTGGGCGGTAAACTTCGGCCCTGATCAAGCAATCTGAGGGCAGTCCGCCTGCCGTTACGATTGAAGACACGCCTGACGCTTGCAAGCGTCAGGCGTGTCTTCTTGCATTGAGCCATCAAGTGCCGCTTACCGCCACTATGCGAGCGTTAAGCCCTGCTGAAATCTCTGCAATGCGTTCCGAAGCTGCGGCAGCAGGCTTTGCTCATCTAAAGGCTTGACGATGTAGCCGCAAACACCGATTTGCCGCGCTTCCTCCAGATAGTCGCCATAAGCGGTCAGCATCACCACGCACGTTTTATACTCGGTTAAGATACGACGGGCGGCTTCCAGACCGTTGTACGCGCCGGGCATATTGATGTCCATCAGCACCAGATCGGGACGCTCCTGAAGCGCCAAATCTACGCCGTCCGCGCCGTTGAGAGCCGCGCCAACAACCGTAAACCCGGCGCGTTTGAGGATTTTGCCAAGCTGCATCTGCGTGATGCCCTCATCCTCTACCACAACAATGCGCTTGCCCGCAAAGGAGATTGAAATATCCATTTTTGGGGAATCGGTTTCTTCCGGTTTCGCGTTCATTAAATCCTACTGTTCTCCCGGCGTTTTTACCAGCGACGGGACGGGAAACTCTACAACAACCCGCGCGCCGCCCTGTTCGCGATTCTCATAACGCGCGCTCCCGCGCATATCCATTCGGGACAGGGAATTGATAAGATCAAGACCCGTATTCGCCGCGCGAGCCGGGTTGAAGTCGGGTGGAAATCCCGGCCCCTCGTCCTCCACTTGCAGACTGGCCGCGCTGTCGGCCACGCGGAAACGCACATGAATGGTTCCGGCCCCATGCTTCAGCGCGTTGGAAACCATTTCGTTGACAAGCACGGCAAACGTGGTACTCTGGCGGACCGGCAGGCGTATGTCGTCTACATCAAAGGTAATCTGCCGCCCCGCCACCATTCCCTGCACGGTCGGCATAAGTTTTTCCATCACGTCCTGAACCGAGATGTCGGACACCTCGGCATCGGTCTGCGCCTGATGCGTGAGCAGGTCGTGAATGGAGGCAAGGGCGCGAATGTGCTGCGTAAGCCGCTGGCAGCGCTTCAGCCGGAACCTGATCCTCATACTGCATCTGCTGCATGTTTACCAACGCTGTGATGACTTGCAGGTTATTCTTTACCCGATGATGCGTTTCGCGCATAGATCGCTGTAAGCGCGCATTGAGGGCTTCGATTTCCGCCTGATGCTGCGCCAGAACATCCTGCGCCCTTTTCCGCGCTGTAATGTCGTTGGCGGTTCCGGTAACGCCGATGATACTCCCGTTTCCATCCCGCAGGGGCGCAATGCTGATGTCAAAATAAAGCGTCTCCTGTTCGGGCGGCGTGGCGCGAATAGTATGGCGCTCTTCAACGCCGCTTTGCAGAACGCGCGCCTTGATTTCCATTAAGGGAACCGCATCTTCGGCTGCCATGATTTCGGCATCGGTTTTACCATAAGCCTGGGCGTCCTCTCGGCTGATCGCGCCGTTGTAAATCCACGTATAGCGGAGGTCTCGATCCTGCGTATAAACGATAATGCTGGAATTGGCGAGGGCGAATCGGAACCGCTCCTCGCTGGCAAGCAGGGCGGCCTGTACGCGCCTGCGCTCGGCCAGTTCCTCCTGCGCGGCGCGATACAAACGGGCGTTGTCTATGGCAAGCGCGGCGCGGGCCGCCAGTCCATGCGCAAGTTCGAGGTCAGCCTCGGTATAGTGATGCCCGGATTCATCGGTGGCGACAAAGGTAATCGCTCCTAAAATGCGTTCCCGCGCGATAATGGGAACCATCATCAGCGAGTCGAGGCCGAGCTGCCGAATCATTTCCAGATGCTCCGGGTCGCGCGCGCCGGCAACGAGGGCTTCGTCGGGAATATGGGAGTAAATCTCGGCCTGTCCGGTACGCAGCACGTTGGGCAGGCCACGCGGGGCGTTCGGGTCCGGGGGATAGCGCCGCCGGAGTTCGTGTCCCCACTTCACCTTTTCCGGGTTGACATGGGCAACGGCAAGCTGGCTGATGGAGCCGTCCGCTTCCAGCATATCTACGCCGCACCAGTCGGCGATATGGGGTACGGCCAGGTCGGCCACCTGCTGTAGCGTCTTTTCGTAATCAAGCGAAGAGGCCAGTACCGAAGAGGCTTCGGCAAGAAACCGGCGCGCGATTTCTTCCTGCCTGCGTTCGGTTATGTCTCGAGTGGTGACGACGGTATACATCTCCCCGTTCAGTTCATAACTGGAAACGTAGTTTTCCAGGTCGCGTTCCGCGCCGTCTTTTTTCAGCCCCCGATACTCATACGCGAAAGGAACATCTTCACCTGCGTTGCGCCGCTGTCCCATCTCCACCAGCCGCGCCCGATCTATGGGGGCTACGGTTTCCAATGCCGACAAGCCGATCATCTCTTCAGGAGAGTCGTATCCCAACAAGCGGGCATACGCGGGATTGACGAAGACAATTTTGCCCTTTGTGGCGATCCCGATAGCTTCCCGCGCATTCTCAAACAGGGAGCGGAATTTGAGTTCGCTGTCTTGAAGCGCCTGTTCCGCCTGCCTGCGCTCGGTCAAATCCACGCCATGCGCGAAAATGCCGGAAACCGTGCCATTCGCCTCGATCAGGGGCTGGTAAACAAAATCAAGGAAGCGCTCGCGCAGCGGAGCATCCACATTCTGCCTGAAAAAGAATCCGCATATCTTTGCCGATGAAAGGTTTGCCGCTTCGGTACACCTCATCCAGAAGTTCAAAGATAGCCCTGTCCCTCAATCTCCGGGAACGCTTCGCGCACGGTCTTGCCGATCAGATCGCGCTGCCCGACAAGCTGTAGATAGGGCGTATTGACCATTTCAAAAACATGATTCGGGGCCGCGCGTCACGGCTGATAAAGGCGGGAGCCTGCATAAACAGCGTCTTCAAGCGCGTCCGCTCCACTTCCAGTGTTTTGAGAAGTGCTTCTTTTTCCGCTCTTGTCCTGCTGTCTGGCGGTAATGTCGCGCGTCGAGCCTGAAACGGCTTCCACCTCGCCATCTTTGCCGAAGACGGGTACGAAGAATGTAGTCATAGTAGCCCATTACGCCCGCCGCGCCCGTATACTCTGCTTCCGCGCGCAGATGGCTGCCTGGTCGCGACTACCGTTTGTATTTGCGCCTGAATGCGCGTGGCAAGTTCCTGGGGATAGTCTAATTCTAAAAACGTCTTGCCCATCACCTCCCGAAGTTCCCGCTGCCACAAAGCGAGGCGCGCCCGATTGGCATAGGTAATGCGGCCTTCAACATCGCAGGATGAACACGTAATCGGCAATGGAGGAGAGCGCGGTATCGAAAAGCCGCAACTGTCGGGCAAGTTCCGCCTCGCGTAGTCGCAGTTCTTCTACGGTTGCGCCGGGGGATGTGGCCGGCATGGGTTGAATTGGCTCGTGAACAGTCATAATAAAAAGTATTGGAACGATCAGGGAAGGTCTGAAGGTTTTTGTAAGACGTTTCTCTGTAAAGCGCGTTTGCTCTGCCAGATTTGCGCTGCTTTCTCATTTCAGTTTCGGATACCAGTCTTTCACTCTGGCAAGCGCCCATTCCGGCGTTTTGTCCGCATGGCAGACATTGCAGCTGTTGGGAAGTTTGCCTTCGCTGTTGGGAGCGCTCTTGCCATCTTTATTGTCTTCACTCCTGCTGATGGAGACGGCAGGCGAGATAAAGTTAAAGGTGTGGTCACGCGCTTCGGCCCCGACAGAGTTTTCTCCGGTCTTTGTCATGTGGCAATTGATGCACTGACTGCCCGTACTGGTCGCGGCATGGTGGGTATGTTCCGAAATGCTGGCGTAGTTCGGGCCGATGCTCTTACCCGGCCCATGACACGTCAGGCAGAGCGCGTTGGTTTCCGCCGATTTGATCGTCATGGATTGATGCCGCGAACCGTGCGCGTCGTGGCAGTTGGAACATTGCAGTCCCTGCGCATGCATGATGCTGTGGCTGAACGTATTGCCCTGTACGCGGTTTTTATGCGCGGTTCCGTTGCCCCAGAACTCGGCGCTTTGTTTGCCCGGTTCCGGCTCGAAGCCGTGCCAGTAGTCAGCAAGTTTCTTACCGGGTTGGTAGCCTACCGGCCAGGCGTATTCCGGCACGGTCGGCTTGCCTGCCAGATGACAGGCGAGGCAAACCTCCGTCGCGCGCTCCGTACTCAGGCGGGCGGGGTTGACGATGTTGGTGATTGCGGGCTTTTCCGCATGGGCCTTCCCCGGCCCATGACAGCTTTCGCAGGTGATGTTCTGTTCCGTCCACTTCTGCGCGTAGTGGTCAACGCCCGTGCTGTGGCAGCCCGCGCAGAGTTTGAAATTCGAGCGGGTCTTCCAATCCGGGTGCTGCGGATACCACCAATCAGTTTTGCCCGCGTACGACTGCCATTTCTTATCTTTGATGCTCCACTGCGCCGGAAACACCACTTCCTGCCCGTCCACCACGCCGATAAAGCGCTGCTTCCAGCGATGCCCGATCACCCATTTCACGTCCTTGAGTTCAAAGGGGCGGAAGGGGCTGGGCTTGCTGAAATCGGCAAGAATGGTCTTGTTCGGCCCCTCGGCAATGGCAGGGCGGATCATCTTGTTATGCGCCGAATCTTTCCAGCTGTCGTAATAGGTCTGGTGGCAGTCGGCGCATTTCTGCGAGCCGATATACTGGCTCTGGTCCAGATGCGGGAACACCGCGTCTTTGGCGGGATTCGCGTGGCTTCTGCCCAGTTAAACGCGGGCTGATAAATGCAGTGACAATCAGGCACAAGGCGCTGACTACAAACAGGATGCGTTTCATGGCACACTCCGGTTAAGCGCCGCTCTTGCATGTGGAACGCCATTTCCCGTTAGTTCCATGCGGATACATCGTATTCCTTTTGTCGGCGCGTTGTTTCTGCCAAATTAACCTTTTTGTCAGGAGGAACTGCTGATTTCTTTCTGTCTCGGCTCGTCTAACAAAAATACGCTTGGTTTCTTTTCTGTGTCACAGCGGATAAAGGCAATCCGGTTACTCCGCTGACGAATAATAAGCAATGCTATCGCGAACGCCTTGACAAAAGGCGTAGGAAAGGTCGGCAGGTTATGATGGCTTCCACAATGTCGTGTCCCGCTTTCGATGCAGAAGCGCTGACGGGCAGGGTGCGCAACGCGCTTGGCCTGCCCCTGTTCCGCATGGATGACTGGCGCTGCGCAACGCTGACGGGCCACATCAGCAACCCGGCGACTGGCGGACTGTACCGGGTAGTGGGAAGCGGGCGACAGAATGGGCAACAGGACGCGCGGCCTGTGTCCTGGTCGCTCATCCTTAAAATCGCGCATCTGGCGGAAGATACGCCGCAGGGATGGGGAAGCGACCTGCTCCATTTCGGTTACTGGAAGCGGGAAGCGCTTGCCTACCAATCCGGGATACTGGAGGAGCTTGGCGCGAATATGAGAGCGCCCCACTGCTTTGAGACAGCCGAGCAGCCGGACGGAAGCGTGTGGCTGTGGCTGGAAGAGATTACCGAAAACGGGCAGGCGATCTGGCCGAGCAAGGGCGCTGGGCGGCGGCGAGCGCGCGCGGCGGCGGCAGGGGA
>CAWFQB010000002.1:0-757972 GCA_963817895.1 uncultured Chthonomonadaceae bacterium
TCGAGTCGGTTGACATGGCGGAGATGCGCGCGTTCTACGATGTGTTCTGGGAAACCAGCCTGCGCGGGCGGTTCTTTGCCGAACCCTACGGCTTTTTCCTCAATCTCGGCGCGGCGCTGTTTCCCGCCAATCGCGCGTTTTTGTTTTTCGCGCGTTGGCAGGGCGAAATTCTGGCGGCTATCCTCGTCGTATTTTTCGGGCGGCGGGCAACGTACCTGTACGGCGGCTCTTCCACGCGCCACCGCAACTTCATGCCGAACTACGCCCTGCACCACGCGGCGATGCAGGCGGCAAGGCAACGCGGCTGCGCGGAATACGACTGGTACGGCTATGACCCGTTCGGCCAGCCCGGACATCTGTTCGCGGGCATTTCGCGCTTCAAAACCCAATGGGGCGCGCGGCGCGTAGACGGCATGGGCGCACACGACCTGATTTTCTACGACGAACTCGCCGACCGCGTAATCGAACGCCTGAATACCTTTTCCTAAACACAAATTACCTTGGGTACAAAATATTATTAGCGTATTCCTTACTAATGCAGGATTTATCCTGCAACGCCGATAACTATCCCCTGTGTGCCACAATAGGTTGAGACAAAATCCCGTACACGAAATAGTGTAGATCGCCAGGGCGGAGAATGGATTTCTCAGATGAATACGCCGTTGACAGACAGCCCAACCACTCGCCTCACCAACAATGGACACCACAGCGCGCCCTCCCCCGCGCTGCGCCCGGAGGCGCAGGTGCAAACGCGCCCCCCGCGCCGCCGCTTTACCGCTGCGTACAAGCTGCGCATCCTTAAAGAAGCCGACGCCTGCGTCAAGCCGGGAGAGTTGGGGGCGCTGCTTCGCCGCGAAGGGCTGTACTCCTCCACGCTTGCCAACTTCCGCAAACTGCGCGAGGCGGGTCAGTTGGGCAAGAAGAACTCTGCCCAGGCGCAGAAGCAGCGCAAAGACAAAGAAGCCGCCCGCCAACGCGATGCCCGCAGGATGGCCGCTCTGGAAACCGAGAACCAGAAACTGCGCGTTCTGCTGGAACTCCAAAAAAAAGTAGCGGCCTTGCTCGACCTGACACTGGAAGAAACCGCCTCCGAATAAGCCTGGTTGCCGAAGCGGGCGCAACGACCGGGATTGGCCGCGCCTGTGATGCGGTGCAACTGAGCCGCGCCCGCTTCTACCGGGAGCAACACGCTGGTACGGGCACAATCCAAGAAGGCGTCCTGTTCCCAAAGCAGAACGGGGTTCTCCTCGCCGCTTGTCGGAAGAGGAACGCGCCCTGTTGCTCAATCTACTCTTGTCGGAACGCTTTGTAGACGCTTCGCCCCGGCAGGTGTATGCGCAATTGCTGCAAGAAGGCGTGTATCACGCTTCCTATCGCACGGTGTATCGCCTGCTGCACGAACACCAAGCCATCTGTGAGCGTCGGCGGGTTCGCAGGCATCCGGCGTATAGCAAACCTGAACTTAAGGCAACCGGCCTTAATCAGGTGTGGACATGGGACATCACCTACTTGAAGACGCCCATTCGGGGTCGCTTCTATTACTTATATGTGGTTATGGACATCTACAGTCGTTATGTGGTCGGCTGGATGCTCGCAGACCGGGAGTGTCAATACCTGGCGCACAAGCTGCTGCAAGAAACCTGTCGTAAATACAACATCGCGCCTAACCAACTCACCCTCCATGCGGATCGCGGCGGGCCATTAAAAGCCAGTCGGTAGCGCAGCTCTTACTTTCGTTGCAGGTGACCCGTTCGCACAGCCGCCCGCGTGTCAGCAACGACAACCCGTACTCGGAAGCCGGGTTCAAAACGATGAAGTACAGCGCCTACTTCCCGGAGCGCTTTAGCAGCCAGGAAGACGCGCAGACGTTCTGCCAGGACTACTTTGTCGGGTACAATACGTGCCAC
Organism: uncultured Chthonomonadaceae bacterium; assembly: GCA_963817895.1. Taxonomy (GTDB): domain Bacteria; phylum Armatimonadota; class Chthonomonadetes; order Chthonomonadales; family Chthonomonadaceae; genus CAWFQB01. The sequence goes on from CAWFQB010000002.1 coordinate 1,908, forward strand.
CACCATACCGGCTTGGTGTTGCTTACGCCCGAACAGGTGCATTTCGGCGAAGCAACGCAGGTATTGGCGCAGCGGCAAGTCACGTTAGATAACGCCTATGCCGCGCATCCGCAACGCTTTCGAGAGCGTCCGCAGGCGGGGCAGTTACCCAACGTCGTCTGGATCAATGCGCCTGCGTTGCCCGTTGGCGAAGGCACAGCACCGGTTGCCGGTTGAGTGGCGAGGAATGACTGCTCGCTACATAAAAATACTTTCGCTTTTTGTCTCAAAATCCTTGACACATTCCGATCTGTATACAAGTAGCAGGATAGAGGTGATCTTCAAGCAGATCCAAGAGTAGATTGGGGACAAATCAGTAGATATTAGATTAGGATAGGAGGCCTTGCTGTTCCTACAATCCAACTTTCATGTGGTTTGTTCAATATCGCTCCCACCTTTCCTATCTCCAGTATTTGTATATAGTGTAGGACACATAAGGAGATCAACATGAACACGATAGTAGCAGAAGATGAAGGATTTGCAAAGGGTATCCGCCTCATTGCTCAGTGTCTGTCACAAGGTTGCTTACGACTACGATTTGCTGGGATACATGAGGCTCCTCAACTTGAAATAACAAGCAAAACATTATTAGAGGAAGCAAAGAAATCATTTGGTGTTTCAGATGAAGCCTTTATCAGTATTCATCATGAACTGCCTGACATGATTGGAGCCGTTCTTACCAATACGCAAACTCCGTACATCAGTATGCGCACTTCTGTTAACATTCGTCGCCTGACTCAGCAGGCTGGCAAGTCAGTGACAGATGAAGAAGCAGAACAAAAAACAACGGTGGAAACTCTTAGAAAACGTTTGCAGCTTGTGCGTGAGGAGTTAATCACCCCGCGCATTACTGAAAGGTTTGTACTCCGAAAAACGTCAGCTAATCCTCTGCTTCTCCAGTGCTCTGGAGAAGTTGCAAAGCAAGTCTACTCCACAGTGACAAACGCAGGTGTAGGCTATTATGCAACACTTGTGGTATTTACCGAAGGAGTTGATGTTGCCGAGAACACGCCAGTATTCTTCTCATCTATTGGCTTCCCTTTTGGAGATCGTAAGCGTCAAGATCAAATTACTCTGGCATGCGACGAAAGCGATCTGGATGCGTTGATTGATGTGTTACTCAACTTACGAGATAGGTTGAAAGAACAAGTAAAACTGGAGACACAGCAGAATGACTCAAACTGAGATAGATGAGCAAGCCGCGAAACTACTCGCTCCGTTTCCTGGTACATATTCTCAGGTCTGGAACGAACTGGATATTGAAAAGAGGTTGGCGGCGTTGGGGCTACCTCCTACTGAGCTTATCCATTATCTTAACTCCTGTTTGGGCAGATCAGCCCCTTTCGCATTAGAAGAAGCGGATACAACGGCATTTTCACTATTTGGTGACTACATCAATAACCGGATTGACAGTACAAACCAACATACATTTATAAGTGGAGCAAACGTAACGGCTCCCCCGATTGAAGATGTAAGAAACACTGTTGCACGTCATGCCACTCGCCTTAGTAAGCAATTTGGGGACCTAACGGCCCGTTTACCCGAAAGCATCTTGCTAAAGGAAGCCTTACGCCGACTTGAGCATGAGGCTGCACGTTACGACTACGAACCACTCAGTCGAATAGCGGCTATACTTCATAACGTTCTTGCGCTACAATGCTATAGAAGCGTTTGATGATGTCATGCTACAAGGTTTTCTCGCAGCCCTGCAACAAGCTACTAACGGGCGCGCAGATCGAGTTGATCCTTTCGCATGTGAATTGGCACTTTACAAAACCGGTCTTGACTGGCTGCCGCCAGTTCCATACTGGGATGAAGACGAAACCGCGGAGGATGATAGTGACGAGGAGTAAATTGGATGTCGGATGCTGCCAAGAGCCTTTTTGTAGAGACGACAATTCATATCTGGCGTCATACTGCAACAGATGCTGCTAAACGCCGCATTGAGGGCAGCATCAAATCTACACAATGTGTCACTTCAACTTATGTGGAAGCAGAATACATTAATACTTATTTGCGAGCGGCAGTACAAGCCTACAACTGTATTGTCGCATCGGAAAACTTTGAAGATGCACTTGGACGTTGGGAAACCTATTACGCGAGCCAGTACAAACTTGGTGTTCGTTTCCTCATCAACGCTATTTTCAGGAACAACAATGAGAAAGCCGACTCTCTCCGCCGTCTACGAGAGTTGATTGAACAACGCTTGATGTTGCCGTTTGATTCCCGCGCCCAAATATTTGATGTTATAGACCCTACTCAATGTGCCGCTGCTCATGTACGCCCACATCTAATTACAAACTCACCTTACGCAGGCGAGCAGTTTGTAGTCACAGATTTGCTGTTGTTGACGGTAGAATAGTGTCATGGACAAACAACTTCTGGACCTTTACTCAGACTATCTCCTTTGTTCGTTCGGCCTGACTACCGCGACGGGCCTTTCCACCCTGCTCGACGGCGCGATTAGCCACGACAAGATCACGCGGTTCTTGTCAGGACGTGACTTCACTTCTTCGGACCTGTGGCATCTGGTCAAACCCTTGGTACGGCAGGTACAATGTGAAGACGCAGTTCTGGTCTTCGATGACAGCATCGAAGAAAAACTCTATACGGATGAAAGCGAACTCATTTGCTGGCATTGGGATCATTGCTTCAACCGCAACGTGAAGGGCATCAACATTCTGACCTGTTTGTATCGCGCGCCCACTGCCGCTCTGCCCGTTGCCTTCGAGTTGATCCAAAAGTCGGCTTGGGAAACGCATAAGAAGACGGGCAAACCCAAGCGAGTGTGTCCCAAGACCAAGAACGAATACCTGCGCGAGATGGTGGCGCAATGTCAGAAGAACCAATTGCCTTTTCGCTATGTCCTGGCCGACGCTTGGTTCAGCGCGGCAGAAACGATGATGCACCTCAAAAACGAAGGCAAAACCGACTTTATCTTCCCGATTAAGGCCAACCGCAAGGTGGCTTTGTCCCAGGAAGACAAGTTGGCAGGCCGCTATATGCCCGTATCCTCGCTTTGCTGCGAAGCGGACGCCGTATTGAACATCTGGCTGGAGGGGGTAGACTTCCCCCTTCTGCTGTGTAAGCAGGTCTTTACAAACAAGGACGGCAGCCAGGGCGTTCTCTATCTCGTGACGAGTGACACGACGTTAAGCGGTTGCGACATCCAGACGATCTACCAAAAACGGTGGAAAGTGGAAGAGTATCACAAATCGGTCAAGAGCAATGCGAGTTTCGCCAAGTCGCCGACCAAAACTATTCGGACCCAGAGCAACCATATCTTCGCCTGTTTATGGGCGTATGTGAAGTTGGAAAGTCTGCGTTTGCAGACGCGCTTGAACCATTTTGCGATGAAAGGCAGGCTCTACAAAGCGGCCCTTGCCAGCGCCTACCGCGAACTACAACTGCTCAAAGGCATGAGTGCGCCTGCGTAAGGTGAGTTGGTAAGGTCTACATACTAACATTAGAATTTCCATCTGCTGATGCACCACCAGGACTAAAACTCTTTCTAGCTAGGAAACATATTCTGCTAAGTCAAGTTGAGGCTGCAATCACTTCAAATGATAAACATTGGCGCATGGTACGAAGCGGCTTACAAATGTTACTGCGGGGTGAATACAACCTCGGATTGCGCAAATGGCAGAAGATAGCCGACATTGTCATCGCTCTTGAGGCGCAACAAGCCGATTGTGAACTCTACAGCGGCAACAGGCAACACTTCGAGTTGGTATGCCGTGCAATGCAGATGCCTTTCAAACCTGAAAGCCGCGAATGATGCTGTGGTGAGGAACACTAATTATGACAATTGCTTCCATTGCTTCTATTCCAATCGTTCAATTCGAGCGCGAGGGGTATGTCCTGTTTCCGCATGTTCTGGATGGGGATTTGATTGCCGAAGCCGGAGAGCATGTGGAGTGGCTTCAGCAGACAGCATCCCGACCTGCGCCCGGAACAACTCGGACACACGCTGATGACCGATGATCCGTTCTGGGTGCGATTGGTCAGCGACGACCGATTGCTCGACATCGCGCAGCAGTTCATCGGACCGAACATCGCCCTGTTCGCCTCGCACTACATCAGCAAGCCGCCGTTCGACGGTCAGCCCGTGCTGTGGCATCAGGACGGCAGTTACTGGCCGCTCGATCCGATGGAGGTGGTGACATTGTGGCTGGCCGTAGACGACTCCACGCCCGAAAACGGCTGTATGCGGGTGATACCGCGCACACAAACGATGGATTTGCAGGAGATGAAGAAGCGAACGGACGTGCAAAGCGTGTTGAGTTCCGGCATGGACGATGAATTCGTAGACGAGTCGCAGGCGGTTGATTGCGTCCTGCCCAAAGGCGGCGTGTCCGTGCATCATCCCAATCTCATTCACGGCTCCAACGCCAACCACTCTCCCCATCGTCGCTGCGGCCTGACCATCCGCTATATTCCCACGAGTACCCACATCCTGATGCGCGGCCCGCTCACGCCCGAAGGCCGCTGGCCGAGCGCGTTCCTGCTGCGCGGCGAAGCCGTCGAGGGCATCAACGACTACAACCCCTATCCGCGCTATGTAGAGGGCAAGCATAAGCCGTTCAAAGGTTGCGAGGATTGGAAGTAGGTCTCACCCGGCTTATAAAAAGCCGGTTACACTGGCCTCTTGCAGCAGATTGGCATATTTAGGATAACGTTGCAGAATGGTTTTTACCTGCGCGACGCGGGGTTCCAGATCGCCGCGCAGCATAAAGAAGGGGATTTTGCGGACAAGTAAATCCGCTATAATCTGCTTTTGAAACACGCGGCGGTTGGTGTCGCCGGAACGATCCCAGGTGTCGTCGTAGGGTATATCATCCGCGCAGACAAATACCAGATCGTAGCGGGACGCGCACTGGTTCGCCAGTTGTTCCAAACGGGAATGAGCCGCGCCGTGATAGTATAAGGAAAACAGGCGCGTGGTCAGGGCATTGGTGTCCGTGAACAGTGTGCCGTTCGCCTGTGTCAGTAAAGCCTCTTCGCGTTCCAGATGGCCTTCGGCAAGTTCCGCTAACTGTTCCAAAGTCAGGCGGCGTTCGCTCTGATGCGCGTCCCAATACTCGCGCCCGTATTCCGGCATCCAGACCGTGTTCATCTCCTGCGCCATGCGTTCGGTTAGCGTGGATTTTCCGGTTGAGGGCGCGCCCAAAAACACGACATTTGAGATGAGATCGCGGTAGACAAGTGGATGCAGATACGAGCGGTTGGTATAGGGATTGGCGCGAATGGCCGTGCCGGAAACGGGGAATCTGGCGCGGTCACAATCCACCAGACGGTTTTCGCACCCAAACGCCTGACTGATGTGTTCGCCGTAAAACTCGCTGCTGTAAAAGTGGGTGATGCGCTGCCCGCCAGTCCGCTCCGGCTTGAGCAGAGCCAACAGGTAGGTTTCGTGCATCCGCTTGATTTCGAGCGTGTTACCGACCTCATTGGAGCCGTCCCACGCTTCCACAATATGAGCGCGGGGATACAAACGGCGCAGCCAGTCGGCGCGAACGGGAAGCGGAACCGGCGTGATTTCGGGGCAGTCGTAGATGACAATGTACAGTTCATCCATCTCCGCCAGCGCGGTTTCAATGACAAACTGATGCCCCCGATGCAGGGGCGCGTATTTTCCTAATGTAAGTCCGATTTTGGGCGTCATAGGTTTCACAACCACAAAGCGGGCGCGGATTACGAAGCGTAGCGAACAATGGGGGCGGGGAAATATGGATGCGCCGTCAGTTGCAGATGATGCGTGGCGTTTTCAATGCGCGGCTCGGTTTGAAATCCAAGCCCTTCGTACAGGGCTGCCGCTTCGGGTGTTTCCGCTCGCAACGTGAGCAGTTTGTAATGCGGACGCGCCTCATGGATAATCGCTTCCATCAGCATTTTGCCCACGCCCTGCCGCCGATACTCTGACAGAATATACACGCGCCGCGCCCGTCCAACCTGCGGGTCGAACAAAAACGGGTCGCGATTTAAACCCCCAATGCCGATCAGCGTTTCCCCGTCATACGCGCCGAACAAGCCTTCCCCCGGCAGATCGAAACGATTACTTCCATTCTCATACTCCTCTACGAGGGTATCCAGAAACCGAAAGCCCTGCTCCTCACTCTCCCGAACAAGCCGCGTTACTTCCTCAATGTTCAGCGAGTGGATACGCTTTATCTGAATGTTTTGCATGATGGGAACTTGATTTCTTGTCTTGAACCGTGATCAGGCATGATTTAGATGATTATCATGATTGAGAAAACATATCACGAACCCGTTCTCCTGATTAGGAACATCGCGCGTAAAACAGCGCATCATCATGGTAATCACCAAAATCATGCCTGATCATGGTTCAAGACAACACATTCAACTGTCGGACGGCTTCGGCAATGACTTGCCTCTCTACATCGGCGAGGGGCGGGTCGAGGGAACAGCCTGCCGCCAGTTTATGCCCGCCGCCGCCGAACACGTTGGCAATTTTGTTGACGTTCGCGCCTTCACGCGCCCGCAGGCTGATACGGACTTTCTTACCCGGCACTTCCCGAAACAGAATACCGATTTCCGCGCCCTGCACCGCCCGGACGTGCGACACGATTCCCTCCGTGTCCGCGTCCTCGCCGTTCGTGTCGGCAAAATCCTGAGCTGTTACACGCGCCCATGCAACTCGTCCGTCCGGCGTGGTTTGCAGTGAATCGAGGGCGCGTCCGAGCATTTTGAGACTGGCGAAACTGCGGTTTTCAAACACGAGTTCGGAGATCACGGCGGGCTGCGCTCCCAATCGCTGCAACTGCGCCGACAGTTCCAGCGTGTCCGGCGTGGAATTGGGATAGCGGTACGAACCCGTATCCGTGATAATGCCTGTCAGCAGGCAGTCGGCCACGTTTTTGGTCGCGAGTGGTTGAGGGGCAGTCGTCTGCAAGCCTTCCAGCAGCAGCCAGATTAGTTCCGCCGTTGCTGAAGCCCGCGCGTCCAGAATCTGAATCGCGCCGAACGGCCCGTCCGCGACGTGATGGTCAATGTCCATAACGAGCGGCGTCGCTTCCACAACCAGCCGAACTGACTTACCGACGCGCTCAATGGCTCCGGCATCGCACACAATCGCCAGATCGAAGTCGCGCCGCACCGTCTGCGTCACAACCCGTTCGGCTCCAGGCAGCCAGCGGTAAATGTCCGGCACGCCGTCCGCCATCAGCGGCGTCACGTCTTTGCCCAACGCGTCCAGAATATGCGTCACGGCCAGAACCGAGCCGAGCGCGTCGCCATCCGGGTTGACATGACTGGTAACGACAATGCGTTGCGCCTTGCTGATAGCGCTTACAGCCTCCTGAACGCCCTGACGAACCGCCTGCTTTATGGACGCCAATATCACTTATTCCACTCCATCTTTCACTTCTGCCGTTGTCTTCTCCTCAGCCGCTACAGGCGCGTCTTCAGATTCTGGGCTTGAGATCATCCTCTACCGAATGAAGCAGTTCAAAGATACGCGCCCCGCGCTCAATGCCGTAATCGTAGAGAAATTCCAGTTCCGGCGCGATACGCAAATGCGCCCGCCGCGCGAACTCGCCCCGCAACATCCCCGACGCCCGGTTCAGCGCAATCAAACTCTGCTTGCGCGATTCCTCATCCCCCAACACGCTGATATACACTTTGGCATGGCGCAGGTCCGCGAAATCTCCGCGCCCGTCAGCGTGATAAATCCCAAACGCGGATCGCTCAAATCGCGCCGGATAATCTCGCTGATCTCCTGCACCAACTGCTCCTGCACTTTTTCCTGTCGCACACTCATGACGGTTGTTCCAATCTGGGGAAGGTTTCAGGTGTCAGGTGTCAGGTGTCATGGAAATGCTCTTTTCCTCACTTTTACTCTATGCAGAGTAAGCCAGAGTGAGACACAAATCCCTGACCCCTGACCCCTAATCTATCTCCATCTCTACTTCGCCCACATCCAGCAGTGGGTTGCTTTCCAGCGTGTCCAGCACTTTGTCCAGAACGCGGTTGACGTGCTGTTTGTCGTTGGACACGAAGGCGACGCCCAATGTCGCCTTGCGCCACTGATCCAGATCGTCCACTTCGGCAATCGAAATGTTGAACTTCTGGCGCGTGGTTTCAATCACGCTTTTGATAATCTGCCGCTTATCTTTCAGCGACTGTGTATCGTGCATCCGCGCGACTATGGTAAGGGTTCCGATGTGCATAGTTAAGAGTAGGTGTCAGGTATCAGGTGTCAGGTGTCAGGGAAATGCAACTTGTTCCTACTTACTCCTGTTTGGAACGAGACTAAGGCAGGAATGTAATTCCCTGACACTGACACCTGATACCTGACACCTTTAGTATCGTGGGACCTGGCGCATTTCAAAACATTCCAGAATGTCGCCCTCTTTGACATCCGTGAAATCCTGAAGGACCACGCCGCACTCGTAGCCGGTGGCAACGTCGCGCACGTCGTCTTTCACGCGGCGCAGGGTATCAATTTTGCCGGTGAAGATGATATCCTTGCCCCGTCTGACGTTGACGCTGGCTCCGCGCTGGAGTTTGCCTTCCGTAACGAAGCTGCCCGCGATGACAATGCCCTTCGGGGTTCGGAAGACCTGCCGCACTTCGGCTTTGCCCAGGTCTGCCGGCTCGTAGATGGGCGTAAGCAGGCCCTTCATGGCCTTATCCATGTCCTCGGTCAGGTCGTAGATGATGTTGTACAGGCGAATATCCACGCCGTCACGATCAGCGGTTTTTTGCGCCGCCACTTCCGCGCGCACGTTGAAACCGATGATGATAGAGCCGGTCGTTTCCGCGTACAGCACGTCCGAGTCGGTGATGTTGCCCACATCGCTGTACTTGATGTTCAGGCGCACTTCGGCCTCTGTCTTGTTGGCTTCCAGTTTGTGCAATTGTCCGACAACCGCTTCCACGCTGCCCTGCACATCGCCCTTGACAACCAGATTCAGGTCTTTCACGGATACCAGAGCCGAAGCGCGGGCATAGTCCGCCAGCGTCGAGCGCCGGATCGTGCCGCTCAAACGGTTATCGCGCTGTACCTGCGTCCGGTCATCGCTCAGAGTTCGCGCTTCCTTTTCGGTCTTCGTGACCTGCACCTGATCGCCTGCATTGGGCGCGTTGTTCAGGCCGACCACTTCAACGGGCGTTGCGGGCGGCGCTTTCAGCAGCCGTTCGCCCCGCTCATTAATCATCGCGCGCACTTTGCCGAACGTGGAACCGGCCACAATGTTGTCGCCAACGCGCAGTGTGCCGGACTGCACCAGAACGGTTGCGACCGGCCCGCGTCCCGGCTGCACATTCGCTTCCACAATCGCGCCCGTCATCGGCGCGGAGGGGTCCGCCTTGAACTCCTGCACTTCCGCCACGAGCAGAATGTATTCCAGCAGTTCGTTGATGCCGGTTCCATCCTTCGCGGAAACAGGCACGGAAATCACGTCGCCGCCGTAATCTTCCACCACTAAATTGTGTTCGGTCAACTGCTGCTTGATGCGGTCGGGCTTGGCGTCCGGCTTGTCCATCTTGTTCATCGCGACAATGATGGGAACTTCAGCGGCCTGCGCGTGATTGATCGCTTCCACGGTTTGCGGCATGATGCCGTCGTCGGCAGCCACAACCAGAATCACGATGTCGGTCACGCTTGCGCCGCGCGCCCGCATTTCGGTAAACGCGGCGTGGCCGGGCGTGTCCAGAAACGTGATTTTCTGTTTCCCGCCGTTATGGTCTACCTCTACCTGATACGCGCCGATGTGTTGCGTGATGCCGCCATGTTCGCCATCCACCACTTTCGTCTTGCGAATGGTGTCCAGCAGCGACGTTTTGCCATGATCGACGTGTCCCATGATGGTGACAACGGGCGGGCGCGGCTGCAAAGCTCCCGCAAGCGCTTTCGGTTTCGGCGCGGGTTTGGGCGCAGGCGCGGGCGCAGCCCCCGTCTCGGTTGCGGACGGCGCGGCGACCGGCTTTTCAGTTTTGGGCGCGAGCGTGAAGCCGAACGCGGCGGCCAGTTTACTGGCAAGGTCGGGCTTGATGCGCTGTCGGGGCGCAATCAACTCGTTCATGCCCATCAATTTTTTTACGGCGTCGTTGGCGGTAATGCCCATCGCGTCGGCAATGTCCTGCACCGTTGGGTTCGGCCCGACTTCGGCCACTTTGCCTGTCGGCGCGGCCTTGAGCAGCATTTCGCGCACCATGCCGGCTGTTTCCAGATCAAGGGTCGCGTTTGTGCCGGACGCTTTCACGCCTAAATCCATCAAATCCGCCATCATCTCGGCGGGGGTCTTTTTCAGTTCTCTCGCTAAATCGCTAACTCGTACTCCTGCAATCGCTGTCATGCGTCTTCGTTCTCGCTTTCCTGCGGCGTTCGCGCCGCTCCTCGGGTTGTTGGTGGTTACATTGGTGTTCGCTCCTCGGTTGAGAATCGCCGTTCTTTCAGAAAGCGGGCGGCAATTCGGTATCTTCCGCTGCGGGTTCAGCCGAAGTTGAAACCGGTGGCGGCATGGACACAATAGGTTCCGGCGAAGGATTTAATGCAGCCTGCGCGTTCAATTCCTCGAACAGGGTTTCCGGCACGCCGCTCACTTTGAGCGAGCGTTCCAGCTTTTTTTGCTTGCGGGCCAGCATAATGCAGGTTGTCCGCGCGCAAAGGTAGGCGCCCCGCCCCGACAGTTTGCCTGTCGGGTCGTAGCGGAGCGAGCCATCGGGTTGGCGCGCGATGCGCAGCAAATCGCGTTTCTCATCAGTTGCGCGACAGGCGACGCAGGTGCGAATGGGCGTGTGTTTGGGCTTCATAGGGTTAGGTTGTTAGTTGTTAGTTGTTATGTTGTTAGGTCTTAGATGCTAACCTTATCTCACGACACGAGCCGAGTTGCTGTTGCAGTAACCTAACAACCTAACGCAAAAAAACCGACGCAGGGATGCGGCGGCAGAGGCAGACGCGCACTTAGGCCGGTTCGGATTGTCGGCGCAGGCGCGCAAACGGATACGAACGGCAGCAGGCGACTACATCATAGCCACTCCCCTGTTTTCCACGCGGTTACGCGCGCTGATGCCGCGCCGGGTGAATTCCGGCGCAACGCAGTCACGCGAACCAGTCGTTCTAATTGTCTTCATGATCGTTTCAACCGTGTCGTTCTCCGGGAGAGGTTCCTCCCGCTAAGAGCTTATCCCAACTAGCCCTCAACCCCTAACCCCTTCTCCCAAAGTTGGGAGAAGGGGAACCTATTGGGATAGGTTCTAAATCAATAAATCTTCACTGCCTGCAGTTTCGTCTGCGTCGGTTTCCTTTGTGCCGATAGGTTCCTCGGACAGGTTATCCTCTTTATCGGTGGAAGCGCCGCCAATGATAATCTTTTCTTTGTCCGAATGTGTGTTTGGATCGGAAGATTTCGCGCCGATGGTTACGGCCTCGTCTTCGTCCACATCGGCCTCGGTCATTTTCATCAGGGTGGCGCGGGCAACCTGCGCTTCGCTGCGAATGTCAATGCGCCATCCGGTCAGGCGGGCGGCGAGTCGCACATTCTGGCCGGCCTTGCCGATAGCGAGCGAAAGCTGCGTGTCCGGCACAACCACAAACGCGCTTTTGTCATCATCCTTAACGGTGACTTTCACGGCTTTGGCCGGGGAAAGCGCTTCGCCAATGAAGGTTGCCATGTCCGCGTTCCAACGCACAATGTCAATTTTCTCGTCGTACAGTTCGTTGACGACGGCCTGAACGCGGCTGCCCCGATGTCCCACGCACGAACCAACCGGGTCTACCTTTTCGTCGCGGCTCGTCACAGCGATTTTGGAGCGCGCGCCGGGTTCGCGCGCCACACTTTTAATCGTCACCACGCCATCGGCGATTTCGGGAACTTCCAGTTCAAACAGGCGGCGTATCAGGCTAGGATGGGTGCGGGATACCACGACCTGCGGCCCTTTGTTGGTGTCGCGCACTTCCAATACATATACTTTTATACGGTCATTGATGCGATAAGGTTCGCTTTCCACCTGTTCCTGCGCGGGCAGCAGGGCGTCAATTTTGCCCATGCCGATGATAATGTTGCGCCCCTCGCGCCGGGACACCATGCCCGTGACAACCTCGCCCTGCTTCTCGGAATACTCATCCATCACCTTGCGGCGCTCGGCTTCGCGGATGCGCTGCACGACCACCTGTTTGGCGGTCTGCGCGGCAATCCGTCCGAAATCCCCCTGCTTCACGTCCAGCGCCAGCACTTCGCCGACAAGAATATTCGGGTCGTGCTTGCGGGCGTCGGCAAGGCTGATCTCGTTGTAATCGTTGGTAACCTCTTCCACAACGACCTTTTCCGAATACACTTTGAACGGCGTGGTCGAAGCGCGGCTGCTGTCAATTGTGACCTTGACCTCGCCGGGAACGGGATTATTTTTTTTGTAAGCAGTCGCCAGAGCGGACTCGACCGTCTCGATCAGCGTGTCGAGCGGAATGTCTTTTTCTTTCGCGATCTGCTGCAAGGCTTCCAGAAATTCACCACTCATGCTATTTCTCCCAGCATGTCAGCCTTGTAATACAAAAGAGTGGGCTGAACCCACTCTTGTTCGGGCGACGTTATCATGCAATCGAAGTATATCACACCGGCAGGGAAAAAGCAAGGGGGAGGGGTTGGGGGTTGGGGGTTGGGGGTTGGTGGTTAGTTCTATAGACTGCCTGATTCTTGCGGCAGAATAATTCAGAAATTTATTCTGACGACGCAGGAATGGGGCTGGAAACAAGGGAATATAGCGTTATGCGGTTCGGCGTTGTCCCCTCAACCCCCTTGCGGCGTTCCGTTACCCCCTTGCGCAACTACCTATGTTGAGGAAGCGTCAGATATTGGGCATGAAGCGTGAAGACAGTATTATCTTTACGTTCAATGCTCGACGCGCCACGCTTTCCTGTAATGGAGACTTCTGAAATGCGAATCATGTTCATGCTGCCGGTTGTGTTGGGATTGAGCGTTCTTGCGGGGTGTGGCGGAGGCAGGGGCGAGCCTGTGTATAATGGAACGGGGTCTTCCGCCACAAAGAGTTTGCGCTACACGCTGACCGATCTTGGCGCGCTGCCGGTTAATTCCAGTTCGGCCTCGAAAGCCGTCCCGCAACAGTCGGGCGGAGCGGCAAACGCGGCGGGGCAGGGTGTCAACACCCGTTCCTCCCTGACTCGTTCGTCCTCGTCTCTGAAAGGCAGAAGCGTTGCCGACCTGACGGGTTTGGGCGAGGCCATTATCAGCCTGCATGGGGCGGCCATCAACAACGCGGGGCAGGTGGTCACAACAGCGGGAAGCGTTTTCAACACGCAGGGGGCGCAGGCGTTCGTGTATCAGGCGGGAACCAAAACCACGCTGGGAACGCTGGGCGGCACGGCCAGTTTCGGCTTCGATGTCAACGCTTCCGGGCAGGCGGTGGGGGCTTCCAGTCTCGCCGGGGATAACGGCTTTCACGCCTGCCTGTACGATCAGCATCAGGTCACGGATTTAGGCACGTTGGGCGGCAGCAGCAGCGCGGCTTACGCGCTGAACAACGCCGGGCAGATCGTCGGCATTTCGGACACGCAGCCCGCCTCCTCTGCTCCTCCGACCGATGCGACCGATCCGGCGACTCCCCACATCTTCCTGTACGAGAAGGGGCAGATGCGCGATTTAGGAACCCTGCCGGGATACGACACAACGCCCTACGCCATTAACGACAGCGGGCAGATTGCCGGACGCGCCGTTTCCCTCGGTTCCGACAACCTGACGGCAATCACGGTCAACAACGGCATGATTACGCCCCTGCCCTCACTGGGCGGCAATTTCGACGGGGCTTTTGGCATCAACAACAACGGCGTGATCGTCGGCGCGTCGGCTACCGCGCCCCTGAACACTCCCAATTACCAGCAACATGCCGCGATGTGGCAGAACGGCAAAATAACCGATCTGGGTACGCTGCCCAACGGCAATCACGCCATCGCGTTCGGCGTCAACAGTCAGGGCAACATCGTAGGCGGGTCTACGGCAGCAGCCCACAGCCTGTACGATCACGGGTTTGTGCGTCCGCATAACGGTACGATGCAGGACCTCAACACCCTGATTCCGGCGAATTCCGGCTGGCTGCTGCTTGGGGCGCAAAGCATCAACGATCAGGGCCAGATTGTCGGCACAGGCCGCGTCAACGGCGAGTTTCACGCTTACCTGCTTACGCCTGCCGGTACGGCAACAGGACTTTAGTTCACCTGCGTCAGCGACATAAGTCGGTACACCTTCAAAGCAGAATGACAGGGTACGTTGTAGGGGTTCTGCTTGCTGAACCCTCCTCAAAAGTTGGCGGAATTCTCCTCAAACAGGGCGCAGCAAGCACGACAGAGGGCGCAGCAAGCAGCATAAGTGTCGAAAGCCCGCCTGCTTGCCTTATTTTGGCTAATCATCGGGTACAAATGGCGTTGCGCACAGCACCTGGCGCGTCCATACACGGCAGTCTTCGGCCAACCAGAACTTGACGGAACGCCAACCCCGATCAATGCCCGTCTGCTGTTTGTACCAGATCAGCAGCAAGGCGGCAATCAGGCTCATATAGATCATGATGGTGATGCCGTTCTCGTTGCGACTGAGCAGGTGACTATACGAGAGGTGTTGCTTGACAAACTTGAAGAACACCTCGATGTCCCAACGGGAACGGTACAGGGCCGGGATTTCAGCAAAAGTATACAGACCTGCGTGTTGCCCGTCCTCAGACACGGGCAAGTTGGTCATCAACACGAGCGGCAGCCACAGGTTGCGCCGTTTGTCAAAGCGCAGACCGTGTACCAGCACCAGCGGCATCCTGTCCCAACGCGCTTGTTCCTCCTGCGTTTCTTGATTGTTGCCAAACACCGCCTGCTGCACCTGTACCAGCACAAAGTCCGGTTCCTGCGCTTGGGGCGCTTGTGTGGGCAGACACTGTGGGGCGGCTTGCCACAGCGTTTGCACTTGCTGAAAGGCTTGTTGGCTGTGCGGCGTCAGCCAGAAACTGCCCGCCTGATGCAGCCGCGGCAAACGGGAGCGGTCATGGCAGCCTTTGTCGAATATCCAGAAATCGCCGGGTTGGGTATGCGCCAGCATGGTATCGCCCAGCGCCACACAATCGCTCTTGTCGGACTTGGATTTGCACACCTTGAGTAACTGTGGCAGGCCCTCCTGGGAGAGTTCCACGACGCTCTTGACATGGCGCAGCGTCTTGTCAGGATTGGTCGTCTGATTGGACAAACCAAACGTCAGGAGCTTGGCCGACAGCGTGACCGTGGTGGCGTCAATGCGGCGCAAACGCAACGTCTGTGCCGTTGCCGGGGTGATCTTGGGAGACAACTTGGCGTACAGGTCGCCAAACAGGTCGCCAAAATAGGCCGGAGGCAACTTTGCCAGACACTTGCCCCAACTGCTATGGTCGCTACGACTGCTATGGTCGCTACGACAGCCCGTTTGCTGCTGATACGTTTCCTCCAGCACCCGCTGGCTCAACTCAGGATGGTTGAGCAGCCCATTGAGCAGGCACAAGAATACGACGGGGCCGGGCAACCGTACATTAGGGTGTACATCTATTTCATAGTGACACGCCAGTTGTTCCAAGCGTGTCAGGGGTACAAAGTCAAAGAGTTTTTTCAGAGCAATCATGCTCTGATTCTACAACCAACGGGGCGTACTCGCAAGTGAACGAGCGGGCTTTCGACACTTATGCAGCAAGCAGCGCCCCTACGGTGATGGCGTCAGCGTCGGTTCTTCCATTTCTAAATCCCAGGCATCATCATCCCACCAACGTTGCGACAGCACTCTTCTGAGCAAGCGTCCACTCCTGCTTTGCATGGCTTTTATTACGATACCCGTTTCCGGCATTCTTGCACAACGGGCGCGACTCAAATATGAGTCGCGCCCGTCATGGTGGAAAAGCGATATTGCGCCTGGGAGATCACAACGTTTTGCGGCGACGCGCAGACCAACACCCAATCCCCAACACCCAACACGCTCCTAACGCGACACTGCCGGGTTCGGGAACCGCGCTTGCCGTCAGGTTATCGTAAAGGTAGAATTCGCTGGCGGACGTTTGTACGGTGACGCGATTGAAGGGGTTGTTCGAGTTGATAACGCCAAAATAGGCCGCGTTGGTGAATGAGGCGTTAGGACCGAACGTGCCGACAGTGAAACTCTGGCTCGTACCCAGTACTGTATTTTGCAGCGCGAACGTGAGGGTATTAGCGGCAGGCGTATCGCCTACGTTGATGAGGTATGTTCCAAAAGCCACTATGGGCTGATTGAAGGTGAATATCTGGTTCACGTTGAGCAGGTTGAACAGCGCTTTCGGCGTACTGATGGCGAGCGAGGGGGCGCTGGAAACAAACGTGTTACCCGCCGTTGCGGTAATGCCGGTCGCGCCAAAAACAAGCGTCGGACTGACCTGATTGTTAGGCAGGCCGTCAACGGTTTCCGTTCCGAAAACGGGGAGGGCGGCTTTAAAGTTGGCTTCCGCCTGTGAGGAAAAAGTCAGCGCGCCGCGAGGGTCGCCCGCGCCAAAGAACGTGGTTTGCGCCTGAGCCGTCGCGCCGAAGGCAAACAGGCACATGAGAAGGATAAATGCGGACGGAACAAAGTAGCGTACAGAATGCTTCATAAAGGTTTTGTCCTCGTGGAAAATTGTCAGCAATGGGAAAGCGGGCGCAAACATTCCGCCTGTTCCCGTAATTTCTATAGGCTGCGCAACGCGTCAAAAGCCCCGCGTTGTTGAAGAGCGGGGCTTTTGCCGGCCAGGAAGCGGGGATTAGCGGGCGCGGCGGCGCGCGAGGAAGCCGCCGAACGTCAGCCCGCCCGCAAGTAGAGCGAGGCTGCCGGGTTCGGGAACCGGCGTCGGATTCGCCACGATGCTCACATTGTCCACATAAATGAGGTCGTTGTTGTTTGCCCCTGCGTTGAAGGCGGTGCTGCCGAGAACGAACGTCAGCTGTGTGGTGTTACCGGTGGCAAGCACGTTGTTGGCGGTAAATGTGAATGGCCCTGCGGAGGCAAACGGATCGAAGTTAGCAACGGTCACGCCGCCGAACTGAAGTTGCAGGTTGCCAACATCGCCAATCGTGAAATCACGCCCGAAATCAAAGCTGATGTTGTAAGTCTGGCCCCCCGTAGTTGCCAGCGTCTGCTGAACGCCGGTGACAGGAACACCAGGGTTGTGCCTGTTATAGAACTGCAGGCTCTGCCCTGTAATTACTCCGGTAACGATGTCTGCCTGACCGGCCGCAACCGTATAAATGCCATCTCCAAGATCGGAGGTGTGCGCGCCCAACGTGGCGCTCTCAAAGTCGGGGTCCATCACGATATTTTGCGCATGAGCGGCAGGGGAGCCGATCACCGCGAGGAGAGTAGCGGTGGTTAGCGCGCCTCGGAAACGAGCATGATTCATGAAGTTCATTCTTTCCCGGTAAACCGATGAACTTTACTGCCTGTTGATGTTGTGACTGCAAATTCGCGGCGGCGTCGGCAGTATCCCAGATTCCCCTTTCAAAAGCAACTGGAAGCAACAGCCGAATAGACAGCGGCTGTTGCTTTCGTATAATGCGCGCGGCTCACAGATGTGAGTACAATCACATCTCCATATTGACATATTATTGCCTGTGCTAAAAATGGTTTGCGTGGAAGTTGGACGTTTGCGCAAAAGTTGGACATCTGGCGGCGACTATGCTTCTCGTTTAGTGTAAAATATGTGGGAAGACTGATCTTTATCTATATCCATTGGCAGGAGCGCGGCATCAAATGACGGAATCACTGGGACAACTTTTGCGGCGATGGCGGCAGGCGCGCGGACTGTCGTTGCGCGTTCTTGCGGAACGCGCGCAGGTCGGCAAATCTACGTTGAGCTACTGGGAAGCGGGAACGTTTGAACCGCGCCTCGTGGAACTGGAAGCCACGCTAACGACCCTTTGCGTGTCGCCGGAAGAACGTGCGCAGGCGTTGGCGCTGATTACGGCTCCGCGTGGCGAAGCGCGGCGGCGGGCATTACAGAACATGCCTCGACTGGAAGCGCAACTGGGGCCGATCCCCGGTAACGGCGACTTGCTGCGCGCCCTGCGCCACCGAAAACGCTGGAGTCTGGAACAAACCGCGGAACAACTGCGCGTTTCCCCCGGCACACTCAGCCGCTGGGAGCAGGGCAAAACGACTCCCCCACAAGAACGCCTTGCCTTACTGCTGCCCCTGCTCGGCGCGCTTCCGCAAGAGCGCGCTGTTCTGACCTCGGCGCAGGGCTGGCATACACCCCTTCTGCGCGATGAGGGGCGTAAGTTCGCCAACCTGGAAGCAAGGTTCAGAAAATTTGTTCCGCTCACTCACCTGCACAAAAGCGCCACGTACAGCGATCTGGGGTTTCTAACATTTACGGCGGAAATCTGGCGGCTGGCGACTAAGGACATCAAGGCTCGACGTTTACTGGCAGAAGTTTATGCGAACTATGCCAGTTATCTCACTGTCTATGACCGCAAGCACGAAGCGAGAGTCTATGCGGAACGCGCTTTGCATCTGGCGTCGGAAACCAGTGTTCCGGTCACATCTGCCGTGATGGCGGTCATTGCCGCCGCTCATGCGCGGGTACATTGCCATCAATTATCCGCATCCGGGCTGCGCCCCGCGCCCCGCGCGTTGCGCGAAGGCATGGCAATTCTGGATACGTGGCAGTCGCCGGATATGGAAGCGGCGCTGAGGGGCTGGCTACTCAACAACCGGGCGCAATATCTGGCGTGGGACGGGGGCGGAGAACTCGCGCTGGCGTTAAGTGAAGAAGCGTGTCGAGCGGCGGAACAAAGCGGGAGTCCTTTGGAAGTTCTGCTGCGCCGGCAAGGGCGGGCTCAATTGTTGCTGCGCATCGGCAGGCCACGGGAGGCACTCGCGCAGATTGAAGAGTTGGCGAACGACAGGATTACGGCGGAAATCGCGCTGATCGGGGCGGAAATTCGGCTGACGCAGGGAGATACGGCAGCCGGACAGAATTGGATAGCTTACGCATTGCGCGAAATCGAAGACCATGACCTGACGCATCTGCGCCTACGCGCCCGGATGATTGCGCAACGCCTTCACGCGCTCGGTCACTAACCCGCCATGTCCATACACGCTTACATCGAACTTAAAATCAGTTGTGAACAGCAGATGCAGCTGGAAGTATGCAATGGCTGCGACGCCTGTTGGCTGCGTTGCGCCCACGATGTACCCGCATCCTGGCACGAATGGGAAACGCTGCAATCTCATATTGCCGCCCTGTCGCCTGATGAACATCAGCGTCTTGAGGCTGTTCTCGCGCAGGACAAGACCGCTGACCTCGGCGACGATGTGACCGTGCAGATGTGCCGCTACTTCGACATGTCCACGCATCGCTGCGCCGTCTACCCCGCCCGTCCCCTCGCCTGCCGCCTGCTCGGACACGTCGAATGGATGCCCTGCCCCATCGAAAAAGTTCCTCGCCCCATCAACACCGCCGACGCCCTCAAACTGATGCATGCGTATGCCGAACAGGAACGCCATACGTTCGCGGAATGGGAACTGCAAAAGACGAGGAGAGGGAACCGCGAAATACACGAAATACACAAAAAAGGAAAAAAACAAAAATACGAACCACGGAGAACACGGAGGACACGGAGAAACACGGATGAGAACAGAAGAAAACAACAAAGGGCGGGCGTGATGAATCAAGCCCCTGCGATGTTTGTTTTAATCCTGTTCCATCCTGAGAATCCTGTTAATCCTGTCTATTCTCCTTTTGTTGTCCTTTTTTCGTTTGTTTCGCGTGTTTCGCGGTTCCCTCTCCTCGTATCCCTGTCTTACTGTTGCATGTACGCAATGCCCCGCGCCGCGTCTTCCGCGCCGAGTTCGAGGATAGCGGGCAGGGGAGCGAAGAGCGGGTGTTGGCACAGATGGCGCAGTCCTTCGCTGATTGTGCCTTCGCCCGGAACGGCGTGGCGGTCGCGGTGGCTGCCGCAGGCTTCGCGGGCGTCGTTGAGATGCAGGACGCGCAGATAGGCGGTCAATCCGGCGGTTTCCAGTTCGTCGGCAAGATGCTGTGGCGCGTCGGGCGCGGCAAGATCGAAACCCGGCGACATGCAGATGGCAGGTATCCAATACAAGCCCAAATTTTGCCGGGTCGGGACTGAACGGCCTGTACCACCTGCCCGATTTCCGCAATCGTCTGCCCCAACTCCGTGCCTTCGCAGCCGTTTTCCAGCCACACGGACGCGCCCGGTTTCAGTTTTGCAAGCACATCCGCCAGTTTCACGGCAAGCGCATCGAGCGCGGCTTCCCGCGTGTCATGCCCCTTCTGGTAGCCGCCGTGAAAACACACGCCCGCCAGTCCGAGCGAGGCGGCGAGATTGGCGTCCCCGATAAGGGCGTTGATGGAACCATGTCGAATCCGCACATCGGGTGAGGCGATATTGGTAATCAGCGAAGCGTGAACCATGCCCCATAGCGGCAACGTTTCGCCGGTTCCATCCGTATTCGTCATTGCCGCCGCCGCTGCCTGATATGCTTCCTGATCCGCCTCGCCGGGAATATCCACTTTCGACAGGCGCATGGGATTGCGCAGCGTGGTTTGAAACGTTGCAGAATGGCGGGCCGATAGCCGATACGGTATTGTTGCCAGCGGCGGATCGAAATGGTAGCCGAAACGGGGCATGATTGCTCCTAAAGATAGAGAAGAGTTAGCCGCGAAAACACGCGAATGAACGCGAATAAATGCAGTTGTTGCTACTTGCAAGTTGGACACCGCGCCCGTAAACTCCTGCTTGTTTGCCGCCGCGCTGAAAAACTGCGAAACAGGAGAGACGCGCGTCACAAAACCGGCAAAAACAGCGTATACTATTAAAAAGTTTCTGCCATATTCAATCTTAAGTTTTCTCCCCACTCTCCATAAAAGCGTCTCCCCTCTCCTAGCGCGTTGCGCGGCAAGGAGAGGGGCCGGGGGTGAGGTCGTATTCCGAAAGCAACCATTATGAAGGTCACTCGCAACCATTTCACACATTTTTCGCGCCCGACCCGTTTTGCTCTGGCCGCGCTTGCTTCCCCCTTTCTGGCGGCGACGCTTGCCGGGTGCGCGGGCGCGGGCTATGGCGATTTCAACCGGGGCTGGGCGGCGACATCAACAGCGGCTACAACTCCTCCATCGCCGGACGCCAGAACGACCGCAATGCCGGCCCGAACAGTGGGATTGGACGGGGAACCTTTCCGATGCTGTCCACCTCCTTTCAATTGAGCAGCCTGCCCGGCGATCCGTTCGACTACGAAAAAGTCAACGTGCAGGTCACGCTGCGCAAGCCGGACAACAGCACGGTAGATATTCCCGCCTTTTACGATGGCGACAATACGTGGCGCATGCGCTTCACGCCCACTGCGCCGGGAACCTACGCCGTCGCATCCGTGAAACTCAACGGCCAGATCGCCCACGAGGAGAAGCTGGAAAAGAAGGATTGGAGCGTCAGCGGCGAGACGCAGCCCGGTTTCGTCCGACTGGATCGGGGCGACCATGCCCGGTTCGTGTTCGACAACGGCGCGCGCTACTATCCGCTCGGCCACAATCAGGCGTGGCACAGCGACAAACTGCCCGACACGCCCGCCCTGTTCGCCAAAATGCATGACGCGGGCGAAAACTGGTCCCGCGTGTGGATGACGCACTGGGACGGCAAAAATCTGGATTGGCCCTCCGACGCGCCCGATGCCAAAGCGGATAAATCGGACAAAACCGACAAGACCGCCAAACCGGGCAAGGCCGTCAAACTCGGCGACATTGACCTTGCCGCCGTGAAAAAGTGGGACGCCATTGTGGAGGGCGCGCAAAAGAACGGCATCTATTTCCAGATGGTGTTGCAGCATCACGGGCAGTATTCCACCAAAGTAGACCCGAACTGGAACGCCAACCCCTACAACGTGAAAAACGGCGGATTTCTGCAAAACCCGGAAGAGTTTTTCAGCAACCCGCAGGCCCGCGCGCTGACCAAGCGCAAACTGTACTACATTCTTGCCCGGTGGGGCTATTCGCCCAACATCCTCGCGTTTGAACTGTTCAACGAAGTGGAAGGCACGGACGCGGGCAGGGGCAAAATGACCGATCAGATCGCGCTCTGGCATCGGGAAATGGCGCTGTTCCTGCGCCAGTACGACGGCTACCGGCATCTGCTGACAACGAGTTCCGCGCCCGCTATCGCTTACGACAGCCCCATATGGGAAACCGTAGATTATGTGCAGACCCACACCTACCCGTCCGACATTCTGACGGCATTGGGCGCGACCGAAACGCCGGAAACCTACGGCGCGACCAAAACCGCCAAAAGCAAGAAGCCTCAAAACCGGAATTCATCGGCGAGTTCGGGCCGTCCGGCTTGACGGATACCGAGGGCGTCGGCCTGCATCAGGGATTGTGGACGAGCCTGATGCGCAACGGCACGGGCGCGGCGCAATATTGGGACTGGAACACGGTCGAGCAGCACAACCTGTATTCGCACTTCAAAGCGGCATCTGGCTTTGTCACCGCATCCGGGCTTGCCAATCACGGTTCTCTGGTCAATACCACGCTGCCGATTGAAACCACCCAAACCGCCGCATTGCGCTTCGGGCCGGGAGGCGGATTCGTGAAAGCCGCGCAGAATGAGTTCGTGGTCGGCAAAGAGGGCGCTCCGCAGGGCATGGATCAGTTCCCGACCTTCCTGCAAGGCGAGGCGCACCGCGACATGATGCCCAAACCGCTTACTGCTGCACGTCCAGTATCCGCAGCCGGGAACGTTCACGGTCAATGTGGAGAAAACCTCGAAAGCGGGCGCGCATCTCAAAGTGTCCGTTGACGGCAAAAGCGTGGAACGCGATTTCGCCGCCGGGGATGCCGACCGCGCCCCGAAAGCCGACGAGCGGATACTGAAAGTGGATGTGCCGCAGGGCGCGCACGCGATTACGATTGAAAATACGGGCAAGGATTGGCTGGTTGTTCGCCAATTTTCCCTGAGCAACTACGCTTCCGCTCTCGCCTGCTCCGCCCGCGTGGGTAAGGATTTCGCCGTCGCGTGGGTCTACCATCGCGGCAATATCTACGAAGCGCCTGCCAAAGACGCCAAAGCGTCCGCGCAGGAGACGCGCAACAGGCAAAATTCTCATTACCGGCTTGCAGCCCGGCAAATACCGCTATACGTGGTGGGACACGTATGCGGGCAAAGCCCTGACGGCTGAAGACGTGAGCGTTGACAAAGCCAAGGACGGCATTCAACTGCCCACGCCGCCCATCACAAATGACGCCGCGCTCTACATCACCAAAGCCGTTGCCGCCGCGCCGATCAAAACCGCGAAGAAATAGAGGGAGTTTTCACCACCAAGACGCCAAGAACACCAAGAAATACAAGGAAGCAGAGGGCAAGAGGAGCTGTAGAAGTACAGTTCTTCTTGTTTTTCTTCATTTATTTCTTGGTGTTCTTGGCGTCTTGGTGGTGAAATACTACTCTGGCTTTTGCGCGACGCAGAAGATGGTGACGCCGAAGGGCAGGTTGACGTGGCGGGCGAGGGTGTTTTCCAGCGTGAACAGGCCGGTGAGCAGGCTGTTGAGGGGCGCGGGGAACAGGGGCATGGCGGCCTGTGGCGGATCGTGGGGCGGTTTCTTCGCGTTCAGGCGGCGTTGCAGGGAGACGACCGGGTACAGCGTGGTCATGGTGTGCGACAGTTTTTCAACCTGAAAACCGGCAGCCTGAAAGCGTTCCGACACTTCGGCGCGGATGTAGCGGCGGTGGTGCATCAGGGCAATGTCGTGTTCGCTCCACAGATGCTTGTACGCGGGAATGGTGGCGATCACGCGTCCACCGGGTTTCAACACGCGGTAGAACTCGCACAGGGCGGCGCGGTCATCCGGCAGATGTTCCAGCACGTCCATAACCGTAATCAGATCGAAGCGGTTTGATTCGAGCGGCAACTGCATGGCGTCCGCGCCAAGCAGATGTTTCAGTCCCCGCCGCCGCGAGAATTGCAGCGCGAGCGGGGAAAAGTCCATCGAAACCACATTGCCCCACTTTGTCAGCCGCGCCGACATTGCCCCCGTGCCGCAGCCCACGTCCAGCATCGTCAACGGTTCGGCCCGCGGCCCGCCGCGTCCGTACCGTTCGGCGATCAGCCCTTCCGCCAGCCGATGCCGCCCGACAAACCACCAGTAGGTGTCTTCCAGCCGGTACATCCGTTCGTATTCGCCAGGATTCATGGTAGGTGTCAGGTGTCAGGTTTCAGGTGTCAGAGAACAGGCCATCTACCTGATACCTGACACCTGACACCTGATTCATGGTATGCGCAGTTCTGCTGCGGAAGAGGGGGGATCGTAATGGGTGAGGCGGATGCGGAACACGGTTTTCGCCATGCGATAGGCGTCCCGCGCAAAGCGCACTTTGGAACCCTCCACATGCTGCCAGCGTACCGGCACTTCGGCGATTCGGTAGCCGAACACGCGCATGGCAAGATACAGCGCTTCTACATCGAAGGCGAAGTGGTCTACCTGCGCGCGCCGGAAAATCGCAAGCGCGGACGCGCGCGTAAACAGTTTGAAACCGCACTGCGTATCGTGAATACCCGGCACAGCCATTAGCTGCACGATTTTGTTGAAACTCTTTCCGCCGAACTCGCGCAGGAAGGATTGCCGCTTGATGAGTTCGGAGCCAACAACGTCGCGTGACCCGATGGCGATGTCATAGCCTTCGTTCAGTTTCGCCAGCAGTTTTTCAACCTCTTCAATGGGCGTCGAAAGATCGGCGTCGCTGAACAGCAGTCGTTCGCCCTGCGCCCGCAGCATCCCAAACCGCACCGCGTAGCCCTTACCCCGATTGTCGGCATACGTCAGCAGGCGAACCTGTGTGCGGCGGGCAGTGATGTGCCGCACGATCTCTTCGGTCTTATCGCTGCTGCCGTCGCTGACCACCAGTATCTCGTAGGGATAGGGCTGCGCGTCGAAATACGCCAGCATCCGCTTCAGCGAGTTGCCGATACGCGCCTCTTCATTGTAGGCAGGCACGATGATGGACAGCATCGGCTCGGACGGATCGCCGCGCCAGACGCCGGGTTCGGCAGGCGGTTCGCCGTCAACGCTGTTTGTCGCGCTCTGCCGCACGGGGGGTGGGACAGACCCGGTAATCGGATCAACGCTCAAGTACTTCTCCTTCATTCATAGGAAAACAGGCAAGGCCGCCGCGCCGTTCTCTATTTACCAATACGGCGGCGTGGGGAGAAACGTCACCGCACAGAAAGGGACTGCAAACCGGGAAACATGGCTGGCGATTCCCAAAATTTCCCGCTTCATTATAGCCTGTAGAACCGGGCTTGTCAATACAGACAGCAATGATACAAAAATACACGCTTATTTGCCGCGCGGCTATTGACAGCACAGGCCGAAACGGTGTATAGTAGACAAAAGTACGTCGTAAATTTTGCGTACAGGAGGAGATACACCTATGACTCGTGGATTAACGGACAAGCAAGAGAAAATTCTCGGCTTTATTATGGATTATGTCAACGACAAAGGCTACCCGCCAAGCATCCGCGAAATCGGCAACGAATTCGGCATTTCCAGTCTGCGCGGCGTCACTGTGCATCTGGACGCGCTGGAGCGCAAAGGCAAGATCAAGCGACTCAGCACGTCCCGCTCCATTACCGTAATTGGCAGAACCGGAGCCACCGCCCCGATTCGCAACGTCAGCTTTGTGCCGCTTGTCGGAACCATCGCCGCCGGCGTCCCGATAACTGCCCACGAGAACATCGAATCGCATATTCCCGTGCCGCAGGAGATGATCCACAACGTCAAGAAGCCGTTCGCGCTGCGCGTCAAAGGCGACTCGATGATCAACGCCCACATCATGGACGGCGATTACGTGGTCATCAAGGAGCAGAACACGGCGGAAAACGGCGACATGGTAGCGGTTCTGCTCGGCGACGAGGCGACTGTGAAGCACATCCAGTTCACTCACGACGGCGCGCGCCTGATTGCCGCCAACCCCGCCTTCGCCCCGATCGAAGTGAAGCGCGAAGACAGCAAAATCATGGGCAAAGTGATCGGCCTGATCCGCAACTACGATGCCAATTACAGTTTCTAAAACACATGCCACCTTAAAAAGCCGCTGCAACCTTCGGGTTGCAGCGGCTTTTTTGCGCTGTTCGGCAAGCGATAAACTAACCGGCGGGCTTGATTTCGATCTTCGCGCCTTCGGCCTCGAACTTGGCTTGCAGGGCTTTGGCATCGTCCATGTTGATGCCTTCCTTGATCTTGGCGGGCGTGGATTCGACCAGGTCTTTGGCTTCCTTCAGACCCAGGCTCGTCACTTCGCGGACGACCTTGATGACGTTGATCTTCTTCTCGCCAATGGCGGTCAGAACGGCGTCGAAGCTCGTGGGAGCCTCTTCGACAACGGCGGCTTCGGCTCCGCCACCGCCACCGGTTGCGGCGGGCGCGGCAGCCTGCATCGGCGGACACGCCGAAAACGTCCTGCAGGGCTTTGGACAGTTCGGACAATTCCAGCACGGACATGCTTTTGATGGCTTCGACAATCTCTTCACTGCTAAGTGCGGGCATTTCAATTCTCCTTGACTTTGGTGTTCGGTATTCGGTGTTGGGTGTTCGGTTGACAGCCTTATTTCACAAGAATAAACTTCATTACTTTTGAATTGTCCAAACACCGACTAGTTACGCGGCGGCTTCGGCGGTTTCCGCACCCCCGCCCTGTTTGTCGGCAATCGCCTGGATGGTGCGGACAAAGTCGCCAATGATGTTGTCGAGCGTGCCGACCAGAGTTGCTGACAGGCGCGTTGAGCGAGCCGAGCAGTTGCGCGATGATCTGCTCTTTGGGCGGCAGTTTGGACAGCGCGGTGACTTGCGCCACATCGTAAACGCTGCCGTCAATGTATCCGCCTTTGAGCTTGATGTCCGGCTTTTTCAGCGCGGTCAAAAAGTCAATCACGGCTTTGGACGTGGGCACAACGTCGCCTTTGGCAAACGCGATGGCGGTCGGTCCGGCCAGCAGCGTGTCCAGTTGCGCGCCGGCCTGCTCGCCGATGGCGATTTTGAACAGCGTGTTCTTGACAATGTGGTACTCGGCGTCCACATCGCGCAGTTTCTTGCGCAGGTTGGTGACTTCCGCGACGGTCAGGCCGCGATAGTCGGTCAGAATGGCTCCCTTGCTTTGCGCCACAATGTCGCGCAGTTCGGAGATGACCAGTTCTTTCTGTGCGTTGGGCATGGGTGGTCTCCGGTGGTTGGTGGTTGGTGGTTGGTGGCTGGTTGTTTTGACTGAGAGTTGGTATGTTTGTATCAACCAACTGCTCAGATATAAGTATTCAACCAATCACCCATCACCAACCACCAACCACCAACAAAAATCCCGGCCATTCGCTTCGTTTGCGCGGGCGCAGACAAAGGCGAATTCCGGGGCGTGAGGGTTGGGACGCGCAAGCGCGTTCCAATTCAGTATCGGGAACTCGACTCAACCTCGGCGGGCTTCCATGAAAGGGAATTTAAGCGGCGCATTTTGTTCAAGCGAACTCAAAACATAACGCGCGAACACCGGCTGTCTGCGGCGAGCAAAGCGTGAAAGCGAAATTAGATTATGTTCTATCGGGTCAATGCGAAAGCAGTATGCCATACGTGTCCTGCTTCTGTCAAGGGTTTGCTCGAGATTCTATCTGCGCCAACTTCGCGGCTATTCTTACTCGCCCCTGCTAAATACAGGAGAATATGCCGACAGGCGTAAACCTGTTTATATAACGAGGTGTGCGGTACGTAAAAATACTTGAAAAAATTACACTTTTTTCGTTAATTTTCAAAATAAACGTTGACACAATCTATGGCAAATGTTATACTTGTCCGGCTGAGTTCCCCGCTCAGCATGCACATCTAGTAAGGAGGACGTCAGTTATGCAATCAGGTAAAGTGAAATGGTTCAACGATGCCAAAGGCTACGGCTTCATCGAAACCAACGAAGGCAAAGACATCTTTGTCCACTACTCGGCCATTATGAAGGAAGGCTTCAAGACGCTGGCAGAGGGCCAGGAGGTCTCTTTTGAAGTGGTTGACGGCGCTAAAGGCCCACAGGCCTCCAACGTGACATCCACTGCCTGACAGCAATCCCCCGGCTTACCATCCAATTTTTTCCGTCCTTCCCGGTTCTCCGGCGCGAAGACACCTTTTTTCCTGCTATACAATTTCTTCCAAATTCTTCGGACTTCGGCAGAAATTCGCTCTTGTCATACCCGGCTTTCGAGCCGCGATTAACGGCCCATAGGCCGCAGATAATGTAGATTTAAGCTGAACATGGGGCCTCTTTACCGGCTGGTTCGCGCACTCGCGCAACGAGCCGGTTTTTATTTTTCACTCCACAAGAGTATATTTCTCGCGTCGTCTGCCACATGCCTGTCTCACGAATTACCAATCACCAGCCACCAGCCACCAGCCACCCACTACCCTCCACCAACTAAGGGAACTTCCGCCAAAAGTGGTACGTAGGCAAAAACGACAAGGCGTTTTTACGAGGCGCGCAGAACTGCTGGAATCGGGCATATTTGTCTGATGTTGGCCGTTCCCGTTCTCGGAATCGCCTGTATTTCACACGTAAGCGAGTATAATGAGGAAAAGAGTTGCTTTCGCGGCGCGTTGCTGTTGCAGCCGCAGGCGAAACGGATTGAACATCCACTCGTTTCTTCAACCGTACTCAGGGGAGGAAACTTAAATGAGTAACGCCGTTGCAGTCACATCCAGCGAATTCGATCAGCAGGTGCTGAAGTCCGAAACGCCGGTGATTGTGGATTTCTGGGCGGTCTGGTGCGGCCCGTGCCGCATGATTGCGCCACATCTGGACGCGCTGGCAACCGAATACGCCGGCAAGGTGAAGGTCGTCAAGGTCAACATTGACGACGAGCGGGAAGTGACCGAGCGCTACGGCGTCCAGTCCATCCCCACGCTGTTCTTCTTCAAGGATGGCAAAGTGGTGGATCAGGTCGTGGGGGCCGTTCCGAAAAACGTCATCGCCAGCAAACTGGACGCCCTGCTTTAATCAGCAGCGTTTCCGCGAAACGATGCGCCCGCCCATTCTGTGATAATACAGAATAGGCGGGCGTAACAACATTGTCTGTCATGAGAAAGAGACTCTATTTACCCGTTTCCGTGTTGCCGCCTGCTGCAGCGGTCTTTGGGGCGGCTGTCAGCGCGCATTTCTTTGAGCAGAGGCACAATGCGGGGTGACGGTAAAAACGGCATCCGTGACGTAGGAGGCAAACCACTGCGCATCCGTTTTCTGCGCGTTGGCCGCCACTTTCTTCAGTTTGATTTGCGCGTCCTTGTCCAGTTTTGCCGCGATTTTGAACTGCTCCGGGGTTAGAATATCCTCCAGCGCGCCGGACAGCAGGACGATGGTATCCTGATCCAGTTTTATGCGGCTGGTAATAAGCTGCTTTTCCGCCGCCTGCGCATACGTGTCGAACTCCGGCGGAATGGGTTCCCCTTGCAAGGCTTTCTGCTTGACATCGTGGATACGATCCGCCAGTTTGGCAAGCGTCGGTCCGGCAATCGCTTTCAGTTTTTTTGTCATACGCAGCCTGGGAAGCGGAGATAGCCGCCGCCATTTTGTCCATCTGTTCCGGCGTCAGTTTCAGCGGAATCAGCGGGCGCAGAAAATCAATGTCGTTCACATCGGCAAGCAGTTGCGCGACATCGGGTCCGGCTTTGTCCTTCTCCTGCGCTTGCGCCAGACGAGGCCCCGCCCATAAAAGAAAGCGTCAGCGCGATAATCAGCAGGAACCCGGTTCGCGTCCGCCGAATGATAAGCGTAAGCGATTCGCGGTCAGAAGCAAGCCGGGAACGCCTACCTATTCTGTACTGAATGCAGGGCCGGCAGATGATAAGCCCCATGATGAAACTCCAATCTAAATTGTTGTATGCGCGTGTATGAAAAAGATGCCGGGAAACTGAAAACCCTTGGCGGTAGTGTATCATATCCCAAACAGGAAACGTAAGCTATGCCGGAATTCTGGCCGATTATTTACGCAGACGCGCCGCCCGCAGTTTTCGCTATCTTCGCGAACAGACGCAGGGCTTGACTTCCGAACAGGCGCTTTCTTATGCGGACACAGACTGGCCGGACCAGAAATGGGGCATCGGGCAAAACGGCAGCATTGCGGGCATCGTCTATCATGTCGCAGCATGGAAACATCTAACTCTGCCGTTGTTCCTGCCGGACGGCAAAGCGGGCGGGCGAAGGATTTTGATGCTACCGCCGCGCCCGCGCTCCGAAGACTGGCCCGCCATTGTCGCCTGGCTGGAACAAATCGGCGCGCTCTGGCTGGAACGTCTGAACCAATTGCCCGATGAAGATTTCGACGCCAAACGCGAATGGGAAGGCAATGACAATTACCCCTTGCGGACTACGTATCAGAGATGCTGGAACACGATATTCAACATGCGGCGCAGATTGAGTACCTGCGACAGCGATTGCAGGCGCAACGTGTTGTATAATACAGGAAGAACTTGCGCGTCAGGGCTGGTATCGGGTTACAGTCGCCGATTTCGCCCCATCTGTCTGTGTTTAGACGCGCCGACGGGTTTGCAAGTTACACCCTGAGCAAGCCTGCTTATCGTTTGTATTGAACGCTCTCCTTCATTTTACCTGCGCGTTTGCGTGGAGCCATTTTTTATGAACAAATCGCTGTCCAATTCTCTTACACTGATATTCGCCGTCATCGGCTGCCTTGTATCCCTGCTGCTGACGTTTGGCGAACATGTTGCCAGTTCCGCCACCGGCTGTTTCAGAACGGCGAGGGCTGCGCGTCCACAACCGGGAGCGCGTACGGGCATGTCGGCCCCGTGCCTACGGCTGTCTTCGGAATTTTGATGTACGTCGCGTTCATCGCGCTCTGCGTCACGCGGGGCAAGCGCCTGCGCCTGATGCGGGACCGGGAAGCGGCGCGGGCGGCGGCGTATGCGTCTTCCGCCGTCCTCGGAATTTGAGAACGCGAACCTGAGCGACGACGAGCGGCAGGCCGTTCATACCCCGGACGTTGCGGATACGAGCAGCGGCGTTTTGTCCGGCGGCGTTTCCACGCGAACACTGGACGCCGCGACATGGGGACTGGCGCTGCTCGGCTTCGGCATTTCCGTGTGGCTGCAATATGTCGCCATCTATCAACTGCACAGTTTCTGCAAATACTGCTTCGCTTCGGCAACTCTGGTCACGCTCATTTTCGCCCTCGCGTCTCGCGATTATCCTGCTCGACGGACGCAAACTGAACGGCGAGCAGAAAATGATCGGCGGCGTGCTGGCGCTGATACTGGTGTTGGGCAGTTTCATGGTGATTCCCGATATTATGATGTATTCTCGATCATCCGCCGCCGCGCACGCCATCCGATTCCTGATGCGCGCGGCGCGCTGACCAATTCTCTGCTGCATTTCAAAGGCAATCCCAACGCCAAATACATGCTGATCGAGTTTGCGGATTACCAGTGCGGACATTGCGCGTTGGCGGCGAAAGAGATGGACAAATTGCTGAAGTCCACGACCAAAGATATTCGCTTTGTCTTCCGCAACAACCCGTTTCCCAACCACAAGTGGGCGCATGAGGCGGCGGCAGTTGCGGAAGCCGCCGGGGAACAGGGCAAATTCTGGGAAATGCACGACCTGCTGTTCAAGCATCAGCAGGATTTGGAAGGGGCGCTGTTTACCGGCGCGGAGTTTGAAAACTACGCCCGCGAACTGCATCTCAACATCGCGAAATTCAACAAAGATCGAACGTCGGACGCCATCGAAACACGCATTAAAGCGGATCTGGCCGCAGGCATGGTCGGTCACGTCGAATTCACGCCGACGTTCTTTTTCATCGCGCCGACGCACGTCACCAGCCTGCCCGGCACGGTAGAGTTGGGCAAATTTCTGAGCAAGCCCAACAGCAAAGAGTGGGAATAGGGTATTCGGTGTTCGGTGTTCGGATAGTGTCGCAGGCGGTTTTTGTGAGGCAAACTATGGTCAAACTTTCACAGGGTTCGGGGGCGGGTTTTCAGTTACGCATGCAGGGATTCCTCTCGGTTATAGCGTTGAGCGCGGCGTTGTTTGCGCCCCGCGTCGTCCGGGCGGATCAGCCGGTGTGGGCGACCGGGCATATTCTGGACGCGCAAAACCGTCCCATGGCCGACGCGATTATCGCCGTTTATGATGATAACAACAAAGTCGTGGATTACGCGCGAACGGATGAAAACGGTGAGTATGCCCTTGCCGTGCCACGCAACGCGCTTCACCTGCAGGAGCATCACTCGCCCGGATTTTTCGCGGAAGTGTTCGGCGGCGTGACGCGGTTTGTGGGCAGCACAGTAGGATTTGTCGCCAATCCCCTGCGTTCCGGGGTGAAAGCCATCACGTCCGCCGAGGCCGCGAACTTTACCGGCCCCCTGACCAAAGGCGGCATCGCGGTTGGCGGCGCAGTGGTGGATCAGGCGCTATTCGCCGTCAGTCCCAAACCCAGACGCCCCGTAGATTTGGAAGCCCGGAAAATGCCGGGTTCCTTATTCATCAAGGTCATCGCCCCGCAGCGCAACGATCTTGTCGGCGTCACTCGCGTGCTACTGGGTGCAAAAAGAGACATTCAAGGCGCATGGCAGGCAGACGAGACTTTAGCCGCCTGGCTTGACCCGGTGCAATTGACTCCCGCAGATTCGGACAAGCCCTCCACGTTTCAATCCACCTATTTTAACTTTACGTCCGCCCGTTTGGAGCCGAGTTTGGCGCAGCCGGGCGCTGTCGTTCGTATTATGGCTATGCTGCAAACGCCGCCCGAACCCGCCGCGCATGTGATTGTGGTCGCGCAAAACAACCGCACGGGGCAGAAGTGGGAGTTGCAGCCGGTCGGGAATGGCCGCTATCAGGCGGAATTTGTGGTGGACAAACATGCCCCGCATGACGATCACAACATTACCATTCTGGCCTACGCCGCCAGTGAATTGAAGCCGGGGCGCCGCCCGGATGTGGAAAAAGGCATCGAAGGCGCGGGAATGTGGAACTCCAAAAAGCCTTATATCTACAATCCCCTGCTGGCCGTCAGCCGCAACCGCGCCCAACTCGCGCTGACGATTCTGGGACCGAGCAAGCATAATAAAGATTAGTTGCCCTCAACCCCCTCCTAGTTTGAATATACCTCACCCCCGGCCCCTCTCCTGGCCGCGCAACGCGCCAGGAGAGGGGAGACGCTTTCATTGGACGAGATGAACGAAGTTCGTAATGAACTTCGCTCTTAACGATGAAGGAGGGGAGCGGGTAACTTCAATTAGCCCCTCTCCTAGCGCGTTGCGCGGCCAGGAGAGGGGCCGGGGGTGAGGTGTATGAGTGAATAAGGACATAATAGGTTTATGATTGTCGAAGTGGACTATCTCGTGATCGGGAGCGGGTTGGCGGGGCTGACGTTCGCGCTGAATGTGGCTCCCAACAAACGTGTCGCGCTGCTGACCAAAAAGACGCGGGCGGACGCCAACAGCAGTTGGGCGCAGGGCGGGATCGCGGGCGTCCTTGCCGACAACGACAGTTTCGCGCTGCATGTGCAGGATACCCTTGTCGCGGGCGCGGGATTGTGCCATGAGGACGCGGTAGAGATTCTGGTGCGCGAAGGGCCGGAGCGCATCCGCGAACTGATGGACATGGGCGCGCAGTTCAACATGGAAACCGATGATGAGGGGCAGGAGGTGCTTTCGCTTGGGCGCGAGGGCGGCCATTCGCGCAACCGTATCGTGCATACCGCCGATTACACGGGTTGGGAGTGTGAGCGAACCCTGCTGGAAGCCGTGAAATCCTGTCCCCAAATCGAGGTGCTGGAACACTATTTCGTGACGGATTTGGCCCTTGAAGACGGCCCGAATGGAACTGTTTGCGTGGGGGCATATGCGCTTAACGGCGAAACAGGTGAACAGACTACCTTTCGCGCCCGCGCTACGCTACTGGCAACCGGAGGCTGCGGACACGTTTACCAGCATACCACTAACCCGCTTGTAGCAACGGGCGACGGCGTGGCGATGGCGTGGCGGGCGGGCGCGATTGTGGGCAACATGGAATTTATTCAGTTCCACCCGACCACGCTGTACCATCCCGCCGCCCGCGCCTTTCTGATTACGGAAGCCCTGCGCGGCGACGGCGGCATTTTGCAGCATGGCGACGGCGAGCAGTTCATGGAGCGGTATCATCCCCTGCGCGAACTGGCCCCGCGCGACATCGTAGCCCGCGCTATCGTGGCCGAATTGAAGCGGCGCAACGTGCCGTGCGTGTATCTTAACGTCACGCATCTTGCCCCCGAACATCTCCGTTCCCATTTCCCCACTGTGTATGAGAAATGCCTGAGCGTGGGCATTGACATTACCCGTGATCCTATTCCCATTGTACCCGCGCAGCATTACCAGTGCGGCGGCGTGGTCACGGACTTGAACGGAGCCACCAACATTACACACCTGTACGCGGCGGGCGAAGTAGCCTGCACGGGCGTGCATGGGGCGAACCGGCTCGCCTCCAATTCCCTGCTCGAAGCGATGGTGTACGGCTATCGCGCCGCCCATCACGCCCTGCAATCTCCGAACGAAAAAGCCCCTGTGTGGCAAGCCGATCCGGTTGATTTGACCGGAAACGTTGCTTCCGCGTCTATTTGTAATGCTGACATGATTTCTCACATCCGCGAACTGGTTCAAAAAACCATGCAGCAGGACGTAGGAATTATGCGGACGACGGCGGAACTGCAAGCGGCGCAGGCTGTTCTTCAGGAGTGTCTTGCTCTGATTGGTTCCACTCCCCTCCCCACCCCCGAAGCGTGGGAAGTTCTCAATATCGCGCAGGTCGGCGCGCTAATCATCGAATCCGCCCTGCGCCGCCACGAAAGTCGCGGCCTGCACTTCACCCGCGATTTCCCCGAATCTCTTGACAATGAACGACATGATACTATGTTGTTAAAAGGAGCGTTATGTCAATGATTACCCTGAATGGCGAGTTTTATCTGAAAGGCATAGATGGTGATCCAGTCGTTTTTATTGCTGCCAATGACCAACCCCGCCTGCTGCAATGGTGGAATGACAACAGCATATTCACGCAACTTTTTTATCATCCTTACCCAACTACTAAGGTTTCTACTCCGACCATTTACTTTGCAAAAAGCCTCATTGGTCAGTTACAAGAAGGCGATAAGGTCACTATCACTATTAACCAAAGTTGCTACCCTGATTTCTCAATCTCGAAGGTTTGGCGCAAAATGCCACTTTCAGAACGCTGCTATCTCAAAAACGGTTTAAGGTAGCAACTTGGGTTATTAATCTACGTCCTGAGAGTCGTGGAAATGGGATAAAGACTCTAAGTGTCTTATACGCCTCGCCAACACGAAAAGCCTCGTAGTCCGTCAAGGTAGAACGTATGGAAACACCGTAGGGGTTCTGCTTGCTGAACCCTCCTCAAACAAGGCACAGCAACCGTTCGCAGAGTGCGCAGCAAGCAGTGCCCCTACCCTCGCCTTCTATCTTGATGGTGTGCTACAAATTCTCCTCACCTAACAACTAACAACCTAACAACTATCCTTTCCTCCTCAACATGTCTCTAGTACGTGGAAGGAGCGGGAAGCGGCATGGCGATTGCGCGGCGGTTACAATATCTCAGCGATGCGGAAGTGGTCAGTCTGGCGCAGATGGGCAGTCTGGAAGCCTGTGACGAACTGGTGTTGCGGTTCCGAAACGCCGCTGTGCTTGTCGCGATGCAGATTGTGGACTGTAGGGAAACCGCGCATGATGTGGCGCAGGAGGCGTTTCTGCTGGCCTTTCGCGCCCTGCCGAACCTACAGGAACCGGGCAAGTTCGCGGGCTGGCTTCATGCCATTACCCGCAACCATGCGCGGCGAGTAGGAGCGCGGAACAAACGCCAATCGCCAACCGAATCGGACAATCTGGAACTGCTGCTGACCCAACAGCAGGAGCCTGCAACGGGCGAACCGCTGGAACAGATACTGGAAGCGGAGCGCGAAACGGCTATTCGTAACCTGTTGTCCGATTTACAGCCGGATATTCAGATGGCGATGCGCCTGTTCTATTATGAGCAATGGCCCGCCGGTCGGATTGCCGACTTCCTTGCCCTTCCTCTCACTACGGTAAAATGGCGGCTGCATGAGGGACGCCGACGGCTTGCGCCCCGCCTTGCCGAACTCTTGGAGAAGGAGAAACCCGATGCCCGAACGCAACCCAAAACAGGAAATCAGAAGAATCCGCAACCTGCTGCTGAAAATGGCGGAAACATCCGAAAAGTCGGAACTGACCGGCAGCTTCGAGGGCGGAATCCGCAACTATGTGAAACGCTATAACGCGATTGTGGAGCATCTGGAAGAGGAAGACATCGTACCCGAAGACCTGTTTTCCGAACTGGATGAGGACGAAACCAATTTCGGGCAGTTGGGCGCGGAAGCCACCCTGCTGGCCGACTACATCAGCGAAGACGCGGAAGAATCGCCCAAAGAAAACGCCAAGCGGGAACAGAAGGAGGGATTGGGGCCATTAGTCGCCCTTGCGCCGTTCCTCGGCTCGTCGGAATTGTCGAAACTGGTGCGCGAACGTTTGGGCGTGACCGTCACCGTCTCGTCGGATCAGCCCACGCCGCCGAAGCCGCCCGTGCCTCCCGTACCGCCTGTACCGCCACACGGAACGACACCGCCTGCGCCGTCACAGGGCCCGGATTTGAGTACCATTGTCGTGCTGGCTCCGTTTCTGGATGCGGAAGCCGTCAGCCAGATGGTCTTTGCCGCCGTGTCTCAGCGCAAAGTCAGCGATCCCAACGCTCTGGTCGCGCTGGCGCCCTTTATGGACAAAGCCGATTTCAGCCGTCTGGTGCGCGAGCAACTCCCCGGCTGGTTTGGCGCGCAGCCCAACGCGCCTAACGCGGAAAACACGCCTGAACCGCAACCGCCCACTTCCGGCGGTTCCAGTTCCTCGTGGTCCACGCTGCCGGATTCCAACGCCGACAAGTGGCCCACGCCGCCAACGCCGCCCACCCCTCCCAACGAACTGCGCTGACAGCTTGACTTGCAACCCTATCGGTCAATAGAAACGGCGACGCTTTTCCAGTCGAAAGCGTCGCCGTTTTATGGCTCAGGCAAACACCTTCAAGCCTTACTGAAGGTTATTCATGAAAGTTTAAGCGTAGATGTTTGTCAAACTGGGAATTCGATCACAACGTTTGCGCCGCCTTCCGGGCGGTTCTCATATCTGATTCGTCCACTCAGGTCAATACGAACAATGTGGCCCACAAGATCAAGCCCGATGCTGGAGTCGATCAACGGGTCAAATGTCGCTTTAAACCCCGGCCCATCATCACACACCTGAAGTGTTACCATCTCCTCATCCGCAGTGAGGGTCACGATCACGCTGCCCGCGCTATATTTCAGGGCATTGGTGCAGATTTCATTCGCAACCAGCGCCAAAGCCGTCACCTGCTTGCCCGTCAGGCGCACAGGCGCGAGTTGGTGTTTGAGGAGTTTCTGCCCTGCGGTGTTTTGCAGCAATGCCAGCAGTTTTTCCAAAACAACATCTGCGGGTACTGTTACCGACGGCCCTTCCGGGGTCACTTCATGGGTGAGAAGGTCATGCACTTCCGCCAAAGCCCGCACATGGGCGACAATCTGTTGAACTTCCTCGACAGGAAGAGTGCCTTCATGTTCCGCCGCCTGCATCTCTACCAGAGCGGCGACCATGTGAAGATTGTTCTTTGTTCGGTGCAGCCCGTCGCGAATGCCGCGCTGCAACCGCGCGTTCAGCGCTTCAATATGCTCCTGCGCCTGCTTACGGGCCGTAAAATCGCGTAAAATTTTGATGTATCCACATAGCAAGCCCGCATCATCGCGCAGGCCGGTCATAATGCCGCTTGCCCACAGGCGCGTGCCATCCTGCCGCTGATGCCAGCGCTCATCCTCCGCCCGCCCTGTGGCCGCCGCCGTTTTCAACTCACCGGCAGACGTGTCCCGCGCCTCGTCTTCGGGCGTAAAAATGAGGGCAATGGGGCGTCCCAGCGCCTCATCCTCATGTAGCCCAGAATACGCTCGGCCCCGGTGTTCCAGGCCACAATGCAGCCTTCAATATCCAGAACAATAATGGCGAAGTCACGCACGTTGTCTTCAATGAGGCGAAGGCGCTCCTCGCTGTTCATCAGCGTGGCAATGCTTTGCAGGTGTTCAGAGTTTTTCAGAGGAGATGGGCGCGCGTTTTGGTTGGATACACTCGCGTACCGCGTGACCGCCGCGTGTTCATTATTCATGGTGTTTATCATACAAACTCCTGGCAAGCGCAACGCTCAGGTTGTTGAAATAGATACATTAAGATGATGGCTGCGTCAGAGGCAGAAAAGAAAAAGCGCAGGAGCAGGGCGGGGCAGATACAATGGATACGCAGAGTTGCCGAATATTAAATGTTCGGCAGAAAACATTCAAAAATATAGCGCAACGCATCGGATTTCTCAGGTAATCATACCATAGAATCAGACCCGGCGCAGGATTAATTTGTTATCTACACTTTTAATGCGTCACTATCTGGCATGGTATAATACTTTGAGCGTATTTGCCGATGAATCATTCAAATCCAACCACAACCTTTGATAGCCAACAGCCATCCTCCCCTGCCGACTGGCCGGAGTTTCAGTTTCGTGTCACTCATGCGAGCGCGGAACCGGACGTTTGGGGGCGATGTGGAGCCTTGCAACTTCCCCATGCCACGCTGGAAACGCCCGTCTTCATGCCCGTCGGGACACAGGCGACCGTGAAAGCCATGACGCCGGGAGAACTGCGCGAAATCGGCTTTGCCCTTATTTTGGGCAACACCTATCACCTGCACCTGCGCCCCGGCGAAAATTTGATCGCGAACGCGGGCGGACTGCATCGGTTTCAGGGTTGGCCGGGCGCGCTGCTGACGGACAGCGGCGGCTTTCAGGTATTCAGTCTGTCCGGGTTGCGGCGGATCGGCGAGGACGGGGTTCAGTTCCAATCGCACCTTGACGGCTCGCGACACGTTTTCACGTCCGAAAGCGTGATGCAGATCGAGCGCGATCTGGGCGCGGATATTATCATGGCGTTCGACGAGTGCGCCCCCTACCCCTGTACGCCGGAATATGCGCGGCAGGCGATGGAGCGGACGCACCGTTGGGCGGAACGCTGCCTGAAGGATTACAACGCGCACGGTCGGAAGGCGACGGGCGGATGGCCGCAGGCGCTTTTCGGGATCGTGCAGGGCGGCGTGGTTCCCGAACTGCGAACCGAGAGCGCGCAAACGCTTGTGGCAATGGATTTTCCGGGCTATGCGATTGGCGGGCTTGCGGTTGGCGAAAGCATGGAGCAACGAAACGAAACCATCGCGCGTACCACCCCTCTGCTGCCGCTCGACAAGCCGCGCTATCTCATGGGAGTCGGAACGCCGATTGACATTTTAGACGCCGTGCAGCGCGGGGTGGATATGTTCGATTGCGTGCTGCCCACTCGCAACGCCCGCAACGCGCAGGTGTTTACGATGCGAGGGCGTCCTGAATCTGCGCAACGCCCGATTCACGGACGATTTTACGCCCATTGACCCGGAATGTCCCTGCGCCGTTTGCCGTCAGCATACGCGCGCCTATATCCGTCACCTGTTCATGGCGAAAGAGATGCTCGGCCCGCGCCTGACAACCTATCACAATCTGGCGTTTTATCACAATCTGATGGCGAACATCCGCAACGCCCTGCGAACCGGAACCTTTCGAAACGTTCCGCCAAAACTTCGCCGCCAACTATCAGAACCAAACAAGCGAGATCAAATCGAAGAATCAAACTGAAGATGAATGAAGAATACACGACATTATCGCTGAAGACCGCGTGGCCGTGCCTGTGGATCAGCTCAACGTTCCCGTAAAGACAGACAATGACCGTTCACGCAATGGACGGCATGAGACTGTGCCTGTCAAAGAGGGTTCCAAAGAGGCTGCCAACGCGGTTCAGGCGGCAGAACAGGCCGCGCCCCGCCCGGTCACGTACCGCGACGTTCGCAGCAATCCCAAAATCCGCGCCTACATCGAAAAAGCCAACGAGCAGATGCTGGAAATCGGCTACAGCGAACACGGCCTGCGCCACGCCGCCCTGTCCGCCGCCATTGCCCGCAATATTCTGCTCGAACTCGGCATGGAACCGCGCGTAACCGAACTTGCCGCCATTGCCGGGTATATGCACGACATCGGCAACTGTGTCCACCGCATCTACCACCCGCAAATCGGCGCGACAATGGCGATGCAGTTGCTCGACCAGATGGGCATGGACGCGCGGGAAATCGGAACCGTGCTGGGCGCTATCGGCAACCACGAGGAACCGGAAGGCGTTCCCATCAACGCCGTCACCGCTGCCGTAATTATCGCCGACAAGTCCGACGTTCACTTTACGCGCGTGCAAAACCCCGATCCGACGACCTACGACATCCATGACCGCGTGAACCATGCCGTGCAGAAATCGCACATTATGATTGACCGCGAAGCCAAAATCATCACGCTCGACTTGATCATTGACGTGAAGGAGGCGACCGTGATGGAATACTTCGAGATATTCGTGATTCGCATGAGGCTGTGCCGCCACGCCGCCGCCAAACTCGGCTGCCAGTTCCGCCTCATCATCAACGGCACAGAACTATAAAAACCAGCAGGAGTTTTCTCCGTTCTTGTGTAATATTGGCGGTAACGCTAAACTTTGAGGACAACTGCCATGCTACGCCTGCATCGTTACACTCTTTTCTTGCTTTTACTCTGCCTTTCTGCCTTTTGCGGTTTGGCGCGGGCCGACGATAAGGGGTTTGTCAAAATCTTCGACGGAACCACGCTCAACGGCTGGACTCTCGTCGGCGGAGCAGGGCCGGGATACGTGCCGCAGAACGGCATACTGGACTGCCCCGCTGATGGCGGCGGCAACCTGTTCACCGTCAAAGAGTACAGCGACTTCGTGTTCCGGTTCGAGTTCAAACTGTTCGCCAACAGCAACAACGGCATCGGTCTGCGCGCGCCCTTAGAGGGGGATGCCGCGTACATGGGCATGGAGTGTCAGGTTCTGGATGACAGCGGCTCGATGTACACCAAACTGGAACCCGGCCAGTACCACAGTTCCCTGTACAAAATCGTGCCTGCCAAACAGGGTTCGCTCAAACCCGTAGGCGAATGGAACCGGGAAGAGATTACCGCCATTGGGCGGCACATCAAAGTGGTCGTCAACGGCAAAGTCACCGTTGACGCGAACCTTAATGACATTACCGATCCCGCGATACTGGCGCAGCATCCAGGTATGATGCGCGACCGGGGACACGTCGGCTTTTTGGGACACGGGCCAAGCGAAGTGCAGTTTCGCAGCGTCTTTATCAAAGATTTGGGCAAGGCGGAGCGCGAGAACACGCCGCCGATGGGCTTTACCGCGCTGTTCAACGGCAAGGATTTGAAGGGCTGGAAGGGGCTTGTCGCCGATCCGCCGCACCGCGCGCAGATGAAGCCGGAAGAATTGGCGGCAGCCGAAGCAAAGGCGACAGTGGAAGCGCTCAAGCACTGGAAAGCGGAAAACGGCCAGATCGTTTACGACGGCAAAAACAACAGCCTGTGTACGGTCAAAGATTACGGCGACTTCGAGATGCTGGTGGATTGGAAAATCCCCCCGCGCGGCGACAGCGGCATCTATTTGCGCGGCAGCCCGCAGGTGCAGATTTGGGACCCGATCAATCATCCCGGCAGGCCGAACGAGGGTTCCGGCGGGCTTTACAACAACATGAAAAATCCGAGCGGCCCGACGCACACGGCGGACAATCCCGTTGGCGAATGGAATCGCTTCCGCATTTTGATGGTCGGGGATAAAGTGACCGTGTACCTCAACAATCAGCTTGTGGTTCAAAACGTCACGATGGAAAACTACTGGGAGCGCGACAAACCGATTTATCCGACCGGGCAGATCGAACTTCAGCATCACGGCGACTCGCTGTACTTCAAGAACATCTACATTCGGGAAATAAA
The DNA here is from genome assembly GCA_963817895.1 of uncultured Chthonomonadaceae bacterium. GTDB lineage: Bacteria > Armatimonadota > Chthonomonadetes > Chthonomonadales > Chthonomonadaceae > CAWFQB01. The sequence goes on from CAWFQB010000002.1 coordinate 43,936, forward strand.
AACCGGTACATCTTCCACCACACAAAACACGCGGCAATAACAGTTTTTGTGTCATAATTCTTGCTGTTATAAGGTATGGACAGCCCTGACGTTTTTCGCGTTCAGGCAGGGGTAAGGCATTTTCGCTCAGGGATGGAGCGGGAACCGTTTTGTTCGGCACGGATTGGCAGTGAGGTTCGGTATGGTGACACTGGATGCGCGAATTGCCCCCGCCGGCGACGTAACGCTGATGTTCACGGACATCGAGGGTTCCACGCGGGGATGGGCCACTTATGAGGGACGCTTTCATGCGGCCCTGCTTCGCCACAACGAATTGCTGCGGAAGGCCATTGCCGCGTACAACGGGTATGAAGTAAAAACCATCGGCGACGCTTTCATGGTCGCTTTCGACAGCCCGCTGGCCTCCGCTCTCTGCGCGCTGGAGATCGAACGACTGATCGAGGCCGAACCCTTTGAGGAGGTGAACGGCCTGCGCGTTCGCATCGGCCTGCATACCGGTGACATACAGCCGAGCGACGGCGATTATTTCGGCAACCCGGTCAACCGAACCGCGCGTATTGAGGCCGCAGCGCACGGCGGCATGATTCTCATGTCCGAAGACACGGCACAACGACTAACAGAGGATTTGCCGGATGGGGCCAGCCTGATTGATCACGGCTTCCACACGCTCAAAGATTTGGGCGCGCCCCTCAAACTGTTCGGCCTGACGCACATTGACCTGCCGGTTCGAGACTATCCGCGCCTGAATACGCTGCCGCCCGAACTGCACAACTTTCCCGCCGAACTGACCAGTTTCGTGGGGCGTGACCGCGAAATCCGAGAACTCACCGAAATGCTCATTGAGGGCAAAAAGCGGCTGATTACCCTCACCGGGCCGGGGGGAACCGGTAAAACACGCCTGTCGCTGCAAGTGGCGGCAGAGTGCGTACAGCATTTCAAGCATGGTATGTGGCTGGTAGAACTGGCGGGCGTGTCGCGGGCGCAGGACGTGCCGGGCGCAGTCGCAATCGCGCTTGGCATCCCCCTTTCCACGGATGGCGATGTCAAAACGCAGGTGATTGCGCATCTCAAAACCCGTACCTGCCTGCTGGTTCTGGACAATTTCGAGCAGGTGGTGGAAGCCGCCCGCTTTGTCAACGACCTGATGAAGCAGTGCGCCAAAGTTTCCATTATCGTCTCATCGCGGGAACTGCTGCAAATCGCCGGGGAACAGGAGTACCCGCTGGAACCGCTCGGCCTGCCCCCGGACAGCGTAACCGTGAAAACGTGGCAGCAGTACGCCAGTCTGCGCCTGTTCGTGGAGCGCTGCATGGCCGCCCGTCCCGCTTTCAGCGTCACGGAAGACAATCTGGGCGATGTGGTCACGATCTGCCGCCGCGTGGATGGCCTGCCCCTCGCGATGGAACTGACGGCGGCATTGTCGCGGGGAATGACGCCGCAGCAGATTGTACCCCGTTTGCAGGACAGATTGCGGCTGCTGGCCTCGTCGCGCCGCGATCTGGAACCCCGGCAGCGTTCCATGCGAGGCGCGATTGACTGGAGCTACGACTTGCTCACGGAGGACGAGCGCACACTGTTCGCGGAGTTGTCTGTATTCGTCGGCGGGTTCAGCGCGGAAGCCGTAGACGCCGTATGCGAAACCCCGATGGCGTTCGACCTGATCTTCACCCTGCGGGACAAATCGCTCGTGCGGGGCGTGGAAGTAGACGGCGAAATGCGTTACGCCATGCTGGAAACTCTCCGCGAATACGCAAGAGAAAAACGCGAAGCCGACAATGCCAGTCCCGACCTGAATTTCCGCCACGCCACGTACTATCTGGAACAAGCGCAGAATTGGAGTTCGCAACTGGACGGCTCCGAGGCGGCAATGGCGCAGCGCCATTTTCAGCGTGAAATTGACAACATGCGAACCGGCATGGATTGGGCGGTCGGGCAGGACGATTGCGAAATGGTGTCCAGGTATGGCCGCGCGCTTGCCCGGTTCTTTCTCGCCAAAGGCTTGTATGAGGAGGGCGACCAGCGATTGGCAACAGCAGCGGAAGCCTGTCGGAATGGCGGCGATCAGCAATCCTTAGCTCTGCTGCTGCTACAGCGCGGACGTGTCGCCTTTCGACGCATGCTTTTAGATGACGCAAATCAATTTTATCAGGCAAGTTATGATATAAGCAAACAGATTGAGGACACACAGCGATTGATTCCGGCTCTCGGAAACCTGGGCAACGTCGCGTGGGCTAAAAACGATCATCAAAAGGCGCAAGCATTTTGGGAGGAGGGACTGATGCTTGCGCGGGAAACCCGACAACCCCGCTACGAAGCCGGAATGCTTGACAATCTTGGTATTCTCGCCACCAATAAGGGCGATTTTGAGGCTGCGACCCTTTACTATGAACAAGCTTTGTACATTCACCAGCAGGCTAAAGATAAGCGATTGACAGCATACGCGCTCATGCATCTCGGAGAAGCACTACAGGGACAAGAGCAGTACTCGCAGGCATTCGCGAGTATGCAGGAGAGCCACAATCTATTCCTGGAGCTTGGGGCACGAATGGAAACTGCCATCACTGCCATTAATTTGGGCCAACTCCTTCTGGAAACCAGCGATATACAAAATGCGGCGCGGCATATTGACATGGGACTGGCAACCGCGCGCGAAATCAAGGACGCGCGTTGCGAGATGTACGGCCTGACGGCGCAGGGTTGTCTCTACTTAAAACAAGATGATCCCCGGCAGGCTCTTTCCAGCCTGCGCCAATCCCTGCGCCTTGCGCACCGGATTGAAGATCACAAGCAGACCGTACAAATTTTGTACCATGCGGGCTTATGCTTACAGATACAGGAGCAGTGGAAAGCCGCATACCGGATTTTTGCGGTTGCGCAACGGGAACACCGGGCGCACAATTTGTGGGGCGATCACCTTCTTGAACCTGTCATGCGCCAGTTGCGAATTGTTTTGAACGCTGCTGCCGTGCATTCGCTCGAGGAGCAGGCGGAAACCTGCGAGATTGTGTCTCTGCTAGATATATTTGAGCCTATTTCCCCGTAAAAAGACGTGGATTTTCTTTTTTTATAGCAAAACAAGGAAAATGCGCTGATTGGCACGAATTATGCAATCTATTATGTTGATAGATTAAGCACTGCCATTCTGCGGCACAAACTATATCCAACACTTTTCGCGTTCGTAATCCTTCACCCATGGAGTTCTGATGAAACCACTTTTTCTGCCGCTTCTCGTATCTGCGCTCGGCCTCGCGCTTTCTGCCGCTCCCTCGCTTGCGCAATCAATTGGCCCGCCCGCGCCAACGCCTGTGACCGCGACATATACCATCCCTACGGATTTCGATCCCGATTCGGTTACGTTTACATCCACCGGGCAGACGTTTGCCATCACGGATCAAACCGACCCGATTACCGGGCAGTTGTTGTCGCCGCTGTCGAATGGCGGCGGTGGTCTTAACATTTTTGCCGCTGTTCCCAATCCTCTCGGCGCCAATTCCGCTACCATACCGATTGTGGAAGTAGATTTCTTCACAACTTACACCGGACCAATCACGCTTGTCAGCCTGGCCGGTTTTGGTTCCGGCGCCACTCCCTGGTTTGCGGAGATGTTGAATCCTCCCGTCGGGCAGGCGTTTCGCTTCTACAAAACCCTGCCCACGCAGGCCAACATCAACACCACCAATCCCAGCATTGACCCTACCGAGTATGCTATTTTCACTCTCACTCCCCGCGATCCTAACGACGCGGTGTTCTTGAATTCATTGTTCACTATCAGCGGCTTCACGTCCGTTCAGAACGTTCCCGAACCAGGGACAATCGCCCTTTTCGGCGCGCTTGCCGTCAGCGGCGGCGTGGCGTGGCGACGGAGAAGGCGGACTGTCTGAACCATGATCAGGCATGATTTTGATGATTACCATGATGCTGCGCTGTTTTAATGTGTGATTTGTCTGATTAGCGAAAGGCTATGAGGAAGGCGCCTCCTCAATCATGGTAATCACAAAAATCATGCCTGATCATGGTTCAAGACAATAAAGCCCTGTCCAGATCATCCCACAGGTCTTCAACGGTTTCCAACCCGATGTGCAGGCGGATGAGCCAATGCGGTTCGGCTTCTCCGATGGCCGCGCCTGCTGCAAGGGAGGGGAGCGCGAGGCTTTCGAAGCCGCCCCAACTGCACCCGATGGCGAAGTAGCGCAGGGCGTCCACCACGCGGTACGCTTCTTCTTTGCCCGGTTTCTTCAGCATCACGCTCATCAGGCCGTTCGTTCCGCGCAGTTGTTTGCGCGTAAGTTCGGCCTGCGGGTCGTCAGGCAGGCCGGGATAAAACACCCGCGCCACGCTCGGATGTTCGCGCAGGGCGTTGGCGATGCGCTTGCCGCTCTGCTGATGGCGTTCCATGCGTATCGGAAGCGTTCGCAGGCCGCGCAGCAGCAGCCACGCGGCAAACGGATCGAGCATCGCGCCGAGCAGACAGCCCTCGTCGAACGTCAGTTTCCGCATCCGCTCCGCGTTTCCAACCACAACCCCTGCTGTAACGTCGCTATGCCCGCCGAGATATTTGGTGGCCGAATGTACGACCAGATCAATGCCATGCGCGAGCGGGTTCTGGTAAATTGGCGTCGCCCACGAGTTGTCAATCACGGTGGACGCGCCCCATTCGCGGGCAAGGTGGGCTATCGCGCTCAAATCCTGCTGCTTCATCACCACGCTTGATGGCGATTCCAGATACAGGAGGGTAGTATTCGGGCGCAGCGCGTCCGCCCACTCCTGCGTATCACCCCCATCCACAAACGTCACGCCGATGTTGAAGCGTTTCAAATAGTCGCGCAAAAACTGCCGGGTCGGGCCGTATGTGGTTTCCGGCGCAATTACATGGTCGCCCGCTTTGACACAGGCCAGTATCGCGGCGGAGACCGCGCCCATGCCGCTGCCAAAGCACCGCGCCCGTTCCCCACCCTCCAGAGCGGCAATCTTCGCCTCGGCAATATCCGTTGTCGGGTTGCACACCCGCGAGTAGTCGTACACTTCGGACACGCCGCCCGCTGGATGCCCGTCCTCCTCCGAAGTGGGCGCGTAATTACGCTCCCGCGCCGCGCAGTTCGGAAAGGTAAACAGCGAATTCTGGTAAATCGGCGGAATCACCGCGCCCCGGTACTCTTCAGGGTTCTCGCCTAAATGCGCGCAAATAGTTTCAAAGTGGGGTCGTTCGTCGGAAGGCATTGGCAACTCCGGTGTTCAGGTATTCAGGTGTTCAGGTGTTCAGGAACTAAACTGCAAGCCTGCCGCGCAAAAGCAAACATGTGCCTCTTGCATTGTCCTGAACACCCGAATACCTGAATACCTGAATACCCTCTCCTTATATCTTCGTCATTTTATCCTGGATGTCGTCCACGCCAAAGCCAAGATCGTCTTCGCTCGGCGCGGGATAGTCTTCAATATACCATTTCGCGCCCACTTTGCGGCATTTGATCTGGCGGATTCGCTCCACTTTGTATTTGCCGTCCTCGTCCGTGTAGGTCCCTTTTTCCGTCACGGACGCGACAATGTGCGTGGCGTCCCCCGGCGTCATGCCGCGCAGGGTGTAAGCGGTGGGTATGAACGTGCCGCGCGGACGCTCGAACAGAATGGGCGGATGCTTGCTGCCGGGCATATCTTTCGGACCATACCCTTGCAGCCACTGATACCGCTTTTCCACCATCAGGTCGTCGGGGTTGGGCGTCATCAGCTTTTTAATCATCGTCACTTTGTCTTTGCGCTGATACGCTTTCTCGAACTGCGTGACAAGCGCGGTCACTTCCACTTTCGCGCTGCCGCCCTTTTCCGCAGCCGCCGCTTTGGTTTTGCGCGGCGGTTTGGCGTAGGCGTTCATGCTGCCTGCGCCTACTATAACTCCCATCGCGCTCACCACCGCCAGCGCAGATTTAGCCAAATTTGTTCTCATGTCTTTCCTTCCTTCATAGTTCATTTTGGTACTTAGCCTCCATATGCGATTAGCACTCTGTCACATGAAATTAGCGCCTCCCCTTCTCCCAAGCTTTTTTGGGAGAAGGGGCCGGGGGTTGAGGGCTACTCTCTTTACTTCGTCACGCGCTACCGAAAACCCTTCTTCGCCATGAGTACGTTCCCTCGCTTGCGTCGTGACACTATCCCTGAATCGGACAACATTCCTAAAATAAAGTGTCAGGAGATGAAAAACACGTCAAATGCGCCAAAAACCTGTAACAGCAGGAGAAACCAGACGACAAATAGAATATCACCTTTGTGCTTCTTAAATTAAAGATTAGCCCCTCTCCTAGCGACGCAGGAGCGGTCAGGAGAGGGGTTGGGGTGAGGTAAATTCAGGACAGGAGCGGCAGATGCTGACGATTGCAGGCGGGAAACGGGGCGGATTTTGTGACGGCGTGACGCGGCGCGAATTTTTGAAGATCGGCGGGCTGGCATTGGGCGGATTGGGCCTGACCGACATACTCGCGGCGGAAGCGCGGGCGGGCATTCGCTCGTCTCACAAAGCCATTATCATGGTCTATTTGCCCGGCGGCCCGCCGCATCAGGATATGTTCGATCTGAAGATGGACGCGCCGAGCGAAATACGCGGCGAGTTCAAGCCCATCAAGACCAAAGTGCCGGGAATTGAAATTTGCGAACACCTGCCCAAAATCGCCGCCATGATGGACAAGTTTGCCATCATTCGTTCGCTTGTCGGGGCGCGGGATGAACACGATGCCAGCGTTTGTCTGAGCGGCTATTCGGCTGCCGAGTTAGCCCAAAACCACGCGCCCTGTCTTGGCTCGGTCGTGTCCTACCTGAACGGGCCGGTTGACAAGACCGTACCCGCGTTTGTCGGACTTTCGCCGCGCATGGGCCACATGGAATGGGCGCTATCGGGCGATCCGGGCTTTTTGGGACTGGCGCACAGCCCGCTCAAACCCGAAGGCCCCCTCATGGCCGACATGACGCTCAATGGCATTTCGCTTGACCGCCTGCGTGACCGCCGCCTGCTGCTCAACAGTCTGGACCGCTTCCACCAGAAAGTAGACACGTTACAGGGCATGGACGCGCTGCATCAACGCGCGTTCGACCTGCTGACTTCGCGCAAACTCGTGGACGCGCTGGACGTGAGCAAGGAAGACCCCAAAATACGCGCCCGTTATGGCGTGGGCGATGTGAAACTTGTGGACGACGGCGGGCCGATGGCGAACGAGCATTTTCTAGTAGCGCGGCGTCTGGTGGAAGCAGGGGCGCGGTGCGTTACTATCGGCTACGGACGGTGGGACTATCACGACAAGAACTTCGCGCAATTGAAACTGCGCCTGCCGATGTTCGATCAGGCCGTGAGCGCGCTTGTGCAGGATATTTACGACCGGGGCATGGATAAGGACGTTTCCGTTGTCGTGTGGGGAGAGTTCGGGCGTTCGCCGCGCATCAACAAGGACGGCGGGCGCGACCACTGGCCCCGCGTGGCAAGCGCATTGCTGGCGGGCGGCGGCATGAGAACCGGGCAGGTCATCGGCTCCACAAACCGCTTCGGCGAAGAACCCGACTCGCGCCCCGTTCACTTCAAGGACGTGTTCGCGACCCTGTACCACAACATGGGCATCAACATCAAGGATACGCCCGTGATGGATTCGCTTTCCCGTCCCCACTACCTGCTCGACGACCACGACCCGGTTCAGGAACTCATTTAACGAAAAAGGGGCGGGTGGTTCGCGAACCACCCGCCCCTTTTTCTATGCCGAAGATGGGAGTCGAACCCATACGAGGTTGCCCTCGACGGTTTTTGAGACCGTTGCGTCTGCCATTCCGCCACTTCGGCTTAACTCTTCGTATTATACGGCACGTTCCCCTCTTCTGTCAATGTTAGGTTGTTAGTTGTTAGGTTGTCAGGTGTTAAGTTCTCAAGTTGTAATCTTGTCGCGCTGAAGTAAATGCCTTTCTTCACATTGTCCTGAAGACCTAACAACCTAACAACTAACAACCTACCCCTTCCCTTGGTATAATAGAAGCATGACTTCTTCGAGCCTGACGCCTGCCAACCTTGCCGCTGCCTCAAAAAGGGTTCCTTTCGTCGCCGTTTATTCGCGCATTGTTTGGAACAATGGCGCGGCGCGTTGTTACTCTTGTAATCGTGAGCTGCGGCAGTGGAGTGGGCTGTTGTGGTTCAATCAGCATCGGCGTATGGGATGGCGGGAAGCGGTCAGTCCGGCGTACTGGGTGGCGCGTTCGCGGGGCGAAGATTTGTACGATCCGGCAAAAGGCTTGCTGATGCACGGCAACCGGCAGCTTCGGAAGTGGCTTTGACCTTTGACGATGGGCCGCATGTGGAGAGTCGCGGGCGAAATTTTAGATACGCTGAAACAGTATGGGGCGCACGCCACTTTTTTTGATGTGGGCGAACATATGACTCGCGCAGCCGGAGCTGGTAAAGCGCACCCTTGCCGAAGGACATGAGATCGCCAACCATTCCAATACGCACCTGCGCCTCGACGGACTTTCCCCTCGTGACCGCCACCGCGAAATAAACGACGCGGCCATTGCCTTTTACCGCGTGAGCGCACAGCATTTGACCCTGTTGCGCCCGCCCGGAATGAGAGTCAATGATGCCGTTTTTGCCGATTGCCGCGATCTAGGCTATACCGTTGTCGGCTACAACACGGTTGCCCGCGACGCCGACCCGGAAACCGAGCCAGATTTCATTGTGCAGCGCACCTGTGACCGCGTAGAGAACGGCAGTATCCTGCTTCTGCACGATTACCCCGCAACCGCTAGAGCTTTGCCGGAAATTCTCAAACGCCTGAAATCCGAAGGTTATCATTTCGTTACCGTATCCGAAATGATTGACCATCTTCCCCCGCTCCCGCATCAGCAGGTTCTCGCCTTTCAGCAAGCGCATCCGTAGCAGTATCAACAGCAAGGCTGACAGGTTCCTATGGCACGGGCAGACGCCGCAACGTGAACACGCCGCCGTCCACAATCGGCATATCCAGATGATAGCCATACATCAATGAAATACCAATGAGCGCGTCTCCATTAGTTTCATTCACAGGAACCGCCAAAGGCTGTCCGTCCCACATAACAGTTGCTTCATAAACCCGAAGCGCTATGGAACTTCCGTCCGCAAGCGTTCCTCTGCCCGCTCTTCTGTAGCGCAGGCCAAGCGCGGCGATTATGTGAGGCGGTAATGTCAGCCATGCCGTAAAGCCGGTATCTAAAACTCCGTCAATTTCGTGTGGATGTCCGGCGGCATCCAAAACTATCAGCCGCAAAATTCCTTCGCGGTGAGCGGTCATAACTCCATTCATTATCGCGCGCGTCCTCCACCCAAGCGGTGCGTGTAGCCGTATCCGACCCGAACCATCCAGACCTGAGCCATTGGAAGTCGCGCCTCCATTTTCGCGGCAGCGGAAAGTTCATCCTCGCCGATTTCCCACGCGCCGGTGTCAAGATCAATCATCACCCATTCGCCATTGTGGTCAGGTTCAACGACAGGCTTCACGGCGCGATTGTATATTTCGTCTCCAAGCCGCGCGGCTTCTTCGGGCGCATACCGGGGTTGCAATACGGGCATTGTTGTTTCTCCTTCGCCGTTCTTATCTGGTTGAAATTCATTTATCAAATGCGCGGCAAAGCGGTTTGGACGCGCGGTTGCATAATCTACATGGTACTCAGGCCGCAGTTCTTCCGTATCATGTTGCTTATGCGCCGACATTGTATGACTCCTTTTCTTCCCGCGTTTTCGCGTTGTTGCCTATCAGTATAGCAAATGCGGATGGGTTTGACAAGCGCGGGTTTAGCGGTAGTGTTGTGCCTGCATCTCAAATAGGTGAGCATACTTGCCGTTTAAGAGCATCAATTCGTCGTGTGAACCGCTTTCTACGATTTCGCCGTTTTCCAGCACGTAGATGCAGTCGGCCATGCGGACGGTAGAAAAGCGGTGGCTGACGAGAACAGTGGCGCGGTCTTTAGCCAGCAGGCGGAAATCGCGGAAGAACTCGTATTCGGCGCGGGCGTCCATCGCGCTTGTCGGCTCGTCCAGAACGATGATCTGGGCGTCGCGCAGAAACGCCCGCGCCAGCGCCACTTTCTGCCATTGCCCGATACTCAATTCCGCGCCGCCCTCGAACATTTTGCCCAATGTGGTTTCGTAACCCTCTTTGAGTTCCGAAATCACGGCATCCGCGCCCGCGTACCGCGCCGATTCGATGATCTGTTCGCGTACCGCCTCTTCTTCCAGTGGTAACGCGATATTGCCTAACCAGATGTTTTCCCTTGCGGACAGTTGGTACTTCTCGTAATCCTGAAAAATCACGCTGATCTGCTGTCGCAGGTCGTTGGTATGAAAGTCGCGTATATCCGTGCCGTCCAGCGTGATGCGCCCGCTTGTCGGGTCGTACAGGCGGCACAACAGTTTGGTAATCGTGGTTTTTCCGCTCCCGTTTTCGCCGACAAGCGCGATCATTTTACCCGGTTCCACATGCAGCGTCACGTCTTTCAGCACCGTTCGGCGGCTGTTCGGGTAGTCAAAGGCGACGTTTTCAAACACGATTCCGCGCTGCATCGGGTTGGGAACCGATTGGGGATTTACAGGTTCCGCCACTTTGCGCTCGATTTCCAGAAACTCGTCTAAATCGGACAGGAAGAGGCTGCTTTCGTACAGGTCGGCAAGGTTGCTCAACATCTGCTGAACCAGTCCCTGCCCCCGCTGAAACGCGCCGAAGTACATGGTCAGGCCGCCGAGCGTGGTTTGCCCCTGTAGGGTTCGCCACGCGGCAAACGCATACGCGCCGTACATGGCAACGGTTGCCAGCACCTGCGCGGCGAAATCGAGCAGGGCGTTGCGGGATTGCATTTGCAGGCGTTCGCGCCGTATTTCGGTTCGCAGGGTTTTCGCCCGTTCGAGAAACAGTTTGCCCAACTGGAACAGGCGGATTTCTTTGGCGGACGAGCCGCCCGTCAGCAGCGAGTCGAAGTAGTTGGAGAGCCGTTCGGTTGGGGTTCGCTTGCGCTGCCAGCCGTACATGCGTCCGCTGAATCGGATACGAACCAGCGCGCCGGGAACGGTGGATAGAAACAGCAACAGCGCAATAGCCCAGTGCAGCGACAGCAGCAGGCCGACGAGGGCGAGGAGAGAAAACGCGCTTTGGGCGGCGTACAGCAGATTGTTGACGATGCTGACGGGGCGATACGACGCCTGACTCTGCGCCCGCCGCAACGTATCGTAAAAGCGGGCGTTCTCATAATACTCCAAATCCACTTCGATAGATTTGGCGTGAACCACTTCCGTTACATAATCGGTAACATGCGCGGCCTGCCCGTTGCGTATCAGACTGCTGATAGCCGTCAATACCGCGCTGAGTAGCATTACGCCGCCCTGTAGTCCGATGTACCAGCCTACCTGCCGGAACGCGAACTCCCGCGATGGCGAACGCAGTCCGTTGGCAACGGCATCCACCACCAGTTTGCTAAAATAAATCGGCAGCGTGGTGAGGATGGCTTGCAGGGGCAGGAGGGCGATACTTGCAACCGTCCACGAGGGCGCTCCCTTCCAGACAAGAACAAGGGCGCGTTTAATCGTCTTCAGCTTTTGTTTCGCGCTTGTCGCTTTTGCCGTCTGCTCCTCGCCCTCCTCTTCAGGATTGCGTTTTTTGCCGCCCCCGCCCCCTTCCGGTTTACGTCCGGGCGGCATATCCCCTTTTGCCTGCATGTTCGCCATTGTTGCCTTCACCTGTAGGTCGCATCGTTGTTCAAACGATTGTTAAACATTTGTTTGCTATTCCGGTTGATATTGTAGACAAATTTCGCGCTTTCGTCAACCCATGCTTTCGAGCAGGCATGGCTTGAAACGCGCTGTTGCCTGTCGCTGAAAAATAGGTCGAAAATAAACTAACAGGTGGTTTAGCAAATTAAACAGAGGCCGCGATAAGGAGGGTGGGAATTCGCTTTCATGCTCCCTGTTTCAGGATGCCGGCCCTGACAGCGAACGGCGCAGGAAGTGCCCAGGAAAGGAGGTGGGTAAGTTGGTTCACATAGCCCTTACTCACTTCCGACACGTTGCGGTTCGCCGCTAACGTTTCGGAACGTGAGCCAAACACCCCGTCAGCGTTGCAAAACGTTGCCGGGGTGTTTATTTTTATGGATATTTCGAGAGGGGCAATATACCGGTTTAAGGTTCGCTTCCAATCGGCTATCTTATCTCGCTTTGAAGTGGAAGATGGGAACATGGTATACTGTTGACACTTTTCAATTGATTGGAAGCTGGATAAAGTTTGAGTTCCCTGCACTGTTCTGTTACACAACACGGATGCGGCGGGGATGATTGTCAATTTAACTATGCACAGTGAACGCAACAATGCCGTTTGCGAAAGGAAAATCTTGTGAACAGTCAGAACGCGCAAAAACAGTATGTGGAAATCTACGATACGACACTCCGCGACGGATCGCAGGGCGAGGGGATTACCTTCAGCGTCGAGGACAAGATTCGCATTGCGCGGCGTCTGGACGAGTTCGGGATGGACTTTATCGAGGGCGGCTGGCCCGGTTCCAATCCGAAAGACGCCACGTTCTTCGAGCGCATGAAAACCGTAACGCTGCATCATGCGCGGCTGGCCGCTTTCGGCAGCACGCGCCGCGCGGGATTGCGGGCGGAAGACGACGCGCAGTTGAAAATGCTCGTGGACGCGGCAACCCCGGTTATCACCATCTTCGGCAAATCGTGGACGGAGCATGTGCTGCACGCGCTGAAAACCACGCCCCACGAAAATCTGGACATGATTGGCGACAGCGTGGCGTTTCTGAAAAGAACATGCGCCGACTGTGATTTACGACGCCGAGCATTTTTTCGATGGCTACAAGAGCAGCGCGGCGGAGGGTGTGAACGCTTTCGAGTCTGGAAATTACGCGCTGGCGGGGTTGAAACGCGCATTGGACGCGGGCGCGGATCGCATTGTTTTGTGCGATACCAATGGCGGCACACTGCCGTATGAGATGGCCGCGATTGTGCGCCGCGTTCGTGAAGCGTTTCCCGAACGTGCGCAATTGGCATCCACACGCACAATGACGCGGAATGCGCGGTCGCCAACGCTCTTGCGGCTGTTCAGGAGGGCGCGATGCATGTGCAGGGTACGGTGAACGGATACGGCGAACGGTGCGGCAACTGCAACCTGCTGCCCGTGATCGCGTCCCTGCGCCTGAAACTCGGCTTCGACTGCCTGCTGCCCGATTCGCTGGAGCATCTGGCCGCTCTTTCGCAGTACGTGGACGAAATCGCGAATCTGACGCCGGACACGCGCCGGGCGTATGTGGGGCGCAGCGCGTTCGCGCACAAGGGCGGCGTTCATGCCGATGCCGTGCTGAAGGGCGCGAGTTACGAGCATATCAACCCGGAACTGGTCGGCAATTCGCGGCGGCTGCTGGTTTCGGAACTGGCGGGCAGCAGCAGCATCGCGGGCAAAGCGACGGAATACGGCTTCGACCTGAACCGCAAATCGCCGCAAACCCGCGCTTTACTGCAGTCCATCGCGGAACGGGAACACGAAGGCTACAGCTACGAGGGCGCGGAGGGTTCGTTTGAACTGCTGTTGATGCAGGCGATGGGGACGTATCCGGCAGATGTTCGAGTTGAAAGGGTTCCGCTGCATCGTGGAACGCCGGGGCGACGATCAGGAACCGATCACGGAAGCGACGGTAAAACTCGTCGGTAGACGGCGTGGAAAAACTGACGGTTGCGGAAGGGGACGGTCCCGTTCACGCTCTGGACGGCGCATTGCGCAAGGCGCTGCTGGAATTCTACCCGGAGTTGGCGCACATCAAATTGACCGACTTCAAAGTCCGCGTGGTCAATACGCGGGAAGGCACGGCGGCCAAAGTGCGCGTCATCATTGACAGCACGGACGGCGAGCAGGCGTGGAGTACGGTCGGCGTGTCCACCAATATGATGGAAGCAAGCTGGCACGCCCTCGTGGACAGCGTTGTGTACGGCCTGCTGCGACGTCAGGAATCCCTGTCGAAACTGTTGCCGTCCGGTCTTGAAGTAGCCGCGAATGAACGCAAATAGACGCGAATGATAAATGAACATGCAAAACCGCGCTCTGGAAGTCCGCCGCGAACCCTTCGCCCTCCCCAACGCGCCCTACGGCTTTGGCTACGGCGCCCTAACCATCGATCTGGAATGAGAACCGTAACGCCCCTTGCCCTGCCCCATGCTGAAATCCGCGTACGCGACCTGTTACCGCCATCCCCTGCGCTATAATTTCCACTCTTCGCGTTTCTGTTCCATTGTGACGGTTTCGCCTTGCATCCAGGCATAATGCGCGGGCGGGTTGTCACCGATCCAGCGCGGGTCTACAGGTTCGTTAGCGCGTTGGTAGCGAGTGTCGCAGCTGATGCGGAAGCGCTTGCTTGTATTACTCACGCTGCCGTGCATGGTGTACATGCCGAAAATCAGCGCGTTGCCCGCCTGAAACTCGGTTGTCTGCCATTGCCCGCCGAAGCGGTCTATCATTTCTACGGCGTCATTGGAAAACGCGCCCGTAACGTGGTCGCGGTCAACATCCATTTTGCCATAGGTTTCCCTCACGCGCTCGAACGCCTCGCCCCTGTGGGAACCAACAAGAACCGCAAGCGGCCCCATATCGTAGGAAACGTCGCCAATCGGAGTCCAGCAGGTGTACAGATTCTGTGTTCCCCGCCCCATGTACACAATGTCGTAATGCGCCCCTGTGAAATCCCCCGGCCCGACCACGCGCAGCCACTTGTAATCGAACGTCAGCGCGTCGCCTTGCAGAAACCGGGCAAAGAAGCCCATCACTTCGGGCGATTCCACAAGATTCAGGAAGGCCGGGTTGCGCGTCGTCGCCTTGCTGCCGCCTAGAAATCCGCCCCGCGCCCCGTCTGCCGGAACCGCCAATTCCAGCGGATACTCGTGGCTGATTTGCCCGTTCTGATCCAGATTGGCAAGCAGCATTTTCCGCGCCGCGTTTACTCTCTCCCGGTCGTGCAGCCCGCGTATCAATAGATACTCCGACAAATAAGTTTGGATTTATTCTTGGCGCGGGTAGAATAGACGTATGAACCTTCACGAACTTGGCCGCTATCCCGAAAACAAAGTCCGTTCGCTCTTCGGACTACCCCACGCCGCCTTAGCTGAACTCTTCCTGGCAGCGCTTCCCGAAATCGAGCGCCGTCGCCAACAAGAACAGGCCAACAAGCCCACGCGCCGCCGCAAGGTGGGAGGCGGCCGCAAACGCCTGCTCAAGCCCTACCAGGAAGTGTTGCTGACGCTGCTGTACCTGCGCCACAACGTCGCCTTCTCTGTGGTGGGCATGCTGTTTGGCGTCAGCGCCGATGTGGCGGAGAACACCTTCCATGAGATTGTCGGCGTCCTCAAAGACGTGTGTCCGGCCAACCGCTGGGAAGCGGAGAAACGCTGGACCAAGAAAGAACCCTCCTGGAAGCCCGAGGAGGTGGATCAGGTGATTGTGGATAGTTTCGAGACGCCGGTTCCGCGTCCCTCGATTGAACCCAAGCAACGCGCCTTCTACTCGGGCAAGAAGAAAGACCACACGCTCAAGACCGAGGTCATCACCAACCGCAATGGCGACATTCTTGATGTGGATGCGGGCTATCGCGGCCCGAAGTCGGACAAGAAAGTGCATGAGCAGAGTACGGTTGCCAAGCAGTTTCCCCATGCGACGGTCAAAGGCGATCTGGCCTATCAAGGCTTACCCCACAGCGAAGTGCCGCACAAGAAGCCACGCGGAGGCGCGTTGAGCGCTGTGCAGAAAGAAGAGAACCGCGCCTTTTCCTCAGGGCGTGTGCGTGTCGAACATAGTATCCGGCGCGTCAAAGCGTTTCGGATGGTGCGTGATGAATATCGTCTGGCGACGGGATTGTTCCGTCGCACTTGCTTCTGTGTGGTGGGTCTGGTGCAATTGATCGCGCTGACACGCGAGCCGCAAGGCGCGTAAGCCGGGAAAAGTAAACGCGGAAAAAGGGTTTTCGACGGGTGGAGTGTGTCTGCTCCACCTGAGCGCTAGCCTGCCTCAAAACAGCCTATATACTATTTGTCGGAGTATCTAATAAATAACCGTCTTCCTCCATACGCGCCTGTAACTGCGCCGGGTCATGCAGCAATTCGTTCGCGTCGCGCAACTCGCCTAAATACTTGGCGCCCATTTCTAATTCATGTTTGCCGATTGTCAGTTTCATGGCGTGTTCCTAACCTTCGATGCTACGCATAGTTTATCTTAGGGGATCATCTTAAACGGACGAACAGTTACACAGACACGTCGGGTTGAAGCCCTGCGCTGCAAAGTACGAGTGACCTGCGGACACAACACGCCCAGGCCTGCTTTCATGTATCGCGGGAAGCAATACTGTTGTCCGCCCGCAGCAATTGATTCGGCTCTATGGCGTCAGGGATAGTGGCGGCTCGCAGCAGCATATCGGGACGGGAAGAGGACGCGGAAGGCCGCAGCAAAGACTGGCTTGCCTGCTGTTGTTCCAATCGCTGTTTGAGATATAGCAAACATTCCTGCGCCGCTTCGCGCGTTTCCGGTTCGGTTGTGGATGCCATAGCAAGGCTCTCCACATACGGCACGGCTTTGCTGTCGCCAATCTGTTCGAGCGCCTTCAAAACGGTTCGTATCCATTCCGTATTCTTGTTATTGAGCGATTGACAAAGCAAGGTTTGCTGCTGTTCGTTTAATAAGCCTGCGTCCGAATGTTGTAACTGCGGTAACAGTTCAGACAAGCTTTTGATGATAACAGAACGCACTTCTTGATACCGATACGCCTCTACAAGCGGCCCGATAAACCGCTTATCGTACAGATTCGAAACAATATTCAGCAGCAATTTCAGACGGGGATGGTTGGTCAAGGGCATTATAAATGCTGCAATTATTCCAAAACCGCCAAGCATTATGTGTAAGGCTGCCTCCCATCTATATCGAAGCAAATCGCGAAACATATACAGCAAAGCACATGTAGCAACAAATTTGTACCATTGCAGCATACGCTGGACACGGCATAAATCGTGTTCAAGCCAAACTAACAAGGTATTCAAGCGTTGGGTGTCAGCAGCAATAGCAGTAATAATCTCCTGCTTTGCCTGTTCGCGCTTTGCGGTATCTTTATGGCCCAACTGCTTGATTAGCGGATTGAGTTTTTCGTCTGAAGTGGCGGGCCGTCTGTTCAGAAAGGACATTAGGACTTACCCTCTTGCGGGTTCGGACATGGTGGCGCGGGCGCGGTTGGAGGCTTCTACCAGACAGTCTTCGTTGTCCATGACCTGCTGTAAATGCTTTTGGCGTTCGGGGAGTTGCCGTGTCGCGCATAATGTCGGAATGGAGATGGTCAATCCAGAAGCGGCCCTGCGCGGCGATGAAACTGCGCAAATCCTTTAATTCCGCGTCCGTTGTGGCCTGATTACATAAGTTCAGGGTGAACATGCGCCGGGAACTTCCCCCGCCGAACGCGGAATGTTGCAGGTTGTGGTTGAAAACGACCACATCTCCCGGCTGCGATTCCAGCGGTACGCAGGGAACGTCGCGCTGCGCGATCCCGAACGCGGATTCGGATTGATTGACGCGCCGCAAAGAGGAGAGAATGGGATTGCCGACGACGTGACTGCCCGGTATCACGCGCAGGCAGCCCGTATCTCTTGGCAACGGGATCGAGATACAGCGCTATTTTAATGTAGGTGGCCTCGTCGTGCCAGCCGTCGGAGTGCCAGCCCGTATTGCCGGTGTAATAGTTGCCGTCGCCGCCGATGTAGTTGAAATCATCGCCAAGCAGACCCGACGCGATGCCCTCAACAACCGGATGATCCAGCAGCGTACAGAGTTTCGGGGACTGGTCAATAAACGGCACGATGCACGTCCGGCGCGAACCGTCGTGTTTGGGACCGGCAGCGCGGGCGTGGATGCCGGTAAACTCGTCCGTAATCCATTCAACATCCGTCTTCAACGCGCCCGGAAGCGCGAGATACCCGAACGTTTGGAAGAAATTACGCTGTTCTTGTGACAGTTGCATTGTTGACCTCACCCCCGACCCCTCTCCTTGCCGCGCAACGCGCTAGGAGAGGGGAGAATGTTGTTGTTAGATGGCACGGTAGATGTAGTTGGCAGACGCCCCTCAACCCTCAATCACAAACACCGGCCTGCACCACGCGCCGGAGTGTCCTTTCAGATTGATGGGCAGGGCCATGAAGGTTTGCGGCAGGGGCAGTTGGTAGGCTTCGGGCGGGAAGCGCAGTTCTTCCACGATCCAGATACCCTGACCGAGCAGGATGGTGTGTACGGCCGCGTCGTTTGCTTTGTCCCAGCCGCCGATGCCCCAGTGATCCACGCCCAAGCCCGCGTATTTTGCGCTCGGCAAGCCAGTGCGCGGCATCGGGCGTCAGTTTGGGCGATTGGTACAGCCACATTTCGCTGCGTTCGCGGATGTCGCCCCACCCGGTCGCCATAAGAATAATGCTGTCGGGCGGAAGCGGGTCGGGCAGCGCGGCGGCCAACCGTTCCGGCGTAATCAGGGCGGAGGGTTCCAGGGGGCGTAAATCCGCAATATAGGCCGGACCGACAAAACTTTCCAGGGGCAGCATATCTATGGACGCGCCGCCCGCGATTTTGTGGAGGGGCGCGTCGAGATGGCTTCCCGTATGGCTGGCAAGCGTCAAGGTTTCCCAGTGCCACTCCGCCCGCTCATGGTCGGAAGAAACCTCCGAACGCACGGGAGGATGCGCGGGGCAATTCGGACCCGCATCATAAATAGGCTGCGAAAGATCAAGGAAGCGCATGGTAATGAATTCCAGTGAGAGTGAGAGTGGAGAGTGAGAGAAACAACGCATTGACTCTCACGCTTCACTCTCCACTCTCGCTATTTCTATTGGAAACGGCTAAAATACCTGTCATACTATCAGCAGAATACGCGATAATTCGCGTTTGCAGTCGTTCATTCCTCTGTTTTTAGATAAGGGAACTCCGTGAAGCAAAATATTCTTCGCCTGTTGTTGGCAAGCGGTCTTGCGCTGTGCCTGATAGGGAAATCCGGGCAAGCGCAGGAAACTGAACGCGCCGAGTTGCTGAAAGATGTCAGCAAACTGGTCGCGCCGGGGTGTATTCCGGGGGATTTTGCCGTGTTCGGCGACAATGCTTTTGTCGTCGCTGACCGGACGGCAGGGCAAAACGCGCCTGCCCATGCTTGCCGCCACGCGCTACGGCATTGGACGCGCCGCCGCAATCGGACACGAGGGATTTTTCAGCGCGGACGCATTGGAAAACGCCGACAACGCGCATCTTGCCCGCAATCTGGCGCTGTGGGCGGGGCAAAAGCCGCTCGCGGGCCTGCGCATCGGCCTGCATGATCAGAGCGAGGGGACTGGCGAACGCGCTTACCGCGCTTGGCTGCCATGTTACCGTTCTGCAAGCCGCCGACCTGCCCGCGAAATTGAACGCGCTGGACGTGTTATGGCTGAATCAGAGCAGTCTGGACGGGGCGGGCAATCCGGCGCGAATTGAAGCCGTACAGCAGTGGGTGCGCAATGGGGGCGGGCTGATAGTGGACGGGCCGGCGTGGGGCTGGCAAATGACGCATCCCGGCCTGATGCTGCCCCGCGACCATAGTGGCAACATTTTGCTTGCGCCAATGGGCATTGTGTTCGCGGGCGGTATGCTCGACGCAGGCAACGCGCAGGGATATACCCCCGATACCGCCAATACGGAACTGACGCAGGTAAACCGCGCGCTGGACGCCTTAGAGCAAATGAGCGGCCATCGCCGCCTGCTGACCGGCCCGGAACTGGAACAGGTGACTGCCACGCTTGGCGAAGCGGTTGCCGCCCTGCCCCCTTCGCAGGAAATGCTGGTACAGCGCATCGAAACCCTGTGCGCCGACAAAGCGGGCAATGTGGTCCCAACCCACGAAACGCCTGTTACCATTTCCATGCCGTTCGCCCGCCTGAAAGCCGTGCTGGACGCGCAGCAGTTCCGGCGTTTGCCGCCCGAAAAGATCATCGCGCACCCCTCCGCCGCCTCGTTTCCCGGCGCGGTTCCCGCACGGCGCGAAACGCGAAACGCGCGTCTATTACGGTGGATATGAAGCAGCCCGCCTGGCACGGCACGGGGTTGTACGCCGCGCCCGGCGAAGTGGTCACGATTTCCGTGCCGCCAGAGCGCCATCAAGCGCGGCCTGTCCGTACAAATTGGCGAGCATACGGACACGCTCTGGCATCTGGCGGCATGGGGCCGTTTCCCCGAAATCACGATGCGGCGTCCGCTGAACGCGCCCGAAGTACGCGCGTTGCCAGTCCGTTCGGCGGCACGATTTTCATTGACTCGCCGTCTCGCTCTTCTGCGGCGACGAAGTACCCGTCACCATTGCCAACGCCGTTGCCGCGCCGCGCTTTGTGCGGGGCGTGACCAGCCTTGCGGAGTGGAAGCAAACGCTGCGCAACGCGCCCGGTCCCTGGGCGGAACTCGTCGGCAAACTGGTAATTCTGTCCGTGCCGTCCTCCGCCGTGCGCGATCTGGACGACCCGGAAGCGCTGATGGCCTACTGGGATGAGGTAATGGAGCACTGCTATGCGTTTTACGCCGCGCCCAAACGCAACCGCCCGGAACGCTACTGCGTGGATCGGCAGATCAGCGCGGGCTACATGCACTCCGGCTACCCGATTATGACGGGCGACGACGTGGCGAAAACGTTCTGCGACCTGAACATCCTGCGCGGCAATACCGGCATCAAGTGCTGGGGCTTTTACCACGAGATGGGACACAATTTTCAGCAGCCGGAATGGACGTGGAGCGCGTTCGGGGAAGTGACCAACAACCTGTTTTCGCTGTACGGCACGGAAACCCTCAACGGCGTCAAAGTGGGGGCGCACCCCGCTATGACGCAGGCCGAAATTGACAAACGCCTGCTAGCTCATCGCCGCCAACCCCGGCAAATCCAAATACTACGAGCGCGATCCCTGGTATCCGCTCACAATGTTCTGGCTGCTGCGGCAGGAGTTCGGTTGGGAGCCGTTCACCAAACTGTTCGCAGAATTTCGCGACCTGCCGCGCAGCGAACGCCCCCAGACCGAGCAGGAGAAGCACGACCAGTTTTTAATCAGGTTCTCCAGACTGACCGGGCATAATCTAAGCGAGTACCTGTCCGCATGGGGCGTGGAACTCTCCCCGGAGGCGCGTCATTCCGTCGCAAATCTACCCGTCTGGATGCCCGCCAGCCTGTCCGCCCGCTGAAACTCTGCGGACGGTTCCAAACGGATGGCAACCTCCCGCGCCACAACTAACGTACTACTCTGTCAAGGTAGAATAGAGGGATACGTTGTAGGGGTTCTGCTTGCTGAACCCTCCTCGAACAGGGCGCAGCAAGCCGCCATTTGGGGCGCAGCAAGCAACGCCCCTACCTGACTATTCTACCTTGACGGAGTAGTAGGGACACAACATCTTATGTTCGCCAACTGTGGGTTACGGGGCGGTAGGCGACGCGGCAGAGGACGCGGACAATGGCTCTGCCGAATTTACAGCGACATCGCCGCGCTTGCTCATCCTGTAGATATCTGCACGGGCTGATTTTCATGCAACTGCGCGAATTGGCGAACGCTGTTGACCTTGTACAATCCGCCTCGAAAGCGCACGTTGATAAACCCGTCGCCCTCTTGTTTCAGCCCGCCCTCCACGTTCGTCGGCTGCACAATCATCGCCACCGTTGCAATTCCCCGTTGCGGAACCGCGCCCTGAAAATTACTCTTGCGGAAATGGCGCAGTACAGGATCGGCAGCCAGAAAACACACAAATACAACCGTGCCGAACACCACAAGAACGCCGCGCACCCACTTCTGCTGCGGCGTTACGGGACGGCGCGACGCGCCCCTGTCATTGCTGTCGCGCTGCGTAGACCCAACCAATTTTTGAACTGAAGTCATTGCCTCAATCTCCTGTGAAACTTACCTTTCTATTATACCTGTTCCGTCAAGTGAGAGGAGGCAAAATGCGCCGCGCCTCGCTTCCTGTTTCGCCGCATCCCGCGCGGTATGCTATACTGAAAGGTAGAGGGTAGATAGGTAGATAAGTAGACGGTAGAAACTACCGCCTGCCAAAAGTTTTGCGCAAGAATACAGCAGACAAGAGTAGCCGAATCACCTACCTATTTACCCTCTACCCATCTACCTATCTACTATTGAGAGGTTTTCCTATGTCTTTACCGGATGTTTCTTATAGCCGCCGTCCCACCCGCGCCGTTCGCGTGGGCGACATTTATATTGGTGGGGCGCACCCCGTTGTCGTACAGTCCATGATTACCGAGGAGACGCATAACGTCCCCTCCGCTGTGGAGCAGATCATTGCCATGCACAAGGCGGGCAGTGAAATCGTGCGGGTCACCACGCCCAATCTGGCGGAAGCGCGGTGTCTGGCGGAAATCAAGGCGCGGCTCAAGCAACAATATATGGATGTGCCGCTCGTGGCGGATGTGCATCATCAGGGCAGCGATATTGCCGTCGAGGTGGCGAAGTATGTGGACAAAATCCGCATCAATCCCGGCCTGTTCGTGTTCCGCAAGCGCATTGCGCGGACGCTGGACTACTCCCCTCTGGAAGTGGAAGAGGAGCAGGCGGCG
Source organism: uncultured Chthonomonadaceae bacterium (assembly GCA_963817895.1). Classification (GTDB taxonomy): domain Bacteria; phylum Armatimonadota; class Chthonomonadetes; order Chthonomonadales; family Chthonomonadaceae; genus CAWFQB01. Next base: position 66,547 of record CAWFQB010000002.1, read on the forward strand.
ATTGAAAAAGAACTGTTGCCCGTTATCAACGCCTGCAAACAGCGCGACCTTGCCATGCGGATTGGCGTCAATCACGGCAGCCTTGCCGAACGCCTGACCGTGATGTACGGCGACACGCCCGAAGGCATGGTGCAGTCCGCTATCGAGTACATTCAGATTTGCGAACGGCACGATTACCGCAACATTGTTATCTCGCTGAAAGCGAGCCGCGTCCCCGTGATGCTGCAAGCCAACCGGCTGATGGCGCAGCGCATGGCTGAGTTGAGTATGGATTACCCGCTGCATTTGGGCGTGACGGAAGCGGGCAGCGGGCAGTACGCGCGCATCAAAAGCACGGCAGGCATCGGCACGCTGTTGGCTGAAGGTATTGGCGATACGATTCGCGTGTCCCTGTCGGAAGACCCGGTGGAAGAACTCCCCGCCTGCTACGACATTTTGCAGGCGTTGGGCATCCGGCGCACCAAAGTAGAACTGATTTCGTGTCCCTCGTGCGGGCGCACGAAGTTCGATCTGCCCATTGTGGCGAACTGGGTCGAGTCGGCAGTGAAGCACCTGGCGGGCAATCTGACGGTTGCGGTCATGGGCTGCATCGTGAACGGGCCGGGCGAAATGGCGGACGCGGATTACGGTTATGTTGGCAAAGCGGGCGGCAAAATTTCGCTGTACCGGGGCCGCGAAGAGGTGAAAACCGGCATCCCGCAGGAAAACAGCATCGAGGAACTGGTCAACCTCATCAAATCCGACGGCAAATGGATACAGCCGCACGAGGGCTGGCAGATTCCCCCGCCGCCGCAAGCCCTGCGCGACCGCATCACCGTCGCCAGTGGTTCCGGCGCGAACAGCAGCGTCAACGTCATCCCGCTTGTCGTGAAGTAAGCGTGAAGCAGGAGCGCGATGTACATAAGCGATGTCACAATGGGACAACTTGAGCGCGTCCTGACGAAATTCGATTTCGTCAGGCATGTTGTGTCCGGCCTGACGACTCCGGGGCCAGATGCGTGCCTCTATTTCGACAAGCCGAACAGCAAACATGCCTTCACATTCCCTGTATATGGGGAGCAGGAGCGTATCCCGTTGGTTCATGTTATGTCCACAGCCTCTTTTCTGGATGCTTGGGATTACATTGACCGGGCGGAATTCCCGAACCTGCTGACGGAAGGCCGAGGCCCGCTTCCCTACAAGGAACTGCGGGCAATCACCCCGGCAGATTTCAGGAATGTGACCTATGCTATGCTCGAAGCAACGCTGCTGCGCTTCGGCTTTGTCAGGTTTGTAGCCCCGTCGGGACATTTCTGTTATGAGCATCCAGACGGCGCAACGGTCACAACGGGCAAGTTTGCGCCGGAACAGATTGCCCATGAAGTCCATGTATTGGGCGCGCGGTCTACTGTTGACAATTGGGGCATTGCGGAGCGGGAAACCTTCGAGAAGATGCTGGCGGAGTGCAGCGCAGGTTGTTTCCAATGTTGCTGTTCCTGAACCGGCGACGGCGTAGAACCCAATGCCGTATGAGGTTGAAAGCCGTATCAGAGTCGTGTAGAAGCCGCGCAAGAAGAGCCGTGCAATACGGTAGAGTCCGTGCAATGGCGCAAGCGTCCGTGCAATAAATTGCGCGGCTGTGATAACGAAACCCGCCTTCGCGGGTTGAGCGGGTAGAATTTGTTGTGGAGAAGACATGCCACGTTCTTGTTCGCACATCTATTTGCATTTTGTTTGGGCTACGTGGGACCGCTTGCCGCTCATCAAGCCGGAGTTGGAAGCGCAGGTATATGCCTGCATGTCGCAAAAATGCGAGGAACAACGCTGTAAACTGATTGCTATTGGCGGCACAGCCAATCATATTCACGCGCTCGTTCGTATCCGCGCTCTCTCATGCCCGATGGACATTGTCAAGAACATGAAGGGTACATCGTCACATCTAATGACGCATGTACTGATGCCCAACCATTTCTTCAAGTGGCAGGGTACGTATGGCGTTCGCAGTGTTGACCCGAATGGCGTGGAAACCGTTCGCGCCTATATTCGCAACCAGAAAGAACATCACGCCAACAACGATGTCTGGCTCGAATGGGAACAGTGCATGGCCGAAGACGACGAGCCTGCGTTCGATTGGTCCTTGCCTCCACCTTCAGTCCGCGAAGGCGGACTTCGTTACCACAGCCGCGCAATTTATTGCACGGCTCAGTCCTTCATCATTGAAACACATTCTGAATGTAACTCATTGAGCAAAGTATGACATCTAAACCTTTCTCAGCATGGATAAAAGAGCAACGTGAAAAACGCAATCTTACACCCTCTGATTGCATGAAGAGAATCAATGACAAGTTCGGTACGAAATCGAACAGTAATGCGTGGTCAAACTGGGAAAGGCGAGATAACAAAGATAAAATTAATACTGAAAGAGTCCGTAAAGTCGCCTGTGGCCTACAAGTGTCGGAGGCTGAAGTTTTTGCTGCTGGAATGCCAGTAAGTGATGAAGTTTTATCGGGCAATACGCCTGATGTTGATAGCAATTATATTGAACCACTTGTGTCAAACTTGCCACTGGACAGTATCCCGACGCGAATTGAAGCCGTGTTGGGGCGCAAGGGACAGGTGATTTTGAAGGGGCCGCCGGGAACGGGCAAAACGTATTGGGCGGAGATTGCGGCTCGTGAACTAGCTGCGCATTCTGCGTTCGGGAAGGCGTTTGACACGCTGACGCCGGAGGAGCGTACCGTTGTCAGTGGCGACAATACCAATATGGGACTTGTGCGCTGGTGCTGTTTTCATCCGGCTTACGGGTATGAGGATTTTCTGGAAGGGTATCGGCCTCACGCGCAGGATGGGCAGATGCTGTTTGAACTGCGCAATGGCATTTTCAAGACGCTATGTGAGGACGCCCACGCGAACCCGAACCATAATTTTTACCTGCTTGTGGATGAAATCAACCGGGGCGACATTCCGCGCATCTTCGGGGAACTGCTCACCATTCTGGAAAGCAACAAGCGAGGCAAAACGGTTGTCCTTCCCCTGAGCAAAACGCCGTTCGCCGTACCGAAAAATGTGTACGTGATTGGAACGATGAACACGGCGGATCGTTCCATTGCCCTGCTTGACGCCGCCCTGCACAGGCGCTTCGGCTTTATCGAACTCATGCCCGACAGTTCCACATTGGGGCTGGCGTTTATTGAAGGTATTCCTCTTGCGGCGTGGCTGGACGCGCTGAACGCCCGCATTTGCAAACACATCGGGCGCGATGCCCGCAACCTGCAAATTGGTCACTCCTACTTTCTGGAAAAAGGGCATCCCATACGCGACTTCGCCCATTTGCGCCGCGTGTTACGCGAAGACATTGTTCCCCTGCTGGAAGAATACTGCTACGAAGATTACGCCGCGCTGGAAAAGATATTGGGCAGCGGTCTCGTGGATATGCAGAAGCAGCAGATACGCGAGGAGTTGTTTGATCCGGCGCGACAGGATGAATTAGTGACTGCGCTGTTGGAACCCTGTCCCGAAATCATCGCTACACCGCAGGCTGTAAAGATGGAAGCGGAAGCCGAAAACGAGGCGCAGGAACTTGATAACGAAGCCGAGGACGATATTGACACGATGGACGGCAGCGAATGAATTTCCCGGTCAACATTCGGCTTGCTGAGTGGGAAACCCGGACGCCGCGAACAGACCCGACATTGCGCGATGTACGGCTTGTGGATAATGCCGATACGCGGCTTGTCGTAGCAAAACTGGCGCAGGCAGACATTCTCAACATCGTGGAACTGCGCGACGGATTGAGTATTCAGGCGTTTGCGCATGTCGGCAAAATCGAAATCGGCAATGTCGCCGTCACCATTCGCCCCAAAATACCCGCGCCCTCCCTGCTGCATCTGCTGCGCTACGCTTACGACCTGCGCAACCTTGACTTGTTCGCGGACACCACATTCGACAGCGAACCCGAAGCGTTTCAAGACCTGCTCCTGCATCAACTGGCGGAAGAAGCGGCGGAACTGCTGGCGCGGGGTTTGCATCGTCAATACCGGCGCACCGAGGAAGAGTTGGCGAGTCCGCGCGGCAGCCTCGACATGCGCAAACTGGCGCGAACAGGCGGCATGGTAAGCGCGACACTCCCCTGCGTCCACTATCCCCGTTCGCAAAACACGCTGCCCAATCAGGTATTGCTCAGTGGCTTGCAATGGGGCGCGAATATGGCGCTATCGCCGCGCTTGAAAACGCGCCTGCATCGCCTTGCCGGAACCTTGCGCGAGGACATGACGCCCGCTCTCCTGAACCGCGAAACGTTTGCCCGCCTCCGCGCCCATTCCACGCGCCTGACCGCCGCCTACCGGCCCACCTTTACGCTCATCCAACTGTTGCTGGCAGGCGCGGGCATTCATCTGGAATCAGACGAAAACACGCTGCCATTGCCCGGTTTCTTGTTCGATATGAACCGTTTCTTTGAGGCTTTGCTGTCGAAGTTTTTGCGCGAAAATCTATCTGGTTATGTGGTTCGTGACCAAATGGCACTGCGCGGCGTGGTGGCGTACAATCCGTTGTATAATCCCCGTCGTCGTTCGGCGCGGTCGCCGCGCCCGGACTACATTGTTCTTAAGGGGAGCAAAACCGTCGCTATTCTGGACGCGAAGTATCGAGACTTGTGGGAAAAGCCCCTGCCGCGCGAAATGCTGTACCAACTCGCCATGTACGCCCTGCTTGGCGGCTGTCCGCAGGCAGCCGTGATTTTGTATCCGGCTTTCAACTCCGAAGCCTCAGAACAGCGCATAGATATTTGCGCCCCGCTTGCCGGGACGCGGCAGGCTCAGGTGATCTTGCGTCCTGTCCCCCTGAACCTGCTGGAACAAGCAACCCTGCAAACAACAGGCGCACAGGCGCAACGCGTCCGAACCGCTCTGGCGCAAAAGTTTGCTTTTGGCGAACAGGAAGGGTAAAATGCGTAAACGCCGCACACGAGAACACATCATTACCGTAACAATGGCTGCTCTTGAGCGCGTCCTGCTTGAACTTGGTTACATAAAGCGCGTTGTTGCGAACTCGCATCTGCGCTTCGAGCCGAGCGAACAGCAGGGGGGCGTGATTTTGCTGCCGTTGTTCAAGGCTGATGAAGTGGTTCCGTCCATTGATCTGCTGATGGCGGAAGTCACTGTAGATAATTGGGGCATTGCGGACCGGGAAACGTTCGAGCGTATGTTGTCGGAAAGCGTTCATCCGAAGACGCTGGCGAAGCCGGAGCCGGTGGAAGCCGCCGCATAGAAGGAATATTACGGAGTTTATGAAGCGAACAGAGTTTACAGGGACTTTTCTGGCGTTCGGCGCGTTTGTCGCGCTTGCCGGATGCAGGCAGGCAGCCGTCTCGCCCGCGCCCGCGCCAAATTCCCTCGCCGTTTCGTCCGCAAAACCGGGGATGGGTTCCGCCGCGAAGCCAAACAGCGCAGCCGAAGCGGGCGCGACGGGAGAGAACAGCGTTGCGCCCACTGCTGCGCCTGCTTCTGCCGATATGTTCGCTGTAACCGCAGGCGCAGTGCCGCCGCTTGTGGAAGCGCGGGACGTATACGCGGCAAACAGGCCGAACAATCTCAGCCCGTTCATGCGCAAAGTTCTCAATCGCGTGTACGTGCCGAACAGCGGCAGCAATACGGTAGACGTAATTGACGCGAATACGTACCGGATTGTAGACCATTTCGCGGTGGGGAAACTGCCGCAGCACGTCACGCCCGCATGGGACATGAAAACGCTGTGGATTTCCAACGATTTAGGCAACAGCCTTACGCCCGTCGATCCGGTTACGGGCGTTCACGGCAAACCTGTTTCTGTGGAAGACCCGTACAACCTGTATTTCACGCCGGATGGACGGTACGCGATTGTGGTTTGCGAACGGTTCGAGCGGCTGGATTTTCGGGACGCGCATACCATGAAACTCGTCCATTCCCTGCACCTTCCCGGCAAGGGCGTGGATCACATGGATTTTAGCCGGGACGGCAAGTATCTGATTGCGAGCTGCGAGTTTTCGGGCGACGTGGTAAAAGTGGATGTGGAACACCAAAAGGCGATGGGTTCGCTGAAATTGAAAACCGGCGGGATGCCGCAGGACGTAAAATTATCGCCAGACGGCAGCGTATTTTATGTGGCGGACATGATGAGCAATGGCGTGTGGCTCGTGGACGGCGACAAATTACAAAAAATCGGGTTTGTGACGACGGGCGGCGGGGCGCACGGCCTGTATCCGAGCCGCGATTCCAAAACGCTGTACGTGTCCAACCGGCACGAGGGATCAATAACCGTCCTCTCGTTCGCCACCCGCAAGCCGATTGCCAAATGGCGTATTCCGCATGGCGGCAGCCCGGATATGGGCAACGTGTCTTCGGATGGCAAAACGCTCTGGCTGTCTGGTCGCTACAATTCCGAGGTGTACGCCTTCGATACGAGTAACGGCAAACTCCGCGCCCGAATTCATGTCGGCAAAGGCCCGCACGGATTGTGCGTATACCCGCAGCCAGGACGGTATTCGTTGGGGCATACGGGTGTGTTTCGCTAAACATCACGCAAGCAACGAAACAAATTTCTTTGCTATGGGGCGTTCCGCCCAACGTCCGCTTGCGCGGACACAAACTGTTGTATTAAGGCGCGCTATTACACTACATGTAGGGGCGCTGCTTGCTGCGCCCTACTTTATTGCTTGCTGCGCCATGCTTTGGGGAGGGTTCAGCAAGCAGAACCCCTACATGTATCTATCTGTTCTACTTTGAGATGTTCAGCGGAACGTCTACGACTGCTTTTGTAGGAGACAGGCAGGCGCGGTCGTTGCAGGACTGATACGTCAGTTCAAAATGCAGGATATGCTTGCTCGGCGACAGTTTGGAAGCGATTTGTACAACGGCTTGCAGCGTGATTTCGCCCTGATACACGGACAGCGTTTCTTTTGCGAAGGACGTTTTCAGGGTTTGGCCGTTTGGGTATTTGACACTCGTAAGGGCGGCGTCCGGGGTGGCAGACAGGCGCAGGGTTGTGGGTATCAGAGTGGCGTCCGAAGCGACATGCGCGTTGACGTGCCAGCCGGAGGGGATACGAACTCGGATGGCGATAACGGCCTTCGCGCCGGGTATGGCCGTGATTGGCGCGGCCTGCAATTGCGCGGTTCCGGGGGCGTTGCCAACTTCTGCGCCTGCGCCGAGGGACTGGTACACGGTCAGCAGCAGGGGAAAGGCAGCGGGCGCGCGGGTTTCCAGACTGCCGAACGCCTGCACGGTTCGCGCCGCTTCCGTTCGCCACTGCGGTTTGCCCGTCAGCGCGGCAAGACGGGCGCAAACCTGCGCGGCCATGCCGTTTCCCGATGGCGTGGCGTTGTCGTCACCTGTTTTCAACCGCGCCAGCAGATCGCTCTGATCCGATGTGTTGTAGAAGCCGCCGTTTGCCGTATCCCCGAACTGCGCGGTCATGCGGGTTGCCAGTTCCCCGGCGGAGGTCAGCCATTGCTTGTCCCCCGTAGCCGCGTACAGATCCAGCAGGCCGTTAGAAACAAACGCGTAATCCTCCAGCATCCCCCCGACTTCCGTTTTGCCGTCCCGGTAGTTGTGCATCAGTGTGCCGTTGATGGTCATTTTCTGAGTGAGAAAGCGGGCGGCTTCCACCCCCGTTTGCCGGTACGCGGGATTGATCAGAACCTGCGAAGCGCGGGCGAACGCGCTTATCATCAGGCCATTCCAGCTTGCCAGAACTTTGTCGTCCGTATGAGGGCGAACCCGCTTGTTCCGCGCCGCCAGCATTTTCGCGCGCAGGCCGTTCAAACGAGTCGCCAGTTCTTCCGGCTTGAGGCTGTACTGCCGCATGAGTTCTGGCGACACTTCCGCCGAGTCTGGATTCCGGTGCAGGACACTTTTGCCGTCCAGATCGCCCATTGCCGTTATGCCATACGCTTCACAAAACAGCGCGGCATCATCGCCAAGAACTTCGACAACTTGCGCGGGCGTCCATAAATAGAACTTGCCCTCCTCGCCCTCGCTATCCGCGTCCAGCGTAGATTGAAAGCCGCCAGTGGAATCGCGCAATTCGCGCTGAACGAACGCCAGCGTTTCTTCCACAACTTGGCGGTAGCGCGGGTTGTGGGTCAGTTCGTAAGCGTCCAGATACGCCTGCGCAAGCTGCGCCTGATCGTACAGCATCTTTTCAAAGTGCGGCACGCGCCAGAATTTGTCCGTGCTGTAACGATGAAAGCCCCCGCCAATCTGATCGTAAATGCCCCCTTCCGCCATGCGATCCAGCGTGGTTGTCGTCATTTCCAGCAGGGGCGCGGAATGAGTAGCGCGATAGCGGGCCAGCGCAAATCTCAATTTCGGCGCTTCGGGGAATTTCGGGCGCGTTCCAAAACCGCCGTTTTGCGCGTCGTATTCGTGGTTCAGGGTGGCGACAACCGTTTCCAACAGGGCGGGAGACACTTTCGCGCTCGATTTACCCGATGCGGACGCGGATTTGGCAAGGGCGCGGGCGAGATTGTCCGCCGAGGCGCGTATCTGTTCCGGCTGCGTTCTGTTCACCTCGACAACTTTTTCCAGCAGCGGTTTGAACTGAACCGGCGGGAAATACGTGCCGCCGAAAAACGGCTTGTGGTCGGGCGTGAGAAACACGGACAGGGGCCAGCCGCCCGAACCCGTCATCAGCTGCACGGACAGCATGTACTGCGCGTCCAGATCGGGCCGCTGTTCGCGATCCACCTTGATGCAGACGAAATTGGCGTTCATAATTTGCGCGATCTCTTCGTTCTCAAAGTCCTCCCGCGCCATGACGTGACACCAGTGGCAGGCCGAATAGCCGATGGAAAGGAAAATAAGTTTGTTTTCCCGTTTGGCCTGCGCCAGCGCTTCCGCGCCCCAGGGCTGCCAGTTCACGGGGTTGTGCGCGTGTTCCAGCAGGTACGGGCTTGTCGCGCCGATCAGTTTGTTGGTGTATTTATAGGTTTGCGGTGTCGCCTGCTTCGATGCAGCGGGCGTTGCCGACGGCACATTGAGTTTTGGCGTTTCATCCCTCATGGGTTGTGGGGAACTGCATGCCAGCATGGGCGCGAACGCGAGGAAACCGAACGCGCCAAACGCGCCAAACCGTTGAGGTCGTTGAGAATGATTGTATTGCATAATGCTGTTCCTGTTCGCCACGCCTTGAGCAATCTCCTGCAAGCCCGCGATTCTAAAATCCTGACACAGAACTTTGGAACGCGCCTGTTGGTTGAAGCAGACATACGAAGGGCGCAGACAATAATCCTGCAAACAATATAGAAGCGAAAATATAGCGCAAGAGAGCATAAAAGCAGGAATACAGGCGCGGGAGAACAAAACATGATACGAATCAGCGAGTGTTCTGAGACGGCAGGCGGGAAACTGTTTCTGGCAGGGCATCTCACGCCGCCCGGACTGTACGAGGACATCGAAACCCACCGGGAAATTCAACTGGAACAGGATGGTTATTTGCCTGCCCGTTTGGATGGGAGTATCGCCTGCTACGCCCGCGTGGAATCGCTGCCTTTCCCCGCAATCCTCTTGTCGGCGGAGGGCAAACACCAGAAGAGATAGGTTCACGAAGGGGTGACATTTATGTCGGTTCGCGCTCATGCTGCGGCATGGTTCTGCATGTTGCTTGTTTTTACAGGCTGCCTTCCACTCGCTTTTGCGGATGAACGCTCAACCGCAAAACGCTTTGAAGCCGCCAAAATGGATGAGCCATCGCTTATCGCGTTTGTCAAAGCCATGCCCAAAGGGGCCGATCTGCATGTCCATGTGAGCGGCGCTGCGTATGCGGAATTCGCGCTCGACAACGCCATTGCCCGTAATCTTTTTTACGATCCTGTTACGAACCTGTTCAGCGCGGATGCCACAACCCCGCATATTTTGGCGCAAGACCTGCTCAAAGGATCGAACTCCGGCCTGCTCGGCAAATTTCTGGACGCGGCCAGTATGCGCGGCTGGAAACCGGATGCTGAAAGCGGACACGACCATTTTTTCGCCGCATTTGGTTTCATTGACAGCGCGCAAACCAATCGCCCGGACATAGATGTCAATGCCGAAGTGATTCTCCGCGCCCTGTCGCAGAACGAGCAGTACATGGAGTTGATGACGCGGGTTGCGCCCGACAGCGCGTATGCCCTGCTGCAATCGCCGCCCCCGATTGGCAACGTCAACTCCGTATCGGATTTGCAGGCCGCGCTCACCCTGCTGAAGCCGCGCTTGAAGGAGTTCGCCGCGCAGTCGAAACTTTTTCTGGACGATTACGACGCGCAATTGGGGCAGCGCGTGAGCAAAGCGCAGGCGGAAATTTTACGGTTGCAGGCCGCGTCTGCAAACGCGCAAGCAACGGCGGGGCCGGTTTCCAGCGCGCCTGTCACCAGCCCGCAAAGCCCGATTACGGCGCGTTACATCGTATCAGCCAACCGACTGAAAGCGGACAGCGACTTTTTCGCCGTACTCGCGGCGGGAATGGCGCTGATGCAAACGGACAAGCGCGTTGTCGGCGTCAATATCGTCGCGCCCGAAGATCACCCGTTCGCGCGGCAGCATTTTACCAGCCAGATGCGGATACTGGATTTTCTCTGGCAGCAGTTCGGGCATCCCAACATCACGCTTCACGCGGGGGAACTGACGCCCACGATTTCACCCATCGAAACCATGCAAACACGCATCCGCGATTCCATTCAGGTCGGACATGCGCGGCGTATCGGACACGGCGTATCTATCGCGTGGGAGGATAATCTGGCAGAACTGCTGCGCGATATGCGCAAACAGGGCGTAGCCGTCGAGATTTGCCTGACCAGCAACGCGGCGATTCTGGGCGTGGAGGGCAGCCGCCATCCGTTCGCGCTGTATCGCAAAGCGGGCGTACCCGTTACGCTCAACACGGATGATGAGGCTATCAACCGCAGTTCGCTGACAATGGAGTTTGTCCGGGCCGCCCGAACTTATAATCTCTCGTATGCGGACGTGAAAACGCTGGCGCGTAACAGCATCGCGTACTCGTTCCTGTCCGGTGACAGCCTGTTTCTGGACAGGCAATACCATAATCTGCGCCCTGCATTTGCCGGAATCGCGCATCCCGGCTGGAAACCGTCTGCGGAAGCGCAACACCTGCTCGACGCTTCGGAAAAGATGCAGGTTCAGGCGCGATTGGAGCAGGCATTCGCGCGTTTTGAAGACCTACCCGCTGATGATACGCCATAGGAAGATACGCCATAGGCGTATAGTAAAATACGCCGTTTGTAGTGTCACATTCAGAGCATACTGCCGTATTTTAGCAATGTGCCGCGCCGTTGCGGATACAATCAAAATACATACAGGAGCCACATTGTCATGAAGCAAATGTCAACATCTTCTCGCGCCGTTCGTTTCAGCGCGGTTCTCGGCCTTGCCGGGGTGTTCGCCGGATTGACCACTGCCATGCCCGCCGAAGCGCAGGACTGGCACTACCATCACTGGAAAGACAATACTGTTCAGCGTCTGGATCGCGAAGCGATTCGTCGCGACGAGAACAAACTGCGCGATCTGTACGACCAGCGCAGCATCGCGCAACGCAATCACAACCGGGACCGCGTCCACAGTCTGGATCGCCGTATCAGCGACCTGCGCCTGCGTCTCGATAGCAACCGCTACGAACAGCGCCGCGACATGCATCGGTAACGGCTTCGCAGGCGTAAACGCCGAAGCTTCTACGGTCTTGCGCCGTTTCCACACCGCCCTGTGGAAAGTCTGTTCGTGATACAGGAAATCGCCAATCCCCCTTGATTTATCAAGAGGGATTGGCGATTTGAATTCTGCTAAAAGTTGAAGCAGGGAAGGGTGATTGCGCCGAAGGTGGCGTCCGGTCTGGCGACGTACAGGAGGGAACCGCCCGCGCCGCGGAAATCCAGCGAGTTTACGCCCGTTCCAAGCTGGTCGTCATAGCGCAGGGCTACTGTGCCGTCGTAAATGTTCAGCGCGGTCAGGATGCCGTTACGCCGTCCCGTGTTCGTGTCCAGCGTGTAGCCGCCGAAAATCAGATGCTCGCCGGAGGGACTCAGCTTCATGCTGCTGATGGTTTCCGGGGTATCCAGCCGATGGATTAGTTTGAGGTTCGCGTCATACGTTTGTACCGCGCCGGAAACGGCAAGGGTTTTATAGTTGCTGGCCGATTCGCTCATCAAAACGCGCTTGCCATCGGGGCTGAAAGCGAGCGCTATGACATACAGCGCGGTATCGGTGGGATGCAGGGCGGCAAGATTGGTCGTCGCCAGCGGTTTCCCATTTTGAACGTTACAGGTCGTCAGACTGCCCACTGTGGAACTGCCGGTCGCGTCCAGACCGTCCACGCCGATTGCGATCTGCTGATTGTTCGAGGAGAAGGCGGCGGCAATGTCTATGCCCTGACTGACTTCGCCCGCCGCGAACGCGAAGGCGTTGATTTGCCGTTGTCGCTGCCAGTCGGATACCCGGAAAATCTCTACGGATTTATACTGAATGTTGTTGACAGCCTTCGAGATTCCCATGACCGCCGCCAGAGTTCCATCCGGGGAGAAAGCCACGTCCACGACAACGCTCAACTGCGAAGTGACGGCGAAGGCTGTCGCGCCATCCGGCTGAATGATCTTGATCTGCTTTTTCGCGCCGCCATCCAGAAAGACCATGTTCGCGCTGTTCGGCACGAAGCGGTTGAAGCCGGTTGTGCGGGGCGGCGCGGGCAGGGGCTTGCCGGTACACGCGCTGTAAAAGGCGAGTGTGCCGTAAATATCCTGCACGGCAAGGGTATCATTGACATCGCAAACGGCGACTGTGTTCACGCCATTATGAATTCGGGTAAACGCGCCCTGAACGGAAGCGTCGGATGTGGCGTAGCGGTTTACGTCCAGATCATTGCTGGACGCGCAGAAGGTTTTACCGTTCGGGTCAAAGGCCACCGCGTTGATAAGGCTTTGCGTCAAAATGCCGCTGGTGTAACTGCGCTGCCCGTTCACGCCCCATAACTCCACAGCCCCGCGATGATAGGTAAGATCGTAAGTGGCATCGTACACGTCTTTGTACCCGCCGCCCAGAATGTTCTTGCCGGTCGCATCGAAAGTAACCGCGTCAATGTAGGCCAGTTTACCGGTCAGCGTGGATTGAAGTTTCAGGGTCGCGCTGTTCCATAGCTCGATAGTTCCCATTCCCGCCGCATTGCCGCCGCACACGGCAAACGTGGTTTTGTCGGGCGAGAAGGCGAGTCCACGCGCGTAATTGAGTTTGGTCGGCAGGTCTTTCAGCAGGATTCCCGTGACCGGGTTCCAGCGCTGCAAAACCGGAGTTCCCTGATTGGTCGTGTAGTCGTAGTGATAGCCTGCGGCGAGAAGCGTCTGGCGATCCGGCAGATAGGCCAGTTTGCCGATGCGCTCCGCCGTGTCCATCGTCTTCAGCAACGTATGGTCGGCGATACGATACGTTTCAATCTTGCCCTCGTCCAGAGAAGTGCTTGAATTGTGGAGGTATCCGGCGTCCACCAGTTGGGTTCCATCGGGCGAAAAGGCGACGACGGTAATGTCCCATCGGGTTGTCGGCAAATTGGCGATCTGGTCGCCGGAGGCCACATCGTACACGCTGACCGCCCCGTTGAAACCCGCGTTGCCGGGAACCGCGATATAGGTCGAGCCGCCGGCAGCGATTTTCGCGCCGTCCGGTGAAAACGCCACGCAGTACAGGGAGGTCGCGTCTGTGGAAATCGTTCGGAGAAGCTGCGTGGTTTTGGCGTCCCAAATCTTGATGGTTCCGTCCGGCGAGGCGGTCGCCAGCAGTTTGCCATTGGGAGAAAGCGCGAGTTCCTCGTAGCCATAGTCCGGGTTTCCCGTGTGTCCGCCCACTGTCCACCGGTACGGGGCTTCGTTCTGCCCGAACTGCGCCCTTGCGGGAACCGTCAGTACGCCCGCGCAGGCCGTCAGCGAGAAAAGGGTAAGGGGGATTGTGTTTATTCTAAGTCTCATTGTCGCGTATCCTTATGTTTGCAAGCGATTGGGAACTCTGCCGCGAATTCCTTGCAAAGCGCCATTCGGCAACATCCCGCGCGGACACGCCATTGATGTCCGGCATCGCGCTGCCTGATGTTGATAGCAGGATACGCGCCCCGCGTGACACTATCATAACAGTATCGTGATATTTGGCGGTCAATTCGTGATATAATAGTTAGGACTTATCCCCTTTGCCAATTTGCCGTTTTACCGGCTGCCCTCACTTTCTGAAAGGCCGAATATGAACACTGATCCCACGCGCGCTCTGGAAGAGGGCGTCCGTCTGCTGCAATCCAATGATTTTACCAATGCCCTTGCCGCCTTGCAGCAGGCCATACAGCAAAACCCGCAGGATGGCCGCGCATACGGCTTTATGGGCATCGCGTATGCGCGGCTGGGCGACCTGAACGCGAGCGTCTGGGCGTTGCAGGAGGCGGCGCGATTGCAGCCGCAGGATTCCACCGCGCAGTACAATCTGGCTGTCGGACTGATGCAGGCGCAGCGAACAGGGGAAGCGCAGGGCGCTCTGGAACAGGCGCTTCGCCTGAACCCGAACAATGACCGCGCCCACGCCGCTCTGCAAAGCCTGTCCGCCGCGCCCCTGACTCCCGCACCGTATCCGCAGGCGCAACCGCAAGCTACCGCGTATCCCGCGCCCGCATACCCCACGCCGCCCATGCCCGCGCCTGCGCCACAGCCGGGTTACGCTCCCAACGCTGCGCCTGCGCCCATGCCGCTGAATGTGCCCCCGCCTATGTCGTTGAGCGGCGAACCCATGCCCGCGCCCGCCCCCAATTACGCCAATTATTCGGTTCCTTCCGCGTCCAACATGCCGCCGCCAAATTATGCCGGGACAGCGGGCGGCATGGGTTACGCGCCGACGGGAACCCCCGCGCCGAACATGGGCGGGATGCAGTACGCTCCGCAGCCACAAGCGCAGCGGCGCGTTTCCGAGCCGCCCTCCGCCGGTAAGCGCGTTCTGCGCGGCCTAGGTTGGGGCGCAGTGTTCGGGCAATGGTGGACGCTGTGGGAGATGATTTCAAGTCTGCTCTGGCATAGCGGCGAACACGCCTTCATCTATTATGTTATTGCTATCCTGATTTTAGCGCCTATTTTTGCCGTTATGGGCAGCATTATGGGGCTGGTTATTGGAGCGATGGATGCTCATCAGGACACCGGAGCCATCGTTGGAGTAGTGTTTGGATTGATTATTCTGGGACTGAAGTTTTTCCTGATGCAGAGTGGCACAGTCTTTCTCGGTATATTCTTCTGGGTGGTTACGGGCCGATTTATTGGCAGTAACATCGCCATGCGCGTACAGCAGTTCGTCGAGGCATAAGTCTGACGGGAACATCTAATGCAAACTGAAACCATTTCCGTTTCTTGCGCAGCCTGCCGTCGCCTGAACCTGCCGGGGGGCGTCCGCTGCATCTATTGCGGTACGCCCTATCCGCCTGTTGTGGATTTCGATCTCGGGCTGTCGCCTGCGCCCGCAGTGGCGGTTCCCCCATCTGCCCCTGCCGCAGCTACGCCAAATACGACTACTTCGGCAGACGCGGCGCAGCAACAGGGCAAAAAGACGGGACTGCTCGGTTCCCTTGCTCTGCTGCTGTTCAAAGGCAAGTCGCTGCTGTCGCTGCTGAAACTGGGCAAGGTGGCGCTCACGCTGTCCACGATGATACTCTCCATCGGCGTGTACTCGCGGCTGTATACATGGCGGTTCGCGATTGGCTTTGTCGTTTGTATTCTGATACACGAACTCGGCCACGTGGTTGTCTTTCGCCGCTATGGACTGAAGCAGACCGCGCCCATGTTCATACCGTTTGTGGGCGCGTTGATTTTCCTCCGGTCGTTCCCCGAAAACCCCACGATTAAGTCGGAGGGCGGCGCGGGCGGGCCGATTGCGGGCGCGTTCGCCGCCGTTGTTTGTGTCTTGATTGGCAACGTCACCCATCACCCGTTCTGGTACGCGCTTGCCGCCAGTGGATTCATCATTAACCTGTTCAACCTGATACCGATTATGCAGTTGGACGGGGCGCATATCCTGTCCGTATTTTCGCCCAAAGTCTGGAACGGCGCGATGCTGGCGATGCTGCTGATCGCCATTAAAGCCCCGGTTCCTATGGTATGGATAATTCTGGCGACAAACGTGATGGCCCGCCTGACGCAGCAACCGAGTCCGCGTTACCTGTTGGCGCGTCCCGGCGCGCGGCTGCGCATGGCATTGGTCTACGTTCTGCTGTGCGTCGGGCTGAGTTACGGTATTCAGATAACCTCCAACTTCCGTGGGACGGAAGTTCGTCCCGAATTTGCAGGTAGGAGTGTCCGCGAGTCACAAACGACAGGCAACGATTTACAGGTTCCCGCAACAACGCGCCCCCCCAACCCACTGGATACGATTTTCGGCCAATTCGATCCTGAATTGACGTATCAGCAGTCCAACACGATCACCATCTTTATCGTTGCAATGGGAAGCGTAGGCGTGGTGGCGGGAGTTCTCTGGACATTTACCTCCTTTCTGCTGGCGCAGATTTGCGGGCTACGGTTTGGTCCGCGCTTTCTCGCCCCTGCCGGAAGCATGGTCGCCCTGTTCGCGCTGACAATCATAGTGGAAAAACAGTTGTCCGCGTCGTGGCATGATTTTCTGGTTACGGTGGGCGCGTACATTATCGCTGCCTTGACCGCACTCATTTATGCCGGGGTTCAATCGGCGCAGGCGAAACGAAAACAAACCCATTTGCCATATTTGATGCTGCTGGCAGGGTGTTTGAGTTGGGCGGGCGGGGGCGCGTTGCTTGTCGCGTATGCGTTCGACAGTTGGATCGCGGCGGGAATAGTGGGGATGTGTGCGATAGTTTTTCTGGCCCGTTACCCGTTTCTGGCGGTGGGCAAGGCGGCGGAATGGGCGAACGATCTTGGCGAACACGCCCGCGCCGAGGCATTGCTGCGCCGCGCCCTCGCATTCCGCCCGGAACCCGCTGCGCAGGCGCAATTGTGGGAACGGTTGGGGCGAATGTGCCTGTTGCAGGACCGGGGCGGCATCGCGCTGGAAGCGCAGGACGCGAAAGAGGCGCTGTTCGCCGCCAATGCCGCTGACGGGCAGCCGTTCGCGCCAACCCTTTCCGACTTGCAGCAGCGGGCGTCCGCGCTGATGCTGCTGGATCGGTTTGAGGACGCGCTGGCCTGCTGCGAACGGATGCTGCAGCCGACCCCGGAGGGCGCTTCCGGCGGATTACGGCTGCTCACGGTTCATCTGCGCCTGAGCCGCCTCGCCCTGCTTCGGGGCTGGGGCGATGAGGCCGTCGCGCAGTCCGACTGGTGTTTGCGCGCGTCCGCCCAACTATCGAAAATATTCACGGCCCGTATTCACGCGGGACGCGCCGCCGCTCTGGTTCAGCAGGGACAGACGGACGCGGCTTTGCAAGAGTGCAGGCTGGCCGGTGAGGCGGCGAGTGAAACGTATACGCAGGCGTGGATAGCCGCAATGGAAGCGCAGGCGCATTTGCTGGCGGGAAACGCGGCGCAGGCGGAGAAGGAGGCGCAGCGGGCCACGCGGCTGATGCCCGAAAACCTGCAATTTCGTTACTGGCGCGGGCGCGTTCTGCTGGCGCAGGGGCAGGCGGAGGGCAAAACCCTGCTGGCGGAGATGGCAGCCACATTCCCGCAGGAGCATTGGGGCCGCGCCGCAAAGAACGCGCTTTCCTCTGGATAGGCCATCATTGGGCGCGTTGCAAATTTAAGGCGTTGCCGCGCCGGGTATTGATAATACCTGACAGGAAAGCGCAAGCGTCCCGCGTTCGCGGGACGCTTGCTAGAGAGTTGCGTCCGCTCATCCCTGTATCCGATACGTACACGTATGGTCGCCGGCCAGAATGTACTTTTCACGATGGACTTCAACATCGCCAAGCAGTTGTTTCAGCATTTGCATCTCGTTGCGGCAGCAGGCGTTGGGATACAGACTGGCGACGGCGCATATCGAACAGTTATGCTGCACAAGCCGCCACTCGCCCGCCTCTTCTCCTTCTATTGCTTCCGCCATGAAGCCGAATTCCGTCTGAATACGGGCCAACTCCTGCACCCTGTCCCGCAGTGGCTTGTCGGCCAAACGGCGCTGTAGTCTCTCTACGGTTCGTTCGCGCATACGGGCAAACAGCGTTTGTATGGCTTCCTCGCCCTGCAACTCGCTCAAACTCTCCAGCAGAGCGTTGGTCAGGCCGGGATAGCGGCGAGCAAACGTCTCGTCACCATGCGGCGTCAGGCGATAACGGTGCGAAGGCCGGCCCAGACCGCGCCGCTCCACCGAAATAGAGATGATATTCTCGGCTTCCAGGGAGGCAAGGTGCTGACGTACCGCAACCTGAGAAATGGACAACTCCCGCGCCAGTTCTTCGGCGGTCATTGTTCCCTTCCACTTGATGGCAGTGAGTATCTCCTGCCGGGTAATTCCATTTGCGCGTGACATAATGTTTCCTTGCCGGGTGGTCTACAAGCCTTTGTCTACAGGCTTTCGAGGAAAGCGCGTCTTTCGGACGCTGCTTTCAACGGCGTTCTAACGAATAATACTGCCATTCTGAAGAACGGATGGCGCAAAAGCATTACTGCCCAATGATGCTTTACTCTTCTAGTGTAGCCTAAAAACTCCGCAACAGGCAAGTGGGACTACTGATATTTACAACATTTCCAACGTTTTAGTTACAAGTTTAGTGAATTCACCTTAAAATTACGGGTAGAAATGCCACTCCTGAAGCGAATATACGGCAAAAGCGGGCAAGCTACTAATGATTATGACATATTAGAAGGGAAATGCAGACGTGGCTCACAGGCGAAAGCGCTGCCGATGCGCGAACGGGGCGTGTGGTGTACAATACAGGTGAGGAGTCTCTTCTAATGCCTGAACCTGTGCCGCCGCTCGCGATTTATGTTCATATTCCGTTTTGTGTCCGCCACTGCGCGTACTGTGACTTCAACACGTATGTGGAAAAGGCGCAAAGCGCGGTTGTTCACGCCACTGTGGAAGCGATTTGCAGGGACATCGCGCAGGCAAGTCAGGAACCCGGCGAAGCGATAACCGGTCACCGCGTATTGGGCGAACGGCCTGTACGAACCATTTTTTTTGGCGGGGGGACGCCGACGTTTCTTGAAGGGGCGCAATTGGAACGGATTGTCCGCGCCATTGGCGACCATTTCGCGGTGTTGCCCGATGTGGAGATTTCCAGCGAAGCCAATCCGGGTTCGTCCGACGCGGCCCGCTTTGAACGGATGCGAGACGCAGGATTTACTCGCCTGAGCATCGGCGTACAATCCTTTGACGACGCGTTGCTTGTCGCGCTGGACCGTTTTCACACCGCGAACGAAGCCGAAAACGCCCTGTGCCTTGCGCGTCACGCCGGTTTTGATAACGTGAGCCTTGACCTGATGTTCGCTCTGCCCGGTCAAACAACGCCCTTATGGGAAGACTCATTGGAACGCGCTCTTGCGCTCGGCACAAAGCATCTGTCGCTGTACGCCCTCACTCTGGAAGCCGGGACGCGCTTTGAGCGGCTGTACGCGGGCGGCAAACTGGATTTGCCGGACGAGGATACGGAACTGGAGATGTATGAGCGCAGCATCTCCCTGTTGACCGAAGCGGGCTTCGAGCATTACGAGGTCAGCAATTTCGCCCGTCCCGGTTTTCGCTGCCGCCACAATCTCGTGTACTGGCACAACGAGGAATATCTCGGCATTGGACCGGGCGCGGTTTCCTATATCAGCGGGCGGCGATGGAAGCGCGAACGCCTGCCTGCCCGCTACATCCAAAAAGTAAACGCGCAAGCCGACCTTGCGGTGGAATCGGAACACCTGACGCCGGAAGCAACGCTGGGCGAGACCATTATGCTCGGCCTGCGCCTGCGCGACGGTCTGCCCCTGTCGCGCCTGCGTGACCGTTTCCATATTGACCCGCTTGCCCGCTTCGCGCCCCAACTGGAACGCCTGACGCGGCGCGGCCTGCTCACCCTCGAAGCCGATACCCTCCGCCTCACCCATCGCGGCCTGCTCCTCGCCAACGATGTCCTGAGCGAGTTTTTATTGTAAATTCTTCACCACAGAGACACAGAGGGAATGAAGAAACAGAAAAAAGAGAACAGAATAGCAAACGTTTTCCATTCTTCTACAATACTGCCCATCCTGAAAAATCCTGTTAATCCTGTCTATTCTTCTCTTGTTCTTTCTCTGTGACCCCTCTGTGTCTCTGTGTCTCTGTGGTGAAGAATTCTCCTAATCACACTCCCAGTAGTAGGCCGTATTGGTAGCCGTGTCGGTATCGCCGCTTTTGCCGCCGGCGGGACATACGGCCTGCTGATCGAACTGGCCGCTGCTCGTAGTGAATTTGGAATGTCCGTCGGCAAAGACCGTGCCGCCGCCCCGGCTGTGCCATTGCGCATAGTAATCGGGATAGTAGCCGTATTTCGCGCCGTTCACATCCGTCGCGCCGAACCAGGGCATCATCTCGTCGCGCATGATGCGGGTGTCGGAGGGGGCGTTCATGCCCGCCAGCGTGGAGACAAAACTGGCCGGGAACTGCGTGGTATCGTTGTTCTGGCTGGAACCGTTGGTCGGCCCCGCCTGATCCTGCCCGTAGATGGTAAACGCCCGTTTGGTGAAGCGGTAACTGGAACCGTAGCAGGCTTGATACGAGTTCAGGCCGGGACAGCCATACGTCGGGTCGGCCAGAAACTTGCTGCCCAGATCGTCCGGGCATTTGAAAATGTCTTTGTTTTTGGTGTAGGGCAGTAATTCCAGTTCTACGCCCTTGTGCAGGGGTTGCCCCGCTTTCGCCGACTGCCCCGTTGTCGGGTCCTGCGTGTTGTAAGCGAAGAAGATGGGCAGGGTTTCGTCGTAGTCCTGCGTGTACATCTGCACCGCAAATCCGATTTGCCGAACATTGGACGTGCAGACCGTTTGCCGCGCCGACTCCCGCGCCTGCGCAAAAACCGGGAACAGAATGGCAGCCAGAATCGCGATAATGGCAATCACCACGAGCAACTCAATCAAAGTAAAGGCAGAGGATGAAGGATGAAGAATGAAGGATGAATCCTCTCCTTCTCGTATCTCGTATCTCGTATCTCGTATCTCGTATCTCGTATCTCGTATCTTCTCTTCTCTTCTTCTCATCTCGTCGCTCCTTCCAAACGCGAAAATGCCGTCACTCGCGCAACAGCGAAAGCAACGGCAGCCAGTGGGGAATGAATATTCCGGTGGCGGCGTTTGGTCGCTTCCCTCCGTCGGTATTATCCGAATCAGGTAGTTCAGGGTTAGGCAGAATATGCCTTCTCAGCTTTGCAGCACCCCTAGCGGTAGTTGTCAACGCGCTATTTGGTTGTGAAATCTCTGGAAACGGTTTTGGCGTCTCAGCCTTTAGTCGTCTCTTAATAAATTGTACCTCACTTCGTCCGCATTGTAAAGAAAATTTGCCGTGAAATTCACGCGCAACGCGCATAACTGCAAAGGCTGAACCGAGAGCGTCTGTATTTCCGTTGCGAAAGCGGGGATTTTAGCGGCTAATCGGCCATAAAAGCAAAGTTCCATCTTGACAGAAGGCGGTTGCCTGTGTTATCATATTTACACCATCGGGAAGCGCGTTCCGATTCGTAAAACGCGGCTTCAAATGAACCCTGTGGCGTGTTTGCAAACTGATCCCTGTTAGCTCAATGGCAGAGCGTTCGGCTGTTAACCGAAATGTTGATGGTTCGAGTCCATCACAGGGAGTACCAACTCCCTATCGGCATAGTTAATTTTCTACTTGATAATAAGGGTAGGAAAGGACACTATGCCGATTGTCGTTTAAGGACTTTGAAGAAGGATTTAAAGTGATGATGGAACGGGTAAGTCTGGTTTCATGCGCGTCTACCGCCTCGGACAGTGAGGTTGTCACGCGGGCGCAGGCGGCGATACAGCAGTTGGGCGATTATGGCAAAGGGTTGCGAAATGCCAGCTGCATTGCCGTGAAAATCAACGTGGGCGGCCACCACCTCACGCTTACGGACGGCAAGCAGACGGAATTGACCGAACCGGCTGTGGTCGAGGGAGCCATACGCGCCATTCGGGATGTGACCGACGCGCCCGTTGTGATTGGCGACGGCACGACGGACGGCGACTCGTTTGGCCTGTATGCCCAATTGGGCTACCCGGAACGACTGGCAAAGTACGGCGGGGTCCGCCTTATAGACTTCAACCAGAGCGAACTGGTAGATGTCACGATGCCCCACGCGCAGGCGATGTTCCGCTCCTACAAAATGCCGCGCGAACTGACCGAGGCCGATGCGTTCGTTTCTCTTGCCAAGATGAAAGCGCATGTCAGTCTGGGCTGTACGCTGTGCATCAAGAACCTGTTCGGCTGGATGCCCATATCCGTTTACGGCGCGCCCCGCGAGTATCTGCACGACCGCCTGATACGCCTGCCCCGCGTTCTCGTGGATATGGCGATGTGGATGCGCCCCTGTCTCAATGTCGTGGACGGCATTGTCGCCGCCAACAAAAGCGAGTGGAACGGAACTCCGATGCGCCCCGGCGTGATTGTGGCGGGAACCAATTGCGTGGCGACGGACAGCGTTGGCGCGAGAGTGATGGGCTTCGACCCGAACGGCGATTATCCCGACCATCCCTACTTTTACCGCCGCAACGCCATTAAATTAGCCGCAGAAATGGGGTTGGGGCCGAACCGGGATGAAGATATTGAAGTCATTGGTCTTGCGCCGGAGGGATTGTGCGAACCGTTCCGGGTGGAAGCGCATGAGGGCGAAACGAACCGGGACGCGCAACTGCAAAAGGGGGCGGAGTGCGTGGCCCGCTATCGGGAACAGCAGGATAAACTCGCGCAAACGTATCGGCAGCAGTATCTCGCGCTTTTGGATGGACAGGTGTTGTGGCGCGGGGTGGACATGCGGGCGATGCAGAAACAGCAGCAGGCAAGCGGGCGCGACTGGCACAATTCGCCGCAATTCATCGTTCGCTGCGTTCCCGTTGAAGAAGAGGTAGAGCAAATGGACTGGTACGGCGTGGAAGCCGAGTATGCCGCCAATCTCACCAGCGCAGCAGCAGTTTCTTAACCTGAAAGACAGCCAATCCGGTCATATCCGTCCCCGGCTGATGCACCCATACGACTGGATAGAGAACGCGCGGAGGAGAAGCGGAGGGCGTTTCATGAACCACCTGCGTACTGGTCAAGGATGAGTTGGCGGCAATCTCGTCGTGATTGCAGACGATCACTTCGCGATTGCCGTTCACAAACCGGAACCAGGGCTTGCCGGTCGTGTCTTCCGTAAAGCCGAGCGGTAGCAGCTCCTTGCGAATCCCTGCCGCAATCTGCGTCGCGCTTCCCTTCATCCGCCCCGGCCCGTAGTAAAACCACCGCCCGCTGTGATCCCCCATCACCGAAATCGGATGATCTATAGTCTGCATAAATTGATAGGGAACATCCCCAGATGGCTTCAGCAGCAGAAACAACATGAGAAGCCCAATAACCCCGCCTGCTATCAGCAGCCAGGGCAGGAATCGAACCCGGCGGGGTTTACGGCTGGTTTCTTCCTGCATCATGCGGTTCCTTCCTGCTCGTTCTTTTCCGTTCTTTTCAGGGGCAACTTGCGTCACCAACTCCCGACAATCAACCCTTCTCTTGTTTTCAGCGCTTCCTCGCATCCCACGCTCAACGTCCGCATTTCAACCCTCCGACACTCTTCCAAAAGTCGGGATACATCTTCCAATTTGTAATGCGCGTGTTCCCAGGCGTACCATAGCCGCCCTAGCTGTGACAAATCCGCTATCGCGCCCTGAAAATTGTTGCAAAGGAATTTCCTATTCTACACATCGTAGAGTAGTAGAAAATTACTTCTAATTTCAGGAATAACTCAACAATGTGAATGGGATTTGCTGATCCACAGATTAGAAGTCAGGAATACGTACTATGGCGATTGATTTCAATAATTTATCCTTGTCTACAATCAATGAAATAACGGATGAACTCAGTAAAAGCTCTACATGCCTGATTGAGTTCCATCTTTCCAATGTGAATAGTACGCAGTATCACGGGGATATAGCGTCAGATTTTTTGGCCGCAATGTTTATATGCGAAACCATTGTATCCTTGTGTAGTCATTTTGACTACGAACTTCACGAGGAGAATTGGAAGTTCTATATTCGTTTCAAGGTAGCCCCGACTGAACCGGTATCTTTTGCTTCCAAGTTGTTATGGTTAGCTAATGGACTATGCCCATCAGATGAAGTAACAGATACCGATTTTGAACAGCAAGTTTTCGAATTTGTTCAAAACATCAGGTATAACGTCAAACACTGCCTGGATTTGGCGGATATCTATATGGCAAACCATGTCGCGGGACTGCACGAATGGTATTCGGAGGATCCGGAAGGAGTTGAAGCGGCCTTTAACGAATTTCCAGAATACCGATTTCACTTTTGGAAGCCTTTCAGCATCAAACAGAATGACATTTTAATGTCAAATGATGCTTGGATTGTTCCTTTTAACGTTGACATACATAGATTACTAAATGAATACGATGGCATATCTAAACTCGGCATAGCGTTCACTCACGCATTATTGGTTTCGCTCGGAGAAAAACAAGTGGTCATCACCAATGAAATTGCGCTTGCTTATCCGAAGAGGGAAATCGAAGAAGCGCAGCATTGTGCCGAGTATATGTTAAAGCCCGATTACGAAGCGGATTCGTGGTCTTTACCCGATCTTCAATTTGCCATTGAACAGGATGCAGAAGTTCTTATTGCTTCGACTCCCCTCTATCAAATAGTTATTTTTGCAGGGAGGGGTGAATATGGAACCGCTGCTTCATTGTCACAGCCAAACATCAAAAATATTCTCGCCGCTGTTTTTGATGCTGAATGCAAATTAAAACGATTAAGCGGGGAAGAGCAGTTGCTTAATTTGGACTGGAAAAATCTTGATGATGGACAATTTGAAGACTTGTGTTATGAAATTTTAAACCGTAAGCACAGTCCAAATTTTATTCGTAAAATGGGGAAGTCGCGTTCACGTGATGGAGGACGAGATATAGAATACCAAATATCAGGACGACCTGGTACGTATCCGCAGAAGCAGAAATGGATTGTTCAGTGTAAATTGATAACAAACGGTTCTTCATTGGGAAGTAATCGTCTGAATGTCTCTGACACGATAGACCAATATGAAGCAAGCGGATATTGTGTTATGACTTCGACAGTTATTGATCCCACTCTATATGATAAGCTGGACGCGATTAGCAAAAACCGTCGAATCACCATAGAGGCATACTCTCGGTATGAGTTAGAACTTTTCCTGTCACGACATAAAGACATACTAAATAGATATTTTATTAAACGTCTGGTGCAAGTGCCTTCTCTGTTCTACAGAACTCGTAGTCGCTTTCTCTCCAATTTATGCAGTATGCGCTACTATGTCGTTTCATTACGGGTGAAGAAATCGCTGGCCTCGTCGTGGCAGTATTCGCCTTCGAACTTGTTGCATCCATGACAGCAGTGAACGAGGTGATCTATCTCATCATTGCCACTAATAGATAGCGGATAAAAATGATTTAGTCGTTGTTGGTGTTACCCTTGGAAGCGCGTCGCATTTGCGCCTGAAGATTTTCGATTTTGCGGGTCAACTGCTGGATTTTCTGGGAACTTGCTTGCTGCTCTGCCTGCGCTTCTTTGTCGCGCTGCTTGCGCCTTCGGTTTGCAATTAGAGCAGGGCGGTTTAGATGCAGATGGATAATATGAAATCTGCCTGTTTCAGTCAGGGCTTGCAGTCGTCCGTTTTTCAGTTCCGCAATATGCTCCGCCAATGCGTCACGCAAAGGATGAAGAATTCGCTCCGCGCTTCCCGGCTGCCAGTAATCTCCTTTGAACTGATTGCAGGCATTGCAGCAATAGACAAGATTATCGAGTTCGTCACTTCCATCGCGTGAACTCGGCTGAAAATGATCTACGGTCAGTTCGGCTCCGACATCGGTTTCATCAACGCCGCAGTAACCGCAACGGTACTGGTAGCGGGCGCGAACAGCCTCTCGTGTCCTTTTGCGCACTTACAACCCTGCTCCCACTTGCGACACTTGCTCCGCTAAAACACGCTTAACTTCCCTGTCAATAGATTGTTGTTCTTTTTGTGAGTCGGCAAGGAGGCGTTCCATGCGGCGGATGATTGTTTGCTGGCGTCGCGCGAGATTTTTGAGGATGCGATTTTGCTCTTGTGTCCGGCGAATTTTGGCGTCAAGGCGTTGATTGGCAGGGCGCAGGTACGCGGCTTCTTCCGCTTCCAGTTCATGTATCATGCGGGCGAGTTCCGTCTTTTCCGGCGTGGTCAACTCCTGCCGCAGTTCACGGTTTCGCAGCTCTTGAAAGCGTTGTTTTTGCGTGTCATTCCACATGGCGATTTCCCTTATCGCTATCATAATACAGTTCAAATCATAATAAAAGTCAATATGTCGGGCTACGCGCCTCACAGGTTTCTATCCCTGCATTGCGAATACCCTTATCCTTCAACCCTGTCAACTCTCAACCCAATCAATGCGCGCCGCGTCCGGCATGGAACAGGGCCAGCGCAGTGATGCACAGCAACAGGGTCACGCTGTAAATGAACCAGACGACCTGCTTTTGACTCCAGCCCAATTTCAACAGGCGGTGGTGCAGGTGACGCTGATCGGCAGCCGTCAGAGCCGCGCCATCCATTAAGCGGCGCGTCAGCACATGCGCGTAGTCGAAAATCGGGACGCCCAACACAAGTACCGGAACCAGCACGGAAACCGCCGCCGCGCCCTTGAACGCGCCCATAATGGAAATCGCCGCAAGCGCCAGCCCCAATACCTGTGCGCCAATCGTTCCCATAATAATTTTCGCGGGATAGTAGTTGTGCCGCAGAAAGCCCAGACACGCGCCCATGACCGCAGCGGCCAGCAGGGCCAGCGTCGGCCCGTCGTGGGAGCGCAACAGGGTCGCCATCAACGCGAGGGTTGCGGCGGAAATCGCGCACACGCCCGATGCCAGACCGTCCACGCCGTCAATCGCGTCCACGGTTTTCGTCACGGTAAACACCCATATTATGGTCAGCACAACGGAGATGAGAGGCGTGAGTTCGTGCCATGTGCTGCTGCCCACGCCGAACGGGTTGGTGATGCCCTCGATGCGAACGCCGAACTTGACCAGAATCAGCGAAGCGACAATAATAGCAAGCGCCTGCCATTTGGCTGACAGGTCTTTGAAATCGTCAATCAGACTGGTAATGGCGATAAACGTGGTGGCGAGGAGTACGCCCGTAACCTGCATCGTCCAGGTATGCTGTCCCGTGTTGACGTGCCGCACTCCGACCGTCAGCAGCACGGCCATAACAAAGCCAAGATAGATAGCAATGCCCCCGGCGCGCGGCTTCGGGTCCGTGTTGACGCGGCGTTCGCCCGGCATATCTATCGGGCCGCGCTTCAACACCCAGTCGCGCACATAGGGTGTCATTTTGGAAGTCAGGAACGCGGCCACAAACGCCGCAATGATTATGCCATACATCTCGGTTCCCCGATAATTCGCGGATTTCCGGCTACTTGGCGCCCGGAGTGAGCAAATCCTTGACGCTTTTCTGCTCCGTCACGCCGCTCGAAGGCGTAAACACGAAGGTTTTATCATCCATTGGCGGGTTCGGTTTAGGATCAATTACGGAAGCGCGCATCATCAATGTTACCGCCAAACGCGCCTTGACCACTTTGCCGTCTTTTTGTTTTACCGGCTGCTGAAGCATGCCGGGAACACTCGCCTCTATCTTTTGCAGCAGGAAATTGGCTTTGTCAATCCACAGCGTCCAGCGCGCGCCCTTGCGCATAAACACGTTACCGGCGGCATACGCTGGCACCTCTCCCGTCCAGGCTCCGCTGACAATGGAAACGGGACGGCCATTCACGGTCCCGCTGCCCTGTATTTTGAGGTTGGTAAATTGCGCGGGCAGGGACGTGACGCTGAGAAAATAGAGGGGGTCGAGCATGCTGTCAATGCCCGCGCGTTCCCGCAGCAGGGGCAGCATTGCGGCCATATTGGGCGCGGTCGAGCCGGTCGAGTATTTCTTGAAATTGTCCAGATACACGATCATCTTGCCGCCATCGCTGTACACGGACGTGTCGCTGGAGCGCGAGGAGACGTTCAGCACTATTTTGTTCGGGCGCTTATACTGCAAAAACGCCGAAACCGCGCTCAACGCCTTGCTGTTTTTGGCGGCGACGACGTTGACATCTGTGCTGAGTTTGCCCGAATAAGAGTTCAAGTCGTGGTACGCTTTGAGGGTTTTGTCGAGCAGCGCTTTCGCGTCCTGCGCCTGCGCCCCGATGCCTGCCACGCACATCCACCCGATTACCGCCATTCCTGCCAATCGCCGCATTCTGTTATCCTTATTCCCGCCGCGTATTTTGCGCGGACGCGCGCTTGGAAGCCCCAACCCTGCAAATACACAGAGTAACGCATGTCCGCCAGTGTCATTCCAACGCAGTGTCCTTTTCAGTATAGCAGACAGCGTACTTCGCGTCAACAGGCGGCCCCGTTTTCCCACGAATTTCTGCGGTCAGCATTGTATAGACTGCCGGTAGATAGCCAATATAAGACTCTTGACGCTGTTCCTGATTAGCGCGTATACTAAGTTGATGATAATATCAGAGGAGTTACCTTATGCCACATCCACGTTTTAGCAGTGAAGAGATTGAGCAGCGCGGCGAAGGTTTGTATGAGCGCAATATTCGGACACAGGCGCAAGATTCATTCGACGGCAAGATTGTCGTGATTGATGTTGAAACAGGCGATTACGAGATTGCAGACACTACTTTACAGGGCGCGGACAGACTGCTGGCGAAGCGTCGTGACGCGGCGCTCTATAGCCTGCGTATTGGTTACGATGCCGTATATAGTTTTGGCGGTTCCACGCTGAAGCGTAAGACTGAAGGCGCATAGGAAGATTGCTGCTGAAAGCAGAAAAGAGGAAACACATGACTCTGACGATGGAGGGCGTTTATACACAGGGCAGAATTGAACTGCCTGCCCCGCCGCCGGGGGTTCGTGATGGACGTGTTCTGGTGACATTGACGCAGGAAGAGGCTGCGCCTGCGCCCTGCTATCTGGTTCGGGGAAAATACAAGTCCGAGCGCATGTCCACGCTGGAAGACTTTGCCGATGCGCAGTGGCATGGCGAAGAGGAATTCGACAATCAGTATGGCAAATGATACGGAGGAAACAGAAGAAGCCACTTTGATGGAGAGTATCTACGATGAGTATGTCGTTGACGCCCATACGCTGATTTGGTACTTTGAAGATAATCCACGATTGGGAGCAAAGGCAGGCGAAATTATGGATGCTTCACATAGCATACTGCTGCTTCCTCTGATCACCCTTGCCGAAGTCTGCTGGGCAGTAGAACGCGGCAAATGCGCTATTCCATCTGTTGCAGACCTGCTCAGAGATGTAGATGCCGATCCTCGTATTACAATTATTCCTCTGGATCGCGCCATTCTGGATATTTCGTTGACACTTACGAGTATTGGCGAAATGCACGACCGCCAGATTGCGGCAACGGCTCTTTATCGCGCGAGTCAGGGCGTAAAAGTCGCCTTGCTGACGCGGGATGAGAACATTACGGCATCAGGGCTTGTTCCCGTGCTATGGTAATGCTGCTGTCCAATAGCATGGTAAGAAATGCCCGTACAACTATAGAAGTTGCGCGGGCATTTGTGTTCCATGACATTTCAGCCAACAGCAGTTTAGATGTCGTAGTAGAGGAAGAATTCGTAGGGATGCGGGCGGAGGGCGACCTGCTTGAACTCCTGCGTCATCTTGTAGTCAATGTAGGTTTCAATCAGGTCTTTGCTGAACACGCCGCCCTTGAGCAGGAACTCGTGGTCAGCTTCCAGCGCTTTGAGGCTCTCTTCCAGCGTTCCCGGCGTCTGCGCGATGTCCTTCTTTTCTTCCGGCTCCATCTCGTAGAGGTCTTTGTCAACCGGCGCGGGCGGCATGATCTTGTTTTCGATGCCGTCTAAGCCTGCCAGCAGAAGCGCGGCAAACGCGAGGTACGGGTTAGCAGCCGGGTCGGGCGCGCGGAATTCGACGCGCTTGGCTTTCGGCGACTTGCTTACGAGCGGGATGCGGACACACGCCGAGCGGTTGCGCGCGCTGTACACCAGATTGATGGGCGCTTCGTAACCGGGAACCAGACGGCGGTAGCTGTTGGTCGTGGGGGCGCAGAAGGCGAGCAGGGCGGGCGCGTGTTTCAGCAGGCCACCGATGTAATGCACGGCCATTTCCGAGAGTTGGCCGTAGCCGTTTTCATCGTAGAACAGGGGCTGGCCGTCTTTCCACAGCGATTGGTGGACGTGCATCCCGCTGCCGTTGTCCATGAACAGGGGCTTGGGCATGAACGTGGCCGTGTAGCCGTTCTGAATGGCCGTGTTCTTGATGATGTACTTGAACTTTTGCAGGTCGTCCGCCGTCTTCAGCAGGGGGCCGAACTTGAAGTCAATCTCCGCCTGTCCGCCCGTGCCCACTTCGTGGTGCTGCATTTCCACTTCGATGCCCGCTTCGATCAGGTTGAGCATCATTTCGGTGCGCAGGTCTTGCAGGCTGTCGTTCGGGGGAACGGGATAGTAGCCGCGCTTGTAGGGGTTTTTGAAGCCTAAGTTGGGCTTCTCGTCGCGCCCGGAGTTCCAGATGCCCTCGTCGCTGTCCACGTAGTAGAATCCTGAGTGGCTGGTCTGATCGTAGCGCACATCGTTGAAGATGTAGAATTCCGCTTCCGGGCCGAAATAGGCTGTGTCCGCAATTCCGGTGCTTTGCAGGTACGCTTCGGCTTTTTTGGCGATCTGGCGCGGGTCGCGGTTGTAGCGTTCGCGGGTAATCGGGTCTTCGATGTCGCAGGTAAGGACCAGCGTGGTCACGTCGAAGAACGGGTCAATGAAAGCCGTGTCCGGGTCGGGAATCAGGATCATGTCCGACTCGTTGATAGCCTTGAAGCCTCGAATGGAAGAGCCATCAAAGGCCAAACCGTCCGCAAACTTGTCCTCGTCGAGATTGCCGGCGGGGATGGAAAAATGCTGCTGCTGGCCGATCAGGTCGGTAAACCGCACGTCTACGACTTTGGCTTCTTTCTCGCGAACCATGTCAATAATGTCTTTGGGCGTCATGCGCGCTCATCTCCTTCAAATATGGTGACTGACAACAATCTGCGCCCGGCGTATAATCCGAGCAGGGCGGCGAAGTTCGATTCGCCGGAGGACAACCAGAAGCGCCGCAACCCTGAAAATCATGTGAGACGCATGAAAATTCTGGGCGGCAGAAACTTAGCGTGGAACGCTACCGGACAAACAACGCTGTTGTGTTTGCCCGCGCGATGCTACCAAAACAGGGGTGAACGCGCAAGCCTCATTGCCTGTGCGCCGATTTTTCGCGTGGATTGGGTAAAGTATAGCAGTGTGCGCAAATTCATGTCAACTGCCGCGCCGCGTAAACCTTCAAAAACTACACATAAACTACGAACGAGAGGTGATAGTGGAACCTGCGCATGATCCAAAAGGCGGGCCGGCGCGTAAAAAGTCCGGCGATATTGTGGAAGACCCGGAACCCCGCTGGCCCGCGATTGTCGCGGTGCTGTGCGCGGGCGGCCTGAACTACGCGCTGCCGCATCAACTGATTATTGGGCCGCGCTGGCTGCTGTTCGCGATAGTCTCGATTCTGCTCGTGCCGACCGTTGTGCTGCACCGGGCGGGACACCATCGTCTGAACACGATTATCGGGCATCTGATAGCCGGAATTATGACCGGTTTTATGATCTGGTCTATTGTGCGGTTGGTTCAAGCGCTGGTATATGGAACCTACAAAGTTCAACCCGTAGACCTGCTGCACTCGGCTGTTTTTCTCTGGACGACCAACATTCTGGTGTTCGGGCTGTGGTACTGGCGGATGGACGCGGGCGGGCCGAATGCGCGCGACCTGCGCGTGGGGCATCCCTGCGGCTCGTTTGTGTTTCCACAAATGACCCTTCAGGAGGATTTTGATGCGGACCGAACGGGTAAGCCCTGGGCGCCGCAATTTGCCGATTACCTGTTTCTGGCCTTCAATACCAGTACCGCCCTGTCGCCCACAGATACCGCCGTCCTCTCAAGATGGGCAAAATTGCTGATGATGCTGCAATCCGCCATTTCGCTGACCATCATCGTGCTGCTCGCCGCCCGCGCCGTCAATATTTTGCAGTAGATACGAGATAGGAGATACGAGATACTACCTTGTGATTTCTTATACTTCTGAAGAGTAGAGCAAAGCAGGTAATAACTCGTATCTCCTATCTCGTATCTCTTATCTTCTTCCCCAATTCAGCAACTTTCCCACTGATTTCAGCAGGGACGGCCCGTTTGTATCGGCATTGGGTTTGCGTTCGTGACGGCACAGCAAAATGCCGATGTCATCCTGAAACTTACCGGAGGGGAGGCGGACGAGTTCGAGTAATTGCTGCGCGGCGTGTTCCACATCCGGGTGGCGGGCGGCTTCGGCGATACGGGCGGCATCGGCGTATTTGAACAGGCCGTCCGTGCCGAGCAGTAACGTTCCTTCGTTCCAGTCACATTCAAAGGGTATGGGAAGGGCCGCGCCCCATCCCAAGTACGGCTTGCCTGTCTGTCGCTGCGTCAGATTCTCCACGCGGTCTTCCATAATCAGCCACGCGCCCGAATCGCCTACGCTCGCGCCCACAATCTTGTCCAGACGCCCGAAACCGTTGGAAGTGACGGCGGCGACAACAGCGGTGGTTTCGCCCGTATTCTTGTCCCGCTGCAACATGCGGTCAATGCCTGCAAGCCGCTCTGTCCAGATTTGCGCCTCATCGTTAGGACGTTCGCCTCCAACCGCTTTCCGTACAATATCAACCGTTTTCTGCGCCGCCGCTCCGCCGTTTGCCCGCCCGCCAACCCCGTCCGCCACCACCAGAACCAGCGTATCCCCGGCCTGAATAATCTCGGCGCGATCCTCATTCTCCTGCTTGTAATCGTCGCGAACGCCTTCCAGCCTCTTCGCTGTTATCCATTTACCCATAAGCAGTTTTCTCACCATTCGCGTTTATTCGCGTTCATTCGCGGCTAAACTTGTTTTTAGCGCAGGGGCGGAACCGTAGCGCCGATGGCGTGTTGAAGCGTGACGCGGTACTGTTCGACGGCGTTCTGGGTGTTGACGACGTTGGTGCGGGCGGTCAGCAGAAAGGCCTGCGCGTTGATGATGTCCAGAAACAGCCCTAGTCCGGTTGCATAGCGTCCGGTCGCGATGCGAACGCCCTCCTCGGCATTGGCAACGTCGGCAAGGGCGATATTCACCCGCGCTTCCGCCGAACGCAGGTTGACAAAGGCCGTTGCCACATCCGAAGTGACGTTGAGCTGGGCGGCGTTCAATTGCGCCTGCGCGATGGCGACATTGCCCCGCGCTTCCTGCACCTGCCCGCGCCGAACGCCGCCGTCAACGGGCGTCCACGTCAGGCCGATACCGACTGTCAAATCGGTTTCCTGCGGCAAAAACTGGTCGCCCCGCGAATACACGCTGGCATTGGCGGTGACAGCGGGGGCGTTCACGCTGCGGGCCGCGCTCACGCCGTATTGATAAGCGCGCAGGGTGGCTTGCGCTTGCAGCACTTCGGGCCGCTGGCGCAGGGCGATTTGCGCCAGCGCGTTGATGTCCGTAGCAGGCGCGGGCGCCTCGCCCGATTCTGCCGTCAGCAGGGGCGTGCGCGGGTCAATCCCCATCAGCAGGGCAAGGTTGATACGCGCCTGCTCCGCATTGGCCTGCGCCTGACTCAGCCCCAAAATCGCTTCGGCTTTGGCGGTCTGCGCGTTGACAATATCAATCGGCAGTCCCAAACCGACGTTGAACCGCGCTCGCGCCAGATCTAACTGCGACTGCCGATTGGTCACTTCCAACTGCTGCACCTGAACCTGCTGCTGATCCTGCACGAGCAGGTAAAACGCCTGCTTCACTTCCTCAACCGTATCCGACTGAACCCGCGACAGGTTCTGCGTGGCGGCTCTTTCCAACTGCGAACTCTGCCGGACGAGATCGAGCGTGTGGTTGAAGTCGAAAATCAGTTGGCGTAAGGTCGCCTGCGACAAAAATCCCTGTATCAGCCCGGAAGCGTTCCCGCCTGCGGACGCGCCGGAACCCGTTGTGGTGACGCCCGTACTCGTCTGCCCCGGCGTGGTGGCTCCGGTGGTGGTTTGCCCGCTGCCGCCCGATCCCATCTGCGTCGTGCCGGTCGTGGTTCCCGTCGCCCCGGTGGACGTTCCGGTTCCGGTTGTACCCGCGCCGCCCGTGCCGCTTCCTGTTGTGGTTCCCGTGCCACCCGTTCCGCTTCCGGTTCCGGTTGTGCCTCCGGCGGTTCCTGTGCCGCCGGTGGTTCCCCCGCTTCCGCTGGTGCTGCCGCCATTGCCGGAAGTGGACGTTCCGCCGGTTCCAGAGTTCGTGCCGCCACTCCCGCCCGTGCTGCCTGTTCCGGTTCCGCCCGTTCCGGTTGTGCCGCCGGTTCCTCCTGTGGTTCCGGTTCCCGTGCCGCCCGTGCCTGTCCCCGTGCTTCCGCTCGAAGTCGTGCCGCCGGGTCCGCCATTGCCGGATGTGGCCGTTCCGGTTCCGCCGCCCGTAGTTCCCCCGGTTGTGCCGGTTCCTCCGGTTGTCGTTCCTGTCCCGGTTCCTGTACCGGTTCCCGTGCCTGTCCCGGTTCCTACTCCCGTTCCGGTTCCCGCGCCGCCGCCGACAAGACCGCCGCCTCGTCCCGCATGGGTCAGGTTTTGCAGGAACGTATAGCCCGTCGTGACGGTCACTTGCGGATTCAGCGCGGCTCTGATTTGCCGCGTTCGTCCCCGTTGCGTTTCGATGCCGCCCCGCGCAATGGCGATGTTGGGCTGTAGGCGCAGGGCGATACGGGCGGCGTCATCGGCGGTCAGGGGAAGCAGGGGCGCATCCGGCGCGGTTTGCGGCGGGGCCGGAACGCCCACTGCCGGCGGCACGGTGGTTTCCTGAACATGCGGCGGCGTAAGCCGGGGATCGCGCGGCGGAACCGGCCCCGGCGTTTGCGGCAGGGCCGGAAGCGCGACGGGCGGGCGGTTCGGCTGCTGAGTTGGATTTGCCGCAGGCGCGGTTTTGGCGACTGCGGGGTTTGCATTTTGCGCTGTAGCCGCCTGCGCCAAAAGGCATGCGGCGCACAGCATAAGCGATGAACGAAACATCAAAACTCCTGAATCATAACACCGGTCAACCGGCTCATAAAAGCCGGTTGAAACATGCTGTCGGCATGATAGCAAAACTACTTCGCGGCTGAAGTGGGAGGCGTACCCATCTGGCCGGTTGGCGGCTTGCCGGGTTCGGCTTTCGGCCCGCCGCCCTGCTGTCCGCCACCCGAACCACCGGCTGGCCCGCCAGTCGCGCCGCCGGGACCGGGCGGGGGCGGCGGGGCCTGCTTCGGCGTGACCTTTTCATTCTCGACCAGATCATCCGTCGGGTTGGAAACCAGTGCCTCTTTGCCCGTTAAGCCCTCCGTCACCTCCACATCCGTACCGAAATCGCGGCCTACATGGACGGGAACGAAATGCAGTTTGTTTTCAGGCGTCACAATCGCCACTCGCGTACCCTGCGCGTCGAACATCAGGGTATTGGACGGGATGCGCAGCGACCCGCGCGTTTTGGGCAGATTGAAATGCACCTGCACGTACATACCCGGCAGCAGCGTTCCCGTCGGGTTGGGAATGTGAATTTCCGTCAGCAGAGTGCGGGAAACCGCGTCAATCGCGCCCGCAACGTGGTGAATGGTTCCCACAAACGGACGCCCCGGAAACTCGCGCACAAAAAGGTCCGCGGTTTCATTGGGATGCATCAGGGGCGCATACGTTTGCGGCACACTGACCAGAACCCGCAGGGTGTCCGTGCGGGCAAGCCCGAACAATCCGGCTCCCGGCGTGGTCGAGGGGGTAGACGTGCCGGAAGCCGCGCTTCCCTGCACCGCCGCGCTTCCCGACGTGCTGGTTGATGTTGCCGAAGACGCGCCCGCCGAACCACCCCCCGCGTTGACGAGCGAACCAACATCTATATTACGGGCGGTAATCACGCCCGCGAATGGCGCGGTGATGCGGGAAAAGCCGGAAATCACGCCCGCCCGCTGCTCATTAGCCCGCGCCGCCTGCACCGCCGCCTGATCGGACTGCACAACGGCCTGCGCGCTCGTCACATTGGACTTCGCCGCCTGTACCGCCGCCTGCGCTGAACCGACCGTAGATTGAACCGCTTTCACATTCTTCTGCGCGGCTGTTACCTGCGCCCGGAACGCTGTGACATTGGAGCGCGCGCTTTCCACCTGCGATTGCGCCGCCTGCACATTGGCTTCCGCGCCGCGCACGTCCGCGCTTGCCGAGTTTACAGCCGCTTTCGTCGTGTCATAATTGGCCTGACTCTGATCTACGTCCTGAAGCGCCACATACCCGGCTTTGAGCAGGGTTTGGTAGCGTCTCAAGGTAACATCCGCAAGATCGAATTGCGTTTGCGCCTGCTTTAACGCGGCCCGTTTAATATCTACGGTTTGCTGCGTTTGCGCGAGTTGCGACTGCGCGGTTCCCACCTGCGCCTGCGCCTGCGCCAGTTTGGCTTCGGCGTCCGCAAGCTGCGCCCGCGCGGTTTCCACGTTAGCCGCTGCCTGCTGCACGGCGGATTGCTGCTGGGCCACGGACGCCCGCCGACTCGACACGTCCGACTCGGCCTGATGTACTGTTGCCTGCACCTGTACAGTCTGCTGCCTTGCCTGCTGCTCCTGCGCCTCGACATCCGGCGACTGGATCACGGCCAGCAGTTGCCCCGCTGTCACCCGCGTCCCGATGTCCACCAATCGCTGCGTGACATACCCGGTGGAACGCGCCCCGATAGTCGCGTCTGCAATCGCCTGCATGGTTCCGGGCAGGGTCAAATCCGCGTCCGGCGAAGGTGTGGGCGAAACCACCACCACTTGCGGAACCGCATTCTTCTGCTTTGTGGATTCTTCCGCCAGCGCGTGGTTTTGCTTCATGCGCGGCAGGATACCGAAGAAAATAATCCCCACTATCGCGATCACGGCGACAGCGGCTGCAATAAAGGTCATGGGAATGCCCTTTTTCCCGCCGGAATGGTGTTGAGGCGCGGGATGGGCAGTATTCTGTTGTGGTGTTGCTGCTTGTGTCATGGCTTCATTCAGATACGAGATAGGAGATAGGAGATACGAGTCAATACCTGCTTTGCTCACTTTTGCGAGAATTAGAACAAAAAGATAGTTCCTCGTATCTCGTATCTCCTATCTCGTATCTACTTCCCTTCCAGCGAGGCAATCGCTTCTTCCCGGCGGCGTTTCACCAGATTGGCTTCGTCCTCGATAAATTTCTCGATTTCGGCTTCGTTCTCGTTGATGGCGACCTGCTTGTGGCGCATAACCGTGTACATGATAGGCACGAAGAACAGCGTGGTCAGGGTTGCCAGCGTGGAACCGCCGATAACGGCGCGGCCAAGCGGGGCGTTTTGTTCGCCGCCTTCGCCCAATCCGAGCGCCATCGGCAGCATCCCCAGAATTAGGGCAAGGGCGGTCATCAGGACGGGGCGCAGGCGCGTGAAGCCCGCCGCCATTGCCGCCTGCATCGCCGTGTCGCCCTCCAGACGCCGCTCATTGGCGAACGTAATCAGCAGAATGGAGTTGGAAGTGGCGACGCCGATGCTCATAATCGCGCCCATCAGAGAGGGAACGTTGAACGTCGTCCGCGTCGCGAACAGCATCCACAAAATACCCGACAACGCGCCCGGCAGCGCCATGATAATAACCAGCGGGTCTACCCACGACTGGAAGTTGACCACCATCAGCAGGTACACGAGCGCGACCGCGAAGATCAGGCCGACGCCCAATCCCAAAAACGACGAGTTCATGCTTTGCACTTGCCCGCGCACTTCGATGGAGTTGCCGCCCTTCAGTCGCTTGTTGAACGGCTCGATGGTTTTGTACACATCGCTTGCCACGCCGCCCAAATCCCGGTTTTCCGTATTCACATACACGTCATAGACCGGCAGAATATTGTAGTGGTTGACCACCTGCGGCGTTTGCGAGTGCTGGAAGTCGGCAAGGTTGGACAGCAGTTCTGGCGTCTGCGCGCTGGCCGAAGTCACCTGTGACGGGGTTGTCGCGCTGGGCAAAATGGGCGTGTTCGCTAAATCTTCCACGCTGCGTATATCACGCTGCGGCGTCTGGATGTTGACGCCATAGCTGACGCCGAGTTTCGGGTCTACGAAGAAACTCGGAGCTGATTGGCCGTTTCCTGTCAGCGACAGCAACACGTTATTGGCCGCGTCGCGCTCCGTCAGTCCCAGCAATCCTGCCTTCGTTCGATCTACCTTAACATCGATCTGCGGCGCATTGACCACCTGATGCACCTGCACGTCCACCGCCCCGGGTATCAACTTTACTTTATCCGCAATGTCTTTGGCGATCTGGTAATTGCCTGGATCGCGCCCGTTCACCTGAATGTCAATCGGAGACGGGATGCCGAAGTTCAGAATCTGCGTGGTGATGTCAGCGGGCAGGAACGAGAACGTCGCGTCGGGAAAGTCGTGATGTAATCTGCGGCGCAAGGCCTGAATGTACTGCTCAGTCGGGCCGTGTTCGCCCTCCTTAAGCGCGATTTGCATATCGCCGTCCAATGAGCCAATCGTGGAAATATCGCTGAAAGCCAGATTGACGCCGCCAACCGGCAAGCCGATGTTGTCAATAATCGTTTGTATCTCATGGTTCGGAATCACCTGCCGAACCACGCCCTCCACGCGACTGAACAGGTGTTCGGTCTCTTCCAATCGGGTTCCGGGCGGCGCTTTGACGTGCATTCGAATCAAGCCGGCATCTACGTGGGGGAAGAAATCTTTGCCGATAAACGGCGCCAGGCAACCCGAAATCACAAAGAAGATTCCGAAGGCAACCCCGACAAGCAGCCGATGCTCCATCGTCCACTTCAAGCCCGTGCAGTACCGCCCCCGCAGATGCTCGAACAGAATATTGAACTTGTGGTGAACGCGCCAGAAGATGTCGCCCTTGTCCTCTTTGTTCTTGTCTTTGCGCGGCAGATGGTCATGCGGCAACCCATCGCCCTCGCCCACGCGCCCATTCAGGACCGGCCCGCCCTTGTCCGTGCCGAACGTATGCTCACTGGCAAGCGAATCATCGTACACCCGCGCCCCGTTCTGTAAACGCGGAATGGCGTTCTCGTTGGCAGGCGTGTTGTCGTAAACCCGCGCCCCGCCGATTGTGGATTGTGGATTGTGGATTGTGGATTGGCTCTCCTTTTCTCCTTTTCTCCTTTTCTCCTTTTCTTTCTTCGCTCCCGGCTCATCAGGCAACTCCGGGCAATTGTGCTGTTCCCCGGCTTCTTCGGCGACGATGCGATCCACGTCTTTGGGCAGCAGGAATTGCACCATGACGGGGACGAGGGTTCGCGACAGCAGGTAGGAACTCATCATGGCGAACACGACGGCCAGCGCGAGGGGCGTAAACAGGTATTTGGCAACGCCGGTCAGGAAGAAGACCGGCACGAACACGATGCAGATAGACAGAGTGGCGACGAGAGTCGGCACAGCAATCTGGTTCGCGCCGTCCAGAATGGCGCGAGTCAGGGATTTGCCGCCCATCGCCAGGTTGCGGTTGGTGTTTTCGATTTCAACCGTCGCGTCGTCTACGAGGATGCCAACGGCAAGCGACAGCCCGCCCAATGTCATGATGTTGATCGTCTGTCCGAGCGCGCCCAAAATGGTCAGCGAAGACAGAATAGACAGCGGAATGGACGTGGCGACAACAAGCGTGCTGCGCCAACTTCCCAAAAACAGCAGAATCATCAAGGCCGTCAGACACGCGGCGATAATGGCTTCGCGTATCACGCCCTGCACGGACGCTTTCACGAATACCGACTGGTCGAACAGCAGTTGCAAATCCAGTTCTTTGGGAACGGACGCCCGAACGCTCGGCAGTTTCGCCTTCACGCGATTGACAACATCCAGTGTGGACGCCTTGCCGTTTTTCAGAATCGTCAGCAGGGCCGCGCGGTGTCCGTCCTGATTAACGAGGTTGCTCTGCACCGCGTTGCCGTCATGCACGAACGCGACATCTTTGACATACACGGGCGCGCCGTTGACCACGCGAATAGGAATGTTGTTAAGTTCGTCCACCAGTCCCGGCTGGCTGTTCAAGCGGACAAAAATCTCTTTGTCGCCGATTTTTATGGTTCCGGCAGGCAGAATAATATTGCCCGCGCCAATCGCGTTGCCCACATCGGAGGGGGAAAGCCCTTTGGATTGCAGGGCTTGAATGTCCAAATCCACGCTCACCTGGCGCGGCTTGCCGCCATACGGGAGCGGAATGGAAACGCCCTGTTGCGTGACGAACTGGGTGCGGACGGTGTTCAAACTGAGGTCGTAGAGCTGCTGTTCGCTCAGGGTTTTGCTGCCCACGCCCACCTGCACAACCGGCACGTTGGAAGCGTTGTACTGCAAAATCAGCGGGGGCGTGGTTCCGGGCGGAAACGCGCGCAGCAGGGTCTGACAGATAGCCGTGATCTGCGCCACGCCCGCCTGCGCGTCCGCATTGGGCTGGAAAAACACCTTGATGACGGCCACCCCGGGGAGGGACTGCGACTCGATGTGTTCAATGTCGTTGACCGTTGTGGTCATGGCGCGTTCGTTGGTGAACACGATGCGCCGTTCCATGTCTTCGGGCGACAGGCCGCCATACGACCAGATCACGCTGACGACAGGCACGTCAATGACAGGGAAAATGTCGGTTGGGGTGCGAAAAATGGTCAAAATGCCGAGCAGGGCGATAAACAGCGACATGACCACAAACGTATATTTGCGCCGGAGCGCAAGCTGTACAATCCACATGGGCGGAAAACTTCCTGATTTACCAGGCCATTGGTGAAATAGCCGCGAATGAACGCGAATGAACGCGAATATCGAAAGGTCGGGTTACGAACGGATGGAAAAGGAATGAGCGTCTGAACGCAAAGTGAGAAACGGGGTTACGCGCCGATGCGAACCACATACTTCTGTTACGAAGTAGTTCAGGGAAAAGTTGTTCGGGCCGCGTCGAAATGGGAAGTGTCAATATAGCCCCACAGAAAACAAAAATAAAATTCGACCATTTGTATTTTTGGCCCTTCCTTCGTTCTCTCCTGTCGCGTAGGACAATATCGCCTGGTGTGCGGGACTGAAATTGCCCGCGCAGCCTTTTCGCGCAAGGGAGACAAAAAATGAAACGTGGCTATGACATGATGGGGTTTGCGGCTTTGTTGGGGTTGCTGGCGAGCGGAATAGCGATGCCGGTTCTGGCGCAAAATGGCGGCGGCGGGGGCAATACGGGCGGTGGGGGCGGCGGCGGAAACACGGGCGGCGGCGCGAATGCGCGGCACGGCGGCAAGTACAATATCATCTGGGACGCGGCGCAACCCATCAGCGGCAGAACGCCCCGCGCTATCGGCGCGGTGAATGTCTCCACTTATGTCACAACCATCAATCTGGATGTGCGCCTGATTGGTGTCAACCTTCCCGATAACACGCCGCTTACGGTCACGGCCTACGCAATGGACTACTTTACGGGCCTGCCCTGGTTTTCCCAAAATGCGGGAACCATTTACCTGAACGGGCAGGGCGGTTCGCTGTTAGTACCCGGATTGTGGGTCACGGCTCCCGGCTATCTGCCCATCGTCACCGGTGTCGTGGTCACGCAGGCAGACGGCACGGT
This sequence comes from uncultured Chthonomonadaceae bacterium, assembly GCA_963817895.1. Lineage (GTDB taxonomy): Bacteria > Armatimonadota > Chthonomonadetes > Chthonomonadales > Chthonomonadaceae > CAWFQB01. Next base: position 108,333 of record CAWFQB010000002.1, read on the forward strand.
CGTTATCAGCGGCCACCCCTAAAGAAAACCATCAGCATACGCCAGTAGCCTTGAACCTACGGTTCGCCGAAGAAGGGGCTTGCCCCCTTCTGCCACTCGCTCCATTCCGAGGACAGGCCATTGGCGTTGATGGCCCGTACTCGCCAGTGCAGCGTAGAGTAGCGCGCGACGTTTTGCAGCAAAAAGTCGCGCTCACCGGTCTGCGCCTGATTGCGGGGAATACGGAAGACCAGCCGCATTTTGCCTGCCGGGTTCAGGTCGGCATTGTCACTGTTGCGGAAGACGACCTGATGGTACGCCTCGGCAGGCAGGAAGCCCGCATCGCCGGGAAATACATCGGTCAGTTGCACGGCGAACTCATAAAAGATCGGGCAGTCACTCGTCGCGCCATCCACCGGCGACACGGCGAAAGCGAGGTCGCGATTGGTGGAGCCGTAGCCGATCTTTTGCAGCCGGGGCGTGTTCGGGGCGGGCTGAGACGCGCACTTGGGGGAAAGCATCATGCCGATGTGGCTGAACACGACGCTCATTTCCCGCGCGGAGGGCGCCTTCGGCAATTTTTGCCCCCTGGGAATGGTCTGGTAATTTGCAATCGCGTTGGGGGAGGTCTTGCCCTGAGCAACGGCGGCGCGAACCTTGCGAGTGAGACTGCGAACCCGGAACAGGTACTCAGCGGGAGAGGCTTTGCCCGCCACCAACTGCTGCGCCATGCGCGCATACTCCACCCGCGCCGCGCTTTCGAGCGCGCTCGGCGCTCCGGCCCCGGCGAGTACGAATTTATTCGGCGCATCGGGCGTAACCACTGCCAATCGCGCTGGCGCTGTCTGTGGCAGGCCATCAAGCGGAAGCGGCGAGGGCGCGTTCTGGACGATGCCATTCGCCTCGACCGCCGACATCAGGAAGGCGAGTTGGGCGGCGATACCGTCCTCGATAAGCGGCGCGACGAGGGCTACGGCGTCCGAGCGGTCCCGGTACAGGGTGTTGGCGTCGTTCTCGCTGACCGTGTGCCAGAGGAGAGATGCGGCATCGTTGAAGGGCCAGGGTTTGAGGGGTGACGTTAGAAGGGTCTGCGCCTGCTTTGCCCGGCTGTAATCAAACGTATGGCGGGCGACCTCGCGCACCAGTCGCCGGACGGGAATATCGCCCGCATGCCCCTTCGCCCGCCACTGCAGAATCTCTTGCCGATAGCGGTAGGCTGCCTGCAAAATGCGCTCGTCACTGAGGGCGGCGGTCAGCTTGCCGTTGTTCCATAGCTGCTCCTGCGCGTCCTCAAAGGGGCGGTGTCCATACGAGGTCGTGCCGGTAACGTGCATGGGAACGGTCGCGTCGCCCATCGCGTGGAGCGGGAAACCCAGGTTTGCGAGGTCGTGGCCGTTGTCGCGGAACTGCCGCCAGCCGTAGAGCGCGAGATTGTCCACGGACGTGAACGGCGTATGCCCCATCGGATATTTTTGCCACTCCGCGTTGCTGCGCTTGACGCTGCCCTTGTACGTGTCGCCATCGGGGAACCCATCACCGGGGTTGACGATCTCGTAATGCTTTACGCCGTCACTCTTGTCGGGGTTGACACTCAGGCCGATCAGGTCGGTTCCGGCCATGATCGCCAGGTCTATCGCGCCCGGAACCTGATCCGGGCCGGCCGCCTCGTACAGAATTCCCTGATGGTCGTCGAAGGCGTTCTCCACGAGTGGCGAGGAGGACATATTGATAAAGTGCCACAGGCCCGTGAACTGGCTGCTGGTAATATCGCCGATGCCGGGGATCAAATTCAGCAAGTCGTCGGGAGTGGGCGTTTTGTTCGCCAGATTTTTGGCGTTCTTCACGCACTCCTCGCACGTATCCCCACCGAACCCGAACAGGTTCGCAAGGCAACTGGCAAGGCAAACAATAGGAATCAGCAGTGCCGCAACTCCGGCCTTGATCGCCTCATCCACCACCTTGTTCGCCGCGCCCGCGCCCAGTACGCTGCTTGCCTTCACGAACAGGTGTGTATCATCCTTGTGATCGTCGGGAGCCGCGGCCGCTGTTGCCAGCGCGTCCGACGCGCCCTTGTTGCTCAGGTCGCCGGGGGCCGGGTCGCCTGCCAGCGTATCCAGCTTTTTGCGCGCCGTTGCGATGTCATGCTGGAATGTTTTCCACTGTGCCGCGCTCACCCCCTGCGGCGGTACGCCCAGTGTCTGATTGGACCGGCTCGCCCGATCTACGAACCGCATGATCTGATACGCCCGCGCCGCCATTCCCTGATGCACGGCGGCATTGTGCGCGCAGGCGGGCCGGACTGACCACAGGGACAGGCAAACCATCAATCCGGCTGCAATGCCCCGCCGCCTGCGCTGCATAGACCTCATCATCGTCCGCATAATCGTCGCTCCCTTCAATTACACTTCCGCCAGTACCCCGCGCAAAGGTTCCCCCTGCGCCCCAAGCCGCGCATTCTCCTCGTCCGTAAACAGGCGCGAATGGGTGACAAAGCGCATGCCTTCGGGCGCTTCCAGGGAAAAGCCTGCTCCCCGCCCCGGCACAATGTCTATGGTGAGATGCGTGTGCCGCCAGTACGCGAACTGCTGCCCGCCAATATAAAACGGGCAGCCCGCGATTTCCCCGAGAAACACATCGTTCGCGCCAATCCGAAAGTCGCCAAGCGGATAGCACATCGGCGCGCTGCCGTCACAGCACCCTCCCGACTGATGGAACAGGAGAGAGCCGTGTAAGGCTTTCAGTTTTTCGACGAACGCCGCCGCTTCGGGCGTAATGTCCACTCGTTTGACGGGATTCATTTACCTCACCCCAACCCCTCTCCTTGCCGCGCAACGCGCCAGGAGAGGGGCTACTGCTTGCTTGCTTCTCCTGGCTGATACTGTATTGCCAGAAGAGGAGGCTTTTCAGGCTCATCTTCCAATCTATCAGTCTCCCCTCTCCCAGGCTTTTTTGGGAGAAGGGGTTATGTCCACAAGTGGACGCCCGGGTTGAGGGCTAGAAGAAGCCCATCGGGTTCGGGTCGTAAGAGACGAGCAGGTTTTTCGTCTGCTGATAGTGGTCGAGCATCATCTTGTGGTTTTCGCGCCCGATGCCGCTCTGCTTGTAGCCGCCGAAGGCCGCATGCGCCGGGTAAAGGTGGTAACAGTTCGTCCAGACTCGGCCCGCCTGGATTGCCCGTCCCATGCGGAAGGCCGTACTCATGTCCCGCGTCCACAATCCCGCGCCCAATCCGTACAGCGTTTCATTGGCGATTTTCAGGGCGTCCGCTTCGTCCGTGAACTTTGTTACGGACACGACGGGGCCGAAAATCTCCTCCTGGAAAATCCGCATCTCATTGCGCCCCTCGAAGATCGTCGGCTCGATATAATAGCCGCCCTGCAAGTCCGAAGAAACGCTCGCTTCCCTGCCGCCAATCAGAACTTTCGCGCCCTCCTGCCGTCCTATCTCGAAGTAGGAGAGTATTTTTTCGCGCTGATCGTTGGAAGCCTGCGCCCCGATCATCGTGTCCGTATCCAGCGGGTTCCCCTGCTTGATGCGGGCCACGCGCTCAATCGCGTGGTTCATAAACTCGTCGTAGAACGATTCCTGCACAAGCGCGCGGGAGGGACAGGTGCAGACTTCGCCCTGATTGAGCGCGAACATGGCGAACCCCTCCAGGCTCTTTTGCGCAAAGGCGTCCTGCCGCGCGAACGTGTCCGCGAAAAAGATGTTGGGGGATTTGCCGCCCAATTCAAGCGTAACGGGAATGATGTTTTCCGAGGCGTACTGCATAATCAGCCGCCCCGTCGTGGTTTCTCCCGTAAACGCGATTTTGGCGATGCGCGGGCTGGACGCGAGGGGCTTGCCCGCTTCCGCGCCAAAGCCGTTGACCACGTTGACCACGCCGGGAGGAAGCAGGTCACCGATGAGTTCCATTAGCAGGAGAATGGACGCGGGCGTTTGTTCCGCAGGCTTGATGACCACGCAGTTACCCGCCGCCAGCGCGGGGGCCAGTTTCCACGTCGCCATGAGAATCGGGAAGTTCCAGGGGATAATCTGCCCCACAACGCCGAGCGGCTCATGGAAATGATAGGCCATCGTTAAATCGTCAATGGGGGCGATGCTCCCCTCCTGCGCCCGGATGCACCCCGCGAAATAGCGGAAATGGTCAATGGCGAGGGGCAGGTCGGCGGCGAGGCTTTCGCGAATCGGCTTGCCATTATCCCACGTTTCCGCGACGGCCAGCATTTCCAGATTGGCTTCCATTCGATCCGCGATTTTGTTAAGGATATTGGCGCGAACCGCATACGAGGTTTTGCCCCAGGCGTCTTTCGCTTTATGCGCGGCATCAAGGGCGAGTTCGATGTCTTTCGCGCGGGAACGGGGGATTTCGCAAAACGTTTTGCCGTTGACGGGGCTGACGTTCTCAAAGTAGTCGCCATCGGCGGGCGGCACAAACTCCCCGCCGATATAGTTGCCATAACGCGATTGGAAGGCGACGAGGCTGCCTTCTGTATTCGGAGCCGCATAGATCATGTTCGTATCACTCCTTTGTAAGTCGAAACGTTGACTGTAGACTGCGCCACTACGCCCTATTGCTGCAAACCCCGGCGACTCTCCTCCTTGCCAGGTCCTCTCTTTCCTTTTGAACTCCCTATCTAATTTTGAGGGCGAGCAGGCCCTCGCTCCAACTGGCCGAATACAGGATGTGGTTGGCGGCGTCGTACCCCATTTCAAATGGCTCTTCAGAAAACGTCTGCGCCCCGTTTCCATAGGCTGTCCAGGTCACGCCGTCCTTTTCGGGGGAGGTGAAGAACGGCTGATGGGCGTTGACGCAGCCGGTATACAAATTCTTCCCGTCGCCGCAGATCCCCATGTACCAACTGTACACAAGCCCCTGCTTGAGCGGCTGCCAACTCGCGCCGTTGTCTACGCTGCGTACCGGATATTGATACGCGCCGGCGTACAGAACCCCGTTTTTGGCGCGATAGAGTTGATTGCCGCCATGTGTCATTTGAAGCGGATACACTTGCGACCATGTGGAACCCGCGTCCGTCGTTCTATAGAAGCCACCCGCCTGCGCAGTGAACAGCCAGGTGTTCTTATCTCCCTGTTTGGTGATGGGATCATACAGGAAGAACACCGCCATGCCGTAACCCTTTGCCGAACCAGCGGGAGGATTATGGCTAACCCAGGTGGTTCCCCCGTCGCGGCTTTCCAGAACGCCACAATTGTTGGAGCCACTCCAGGGCGAATGGAAGCTGACCAGCACATGATTGAAATCCGTCGGATCCACGGCGAGGGAATACAGGTCTCGCGTTCCCACCGGGGGTTGCGTTGCCGCCGCAAAGCCGGGAGGCAAGGTCCAGGAAACGCCGCCATCGGTGGAAATCCAGAATCCCTGTGTGTTCCCCCGCACCCCGTCCACACAATACAAATGATTGGAATGATGCGGGTCAACGGCGATATGGATCGGTTCATCAAGGTTCCCAATCCTGGACCAGTGAGAACCCCGGTCGGTCGTCTTATACAATCCGCCTTTGGTTACGTCATAAGCGCAGACGCAAAGATACAGAGTGGAGGGACGCTTCGGATCGATAGCCATGCCCTGACAAAACACATGATTGGCCGCGCTCATGGTGACGCCCGCAGGCGTGATGCTCTTCCAAAGGCCGACTGTCAGGGGCGGCGTGTCGGCTCCATGAGAAACCACGCTCAGGAGAAGGAGCAACAGGATGCCCCATCCTTTCACAGCGCAGGGTACGTGTTTCATAATGCCTTTCATTCAGCCCTGAACAGCGTGTTGGCTATCGCTTGATCGTGAACAGGTGAAGCCGTCCGAATTTGCTCCACTCGGAAACCACTACATTACCGGCGCGGTCGAATGATATTCCGTGCGGGGAGTTGAGAACGCCCTCCGTCCACTGCGCCGGTTCCAGCCCGAAGTTGGCGCGCTGCGCGGCGTTGGGATTGTCCCCGATTTGAGCGACGATGCTGTTATCCTTGCCCAGTATCGTGACGCGCCCCCGCAATTCGGCGATAGCGATGTAATCGCCCGCGACATTCACGGCTGCCGGCATACGCAGGTTGCGCTGCAGCACTTTCACCAGATTGCCATCCGTATCCCACTGCTCCACGCGGTCACTCTCCCGGTTGCAGACAATCAGCATCGGCTTTGAGCCGCGCATATCCACCGCAAGGCCATGACAGCGGTTGAACTTGCCGTCTTCCGCCGGAACTCCCCCGGGCCGCCGAACGACTTTACGTACTTGCGGTCACGGTCGTACTTGTGAATGTAATTCTTGCCGTATCCGTCCGCGACAAAGATCGTGCCATCCGGCAGGGCCACTATATTCGTCGGGTTGAACTCTTCGGCTTTCGCGTAAATGCCGGACTCTGCCGGGTAGCTCATCGTCCAGACCGACGTTCCATCAGTTTTGATTTTGAGAACTTCGTGGAAATTGGGGCGGGCGGCATACAGATACTCGCCATCGCGCTCGCGCGTCAGGAACAGGCCGTGAATCTGCTCCGGCCCGAAACAGCGCCGATATTTGCCGTCCGGCCCGAAAACCAGAATACCGCGCGGGGTGTCCGTACTGATGTAAACATTCCCGGCGCGATCCACCGCCGCCCCGCCATGTACCGGCCCAATCTGCTGGTTGTCAGGCTGCGCGGTAAAGTGGTTGGGAACATACGTAACTCTCATCTCTCGCGGCGAAAACGCCATAAGAGGAACAGTCAGGCAAATAAGAATCAGAGACAGAAATTGCTTTCGGCTGCATCGCGTCATAAGTTTTTCTTCCTCGCTACTGGACATGGATGGTAAATTGTGGCCTCACGCAAATAATACCAGAACACCCGTCACAATCAGGGCGGGTGTTCTGGCAGTTGCGGTGGATGTGAAGCGCAGGTTAATGCTTTGATTTGGCGTGTTCGCGGGCGGCGGTCAGTTGTCCCGCGCTGCCGAGGTACTGGTTGCGGCTGACGATGAATTTAGCATATTCGGCCATAAAGATTTTACCGGGCGGGCGCAGGTCGAATTCGGCGGGCTTGTCGCGGAAGAACTCGCGGTGAACCCGCGTCCATACCAGACGGCCATCCGTATCAATGTTCACTTTGCAGACGCCCAATTTGGCGGCGGGAAGGTACTGCTTCGGGGTCTACGCCCTTCGCGCCCTCTTTCAATTGCCCACCCGCCTGATTGATGCGGTGTACTTCGTCCTGCGGCACGGATGACGAGCCGTGCATCACGAGCGGCGTGTTGGGGATTTTGGACTGAATGGCTTTGATGCGGTCGAAGTGCAGACCCTGCCCGCCCGAAAACTTATACGCGCCGTGACTGGTTCCGATGGCGCAGGCGAGGCTGTCGCAGCCGGACTGCTGTACGAACTCCTCGGCTTCGTCAGGATCGGTCAGGCAGGCGTTCTTTTCATCTACCTTGATGTCCTCTTCCACGCCTCCCAACATCCCCAATTCGGCTTCCACGGAGATGCCTTGCGGATGGGCCGCATCCACCACCCGCTTCGTAATCGCGACATTCTCTTCAAATGACTCGTGGGAAGCGTCAATCATCACGGACGAGTAAAATCCGCTGGCAATGCACTCCATGGCCGTTGCTTCGTCGCCATGATCGAGATGCACTGCAAACAGCGCTTCGGGAAAAATCTCATCCGCAGTGCGGATAATGGCTTCCAGCATGCGCTTGTCGGTATATCCCCGCGCGCCTTTGGAAATCTGGATGATAAAGGGGGCCTGCGAATCAATGCAGCCCTGAAACAGCCCCATTGTCTGTTCCAGGTTGTTGATGTTGTACGCGCCCAGGGCATAGTTGCCGTAAGCGTGTTCAAACAGGGTGCGCGTGGGGACGATCATGAAGGTTCCTCCGGGTCAGGTTGTCAGGTTGTTAGTTGTTAGGTTGTTAGTTTGTCAGGCGTTCAGGTCTGATCGGCTTCATTATAGCCGTTAAGTTGGCGTGGATACAAGTCTTTCCATGAGATAAGGAAAAAGAGGGCAGAAGACACAAACCTGATGAACTAACAACTAACAACCTGACAACTAACAACCTACTCATTGGTAATAGTGCTTGAATATGTGCCCTGCGCCATAAATGCCGCACTTTTACCTGCGCCAGGCGCGAAAATATAATGAATAATAAGAATACTTCCTCTGAAAGGAGAGTGGCTCGATGAATGACAATGTACACGATGTCGCGACCGCATCCCCGTGCGGTTCCTGCGGCGGCGCCTGTGAGTCCCAACGTATCGCCTTAACATTGAGACGGACGGCCAGCACCTTCGTGCTGATACGGGACGTGCCTGCGGATGTCTGTCAGGAGTGTGGGGAGACGTTCTTCTCGCTCTGGACGGCAACCCAGGTGATAACAGCGCTACAGCTCAAACACGCGCCCGACAGCATGGCCGTGATGCCCATCTACGACTATCCGCTTGCCGGGTAGAAGTGGAGAGCGCCACGCGCCGGTAAGTCGGTTCGGCAGACTGAATTCGTGTCCCTTTTCGCGCCGTTCGGGCAGTGCCAACTATCCTGAACGTCGTACTCGTCGGCCCTCAAAACACTATCCTTTTGGATTCGCTCCTGTGTCCGCAAAGACACAGGAGTTTTTATGTTCAAGGTTGTTAGTGTCCGGTTCGCGCCCGGTCACTCCACTTGTGCCACATAGCGGGATCGGCCAGCATTTTAATCGCCAGCCCGCCCACAACCGAACGCGCCTGAAACCCGACGTAGTTGGCGTCCGGCGTATTGAACCAGTCTGTGAGCGGAACGCGCCGATTGGTGGCGTTGACGAAATCGTACAGGGGCGTCACGAGCGAACGGAAATCTTCGGGCGTGGTGGCGAGCGTGGCTGTCCAGACCGTCCAATCCAGTTTGGTATACGCCTTACGGTTGTCGAGCGGCAGGCCGTACTTGTTCTGCTTCGTCTTATAAAACTCCACTTCCGAATTCGCGACATTGGTGGGAAACAGGTTCAGGCCGAGCAAACGATCCCATACGAGATTGTACTTCTGGCTCCACGTTTCCGGGCTGCCGTCGAAGGTCAGCTTGTAGTGGTCAGCGGCCTTTGCCATATCCTGCCAGCGCGCGGCGAACTCCCGCGCGATTTTGCGGTACGCATCGCCCTCGTCTTTATGCCCGGTCATATCGCACAGCAGGGCATACCCGCCCAACGCCTCAATCGCTTTGAGAGACAAATTGGTGTTGTGGGCGAGATGCCCCGCAAAATCGTCCGTGCAGAGTTGATTTTCGGGGTCAAGTCCCCTGTCGCGCAAATACGCGGCCCACCGGGTCAGAACGGGCCAGTATTTGTTGGCGTAATCGGCGTTGCCATCCGCCTTCGCCATTGCCGCCAGCATCAGGATCATGTTGCCGGTTTCTTCTACGGGCATCTGGTCGCGCTCGTCGCGTTCGCCGCCGCCATACACCTGCCCATTGGCAAGCGGGTACTGGCCCAGATCGTGGGGCGCGAAGGGGAATGTCCAGCGGCTCGACCGGGAGTAATCCAGCACGGGCGTCAATTGCGCCCGCAGCAGATTGGTGTTGAACAGCAGGAAAAACGGCGAGGACGGGTACAGCACATCTACAGTCGAAATGCAGCCGTTGCTGAAGTTCTCTTTCGGGAACAGCAGGGGGTTGCCCTGCGCGTCGGCAGCCAACCCGTGCGCCGCCCAACACTCCCGATACGCGAGGGCGACCAGTCGCTGATACCGTTCGCCGCCCTGTTTCGCAAGGTCGGCCATGAGTTCGCTGTCGAACTTTTTGCACTGCGCGTCTACGGTTTTGTACTGCTGTTCGGCTGTTGTCAGCAGTTGTTCCGCCGTCATGCCGTTGCGTTTCCAGTAGGGCAGCAGATTTTTGCCAAGCAACTGCGCTTCGTACAATTCGTCATAGGCCAGCAGAATGTGGCGCGACACGGGATTTTTGCCCACCGTGCCGAGCGAAATGGTGTTGGTAATGGCGGGCCAGCCGTTGCGGGCGGGGCGCGGAAACGTCAGCAGTTCCAAATCCGGCTTGCTCAACCCGGCGAAAATATCGCGGCTCGCATCGGCAGGCATAACGCCCTGCTTCGGGCTGCCCTGATTTTGCGGCACGGCCACATAGAAATAGCCATAATCAATGCGCAGGTTGTCGCCCGATTTTGCCAGAACCTTCTGGTCTTCGGTTCCGATTTTGCCGACAAGCAACCCATTGCGCGTGAACGTGGTTTCGTTGACGGCCTGATCGGTCGTGTTGACCGCCCATTCGCCCGTGCAATCGAAATACAGCGTTGCCGGATGGCTTTTGCCGTCAATGGATTCCGCGCTCCACGTTACATAGGTGACGGGGCGCGACAGAACTTCCAGATTGGTGGGCAGAAGCGGCGACAAAAACGTGACGTTGAGCCGAACTCCGCCGCCCTCCATGTGGTAAATGCTGCGCGTGGGGTAGATTTCCAGCCCGGTAAACGCCATAGCAGGCACGGCTTTGGGTTCCGGCCCCGCCCAGCGATAAGGCTTGTCGTCAATGCGGATTAAGCCCTCCAGCGGCTGCACGGCCCCGGTCCAGTGCCGCGTAAAGTCATCCGTCAGGCTAGTTGGCGTTCGACCACACGCTGAAATAGGGGCTGTGGGTAACGAGCGGCACAGAGGGGGGGCGAAAATCCCCACGCTCTTCAGTGGGAGATTTGGGTATGTTGCGTTTCTGCGCGTCCGCGTTTAGTGGCAACGCGAACAGGGACGCGGACAACGCGAACGCGCATGCCGTCAGCGACAATCCACTCCGTTTACCATCTCCTGTGCGCCTTAACAATTGAAAAAGCCTCATGTTTAGTCCTTATATCCGTTGCATTATATGCAATAACACTCTAACACGATAGAATGCACAGGTAGGGGCGTTGCTTGCTGCGCCTTCTTCGAGGAGGGTTCAGCCTTCTTCGAGGAGGGTTCAGCAAGCAGAACCCCTACAAATTATCCTTACATTCTACCAGTTCAGAGTAATAGGTTCTTAGAGACGGCCACTCTGGAGGGCTGTTTCCCCGGCTTTCCCCAGATACTTGTCGAACCAGTCCGCCAGTTTGGGGAAATCCGTTTCAATACCGGGCCAGCCGTGCGCTTTGCCGGGCCGTATTTCCAACTGGTGTGGAACTTTCAGCGTTTCCAACTTCGCCATGAGAATCTGGGACTGCTGGTAGCGGTACAAGCATGTCGGCGTCGCCGTGAATGATGAGCGTGGGCGGCATTTTGGCCGTGACGCTGTAAATCGGGGACGTTTCGCGCGCGATGCGCTCACGGTCGGCTTCGGGAGTTGCGTCGGTCACGCCGAAGGCCGTCCAAAAGCCTCGAAGCGTGTCAATCTTGACGGCGTTGGCTCCGGTCTTGCCGTAATTGAGAAAATCTGTTGGCGGAAAGAAGCAGGCAACGGCCTGAACGCGGCTGGAAACGCGGTCTACCGGGTCTTTGGCAGTGGGGGAACCCTCGGTTCCCAACGCGCCTGCCATGAGGGACAAATGCCCGCCCGAACTTGCGCCCGAAATGCCAAGCCGGTTCGGGTCAACTCCATATTCCGCCGCATGAGTGCGGATAAAGCGAACGGAGCGCTGAATGTCCTGCACGATTTCAGGGATGGTGAATTTGGGCTGCGTTCCGTGAACAACCTCGAACACGGTCTGCCCCCTGTCCGTAAAGAACTTCGCCACGCCAGGATTGATAGCCTCATGCGAGGACACCCATCCGCCGCTGACCATGAAGAGGACGCCGATGCCATTGGGTTTGGCAGGCTTGAAGACATCCATCGTCAGCGCGACGCCCATCTTGTGTCCGTAAATAACGTCGCTAATGCGCGTAGGTTCGCCCTGCCGCGCTCGAAAAGCCCCGTTTTGCTGCGCCCGCGCCCCGCATCCAGGCAGCAGCAACAGCAGCGCCCACGCCAGAAATCCCCATCGTAGTCTACGCATCCTCTTGTACCTTTCTGTGATTGTTGATGTTCGGCAAGAATATACCCGAAAATAGGAGACTCGGTGGAACGTCACTAAAGACAGGCGTTTTCAACGCCCGGTCAGCCAGAAGGTGTCTTTTATTGTACGCATACAGGCCGGGAGTGTTTCCGCCGCGCAAGTTGCCGGGTATACTGGAAGGGAAAAGGGAAGAGTAGATAGGAGATACGAGATACAAGCCCAACACCCGAACGCCTGAACACCGAACACCGAACACCGAAAGTTGTAGGAAAGAACATCTACTTTGAAGATTACAAAGGCTGTGATTACGGCGGCGGGGCGCAATCAACGCGCCCTGCCCCTGCAAATGCTCATAGATCGCGATGGGACGCAAAAATCCGTGCTTGCCATTCTGCTGAACGAGACGTGGCAGGCGGGCATGGAGGAGTGCTGCGTTGTGGTTTGTCCCGGCGATGAGGCCGCGTACCGCGACGCGGCGGGCGAACACGCGCCGCGCCTGCACTTTGTCGCGCAATCCGAACCGCGCGGCTACGGCCATGCCGTGTACTGCGCCCGCGATTGGGTGAAAGACCAGCCGTTTCTGCACATGATCGGCGACCACATCTTTGTCAGCGATACAGGCGATTGCTGCGCGCGGCAATTAGTAGAAACCGCCGAATCGCAAGCCTGCGCCGTGTCCGGCGTACAGCCCACGCGAGAAACGCTTCTGCCCCTGTTCGGCACGGTCGGCGGGCAGCGCGTAAAAGGCACACAGGACTTGTTCACGATTGAACAGGTCATAGAAAAGCCCACGCCCACGCAGGCCGAGCAGACCCTGTTCGTGCCGGGTTTGCGCACGGGACACTATCTGTGCTTTTTCGGCATCCACGTCCTCACGCCGCTTGTGATGTCTCTGCTGGAACAGCACATTGCGGACGCGCCGGATACCGCTTCTATCGCCCTGTCGCCCGTCCTCAACGAACTGGCGCAGCGCGAACGCTATCTGGCTCTGGACACGCAGGGACGCCGCTATCCCCTCGATGCCCGCTACGGCCTGCTCACCGCCCAACTCGCCCTCGCCCTCAACGGACAGGACAGCGAAGAGGTTCTCGCCGGTTTATGCGAACTGCTGGCGCAACGAAAGTAGGGTTTTAGGGTTTTAGGGTTCTAATGGACTAATCAGTTAAACATGGTACATAGCACTGGAAAGTTGTGCTGTTCCAGAAGCGAGCAAGGAAATTCTGCTGTCTTCAAGTAGGTTTCGAACTCTTCAGCTAAAACGGCAAGCGTCGCACATTGATGGTTGTGTCCGACCGCTTTTCTGGCGGCTTTCCAGACATGTTCCTGCGGGTTCAACTCCGGGCAACCGGGTGGAAACCACAGGACTTCCAAGCGCGGGTTCGCTTCCAGAACCGCGCGAACCGCTTCGCCTTTGTGCCAGGGAGCGCGATCCCATAACAGCAGAAGAGGTAAGTTCGGGTAGGCGTCGAGCAACTTCTGCAAGAACAAGGCGGATACCTCGCTGTTCATCAAGGCGGAGCGCAACAGGGTTTCCTTGCCGGTTGCCATATTGAGTGCTCCGTAGAAGTGCGTGTTGTCCCGACTGGCACTTACGGGCACAACCGGCGTGTGGCCTTTCTTGGCCCACACGCGCATCAAGGTGGCTTGCAGGTACGCGCTGGCTTCGTCGCCCGCGAGTAAGATCGTCTTGGGCGCGTTTAACGCCACATCGAGGATTTTTTTTCCAGGTGTTTCTCGAATTCCATGAGCTTGGTCGCGTTGTGGCTCTTATATTGTTTCTCAGGACGCTGGTAGCTCATCTCGCAGGTACGCAGCAGGGTGCGTAAGGACGTCCGGCTCTGGTATACAACGTTGTAGTCACGGGCTAAGAGGGTGACAAGATCGGAGACACTCCAAAACTGCCCGTCCCCCTGACATTTCTCCTTGCCCAACAACTGAGTGGGAGTGTAGCGATGCAACTGGTTCTGCAAGGCTTCGAGTTGTTCGCCCGATAGACGCGCCCGGTTGCCGCCGCGTCGGGCATCCACGAGCGCGGTGAGGCCGTGTTCCTGATAGGCGCGTGTCCAGCAGAATAGGCGAGTACGGCTACACCCGCAGATGTCTTGGATTTCGGCAACAGAGTAGCCCAAGCCATACAGACGAACAGCTTGGTAGCGGCTTTTAGTGTTAGCATCCTTGCAATGCAGGTATGCAGCGTTCAATGCGTTGGCGTCGGCTTCATTGAGGTGAAAAGTTCGTTGGCTCATACCTCAGTGTACCATGTTTAACTGATTTGTCCATAAGGTTTTAGGAATGGGGTTCAATTTTGCTGATAACCTGTTCCCTGTTACCCAACATCCTAAAACCCTAAAACCCTAAAACCATGACTCACCACCTTGTAAACATCATCACGTCCGCCGATCCCGACATGCGCGACCGTTCGCTGGCGGAGTTTGCCGAACGCGCCTCTTTGGAAGAACTGCTGGCGGAGTGTGATGCGCTGGAAACCCTGCGCAGCCACAGCGAGAACCTGTACGAACGGGTTCGCGCCTGCTTCTTTTTGTATGCCATTCACCGCTTTCATCTGCCCGCCAAACCCGCGCTACCACCAAGCGGGCATTTGCCGTTCGACAGTTACCTGTTGCTGCTGGAACGCCGTTTTGAGGAGGCGCTGACCCTTCTGCTGCACATTCAGCGCGAACAGGGGCCGAGCGACACCCTTTCCAGCGCCCTTGCGTCGGCGTACCATCGTCTCGCGTTCCAGAATCTGGCGGATCAGGTGCGGCGCAGCGTCCGCTCGGCAAAGGGCAACCAGTGGATGTTCCGCATCGGCCATCCCGCCGACCAGCCGCTTTGTATCCGCCCCGAACTGACCCAAATCGCGCCCGGAAGCCCGTACCCCATCCTGCGCGAAACCACCCCCGTCCGCATGGACCTGACCCATAGCGCGTGGAGCGACATTTTTTTCCTCGGCATGGACTACCCCGAAGGCGCGCGCGTCCTGAACGTGTCCATTGATCTCGCAGTGCGTGGGGAAGAAAAGGAGAAAAGGAGAAAAGGAGAAAAGGAGACAGAAGAAACCGATTCATCCCTCATCCCTCATCCCTCATCCCTGAATATCCCCCGTCCGCCTGTTGAGGCTTACCTGCGCGTCATTGAAGAGCCGGTTCTGCGGCTGGCGAGCGTGGATTTGGGCGTGTCCGCCGATATTACGCATCTGGACGAGGTGTTCGACTTTGCGCGGGATTATCTGGGACTGCTGAAAGCCGCGCTGATCGCGTCCGGGCTGGTTCCGCCGGGAATCGAAGGCTCGGAGCAGGATTTGGGCGATTTGCTGGCGCGGCTGGTGGGGCCGGGTAAGGGGCTGGAATTGGTCAGCAACGTCAACGGCATCCCCAAAGGTTCGCGCCTTGCCGTGTCCACCAATCTGCTGGCCGCGCTGATTACGGTTTGTATGAGGGCGACAAGTCAGACTGGCGATATTGAAGGGCCATTGCAGGAGAATGAGCGGCGACTGGTTGCGGCCCGCGCTATTTTGGGTGAATGGCTGGCGGGTTCCGGGGGCGGCTGGCAGGATTCGGGCGGCGTGTGGCCGGGTATCAAACTGATTGAGGGGCAGGATGCGCGGGAGGGCGATCCCGAATGGGGCGTCAGCCGGGGGCGATTGTTGCCCACGCACAGGATTCTGGATCGGCAGGACGCATCGGACGAAACCCGGCGCAAATTGCAGGACAGCCTTGTTCTGGTACACGGCGGCATGGCGCAAAACGTCGGGCCGATTCTGGAAATGGTCACGGAAAAATACCTGCTGCGCGAACAGCCGGAATGGACGGCGCGGCACGAGTCGCAGCAGGTGCTGGAAGACATTCTTGTAGACTTGCAGAGCGGCGACATTCAGGGACTGGCGGACGCGACCACGCGCAACTTCTTCGGCCCCATACAAACCATTATTCCGTGGGCAAGCAACCTGTATACGGAAACTCTGATTGAGCGGGTGCGGCAGGAATTCGGCGCGGATTTCTGGGGCTTCTGGATGCTGGGCGGCATGTCGGGCGGCGGCATGGGTTTCATCTTCGCGCCCGAACGCAAACAAGAGGCGCAGGCAAAACTACAGCAGATTATGTCGCAAACGCGCCGCAAGTTGGAACACGCCCTGCCGTTCGCCATGGAACCCGTTGTGTATGATTTTGCTATTAACGAACAGGGAACGACGGGTACGCTGCTGAACGCCTTGAACGCGCCCCTGCCACCCGCCTACTACACCATGATGATTCCCCAACTCATGCGTCTCGACCCGCGCAGCCTGTCACTGTCGCGCCGCGCGGAACTGGAAGCCTTCGGCGCTGCCTGCCGGACGCGCCCCGAACTCAGCGGCACGGTGCAAACCCTCGTTGACCGACTGCTGCCCGAACAGGCGAAAGAGGCCGGAACCAGGCAGGACTTGCAAACCTTGCTGCGGGAAAACGGCTTCGACCCGGTTCAGCACGAGCGCATCCGGCAGGACTTGCGGCATGGGCGCATCGGATTGGCGCAAAATCGTCTGCCTGTCAGCAGCGACATTCGGGACGTGGAACCCGGCGATGTTCTGGACGGCATAAGGGCGGTTTCGGACGATATGCGGCTGTTGGGGGAACAGGCGTTGCGGGCAGGACAGGTTGCGGTTGTCACGCTGGCGGCAGGCATCGGCAGTCGGTGGACGCAGGGCGCGGGCGTGGTCAAAGCCTTGCATCCGTTCGCCAAACTGGGCGGCAAACACCGCGCGTTTATTGAAACCCATCTGGCGAAAAGCCGCAAAACCGGGACGCAGTTCGGGGCGGATTTGCCCCACATTTTCACCACAAGTTATATGACGCACGGGCCGATAGAGATCGTATCTGAAGGCAGAAAACAACTACGGTTATGCCGGCCCGCTGTTGCTGTCGCCCGGACGCGCCATTGGCCTGCGCCTTGTGCCGACCGAGCGCGATTTGCGGTTCGCGTGGGAGGAGATGCCGCAGCAGATGCTGGACGCGCAGGCGCAAAAGATGCGCGAAAGCGGCCATGTCGCCCTGATCGGTTGGGCGCACAGCGTGGGTGAAGCCTCCGACTACACGGACAACCTGCCCGGACAGTGCCTGCATCCGGTCGGCCACTGGTACGAAATTCCCAACCTGCTACGCAACGGCGTCCTCGCCGGCCTGCTGCAATCCCGACCCCAATTGCAATATCTGCTGATGCACAACATTGACACCCTGGGCGCGAACGTGGATGCGGGACTGCTTGGCGCATTTATTCAACAGGGCGCGACGCTTGCCATTGAAGTGATGCCGCGCCGTCTGGAGGATCGGGGCGGCGGGCTGGCGCGCGTGGACGGCAAATTGCGGCTCGTGGAGGGGCTGGCAATGCCCCGCGAAGAAGCCGAGTTCGCGCTCACCTACTACAATTCGCTGACAAGCTGGATACACATTGACGGCCTGCTGTCTGCCTTCGGCCTGACTCGCGACACCCTGCATGACGAAGCGCAGGTGACGGCGGGAATCCGCGCCCTCGCGTCCCGTATGCCCACCTATGTAACCTTGAAGGACGTAAAAAAACGGTGGGGACACGGACACGAAGACGTATTCCCGGTTACGCAATTCGAGAAACTATGGGGTGACATGACTGCCCTGCCCGACCTGAACACCCGCTTCATCGCTGTGTCGCGGATGCGCGGGCAGCAGCTCAAAGAGCAGGCGCAACTCGACGGCTGGCTCCGAGACGGCAGCGCGGCCCACATCGAATCCCTCTGCCAGTGGTGAAACAACGTTCGTCCAAACCGAAAGTTTTACTGATAGGAGTACCAGAAGTATGGAAGATGACCTGACAGAAACAGACAAAGTTCGCTTTCTCCGTCTCACGAATGTTACGCGCGAAGAGGACGCGCTACAGAACTGCATCCTTGCCGCCTTTCGGCGGAACAAAATCTACCAAGACAATGTTTTGCAGTCCGAGCGTTATGAACTACGCAATGATCTCAAAGCGGAGTTACGCAACTTATCAGGATCCTACCTGTTGGGTGGGGTTAGTGAAGCTGATCATGAGGCAAACATTCAGCATTTATCGGATGTGCTTTCTGCAAAACATGGCGCAATGTTGACAGATGGCAGATTCAAGATTGGAACAAGCCAGAAGGCTTTGAATCTTTACCTCAAGTTTTTGTGGTGCCTTGACCACTTGCCTGATGAACCCGTACACTGCCCTGTTGACCGAATTATCCTTACAAGAGTTCTCATTTACGGGGCGTGGACTCAACTTGATGACATTCAGAGCTACCGCGAATGGATCAGCAGAATACGAGCCGCAGTCGAACCTCAATCTCTTTTCAACATGGGAACTTGGCGCATGGCGGTGACATTAGCGGCAAAGAAGCAACGCCATAATGGTTCTATGATCTACTTAACATGGCGACTTTGGCGGGCTAATGAGCAAAGCGCAAACAGGAAGTAAGGAAAAGCCGCTTGACATCTCTTACAGCGCGTGTTTTCGTGGTATAATGAAACTAATACGGCTGTGAGGGGGAACGCTTTAATGTCTGAACAGGGTTTGGCGACATTATCGGCGCGGCCACGCGGGAATGGCAAGATTGCCGCGCGGCGGCAGATGGTCGAGCAGGTTTTACAGGAAGTGCGGGTTCGTTTGGAACGCGCGCCGGCAGTGGAACTGGAACAGGTTCTTGCCCGCTGGAAGCAGATGGCTTCCGAGCAAACGCGCGCGGCTTCCCATCGCGTCTCTGACGAAGACAAGCTGGTACTCGCGCTATCGGAGGGACAAACGTATTCGCCCGATGAAGAGCTCCGGCTGGAAATCGAAGCGCAGCAGCGCGCGTTTGCCTGCCGTGAAACCCTGCTGCGGGGTTCGCTGACCGCGCCACAGGTGGCGCGTCTGTTGGGTACGACCCGGCAAACACCGCATGACCGCGCGAAAAGCCTGACGCTTCTTGCCGTAGAAGATCGGGGCAGCCTGCGGTTCCCCTACTGGCAATTCGACGCGAACGGCCCCAATGGTACTGTGGCCGGCCTGCCTGCCGTTCTGAAAGCGCTGGACATTTCTCCGCTCGGCAAAGTCAGTTGGCTGACGCGCCCCAATCCCTCTCTGGAAGGGCGAACGCCACTGGAAGCACTGAAAGCAGGCGAAGCCGAGCGCGTTGTGGATCAGGCGCGAGCTGTGGGCGTGGGCGGCTGAAATGGTACTCATCGCGCAACCTCCGCCTGCCACGCCACCGCATCCTTTGTTCCACGTCATTCCCACCGACACCTATCTGGTACGGTTGTTCAATCCCACACGCTTCGGCACAACGGCCCTGACCTTCAACCACTACGGCCCGCTCAACCGCTTTGATCATCACCGTTTGCCTCCGCCCGGTACGGGAACAGGGCAGATTGACCCTGACCGGGGCATCTATTACGCCGGATTCACGCTGTCGTGTTGCCTTGTCGAAGTGTTTGGCGACTATCGGCTGATTGACAATCCCGCTTTTCACGTAGCGCGTCTGCGCCTCATTCGCCCTCTGCGCCTGCTCAATCTATGTGATAACGGAGCCATGCGCGCCGGTTCCGTGACGGCTTTGTGCGGCACGGCGGATCGGAGTTTTTCGCAGCAGTGGTCGCGCTATTTTTATGACACGCCGGAGTATCAGCAGTGCGATGGCTTGCTCTTTCACGGCGCGCACAACAATGAAAGCGCGGTCGCGCTTTACGAACGCGCTCAGGACGCGCTCGAATGTCCGCCCCAACAGGTGATTGCCCTCAACGCGCCAGCCCTGCGCCCCCGCCTACTCGACATCGCCGCGCGGCATGATATGGCTGTCCTGATTTAACACCCGGACGTTTCCGCCGGAAGATTACTGTCAAAAACAAACAGGCCGGACAACAGAATTTCTGTTGTCCGGCCTGCGCGCAAGCGGACTATGGGCCCAGCAGGAGTCGAACCTACAACCAACCAGTTATGCGTACCGCTGCGGCTTTCACCGCCCCTTTCGGGTTTGCAGTCTGGACTCTCTCTTCGCCCGTTTCGGAAAACGGAGCGCCTGCCGTCGAGTCTCTACACCTTCACGTATCCTGACAGGAAACGCGCTTGGCTCGGGATTACCCTGCTGCAATTGCAGTGTAGGCTTCCCCGAATTTGACAGGTTACATCTGCCGACTTACGCCGACAGCGGCCCTACTTACGTTCCCCATGTCCAGACAATGCCTGCCTGAATTTAGACAAACCCGCTTGAGCCGGGCGCTCTGCCATTGAGCTATGGGCCCCAATGCTTGCGACACCCACAGTGTACCTTTGCGAACGCGCCTTGTCAAGAACAATCGCCGATTCCGTTTTGCAGGCTGCGTCACTTGACAACTTCGCCAAAGTTGTTTTATACTGGACTCGCCTCGCAATTATCTTCGCAGTAACCAACTTGTATCCGAAGTGTGCCGCTTCCGGTTTCTTCCCCGTTGAACGGAACCACGTTCCTTCCAGGAGATATGTTTATGATCGTTTCTCGTTTCATCCATTGTTCCCGCCGCGCGTTGAGCCTGCTGCTTGTTTCCGCCTGCGCCATAACCGCCGCCCACGCCCAAACCCCATCCCCCTCAACCCTCAACTCTCAACCCTCAACGCCTTTACCAGCCACCAATCGCCAACCACCAACCGCCAACGAACTGCGCGGCATGTGGGTTATTTGCGACAGTCTGGAGTCGCCCGCGTCCATTCATCAGGTGATTGTCACGGCGAAAAAGTACGGGCTGAACGCCCTTTTCGTGCAGGTGCGGTCACGGGGCGATGCCTGGTACAACTCGCCCTACGAACCCCGCGCCGAGGGCTTGAGCCATCAGCCGCGCGAATTCGATCCCCTGACGCAAATGGTGGCGGAGGGGCATAAAGAGGGGCTTGAAATCCACGCCTGGCTCAACACGTTTATCACATGGAGTAAATCGAAGCGGCCTCGCAGCTCGCAGCATGTGTGGAACGCGCACCCGGACTGGTTCTCTCACGACTGGCACGGCAGTCTTTCCACCGCCAATACGCAGGACTGCGAAGGCGTGTTTATGCAGCCGAGCAACCCGCAGGTACAGCAGCATCTGTTCAACGTGTTTACGGATGTCGCGTCGCGCTATGATGTGGACGGAATTCACTTCGATTATGTGCGCTACCCGAACAGCACGTATGACTTTTCCCCGGTCACCGTCGCCCGCTTCAATGCGTATATGCAGCCGCAACTCGACGCGCCCCTCACGCAGAAACTCGACGCCCGCCTGAAACATGACCCCAAAGCCTACGTTCATGCGTTCGGCAAGGAGTGGGAAACATGGCGGCGGGCGCAGGTGACGGGACTGGTCACGCGCATCTCGCAGGCCGTGAAAGCCAATAAGCCCTGGATGCAGGTATCCGCAGCCGTATTTCCCGACGGCAAGGACGCTTCCGAAGACCGGGGGCAGGACTGGATGCATTGGCTGCGCGACGGGGTACTGGACTCGGTTTCGCTCATGGCTTACAACACAAGCACGGCGCGGATTGTGGAACAGACGAAACGCGCGGTTGCTATCGCGGGCGACCGTAAAGTATACACGGGCATCGGCGCATGGCGCTTATCCGCCCACAACGTCGCCGCCAAAATCGCCAGAGTGCGGCAGGCGGGCGCGTCCGGCGTGAACCTGTTCTCCTACGACGAGGTTCACAACCGCCGCGAGTATCTGAGTACCCTGTCGCGCGGCGTGTTCGCAAGCCGTTCCGCCCCCCCGCGCATGGGCTGGCTGCCGAGCCGAAGCGGAAGCGTCAATCGGGAGGGAGCCAACCCGGAGCAACCCAAAACGGATGCCGCGCAGCCTGATGTAAAACGTTAATTGCGCAACGATTGGGGTTTTACAACAAAAAGACAAACTCCCGCGTTTTCCACAGCCAGCATCGGCAGCGAACGCGGGAGTTTGCCTGTTCAGACACAACGGCCTGTCAAGACTTCTTAGTGGTGATCCGTATGGTCGCGATGATCGGCATTGTCGCGATGGTCTGTGTTATTGCGATGATTAGCGTTGTCGCGGTGATCTGTGTTGTTGTGCTGACCAGTGTTGTTGCGCTGACCAGTGTTGTCGTTATGGTTCGTTCTGTTGTTATTCCACTGTCCCGATTGATTGTGCTGATAACCCGAATTGCCACGGGCATATTGGGAATTGCTCGCATTCGCCTGATCCACATGCCACGCCCCGGTATGCACAGGAAGGTCTCGACCGCGCGTTGTTATGATCCGCGTTGTTGTATTTCGCCTTGACGTGGTTCGATGGTTACGCGCGTCGTTGCGGTGGCGGCGAACCCGATCATCGTGCGCGTCGGCGGAAGCGGGCGCGAGAGCCTGTGAAACCAGTACGGCGGCAAAGCCGGCAACTGCCCTCAGGGGCAGCCATTTGCTGTTCATAATTTTTCTCCGATATGAAGGTGCGCTGGAAGCATAATCAGATCGCACAAAAACGATATGACCGCTCATGACACCCATTGTCTTAAACGCGAACAACGCCGCGTCTGCAAAGGCAAGACGCGGCGCTGCCGCAAGTTGTTCCTGTTTGTTCTGAAATCTATCTCAACAAGTTCCCCTTTCCCATGAGGTCACTTTTTCTTGTCTTCCTTGCCTGCGTCTTTGGGAGCGCCCATGCGGACGGAAGTAATCACGTCGCCAATGGCAAGCTGATCGGCGAGGTTCGCGCCCTTGATGATTTTGCCGAAGGCGCAGTAGCCGGCGTCCAGATTGTGGTTGGCCTTCAGGTTAATGAAAATCTGGCAGTCGCCGCTGTCGGGCGATTGTGAGCGAGCCAGCCCAAGCGTATATTTTTCGTGCAGCATTTTGGCTTCCAGCGGAACCGGATGCCCGGAATCGTGTGAGCCGACGCCATTCGCGTCGAACTGCGCCGGGGTGAGCTTCTTGCTTTCCGGGTCGCCCCACTGTACCACGAAGTCGTTGACCACGCGGTGAATCTTGATGCCATCGTAGAACTTCTGCTTGACCAGTTCCACGATATGCGCGACGGTTTTGGGAGCCATATTCGGGTATAGTTCCATGACCATCGTACCCCTTTTGGCAACCACCATTGTAATCTTTGGGTTGTCGGCGCGGGCCGAAGCCACGCTTGCCAGCGCAAACAGCAGTGTCAGCAGCAGCCATCCGCCGCGCATCCAGTTACGAGTCTCTTGTTTCAATCGCTTCTCCTTGTAAATTCAGGGTTTCAGGTGTCAGGGCGATCCTGCCTTAGAGCCTATCCCAACAGGCGATTGCATTTGCGTCCGAAGGAGGACATAACATGTTCTACAGGACATAACAGTTCGTAGGAGGACATAACATGTTATGTCCCTACGCCGCAGGCCACTCAGACGGGTACGTTCTCTGTACGCGACCTATTGGGATAGGCTCTTAACAAAGCATTTTCCTGATACCTGAAACCTGACACCTGACATCTATTTATAGCGGTGTGAGGGAGGTAATCACATCTCCCTTTTCGATTTTGTCTACCACATCCTGCCCCTCCACGACCATGCCGAACACGCAGTATTTGCCGTCAAGAGCGGTGTTGTCATTGAGGTTGAAGTAGAACTGGCTGTCGCCGCTGTCGAGCGCCTGCGAACGGGCCTGCCCGATGCTGTACTTCTTGTGAAGCAGATGCGCTTCCAGTGGTACAGTCGTTGTGCCGGAACCGTGCGTGCCGATTCCTTTGGCGTCAAATTCGTCTACGGCGGCGTTTTTGCTTTCCGGGTCGCCGCCCTGCACCACAAATCCGGCCTCCAGACGATGGAACTTGATGCCGTCGTAAAAATGTTTGCGGCAAAGATCGAGGAAATGCGCGACTGTTTTGGGAGCCGCTTTCGGGTACAACTCCATCACGATTTTGCCCCGGCCCTGAACCTGCATCGTCGCTTTTACCGCGCCCTCCTTCGCCTGATCGAAGGTCATAGTCGTGGTGTCCGGCGTTGCTGTGGGTGTCGTCTCATCAACAGAGAGTGTTTTGGGGGAGGTCTTGTTCGTGGCGGACTTCTTGTTGTCGGCAGGTGGGGTTTTGTGAGTGGCGTTGTACTTGTTCGCCTCTTCGATCTGCTTCTCCTCGTCAATTCTGGCCTGTTCCGCGGGCGGAATAGCGCCGTCATTATGGTGTTTGGAAGAGATAAGGCTGGATGCCAGCACCGCAGCCAGTATCAACGCTACAAAACCCCACATCGGGCTGATGGATCGCATAAAAATTCTCCTCTGCCCCCTGCTGAAATCGCGCGTCTAAAATCGCAAGGGTATGCAAATATTTAAGTATGGGAAATAAATCGCGTGGCAGGGGCAGTCTGTCAGAGCCACTGCGCGTATGCTATAATGATGTTTACCGCGTTCTTCTATGGTTTTTGTTCCCGGCGGCGTGGAAAGCGCGATTCAGGTGTTTCAAACCTATCTCAAGATACTTTTCAAGAAACTCAAGGATATTCTACCCGATGTTAGCTTCCCGCGTGATTCCCTGTTTGGATGTAAAGGCCGGGCGTGTCGTCAAAGGCGTGAATTTCGTCAATCTGCGCGACGCGGGCGACCCCGTGGAACTGGCCGCGCGGTACGACGCGATGGGCGCGGACGAACTCGTGTTTCTGGACATCACGGCCAGCCATGAGCAGCGCGATGTGATTGTGGACGTGGCGAGGCGGGTGGCCGAACAGGTGTTTATCCCCTTTACGGTCGGGGGCGGCATCCGAACGGTAGACGATTTTCGCAAAATATTGCGGGCGGGCGCGGACAAGGTAGGCGTCAACAGCGCGGCGGTGAAGAATCCGGAGATGTTGACGCAGGCGGCGGAGCAGTTCGGGCGGCAGTGCGTGGTGATTGCCATTGATCCGAAGCGCGTGGGCGAAAAACCGGATGGTTCGCCGCATTGGGAAGTGTTCATCAACGGGGGACGAACCGCCACCGGGCTTGACGCGCTGGAATGGGCGCAGGAGGCCGAACAGCGGGGCGCGGGCGAAATCCTGCTGACAAGCATGGATCGGGACGGAACGCAAATCGGCTATGACCTTGAATTGACGCGGGCAATTGCCGGTATCGTACAGATTCCCGTGATCGCTTCGGGGGGCGCGGGAACGCCGCAGCACTGTCTGGAAGCCGTCACAGAAGGCCACGCCGACGCCGCCCTGATCGCGTCCATGGTGCATGACGGCCACTACACCATCGAAAACATCAAATCCTACATGCGCGAACACGGCGTTTGCGTCCGATAGATAAGGGCTTTATTGTCTGCGCATAGCCACCATCCGCCTGCCTCCACTTCCTCATTTCCAGAAATAAAGCCGCGCGTTTTATAAAAATGCGCGGCTTTGCTATAACGTTTCCCCACCAAACTGCCGAACATCGGAGTGAGATGCGCGTACCAAAAGTCCGCGACACGCTCACCGCATGTTCCGCGAACAACATGCGCCGCCTGTTTCCCGCCGAAACAGGTTCCTCACTCATACAGGCGCCTGTCATGGATTGACGGGCCGATTTTCGCCTGAACTCATGGAGGTATTATCATGGGCGAAGCGCCAATGTCACATCTTTGGAAGCAGTACAAGCAGCACAAAGATCAGGATGCGCGCAGTCAGATTATCCAGCGGTACGCGCATCTCGTGTCTATTACCGCCGGTCGCCTGTTCGGGCCGATGCCCGGCGGCGTGGAGCGCGATGACCTTGTCGGAGCGGGCGTTGTCGGCCTTGTCAAAGCCGTTGACCAGTTCGATCCGGGCCGGGGCATCAAGTTTGAAACCTACGCGATCACCCTGATACGCGGCGCGATTCTGGAGATGCTGCGCGGCGACGACTGGGTTCCCCGGCTTGTCCGCGATCAGCAAAAGCAGTTGAAGCAGGCGTACATGCGATTGGAAGCCAAACATGGACGCCCCGCCACCGAAGAGGAGGTGGCGGAAGAGATGGGCATTACTCCCGAAAAACTCGATAAGATGCTGACCAACAACGGGCGCACCAACCTGTTGTCGCTCGACGACCTGCGCATGGGCAGCGAACAGCAGCGACTCGTGGATATGATCCCGACCGACGACCTTTCTCCTCTGGAGAGCGTCGCCATGCGCGAAAAGCAGCGCGCCCTCGCCACTGCCGTAGACAAACTTCCTGATCGCGAACGCACCGTAGTTGCCCTGTACTATCACGAAGGCTTGACCTTCAAGGAGATCGGAACTGTTCTGACCGTTTCCGAATCCCGCGCCTATCAACTCCACTCGCAGGCTGTGACGCGCCTGCGCGGGTATCTCAACCCCGAAGTAGAACTGTTTCCCTGACCGACAACCGAGTCGGTGTTCAGGTATTCGGTGTTCGGTATTCGGTATTCGGTTGTTTGGATAACCGGCGCTTATATCCGCAGCCATAATTAAAAACAAAACTCCCGACCCGCGCGAGGCTGTGCTTACAAGCTCGCGCCGGTGGGGAGTTTTGGCTTTTTTGTCGTTTTATGCAACAGAAGATATTAACAATTATTTCGTTGCTACAAGCAGGAATATAAAGGTTGAACAGAGAACCTCCGGGTAGCATTTTGAAACTAATGATTACCTGTGGAGGATTACGGTTATGTACGGTCGGATAACTTTTGCGGCATTGCTGTTGTGCCTGTTTGCGCTTCACGGCTGCGGCGGGAGCGGAAAGGGTATCAGCAAAACCACGCCCGTTAAACTGAGTATTACGTGGGGTGAGCGCAGCCGCGCCCTCAACGCGCCCTCTTCGGCCCTTTCCGCTGTTGTCACCCTCGCCAACGCCAATGCTACCGGGGGTGATTTTACCTACAGCGTCAACCGCGACCCCGCGCCGCAAGCCTTTACCGGCAACTACACTTCCACAAACAGCGCGAAAACCGGAGGGGCAAATCTCACCGTACGCTTTTACGCGCAGACGGAAGGCATCGGGGTGGTTGTCGGCATAGCGCAAGCGAAAATTACCCTTCTACCGGACGGTACGGGCATCGGAAATGTTGCGACGGCGAACAACATCTCCTCCGTTTCCATACCTGCCGGACAAACGGTACCGGTCGGGCAAACGACTGAACTGACATTCACGGCGCGGGACGCGAAAGCCAACCTTGTCGCGGTAACGCCGGGTTCCGCCGTTTTTACAGTTAGCAGCGGAAGCGACAAACTTCAAATCGTCAACGGGCAGGCGAAAGGACTGGCAGCCGGCGCGGCTACCGTTCGCGCAACCCTTGATGGCAACAACAGCGCGGATACGCCTGTCACCGTTAATCGTCTGACGCCGCTCGCTTACGCCATTACGGAACTGCCACCCCTTTCCGGCGATACCAAATCAATGGCGACAAGCCTCAACACGCAGGGGATGGTTGTCGGCGTGAGTACATCGCAGTCGGGAACTCGGAGCGCGGTAGTGTGGAGGAACGGCAACGTCAGTCTGCTTGGCGTCTCCTTAACCTCCGAAAACAGCAGTCCTGTTCAGATCAATGAGGCCGGACAGGTAATCGGCACGGTGGGCAATCGCGCTTTCTTCTGGCAGAACGGCGCAACAACAGACATGGGCACGCTTAACGGAGTCACGATTTACCCGCAGTCCATCAACAACAACGGCGTTGTTGCCGGCTACTCCTCCGCGTATGGCTCCATTGCCGGGGATCACGGTTTTCTATGGCAAAAGGGAACGCTGACCGATCTGGGACAACACTTCAGACCCCGAGCGATTAACGACGCCGGTGTCCTTGCGGGAAGCAGTGACATGGCTAAATTCAGTCCTGATACCGCCGCGCAGTCGCAGAATGGAACCGTTGTCAATCTGCCCGGAGAACCCAGCGGCGTATTTAGCTGGGCGACGACGATTAACAATGCGGGACATATCGCTGGTAGGTCTTACGGCTACTTCGGGGATGGTTTGTTCTGGAAAGACGGTACGGTTACTCAACTCCCCTTGAACAAGAGTATAACATCTAACTACTATTACACATGGCCCAACAGTCTCAACGATCTGGATCAGATTGTAGGCGAACAGGGCCGTGACACCTCAGACCCTGTGACCAATGCGTTTCTTTACAGCGAGGGCAATCTCATAGACCTTCAGACCCTCCTCCCCGCCAATTCCGGCTGGCAACTTGAGTCTGCCGCCGGCATCAACAACAACGGCCTGATTGTCGGCGTCGGCCTGCACAACGGCAGCCGCCGCGCGTTCCTGCTGACACCGCAATAACAAAGGATGAGGGATGAAGGATGAAGACAATGCCCGTTCGTCTGAAAGTGTTTCCGCAGCGTCAATCTGACAACGCAGGAGCATACAGGTGAGAGTTTTAACCCATTTTCCTGTATTGACTTGCCATGCGGATCGTGATATACTGACGTTGTTTAATGTACGGCATGTCATGTAAATACAGGCTGTTTATCATGGAAAATTTGGAAGACGCGAGATGAAGACAAGACAAAAACCAAAAGGTTTGCAGCGAATTCGCGCTCGTGGCAGGAACAGTGCTGGAACATCCATGCCGCAAATGCTCACGTATACCGTCTGTAACCCGAAGACGCAGGCTGCTATGCAGGAGACTAAAGTGGTTCTGAGCAACAGCAAAGACGCTATTACAATACTTTTTTCGCCGGAGAATGTTTCCGAGCGGAGCCTGCTTCCCCCTGCCGCGATGGCGCAAGCAGCCATTGACGCAGAAGCATTAGAAATTGCAAGACGGCGCATGAAGCGACACGCGAAAACATGGACGGAACTCGCCAATTACTGAAAGTGCCGAGCGTTGCGGTGATCGTTGAAATCAACAGAATGTTTATCGAAGACTCCGGGGAAGAGTTCATCGGAAGTGATAATCTTCTGTACCGCACCTCACTGGATTACATTCTGGCAGAGATACAAACCATTCGCTTCGGAGAAGACCGATTTTCAAGTCTCTTTGACAAAGCGGCAGCGATTGCGGAACGGATCATTGTCAATCATATCTTTTGTGGAGCCAACAAGCGGACAGGCTTGTTGGCTTGTGTTACGTTTTTAGAGTTGAATGGCTACGACATGCAAATCTACGATGGGGATCGCTTTGATGAGGAAGCCATTCAGGTAGCATTGGCATTTCAGGAAAAGCAGATGTCTCTTGAGGAGTTTACTGACCTGGATACGAGCAAGGACTATCCCTCTAAGGCGCCCAACGCCCTAACCGCGCATGTCTACGCCGCCGTCTACCGTCACGGTTGTGCCGGTGATGAAGCCGGACAGGTCGCTTAATAGAAAGACCGTTGGGCCGGCTACGTCGTCGGGGAGGCCGATGCGTCCGAGCGGGAAATTTTTCGCTACCTCGTCGCGTCCCGCCGCGTCCAGACTGGGCGCGGCCATGTCCGTGTCCGTCCATGCGGGCGCGATGCAGTTGACGCGAATGTTGTCGGGCGCGAGTTCTTTTGCCATCGAGCGCATAAACAGGATTTGCGCGCCTTTGGACGTGGCATACGCCGAATACACGTTGGAGCCGCGCTGACCCGCCGTAGACGTGTAAATCACCATGCTGCCGCCCTGCCCCGCCTTACGCATGTGCCGAGCCGCCGCCCGCACGGTCAAAAATGTGCCGCGCAGGTTGATCGCCATCGTCCGATCCCAGAATTCCAGCGTCATCTCTTCCAGCGGGCAGCCCTCGAAAATTCCAGCGGAAATCACCATGCCGCGCAGCGGCCCAAGCGCGGACACGGCCGCATCTACCGCCTTATCGGTTGCGGCTTCGTCGGAAATGTCCGCCTGAACCGCAAACCCGCGCCGCCCCATTCGCTCAATATCCGCAACAACCGCGTTTGCCGCTTTCGCGTCGCGCAGATAATTGACGGACACATCCGCCCCGCACTTTGCCGCCATGCGGGCGGCAGCCGCGCCGATGCCCCGGCTGCCGCCCGCAATGAAAATATGCCGTCCTGTCAAATCAATCATGGTTTGCTCCAAATCAGGGTAACAGTCACCCCTTCTGCCGGAACAGGGAGAAGGGTCAGGGGATGAGGACTTTGTTACGGATGCGTGGCGGGCAGGGGTTTGGCAAGCGGATTGAGATCGCCGAAGTTCTTTTTGATGTAATCTTTGTACCACTTCGTCTCTTCGCCCTGATCGGTTTCACGCGGATAAATGGCGTCCACGTTCGCTTTGGTCACGACTTCCGTGCCGACATTGACCCACCCTTTGGGCAGGGGCGTTTTGTCGCGCAGATGATGCACAAGCGCGACAACGGGCAGATACCCCTGTAGATACGGATGCTGTCCCAGGCTGATTTGCGTGGTTCCCGCCTTGATGGATTCGACCGTTTCCCGTTCCAGATCGTAGCCGCCGATAAGCCATGCGCCCTTCGAGCGCAGTTTCAGTTGGGACAGGTTGGGAATATCCATCGAACATACGCCCACAGTGGCAACCGCATCCGGGTTGGCCGTTGATTGATTTTCCCACTCAGAGTAGTTGGCCGCTTTTTCCGTACCCACGTTTTTCGGGTCGGTCACGGTATACGCGCTGCCCTCCAGCCCCTTTTTGAAGCCTTTGTAACGCTCGTCCAGTACGGCAACCCCCGGCTTGCAGTTGCCTGCCACGATTTTGCCGCTCTTTTTGCCCTCGGCGTCCAGCATCTTGCGTAGTTCGGTCGCCAGAATCACGCCGCTCTGATACTCGTCCTGCCCGAACCACGAGGACGCGCCCAATTCCGCGCTCGTAATATTGGCGGTGACAACCGGAACCCCCGCCGCCATCGCCTCCTTGATGGGCTTGACCCACACTTCCCCCGGCATGGGAATCACGACAAGGCCGTCCTTCTTTTTCTGCACCATGCCCTCGAACATGCCAATGGCTTCCGTCGCGTCGAAACTGGCCGGCCCTGTCACTTCGACATCCACGCCAAGGTCGCGCCCCGCCTGCTCCGCTCCCCTCTGAATCACAGCCGTAAAAGAGTTCTGGCCGTGCATCACATAGCCGATTTTCAGTTTAGGCTGCCCCTTGCTGTCCACAGCGGATTGGGCAGGGGCCGCTTCGCCCGTCGTGGAAGATCCGGACGACGCAGACGTGTCGGCAGGCCGATTGCAAGAAGCCAGCAGCAGAAAGGGAAAGGCAAGCAAAAGCGGACGCAGGCGTTTCATAGGAAATTCCTTTAGGTTGTTAGTTGTTAGGTTGTCAGGTTGTTAGTTGTTAGGTGAGGAGGGAATACTGCTGTGAGCGCGTTCATACAACCTAACCACCTAACAACTAACAACCTGACAACCTATTTCCGCCGGCGCACGAACGAATCAATGGCGACGGCGACAATGATGGCGATGCCGGTGACGGCGATGTCGGTATTGGACGGGGCGCCGAGCAGAACCAGCCCATTACGGATGACATAGATAATCAGCGCGCCCAATATGGCTCCGGGAACCGAACCCCTGCCGCCGCTCAGGGCCGTGCCGCCGATAATCACGCTGGCGATGACCCACAATTCATAACCGGGGCCGGTGCTGGGGTCGGCGGACTGCAAAAAAGCGAGCGCGGCGATTCCGGCAAGGGCGGCAATCGCGCCGTTGAGCGTCATCACGCCGATACGAACGCGGTCAAGGGCAAGCCCGGACAATCGCGCGGCAACGGGGTTGCCGCCAATGGCTTCAATGCGCCGTCCCACAATCGAGCGCGTCAGCGCAATCCAGCCGAGTATGGCGATGAACAGCATCAGGATCGCGCTGGTGGGCAGGCCGAAAATCTCGCCGCCGCCAACCGTGAAAAACCACTGTTCTTTGGAAAACTGGCTGACGGGCGCGTTGTTGCACAAAATCAGCGCGACGCCGCGATAAATGCTCAGGGTTCCGAGCGTGACAATAATCATCGGGATGCGCAGCAACACGGCGAGAACGCCATTGGCAAACCCGCAGACCGCGCCCATTCCCAACCCAATCAAGAGAGCAACGGGGAAGGGCAAACCGCGCTGCAATGCCAGTCCGGTGACAACATTGGTGAGCGTGAAGATGGAACCGACGGACAAATCAATGTCGCCCATCGTAATCACAAACACCATGCCGACCGCCATGATGCCGATGTATGAGGACTGCCGCGCCACTTTCAGCAGGTTGAGCGCGGTGGGAAACGTCGGCGTGGCAATGGCAAGCGCGACGCACAGCGCGACAAGCGCGATCAGTACGCCTATCTCCTGCAAAGCGCGAATCCGCTGATACGCCTTCTGCGCCCCACTCGATACGCCTGAAACCGGATTGTCATTCATAGCAGCACCAAGAGCGCAGCGAAAGGCAAGTAACGCATGTGTCCGAACACCGAACACCGAACACCGAATACCGTATGTTGGTTATTGTTCATCAAGCAGATGCGCCATTGTAACGAGATGGGACATTTTGTGGTCGGCGAATGTCCAGACGACTTTCTTGTCGCGCGTGACCTCGAAAAAGTGAACGCCCGTACCCTCTTTGCCCTGCAAGAAGTTGGCGACGACTAAGTTGCCGTTTTTCAACTTCTGGATGCCCGTAATCCAGAACATGCCGAGTTCCGGCGCGTCTTTGGGGCCGAACTCCCACGCGATTTCACCTTTGGGCGTAATTTCCATTACTTTCGCGGTTTTGCCGCCGCCGACAAGCGTGTTGCCGTTGGGCAGGCGCGCGGCTTCAAACACGCTGTCCACGCCGGGGTGTTCCCACAAAACTTTGCCCGCAGGATCATATTCGCGGATTACGCCGTCCCCCTCATGGCAGGCGAGAATGTTGCCGTTCTTCAGTTTGTGCAGCGAACGCAACTGCCGATGCGCCCCTTTTTCGTTCGTCGTCAGCGGCGTAACGTGGACTTCCTCGCCCTTGCGGTTCACTTCGACGGCCTGACACGGCCCCTCCTCGCCCACCAGAACATTGCCGTTGCGCAGCCGCTCGAAACCAAGCACCTGTTCGCATTTCGCCGTGTAGTTCCACACGACATGGTGTTCGCGATCCACCTCCTGTACGCCCGTCGGGTTGCCGCCGTAAGCGTACATCACGTTGCCGTTTTTGGCGACATCGAACATCACGGCCAGACTCGGCACAGGATGTTCCCACAACACCTGCCCATCCTCGGAAAGTTCAATGAGTTTGTTTCCGGGCGAGTATTGCATAAACATGAAATGATGGCGTTTAAGCGGAGGCGTGTCGGCGCGGGGCGCGGAACCGGTCATGCCGAGGCACAGCAGCGCAAGGGGAAGCATTAATTTGTGGGACGCGAAGCGCATAGGGCGTATCTCCAAAACTCGGAATCAAGACCATGAAATCCGAACAGCAGCCTTGCAGTGGAGGAACGGGCAGACATTCAACATAACAGGTAATAATTCCTGCTTGTTTGGCCCTATTTTTTCGCAACCAAAAGCGTAATGGCGGGAACGAGGCTGACGGCGTTGCCCACATGCGCCTGCACGATGATGTTGGCGGTGTCGGCGGGGGCGTCGGGCGCGGCGGACAGGGTTATTTTGCCGTCTGTTTGCCCGTCGGGAATGGAAGTGGCTTTGAGGGTTACTTTGGGCGGCAGGTTACGGGCGTCCAGCGTGATTGCGCCCTTCGCGTTGGGTTCGCGCGTTATATGAACGGGAATTTCCATGCTTGCGCCGGGTGTCAGCGTCAGCGTAGATACTGTTGTTGTTGCCGTAATCGCGTCGGTGCGTTGCGTCACGCCCAAAACCAGCATATCCCATAAATGATGCGGGCGCGTGTAGCTGAACTCAACCGACAGCGACAGGTCAATGGAACGATGCTCGTACCGTTCCCACGCGGGCGCTTCCTGCGCGACGATTTTGCCGCCAATGTTCGCTTCGCCCCGAATGTGTATATCGCTCGCAACAATCGCAGTATTGGGCGCAGCCGTTAGAGTCAGTTCCGTTGTGGTTTTACCGGGCGCAATCAGGCCGCCCGCGCAGGTTACGCCGGTTGGCAGGTTCGCTGCCGTCACCGTGACCGGGCCGTTCCAGCCGCCCAAACGTTCCAGCGTAACCGGAAGCGCGACGGTTCCGCCAATCGGCACGGCAAGTTTATCTGCAGCAATCGCCAGCCTGAAATCCGGCACAACGGGGCGCGCAATCAGCCGATAGCCGCAATCCGCGCCGACAACCTCTTCCACGTTGCTGAGTTCGAGCGTGTAATTGCCGTCTGCGGGCGGAGCAAACTCCAAACGCGCGTCCTTGCCTAAATCTGGCGCGTCGTCGTTGGCAGCCAGTTCCTTACCCGCCGCGTCCAGAATACGGATCGCGCCGTCAATGCGCGAGCCGATACGCCGCCCCAACAGATCGAACAGAATATGGGTTTTAGGGGAAGCGTGGAAGGTGAAACGCGCGTGGGGCGTCCGGGTAAACACGCCATCCAGAATTGCGGGCAGGGCCGGCAGGGATTGAACGGCCACGCTGTCGCCAACGTTCTGTACGGTTTCCCGGCTTACCATCAGCGGCACAAGCAGGCCATTAAGGGCGGCATCCGGGGCTTTTCCATTTGCAATATCCGCCCAAACCATACCGGAAGTTGGCGCCTCCGCAGGCAGCGTAACCGTCGAGTTCGCAGCAGTCAGATTCACGCCCTGCAACGCCAGCGTAATCGTTTGTCCCGGTTGGCCGCCACGCGGCAGGTAATTCGTGACCAGACTGCCCCGTCCGGCAAGCAGGCGATACGTATAGTTCGGCCCGCCGTTGTACTCCGAGTCGCGGACGGTGAGGAGATACCGGCCCGATTTGGCAAACGTATACGCAAAACGCGGGTCGCTTTCCCACGTAGACTGCGCCAGTTTCACACTCACGCCCGCCGCGTCCGTAATTTCTAAAATGGGGTCGAAACCGAGAACGAATGCGATCCGCAAAGCAATCAAACGTCCACGTTTCGCCCGCGCCTGCATTGAAAGCAAACTGGTCGCGCCCCGCTTTCGCGGTAATGCGGCCATTGATAACTTCATGCCCGCTGCCGTCCAACTCCATCGGGGCCGCGCTTTCCACTAACGTCTGCTCTAACACGCGGTTCGGTTTGGTATCCACCCAGAAGCGCAGCCCGCCCGAAACCCCTTTGGGCGTGGTCACGCGCAATTCATGCGGCCCCAATCCGGCTCCCGCCTGCACGTCCAGTTCCGCCGTCAGCGCATTCCCATCCGGCGCGGCCTGCACCGATTTGACAGTTACGCCTCTTCCACTCACCTTCAAAGCTGCTTCCCGCCAGACTCTTGCCGTCAATCCGTACCCGCGTCACCTGTCCGCGCGGCCCGCCACCGGGAAGGACGCCGCCGACTTCGGGAGCCTGCGCGAGTACCACAGAAGAGGAAATGCAGAGGAGAGAAACCACGGGGAACACGGGGGACACGGGGAGAGAAAGGGGAAAAGAGAATAAACCACGGAGGACACGGAGAACACGGAGGGGGAAGAGGAGACAACAGAAAGAGGCAGATTATCAACAAAGGCATGGATTGCCCTCAACATATCGTAGTCCACAGCCTTATTTTCTTTGTTGGTAATCCTGTTAATCCTGCTCATCCTGTTAATCCTGTCTAAACTCTTCCCCTTCTTCTCCCCGTGTTCCCCGTGGTTTAAGTCCTACGAGAACAGGCCGGGGATGCCCGGAGAGTCGCGGACGATGCGAGCTTCGCGCAGGCGGGCGGACACGTCCATGTTGAGGATTTTGGCGACGCTCATATACGTGTCTTCGGGCGTCACGGGCAGTTCGGCGGGGTATTTGGCCTGCGCGTCACTGGAACCAATCACGCGCCCGCCGGGGATTCCCGCGCCCGTGATGAGGTAGGAGTATACGAAAGGCCAGTGGTCGCGGCCTGCCGCGCCGTTGACGGTCGTGCGCCCGAACTCGCCCGTCACGAGTACGAGGGTTTTCTTGTTCAGGCCGCGCTGGTACACGTCTTCAATAAGCCCGGATACGGTTTTATCCATTTCGGGCAGTTGGCGCTTGCACCGGTTGAAGTTGTCGCCATGATTGTCGAAGCCCATTTTATCCACGTCGTCGTTGATGGGATGCGCCCGCCAGTTCACCTGCACAAAGCGAACACCCGATTCAATCAGCCGCCGCGCC
Organism: uncultured Chthonomonadaceae bacterium; assembly: GCA_963817895.1. Taxonomy (GTDB): domain Bacteria; phylum Armatimonadota; class Chthonomonadetes; order Chthonomonadales; family Chthonomonadaceae; genus CAWFQB01. The sequence continues at coordinate 144,187 of CAWFQB010000002.1, forward strand.
ATCAAACAACCCTGCCCGAACTGCGTCATGCCATACCGTTCGCGGGTTTGCGTTGTTTCTTTGGTCAGGTCGAACGCTTTCTTGGCTTGCGGCGACGTAACGAGCGTGAAGGCCTTTTCATACGCCGCGTCGTGGATGCGCGTGTCGCCGGATTCGATGCTTCGCTGGAAGCCGTCCACCTGTTTGTACAACTCGTGGCGCAGGTTGAGGCGGTCGCCGGTCATGCCGGGGGGCGGGGTTAATGCGGCCAATTTGTCAACCGGCTGCGTTGAGTCAAGGACGCGGAAGGGCGAACTCGCGTTGCCCAGAAAGCCGCCGTCCTGTCCAAGCGGCCCGTTTCCGGCAGTATCGTACATGCGCGGGCCGATGTGAATGGCAGACGGCAGGGCATTGCGCTGCGGCATGAATTTGGAGATCACGGAGCCGATGTTGGGGGCTTCGCGTCCGGGAGCCGGTTTGTTGCCCGTGAGCGTATAGTGCGCAGCCTGCGCGTGAACCGAAAGGTCGTGCGTGGCCGAGCGGATAATGGTGTACTTGTCGGCCATGCGGGAAAGCAGGGGCAGTTGTTCGCAAATCTGGATGCCGGACACGTTCGTATTGATCGGCTTGAAGATGCCCCGGACGGCTTCGGGCGCATCCGGCTTCATGTCGAACGTGTCCTGATGCGGTGGCCCGCCCCACAAAAACACGAGGATGATGGACATCTCGTTGTCGCTGTTGGTGTCCCCGTTCGCCTGCTGTGCCGCGAACAGTCCGGGCAGCGTCAGGCCGAGAAAGCCCGCCGACCCGATCTGCAAAAACTCCCGCCGCGTCGGGCCATCGCACGTATTTACGGTTTCGTGTCCAAATTCAATCATAAGTGTTTTCCGCTTTGTGATCGTTGATTGCAAGCTGGCCGGAGTGATGACGCTTGCATTTCCAGACAAGCGACTCTCCTGTAATATAATGTACCTGAGAATTCGGACACTTGAGTCTGCGATAAAGTTACGTAAACCTTTCAAACTACCCGCATCCTGAACCCTAAAACCCTAAAACCTTACAAAATGTAGCGGCTCAAATCCTCATCCTTTACGATGTCGTCAAGACGGGAGCGGACGTACGCGGCGTCTACATGCAGGTTCTTGTCGGTCAAATCGGGCGCATCGAAGGATACGTCTTCCAGCAGGCGTTCCAGAATGGTGTGCAGTCGCCGCGCGCCGATGTTTTCGTTGCGGCGGTTCACTTCCGCCGCGATGCGGGCGAGTTCCACAATGGAATCATCCGTGAACGTCACGGTCACGCCTTCCGTTGCGAGGAGGGCGACGTATTGCCGGGTCAGAGCGTTGCGCGGTTCGGTCAAAATGCGCTGAAAGTCGGCTTCCGTCAGGTTTTCCAGTTCCACGCGAATCGGCAAGCGTCCCTGCAATTCGGGAATCAGATCGGACGGCTTGGACACATGGAACGCGCCCGCCGCGATGAACAGAATGTGATCGGTTTTCACCGGGCCGTATTTGGTATTGATGGTAGAGCCTTCGATGATGGGCAGAATGTCGCGCTGCACGCCCTCGCGGGATACGTCCGGCCCACCCCCGCCGCCGGGACCCCGCCCACCCCCGGCGATTTTATCTATTTCGTCCACAAAGATAATGCCGGTCTGCTCGGCCCGCTGAATCGCTTCCCGCGTCAGGCTGTCGCGGTCAATCAAATTCTGCGCCTCCTCCTGCGTGAAGATTTTCTTCGCTTCCGCGACAGTCACCTTGCGCTTTTTCTGCTTGCGCGGCATCAGTCCGCCCAGCGCGTTCTGCATGTCCATGTTCATCTCGTCCATGCCCTGATTGGAAAACACCTGCATGAACGGCGGGCCGGAGTTCTCCTCGACCGAAATTTCGATCTCCTGCTCGTCCAACGCGCCGCTCGCCACCTGTGGGCGCAGGCGTTCGCGGATACGCTCGCGCCGCGCCGCGTCCTTGCTCTCCTCATCCTCTTCGGGCGGGGGGAGCGGTTCCGGTTTGGCTTCCCGATTGGGAGTGATCTCCACGACCACCGGGCCACTGTTCGGCCCCATGTTGGGAAACATCTGCTGCCACATGTCGCGTAGGCTGCCCGCCATATCGGGCGACTCGGCCTCGTTTTTTCGGCGGCTGCGCCCTGCCCGTTCCGGCTGCAAAATGCTGACGATTCGACTTACCGCCCGCTCTTCCGCTGCCGCCTGCACTTCGGCAACCTTTTCGGTTTCCACCAGCCGGATAGCAACCTGCACCAGATCGCGCACCATGGAATCCACGTCCCGCCCCACATACCCGACTTCGGTAAATTTCGTGGCCTCTACCTTGACAAAGGGCGCGTGGGCAAGCGTGGCGAGGCGGCGCGCGATTTCGGTTTTACCCACGCCCGTCGGCCCGATCATCAGAATGTTCTTGGGAATCACCTCATCGCGCAGGTCTTCGCCTAACAATCGGCGGCGATAGCGGTTGCGCAGCGCGACCGCGACCGCCCGCTTGGCGTTGCGCTGTCCCACAATATACTTGTCCAGTTCGGCAACGATCTGACTGGGCGTTAAATCTTCGGAAAAGTCCGCCATGTTACCTGTACTTCCTGTGTTTTATTGATGTGCCGCGCGGCTGTTTTCGTGTCTTGTGTCGGCTTCACTTCCGCCTTATGTTCTTGCAGCCTGCCCGAATGGAACAGAAACAGGATTAGCAGGCCGAAAGCGATGCGGTACGCGATGAAAATGTTCGTGTTGTGTTCCTTCATGTAGCCCAAAAACCACCGTACCACACCATACGCGAACGCGCCCGCCACAAATGCCGCCAGCAGATATTTGGCGGTTTCGCCGTGCAGTTCGTGGGCTTTGACCACTTTGAGCAGTTTGTACAATCCCGCGCCCGTAATGGCCGGAATGGACAGCAGGAAACTGAACCGCGCCGCGCTTTCCCGGTCCAAGCCGAGCAGCAGCCCTGCCGTAATCGTCGAGCCGGAACGGGACGCGCCCGGAACCAGTCCCAACACCTGCGCCAGTCCGATGGCAATGCTTTGTTCCAGCGAGATGCCTTTCAGCGATACCTTTTTCCTGCCCACCCGTTCCGCATACCACAGCACCAGCGCGAGGACAATCAGGGCTATCGCAACCACGTCCAGCCTGCCGAAAATGCGTTGTCAATGTATTTTTCCAGCAGGACGCCCGCCACGAAAATCGGCAGGCTGCCGATAATGGTATACCAGCCCAATCGCGCGTCCACATCGTCGTCCGGCAGGTTGGCTTCTGGAGAAGGCTCGCGTGGCAGGTTCCAGATGCGGGGCGGGCGTATGCTTTCAGCCGCAGAAACTTCATCGGGTTGGGATGCCGCAAAATGCCCTTCACATACCGCGTCAAATCTTTGCGGAAGTACGCGATGATGGCGACAATCGGCCCCAACTGGCACACGGCGGAAAACGCCGCGCCGGGATCGGCTGCCCCGAACAACTGCGGAATCACATCCATGTGCGCCGTACTGCTGACCGGCAAAAATTCCGTCAGCCCCTGTAACAATCCCAGCAATATCGCTTGCAGCCAACCCATAGTATGGTAAGTCTCCTTATGTTCAATAATACGGGCATTGAGGGGTTGAAGATGTCATGGTGGGCAGTTCGAACGACTGTTTGACATGTCTTGCCTCCGGCTTGGCGGAACGCCTCAGACAGGTATCTTAATACCAGTGTTCTCCTCGCTGCAACTAAGTCTACCCCACACCCGATACCTACCCCTGCACCTTTTTTCCCCCTGCAATTGACAGTCTTCCCCTAAATCTGTATACTTAAACAGGTCTATTAAAAGCCCAAACCGAATTTTTCCCGGTTGGAAGTTCGCCTTCTAAGCCGGAAAATACCCGAATAGAAGAAAGATAACAGGCGTGAAGCCTGAAACCCTTACAGATGGAACACCGGTATGAATCGTCTGGAAAGTTCCACATTCCCCCCAACAATCGAGCCGCGAACCGGAGCAGAGAGGCATTTTCACTTGGATACGATTTGCATACACGGCGGCAAGCCGCTGACCGGCGCTGTCACAGTGGGCGGCAGCAAAAACGACGCGGTTGCCATCCTTGCCGGAACCCTCCTTGTTCCCGGCAAGACCGTCCTGCGCAATGTTCCCCGCATCAGCGACGTGGACACGCTGACGGAAATTTTCCGGCGGCTGGGCGCGGTCACAACGTGGCGCGACGAGGACACGCTGGAAATTGACGCGGGCAACCTGACGACAACCGACGACTCCCCACGACCTGGTGCGGCAAATGCGGGCCAGTTTCAACGTGATGGGCGCGCTGCTGGCGCGTTTCGGCGAAGCGTCCGTCGCCATGCCCGGCGGCTGCGACATCGGAACGCGCCCGGTCAACTTCCACATCAAGGGACTGGAACAATTCGGCGCGAAACTGCATCTGGAACACGGCATCTATCACGGCAAAGTGAAGCGACTGCGCGGGGCCAACATCTATCTGGAATTTCCCAGCGCGGGCAGCACGCAGCATCTGATGATTGCCGCCAGCCGCGCGCAGGGCCGAACCGTGATTGAAAACTGCGCGGCGGAACCCGAAGTGGTTCACATGGCCGAATTCCTCAACGCCTGCGGCGCGCAGATTACGGGCATGGGAACGCCGACCATTGTGGTAGACGGCGTGGAAGAACTGCATCCGTGCGAATTCAGCATCCTGCCCGACCGTCTGCAGGCCGGAACGTATGCCATTGCGGCCGCGATTACGGGCGGCGATGTGGTGATAAAGCGGGCCGTAGCCGAGCATCTGCGCCCCGTCATCAGCAAACTGACCGAAATGCGGCGTGGAAGTGACCCGCGAACCGGACGGCCTGCGCGTTCGGCGCGTGGGCAAAATCTACCCGACCGACATCAAAACCATGCCGCATCCCGGCTTCCCCACCGATATGCAGCAGCCGTTTACCGCGCTGCTGACCCTGGCGGACGGCGTTTCGCATTGTGACCGAAACCGTGTACGAGAGCCGCTTCCGCTACACGACGGAATTGGAGCGCATGGGCGCGGATATTCGCGTGGAAGGGCAGACGGCGGTGATTCACGGCGTGGAGCGGTTGACGGGCGCGCCCGTGAAGTGCATGGATTTGCGGGCGGGCGCGGCGGTCGTCGTGGCGGGGCTGGCGGCGCACGGCGAAACCACCGTCACCAACCTGCACCATCTGGATCGGGGCTACGAGAACATCGTTTCCAATCTGCAATCTCTGGGCGCGGATGTGCGGCGCAGCGAAGACGCGCAGCCGGAAGGAGTCCGACTAGTGTTCAGCCTCGTCCCGGAATTGGGCGTGGATTTAGGCACGGCGAATATCCTTGTCTATGTGCGCGGAAAAGGGATTGTGCTGCGGGAGCCGTCCGTCGTCGCAATCGCGGCGCACAGCAAAAGAGTGCTGGCGGTGGGCGAAGAGGCGCGGCTGATGCTCGGACGCACGCCGGGCAACATCGTCGCCATTCGTCCCATGAGCGACGGCGTGATCGCCGATTACACGACCACGAAGAAGATGCTGGAGTACCTGTTCAACAAAGTGGTGGGCAAGCGGCAAATGGTGCGTTTCAAGCCGCGCGTTCTGGTCTGCGTGCCCTCGCAGGTGACGAGCGTGGAGCGTCGGGCCGTGATTCAGGCGGCGAAAGAGGCGGGCGCGCGCGAAGCCCACACGATTGAAGAGCCGATGGCGGCCGCGATTGGCGCGGGGCTGCCGATCTCCATGCCCGGCGGCAACATGGTCGTGGACATCGGCGGCGGCACAACCGATATTGCCGTCATTTCGCTGGACGGCATCGTGACCAGCGAAAGCCTGCGCGTGGCGGGCAACCGCATGGACGAGGTGATTATCCGGCACGTCAAATCCGTGTACAGCCTGATGATCGGCGACCGCACCGCCGAAGAGATCAAAACCAAAGTCGGCTCGGCGTATCCTCTGGAGCAGGAACTGAGCCTACAGGTGCGCGGGCGCGACCTGGTTGCGGGCCTGCCCAAAACCGTCGAAGTCACGTCCGTCGAAATTCGCGAAGCCCTGTCCGAACCCGTGCTGGCGATTGTGGAAAAGGTGAAGCGCGTTCTGGAGCAGACGCCCCCGGAACTGGCCGCCGACATAATCGAGCGCGGCATTGTGCTGACGGGCGGCGGCGCGCTATTGCGCGGCCTGGACCGACTGCTGACCGCCGCAACGGGTATTGAGGTTCACGTCGCCGAAGACCCGCTCTCCTGCGTCGCCATCGGCACAGGCCGCGCGCTGGAAGAGTGGCGGGCGATCAGTGAAAGCGACTACTGAGGAAGGGAAGAGGGATGAGGGATGAGGGATGAAAAAGCCACGTTACCATTGATTTTACTGACTTGGAATGTTTGTCAGCATGAGTCCGTGTCAGGCAACAGGATTCATCCCTTCCTCTTCATCCCTTATCCCTTCATCCCTCTTCCCTTCCTCCCGATGTGCGTCCCAACCACTGGGCCGCGTCGTATGTGCAGGAGGCCCTGGACAACGGCGTGATGGCGTTGCCGGACGGCAAAGAGTTTCACGGCGAGGCCAAAATGACGCATGGGCAGGCGGTGATTGCCCTTGCGAAACTGGCGCAGATGCTGGAAGCGGGAACGTGGAAAGGTGCGCCGTCGCGTCCGGTTCCCGACAGCGTGCTGAAACCGCTGGAACATGGGGATTGGAAGACGCAGCGCGTGACCCGCTACGAAATGGCAAAGGTGCTGGCGAGCATGGGCGATTACGTGGCGCATGGCCTGCCTCGCCCTGCCCCGAACGCTAAAAATTTGGGGCAGTCCGAGATATTCCCGCCCAAACCGAAAATCGCGCTGCCCAAAACCCACCCGGCGTATGCCGCCCTGGCGTACCTTGTGGACAACAGCATGGTTCTGCCCAAATCGCCCCTGCTGACCGCTGACGAAAAGCCATTATTGGGAAGTGAGTTGAGTCATGCCGTTGCGGATATGGCGGTCGGCGTGACCAATCGCCTGACCGAAGTGGGCAAGGACGAAAACGGCGAAACGCCCGACGCCAGTTTCCACAAGAAGCCGCAAAAGTAGATCGCGCCTATTATGAATAGCCCTCAACCCCTGCCCCCTTCTCCTACAAAACGTATTTCCAATCGAAGCCGAAATACGGAACCTGGGGGAAGGGGAACCTCTTGAGAGCCGTTAGGCGTCCAGCATGAAAAGGACAAAGATACGGGGGTATCTTTGTCCTTTTTGTTTTATTTCGGGGTAGGAAAGTCGGCGGCTGGTGTGGAAAAGTAACGGTGGCTGATGCGCCGCGCCATCGTGAGACGAGTTGGAAGCAGGAGGATTAAAATGGCTGTCCTTGTTACTTTATTCGCCGCTATAGTCGCTGTAATACTGGTACTGTTGTGCCTTGTTGGGGATTATCCGTGGGAATGGTTGGTGATGAACCCTTTTACCGGAGCGCTGGGCGGCTATGTGGGTATGGCGCTTCGACACTGGATTCAGGAATCGCGCGCGGGGCGTGATGCGCGTGACGCGAGAACGTCCGGCAGCCGCGAAACCGGGAAGTAGGAACACGCCGGGGGTTGCGGCAGTGTTGAGAGGGCGAAGGAGGCACAGCAATGGAGCCGAAAACGACAGACAAGCGAATTGTGAGTAAGAGCGCGTATGTGGCTATTCGTATTGCGCAAGGCAGTCTTTACGTGTCAGGAATCAGCCTGATGGCAATTGCGGGTCTGAGTTTTTTGACGTCGGCTGCATGTGGCCTCCATTTCATGCGCTGTATTGCCCTTCTTGTGAAAACACTGGACAGAACGCTATTTGTCAACATCAGTCTTTACGGAACCGCAATGGGCATGTTGGCAGGAGCAGCGTACCTGCTTGGAAAGGCAGGGTACATGGCCGTAACAAAGGCTGAGAACCTGCCTGAATTTCTTCCTCTTACCCCTGAAACGGTCGAGGCCACTCCTGCCCTGAACAGTTTGGTACGCGCCAGTGAAGAACCGAGTCAGGTTCAGGAAGCCGTGTTGCTCCGCGCTACCATACAAGAGCAGGAAACGCCGCCTGAGCAGTTGGTACGCGCTTCTGTGGGATAGGAGTGAGTCATACAGGCGCAAGGGAGGAACAGTTATGAGAATCGCGCTTGTCATACTGCTTGCTGTCATTGGGCTTGTGGGACTAATCGCGTCACTGGTATTGGAGGAACGCAAGGAAGATGAGCCTCTCATTAGGCGATCTATTAAGGGATTGGCGAAAGAACAAGCGGCTCTCCTACAAGGAACTTGCCGGTTTAGCGGGAGTCAGCGAGGCGACGCTGGCGCGGTGGGAAAACGGGCGAACCCAGCCACGCCTGGCGGAACTGGAAGCGGCGCTGACGGCGCTGCAGGTTTCGGCAAACCAGCGGCAACAGGCTCTGGCCGGAATGCAAGCCCCGCGCGCTGTAAAGCGCCTGCGGACAGAAGCGGATGGCAACGTCCCCGTCAGTGGCGATCTGCTCCGGGCGATGCGGATGCGCCGAGGGTGGACGCAGCAGGAGACCGCGCAGCAGGCAGGTATTTCACAGGGAACGCTTGCCAAATGGGAACGCTCGGAGGATTGGCCTGCCGTCGAGCGCCTGCATACCTTGTGCTATCTGCTGCAGGCGCAGGAGGCAGAACTGATCGCGCTGACGCAGGGGCTGCGCGTCGAGACATGTCCGTCCCCGGAACCAGACAGCCGTGAAGAACTGGAATACCGACTGGGGCAGATACTGTTCGCTTCTGCTCTGGCCGATCTGGAATTTCTGGAGATGGAGAGGCTGCTCTGGGGGCGCGCGCAGCAGCGCGAGGCTGCGCTCGTAGACCTGAATTACGTTTATGGCTGCCATGCGCGCTTTCTGGCGGAGCGCGGGCGGTATGTGGAGGCGGCGGACTATGTGCGCCGCGCCGGACAAAGCGCGCGAGACGGGTTTCGGGATGTCGTCGGATGGCAATCGGCATTGCTCGCCGCCGCGCGGATAGCCGGCAACAGCAGGCGGCCCGATCCAGCGCGCGGTATTAAAATACTGCTCCCGTGGCTCGACAACATACCCTCCCAGGCTTCCCTCGGACATCATGCCTGGATGTACAGTGAAGTCGCCCGCTTAATGGTCAAACTGGATTACAAAGAACAGGCGCTGGCATGCAGCAGGCGGGCCATTCGCATGGTGGAGTCAGCCAGTCCTATGGAATGGTGGCATCGTCGCGCCGATCATGTGCGACTTTTAGTGGAAATGGGGCATTACCACGCGGCTCTGGAGGAGTGTGATTGGTGCGTAAGCCACCGGGCAGTCGGCGCGGAGGGGCTTCCCCTGTGGCTCACCAGAGCGAAAACGCTGCTCGCCCTACGCAAAACAGCGGAGGCGCGCGAACAGTTGCAGCAAATTGATGCGGGCATTAACGCCTATACTCACCTGAATCATTTTCGCGCCGAGGCGGATGCGTTGGCCGAAGCGCTCTGACGTAAGGCCGTGACTTGAAAACTGTTGTGTCGCGACTATTCCCGTACACTCCGAAACTTTGTCGTCAGCGCAACGGCACAGGGAAAGGCCGGATATGAACAGAGCCACAGGAAACGCGCAAACGTCTTCTGTGGCTCTGTTCGTATCCGGCGCTTTATGGTCGTCAGGCGACTTTGTTGGCAGTTTTGCGGCGGCGCAGGAAGGCGGCGGCAGTGAGGGCAGAACACGTCAGGAAGGCGAGAGAAGAGGGTTCCGGTGTCACCTGGCCGGTAATGGTGGCGCTCAGGATACCGCTTGTCGCGCCTGTAAAGGTAGCCGCGCCCGTAGCCGTGAACAGGCCGGTGGCCTGGGCAAACGCCCCGGTTCCCCCGTTGAAGTTGCCATTGAGGATAAAGGTTCCGGCGTTCGTCGGGTACGGCAGGTTGAATGTCCCCGTGAAAACCCCCAACAACGTATCTGAACCTGTTCCCGACAGTGTAAGCGCGCCGTTGGATACGGTCTGATTCTCAAAGAAAGGGTCCAGAGCGGTGGCATCGAACGTCGTAGAGATGTCTACCAGACCGTACGGGGCGTCGATACTGGTTCCCGTCCCTTCGTCATGGACAGTGGCGGCGCCGGTGGGCGTGATCGTAAACGTTCCGTTATAAGTTCCGGTGACGGGAAGCCCTTGCGCGAGGGCAGAACCACTGAGGGATGCTGCGACGAGCAGGGTCGCTAAAAGGGGCAGGCGAACAGGACGTAGGCAACGCATAAGCAACGGTCTCCTTCTAAAGAGAGAAACTAAAGAGAGAATATCAGGTCGAAGACGAAAGGACCTGTCAATAGTATCTTCCTGCAAGAATAATGCCAGGAGTGTCGCGCGTCAGTAACATGCGCGAAAGTGAGGTAATATGCGCGAAAGTGTCGGGTTTCGCGTGTGCAATGGAGCGCGGTGTTGGGGATAGATGCTTAGAGGCGCGTGCAGGGGCGGAAAGTAGGACATAGAGGAATATGAAAGCCCTCTTTATACTCTATTATTGAGAACATACCCATGTTGAACTATCGTTTACGGAACGCTTCCCCGGCTGGTATTCGGTTAGTGGGAGTGATTTGGCTGGTGTTAGGCGCAGCTCTCATCGTGACTAAATGGCACTCTCCCCGAGCGCTTCAGGGGAGTTGGAACACCCCGTTCACCTATGTCATCGAAGCGGGCATTATCGGCATGGGATTGTACCACTTGCTGACCGGGAGACCTTAGACATTGGCGGGGCAGGAGGCGCAGAAGTGGAATCAAAGACAGGCAAGGGCTGGCGTATGGAGCCGACCCCATCCATCCAAACGGGCAGGGCGTCACCGCACTCCAGATAGCGCGACAGCAACACCGTCCTGACATTGCAGCGTTGCTGCGCAGGAGTACAAAATAGCATAAAGACAGGGGCTATTTGTCTATCAGAGGGCGTAATATTTGGCAGGAGATGTTACTCTGCAAGGCGAACAGGCTTGCGGGTTTGCGGAGCCACTCGATTTCTATTAGGGACTCTCAACAAAATAACCGTTCCAGTCCGCGCAGGCGGACTTTGTTACCACAGCCGCGCAATTTATTGCGCGGACTCCAAGTGGAACAATTTAATCCTTGAGAGTCCCTTAGAGAGGAGAAAAACCATGTTATTCGTAAGAAACACAGGTGTACTGTTGCTGTCCGTGGGCGCGGGATTGGTGTTGACAGGCTATGGCGTTCATAGTCAGAACAAGCCGGCGCCCAAACCAGAGTCGCCCGGTTCCCTGTCGGGAACCATCACGGATGAGAAGAAGCAACCCGTCAGTAACGCCTTCGCGCTGATCCGCAGCGGCGTCGTGATCACTGCCGAAGAGCAGCAAAACTCTACCATTCGCAACCCCGACGCCTCCGGGCGCAGCATCTTAGGCGGGGGCGAAGCCGCGGGACACCGCGTACAAAGCGATGCCAATGCGGGGGGCCTGTACACGCTGGACAAACTGAGGCGCGGCGTCTACAATCTGATGGTAGAGGCGGGCAGCGGCAGCGATAACAAGAAATATCGCCCACAACGCCTCATGAGCGTGGTGGTACATTCCGGCAAAGAGACGACGCTCGATATCACGCTGCACGAGGGAACCACGCTGGAAGAAGTGGGAGAGCCGGCAGTCAGCAACCCGGTGGCGAAGGAGCGCGGCTGGCTGGAAGGAACGCTCACCAGCGCGGAGGGTTTGCCCGTCACCAGCGCGCAATCCCTGGTTCGCGATGGGATTACCATCACGGTTAAAAAAGGCTCTGAAGCGGTGGGCAACGTCAAAACCGATGTGATGGCGGGCGGTTTTTTCAGCGTCCAGAACTGCTATCCGGGAACCTATTCGCTGGTGATTCCCGCCGGACAGCTTCCCGGAAAGAATTATCGTCCCATGCTGCTCAGTAATGTTGTCGTGAAGCCCGGGCAACGTACCCTCCTCAACATCGTCATGCCGGAGGGAGCAGGTCTGGAGCGCGTGAGCGCGCCCCCGGTGAAGATGCAGCCGCTAAAATTGCTGACGGAGTAGCGCAGCCCTGTCGTTGAGAAGGAATACCGTTTGTCATGGCGAACGAACACAACCCGGTGAGCGATCTTCGCAAAATCAAGCGGCGCATATACGCTTCCACATCAGCCACAATCCTGTATATATGGATTGTGGCTATTTTATATCAGGGTTGGCAGGAGATATTGTTCTGCAAGGCGAATAAGCGCACAGGCTTGAAGTCCAGAAAGAAACCGGCGGAAACAGCGCGTTACGTGGAAAGGGAGACCAGCGAAAATGCTTGCTCATGTACAGTCGAGCGCGGTGTTGGGGATAGATGCGTATGAGGTGCGCGTGGAGGTGGATGTCAGCAACGGCCTGCCGTCCATGTCCATTGTCGGCCTGCCCGACGCGGCGGTGAACGAGAGCAAGGAGCGGGTTCGGGCGGCGATCAAGAACAGCGGCTTCTTAATGCCCTACGATAAGAGGGTTACGATAAATCTGGCCCCGGCGGATGTGCGCAAGGCGGGGCCGATCTTCGATTTACCGATAGCCATCGGGCTACTGGTTGCGACGGGGCAACTCTCGGGCGAAAATCTGGAGGGCGCGATTCTGGTGGGCGAATTGTCGCTGGACGGCAGCGTTCGCCCGGTTACGGGAGCCTTGCCCATCGCGATTGGGGCGCGGGAGCGGAAGCAATCGCGCCTGTACATCCCCGCCCTGAGCGCGCGGGAAGCGGCGATTGTGGCTGGCGTGGACGTGTTTCCTGTGACCACGCTTGCGGAGATGGCGCGGGCGTTGGAAATGCCGTCTACCCTGTCCGCGCTGCCCTGCGATTTATCCCTGTTGCAGCCGGACGCGCCGCTTTATGGACAGGATTTTCAGGATGTCAAAGGTCATGCCCACGTCAAGCGCGCCCTGGAAGTGGCGGCTGCGGGCGGGCATAACGTGCTTTTGCTAGGTCCACCCGGCAGCGGCAAGACCATGATGGCGCGTCGCCTGCCCTCCATTTTGCCGCCCCTGACCATTGACGAAGCGCTGGAAACCACCAAATTGTACTCGGTCGCGGGTCTGCTGTCTTCGGATACCGCCCTTGTCAACACGCGCCCGTTCCGTTCGCCGCACCATACCGTTTCTACCGCTGCACTGGTCGGCGGCGGCTCGGTTCCACGTCCGGGCGAGGTGAGTCTGGCCCATCACGGCTGTTTGTTTCTGGACGACTTCAACGCTATTATGATGCCCCATGATACTGTCATGCTGTAGCCTGTGCAGCCATCAATCGCAATACTAATCCACTGCTGTGATAGTTCGCTCTCCTGTATAGCGTGCGTCATGCAGGGGCGCGAGAAACACACGCTTGCCATTCGCGTCCGTGTACTTCATTGTCACCCGCACAAACCTTCTTAGCCCGCCGCTGCGCGGCACCAATTCTCCGGTCGTGACATTGGCATCTACCCGCTCGACAGTCAACAGAACCAACTGGCGCAACTCCTCGCGTTTCGGCTCCCCGCTTCCATCCGCCAGCGCCCGGACAGCATCGAGGGCGGTAGGCTGCGCTTCCTCGCGTTCCCCCGCCATGATCGTTTCGCGCTCCTGCGCAAGCGCCCGATACTCCCGGTCGTAATCCACTTCCTCAACCCGTCCCTGGGTGTAGAGTTTGAGCAGTCGCGCGATCTCCTCGTCTATCTGTTCCAGTGTGCGTGTGTGCTTTCGGGCAGGCTTGCGGGCGGGTTTATTCGGCTTGGTCTTGGGTAAAAACTCCAGAAAATGGCGGACGACGCGCAGTACGGCATCGTGCATCACGTCGGCGGTGACTTGTGTGCCTGCGTCGTGCTTGGTTGGATTGGTGCGCCATAACGCGCATTCGTAGGCGTGCCGCCCGCATCCCTTGTCCCGCGCCGTCATGCGCTGTCCGCAGGTACACCACGTAACGCCGCTCACCAGATAGTCGGTGTCCGTGCTGAGGTGGGTGTTTTTCCGCTTGGCCTTGTTGGTTGCCCAGGTGTTCCCCGTCTTCCCCAGTGCGTCAGGCAGGGGCGCTTTGCGGTAGAGCGCCTGCACATGGCGCAGTTGCTTGGCCTCCTCCTCACTTATGATCTGTGGAAAGTAATTGGGTATTTCTACCCGGTCGTGATCGCCTTTGGGGAGGTCGTGGTTGATGAAGGCGGTTCCCAACATCCGCTCGATCCATTCGTCCTCCATGTATTTCCAAATTTTGTCTGGTCGCCACAAATTACCTCTAGGTGTTCGGTATCCTTCAGCATTCAGGCGGCGTGTGATCGTTGTCTGACCGCCCTGGCCTGTCACCCGCAATTCGATCATGCGCCGTATAGCCTCAACCGTGGGGCCGTGCGGCAGGATTACGCCGTTGTCCCTATACAGCCAAACGGGGAGGGCCATATTCGGCAGCGATACGTCTTCGGGACGGCCCTGAGCGATGGCCTCCGCGCTTGCTTTGGCACGCTTAGTGATGCTGTCAGAAATGTATTCGCCGATCTCCTCCGCCTGCATTTGTGCCACTGCCAGCATGATCGTCCGCACCATTTTCCCAGCCGCCGTGGTGGGGTCAATGCTGTCCGAAACAAACGCCAACTGCACACCAGTGGCTTCAAACGCATCTATCAGGTCAAGCGCCTCACGCACATTGCGGGCCAAGCGGCTGATTTTGTAGAAAATTAAAAATTGGAACTCGCCCCGCTTCGCTGCCTCGTAATGAGCCATCATCCCTGGCCTCGAACGCCAGGGCTTCCGGCCCGACACGTCCAAGTCACGATATTTCCATGAATTCTCTTTATCAAATGTCCAATCCCTGATAGCGCAGAAATGTTCGGCTTTTGATAGTTGGACGCCGGGGCTGACAATTCCACGGCTGGCGTATGCCTCCTCATTCCGTTCCTCGCCGCTGCTCTCCGCCGCTATTTCGCGCTTCTTGTCGGCCTGGATATGGCTCACGCGGATCGCCGTCCGCGCGACGGGTTGCGCCTGCGTCTCGCGCTCCTGTTGTGTATATCTTCGTCTCGCCAATAAATTTCTCCGAACCCAATTCCCATGTGTGCCATTTCCCATTGATAGGCACGAGCATAGCATACAGTTTCGCGCGGGGGGTCTATATGCTTGCGCGGGAAACAAGTCTATCACCCTGGAATTGAGCATGAGTAACACGCTTATTGTACCCGACACCGCCGAGCCGCAACGCTCTTACGATGATGCCATATACGCACACATACCCGCAGACGCCCGCGCTGCACTTCGGGCAAGCGGCGACGTGATTAGCCGCTTTCTTGCCAGTCCCCTGGGACGGCGTGAAGCAAAGACATCTACGCCGAAAGCACGTACCATCAAACCCTACGCTAATTAGTGTAGGGTTTGATTTGTTGTAGTGGGAGGATTTTACCGCAGGCGCGGCGAACGATGGGATCAAACTTTGATCCCATCGTTCGCTTGAAGGACTGGAAATGGACGAATACAAAACAGGCATGATCAACGCCCACCTTTCCCTTATGAGGGATGCCCAAGAAGATATTGGCTTCGCACGCCGCACGCAAGATGACGTGGCGGCAGCGGAAGATGCCATGCGCGATGCTTCCTCAAAAGTCTATTCCGAGATCAAAACCGCTGTGGATGAGGGCTTTGTGGTTTTTGTCCACCGGCGCGGTGGCGAAGCAGAACATATCGTCCAGATCGGCGGCTTTGATGCCAACATGCACAGTTTTTTGTACTCGCCATCTACCACAGTTGCGCCCTATCGGATTTGTAATTTGCAAATCGCTGACAACGTGGAAATATCAGAGCCATGAACATGAAAACACGAGAAGATAGGCAGTTGACGCGG
Source organism: uncultured Chthonomonadaceae bacterium (assembly GCA_963817895.1). Classification (GTDB taxonomy): domain Bacteria; phylum Armatimonadota; class Chthonomonadetes; order Chthonomonadales; family Chthonomonadaceae; genus CAWFQB01. The sequence goes on from CAWFQB010000002.1 coordinate 159,927, forward strand.
CACATGCGCCCGCGCCTGCACAGTGAGCATTATGGAATCGTGGCCCTCACTGTCGCTGTCGGGCTGTACCTACTGATGATGTTGGCGCGATCAGCGTTTGCCAGTCCGCCCACAACGCCGCAACTCCAACGGTCTCTGCGCGCGGCAGCGCACCCGCAGGTATCGGAATTGCGGCGTAAGATGGCGGGCAAAGGCGCTGGCGTCGCCGAAACTCACGGCATGTACATTCGCGCCCCGGAATGCGTCATCAAAGACATAATCAGCACGAAGATTACACACCCGCCTGGGAGCAGCGTCACTGGCCTTGTACTCGTGTCCTGCGTGTGGAAGTCAACCGATCAGCGCACGTTTGGAAGCAGAGAAGAAGCGGAAGATGCGGAACTCACCGAGGAGGAACCCGGAAAACTACGTCTGATGTTCGCCTGGGCAGGAGGGCATTGGGCATACAAGGGCGCGAAGAAAGAGCCATGAGCGACCTGTACCGCCCCCGACAACCCGGCGACATTTTGCGCCTGCATGTGCCCGTTGGCGATGTTGAACCCGACAAATATGTTTTGCTGTCCATCGGTGATAGTTGTTGCCTGGCGGTGTTGGGAGAGAACAGTGAAGGCTATCTGTGCGCCACCTCCACGCATATCTGGGTGTCGTTGGCAGATTTGAGTTTGTTTGTCGAAACTGGCTTGCAAATCGAACCATTGGCGTAGGGAGGCATAGGGATGAAGCCGAAGACCGAATGGCATGTAGAACCCTTGAATGCCCCTATCATCAAACCACTGCTCTCACGAGAACGCTTGGCATTTCACGAGGCGGGGCACACGGTTGCTGCCGTCGTATGCAAGTTGCAGATCAGTAAACTGATCATTCGGAATGAAATAGATGCGCGTGGGCCTTCATTGGGAAAGGCTGGATATGGAATTCCCGAATACCAGCGAAAACGAATCGATACCGATGTCGCCTTCTTTCACCGGATGATGAGGCGTATGATTATGGCTTCAATGGCAGGGCGCATCACAGAGGAGTATTGTGCAGACTACAATCCGAACTGCCAGGGGGCGCGAGATGACATTGAAGATCAGATTCGGTTTGGTCATTTTATCCTCGCTGACCAAGATTGCCAATGGTATCAATTTCCAATGTATGCCGAACTTGAGGAACTACTTGTTGAAATCAAACGCCGTGCTATCCGTATGGTAAAAACCCACCGGTTCCGACGTGCAGTTGACGCCCTCGCTTTCCAACTAATGACATTCGGTACTGTGGAGGCGGATCAGGCATTAGAAATTACATTACAAGCATTGCATGGACGTGAAGGAGAATGCGGTTCTGACTAAATCAGGGAGGATTTTCTAAGGCGAACAGCCAACTCTGAACAGACTCGTCGCCAGGAGAATTCTAATGCCGCACCCACGATTCCTGTTGCCCGCTACGCTTCTCGCATCCATCTTCGTCGCCACAGCCGCCCATGCCCAAACAGGCGGCTACATGGCTTCACGTCCTGACTACCTCGGCTATCTCCGTATCACCCGCACCGGCAACGCCGTGAAGGGTTATCTCCAACAGGTGTATGCCGACAACAATCCATCCGGCTATTCCACCCGGCGCGACGATATTATCGGCACGTCCTCAGATGGCACGGTAATGCTCAAAATCAACAGTTTCTTGGGACACGGCACGCATGAACTGGATGGTGATCTCCGCAATGGGAAACTCTACCTGTCCTACCCCACTGCAAACGGGCAGGTGATGAAGTTGACATTCGCGCCCGTGACCGTGGACGGCTGGAACGCTGCGGTGGGACGTTTTCAGCGCCAGCGTACAGTTGTTCAACTACGGCGCGCGGTGAATGCGGCTACGGAACGGCAGCGATGGCACAATCAGTTGATACGCGCCCAACTGATCCAGGACTTCACCCGCGCCCATCAAACCCTCAACGAAGCCGCACCTGCCCTCATTAAATGGGAGGAGAAAGTAGAACTAGCACAGGCTGCGGTAATGACCACCCAAGCCGCGCAAGAGGCCGCCAAACGCGCCCATGCAGATGCCAAGCAAGCCTACGAGACCAAAAAACAGGACTATCAAGCCACCAAAAGTCAGCGCACCGCCGACGAGAATGAGCGGCAATACGCCACCCTTGAACGCGAATACGACCAAGTGGGCAAGGTGTATGACCTCATATCACCGGCCTACGATAAATGGACGAATGCGAAGCAGGCGTTGAGCGAGGCGAAGTCTGCATACAACCAAGACTGGGCAATTTTTCTTCGGGCTGGACAGCAGGTGGCGCAGGCCCGGCGCGAAATGGGCACACTGGGGCCGCTCCCCATCGAGTTTCATGTCGAAGCCGGAATGAACGCCAGTCCCGCCGCAGACGAACTGAACGTCTACCGGCGCTTCATGGATGGGCATACGATGTTGCTCACAACCCTCCCCAAAGACACGCCCTTCACCGTTGCGGTAGCGGACGGCGACTGGTACGCTTTGATTCTGAATGATAAGCGGCTGGGCTGGGTGAAGGCTGGTGACGTGAAGGTGATGCGGGGCATCGGCGCACCTTCCCCAACAGGGCGTTCTCCACGTCACCAATAAACAGGGCAGTCGTAAAAATTTCCACCTGTCCTGTGTCATTCCTCACTCAAGCACAAATATAACTCCATTACCACATACTCACTCCGCCCTGCGTCCTTTATTCCGTCCGTTCACCCAAGTTCGCCCCGGCTCCCTATTCACCATGAGGGGTCGGAGAAATTTTCGTCGGGCCAAACCCTTGATTATCGCCAATCCCTCCATGTTGCATAACTGGTGAAACTACCGAACAAGTGTGCAGGTGATTCGTGGGATATAATGATTGTGCGACAAGAGACACGATCTCTCCGGTCTCGCATTCATCACTATTACGGCGCGGGAAATTTTCCGCGCTGTACACACTCAAAAGGTAAACCATTGGAAACAATAATTCAATCCACGCAATCGCCCACAAATCCTATGCTGTTGGCAGATACTTACTTAGACGCCATCAGGAATTTCAAGGACAAAGCCGGAATGGACTGGTACTACAATGACAGCACGAATGATGTGCTTGCACTACTCTCGCTGGCAGCAGCCATGACCAGCGAACTAGGAAACCTCCTGTGGGCTCTGAAACGCGCAGTATCACCTTGCGACAAAGGCCACGCGCGGGAATCACATGCAACAACGCAGTGGTCATGGCTAAATGCTGACGTTGAGCGTATGCGGCAGGCCCTTATAGGCAATCGCAGCCTTATCACCGAACTTAGTGACGCACGCGACAAAGCAAAGTGCATCACAGAAGTTTATGGCAAGGCATCAGCCGGAGACGCGCATAAGGAACGACTAATGATTGAAACCGCAAATCAAACGATCCAACCGCTACTACCCGCACAGTTGCCAAATTCTTACGTGGAGGCCATCAGTGATTTCAAGGAAAAAGCCGGAATCGAATGGGACTACAGCGACAGCACGAATGACGTGCTTGCACTGCTCTCGCTGGCAGCAGCCATGACCAGCGAACTAGGAAACCTCCTGTGGGCTGCACAGCGCACAGCATCGCCTTGTGACAAAGGTTATTCTATTGATGCACATGCAACAACACACTGGTCATGGTTACACGCTGACATTGAGCGTTTGCACCATGCAGTTACAGGCAATCGCGGCCTTGCCAGTGAACTCAGTGACGCACAATGCAGGGCAAAGCGCATCACTGAAGTCTTTGGCACGAGACGAGCGAAAGAAGCGCAGGCGGCCTGATTATATATAAGACACGCGGGGAATTTTCCCCGCGTGTGCCACTTATAGACTAATCAGACTCTCGTAATCGGACTCCTGCCTCCAATCGGTGCATCACGGCCCGGCGATTTTGCGCCAGTGGTGAAAGCCTCCATCCACGACCCTCCACTGCGAAGTTACCATTATACGCCTATAACACGGCCCCATTGAATCAGGTTGCCCACTCCGTTTGGCTCTCGTGGTCTGCTGTTTGTAATTTTCACACTCCCAAACAACTGGGGCATTGTCTTCTGCTCGTTGTTTTGCAAGCATGGCGTCCTGTTCTGCCTGCATCCGCTCCATTTCAGGGGATGGAGTTAGATACATTGCAGTCGGGCCACACGGTTGAGTGTCTGCCCGAAGTAGTTGCCATCACGTTCTTCGGCTACACCTGTATGCAACCCCATACGAACGCGCAGTGAGCCAGTCTCGCCCCACTCCTCATTTAGAAGACGTAAATGGGATTGAACAGCGGCGTTCAAGGCGTCGGGCGCAGTAGGAAAGGCCGCGCAAAAGGCATCGCCCACCGTCTTGAAGACATAGCCGTTATTATTCTCAATGGCCTGCCGAAGCAATTCATCGTGACGGGCAAGCGCCTGCTGCATGGCTCCGGGGTAGGCTTCCCAGAGTTTGGTAGAGCCTTCGATGTCGGTAAAAAGAAAGGTGACAGTTCCAGTAGGCAAAGCAGGCATGGGCATTCTCCTGTACAATCAACACCGCATAGTTCGTCAGCACAAGACATTTTCCTGCCTTCAAACCAAATCCGCAGAACATTCATTTTGCCGTCGTGAAAACCTTCAATGCCTTATTTTGATACAGTTCATGTTTAGTATTAAAATTCCTGGTGTGAAAGGAGCCAGGCGAGATAGGTGGCACTCGCAAAAAGCCAGAAAAAGAGAATAGACGCCTCTGTTGAACCAGAATATTCCTCGGTTCAATTCGCAACCAGAACAGCATGTTAGTTATTTACTGTTCCTAAAATTGACAAGTTACGATTTTAGTTGTATAATAGTGGAGGCGTTTAGAAGGAAGAATCATGGCTCGAAGGAACCAACAAACTATGCTGGCCCAAGAAGAACCCGATGTTCATATTGTCGCAAGAACAGCAGCAAGCGTTGCGTCCAGCACGCGCGACATTCTCACAGTTCAGCAATTTATTGATCTCTGCACACGCTTGCAACCTGTCCGTGCCGCAGAAGACAAAGACAGCGGCCTGTGTGTGACGGCACTCATTGAATACCTCATAGTCGATGGCGAAGTGATCAAACTATCGCTGATTGACGGTCGTTGGGCTGCTTTATACGTGCGCGTCAGCGATGATGGGCAGCGCAGCAGCAAATCTGGCAAAGCGGTTGCGGATGGCTTTTCGGAAGATGAGCAACTGGAACGCGGCGTCCGCTATTTTATCAGCAAAAAGCAAGCGTTCAAGGTTTACTCAGACTGCGGCATCTCTGGCGACTATCCCATTGATGACGACAACCTAATCCGTCGCCTGCTTCAAGGACGGGCAGCGCGCTATCGCAAAATCTACACCCGCACCCTTCTTGACGAGACCTCCCTGCTGCGCCGTTCGGAAGCAGAGATCGCGTCCATGAACGCATACGTAGATGGACAGTGCGCCAAGATTTTACAAAGCAACGTCAGCGAGGAAGAAATTTACACGTCGGATGAGTTGGGTGTGCGGCAGAAATTGCGACTTAAGGGAAGGCCACGCAAGCATGTATTCTTCCGGCAGGGCTATTCGCAACTTTGGCAAGACATAGAGCAGGATAAGGTGCATACGATTGCCGCCAGCGACCGATCCCGCCTCAACCGCGCCGCCGATTTGGAAACCGAATTCCTGCAAAGGATTAGCCAGCATAATGTGCGCCTGCACGGGCTGATTGAGGACATGTCCACACTGGATGTCTCCGATCCACTCCGCAAAGGCACAACCTATCTGCTTGCGTCGGTAAACGAATATCGCTTGGAAGAATTGGCGGGACATTCGTTCCGCGGCAAAATCCAGGGACTTGCAGATGGAAACACAAGTGGGCGGCTTCCCTGGTGGTTGCAGCGCACAAGAACGGGCAAGGCTGAAATCATTCCCGGTGCGGACGACATTGCCCGTAAAATGGTAAACCTCTACTTGTCGGGCTTGGGCTACGCGGCTATTGCGACGCGACTGGATAAAGACAATGTGCGAGTGGGCGGCAAGCGCATCACGAGCCGTCAAGTCGCTTATATGCTCGACAGCGATGCCCTTATTGGTATCCAATGGCAACTTGGTTTGGCATGGTGCATCTTTCCTGCGCTTTTGGATGAGGAGACGCTGCAAGACTTGCGCTGCAAACGCAACAAACGCGCCCATGCCATTAAGAACTTGCACGAGACAGCACAGTGGGCTGATCACCTTTTTACGGGCATCCTGAACTGTTGTTGTGGCGCGCGGCTTATCTATAATGCTCCTCGCAAGAGCGACAAAGAAAAAGGGCGCGGGGGCTATTATCGCTGCCTCACGCGCAATACGCAGGAGGGAGACGATAGTACGCACGCTTGGATCAACGAAGACACGCTTGATGCCTTTCTTTCGGAGATTCTGCGCCACAACCCCAACCTGCTCACGGGTGAGTTTGGCAGTGATCTGGGCGATCCGCTTTCCCAAAGTACGGCTCGCCGCAGTCTACTCCAAGAGCAACTGGCCCAGGCAGAGCGCGGATTTGTGGAACAGGAGAAAGAGGCAAAGATCAAGGCCGAGCAGTTGGCAGTGGGAATGGGCCTTCATGTAGGTGCGCCGGGGTTCAAAGAAGCCGTGTCTGGAATCGTCAAAGGACTAATGGGCGAGAAACAAGTAGAACTGGACACGCTTCGCCACGAAATTGATGATCTAAGCGGACAGATCAGTGATGACCGCCGAAAGCGGGAGTTGGCAGCGTCCGTCCAGCGATTGCAGGGATGGGATAATCTGGATAACATAACGCGCAACAGGTTACTCCGCACCATCTTCGAGCGTATCTCCATCTACCCGATGTCCAGAGGAGGCTATCTCGATATTAAACTGGCAGGCATAGATGTTCACCTACCCCCCGCCAAGATGCGTCGTATGAAAGCGAAGCAAATTGCGTTGCCGACACCAAAAGAATGGCTCACGGACATGTTGCGGTATGCTGCCGATCCAGAATGGTTGACACACACGGAAATGAAGATGAACTCCCGCACGATGAGACCATTCAACGCCTTTTTGAAAACGATACGCAATGAGAATTGTCCAATAGGCGGGTTGGCAGCGCGTCTGTGTGCCGATGCAGGCTTTCCGCAGCGGGTGTATTACAAGCCGCGTGTAGAGGCATATATGCGGCAGCAAGGGGCAAGCGAGGAGGAAGTAGCGCTCCTCAATGAAATGTGGGAGCGCTATGTAGAGGCTGAACTAAGTCGGAGAGAAGCCAAGCAAGTAGAAGAAAGTACGCCTGCGGATTAACTACCAGACGAACAGCCGTAGCCCATGATAGACGCTGCGGTGGGCTTCGCTTTCCGGTTGCTGCGCCATCTGTTGCAGGCGATCAACAACCTGCGTGCGAGTCTCCCAAAGAGAAGGATGTACAGCATCTTTTTGGACTTCGTTCAGATGGTTGGCAAGGTTCTGGTAATCGTCAGCAGTTGGTTGTTTGGCAAAGTGGAACATGCGCATCTCCTAAAAGCGATCATTGCAATATAGTATACTCTAGCCAAATCGTTCATGCAAGGGAGATGGAAAAGAAATCGTTGTATGTTTGCTTGCTAAAATGGATCAGCCCAGTCGAAAGAAATTTTTGACTGGGCTGATCTGCGTCTGCCAATTGGCAGACTATTCTCTCTGGATCATTTCTTGTGGGACAAGATATAATATGTCCGTGAATACGTAGAGGCGTGGCAGAAATATTTCTGCCACGCCTCTACAATTTGTCGGAAGGTCTATCCGATCTAACAATCAATTTGCTCTCGCTTAAGCCGCTATGGGCGAACACCGTTCAGTTCTCCATCACACCTGTCAACTGCTCGCTGATACCAGCCTCCGACGTTACCACCCGATGCCGCACTTACCGCAGGCGCAGGATTCGCAAATCGATACCACCCATTGCATGTTGCCTCCTGCTGCTTTGTAGACCTTTGGCTATTGCGTAGCCATGCTAAAAGTCGTTCAAGGGCGACGCAATCCTTTTCTAAATATTCGGCGATGAGTTTCATTTCGTCGGTTTTGAGGGGTTCTTCCTCCTCGTACGCGGCCCATCCCGCGACTTGTGCCGCCTGCCCCGACATACCATCAGGCCACTCTACCTTATAGCGCGGCGCGTATTCCCCCAATGCCTGCGCAATTTCCTTGAGACCGAAGTTCCAGCAACCGGGTAGGCACACCGGCCCTTGTAGAAACACCTCGCGCAGATCAACGAATGGCAGAGTTTCCAATTGCCATAAGCCGTGTCGTTGGGCGGCCTGCCGCGCTTGCCATACTTCTGCACTGCTGAAATGATACAGGGCAGCAGTCTTCGATGGATCAAATACTCCTCGCCCACGTAAAAAGGAGAGGAACTTGCGGAGCATTTTGGCCTCAGCCTCGTGCGTTTCTTCTTCCGCCGTAAAGCGCCTGAAAATCCACTTTCGACCCTCCTTGTATCCGCAGCCGATCATAAAGATCATAGGCGTGCCTGGTAGTAGGGGCCATTCATTAAAGTCCGGCTTCAACCCCGACATGTACTCCATATCGAGCATTATGGAAACCTCTGCTTTACGCGGCACGAGGTTAGAGGGGATGTCCGACGCTTTGCCGGTTTTGTTGGCCTTCAACACTGCGCGCAGGCGTTCCGCCAGCGCCGGGTAGATGCCGTCTACATCCTCAAAACGCAGCCGATCAATGTTGCGTGAGAGCAGATCGTCAATGCTTGTAAAGCCGTGCAACCGCATTTTGCGGGCGGTCTCCTGGCCTACTCCGGGCAACGTGAGCAAAGAACGAGGTCTCACCTTGTCCCGCAAAATTTCCTGTTTCGCGTTGTGGAACGGTTCGTCAGATTTATTCATGGGGTTAAGAACCGTTTTTTTGTTTTTGTTTCCCCACGGCAGCCAATTTGCCCCACGCAATTTGATGTCCAAGTAGGCATCCCGCAAGTCAGTCAATTCATCGTCCAGGGGTTCATCGATTTTAAGGTTGACATCTACGATAAGGGGTGCATCAATGGTGTCTCTGGAAATGATGTAGGCGCGGCGGGGCATGTGTCCTTGCAGTTGTCCCAGCATGTAACTGTAAATTCGGGTCTGGGTGGTGGCGTGTTCCAGGTGGTCTTTCTTCGCCGTTGAATCCAAATTTTGCGAAAACTTGAAATCAATCACAACGTAGTGAGGTGGCTCCTCCACAGTCGGCTTGAGGTGGGGGTAGCGCTTGTAGAGCCAGGATGTGTGAACGATTCCATCCGCCACCCCGTAAATTTGCTCTGGATACCACCACAGCGCCGCCTGCCAGAGAAACTTTGTTCCTTTTTGAAGATGCTCAACGGTTTTCTCAAAAGCGTCCTTATTACGCACTTCCCCATTGTGCTGCAACAGGCGCACGGCATGGGGAGCCTCATGGCGGATGTAGGCGGCTTCAAACTCAGCGCCTAATTTGCTCAGAAATGGTAAGAGACGGTATCTGCCACTGTCTTTATGGTAGCCCTGATTTTGACCGTGTTCGGCGATCCAGACGAGTCCTGGATCATTGAAGATGATCGCCCTCCCACGGCTCGCGGAAAACATGTCATCTGAGATACAATCCTGCCCGCCCGTCGCGCGCTCTAATACGTTATTTGGTTCCATCGCAAACTCCAAAAAGAAAGTGTGCAAGCGCGTAGATCAGGTTGTGTATGATCTGGGCTTACATACTATCCTTCTAAATCAAGATGGGGATGCACCTGGCTTTGGGAAACTCATCTGACATGTTTTTTTACACAATGTCGGCGTCCAGAGATATTCTGAACTCCCGCGTTCCCAGTATCAGGCACTTCCGTGGCATGGGAGGAACGTGTTCAATTTTATACAAGACAAGTAAGTCCGGTGGGGAACCTTTTTGGCTTTCCGCATGATACTATAAGTACAATGACTTCCCGGACGCAGAACAACCGAAGATGGATTGGCTGGCTCCTGACGCTTGCAATGGTCGTCTTAGCCTTGCCTTCGGGTGCGTCCTGGCAATGCCTGGATGGAACTCCCTGTCCGGCGAACTGCCCCATGCTTCGGGCTTCGAGTTCTCGTACGGCTTCCTGTGCGACTTCATCGGGGAAGCATTGCTCCCTCTGCACGCCTCGTGCAGCCGCATTGATAACGTCTCCGCATCATGGCTCGGCTATCGCCTGCACGTCACCAAAGTGTGTTGTGCGGGTTTCTGAGCGGCCTGCCTCTACACTACAACAGGGTGTTAAATTCCATGTGCCGTTGCTGGCGCTCCCGCCTCCCGCTCCGGTGCAGTTCACGTTCGTTATCAGTGAAACTACGCTCCTGATTTCGTTCCCCATTCGTCTTTACTTCTACCCACAACGCTTTCTGCGGCCTGCCTCTGGTCGCGCTCCACCTGCTTCCGTATGACGCCTCTGCCGTGTGGCATAGATGATTTGCGTTCGCGCACTTCTATCCGCTCCGGCATATCTGTACGCCTTTCCAAACACCAATTGATGATAAACCTGTCCCACGTTCTTCATGGTGGTCACCTTTTGTCGCCGTCATGTTGCAGGGACTCTGTCGTCGCACGGCTGATTTCGCGGCTGCGACATCAAGGAACGATTGATGAAATACACCAAGCCGGGCGTCGTGGCTCTATGCCTGACTCTGACTGGCGCGACTGCTTTTCATGTCTGCGCGCAGACAACACCAAAGAAGTTGGGAGCAAAACAAACGAAGCCTGCGGCGAAGAAGACGGCGACCGAGGCGAAGAAGACGGCGACCGAGGCGAAATACAGGGCGCACTGTGGCATGATCTACTCCGCCTCCGACGCTAAGAAGTATCACTATGTCTGCCCGATGGATCATAAGCCCCTAACCAAGATCGCCGCAAACGCGAAGTATGGGGGAACTGTCCCGGTGAAGTAGTAATACCAAGCCGTTCCGCTACGTGGGAAATGGCTATTTCCCACGTAGCGGAAGCCAATTTTATGGAAGTGAATACCAAAATGTCTCTCTGGCAAACCCTGCAAACGAATACTCACAAACTTGGCAAGTGCCAACGCTTGCGCATCGGGCCAGGAACCTTGCTTGCCGTTGTGGTGGCGGCAGCGATCCTGTACGGACAGGTCATGCGCCCGCAGCCAACTGCTGCCGGGACAAGCCAGATCGTGTATGAAGCCGACGCGCAGGGCCATCTGCGCCGGGTCGCCGCGCCCACCATGTCACCCACCACGGTGCCGCCCTTATGGAAGCCGGAAATCAGTTTTCTGCTAGACCATGACGGTGAACTAAATCTGCGGCTTGATCAGCGCAAACAGATGAACACCTTGAATATGGCGTGGCTGCGTGAGAAATCAGCATTGGAACAGCAGATCAACCGTGCGGCGACGGATGCCGATACGCTTTTGAAGCAGGCAACGCCGGAACATGGCGCGGCACCAGCGATGGTCGCCAGCAGTCTGAGCGACTATTCGGCGTTGTCTGCCGAGTACGATCAGCGGCGCGCGGCTTATTGGGCGAAGGCTGCCGGATTGTTGACGCCTACTCAACTTCATCAACTCGACAATGTGCGTCCATCGGCAGGGAAACGAAGATGATACGACCTATCAACAAGCCTAAAATGGGGATAATGGTGGCCCTGGCACTCGGTCTCTCCCTTCCGTTTGGCGGTGAAGCACAGACATTGGGCGCGGAGAGACCTGAAATCAAGGGGCCACTCTCTGTAGCACAGGCGGTGCAAACCGGTCTTCGGGAGAACCTGATGGTGCGCGCCGCGCAAGCAGACGTTCGGGCCGCCATCGCAGAGACACGAGTAGCGCGCAGTCAGACACGCCCGCAGGTATCGGCAAACACCTACCTCTCCTTTGGCGACTCTAATAATATCCTCTACACAGCCGGAAACGTCATGCCTCAGAACTACCTGAGCGTTCCCTCGCAGGGCTTCGCCGACCAAAACCTCACGCTCATGGTTCCTATCTACTCTAGTGGACGGCTGGAAAACTCGGTGAAAGCCGCTTCGCAACGGGAGCGCGCCGTCGCTTCCGACGCTGGCGGCGTTCAGGCGGAAATGGTCTTGCGGATCAAAGACGCCTACTATCGCGCGCTGCTCGCGGCGGAAACCGTCAAGACGGCCCAAACGCGCGTGGATGCGAGCACGGAACTGGTGAAAACCACCCAGGCGCTTTATGCAGCGGGCAAGGGCCTCGAAGCCTCGGTGCGCCGAGTGGAGGCAGAACTCGCCGATGCGCAACGCGCGCTGACAACAGCCCGCAACATCCAGGCCAAAGCCCTGCTTGATCTCAAGGCCGCAATGGGAGTGCGCCTCGACATCGGACATCTCTCTCAGCGACGCGCTCACATTTACACCACCGACCGGCGACCTTGCCGCACAACTGACGGATGCCGCAAAAACGCGCCCCGAACTACAAGCGGTGCGGGCGCGCGCAACGGCAGCCGAGGCGCAGACCCGTTCGGTTCGCGGTTCACAGGGGCCGCAGGTGTATGGCATGGCGATGGCGGACGGTTTCACATCCCACCCACAGGGAACACGCGAAGGCTATACGGTGGGCGTTGTCCTCAGCCTGCCCCTGATGGACGGAGGACAGCGCCGCGCCGAAACCGCGCAAGCGCGGGCGCGGCAGGAACGCGCCGAAGCCGAAGCGCGTGACCTGGAACTGCGCGTTGCGGTGGAGGTGCAGCAGGCATGGCTGGATGTGCAGACGGCGGCAGAAAATTACCGCACCGCCCAGGCCGCGTTGCAGGCCGCGCAAGCCGCCTATGATGTGACCGCCCTCCGCGTGCAGAACCAGAAGGGCCTGCTTGTCGAGCAGTTGGACGCCCTCGCCGCACTGACGCAGGCGCGCGGGAATGTGGCGCAGGCGCTGCTATGACCATTCTCTTGCCGTTGCCCGGTTGCAGCGCGCGGTGGGGAGGCCATGACTACAATGATGAGACAGACCATGAAATCGAGAATACGAAGAAGCCTGCTTTGCATAATGGCTTTCGGGTGGCTCTGGCTCTGTCTGCCATTTGCCGCTTTCGCCGGGCCGCAGACGCAGGCCGGGCCATACCATGTTGAATTAACGACCGAGACCGGCATGGTTCCTTCTACGGGCCGGGCTAAACTGCTCCTAAAACTCACCGATGCGTCCAGCAAGCCCGTGCAGGGAGCAACGATCCGGTCGCTTACCAAGATGCCAGGCATGAACATGGGTGAGCGAGAAGAAACCGCCATACCGGTGCCAGAATAGCCCAGGCGTGTATACCGCCCCCGCGCAATTTGCGATGGAAGGTGGGTACGAGGCGAGCCTGAAAATACAGGGGCCGCAGGGAGCGGCAAATGCTACGGTTTCTCTCAACACCGGGGAGAATATCGGAACTCTCTCGAACTCCGCAGGCACAGGTTCTCAGGCTGGCAATCGTGGCAGTGGCGTCAGGATTTCACCTGGACTTCTGCTGCCCTGGCTGGCAGGAGGAGCCGTTATTCTGTTCATCCTTTATCGTATGCGGCGTACAGGCCAGCGTCTATCTTTGCGGGCTGCGGCGAACCGTTCCGTTCTCGGCGGGTTGATTCTGCTCGGCCTGATCCTCTGGGGCGCAGTGTACGCCGTGAACCACTTCCGCCGAGCAGGGAGCCATGACGCCCATCGAGGTGCAGGCAATGGACATGAACCTGCCCGCGCCTGCCGGAACTGCCCCTGTGGAACTGGCAACCGTGGAGAGTGGGCAGATCGAAAGCACAGTTCGGTACACGGGACAGGCGGTAGGCTTTGTGGAGCAGGATGTGACGCCACGCATCACCGGCACGATTACGATGTTGAACGTTTATGCGGGCGATCGCGTGAAGCGCGGGCAACTGTTGGCGCGGCTGGACACCAGCCAATCCGCTCCCCTCGTTGCCAATCAGCGCGCAGGCTTGAACATGGCGCGGCAGGGCGTGGGCGTAGCACAAAAAGAGTATCAGCAGGCGATTGCCGCCATCAATGAAGCCCATGCCGAAGTGGGCATGAAAACGGGAGCCGTAGAAAGCGCCCGCGCCGACTTGATCGCCGCGCAAGAGGAGCGCGCGAACGCACAGGCACAACTGGACGCCGCGCAGAGCATGAATGGGGATGCGAGTGCCCAATTGCAGGCAGCGCAGGCCGATCAGCAATACTGGCGCGACGAGATCAGCCGTGAAGCATCGCTGCTCAAAGCCGGAGCCGTGACGCAGGAAGAGTACCAGCGCGAGAAAGCGCAGGCGGAGAACGCAGATGCCAAAGTGCGACAGGCGCAGGCGCGTGTCATGCAGGTACAGGCGCAAATTCGCGGCGCGCAATCTGCGGCACGCAAAGCCGAAGCCATGATCGCCTCCACCAAATCGAAAGTGGATCAAGCCCAAGCCGAACTGAACTCGCACTATGCCCATGTGCGTTCGACGCAGGCCGCAGCGGATTCTGCGCAGACAAAAGATTGTGCAGGCCGAAGCAGGGGTACAGCAGGCGCAGGCGACACTTGCAGGCGCGTCGGCAACGCAGGGATACAGCGAAATTCGTTCACAAACGGATGGCGTGGTCACACAGCGCGTCATCAGTCCCGGCGTTCTGGTCAGTCCCGGTCAAACCATTTTGCGGATTTCACAGATCACGCCCATTCGATTGCAGGCCAATGTGAGCGAATCTGATTTGTCGAAGGTGCGCGTTGGCAGTCATATTCTGGTCAACAATCAGGATGGAAACATCAAGCCGCTGACGGCACAGATCACCTCGGTCGCGCCCTCAGTTGATCCGTCCGGGCGTACCGGGGTTGTGGAAGCCATCGTTCCGAACAGGGACAGCCGCTTTTTGCCGGGGCAGTACGTGACGATGGACATTTCCACAGGTCGCAACACGAACACCTTGCGGATACCCACGCGCGCCCTTCGCTACCATGCGGCTCCTTCGGGCGGCGTGATCTCTACGCAGACGACACCCTCCGTCTGGGTGGCGGAACCTGTTGCCGGACAGGAAGGCCAGTACACTGTCCACGAGGTGGAGGTGAAGGTGGGATTGAGCGACGAGAAAAGCACGGAAATCCTCGCCGGCTTGAAAGCCGGGCAGAAGGTGGTTGTCGCAGGGCAGGACTATCTCAAAAACGGCGATACCGTTTCGCCCGTCGAAAGGCAAATCGCCGCCAGTAATTCATCCTCCCCGGCAGCGATGAACGGAAGCGCGGGAACAAACAGCACACCCACCCCAGGATCGGCAGCCCCGCGCACTCTCTATACCTGCCTGATGCACCCGGAAGTGGTTCAGGATCATCCCGGCAACTGCCCCAAGTGCGGCATGGCCCTCGTTCCCAAGCGAGCAGGAGGCGCGCGATGAAACAACAATCTGAAAACAGTACGCCTTCCGCTCCCCATGCTGGCAGGGGACTGAACGCGCTGCACATGATCCATAAGTGGAGCATCGAGCATCCGTATGCCGTGATTGCCTTCTATGTCGCAATGGTGGGGTTGGCCTGGATGACGGTCAGCCAAACCATGCCGCGCCGGTTCGCGCCCTACGTGGAAAGCCCGATGATCGGCGTCGTCACGATGATGCCCGGGCTTGTCCGCGCAGGAGATGGAATTGTACGTCAGCAACCCCATCGAGCAGCAGATGGTCAACGTCAAGGGCATTCGCTACGTCCGCTCCACGTCCCAAAACGGGTTTTCCATCGTTACGCTTGGAATTTCCCTATGGCACGAACATGCAGCGCGCCCTTGTGGACGTGCAATCCCTCCTCAACGTCACGCAATCGAACCTGCCTGCCACCGGAGCCAACCTCAAGCCGTCCTGGGTCGTGCCGATTGACCCGCTCAACCTCCCGATCCTGACGCTGAGTGTGCGCGGCGAAGAAAAGCAAGGGTGGGATGCGCTGCGGGTTCGGGAGTTTGCCGACAACACGATCGTCAACCGGCTCAAGGGCGTGGAGAACGTCTACTCCGTCGTTCCGTTCGGCGGCTATCGGCGGCAGATGCAGGTGATCGTAGACCGGAGCAAACTTGCCGCCTACCGGCTTTCCATTCTGGACGTGAAGAACGCCATTGACCGCTTCAACGTCACCCGGCCTGCCGGAACGCTCACGAACGGCGCGCAGGAAGGCATCGTTCGCATAGATACGCGCGCCCGCAGCGCCCAGGACGTGCTGAACTACCCAATCACCAGTGTTACGACAGGAGCGAGTGCGCCGACCACGAGTCCCGTTGGCGATAGCAGCGGAGGCGGCATGGGCGGGATGGGTGGCGGGGGAGCGGACACATCTGCTGCGACTGCACCCGTTCGCGCATCGGGGACAGGAGAGACTGCACGTTCGCCGCGTGTCGTCTATGTTCGGGATGTGGCGCGCGTTGTGGACTCCCACTTCGAGCGGCGCAGCGGCTACCATTATCTCAAGCATGACCCCGGCACAAAGGGCGAAGTGATTCCTTCCATCGAGGTGTCGGTGATTCAAGACCCCGGCGCGAGTTCCGCGCAGGTCGTGCCTGCGGTGATGAAGGTCGTCAAGCAGTTGGAGGAGGAAAATCCGGGCCTGCACTTTGAGACTTCCTACGACAACGCCCACTTCGTCAACATCCTGTTCCACAACGTCTGGGAGGAACTTGCCGTCGCCGTTCTGCTCACCGGCATCGCCGTCCTGTTCTTTCTGGGCGAATGGCGCGGAACGCTGATCGCAATGGTCACGCTGCCCACGTCTCTGGCTATCGCCGTGCTGCTGATGGTTCCGTTCCACATGACGTTCAACAGCGGCACGCTCATCGGCCTGCTGCTCTCGATCGGGCGGCTCGTAGACGACAGCATCATTGACATTCATGCGGTGGAGCGGCACATTCGCATGGGCAAGGACGCCAAAACCGCGACGATTGACGGCATTGCCGAAGTGCGGGTTGCTGTCATCGCGTCCACGCTGATGATCGTCCTCGCGCTCTCGCCCCTGCTGTTCGCGGGCGGGCTGACGGAGTTGATGTTCGTGGAGTTGGTGTGGCCCCTGATCTTCGGCCTGCTGGCTTCGATGCTCGTCTCGTTTACCCTCACAGCCCTGCTTTGCGCCAATCTGCTGCGCCCTGAAAGCGCGCGCGAGGCTGACCGCCGCCATTGGCTACTGCGCTGGCTGTACGTGCTGCTCGACCCATTTCAGACGATGGCTTGACCGGCTGGAAAACGGCTACGGGCGCATCATCCGCTGGATGCTCAAACATCGCTTCGCCAACCTTGCCCGCGTTCTTGGCACGCTTATCATCGGCCTGACGTTTTACTACTTCATCGGCAGTGAAATGATGCCTCTGGCGGATGTGGGGCAGGCGAGCGGCGTTCTGGAAATGGCTCCGGGAACTTCGTATGCCGAAACCGAGCGCGCCGTGGGGCAGTTGGAGCGGATCATGGCCCGCTATCCCGGAATTGGAAAAAGCCAGCGTGGAGATCGGGGCCGAATCCATGTTCGAGAGTTACAGCCCCTACTACACCGGCTACCAGATGCCGCAGGTGAACGGCGCGTCCCTGATGCTGACCTTTTCCGACAAGGACACGCGCAAGCGCACGATCTTCCAGATCATGGACACTGTCCAGAAGGAAGCACTGCACACCATTCCTGGCATTCGACGCTTGCAGATCAAGGAGATGGGCAGCGACGTGATGGCGACTTCGGCGGCTCCCGTGCATCTCAACATCTACGGCCCGGACTTGAACGAACTCGACCGCTTGGGGCAGGAGACATTGGCTGTTGCCCGCCAGATGCCGGAGATGTATCAGCCCGCCACGACCTGGACAGTGGGCCTGCCGGACTTCCAGATCAAGGTTGATCCACAGCGGGCGCAGGAAGTGGGATTGACGCCGGAAAGCATCTCGCAGCAAGCGTACTATGCCATTGGCGGCGGCCTGACCAACGAGTTCTTCCGTCTGCCCAATCTGCGCCAGAACACCATTCAGGTGCGCTATGAGGAGAAAGACCGGGCTACGGCGCAGAACCTCGAAAACCTGTATCTTGTCCACACCGGACGGACGACAGATACCGCTGAAATCGGTGGCGAGCATCCAACACCAGAATGCTCCAACCGTGATTGAACACGACATGCTCCGGCGCGTCATCGGCATCACAGGCTACTACCGCTCCAACAACCTGCCCTCGATGGACGTGGTGATGAACTTGGTCACCAACACGTATGCAGGCAATCCGAAGTTGGGTATTCAGGCCTGTCAACTTCCCTCCCGGCTATGGCATGGTGGCGCGTGGCGACATGCTGGAAATGATGTCCGCGTTCCGGCGCATGATGTCGGGGTTGGCGCTCGCGCTCGTGCTGATGTACCTGGTGCTGGTGGTGCAGTTTCGGGGCTTCTTGCAGCCCTTACAGATGATTGCCAGTCCTGCCGCTGGAACTGGCGGGCGTGTTCACGGCTCTGTGGCTGGCGCATCAGTCGTTTTCCACTGTATCGCTGCTTGGGCATCATCGTCCTGACGGGCATGGACATAACGACCGCCGTGCTGCTCATTGACATGGTGATGAAGTACCGGGATCGAGGCGTACCGCGCGATGAAGCCATCGCACAGGCATGTCCAGAACGACTGCGGCCTATCCTGATGACCGCTGGCATCACCCTCCTGACCATGCTGCCCGTCGCCCTTGCGTCCGAAGACCGGCCTGGATGCCTACCAGCCGCTTGCCACAGCGGTCGTCGGCGGCCTGATTGTCGGCACGATCCTCAGTCTGTTCGACATCCCGATCACGCATACGCTGGTAGACGATCTGACGCGCTGGCTCAACAAGACTTTCTTGAACCGGGAGTACCATTGGCCTGTGACAGAAGCGCCGGAGATATTGGAGGGTTCATCGCCGAGCAAAGAAGATGTAGTTCAACCGCATCGCGTACCCGAAGGATAAAATCAACGGTAGCCAATCATCCAGATGACGGGCAAGATTTTCTGCCCGTCATCTGATTCTGGACAACACATGGAACATAGAAAGTGAGGACGAACAACACAATCAAAGTATCAAGAAGGAACACACAGTAATAAGATAATTCACTTTCTTTTGGGTGTCAATTCCGAGCATCACGTTGTGGGATGCAGCCATGCTTTCGCAGTACGCGACTCCAAGCGCATTGCGTGAGAAACACTACGCGGCAAGTAAACTACTCTCCGAACGTCGCAGCATAACAGCATTAACAGCGACGATGATAGAGGACGCTGACATCAGAAGCGCGGAGACTTCCGGGCGGAGTGACCAACCCAGCCAGTTATAGAACGCTCCCGCCGCGACAGGGATTGCCAGTACGTTGTAGACGCTGGCCCATACAAGGTTCTGCTTCATCTTTCTTACGGTGGCCTTCGACAAGATGATGGCATTCAGGATGTCGAGCGGATCGGACTGCATCAGCACGATCTTTGCCGCTTCGGTCGCCACATCCGTCCCGGCTCCAATGGCGATTCCAATATCAGCCTGCGCCAGCGCCGGTGCGTCGTTCACGCCGTCGCCGACCATTGCCACGAATTTGCCTTCGGCCTGCAATTTCTTCACGTAGTCGGCTTTGTTCTCCGGCAGCACTTCCGCAAACACGCGATCAATGCCGACTTCTTTGGCAACGGCTTCCGCCACAGTCTTGTTGTCCCCACTGACCATTGCAGTTTCAATGCCCAGTTTCTTCAACTCAGTAATCGCGCGTTTGGCGGACGGCTTGATAGGGTCGGCAACGCCAACAACGGCTGCGGCTTTTCCGTCTACGGCAAGAAGAATCACCGTGCGCCCTGCGGCAAGGAGGCGATCCAAATGCGTCTGAATAGGCGCGAGGACTACACCTTCGTTGGCAAAGAGCCGGGCATTGCCGACCAACACGCGCCGCCCGTCCACGGTGGCTTTCAGCCCGTGTCCGACGACGTTTTGGAAATCTGTGACATGCTCCGGTAGCGTCAGGTTGCGGTGCTTGGCTTCATTGAGTATCGCTGCCGCCAGTGGGTGACTGGAATTGCGTTCCGCCGCCCCAAGCAGACCGGAGCGCGTCGTCTTCGGAGAAGCCCTCCGCAACGGCAACATCCGTAACGCGCGGCTTGCCTTCGGTGAGCGTTCCTGTTTTGTCCAGAACGACAGCCGTGATCCGGGACGCGCCTTCGAGCGTTGCTGCGTCTTTGATAAGGATGTGATGCTTCGCGCCCAGTCCCGTACCCACCGCGACAGCAGTAGGGGTGGCAAGGCCCAGCGCGTCCGGGCAGGCGATTACCACGGCTGAGATGGAGAAGGTAAGTGCCGTCAGGAAGGAGGCTCCCGCGCCCCACCGCCAGGCTACGAACGTGATGATGCCCGCCCCGACCGCCAACACGACCAAATAGGCTGCGGCTTTGTCTGCGAGACGCTGCCCCGGAGCCTTCGAGTTCTGCGCCGTTTCGACTAACTTGGCAATTCGGCTGAGGGTCGCGTCCTCGCCCACTGCCGTAGCCTTGTAGGTGACTGCACCTGCGCCGTTGACGGAGCCGCCAATGAGTTTGTCCCCCGGCTTCTTCTCCACCGGCACGCTTTCGCCGGTGACAAGGGCTTCGTCCACCGCCGTCTCTCCCTCTGTCACTTCGCCATCTACGGGAACACGGTCGCCGGGGCGCAGCACGAGGAGATCGCCCTGAACCACTTCCGACGTGGGTATCTCGATCTCCTTGCCGTCCCGATGAACGCGGGCTTTCGCAGGCACCAGATCAAAGAGGGCGCGCAGAGCATTGGACGTGCCGCGTCGGGACTTCATTTCCATCCAGTGCCCGAACAGCACGAAGGTAACGAGCATGGCAGCGGCTTCATAGAACAGGTCCTTGGAGCCAATGACGGTCAGATAAAAGGAAGCAAGATAGGCCGCCAGCACCCCAACGGCGATCAGCACTGCCATGTCCAGTTTGCGAGAGCGGAGCGCTTGATAGGCTCCGAAAATGAACATCCAGCCGCACCAGAACACCACCGGAGTCGTTAAAGCGAACAGCGTCCAGGAGCGCGCCTGAAGACGGAATGCCGAAGATGGATACCAAACATGGCTGCCATTGGGGAAAGAAGGACAATCGCAATGGACAACACCAATGCGACCCAGAAGCGATTGCGGATGTCGGCTTCCATACTCGCCGCCATCGCCGGGTCGCTCATGTCGTGCGCCATGCCGCCCGGATTGGTGTGCGCCGTGTACTTCGCCCCGGTTCATTTCCTCGGTGTTCATGGACATGCCATGATGCTCGTTACGGGCCGGGGCGGTATCATCCCGCATACCAGAAATGTGGCTGGAGCCTTCCACGGCAGCAGCCTCCGATTTAGGTTCGGCGATTTCGTGAGTAGATTGATGCTGATGCGGAAGCATGGCATTGCCCTTCAACGGAAATATGCGAATATAGGATAGTCTCATATTTCTATTGCTAATAGAATTTCAGAGCGTGAACCTGATAGTAGGAATAAGTTTTGGAGTGGTGCGACGGCCTAATGCTTAGGGGAAGTTTGCCCTCAAGCATTGCCCGAAAAGCGCGTCGCTTTATTGGGTGGGATAACCTGCTTTTTCCAGCCGAGCGCGAATGGCATTATCGTTCAGTTGCGCGTCATCATATTCCACGCTCACGTTTTTGCTAGGAACATCCACTTCCACCGTCTGTACACCAGGTAAAGCGCCTAAAGAGCGTTTAATTGCGTTCGCGCAACCTCCGCAACTGATGTCCGGGGCGTGAGCCTGTAATGTATGGGTCATTTCTATGTATCCTTTCTCTTGCGTATCGCCTGTACTGTGAAAGGGGCAGGCATCTTTTATGTGCACGACAATGTAAGCCGCGCCGCTTACATGCGCTTCATTATGCTGCTCGCTCAACCTTGTGGACATCAACCTGTCCCATTGTTGCGCGATTGTCAACAATGGGCTGAACGTTTCTCGAACCGACAGGCGCAAACCCACGCAGGCGCAGGGCGTTGGTTACGACCGAAACGCTGCTCATTGCCATCGCCGCTGACGCGATCATCGGTGACAGCAGCCAACCCGTGAGCGGGAACAGAATACCCGCCGCAATCGGAATGCCCAGCGTGTTATAGCCGAAAGCAAAGGCAAGGTTCTGGCGGATGTTCCGCATCGTCGCCCGCGAGAGTTCGATAGCGTCCGCCACGCCATTGAGGTCGCCACGCATCAGCACTACGTCCGCGGCTTCAATGGCTACATCCGTTCCCGTTCCGATAGCCATGCCGATGTCAGCCTGCGCCAGCGCAGGGGCATCATTGATGCCGTCGCCCACCATTGCTACGACCTGTCCCTCGCCTTGCAACCGCTTGATCTCCTCCGCCTTGTGTTCGGGCATTACTTCCGGCAGAATGCGATCTATGCCGACCTGTCGAGCTACGGCTTCCGCTGTGCGGCGGTTGTCGCCCGTAAGCATCACCACCGTTACACCCATCGCTTTCAGGCGCGCAATGGCAGCAGGTGTCGTTGCCTTGATCGGGTCGGCGACAGCGAGTACGCCTGCAACTTTTCCATTGAGAGCCACAAGCATCGGAGTTTTGCCTTCCCCCGACAGTCTCGCCATTTCCCGCTCGAATGAAGCAGCATCTATGTCGCGCTCACGCAACAGCGCGATATTGCCGAGCAGTACGTCGTGACCGCCCACATGGGCCTCCACACCGCGTCCGGCAAGCGCCTGGAATTGTGTAGTCGCCACCAGATTTATGTTACGGGCCTGCGCTCCCGCGACAATGGCACTTGCCAGTGGGTGTTCACTGCCGCGCTCGACCGAGGCCGCCAATCGCAGCAGTTCGGTTTCCAGCACTCCCGGCGCGGTAATCACATCGGTGAGAGCGGGCTTACCTTCAGTGATGGTGCCGGTCTTGTCCAGCACGACGGTGTTCACGCCATGCACGGTTTCCAGAGCCTCAGCGTCCTTTATCAATACGCCTAATTGCGCGCCTCTGCCAGTTCCTACCATGATCGCCGTTGGCGTTGCTAATCCCAACGCGCACGGACAGGCGATAATCAGCACGGCGACGAAGGCGAGCAGCGCGTGCAGGAACTTCGGCTCCGGCCCCAGTATGTACCAGCCGACAAAGGTAGCGACCGCGAGCATCAGGACAACGGGAACGAAGTAGCCGGTGATGACATCGGCGAGCCGCTGGATTGGCGCGCGGCTGCCCTGCGCCTGCTCGACAAGCCGAACGATCTGCGCCAGGGCGGTGTCGCTGCCAACTCGTTTCGCTTCCATCGTGAACGCGCCGCGCTGATTGAGCGTTGCGCCTGTGACGTTCGCGCCTTCGCTCTTTTCGACGGGCAGGCTCTCGCCCGTCAGCATACTCTCGTCCACCCAGGAATGCCCGGACACCACCACGCCATCTACGGGTACTTTTTCGCCGGGACGCACCAGGAGGCGGTCGCCTACATGCACATCGCCAAGAGGCACGTCCACTTCCTGTCCCTCTCGCAAAACACGCGCCGTCTTCGGCTGCAAGCCAATCAGTTTTTCGATGGCGCTTCCCGTGCTGCGTTTGGCCCGCGCTTCCAGCAAGCGGCCCATGAGGATCAGCGTCACGATCACGGCTGCTGTCTCGAAGTACACTCCTCCATTCACGACCGCGCGCCGCAAAGAAGCCGGGCGCGACTGTGACCGCAAGGGAGTAGGAGTAGGCAGCAAACGTACCGACAACAATCAGCGTGTTCATGTCACTGGCGCGTTGCTTGAGAGCGGCCCACGCGCCCCGGAAGAAACCACTCCCGGCCCAGAACAGAACAGGAGTTGTCAAAATCAGTTGCGCCCAGTTCCACCACGGCTGCATCGTCCAGCGCATGGGGATCAGCCCAAAGTGTGGCCCCATTCCCATCACCAGCACGGGGAGGGCAAGCGCCAGCGAAATCACAAAACGGCGCATGATTTCCTGCGCTTCGGTAGGTCTATCAGTCGGCTGTGACGGGGCGCTTCCCGAAGTCTGCCCAAAATGATCCAGTTGTGCCATGCTTGCGTTGTAGCCGGAGTCATGCACGGCGGCAATCAAATCTTCCGGTTTCGCATGGTTTGCATCGAACTTGACGGCGGCGCGCTCCGCCAGCAGGTTTACCGTTGCGTCCTGCACACCCGGCACATTTTTAATCGCCTTTTCAACCCGACCTACGCACGACGCGCAGTGCATCCCCGTAATCGTCAGGTCGCAGCGTTCCATTGCCGGTTGTGTCTCATCAGCGCGAATGAGAGCAGCGGGCGTATCCATCTTGTCGTTGTTTACAGCGGAGGGCTGCGTTGCCGGGGTGACGATCAGTTGGCCCCGGTACATGTTCATGCCACAGGCGAACGCATACGTGCCCGGCTTGTCCGGCGTGAACTCTACGATTGTAGTTTGGAAAGCGGGCAGTTCTCGGTTGATCTGGAAGTCGGGGAAGACCACACGCTCCGAGCAGCCGGTCGTCTCCTGCCGATCAAACTTCAAGCGCACCGGAATCCCGGCCTGTACCTGAATATGATCCGGCTGATAGGTGCCTTCCACTCGAACAGTGATTTCCTGAATTCCGGCCTTTGTCTTGGCGCGCTTTCCTTCTTTCGGCCCGAAGAAAAACCAGGCCAGGAACGCGATTACGCCCGTGCCGCTTATCAAAACAGCCAATGTATCTGCGGTCATCTCTCACCTTGCTCTTTCACACAGTCCAGCAGGGAACTACTTTGCAAACTTGTAGATCAAGTCCATCATCTCCTGATAGGTTTTTTCGGCTTTATCCTCGTCGCCATCCCGCAACGCATCGGTTACGCAGTGCTGCAAGTGGTTGCGCATCAGGATTTTGCCCACGCTCCGCAGGGCTTCATGGACGGCAGAAACCTGGTTCATTACGTCCACGCAATAGGTATCCTCCTCTACCATCCGCTTGATGCCTTTCACCTGCCCCTCAATGCGGTTCAGGCGGCGTAGCACATCCTCTTTCGGCTCGTTTTGAATTGCCATATTCCCTCCGGCGCATATACCCCCGGAGGGTATATACCAACTTAATAGACGCATGGCAGTAGGGTGAAGTTCCCATATTTCTATTGCCAGTCGAACTACTTTCTAATCTTGTTCTATTTTGTTTGTATGCCTCTGTGGAAAGCGGCATGTAAGCCCCATCAAGGAAAAAGGATAAGGATTAAGGAATGGCTTGTCACCGAAGCGTCTTGTAGCCCGCCTTCTTAATGTACTGTACACAAGGACGCCGGGGTGGGAAATTTCCCACCCCGGCGTCCTTGTTCATTCCGTGCTAAACTGTCCCTACATCTTCTCGTACTTGCCCATTTTCGCGTTCTTCACGTATTTGGCAGGGGCTTTGTCGAATTTCGGCTTGCACATGGGGCAGCAGAAGTAGTACGTCTTGCCCTTGTACGCGCTGTGGCCCACGGCGGCCTTCACAGACGCGATCTTTTCACCTGTGACAGGACAAATCAACGCGGCCTTTGTCGCCTTTGTGTTCGTTTTGGCGGGTTTAGGAGTTTTGTCCTGGTACGGGTTGGCAAACGCCGCGCCCGCGATTACGGTCAATGCGGACATTGTGAGAATCCAGTGTTTCATATTTCATCCTTTCGAGACGTTTTCGCCTCTTACTGTCAATAGAACGGCTTATGCAGTTCGTCGTGACATTGTTTTCCCATCGTGTACGGCGCGAATGGAATCGATTTCCACCCGCGCCGCAGGTTCACAATGTTTGTGCAATCACTTCGGCACGTTGAAGTCGAGCGCTTTGGTGAACGGCTTCTGCTTGGGCGGCGTGACGGTGATGGTGACGCGCCACGGGCCTTTCATGCTGAACGTGACTTCGGACAGGTAATGACCGGACTTGTCTTCTTTCGTCTTCGGGCGCGTCACGCCCATGTCCATGCTGGTCATTTCCACGGCAGCCGTCACCTTCGCGCCGGTCACCGGCTTTCCGGCAGGATCAAGCACCGTCACGTCCAGCATGTTCTTGCCGACCTTGAGGGACTTGACGGGAGTGTTGACCATGACTTGATAGCCAGGCGTTTGCGTGGGAGCCGTTTTGTCTCCTGCGGGCTTTGCCGTATCAGTCGCCTTTGGGGTTTCCGTCCCTTTTGCAGCCGACTTGTCATCTGTCGCAGCCGTTTTTGCAGGGGCCTTGTCGTCCACCGCCGTTTTCACGGGTGTAGGTAAGGTCGCTGTAGGTGCTGGCACATCCGGTTTTTGCGGAGCGTTGTCGGGCTTCGGGTTGTTCTGTGCTGTCATATCCGGCATCTTTTCACCGGGTGCGGTGGAAGGGGCACCCTTCTTATCCGGCATCGCCATGCCCGCCATTCCAGAACGGGAAGTATCCTGTGCAGTCGGCATCTTCCACTTGGTTTTGCCGTCTACGCTGAAGTCAAGCGTGGATTGAACGGCGTTCTTCTTGTCCGCCTTGCCGTCATTCATCAATGTGACTCGCCACGGCCCCTTCATGCTAAAATTGACGGGGACAGAGTAATGACCGTCCTTGCCTTCCACAGCCTTCGGGCGTTCAGTTCCCATATCCATGCTGGTCATAGCGACCGTCGCCATGAGTTTCAAGCCCGGCACAGGTTTGCCGCCCGCATCAGTCACAAGGACATCCAGCATGTTGTCGCCAACGGCGGGTGGGTTCTGTGCCAGAGTAACGGTGATGGGTAAGCCCTGATTCTGCCCCATCGCCATGCCCTTGATATTCTTCATGCCCTTCATGTTCTTGGCATCCATCTTCATGCCGGGCCGCATGGGGGCCATCTTCATGTGTTCCATGCCGGAACCGCCCACCATCATCAGGGTCATCATCTCCGCCATATCGGAGTCTTTGCCGAAACCGAGCATATCGTCCCAGTTTTCATCACCTTTGACGGTCACGATGCCTGCCTCTTTGATGCGCGACATTTCCTGCATCGCGCCTTTGTAGACACGATCCTTCTTGGTAGCGGCTCCGCCCGCGACCTCCTGCGCGCCCGCGAAGGCGACGAGCAGGGTCATGCCAAGCGCCACTGCTGTCGCGCTCCGTATGGTTCTGTGTTTGTTTCGCGTATTCATGGTTCTCTCGCTTTCACGCCATACCGGTTTAGTCAGACTAATCCGGTATGTACTGGTGCTGCAAGTTCAGCAGGGAGCGGCGCGGCCCCAAATGCTTGTTGAACGTGTTGTTGAAGTTGAAGACAAAGCCAATTTGTACAGAGTGTTCGTCTTTCACACCGCTGTACGCGCTCGCATAGGCCGACTGCCGGTTTTGGTACTGATACTGCACCACCACATCGAAGCCGCTGCCCAAGCGTTTTACGCCCGTGAGAGCCAGGCCGAAGGTGTTGCCATCACGTACCTTGTCGTAGGACTTATAGCCCGCCGTGAGGGACACCTGATAGCCGGGAACTCCGAACGGGCTGTGCAGATAACGCAGCGAAACTGCTGCCGTGTTGCCGTCTCCGCGAAAGGTGTCTGTCACGCTGCCGAAGGCGCGCGTGTCGTTGCCAAACGCATAGTAATCCTGAACGCGCAGGTCAATCCGGTCTACGGGATCGGGAGCGATATTGTAAACCAAACCGCCATAAACCACGTTCGACGCGCCGCCTTCTCCCCTGCCAAGCGATCTGCGCTCAAAACCTGCGCCCCACAGCGGAACCTTTTTCAGTGTTTCCAACGCGGCAAGTTCCTGATACTGGTAGGCGATGCCATAGGAATTGATGCCTGCCTGTCCGACCGTTGATGACGTAGACGTAATCAGGTTTTGGGCATGGAAGTTCAACGATGAGCGCAGGTTGCCATGTAGCACAACGGTCGCCTGGTTGGTGTAACGATGCTCCTGCACATTGTTGCCGTTGGAAAACGGGTCGAGGACGTTGACAAATTCGTTCAGATCGTCCCCGCGTACCGTTGGGAAATCCACCAGCCGCGTCCCCGTATCCGTGCGCCCGATGTAGGCTTCGAGTTTGTTGGTCTGGTAGTTCAGATACAACTGGTGCAGGAACGCATCTGTACCACTCGGCGCACGGTTCGATTCGGTTGAGGTCAGCCCAACCACGAAACTACCGATACCGCCCTTACGCGCCAGCCGCTCCGAAACGCCCAGCAGCAGGGCCGAGTCAGACAGATTGATGCGGCTGCTGCTGGAGCGCGCGCCGCTGGGCAGCGTGATACGCGGCGAATGGTATTCCAGCGTGCCGATGCCCGTGCCATCCAATTCGATTTGCGGCGAGATGCTTGGCTGCTCCGGGATGGGTGTCTGCTGCGCCTGTCCCTGCGCCATTCCGGGGAGGAGCGCGGCGGCGAGGGCCAGCAGCGTTACTCCGGGTCGATTCGTCTTCAATCCCTGTTCTCCTTATTGTTTGCCATCTTGCCTGTTGATATGGTTTGGTTCACGACCGACTTACGAGTCCGTCGCAATCACTTCTTTGAACTTGAAGCCCGCTTCTTCGGCGTCCTCGTACATCAGCATCGTCATCATGCCGCCCGGCGACATGCCATTGTTCATCAGGCTAATGTCGCTGTGGTCGTGGAAGTGCCAGCCGCCCGGATTGGTTCCCTGCACAATGATGTCCGCCGTGCTGCCCGGAAAAACCGGCACGGTGTTCATGCGAACAGGCGACGCGAGTGGCGAACCATCCTGGCACACATGCCAAAAGTCGTGTCCGTGCAGGTGCATGTTGTGGAGAAGGATGCCCGCATTGATGAGCCGGATGCGGATGTTTTCGCCGCGCTTAATGTGCATGTGTTCCGTCATGGGGTAGGGCCTGCCGTTGATGAGGAAAAAGTTCGGCTCAATCCGCATTGCCGGGCCGGTACGCGCGCGGTGATAGGGGGGCGTCCAGCCGCTTTTGACGGCCTTAACAAAGGTTTCTTTATCCTTAAACCAGCCCATCATGTTGCCATTCATCTTCGCCATGAGTTTCGAGGAGCCATTCATGGCATCCATCGTCACGCCCATCGTCAGCATTTCGTTCATCTGTTCGCGCAAAAAGTCCGTATCCACCTCGCTCAAGACAAGGGTGTACTCGCGGTCATACGGAAACGTTTTCTGCACAATATCCGGTTCCGCAGGCTCAATGATGAGCGAACCGTATAGTCCGGCCTGGATGTGCATGTTGGTCATATTGTGGCAGTGGTAAAAGTGCGTCCCCGCAGGCTGCGCTTTCCACAGGTATGTGAACTTCTGCCCGTAACCGACCGGATACTGCGTCCCCAACGGTACACCATCCATTTCACAGGGAACGTAGATGCCGTGCCAATGGATGGTGTGGAAGTCATGGGTCTTGTTTGACAGGTTGACCTTGACCCAATCGCCTTCTTTCACACGGATTTCCGGGCCGGGCAACGTTTTGTTGAACGTATAGAAGTGGTGTTCTTCCAGCGGCAGTATCTCGATCTTCTCGACCGTCACCTCAATGTTAAACTCGTGTATTTTGTCACCCGGCTTGGGCATGTCGCGCGGGTTCCACTTGGGCGCAGTCTCGTTGATAATCAACTGCGAGGGCCAGCCATTATGCTGTGTGTTTTCCACCGGTACAGCGGTCGTGTCGGTTTTAGGCGCGGCTGGATTGACGACCGTTCCTTGTGCCTGCGCGGGCTGCGCGTCCAATCCCGCTCCTATTCCAAACGCGCCTGCGATTCCCGCCAGCCGGGACAGGAATTTGCGGCGTCCTACCTGCTTTGTACCTTCCGGCTTTGTATATTCGGTTTTGGTGTCCATCGTTGTATCCTTATGGCACGGCGGGAAAAGCATTTCCCGCCGTGCCAACTATGAACCGATGCTACTTCGCGTCTTTGCTCGGCGCTTCGGTCGCCTTCTTTTGCTGGGCGTCCTTGATGCGCGCGTCAAGGCCGTTCAGGTACTTGTCCGGGTTCTTGTCGAACTGCGGTTTGCACCCGTCGCAGCAGAAGTAGTACCGCGTGTCCTTGTAGTCACTGTAATCGGGGGCTTTGGCGTAAGCCTCCACGATCTCATTGCTCACCGGGCAGAACAAAACTTCCTTCTTGGGTACAGCCGCGTACTTCTTCGGCTCTTGGTCAAAGGTCTTTTTTTCATCTTCTTTGGCAAAGAAATAGCGGACGCCGTTGTAGTCGCTATGCACGGTTGCCTTATCCGCTTCGAGGCGTTTGGTCGTGACAGGATCGAACATCGCCGTGCCGAGCACTTTGCCTTTGTTCTTGTCGTCCTTGAGGAACTTGGCCTGGTCTTTGTCGAACTGCGGCTTGCAGCCCTCGCAGCAGAAGTAATACCGCACACCTTTGTAGTCCGAGGGCTGCGTGTCCTTTGTTACTTTGGCAATCGGGTTGTGCAGCACGGGACAGGTAAAGGAACCGGTGTCCTCAGCGCGAACGACAGAAACAGGGAACAGTACGGCGGCGCAGGCGAGAGCCGCAAGAAAAGTGCGCCGAGACGCGCGAATGGTCTGGGAAAACATGGATACATACCTTTCTTCGAGTTGATGTGACGCTAGATTAAGGCTACCATCAGGCAGCCGGAGTCAGACTCATCCCTGGAAAGGTGGGGCGCGAGGCGAGGAGGAAGAACGCGAAACGCTTTGCGCAGTTTCGTCTGCGTCGGCAATAAGAATATCACGACGCGCTACGGCTGGCGCACAAATGCTTGGAGTAGAGACGAGAATAGCCGGAAAGGACACAACGACGATGAGTCTGCGGCGTGGGTACGCGCTCAGGCGCAGGGTTGACGGCACAGGAACAGTCGTTCCTATGGCAACTGTCAGAGTGAGCCGCGTTGTGTGCCATACCAAAGCGGGCAGCATGGCAGGCGCAAGTTACGGTATGGGCGGCGCAACACGCG
This sequence comes from uncultured Chthonomonadaceae bacterium, assembly GCA_963817895.1. Classification (GTDB taxonomy): domain Bacteria; phylum Armatimonadota; class Chthonomonadetes; order Chthonomonadales; family Chthonomonadaceae; genus CAWFQB01. Next base: position 190,562 of record CAWFQB010000002.1, read on the forward strand.
CGCGGCATGGGAGCGGCTTGCCCCATGTCCTTGCAGGCGGCGACAGCAGGCGCGCAGGTCGCAAGCGTTGGGAACGCCAGGATCAGCAAAACCGCCAGATGCCAGATTATGCGTCGCGTCGTGTGCATAGTATTCGGTACGAGACTTAAAAGATGGATGTCACTAAATTATTCTACCATAAGTAGAAGTTCTCTGATGTGAAATTTTCCACTCTTTCCACTCCGAGCGAATGTTTTACCCTTTTACACGTTAGCGTAGCGTCCGCGCAACGGCTTCCAGGCTGCAATGCGCGGTACAAAGCGCCTGCGGTGTCAGGAGCAAGGCCAATCCCACGATAGTGAGAACTGCGGTGATGGCCCAATGCCAAAGCCGCATGGGAAAAGGTTCGATTGGAGGTGTAACTGCCTGCTCCGCATACGCCAGTAGGCGCTCTACGCGCTTGTGGGGCGAACACGCGGATTCCTCTGCAAACCCCAATATCACTGTAGGCAGCGGGTTGGCTTGAACAGACGCGCCTTGAACGCGCAAAATCGCCGACGCAAGCGCTAGGGGATTACGCGTGTGGGCTGTCGTTGCCGCATCGCACGCCAGTTCGGTCTCCTCGCGCCAATGCCGAGAGAGCAGCCGCAAGGGGCGCAAATAGAAGAATATACAGTTGAATAAGCCGATCAACAACGTGCGCCATACATCGCGGGCACGGATAATGGTTTATCTCATGCAGCAACACTGCTGCCAGTTCTTCGTCCGTAGCAGCGCTGACCAGTTCCGTGGAGAGGACACAACGGACGTGACGGATGCCTAACAAACAGGAGCGTGCCATTGGAATATCGGCCTCGAAGAATTCCAGAGGCTCGTAGTTGCTGCCAACACGAACGTGGTCTAGCGCCGCCGCTAATTTCGGCGACGGAAGTTTCAGGAAGGGACGCAGTTCTCGTTCCAGCGAAAGGGTAGCGGCAAGCAAGCGAAGGCCAGAAACGATGCCCCATGCCAACAATATCCACGCGGCCCCCTGAATCATCAGCCCGGCAATAATAGGTATTTTTCCCTCCGGCACGGTGAGGAAGTGTGCGATGTCAGCACAGTAAACGCTGTGATGTTCCCGACTCGGCACATGGCTGTGGCGGAGGAACGCGCCACCTACGGTAAGAACGCCCGCAGCCGTAGGAGGCAGCACAAGGGCTAAGAATAATGCTCCTCGCAGCCCGTGCTTGGACGCTCCAACGCGTATCTTTGAAACAAAGGTGATGACAAGCCATGCTGCCGTGTAGAATACAGCGCTCAACGCCAGGAAGAACACGGCGCTGACAAGCAAGAGAGCATAATTAACTACCATCAGGCTCCTCCTTTGCTTTGCGGCGTTGCAGTTCCTCCACGCGCCGGGCCAGTTCCGCCAGGTCTGCCCCTTCCTCTGCGGTCTGGGAAAAGTAGGTCGCTACCGCCTTCGGGAAACGTGCGATAAGATTGTCGAGTACACCGGAAACGATCCTTGCCTCCAATTCCGGTTCGGTCACGACGGCGAAATAACGGTATGCTTTGCCTTCCTTCTCCCGGCGAACGATGTCCTTGTTCAGCAAGCGATCCAACGTCGTCAGAACCGTAGTTAAAGCAATCGCCTGCTCCTTGTCCAATGTCTGTTGCAGGTCGGCGGCAAGACAACCGGACTCGCCACAGCCCCAGACTTCCTGCATGATGGCTGTCTCTAACTCACCGAGCGGCCCGCCCACGCCAGTACGTTCCGGTCGAAATCTTTGCCGTGCTTTGTTGGTCACTTGCTCCTCCGTTTTCTCTTGATACAATCTCTATACCAAGTTTACCACAGGTGAGTTCTATCGCCAATAGAAAGATTTGGCTGGATTCAAGTATAATGATGCCCAGATGGTCTCGAAAAGTTATTTTGCCGCAATGCTGTGGACGCGGAGGCGGCAACAAGGAGAAATTATGCGGTTCAAATACCTATGCGCTTTGTTCACCCTTTCAGCAGTTCTGGGGCTTGCGACTTCCAGGCAAGCAACGGCTCAGAGTTCCACGGTAGTTCCGGTCATTCCGACTGGCGCGCTGACCGAAGCACGGGAGCCACAAGTCGCCGTTAGCGCAACGGGCAAAGTGTTCGTGACGTATGGGGTGAAGAACGCCCTTTACTGCTCGGTGTCGGGCGACGGAGGCCATAAATATGCTCCGCCCATCAAGGTTGGTGAAGCGGGCGCACTGGCGCTCGGTATGCGTCGGGGGCCGCGCATTGCAGTCACCAACAAAGCCGTGGTCATCTCTGCCGTTTATGGTGGACAGGGTGCGGGGCATGACGGCGACCTGCTGGCATGGCGGTCGCAGGATGGCGGCAAGACCTGGCAAGGGCCGTCCAAAGTAAATGACGTTCCTGGTGCGGCGCGCGAGGGACTACACGCGATGGCAGCCTCGCCCAAAGGCGTACTCACCTGCGCGTGGCTCGACCTCCGAACGAAGGGAACGAAGATTTATGCTTCTTCTTCGCAGGATGGGGGAGCGACGTGGGGTACGAACAAACTCGTCTATCAGTCCCCGGATGAAACCGTGTGTGAATGCTGCCACCCATCCGTTGCCTACGACGCGCAAGGGCGGCTCTATATCATGTGGCGCAACTGGCTTGGCGGTTCGCGCGATATGTACCTGACGCGCTCCGATGACAGTGGCAAGACCTTCGCATCCGCTCAGAAACTCGGCGTTGGAACCTGGCCTTTGAACGCCTGCCCAATGGATGGCGGCGCGGTTTCTGTTGCCAATGGATCGGTGACGACGTTCTGGCAGAGGAACCGCAAAATGTTTGAGTGCGCGCCAGGAGGCGAAGAACACGTTATTGGGGACGGAGTGCAGGGTTGGATTGCCGCTGGCACATCGGGCGCGTACCATGTCTGGTTAGAACGGCGCGGGGGTACGCTTATGGCTCAGATGCCTGCCAAACACGCCCTGATGTTGGCCCCTTCCGCTGACGACCCGGTTGTCGCATCTGCACCAGATGGTAAAGGGCTGATTGTGGCTGTCTGGAAGACGACGAAAGAGGGTGCATCCAGTATTCTAAGCAGTGTCTTGCCGTAGCACTCTCTACAAGGGCAGTGTAAATGCCTGTGCCAGCCGAAGTTTGGGCTGGCACAGGCATTTGTTCATCAGGATACTTTCTGCGAGACGTATACCAGCCCATCAACCCAACCATCCGTAGATTTCAGCACGATACAGCGTTCGTCCGAAGAAGAACAAACCGAACAGCAATGATAGCCCGAATAGAATACGCGCACTGTACTCGTCCTACTTCTTACCGCCTAGTGCGTCGATCTCCAACCATCATTCAAAGGACATCATATTTGCGTGGTTTCAGCGCCAGTCCAAGCCATACATGCCAGTAGGCGAACCGCCTGCCACTTCTATGCGTACCTGCCCCGTTCCATCGGCGTTCATCATCCAGACGTATGAGCCAGAGTAAAATGAACTTTCATCTACGGAACCACGATTGGACGCAAAGGCAATTTTGGTTCCGTCCGGGCTAAATACAGGTAGGTGATCCGTTGAGGGCGCTGTGGTAAGTTGCTGTTGGTGTGAGCCATCCGCATCCATTACCCATATATGAAAATCCGACGTGTAGACAATGCGCTTTCCATCCGGGCTGTAATTGGCTTCCCATTGATTGCCTGTGGTTGTTAGCGTTCGTTGTCCCGTACCATCTATGTTCATCACGACAATATGTGAAGTCGAGGTCGTCGCGCCTAGCACATGTAGTGACTGAAGGCAAAGGATATGTTTTCCATCTGGGCTATAAACGGGCTTTGATCCTCCTTTATCACCCTTCACAATGAGCCGCAAATCCGTGCCATCTACTTTGATGGAAGATATGTCATTGACCCCGCTGCCCCCCGCAAATAGGAGCCGAGACCCATCCGGGCTAAATGAGGGCTGACCAGCAAAGAGACCTGGTAACACAGCGCCACCTCTTTTCGGAATACTGCCATCCGCATTGATGAGGTCAATGCTTAATATGCCCGAACCAGAGTCAAAAGCAATTTGGCTGCCATCAGGACTGAAGCGGGTATCTGCGGCACTGCCACTATTTGGGCCGCTGACAACCTGAACAAGATTGCTGCCATTGGGGTTGACGGTGTAAATGCCCTGTTTGGGTGGATCAATGGCGACAAATACCAACCGGTTGGGGCCAGTCACACGAACGGGAGGAGTAACCACATTGTTACCTCCCCCACATCCGTACAGATTTAGAAAGGCCATTGTGAGGAACACCCAAAACCCCTGTGAACGGAACACTGCAAAGCGTCTAAAAGCGTAGAGTTGAAGTGACAAAGCACAATCTCCTAACGGGAAATGGTCGGAAGGGGCTACCAATAATAAGACGCGAACTGCTGGCATTTTAGTGCGTTGAGAAGCAGAAAGCCTGAAAGAGAGTCATACTACGACCGCACCTGGTCAGGTTGAAAAGACGCGGGAACGCTCATGGTATAAGCACCTAGTATGGTACCAATTTATTTGAATGTTACCTGTGCTGCAACGCTATTGGCTTCCTGATTGAGAGACAGACTCCAGCCGTTGGCAACCACAATAGCCTTGCAGATTGCCAGCCCCAAGCCATTGCCGCCCGTGTCTGAATTGCGCGAAGAGTCCGGGCGATAGAACGGCTCGAACAGTTTGTCTTCATTCCATTCGGGCAAAGGCAGGCATTCATTGAAAATGGTCAGCCGCGTCTCCTCTGGAAGAACCTGGATACAAACCTGGACTTCGCTACCTGGCACAGCGTATTTGACAGCGTTCTCCAATAGGTTACGAAGCAGAATATCCAGATGCGAGGCTATTTCCTGAATCCAAACAGTTTCGGATGGGCAAATCATAAAGCGCAGACCGCGCGATGTGGCAAGCGGCGCAAACTCCTCTGTCCACCCAGCGCAGGCTTCCCCTAGTTTCACGGCCTGTTTCTCACGAACTGGCGTTGCTTCCAACTGGTTCAACAGTAGCAGCGCTTGTACGAGCGAGGTCAGCCGCTCACTCTGTAAGTGGGCTTCCGCCAGAGCAATCCGGTAATCCTCCGCCTTGCGTTCGCGCATCAAGGCCAACTCCAGATAACCCTTAAGCGTTTGCAAGGGCGTTCGTAGTTCATGGGAAGCCGCCGCATAAAAGCGTTCCCGCGCCGAAATTGCGCCGGAGAGCCGTCCTAGCAGCGCATTCAGCGTCCCTACAAGATGCACAATCTCTGTATCCTGTGATGGAGCGTTGAGATGAATACGCAAGTTATCCGTCGAAGCAGCGTCCGCCTGCATCGAAAGTCCATAGATCGGCGAAAGCGTCCGACCAACAAGCATCCATACTCCGAATGTCGCTCCCAGAAATAATGCCAGACACAGCGCAATCAGCATAAGCGCCTGCGCCCGTAGCGTGTTTTCTGTCTTTTGCCAGTGGTAGCCCAGAACCGCCGTCTTGCTTCCCAGGGCAACCGTTTGAATACGCCACTCTTGCGGATCGGGGCGAGGCCAAGTGGGAACCTTGCCCGGCGTTTTTAGCGTCATGCCTCCCTGTGCATCCACTATCACCAGCGCAAGGTTTTGCTGTGTCAGTTCGTCCGGCTCGTCCGACCACCCGGCTTTGCCTTGTTCCTGCCGCGTCTCGGAGTATTCTCCCCGCATCTTATCGGCAGCGGTTTGCAGCGCGGCGTCTGCGCTTCGCTCCGCCGTATGGCGGGCAAACCACAGAATGAAACCGCCGAAGATCAGGATCAGGGCGGCGAAGGCACAGGCGAAAGCCGCTGTCATGCGGGAGCGCAGCGATCTAAGTTTCATGGTGGGCATCCAGGCAAAAGCCCACCCCCCGCACCGTGCGAATCAGGGCGGGGGAGTGGTTGCGGTCTATCTTGCCGCGAAGGTAGCCGATATACACATCCAAAACGTTGTCATTGCCGTCAAAGTCATACTGCCAGACGTGTTCCATAATCATGGAGCGCGTCAGCACACGCCCGGCATTTCGCATCAGATATTCCAGCAGCGCGTACTCGGTAGCCGAAAGGGAGATTGTCTTGCCGTTGCGCGATGCTCGCCGCGCCGCAGGATCAAGCGTCAGGTCGGCAACGCGCAGCACAGCGGGGGTGGAAACGCCCCGCCGCATCAGGGCGCGCATCCGGGCCAGCAGTTCCCGGATTGCTACGGGTTTGACGATGTAATCATCCGCGCCGCTGTCCAGACCCTCTACCTTGTTATCTACCGCGTCGCGCGCCGTAATTATCAACACGGGCGACAGAATACGGGCGGCGCGAAGGCGACGGCAGACTTCCAGCCCGTCCAAGCCCGGCAGCATGATGTCCAGCAGTATCAGATCGAACTCGAAACTTTGCGCCAGTTCCAGCGCGGCAGAACCGTTGTGTTCCACCTGCGTGACGTACCCGGCTTCGCTAACCGCCTGTTGCAGCAGTCGCGCCAGGCTTTTATCATCTTCCACAATCAGAACATTCATGTCGGTTTCCCGCAAAAGAAGCAGGCGAGCCGTTTGCCTCGCCTGCCTGTCGCACTGTCGGGTGCAGAGGGTTACGGCTTTTCGGGCTTCTCGCCCTTCTCCTCCGCTCCTGCGCTTGCGCTGACTTTGCCGCCAGTGGCTTTCGTCAACATGTCCTTCATCTCCTTCGCCTCATCCTCCGGCGTGACGGTTTCCACAGCGCCCACCTTGCCCGTCATCGGGTCAATCTCCACCTCTTTGATGGTTTTGCCCAACACGATCATCACGCCGTACACCCACTTGCCCTCATCGAACTCGAAATTGGCTTGCAGCGGGCGACCGACGACCTTGCCTTCCGCAATCTTGATCGCTTCCACCGGAGTAATCTTGCACTTGGGTTGCGGCGTCGCGCTTCCCTTCTGCTGCGCCTGTGCCGCCAGCAACCCCGTTCCTCCGGCGAGAACCGTCATCACGCCAAGCGTGGCGTAAAGCGCTGTCTTCATTCGTTTTGTTTGCATTTCGGCTCCTGTCTTCCCTGGGTTTGTTTAGCCCGCCCTGCGCGAACTTGAAACCAGTATACAGGGCCACCTTGAAACGAGCCTAAGTTCTATCTGAGAGTTTCCTGAGAAGACTGAGAAAACTCTCAATCTGTTCACAAGCAGGGTTCAGATTGAAGGCGTACACTGTGACTGTCGGCGCAACTACGCGCCGATACACCTATCCCTTCGAGGAGAAAAGAACATGACGAAGCGTTTCAACCTTCTCTCGCTGTCAGCGGCGTGCGGCGCGGTTTTGGCGGTCACTACCGTCTATGCGCTTGCCAATGCCCCAAAAGCAGTGCCCGACACGGCCCATGCTGCCGTTTCCAAAACCGTTTCCGCTTTCAGCAAAACGTTTTCTCCGACCAGCAACAAGAGCGACGGCGATGGCGAGGAGAACGACGAGAAAGACGCGCCCAATCCCACCAGTGCGAAAGTCACCCCGGCACAAGCAACGGCGGCAGCCCTTGCCGCGCATCCGGGCGGCAAAGTCACCGACACGCCCGAACTTGAAAATGAGAATGGCGTTGCCGTCTACGGCTTAGACATCACAGTAGCAGACGGCAAGAAGTATGACGTGAAGGTGGACGCCAACACGGGCAAAGTCCTCACATCCGAAGCCGACAACGACGGCGAGCAGAACGACGGGCCGGACAGCAAATAGTTTCCGGGGGTCGCTGTTCGGGCAGATGCCATCCGCGACTGCCCGAACAGCAAACCGGCGAACAGGGAGAAAGTTATGTTACCGAAAGCAAACGCGATAGGCCGGGAGATGCTGAACAAAGTGCCGGAAGTCACGCTCTACTTCTGGATTATCAAGGTGTTATGCACTACCGTAGGCGAAACGGCGGCAGACTCCCTGAACGCCAAACTGCATCTTGGCTTGACCAACACCACCTATATCATGGGCAGCCTCCTGCTCATCACGCTGTTTTTCCAGTTCAGGGCGCGGAAATACGTTCCCGGCATCTACTGGCTTGCCGTTGTCCTGCTGAGTGTCGTCGGTACGCTCATCACCGATAACCTGACAGACCACTTCAAAGTGTCTCTGGTGACGACTACCGTGATTTTTAGTGTCGCGCTGGCAGCGACCTTTGCAGCGTGGTACGCGAAAGAGAAAACGCTTTCGATCCATTCCATTTGCACCACCCGGCGCGAGGGCTTCTACTGGCTGGCGATCCTGTTCACCTTCGCCCTGGGTACGGCGGCGGGCGATCTGGTGGCGGAGAAGTTCGCCCTCGGCTATCTGGTATCGCTGCTCCTGTTCGGGGGCATGATTGCGGTCGTGGCGGTCGCTTACTTCCGCTTCAAATTGAACAGCATCCTGGCGTTCTGGATGGCCTACATCCTGACCCGTCCGCTTGGCGCGTCGCTTGGCGATTACCTGTCGCAGCCGCATAACTTAGGCGGTCTGAGCCTCGGCACAATGGGAACCAGCGTTCTCTTTCTTGCAGCGATCCTGAGCCTTGTCATCTTCCTTGCCTTGACAAGACGGGATGTGTCTGGCGTGAAGGCCACCGCGTAACGGGGCGCAACAACCTCTGTCAACCCGTCCGCTCCGTTCGCCATATACAAGAGACGGAGAAAACGATAGGGTAAATCAGGGTTGGAAAAGGAATCGCTTTGCCCCGTATTCAACAAGGAACCGCTATGAACACAAGCAAAGTCGCCCAGGTGACGCTTTATTTCTGGATTATGAAAATCTGTGCGACCACATTGGGCGAAACGGCGGGCGACCTGCTTTCCATGACGCTCAATGTCGGCTACGCCGTGAGTTCCGCCATTCTGATCGGCTTGTTTCTGGTGACGCTGACGGCGCAACTCGCCTCGAAAAAGTTTCACCCGTTCCTCTATTGGGCGGTGATTCTCGCCACCAGCACCGCCGGTACAACCATGTCGGATTACATGGATCGCACATTGGGACTTGGCTACGCCAAAGGCTCCCTGATCCTCATTTGCTGCCTGGTGGCGGTGCTGTCCGCGTGGCGTTACAGTGAAAAGACGCTTTCCGTTGACAACATCCACACCACCAAAGCAGAATTGTTTTACTGGATAGCGATCCTGTTTTCCAATACGCTCGGAACCGCCGCCGGAGATTACCTTGCTGATAGTTCCGGCCTGGGCTTCTTGGGAGGAGCCGCGCTGATCGGCGGACTACTGGTATTGATTACCCTTGCCGCCTTTTTCACTCGCATCAATCGCATCCTGCTCTTTTGGCTCGCCTTTGTGCTGACCCGTCCCTTCGGGGCAACGTTCGGCGACCTGCTCACGAAGCCGGTTCCAAAAGGCGGGTTGGGCTTCGGAACGATTGGGTCTTCTGTGATCCTTGCCGCCTTGCTCGTGGGGTTTGTCCTCTACACGAGCATCAAAGATAAACAAGCGGGCCGGTCGCACTAAAGGAGCCGCCGTCTTAGCGCCTCATGCGTTACACAATTTCAATACGTGACAAGCAGGCACTTCCTTGCCTGTCGGAGAGTTTATATCCATGTTTTTATGTCGCCTGCTTGCTTCGACTGTCCTACTCGTTACTTGTGCTGCCAGCGTTGCGCTCTGTCCTGTGCAAGCGCGCGCGGACGAACCTGTAAATCGCCAAGCCTGGCATTTCATGTCAAATATGGGCAACATCCTTTATCTTGCCGCAGGGGTGGGTGTGCCGCTCATCGAGGACGGAAGAAAGGGGCGTACTCATGCCCTGCGCTCTGCGGATACTCTGCTAACCAGTGTACTGCTCTCGGAAGGGATGAAAGGCTTGTTTCAGGAGAAGCGCCCCGACAGTAACGCGCACGACAGTTTCCCAAGCGGTCACGCCACCGCCGCGTTTTCCGTGGCTGCCCTTGAAAGCGGCTTACATCCGCGTCAGGCTCCCTATTGGTATGCAGGGGCGACTTTGATTGCGGCGTCGCGTGTCGGGCTGCATCGGCATACGGTAGGCGATGTTCTGGCAGGAGCCGCATTGGGGTATGGCGTCACCCGGCTGGAACTTTCCACCCGGCGCGGCCTGCTTCTCTCGCCATTCATCCGGCCTGAACAACACGCCTACGGACTTACCCTGTCCAAGTCGTTCTGACCTTGTTGCAGCATACCCTGCCTACGTTAGGTGAGCCAGCCGTAAACTTCGGCGCGGTAGAGCGTCCTGCCCAGGAAAAACAGCCCGAAAAGAAGCAGGAACCAGCCAAAGGCGAGACGGGACTGTTTTTGGTTCAGCGCCAGTCCTAACCGTGCGCCCACATAGGTTGAGGGGATGACGCCCAGGCTAAGACGCAGGGCCAGCGACCATTCTACATGATGCAGCCGCCAATGTACCCACGTTCCGGGCACCGCCAGCAATGCGACCGCCACGAGGGACGTTCCCGCCGCTTCCTACGCGCCCATCGAGAATAGAAGCATATACGCGGGGACGAGTAGAAAGCCGCCTCCATTGGCAAGCAGGCCCGATAGGAAGCCCACGCCCGCGCCGACAGTCACGAGCGCCAGGGGCGCGATCTCCTGCCTCTCCTTTCGTTCAGGGGCTACCGGGGCCAAGCGCAGCAACCGGACGCCAACGGCAGCCACGAATAGCCCGGTCAGGATCATCAGGAGCCGACCGGGAACATTTTGCGTAAGGTACGAACCCGCGACGACGGCAGGAACGCCGCCGATGGCTGTCCAGAGAACCGCCCGCAGGTTGACGAGGCCGCGCTTCCAGTAGGTGAAGCCTCCGACTAGAGCCGTCGGAAGCGTCACCGGAAGCGGCGTACCAAGCGCGATCAAGCGAGGAACGTCAAGGAGCCGTAGGATTGGCGTTGCTACGCTGCTGCCTCCCACACCGAAAATGCCGGAGAGAAATCCCAGCAACGCGCCCACAGCAATCATCGTGAAACGGTATTCCATTCCTTGCCCTCTGGGTAAGTTCGCCTCCCATGCGTTCAGATGCGGGCGCTGTCAATAAGATACCAGATGATGAGCAGTCCCATTAACACAACAATCGCAGCAAAAGTGAGTACAAGCCCTCCCGACGCCACGTACCGATGTTCACGGATTTGCCCTTGTACTGGTAGAAAGTGGCGGGCCGACAGTACAACGGTCAGAAGGCCAATGATCGTGAACAGCAGCCCGATGTTGGAAGCATGGACAATGCCGCGCGAGGGCGGCGTGAGCGCATTTGGCGGGAACAGGTAGCGTAGTTTGGCAATCACCACGCCGAACCCCATTGTGGCAATACCCGTTCGCAGCCATGCCAGATACGTTCGTTCGTTGGCAAGATGGTCGCGTACACGCTCATCGTCTTGGGAGTGTTCCACGCTTAACTCCTCTTTCATCATCTACGCGGTTCTGGAAATTGCGTTGTTGCCCACGGCTATGAAATCCCATAGGGCCGACGCAACTCCGATGAGAGGGCGATCACGCCGCCGTGCCAGGTAGAAGTTTCGCGTTTGCCGCAGTCGCTCATCTGGTATAGGGCATAGTAACCCTGCTTCTTCTTCTAATCTCGTTGCCCAAGAGGACAGAACTGCCAGCCCTAACCCTGCGGCAACCGATCCCTTGATAGCCTCTGTGCTTGGCATTGCAACCACACGCCGAAACGCTGCCAGGAGCGGCCCCAACAATCCCTCTGCGCCTGCGCGGGTGCTTGCTCCCGGTTCGCGTAGAAAAAGCGTTCGTGTCCGCAAATCGTGTTCCTGAACAAAAGTTTGTTCCAATAGCGAGTTACCCCTAGTCACCACGAGGCGCAATTCATCCGAAGCCACGGGAACACGCAAGATGTCGGCATCCTCTTGCGCCTCGCCAACGACGGCAAGCGAGATGCGGTAGTCATGCAGCCAAGTGAGAACCTGCGCGCTATCAGCAATCATTATGTCCGGCTCTACGTTCGGGTAACGGTCACAAAAGCGGCGCAGCACACCGGGAAGCCAATAGACGCCCGGCGTACTGGACGCGGCAATCTTCACCTTACCTTCAATCTTGTCCTGAACAGAGACAACGGCGACGCGAGCATCTTCCAGCAGGCCAAAGACACGGTTCGCGTACTCGCTCAACATCTGTCCCGCAGGCGTCAGGCGCATTCCGCGGGGAGTACGCTCAAACAGCATCACCTGGTATCCGGCTTCCAGCGCACGCAACTGTGATGAAACCGCAGGCTGGCTCACGCACAACATTTTTGCGGCCTTCGTAATACTGCCCCACAAAACGATCTGACGAAAGACATGGAGTGGATAGAGATTGAAGGCGTTATCCATAAGCGGAACCTTATGTCCCTCCTTACGCAATATGACGTTGACTTATTCCTCTTACCCCTGTATGCTTCCTCCTACAAGACCTAATCTGCTGAAAGGAAAGCAACATGGGAGAAGGAAGCGTATTGCGGGAGAGTGTGCGGATGGCGTATTCTGCCATTGCAGAACATCCTGAAGCGGCGACTCCGTTTCCAACCGGGCGGGAGTTGGCGTTGAACCTGGGGTATCCATCTGATCTCCTCAATACGCTTCCATCCGTTGCGGTGGATGCTTTCTGCGGGGTCTCCAATGTTCCGTTGTTCGCTGACATTCCTGTGCGTGCAACTGTCCTCGACCTGGGATGTGGCGCGGGACTAGACACCCTAATTACTGGACGCCGGACAGGAAAAGGAGGTAAGGTAATTGGAATTGATTTCAGCGTGACCATGTTGGCGCGGGCACGGCAAGCGACTGACGAAGCCGGAGCCGATAACGTGGGGTTGCTACTGTCGAGCGCGGAGAGCCTGCCGCTCGAAAGTGACAGCATAGATGTGGCGCTGGTCAACGGCATCTTCAACCTGAATCCGGCACGCGAACGCATCTTCGGCGAATTGGCGCGCGTTCTGCGAACAGGTGGAGCAGTATATGTTGCCGAACTGATACTGAACGAATCTGCGCCTGAAGCGCAAATGCTGGGCGCAACGGAGTGGTTCTCCTGAATTGCCGGTGCAAAGGAAAGCGGCGCTTTCCTCGACGAGTTTCAGACGGCAGGATTTCACGAGGTTGTTCTGCTGCGCGCCTTCCGCAACATCCGCGCTCGTAATCCCCATGTATTCGTAGCAGAAGTGATGGCCCGAAAGTAAGAACGGGGACGGGTTAATCCCCGCAGGAGATGATGATGAAGCATGATAACTTGTCTCGACGGCAACTGCTGTGCGCCGCTACGCTTGGAACAGCCAGCGTCGTTAGTCTTGGGGCTATCGAAATCGCAGAGGCCGCGCGTGTTGGGAAAACGCCACCCATGACGACCGAGGAAATGGCGGCAGTAGATGCGGCAATGGGAAAGAAGGGCAACTATGTCGAAGCGCAGGCGACTTACACAACACCGCTTCCCCGCAACGACTTGAAAATGACCGTCAAGGGCGAGAGCGTTCCCATCCCGCTCGGCTTCGGCGGGTGGGTGTCGGTGAAGAAGACACTGGATGGCAAATCCAGTGTCCTGATGAGCGACACCGTTCTGCTGCAAGAGGAAGTTAATCCGCTCATGTCCGCTGCCCATGAGAACGGTCTGGAAGTGAGCGCAGTTCACAACCACTTTTTCTATGAGGAGCCGCGCATCTTCTATATGCACGTTCACGGCATGGGGAATGCGGCAGACCTCATCAGCAGGTATGCTGCCGCCATTAAGACCACCAAACTGTTCCCCGGCAATCAGCCTCCTGCCGGATCGCCGCCCGCGCGCATGGGCAGCGAACGATTTGACGTTCCGGCTATGGATGAGATCGTGAAGTATAAAGCCGCTGTCAATGGCCCTACCATCAAGTACACGGTAGGACGCGCTGACCTGAACGTGATCGCTATGGGCGCGGACATTACCGCCGCCATCGGTCTGAACTCTTGGGCTGCCTTTGCCGGAGACAAAGACAACGCGCATGTGGCGGGTGACATTGCCATGCTCGAACCCGAAGTCAACCCCGTTATCATGGCGCTCCACAAACATAACTTGGATGTGGTTGCCGTACATAACCACATGATCGGCGAGCAGCCGCGCATGATGTTCCTCCACTACTATGGCAGCGGCCCGGCAATGACGCTGGCGCAGGGCTTTCGGGCGGCACTAGACGAACTCGGCAAGCACGGCAAAACCCTAAACATGAAGCCAATGAAGATGGAGCGGTAGCCCTTTTGAATTTTCGTGCCATCGAAGGCGAAATTATATTTCGCCTTCGATGGCACAACTTACTCGTAATTTGATACACCTACTTGCGTGGAGCGGAAATTTCTGCTCGACGCATTATTTTTGTACACCCCTTGACTCTGGAACCAATTCCATAGTTTATACTAACGCCATGAAACACGCACATACGAAACAAACCACCTTGCGCTCCGGGGAACTGGCACGAGTGGCAGGCGTCAGCACCGACACACTGCGCCATTACGAGCGCAAAGGATTGCTCGCTCCGGCACGAGCCGCTAATGGTTACCGTGAACACCCTCAAGCAGCACTGGATCGCGTTCTGCTGATACGTCGGGCGCTCGCTGTTGGCTTTGGATTAGATGACTTGGCGCGTATACTCCAAACACGCGATCAGGGCGGTATGCCATGCCGCGAGGTGAGGACACTTGCCGTTACAAAACTGGATGCAGTGGAAGCGCAAATCATAGAGTTGATCCGGCTGCGTGACGATCTGCGAGAGATGGTACACGACTGGGATGTAAAATTGGCAGAAACGCCCGTAGGAGAACGCGCGCGCCTACTGGAAACGCTGGTTTCCCAAAATTGGACGACATAGAAAGGGAAGGGGAAAATGAAGAAATCGGTTAAGGACAACGCTTTACGGATTCTAACTGTGCTGCTGGTCAGTTCGTCTGGTGGAGTATGCGCCCAAGCCGCCTCTGGAATGGATACGGGCCACATGGAGCGAATGCGCCATGAGAAAAGCCACGACATGGATACAATTCATCAGATGTTCAACTACACCGCCAAGATCAAAAGAACTGTGAAGAAAACACCAACTGGCATGGAAACCGCCACAGAGTCCAATAATCCAAAGGTAGCGGCGATGATTCAGGAACACGTTCTGGCGATGCGGACGCGCATGAAGAATCACCAGCCGATCCGCGCCTGGGACGAATTGTTCGCCACACTTTTCAAGAACGCCGACAAGGTGAAGTTCGAGATCATCAAAACACAGAAGGGAGTCAGGATTGCCGAAACGTCGGATGATCCTTATACAGTGAAGATTATCCGTGCCCACGCCCATGCGGTTTCCGACTTCATCAAAGAGGGCATGACGGGAATGGCGAAAGCGCATCCGGCTCCGGCGAAAGTGGAAGCGACGGCAAAGGTCGTGCCCGCCGCATTCCTCGGCAAAGGGGATGGCGTCACCACTTGCCCAGTGACAGGGGAACCGGTGGACAGGAATATCAAGGCTGAGATCAACGGGCGAACTGTCTATTTCTGCTGCGCCAGTTGCAAAGGTATTGTACAAAATAAGCCGACGCAGTACCTCAAGCCGAAGTCGCCATGAAACTTATATTTGCGTGACGTACTCATTGCCGCATATAAATTAACCTGTGTCTGTTGTTCCAGGTTGCGAACAGCACTTGTTGCAGCACTCCCCGGAGATGGCTTCCTTTCCTTCCTTGATAAGGAACGGAATGAGGACAAGCGCCGCTACAAAGTTGAGCCACCACCATCCGAATAACCGGGTTGCTGCCAATCCCCCCATGAGAACGAGGGATAGATACCCGCAGGTAATCGCCTCCATAGCATCTGCGCGAAGCGCACGGGAATTCAAGCGCGCCGCAACCTTCAACTTGAATCCCGCCAGTATGGGCATTCCAATCTTTGCGACCAGACCGATCAAGATACCCCAGGCGCTTTCGTGGGTATCGGTCACCCGATGCGCGAAGAACAGGCCGTAGGCGGAATTCAGAACGACGTAGGCGGCGAGTATATAGAGCGTATAGCCGACCATCCGAGATGCTCGCCGCTCAACCGCCTCCACAGTCGCTTCATTCGCACGTCCTGATGCCTCAATTTGCAACCGCCAGAGCAGCACGCCCGCGCTGAACAACTCCACCACACTATCAATACCGAAGGCTTCAAGCAGCAGGCTATGGGAGGCGTGACCCAGCCACAGCGAGGCTGCGCCTTCAATGGTCATCCAAACGAGTGTAAGGTAGGTAAGTGCCAGGGCCAGCCTCACATCCGCGGCGCGGTTGTTAGCAGGGTTGTTCATACTCTATCCTTCCTTCCATTTGCCAATCAGTTCCTTCGCAAGACCTAATTCCTCTTTAGAGGCTAAGGTGAGGGTACTGCGCTTGATACGTGTCGTCGGCTGTCGGGTTAAAGGAAAACTATCGTCGGCAATGCGCCATGCTCCTCCTGCTGATGTTTTTCCTCCGCCTGAAATGGTTCCGTGTGCAGGGTTATGACGCTGTTAGGCAGAGCCTCGCGCACTCGCTGCTCTAACTGCTCGGTCAGTTCGTGGGCCTGCAACAGCGTGAGGTTGTCATCCATTAGGACATGGGCATCCACATGACGCACCGAACCTGCCTTGCGCGTCCGTAATTTGTGATAAGCCAGCACGTTTGTGTCGGCATCGAACACCTGCCGTATCGTTTCTATTTCCTTTTGCGGTAACTGCCTGTCAACAAGTGTACCGAACGCCTCACGCGCCACTTCCCATGCACCGTGGACAATCACGAGCGCCACCACCAACGCCAGCACGGAATCGAAGAAGGCCAACCCCGTCACCCTCACCAGCACAAGGCCGATGAGAACGCCAATAGCGGTGTAGATGTCATTGCGGTGATCTTGGGCATCGGCGCGCAATGCCTGTGAGTTTGTTTGCTCGGCGACCCGTTTGACATAGCGCGCGATGAAGATATTGACGATGGCGGATACGACCATGATGCCTATACCCCAATCCACACGCGCAGGCGCGGCATGATGGACGAGGTGCTGAACAGCCTCATAGATGATGTAGGCGGCAACCCCGAACAGCAGGAGGGCCTGCACAAACGCGGACATGCTCTCCATTTTGCCATGTCCATACGGATGTGTTTCATCAGGAGGACGATCTGCAACGCGCACAGCGACCAGAGCAAGGCTGGATGCCATCAGGTCACTGGCGGAATGTGCGCCTTCGGAAATCACGCTCACGCTGCCGGAAAGCAGGCCGATTGCCAACTTGATAACCGTCAGTGCCAGGTTTGAGACTAGGGACACGCGGGCGGCGGCAAGTTTCTCCTGCTGCGCTTGCGAAACAGGATTGGTCTGCATCAAGGTTTTTCTCCCACGGGTGCGGCTTCGCCGCAAAACAATGGGTTCTTCTCGTGAGCCACGCATTCGCCCTGTAACTCCGGCTGAATTGTCGCGTGTGCGATACCGAAGTCATGGGCCAGGAGTTCACAAAGATCGTGAACAATTTTACCGCAATCCGTCATTTTGCAGAGGTCAGGGACAACCACATGGCATGAGAGATAGTTCATGCCGTCCGTTACTGTCCAGGTGTGCAGGTCGTGTACCGCCAGAACATTGGGAACGCTCCGCATGGCCTCGACCATTTTGTTTGTGTCCAGGTTCCTGGGTGTGCCTTCCAGCAGAACGTCCGTTGCGTCCCGCACAATCCCCCACGACGAATACAGAATAAACAGCGCGATCAGCACCGAAACGGTGGGGTCGGCATAGAGCCATCCCGTCTTTTTAACCACAAACCCGGCGATGAGAACTGCTAGGGAGGAGAGCGCATCCCCCGCCATGTGAATAAACGCCGCGCGCATGTTCATGCTTTCCTTCGCGCCGCCTTGCAGCAGATAGGCAATGACTGTATTCATCACGAGCGCGATTGCGGCGACCCACAGCATCAATGTGCCATTGACCTTTTCCGGTGTGCGGAACAGTTGATAGGCTTCCACGAGGATGAAGACGGCGATCAGAATGAGCGTCACCGCATTGAACAGCGCCGTGAGGATACCAACCCGGTGATAGCCATACGTCTTTTTGGCGTTGGCAGGCTTCTTGGCAATCCAGACGGCGTAGGCTGCCAATCCCAGAGCCAGGGCGTCGCTCAGGTTGTGGCCTGCATCCGAAATGAGAGCCAGCGAGTTAGCAACGCGCCCAGCGATGAACTCTCCGATGACGAAGACAACTGTTATCCCCATTGAAATCCAGAGCATGGGGCCATGCGTCGCGCCATGTACATGGCCCGTACCGCCATGATCGTGTTCATGGCCTGCATGGTTGTAATCATCCCCCTGACTATTAGGCTCCTCATGGCCTGAGTGTTCATCGTGCGAAAGTGACGATTTCGGACATTCTGCTTTCTCCTGTAATAGTTAAAGTTGTTCATCCTGCTCGCCCTGTGCGCTCTGAGGCTGGAATGTTGCCTTTTCCATTGTTCCTATTACATTCCGAGCAGCAACAACGGCAACGCCGACAGACACGATGCCCGCCAGTAGGTAGGGCACTTCGGGCCTCCAATCGAACAGCACACCGCCCAGCAGAGGACCGACGAGGAAACCGAGCGAGCGCGTGGATTGCAGCAGGCCGAACATCTCGCCCTGACGCGGTTGGGGCGTGGCCTCGCTGCATAAGGTGTTGAGCGTTGGGTTAGCGCAGGCTGTGCCAATGGCAAACAGGGTACTGGCTCCAAAAAGCGCGAACAGGTTGGGCATGAACGGCATGAGGGCCAACCCGACGCCTTGCAGCAGATAGGAAAGGCGCAACAGCAGGGATGGCGCGATACGATGCGAAATCTTGTCCAGTAATACGCCCTGAACAACAACGTTCAGAAGCGCCTCATACCCGAAGATCAAGCCAAACTCTTTCGGGCCATATCCCAACTTGTGCCGGATCAGGCGTCCGAACGTTCCTTCCAGACAGGCCAGCACAAAGAACGCAAGCGCCGCCACGACAAATAAAGGCCGGAGGGAAGGCGTGTCGCGCAGCAGGGATAGGTCGAAGAACTTCTGGCGCGGCTTCACTTTGCTCTCTGAGCGCGCGTCACGCGGAACACTCAACCAAATCCACAAGGCTCCAAGCGCCGACGCGCTTGCCGCCACTCCGCCCACCAGAACATTACTCCCCTGCGCCGCCAGCCATCCGCCAAGCGCGGGGCCGAGGATCAGACCCCCTGTCGTCGCCGCTCCCATGCGCCCCATTGCCGCCGCACGGTTCGGTTCGTCCGTCGCGTCGGCAAGGTACGCCTGCGCCACCACGACGTTCGCGCCGCCAAACCCTGCCAGAATACGGCTCGCCAGCACCCACCCGATGCCGTGTGCGAGCGCGTAAACCAGCATGGAACCAGCCGACAACACACCACACACGATAAGAATGGGCTTGCGGCCTATGCGGTCGCTCAACTGTCCCCACGCAGGCGAACAGAGCATCTGAACCAGAAAGTAGGCCGTAAATACGCCGCCAATCTGCCAGCCCCGCGCCCCGAACGCTTCCAGCCGCGTCTGCACATCCGGCAGCAGCATCCCGAAGCCCGCGAGATCGAGGAAGATGGCAAATAGGAGAGGCCACTCATGGCGAGGAACCCATCCTGATGACATAAGCGGGTGCGCTTGGGGTTGAGCATTGACGTGTACAACGTGCTTCATACTTCTATTTGCCCGCTTCGACAGTAACAGTAGACAAACTGTTGTGTGACTCCGAATGGTGTATGGTGTACCTCATGGGTATGCTCGACCAGTTGAAAGGACGCGCTGACTTCACTCGGAGGCTTTGTCGCGTAAACATTTTCCCAATGGGTTTTTGTGTGCATTGTTCTGTTATCCTCTCAAAATGCCCGAAAGTCGTATGAGAACAGAAACCTTCCTAGCATAAGTAGTCACACCGTCAATACCTAATCAGATAGTTTCGTCGTCATCGCTTGTCACTTCATTGCTTGTCACTTCATTGCTTAAAGGTCTGGCCCCTTATTCTCATTCTTCAAGACGTTATGCTGCCGGGCAGAGTTGGACGACCACACCGCCAAACGAGCGCACATGATTACGCAGCACCGTTTCCACGTCCTGCGTAATCATGTGCGCTTCCTGCATGGAGAGACCCGGATCAACATCAATATGCAGATCAGCGAAAACCTTATGCCCCACCCACCGCGGCGCGAGCCTGATGGACGCCCCGCACACCGGCAACATACAAGGGGGTGCGTTCAATGTTGCTGAGGATTTCCGGCTCTATCCCATCCACCATGCGGTTGAAAACGGCTAACGTCGCGTCTTTGACGATAAAGAGAATGGCAATCGTGATGAGAATGCCGATGAGTGGATCAATGATGGGATACCCGGCCCAAACGCCAACCACGCCCAACAGCACGGCGAGGCTTGTAAAGCCATCCACGCGCGCATGTTGACCGTCAGCAATCAGCGCCGCCGATTCGATTTCCCGGCCCACCTTGAGCCGAAGTACGGCAACGGCTTCGTTGCCGATGAAGCCCACGAGCGCCGCGACCGCGACCCAACCGAGGTGCGTAATTGGCTGGGGGTGAATAATCTTCATCACCAATTCATAGGCGGCGATGCAGGCCGAAAAGAAGATGACGCCGACAATCGCTACGCCCGCCACGTCTTCGGTTTTGCCATACCCATAGGTAAAGTGACGAGAGACGCCGCGCCGTGTGAGCGCAAACGCGATCCAGAGCGGAATACTGGTAGTCGCGTCCCCGAAGTTATGAATGGTATCCGCCAGGAGCGCGACCGACCCGGAGAGAAACACTATCGCCACTTGAATGAGCGAAGTCACGAGCAGGATCACGAGCGTAATTTTAAGCGCCCAAATACCCCGCGCATTGCTTTCCATCGTCTCATCTATCTTATCCTCAATGCTGTGGGAGTGACCGAACGTGCCGCGCAGCCAGCCAAGAATTCCCCTGCCGTGTTCATGCCCTCCGGGGCCGTGCGCGTGACCGTGGCCTTCCTCAGTGAACTCTGTTTCATAGGTGCGCGGAATGCCCGCTTGCGGAAGCGTGAGGCTTACGCGGAACTCATGCGGCTCCGGTATGTCCGAGGTAGAGCGTAGATAACCCGGTTCCGGGATGAACTCGAAGACCTGCTTTGCCCCGTCAGGCCGAACGGTTTCAATGGTGACAGCCGAACTTGTGACCGGAGGACAAGGCAGTTTTTCCGAGTTGAAGAAGTACAGTCGGAAATGCGGCGGAACTCCTGTTTCAAAGACGCTGATTTCCACAAAGCCGTTTTCGGTTTGTATCCGTGTCCCGCCATGCGGGGCGGCCTCGTTTTTGCTTTCGTTCATATCGTGCCTAACTTTCCCGGTCACTTCAAATAAGCCTTGATAACATCTATGATTTCTTCGACCGCTTCAGCCTGTTCCGCTGTGGGAGGCCGTTCCGGGTCAACAACGTGCAGCCGAATATGCCCCTCCATCACTTCTGCCATCAGGCCGTTAATGGCCCCACGACAGGCGGCAATGCTTTGCAGGATTTGCGCCGGGTCTTTCTCTTGGTCGAGCGCCTTTTCAACTCCTTCCATCTGCCCCCGAATGCGGCGCACCCGGTCGAGGAGTTTCTTTTTGTCTCGAATGGTATGGCTCATGTTGTCACCTTCCCGATATTTCGCTTGTTCTCGCGCGTATACTATACCCCATTAGAGTATACCGACGACGAAAATGTTTCCTCATTATGGCAGCGGGCGGAGTACCTTAAAAGCACGTTCGCGCGTGACTTCCTCAAAGCCGCATGACCTGTTGGCGGAATATCAGACCGGGCGGCTGAGGAACGACATTGACAACAAGTTCCATTCATAGGCAGCAAGCCTTCGCCAACTTTTCGGATATGTGTACAAAGATTCATTTCCGAAGGTTCGGCTTAGATCAGCGTGTCGGGAATCATAATTTCCAGTTTGGTCTTGACGATCTGCTCATAGCGTCCGGGATGGACGCTGACAGCGCACCTCGGAAAGCGTAATGCCCGGCAGCCCTTCGATCTCATGCAGCGCGTTCAGAACGTTATCCAGCATGAACGGCTGAATGATGGCTTTGACTTCCTTCATCGGTGTTCTTCGCACAGACCCAGGCGAGAATATTCCTCGCCTGGGTCTGCAAGTCAGACCTCCACATCCCTCTGCGTGTCCTTTTCAAACCAGTTGTACAGCGTGGGCAGGACGACCAGGGTGAGCAGGGTGGAGGAGATAATGCCGCCGATCACCACCGTTGCGAGCGGGCGCTGCACTTCCGCGCCGATGCCTGTGTTCAGCGCCATCGGGATAAAGCCGAGCGCGGCGACAAGCGCGGTCATCAACACCGGGCGCAGGCGCTCGTTTGCGCCATCGCGCACCGCAAGGAACACGTCTTTGCCCTGTTCGCGCAGATGATTGATAGCCGACACCATGACCACGCCGTTCAGCACCGCCACGCCCGAAAGCGCGATAAAGCCCGACGCCCGCCGAAATGGAAAACGGCAGCCCCCGCAGCCACAGCGCAATGACGCCGCCCGTGACGGCAAGAGGTACGCCTGTAAAGATCAGCGTCGCCTGCTTAATAGAGCCGAAGGTGGAGAACAGCAGCACGAAAATCAGGCTCAGGGCGATGGGAACCACGAGCATCAGGCGTGTCCTGGCGCGTTGCAGGTTCTCAAACTGCCCGCCCCATTCCAGATAGTAGCCTTCCCCCAATTTGACATCCCGCTGGATGGCAGCCTGCGCTGACTGAACGAAACTGCCCAAGTCGCGGCCACGCACATTGCAGTTGCACGACAACCCGTCGTTTTCCGTTCTCCCGGCTGATTTGCGCGGGAGCGGGAACCGTCTTCATGGTCGCCAGGCTGGAAAGCGGAACCGACCCGCCGTTGGACGTGGCGATCGGCAGCGTCTTCAATCGCTCCACGTCATTGCGGATGCTTTCCGGCAGGCGCACAGTGAGGTTGAAGCGTTTGTCGCCTTCGATGATCTGTCCCAATGGACGCCCGCCGATAGCCGTTTCTACCCACTCCTGCACATCGGAAACGTTGACGCCGACGCGCGCAATCGCTTGCCGATCAATCTGGATTTCCAGTACCGGAATGTCGTCTACCTGTTCCACCTGCACGTCCTGCGCGCCAGGAATTTTGCCGACGACGGCGGCAATCGCGTCCGCCTTTTGTTTCAGCACGGTCAAGTCTTCCCCGAACACCTTGATGCCAATATCGGACTTCACGCCCGCAATCAGTTCCGAAAATCGCATCTGGATCGGCTGCGTGAAGCCGTAGCCCTGACCGGGCACGTCTTTCACTTTCTCCTCGATTTCGGCGATCAGTTTTTCCTTCGTCATGCCGGGCCGCCATTGGTCATGCGGCTTGAGCATGATGAAACTGTCGGTCAGGCTCATCGGCATAGGGTCGGTGGCGACTTCCTGTGTCCCGCTGCGCGAAAAGATGGTGATAACTTCCGGGATCGGCTTGATAACCCGCTCCATTGCCGTGACGAGACGAGTTGTTGCCCCGGCCCCCACCGTGCGAAGGCGAACGGGCTGGATCACAATCGTGCCCTCGTCCAACTGGGGAATGAACTCGGAACCCAGCCGGGTAAACAGCAGTCCTGCCAGCAGCAGGATGCCGATTGCGCCGCCTGCAACCAGCCCGCGCTGCTTGAGCGCGAAATTCAGTACAGGACCGATACACGCCGCTGAAAAACTCCATGACGATGTTGCGGCCTTCACGGGTGTCGCCGGACAGAAACAGGCTGCACAGCGCAGGAACAAGCGTCAGCGTCAGGAGAAGCGCGCCGATCAGGGCGAACACGACCGTGTACGCCATCGGCTTGAACATCTTGCCTTCCGTACCTTCCAGCGCGAGAATCGGCAGATACACGACCGTGATGATCGAAACCGCAAACGTGACGGGCTTGGCAACTTCGCGCGCCGACTCCCATACGTTTTGCTTGACTTCCTCCCGCGTCAGGGTTCGTCCCAGATGTTCCCGCTGCTCCGCCAGCCGCCGTATAGTGTGTTCCACCATGACAACTGCGCCATCCACGATCAGGCCGAAATCAATGGCTCCCAGACTCATCAGATTGCCGGAGATGCCGAAGCGGTTCATGCCTGTGATGGCGAACAGCATGGCAAGCGGAATTGCCGAGTGCGACGATGAGTGCGCCGCGCAGGTTGCCGAGGAGAAGCAGCAGGATGAAGATGACCAGGATGCCGCCTTCCAGCAGGCTTTTCTCCACGGTATGCACCGTTTGGTTCACCAACTCCGCCCGGTTGTAAACGGTGGTCACCTTCACATCCGGGGGCAATTGCTCGCGAATGATCTTCATGCGCGCGTCTACGGCCTGCGAAACCATCCGACTGTTTGCGCCCTTGAGCATCAGGGCAATGCCGACGACGGCCTCTTTGCCGTCCTTGCTGCTGACACCGGTGCGCGGCGGGCTGCCTGCTTTGATCTCGGCAACATCCCGCAGCAGGATGGGCGTTCCCTTCTCAGAGCGCAACGACGATATTGGCAATGTCCTGGCATGGATGTGGCAAGCCCCACGCTGCGAATAAGCGTTTGCTCGCCCTTGCGCTCGATAAAGCCGCCGCCCGCGTTGGCGTTGTTTTTTTCAACGGCTTCGGTCACTTGCCGTAGCGAAAGGCTGCGGGACAGCAGTTTTTGCGGGTCAATCTGTACTTCGTACTGCTTCTCGTACCCGCCCATGCCATTGGCTTCCGCAACCCCCGGCACGGTACGCAGTTGCGGGCGGATGACCCAATCCTGTATCGTCCGCAAGTCCATTGGGCTGCGCGTGTCGCTTTCCACCGCATAGTGATAAATCTCGCCCAGGCCGGTCGTGACTGGGCCGAGTTGAGGCGCAGGAACGCTGGCGGTATCTGTTCACGCACCGTTCCCAGCCGTTCGTTCACCAATTGGCGCGCAAAATAGGTGTCTACGTTGTCGGCAAACGTCACCGTGACTTGTGACAGCCCATACCAACTGAGTGACCGTACTTCCTGTACATTGGGAATACCGCCCATTGCCGTTTCAATGGGAAATGTCACCTGCTTTTCCACTTCTGCTGGCCCCATGCCGGGCGTTTCCGTATTCACAACCACCTGATTGGTGGTAATGTCCGGCACGGCGTCCAGCGTCAGGCTATTCCAAGACACAACGCCAATGCCCACAAGCAGCAGCGCGCCGATGATAACCAGGAAGCGCTGCGTCAAACTGAAGTTTAGGATTTTCTCCAACATGGCTCAGTCATCCCCTTTCAGTTTGTCTTTGTTGGCTTCGCTTTTCAGGACAAACATGCCTTCCGTGACAACGCGCTCACCGGCTTTGAGGCTTCCGATGATTTCCGCCTGTGTATCGGTGACGCGCCCAACCTGCACCTTGCGTCGCTCGTACTTGCCATTCTCCTCCACGTACACGAACCTGTCCGCGCCATCTTCTTCCAGGGCGGAGACCGGCACGGTGAGGGCGTTCGTGCGCGTACCAACGCCGAGCGTGACGCGGGCGAACATCTCCGGGCGAAGCAGCCCGCTGCGGTTTTCGACCAAACACCGCACAGCAAGCGCGCGGGTCTTTTCGTCTACCCGGCCTGCAATGCTCTGCACTGTTCCGGGGAAGTGCTGCTTGGGATAGGCCGGAACCGTCACCTCCACAGGCTGCCCCACCCGGATGCGCGCAACGCTCGCTTCGGCAACATTGGCGTTGACCGTTACGGTGTTCAGGTTCTCGATGACAAGAAGGGCCGTCGTGCGCTCCACAGCCTCGCCGGTTGTTGCGGCGCGCTCCGTAACAACCCCGCTGATAGGAGCCGAAACGGTGATCAGACCGCCATTTCCCTCCGTATGCCCACTTCCTTCCAGGGCGTAAAGATTGGTGCGGGCGGTTCGCAACGTATCTTCCGCGCCTCGCAAAGTGGTTCGGGCCGCCTGCTCGCCTTTTTGTGCGCGGCGAACGTCCTGCTGTGCCCGCAGCACTCCCTGTCGGGCTTTCTGCACCTCGCCCTGCGCGGCGCGCACGTCGGCTTCTGCGGTCTGCACTTCGCGCGCGTTCAGCAAACCGCCCTGAAAAACGGTCTGTTCGCGTTGCAGCGCTTGTTTGGCAATGGCGACACGCTCCTGAATCCGGTTCACCGTGATCTGGTTCTGTTTTTGTTCCAGTTGTGCCGCTTCGTAATCGTTGCGCGACACCAATTCTTCTTTGAACAGCCGCTCGGTGCGCTGCAACTGCGCCGCGCGGGTTTGCAGTTGCGCTTGCGCCTGTTGTAGTTCGGATTGGGCAGCGGTCACCTCGGTCTGAGCGGCTTGTAGCGGGACTTGTGAGAAGGCTCCCGCCTGAGCCAGTTTACGCTGGCGCTGCAACACGGTTTCCGCGCTGGCTTGCCGGGTGCGCGCCTGCTCCACTTCGCCCTGCGCCTGCTGGACGCTTGCTTGGTACTGTGATACCTCCGCCTGCGCGGTTTGTATCCCGGAGCGCGCCTGCTGTATGCCGGATTCGGCCTGGCGCACGGCAGCATGGGCCTGTGCCACCTCATAACTATCCAGAACGACGAGCGGCTGTCCGGCGCGCACCGTATCGCCAAGATTGACCAGCAGGCGCATCACCTTGCCGGGCGTGGGCGGCGTAATCTTCGCGCCCCGATTGGGACTGAGTTCGACGGTGCCGGGAACGGTCAGCCCTTCGCCGATGGACGCAAGACGCGCTGCCACCACGCGAATGCCAGCAGTTTTGGCGGCTTCCTCGCTCAAGGAAATGGAGCCGGAAGCGTCGCTTTCTGCTTTGGCTTCTTTGGGTGCGTCCTGAGCCGGGCTTGTGGCGGCGGGGGCGATGGATGAAGGCGCGGCATTACAAACGACGTAGCCACAACGCCGAGCAGAATGCCGCCAATGATAAGCGGCAAGCCCGATTTGCGCGGTGAGGCGGCCTGGCGCCTGCCAGAGATCGGAACACTTGCCGCAGTCCCATGCGTGGTTCTAGGTACAGGTGGCGGTATATGTTCGGTTGTGTTGTGTGTGGTTTCGGGCAAAGGATTCATGTTTACCTCCGGGGCGCGGGCAGCAACGAAGCAGGAACCGCACCCGCCGCGCGCTCCAACTCGGCGCGCGCCTGGGCCTGGTTTGCCAGAGCGTTGATGTAGTCGGTTTGCACGGCGCGATATGTGCGCTGCGCTTCCAAAATGGTGAGGACGCTGGTTCCCGCCGCGCCTTCCTGAAACGCCCTGCGGCTGCCTTCCAGCAGGCGGCGTGACTGGTCGAGGATGCCCTGTTGGTAGTTCAGCGCCACGGTTTGAGCTGCGCGCAGGCGGGCAATGGCCTGAGTCACTTCCTGCTGCACCTGGTTCTGGGTTGCGGTAATGCGGTCCGTCTGCGCGCGGGCAGATTCTTCGGCCTGGCGGATGCGGTTGCGGCGATTGCCGTAGTCAAAGATGGGCAGCGAAATGCCTAGTCCCACGCCGAAGCCGTTGCCCGTGTCGCCGCTCGGCGTCCCTCGTACCAGGCTGCCGAAGCGGATTTGGGGCGCGAGGTCAGGGCGGCCCTCGGCACGGGCAAGGCGCGCTTCCTGCAAGAAGGTGTCGCGGCTGGCAGTCACACTGGCAATCTCGGCCCGGTTTTGCAAGGACTGCTGCACAAGAGCCGCATCAGTGAGCGTTTCCGTAGCCGAAGGCAGTGGGGTGAGCGGGCCAATGGGAGTGTCTGCGGGTCTTCCCAAGAAGGTGTTCAGAGCAGAAATTGCAGCCGTCACCTGGGCATCTGCAAGGGTCACCTGCTGCTGCGCGCGCCCCACTTCAATGCCGGTCTGTGCCAGATCAATGCCGGGCCGCCTGCCCGCCTTCCACTAGGAGGCGCGTCACGCGGTCGAACTCCTGCGCGTTTTTCAGCACCTCCTGCGCCAGGGTTTGCAGTTCCCGCGCCTGTTCCAGTTGGTAGTAGGCGGACTTGGTAGCCGACACGAGACCCCGCAGTTCAACAACCGCCTCGGCCTGGGTGACGCGCAACTGCGCCCCGGCAACGCCTGTGCGCGCGGAGCGAGTTCCATTGAGTTCCAATGGCTGGGACAACAACAGTTCGTCGCCGGAACCGGAAATACTTGTCAGTCCTGGCGCGAAGATGAAGTTGGGGTTGGTAAGCGCGCGTGCCGAACGGACGCCAGACTGTCCCGCCACGACATCTCGCGTGGCAGCCGACAGGCGTGGGTTGTTCTTGACCGCCAGCGTCACCGCATCGTCTGCGGTGAGGGGCGGGGATATGGTCTGTGCCGTGATAACACCCGGCACAAGCAAAAGCAAACAGGGAAGAATGAAACGCACGAAATCCTCCTGACAGACCCGATGGGCCGGATGTCAGGCAGGCGTAAAGAAGGAATGGCACAATGCGCTGACGAACCCGGCTCGAAAATAAATTGGGTAGGTCAGGCGATAGGAGGAGCGCGTAGGGAAAGATTGCGGAAATTCAGAGGAGCGCGAGGCGGGCCGCGTGTCTCAATGTGAAGGAGAACAGTCTCGGATGCAGGCGGGGCCGCATACGTGATGGTGGGCAGAACAGGGAGAATGGCAATCGCAAGCGAGGGAACGATATGGGAAGGCACTGCGGCATCATGTGAGGTCGCCGCTTTGACGTTCAACGTACATTTACAGCCAGCGCCACACCCATCTGCTTTGCGGGCGTTGGTGGTATTCGTGGAGCGTACACGGCATTTTAAATCTTGCTGACGGATAGGAGCCTGACAGCAACAAACAGCGGCAGTGCTGCATACGCGCCCGTCGCAAATCCAAGCCATTGCCTCCCCACTTGATAACAGCGAGGTTAGCAAAATCAGGCAGGCCAGTATTCGGGTGAAGATGTTTCGTACCATCCTGAGCATTATACCACAATATTATGACACATCAAAGAATATCGGTTTCATTTAGCAAGACTGATGAGGAGTTATGGGATTGGTAGTTGGAAATCTCTAGCCTCAAGCAATAGTTGGGCAATAGTATCCATTTCCTTCTCAGCAGCGACATGCCAGGGCGTCATTTGCCAGGGATCAAGCAACATTGCGGCAGACATGTCTTGTTGCAGTATCGCCTTTAGTCTTTCCACATCACCATCCAGTACGGCTCGAAACACCGGTATGGCACGCCGCGACGCAGTTGTAAGCGAACGCACTATTGGAGATGATATGGCTTCCTGGTAGGTGATGGCGTCCCCATGAGCCAAATCCTTGAGGGCCAACTCCAATGGTGTACTTCCATTGGAATCTCGTGCTGAGATGTCAGCGCCCGCTGTGAGCAAAATGTCAATGATTTGCTCCCGCCGCTTGATGCGTTCATCCTCATCCGACTTGTCGCCACCAATTGGTGGCACCCCCAAATCAACGCCATACCATTTTCCATTATCCCAGCCAATGTTTGAGGCAGCCAAGTGCAACGGTGCGCGCGATAGACTATCCTGAGCATTAACCCACGCACCTGCATCAATCAATGCCTGAACAGTTGACGGACTATAACTAAGTGCCGCATTATGCAACGGAGTTTCTTCAAAGAAGCATCTAGCCGCGAGATTGGCTCCATATCCAATCAAACATTCTACAATCTCCGAATGGCCTGTTGTTGCTGCCAGGCTAAGAGCAGTCTTGTAACCCTGCTTGGTTTGCTCAGTGCGCGCACCCATCTCAAGGAGGACGCGCACCACTTCTACTCGTTTGTTAAAAATCGCGACCAGAAGCGGTGTCGGATAAACACTATCATTGGCTACGGAATTGACCAACTCAGGTTGTTGTTGAAGCAGTTGTCTAAGGATTTCGACTTTACCCAACCCTGCGGCTTGATATACGGCCTCGATCTCTCTTTGTTGACGTGCCGCAGTCTCTCTTATAGTCCGCATCTGTGTGGATGCCGCTTCTTCTGCGCCTGCTAGGACGCCCGTTATTTCTGTGTTGCCATGATACACTCTAGCCCAATACCAGGGGGCATATCCACGTCTATCGCAGGCGTACACATCTGCTCCTCTCGATAATAGTAATCTTGCTATATCCGCGTGTCCGCCTGCCGCTGCCCAATGGAGTGCTGTCCAACCGTCGTTTCCGGGCCGATTGAGGCATTCAGCATCTTCAATCAGCAGGCGCTCCACTTCCGCCACGTCGCCCTGCTCGGCTGCACGATAGATAGTCTTCTCGTCAAATATACCCATGCCTCTCCTCCAATACCGGTCGTCGTGAAGCAAACATTTTCACTTAAAAATATACCATGTTTTCACTTGTAAACCTATTGAGGACTACAAACTTGCGATAATGGTACACTCCCTTTGAATGGATTGTGCTAATGCCGCGTGGTGCTCCCAGATTACGTGCAGGTGATGGAAAAAAGAACCAAGTGGGTTTGCGTGTGCGGCAACGCCGGGTGGAACTGCAACTCACTCAAGACGCCGTAAGCGCACATTTGGCGACGGCAACCGATGGAGAGTGGAGCCCCACTTTGCAAGAGATACTACACATCGAAAATGGCAGCCGTATCGTATCCGATGTTGAAGTGGTTGCTCTGGCACGCGCATTAGAGTGTGATGCGTGCTGGCTCCTGGTAGGGAATAGAGATGAGACAAACGCTTGATTGCCCGTATGAAATGTTTTTCATACGGGCAATCAAGCGTTTAATGAAGTATTAACCACCTTAAACTTGCCGCTCCTGCTCGAAGCAAATTATTTTCTCTATTTAATCGATTGCAAAATCCATTATGGAAAGCGACATTCCACATTGTTGATCCACTTTCACAGGTGTACTTACTGGTTTCCACAGCATCCTTACGGGATTTTGCAACGAGCAGGTAATCCTACGATGAGGCCGAGGTTGGCACGAGCCGAAGATTGATTTACCTCATATTTTTGAGGCCAATTACAATCTCATCTCTAGGAAATATGTCGATGAACATGTCCGCCGAATTTGATCAGAACATCTTTACCTGCCACACCATGCCGCTCGCGGGCTATCTTGAATCAGAAGGCTACGCGGAGATCGCTCCTAAAAAGAAGGTAAACGCTGCTGACTATGAGCGTTTGGTGCCGACGACAACCACCATCGCACGCGCAATGTTTTCAGCGCTTCCTCAGCGGGATAGGTGGGGGCGGCAGGTACAGGGAAGGACAGGAGGGCAGTGGGTGACAGAGGTTAGAGGCCAATGGTATCCGGCGCGCAATGGCTCAAAGCGTCCCGGCAAATCCCTGACGGCTCACGACCTTCTGCGCTCCCTTGCCCGCCCCAACGTGTTTGCGTTCGGGCGCACCGATGCCCATGTTGAGGAAGTTGAGTTTCCTCGGTTCCGGGCTGAGGAGTTTCACACTACCTCTGTGGACTGTCTTTGTCTCGATGTGGATATGGATTTTGCCTGGGAGCGGCAGGATGCTGGAATGATACATCACGAGATCGCCCGTGAGCATGAGATCGCTCGCGCGCTTGGTCTGTTCTATCGCGTTTTCAGGACAGGGAGCAGAGGGCATCAGGTGGTAATACCGCTCCCTGCCGCTATTGATCGTAGTGTTGCGACATGGCTGTTGTATGGGTTCGTGAGTCTTCTCGAACAGTATCATCTGCGGGACACGGCAGAGAATAGTAACCATCTGCTTGCCAAAGCCGATGTCTCTAATCTGGAAAAGATCATTCGAATCGCCGGAGGAAGACACATCAGGACGGGCAGGCTTGCCCTATGGATTGATCCCGGCACGGGACACCTGCATGACCTGGCGCAACAAAGCGAGTTGATGCGCCGAGGGTATCAGCATCCGGGAAATGGGGCATTCGCGCGCGAGGATTATATTGAGGCCGCCGAGGAAATTGCGGCTTATCTTGAGTCTCAGATGGTGTTTCGTCACGAATGTCCTAAGATGCCTTTTCGCACAAACATGTTCCATGTGGTAGTGAAAGCGTTACCGACCAATCTACTCGTTGAACGCTTCTTGGCTGCACAGGACGAATGGGGGCTATCTGCGACCTCAGCGCGTTTGTCAAAGGTGAGTACGCCCAAAGTTGACACCACCCATGTGGAAAACCAAACGGACGCCAGTGAATGGCAGTCGGCACCGGAGGGCATACAACAATGGGCAACCCGTGTTTGGGCCATGCAGTGGGGTGAAGGAACATTTTGGTCTTGGGTAAATGAGGGAGGAGAGCGGGCCATCACTGCCGCCAAAGTTTTATTCGGCGATCAGGCGCTCAGAAAACTGATCGAGCGCACGTATGCTGCGCCGCATGTTACGCCGGAGGAACCGAACGAATGGCGCAGGGTTATCAATGCGCTTTACCATCGGCATGAAATGTTGGGATATAAAGCGCGGCTGAATCCCAACACCGTGTTTGGACATCTTTCGGATGAGGATGTAGCGTTGATTCCGATGATAACGGACGCGCTAAATACGCATAAAAAAATCCAAACGCGCAACCGGGAGGACATCGAACACATCATCTACATCTTGCTGCTGGCGTTCAAGCAGTCTGTCGAAGGCTATATTGATCTTTCACAGGAGGCTATCCGAGATTCCATCCGTACCCGATGGCCTGATGCTGACGTGGATGTTTCCACAATTTGGCGACACCTGCGCCGTCTCAAAGAGGGCGACTCCGCTTGCGGCTTTTCCCTTTTACAATCAATCCGTGTGGATCGTTCAGGGCAAAACTATGCGGCACGGTACCGGCCTGGCGCAGACCTGCGCAAAACACCGTTCGGCGCGACACTGCCTGTTGACGCTTGCGAGGATGCTCCAGAGCGTACGTCTGGCCCATTAGAGATGGAGGTTATATCTCGTGTCACAGGCAAAATCGAAACCGTTGATCTCTCTCCTAAACAAAGAGGACGCAAACCAACGCAACAATATCAAGAGGAACACACAGTAATAAGATAATTCAGTTTTTAGGGATGAACACATCCAGGCATCGAGCCACGAGTTGGAGGCCAGACAATGCCGACACTCCTATGGTTGCTCCTCCCATTTTGATGGAGAGCCATTATTTCGGGGGAAGGCCAGTATACAACGTAATCGCCGTCGAGTATACCATACGCCAATGTGCCACAACCATTGCAGCCTCTCTCGTGAATGAGAGGGAGTTCGCCCGCTCTCTAACCCTGCGTGTGCGATTGGCAGATGACAGCCATGTTCAGGATTTGCCTGACGCATCAATTGGGAATGTGACAACAACACGCCCACCACCCCGATCTCGATTCTCGTACACGACATCCCCGCACAAGTCCCATCGCGCCGTGCTGTCAATGAGTTCCAAGCCTGTATTTGCGGCTTTGCGTGGGTCGAAGCCAGCAGGGAAGCCGTCGCCATCGTCGCATACTTCCAGACGCGCGGTGCCTCCCTCAACCTCAAGGGTAATCTCCACTTCTCCCTTTGCGTGTTTGATGGCATTGCTGACGCACTCGCTGACCAGCAGGGATAGCGCGGTGGCTTTCTGCACGGAAAGTGGTATGTCCGCGATGTCGGCTTTGATACGCCTGTCACCGCTTGTTGCCTGCAACATGGGGATCAGGTGTTGCAGAACGTCTTCGGCGCTGACAATGGAGGTGCTGGCATCCCGCTTTGCCTGCTGCGTCAGCAAGTCATGGATCGTGGCGAGCGAGCGGATGTGCTGCTTGATGCGTTGCACCGCCGAAACATTCCCCAACTCGTCGGCCTGCATTTCCACAAGGGCTGCGATCACTTGCAGGTTGTTCTTGACCCGGTGATGGGTCTCCTGCATGGCGCGGGCAAGGCGGATATTCAAGCCCTCTATCTCGGATTGGTGGCGGCGCAGGGCTTCTTCAGTCTCTCTCTGCTCGGTAATGTCCGTATTCGTTCCGAACCAGAGAGTGACATTCCCGGCTTCATCCAGGATAGGAAAAGCACGGGACAAGAACCATCGCCAGTCGCCGTCCTTGCTGCGCAGCGGAAAGGTGTCTTCCCATTCCCGCCTCGCACCCAGGTGTTCCGTCCACCGTTTCGTAACCGGGGCAATGTAGTCGGGGTGATGGACACCTTGCCATCCCCAACCCTGCATTTCCTCAAGGGTGGTTCCAGTGTAATCGTACCAGCGGCGGTTGTACCAGAAAATCCAGCCTGTGCCGTCTGCCATCCATGCCAGTTGTACAATGTTGTCCGCTAGGGCACGAAAGCGCGTTTCGCTTTCGCGCAGGGCATCCTCCGCCTTCTGGCGCTCGGTGAGATCGGCAAACGTGACACTGAAACCATCCTCCGCCTGTACTGCCATAAGGCGGATATAAACGTGAACCTCCTCGTGGTCGTAGCGCAACGCCTGGGTGTAGGGTTCTCCTGTTTCAACGACGCGCACATAGGCGTCGAACAGCCCTTCCTCGCGGTTGCCCGGCATTTCCTCCAGCAGCAGGCGTCCAACGAACCATTCACGCGGGCGGCCTATGATTCGGGCGGCGGCCTCATTTGCGTATGTCCAGCGAAAGTCTACGACAGCGCCGACCTCGTTGCGAACGGCTGTGAGTGTCATAAATCCGTCCAAACTTGCATCCTGCGTGGTGCGGTAGCGAGCCTCGCTCTGACGCAAAGCGCCTTCGGCTTGCCGGTGCGCGGTGAGGTCGCGGAAGATTTTGAGGTAGCCGTGCAGTTCCCCATCCAAGACAGGAAAGACCAAGCCGCTGCCCCAAAAGCGGCTGCCGTCCTTGCGAAGATGCCAGCGTTCGTCCTCGGCGCGACCCTGCTCACGGGCAGTGCGAAACTCTTTGTCAGGAGCGCCTGCGTCCCGATCTTCGGGCGTGAAAAAGACGGCGGCATTCTGCCCGACAATTTCTGCTTCTTGCCAGCCCAGCACGTTCTCCGCCCCGGTATTCCACAGGACAATGCGCCCTTCGGTGTCCATCATAACAATAGCATAGTCGCGGGCGTTTTCAATGAGGAGTTGCAGCGTTTTGGCTTGGTAGGGCATGGTGTGGTAAGGGTTCTTTTCTTCGGGCATGACAAACAAACCTCCTCGCATAATTTATACGCTTGGAGGTCATTTTCATTTCCAGATTGTTCAGCCCCAATCCCGTGACGGCATTTACCTGCCTTCATCAGGAGATTGATTGTTGTCACAGATAAAATGCGGTACAAGAGTATCTTGGTAGTGCCTGTTGCAGAAGGGGCCGGGGAAATTTTCTCCGGCCCCTCATGCAACATGTAGCCACAGTTCAGTCGGCGTATTCCATTGCCCCACCCTTATCCCTAACCATTACGCTGCTGGTCGCTTCCGCTGTGGTGACGGCGAATGTGGAGCCATCCTCCATATCCAAGTCAAGCGTGGTGCCCGCCTGCCGTACAGCCTTTATCGTGCCACCGCTACTCGCGCTATTAGATGATCCTGCTGTTTTGATGGTCATGTGTGAGCCATCCGTAAAAGTGATGGTCAGTTTGTTGTCTTGGTTTTGAGTGCCTGAGATTGTACGGCCCTTGATGACACTCGTGAGTTTGTGATTGGCTGCCATTTAGTTCGTGCCTCCGCCTGCCGTATGATACCCGGCTTTAATCGCCTCCGATTCCGTCATGTATTTGCCTTCTTTGGTCTTTCCAAAATAGCGCGTTCCCGGACGCCAGTACGCGCCTGATTTTGTGTTCACCCACACTTGCCCATCGGTTGCGCCTGTTGGCGCAGAAGCAGATGCGTTCTTTTCTGATCGCGTCCGGCGTCCGTTGCGCGCCTTCGTCAAGGGCTGATCTGTGTGAAAGTATTTCTTGTAGGCCGCAATCCAGTCCCGTGCGATGTCCTGTTGCGCCGTCTTGATGTCGATCTTGCCTGAACAGATTTCCGAGTGCAGTTCGTTTTCAAGGGCATCTTTGACATGTGCGTTCCAGGGTTCACTTTTATACAATTCAGGCCACAGATTTTTGATGCTGTTGTTGCCGCCAAGTTCCAGCGATATGAGGTGATCCACTTCATACTCGCCAGGCGCGTGGCTCGTAATGCCATACTCTTGATACACCTGATTTTTCACGGCTTGTGGGACATTTCGGACTTTCTTCGTGTAGCCAGAAACGCAGATGTCGGCTTTCGTGACATCCAACGCATCGCCCGGCGTCATCTTGGGATCGGGCAGAATGGGCGGGTTGTTGCCGCGTTGGGCCAGGCCAGAAGAAGCGAGGGCGAGAACGATGCCTGCGGCGGCAAAGAGGTTGGTTCGGAGGCGCATAAAATGTCCTTTCATGCTTACATATTATTGTACTCTCAAGCGTATTAGAAACGCGAAGGCGGCATGTCCGTTCTTGGCAGGCGGAAGAACTCGCAATCTACCGCTTCGTTCGTTCCACAGTAGATTTTTCTGAACTTGCAGTACACAGGCGCGGTGACATCTTCATTGCGGTTCTGTCCTTCGTAGCGGCACAACAGGCAGTTACGAATCCGTATGCCCTGCTTGTGTGTTTCTTCTACTAATTTCTTGAACACATCGCCGCGGCCCATCGGATATACCGTTCGCTTGGAATCAATGAGTTTGCGGTAGATCGTTTTCTCTTTTGTCTTGTGGATTTTGTCCTGAATAAACGACAAAGAACCTTCTTCCAGATAACATCTGCCTGAATCGAACACGAAAAAGCATAAAAACTCTTTCGTCGCGCACAAACAGTCTGCGTCTGTTGCTGCCACTAAGCGCTTGCCGAGGTTGAGGAAGGCAGCATGTTTTTCATTGATGTAGCGGTCGATGATAGGGGTGATGTCGTCCTCGGTTGCAATCGGTATTTCGATGATGCGATTGGACGAGGCTTGCTTCTTCTCGGAAAGGAAGTGCGTCACGGCTATCTCGATATACACCTTCTGGCGCTCGTCTGCGGTGTTGTAGATCAGCAGGTCAGGGATAAAACTGTCATCTCGCTTTTCCATGCGGATGCCATTGAAACGCGCAGTCAGGTCGTGTTTCTTCGACACGGTTCCGGCGTCACAATCATGGCCCAAGAGGTCGTAAAACCGTTGACATTGCTTGGAATGCTGACGCCCAATACGAAAGGGAATGTTTTGCTCTAAACACTCCTTGTAGACGTTGTAGAAGGTTGTCTTTGCCAGTCGGTGCAGATAGGTTTCTGGCGCGCACACCACCCGCTGTTTGTGCGCGAAGTGCTTTTCCTTCTTCTCCCCTTTTGTCTTGGCGATCAAGGGTTCTCCACAGCCGACGCAGGTGAATGGCCCAAGCGGTTCACTTCTGTCCGCAGGCAGGGTGAGAATATCAACAATCTGCTCTTGTTCGTTGTGGGCGTAGCGAAATTGTGGCATGGCTGTTTTGACGTGAGCATGGTCAGAAATTTTCTGACCATGCTCACCCAGAATAACTATTGCAGAATAGCCGTAATTACATCCCCTGTCCAATCGAATCCGAATTGGAAGCGAGAGCCATCCAGATTATGCACCTATGGCGAGATTTGCTAGTAACTCAAAAGCAAATGCGCTTGCATGGTCGGCTGCTGCCTCTTGCGATCCAGAGGCGTCCGAGGCAGATTTGTGATCAATCATATCAGATATGCCACGAATCAAAATGGCGTCCACGTTTTGATTGACATGTGCTGCCTGAAGAAACCCACGCCCCTCCATTTCTACAGCAACCGCATCTCCATAAGTCGCACGAAGGAAGCGATACGTTTCAGAACGTGTATCCGCGACAACTTGCTCGCCTGCGGCGATTGGTTTGACATAGGCTTGTGGCGAGTGAGATGAAACAGGGCTATGGATGCGTTTGAGCCATTGTGTCCCGCGCGCTTCGGCACGGGCATGTTGTTCCATGCGATACGTAGAACGAAACACTTCGGGGCGTGGTTGAAACTCCACGTTGGATTTGCCTGCCTCGTATCCGTATACCTTCGTGGCGGCGACTACATCTCCGAGTTGGACATCCTTAATACCCCCGCCAACGCCAACAAACATGACTACCTGCGGTGTAAAGAAACTTATGGCTCGCTCAGTCTCAATACCAGCACCGGGATTACCTGGGCCGGTTTCGACGACTACAACTTGCCATGATTTGTCGGAAGTTGGAAATGTGCCTTGCTCATAAAGCGTTCCCTGCGGATGAGGCACACGCGATAAATTTTCCAGATGCGTGGCAACTGCGCGAAATTCTACAGGCAACGCAGTCAACATCACTGCACAACGTTGCTTTTGAATCAAGACTGGTGATGGAGATGAAAGTGTCTGTGGGCCTGTGCTGGACAGGTTATTCACCTGCGAACTGTTAGTGGTTCCTTGTTGAACTGGTGAGTTGCTGACACTGCCATAAACGTTTATGACATTGCTTGGGTTGGAGTTTGAGGATGAAGTCATGTGTTTACTCGCTGTCATTTCTTGATAAAGTGCGCGCCCGCCCCATTGGATAACTGTGGCTCCGCCTATTCCACCAATCGTTTTGACGGCGCTCTTACTACCCAAAAATTGGAGCGCATCAAGAAAGTCTCTCTCCGATATAGGGTTCTCGGAGACAAGGTAATCGTATAAACTTTGATTGGAAACAGACCTATCACGATCTGGGTTAGCCTCATTCAATGCTGCCAAAACTCGCAACGCATTTTGTTCAATCGGGTTCAACTCTCGGCCTTTCCCTCTTGGTTGTCGAACGTTGTGTCTTCCGGCAGCGTCTCCGATCTAATGTTCGTAGTCTGTGTACTACCACTTGTTGCCAATTGTACTGGTGAGTTCACCATGCTGCCATAGTTGTTTAGGACGTTTTGAGGTGCGGCGGACTGCAAATCCTGTCGGAGCGTGTAGAACTGATGACTGCGGCGTGCAGCATCCTCAAAGGTTTGCCCTTCCAGCAACTTGCCGAAGCCGGATTGCCAGTTTCTATCGGTCAAGTACGTGGTACGAACAACAGCCTTCTTACCCATTCGCTTTGGATACAGTTCAAGCATACTGCGTTGAAATCGCTGTACAAAGCGTTCCAGCAATTCTATCATATTGGCGCTGTTTACATTCAAATCAACGACTGTATACGCGCTGTATGCTCCGGCAGGCGAAATGGACATCTCAATAGGCCCTGTCTTCACCATGTACACCGGCCCCTCAAAGCCATATACCTTACTCAGCCAGCGGTCAGGAAAATTGATGTCTTGGAGTGAGAAAACTTGATCTTTCACGGAGGGTATCACGAGTTCCAACAACTCTGTGTCACCGAAAGGCAGGAGTTCGCCTGCTTCGGTTTCAAAGAAAAACTCCACAAGTAAAGTCGCCCATTTAGGAGATGGTTGGTTTGATGTCGAGGCAATCTCGACAGGGCGTAGATTTGTGTCCTCTCCGTTGACGGACAAGCAGAAAGCAGGAAAGTCGGAATATGGTTGGTTGAACAGGGAGTATACTTTCTGTGTGAGCGGCGCTCCCAAACTGCTCAATTCACTCAAGATAGCACTGTCAAGTTCTGTGAGGCGAGCAGAAAATTCTACGTAGCGATTAGATCGGCAATGCCCACGCGGGTATAGCACCGGAATCGGTTTGCATTCCGTTGGAACTTCCACCACTTCTCGAACGCGCGCCGGATCAGTAAGTGTAAGGTTGGCCTCTTTTCCCGTCCGGGGTATCTGATCAAATAGTTCCGAGGCTCCCACACTGTATATCCATTGCTCAGGGTTCAAACTGCAATTAGCAAAACCATTGTCCATGCCATACACCCACGGCTGATCATCAGGGGATTGCATCTCAATTTCGGGTATGGGAATCTGGATAGAAGGGGGATTGGCTAATTCCAAATTGAAACCCAATGTCGATGTTGGATACACAAAGCCCAACATCAAATCATCCCGTTCAAAAGGTATACTGCCCGCAGGCAGAAAAGCGGGGGACGGAGTCATACGTACTCCTGGCCTGCCATCCTCGGAAACAGCATATTCACTGTCAAACCGATAAGGTGAATACGCTTTCGGCAAATACCAGTAAGCATACGAGGACAGCCATCCCCTTCCCGTAACCTGACTTCCAAGTTCGAGTTCACCTGCACTCACAGCAACACTCAGCGCAACGACATCTTCAAAACTTTTGGCAGCACGTCCTTGTCTTATGTTGGTTCCAATCCGTAATGATTGAACGAGTTCGCGCAAGCCTGTGTAGAATCGCAATAAGTGTTGTATGTACTCATTCGTCAAAGTAGGGCACCCCTGGATTGAACTTCCCTTGTGCATATAGATCATCTAGCCGCTTTAGAATGGAAGGCCATTGTCCGAAAAACTTGGGAAGGATTGGTTGTAACGTTAGCGTTGATTCGTGATCAGAGTATTCTATGAGGCGATAGTCACTCGTATCGAACCACTTTGCAAAAGCCGCAGCAGAGATATGAAAGCGGCGCTCATCCCCCTCAAAAACAATGCCCATCAAATAAGGGGGTTGCGACCCATCCGGTGTCGGCCTCATCCATAGCCCGAACTGAAAAGACGACTGCAACGTTTCCGGCAAAGGCTCTCGGCATGGGCCCAGAAATTGTTTGTCCCATCGGGAACCATCTGGGTCTACTCCTGAAACAGGAATGATAAGTTCAGCACCGGGAGCAACACTCCCGTCCACCTCAAACATCCAGGGGCGGATTACTTCACTTTTTGAAACTCGTGCGCCGGGAAATAAGGATAGGGTTAGGAATGACCGCTCACCTTCGGGCTGCATCAGCACCCACCCCATTGTGCTCAGGTCTCTATCATTTGCTAACGAAGAAGCCTCGATAGCCCATTTTTGATTGTCGCCTTCGACAATGATTGCGTACAGGAAAGGAACTGCCATACTGTCAGGAGCAGCGTACAGACCCAGCGTGAAACCTTCAAAAGCCGGGGTGGTAAGCGGCAGGCGTTGAGGATTAGTGTACTCTTTATGCCAGGGCATTCCAGCAGCAATGCTGCCATTTACACCGATGACGACTTTTGCCCCATCAGGAATGTCTCCGTCGATGGAAATTAGATATGGGCGGTG
The DNA here is from genome assembly GCA_963817895.1 of uncultured Chthonomonadaceae bacterium. Taxonomy (GTDB): domain Bacteria; phylum Armatimonadota; class Chthonomonadetes; order Chthonomonadales; family Chthonomonadaceae; genus CAWFQB01. The sequence goes on from CAWFQB010000002.1 coordinate 231,270, forward strand.
TACATCACTTCTGCCAATAAAACGTTTTATTGTTGAACTCCTTTTTATCAAAGCGAGTTGTCAAGAGGCGCGATTTACCCATCATTGTACTCGCCATGTAGGATGTCGATAATTTACCTAATATTGTACTTCATCTGATGAAGTTATAGTAGACAGAAGTTGCAAGAGCCGAAGAAACTTTCGGCTCTTGCGACGGAATAGAATCTGTCAATTGGCACACTTTCGGCACACCATGAGAACATAGTTCACGCCCTACGCACTATGTATCATTAGTCTGCTCGTCTCGCAATTAGGTGACTCGCAACCGGAAATGCTCGTCGTCCTTTGCCATTTTGTTCCTCTCGGTTGCATCCTCACCGATGCCTGCGGTAGTAACCGTGAACATGCACGACCTTACCCGTTTTGGTATGGCGATAGTAGTCTCGCACATGAACCGTCCGGCTGCCATGCCCATGCGTCCAGCCCGTCGAAAGTACAGGATCATTAGTAGAACCTACAGGACGCGCATAATCGTGTGCGTTGCTCTCGTCATTAGGGCCAGCGCTGTTCCCACCCACATGCAGGCTGCCAGAGGTAGAGGACGAACCCGTATGGCTGGCCCGACGCAGCACTGTTGTACTGTGCGTTGAAGTTGACGGCGTGACAATGGAGCCAGAGGGGAGCCGATGTTCCACGCGCGCGATAGTTTCAGCGTTGCGTTCCTCGACTACCGAAATGCTTGGCTCTCGATTGCTTGATGATGGAATGTACCAGGGCTGGTGATTGAAGTAATTTTGCAGCCAGGCAGTTTGGAAGCGCCGTCCATGCCGCGCGTAGATGGTGTTGCGGAGCAGACACAACTGGTCACGGCTCAACCCGGAGAGAGCGGCTTCGTCCACAGGCTTGTTGAGGTTGATGGTGGGAATACGTATCTGCGAACGATCCTGAGCATGACTGGCAAAACCTAAAACGGAGAGCCAGGCAATAATGAGGATGAGGAACGGTGAGCGTCGCATCTGCATTTCTCCTTTTTGCGCGCACAAACGGGTATGTGGTTTCGGTACATCCCTCTGACACATTGATTAGTGCATCTTGAACGGTTCTCCATGTGGTTCGGGAGTAAGATCAGGACGGCTGGAATCCTGAATAACCTCGTGGACTTCCAGTTTGTTCTGGGCCGTGAATGCTTCCTTTGGCAAAGAGCCAGACTTCGCATGTCCCTGCATAAATTCATCGGAGTGTATCCACGCCTCGAAGTCGGCACGCGCATTCCACAGAGTCAAAACGATGTAGGGATCGCCGGGGTTGACAGGGCGTAAAACTTGGTTAGAGATAAACCCCGGCATCCCATCCACAAGGCCCGCACGCTTGCGGAAGGCTTCTTCAAACTGTTCGGCAAATTCGGACGCTACGAAGATGCGGTTGGCAACAGTAATCATTTCTATCTCCTTTGAACCTCAAATGGTCTTACAGAGTGGTAGGGATCGTCAAATATGTGTGTTCAAAGCGCTCGATCTCATGGTAAGTGACCTTGACAACGCGATGAGTGCTGGCAAGGTCGCCGTCCTCGTTCTCGGCGCAACGGGCCAGTTCGATCAAGCAGCCGATTTGTACCACCATGTACAGGCCAGCCGGAATCTCACCCAGATTAACAGGCAGGCGCAGCACATCGCCGGGATTTAGGTTGTGGAACATGTTTGCTCGTCTGACATTTGCCTTCTACACAACAGGATTGCCGTTATATTCAGACGCCGTGCAAAGATATTCCTGCACGGCGTTTGTCGGAATTTATCAGGAGGATTTTGAGTTCCGTTCAGCGAAAAGAATGCGGCGTCTTGAACCATGTTTTCCACATTTTTATGCTGTATGGTAGTGGCTTGGACAGGAGTGAGGTACTTGTATTGAGCGATGATAATTTACTACAACCTGAACTGCTCAACGAAGCCGATACTTGCCGGAAGTACGTCACGCCACGCCTGCAAGCCGCAGGCTGGGAAGCCGAGCCGCACTCGCTCGTGGAGCAGTACACCTTTACCGCGGGCCGCATCCAGATTAGGGGCCAGAAGGCGAAGCGCAAGCCCGGCAAGCGTGCCGATTATCTACTTCGCTATACCCGTGATTACCCCATCGCAGTTGTTGAGGCAAAGGCCGAAGAATTGCCCGCCGCGCAAGGCGTTGAACAGGCGAAAGAGTACGCAGAGGTGCTTGGGCTGTATTTCGCCTATTCTACAAATGGCAAAGAAATCATTGAATTCGACTACCTGGCAGGAACGGAACAGGTTGTTGCCGACTATCCCACCCCTGCCCAATTATGGCAGCGGCTTCGGGTAGCACGCAAAGTGACTAAAGACTCCGAGGCGGTTTTGCTGTCGCCCTCCTACCATCAGGGTGTAGGTGCAACACGCTACTATCAGGACATCGCCATCCAGCGCGTACTGGAAGCCGTCCTTGCCGGACAACGCCGGGTTCTTCTCACCTGCGCTACGGGTACTGGCAAGAGCAATATCGCCTTTCAGATTGCTTGGAAGTTGTGGAATGCGCGCTGGAACCAGACAGGCCGCCAGGGACGCCCGCGTGTTTTGTTTATTGCTGACCGCTCGGTGTTGGTTGACGACCCTATGGACAAAATGTTCGCGCCGCTCGGTACAGCGAGACACAAGATCGAAGGCAAGGCAGAGACCGGGCGCGACATCTACTTCGCCACCTATCAATCTCTTGCCGGAGACGAGCGGCGAGACGGGTTGTATCGTGAGTTCGATCCCAACTTCTTTGACCTGGTGATTGTGGATGAAGCGCATCGAGGCAGCGCACGCGAGGATTCCAACTGGCGCGACATCCTCAACCATTTTGCACCGGCCTATCAGTTGGGTATGACCGCCAGCCCCATACGCGATTCAAATCGCGACACCTACCAGTATTTCGGCAACCCCGTTTATACATATAGTCTCAAGCAAGGAATAGATGACGGCTTCCTCGCACCGTACCGCGTTTACCGCATCCAAACTGTCTGGGATGAGATTGGCTACCGCCCCGGCAAGGGAGCCGTAGATCGACATGGGCAGGCTATCCCCGACGAAATCTTCAAGACCAAAGACTTCGAGCGCGTCATTGTGTTGCAGGCGCGCACGGAGGCCATTGCTCGTCACCTCTCCGACTTTCTCAAGTCCACAGATCGGTTCGCCAAAACCATCGTGTTTTGCGCGAACCAGGAACACGCGCTCGCCATGCGGCAGGCGCTTATCAATGAGAACCGCGACCTGGTAAAAACCTACCCCAACTACGTTTGTCGGGTGACGGCTGACGAGGGCGACATCGGACGGGCTCATCTGTCACGCTTTCAAGAAGTGGACACCAAAACGCCCACAATCCTGACAACGAGCCAACTGCTCACTACGGGCGTAGATGCCCCCACTTGCAAGAATGTCGTTCTCGTGCGCCCGATTGACAGCATGGTGGAATTCAAACAGATAATCGGCAGGGGAACACGGGTTCGGGAAGACTACGGCAAACTGTTCTTCAACATTCTTGATTACGCAGGTTCCGCGAGCGAACGCTTCGCCGACCCACAATTCGATGGCGATCCGGCCCTGCTCACTGAAATAGAATTGGACGAACACGGGCAGGCCACTGAGGAGAACATCCGCGCCGCTGAGGAGAAAGAAGCCTCTGATCCCGAAGACGAAGATGCCAATGTAGGTGAGGAGGATGCCGATGAAGGTTATACTGGCGGCTACAAAGGCGGCGGGCGACGCAAGAAGTATTATGTAGACGGCGGCATCGTTCAGATTGCCAGCGAGATTGTACAGGAATTAGACGCGGATGGTAATGTCCTGCGAGTCATGCGTCTGACCGACTACACGGCAGACAAGATGCGGATGCTGTGCGCCACGCCCGAAGAAATGCAGCAGTCATGGAGCGACCCGGTACAGCGGGGCGAGATCGTGAACGCGCTGGAAGAACGCGGCATAGATTTTGAGGAACTGGCGCGCGTAGTGGGCAAGCCGGACGCCGATCCCTTCGACGTACTCTGCCATCTCGCCTACCAAGCGCCCCTGCTCACCCGCCGTGAGCGCGCCGACCGATTGAAGCGCAGTAAGCCCGACTTCTTTGACGCCTACGGCCCTACCGCCCGTGCCATTTTGGAAGAACTACTGGACAAGTACGCAGAGCATGGCGTGGAGCAGTTTCAAATTCCCGATGCGCTGAAAGTGCCGCCGATTTCCAACCACGGCAACATTTCGGAGATCATAAAGGCGTTTGGCGGCGCGGAGGTGTTGAGAAGCGCGGTGATGGGATTGCAAGCCATGCTGTACGAACAGGCGGGAACCGCCAGATGAAAATCAACTTTGGTGTCTTCGGCAAGAAAGACGAATTCGCCATCGAGATTCCTGAGCCTTTTGCGGCGGCACCTGACGAACCAGAACATACAAGTGCCACTGGCATCATAGCGGATGTCGAGGAAACCCACAGTCTTGCAAAGGCATTCCGTCAGGCAATTCAGAAGTGTGACCAAGATTTGCTGCCCATAAACTTTGAACGTTTTCCAAATGGAGCCTGCGGCGTGACCTCGCGCCTGCTGCAAAAGTACCTGCGTGAGCGTGATCAGGGCGAGTTTAATTACATCTATGGAATACGGACGTGGAAATCCCAGAGTTGGCGCTCTCACGCCTGGTTGGAACAGAACGGCTTGATTGTGGACATCACTGCGGATCAATTTTATGATATGCGACGGGCTGTGTTGGTTACAACGGATCGCGCATGGCATACTAAGTTTCGTAAACGACGAATTTCTCGTGGCACAACATGGGAAAGGGGCAGTTGTTCGGCAGACGAAAATCTGCTTACCACCTATCCGCACATTGCCACCCTCGCGGATGAAATTCGAGAAAAAAGTAGGAAGGATTGACAGAGCACATGCCTTCGAGAAAAAAGGAGCAAATGGAACTGGCAGGGATGCCCGCAAAGCCCATACGTGCTAAACGCGAGGAAAAACAGGTGACCACGGCGCAGCGTCTTGGCAGTCTCGTCAAGTCCGCGCGCGACCTCATGCGTAAAGATAAGGGACTTTCCGGGGACGCTGACCGGCTGCCGCAACTCACCTGGATTATGTTCCTCAAGTTCCTAGACGATTTGGAACGAACGCGCGAGGAGGCGGCTCCGCTATCCGGGGAGGTGTTCCGCCCTATTCTGGAAACTCCCTACCGCTGGCGCGATTGGGCGGATCGTGAGAGTGGGCCAACCGGCGACGACCTTTTGGATTTCATCGGCGGGCAGGAAGTTGTAATTGGCAAGGATGCGACTGGGGCGGACATCAAAAAGCCGGGGCTGTTTCGGTATTTGCGCGGCTTTCAAGGCAGTGATAATCCGCAACGCGCCGTCATCGGCAACATCTTCCGAAATGTCCAGAACCGCATGAACGACGGGTATCTCCTTCGCAGTGTTTTGAACCTTGTAGATGGGATTCATTTCGACAGCAGCGAGGAAATTCATACCCTGGGCCGGTTGTACGAGTCCATGCTCAAGGAGATGCGTGATGCAAGTGGCGACGCCGGGGAGTTTTATACGCCGCGCCCGGTCGTAAGGTTCATGGTCGAGGTGATGAACCCTCGCTTGGGCGAAACTGTGTACGATCCTGCCTGCGGCACAGGCGGCTTCCTGAGTGAGGCGTTCCTCCACCTCAAGCAGCAGTGCCGCAGGGCAGAGGATAACTCTACATTGCAGGCGCGCAGCATCCTGGGCGGTGAGGCCAAACCGCTGCCGTATCTGCTGTGTGAAATGAATTTGCTGTTGCACGGGTTGGACGCGCCGGACGTGCGCTTCGACAATAGCCTCAAGGTACGGCTGGGCGAAATTGGTGAACAAGAGCGCGTGAGCGTGGTACTTACCAACCCACCTTTCGGCGGTGAGGAGGAGGCGAGTGTGCAGAACGGCTTTCCAGCCGACAAGCGCACATCGGAGACAGCCCTGTTGTTTCTGCAACTCATTATGAGGAAATTGCATCGTAGTCCTGAGCCGGGGCGAGCAGGCGTGGTTGTGCCCAACGGCATCTTGTTTGCGGACGGCGTTGCGGCGCGCATCAAGGAGGAACTGCTCACGGAGTTCCGCCTGCATACCATTGTGCGACTGCCCGTTGGTGTCTTCGCGCCGTACACCAGCATCCCCACGAACCTGCTGTTTTTCGAGGCGGGCGCACCCACAACAGAAATCTGGTATTACGAGCAGCCTTTGCCCGAAGGCCGCAAATCCTACTCTAAGACGCAGCCCATGCAGTACGAGGAGTTTGCCCCGCTCTTAGCCTGGTGGGATGTGCGCGAGGAGAATGAGCGCGCCTGGCGTGTGGATTGGACACAGACCTATGAGACGGCGCGCACGGCGGCACAACCGCACTGGGACGCCGCGCAGGAAGCGGAAGCCAAAGCCCGCGAGTATGGCGCGACAGCGAAGGAGGCGGGTGAGCAGATGCAATCGGCGCAACGTCTTCTGCAATCCGGGATGCTGCCGCAGGAGGAGCGCGCTCGCATACAGGCTGAAATCGAGAACCAGCGTGCCCGACGCGATCAGGCCCAAGAAATCGAACGCAGCCTTCGGGAGCGCGTCCGCGAGGAGCAGACAAAAGGCGATGCCCTGTATTGGCCCATCTACAACCTGGATCGCAAAAATCCGAGTCGTGCTGAGGACTTTGAACATTTGCCGCCTGAACAACTGATTGGCGATATTCTGAATAAAGAACTGCAAATTATCTCTTTGATGCAAGAGATCGAGCGAGCGCTTTTGGTAGGGGTAACAGCATGAGCATAGGGTGGCCTCTCGTTCCATTGGCAAAAGTCGCTCGTCCTATCTCTCGCGTAGTGTCCGTTACATCTGGGGAAACCTATCGCACGATTGGGGTAAGGTGGTGGGGAGAGGGAGCGTATGAACGGCAAACCATAGACGGCTCCCAGACTGCCGCAAAAACCCTGAACATCGTCCGCGAAAACGATTTGATCATTAACAAAATATGGGTGCGACATGGTTCGACCGCAATTGCGTCTGCTGCGGTGGATGGATGTGCGGCTTCCGGCGAGTTTCCGATGTTTGAACTTGATCCAAGTCGTGTTATGCCACGTTGGATACACTGGTTGACCAAAATGCGTCCCTTCTGGGATAGTTGTGACCGACTTTCTCAAGGAACAAGCGGCAAGAACCGCATACGTCCAGAGTTATTTCTCACAATCTTAGTTCCACTTCCGCCCCTACACGAACAGCAGCGCATCGTGGCGCACATTGAGGAGTTGGTGGGCAAGATTACGCAAGCGGGGGAACTGAGACGTGAAAGCCGGAGAGATATGAGGGCTGCTCTACTGGCTTCCTACTCGGCGATCATTAAAGACGCCTGCCGATTCACCATGTCAACTGTCGCTCCGCTGGTGCGCCGTCCCATCAATGTTATCGAAGAAACACTTTACCCGGAACTTGGAATTCGGTCGTTTGGTAAAGGTACTTTCCATAAATCTCCAGTAAGGGGGAGTGAAATCGGCTCCAAACGGCTGTTTGGTATCGAACCTGGCGATCTGTTGTTCAACATTGTTTTCGCATGGGAGGGCGCAGTAGCCATTGCAAAACCAGAAGATGTTGGGCGCGTAGGTTCCCATCGCTTTCTGACTCGTGTTGTAAATCCCGATTTGGCGTTAGCCTCTTATCTCTGTTTCCACTTTTTGACCGAAAGAGGACTGGAACAACTACCAGCAAGCATCTCCCGGTGGCGCAGGAAGAAATCGCACTCTCGGCCTCAAAACATTGGAGAAAATTGAAGTACCGATTCCAACTCTTGACGCACAACGAACATTCGATAGATTGTTGGCGCGCAGTGACGCAATTGAAGCGTTGCAAAAAGAGGCCGATGTAAAAATAGAAGCCCTTGTACCTTCGTTGCTCGACCTGGCGTTCAGGGGCGAACTTTGATCGTATAAAGAGTCATTTAAGTCGCCCACTGAGGCTATACAATGCTTGGTGTTGTGTTCTTTTCCAGTGTGCAAAAATTTTGCACACTGGAAATTTTTATGCTATAATAGTCCAGACAATGAAGTTGTATTCAGAATCGGCAGAACGAGGAGACTAAACGCCCATGAAAAAGAATTCAGCAGGCGGGTCGCCCCAGTCGGCCTCGGTCGTCAGTCTGGAAGATTTGGGGAAACTGATCCGCGAAAAGCGTAAGGCTGCGGATTTGACATTGGAACAGGCCGCGCAACAAGCAGGTGTCAGCGCGGCAACTCTTTCTCGATGGGAACGACAGGGAAGATTGCAAGAAGGCGTTGATGGTACAGCACGAACGATGCGCACCCCCGACATGCAGACCCTTGCCGCTATTACCCGCTGGCTCGGAGTGTCCATAGATAGGGTTAGCACTTTCGAGACACCACCGCCCGCGCACAGTGTGGTGCATCACGCAGGCGAAGCCACGCCTGACATTGTAGAAGCCCATCTAAGAGCAGATCGCAACCTTGACCCGGACACAGCCGGGGCGCTGTCGCGGATGTTTCGGGTCGCCTATGAGCAGTTTGCCAAGTTGCAGGCTGCTGCGCCGTCCGAAGATCGTCCAGAAAGGAAACCGGATAATGAGCCGGATGACGCCACCAAAACACAATGAGGACAAGGAAAGTAGCAATCGCGCGCCGCGTATAGTGACGACTGGATTGCGCGAGTTTCTGCGACGGATCGAGGAGAACGGACTGGCTCTGCGGCAGAAGGCAGGTATTGGGCCGGAAGAACGACTGTATCCGCGCAGACTGGCGACAGAGTTCAAGTTGCACTTCATGGAACTCAACGATATGGAAGCGCTTGCGCCCGCAGACCGGGCACACATCGAAAGCAGTGATGCCAGGAAGTGGTCGGGCAGCGGTCTTCCGCTTCCCAATGACGAGTGGTTGATTATCTTGCACCCCTGCCAAACACCGGAGCGCGCCACCGTGACCACGATGGAAGAAATAGCGCATGTTCACTATAGACACAAACCTTGTCGCCTGGTAACAGATGCAGCCGGGGTGACGCATCGGGAGTACGACCCGGAAATTGAGGACGAAGCCTACTGGACAGCATCCGCAGCCCTATTGCCTTCTAAAGCCCTGGCGCGGCGCGTGTATAAAGGCGTGACCACGCAAGCCATTGCCGCGGAGTTCGGCGTCAGCACACAACTGGTAGAGTTCCGCATTAAGACACTGGGGTTGTGGAGTGACCACAAAGCGCGCCATCGGGAGGAGGCAGTCACCGCATGAAAGTGTCTATTGAGGAGTTCAGTGCCTTATTATCCACGCCCTTGAGGGAACTTGGGGCGAAGCAGGTCGCTCGTTCCTCCTACCATGCGGATCAAAATGGTTACCGGATGGCAACATCTCCATCCAGTACAGATGGATTATTGCAAACTCGGCTGCGAATGTCGTTTTCGGCGGCGGAGCGGGAAGCGGTGAGATTGGTGGCACAGAACCGCCCGCTCCCGTTGCGGGAGTTCGACCAAATACCAATGTACAACCGCGATCTGCTCCGTCAGGCCAAATTGATCGCACCCTATCTGGCGGGTAAGACAGTCGCCTTTGTGGGAGACATTGATAGCACTAGCCTGATGCTGGGGATGCTAACCCTCTGTAGCAACCCGTCGCCTGCGCGTATGGTACTGCTCGACTTCGATGCCCGCCTGCTCACGGCGGCAAGGAAAATGGCGTCTCGCTATGGGTTTTCACGTCTGCTGGAAACCCGGATGCACAATTTCTTTGATCCTGTGCCCGCTGACCTGATTGGTACCTGTGATTGGTTTTATACCAACCCACCTTTCGGCTCGAACAATCAAGGGGCGAGCGCACAATTGTTTATAGCACGCGGACAGGAACTCTGCAAAGAGGAAGGGGCAAGCGGCTGTATTATCATGCCATACGACACGAACAGAGCGTGGACTACGCAGACATGGCTGGCAACGCAACGGTTCCTTGTAAATGGCGGATGGGGTGTACGCGAAAAAGTGGATGGTATGCACCGTTACCATTTGGATGATGACCCGGAACTGACCTCCTCCATGATCTTGGTAGATGCAATCATGGGAGGATTACTGGACGCTGCATCTTACGCAGGGCGGCGCGTTCCTTTTGATGAAATCCCTTTGTTCTATGGGCGTAGTGTGCAGCCGCCGTATCCGCGCTACATTCGAGAGGACGGCAGTTTCGACATGGATTGGAGCGTCGAGGAAGGCGGTTACAGCATATAGCATGGAAGAACAAATGGATAACTCAACCCGCCGAACGTGGATTTTTCAAGGAAATCCTGATAAGTACCGTCTCGAAAATGCGCTGCAAAACGAAAAGGAAGAATGGTGGAATCTGAATCAACACGCCAAGAGTGTGCGCGCCGGGGATCGCGCTTTGATCTGGATTTCTGGAGAGAAGGCAGGGATTTATGCGATTGGCAGTGTGCTGACCGCCCCGGAAGTCCGGCCTGACTCCACGACTGGCACAGGTTACTGGTACAACCCCACCGAAGGTCTAAAAGCGAAGTCCCGTGTCCGTGTGCGCTACGAACGTCTGCTGTTCAAACAGCCATTGCGAAAGGCATATTTACAAGCCGACCCCAACCTGTGGGATATGACCATTCTCCACATGCCGCGCGCGACAATCTTTGCGGTCAGCGCGGATGAATGGCAGGCTATTGAAGCCTGGTTGGATGAGAATACAGACGCCGAAGTATTATAGGGATTAAACGCCCAGTGGTGGGCGTGTCTCTTAAACAAGAACATACCTGTGCCTAGAAACGAGGGCCTGCATTTTAGTCCCAACCTGAAAAAATAATGCGGTAGTTTCCTGATTTCATTTTGCTGTCGTAGTGGTCAAGTTTGAATTCCAAATAGGAGGTCGTCTACAACAATGCCACAGACCACAAATCAGACCAACAACACCAGCCTACTTCTGAATATCGCTCCGGTAGAGTTTCAGGATAGGGAGATCGCAGTGGGCGTATTCGCCTATGCTGACAATCAACAATTGCGCACCCTACGAAGCGAATACCGAGAGACACACCTTTTCCGACGTGAACGCAACAATGAGCAAGACGAGATTTTGTGTGTTCCCCTCATTTCAGACGTTGAACCACTGGGTGACAAGACACGAACCATTCGGCTTTACAATCATCTTCACCTTTGTGCGGCGCTCGTTCGCGAGGCCATGCTTGAATTTCTCTATAAGCATGGCATCCAGAGTTTTGGGTATGATCCAATCGAGTACGTGGTCAACGCAGTCGGTGATGATCTCCTGCGCGCCTCGCTACCTTCTGGCGTGGTGGCACCCTCATGGATTTCCGTTAAGGTACTCAACGCATTGACAATCCGCCCGATGCACATGGAACGCCAAGCGCCGTTTGTGGGTGTCGCGCTTGACTTTCACGCACAGCACCTTGTGAATGTTCCCTGCGATCAGTTGATTGCAATGGGGTTGAACATCAAGGGATTATACGTCAGTCAGGCATTGCCCGAATCAGACCCGCGTGTGTTTCCGCGTGAGCGACTGTTGGGGCGCGTTCAGTCTGTGCAGAATGGAAAATTGTCGCTTTCAGATGTGCGCCATGACGATGGCCCGGACTGTGTAGAGGCCAGTGCCGTATACCTTGAACCACGTCACGACGCCTTCGATGTATGTCTGAACCATGCGTTCAAGCAGCGTGTCAGGCAAGTAAGAGACAACCTACACCGCAACCTGCACCAAATTCAAAGTGGCCCAGATAAGTTGGATCGGCTTCGCAAACGCATGGAAACGCTAACTAACCGCAAGACACCATTGGAAATGCTGCCTGGCATTCCGTTCTCGTTCCAGCCATTTCTCGCGGAGGGGACAAGCAAAACGTTTCCGCTCGTGAACCACGCCAAGCGCCCCGTCTACGTGTTCGATCCTACTGGTACGCGCACGGCAGAGTATAATGACCCCGGCATCACCCAATACGGCCCATACAGTGCCTACGGCAACCTGTTCACGCCGAACCTACCCAACATGGTCGTGATCTGCCAGAAGAACAAAAAGGGACTCGTCGAACAGTTTCTCGCCAAGTTCAAGACAGGCATCGCCGGGTCGCGTTTTGAGACCGGATTTGTGGGTAAATACCGGTTGGCAGATGTCAACTTCGAGTTTTTCCTTACGGAGACGGAGAGTGCGGAAGACTATGAGGAAGCGGCAAACCGCGCCATTCACGCCTACGCCAAAGCCGACAAGCGCATCCACTTAGGCTTTGTGCAAATAGAAGACCGGTATCGTGAATTGCGTGGAGGGACAAATCCCTATTTGGTAACAAAGGCTGCTTTTTTGTCACACCAAATCCCTGTTCAGGAGTTCACCATCCAGAAGGCGACACAGGAAGACAAATATCTCTCGCATATTCTGAACACGATAGGGCTGGCGGTATATGCCAAACTTGGCGGAACGCCCTGGCTCATGCCATCCAACCGTGTGATCGCTCACGAACTGGTTTTCGGATTGGGCAGCGCGCAGGTGAATGAAGGACGGTTTGGAGAGCGACGCAGATATGTGGGCATCACCACGGTGTTCAGTGGAGATGGCAATTACCGTCTCGCCAATCTGTCGCAGGCAGTGCCTCTAAGGAGGTATGAGGAAGCGTTGCTCGACTCCCTGCGGGAAACCGTAACTAAAGTGCGCGCCGACAATAACTGGCAACCCGGCGACACTGTACGCCTGATATTCCACGCATTCAAACCCATGAAATATGCTGAGATCGACGCCGTAACTGCGTTGATGGATGAACTTGGCGACTACGAAGTAGAATTCGCCTTTCTACACATTGCCGAGGAACACCCGTACCTCCTGTTCGACCCGGCGCAGAAGGGTGTGTATTCCTACGAAATCCGGGCCAATAAAGGCGTATATGCCCCTATGCGCGGCATATACTTCCGCCTTTCCGAACACGAAACTCTGATGTCGCTTGTCGGCGCGCGTGAAGTTAAAAGACCAGAAGATGGTCTGCCACGTCCAGTGCTTTTGAAACTACATCCACGCTCCACGTTCGCGGATCATATCTATCTCGCCCGCCAAGTTTTTATGTTTTCCTGTCACTCATGGCGAAATTTTACGCCTGGCGCACACCCAGTTACGATTCATTATTCATCGCTGATAGCACGTATGCTCGGCGAATTGGAAACAGTGCCGACGTGGAATCCAAACGTTATGTATGGAAGGATTGGCGAAACAAGGTGGTTCCTATAAGCAAAACAAGCAGTATTCTTTTCAGCGATGTACGGGCAACACTGGCACGGGTGGCACAACAAGCCGAAGGCCGCAATGATGCCGTAGAAGCCGCTTGCGCATGGTTGCTCCCCGGTCTGGATACAGTCTCAAGACTGGCAACAATGGCAGAACACGCGGCTACCTGTAAAGGGCAGATGCGCTCCTACAAACAGGTTGCCGTCTTAGGGTATGCGGCAAGTCTGTTGCTGGACAAGTTCCAACAGCAGGCTGCACTCGAAAATGGTCTGAAATGGCTTTCTGGCTTGCCTGCTATGAGTGCGGGCGCACTTATGGGCTTCGCCACTGATCCCGTCTCGTTGCTTGGTATCGCACTCGGAACAAGATGCGCTTGTGATGAAGTAAAGTCTGCCGTACGGAATTGGGCTGCTAAATTTCTTTCTGACGAGTATAACGCTCTGGGTACGGAACCGTGGCACAGTTGCTTGCTGGCGGTCACAGCACAGATTTTAACAATAGAACCTGTGTTACCCATTCCCATTGAGACGGAAGCAGCGTGTGTGCGGGTCGCCATGCGATCAAAAGGATTATTGCCTGCAAACTCCTCGAATGAAGCGGACGAGGAGTTTGTCTTAACACTTCTGAAAGAAAGCCGTGCTACAGAAACGGATTGCACCCATGCTGCCATTCAGATGGTCGCACTCGACTGGATTAGGCGCAAAGCGCCAACCGTTATACCAGCGCGCATGACGCCTGAAGATGTCGTCAGTCTGTTGAAACATACGGAGTTCGCCCTCAAGCGTTGGACTTGGGAGGACAAGCCCAAAACCACAACAGGAATCGCTCGACAGTGGCACATAGACAATGAGTACCATTTGCAAAATCTGCTGTGGACACTCCTCGCCCCCATATTTCCTGACCTCACAGACGAGGAATATACCATTCAACTCGGCTCTAAAAATCCTCGCATTGATCTTGGCATTCCTTCCCTCAAATTGATCATTGAAGCAAAATTCATGCGCATGGGCGACCCGCCGAAAAAGTTTATTGAGGAGATTGCGGCAGACGCCAGCCTTTATTTGGTGGAAGGGGCGCGGTACAACCAGATTGTCGCTATTATTTGGGATGACACAGCACGCACAAACCTGCACACAGAGATGATACGCGCTATGAACCAGATTGATGGTGTGCTGGATGCCGTAGTTGTGTCCCGCCCAGGAAACTGGACATGAGGCGGCGGAATATCAACTGCACCAGAGTATATTCCAATACAAGCACCCGACTATCTCGCACCACGCCGCTCCGGTGCTAGTTTCCACTGCACACATAATAAAAGCGGGACTGCAAATTTTTGCAGTCCCGCTTGAACGAAATAGAAGGTTGTTCACTTCCTGACCTTGCGGCATGTACCTAAACGCTGTGAACGACATCAGGTTTCGCTGAAGTTGCAACGCCACTGGTCATGGCTTGTGTGTTGGTCAGGTGGGCGGCTTCGGCGAGCCAGCCGGTCAAAGGTGCTGCGATGTCAGTTGTATTGTGGTTTTCGCGCCTCAACCTGATTTGGACATGAACGCAATTGCCACGCCATTCATATTGACTACAAAACAGGGCTGTCACCTTTTCTCGATATGCACTGACCATGAACTCGGCGACGGCACGCACAAACACTGCTCGGTCAGTACCTTTATAGAGGTAGATGGAAGGCAAAAGGCGTATTGTCCACTGTCTGGCTGGCAATAGTTCAATGGTGTAAAGCCCCGTGTTCGGATTATGCTCGAAGTCCAGCGCAAACCGTGCTGGCTCACAGTTGAGTAGATTGAGCGTTTGGAGTAGCCCTTGATCCAGAAACAGCCTTGCCGCATCCGGCTTGGGGGTGGGCTTGGGCCGCGTTGGGTGCGCGGCTTCTGCAAGCCAGTGCGCGAGCGCTCCGCGAGGTGGCGTCTCGTCGTCTGTATTGCGGGACATAGATGCGAAACTTATTGTGTCGTCGTGGAACTTGCTGGCGTAGGGGTAACGCGCATACAAGTCGGCGATGGCGCGTGCAAACATCGCCGGATCATCGCCCTCGTACATTACTTCAAACGCTTCTGGTGACATTGGTTGCAGACGCGACGCGTGCAACCTCTGATTATCGCGTACTTTGATGCAGAATAGCCCATCCTTTGTACCGATTCCATTGATATGATGATGCACAAATTTGATGTAAAAATCCGCATCAGGATGGTCAAGTCCAAGCGTTTTCAGAAAAGCCACGATGCCGCGCCTTCGTAGTCTGTGGGGGCGGTTCTTCTCCTCACGTATCTGCCTCTTGAGCGAAACAGCCAGTTGAAAGTCCGGGCTTCCAGGGGCCAGATCAATGGCCTCTTTGCGCTTCTCCAACGGCTGGATATAAGGAGCCGCTCCTCTTTTTATTTTTGCAAAAGGATCGGCATTTTCGCAGACAGAACAAACATTGCTGCATCCAAATCCCCCGTCTTGCACGACATCGCAGCGAGTAATGTAGGGCGAAGCCATAAGTCTTTGAAACAAGTACATCATTTCCATCCAAGACAAGTTCTCAAGCCGCAGAAAGGGCGTGGAAACCGAACACATGCCCGGCTCACCGACAACATCTGACCTTCCCCCTTTCTTTCGTTCCACACTGAAGCGAATCGGCGTCTTGGCCTCTTGCATGGCGTCATAAACCAGGCTGCGTCCATCCTCGGACAAGCGATAGCGTGTGGGGTTGATGGCCCCGGTTTCATCTCGCAGAGAGTTGAGCAAACGATGAATGCGTCCCATTTTCAAACTCCTTTTGCCGTTTGTTGTAATCTGCCCGCGTGGGCAGGCGCGCTACAGCCATAGAAATGACCACCTTGCCATTAGGTGGTCATTTCTGGCATCTTGTATTGTGGTATGCGGTGCAACGCCGCCCTTTGCATCACTTGAATGTGGCAGGCTGGACGATGTATTTGAATTTCGTGTCATCGGTCTCGAAGCCGAATTGATCAAACTCGATGTCATCTAGGGAGGCTGGCAAGGCAATGTGTTCCTCCTTCGCGCGTTCGTTGTACACGAGCAGGCTATCTTGATTCACAGTCAAGATGGGAGCCACATGTTCCGGTCGCTTGGAACTGTTCTTGTGACGAATGACGATGGCCTTCACACGCGATAGGTAGTCGCGTAATGCCCCCATGCTCGCAAAGGGACATACCCACCACTCGGCATCAGGAACCTCCTTCCACTTCTCATGCAGTTCCATAAAGGCTTCGTAATGCGCCTGGCTTATTTTGATCTCGTGGGGCTTTAACTCTTTGCGTCGTTCGTCGGAGAGAAGGTCAAATGGCGTCTCATTGGGCCATGGCATCAGGATAACTCCATTGGTTTGCATGGTCGGGCGAATGTGGTAATGAGGATAGGGCCGCGCTCTGGCAATGAAAGACATGTGGAACTGATTACTGACAAACGAACACTGATCTTGCGACCAGCCCTGCTCGAAGGTGTCGTCGAGCAACGCGTAAAGCACCTTCAGTGCTTCATTAATCTTGGCATGGCGCTTGCGGCTTGCTTTGTACACCACAGTTCCGTCTTTGCGGATTTGCACCAAGTCAGGCCAACACTGAAATGAGACGGAATAATTCTGTCGGTCGCTGATCCTGTGCTCGGCGGAAATTTGCTCGCCCAAATTGTTGTCAGTGGTCATTATTTTCCTCCTTCTCTGGCATTATTCCAGAACATAGTTTTAGTAGTTGACAGTGTGCGAGTCTGGAGCGGCTCCGGCTTCGATCAAAACATGCGCCGTGTCGGGAACGCCATACAGCAGCGCATAATAGAGCGCGCTTTTGTCATTGTTGTCGCAGGCGTTGACATCAGCCTGATGCGCGAGCAGACAAGACACGATTTCGGTGTTCCCTCTGGACGCGGCATACATCAGCGCAGTGCAGCCTCTTTCATCGCGCGCTTCGATGTCGCTTCCTCCGTCGAGTAATGCTTGCACGACCGCCTCTCTGTTGCACCATGCCGCGTATTGTAAGGGCGTAAGTCCAAGTTCATTTCGCGCCTCCAAATCGTGGGCCGCCGCCACAACCAAGTGATTGATTCGGGGTGAGAAACCCATGAGCGAATGCAGTTCAGTGTTGCCGTCCGCCTGTTTTGCGCTGGGATCGATTCCCAGTTGGCAGAGGACTTCCACAACCTCCACCCTGTCGCATATCTCTGCCAGGCGGAGAAGTGTCATCGACTTATGCACGGGATGGTAAATGTCCACTCCCTGCTCAATCAAAAATCGCACTTGCTCCACGTTGCCAGTCAGTACCGCGTTGCCCATTGGCGTATAGCCGCCCTCCCCAACAGCGTACAAGTCGGCCTCGTTGGATGGCTCGGCTTTGCGGAAGTGGGCGGCAATGGTGAGGGAAGTGACTGCACTCCGGGATGATTTCCAATTGCGGATTACATTCTTGCGCGTGCGTTGTGTTTGTCTCGTAGGCATTTCTGTCTCCTTGTTGTGCGGCTTGGTCATTTGTATTGCGATGATTGCGATAGTAGCGTAATAGAGCCGTCTGCTCGCCATCAATTCCTAAATCCTCAACGTCAACTTGCGCTTGGTTGGCTTGGTCATCGGCCCAACTGCCAAGCAAAGGTATAGTTGTAGGCAACGAGGAAAAGGAAGTCGTATCATGTGGCAAGGGGCAGGAAGCCCGCACAACCGCCTGCCCCGCCTTGCCCAATTTAATAGAAACACCCGAAATCCGTACTTGCGCATCCGGGCGTAAATTTCGATTTAGCACACTTCCGGCGAATTATCCGCCTTCCAGCACACCTCACATCGAGTGCGCTTGGGCACACGCAGCGTGCCCTGTCGGTACACCGTATGTCCACATTGCAAGATCAAACGATGTGAGCCGACAGCCTGCCGTTGGGTTGCTCGTTTTTCCAGTTTGTTTTCCACCACCTTACGCAGGTAGGAAGACGGGCGTGAACACTTGGACATATTCCTCTCCTTTCTTCTCCATAAGGCCGCACCAAAATGTGTCAGCCTTCAATGTCGCTGTCGCCCAGTGTTGAACGCCCACGTAAAATATTTACGTGGGCGTTCAACATGATCTTTGGGCATCTCTCAGTCTTCGGAAGCCAGCATGATGGTTGCGCTGCTTCGATCCGCTTTGTCAACACATAGATTTTCTCCGAGCGCACCCCGGATCAGTGTCGGATACCGATCATAGGAAAAGGTGACACTCTGCAAAGACCAGGGCGAGCCGTCCGCGCAGCCAATGGACGCCTGCCCTTCAACTGATGTGAGGGGTAAACCACCCCATCTGCAACGTTATCATCGTTGATCCGACTCACTTGCCGTTGGAAGCCGCGCTGCCTCCTCAAGCCAGCCCGTTAAAGGTGCTTTGATGTCGGTGATATGGTAGTTTTTGTGCCTCAACCTGATTTTTACATGAACGGTGTTGCCAGCCAAATCAGAATGTCCGCAGTACAGGGATGTAACCTTCTCTCGATAGGCGCTTTCCATGAACTCAGCCACGGCGCGCACAAACACCGCTCGGTCAGTGCCATTATAGAGGTAGATGGAAGGCAGAACCCGTATTGTCCACTCGCGGGCAGGCAATAGTGTAATGGTGTAAAACCCCGTTTTCGGATTATGCTCGAATTCCAAAGCAAAACGTGCTGGTTCACAGTTGAGTAGATTAAGGGTGTGAACTAATCCCTCTACCAGAAAGCAGGCTCGCCATATCCGGCTTCGGGGCGGGCTTGGGCCGCGTTGGTTGCGCGGCCTCGGCAAGCCACTGTGTGAGCATTCCGGGTGGCGGCATCTCGTCGTCTATGGAGACGCGAGACGAAGTGAATGTTAGTTCGCAGCCATGTGTATCAAGGGAATGCTGGTGGAATTTGCTGGCGCAGGGATAATGTGTATGAAGGTCGGCGATGGCGCGGGCAAACATCGCGGGATCATCGCCCTCATAGAGCATGACAAACGCTTCGGGCGAATTTGGTTGCAGACGCGATGCACGTATCTGGTGGTTATCGCGTACCCTGATGTTGAACACCCCATCCTTTGTGCCGATCTCATCGATGTGATGGTGCAGGAATCCGATGGAGAAATCTGCGTCCGGTTGATCGAGTCCAAGCGTTTGCAGAAAAGCCATGATGCCGCGTCGTCGTAGCCTATGGGGGCGGTTCTTCTCCTCGCGCACCTGCTTTTTGAGCGAAACGGCAAGTTGAAAGTCCGCGCTTCCAGGAGTGAGATCAATGGTATCCTGGCGCGTTCCCCACTTTCCTCCGCTGGGAACATACTGTGTGGAGGCGATCAACGGATTAGGGGTTTCTGTCACCGTTATTCTTGGCACAAAACCCTGTATGCTACCTGAGTGTATGTTGCAGCGGGTGATGAAGGGAGATGCCACTATTTGTTGGTGCAAGTAGACAACTTCCAGCCAAGAGAGATCGCGCAGGCACATCCCCGGACACGAAATGGAGTAACCACAGGGGACAGGCCGTATGTCACGTTCGATGCGATGTTTAATGTGAAAGTGGAGGGGTGTCTTCGGCGGTAACGTCGCGTCATAAAGCAGGCTGCGCCCATCCCCGGACAAGCGATAGCAGGTGGGGTTGACAGTGCCGGTTTCATCTCGCAGATAATTGAGCAAACGATGGATGCGTCCCATTTTGGGTTCTCCTTTGGTCGGTCTGTTGCCAGCCGCCTTCTGTGGCAGCGATGACAGTGCAGACAGGGCAGTGTTCCTTGATCAGTGCGGAATGGTAGGCGCGACCGATGCAGGGCTGACCGCACATCAGCCCTGCGGCGGTGGTGTGGGAGGGCAGGCGATCCCGCACAGAAGCACCCGCGATTATTTCCCACAATATATCTAGTCAAGCCCAGAATCGATATTTCTGAATCCTCGCCATTTTTAGCCCCTTTTGGGCTTCGTCTGAAAACTTTTTTCGGCAAGCGTAAATTGCCTACAGAAACCCGGTCATAACGAATGTATATGACACGGCTGCAAGCGCGCAAGGTATCGAGGCAGCAGGGTTCCGAAGGAATGCGGATGCGTTGGGTGCAGCCCAGGCTGATGCCGGGCCTGATCTTGCGCACAGCCATCCGAGGCAAGTGAGGATTGATATTTGGCGGTTTGTTGCTGTGATGCGGCTGGCGGAAGTGGTAGATGTGCTCAACCTTTAATATAAGGGCGTGGTGGGCGTGGCATCGCTGGCGACGGCAGAAAAGCATGTTCCGACTCGAATTGCCTTTGGTGCGCCCGATCATTATGAATCCAAAAACCCCGGATGAAATTTTTCATCCGGGGTTTTGTTTGTTTCAGAATCAGTTCTCGCCAGCCAGCATGATCGTTGTGGCACTTCGATCCGCCTCGGTGATGACGTAGATTTTCTCGTCGCGCACAAAGTACACAGAAAGCAAGCGTCCGCCTTCCACCAGCGCCTCCTCATTGCGCTGCCAATCATCAGGAGTCACGTCGCCCCAATCCCCTCTGTGGTGGCGCTCAAATAGGCTTTGGGGCGTGACACCAGCCTCCTCAAGCAGTGCCACTACCGTCGCCGTGCCCACTGTCCTACCCATTTCAAACAGGCTCATTCGCTTCGCCTCCTTCCTTTTGGCGTTTTTTCAGTGCTTTCCAGTCCTCATGCCACACTTTATCATCCCAATTCCACGATACCACCTTCTGCGCCCAGGTCGCCATTTCGTCTGTGGTGCAGATAGAAGCGTCCGGGTAGCCCCTTTTGAGTTTGGGGTTGATCGCATTCCAGGCACAGTTGGGTTTATACTCGACGTAGGCGCAACCGACCTTGCCATTCACACCAGGGTCGAAGTCATCCACGCCCACAATGATACGGTACTCATTGCACGCGCGGCGCACAATCATGCCTTCCTTGATGTCCGGGCCTGTGAGTGGTTGAGCAGGCGTTCTACCCAGTTCGATCATCAGGTCATCGTCTAGCCAGAAAATGGTGGTCATTGCCGCCTTCCGCGCGTCAGGAGACATGCGCCTGATCCGCTCACGCCGGGAAGCGGGATGCAGGCGCAGAAGGTCGGTTTCAAACTTCGGGAATTTATAGCCTGTGGGTTTTGTACCTGTGTCGAAAGGTATCCGTACCACGTTGGGCAAGTCGGGCAGGTAGCCAGTGGTCGGGCCGTCCAGAATGCTTAGATCGTCCAGGCCCACCACTTCCCATCCGACACGGTGCATACCATCTTGAGTCTGGATGCTTTCCACCCAGAGGAGCATGGAGAGGATGCAATAGTCCGTGCGCTCGGAAGCGGCATACGCGACATCGATCTCACATTTCAAGCAGCCCCGCTCGTCGAAGTTGGGACAGAAAATCTGCCTCATTTCAATGCTGCCCTCAATTGCGCCATTTTCGTCTTTGCCCAGTTTCAGGGCTGTCCATTCAACCTCGTAATCGAAATCGCAATTTTTCAGGATTTCCACCACCTCGTCGGCTTCGGCCTGGTTGTTGGGAATGCGTCTCACCCACATGCTGTTCTGATCATTCGCTGCTGACATCGGTTTTTCTCCTATGTGCGGTAAAGGATTGGTTGTGTAGCGTGACGAGGGGCAGGCTTTCCCCGCACAGGTTGGCCCGCCCGCGTCACAATATATCTAGGCAAGGCGATATTCGATATTTCTGAATCGTCGCCGTTTTCAAGGCCCATTCAGCCTTTTTCAGGGTGGTTGAGAAATTATTTTTTCGGGCATCCATCCAGTTGTCAGCAAAAGTGGCAACGAGTTCTTCGGGGAACGCGCAGAGTGCCCTGAATATAGAGTGTGTGCCCGCAGTCTAACAGCAGGCGATGCGAACCGACAGCCTGCCGTTGCACTCCGCGCTTCACCAGTTCGCTTTTAATAACCTGGCGAAAGTAGGCGCTGGGAACAAGACATTTTGACATCGTTCTACTTCCTTGCTCTTGTATCCTTAATAGACTCTTATATGCCTATACATTGGGGTTCAAAAATCAGAAGATGTCGGCAGTCAGTCATCGAAGGAAATGGCGTCTAGTGCCGCAGGCGCGACGTTCTGGCATTCGTCTAACAGCGGGCAAAATTGGCAGTGTTCGCTTCGGGTAGGTAGAAATTCGGTTGCTGATTTCGTAGCGTTGCACCAGGGCTGCGACGTGCTTGTGGATGCCCTTTAGATCGCGCGAGTGGTAGGTGGTGGTTTCAAAACCATCATCCGTCAGGTTGGTCAACTCCAAAACATGGTACTTGAAAGCACTCTGATGAGCCAATTTTGCCACCGCGAGATTTATGAAAATTTGGATCGGATCGAGAGGACGAAGTGAGGAGGCTACCTTATAATCGCGGACAATTAGAGTGTCAGGAGCGTCAGGGCGAATCAGTATGCGGTCGAGGCGGGCACTGACGTGAAAGGCTACCTTGCCCGGAGACAATTCGATGGGGAAGTTTCCAGACAATTCGACAGCCGTGGTGCAGTTGGCATCTTCATCCTCATCCAAATACCTGCTGATGATCCTGTGGGCGCGGTGCATATCCAGTTCACGCGCGGCCTCGTCCTTGTTGTAGAAATGTTGTTGAAGGAACGCCATGCGAACGTATGTGGCGAGGTTTTGGGAATGGGGTAGCGGGCCAGGGGTGAGAGGATCGTAAAGATGGCGCAGGATTTGATGGCACGCCGAAGAAAACGACAAGACGCTGCTACGCTGTGAGCGGACAGCAGGGTATTGCTTTTTGACAGCGAGGCGATCAAAGCGTTTGGCACAAGTCGCCAGCCATGTGGCGTTGCTGGGCGTAAGAGTTAAGGGCATTTCCTTCTCCTTTTGTTCGCCCTGCAAACACGAGTGTGCGGCACGCGCAGCAGGTGGGGTATAGATTTGTCGAGTTGATTTATAGCACAGCCAAAATTTGGCTGTCAACTACGCAGGCGCAAAAATCTATTCGGCCCGCCAAAAAACATTTTCTGGCGGGCAGAATGGTGGCGATGAGCGGAATACGTTACGCAGCGCTATTCCCCCTCATCATCCTCGTCGTCCTCATCGTCTTGAGCGTCGTCCTCAAGGTTTTGGCGATAATATTCGAGGGCGGAGGGTATGCCGGAATAGTGTATGTATCCAGCGTTGTCAAGAGCGGTTTCAACGTCTGCGGCGATGCGATCCAAGTCAACATCTGATGTTTCTGCTGTGATTTCTCCCAGCGATGGTACGTCGATGTCGTCTGGAATATCTGTTATGTCTGTCACTTCAAGTGTTTTCAAAACGTAGGCATCGCTTGCGTAATCCGCCAAACATTGAAGCGCATTTTGTGCGTTCTCGTCCAGTTTGCCGATCAGATTTGTGTTGTGCCACTCCTCCGTGTAACCGGCAGCGATCTGGTCGAGCAGATTCTTGTGCTCTGTCATGCCGCGCGACAATGCTTCCGCGTCCACGTTGTCCGGCAAGACCAACGCATAGAGCCGATCATGCACCACGCTCTCAAACGTGTCAGGATTATCGACATGCTGATGGTATTGTTGCACCGACCAAGTGTGGGTGTCGGGATCGATCATCAGATAGTTCGCGTACTGTTCGTCGTCACCACCTGTTAGCAAAAATTGGGTCTGAGTGTATCGAGGCATCTGGCCCTCCGCGTGTATTGATGTTGTGGCCCGCGGTTCCGGCACGGGCCGGGTTGTTGCGTAGCATCCAACCTCAGCGATGGCTTATTCTACCAAATGTGCATTGATTTGTCAAATTTGTAATGCAGATTTTCCCAAGTAGATGCGAGGTACAATATGATGGGAGGCTGAATATGGCAAAAGAGTATGATCCAGACGACAAACGACCTTTTTCTGCACGTTTAAGACCGGAGGCTTTCGCATCATTGGAAAAACTAGCAAAAGATTGGGGTATCAGCCAAACTGCTGTAGTCGAGTCATTGCTAATAAGCGTTGCATCACATCCTTCAATTGCAAGTATGCCACCATTCCATAATTTAGCGCTGGCACGCAAACTTATGCTCGATGCCATCCATATTATGGAGACATCAATACATATATTACCTATCAGCGTAGAGCCGCAGTCATCACCACGCGGACGCAAACCAAGTAACAAACAACCTGATACTGACGCAACCTAACGTGCCATTAGCGCTGCCACTATCGCCCCGCGCCCCACAACAAATAACGCCTGATATATTGCCCGTGCGTTAGTATTTTGAGCGGCTGTCCGCAGGAAGGATACGCCATCGCCTGCTTGCTGACTTGGTGGGCGCAGGCGGGGAAGGGTTCGAGGCTGATCGTGGATGCAGGCGCGGCAGTAAATGTTTGAACCGGGAAGCCGCAATGCGGGCATTCAACCTGGCTGATGGCAAACGAGCGGGTACAGTTGGCGCAGGCGGTCATTTAGTTGGTTGTTGCAATTGTCATTGTTTTGCCTTTCCTAACGCGCGACGTTGTTCGGCTGCCGTGCGGCGGGCGGCAAGCCACTCTTGAAGGTGCAGGTAGGATACGTGGTTTGAGGTAAGGGCTGGTATATGCCGGTTGACGCTCGATTTCGGCAACACCCATGAGCGTAGCGGCCTCGGCTTTTGTCACCGCCCGATCCTGGGCCTGGACGCTTGCCGCCTGCGCTTCGAGGGCGCTGGTGAGGCGTTGCATCAGCGGCAAAAGTACGGACATTGAATTTTCACCCGATTGCCGGATCGCCATGCTTATCACCTCACCGATCACGGTTAAAGCGGAAGTTGAACTTGCGTCTTTTCCGGTGAGAAGCGCATTGCCCGGCGTGGGCGCGAACGTCATGGTTTTAAGATATTCGTCGGCGTTGGCAGGGCTGACGAGGGGATTGGTGACGAGAAAATGCAACTTGGCTACCGCGGATTCTGGGTAGCGGAAGCCCTTACCGCCTGCCCGCACCGCGCCCAGGAGATTGCGCACAGACTCGTGTTCAATCAGTCTCTTGACCTTTGCGAGTACGCCTCCATGCTTGCGCTCGTCCGGTTCGATGCGCCGGGTGATTTCCACCAGCGTCAACAGGCCGTCATGTGCGTCGCGGCTGTCAAGAGAAAGTGCGACAGTTGAACTATCGTCTTCCGGGGCGAGAGTTGAACTTCCGGTTTTTCCGTTTCGCCCATTTGCAAGCATTGTCGTAGGTGTCATGGTGTTAATCTCCCTTCCAAGCCGTCAAGTGGCTGTTCGCATCGTGTTTTGATCGTCTTGTACTATCACGCAATCCTGTTGTTTTGCGCCCTTCTGCATCATGGCGTTGATAATCGCGCCATTAATCGCAGCGGCATACACGGGGTTGGTAGGGTTCTCCCGCGCGTTTTGGGACACCCTACGCAGTGCCTCATTCCGCACCGCCTCCTTGTCCTTGTCCGGCAGGCATTTCCACGCCGACAGCAATTTCGCACTTTTCCTGTCTTCCCTCGCTTTGAGTCGCTGCGCTACATTATCGAGCGCGGATTGACGCTTTTCCTGTTTGACCTGTGCCTCATACTTCGCGTCAGCGTTCCACTCGCATTCGATGGCGCGTACAAGCGCGCCAACGGTATTCCCGAAGGCCCCCTTGCCACGGTTCCAAGCGGCAATGCGGCGCAAGATGCCAACTGCGTCGTGCTGGCTTGCCAAGCATATCGCCACGTTTTCCCCCACGTCCACGTCTGTCAGCGCCTTGACGATGCTCTCATCAGGCTGATGGGCATTGACCCGCGCCGCTCTTGCCGCCGCCGTGATGATATTGCCTGCTGCTTTTGCGGGATCACCCACGATTTCATCAACGCGCGCAAAACCGTTGACGCTGGTAGGTTCGGGAATGGAATCATCATTTACATGAGGAACAACAACACTTTTTCTCGGACTGGCAGCGGCTTTCGGTGGCGGGGGGGTGTTTGTTGTTGTCTTTGGTAATCTCTGTGTAGTCTCTGTTGTAATCTCTTTTATGAGCGGGGAATCTCCATCTGGGCAAACGGGAATGTCCACTTGCGGAGATGGGCTTTCCCATCTGGGCAGATTGGAATTTCCATCTGTACAAACGGGAATATCCATCTGGGTAAGCGGAGGGGCCAATCTGGGCAAACGGGAATATCCATCTGGCAGATTGGAATTTCCATCTGGCAGATTGGAATTTCCATCTGGGTAGGTGGCAGTACCGGTGGGCGCTTCAGGGGCTTGGAGTACCAACCCATCCAAGAAGGCATCGACGGCTTGGTGGTTGCGATAATAGTAGGTAATGCCGTCACGCTTGTCGAGGAACGAGCAGTAGAATTTGCCCTGGAACTTGTCTGCTGCCGCCTCAAATTCCGACCGCGTTCGATAGCGCGTCGCAATGTGGTCGAAGGCGGAGCGGAACTCATCGGGTGTGATCGCCAGTTCTTCAGCCCAGGATTGCCCCGATTTGTAGGCGCGGTGAGAGCAGGGTTCCATAAATTTATAGAAACCGTCCGGGTAACGGGCAAACCAGTATTCCAATTGTTGCATCAGGATGCACCCGGCAACGCTCTTGGTTACGGGGCGGAGTTCTTTGACGTAGGGAATGGTATTGCGCGTGATGACAAGGAGGCGATTTCTCATTTCTCTGCCTCCTTCAACAGCCTGGTTGCAGTTGTCTCACCGGCAGTAAAGAAATCGACAGCAAAATGCAGATAGTTGCGAATGACTACGCGCTGGACACGCAGGCTACTGGCGATCTCCTCGATTGTGCGTACATCCTCGGCTTGGGCGAGAATTTCGCTAATGTGCTTGCGAACCGATTGGGGTTGTGGTAGAATCAAACACACGATTTTGCACCTCCTGCTTAGGTGTGGGTCGAGGGCGCGATAGGTGTTGCAACCACCTGTTGCGCCCGATTTAGTTTGTCGTGTGTATTGTGTCTCTAGTGAGGAATAAATGTCAAGGATAAAGGCGAAAAAACCTGCGTCATGGGGTATTAGAATGTCTTTAGAGGAACTGCCGGAGTTCGCCAGGGATGCGCTGGAAGTGCTGCGCCAGCCGCTCGAAGATGGCGTGGTGAACGTGTCGCGCGTCAACGCTTCCTACACCTACCCCGCCGATTTCTGCCTGATTGCCGCCATGAACCCGTGTCCGTGCGGCTACTACGGCGATGTGTTCCGGCAGTGTTCGTGCGCCCCGTCTGCGGTGGCGAAGTACCAGAAGCGCATCAGCGGGCCGCTGCTGGACAGGATAGACCTGCACATCGAAGTGCCGCGCCTTTCGGAAGAGGAACTGCTGCAAACCCGACTGGGCGAGAGTTCGGCTGCCATTCGCGCAAGGGTGTGCCGCGCCCGCGACATACAGGCCAGGCGTTTCGCCTGCCCGCCGCCCCCGCCTGCTCAACCGCTTGCCGAGGGGATGCCGCCCCATCCCGCCGACCAACTCGCCGCGCAGCAGGAGAAGCCGCGCAATGCGCAGGTTCGCCCGCTGTTCTGCAACGCGCAGATGAGCAGCCGGGAACTGCGGGCGTACTGCGCCCCATCCGACAGCGTACAGGCATTACTTCGGGCGGCGATTGGACAGTTAGGATTGTCTGCCCGCGCCTATGACCGCCTGCTTAAAGTGAGCCGCACCATTGCCGATCTAGACGCCGCCGATGACATTCAGACCGCCCATGTCGCCGAAGCCATTCAGTACCGCAGTTTAGACCGCAAACTCTGGGGCGCATAGAGTGGCCGTCATGGTATACTGAGGCAGATTGGAAAGCTGGACAAACCAGAATGGATGTAGAGAATGATTATCAGCGTGTTTTGCGAGAGTTGCAGGAGATCGAGCAGGCCATTGAGGAACTGACGCCCTTGCGTTCGCGCTGGAATGGCACACTCCGCCTGGAAACATTAAGAGGAGAACGGGGCGGAAAGTCTTTTTCGTGTGACATCAAACTGCGTCCTCACCTGGCAGTAAGTCCTATGCGTTGGCGCACCCTGATACACGAAATGTTTCACGCCTGCTCTGCCGGCTTCCAGATTTATGATTTCAACGCCAATCTTGGCTGGGAAGAAGGCGTCGTTGAACAATTAAGCCGTTTGTACCGCGCGCCCGTTTTGGAACGGCTGGATGTTGAAGTTGATCTGAATACGTTGGCGGTTTCCGACGAAGATCATCCATTCAACAAATATATTGCCGCCCTGGAAACGATACGAGTGGAGATGGAAGCCCATCCGGTCAACTTCTATATTGACTTGCTGATGACACCCATTCGAGAGCGCTACTCCAGTCTGCTGCAAAAAGCTTTACGTCTGGAGACAGTTCAGCGCAAGAGCGTCATTGCAGCGCTTTCTGCGGCGCGTCCTGTGTTGGAGAGGAGCATTCCATGAGCGAGCAAAATCGCGCCGAACGGGAACAGATTCTTTCGCGCGCGCTGACGGCGCGAACATTACCGGAAATCGAAGCGGGAATTCAGACTGTTCAAGAATGGCTGCGTTCGCATCCTGACGATGTGGGTGTAGAGGATGTTTTGGAACCGCTCACGATGCTGTGGGAGGGATTGCAAACAGAAGCGCAGGAACGCGGTTTCGTTGCCGTCCTCTCACCGCTTTGATCTTGTTGTCGAGTGCCGATACCGTCAGATTAGGCGGAACAATCCAGAACGACCCGACAGAGGCGAACGGCAAGCCGGCAACCTTCATAATGAGCCAGAGGTACGGCTGCCATGAAACCGAATGTATCAGGTAGGTCTGCTTAGTGCGGCAACCCAAATGGCGCGGCGCATGACTTCGCGAAAAGCTAAATAGTTTTCCAGAGAAATTAAGTTCAGGAATTGACATTTAATGGATGAAGAGTACACACGCGTCACCGGGCGTAAGTAAGATTATTCCCAATTTGGGCGACAGCAGGCAACCGCGCTTGTGTCGGTCCTTAGACGGGCTCCAACGGCATGTCTGTATGTAGTGGCTTAACAAGCCTTGTACCGTACAGGCCGCTTGCCATATCATGGAGTTTCAGTGTCACATTTGTGATCCGCCGCTGACCTGTATGGTTGGGCGGCGCGGTTGCCACGACTATAAGTGTTCGGAACTTGGAATTGGTGCGTTCGATTGCAGCTCTGAAGCAAGCGGCTGCAAACCATTCACCTTAAACTGGGTAGAGTGGGCTTTGCCCAATCAGGCGGTGCAGCAAAGGGGCCACGCGACTGTTGTGTGACGAGAGTTTGAACAGTGGCCCGCCGCTGACCTTGTTATGATAGCGGTAAGGAAAACTTGCCATGTGAAAGGAAAGGGTTATGATGCGCAAAAGCCGTTTCATTGTGAGCGTGGCGTTCGTCGCCGCCGCTTTGAGTTTCGGGTTGCCGGGTTGCGGGGAGCGGCAGTTCCACGACGCCAACGCCGATCAACTACACGCCGGATGGCCGTGCTCTGCCCGGGCAAACGAATCTGTCTACCCTGCGTTTCAAAATCAGCGCGGACAAAAGCACGTACAAGACGGGCGATCCGATCAGCCTGACGATTTCCGTTACCAATTCGTCGAGTTCGCAAAGCACCGTGACGTTCCCCACCGCGACCCAAAATACGTGGTGGGGTTATGTGATTGCGCAAAATGGCAAAATTGTGTCGTATGAATACTGGCCGGGGCATAATCTCCTCTTTCCACAGGTGATTGGCACGGACACTTACGCGCCCGGTGAAACGAAAAATTTCTCTTACGCCTTTCCCTACACGCCCGCCTCCGACAGTCCGCCGCAGGTCAGCGTTCTGCCGCCCGGAACCTATCAGGTGTATGCCCGCCTGCCCGCCCTGCTGTTCGACAACGGCAACCGCGTGGCGAACGATGTCCCGACCCCGGTTTCCGACGCCGTTACGCTTACCATCACCAACTAATCGCAGGAACAGCGTCAGACAAAATAAGCCGTTTCAATTCAATTCGCCCTCAACCCCTCACCCCTTCTCCCACAAAAGCGTATTTCCAAATCGAAGCCGAAATACGCAACATGGGGGAAGGGGAACTGGCGGCGCAAGTTTTGGTTCAATGCCCGTTGAACCGCTTAAAAAGCGCTCACGCCTGAAAACGCGCGCACTTTTTGTCGCTGCCAATTCTATCGTTGTGGAAATTCCTGTTGAGAAATTCGGCGTTCTAAGGTACTCTATCGTTATGAGTACAATAGCCTCCCCCGCCCGCGTTTTATGCGTATTTGGAACCCGCCCGGATGCCGTGAAAATGGCTCCCGTCGTGCAGGAATTGCGCCGTTTTCCCGAAACGTTTGCCGTGCAGGTTGTCGTCACGGGACAGCATCGCGAACAACTGGATCAGGTGCTGCGCATCTTCGAGTTGACGCCCGACCACGACCTTGCCATCATGCAGCACGGGCAAACGCTGACACAGATCACCACCCGCGCCTTAATCGGATTGGATGCCTGGCTGACCGAGCATCCCGCCGACATCTGTTTGGCGCAGGGGGATACCACGACCACGTTTGTCGCGTCCCTCGCCGCCTCCTACCACAAAGTTCCGTTCGGGCATGTGGAGGCGGGCCTGCGCACCCACGAGTTGTACGATCCCTTTCCCGAAGAGATCAACCGGCTGTTGACAGGCCGACTGGCCCGCTGGCATTTCGCCCCGACCGAAGACACGCGCCAGAACCTGCTGCGTGAAGGCATTGACCCGGCAAGCCTGTACGTAACCGGGAATACGAGCATTGACGCGCTACGCTCGGTTGCCGCCTGCCCCTACACCTTTGAGGAGCCGGAACTGCGGCAAATCGTGGAGGGGGATAAGCGGCTGATTGTCGTGACCGCGCATCGGCGCGAAAATTGGGGCGAACCGATGGCGCAAATCGCCCATGCGGTTGCTCAAATCGCGCGGGAACATCCGGATACGGAAACGGTTGTCGCCATGCACAAAAACCCGATTGTGCGCGACACGCTGCAAGGCATTTTGGGCGATGTGGAGCGCGTTCATCTGGTGGAGCCGCAGGATTATGTTCCGTTCATCAAACTGATGCAGCGGGCGACCCTGATTTTGAGCGACAGCGGCGGCGTTCAGGAAGAAGCGCCCGCGCTGGATGTGCCCGTCCTCGTCCTGCGCCACACGACCGAACGGCAGGAAGCCGCCAACACGGGCGCGACCCAACTCATCGGAACCGACACGGATGCCATCGTCACTGCGGCCCGCGAACTGCTCACCAATCCCGCTTCCCACGCGGCAATGGCCCGTTCCCTGAATCCCTACGGTGACGGCAGCGCGGCCCAACAAATTGTTTCTGTCCTGCGGACAGCGGTGGTTGGTGATCGGTGATTGGTGGCTGGCAAACACCTGAGCGTGGCTTGCAGTCATTGAGCCAAAAGCGCACAACCAACAAACGCCAATCACCAATCACCGGTCACCAACCACCAACCACCTATGAAAAGACACACCTCCAAACGCTGGAAAATGCTTCCCAGCGACATACAGGCCGAAGCGCGGCTGCAAATCGAACTGGGCGTTCATCCTATCCTTGCGCGCCTGCTCGTGCAGCGGGGATTGGACACGCCGGAAGCGGCGGAACGCTTTCTCAATCCCTCGCTCGACCGCCTGCACGATCCGTTTTTGCTGCCGGACGCGGAAAAGGCTTGCGAACGCCTGAAACAAGCCCTTGCCAACAAAGAAAAAATCCGGGTGCATGGCGATTACGATGGGGATGGCGTCACTTCCGCCGCGCTGTGGACGCGGGTTTTGCGCAGTCTGGGCGCGGACGTGGACGTGTTTGTGCCGCACCGCAAGCGCGACGGCTATGATATGCGCAAGAGGCTTTATCGAACAGGCCAAAGCGGACGGCGTCGGCTTATCGTCACGACGGACTGCGGCATTCAGCGCATGGAGGAGGTGGAACACGCGCGGGAAGCGGGCATGGACGTGATTATCACAGATCACCACACGCCCAACACGAGCGGCGAGCTGCCCCGCGCCGTTGCCGTCGTCAATCCGCACCGCAAGGATTCCAAATACCCGTTTCCCAATATCGCGGGCGTGGGCGTGGCGTTTAAGATGGGCGAGGCCCTGACGCGCTATCTGGGCCACAGCCCACAACGGCTACCGCAAAGCGTTTCTCGACCTGACCGCGATTGGCACGATTACGGACGTGATGCCGCTCATGGACGAGAACCGCATCATCGTCAAGTACGGTCTGGAAGCCCTGCAAAACACCAAAAAGCCCGGACTTCGCGCCCTCATTGACGTGTGCGGCTACAAGGACAAGGAACTGGATGCCCGCGCCGTCAGTCACGGCATGGGGCCGCGCCTGAACGCCGCCAGCCGCATAGATGAAACCCGCGTCGCGCTGGATTTGCTGATGACCAAAGACGCGCAGGAGGGCGAACGACTGGCGCAAAAACTAAACGAGTACAATTTGCAGCGCCGGGACGAGCAGTCGCGCGTTTTCGAGGAGGCGATGGAGCAGGTTGTGCGGCAGGACATGGCCGAAGTCGAAGTGCCTGGTGATTTCGGGGCATGGCTGGACGGGCGGCATTGTCGGGCTGGTGGCAAGCAAGATGATGGAGCGGTTCAATCGTCCGTGCGTGGTGATTTCGATGGACGAGGCGACGGGCATGGGCCGGGGTTCCGCCCGCAGCATCCGCGCGTTCAACATTTTCAAGGCCATAGACGCCTGCAAGGATTTGCTGGACGAGTACGGCGGACATGAGTTCGCGGCGGGGTTGGGCATCCGGCAGGAGAATGTCGAGGACTTCACCGCGCAGATGAATCGCCTGGCCGGTTCCCTGCTTTCGGACGAGGATTTGCTGCCCACGCTGGATGTCGCGGTGGAGGTGGCTCCCGGCGAAGTGTGCCCGCAATTGCTGGATCAGATGCAGACGCTTGCCCCCTTCGGCAGCGCGAACCACGAGCCGCTGTTTGTCAGCCGGGGCGTTCCGATTGTGGAAGTGAATCGCATGGGCGCGGAAAAGCAGCATTTGCGCCTGACCCTGCGCGCGGACGGCCTGAACGGGCGCGACAGCGTGCAGTGTCCCTGGTTCTCGCGGGGCGAACTGGCGGACGGCTTAGACATCGGCCAAACCCTCGACGTGTGCTACAAGCCCCAATTCAACGTCTGGAACGGCAGGCGCAGCATCCAATTCATGATCGAAGACATTCAGCCCCCGGAATGGTAAAATATTTTTTCGTGCGGCTTTCCGGTTTGTTTGATTCTGTGGAGTCAATCAGTGCGAGGTAACAATACCTGCTTGATTCACTCACAAGGAGCAAACATGAAACAGATTCCCTTATCCAAACGCGGAAAGAACGCGGGGCTTTACTTCGCAGAGTTTGAAGAGAAAAAGGTTGGAGAAAACTTGTTCAACCTGTTGAATGCAAGTAACTGGAACGCAACCGCTCGCGGAACAAATAGCAAAGTCTTCTACGCCAGAAGGACGGTAGGCGGTAAAGATGTATACATGCACCGTTTTATTTGGGAGTATCTCTACGGCCCTATTCCTGATGGATACGACGTTGATCACAAGGACAAAAACGGTTTGAACAACACTCCAACGAATTTGCGTCTTGCGCCCCATGATAGGAATTGTCTAAATCGCAGACCATGCCAAACTAAGAGGGAGCAATCTAGCAGATACAAGGGCGTATCAAGAAGAGGCAACAGATGGATTGCTCGTCTACAAGGGAAGCCTTTAGGCTCTCCGTATGACTCGGAGAAAGACGCCGCCCGCGCTTATGATAGAGCAGCCTTCGCGCTCGATCCTGAATTTGCCGTTCTAAACTTTCCTGATGAATGGCCCACTTCAAGTCAGCCCAACATCACGCAGCGAACAACTCCGATAAGGGCGCAGTTAAAATTTGATTTGTAGTGCCAGTGGTTGAAAGCCCGCTTGCCGAGTGCCGAGTATTGAAAATACCCGGCAGGAAAGTGCAAGCGTCCTACGGACGCAAACCTTTGTACAACAGTGCATCGCGTCCGTAGGACGCTTGGCGGAACGCCACCGAGACAAGCGTTTTCAACGCCTGTCTCAAAGGAAGATTATGCTATGGCAATTACGCCGACACCGGAACAGGAAGACCCTTTGCCGTTCGATGAGTTGCGGCGCGAATTGGACTATGGCATGGAAGCGTTTGAGCAGGGGCGGGTACAGCGTTTCGATGACGCCGGGTTGACGGCGCACTTCGAGCAGATTAAAGCCGAAGGACGCAAACGTTTGAAGCAACGTCAGAAGTAGGCAGAAGAGTCTGATGGTTTATGCGGGAACGTGTTCTCGCAACCAAAAGCGGGGCACAAGGATACGGATATGGCTGAAAAAGCGAATACACAACAATCGTTTTTACCTATTCTGCCTGTACATACGTCAGGCGCTACATCAATTCTCGAATCGGCAGTGCAGGTTGGACCTAGGATTGACAGCGCAGTTTTGCCATTGCTGAATTGCCACAAAGCGCTTGTAGATCACCTGATAGATTTGCTCACACAGGAGCGGATACATTCCAACATCCCGCTGGAACAGCTTGAAATCAAATCGTACATAGATGCGGAAACAGGACGGCAACTTATTCACATCCAGCAAACGGTGGCGACAGACGCGCAAACGGCTCTGGATTATTGGGATAGACTCAGTGTTCCCGTTGAACAGTGGGTTGCAACTTTGCCACAACCGCTGGCAGATGCTGTACATGATGAGATATTTATGACTATTCATGGAAACCCGATGTTTCATGTCACTGATAGCATAGCGCCCAATTCTAATTGAAGACATATAGCCACCGGAGTATAAGCCATGCGCCTTAAACTGCTGACAAAAGAAGAACGCAAAGCGAATGAGCAGTTTAATAAGGTAGTTGCGCGGCTCAACAGCAAACAGGAAGCGGAACGTCTCGCGGCGGCAACAGAACTGCGCGAACAATGGCCGGACAGCATCCAACGCCTGCTCATAAGCTATCAGGCGATGACAAATCTCTGGAAAAAGCGATGGCGAGGAGTGGCGTACAGCCTTCTATGGCTAATCGCAGGTAACATTATCGCAGGCTACTTTATTCTTCATGCGGGATACAAGACGATATTCCCTATTATACAGGTGTTTTGGTGGCCGCTTTTCCTGTCGGTATTCTTCACTCTCCATGGGCCAAAAATACGCGGTTTTTATGCGCGAAACTTGCTGATTTTTGATGATGTTAAGATTGT
Source organism: uncultured Chthonomonadaceae bacterium (assembly GCA_963817895.1). Lineage (GTDB taxonomy): Bacteria > Armatimonadota > Chthonomonadetes > Chthonomonadales > Chthonomonadaceae > CAWFQB01. Next base: position 266,469 of record CAWFQB010000002.1, read on the forward strand.
CGGGCCGCTGGTGGACGCGCTTGCTTTTGGGGATGAAGTCACGCAACAGGATGCGCGAAAGGCGTTAGTCAGGCTGCTGCCGCGTTTGCAGGCGAGTGACGCGAATCTGCTTGACGGAAAACAGCGCGAACAATTGCGGCAGATGTTGTTTACCGACTACACAGAATTGAATGTGTCCATATTGAAAGCGTATGAGCATGTCGGCGATGGTCCGGAACTGGAAGCCGTCGAGCGCCTGCTGCAAAACGCGATCTGGCATGTGGAGGCTCGGGACGCGGCGGAAGCGTGTTTGCCGTTCCTGCAATGGCGGGCGCGGCAGATGCAAAGCAGCCAGACCCTGTTACGCGCTTCCCAACATACGACAACGCCCGAAATTCTGCTGCGCCCGGCTGGCAACTCGCAAACTGAAGATGAAACACAGTTGTTGCGAATGTCCGGCAAGTAAGTTCGTAGAGTATGACATGACCACACAAAACAAGCCCATCGGCATCTATTACGAACACCCGGACTGGTTCCGCCCGCTGTTTACCGAACTCGACCGGCGCGGCATCTGCCCTACGCAAAACTTGACGCCCGCCGCCACTGGTATGATCCGGCTTCACGGGATGAGGCGCAGACATATTCGCTTGTGTTCAACCGCATGAGTCCCTCCGCGTACCTGCGCGACGGCGGCAACAGCCTGTTTTACACGCTCGGCTGGCTGGCGCATCTGGAACGGCAGGGGATTCGGGTTATCAATGGCGTTCAGGCGTTTACTTATGAAACCAGCAAGGCGCTGCAACTGCAACTGCTGGACTCGCTCGGATTGGCCTATCCCGCCGCGCATGTTATCAATCACGGCAGCCTCGCGCCCCTTGCCGCAGAGGGTTTGCGCTTTCCCGTCGTGGTCAAAGCCAATATCGGCGGCAGCGGCGCGGGCATCGTCCGCTACGACAGCATGGAACAATTGAAACACGCGGCGGCAAACAACGAAATTGATTTGGGCATAGACTCGACCGCGCTGGTGCAGGAGTACATTCCAGCGCGAGGCGGGCATATCACGCGGCTGGAAACACTGGGCGGCAAATTTCTGTATGCCATCAACGTGTACACGTCCGGCGACAGTTTCAATCTATGCCCCGCCGACATTTGCCAGACGCAGTCCGGCGTCGCGCTCGACCCGCATGGCCTGCCCCGCCGACGCGCCCAAAACCGGCCTGACCGTAGAAGCCGCCAACCCGGACCCTGCAACCATTGCGGCGGTAGAGCAGATCATGCAGGCCGCGAAAATAGACGTAGGCGGCATCGAAGTAATGGTAGATGACCGCGACGGGCGACTGGTCTACTACGACATCAACGCCCTGTCCAACTTCGTCGCCGACGCCCGCCGCGTCATCGGCTTCGACCCGCACGAGCGGCTGGTAGATTTTTTAGAAGGAAGGTAGATAGGTAGAATACATCGTCATGCGAGCATGCTTGCTAATTCGCCGATAAAGAGCACGTATTGCCTACCTATCTACTCATCTACTCATCTACTTCCGAAGGGATTTTCAATGCGTTACGGATACTGGCTGCCCATATTCGGCGGCTGGCTGCGCAATGTGGAACAGGAAAACATGGCGGCGACATGGGAGTATGCGTCCCGCGTCGCCATTCGCGCCGAAGAGATCGGCTTTGACCTGACCCTCGTAGCCGAACTGAATTTGAACGACATCAAGGGCGCGAACGCGCCCTCGCTGGATGCGTGGTCAACGGCTGCGGCGCTGGCGGCAGTCACCAAAACGCAGGAGATCATGGTTGCCGTCCGGCCCACGTTCCACTCGCCCGCCCTGCTCGCCAAGCAAGCCGCCAACATTGACCATATCAGCAATGGTCGGCTGTCGCTCAACGTCGTCAGTTCGTGGTGGGCGGATGAAGCCAAAAAGTACGGCGTCCACTTCGAGCAGCACGACGACCGCTACGCCCGCACCGAAGAATGGCTCACCGTCCTCAATGGCGTTTGGCAGCAGGACCACTTCTCCCACGAAGGCCGCTATTACCGCGTGGAGGATAATATTTTGCAGCCGAAACCGGTAGGAAGAAAAGGAGAAGAGGAGAAAAGGAGAAAAGGAGAAGAGGAGAGAGAAGCAACGGCTTCATCCTTCATCCTTCATCCTTCATCCTTTTCCCGTCCTCTCCTCTACGCCGGTGGCGAGTCGGAGGCGGCGAAGAATCTGATTGCGCGGACGTGTGACGGGTATGTGATGCACGGCGACCCACCCGAAAAAATCGGGGAACGCATACGGGATATGAACGCGCGGCGGGAACGAGTTTGGATTGGAACCGATGCTGTACGGCGTGGCGGGGTACAGCATTGTGCGCGACACGGAAGCGGAAGCGCAGGCGGAAAAAGCGCGGATAACCGATGTAAACAGTTCGGCGGCGGGTTACGCCAACTATCAGCAATGGCTGGCAGGCACGAAGTTGGAACAGCAGGTTTCGCTGGAGGATTATTCGGTCAGCAATCGCGGGCTGCGTTCCGGGTTGGTGGGAACGCCCAGCGCAGGTGAAGGCGCAAATCGCCGCCTTTGAAGCGCAGGGCGTGGATTTCCTGCTCCTGCAATGCAGCCCGCAGTTGGAGGAAATGGAACGTTTCGCCGCGTCTATCATTCAGGCGTAATTATTCACCACCAAGACGCCAAGAACACCAAGAAGAACGAGAAGAACGACGTTGTGCCTCTTGGAATTGTTTTTTATCTCTTGGTGTTCTTGGCGTCTTGGTGGTGAAAGATTTATTCTACCCGCAGCGTGATGTTCCCGCCGACCTGATCGAAATAGGGGTTTATGCCGTCTTCCGCAAGTAGCAGATGCGAGTCTAAATCGAGATAGTCAAACGCGCCTGTGCCACAGGCGACCGCAAGCGAAATGGCGATACTACGTCGGGTTTCCAACATGCAGCCGAGCATCAGTTTTTTGCCTGCCGCTTTGCCGATAGCGATAATGTCTAAAACCTCGCCGATGCCGCTTTTGTTGATCTTCAAGTTGTAGCCCTGTATGGGAGTTTGCGCCATGCGCAGGGCGTCGGCAGTGGTTCGGCAACTTTCGTCCGCGAAAACCGGAACTGGACTGCGCTGCGCCACATAAATCATGCCATCAATGTCCTCTTTGGCGACCGGCTGTTCCAGCAGTTCCACGTTCGCGCCTTCCGAAACCACGCGCTCAATAAATGCAACCGCCTGTTCCGGCGTAAAGGCTTGATTGGCGTCAATGCGCAAACGCGCTTCGGGCGCGGCCTGCCGCACCGCCTGAACGCGGGCATGGTCTTCCTCCACGTCCTTTGCGCCCACCTTGATTTTGAACACGTTGATGCCCAATCCCCACGCAATTTCGGTCAATTCCTGCGCGTTGGGCAGAATGGGAATGGTCACGTCCGACTCAACGCTTTCTGTCGCGCCGCCAAGCAGTTTCCATAAATGGCTGCCCGTTGCCTGTTCCCACGCCACGAAAACCGCCATTTCCAGCCCGCACCGCGCGCTCGGCGCGTCGGGAGCCTGTTCCGCAATCAGGGTTAATGCCTGCCGCCACCGCGTCACATCCACGCCCACCAATGCCGCGCCTGCCCTTTGTATGGTTTCCATTACCATTTCGCACGTTTCGCCCGTTACGTATTTGACAGGAACCAATTCGCCCCTTGCTGTCCGTCCGTCTTCCAGTGTCAACAGCGCGGCCACGCCCAACGCTTCGTTTGCCACGCCCTGCGACGTGACAAACGGGTTGTGAAGCTGCGTGTGAAACAGTTCGGCGGTTACAGAAGCAATTCGTGGTATGGTCATAGAAGTCTCTAAAAACATTTACTTATCATGTATGCGCCGTGAGTTGAAACTCGCGGCTGTGGTAACGAAGTCCGCCTGCGCGGACTCAATGCGGTACAACTCGCCGTCTTACGGTGTAGTCCGCGCAGGCGGACTTCGTTACCACAGCCGAGGAATTTGTTCCCCGGACATCGGTTTCGGTCACCACGCCGCTTTTCTTCATTCCTCAGTAGCAGCAACAACAGCCACTTTTTTACGGGTGACAGCCGCCGCTTTCACAGGCGTCTTCGTTGCGGTCGTCTTTGCGGCAGTTGCCTTTGCGGTAGTGGTTTTCAACGCCGTAGTTTTGGCAGCCGTCGTCTTTGTCGCTGTAGTTTTCGCCGCTGCTGTCTTCGTTGCCGTTGACTTTACGGCAGATGTTTTGGTTGTGGCGCGTTTCGGTTTAGCGCTGTCGTCTGCCGCGCCGTTCGCCGCTGTTTTTGTTGCGCGGACGGTTTTGGCAGTGGCTTTCGTGGCGGTTTTCTTCGCGCCCTTTTTACCCGCGTTCTCGTCGTAGGTGCAGTTGAATTGCTGATTGTCCTGTAAACTGCCGTCGGGCTTCACTTTCAGCATCGTGCGGCACTTTGGGTAGGAACTGCACCCTAGAAATGTTCCGAAACGCCCCTGCCGCGAAAGCATCACGCCCAGATGCTGCGGGCAGACATGCTCGGTCGCGTTGGGCAGGGTGGCCGGGTCTACCGCCGTCTTTTCCCCGCCGCTGACCAGCCCGCAAAGGAAGTTCGCGCCCTCTGCCGGTTTGCCCTCCGCGTCCAGTTTCAGAATTTTCTTACACTCCGGGTAGCCGCTGCACCCCATGAACTCGCCGAAGCGCCCCATGCGCAGCAGCATCACTTTACCCGTGTCCGGGCAGTGGTACTCGGTTTCAACCGGCTGCGGCTTGAGGTTTTCCATCTCCTCTTTGGCTGCTTCAACCGTGAGGGCGAACGGATCGTAGAAGTTGCGCAGCAGGCTGACCCAATTCACGCTGCCCTCTTCCACCTCATCCAGCTTGGTTTCCATATCCGCCGTGAACGCCACATCCATAATCGTCGGGAAATGCTTGACCAATTGATCGGTCACTTTGAAGCCCAATTCCGTCGGATAAAACCGCTTATCGGTCAGTTCCACGTACTTGCGATCCCGAATTACGGAAATGATGCTGGCATACGTGCTGGGCCGTCCGATGCCGCGCTCTTCCAGCCCCTTGACAATGGTGGCTTCCGTGTAGCGGGGCGGCGGTTCGGTAAAGTGCTGGCGCGGGTCCAGGCGGTTCAGATCGAGCGACTGCCCCGTAGACAGCGGCGGCAGGGGCGGCTGCTCCTCATCCCCGGTCTCTTCCGTATCCTTGCCTTCGGTATACACCCGCATAAACCCGTCGAACTTGACGACTGTTCCCGTCGCCCGGAAGACGTAGGGCTGAGTGGATGCGGAACTGTCTTCACCCTTCCGTGACGCGTTGATATCCGCCGTGGTTACGTCCATGATAGCGGGGTTCATCTGGCTGGCGACGAAACGTTGCCAGATGAGGCGATACAGGCGCAGTTGTTCACTGGACAGGGAGTTGGCGATGGCTTCCGGCTCGAATTCTACATGCGTGGGGCGAATGGCTTCGTGGGCGTCCTGCGCGGCGTTCTTGGATTTGAACTGCTTGCCGGCTGCGGGAACATAGGCGGGGCCGTACTTTTCTAAAATAAACTGGCGGGCGGCGGCCTGCGCTTCGCCCGGCCACGCGCACGGAGTCGGTACGCATGTAGGTAATCAGGCCCACGCTGCCCTGTCCCGCGATTTCGATGCCCTCGTACAACTGCTGCGCGACGGACATGGTGCGCTTGTTGCCGAACCCAGTTTGCGCGAAGCCTCTTGTTGTAGCGTACTGGTAATAAACGGCGCGGCGGCGTTGCGCTTCTGCTCCCGCCGTTTCACGTCGCCAACCGTGAAGTTGGGGCGTTGCGCCGGGGGAACTTCCGCCTGAAACGTGTCGCCTTCGCCCTCTTTCACGTCCGGCAAACCGAGTTCGCGCAATACGGCGTTGATCTCATCCTGCGTTTTGGGTTCGACGCGCTGCCCGCCCCGGCTGTGCAGTTTCGCCGGAAACAGAAATTTCTTTTCGGGGAGTTGTGGCGATCAGAATGGCCGTTAACGACCAGTATTCTTCGGGTTTGAACGCCTGTATTTCGCGTTCCCGGTCACAGATCAGCCGCACGGCAACCGACTGCACACGCCCCGCCGACAATCCTTTTTGAATCTTTTTGGACAGCACGGGCGAAAGTTTGTACCCGATAAGCCGATCCAACACGCGCCGCGCCTGCTGCGCATTAACCCGATCCATATTGACGGTACGCGGATTTGCAAGCGCCTGCTGTACCGCAGTTTTCGTGATCTCGTTGAACTGAATACGACGGGCGTCCTTGAGCTTCAGGGCTTCGGCCAGATGCCACGCAATCGCTTCGCCTTCGCGGTCAGGGTCAGAAGCGAGATACACGATTTTCACGCGCTTCGCGGCATTGGCAAGCCGTTCCAGCACGTCGCCCCGGTCGGGAAGGGGCTGATAGGTGGGCGCGAAATCTTTGTTGACATCCACGCCGAGCCGCGACGCGGGCAGGTCGCGCACATGTCCCATGCTGGCTTCCACCAGATAGTCGTCGCCCAAGAAAGTTTTTCAGCGTTTTGGTTTTCGCGGGAGATTCAACAATGATTAGCGCTTTCGCCATGCGGGTAGTACCTTTAGGAAGGGAAGAGGGAAGAGGGAAAAGGGAAAAGAGAACTCATGTATTGTGTGATTATCCAGTTTAAAGCAAGCAATTATCAAGAAGCGCATTACTTTTCCCTTTTCCCTTTTCCCTCTTCCCTGTATTTTCTTGTATGTTACCTATGTCCCGGCCCTTTGTCAAGGCGCAGGGCGTGGGATTGTACGGCGACGAAATCGGCGGGCGGGGCGTAGCCGGGCCGTTTGCCCAACACACGCCCGTCCTCGTCGGCAAAAACCATTGTGGGGTATTCGTGAACGCCGTACTGCCGCGCCAGAGTGGGTTCCAACTCGCCATCCAATCGGATACATACAAATCGGCGAGATAATTCCACAACGCGGGGATCGGAAAACGTTTCCGCCTCCATTTTGGCGCACCATTCACAGCCCTGAGTGTGAAACTCCAGCATCAGAGGACGGTGGACGGAGCGCGCGAAAGTCTGCGCCTGCGCCATGTCGGTATTCCAGGCGATGTCGCTGCCCGTCTGTCCGCCGCGCACCGCGCCCAGGATGCCGAAGGTGACAAGCAGCAGGAGGGGAAATCCCCATCCCAGAACGCGCGCTTTATTCGGTTTACGCAGGTGTTTGAACCGCATGGCAGTGTCAGGAAAAAGGAGAAAGGAAAAAGGAAAAAGCCTGTGATTTTGGCTTGCCCTACTCCCTCAATGGCATACATGCTTTTCAAGCAGCAAGCGCGTCCTCTTTTTCCTTTCTCCTTTCTCCTTTTTCCTGACCAAAGCAACTCAACAGCGCGGCGAGTAAAAGTGTGGGCGCGACGTGCAGCGTCAGCCTGTCCACGCTGCTGATGATATGGGCGGGAAGCGCGGACGGCGTAATCATATAAATGCCAATGTAGCCGCAAATCTGTATTCCGGCCAGCAGCCACAGGGGACGCGCAAGGCGGATGCGGCGTTGATACGCGGCTGCAATTCCTGCCAGTAAAACTGCGCCGAACAATCCCCACGCGGGAAACCAGGGGCCGAGCCACAGCATCTGCCTGCCGAATCCATGTAGTATAGCGTACCACATTCGCCACCACAGCAGGCGAATCGTGAAATGCGGCGGATGCGCGGGCTGCATCACGTCGTTGGAAAGCGCCCATTGGTGTTTGAGCAACCACCAGGGGAGATATGCCAGGCCGGGAAGAAGCAGCCACACGAACGACGCGCGTTTGGCTTGCAAGTTATCGTGGGCGGATGACAGCGCGGGTTCTGTTGGCTCACCGGTTTCTGCCGCTAATTTGGCTGCGTTGGCTTCGGCGCTATCTACACGACTCGCCTCTTTGTTTATATTGTCGGCAGAAACCAGAGGGAAAACGCGGCGGGCATGACAAAAATGTAAGCCGATGACGCCAAAGGCGGACACGCAGGCAAGCAGACCCTCGTTTTTCACCAGTATCACGCCTGCCAGCATCCAGCCGACAAGCCGCCACGCGCCCGTTTCCCGTTCGTTCAAAGCGCGTATCAGAAACACGCCCGCGCCGAGAAAGTACGCGGCAAGGGGAAGGTCGGCGTACCCGGAAACCGCATGAAGCGTCACTTCGGGTAGTCCACTCAACAGCGCGGTTGCCAGCAGAGCCGCCCATGCCGGAACATAGCGGATTGCGGACCCGGCGAAAATAATCAGCAGGTCGGCGTAAAACAGCAGTCCGTTCGCCTGCGCCCAATGCAGGTCAATCCCGTCGAAGTGCCGATACGTCCACCACGACAGCAGGGGCGTCAGCAGGGGATAATCAAAATGGGCGTAGGGAAACGGCGCGGTGTTCTGCCATGCGGCCAAATTGCCGTCCACAAACAGCATTTTGGCTTTCAATTGCCAGATGGCAAGCGCGTCCCAATCCAGCCCGATCAGCCACAACCGTTCCAAAACTGTGAGTATGCCGAGCAAAAGGGCGGCACAGTAATAGCCCTCACCCCCAACCCCTCTCCCAAAAAAGCCTGGGAGAGGGGAGTTACTTATACTTACATTTCCCACCCCTGACGGTTGAACATTGGATTGTATTATAGAGAGCGTTGGCTGTCTGCTTGCCGAGCTGGCAATTTAATTGTTCAGGCTCATCTCCCAATAAACCAGTCTCCCCTCTCCCAGGCTTTTTTGGGAGAGGGGCGGGGGTGAGGGCCACTAAACACAAAGCGCCCACAAGTACATAAACAGGCCATACCAGCGGCTTGCCGACCAACAAAACGCACACCTGCTGCGCGACGGCAAAGGCGGTCGCGCCGACAAGATGCGCGACGGCAACGTTCGCCCACCATGCCCCGAACGGGGGAGCGCGGAGCGTTAATTGCAGCAGCAACGCGCCCAAAACAACCACGACGATTATGCTGAACAGGCCGGAAAGCAGGCGTACAACGAATGGAAGGCGGGGATCAGGCGAATTTAACGGAACTGTATTGGCGAAACGGGTGGCGAGGAATAACGACGCGCCTGTATCCCGTCCTGCCAACCGCCAGACGTTTGAACCGCTTTTTCGCTGCGCTTCCAGTACCGGGGCCATGCGCCCGAACGCCAAAATGCCGTCATAATGTGAAGCCGCGTCGGGAGGCAGATGGTTTAGAACAAGGTCAATGCGGTGTGGGTACAGGAAATAAATCAGGCGGGTATGGAAATGAAAATAGGTCGGGTCCTGATCGGACGCAAGCAGAAGCAGGCGCGTATGCGTGGGAAGCGGCGCAATCCAATGCGCCGCTTCCTGTACGGCCTGCTCATCCGTGTCATTCGCCAGACGATTTTGAACAGGCAAACGCCACACGACAACCAGCGCGTTTGCCACTCCTACCAACAGGGCCAGCGTCCATAGCCATTTCCAGCGTTGTTGATTCATGCGGCGGCGGCAAAGATGGGCTGCAATCCCCGCCCATACGCGCGCAGTTCCGCCAGTTCTTCCGCTTCGAGAGGGCGGAAATCCTGCGCCAGATCGAGCGCGAGCCGGAACAGGCGCGGGTCGCCGGGGGGAACGGCAGCGGTGACAGGCTGCGAAAGGGTGAAGCGCAGGGCAAGGCTTGCGTGATGCGGGTCAGTCAGCGGCTCGTACCAGCAGTGCGGGAACGGGCGTTCCGCGTCCTGTTTCCAGCTTGTGCGCGCCATTGCTTTCAAGGCCAGCCGCGCGACTCCCTTTTCCTGCGCGCGGGCGATAATCTGCGGGCCGAAATTGCCCTCATAATAGGTGACGAAGTTGATGGGGAACAGGGCGGACGCGAAATCGAACCTGTCCATCGCCAGCAGCGCGGCCTCGACGGAGTGCGCGCTGAAGCCCAGATGCCGTACCAGTCCGGCCTGCTGCGCTTCCACAAACGCTTCCATCGCGCCGCCGGGTCCGAAGCAGGTTTCCACTTCTTCAACCGTCGTGATGTGGTGCAGTTGATACAGATCGAAATGATCCGTTTGCAGATACTTTAAGGAACGGTGCAGTTCCGCAACCGCGCCCGCCTTGTCCCGCGCCTCGGTTTTGCAGGCCAGAAATACATTATCGCGGTACGGTTTCAATGCGGGGCCAAGCCGCTTTTCCGTCTCCTGCTCCCTGCCGTAACTGGGCGCGACATCGAAATACGTGACGCCCCGCTCAATCGCTTCTCCCACAATCCGGTCAGCCTCGCCCTGTTCCATGTCCACCAGAACCACGCCGCCCAATCCGATAATCGAGAGTTTGTCCCCCGTCCGCCCCAATACCCGTTGTTCCATGCTGTTGTTGCCCCCGAAATGAAAATTTAGCCGCGAATGAACGCGAATAAACGCGAATGTCAATGAGATACTGTATCATACCTGAAAGAAGAAACAAGAAACGAGATACAAGATACAAGATACGAGCCGAACACCTAACAACCTGACAACCTGACAACCTAACCTCCGTACTGCTCCGGCAGCCAGTCGCGCTTCACGCAGTCGCGGAAACTCCAGCCGCCGCCACTCTCGGTTTTGTAGGTCCAGAAGAACCAGCCGCGCGTGGTTTCGTAGCTGATAACCTGCGCGCTGCCGTAAGCGCGAACGGCGGCATCGGCAGAAAAGCCGTTCAGCCCGCGCAGGGATTGCGGGTCAAGGGCGCATGACCATTCGCCCACCATGCCCGGCAACTGCTGCTGCATCCGGTCTAATTGCCGCTTGCGCTCCAGCCCGGCGATTTCCAGATGCGCGTAGATGTCGCGCTTTTTATCGTCGTCCGTGTAACACTGGTACAAGTGCGTGTCAAGAACCACATTACTATACTCCGGCTCCCGCATAAAGTTGGCCCACTCGTTGGGCCGAAAGCCATCGTGGATAACAACCGCCGTTCGCTCCCTGCCGACATGCTTGCGGACACGCGCGTATGCGTCCTGATAATACGTTTTCAAAATGTCCAGCGGCACATCCCATCGCGGCTCATTGAGCAGTTCAAAACCGATAAAGTTGTCATACGCTTTGCAATGCGCGGCCAGATCGTCCACGACGCGCAGGGTATGCGCGATATTCTGCGGGCTGACGTGCCAGCCGAGTTCGCCCGCTTTGCCGCTGTGATCCCAGCCGTTCTGACTGCCGGGAGCGCCATGCAAATCCAGCAAAACCCCAATGCCGTTCGCTTTTGCCGTCCGAAACGCCCAGTCCAGCGTTTCCGCGCCATTAATGAAGGGCGGGTTGTCCTCCAGAATCCAGTAGCCGACCGGCAGCCGAACCGCGTTCAATCCCCGCGCCGCGATCCACTTGAAATCCTCCGCCGTAATCCATGTTTCGCGGTGCTGTTTCAAACGCGCGGTTGCCTTATCTTTTCCCAACTCGCGGCAAAGCGCGTACTCGTCCCCACCCTGCGCGTCCGCAAACACACCCGGCGTAATCCATTTTTCCAATACCAGCCAACTGCCTAAATTAACGCCGCGCCATTTGCTGTTCGCCTTCGGAACCTGTTGACCGGCGGGAACGGTTGCAGGCGGCGTACTCGTCTTAGCTGTCTGCGCGATTGCCGTTTGCGCATTCAGCAACCCTGCGGCCCCGGCAAGCGTCGCGCCCCGTAAAAATCTGCGTCTGTCCATGAAGTTCTTCGCGCCTTTCTCATCCCGGCACAATCGGTCTTCTGACCGCTGCTCTATATAGTTCTGCGTCTATTATACACCGCAGATTATAACTCAAGATCGGACACAGAGCAAACGCCTTGTGGAAGCATAATATTACTTCCGCAATGCGTTTGGTTTTAAATTTGGATGATGTTTTCAGAGGAATTCTGCGCAGGCATGTTGAACTGCCATAATAGCATGATTGCCTGCAAGCCCCCGAACCGTAGCCGTAGCGTAAGGAAGCGATGCGCCTGTTCCCTTCGGCTGGCAGCGCTCTTCGCAGGCGCGTACAGGCTGATGCCGTCGCTTCCATTCCCGACCAATGCTGATTTCTCTCGACCGAGAAGGAGTTACTCATGTTCACTGCTCTGCGCAAATCCTGCTCTACTCGTATCGTGAAGACTGCGCTCGCGTCTGCGTTGCTTCTCCTGCCTGTGGTATCTTACGCGCAAACCTTTTTCGGTTCCGGCGGATCCACAAACACAGCCCCAAATGCGCCGAATGTGGCTCTTGGCTACCAGGCTCTCTTCTCCAACACTACCGGTGGTAACAACATCGCCACTGGCTATCAAGCCCTCTTCTTCAATACTACCGGTTCCATAAACACCGCCAATGGCTACCAGGCGCTCTATTCCAACACTACTGGCGACAGTAACGTCGCTAATGGCTACCAGGCCCTCTTCTTCAATACTACAGGTAGCGGTAACATCGCTAATGGCTACCAGGCGCTCTACTCCAACACTACAGGTTACGGCAATACTGCCTATGGCGTCTCCGCTCTGCTCTCCAACACCACTGGGTTCAACAATAACGCCAATGGTACGGATGCGCTCTACTCCAACACGACCGGTACTGATAACATCGCTATTGGCACAGCGGCTCTCTACCTCAACATCACCGGCCACAACAACACCGCCACCGGTAGTTTTGCTCTCTACTCCAACACCAGCGGTGACAGTAACATCGCCACCGGTAATCTTGCTCTCTACTCCAACACCATCGGCGCCTACAACACCGCCAGCGGTTATCGATCCCTCTTCTCCAACACCACCGGCGCTTACAACGTTGCCAGCGGCTTTGAAGCCCTCCAGGCCAACACGACAGGCAACTACAACACAGCCAATGGCGTCGCCGCCCTCCTCTCCAACACCACCGGCGAACAGAACATCGCCAACGGCATCTCTGCCCTTGCTTCCAATACTACGGGTACTTACAACGCGGCCAACGGCGCGAATAGCCTCTTCGCCAATACGACCGGCAACTACAACACGGCCAGCGGCGCCTATGCTCTGTTCTCCAACACGACGGGCAGCAACAACATTGGCATGGGCTTCGGAGCCGGTCAGAACCTGACCAGCGGCAACAACAACATCGCAATCGGTAGTCAGGGCGTCGCAGGCGAAATCGGGAACCATTCGTTTAGGCGCGCCGGGACTGCAAGGCGCAACTTACATCGCGGGCATCAACGGCGTGACAGCAAGCGGCGGCGTAGCAGTTTATATCAACGCCAACGGGCAACTCGGCACAATCACGTCCTCACGCCGCTTCAAGAACGAGATTCAGGATATGGGTTCGGTGAGCGAGAAACTGATGCAGTTACGGCCTGTTACGTTCCGCTACAAGGACACGGCAGAGAAAGGAACGCACGCGCGGCAATACGGCTTGATTGCCGAAGAAGTGGCGAAGGTGTATCCCGATCTGGTTCAGTACGACAAAGCGGGCAAGCCCTTCACCATCTACTACCACCTGCTCACCCCGATGTTGTTGAACGAACTTCAAAAAGAACACCGGCAGCAGCAGGCGCAGAAGACGGAACTTTCAACTTTGAAAACCGCTCACGCAGTGGAAATCGCCGCCCTGAAATCGGAATTAACAGCCCTGAAACAGACGCAGCAGCAGCAATTCGCCGCAATAACGAAACTAACAACCCTCGTGGCCGCGTCTCAGAATAAAGCGTCGGCGCAAAAAGCCGTTTATATGCCGCGCTGATGGAAAAGTCAGGTTGATTGGAAGGAAACCCCTGCTATGCCCGCTACGGAGAACATTCTGGACGCCGCGTTTATGAAGAAACTGGAACGGCTGTCACTGGTCAGCCGCAAAGCGTTCGCGGGGCAGATGAAGGGCGAAAAACGATCCGTAAAGCGGGGAACCAGCATCGAGTTCGCGGATTATCGCGAATATATGCCCGGTGACGATCTGCGCTATGTGGACTGGAACACCGCCGCGCGTTCCGACAAGATGTTTCTCAAGCTGTTTGTCGAGGAGGAGGATTTGTACCTTGCCCTGCTTCTCGACAACAGCAAAAGCATGGACTTCGGCAATCCCAAAAAGCTGCATTACGCCGTCCGCCTGTGCGCCGCGCTGGGCTACATCGGCCTGACCAATTATGACCGCGTTTCCATCCAGCCGTATGCCGACGGATCGGGACGGCCTATGCCCACGCAGCGCGGCAAGGGCGGCGTGATGCCGTTCTTCTCCTATCTGGAAAAAATTCAGCCGGGAGGAACCACGTCGTTTGCCGCCAGCATGCGCCGCTTCGCCGCAACCGTGAAAAGCAAGGGCGTGGCGATTGTGGTATCGGACTTCTTTGACCCCAACTGGCAGGACGGCCTGAAATCCCTGCTGGCGCGCGGCTTTCAGGTGGTTGTGCTGCACACCCTTTCGGAAGACGAAATCAAGCCTGTCCTGCTCGGCGACCTGCGTATCATTGACAGCGAAACGGGCGATTCCAAAGAGATGAGCGTGAATCCGCAGCTGATGGCGCGTTACCAGCAGACCTTCGACGCCTTTTGCGCGGAAATCGAATCCTTCTGCCACCGCTACGGCATAGATTACCTGCGTACCTCCACTGCCACGCCCTTTGAAGATTTGGTATTGAAGTATCTGCGGCGGGGAGGGTTGGTAAAGTGAGAGTAAGGACTCGCCAGTAAACTCAATAATTGTTCACATTGCTGAGTCGCGCGTCAAACCAACCGAAGACCCGCTCCCATAAATCCTCAATTTGTCGCGGCGTCCACGAAAACCAGCTATGCGTCCCGTCTTTGTACCGGGCCATCACTACCTCTTTGTCCAGGCGGCGCAGCCCGCAGAACATCTCTACCGCCTGTCTTATGTGGCCGTGATCCTCTTCTCCGACGATCAGCAGCAGGGGCGTCTCAACCCGGTCGAGGTAAAAGACGGGCGAATTGCGGATGTAACGCTCCTGCTGTTCCCAGAGTGTGCCGCCCATTCGCCCCTGTTCCCCCTCGAGCCACCCCGTCCAGCCGGGGCCATCGGCATCGCCCCCGCCCAGATAGAAACTCACCAGGTTTCCATTGGGAGCGCTGCTCACCGCCGCCTTGAACCGTTGCGTCTGTGTAATCAGGCAGTTGACCATATAGCCCCCGTAACTGTGGCCGATGACGCCGACACGTTCGCCATCCACCAGCCCGGTTGCAATTGCGGCATCAAGACCCGACAAAACTACCTGCGTAATCTCCTGTAACGGCTCATTGCCCGTCAGGGGAATATCGGGATGCAGGACGCCATAGCCATGCGCCACAAAATACTCCGGGTTCAACACCACGGAAGCCTCCGCCCGATTGAAATGCTGGATGTACCCGGATACAATAGCGCCCGGATAGCCCCAGACAATCAGGGGCGCTTTCGCTTCGGGAGTGGCAGTTGGCGGAAGGAGCAAAATACCTTTCGCTGTTCGGTTGTCATCCAGGTTCCATTCCAGAAGTTGGGGCTGTGAGAAGCGGACACCGCGCAGACGAGGGTTGACACAGGTGACTTGCCGCGCCGCATGAGTGGCCGGGTCGAAGAGATAAAGGTCGGGAGGGGTTGTCGCGTCCTCCCTGTGAAAGACGAACGCTCCCGTCTCTTCAGCGACATCCAGAAAGAAATGGTCTGCCCGAACAAGACAGTCCGACATTTCGAGCAGCGGGAATGCATCGCCCCCTGACAGCGGCACTCGGTAGAAGCCAACTTTGCCCTTTTCAGAATCGCGCGCGAAGACCATAATCGCCGCGCCGCCATCCATTGTCTGGGCCGTGCCGCTTACATTCGGGCTAACAATCATGCGGGCTTGCAAATGGAGATTGGGCGTGAGGTTTCGGGGCGGACTGCCATCCAGAGAAAACTGCCACACCGCGCCCTCTCCAACGCAGAAAAGGCGCGCGCTGTCGGGCGTCCAGAGTGGCGGCTCGTAATCGTTGTTGAAACCCGGCAGGGGAGTTCCCTCCACTTCGAGGCGGCGCGTCTGTTCCTCCGGGCTGTTTACAGCCTCCTGCGTCAGTATGCGCAACACGCCATTCTGTACGTTTATCACAATCACATCTTGCTTTTCCGTTGATTCGCTGCCGCCGGTCGTGTAAGCAAGATGGGCGCAGTCCGGGGACCAGGCGAAAGCAACGCCGTAGCCCAGGGGAAGGCCGGTAATCCATGGAGAATGTTCGGGTGTCTGCCCATCCTGCGACAGCAACGGGTTGGCGGGAACAGGAATCAGGTAGAGATCAAAAATCGGCTCGATGCGGCTCATATCTTCAAAACGGACATTTCCGCTGACGGCAAGCTGCCTGCCGTCGGGAGCAACTTCAAAACTGCGGATGCTGGCGCCACTCTGAATACGATGCGCCACTCCCGTCTGCGCATCAGCCATCACAAGGTCCGTTACCCCGCCAAAAGCGGTCGCGCCGCCGGCGCGCATCGGAATCGCCTCTGCCGTTGGAGCGCGCCTCGCGCGGGCTGCCGGCGACTCCCAAATTTTGGGATCATCTGTCTTCTCCGGTTCCGTAGGCGCGGCAGACGGCGAAGGTGTTTCGCGTTGTGAAACCGGCAGCGCTTTGAAGAAAACATGGCGGCTGTCGGGCGACCAACGGGCTGTTTCAAACTCGAAATGAACGTATACCACAGGCTCGGCAAAGACGCGCAGGTGATCGGTGTCTCGGCGCCAGACACAGAGATGCGCCTCGCCTGTGTGGTCGGAAAAGAAGGCCAGACTCTGACCATCCGGCGACCACCGCCCGCCCCAACTGGTTCCTGTCTCTGTCAAGGCCCATGACTTGCTTTGCTCAATGTCGAGAACGTATGCCGTACAGCCCACCTGTACGCGGGGCACATGGTTTTCTATGCGGCTCGCGCTCTCCTGAACCTGCTGAAGATAGTTGTGGGTGGTGTAGGCCAGGAAGCGACCATCCGGGGACAAATCCAGCGGTGTACGCCCCCAAAATTCATGGAAAGCAAGCCCATCTTTAACGGTAAATCCTCTCGTGTCAGAAGCAGTTTGCAGAACTTCAGGCACGGAGCAACCTCCTGTATAGAAAGCGGACAGTTCGCTATCCCTCCTGGTCAGGATAATCATAATGGAGAAGAAACCGGGTTAAGGAATGGCTTTGAGGGTTTCAAAGCTCTTACAAAGCGCTCTTTTAGCGTATTAGGGCGCGCTGATATTATTAAGACTGACAGCAGCAGATCATTAGTTCTCTATGAGGAACTCACCTTACGCAGGCGAGCAGTTTGTAGTCACAGATTTGCTGTTGTTGACGGTAGAATAGTGTCATGGACAAACAACTTCTGGACCTTTACTCAGACTATCTCCTTTGTTCGTTCGGCCTGACTACCGCGACGGGCCTTTCCACCCTGCTCGACGGCGCGATTAGCCACGACAAGATCACGCGGTTCTTGTCAGGACGTGACTTCACTTCTTCGGACCTGTGGCATCTGGTCAAACCCTTGGTACGGCAGGTACAATGTGAAGACGCAGTTCTGGTCTTCGATGACAGCATCGAAGAAAAACTCTATACGGATGAAAGCGAACTCATTTGCTGGCATTGGGATCATTGCTTCAACCGCAACGTGAAGGGCATCAACATTCTGACCTGTTTGTATCGCGCGCCCACTGCCGCTCTGCCCGTTGCCTTCGAGTTGATCCAAAAGTCGGCTTGGGAAACGCATAAGAAGACGGGCAAACCCAAGCGAGTGTGTCCCAAGACCAAGAACGAATACCTGCGCGAGATGGTGGCGCAATGTCAGAAGAACCAATTGCCTTTTCGCTATGTCCTGGCCGACGCTTGGTTCAGCGCGGCAGAAACGATGATGCACCTCAAAAACGAAGGCAAAACCGACTTTATCTTCCCGATTAAGGCCAACCGCAAGGTGGCTTTGTCCCAGGAAGACAAGTTGGCAGGCCGCTATATGCCCGTATCCTCGCTTTGCTGCGAAGCGGACGCCGTATTGAACATCTGGCTGGAGGGGGTAAACTTCCCCCTTCTGCTGTGTAAGCAGGTCTTTACAAACAAGGACGGCAGCCAGGGCGTTCTCTATCTCGTGACGAGTGACACGACGTTAAGCGGTTGCGACATCCAGACGATCTACCAAAAACGGTGGAAAGTGGAAGAGTATCACAAATCGGTCAAGAGCAATGCGAGTTTCGCCAAGTCGCCGACCAAAACTATTCGGACCCAGAGCAACCATATCTTCGCCTGTTTATGGGCGTATGTGAAGTTGGAAAGTCTGCGTTTGCAGACGCGCTTGAACCATTTTGCGATGAAAGGCAGGCTCTACAAAGCGGCCCTTGCCAGCGCCTACCGCGAACTACAACTGCTCAAAGGCATGAGTGCGCCTGCGTAAGGTGAGTGAGGAAAAAGTCGCGCTGAAAAGCGCGCAGGTTAGAGAGGCTACGCCCCGCTCTGCGCCGCCGGGCAAACAGGGATTCAGCAGATTGGGATGCCACTGCCGCTTCGCGGGCAATTGCATTGAGAGTGATAGAAAAGTCTTGTTCACTCTCACTCTCCACTCTTACTTCTCCGCAGTTTCTCCAGCGCGCGCTTCCAGGCGTTTCTCTCCTCGCCCCATGCTTCGCCCCGGAAACGGTAGTCGTTTTTGCGGACGATCTCTTCCAGTTCGGTTTGCAGGGCGGCGAGTTTCGCGCTTTCCAATTGCAGCAGGCGGGCGGCGGCAGGGGGAGCGGACGCCGCGACGATTTGCGCGACATGGGGAACGCATAAGCCGGGATTAGTTTCCAGCGCGTTCCAGACGGTTGTTTGGGCGGTGGGATGATCTAATCCGGCGGCAAGGGCGCGGACATAGCGCGTGTCAGCCTGCTGCTGCTGTACGCAGGCGGGGCAGGGCGCGTCGGGGGATTGTATTTGGCGATGGCCGGAGCGCAGGCGGCGCAACAAAGACAGTTGCGATTGTTGGGGAGATTGTTGCTGCCAGCGTTCGCGCGTCAGGCGGGCAAGGTCGGCATACAGTATGGAAATGGCAAGCGCTTCACCCATGTTCGATAACACGCCGGTATGCGAACCGCAAAATCCCTGCGCGCTCCGCAGCATTTCGCGGGCGGCAGGGTCGTTGACATATTCGGACAGAAACGTTCGCAGCCAGCGCTCTACGCTGCGCGCGCTCAGGCGGCAAACCACGCAGGCAGTTAATGTTTCGGAGGTCGGGGAAATGGACGAAGAGGCAGGCGCGGGCGCAGGCGCTTGCAGCGCCGTCACCAGTTCGTACAGCGCGGATTCGAGAGGCATGGCGGAACGGTCAGGCGGCGTTTCCACAGGCGTCAGGGCCGCATAAACCAGCGACGCGGGCCACGCGGCGCATTGGCTTGTTCAGGCTCGGATGAGCGCGACTCGGATGCTTGCGAGTCGGACAACTGCGCTTCGGTTTGCGGCAAGTCGGTTTGTGAAGGTTCAGGTTGTTCCACAGATTGTTCTGAATGTGTTTGCGCAGGCGTCGTCTGAACTTCAAAATCTTCCCTGTGAAGCGCGACGCCGTTCAGCGTGCCGTGAAGAAAGCGATACTCTTGCAGTGATACCGCAGTGTTGGGAGGCGCGATGTCATTAGCAGGGGAAGCCACACGGGAAGCAACGTCGTTGGCGGCGGCAGGAACGCTCTCCGTATTATGCGCTTCCAAAAGTTCGTTAGAAG
The DNA here is from genome assembly GCA_963817895.1 of uncultured Chthonomonadaceae bacterium. Lineage (GTDB taxonomy): Bacteria > Armatimonadota > Chthonomonadetes > Chthonomonadales > Chthonomonadaceae > CAWFQB01. Next base: position 285,956 of record CAWFQB010000002.1, read on the forward strand.
GAACATCCTCCCTGGTATTGGCCTGTTGTGGTCCCGCGGCAGAGTTCGCCTCCTCGAACGCGGGCGGCGTGATTTCAAACTCCGTAACCGGCGACACAAACGTCGTCCCCGCGTTCATCGTCGGCTCAAAAAAACCCACAGGCAAGGATGAAGGATGCAGGATGAAGGATGAATCCTCCCCTTCTCGTATCTCGTATCTCGTATCTCGTATCTCTTCTTTTCCCTGTCCGTCTTCTCCCCCGTCTTCCAGCAACAGGGGCGGGGCGTCGCCTTCGAGGGCGGCGAGTTCGTAGGGAGTCAGGCGGGCGACTTCGGAAATCTCCAGCGGGCGTTGGGTGGCGCGAACGTTCTGGCGCAGCTGCTGGATTTCCGCGCGCTGGTACTGCATGGCGAGGCTGACAGCCTCCATTTGCCGCGTGTTCGCCTGCACCTCGCCGGCAAGCGTGGTAAAAGCGTCAACGGCCAGTCGGCGGGCTTCCGCTTCCATGTTGGCCTGATGCGCCCTGTTGTCCGTTTCCATCGCGTTCAGGCGGGCAGACAGGGCTTCCACGGTTGCTTCCAACGCTTCGAGGCTTTTGGACTGCTGAATGTTGATGCGTTCGACCTCTTCGGAATGTTGAACTACGTCTTCCATCTGTGTCTCATGCTGACTGCGCAGTTGCGTTATCTCCTCGCTCTTATGCGCCAGTCGGGTTTGCAGAATTGCCGAGCCGAAAACGGGCAGCAGGGCCAGCAGCGCGAAACTGTCTATCAACCATAGCAGGGGCAACTGACGCTGCGCCCACCACAGGGCAGTGGGGTTCAGGCTGTTGCTGGCTTCCGCAAACGTCGCGCCCAGTACAAAGGCGACGGCAACAACCACGCTGATAATGATGCGCAAAATAGTGCCTGGTTTCATAGCAAAACCTCTAAAAACCTCGAAAATGTGAAGTCCTCCAGAATTCTATGTAGAGGCTGCTCTAGTTTTACTTTAACAACTTGGTATTGCATGTTAGAATAGAAATGCCTGATGCTTGAAAATCGCCGTCGTGAGTCACAAGTGTAATATTTCGTTTTTCACACAACAGTGCCAGCATAAGATCATTGAAATCTGACACTCCCTGTTCAAAAATATCTAACATTGCAGCTTGGTCAACAGTTGACAACCCGGTTTCTATGGGTTCACAATCGTCAAGAATGCGCCGCGAGTAATCTGCTATGGCTTCTGCTACAGGTTTGAACAGGTTGCTGTTCCGATACGCTTTGAATGTAAGCGCCTCATCTTCTCTCCGTGCCAATTCGTACTCTAAACGCGCATATCGGTTCACGTATTCCGATAGTACAAGAACATCAATATATAAATGGCTGCTTGCTTCTTTGATGTTCTTGTAGGCATCGGAGTATGCCCAGAGCGCTTTGTTGTATGGGTCAAGGTAATATGGCGCATAAATTAACAGCCAAATGTTGGCATCGAAAATCAGTTCATCATCAGAAGTAAACGTGTAATCAGAGATGCGGCGGGAATTAGAGGCCATTTTCTACTCCTACCACTTGCCGGGCAGCTTCAAAACGAGAGGGGTCTTTGAAGTAGCGTTTGGCTGTATCAACAACCCGTTTCAGTAATGCGCGATCATCCGCGTCCATATCAGCAACGGACAGCCTCGCGCGTATAGTTTCCTCGTCAAACTCTCCATACAATTGTCCTATGGCAGGGTTTAGGAAAGCCGAGGTAAGGCTGTCAACATTCATGAACGAGATAACAACTTGTCGTCCGCTTCGTAAAGCGTCAGAAATCTGATCATGAACTTTCTGTCCATCACTGGCAGCCACGCAAGAGGCGCTGCCAACAACTTCGAACACACGTATGGTTATAGAACTACTCACGTTGCGCCTCACTTCAGAATATATCTTCATTGCTGACTTCAGAAGTCAGACAGTAAAAGGATGTGTCTGCGGTATTAACCTCAATATTTACTACTGTGCCTGGAAAGCAATTCCGGAAACTACTCATGTAAATTTGTCCACCTTTATAGCGCCAAAACCCTGTGTCTGAGGTGATCAGAATACAGCCGTTATTTTTACTGATAAACTCCTTTAACAATTTCAAGCCAAGCCCGCCGGGTATGCTGCCTGTTTTCGTAGTATTGGAGTCTTCTGTCGCCCATTGTATTGCCTGAGCTGCAGTAAGTTCTAATCCCCGCTTTTGCCGTATTACGTTTTTGATGCCGATGCCTAAATCTGCAATGGAGAATTGGAAACAACTCTTTTGAGGGAAATACTGACCACAGGAGAAGATGCCGTTTTTGGTGTCAGAGTGAAGAACGGCATTACTAAATATCTCAAAAATGCTCTCTCGTATTTTTTTAATTGCGCCTTCAGACATGCTTGGGAGGCCTTTTCCAACAAGGCTTTGTTCTACATATTCTGCAAAATAGCGCTCATCTTGAACGCCGAACCGTTGATACTGCACTGTTGTACCATGTACATCACGAGATTTATGACGACCATAGTTGCTCAAAAAGCCGTTCTTGGACAATACCATTTCGATGGGAGGAGGTATATTTACAATTTCGACTGTGTTTAGCTGACGACTGGCTTGATACAACAAGGCTCCAAAAGGAGCGCACATGTTTGCGTCAAACCACCTCGTATGTTCCATGTCTATCAGAATTGTCTCATATTCTACTCCATTTAGACGCTCTGCTAACGAAATAAGTCGCTCGAACCCCTGATAATTGCTTCTTATATCTGGAAGATCAATGTTCAAGAAGGGTTTTGGTTCCATAATGATGTATACCTTGTTGCGCCTGGCGCTATGTTGCGTCCTGCATAGATTCGCTTTGCTGGCCTTTACTTCCTTCTCTCTTTCGCTTTAGCTATAATCTTCGAGCAAATTATTCGTCGCAGCAAATTGTAGAAGGGTTTCGCGTGTCTTTTGTTGCAATGTTGGCACATACAATTCCTTATGACTTGTTTAGATGGAGAGCGGACATGGCGTATTTACTTGGCATTGACATCGGCACGAGCGGCACGAAAACGATTCTGATGGACGAGATGGGCAGGGTACTTGCCCGCGCATTGGTAGAATACCCGCTTTATTCGCCGCGCCCGCAGTGGAGCGAACAAAACCCCCTTGACTGGTGGAACGCGACCGTCACGACGGTTCGGCGCGTATTGGACCAGTCCGGCATCGCGGCGAATGAGATCAAAGGCATCGGGCTTTCGGGGCAGATGCACGGTTCGGTGTTTGTGGATGAGAACAAACAGGTTTTGCGTCACGCGCTGCTGTGGAACGATCAGCGGACGCAGGCGGAGTGCGACTGGATTACCCACACGGTCGGGAAAGACAAGATCGTTGACCTGATTTCCAATCCCGTCCTGACCGGGTTTACCGCGCCCAAAATCGTCTGGCTGCGCAACCATGAGCCGGAAATCTATGCCCGCGTGAAAAAAGTTCTGTTGCCCAAAGATTATGTGCGCCTGATGCTGACGGGCGAATACGCGACGGAAGTATCCGATGCGTCCGGCACGGCTCTGTTCAATGTGAAAAAACGCGAATGGGCGGATGAACTGCTGGACGCGATTGACATACCCCGCGAGTGGATGCCCGCGTGTTACGAGTCGCCGGAGGTTTCCGGGCGCGTTTCTGCGGAAGCGGCAGCCTTAACAGGCCTTGCAATCGGAACGCCGGTTGTGGGCGGCGGGGGCGATCAGGCGGCGGGCGCGGTCGGCAACGGCATTGTGGAAACGGGTATTGTCAGTTCCACCATCGGCACGTCGGGCGTGGTTTTCGCGTTCAGCGATCAGCCGGTTGTGGACCCGCAGTTGCGGCTGCACACGTTCTGCCACGCGGTTCCGGGCAAATGGCATTTAATGGGAGTGATGCTTTCCGCCGGAGGCAGCCTGCAATGGTATCGGGATGCGTACTGCCAGCCGGAAAAAGTGGTTGCGGGCGCGTTGGGACACGACCCTTATGATTTGATCTGCGCGGAAGCCGCCCGCGCCCCTGTCGGCAGCGAGGGCTTGATTTTTCTGCCTTATCTGACCGGGGAACGCGCCCCGTATGCCGACCCGAACGCGCGGGGCGTTTTGTTCGGTATCACGCGGCGCACGGATCGCAGCCACGTTGCCCGCGCCGTTTTGGAAGGCGTCGCGTATGGCATGGCCGACTCGTTTCAGATCATGGCAGAGATGAACCTCCCGATTACGCAGGCGCGGGCATCGGGCGGAGGCGCGAAAAGCCGGTTCTGGCGCGACATGCAGGCCGACATCACGGGCTATCCGCACGTTACCATCAACGTGGACGAGGGGCCGGCGTTGGGCGTCGCATTGCTGGCGGGCGTGGGTACGGGCGTATACGGTTCGGTCGAGGAAGCCTGCCGGAGTATCATTCAGATTAAGGACTCGCTGGATGTGTGCGTGGTCAACCATGCCGCCTACAAGCGTTTCCACAAAATCTACCAGAACCTCTACGCCCACTTGAAGCAGGACTTCGCGGACGTAGCGCATATTGTGGGCGGGTGAATACAAACGTACAGCACAGAGGCACAGAGACACAGAGGTTTCACAGAGAAAATAACAAAGAGGAGGGAAATCGCTAAATACGCTTTTGCTCTGTTCCCTGTATCCTCTTCTCTTTACCCTCCTCTGTGAAACCTCTGTGTCTCTGCGCCTCTGTGGTGAACGTTGTTTTGAGTTCTTAGAAGCGGAACAGGGCGGCAATGGTGGCGCTGTCCGGCATGGTTTCCGGGGGCAGAGCGTACACGGTTCCGCTGTGCAGCAACGTCTGCATGGCCGCGAAGTTGAGCAACTCCTCATCGCCGGGTTCGCGCGTTTCATGCCGATGCGTCGCATTGGCTTCCGCGTCGAACAGCCCGTAAATTTCCGACCCGATGGCCGTGAAAAGCGTATCCACGCGCCCGAAGGCGGCGGCGGAAACAATCTCTTCCAGCGATTGCGACGTGAGATTGTCAATGGCTTTGGCCTCGCCGTAGCGCGTCAGCGCGTTCTCCTGCGCGGCAAGGAAAAACGGCTGAACGAGGGGCCAGGCGCGGTCATGCAAGTCCTGCGGCGATAACAGTTTGGGATTGCCCTGAATAGCCTCGTCTACGAGATGCTGATAGGTGTTGGCCTTGCGGTAAATGGGAACCTCGTATTCCACGCAGGCCAGAACGAGCGGCGCGGTTTCGTTTCTCAGATAGGCGTGAAGCCCCTTGTTCACCATGTGGAAAAAGCGGTTCAGGCGGTCCACCGTATCTTCGGGAGCCTGGCTGTGGCCGTGAAACTGCTGGCCGGCCCCGAAAGCGTTGTTGCGGTTGAAGGCATGGCGTTCCACTTCCTCGTTGAGCGCGTCAGCCATGTTGGTGGGAACGCCCTCCAGATGAACCTCCTGCATAGACGCGCTGCTCCCCCGAAACATGCGAATGTTGTCCTGGCTGAGAGTCAGGACATAAAACCGTCCATCCCCGTTGAGCAGGGGAAGCATCGGCTGAATCTGAAAGTGGTCATTTACCAGCGCCATGTCGGTAAACGGCTGCGACACGCGGTACACGCGAAACAGTTCCGGCGAACGGAATACAGCCAACCCCTCATTCGTGGTCTGCCAGAAGGCGCGATGCTCCAGCAATTCCTGCACCGGCACGAGCAATTCCATAGCCTGCTCCGCGTCCATACCCAGCGTGACCAGTTGTTTTTCCGCCGAGCGCAGCAGGTTCTTGAATTCCGTTAAATTCTGCGCGGTATTGCCTGCCGGATGTGTCGTCATGTGGAGGGAAACACAAACTCGCGTGGTATCCGCCAGCAACGTTTTAAGCTCCTCCTGATTGAACGCGTCCACTCTGGGACTGCCGATACCCCCGTGAGAATGGCTCTCCGCTTCGGAGAATATCCCCTGCTCGTCCACTTCCGCCGTTTCGCGGTCCCGTTCGCGGCGCTCATGGCGTCCGGCTCTGGTATCGCTATGGCCGGGAGCCTGCTTGTCCAGTATTTGAGGCACTTTCGATTCGCTTCTTCTTGATTCCGACATAGGTGTTCATCCTCTTCCCGATGAAATTTTGGATTTAAGTTTCTTACCTGAAATCTTTGCCGCTTGCCTGTTATCACACCGGCAGCCAACGTGTCTTCAGACAGTGTTCCGGCAAACAAAGCGACAGTAAACTCTCCTGTAAGACTGACACAAACGACGTTTGGGGATGAACATTTGTTTTAAGCCGCCCTATGCAATTAGGAGAGGCAGCCCTGATTTAAGAGCCGGAAGCGCGAAAACGGACAGGATTTCACCCCCAATATGCAGAGGGTTTTGTCCGCAACATTCCATAGTCTGAATTAAGGCATAAGTTTGGCGACATTGGGCGCAGTGATTCGATCTATCCTGTGCATAGTATTCGCAATTGGTCTGAGGAGATTTAGAATGAAGACACAAAATGGTTGGCTGGCAGCCGCTCTCGCCCTGAGCATTACGGGCATTGTGGGCTGCGGCGGCAACAAATCCGATGACGCCGGGACGACCGGGGCTACGGGAACCTCCGGCGCTTCCGGCGGCAGTGGCTCATCCGGCAGTGGTTCGTCAGGAACCGCAAGTGGCGGCAGTGGTTCGTCAGGAACTGCAAGCGGCGGCAGTGGCGCGACGGGATCATCGGGCGGGAGTTCGAGTAGCGCGTCGGGCAGTGGCGGGGGCGGAACCTCCGGCATGTCGGGCGGCAGCGGCACATCGGGAGCCGCTGGCAGCATGAGCAGCACATCCGGCGCGGGCGGAACAGGCGGCGCGTCCGGTTCGGGCGGCATGGGCAGCGGAACCGGCACAGCCGGAAGCGGGGGCGGCGCAATGGGCGGAGCCGGCAGCTCGGGTGGCGCATCCGGTGGAACCGGCGGTTCGGGTGGCGGCACAACCGGTGGCGCGACTGGTGGCGGAAGTGGCAGCGGCGGCTCGGGTGGCGGCACGGGCGGAGGAGGTTAAGGAGTGGATAGTTCGTAGTGGATAGTTGATAGAGATACAGAAACTATGAACTTACTCTACTTACCGGTTTAGAGTCTATCCCAACAGGTTCCCCTTCTCCCAACATTGGGAGAAGGGGCCAGGGGTTGAGGGCTAATCAAGATAGACGTTTATTCCACAGGCGTTTGACCGAGATGCCCCTGTAACGGCTCACAAGCACAGGCGAATGAGCAGGCGCAGGGGCATCCTTTCTGTATTTTAAGTCCCTTTCAAGCGACTTCAGCAAGCATCCGCAAAACACGCGACAGCAAATTGGGCCATGACGACACCAAACTTTCAGAAACAGAGAGCAACAGCGCGGGGACGGCTGCAAGCCCGCCCTGCCGCGCCCATTCAGACGGGAACGGCGGGTCTGCATCCTCTTGAACTGGACGCGAAACGCGACGGGCTGCTGTATGTTCCCGCCGTCTACTCCCCGACAAAGCCCGCGCCACTTATCTTGATGCTGCACGGGGCGGGCGGCAATGCCGAGGGTGGCCTGCGCCCGTTCCGTAATTTCGCGGACATGTCCAACCTGATCCTGCTGGCCGTATCCTCGCAGCGCGAAACCTGGGACGTGCTGCGCGGCGCGTATGGCCCCGATGTCGCCATGATTGACCGCGCGCTGACACAGACATTTCAACGCTATCCTATTGACCCGGCTCACATCGCTGTGGAGGGCTTTTCCGATGGCGCATCCTATGCGCTTTCCCTGGGACTTACCAACGGCGACCTGTTTACCCATATCATCGCGTTCGCGCCCGGTTTTATGGCCCCGGCCAGCCAACACGGCGCTCCCGGCATTTTCATCTCCCACGGCACAGAAGACAGCGTATTGCCTGTTGACCGGTGCAGTCGCCGCCTTGTGCCGCAACTGAAGCAGGCGGGATACAGCGTAAACTACCATGAGTTTTCCGGCCCGCATACCGTGCCGGAAACCATTGCGGAGGATGCGCTGGACTGGTTTACCGCCCCGCCCGAGAGAAATAACATTTGAATATCCACGAACTTGAAACCCAACAGGGCAAAGCCGCTTATACCTCTGCAAAGTGGCCGTCCAGGGAGAGATTCTCCACGCCCTGTCGGACGGGAATATTCCTAATGGCGACAAGCAAGTCCGAAGCCGCCTGATCCTTCGTCAGGCAGTCGTCGGCTCCTATCCTGTAACACGCGACAAATTGGGGTTCGTGGGCATACGCGCTCCAGACAATCAGGCGAACATCCGGCAGCCGCTCTCGTAAAAGGCGCAAGCCCTCCAGCCCTCCCTCTTCTTCGCGTATATCGAGAAGAATAACATCGGGAGGAACTTGCAGCGCCAATCCGAGCGCCTGGGTATGGGTGGGCAGTGAGCCAATGACATACATATCCGGCTGGCCGATGATCAGGTCCAGCAGGCGATAGCGCGTCCCGGCATCCTGATCGGCAATCAGGATGCCGATTTGGTTTCCAGCAGACATTGCCACTCCTTGTAAAATCAGATTCCACCCTCTTACGCCTTTACGATACTCCATGTCTGCCGCCAAAACGCTTAACTTTATACCACTCTTTCGAGGTATGCCACCGCGCGTAGGGTTTATAAAAGCGCATCAACACGGATTTAGCCGAAAGCGCGTCCAAATATTCAGATGAGAATATCTCTTTATAACGAGAACACGGCTTTACGCGGCGCGTGTGTAGGAACAGTCGCGCCTGCCAACTCGCTGGCCTTGCGAAACAGGCTGAAGTGTCAGGGCGGCATCACCGCGCCATTCATTTTCACTATCGCGTATCGCGAAGTATTGGCTTTTGGCAGCGCATCGCCAAAAGCCGGGAGAATACCATGTCAAATCAGAGCGCTGTTTTGGAAAACCCGACAGAACTTGGGCCGAAGCCGGAATTCAATGAGCCGCCCTTAGATTTCCCCGCCATTGAAGCGGAGATGCAACTACAGCCGGATTACGGCGAACAGTCGTACAAGGGGAGCGGCAAGCTGACCGGGCGCAAGGCTCTGATTACAGGCGGGGACAGCGGCATCGGACGCGCGGTCGCCCTCGCCTTTGCCCGCGAAGGCGCGGATGTGCTGATCTCCTACCTTGAAGAGGAGGAGGAGGACGCGCAGGAGACGGCGCGCGTGGTTCGGGAAGCGGGACGCGAGTGCGTCACCATTGCGGGCAACATCGGCAACGAAGAGCATTGCCGCGATCTGGTGCAGCAGGCCGTTCAGCAATTGGGCGGGCTGGATATTCTGGTGAACAATGCCGCGTTCCAGATGTCCCACCCGGAAGTGACGGAACTGCCCTCCGATGAGTTCGACCTGACATTCAAAACCAACGTGTACGCGCTTTATTATCTGATTAAAGCGGCCATTCCCCATTTGCAGCCGGGCAGCGCGATCATCAACACGTCTTCCATCGAGGCGTTCGATCCCGATGCGTCGCTGTTCGCGTATGCGGCCACCAAAGCGGCCATTGTCAACATGACCAAATCGCTGGCGCAGGACTTGATTAAGAAGGGTATCCGCGTCAACTCCGTGGCTCCCGGCCCGGTTTGGACGCCGCTGATCCCCTCGACAATGCCGCCGGAAAAGGTGAAAGAGTTCGGCAAGCAGTCGCCCATAGGCCGTCCCGCGCAACCGGCGGAACTCGCGCCCATATATGTCCTGCTGGCGTCGCAGGAGGCAAGTTATGTCAACGGCATGATTTACGGCGTGACGGGCGGAACCCCGCTGTTCTAAACCCGCGTCTCTATCTATGGATAGAGATAAAATTATACGCCCGAAAGTTGCCGCGCGGCAACTTTCGGGCGTCTGTTCCCGGTAGATTTTGGTGAATCGCAACTGCTAAATGTTGTTCAGCGGCTGCGGAACCAGCACTGATCTTCAATGATATAAACAGGAATACATGGAACAGACACCCTCCGAATTGAGTTTATCGCAGGATGATGACGAAGCCGTGCCGGGGTTGAGCGGCAGTAATCTCCTGCCTCGATCCGTTCAGCGTCCCAATTTCTATCAGCTTCTGGATGGCGAGTGGCGCTTTGACATAGACTTGAAAGACTGCGGCCTGCGCGAATTGTGGTGTATGGGACACGAGTACGCGCGAACCGCCCACTGGCCGGGTTCCATCGAAAGCCATCTGGTGGAGGCGAAAGAGGCGCAGCAGCACACGCCCGCGTGGCAGGACAAGGTCATTGTCTGGTACGAGCGCGAGTTTACGCTGCCGGAGCAGCCCGCGCTTCCCAGCTCTCTGTGGCAAATTACGTTCGGGGCGTGCGGCTACGAAACGCGCGTGTGGCTGAACGGCAAGCCCCTGCATACTCTCGAAGGCGAGGAGGTCCACTACGGCGCGTACACCTCGTTCACCTACGAACTGCCGCTTGACAGCCTGCGCCCCATAAACCGCCTGACCGTTCGGATTGCGGACACAATGGACGCCGATATTCCGCGCGGCAAGCAGGAATCGCATGTGTACAAGCGCGGCGGCATCTGGTATCAGACCCATACGGGCGGCGTGCGCAGCGTGTGGCTGGAAACCGTCGAGCGCAACCGCCTGCGTTCCCGCGTCAGCGTCATCAGCCTGTTCGCGGACAGCCTCGTCCGCTTTCGCCTGACCACGTACATACACGACCCCGGCCCCTACACCCTGCGCCTGAAAGTTTTCGCGGCGGATAATTCTACCGAGCCGGTTGCCGCTTCCACTTTTTCGCTGCGGCTGGAAGCGGGGGAAAAACGGCAGCAGGTGGTTGTGGAAGTGCCGAATGGGCAGGCGTGGTCGCCCGACAGACCCACCCTTTACCGGCTTGTAGCGCAGTTGGTGGATGAGAATGGACACGCGGCGCAGATTGAAACGCGCTTCGGCCTGCGCAAAATCGAGTCGCGGGGGCGATCCGTTCTGCTCAACAACGCGCCCACGTATCTGGACGGGATTTTATATCAGCCGGGCGCGTCCACGTATGAGGAGATGGCGCGGCATTTACGCGCCATCAAGGCACTGGGCTGCAATCTGGTTCGCGTTCATATTACGGGCGTGGACCCCCGCGTGTACACGCTTGCCGATGAGATCGGGTTGCTGGTGTGGGTCGAAGTGCCAAGCCCGCATAGTTCCACGCCGCGCAGCCGGGAGAATCATCACGCGGAACTGCTGCGCCTGCTCGCGTTGCTGGAGAGCCATCCGTCCGTTGTGATCTGGAGTTTGTACAACGAGGATTGGGGGGCGCAGGACATCGCCACCAACCCGGAAACCCGTCGCTACATCGTAGACCTGTTCCACTACATGCGAATCAATCATCCACAGTTTCTGGTTGTGGACAACGACGGCTGGCATCATGTTTCGTGCGAGGGGCGCTTAAAGTCCGACCTGCTCACCGCCCACCTGTACACGCCCAATATCAGCCGCTGGCGCGACCTGCTGGATTGTCTGTCGCAGGGTGAAATGGACGATGTTGCCGTCAATCCGCTGGTTGTGGGCGATCCATTCTTCTACCGGGGGCAAGCGCCTCTGGTTATCAGCGAGTGGGGCGGCTTCGGCTTTGCGGATTATGGCGGGCCGGAGGGGGCTGGCGAACGCGAAGAGCGCATCCGCGCTTTCAAGCAGGAGTTGCGCCGTCATTCTATCGCCGGGGACGTGTATACACAGGCGACGGATATCGAAGACGAGCGTAACGGCCTGATTGACCCGAAAACCGGCGAGCTTTCGGTTCCTCCCGGCCTGCTGGCGTCCCGCCCCGAAAACACAGAAGCATAGGGCAGGGTTTAACCGTTCAGGCCCTCACCCCAACCCCTCTCCCAAAAAAGCCTGGGAGAGGGGCTAATCTTAGATTTCCAGAAGGGGATGAATAGTTACGTCAAGGTTAGCCTTTCCCCTCGCTCTGCGTTGCGGCGTGTGGGCTGCTGTCGGCCATCCGGTCCGCGGCCTGCATCGCCTCATGCTGCGTGGCAAATTCCTGCGTTTCCGTGTTGTCAATAAACAGGACGAACATCCCCTTGCGCTTGCGGACGCTGATGTCGCTTCCCGTAGAGGGCTGTATGCGCGTGTACACGCGGGTTCCTTTTCGTGTCGGCTGCATCGTTCTTACCTTTACCTTTTTCGTTCGCGTCGGGGTTTAATCCGGCATAATCTTCACTCGGTAATATCTCGCCACTGACTGAACAAAGCCGCCTGTCCGTATGGCTGTTGGTTTTCATCCGTCAGCGTCCATACAGTCGCGTTTTCGATCCAGAAACGCCGCCCGTTCTTGGCGATGCGAACGCCCCTGTAATCATCAATATACCCCTGCGCCCGAACCTTCTCGAACAGTCGGGCGCGTTCCGGCTGGTGCAGAGGTTCCGCAGACAGGCGCGATTGCAGGCGCGTAAACTCCTCCCATGGCATTGAAAACAATTGCAAAGCCGTCTGGTTGCCGTAGTTGAAGACAGGTTCCTCGCCCCCGGGAGCGGCATTGTGCGAAACAAGCGCAAAGGGAGCCGTCCAGATTTGCCGCGCCTGCTCGTGGGGCGGCAGCGTGGAATCAATCCCCATTACGTCGCGTCCCAACAATTGGCGGTAGCTGTTCAGCATCCGCGTAATGTGCGGCGCAAGCCATCCATTTGCCTCGGACGGTTCCTCCCATTGAAACATCGTAACAATTCCCCTGTCAGGTACAATAGAAGCACATAGGTTTGCCGCAGAAGCGCGCAAGTTTGTCGTTTTCACCAGTATACGAAAGACCAAGATTATGATTACCCGCATCGAAATTGACGGCTTTAAGACATTTCAGAATTTCGCCGTAGACCTCGCGCCTTTTCAGGTCATCATCGGCGCGAACGGCTGCGGCAAAAGCAACTTCTTCGACGCGCTCGACCTGCTTTCCAAACTCGCAACTTCAGACGCGCGAACTGCCTTCAAAAGCATACGGGGTGATATAAACGAACTGTTCACCATTCTTCCCGATAACCAATCCACCAAGCGAATGCGCTTTGTTGTTGAAATGATTGTCAACACTCCAGTGTCAGACGAACTCAACCAAGAGAGCAACCTGCAATTTTTCCAAATGCGGTACGAAATAGAGGTTCGACAACACACTACACAAGATGGCCTTGAACAGTTATATATTCATGAGGAACGTTTGTTAGGAAAATCTATATCCATTAAGGATTGGCAACTTCGCCATACCTTTAACTTTCAAGATGAAACGCGCTTTGAGGAAAATAGTATTTCCGAATGGCTGCGAATACAGAATGTTCCTTTCAAATTCATACGCAATGCTAAATTGAATAACATCAAGTGGTTAGTTGATGCGAACGTCTCGCTCAACGTAGAAGGTTTTATAGCAAAGTCATTACTTAATTCCCATGGCGACCTTACTCCTGCTTCAAAGGCTGTACAGCAAGAACTACAAAGCCTTCGTCTGTTACGTCTTGACACTCAGGTGTTGCGCAAACAGAGTAGTTTTGTAGATGAACCTTTCATGTCAAATGAAGGGGGGAATCTTCCTGCTGTTTTGGCGCGGATGCAGATGCAAGATAAACTTTCGCTCAAAGATGTTTCTCGGGATGTTTTCAACATCGTGCCTAACTTTGAAAACATCGAAGTGGACAGAGATGAGGGGCGCAAACTGATTTCGCTTTACGCCAATATGCGGGATAAACGACGCTTCTCCATCAATGCGCTGTCAGAGGGTACACTGCGCATACTGGCTCTTGCGACCCTGCGTAACGATCCGCAGTTGCAGGGAACGCTATGCTTTGAAGACCCGGAAATGGGCGTTCATCCCGGCGCGCTCAAGCGTATTGTGAAACTTTTGCGTGAAATGTCAACCGACCTGAATGATCCTGAAGATTTAGAATTCCCGCTGCGTCAGGTACTCGTAACAACACACTCCCCGGAACTCGTCAGCCATCTGAAAGTCGCGGCGGGTGAACTGCTGTTTGCTGTGATGCCTACGCGCTTGGTGCCGGGGGAGGCAGACCGGCAGGTGACGCTGATAATGCCTGTTGGACAGGATGTAGAAGGGGATAAAGCCGCCAAATCTTATACGCTCAATCAAGTCTTCAAATACTTGAACAACGCGGATTATCAGGCTATGCGAGACAATCTGCGGAAGGCGGCGTTTAATGGCTGACTTGCCTCTCCGACTCGCCCTCTTTTATGAAGGGAACTCGGACCGCCATTTCCTGCCAACGCTGATATATCGTACTGTAGATAAAATTCGTAAGGGCCGGACACCCTATGAATTAGATATTTACGACGTAGAGGTTGTAAATGAGTGGAGTGGGCTACCGTCTTTATCAGGAGCGTACCGAAATCGCGTTCTGGAAGGGGCGCGGCGGGCGTTCGGATACGATGCGCTGGTCATTCATCGGGATGCGGATAGTTCGGGACGTAATGCCGCTCTGGATCGCTACATAGAACCCGCAAAGGCGCTTGTAAACGGCAGTCAGGAGGCGGTCTGCAAAACCCTGATACCAATTATTCCCATTCGCAGCATCGAAGCATGGATGCTTGCCGACGCGAATGCCCTGCACACTGTCACGGAAACAAACATACGCCCGGAACAGTTAGGGCTTCCCGCAACGCCGCAACAGGTAGAAAGCGTTCATAAACCTAAAGACGCTTTACGACAGGCGATTGAAACGGCGCGGGGCAGCAGGCGGCGCGGACGGCGGGAAATGGACATCAACGATTTATACGCCGACCTTGCGCAGCAGATCAACTTATCCCTGCTGGAACAGGTTCCCTCCTACAAGCAATTCTGTGAAGACGTAGAGCAGACACTTATCCAACTGAATAAAATCACCCCTTGATGCCACGCGAGAACTTTCTATGACAAACGACAATCGGGAAGACAACGCTATTTTTGAATCGTTGCGGAACGTCGGGCTGAGTGAAAACGCGCGGCTTCATTCGACGGGAATTGCCGCGCATCAACAGCGATTGGAAGCCGGACAGGTGAGCGGCAAAACTCTGGCTCGGTATGCCGCTGACCTGCGCGTTATATCCGATCTGTCAAAGGCAGCAGGCGCGGATGTGCCGCTGGATTTTTGGGACGCGCGAACTCCGGCAATGCAGGCGGTGGAATTGGATGAGTACGCGCTTGTCAACGCGCTGGCGGCAAACCCCTATCGGCCCTACGTGTCGTTTCTGGCGCGTTGTTACGGGCATCTCGCGGCCTTCAAGCAGGACGCGCAGACAACGGCGGTTGCCACAATCCTGAACCTGCTGCGTGAAAGCGTCCTTTATGTACAGGGCGAACACCCGCGCCCCATGACCACGCTGCGCCCCCGTCTTTCGCCCGAACAGCAGGCGATTTTCCTCTGGCAGCAGGTCACGACGGGAACCAACCGACAGGTTCCCTACCTCCATCGGGACGCTTATACCCACTCCTACTGGGGCCGTTTCAATGTCGTGGAGATGTGGCACTACCACCTCAACAACGAGATCGGCGTGGACGCCACATGGGGTTTGTCCGGCTTCCATCCAGATTATGTCCGCGACCCCGCCAACACCAACCAGATTGAACATGCCGTCATCAGCGCCCTGTCGCAAAAAATTCTGCGCATGCCCCTGTTCGCCCTCAACGCGCTGGAAGACGCGCAATGGGTGATGCGCGAGTCCAGCCTGGAATCCGCCCGCGCTGACCAGTCCGTGAACCGCGCCGTTGCCCGCCACTTCCTGCCCCTGTTCACCCTGCAAAACGCGCAAGCCGCCTGTGATAGTCTTGAACATGCTCTTTCGCGCCCTCCCCGCTAACCTCAGGTTCTGCAACCTTTTTCCTGTCATAAATGTCCATAGCAAAGGCAATGATTTCAATTTGCCGGGTGTTGAAAACCTGTTTGAATGTGGCGTTCCGCGTAGGCACAAACATGTTATGTGCCTACGGACGCGAGAGACTGTAAACAAAGAATTGCGTCCGTAGGACGCTTGGCCGCAGGCCATGTAGACAGGGGTTTTCAACCCCTGGCGCAAACATGTCCGGGGAGTACACTTCTATCGAACCTGAACTTTCTAACGAATCGCTTGTTGAAACCGCCTCTGCTGTGCCTCCCTACGCTATTGAACTGCCCGATTTCTGCGTGGTCGTCTTAATCGGCGTATCGGGAAGCGGCAAAAGCACGTTTGCGCGTCGGCACTTTCTGCCGAGTGAAGTGTTTTCTTCGGATGCGTTCCGCGCCCTTGTCAGCGACGACGAAAACGATCAGGGCGCCACTCGCGACGCTTTTGCCGCGTTGCACTATCTGGCCGACATTCGTCTGCGGCGGCGTAAACTGGTCGTGATTGACGCTACCAATGTACAGGCAGAATCGCGCAAGCCCCTGCTGGAACTGGCTGCCGCGCATGACTGCCTGTGCGTCGCGCTTGTGCTGGATGTGCCGGAGCGGGTTTGTCAGGAGCGCAACCGCCTGCGCCCGGATCGGCAGTTCGGCCCGCATGTCGTCGCCAATCAGCACCGCCAGTTCCGCCAATCATTGCGCAATCTGAAGCGCGAAGGGTTTCGCTACGTCCACATTCTTGCCCCGCCGCAGATCGAAACCGCGCAAATGACCCGCGTACCCCTGTGGACGGACCGGCGAACCGAACACGGCCCGTTCGACATCATTGGCGACGTACACGGCTGCTATGACGAACTGACCCAATTGCTGACCCAACTCGGCTACAAGCCCACCCCGGACACAACAGACGTTCCAATGAATGAAGAACCGAACGCAGGAACGCCGCAAACAGAAACCCCATTCGCAAGCGGCGTATGGCGGCATCCCGAAGCGCGGCGCGTTATCTTTCTCGGCGATCTCGTGGATCGCGGGCCGAAAGTGGTGGAAGCGGTCAACCTTGTACGAAATATGGTACGGGCGGGAACAGCTCTGTGCGTCCCCGGCAACCACGACAACAAACTGATGCGCGCGTTAAAAGGAAACCGTGTACAGGTGTCACACGGATTGACCGAAAGTTTGGAACAGATCGAGAAACTGCCCACAGCCGAACAAGCCGCGTTCAAGCGGGATTATATTGCCTTCGCGGACGCGCTTGTCTCGCATTTGTGGCTGGACGAGGGCACCCTCTGCGTGGCTCACGCGGGCATGAAGGAGGCGTATATCGGGCGGGCGTCCGGGCGGGTACGCGAATTTGCTTTGTACGGCGATACAACCGGCGAAACAGATGAGTTCGGCATGCCCATCCGCTACCCGTGGGCGCAGGAATACCGGGGCCGAACATCTGTCATTTACGGCCACACGCCCATTCCTCAACCCGAATGGCTCAACAACACCCTCAATCTGGACACCGGCTGCGTGTTCGGCGGCAAACTCACCGCCCTACGCTGGCCCGAACGCGAACTGGTACAGGTAGACGCGCTGGCGATGTATGCGGAACCTGTCAATAGAAAAGAAGAAAAGGAGAAAAGGAGAAGAGGAGAAGAGGAGATTCTGGGAACAGGAGAGGAGTCCCTATCAACTATCAACCATCAACTACCGGCTGACTCATCCTTCATCCTTCATCCTTCATCCTTGTCCTTGCAGTGGCAGCACGACGAACTGTTGCGGGCGGAAGACGTGCTGGGCAAGCGGGTAGTGGAAACGCGGCTGCTGTCGCATGTCGTCATTCCCGCCGCCAATGCCGCAGCCGCGCTGGAAGTGATGAGCCGGTTCGCGCTGGAACCGCGCTGGCTGCCGTATCTGCCGCCTACCATGTCGCCGTGCGAAACCGCGCCGAGGGTTTGTATCTGGAGCGTCCACAGGAGGCGTTCGCGTACTATCGCAGTCAGGGCGTTGCGCAGGTGATATGTCAGCGCAAGCACATGGGCAGTCGGGCTATCGTGGTTGTGTGCCGGGATGAGATGTCGCCCGGCTGCGATTCGGCGCGACGGACGGCACAACGGGAGTCTGCTACACGCGCACCGGGCGGCAATTCTTTGACAATGCCGATTGGAACACAACCCTGCTTGCCGAAGTCAACCGCGCGTTGACCGGGGCGGGCTTCTGGGAGGAGTTTGCTACCGATTGGGTATGTCTGGATTGCGAACTGATGCCATGGAACGCCAAAGCGCAGGGATTATTGCGCGAACAGTACGCGCCTGTCGGCGCGGCGGCGAAACTCTCCTTGCGGCAGGCAGTGGAAACAGCGGAACAGGGCGCGAGCGCGCGGGCTGGATTTGAACGAACTGGTCACGACCCTGCAGGGGAGGCAGGAAGACGTTGTTCGCTACACTGCCGCTTATGGACACTATTGCTGGAATGTGGCGGGCGTTGCGGATTTGCGGCTGGCCCCGTTTCATCTGCTGGCAACGGAGGGCCGAACCTATTTCGACCGGACGCATACATGGCATGTGGAAACGCTTGCCCGTCTTGCCGCGCATAGCGATCTGTTCACGCCAACGGAAACGCGCGTTGTCGAACTTGACGACGAAACTTCCCAACGCGAAGCCACAGATTGGTGGGAGGAACTGACGGGCGCGGGCGGCGAAGGCATGGTGGTGAAGCCGCAGGACTGGATCGCGCGCGGCCCGAAAGGACTGGCGCAGCCCGCGGTAAAAGTGCGCGGGCGCGAGTACCTGCGCATCATCTACGGCCCGGAATACACGGAACCCGCCAACCTGATTCGCCTGCGGCAGCGCGGATTGGGAACCAAGCGCAGCCTCGCCATGCGCGAATTCTCCCTCGGCGTGGAGGGATTGGAACGGTTCGTCCGGCGCGAACCCCTGCGTCGGGTTCACGAGTGCGTGTTCGGCGTCCTCGCGCTGGAAAGCGAACCGGTTGATCCACGCCTCTGATACAGGAGAAAGGAGAAAGGAGAAAGGAAAAAGCCTCCGCCCAACAAGAACCCCCTTCTCCCAGGCTTTTTGGGAGAAGGGGGCAGGGGGTTGAGGGCTACTAAAGGTCTATTTTGTATCCTCTTTCCACAGCGCCACAATTTGCGGGTGGAGGATAGCCGTCCATTCCGTGTAGCCTTTGGCGTTGAGATGCAGGCCATCCGCACGCAGGATTTCGGGCTGCGGCTTGCCCTCCGCGCTGAGAAAGCGGGCGTGGGAGTCCAGATAGGTCAATTTCAACGGCTTGGAAGCGGCATCCTGAATATAATCATGTATCAGGCGGTTCGCTTCCAAAATTTTGGCCTCCTGTTTCCAGCGGGCCACGCTCGGATTGATGGAGATATAAACAATGCGCGTGTCGGGCAGCGCGGCATGCGCCTTGTTGACAAACGCCTGAAAATCCTTCAAGACCTGCATTGGCGACTTGCCGTTGCTGATGTCGTTTGTACCCGCGTACAGGACAATCATCTTCGGCTTGTAGGGGATGGCGATACGATCCGCGTAGCGTACGCTATCCGCAATCTCCGAACCGCCAAAGCCGCGATTCAGGACGGGGAGTTCAGGAAAATCCTGCGCCACAGTCGTCCAGAAACGGATGCTCGAACTGCCGATAAACAGTACGCCCCCCGGCATGGGCGGGTTCTTCTTGTCCGCCGCCTCGAAAGCCAGTATTTCCGACTCGAATGGCGCTTTTGCCTGCGTTGGCGCGGCTGCCGGGGACGCGGGAGCGACAACTCCCTGTCCCAACACCGGTAAGGCCAGCGCCATCCCTATCAGACTGCATATAACGGTTGATTTCATCCTTTTTCCTCCAACTATCAACTATTTCGTTTCCCGCGTCCCGTCCTTGTACGGGTACATCCGCTCAAGCACTCTGGGAAGTTCGTTATTCACGAAGTCGCGGGAATCAATGTTCTCAAAAAATGGGGCTGTCTTTTCCGCGAGAACCAGATGCGCGAGGCCATGCAGCGTAGACAAAGCGCAGAAGGTGTCGGCAGCATCCTCGAACCGACTCAGGTCTACATCCGGCCTGCCGTGATAGGCGGCAATCGCAAGACTGAGACGCATGCCGGGCTTGATGCTGACTTCGGGATAGCGGGAATCCATCCGGTTCACGAGATCATTCCGAAACATCAGACGGAAGTGGCCGGGGTGGTCAACAGCAAAGGTGACAAACGCGAGACTCAGGGCGCGCGCGTCCGCAACGACATCGTCCGAATGTCCCGCTTCCTCAATGTACTGACCAGCCCTTTCAAACGCCAAAAGAGCCACTTCGGTAAGCAGTCCCTTCGCGCTCCCGAAGTGATGCGCCGGAGCGGCCGGAGACACGCCCGCGCGCTGCGCGGCGGCGCGAAGCGAGAAAGCTTCAATGCCGCCCTCGGCGATAATAGCATCCGCCGCTTGAATCAGGGCCGCGCGCAGGTCGCCGTGATGGTAGGTTGATCTTTCCTTAGGCATTTGGCAACTTTATCTTGACAGTGTTCATATTTATCTTGACACTGTTCAAATAGGCGGGTATACTTGGCGTGAGTGAACCTGATAGTACCACATTATCACGCGCTCGAACTCACTGCCCTGAACAGATACGGAGAATCACATGGATAGCAAAGTATGGTTTATCACCGGCGCGTCTCGCGGTTTTGGGCGCATCTGGGCCGAAGCCGCGCTCCTGCGAGGCGACAGGGTCGCGGCAACCGCCCGCAAAATGGCGGACGTGGCCGATTTGAAGGAGCGTTTCGGCGACGCCGTTCTCCCGCTGGCGCTTGATGTGACGGATGCCGATCAGGTGCGGCAGGCCGTTGAGCAGGCGCACACGCACTTCGGCAGGCTGGACGTTGTCCTCAACAACGCCGGGTACAGTCTGGTCGGCACGGTTGAGGAAGCGAGTGAGGCGGACGTCCGCGCTGAGTTTGATACAAACTACTTCGGCGCGCTTCGCGTCATTCAAGCCGCCCTGCCTCTGTTGCGGCAGCAGGGCAGCGGACACATACTCGGCGTATCGAGTACCCTGGGCCATGTGGCGTTCCCGCTCATCGGCCACTACTGCGCCTCTAAATGGGCCTTTGAGGCGCTCCACGAAAGCTTGGCGCAAGAGGTCAAGCCTTTCGGCATTGCGGTTACGCTGATCGAACCCGGCGCGTACGCGACCGAGTTTGGAAGCCCTGCGTCGCTGAAGATCGCGCCGGGCCTTGATGCCTATGCCGAGTTGCGGCAACAGGTTTTTGGGCGTCTATCGAGCGCGGAACGCGGCGAACCGGAAGCGACCGCCGAAGCCGTTCTCAAGATCGTGGACGCGGAAAATCCACCGTTGCGCCTTATGCTCGGCAACACAGGCTTGCCTGTAGTTCGCGCAGCCTATGCCGACCGTCTCGCCACCTGGGAAGCATGGGAGGCCGTCTCGAATGCCGCGCAAGGCGTATCGCGGTAGATGATGCTCTGAGAGGCGCAGGGGCGGCAGGGCTTTATCAACTTGCGCCCCTCCGTGTTGCTTCAGCCGTTTCGACTTCATGCGCGAACCTCAATAACCGTTTACATATAGGAAGTTGTCACCCGGAAGACTGTTGCTCACACCACGCCAATACATCGCCGAAGCGGTAGGCTTCCCATACGCCGAACATATCGTGGCGCGTTAGTTTGGCGCGGGTGAGGGCGGGACTGGTCAGGCCGCACAGGAAGCGGGTTGTCTGGCGGTTTTCGCCCAATGCGGCAGGGTTCGCGTCGCGCAGCCGGTCAAGCATTTCTACGTCCAGACTGGCGGGAAGGGGCGGCAGCGCGTGGGGAAGCGGCAGAGTTTGCGCTTTCCCGGTCAGGCAGTACGCGCAATGCCCGCAGGGTTCCGCCCGCTGTTCGCCAAAATAGCCGACCAGCAAATTCGTCTGGCAGCCCGCATGGGTAATCAGGTTCAGCACATCCTGTAGGCGTTTCACTTCCATCTGTTCTCGCCGGACGAACTTTTGCGTCAGTTCGGATGCCAGCGCGTCTTTATCCACGTCCGGCTTCAGCAGCGTGTAGCGTTGCCGCGCATCCGAAACCGTGAGTTCCACCAGTCCCCGCTCTTCCAGGACTTCTACAGCGCGGACAATGCGTTTGCGTTCCTGCCCCAGCGTTTCCGCCATCTCGTCGGGATTGAGCCGATACCACAGGGAATTTTTGGTCTTGCCCTTTTGCGCATGAGCGAATAAATCCGCCACAAGCCGCGCCGCGTCACCCTTGAACTGACCGGTAATTTCTTCTACCGTCTGCAACGGCTTCAGCGCGTATCCGGCATAAAACGGCGTCCCCTGTCGCAAAACCCCCTCCAACTCCAGATACGTCAGCGCGGTTCGCAAAACAAGCGGGCGCAGATCGTGACGATTGGCAAGTTCGTACAGATTTACGTTCAATTCGGGTGGTTGGTATTCGGTATTCGGTGTTCGGTGTTCGGCCTCTTCTCCTTCTTCTCCTTTTCTCCTTGTCTTCTCCTACTAATTCTTCCAGCAGTGACCGAAACGCGCCTGCGTCGGGCGTGTCGCCATACGCGAAGTTTTCCAGCGTGGCAACATCGTCGGGGCAGGCGAAGAGTTCTACGGTCGAGCGCAGGTTGTCGCGGCCCGCGCGTCCGATTTCCTGACTGTAACTTTCGAGGCTTTTGGGCAGATTGTAGTGGTACACGTAGCGGACGTTCGCCTTGTCAATGCCCATGCCGAACGCGATGGTTGCCACCACGATATGCTGTTCGCCGCCCATCCACCACTCCTGTACCTGCGTCCGCTCCTCGGCTTCCATGCCCGCGTGATAGGCGCGGGCGGCAAACCCGGCAGCCGTCAGATGTTGGGCAACCGCTTCCGCCGTTTTTTGCAGCGTCACGTACACGATGGTCGGGCCGGGTTTGCGGGATTGCAGGCGTTTGAGCAGCAGGGCGTCGCGATCTTCCAGACGAACGGGCGTGGTGGCGAGGTTGAGATTGTGGCGGTAAAAGCCGGTGACAACGGAAGCCACAGCGGGAATGGCAAACACGGCGCAAATGTCGCGCACAACCGAAGGCGTAGCCGTCGCGGTCAGGGCAAGGACGCGCTGCGCCCCCAAACTTCGCGCCGCTTCCGCCAGTTTCAGGTAGTCGGGGCGGAAATTGTGTCCCCATTCCGAAATGCAGTGCGCCTCGTCAACCGCGAACAGGGCGATAGGCGTATGGCGAATGAGATTGAGAAACCGCTCGTTGTTGAAGCGTTCCGGGGCGACATACAGCAGTTTCAATGCGCCCGAACGCATGTCATCCGAAACCTGCTGCGATTCTTGCAGCGACAGCGACGAGATCCAGCCGAGCCGCCCGGATGCCATGCCGATGCAGAAAATCAATCTGGTCTTTCATCAGAGCGATCAGGGGCGAGACGACAAGCGTAACGCCCTCGAACATCAGGGCGGGCAGTTGGTAGCACAGCGATTTGCCGCTCCCGGTGGGAAATACGGCCAGCGCCGCGCCCTCGGATTGCAGCGCGGCAATAACGGCTTCCTGTCCCGGTCGGAACGTATCAAACCCGAAATGCTTTTTGAGCCGTTCCCCCGGCGCGAGATCAGGATTGTCTTTTTGTGGAACCGGCGGCTTTGTCTTCATAGTCCTGTCGCAAACGTATCCAGCAGGGCTTGGGCGGAGTGGGATTGATTCGCTATCCACCATTGCGCGTCGGTTTGGTGGCGCAGACGGTTGAGGGCGGCTTGCGCTGTCTGCACCTGCGCGTGGGTGACAGAGGGTGGCGGAATGGCGGCAAGCGCGTGTTCTTCGGTCAGGGCCTCGTTGCCGCGCATGGTAGAGAGCAGGTCATCGGCGGCAATCAGTTTCGCGACCCGAATGTCCCTTGCGGTTTCAATATCGGTCAGGCTGCCGGTCAGGGCGGGCAGTCCGGCCTCGGCAATGGCGCGGACGGTGCGCGGCGACCCCGGCTCGTCCGTATCGGATACCTCGACGCCTCGCGTCTCATCGTAGGGCATAGTTTCCTCCATCAGCGCCGTCCTGCTTGTTGCAAAATACAATTCGAGACAGGGTACAGGGGCGCGTTGCATTCACAGGTTTTTCACACTATACGCGCCGGATGCCGCGATTATCAGCGACACAGGGACGGCCACGCGCCCCTATCAGGTAAAGCGCGTTCCTCCCCGCAGGCCATCCCGGTAAAATTAGTCATGGATGCGCGTTATTCCTGCAATCTAACCGCCTGTTTGCCACGTATATCCTGTGGAAGCGGTTTTCAGCGAAGACCAATTTGACGCAAGATCAATTTAAGCAGCAACGTTAAGAACGAGCGTTGTCTGCAAAGGAGAAACAACATGCCTGCTCTGGATTTACGCGCGCAGTTGCGCGGGGGAACCGAACGCGCGAAGGGGTTGCTGGTGAAGGATTTGAACGCGATTGCGGAAGACAAACTGGACGAGACTCTCGGGCGGCGTGGCGCGCAATGCCACGCATATCGTGGCCGAGTGCGCGGCGGTTAATGGCACAGGTGGCGAAATTTCTGGCGACCGGCGAGTTCGCGTCGCCGTCCGATGAGGAGCGCAAGGCGTATTTCGCCGCCCATACCACGAAAGAAAGCGTTCTGAACGCGTTGGAAGAGCACACGCAGGCCCTGCTGTCCGCCATTGACGGTCTGGATGAAAACACGCTCGGCGACATCATTCCCGAAACTCCGCTCGGCCCGATGTCGCGCTTCGGCGTCGCTCAAATTGCCGCCATGCACATGATGTACCACGACGGCCAACTCAACTACATCCAATCCCTGCACGGCGACGACAAAATGCACTGGTGATGCCGTGTTGAGAATTGTCGCGGGGTCACTACGCATTAAACCCAATACTGTACAAATAATGCTTGCATCCGCGCATTGAAATGCGCGGCTGTGATAACGAAGTCCGCCTGCGCGGACTATACCGGCATCCAAAAGATTATCCCGCCTTCAGTCCGCGCAGGCGGACTTCGTTATCACAGCCGCGCATTTCAATGCGCGGCATTCCTGTAGCGTCATTTGTCTTCGCAAAAATCTTGGGAGCGGAAAATTTCATGGAAACTATTCGACTTGGCAAGACCGGCTTGAAGGTTTCGCGTATTTGTTTGGGATGCATGAGCTATGGCGTGCCGGAACGCGGCGCGCATCCCTGGTCGTTCAATGAGGAGCAGAGCCGCCCCTTCCTTTCCCGCGCACTGGAATTGGGCATCAACTTCTTCGATACCGCCAATGTCTACTCGGATGGCACGAGCGAAGAGATCCTGGGACGGGCGATTCGAGATTTTGCCCGGCGGGAAGAAGTGGTCATTGCCACCAAAGCGCATGGCCGCATGCGCCCGGACGCGAACGGCGCGGGGCTGTCGCGCAAAGCGATCTTCAGCGAGATAGACGCCAGTTTGAAGCGGCTCGGCATGGACTATGTAGACCTGTACCAGACGCACCGCTGGGACAATGAGACGCCCATCGAGGAGACTCTGGAAGCCCTGCACGATGTGGTGAAGGCGGGCAAAGCGCGTTACATCGGCGCGTCGTCCATGTATGCCTGGCAATTCTGCAAGGCGCTGTATATCGCCGATCTGCATGGCTGGACGCGCTTTGTGTCTATGCAAAACCACTACAACCTGCTGTACCGCGAAGAGGAGCGCGAAATGATGGGACTGTGCGCTTCAGAGGGCATCGGCGTGATTCCGTGGAGTCCCCTTGCGCGAGGCCGGGTGGCGCGTCCGTGGGAAGAGCGCGCGAGTACCGAACGGGCGGCAACAGACGCTTTCGGCAAAACGCTTTATGTTAGAACCGAAGAGTCGGATCGCTTTATCGTGGCGCGTATACAGGAGATCGCTGAAGCGCGGGGCGTTCCGATGGCGCAAATCGCGCTGGCGTGGATGCTTTCCAAACCGGTTATCACGGCCCCGATAGTGGGGGCAACCAAACCGCATCATCTTGAAGACGCCGCGAACGCGCTGAACATTGCGCTGACTCAGGAGGAGATTACCTCCCTGGAAGAACCCTACGTGCCGCATCCGGTAGGCGGCTTTTCCTAAACTTATATTTTCACTGCTAAGTTTGAAGTCAATCTTGATGAAACACATTCTCAGCAAGCATGATGCGTCCGGCTGTGCGCAAACAACAACCTGTAACCGTACCATCGGATACCCACATTATGCCTGTCGAACGCGCCTGATAAGCGGAATCCTGCTTGCGGCCATGGCGCTTATGCTGCCGGGGTGTCGCCGGAATACCGCGCGTGTCGCCCCGGTTAAACCGATTGCGCCGCCGGTTGTGGCGGTTGCTATCCGCCCGCTTGCCGCGTTCAAGCCGTCCGCCCGAATTTTCGAGTACGGACGCTACGCGCCCAACCAGGTCGCCCTGACGTTCGATGCCGGCGCGGACGACTCCGCAGTGCAGGCGATCCTGGCCGAATTGAAGCAGCGGCATACGCGCTCCACGTTCTTTCTGACCGGCAAGTTTTGCGAACAGTATCCCGACTCGTGCCGCGCCATTGCCGATGCGGGCATGGAAATCGGCAACCACTCCTATTCGCATCCCCGGTTTACCAAACGCAGGGCCGCGCAAATTCAAACGCAGTTGGAACGCGGGGAACAGGCGATTACAAAAGCCTGCGGACAGAGCGCGAAGCCCCTGTTCCGCTTCCCCTACGGCGATGAGAACAGGCGAACGCGCCAGACAGTGGCGCAGAACGGGTATCAGGCTATTGGCTGGTCGCTGGACTCGTGGGACAGCGTGGGCAAGCGCAAGTCCGCCGATTTCGTCGCCAAACGCATTGTCGCTAAAATCAAGCCGGGGAACATTGTCCTGATGCACGTCAGCTATCCCGAATCGGCAAGAGCCTTGCCGCGTATCTTCGCGTATCTGGATAAGCAGGGCCTCCAAAACGTTCCGGTCAGCGAATTGCTCCTTGCTCCGCAACAAGATATGAGATACGAGATACGAGATACGAGATACAAGGTACAAGATACAAGCCGAACACCAACTACCGAATACCGAATACCTGAACACCGAACACCAAAACTATGACCGAACTCCAGCAACCCTCCCTGTCACAGCCGCCCCTGCTGCACACGTCTGCGGGCGAATCGTTTCCCCTGCACGAGTACCATTTGCGCCTTGCCGGGCGCGAATGGACGATTTTGCATACGGGCGTGATTCTGACCTATACGGATGAACTGCAATTCTTCAAGGAACTGCTCGACCACATTCCTTACGGTGTCGCGCTGTGGCCTGCCGCGATTGCGCTGGCCTACGAACTCGCCTCGCGGGGGGAGGAACTAAAGGGTAAAACCGTGCTGGAACTGGGCGCGGGAACCGGACTGCCGGGGATTGTGGCCGCGTCCCTGGGCGCTACAGTGCGTACAAACGGATCGGCAGGAACTGGCAATGACTGTGTGCAAGCGCAACGCCCAACAGAACAACATCCGGGGATTGGAACATCGGTTGGTGGATTGGGAGAACTGGCAGGACGAAGCGCGTTACGACTGGATACTCGGCTCCGACATTCTGTACGGCGAACCGATGCACCCGCATTTAAAGCGCATTTTCGAGACGAACCTCGCGCCCGGTGGCCGTATTTTGGTTGCCGATCCGTTCAGGGGAACCAGTCTAAAGTTGATGGAAACGCTTCAAGAACAGAACTGGAAAATAGAAATCTCTAAATGGAGTTTGGGCGACGAAGCCAACCCGCGTCCCATCGGCATTTTTGAACTATTAAAACCGTCGTAATCCGTTGATTCATTTCGCGCTACGCGCAGACATACAGGAAACAAGAACAATTTTGAATTAGAACCCCTTCCCCCAAGTTCCGTATTTCTAATTCTGTATTCTCCTGCGTGTTTAGCATGGTTGTTAATATCGACAGAGTTCAGGGGCGCAGGCCGCGTTCGCGCAGGAGGGCATCTGCCCAAAGCGCATCGTCACCCGTCAGCGGCGGGTCTGCTTCCTCTGTGTAGAGAATCTGACGGTCATACGCGCCTGCGTCATAAGACAGGTTCAGTACGGCTTGCAGGTCCAAAATAACAGAGGGGTCGCCTTCGGCAAGCGGAACTTCCACGCGGGGGAGGCGATTGCGCAGGGCATTGAGCCAGACAGCGTACTCGAAAGGCCGCGCCCCGCGATGCAGGCAGACAATGTAATTCCAGACACTATCTGCGGGCAGAATCGCTCTGGGGCACAATCAATATATTATGAATTCCCCGCCAATCGTAGCATTCTTCCAGATAGGGGTTCATGCCGGGAAATGGATTAGGCATTATGTGGTTCTCCTTTTCCAAACCCGCTTTGCCGCCGCGCCATAAATTGTTTGTTAAACCTACAGGGCTACCGAAATACCAGAATGCTCAGGCTAATTGTGTTACCAGACGTGGAGAAAGGTTGTGGTCGAAGAGCAGTTTCATGAGTTCCATACTTTTTCTGCTGTTACTTTATGGAAAGAAAAAGGCAGCAACAAAATTCCAACTTCTACAACAGCCATAGATGCGGCAATTCTTTAGAATTATCAAGATAATAGTTCAAAGGACTGTTGACAAGGCTACTGTCAAAGTTGCCGGGGGCTTGCAAGCCGGCAATATCCGGTAGCCATGTTGCTACTGCGACCTCCACGTCTTCTTCACGTTCCACAAACATGCGCTGAACGCGCGTTGTTTCGTCCGCCAGAACGTAGTCGTAGTCCCAACCCCAATCGCTGTTGGTATATTTGGCATGATGCCGTAGATAACGCGCTTCATAGCCGCTGATGAACGATGGCGAACGCAGTGTCGGCTGGCGGTGAAAGCGGTTATCCCAATCGCCTTCCGTCCACGCTTCGGGATGTGCGCGGAGGTCAGGAACTTGCGGCAGCACGACAACAAAAGCGCGGAAATCTGCCTGTGGCGCAGGTAACTCGGCGGCAATATTGCGCCCCATGCGTAGCCTGTCAAGCATTTCAGCAGAAATCGGCATTTTCTTCAAATTCTCACAAGTAATTCATGTGAGTAGTAGAACTACTTTTTCGTAGTTTCGCCATCAGGCAAAAGTTATTAAAGCTGGTATCAGTCCCACCAGAGTACGAGAACACGCCCTTCCCGGCCCCCACCCATGCGCCGGTTTACTTCTTGTTCTGACAGCCAACATGTCGTATCGGCATGCCAACTGTTCGCCACTTCTTCTAACGCGGAGTCGTTCGCGCCGGAAGCAAGAATGTAAAGGGTATCGGCGTTCCAACGATCCTCTTCCAGATCGCGCAGGCAAATCAATTCGGAAGGATAATCGCGAGTCAGCAGGCAGGCTCGCCACCAATCTTGATGCGCGCAAATCCGCAGCGACTCGTTCTCCCTCCATCGCGTTGTAGTTCGTACTTTCAATAAGCCGCAGTTGCAGTTCCTGAATTCTGCTGATAGCCACCAATTACGCCTCCTCGTTTGCTCGTATCTGCTGTTCAATTTCCGCGTGATGCGCGCGTACATACGCCCAAGCATGAGTCAGATCACTGGCATGAAGCGTGGGGTATGCGCAGAGCAGATCGGCTTCACTAATGCCGAGCCGCCACGCCTGCTCCAATGTCCAAACCGGAATGCGCGTACCAGCAATGCAGGGTTCTCCCCCGCATACTCCGACTGTACTTTCAATACCGGGAAAGGTTTCGCCCAAATCATTGGCGACCCATTGCAGCAACTGTGTGACCTCCGCGTTGCGAATCGCAATCTTGCCGGACGAGAAAACTTGAAGTATACTAACATCAAGAGGCGGCGTAACCGGAAGCGTTTCAGCCGTCGAGAGTGGGGGAACATCTGCCGTTCGGTCAGCATCTCGGCGATCATGCGGGCGTATACTTTCGGACGGAAGTAGAACCGCCTGTACATGCGCTCTACCGCGCCTATTCAGGTCGTCCGAAATACAAAGCATGTTCGTATGTTGTCGTTTCTGCTCCAACCATCTCCCAACCCTCTTCACCGAGTTGTGCAATCAAGCATGCAACATTATCGTCGAAGTTGCTTCTGTACATATGAGTGATTTTTATTCAAATGGAAGTCTGGTTGGAAAAGCAGGCGCTAGTTTGATGTTTCATGTCATCATACATATTAGTAATTACACAATACTTCCACTTCTGCATGTTTTCTCCCTCCCGCTCTTCTCGTTGTACTTTGCTGTCGAATTGGAACCGAGGTATGCTCAAAAGAGCGGTTCTATGGAACAATCACAGTTGCAGCGAAACCGGATCAATCGGCGTACCAGCAGTTCACAGCATCAACAATCGCCTCTACGGTCTGACTGGTCAAAAGAGTCAACGTCGTGTTGGGGTTTGTACGCAAGCGCTTACCCGCTTTTTCACAAACGGGTTCCAGCAGCCAGCGCCAGGTGATTTCGTTGCTGACGACGTTCACAACCATTTCACATACAGGGAATTCCGCTTCAGACAGTAACTGCTGGCGCGTGGGCTTGCTGCGTCCGTTTCTGGCTTGACGAGCAAATTCAGGGTCTACAGACGCAGGAAGTATCCCCTTCACTCGAATTCCGAACGGTCTTTTGCGACCTGCGCCGACCATCGCTCGTAGATCGTAGGCGTCGTCATTCGAGGGTACGAGATTTATATCTGAACGGCGGGTTAGATGCACGATGACTAGCGCCTCGGCACGCCCCGCAACCAGATTCGCTTCCATTGTGGGCATGACTATTACCTCCATTCCGCATCGACAAACGATGATGTAAGTTTTGGCAGCGCAGACGCTGTCCAGAAGGCGAAGACTTCATTCCATAACGCCTGTCGGTTTACAGCATTGATGGGACAATCTACGCTCATGCTTGACAGAGGGTTCAGCGTTTCTCCATTGGCGGATACAATGTATGCTGCCTTGTCGAAATCATTGACGCCGACAATGTAAGTCGGTATGGAATACAGATTTAAACGGCGCACATCCTCGCGCTTTACCTTGACGTTCAGCCGCGTATTATCAGCAGAGTAGCCGCGGCGCGTGGTTTTTACCTGAACGAAGAAAAAAGGCCGAACGCCAGATGTGCCCACCAGTTCCACAATGAAATCAACAGTCTCCCACTTCTCTCCCAGATAAGCCGCAGCAAAGAGCGGACGTTCTCCCCTGCCGAAAGTATGGAACTCCGTAATGAGCGCATAAAAGAGAGCTTCGCCTCTCGCGCCAATCGCGTCATTTACGTTCATGGTTTAGTTCAGGCGGTGACGGCTTCGCTGTTGCGCTTGCGGACTTCGGCTTTGCGATCCTTGACGTAGCCTGCGAACTCCATACCTTCGCGGATGCGGCGCTTGAACATCTGCCGCTCGGTCAGCATTTCGGCAATCATGCGGGCGTACACTTTTGGACGGAAGTAGAACCGCTTGTACATGCGTTCTACCGCGTCCTCGATCTCCGCCGTTGACATATCCGGGTATTGCAGCGTACTCGTCTGGATGCCCGAACCCGAAATCAGGCCGTCGCGGGCGAACCAGTTGTTCGCCAGCGCCTGATCGTACAGTTCCGTGCCGGGATAGGGCGCGGCAATGGACACCTGAATCGTGTGCGGGTCCAGTTCCTGCGCGAAGCGAATGGTCTCCTCGACCGTTTCTTTGGTTTCCACGGGCAGGCCGATGATGAACGTGCCATGCACCTTGATGCCCAGTTTCTTGCAGTTCGCCATGAACTCGCGCGCCATGTCCAGCTTGATGCCCTTTTTAATCCGGTTCAGAATCTCCTGATTGCCCAACTCGAAGCCGACAAGGAGCAGGCGCAGGCCATTGTCGCGCAGTTCCTTGAGCGTGTCGTAATCTACATGGGCGCGGGCGTTGCACGACCACGTAAAGTTGTTGCGCTTCATGTGCTTGCTGATTTCGATGGCGCGGGCCTTGTTAATGGTGAACGTGTCGTCGTCGAACATGTACTCGCGCACTTTGTCGCCCCAGATAGCTTTGGCCTCGTCCAGTTCGCGCCCCACGCACTCCGGGCTTTTGGTGCGGTACTGATGCCCGCCGATGGTTTGCGGCCACAGACAGAAGGTGCATTTGGCGGGACAGCCGCGCCCCGTGTACCACGACACATACGGGTGCAGCAGATAGCCGATAAAGTATTTGGTGATGTCCAGATTGGCGGCATACGTGGGCAGCACGGACGGCATCAAATCCCAATCGGGAACCAGTTCGCGGTCTTCGTTGCGCTGTATAATGCCGTTCTTGTCGCGGTAGGAAAGCCCGGTGATGGCGCTCCAATCGCGGTCTTCCGCCAGTTCCTTGCAGGTATAGTCGAATTCGTGGCGGCACACGAAGTCCATGATCTTATTTTCGCGCAGGGTTTGTTCGGGCAAAACGGCGACATGCGCCCCGATGAAGCCCACTTTCACGTTCGGGTTCTGCGCTTTCAGCTGGCGGGCGCACTCGACATCGTTGGCAAGAGACGGCGTACTCGTGTGCATGACAACCAGTTCGTAATCTTTGGCGATTTTGAGAATCTCGTCCTGCGTCTGGTGATGGGGCGGCGCGTCAATGAGTTTGCTGCCGGGTACGAGCGCGGCGGGTTGCGCCAGCCACGTCGGATACCAGTAGGAGGTAATTTCGCGTTTGGCCTGATAGCGCGAACCGGCGCCGCCGTCGAAGCCGTCAAATGAGGGTGGGCTGAGAAAAAGCGTTTTTAACACTGCGGGGAGTCTCCTTAAAAAACCGCGCGCCTGCCGCAAACGAGCAGGTTTGGCGGTGGGAAATGGGCGAATTCTGTGCTGATAGTATACCAACAAACCTCTGTTTCTGCCTACATTTGCCGCCCCTGCGCTTCGAATCATGCGGTATCGCGCCCTGCAAACGCCAAAAACCGCTTTGCAAGCCAATTCTACTCGCAAAGCGGTGTGAAACTACGTTTGAGAACATTCGTTACAGGGAGGAGGTATCGCTGCGCTTGTCCGCTATTTCCGCCCCTCCCGCATACACATGTCCCATACCCCCGGACGGCAGAGGTTCTTCCACAATCAGGGGCGTTTCCGTATGTTCCACCCCGACAGCAGATACATGTTCCACGCCGGAAGCGGGTACAGGTTGGGACGTATGAGAAGCGGACAGGGGTTCTGGCGCGTTGGACGCCGGTACGGGCCGCATTAGAACGCTGCTGTCTGTCGGCGAAACAAGTCCCTGCTGCATGTACTGCGCCCCGCGCTCATCAATGTTGACCGCGCCCCGTTTCTCCATGATATGCGCGATTTCCACCGCCTGCGCGTCCTCGGTACGGACGGCAACCAGCGTCGCGCCCTGCCGTATGCCTTCCCGGTAATACATGGCGTCTTCAAGGGGAATGCCCGCGCCCGTCAAGCCGCCGACTAATCCGCCTGCCGCCGCGCCAACTGCCGCGCCCGCCAGAACCGAAACCAGCCATCCCGCCGCTACAATGGTTCCAAAACCGGGAATCACCAGTCCTGTCAGCGCCATGAACAGGCCGGTCGCGCCGCCAATCGCCGCGCCCGCTGTGGCGTCCGTCGCGATTACTTCGGTCATGCTCTCCGCCGCGCTTGCCGAACCGGTCGAATACTGGTCGGCGTGCTTGCTTTCCGGGTCCACCGCGACGCTGATCGCCGCCCGCGAGATGCCCGCCGCTTCTAATCCGCGCACCGCGCTTTGCGCATCCTCCGCATGGTCAAACATGCCCACAATGGTTTTCATACGACGCTCCTTCAATGAACCGCGAAACACGCGAAATAAACGAAAAAAGACAAAAAGAGAATAGACAGGATTAACAGGATTTCTCAGGATTGACAGGATGAACCGCCAAAATGTTCTTCTGTCTTGTTTTCCTCTCCTCTTCTCCTCTTCTCCTTTTCTCCTTTTCTCCTTTTCTCTCCTCCCGCAGACACGCATAGCGGTGCTGTTCGCGGTCTATGGAGTTGCTCTGGTTGTCGAAACTGTGCGGCTTGCGGTAAATGGGATGGTGGGCGCACTCATAGAAAAACTCGAAACGGTCTATGTCAGGTTTGCCTTTGGAAAAGTCGCGCAAATGCTCCTGCGCCGATTGTAGATGATAACAGACGGCGCGTTGCGTGACGCCTAAACTTGCGGCGATTTGCTGCTGTGTTTCTCCCGCCAGCGTCCGCAGCAGGCACTCGTACTGGCGGGCGGTCAGGTCAACGGCGGCAATGCGCTGATACAGGCGTCGGCGCAGGGCGGCTTTTCGGGCGGCTTCCCGTTCGCCTTTCGCTTCGCGCTCTACGGGCAAGTCGTCGCCGTCAACACTGTCTTCGCGGCGAATACGAAGCCGGCGAAAGTGCAGGCGCAGCAGGTTTTCCAGAATGCCTTTCAGCCACGCCACAAGGTCGCGCTCGCTCCGATAAACGGCGAGGGAGTGACGCGCCTGCACGAAACAGCCGCTCACCAAATCTTGCGCGTCCTCAAAAGACACCCGCCGCTGCGTGTACGCTTCCAGCAGGGGGCGAAGCCGCGAAAAGCGCGCGTCAAATTCTGCAACCGAAAGCTGGGGCATGTCGTAATCTCCTTCAAAGCATGTAGACATAATAGAGCAGACATAAGTATCAAATCGCATCAGCATTGTACCAAAATGGCGCAGGGTTGTCAAGAGTTTCGGCTTGCATTTTCGGGTATTTCGCATCATAATGTTTCAAATCAAATCGGGACGGTATCAGAATGGAACATTCACAACAGGAAATCGGAAAACGCATCAAGTCACGCCGAGAGTATCTGCGTCTCAGCCAGACAGCGCTGTCGGAACTCGCCGGAGTCAGCCGCGTGACCATCTCCAACTGGGAGCGCGGTGAGCGCAGCATCAATGCTTCGGAACTGCCCGCTCTGGCGTCCGCCTTAAAGGTTCCGCTGGCGTACTTTTACGGGGATGAAGAGGTTGAAGCCCCGCTCATCAACTCGTACTACAGCGGCCTGTCTGCCGCCCGCCGCGCCACTGCCGACGAAATCATCCGCGCCCTGTGGCTGGAGGACCAGCAGGGCGAAACCACGCAGGGGAAGAAAGCGGAATGAGTTGTTAGGTTGTTAGGTTGTTAGTTGTTAGGTTGTTAGGTTTCAGAATTTTCCCCTACTAACAACTAACAACCTGACAACTCGGAGAAACACGATGGAAGACGAAACCTGGGGGGATGTGGCGGATTGGGAAACGTGGCAGGAGCGGGAAGCGGCGATTATCGCGCAGGATATTTGCGCCCGCAACTATGGACGCTGGCCGGTCAGCCTTGTGGAGTGGCAGGAAGCGGCGGCAAGGTACGGCCTGCATCTGCATATCGTTGCCGCCGACCTGTCCGAACCCGCCGTAACGCTGGATACGACCATTGTGGTGCGGCACACGAACAAAGCGGGCGTACTGCAAAAGCGTATCTGCCATGAGATTGCCGAGGCCGTCGCGTACCGCGAAGGCGCGCCCCGTCCCTTCCAATTCGACAGCCCCGCCGACGAACACCATAATGTGGCGCGATTGGTAGAACGGGGCATCGCGTCGTATATGCAGAAAGAGAAACAGGCCAGTCTGAAGCGCGAAAAACTGCTTCAGTCGAAACGGGACAAATTGCGGCAACGGTTGCGGCGCATCGAAGAAGAGTTACAGGCGGAAGCCGAGCGATTGGAAGCTGCCGAAGCCCAATTAGATTAAGCGGATTGCGCGAACCCAATCGGGATTTCAACCGTCCTATACGTTGAAGCGCAATCATGCCGGACGCGCGCTCTACGTTTTAATTTTTCCAAATGAGATTGAATCCGATATAGAATGGAAACCGCTATGGCCGATACCCTGCAATGCAAGCACTGTGGCGAAATGAATCCTGTGACGACGGCTACCTGCCTCAACTGCCACACGCCCCTGACGGCCTACGGCGGGCAGGTGGGACAGGAGGAGAACTATGTCACGCGCTCCGATAAACAGATTGAAGCGCTGGAACAGCGTCCGCCCTTTGTCGCCGCCATGACCTGCTTTAATGTCCTGTTCGCGCTGGCCGTGCCGCTGTGGTCCACAATTTCGGCGTGGACAGCCCGCCCCAAAGTAAATGAGGAGGGTACGAACGCCATTCAATCGGCGGCGGGAACCCTTGTGCCGATTATCTACACGCTCACTCTGCTGCCGGTTGCCGCGCTTTTGTGCATTATCGCGTACTTTACCTGGACGCAACGGCCCTGGGCTTGGACCGCGAACGCCTTTGTTCTGGGCGGCATGGCCCTGCTTGCGGTTCTGCTGCACGGCTTTGCGCTTTCCACCCTCATCTGGATTGCCATTATCGGCGTTTTCGCCTTCCTGTGGTTCCAAAAACCGGTGAAGGCGTGGTTCGCGCTAGATTAGGTTATTAGGTTATTAGGTTGTCAGGTTGTTAGGTTCCTTTGTTGTTCGGGTTGTTGCAGGCAAGAACATCGTGATACTTCGGTTTTCCTAACAACTAACAACCTAACAACTAACAACCTAACTCTCGGAGATTGCTATGACTGCTATTCGCGGGGCGCTTTGTGATATAGACGGGACGCTGGTTGACAGCAACGACGCCAACGCGAAAGCGTTTGCGCAGTCGTTTCAGGAGTATGGGCTGGATATACCTTTTGAGAAGATACGCCCGCTGATTGGTAAGGGGAGCGACAAGCTGCTGCCGGAAGTGGCGGGGCTGGACAGCGAAAGCGAAAAGGGCAAAAATCTGCTCGCGCGGCGTAAAGAAATATACCTGCAAGAGTACGTGCCACATCTAAAACCGACGCCGGGAGCGCGGGAATTGCTGGAACGCTTAAAAAATGAGAAAATTCTCATTGTCGCCGCCACTTCCGGGGAGGAAGAAACCGATGCCGCGCTGAAACAAGTAGGGCTGCTGGAGTTTCTCGACAACAAGGCGTCGTCTAAAGATACGTCCAACTCCAAACCGGACCCGGACATTATTCAGGCCGCATTGAAGAAGGGCGGCTTGCAGGCTGGCGAGTGTATCATGATTGGGGACACGCCCTACGATCTGGAAGCGGCTAAAAAAGCCGGCGTACCGGCGATTGCGTTGCTGACAGGCGGCTGGAAACCCGAAGATTTAGCGCAGGCCGTCGCCATCTACGCCACGCCCGCCGATCTGCTTGCGCATTTTGAAGAAGTATTTACGACAAAGTGAGAGTGAGAGTAGACAGGAATTTACTCTCACTCTCCACTTTTAACCACTCTCACTTGTATCAAAGGAGTTTGACATGGCTACTCTCGCCGTAAGCAACATGACCCGTAAGGAAGAGACACTGGCGGAACTCGCCGCCACCGTCGCGCATCCGCCCGCCCGCGTTCCCATGCCGGCCAGCGACCCCGCGCTTGCGAAATTGAGCGCGTTGGGAACCCAGCTCTGGCTCGACACGGGCAATCTGGAAGAGGCCAGTAAACTGTGGCGGCGGGAAATGTCCGCCCTGACCACCAACAACACGCTCGCCAATCAGGTGGTGCAGACCGGCATCATGGACGATGACATTCAGGAAGCGGCCAAACGCATCAAGGACGTGGAACCCGGCATTTCCGATGAAGACATGGTAATGGACATCGCGTTCGTGGTCAACTGCCACATCGCGCTGCGGCTTGTCCATGCCTTTGACGCCCTTGTCAGCGTGGAACTGCATCCGGGTATCGGCTACGACATCGAGAAAACCGTTCGCTACGCGCAGCGGTATTACGCCGTCAACCCGGATCGCTTTATCGTGAAAATCCCCATGACGCCCGAAGGTTTTTGCGCGGTGGCCCGCGTCCGGCAGGAGGGCATCCCGATCAACTATACGCTCGGCTTCTCCGCGCGGCAGAACTATCTCGCGGCCCTGCTGTCCAAGCCGAACTACTGCAACGTGTTTTTGGGAC
The DNA here is from genome assembly GCA_963817895.1 of uncultured Chthonomonadaceae bacterium. Taxonomy (GTDB): domain Bacteria; phylum Armatimonadota; class Chthonomonadetes; order Chthonomonadales; family Chthonomonadaceae; genus CAWFQB01. The sequence continues at coordinate 323,416 of CAWFQB010000002.1, forward strand.
GCTTGAACGCGGTTGTGGCGGATAACAAACTCGGCGACGGCAAATTCGTGGGCGAAAAAACCACGATCGCTTCGCAGACAGGGGTTCGGGAACTGCGGGAAGCGCACGACGACATTCCCACGCACCAGATTGCCGCGTCCATGCGCAGCGCCGATCAGATGCTGTCGCTGGCGGGTCTGGACGTGTACACCATTCCGCCCAAAGCCGTGGAAGAGTTCTACAAGAACAACGCGAACCCGGATGACATCGTGGGCCGGATGCAGGAAAATTACGAGGTGAAACTGGGCAACGACACGGACAAATCCAGCGTGGAAGTGCTGTGGACAATTGACGATGCGTTCAAGAAGTTCGCGCAGGAACTCGCGAACCGGGGTGGCGCGAACCTGACCGGCGATGATCTGCGGCAGGCGGACAAGGATCACGGCACGAAACTGTTCAGCGGCTTTACGAAGGAAGAGGCCGCCGAAATCAGCAAAAAAGGCAAAATCCCCGACACGGCGCGATGGGCAGGCCGCGCCGCGCTCGACGACGTGATGACCGAATCCGCGCTGCAATCGTTCATCATAGATCAGGGCGCATTGGACGCCCGCATCCGTCAAGTCGCCGCCAAAATCTAGCCTCTTCTCTGCTTCCAAATTCTGAAACCCGGCGATGACCATTGTGTTCTCGCCGGGTTTTCATAGGTGTAGAGACAAATTGAAGGAGTATACTGATCGGCGGCATTGTCGCAATGCCTTTCGCCAGAAGCCTTGCGATCTATTGGTGGGATAAAAATCAGTGCGCGAACCGAGGGACACATAAGTTCGACCTTCGGTTCGCGCACTTTTTTGCGTGATTACCGGAAAAAGGTGTCATTTGGAAAACTTTTTTAGAAATTCGCGTAAAATAGGGTGAACAGGCAGGAGGAAAGGGGCAGGGAAGGCGCGAATATACCGTCGCAACGACTGTAAACCTCTCACGGGGATTGAAACGAGTCCCATTGGCCGGTTATAGAGTATCGCGCGAAGTGTGTCGCAACGACTGTAAACCTCTCACGGGGATTGAAACGAGTAGTCGGGCGGCTCGTCGGGAAACCGCCCTTTGTGTCGCAACGACTGTAAACCTCTCACGGGGATTGAAACATGGACATGCTCTTTACCTCAACCCGCATGATGTACTCGTCGCAACGACTGTAAACCTCTCACGGGGATTGAAACGTGCAGATGTTGCGCGTTGTCCAGGCAGAAAGGTCATTGCTGTCGCAACGACTGTAAACCTCTCACGGGGATTGAAACTGGGTTTGTCCCCGTATACAGGTACAAGGCGCAAAACGGGTCGCAACGACTGTAAACCTCTCACGGGGATTGAAACGAAATTTGAAACAAACCGCTTTCAGTTGTTCAACCGTCGGGTCGCAACGACTGTAAACCTCTCACGGGGATTGAAACAGTATCCGGGCTGTCGAACGCCGCATAGATAGTCTGCATGGTCGCAACGACTGTAAACCTCTCGCGTTATGGACGGGAGGTTTGGACATGTTGAAGCGTTACAAAGCGGGTGTCGCGTTTGCCTGCGCTGCAATTGGGGGAGTGTGCTGTCCGGCTCAATCGCAGGTGATTTACCAATCTGCGATTGCAGGACCACTGGCGAATACAGGCTTGTTCGTGGATAACAGTCAAATTCTCGGTGTCCGTTTTACCACGACGCAGGCGTATCGTGTCACCAACATCCGTTTCAATGTCTCAGGCAACGGCACACTGTTCGCTGCCATCAACCCCCTTAACGCTGCCACTCCGTTTCCTGCCAATCGGAACTTGAGCGACGCCGTGTTTGCCACAACCTTTACGCCTGCCGGTGGCGTCAGTTCTGTTCTCGCCATTCCCGCTCACGCTGTTTTGTTCCCCGGAACGTACTCGCTGCTTATCGGGTCGGGGTTGTTTGGGGCCACCGGGAATGGATTGGCTCCCTCCAATGCCACCGACATCGGAACGCCCCGTTACTTTTATTCCAATTTGAACGGATTTATTGACGGCGGGTTTTCGTCCGCGCTGTTTGAAGTGGAGGGCGTACCCACCGTTCCCGAACCCGGCAGCGTCGCATTGCTCACGGGAATAGCCGTCACGGGCGCGGCCCTCCTTGCCCGCCGCAAACGCGGGAATAGTTGACTTCTTTATCGCGGGTTTCGCGGTTCCTCTCCTCTTTTCTATTCCCTCTCTGTAAAACCTCTGTATCTCTGCGCCTCTGTGGTGAGTATTATAATGCGGCGATGATGGCGTCCGTCATGTCCGGTAGTTTTGGCGCTGCCGCCCAGGTCGCCGGTCATGGCGCGGCCTTCGGCCAGAACCGTGAAGACAGCGTTACGAACGCGATTGCCCGCATCGGTTTCGCCGATATGTATCAGCATCATGGCGGCGGATAGAATCAAGGCAATCGGGTTGGCGATGTTGCGGCCCGCAATGTCGGGCGCGCTGCCGTGAACCGCCTCGAACATGGCGACGCCGTTTTCCCCGATATTGGCGGAAGCCGTCAGTCCCAATCCGCCAATCAGTCCCGACGCCAGATCGCTGAGAATATCCCCGTACAGGTTTTCCATCACCATCACGTCGAACTTTTCGGGATGCAGCACCATGTTCATGCAGGTCGCGTCCACGATCATCTCGTCGTACTCGATTTCGGGAAAGTCGCGGCGGACCCGGCGCAGGCAGTCCAGAAACAGGCCGTCCGCCAGTTTCATAATGTTGGCTTTGTGGACAGCCGTAACTTTTTTGCGCCCGTTATCTCGCGCGTACTGAAACGCATGAATCCCGATGCGGATACACGCGGTTTCCGTGATGATTTTCAGGCTCTCCACCACGCCCGGAACCACGATATGTTCCAGTCCTGCATACAAATCCTCGCTGTTTTCGCGCACCACGACTAAATCCACATTGTCATAGCGCGATTTCACGCCCGGCAGGGTTTTGGCGGGGCGCACATTCGCGTACAAATTAAGACGCTTGCGCAGGGTGACGTTCGCGCTGGAAAAACCCGTTCCAATCGGCGTGGCGAGCGGCCCTTTGAGCGCGACCCGGTTGCGGACAATGCTGTTGAACACCTCGTCCGGCACGGGCGAACCGTATTTGACAAACGCCTCCGCGCCCGCCTCCAATCGCTCCCATTCCACCTGTACGCCCGTCGCTTCCACCACGCGCACAGCGGCCTCGGACACTTCCGGCCCGATGCCATCCCCTGAAATCAACGTAATCGTATGCACTATGTAACTCCATTCAAGTGTTAGCCGCAAATATACGCGAATACACGCAAATGCAATCCAGAACAGACAGGATGAACAGGATTACAGATAGAGGAAAATTGGCTGATGCCTTTGCCTGAATTGTCCTATTCATTTGCGTGTATTCGCGTATATTTGCGGCTAAAATCATTGCTTGATTATTCTGCGGCTATGTTCGACATTGGCAAGCCCGTTTCCTGTTCGCAAGCCCTATGCTTATTACACACGCAGGAACCGGTGAAACATTTCGCGGTTTCATGTGTCAAAATCAGGGATGCGCGGCTGTTTGCCCCCTGCCGTTTGTCACGCTCGTATTGCTTTCACCTTGCGCCGAATTCAGGAACTCCATTTTTATGCTACTCAAGCCGTTGCCGCGTCTGCTATTCTTGTGTCCTGCCGCTTTTCTGGCCGCGTCGGGAGTGTTTTGCCCGCTTCGGAGTGAGGCGAAAGTTGTCGCGTTTGGCGAGGAGCCGCGCCGCGTGGCAGGAAGGGGCATGGACGCGCTGTTCAGCGAGGAGATACAGCAGGCGACCGCTAAATTGAAATGGCGCGGCGAAACCCTGTCGCCGGATACCGTGTATGCCATTGCGCTGACCGGGCTTTCGTGGCAGCCCGCATGGGGCAAAGAACATCTGTTTTCGCTGGCATGGGGCGACAGCCGCAAAATTCCGGGTTACAGGGAACACAGCGCGGTTTACGCCAATGTGCTGCGCGACGCGCAGGCCGACTTTGCGCGGCGGGACTACGGGCGGGTTGTGTCCCTCGCGTCCAACACGTTTTCGCCGGATGAGATCGCCTGCGACGCGAATTTGAAAGAACTGGTCGGGCAGAGCTTTCTGGAATTGCGGCAGCCGGAACGCGCGTTCCCCATCTTCGCGTCCCCGTTTGAGCCGTCGCGTATCCGGCAGGACGGCACAGAGGCTAATCGGCAATTTCGCGAGGGCGCGTTCGAGGCGGCGAAACGGGCGGGACTGCAAAAAGAGGCGGTCGCGTTCGGATTGTCCCTGCTGCTGGAACCGGGAACGCCGGACGGAAAAGTGAACACCTCCGCGCTGCAATTTCTGGAGTCTGCGGGCGTGGACATAGACCGTATCGTACTGGGCATTTTGCAGGCCCCGGAGCGTTTGCGCGGCCTGCCGTCCTATGCGTATGCCGCGTCCGATCTGCTGACAACCCGCGCCACGCCGCGCCTCCTTCCGTTTCTGATGCACCTGGCGGGAACGGATGATGCGTATTTGCGCGGCAGGGCGCTGATTGGCATGGGCATTGTAGCGTATCGGGCGCGGCGTAATGACCCGCCCGGATGGTCGAGCCGGGTTGTGCTGACAAACCTGCGCGAGTACGGCGTGTCGGTCGGGCAGCGCAAAATGATTGAGGAGGAGATCGGCAAAGCTGTTCGTGGCGACAACTACCGCCTGCGGGCATCCGGCGCGCTTGCCCTCGCCCTGATGGGCGATGACGAAAACGTTCCCATGCTGCAAAAACTCGCGCAGGATCGCGCCTACGTGCTGTCACCCGAAAACGCCAATCACGCGGAACATTCCGACCGCTCGGCGCGTGGGGGCAGTGACCATTCCCGCCGCGTGATGTTCCCCGTTCGCATGGCGGCGGCAGCGGGACTGGCGCGTTACGGCATTGCCATGGAAGCGGGCGGCGGCGAACTGACGGGCAAAGAACTCGACAAAGCGCAGCGGGGCGGGCAGGACGTGAGCAGCGACCATCGCAACCTGCGCCGCGAAATCGCCAGCCAGATCGTCGTCACGCCCATAGACGTAGCCACCGCCGCCCCGATGGAGATTCAAAAACGCTAATCTGAATTATATTTTCCTCTTCTCCTCTTCTCCTTTTCTCCTCTTCTTCTCAACCCCTTCCGTCAGGTACAATTAAATAGAGGAGAACGCGAACATGGTGGAAGTGATTGATGCCAACGGGCAACTGGTCATACGCATCGGGGGGCAGGAGTACGCCCGGTATGCGTATGGCTCGGCAGGCCAGCCTGTCTGGAAACCGTATTTATATCCGCTTCGCGCCGCCAATGGCCTGTCGCTGCTGGCGGATGCCCCCACCGACCACCGCCATCATCACGGCTTCTGGGTCGGGTACGGGCGCGTGGAGGATACCGACTGCTGGCTGGAACGCCACAATAGCGGCAAGATCGTGGCGCGAGGCTTTGACAGTATCGAAAGTGGGGGCGAAAACGGCAGTTTCACGCAGTCCTGTGACTGGATCGCGCCAACCGGTGACTTGATTTTGCGGGACACGCGCCAGTTCACGTTTTACGACACGCCGGTTGAAGCCCGAATTTTCGACTTTGAACTGAACCTGCGCGTACCCGGCGAACAGAATGTCACCCTGCACCAGACCAATGAGGCCGGACTGCCCCACATCCGCGTGGCCGAGGGCCTGACGGTACGGACGGGCGGAACCCTGACAAACGCATCCGGCAAGCGCAATGAGCGCGAAACCTACAAACAGCGTTCGCCCTGGCTCGACTGCTCCGGCAAACTGGGGCGGCTGGAGTGCGGCATCGCCGTCTTCGACCATCCCCGTAACCCGGATTATCCGACGCCCTGGTTCACCCGCGATTACGGCCCCTTTTCGCCCAATTTCCTGTTCTTCCGCGACGACCCCTGGATACTCACGCCCGACAGCCCGCTGCGCCTGCGCTACCGGGTCTATACCCATACCGGCAACGTACACGAGGGACAGGTTGCCGAAGCGTGGGAGCAGTATCGGGCGGAAGCAGAGATTTAGCCGCGAATGAACGCGAATACACGCGAATGAGAACAAGAGAAAGTTAAATGTTGTCAGAAGGGCGCTATGGCTGATTTTGTTGAGGATGCGTTTGTTGTAAAATGGGTGAATCCATATTATATGAACATTCTGCACGGCAACTACATCTGTCTTGAGGAACCGGAACGAACGGATTTTCCTGTATGAGGTTAAGATCGCTCTGGATGAGATTACGGAAGATGTTGTTGCGCGGTTGCTTTCTGTTCGTAACTGGCGCGATAAACTGACGGGCAGTTGGTTTTGCGGACTGAAAAAGTGGGATCAGTTTGCGGAGCAAATCGGCGTAGAGTTTCTGGCAAGCAAAGCCTGTTACGCCGGACAGGGATACGCTTTCGCATTCGCCTGCTTTGCGGATGAGGTTAGCGTCCGTTACCTGACGGAGTATCTTGACCACTATCTGGCTTTGCCGGATTGCTATTACGATCAGGATTGGGCTATGACCGCGCTGATGTGGATTGATGCGCAACGCGCAACGTCCCATGCGCAAAAGTATCTTGTGTCGGGCGGATTGTGGGACAACTTCACGGTCAACAAAAAGTCGGGATGGGACTTGCAGGCGCAAAAAGATGAGTTCTGGCAAATGATGGCGTATTGCCAAACGCGCTTGCTCTCATCCGTAAAATGAACGCTCAACAGATGAGTACCTGTCAAGGTAGTACAAGAGGTAGGGGCGCTGCTTGCTGCGCCCAAAATGGCAGATTGCTGCGCCCAAAATGGCAGATTGCTGCGCTTGGTATAAGGAGGGTTCCGCAAGCAGAACCCCTACCAATGTACTGCGTTCTATCTTTGGCGGTGTATCAGGTTGCGCGTAACGGTTTGAAAGGCTGAAATAATGGCGACACTTCAGGAGATGCAAAAGCGAACGCCCTTCACGATATGGGAGGGCTATACGGACGCGGAAGCGATTGAAGACAGCCGCGCCGTGTATCGGGAAACCGTTCAATCCCTCATTGAATTGGGGTGGGAACCGGATAAAGAGCGCGTTCTTGCCATTTTAGGACAGTACATCGCGGCGTTCAACGCGCTGGACGCCAAGTACGACGGCTACATTGAAACCGGAGAGCGTGAGAATATCTGTGATACGGTCGAGGAAATGGCTACCGCCTGTGGGCTGCAAAACGTTCGTTGTGACGATGTGCCGGGGGAAGGGCGCGACTGGTAAGCGAACAAACGCCATCAAACCAATGTGAAGGAGAAAACGCGCATGTTTCAGGGCTTGCGAACGGTTATTTACGCGGTAGACGATCTGGAAAAAGCAAAAGATTGGTACAGCAGGCTGCTGAACCAACCGCCGTATTTCGATGAGCTGTTTTACGTTGGCTACAATGTCGGCGGCTACGAGTTAGGACTGATACCCGACGAGTCAGCAAATGACGCGGAAAAAGCAACCGGCGTCACTACCTATTGGGGCGTGGAAGATGCGGATGTAACGTATGCGAAACTGCTGGTATTGGGCGCGACCCCGCATGAGGCCGTGCAGGACGTGGGCGGCGGAATTCGTACCGGCACTGTGAAAGACCCGTTCGGGAATGTCGTCGGCATCATCTACAACCCGCATTTCGCCATTCCATCTCCCGTAGGGGCATGATTTATCACGCCCGGATTGCATATATGCCCGCATTGACTTTGGTGTTCATATTGTGTTTCGTAATCATTTTTGGCGCAATTTATTGCGCCCCTACGGAAGAATTCGTTTTGGAGTGAAATGTATGGCGAGTAATGAATGTGAAGCGATTAAGACGCTGGAAGAGGTGAGCGAGGCCGCGACGTTTGCGGGATTTGCGGACGAGGATTTTGACGTGTTTGGCGTACCAACCTTTACCGAGCGCATGGCAAGTCTGCGTCTGCATGTCAAGCCGAAACTGATACAGATGGGCCAACTGCTGTCTACGCGCCTGTCGGAAGTGGCAGGCGAACCGCTGTACCCGCATGTCGCGCAGCATTTGCGGCGAACTGTCAACCCTCCCATACAAACGTGGGTGGCGTTCGCGCGGACGCCAAAGTCGTATAAGCCGGTCGTGCATCTACGAATTGCCATTGGCGCGGAGCAGGCGCAGTTGCTAACGTTTGTGGAGGATGACGCAGACGAAAAAGCCACGTTTGCCGCCAATCTGGAACGCAACGCCGAGGCTCTCGCCGCGCATCTGGCGCATCATCCCACGATACACAGCTTTGATATGACGGATGAAAACGGCGCATTTCGCAGCGGCCACGAACTGGACGCGCAAACCCTGACCGATTTCGCCCGCCGCATGAACCGCGTCAAGGGACAACATGCCCGGTTCGGCATCCCCCTTGCGCGTACCCATCCCATTCTGCAAAACGGCCCGGAACTGCTGGACGCGATAGTGGCCGATTTCTGCGCGTTAAAGCCGCTCTACGACTGCGGCAAACCCGATTTTCAGTTCACTTATACGCCCGAAATCGTTAAGATATAGGTTGTTAGGTTGTTAGGTTGTTAGGTTGTTCAACCCAAACTAGAACGCAAAACGTTTCTTCCTGTAAGACCTAACAACTAACAACCTAACAACCTAACAACTAACAACCTACCCCGGAGGTTTCTATGAACGCGCAAGAATATATGGCGGAACAGGTCGAGAAGATGGGGCCGATACTGGCGCACTATGTGGCGACAACGGCCCCGGACAAACTCGACTGGCAGCCGAGCGTGGAGGGCAGCGCCCCGACCCGTTCCGTGTTGGAACAAATCGGGGAGTGTATCGCTGTCAATCGCTTCATGGCGGCAACGTTGCGCGGCGAGGACGTGAAGCCGCCCGCCGGGGGCTGGCAAGTCCCTGCATTTGCCGACTCGCAGGACGCGCAGCAGCAATTGATTGCCAGCGCGACGGAACTTGCGGACGCAATTCGCAACATGAATGACGACGACCTGAATCGCGCGTTTCAGATGCGGCGCGGCCCGACCATCGGCAAGAACCTGATGATGATGGCGTACCGCAACATGGCCTATCACGGCGGCCAGATCAATCTTATTCAACTGCTGACGGGTGACGAAGAGTTTCACATGCCGCCGCAGTGGTACTGAAGTAGGGAGTAGGTGGTAGGGAGTAGGGAGTAGGCTGTCCACTACTCCCTACTCCCTACCACCTACTCCCTCTGAGGAGCGTACATGATTCGCGCTATTGTATTCGATTTTGACGGGCTGATAGTGGATACCGAGTCGCCGGACTACCATTCGTGGCGCGAGATTTACGAGGCGCATGGCGGCAGTCTGCCATTGGAAGTGTGGGGCGGCAATATCGGTCTTGGCGCGGCGGATGTGCGGTATTTGCCGTTCGATCAATTGCAGGCGCAGGTGACGCAGGAATTGAATCGTGAGGAAGTACACGCGCAGCGTCGCAGGCGTTATCTGGAACTGGTAGACGCGCAGCCGATTCTGGCCGGCGTGGAAACGGTGATTGCGGACGCGAAGCGGCTGGGCTTGAAGTTGGCGGTCGCGTCAAGTTCGGATTGCGCGTGGGTGACGGGGCATCTTACCCGGATAGGCTTGATACGCCATTTTGAAGCGATTCGCTGCGCCGATGATGTCGCCAACACCAAGCCGCACCCGGAATTATATCTCGCGGCGGTATCGGCGTTGGGCGTGAAACCTGAAGAAGCCGTTGCATTGGAAGACTCGTCGCACGGCCTGACTTCGGCGAAAGCGGCGGGCCTGTACGCGGTCGCCATTCCCAACCCGATGACCCATCGCCTGCCGCTCGAACACGCCGACCTGCGCCTGAACTCGCTGGCCGATATGCCGCTGGAAACGCTGTTAAAGACATTGGAAACCAACACTGTGAAGGATAAAGCATGACCGGGGAACCATTGGCATTGTCGCTGGATGTGGGAACGTCTTCGACGCGGGTGTTGCTGTGGGATGCGCGGGGGCGTGAAGTGGAGGGCGTTCATGCGCAGGCGCAGTATCAGATGCGTACTACGGAGGATGGCGGCGTAGAAATGCCTGCCGAAGAGTTGCTGCATCATGTCGGCGAGTGCATGGATCAGGCATTGGCGCAAATCGGGGACAAAGCGGGCTTGATTCAATGCGTGGGCATGTCCGCGTTCTGGCACAGCGTTATCGGATTGGATGCGGACGACAAGCCGATTACGCCAATCTACAACTGGGCCGATCAGCGTTCGGCTGCCGTCGCGCAGCGTTTGCGGCGTGATCTGGACGCTCATGCCATACATCAGCGCACGGGCTGCGTTTTGCACTCCTCGTACTATCCCGCCAAACTGGTGTGGCTGCGGGAAACACAGCGCGAATTATACGACCGGGTGGCGCGGTGGGCGTCGCCAAGCGAGTATTTGTACGGCTGCTGGTTCGGAACGGAAGCGCAGCGCGTGTCGGTTTCGATGGCCTCGGGAACCGGGCTGTTCAATCAGCAGCAGTGCGATTGGGACGCGGAAACCCTGCGCGCGCTGGACATTCCCGTTGAGAAACTCGCGCCGATTGTCAACCTGACCGAACAAACGCAGGGCTTGCAGGGCGAATGGGCCGGACGCTGGGCGGCATTGAAGGACGCGCCGTTTTTCCCGGCTGTGGGCGATGGGGCGTGTGGCAATGTGGGAAGCGGCTGCCTGACCCCGGCTCGCTTTGCCATCAATTTAGGCACATCCGGGGCCATTCGCGCCTTATGGCAGGAAGACTCCGCGCCCGTTGCTTCCGCCGATCCTCAGACGACAACGGTACACGCGCCGCAACTGGTGACGCCCTCGGGACTGTGGCGGTATCGGGTGGATACGCGCCGCCCCTTGATGGGAACCGCGTTCAGCGATGGCGGCAACGTGTACCAGTGGCTGAGTTGGACCCTGAACCTGCCTGCCGCCGACGAACTGGAAAAGCAGATCGCGCCAATGGAACCGGGCGCGGCGGGAGTGACGTATCTGCCGTTTCTGGCGGGCGAACGCGGGTTGGGCTGGGACCCGGACGCCCGCGCTTCGCTTGTCGGCATGAATTGGGATACCAGCCCGGTTGAGATCGTCCGAGCCTGCATGGAGGGTGTAGGCTTGCGGTTCGCCCTTGCCGCGCAGCGATTGCGCGACGTGTTTCCGCAAAATGAGGCGATTATCGCGTCGGGCGGCGTGTTCAGCCACTCGCCGACATGGGCGCAGATTGTGGCGGACGCTATCGGGCAGCCGCTGACGCTTGCTCTGGAAGCGGAAGCCAGCAGCCGGGGCGCGGCTCTCCTCGCGTTAGAAGCGGCGGGCCTGATTTCCGCCGCCACAGAAGCGGAAGCGCGATTGGGCCAAACCTTCGCCCCGGACGCGACCCGCCACACCCGCTATCAGGAACTGCTTCTCACGCAGCAGAAACTCTACACGGAACTCATACAGCCAAAAGCAGGTGTTTAGGTTGTCTGGTTGTGTCCCCCGCAAACGCTAATCATCCCTTCAATTCCGTTCTCGTTGTCCTGCGTTTACAGCGAAAAAGAGGAATTGAAGGGACATTTTCCGCCTGCTGAAAATTTAATCTTATCTTAATATGTATAGGGTATTATAGAATTATCAGGCGACAAAACCGAACGGTGACTGCCGCCGGGGAGCCTGAATGTCTACACGCTGGATTGAAATTGCCGATTTGCTGCGAACTCTCATTTACGAGGGCAAACTGTTGCCCGGTGAGCGGCTGGCCTCGGAAACCGAACTTGCGGAACAATGGCAGGTCTGCCGCATGACCGCGCATCGCGTGATGGATGAACTCCAGCGCGAAGGCATGGTTGTTCGCAGGCGGCGGGCGGGAACGTTTGTGGCCCTGCGCGTTGCCGCCGAGGCTGAAAGTGGCAGCCGCGTGGCTCCAGCGCAGAATTCGGAAGCGGAGGCAGGCAGCCCTTCGATAGCGGGATCGGGAGCCATCGCGCTGCTGTTCTCTTATGGCAACAATCTGCCGCAGGCGGACTACATTCAGGGGATTCGTAGCGCTCTTCCCGATGAACGCCCCTTGCTCTACTGTGACACGGGCAACAACCCGGAGCGCGAAGCGCAACATCTTGCCCGCTTTGGCAACGACCTTTCGGGCGTGATCGCGTATCCGACCTGCGCGCCGGAAAACACGAGCCGCTTACTGGCATTGAGCGCGCGGGGCATTCCAATTGTGTGCGTAGACCGTTCGCCCGAAGGATGGGCAGGAACCGCAGTTGTCACCGATAACTACGCTTCCACGCTGGACGCTTTGCGCAGCCTCACGGCGCGGGGACACCGGCGCATCGTGTTTATGGGCTACGAGGAGGAACAATTCGCTGTCAGTTCAACCCGCGAACGCCGCGAAGCCTTTATGCAAGCCTTACAGGAAGTGAGCGAAAACCCCGACCGTTGGCTGCTGCTGATGCCCCGCGCATTAGGACACGATTTGCCGCAAATGGTAGATGTTGTTGCTGATTTGCTGCGGCCTCTATGTCAGGGGGCGGCTGCGCCGACAGCCCTGTTCTGCAAGGATGATTTCGTCCTTGCCGCCGTGCTGGAAGCGTGTGACCGGCTGTGCATTGCCATTCCCGATGACATGGAGATACTGAGTTTTAGCGATTACCCGCCCATGACCCTGCGCCATTCGCAAGCCGTGCATCGGCTGGTTCAGCAGTCGCAATTTATGGGCAAAATCGCGGCGGAACGACTGATTTCCGGTTCCATGCAAATGGAGCCTCCCGGTCAAATCATTCGCGTTCCCGCCCTGTTCCATTCGGCGCATATCATCAAGACGTAGGTGTTTCTACAAAGGAGTACAACAATGTCCTGCACAGAACGGCTGACCCATTCCGCCTTCACACTTATCGAATTGCTCGTAGTGATTGCCATCATCGCCATATTAGCCGCGATACTATTCCCGGTTTTTGCCCAGGCGCGCGAAAAAGCGCGTTCCGCGAGCTGCCAATCCAATCTCAAACAGATGGGTATCGCGGCCATGATGTACACGCAGGACAATGACGAAACCATGATGTGCTACGTCAACAGCACCAGCAACTACTGGCCCAATGCCATTGCGCCCTATGTCAAAGCCCGCCAGATCTGGTATTGTCCCGACTTTCCCCGCAATACGGGCGCTCCCTCCGCCAACAGCACCACGTATGGCGCGAACCCCAATGTCGTCAACAGCATCAATGGTACGCCGACGCCGCTTATTCTGGCGTCCTACAACCGTCCCTCGGAACTGCTCTGGATCGCGGATTCCGAAGACTCGACGCCGCTCAAAACACAGTACGGTTGCTCCGGGTTTCAGGCAGGATTTGTCAGCCTGTACGATCCGAACGCGCAGGCCACCAAGACCACGACCTGCGCCAAATATCTGACCACAACAGGCGGCATAGACGCGCGGCACACCGGGGGCGCGAATCTGCTGTTCCTCGATACGCACGTCAAATGGTGGAAGCAAGGCCCTATCGTCAAATTGGAAACCGACGCTTCGCACCCGGTTGATGTGTGGGGACATTGGAGCCTGTAACATGCTTTCAACTTCAGTATTCAGGTGTTCGGTGTTCGGGGGAAGCGCAATGATGAAAGGGAGTAAGGGAGTGGGGACGACTCTGTTTATGCTGCTTGTCAGCGTGATTTCCGCCGTTGCCCCTCCTGCCGTTGCGCAGGAGAAAGGGGCGCAGGAAAAGCCGATGCCGCGCAAAATGGTACGAATCGCTCTTGTTTCGGATTCCCATACGACGCGGGGTACGGCGGAAGATCAGCCGCTTTATAAAGGCCATCTGGATCAGGTGATTGCGGATGTGAACAAGACGGGGGTGGATGTGGTGCTGATCGCGGGCGACCTGACGCAGGGCGGCAAGCCGGAAGAGCGGGAGGATTTCAAGGCGCAGATCAAAGGCTTTACCGCGCCTGTCCTGTTTGTTCCGGGCAACCATGATGTGGGCGGCAAGCACGAGGCGGGCAAACCGGGCGGCGTCACCGCAAAGCGCGAGGAAACGTTTGAGCAGGCGTTCGGCCCCTCCTTCTGGACAAACACGCGATACGGTATCCGCCTCATCGGCATCAACAGCCCGATTTTAGGCAGCGGTCTGCCCCGTGAAACCGAGCAATGGGCGTTTCTGGAAAAAGAACTCGCCCATCCGTCCGAACTCCCCACCCTGCTCGTAACCCACTACCCGCTTTACACCAAAACCCCGGACGAACCCGGCGGCGTGTACTGGAACATAGAGCCGGAACCGCGCAAACGGCTGCGAACCCTGCTTCAGCAGGCGCATGTCAAAGCCGTCCTGTCCGGCCATCTGCACTACCCGCTCATCCTGCATGACGAAGACCGCATTTATATCTCGACGGAACCCGTCTCGTTCGGCCTGCCACGCGGCAAACAGACGCAGGGCTGGACACTCGTTACCATCGCGCCCGACGGAACCGTGACACCAGAACCGCACAACATAATTCCGCCTGTTCCCGCTATCCATTAAGAGTTGTCACCCATGTTGATTACTCAAGAGGAAGCGGGCCGACGCAGTTGCGTTTCCACTTTTTGCAGCAAGTCCTGCAAGGCTGGGGCGCGACAGGAATCTACAATCCGTACGGTATGAACGCGCCCGTTGTCCTCCACTGTCAGGGTATGTTTCTGCATATCCACCGCGCCTGCCGGAGTTGCGCCAACCAGTGGCGGCAACGCAAAAAAGCCCGACGCCGAAACCGTCTCAATAAGGTCATTGGCGACTTCCAGCGGCAAGGTGTCGGTATCAAGAGAGCGCGGGCGGGCCAGACCGGGAAAACAGGCCAAACCGCCGCTGACGGAATGTTGGATACGCATTATCAAGTCTCCTGCACTGGTAATTTCTGTCATGTATTTTTCTGCCTTAATTTGAAATTCATCATGTAACAAGCAAGAATCCCTAATAGTAAACCGAATAAACGCCACACATCACCGTTCATTCAGGGAACGAGCCGCCACTGCGTATGCAGAAGAACCGAGGAGTAGTGTCCATGCGTAGCCAACATTACCAATGCGTTCTCATTAGTTATCGACCTCTACGCCCCGCCTGCCGTGTTCCCGGCCTGAACGCCACAAGCCCCTCCGATGAGAAGGGCTTGCTGACGTCCTTGCGTACTCCTGCTTAGTCGTGTATAATTGGGGTTAGGTGTTCCACATACGGGAGGCCGTATCCAATCGCCCCGTCATCATCGGTCAAGGTCAGCGTTGTACCTAAAACTGGAGATAAGACTGGCCTTTTTGCCTGCCTGTCTGTACTGCCCGCCTGCCGTCCCCGCCTACGCTCCTAGCCTCGTGTCCTGCTCTGTGTAGCACCAAAATTTGTTAAATTAATTTTGGATTAGCCGTATACGTACTAATGAACTGAGTTTGTCTATATGTTGTTCCATCTCGTGTCGTGTTCGCAGAATATGGGTGTCCGGTCTAACGTGTCCACATTCGTTTCGGAGGCGCGTATATAGCGTCTCCGCAGGGTACACCTTTCCCGTAACTACTGGAAAACGGTGGCTCGGTTCAAATGGCGTATCCGGCATCTTATCTTGGATAAACTTGTCAACTTCTTCTTGACTTTCTTTATTCTGAGCATCTTTACATAAGATGCTCAGAATTCGGTAAAACGCTAAAAACCTACTCTCTATATCAGGCAAAGCGAAAGCCCCATTGAAATCTTTGTAGAGTTCCTCATTTGTGTGAGAAGTCTCACTGCTCAAGAAGACAAGTTGGTCAGGCTCAAGAGTATGGACAGCAGGTTCAGAGGATATACGCGAACATTTTCCATCAACAGATAAGGTTCTTGAAATGAATATTTCCTTGAACTTTCCTGATGCAACGACTGTATCCTCTTTCTGTGAAAGCTCAGAAATGTGATATCCGAATATAATTACTAGCCGTTCCCATGCCCGTAATGCAATTTCATTGCAAACTACGTAGTAGTCAGATCTGAATATTGCTGAAAAATCTGTCAAAGATACTTCAATGATGAGATTATTTTCCTCGCATCGGACATGAACAAGCACGTTTGAGTACCCCCCCGGCTTGTAGGATTGGGGGGCAATGTTGTGTTTCAGGGTGTCAATGATGCCAGCGTGGTAAATGACACTTCCATTGCAAATTGTAGGAACATCCATTAATTACTCCTTTATATTCTCACCTGTCTCTACTTCCTTCTTCCGGTTCGCACTTCCCTTCGGCTTTTCGTCACTAACGCGGGTACGTTCTTGGTGCGATTCTACGTCTGCGCGTATAATTGCCTTATTTCACAGTAAGGGAAAATATGCGTGTATCGAAATAGGTTATTCTGTGCAGTTGCAGGTTCTCCATACTCGTGTTTACCATCCTTTGCAACCAGAGAGCAGCTTCTGAATAGAAGATGTATTTTGTCGCCATCTTGATAGTTCTACGATTGATTTCTTCCACTATCTGTCTGCTAGCTACATTGTAGCCATCTCTCAAATCATTGTCCCAAGTTGCATGGAGAGTTATGCTCCTAGATATTGGGCAGGTCAATTCAGATAATGGATTTCAAAATCCGATACCCTCAGCAAAGGTAACAGGGTTGTCGCTGGTGACAAATCCCGGTTCTTCAGCATGAATGAGGAACTGCCATGTCATATCATTCAAGACATTAGTCATTACTTCACTTTCTAAGTGCAGAAAGATGTCTGACGGTGGGTGAGAAATAGCATTTGCCTGAGCGACAATATTTTCTAAGTGAGGAAGAACTACTTTGTTGTAAACGTCTTCATCAAATTTCGACTTCATTTCTGCGGCAAGTGTAGCACTGGCAGACGCTATATGCTTCTTTCTGCGCTCCCGATGCTTTGGGACTCGTTTGAGCATGACACCTAGATAACGTGCAAAGATCAACTTTTCTTCCGCTGTTATCATTTGTTGTGCGCGTATCTTATCCAGAATAACATTAGCTGGACTCTCCACATTATTTGCTAGATGCGTCTCATATTTAGGAGTATAGAAATACCTTTCCTGAGCAACATTTTTTGTATGAGCGTCATAGGGGATTTTGCCACGTTCATAGACCCATACACGAGGAGTTTGAGGTATACGGAAACCTTCTAGGTATTTCTGAGGAACATAATGGTGTCTTTCGGGTCTACCTTGAGCCATGCAAGCATCCTTCTATATGTCTCAATCTGCAATGAAGCATTTGTATACAAATAGACAAAACA
The DNA here is from genome assembly GCA_963817895.1 of uncultured Chthonomonadaceae bacterium. Classification (GTDB taxonomy): domain Bacteria; phylum Armatimonadota; class Chthonomonadetes; order Chthonomonadales; family Chthonomonadaceae; genus CAWFQB01. The sequence goes on from CAWFQB010000002.1 coordinate 340,556, forward strand.
GTTAGTCTACAAGTTTCACCGCACTGCTCCTACTTCTCCCCGTCCCTCGGATACTCCCTCGGTTTGCACGCTTCTGCCGACTGTAGAAAACAGCCGCTTCATTCCTGCCTTACCTCCAAGTATCAACCCGCGTTCAACTGCCTGCCAAATTCCCGAAATTAGAGATACCTGATATTTCGGCTGCTACGGAAATCGTGATAAGTTCATGTAAAAACTTTCCTGACGTACAAGTCTCAGAAGGCAGGCGTTCCCTTTCCTAGTTGAGGGCCAATTGGAATAGGTTCTTAATCATTCTCAGGAATGGCAAAAGTGATTTCCACCTCTGCGCCGGACAGGTTGCCCCCATTCCGCCACTGAATGCCGCCACACAGGTCATGTTTAGTGAGCGTTTCGATCAGCGTGGTTCCCAGATTGCCGTGCGTGGCAACGGCAAAGTTCGGCGGCAGGCCGGGGCCATCGTCACACACCTGCAACACGCAATGCGCGTCCTGAACCCGGAACGTTACCCGTATCTGTTTCGCGCCATGCTTGCCCGCGTTCAGCACCAGTTCGTTGGTAATCAGCGCTATCGAAGTGGCTTCCTTCACCGGCAGGTCTATCGCGTCCGAAGCCACTTCCGCCTTTAACTCCTTGCCGGACGCCGCCAGCGTCACCAGTTTTTGCAGCATCGGCTGAATGGCGACCCGATTGGCATGGTGTTCATGGCTCAAAAAGTCGTGTACGGCGGCAACCGTCCGCACCTGCTGATAAATATCGTCCAGTATCCGGGCGGGTATCTGCTCCCCATGCTCCTGCCGGTTCATATCAATCAGCGCGCCAATCGTTTGCAGGTTGTTCTTGACGCGGTGATTCGTCTCCTTTACCGCCACTTCCAGCCGATCCGCGTTTTTCGAGGCTTCTCCCAATGCCCGATGCAACGCGACCACATTCCGCCACGCCATTAGCCCCAGCAACACGCATACCACGCCCAAACCGCCCATCGTTGCCAGCGCCCCCTGCTCCCATTCGCGCACCTGCTTCCTCAGTTCGCTTGTCTGCCGCTTGAGGTCTACGCTCGCCGCCTCCATCTTGTCCAATCCCTGTTCAAACTGGACTTCGCCGGGCAAACTGCTGTCCATTGCCGTATCCTGAATCAACCTGTCGCCGTAAACGGTAAGCCACTGCTGCATTTTGCCCACGCCCGTCTGCCAGTCGGCAACCGCCTGCCCCGTCAGCGCCAACCGTGAAACCGCCTGCGCCGCCGTCTGCCACTCCTGCTTATGAAGCGTATACCGGACGGCTCTGGCTTTGTCCAGTGTAAAGGTATAGGTGTAGATGTCATTGCGCAGGCGATGCGTGGCGGCAATAGTTTCATCAATACCCTCGTGCGCGGGAATCAATTGATTCTCGATATGGCGGTGGATCACTTCCATCTGCCACTGACTCCACACAGGAACCATCAGCAGCAGCAACAAACCCAACAGGGTAGGCATCACAGCGCCGACAATGGCGCGCGAAGAGGTTGGTTTCATTAAATTTACAGCCCCACTCTCCACATGTTTCGCAGCAAGTTACACGTTCAATGCGAGACACATCAAACCATTTTGAAAATCATCGCGTTCCAGTCACTTATCGTACTTCTACAAACTTGGACAAGTGTTAATATAGCGCCGGATGAGATTTTCTTTAGCGAAAACCCCGCTTGCTTAACTGACGACGTACAATCATAATACGTTCAAAAGCAAGCAGATAATTTTCGTATGCCGAGCTATAAAGTCGGACGCTGCCGAAACAAAGGGGTTTCTATTGACTTCACTCCACGCGCAAGGTATACTAAACTATATCCGACAAGAATAGTCGGAAACAGTTTGTGGCGGAGAACACGTTTTCGATGTTAAGCATCAGCAAAAAAACCGATTACGCGCTTATGGCGCTCTCCTATCTAACGCGCATCGAACCGGGACGCGCCGCCAATACCAAAGAGATCGCGGAGCAGTACGACATTCCCGTAGAACTGCTCGCCAAAATATTGCAGCGACTGGCAAAGGAAAAAATTGTCGTGTCCACTGCCGGCCCAACCGGAGGCTATCGTTTGGCGCGTCCGGCTGTGGAGATCAGCGTCGGCGCGATTATCGCGGTCGTGGATGGTCCGCCCGCTTTCGCGCAGTGCATGAAAGCAACCGCCAACAGTTGTGAACAGCACACAAAATGCACCATTCGCAAGCCGCTCGAACGTCTTAACGCGCGTATCCTGCAAATGCTGAACCTGACTTCCCTCGCCGAAATCAGCGGCGACGAGACAAGCGCGACCTCGTTCCCGATAGTCGCGCAGTTAGGTCCCGCCCGACGAGCGAATTGACGATTTTTGATTGTGGATTGACGATTAAACATAAAGTTGTAGGGCGAATGACTTTCCCCTTACCACTTATCCCTTACGCGAGGATACCCAATGACCGCTTTAGAAACCATGGATCCCATTCAGGCTTCCATCAGCCAGGATTACAAATACGGGTTTATGTCCGACATCGAATCCGAGTTCCATCCCCAAAGGCTTGAGCGAAGATGTGATTCGACTCATCTCCTCCAAGAAGAACGAGCCGGAATGGCTGCTGGAATGGCGACTGAAAGCGTATCGCCACTGGCTCACGATGGAAGACCCGCTCTGGCACAACGTGAAAATCGCGCCCGTAGACTATCAGGAGATCATCTACTACAGCGCGCCCAAGCCCAAAAAAACGCTGAACAGTCTGGACGAGGTAGACCCGGAACTGCTGGAAATTTATGAGAAATTGGGTATTTCGCTGGGCGAACAAAAGCGATTGTCGGGCGTTGCGGTAGACGCCGTGTTCGACAGCGTTTCCGTCGCCACCACGTTCAAAGACAAACTGTACGATATGGGCATTATCTTCTGCTCGTTCAGCGAGGCCGTGCATAACCATCCCGATCTCGTCCGCGAGTATCTGGGTTCCGTCGTGCCGTATTCGGACAACTTTTTTGCCACGCTCAATTCCGCCGTGTTCAGCGACGGCTCGTTCTGCTATGTTCCCAAAGGCGTTCGCTGCCCGATGGAGTTGTCCACGTACTTCCGCATCAACGCCGCCAACACGGGACAGTTCGAGCGGACGCTGCTGATTGCGGATGAGGGCGCGTATGTCTCCTATCTGGAGGGCTGTACGGCTCCCATGCGCGACGAAAACCAACTCCACGCGGCTGTAGTCGAACTGGTTGCCCTGAAAGGCGCGACGATCAAGTACAGCACCGTGCAGAACTGGTATCCCGGCGACAAGAACGGCAAGGGCGGCATTTACAACTTCGTCACCAAGCGCGGCAAAGCCTTCGAGAACGCCAAACTGACATGGACGCAGGTAGAAACCGGCTCGGCCATTACGTGGAAGTACCCAAGTTGTATCCTGCTCGGCGACAACGCGGTGGGCGAATTTTACAGCGTCGCGCTGACCAACAACTATCAGCAGGCCGATACCGGCACGAAGATGGTACACATCGGCAAGAACACGCGCAGCACCATTGTCAGCAAGGGCATTTCAGCAGGCAAAGGCCAGAACACGTATCGCGGACTGGTACGCATCAATTCCGGCGCGGAAAACGCCCGCAACTATTCGCAGTGCGACAGTCTGCTCATCGGCGACCGGTGCGGGGCGCATACCTTCCCGTATATTGAGGTGAAGAACCCGACCGCGCAGGTGGAACACGAAGCTTCCACGTCCAAAATCGGCGAGGACCAGATTTTCTACTGCAACCAGCGCGGCATCTCCAACGAGGACGCCGTGAACATGATCGTGAACGGCTTCTGCAAAGAAGTGTTTCGCGAACTCCCGATGGAATTCGCCGTCGAAGCGCAGAAGTTGTTAGGCATCAGTCTGGAGGGCAGCGTCGGTTAAAGGAGATTGCAATGCCATATCCCGAAGAACGCGCGACACTGCATCGTCTCATCAGAGAAGGACATGCAACGCTTGAAGACGAGCCTCTGCTTCTCGCAATCTATTATGCCTCGCAGATAGTTGCCGATGAAGAATGTTTGTTTGAAGTGGCTCGTAACTTTGGCGACAATGACATCAGCGATGACCGTGAGATTTTCCAGATTCAGTTTAACCCGAGTGCTGGGCTTCCTTTAGCGCAGGGACATCGTCTGCGTCTTCTGCTGACGAACAGCGTTGAGATGCGTCAGGCGCTTGGGCAACAATGGCCGCAAATTCAGGATTTACAGGCAGCGATTCAGAGCGGCGAGTACAGCATCTTGTTCCTGCGCGAAGCAGATGCCGAGGCGCAATGGTTTGCGGACGCTTTGACATTGCCGCAGGCGGTAGCAGCGTGAGGCAATCTGAAGCTTGGCTGCTGCAAATTGCCTCGGATTTCGCGGCGGCTGAACTGTTGTTTCAGAACATGCAGACAAATCCTGTACTGCGTTGTCAGGCATTAGCAAAATATCAACAGGTAGTAGAAAAGTCCGTAAAGGCGATGGTTCCGGCTGTTGAGGAACTTGGCATTCGTTTTATGACCGTAACGCGCGATCATGTTCCCGCAAAGGAAATAGACGCTCTTTTAAGTTTACGGCAGGCTATTCGTAACACGGCAGCCGATTACCTTGCGGAGAAAGTGCTGACGCGCAGGCGCAAATCACAAATACTTGCCCTGTGTCGATTGGCTCCGCAGTATCCTGTACCCGGGCAGGCATTTCTAAAGAATACGGAGTACCCATTCAATTCATCAGAATTCGATTTAACGATATGGACTGCGCCTGCTGCCATGTCTGAATTCTCAGAAGAGGAAGTTCAAGCCGCCCGTGAACTTGCATGGACACTTATGCGCCATGTGAAGAAGTTTGTTTCAAGTGTGCGGCGGGGACGTTTGTAAAAACGCTTTAGCCAACCAGACTTAGGTAGGAAGGTTTGATAATGACGATGCTGGAAATCCGCAACCTCAAGGCGAGGGCGGGCGACAAAGAGATTTTGAAGGGCATTGACCTAACCGTAAACGCGGGCGAAGTCCATGCGATTATGGGCCTGAACGGGTCGGGCAAAAGTACCCTTGCCAGTGTGCTGGCGGGCAAAAACTCCTATACCGTTACGGACGGCGAAGCGCTGTTTGAAGGCGAAGATTTGCTGGAAATGGACCCGGAAGACCGGGCGCGGGCGGGCGTGTTTCTCGCCTTTCAGTACCCTGTGGAACTGCCGGGCGTCAACAACACCTATTTCCTCAAAGCCGCTCTCAACGCAATCCGTAAAGAACGCGGCGAGGAACCCCTTGACGCAATGGACTTCATGAAACTGGTCAAGCAGAAATTAAAAGTGCTGGATATTGACCAGAGCCTGTTGCAGCGTCCCGTCAACGAGGGCTTTTCCGGCGGCGAAAAGAAGCGCAACGAAATTTTCCAGATGGCGGTACTCGATCCCAAACTGGCGATTCTGGACGAAACCGATTCCGGACTGGACATTGATGCCCTGCGCGCGGTGGGCGAAGGCGTCACAAAACTGAAATCGCCGGAACGCGCCGTAATCGTGATTACGCACTATCAGCGCCTGCTCAACTACATCGCGCCCGACTTCGTGCATGTCCTGATGGATGGGCGCATTGTCCGTTCGGGTGGCCCGGAACTCGCCCTGCGCCTGGAAACCGAAGGCTACAACTGGCTGGAAGACGAGATGAAGCGCGAGACGTCCTTAGTCGGCGCGGGAGCGTAGGAGAAAGCAAAAATTATGACTACGCTTACCATACCGTACAGCATTGACGCATACCGAGAGGATTTTGAACGCGCCCTACAGGATGCGGCCGGAAACATCCCCGGTTGGCTACGACAACATCGGCAAACCGCATTCCGCCGATTCGCCGAGTTGGGCTACCCCACGCGCCGCGATGAAGAGTGGCGCGTAACGGACGTTCGCCCGATTGCCGACACGGTTTTTGCTGTACCCGAATACGCGCAGGGAAATGTCACGCCGGAACAGATCGGCGAACTGTTCTTTCCCACGTTTCAGGCCAACCGGCTTGTGTTTGTCAACGGACGCTATTCCGCCGAACTGTCGCATACGCGAGAATTGCCCGCTGGCGTTCGCATCGGCAGACTGCGCGACTTGGCGCAGAATGATCCGACCGGGTACGAGTCGGCACTTCAGTATCGCCAGAATAACAGCAAAACAGCGTTTACTTCGCTGAACTTCGCCTTTTTTGAGGATGGCGCGTATATTCATATTCCGCGCAATGTGGTTGTAACCGACCCGATTATGCTGATTTATGTGTCCAATTCGGCTGCAACGCCAACAGCCTCGCATCCGCTGACGTTCATCCACGCGGAGGAGAATAGCCACGCGACCGTTATTGAAACGTATATTGGCGTTGGCGCGGATATGTATTTTACCAACGCGGTCACGGAAGTATCCGTTAGGGAAAACGCCGTTCTCGACCATATCAAAATCACGCAGGAGAAACCGGGCGCGTATCACGTTGCTACAACGGAAATCGCACTGGCGCGGGGCGCGAACTTTACTTCGCACAATATCACGCTTGGCGGGCAGATCGTTCGCAACGATTTCAACGCGGGATTAAACGGTGAGGGCATCGAGTGTACGCTGAATGGGGTTTATGTCGCCAGAGACAAGCAGTTAGTGGACAACCACACGTCTATTGACCACGCTATGCCGCACTGCAACAGCCATGAACTGTACAAAGGCATTTTGGACGGGCGGGCGCGGGGCGTGTTCAACGGCAAAATTTTCGTCCGCGAAGACGCGCAAAAGACGGACGCGAAGCAGACGAACCAAACCCTGTTGCTTTCCAATGACGCCACCATCAACACCAAGCCGCAGTTGGAAATCTATGCCGATGATGTGCGCTGTACGCACGGCGCGACGGTCGGGCAACTGAATCAGGACGCGCTCTTTTATCTGCGCACACGCGGAATCGGCAAGGACGAAGCTCGTGCCATGCTCACCTTCGCCTTTGCCAACGACGTTGTGAGCCGCATCAAACTGGGACCGGTTCGCATGATGCTGGAACATCTGCTGCTGACGCAGTTACGCAATTTGGAAACCGTTTAGCCACGCATACATGCGGATGTTTAGCCGCGAATGAACGCGAATGAACGCGAATAGGAATGAGGATACAGGCTATGACAATCACGATGGACAGGCCTATCGAAGCATTGCAAAATACCGCCACGAGGCCGTATGATGTGCAGGCGGTACGGGAGGATTTTCCCATTCTGAACGAGCGCGTTCACGGCAAGCCACTGGTGTATCTGGACAATGCCGCCACTACGCACAAGCCGCAAATGGTGCTGGACGCGCTGAACCACTACTACGAGCATGACAACGCCAACATTCACAGGGGCGTTCATCTGCTCAGTGAGCGGGCCACTCACGCTTACGAGCAGGCGCGGGTGAAGGTTCAGAAGTTTCTCAATGCGGCAAAATCCAGTGAGATAATCTACGTTCGTAATGCTACTGAGGGCATCAATCTTGTGGCGCAAACGTATGGGCGCAGGAACATCGGCGAGGGCGACGAGATTATCATATCCGCGATGGAGCATCACTGCAACATCGTTCCCTGGCAGATGCTGTGCGAGGAAAAGAGTGCGCTCCTGCGCGTAATTCCGATGAACGACGCGGGCGAACTGATCTTAGAAGAGTACGAAAAGTTGATTACGCCGCGTACCAAGTTCGTATCCATCGTTCACATGTCCAACGCGCTTGGTACAATCAATCCTGTCCGGCAGATGATTGAAACCGCCCACGCGCATGGTATCCCCGTTCTGGTGGACGCGGCGCAATCGGCGTACCATATTCCAATTGACGTGCAGGCGTTGGATTGCGAGTTTCTCGTCTTTTCCGGGCATAAACTGTACGGCCCGACCGGAATCGGCGTCCTCTACGGCAAGGAAGAATTTCTCAACGCTATGCCCCCCTGGATGGGCGGCGGCGACATGATCCGCTCCGTCACCTTTGAGAAAACCACGTACAACGCCCTGCCCTACAAGTTCGAGGCGGGTACGCCGCATATCGCGGGCGGCATCGGATTGGGCGCGGCCATAGATTACCTGAACGAATTGGGCATGGACAGGCTTGCCGTTCACGAGCATGAACTGCTGGAATACGGCACGGACGCGCTGCAAACGGTTCCCGGCCTGACCTTGATTGGAACCGCGAAGGAGAAGGCAAGCGTATTCTCCTTTATACTGGACGGCGTTCACCCGCACGATATGGGAACCATTCTGGATCAGGAGGGTATTGCGGTTCGGACGGGACACCATTGCGCCCAACCCGTGATGCAGCGGTATTCCATTCCCGCCACCGCCCGCGCATCCCTGGCGTGTTACAATACCAAAGAGGAAATTGACGTTCTGGTACGCGGCCTGCATCGCGTCGCGGAGGTAATGGGCTGATGTCGGAACTGCGCGATTTGTATCAGGAAGTGATTTTGGATCACAACAAGAAGCCACGCAACTTCGGCGCGCTGCCCGAAGCCAACCGCCACGCGGACGGCCACAACCCCTTATGCGGCGATCAGATTTCCGTATCGCTGAAATTGAACGGCGACACCATTGAAGACATACGCTTTGAGGGTCAGGGCTGCGCCATTTCCAAAGCGTCCGCGTCCATGATGACGGCAGAACTGAAAGGCAAAACCCTTGCGGAAGCCGAAAGTATCTTTGGCACGTTTCACGAAATGGTTGCCGGCCCGCAAGAGTTGGAAGAAGAGGAAATCGAAGCGCTGGGTAAACTGGCGGTATTCTCCGGCGTCCGCGAGTACCCTGCCCGCGTGAAATGCGCCAGCCTCGCCTGGCACACCCTTCACGCCGCGCTGGAAAATGAAGAAATGCCGGTGACGACAGAGTAGGTGTTCAGGTGTTCGGGTATTCAGGACAATGCGAAAGTACCACGCTTGCCTTCGCGCGATAGGGCGTACAATTTAGTTCCTGAACACCTGAATACCTGAACACCTGAACACCTGGAGTGCAACATGCAACTATCCCCCATTGAAAAAACCGTATTGGAAGGCGAGATTATTGAGGCGATTCGGACGGTCTACGACCCCGAAATTCCCGTCAATGTGTACGACCTCGGCCTGATTTATAACATTGACATCAGCGCGGACGCCGATGTTCATATTCAAATGACGCTGACATCGCCGGGCTGTCCGGTGGCGGGTACGTTGCCGCCCGAAGTGGAAGAAAAGGCGGAAAGCGTCCCCGGCGTTCGCGAAGCCAGCGTGGAAATCGTATGGGAACCGCAGTGGACAATGGACAGGATGACCGACGAAGCGAAACTGGATTTGGGACTGTTTTAGGAGACGAACATGAGCGACACATTGGAAGCGGTGAATGAAACGGCGGCGGTGCTGACGCTGACGCCGAACGCGGTGCGACAGGTGAAGTTTCTGATTCACAAGCAGGGCAATCCGAACCTCGGTCTACGGGTGGGCGTGAAGGGCGGCGGCTGTTCCGGCCTTTCTTACACCATGACGCTGGACGCGAACACGACTGATCGCGACCTTGTCACGGAAATAGACGGCATCAACGTCATTGTAGATCGCCGCGCCGTGAAATTTCTGGAAGGCACAATGCTGGATTACTCTACCAAAAATCTGCTGGAAGGCGGCTGGCTGTGGAGCAACCCGAACGCGCAACGCAGTTGCGGGTGTGGCACGTCCTTCACGCCGAAGTAGTTTCTAACTATAACGGGCAATCTAATCGTAAGGCCTGCCCACTGAAATTACTTCTCCTCCACACCGACCAATCTTTTCAGAAGTCGCGATGCAAACTCCTTTCGGGAGTACCTCCCAACCATGGCGCAAGAATACGTTCTTCCTACACGAGGGGCAAAATCGTACGTCTGGAAGTGAGGTGCGCCTGAGCGCATCCCATTCTTTAGGACATCTGAACTTGAAAAGACGACCACATCTTTTTACAGTCGCAGGTTTCTGTTCTGTGTGAATCTTATCCATGTGCATCTCTTTGATTGCGTAACCGTCAGACCTACGTAAAAACGTATGTCTGACGGTTTTAACATGAGACAGCTCTATGGTTTATAATGAGAACGATCCATAGAAAGCGGTGTTCTGGTCTCTCTTTTCCCATGCGGAGCCAAGCGTTTTGTCAGCAATACCGCTGGTACGAGTGAATCCGACGCGACGGTCTTTCAGTTCCACGAGGGGCTTGTACCAGACGAGATGCGGCAGGGTGCAGCACTCGCGGTTCGTCATGGCTTCCACATTCAGGGTTGTCACGCCCTTTGCTTCTACGGCAAACGCTTCGTTCTTATGCGTGAACGTAATCGGAACGCGCTTCACTTCCACCACTTTGCCCAACGAACCCGCGTATTTCGTTTTCAGCGCGTCCGTGATGGCTTCCGCCTGCGCCGCAGTCGCGCTTGCGTCAACGTACAGAATGGAACGCCGCTCGGCCTGCTCGTCAATCAGGTTGGCCTCGCTGACGACGGACGCCACCGCCGACAGGCCCTTCAGGGATACACCGTTCCAGACGCCTTCGCGGATGTGCCACACCATTTCGGCTTCGCGCCCGGTCGTGGTCAGTTCGCCGTTGTAATGACACGCGCCCGCAAACACGCTGGCCGTCCGCGCTTCCACGTAATCGCCTGCAATATGGTTCGCTACGCTTTTGCCAATCGGTGTCGCCACACTCGCCATGCCGGACATGCACAGCAGGGACATAGATAATAGAAGTTGCCGCATAAGTTCTTTCTCCTGATCGCAGAAGGTCATTGCACTTTCCCTATTATATCATGTTCACGCCCTATCTGCGCGTTTCTGTCTCCCGTTTCTCATGCTATCACCGTCCCACATGAAAACGCCTCCCCTCTCCTAGCGCGTTGCGCGGCAAGGAGAGGGGCCGGGGGTGAGGTTCGTTCGACAGGGCTACTCCGCAAACAATGACTTGTAACACGGACGATCCGGCTTGCAGTCGCTGGCGTGGGCGCGTTCGCCATCCGGCCCAATGGCCTGCATGGTTCGGTTGCACCAGCAATGGTTGGTCACGTCCAGCAGATGCTGCTCTTCCGTCGGCATCTCCTGCAAAAAGTAATACTTCTTGCTGCGCAGTTCCCGGCAGAACGGACTCGTAACCGCTTCTTCCTGTCCCGTCGTCGTTTCGGCGGTTTCATGTTCCCCCGAAACCGCCGTTCGCTCAATCATTTCCATCAAGTTCGCCATGTGTGTATTGCCTTCAACATTCGCGTGTATTCGCGTTCATTCGCGGCTAACTCTTCCCGCATCCTTTTCGCGTCATTTTGCGCTTTTCGCGGTTCCCGTCCTACGCAACCGCCTGTTGAATGGCGCGGCGCACAAGGGTTTTGGTCAGCGGCACTTTGTAGCCATTCTGTTCTAAGGGAACCGCGCCGTCAAGCGCGGCTTCCGCGACGGCGTGAAGCGTTTCTTTTGTAACCGTTTTGCCTTTGAGCAGGGCTTCGGCTTTGGGAACGCGCCACGGAATGGGAGCCACGCCGCCAAGCGTGATACGCGCGTCCGTCACCGTGCTGCCGTCCATGGTAAGCGCAACCGCGCAGGCCGACATTGCCCAATCCATAGACTGCTTTTCGCGGAACTTCAGGTACGCGCTTCGAGCGGCAAGCGGCGAGGCGGGAACCAGAATCGCCGTGACGATCTCATCCGGTTTAAGAATGTTTTCGCGCAGCACGTTTTGGGTCGGCAGAATAAAGAACTGCTCCAAGGGAACGCTGCGCACACCGTTCGGCCCGGCAATCGTCACGCTTGCGCCCAATGCCACGAGCGCCGTTGCCGTATCGGATGGATGCACGATGAACGATGGCCCGCCGCCCAAAATGGCGTTGTACTTGTTCTCGCCCGCCGCCGCGTAGCACCGGTCGCCGCCTTTTTTCAGGCAGATGATATGCTCGTTGCGGTAGTACCAGCAACGCGGGCGCTGGCACAAATTGCCGCCCATCGTGCCCGCGTGGCGAATCTGCGGCGAACCAATTACTTCCGCCGCCTGCGCTAATGCGGGAAAGTGTTTTCTTACATTGGCGTTTTCCGCCACATCCGCCACTTTGACGAGCGCCCCGATTTCCAGCCCCCGGCGCGAATCATACCTCAGTTTGTCCAAACCGGGAATGTGTTTCAGGTTGACGACGGATTCCGGTTCGACCAGATGGTCTTTCATCTCCGTCAGTAAATCCTGCCCGCCCGCCATGACGCGGATACGCCGGTTATTCACGTCCTGCGCGTCCAGAAGGCTGATAGCCTCCCGGACGCTGCCCGGATTGTGCAAATCAAAAGAGTTCATGCTCATAGTTCATCTCGTTGCCGGCCTGCGCAGGTATCCGGCGCAGGCCAATGGTTCATGTTTCTTCGCGAAATAAGCCCGGTAACACGGCCCTGCTTTGCCTATCCGGAGCCTATCTGCGTCTCAGGAATTTTTGTCCATAGTATAACACCTGCGCGACGGCAAGCACAGCGCCGCCCAGGAACATGCCGAAGCCTTCGGCAAGCGAGGGATGCTTGTCCTGTTCCAGAATGACATAATCCGGCGCAAGCGAGTCGTCCAGTTTAGACAATTCTTTGCGGGTATCACTGTCGGAATGAAGGCCGGTTTGGATCATGCCTTCAATGTCGCGCGTCTGATAGGCGCGCTGCGGATTATCGGCAACAAACTTGATTGCGGATTTTTCGTCCGTAATGCCGCGCGTTCCGCGAACGGTGTCCAGGATGCCGGAGTCTGTGGTTTCCATCAGCAAGTACGTTTTCTCGCCTTTGTCTGCCAGCATTGCCTCTATCGAAGTGACGGGGACAAACGCCTTGTTAATGGTATGGGAAGTCTGATTTTCCGCATACGCGCTTTCAATCACGTTGAGATGCGCGTCCTTGATGCGAAACCATCCCTCCTGCGGTTTTTCCTTGAGGAATTGTTCGTAAGTCACCGTATGCGGCGAACGGAAACGCAGGCCTTCCATGATTCCAACAAAGCCAAAGATCAGCAGGCCAATCGTGACCCCTATCGCAAGTATCGCCAGACGCATCGTATCCTCCTTCATTCAGAACAGGTAACAGAGAAATGAACTCAGTGGTTTACGCTTTTTCAGCGTTGTTGTTCTGGCGCAGCTTTTCCAGCCCGTCCAGAATTTTGTCCGGCGTGATGGGCAGACTGTTGACGCGGACGCCGCAGGCGTTGTAAACCGCGTTGGCAATCGCGCTCGCGCCCGGAATGGCGGCGGGTTCGGCCATGCCGATAACCACGTCGCGGGTATCGCCATCATCAATCAGCGGGATCATTTCGGGCATTTCCAGACAGCCGGGTATCTTGTACTCGTCCATTGTAATATTGAGCATATTGCCCGTGTACTCGTCTACGACGTGCTTTTCCAGAAGCGCGTAACCCAACGCCTGTATCATGCCGCCGTTGAGTTGGCTTTGTACCGCGCGGCGATTGAGCGGCAGGCCGCAATCCTGAACGCCCACCATTTTCAACACGCGCGTCTGCCCGGTATCTAAATCTACTTCGACTTCGGCAAACTGAGCGCCATGTATGCCGTTGCCCGACAATCCGGGTTTCCATTCTCCGCGCGCGGTCAGCCCGCTTGCGCCCAGTGTAGCGCAAGCCTGTTTCCATGTCAGAGCCTTGTTCGGATTCTGGCTGGCATAAATTTTGCCGCCCTCGGCAACCAAATCTTCCGGTTTGGCTTTCAGGGCGGGGGCCACTTTCGCGAACATCAACAGGCGGGCATTGTAAGCCGCATCCTTCACGGCGGGCGCGAGCGAGGCCGTTGTCGTGCTGCCGCCGGACGGGTTGGAGTTGCCATACGTGCTGCGCCCAAGCCGCGCTTCCACCGCTTTCAGGGGCAGGCCGAACTCTTCCGCCACAATCGCCGACATGTAGGTGCGGGTTCCCGTACCCAAATCCTGCGACCCGACCTGTACGCTGACGCTTCCATCCGACTTGATGAACACGTCTACCTGATTGGACGGCCCGCCGCCCCCGCCCCATGTCGCCATGCCGCAGCCCATGCCCCGCTTGCACGAATTGTACGGGCCGGACAGTTCGCCGCCACCGGGCGTTTTCGGGCGCTTTTCCCAACCCAACTCTTTCGCGCCCATGTCCAACTGCCGATGAAACGCCTTGTCCGTTGTGTTCTTTTTGCGGAAATCAATCGGGTCCATGTTGATTTTAGCGGCAAGGTCATCCACAAGCGATTCCATCGCGAACGATACCTGTGGATGTCCCGGCCCGCGCATGGAGAGCGAAGCGTCCTGATGGGTGTTGACGTGCGATTTATCCCGGTACACGTTCTGTACCTGATAGATGTACGGCAATCCCGCCAATCCGCCCTGCCCTAACCCGCCGAGTTCAAACTGTTCCGTCCGCAGGGCAATCAACGTGCCGTCTCTCTTTGCGCCCGCTTTTACTTTCTGCAAAGCCCCGTTGCGGTTGCCGCCCATGAGAAACTCTTCGGGGCGATTGAGCATCAGCTTCACAGGCGCTTTGGCCTGCTTGCTGAGTTGACAGGCGACGCCGCCGGGAAGCATCAGGCCGAACTTGCTGCCGAACCCGCCGCCCATGTGTTCCACAACGGAAACCACGTTCGGCGCTTTCAGTCCCAACGCGCTTGCCGCTTCGCCCGGAATGGAAAACGTCCACTGCGTACTCGCGTAAACCGTCGCCTTATCGCCCCCGTTATAATCCACCACAACGCCGTGCGTTTCCAGACAAACGTGGTGCTGCATCGTGATCTCGTACTCGGCCTCGACAACCGCGTCGCACTGCGCGAACGCTTTGTCCACGTCGTTCAGGTCGCCGCGTTTTTCATCGTTCTGCGTGTTGCCTTTGGTTCCGCGCTTGTACACTTCCGGGGCGTCGGGTTTTGTGGCCTGCGCATACGTGACCGCGTGTGGCCGCTTTTTATACTCCACTTTGATGGCGCGAATGGCGTCTTCGGCGATTTCGGGCGTGATGGCAGCAACGGCGGCAATCGGGTCGCCCTCGTACTTGGCCTCCGTTTTGCCCATCGTCATGACGGCCTTGACGCCGTTCATCTTTTCCGCCGCGCTCGTATCCACGCTGACCACGTCCGCGCTGGCGTGTGGAGAGTGCAAAATCCGCCCGTACAACATGCCCGGAAGCCGAACATCATACGTATATTTCGCCATGCCGCTCGCTTTGGCCGGACCGTCCAGTCGTTCCAGATCGGTGTTGAGCAGTTTGTGGCTGCCCCGCGCCCCCCACGTCAGCCCGCCCACATCGTCAACCTCGATCTCAACAAGGGTATCCTGCCCGTTCACGACACGCGGCACTTTTATCTTTTTCTTTTTGGGTGGTGTTTGCATGATGAACCTCGGAGGTTTCAGGTGTCAGGTGTCAGGAAAAACATTTCTGCTCTTGTCTCATCTTGTTGTAGCGAAAAGCACTTCCCTGACACCTGAAACCTGAAACCTGAAACCTTCCTAACCTTTTTTTGCCGCCGCCAACGCCGCTTCAAAAATATGCGGGTAGGTTCCGCAACGGCAGACATTGCCCGCGCAGGCATGCTGCACGTCTGTGAGCGTGGGATTCGGGTTGCGCTGCAAGAGCGCGTGTACGGACGTGATGAAACCGGGCGTACAAAAGCCGCACATCAGCGCGTCATGCTCCACGAACGCCTGCTGCACCGCGCTGAGTTGCCCGTTTCGGGT
Organism: uncultured Chthonomonadaceae bacterium; assembly: GCA_963817895.1. GTDB lineage: Bacteria > Armatimonadota > Chthonomonadetes > Chthonomonadales > Chthonomonadaceae > CAWFQB01. Next base: position 356,186 of record CAWFQB010000002.1, read on the forward strand.
GAGTAACCCTTCTACGGTGGTGATATGCTTGCCGGCCACATCTACGGCAAGCAACATGCAGGCGTACATGGTTTTGCCATCCACCAGCACGGTACACGCGCCACACGCGCCCTGATCGCACACGAGTTTTGGGCCGGTCACAGGCGGTTCGGCATGGTTGCGCAGGGCGTTGACAAGGGTAGTGCGCGGCTCTACCTGCATGGTCATGGCTTTCCCATTGACATTGAGCGTCACGTTCTGGAAGCCTTTGGGGAGGGTGGCGGTTTCTCCGGCTTTGGCGGCGGGCGCAGCCTCCGCCTCTTTCGGCAGCAGCAGTTCCGCGCCCATCGTGGTTCCGGCCCCGGCCACGCCCAGCCCGCGTAAAAACTGGCGGCGATTGAAGCCTTTGTTCGGGTTATCGGTTGGTTCTTTGGGTTCGTTATCCGGCATAAACGTGTCTTTCGTTGCGGTTACAAGATGTGTGAAATACTCAAAATTCGGGAAACAGGCAAAACGCGGCAGAAAAGGCCAATGTTTGCGATTCTATCCTTCATTCACGTTTCGACGCAGAAAATCCTTTATATTTTTCGGAAGATTTATTTCAGAGTTCTATCGGCGTGATTTCTGCCACTTCTTGAGGATTGCGTTTTGCGCTAGCAGGTTTCCAATGTGTGTCGTCTAGCTTCTAAGGTTTCGGTTGCCACAAGAGCATTCTCCTCCTCAACAGCCATATACTAATGTTCATTATACCCGGCCTCTTACATTGAGCGGGAATATCAACAATAGGCCGCCTGGTATAGATTTATGGAAGGCGCTTCTGAAGAAGCGTGTATGTTTCGCGGGCGATCTGGCGCTCTTCGTCCGTGGGAACGACCCACACGCGCCTGCCGTCATCCGTTCCAAGAGCGGCCGGTTCCGGGCCGTTAATGTCAACATTCAGGGTTTCATTCAATCCTAATCCCATAAACTCCAACCCGGCGCAGATGCGTTCGCGCGTTTTGAAGGCGTGGGAACCAATTTTATCTGTGAAGATCAAGGCGTCTACGCCGCCCATGGCCGCCGCATACGCGCCGATAGTTTTGCGGATACGGTACGCGAAGGCTTCCAATGCCAGTTTCGCCCACTCATTGCCCTCGTTTGTCGCTTTTTCCAGATCGCGAACGTCGCTGCTCAATCCGTTCGACAGGCCAAGCAGTCCGCTTTTTTTGTTGAGCAAGTCTGCCACGTCTGCCGCGCTCATGTTGAGAGCTTGCAGCAGGTACAGGACGAGGCCGGGGTCAATATCCCCCGACCGCGTTCCCATAATCAAGCCCTCCATTGGCGTAAATCCCATGCTCGTATCCACGCTTTTGCCGTTGCTCACCGCGCACACGCTGGCCCCGCCGCCTAAATGACAGAGTATCAGCCGTGTGCCAACGGCTTCCCATCCAAGCGCGAGGAGGGCGCGTTCCGTCACATAAGCATAGGAAATGCCATGAAAACCGTAGCGGCGCAGATGGTGTTGCCGCGCGAGTTCGTGAGGGATAGCGTACTGCGCCGCGACGGGCGGCAGGTCGTGGTGAAAGGCCGTGTCGAAAACGGCGATGTTGGGAACATCAGGCAGGGCGCGTATCGCGGCTTCAATTCCCGCTATGCTGCCGGGCGTGTGCAGGGGGGCCAGATTCGTCAGGCCACGCAACTGCTGTAAAACAGTTTTATCCACCCGAACCGGTTGGACAAAATCCGGCCCGCCATGCACCACGCGATGCCCTACCGCGTCTACCGAAACGGTTTTGCCGCCGTTGTGTTCGGGCGCGACGAGCAGGCGCAGCGCCTGTTCCGCCGCTGACGCCACATCCGGCGCGTCTATAGGCTTGCTCTGTTTATTCCCGCCGATGGTCAGCGTCAAATGCGTATCGGCTACGCCAACCCGCTCGATTTCCCCGACCGCCAGAACATTCTCCGGTTCGGTCAGCGGGCGCGGCGTTTCCATCTCATACAGGCAGAACTTCAGGCTGGAACTGCCCGCGTTCAGCGCGAGAATATTCATTCCGGCTTTCCCTTGTTGCTTCTTGTATACGGTGTCTGTATGCGCCCGTAGGGACACAACATGTTGTGTCCAAAATGCCGTAAACCCATTAATGCGGCCATTTCCAATCGCGGACTTCGGGCATGTCTTCGCCGTGTTCGCGGATGTAATGGCTGTGGGTGATGAGTTTGTCTTGCAGCATCTGCTTGAGAGTTGCGGCCCGATAGCCGAGCGTGGGAACTCGGTCTATCACGTCCATTGCCAGATGAAAGCGGTCTATTTCGTTGAGTACGCACATGTCGAAGGGCGTCGTAGTGGTGCCGTTCTCTTTGTAGCCGCGCACATGAATCTCGGCGTGGTTGACGCGGCGATACGTCAGCCGGTGAATCAGCCAGGGATAGCCGTGATACGCGAAAATAACCGGCTTATCGGTGGTGAACAGGGCGTTGAAATCGCTGTCGCTCAGGCCGTGCGGGTGTTCCGTATCGGGCAGCAGTTTCATCAGGTCTACCACGTTGACAACGCGCATTTTCAGAGTGGGGATGTACTGGTGTAAAATGCTCACGGCGGCGAGGATTTCCTGCGTGGGTATATCCCCGGCGCAGGCGAGAACTACGTCCGGGTCGCCGTCGGGATCGTTGCTGGCCCATTCCCACATCCCGATGCCCCGCGTACAGTGCAGAACGGCGTCGTTCATGTTCAGATACTGCAAAGCCGGCTGCTTGCCCGCCACAATCACGTTGACGTACTGGCGACTGCGCAGGCAGTGATCCGTGACAGACAGCAGCGTGTTGGCGTCCGGGGGCAGATACACGCGCACTATCGTCGGCTTCTTGTTCATAACGTGGTCAATAAAGCCGGGGTCCTGATGCGAAAAGCCGTTGTGGTCCTGCCGCCAGACGTGTGACGTTAGCAGGTAGTTGAGGGACGCGATGTTGCGCCGCCAGGGGACGTGCCGGGACGCTTCCAGCCATTTCGCGTGCTGGTTGAACATGCTGTCCACGATGTGGATAAACGCCTCGTAGCACGAAAAGAGGCCGTGCCGCCCCGTGAGCAGATAGCCCTCCAGCCAGCCCTGACAGGTATGTTCGCTCAGTATCTCCATTACGCGCCCATCCCGCGCCAGATGGTCGTCATCCGTCAAATATTTCCTCTTCCCATGCCCGGTTGGTAACTTCCAGAACCGCGTTCAGGCGATTGGAATTGTTCTCATCGGGCGACAGGACGCGGAAATTGCGCGCTTCTAAATTCTGCTTCATCACGTCGCGCAGAAATTGCCCCATCACGCGGGTGGCCTCCGCGTTTGTCGTGCCGGGTGAGGTCACGTCCACAGCATAAGCGCGAAAATCGGGCAGATGCAGGTCTTTGAGTAATTGTCCGCCATTGGCGTAGGGCGTGGCTCCCTGTCGTTTGTCGCCTTCCGGCGCAAGCGCGGCGAGTTCGGGCCGCAGCGCGCCGCGTTCATCGAAAAGCTCTTCCGGTTTGTAACTTTGCAGCCAGTCTTGCAGAATCTGCAAATGCTCCGGCTTGCTCATGTCCTCCATCGGAACCTGATGCGAACGCCACGAGCCTTCGGCCTTTTTGCCGTCTACGGTTTTCGGCCCCGTCCAGCCTTTGAGCGAACGGAAAATAATCATCGGCCACTGCGGGCGCGAGGTGTCGCCCTCCGTTCGCGCCCTGCGCTGAATGGTTTTGATCTCGTCAACAATCGTGTCCAGCGTTGCGGCCATAGATCTGGTGCATGGGTTCCGGCTCGGTTCCCTCCACGAAATAGGGTTTGTAGCCATAGCCCAGAAACAGATGCGTCAATTCCTCATCGTTCATGCGGGCCAGCAGGGTGGGGTTGGCAATTTTGTAGCCGTTCAAATGCAAAATCGGGAGGACAGCCCCATCCCCGACGGGATTGAGGAATTTGTTGCCGTGCCAGCTTGTCGCCAGTGGCCCGGTTTCCGCTTCGCCGTCGCCAATCGTGCAGACAACAAGCAGATCGGGATTGTCGAACGCGGCTCCATACGCATGGCTCAGAGAATAGCCCAACTCGCCGCCCTCATGGATGGAACCGGGCGTTTCCGGGGCGCAATGGCTGGGAATGCCGCCCGGAAACGAGAACTGCTTGAACAGTTTCTGGATACCCTCCGCGTCCTGCGTGATGTTAGGATAGCGTTCTGTGTACGTGCCTTCCAGATAGGTGTTGGCGACGATTCCCGGCCCGCCATGTCCCGGCCCCGTTATATTGAGAACGCTTAGATCATACTTCTTGATAATGCGGTTGACGTGGACGTAAATGAAGTTCAGGCCGGGTGTCGTTCCCCAGTGTCCGAGCAGGCGCGGCTTGATGTGGGCAAGCGTGAGCGGTTCGCGCAAAAGGGGATTGTCCAGCAGATAGATTTGCCCCACGGAAAGGTAATTGGCCGCGCGCCAGTAGGCGTTCATGGCGTTCAGTTCCACAGCCCTGAGCGGCTGCGCTTCCTGCGGCGCGGTTGGCGCAGGCAAAGGCGGATTCGTCATGATGCTCTCCTTACGTCCTCAAGCAGCGTCTCTCAATCTCTGTCGAAGTTTTGAATCATGTCTGGTTACGTATCAGCATCGCAATGTTCACCGCATCGCGGCAACGAAGAGGAAGTTATCAAGCCGGCTGGCATTTATCCATCCGGCAGGGCCGTGTAAACCGCGTCCGTTGCGGTACAATGATAGCAGTAAAACCATTGCTCTGCGGATTGAAAAGGAGTCTGCGCCATGCCTGCGGAAACCATTCCCATCTTGCCCGCGTCCCAACCACCTGCGCCCGCCGGCCTTGTTTATCTCCCGCCCGGCGCAATCGTGATGTCCGTGGAAGAGTACCTCGAATTTGAACGCGACTCGGAAATTCGTTATGAGTACGTGGACTTTTATGCCATTCCTAAAGACGGCGTAGAGGAACTGGAAAACGGCGAAATACGCGCCCTGTCCGGCGAGTCGCCCGAACACAATCAAATTGCCGGCAACGTGTACGTGAAGTTTGACCGTGAAATTGGGGAACGCCCCTGTAGAGTTTACATTGAGGGTATCCGCGCGCGTGTTTCCGCAACAAAGTACCGTTATCCCGATGTTGCCGCGCTGTGCGGACCGGCGCAATTTGATAACGCCAATCCGCCCTGCCTGCTCAATCCCTCCGTCCTCGTGGAAGTCCTGTCGCCCTCCACGCAGCGTACCGACCACACGGAAAAATTCGATGAGTATAAGCGCATTCTCACGCTCACGGATTATGTTCTCATTGCGCAAGACCGCATGTTCGTAATCCACTACGCCCGTCAAAGCGCGTCCCGTTGGCTTATTTCCGAATACGAGCAGGCGGCGGATACCCTGACGTTTGCCACGCTCGGCGTTACCATTTCTCTCGGCGAAATGTACCGCAAAATCGTTTTCGCGCCGTCTGTATAAATCAGGCATATCAACTTGGAGTAACCTAATGGCAAATACAGTACCTTCACTAACAGAAAGCGGCGGGCCGTGGGAACCCACGCCAAACCGTAAGCGATTTACGCGCAAAGAATGTGAGTTTTTGGAACAAAATCAACTGCTGACCGAACGCTACGAACTTATTGACGGGGAGATTATCTTTAAGATGCCGCAGAATCCGCCACATGCGCTCACTGTTATGTTGATTACCGCCTGGTTGATGCGGGTATTTGGCGAGATGTACGCGCGCTGTCAATTAGCAATAGATGTGGGCGAGGCCGCTCCCGAAATCAACAACCCTGAACCGGATGGCGTTGCATTGTCGCAGCCTGTTACCGCTTTTGCCGCGCGTCATCCTGCACCCATGGAAATTCTGTTAGTGGTCGAAGTGTCGGATACGACAATACATTTCGACCTGCATAACAAGGCAGCTCTGTATGCCCTCGCGGGTATTGTGGAATACTGGGTTGCCGACATCAAAGAAAGGCGGTTCGTCGTACATCGCAATCCCACACCTGCGGGCTATGCGGAGGTGACCCAATACGACGCGGAAGAAACCATATCGCCGCTTGCCCGCCCGGACGCGAGTGTGCGCGTGGCCGACCTGTTGCCGCCTGTACAATCTTAACAAACCGCGAAATACGCGAAGTAAACGAAAAGAAGACAAACAAGACTATGATGGCGATGCGCGGCCCGGTTCCCACCGGCCCGAAAAAACCGATCAAGAAAGAAACGTTGGGGCGCGTGATGCGGACGTTTCGCCCCTATAAGCCGCAAGTAGGCCTGATTGTCGTGGCCGTCTTGATTTCCGCCACATTGGGACTGCTGCCGCCGTTTCTGCTGCAAAGAATCATCAACGACGGCCTGCTGGCGCGCCGTCTCGACCTGATTGCCCGCTTTACCCTGATTACGCTTGGAGCGACGCTGGCGGGAACGGCTTTCGCGCTCGGCTATGGGTATCTGAGTATTCTTGTCGGGCAACGCATTATGCGCGACCTGCGCAACCAGCTTTATGACCATTTACAGGGCATGTCACTGCGGTTTTTCACCGGCACGCGCACGGGCGAAATCCAGTCCCGGCTTGCCAACGATGTGGGCGGCGTTCAATCCGTCGTCAGCGACACAGCCGCCAATGTGCTTTCCAATCTGACGACTGTGCTGTCTACCCTTGTCGCCATGATTACGATGGACTGGCGGCTAACGCTGCTTTCCGTCGGCATCCTGCCGGTTTTCGCCTTTATCGCCGCCAAAGTGGGGGACTACTCGCGGGGAATCCGGGGCAAAACGCAGGCGCAGCTTGCCGAACTCAACGCCACGATGCAGGAAACCCTTTCCGTTTCCGGGATACTGCTGACCAAAATCAGCGCCCGACAACGCCTCTCTCTCGAACACTTTGCCCGCGAAAACACCGCCCTGACCGAACTGCAAATCAAGCAGGCGATGGTGATGCGCTATTTCTTCAACCTCATCGGCCTGACGTTTTCCATTACGCCTGTGCTTGTTTACTGGCTGGCCGGGTATCTCACCGTCGCGCATAATGACCCGCGCCTCAACATCGGAACCATTGTCGCGTTTACCGCATTGCAGGCGCGTCTGTTCTTTCCGCTGACCGGACTGCTCAACGTGCAGGTGGAAGTGACCAGCGCGATGGCCCTGTTCGACCGCATTTTCGAGTACATGGACGTGCCGCAGGACATTCAGGACGCGCCGGATGCCATAACCATAGAGGCAAAGGACGTTCGGGGCAATGTGGCGTTTGAAAACGTGGGCTTCCGGTATGAGAAGGAGCAGGCGGAACCCACACTGACAGACGTATCCTTTACCGCCCGTTCGGGGGAACTGATCGCGCTTGTGGGAACGTCGGGCGCGGGCAAAACCACTTTAACGTACCTGATACCGCGTTTGTACGATGTAGAATCGGGCCGCGTGACGATTGACGGGCAGGACGTTCGCAAAATTAAAATGGAATCGCTGAGCCGGATTGTGGGCATGGTCACGCAGGAAACCTATCTCATCCACGACACCATTGCCGCCAACCTGCGCTATGGCCGCCCGGAAGCCACCGATGCCGAACTGGAATCCGCCGCCCGCGCCGCCGCCATTCACAACCACATTGCCGGCCTGCCCGAAGGCTATAATACGATTGTTGGCGAACGGGGCTACAAACTGTCCGGGGGAGAAAAGCAGCGCATCGCCATTGCCCGCGCCATCCTGAAAAATCCCCGTATTCTGATTCTGGACGAAGCTACCAGCGCCCTTGATACCCAATCCGAGCGCCTGATTCAATCCGCTCTCGAACCCCTTATGGCGGGACGCACCACGTTCGCCATCGCGCACCGCCTGTCCACCATCCTCGCCGCCGACCTGATTCTCGTCATGGAACACGGGCAAATCGTCGAGCGCGGAACCCATCCCGAACTCCTCTCCCAAAATGGAGCCTACTCCCGCCTGTATGCCGCCCAGTTCCAGAACATGGAACAACAGACTGCCAGCTACGCCCCACAGTAAATTTAACATACGAATATAGAAATCGTAGTTGATGTGTTAATAAACTCACATTGACTTTATCTACGTCTTGCGATATAATCCTTTTGCGTTCGGACGGATTATATATTGAAAACCTTACATCTGACAAAAAATATATAAATGCGTTCGTATAACAGGAGAACAGGATGACATTCGATGGAGCTGGCATCAATCTGGAAAATATCCAGGGAAACATTCTCGGCGGTTTCTTGAAAGACCATCGCGAGATGTTGTTTGTAAACTTTTCGGACCCGGAGGGCGGGCGGGAATGGCTGGACGAGATGGCGGACAATATCTCCACCAGCGAAGAGGTGATCGCCTTCAACAAGCTGTTCAAGCTGATTCGCGCCAAAAAGGGGATGGAGGGCGTTGTCAAGGCGACGTGGACCAATATCGCGTTTACGTATTCCGGCCTACAGGCGCTTGGCATTTCGGACTACTACCTGAATCAGTTTCCCGATTCGTTCAAGCAGGGGATGGCGGCGCGGGCCAACCTGCTCGGCGATACCGGGCCAAGCGCGCCGGATCAGTGGGTGGGGCCGTTCGGCGACGCTGAACGCGGCGTTCATGCGGTGCTGATTGTCGAGGCGGATGATCCCCGCGATCTGGCGGAAGCGATTGAAGAGTATCAGGACATGATGGAGGAAAACGGCACGGTCAGCATCGTCTTCGAGCAGTTCGGCGCGACGCTTCCCGAACCGCTTACCGGCCACGAGCATTTCGGTTTCAAGGACGGCGTTTCGCAGCCGGCCATTCGGGGCATTGACACGCCGGACGACCCGCAAAATCCCAATCAGGGGCATCCCGGCCAGGACATGCTGCATCCGGGCGAGTTCGTACTGGGCTACGCCACGCAGATCGGCGAACCGGCGCAGGGCGTGGACGGCCCCAACCCCAATCCGGGTACGCGCAGCGTCAGCGGCCCGCCCTGGACTAAGGAGGGTTCGTATCTCGTGTTCCGGCGACTCGGCCAGAACGTGAAGGCCTTTCGGGAGAATGTGGAGTATCTGGCGAACGTGTCCTGCATCGAGGGCGCGACCGCTGACTTAATCGGCGCGAAAATGGTGGGCCGGTATCGCAGCGGCTGCCCGATGGAGCAACTGAAAAGTCAAACCGGAGAGTATACGCCCCCCTGCGTTGATCCCGGCATCGCCCACCCGCAGTCCGGTGACGACAATGCCATCAACAACTTCTTCGAGTATGGCGATGATCCTCTGGGCAACAACGTGCCACGCGCCGCGCACATTCGCAAGGCGTATCCGCGCGACCAGAGTGGAACCAAAGCAAGCGGCACGGACACGGAGAGCCGGACGCAAACGCACCGCCTGCTGCGGCGCGGCCTGCCTTACGGCGCTCCCTATGCGCCGGGGACCGAGGGCGGGGAAGAGGGGGATGAGCGCGGCCTGCTGTTCCTGTGCTACCAGAAGAGCATTGAAGACCAGTTCGAGTTTGTGCAGCGGGCGTGGGTGAATGACGCCAACTTCCCGTGCGCGGACGCGAAGGACTTCAAGGACGAGGACGGAAACCCGCTGTATCCGAACGGCCAGAATACCGCCGGGGATGGCGAAGACCCGATCATCGCCACGAGCGCGAGCGGCACGTTCCTGATAACGGACAGGAGCTGTGACGAGCGCGTAGACAACCTGACGCACTTCGTCACGACAACGGGCGGCGACTACTTCTTCTCGCCCTCGATTTCCACGCTGATGGAGATCGCCGCCGACATGTACGACGCTTGACGCGCCGGTAAACAGCCATACGCATAGCCGCCGACAAATTGATGATGGTTCGGCGGCTCTGATAGCCGGGGCTGTTACGGTACTCAGCAGAATAGGAACGGCTGCGCCATTCACCTGTGCGCCATAAGCAAGGTTGGTTCGGCTGCCATAGCGGTCTTGAATGTAGTTACATGCTCGTCACCTGCGCGGGAACTAGTGGGTCAGTTGTCACGCTGAGGAACAAATACAAACGGGCTATTCCTTGCTCTGCCAACGCCTGCGCACCGGTCGGCGAGTAAAGGCGCGGCTACCGCCGAGCTTATGGCGCTCCCGAAACCGTTGCCGCCGCTGCCAGCGTTTGCCGCCCCATTCAAACGGCGTCGGATCGGCATTCCAGCCGCGTACCGTAGCAGCCAACCATTCCCGAATCTGTTCCGAACTTTCGGGATGTTGCCCCGAAAGCGCACGGCGTACCAGGATACGCTGAATGGCTTCGGCCATGTTGAGCCAGGAACCGCCCAGGGGCGTATATAAAAGAAGGATGCCGTGCTGAGTACACCATTCTACGATTTCGGGCGTGTAGTGGCCGGCCAGATTGTCCCAGATCAGGATCAGGCGCACCAGCGGTCCCAAGCCATCGGCAAAAGCGGAGGCGGGAAAGCCCCAATCCACCCAATGCCGGCCCCAACCGCTTTGTGCTTCGGGAGGCAAATTCGGGAGGGCGTCGAGAATAGCGCTCAACTCCTGCTTGAGCCAGGGATGCAGGATCGCATTGGTCGCTTGCTCGACAGGCAAAGCGCGTACCTGACCGCTTTTGGGATGAAACAGTGTCAGCAACTTGGCCGTGCCCTGCCGAATATACTCGTGCGGCTGACAAGCCGGCTTGCCTTCGGGTTGCCAACTGGCTCCTGGCTGTGGAATGGCTTGGTAGGGTCCGGCTTCGTCCTGGTTCCAGACGGGAATGCCCGCCTGTTCCGCGCAAGTGTACGCCTGCTCGATCAGCCCCTTTTTAGGTCGGCTTCGGGATCCTGTACGGTTGCGACGCCTTCTTTGCGCTTGCGTTGCACGGTTCCCGTGTGACACCAGGTGCGGCTTTGCTGCCAAGAATAGCCCGCCTGGTGGAGGGTTTGCAGGATGACATAGGTGCTCACCTTCGGCAGACCATCCGGGGCACGGCGCAAGGCGCGCTGCAACGTCGTCAACGACCAAGTAGCCGTTCCGTCTTTTTCCCGGTCAGGCGGACGAGCAAACTCTTGGAGGATGCGGGCTTGCTCCTCAGAGCCGTAGGCAAGCGCCGGACCACCGCCGTGATGTCCGGCCACGGCTGGCATGCCTTCCTGATTGAACCGGCGTACCAGGCGGGCAACCGCTTGACGCGAGGTGCGTCCGGCTTGGTGAGCCGCTTGTCCAAAAGACTGGCCCTCCGCAACGGCCAGAAGTTCCTTCGCGCGGGCAATGCGATCTGCCGGAGCGCTGCGCGAACGGGCCAGAGCCGAGAGTTCTGTGCGCTCGGCCTGCGTTAATGGTCGTAACGGTTCTTTCGGTGGACGTGCCATGCTCCTTCTCCTGCGGGAGCCAATGCGCTCCACGCAACAGAAGTGACGAGGCAAAAACCGAGTTTGTTCCTCAGCGTGGCAACTGACCCACTAGTGCATCTTTAACAAAGTGTTGGTGAAACTCCGTAGGGCAGGGGCTTGCCCCCTGCCGACAAGGCTACCGTAAACGCAACTCTGTATCGGCAGGGGGCAAGCCCCTGCCCTACACTGCATCATTGTTAAGATTGCACCAGGCTCAAACCGGACACGCTTTGCGCCCGAACCGCCTGCATATTTCCCAACCCGCACAGCAGCAGCACAACCGCAAGCAGACGCAGATGGACGCCCATCTTATACATGTAAAATCGCAATGATAGCGACGCATGAATCGGCGAAACTGAAACACCTGGGTGTGATTGAAGGGCATACGGACAGCCGCCCGCTCAGCGGCAGAAACGGCTATTCCAACTGGGAACTGTCCACAGATCGCGCCAACGTCGCCCGTCACGCGATGGAAGAGCATGGCATGACGCAGGCGCAGGTGATTGCCGCGCGGCTATGCGGATCGCAAACTGCTGCACCCGGAAGACCCCACGCAGTTTTCCAACCGCCGCGTGAGCATGCGGGCTGTCAGGTTGGCGCCGGCCCAACACAGGGCGGGACTGACAAGTATTGCTCTGACGGCAGATGACGAATCTACCGGAGGATGTGTCGAAGCAACATAAGAGATATGTGGAGGATGTGTCAAGGCAGCAAACGCGAGAAGGAACCACCCCCATAAGAAACAGGCAATGCAGCTTGCCGATGCCTGTTCCCACCCCCTCCAGTTTCACGAAAGGAACGCCGCATATCGCGCATACAGAGAAGAATCGTGGATTGGTAAGAGGAGTTGGCAGGGGCGGGCGCGAATGTACATTCAGGCTGCAAACCCGAAGATTTTGCGAAATGGATGAAAACGCGCATGGATTTCCCGACCGGCACTGTCACGCTGGCCTTTACCGATATAGAGGGTTCCTCCGAACTGTCGGAACGGCTGCAAATCGCCTTTGAGCCAACGCGGGAAACCCATTTTCGCCTGCTGCGCGAAAGCGCGACGCGCTGGAACGGGCTGGAAGTCGGAACCGCAGGCGATAGCCTCTTCCTCGTCTTTGTCCGCGCTGCCGACGCCGCGCAGTGGGCGGTGGACGCGCAAAAGGCGCTGTTCGCCTACGCCTGGCCTCCTGACGTGGGAACGCTCAAAGTGCGCATGGGAGTGCACACGGGCGAACCCTATCCCCACGAGGACGCGGGCAAGCCCAACTACTTCGGCCCTGCCGTGAATCGCGCCGCCCGCGTCATGGGCGCGGGGCATGGCGGACAGATACTCCTTTCCGAACCCGCCCGCGCTCTTGCCCTTTCCGCCCTGCCCTCCGACATTACTTTTCAGGATATGGGAACGCACCGGCTCAAAGGCGTGGGCGAAGAGCGGCTGTGGCAGGTGACAACTCCCGACCTGCCCGCCGAGTTCCCGCCCCTCCACACCCTCAACCCTGCCCGCCACAACCTGCCGCCTGCCCCGACCCCCTTCCTCGGACGCGAAAAAGAGATTGCCGACTGGCAGGCGCGGCTTACCGGCGAAGCGCGGAATTCTGCCGAATCGAACACAGGTGATGCCCCTCCCCAAACGCGCCTGCTGACGCTGACCGGTTTTGGCGGCATGGGCAAAACCCGCGCCGCCCTCCATCTCGCCGAATTGTGCGTGGAACGGTTTGAACAGGGCGTATGCTGGATTGAATTGGAGGACGCTCGCTCGCCCGACGAGTTGTATCTGAAAGTGGCGCAGTCCCTGAAGTTCGACCTGCGCTCCGACAATCCCCTGCGTGAACAGAGTTTCGCGTTTTTATCCGAACGGGAAATGCTGCTCGCGCTCGACAATTGCGAACAAATTACCGGCATCGCCGCGTTTGCAGCCGACCTGCTCAAAGCCGCCCCGAAAATTTCCCTGCTCGTCACGTCCCGCGCCGCCCTCGACGCGCAGGCGGAAACCGTTGTTGAACTCCGCCCGTTCCCCCTCGAAGACGCCGAGCGGTTGTTTGTGGAACGCGCCCGCGCCCGCCGTGACGATTTTGCCCTCACGCCCGAAAACGCCGCAGACATCACCGCCCTGTGTCAGGGACTGGAGGGCGTCCCCCTCGCCCTCGAACTCGCCGCCGCCCGCATCACCGCCCTGACGCCCCGCCAGATGCTGCCGCGTTTACAGGAGCGGTTCCGGCTGCTGCAAACCCGCGCCCCCGACCTGTCGCCCCGTCAAAGCGCCCTCCATGCCGCCATTGACTGGTCCTACGACCTGCTGGCGCAGGAGGAGCGGGACGTGTTCGCGCAGTTGGGAGTCTTCGCCGGCGGTTTTACCCTGGAAGATGCTGAAGTCGTGTGCGAGGGCCTGGATGTGTTCGCAAGCGTGGTGGAACTGCGGCGCCACTCCTTTTTCGGCGTGGAAACGGACAGGCAAACGCAGCAAGACCGGTACATCATGCTGGAAAGTCTGCGGGCGTATGCGCAGGAACGGCTTGCGGAGCGTTCGGATGCAGCGGTCACGCGGCAGAGTCATGCCGGATATTTCGCCTGGTTCGGCAGCGAACGCATGGCGTTGTTCCGGCAGGCGGGCGAAGCCAACGCCCTGCGGGAACTAACCCGCAATCTCGCCAACCTGCGGGGCGGCCTGGAATGGGCGCGGAGCGCGGAACGGCTTCCGCTAATCGCCGAACTCGCCCTGATTGTGGGCGTCGCGCTGGCGCGTAGCGGCTACATCGCGCAGGCGGCAGCGCCGGTACAGGAGGGATTGGACGCGCTTTCCGCCCTGCCTGATCCCCCGGACAGCCTGATGCTGGAATTGCTGCTGGAACGGGCGGGGCTGCATCTGGACCAGAAAGAAGCGCAGGCCGCGCGGGAACTGGCGCAGCAAGCGTGTCTGCGAGCGCAAACGGTAGGGGATGTCCGCAATCAGGCCCGCGCGGAAAACCTGCTCGGACGCGCCGCGTATGCCGGGGATGATTTCGACGGGGCGCGGCAGCGCTATCAGAACGCGCTGGCATTGGCGACAGCGGCAAAGCGCCCGATTCTGGAAGGCATCGTTCGCAACAACCTGGGATTGCTGGAACACCGCGACCCGAATGGCAATCAGGATCAGTCTCAGGAGCATTTGCGGCAGGCACTGGCCCTGCGACGCGCCCACAACGACCGGCGCGGGCAGGCCGAAACGCTCAACAATCTGGGCCTGCTCGCTTTTGAAAGCAAGGATTGGGAAGCCGCCTGGAACTATTACGCCGAAGCCCTGCAACGGGAACAAGAACTGCGGCACATTTTCGGCGTCGCCTACGTCCTGTCCAACATGGGAGAAACAGCCGGGGAAAAGGACGAAATAGAACGCGCCTGCCGCCTGTTCGCCGTATCCGAGCGCCTGCTGCTCGACGTAAACTCCCACCTGTCGCCGGCCGTGTCCGAATACCTGACACAGTTCGCCGCTCGGTGTTCCCGCGCGAAAGAAACGTTTCAGGAAGACATTAACGGCCTGTCCTTTGAGCAAATGCTGTCCTACGCCTGCGCCGCGTGAGGGGCCTTGAAGCCCCCGCAAGGAGAAAAACTGATGAAACTGCGGACTCGTTTCCTGATGACAACAGCGCTGCCCCTGTGTCTGCCGCTTGCCGTGTTGCCGTCGGTTCATGCGCAGACGCCTCCTGCGACTGCCGCGCAAGCGCCGCCTGTGGCTGCCCTGTCCGAGGCGCAGCAGGAGGCTAAGGCGGCGGAAATCATCGGTCTGCTGACCGCCGCGTTATCTGCCAGAACCGCGCATCACTGGGATGAGGCGCTGCAAGCCTACAACAAAGGGCTGGCGCTGGCCCGCGAACTTCAGAATAAAAGCATCGAAGCGTCTATGCTGACCGGTATGAGCAATGTTTACGACAGCATGGGCAAGACGCAGCAGGCTTTAGAAGCCTACAGGCAAGCCGGGGCGTTGGAACATTCAAGCGGAAATAAACGCGGCGAAGCGATGGCGCTGAACGTGGTTGGCAATTTCCACGTCAAACTCAATCAATTCCAGCAAGCCCTGGACTCCTACCGGCAAGCGCTGCCATTGTACACAGAAGCGGGCGACAAGAAAAACGCGGCGGTCACGCTGACCCTGATGGGCCATGCCTGCAACAAACTCAATCAGCCACAGCAAGCCTTAGACGCTTACATGCAGTCGCTGCCGCTGCGCAAAGAAGCGAACGACAAAAGCGGCGAAGCCGCCACAATGACCTTCATCGGTCGAGCCTATACCCATACCGCGCGTCCTCAGCAAGCCCTGGACGCCTTCTCGCAAGCCGTGTTGTTGTACCATGCTCTTGGAGATAAAAGCAGCGAAGCTACGCTGCTGCAGGAGAGCGGCGATATTTACAAAGCGCTGGGCCAGCCGCAGAAAGCCCTAGACTTTTACAATCAAGCCCTGCCATTGCGCAAAGCAAGCGGGGACAAGAGCGACGAAGCTGTGACGCTTAACAAAATCGGACAGGTCTACGATAAACTTGGTCAGCCGCAAAAAGCCCTGGATGCCTACAATCAAGCCTTGGAGTTGCGTAAAGCAAGCAACGATACAGATGGCGAAGCCACTGCGTTGAGCAACATCGGCTCGGTTTATACGGGCATCGGGCAGTCGCAGAAAGCCCTGGACTTCTACAATCAAGCCCTGACATTGCAAACGGCGGCGGGAAACAAGCGCGGCGCAGCCACTACCCTCAGTAACATCGGCGTGGCTTATGACCACCTGGGGCAGCCTCAGAAAGCCCTGGATTCCTACAATCAGGTCTTGACGCTGCGTAAACAGATCGACGACACCAACGGGCAAGCGTCCACGCTCAACAACATCGGCCATGTGTACGACGGACTCGGACAGCCGCAAAAAGCCTTGGACTTCTACAATCAGGCCCTGCCGCTCTACAAAGCCGCCGGCGACAAAGACGGCGAAGCCACCGCGCTCAATAATATTGGCAGCGTCTACGACAGCATCAGCCAGCCACCCAAAGCCCTTGATTTCTACAACCAGGCTCTAACGCTGGAAAAGCAGATCGACGACAAGCGCGGCCAGTCCACAACGTTGAGCAACATCGGCCATGTGTACGACAACACCGGCCAAACACAACAAGCCATAGACGCCTACAATCAAGCCCTGCCCCTGTCTAAACAGGTGGGAAACAAGATCGGGGAAGCGGCCGCGCTCAACAACCTCGGCACGGTCTACCTGCGCACCGGTCAGCCGCAAAAAGCCCTGGACTTCTTCAATCAAGCCCTGCCGTTGTTACAGGCGGCCCATGACAGGCGCGACGAAGCCGTGATGCTCAACAACATAGGCAATGTTTACGACAAACTTGGTCAGCCGCAAAAAGCCCTGGTTTTCTACAACAAATCCCTGTTGATTCATAAACAAATCAACGATAGAAACGCCATTGCGTCCACGCTCAACAACATCGGCACGATTAACGATCACACCGGCCAGCCGCAGCAAGCCCTGGAAGCCTACAATCAAGCCTTGCCGATGTTGCAGGCAACGGGCAACAAAAAAGGCGAAGCGACCACGCGCAACAACATCGGCCAGGTTTATGATCACCTGGGCCAGCCGCAAAAATCTTTGGATTTCTACAATCAGGCTCTGGCGCTGGAAAAAGTTGTGGGAAATAAGATCGGCGAAGCCACCAGACTCTGAGCAACATCGGCACGGTTTACGACAAACTTGGTCAGACGCAGAAAGCCTTAGATTTCTTCAATCAGGCGCTGCCATTGCATAAACAGGTCAGCGATAAGAGCGGCGAAGCTACGACTCTGACCAACATCGGCACGGTTTATATTGATAGCGGCCAGCCGCAAAAGGCTCTGGAGTTCTTCGCGCAAGCCCTGCTGTTGTTACGGGCTGCCAAAAACAAAAGCGATGAAGCGACCGTACTCAACAACATCGGCCATGTTTACGACAATATCGGTCAATCTCAGAAAGCCCTCGATTTCTTCAATCAGGCTCTGCCCCTGCATAAAGAGGTGGGCGACCGGGACGGCGAGGCAACCACGCTCACCAATATCGGTCACATTTACGACAACATCAAGCAGCGGCAGAAAGCTCTGGATGTTTACAATCAAGCCCTGCCTATCTTTCGCACGATTGCAAGCAAGCGCGGCGAAGCCGTCACGCGCAACAACATCGGCCAAATTTATGACCACCTGAAGCAGCCGCAGAAAGCCCTGGATTTTTACAATCAAGCCCTGCGCCTGCATAAGGAGATCAGCGATAAGAGCGGCCAGGCGACCGCGACCAACAACATCGGCGGCATTTACGACACTATGGGCCAACCGCAGAAAGCCTTAAACTTCTACAATCAAGCGCTGTCGCTGCAACGGGAAGTCGGCGACAAGGGCAGCGAAGCGGATGAGTTGAGCAACATCGGCTTGATTTACCGGAAGCAGCGCAATCTGAAGTCGGCAGAACGCGCCCTGGAACAGTCCGTCGCGCTGACGGAAACCATTCGGGAAAATCTGGGGGGGCTGTCCGCCTCGAAGGTAGCGTATCTGGAAAGCGAACTGGGCAATTACTCCTTTTATGCCGACGTTCTGGCACAGCAGGGTAAAGCGAAGGAAGCGTTTGCCCTCGCGCAGAAGATGAAGGCGCGGCGCCCTCCTCAACTCGCTGGCAGGCGGACACGCCGCCCTTCAAAAAGCGCTTACCCCAGACGAGCGCGTCCGCGAACAAACGTTGCGGCAGACATGCGACAGTCTCAACAAGCAGATGATTGGCGAAGGCGTACGCAACGAAGTCGGCGGTAAAAAACGATTTCAGGAGTTGCAGGCGCAGTTGCGGCAGGCGGAGCGCGACCTGAGCCGGTATACGGATACGCTGTACGCCCTGCACCCCGACCTGGCCCGCCAGCGCGTGGCGCATACCCTGACCGCCCCCGAAGCCGGAAAGATACTGCCTGACGACACCGCTCTGCTGGAATACGCCGTGCTGGACGCGGGCAATTACCGCAATAAACTGAACCGTGTCCTCGCGTTTGTGGTCACGCCGGACGGCAAAACAACGGCGCAAACCCTGCCTGTCAGCGCCACCCAACTGCGCCAACAATGCGCCGCCTTTCGCGCCGCCTGCGCCGACCCGCGCAAGCCGTATCAGCCCCTGGCGCGACAATTGTACAACACGCTGATTGCGCCTTTCGCGCCCCGCTTGACCGGCAAAACCCACCTGCTCATTTGTCCCGACGGCCCACTGTGGGACGTGCCGTTCGCCGCGCTTATGGCAGAAGGAAAGGGAAAGGGGAAAAGGGAAGAGGGAAAAGGAGGAGCCAATTCATCCTTCATCCTTCATCCCTCATCCTTTCTCGCCGCCCGCTTCCTGATTACCTATGCGTATTCGGCGACGGGGGCGCAGGCCAGTATGCTGGCGCGTCCGAAAGGAGCGACAACAGGAGAGGTTCTCGCCCTTGCCAATCCCGATTTCGGCGACACAAAACGGTTTGGCGACAGTGTGGTGATTCCGGGGCAGCGTCCGTTTGAGGCTCCCTCGCGTCTGCCATCCCTTCCCTCGCGACCCTTCGAAGCGCCGTCGCGTCCGTTCTCGGCTCCGATACGGCCCTTTGAAGCGCCTTCGCGTCCGTTGCCGCTTCCATCGCGTCCATTTGAAGCGCCTGCTCGTCCTTTCGAGTCGCCTTCGCGCCCGTTTGAAGCGCCTGCGCGACCCTTCGAGGCTCCGTCTCGTCCGTTTGAAGCCCCGTCCCGACCCTTTGAAGCGCCTTCCCGTGATCTTTTCACGCAAATACGCGGCGGCATTGCGGCTTTGCCCGGAACCCAGCGCGAAGCCGACATGCTGCACAACCTGTACCCGTCTGCCGCCATCTACACCGGCGCAAACGCGCAGGAAGCCACGTTCAAGGCGGAAGCGGGCAAATACAAGTACCTGCATCTCGCGTCCCATGCCTTCTTCAATGATGCCGCGCCCCTGCTCTCCTCCGTTTTTCTCGCCGCGCCGCCCAAAAGCGGAGCGGGCAGTGAAGAAGACGGGTTCCTCACCGCCCGCGAACTGCTCGACATGGACTTACACGCCGACCTGATTGTGCTGTCCGCCTGTCAGACGGCGCGGGGCGAGAAACATTCGGGCGAGGGGATTGTGGGCATGACGTGGGCGCTGTTCGTGGCCGGCTGTCCCACGCAGGTTCTCAGCCAGTGGAGCGTGGACGATGCGGCAACCGCCCTGCTGATGGCGCGCTTCTACCGCGAACTCAAAGCCGGGCAGGCAAAGGGAACCGCCCTGCGAACAGCGGAACGGGAACTGCGGCGCAACCCGAAGTACGCCCATCCCTACTACTGGGCGCCCTTCCAGCTTGTCGGGCAGTGGCGGTGAGCGGAAGAAGCGACAGGGGCAACGCAAAAACGCGGCGGGCTAAGAGCCTATCCCAATAGGCGATTGCATTTGCGTCCGAAGGACGCTTGGCCGTAGGCTACTCAGACGGGTACGTTCTCTGTACCCGGCCTACTGCGATAGGCTCTAAACTCCTAAAGAATTCAGCCCGCCGCATAAACGTTCAACAGCCTCAAAATGTTCTTGAAATAACCGCGCGGTCGTGATGCCCGTTCATTGCGGCGACATTCGGGCGGGGCATGGCGTTCAACCGGGAATACGCCGCGCCTGTCAGCGCGATAATAAACAGCAACTTGCGCAGACCGGCGCGAACCGTTTGAAACCGGGTACCCCCGGAAAGCGCAGGCGAACTATCGGATTGGCGCTGCATGGCACAACTCCTGATTCCTGATGATCAAAGCCGAACAACCCTGACAAAACTGCTGGCAGAAATACGGGCATCGTCGCGGCTTCGACGTTGATAATTACAGAGTTGTTCCATAAATCAAGACAAGTTCCACACTCTTCGCGCGCCCCTTTTTATTCCCCATGACTAATACAGAAAAAAGAATTAAAAAACCACGAAAAAAACGAACCCTTTGCCCCACTACCGCTGTCTAAAATAAAACAGATGTCTACTATAACACGAAGGAGGTGCAGAGTCAATGTTCCCATCTTCCCGTTCGCCCTGACGCTTCCGAGGTCACGACGCCTCCACTGTAAAATTTGACACAACAAGACATCGGGCTGAAAGCGCTGCATTGCCACTATTTCGACGATCTCTCTACATATTTCTCTCTCCTTCTCTAAAAAAGCTTGGGAGTAGGGGTTAGGCGTTGAGGACTACTTCAAATTTGACGGCTCCGGCAGGGCGCGGACAAATGCCTCGTCGTATTGACGTTGCGCCAGTTCCAAATCCGCTCTCGCGCCGGTTTTGGATTGGGGGGCGCGTAAGGATTTTTGCAGCGTGTCCCGCGCTTCAGCCCACCGATGCAGCCGATAATACAGCCCGCCAAGTTGCGACAAACGGTACGAGTCGGGGGCATACGCGATCTGCGTCTTCAGCGCGGCTTCCGCTTCGCCATAAAGCCCCGCATGGTCGCAGGCATACGCCAGCCAGTCGCCGATGACGTGATCGGCAGGGTTGAGCATTTGCGAGGCGCGGTAATCCCCGGCGGCTTCATTCCAACGCCCCAGCATCTGATACACGGAGCCGCGCGCTTGCAGGGTATTGGCGAGATAGGGGATGTTGTTATAGCGCAGGCTGCTGCCGCTGGCCGCGCGCCGGGGCCAATCAGACTTGCGGCCCGCCTGCGTGATTTCCGCTGGAGTACGCGCTTCGGGAACCATCTGCCGCAGCATCTTGTTGTAGCTTTCCAGCGCCTTTTCGCCCTCACCCGCCTGCGCGAATACGTAGGCTTCTCCGCCCCGCGCCGGAGTGAAATTCGGGTCGGCATGCATTTCGGCGTACATCAGTTGCAAGTCGTTACGCCATTCCGGTATGTCGGCGCGGGTAATCACAACAAAGCGGATACAAACAGCCGACAGCGTGAACAAAAGCAGAACCGGGCCAATATGTTTCCAAAAGGGAGCCGATAAACGCCACGCTGCCGCCCACGTTTCAAAACCATACGCGAAACCGGCGCCGAGCAATCCGCACACGCCGAACAGGGGAATGGCGGCGCGATACGGCGCGACAAACTGCGACGGCACGGGTAAAATGTTCAGGCACGGCAACAGGGTCAGCAGCAGCCACAGCAGACAGAACCGGCAGGCCGGATTGCGCCACAAGCGTAAAAGCAGCCACAGGGTAAATCCAAGCGCCGCATATCCGCCAACCGCTACGCCTATGGGTGGCGGCGTGGGCAAATCCGGCGGCAGATTCTGTCCCAACGGCCCCAACGCCGCCCAATCCCACGGGCCAAGCGTGGAACCGTGCATGTGATCTACCGTGGGCCACAAAAACGCGCCCGCATAGTACCAGCACGTTCGCCCGATCATCTGAATATGCAGCGGCAAACTCCACAGCGAATGTGAGAAAAACGTCCGGGTTGGATCGTGCATCTGCTCTGTTTGGGACACATGCCTCGCCATCTTCAGAAACTGCGCAATGGGAATCGCAAACACGCCGAGCCACCACAAACGCTCCCACGCAATCTGTTTCTGATGCAATGTGACCAGCAGAGGCGCAAGCAACACCATCAGCAGGCACTGCTCTTTGGTAAAGATCGCCGCCGTAAACGCCAGCAGGGACAGGAACAGCCATGCAAAGGATGAAGCATGAAGGATGAAGGATGAATTAGCGGAGAGTTGAGAGTTGATAGTTGGTAGGGTTTCCTCTCCTTCTCGTATCTCGTATCTCGTATCTCGTATCTTTTCCTTTTCCCTTTGTCCCATTTTCAGCAGTCCAATAGCGTACAGGGCAAGGAAGATCAAAGCCATTGTATCGGGGCGACCGCCGATGAAAGTGGTGACGGGAACATGCAGGGGATGCAGGGCGAACAATGCGCCGCCAATGGCGGCGGGCAGGTTGCGGCGAAACAGCAGGCGCAGCAGCCAGAAAACCAGCAGCACCGCGATGCCATGCTGAACCAAATTCTCAACATGGAAGGGGAACGCTTCATCGCGTCCATGCAGGGGCAGGTTGTGGAACCACCGCTTGCTCCACACGAAACTGACGCCAATCAGAGGACGGTAATAGTACATCATCTGCGGATGCCGAAAGCAGTCCCATGCGTTTTCACTACAGCCTCGCGTCGCCGGGTCGTGCAGCCACCCGTGATCGTCAATGACCGCTTCCCCCTTCGTCCCGCTCCATTGCAGCGCCATCGAAAGAAAAGTCATCAGCAACGCGAACAAAGCAAAGGATGAAGGATGAAGGATGAAGGATGAATCCTCTCCTTCTCGTATCTCATATCTCGTATCTCGTATCTCTCCTTTTCCCTCTTCTTCCTCAGTCATTGGTTTCCTCCTGTGGGCGCGGCGGGCGTTCGGTAGGCGCGGAACAGGCGGAGGCTCAGGAAGATCGCGCCTGCGACAAAGGGGAGGAGCGCGACACTGGCAATCCAGAACCCCGGCGTCAGATCACCGGCGCGGGAACGAACCCATTCCACAATCAGCCCGCCCCAGACTACCAGAAGCAGGCGCGTCATATCGGCGCGGTTGGCGTATTCCGGGTCGTGGCGGGATGTCCGGCGCGAACGCGCGAACAATCCGAGCAGCAGCAGCGTCAGGACAGCAAGGAACCACAGCCGCCAATCGTAATAGGTTGTTGAGGGCGGCTGCGGCAATCCGGCAAGCAGCGGGTCATGTAATCTGTCAGGTTTCATACCCTACAAATACGCCATCGGAAGTGGTTTCTCCTTATTCATTCGCGTTCATTCGCGGCTATTTTGATTTGTATTTGGTTCGTACAGGAGCCGTCATGCTGAAGCGCGCATTTATTCTTGCCAATGGCGATCCGCCATCACCCGCTCTGGCGCAACGCATTGCAGGTCAGGCCGATTTGCGGATTGTCACGGACGGGGCTGTCCACAAAGCCGTTCATCTCGGAATCGTACCCGATATACTATGCGGGGATTTCGACTCGGTGGACTTGGAAGCCGCGCAAAGCAGCTTTCCCTCGGTTGCCGTTGTGCCGACGCCGGATCAGGAGTTTGCCGATCTGGAAAAAGCGATACTCGTGGCAAGTCAACGGGGCGCAATGGAGGCAGCCATTCTGGGCGCGTTGGGCGGGCGCATGGATCACACGTTGAGCAGTTTCGCGTTGCTAATGCGCTACGCCGGTATGCTGTCGCTGCGACTGCTCGATGACCGGGGAGCTACATGGGTCATAAAAGGCAAAGAGCGGCAATCCTTTGCGGCAAATCCGGGCGATACCGTTTCGCTGATAACCTTCACGGGCGCGGATGTCAGCATTGCGGGAGTGGGATGGCCGCTCGACCGCTTTATGCTGGACCCCGGCACACACGGCGTCAGCAATGTCGCCGCGCAGTCGCAAGTGGATGTGCGGGTTGACATGGGCGTGGTCTTCATAACTCATTTGTCGGCTATGCCACAGGGATTTGTGGAATAAAGCAGGATTGACAGCTTCAACGGCAAATCTACTTTGAAATTTCATTACTGGACACATTCTTGCCAGGGGTTGAAAACCCCTGTCTACATAGCCTGCGGCCAAGCGTCCTACGGACGCGGAACTCTGTTAAACATGAATTCGCGTCCGAAGGACGCTTGGCGGAACGCCACTCAGACGGGTATTTTCAATACCCGGAAAACATGTCCGGTAGTAAATTCCAAAACTCTCTTTTGCCTGTCCGATACCTTCCGCAGTTTCCGCCCTGAATGTAGTGACATAAGTAGAAACCATTCAGGAGGACACCGGAAAATGACGCTGCAAACGCCCATTCTTGACTTTGATACAACTTCCATGACCACTCACGACATATCCACACACGACACAACCAATGACGAAACCGCCGAGCCGCCCCGCGCTGCCAACGAAGTCCGCGAACGCGCGGACGAACTGCGAACGCGGATCAATCACGCCAACTACCTGTATTATGCCCTCGACGCGCCGGAACTCTCCGATGCCGCTTACGACGCCCTGATGCGCGAATTACGCGGATTGGAAGAGACGTATCCCGAACTCGTCACGACGGATTCGCCCACGCAGCGCGTTGGAAGCGAAGCGGTAGACACGTTCCCGCCCCTGCGCCATCGCGTCCCCATGCTGTCGCTGGACAACGCCTTCAGTCTGGAAGACCTGCGCGGGTGGGAAGACAAAATCCGCCGGACATTGGGAGCCGGAGCCGATCTGGAAGTGGAATACGTCTGCGAACTGAAAATAGACGGCCTTTCCATCAATCTCACGTATGAGAACGGGCGCTTTACGCAGGGCGGCACACGGGGCAACGGACTGGAAGGCGAAGACATCACGCCCAATTTGCGCACGATTGCCGCGCTGCCAATGCAGTTAAGGGATGAGGGAAAGAGAAAGTTTGATCGAAATACGCGGCGAAGTGTTTATGACGCATCGCGAGTTTCAGCGCATCAATGAGGACGCCGAAGAGAAGGGCGGCAAGACGTTCGCCAATTGCCGCAATGCGGCTGCGGGTTCATTGCGGCAGAAAGATTCTACGATTACGGCGACGCCGGCGGCTGGACGTGTTTTTGTATGCGGTGGGCGCGTGTGAGGGGTGCGATTTTGGCAGCCAGTACAATCTGCTGCAAACGTACCGGGCGTGGGGATTGCGTACCAACCCGAACGTGCAGGTGTGCAAAGATCTGGATGAGGTGATGGCGTTTGTCGAGGAGTGGGGCGCGAAAAAAGACAGCCTGCCCTATGATATTGACGGCGTGGTCATCAAGGTGAATTCGTTTGAATTGCAGCGCGAACTGGGTTACGTCAGTCGCTCGCCGCGCTGGGCCATCGCGTACAAATACCCCGCGCTTCAGGTGAGAACGAAGATCGAGCGCATTGATGTGCAGGTCGGGCGCACGGGCGCGTTGACTCCGGTTGCCATTCTGACGCCCACCGCGCTTGCGGGCGTGATCGTGTCCCGCGCCACGCTGCACAATCAGGACGAAATCCGGCGTAAGGATGTGCGGATTGGCGATACGGTTGTGATTCAGCGGGCGGGCGAGGTGATTCCCGAAGTGGTGGAGGTGGTGTTGAGCGAACGGCACGTCGGATGCGGCTGAATATACCCTGCCTGCGGAGTGTCCCATTTGCCATACGCCCGTTGTGAAGCCGGAAGGGGAAGCCGTGACGCGCTGCCCCAACGAGGCCTGCCCCGGCAGAAATCAGGAAGCCATCCGGCATTTTGTCAGCCGTACCGCAATGGACATCGAGGGGTTGGGCGACAAACTGATTGAGCGATTGGTACAGGCTGGATTGGTGAAGGATGTGGCCGATTTGTACACGCTGACCAGCGAACAATTGTTGACGATGGAACGCATGGGCGAAAAGTCCGTCACCAAAATACTCGCCAATATCGCGGGCAGCAAAACGCGCCCGCTTGCCAGCGTGATTTTCGCGCTCGGAATCCGGCATATCGGCGAACACTCTTCCGAAGTTTTGGCCGGGCATTTCGGCACACTGGAAAAACTGCAGGTGGCAAACGTGGACGAACTGGCGGCAGTTCACGAGATCGGCAGAACCACAGCGGAAAGCATCTTCGAGTTTTTCCAGAGCGCGCGCAATCAGGAAACGCTCGCGAAACTAAAGACGGCGGGATTAGCGCCCCAGGCGCACGCCAGCGCGCCGCAGTCCGACGAGTGGAAAGGCAAAACCTTTGTGTTTACGGGTTCGCTGCTGCGCGTCAAGCGCGAAGAGGCCGAAGACATGGTGAAAAAGCGGGGCGGGCGGGCCAGCGGCAGCGTGAGCAAGCAGACGAGTTACGTCGTGGCGGGCGAAAACGCGGGCAGCAAACTGACCCGCGCGCAGGAATTGAAAGTTCCCGTCCTGACCGAAGACGAGTTTCTGGACATGCTCAATGGCGCGGAAATTCCGTTCAGACGCTGAACGACGCGGCGATGAGGAACAAAGCCGTCGGCCAGGAACAACTTGCGTTGTTGTAATGAAGCAGACCTATGGAACCGTCGAACGCTGGTCAGCCATGCTGTTCAGTGGCTGAAATTGTGCGTGGAAGAACGGGCGCGTGATTGTCGGAATGGGTTTTTATTGCCGCTGTGCAATAGTCTGTGTCACGTCGCCAAACCGCCAATTCACCGCATACGGCTGGTCTGGCGCGGTAACTCGCCCTTGCGCTGGAATTCCAACTGGAGCCGACATTCTATCCACAGCCATTGCGCCGAGCTGGCAGGAGGTCGGTAAATTGGGCGCGGTTGCTGTCATTCGCACGGGTTGAACTACTTTCTTTCCATGGAAATGAAAGAAGAGCAGTCAACCCGCGCGAATGAAGAAACGGTCAACAGGATGCGGAAAAGGATAGCCGAACAGATGTAGGATAACATGAAGTTCAATCGGGAAGCGCAGTTTGTCCGATTTTACGCTTCACGCGCTGAAGAGCGTTGTCTACGGCTTTGGTCTGACAGCACAATTCAGAAGACATTTCGCGGTACGATTTGCCCTGTAGATAGCAGTCCAGAACCTGTATTTCGAGGGGAGAAAGCGTGGCGCGAATGGCGTCCAACCGTCCGCCGTTTTCGCGGGGCGTAACGAGGCATTGCTGCGGATCGGGCGCGCGGCGGTCGGCCAGGGATTCGAGCAGAACGTTTTCGCCCTCCCCATCCGCGCCGAGACGTCTGGTTCAGCGACACGCAGGTGGTGAGCATGGCGTGTTTCTGGCGCGTGGCGGTTTTCACGGCGGAAATAATCTGGCGAGTCACGCACAAATCGGCAAAGGCGCGAAAACGGGCCAGCCGTTCCGCCCGGAAATCGCGAATGGCCTTGTACAGCCCGATCATGCCCTCCTGAACAACATCATCATGGTCCGCGCCCATCAGGAAGTAGGCGCGGGCTTTGCTTTCCACGAGGGGACGGTAGCGGGCCAGCAGCAGTTCCGTGGCGTGACGGCTGCCGACGCTTGCGCGGCCCGCGAGTTCTTCATCGCTGGGCAGAGCAAAATGGGACGAGTGGGAACATGCCATGACCATCGGCGGAGCCTTTCCCTGAACGCGCCGACAGGCGAGGCCGGACGCGCATACAGCGCTGAATCTCCCGCGCGGGAGTGTCGAAGTGGGAACTGAAACGCTCGAACGGGCGAACGTTGGGCAACAGGGTCAAAGAACGATTTGCGAACGATTTGAATAATAGCGCAAACTGACGGAAGTAACAGGGCGTATGTTGCAATGAAATAGCAAACATACAATCACAGTGTAGAGCAACCTTGCAATTCTGTCAAGAGGGTAGGCAAATCTTTTTTTGGTCTATTTCTCCCAACGATCTAGTCCAAGCAGTTTACGTCCAAGCGGGGTTAGTTCCGCCGTTGCGCCGAAACGCTCTTCTTGTTTGCGCGGGTCGCCGGGGAAAACGGAACCGCCGGGAGGAAGGCGATTCTGCCAGCAGAAGGCGCGGATTTCGCGTGCCTCGTCGCTGAGATGTTCGGCGGGAAACATGGTGATATATTGCGAATAGCGGGGACGATTCGAGGTGTTGTGACCGTTGCCGTGCGCCAGAATGTTGTTCCAGATAATCAGGTCGCCGGTTCGGGCGGGAATGGGCGTCACTCTCATGCCTTCGGGCAGGCGGGACAGGTCGGGCATACGCGGGTTGCGGTCAGCGGGCTGTTCGGCAATCCATTGCGGGCAAATTCTTGTGGAAGCCGGGGATGCACTGAAAACCGCCCATATCCGTATCCGTATCGGAAAGACATAGCACAGCCTGTACGCCCAATCGGGGCGGCAGTTTTGAGGTGTCCACATCCCAGTGCGTAAAGCCTTTGTGGTCGTAGTCGGGATGGTCGGGATGCCGGGGCAGTTTCATGCCCACGCGGTCAATGGTGACCGCAAGGTGGGGCGTTCCCAAAATCTCTGTAAACGCCTCGTACAATCGGGGATTTTGGCGATTGTCCCACATCGCCGGATGCTGGTACATTTCGATCATGCCGCCCGGTTTAAGCGGTTCGCGGTAACTGTCCTCTATATGGTTGCGGTCCAATCCCAGAAACTTCCACATCGCGTCAATCACGCGGTCGCAGTTTTCTTTGGGAATCACTTCGCGGGCAACGACATACCCCTGCTCGTCAAAAAACCGACGGTTTTCCTCAGTCAAAATAGCCATTGCGCAACATTCTCCCTGCTTTCCAGAAGCGTATGATTTATGCGCTGTTTTACGCCATATTCGCGTTGGTTTCCTCCTCAGTTTCGCCTGCGCTCCCCTCGTCTTCTGTATCCTCCTCCTCTTCATCAGCGAAAATCGAATCCACACTCAAATTCAGCCCCTGCAGAACATGGGAAACAATCACATTGCCGCTGCCATACAAGCCTGACCGAACATACTGTCCATTCTGCAATTGCAGCACTTCCACAGTTTGTATCGGCGCGCGAACTGCCCATATTTCCGGTACGCTGATGAGGGCGTAATCATCCAGTTTGCTTTGATATTTGCGTCCAACTTCATCGGGAGATAACACTTCGACCACCAATTCCGGCGTTACTTCAAGAACCTGTTGGTTACGCAATTGCCTGCGCCCGGAAATGCCCGTCCGGGCGCGACTTAAAAACAGTATGTCCGGCTGGCGTGTTTTCACGCGCGGCTCACGCGCAATCACCACATCTACTGGCGCATTGAGAACTACGCCCAATCTGTTACGGCGGACATACTCTTTCAACGGCTCGTAGATTTCGCCCGAAACCCATTGATGGTCGAGCAAGGGGGCTGGACACATAGTTACCACTCCGTCAATGATTTCGTAGGGCCGATTGGTTTCCGGCGTACACAGGTATTCCTCATAGGATATCGGCCTGCCGGAACGCGCGGCTCCTTCAATGGTTAATCGCATGGTCTTGCTCCTGCGTGTCTTGACTACGCATTTTGATTTGCGCGGTCAGGAGTTGGTTTTGCGTTGCCGCCAACTGCGTTTGCGTTACGGCCAATTTCGTTCGGGTTTGGCGTAATTGCTGCTGTGACAGCGTCAGTTCTCGCGCCAGATACGCGTTATTGTGCTGAAAGCCATCTGCGCGGTGTTTCCATTGCCCCATCACGCCGATGCTGTGCATCGTTATAAACCCACACATCACCGTCCACACGCCCAACATCGCCCAAATCGGCGTAGACATTTTCGGTAATCGCTGCATCGTTGATACTCCTTCTAACTGAGGCAGGTTATCAGGTTGTCAGGTTGTTAGTTGTTAGGTTGTTAGGACAATGCAAGAGTTTGTGTTTACTTGTATACAGTAAGACCATCTGCCGAGTACCTAACAACTAACAACCTGACAACCTGACAACCTAACCTAAAATCCTGCCGCGTGGCCGTCGCAACGCGGGTCGGAACCGCCATGATACGCGCCGGTTTGCGGGTCGCGGGCAATAAGTTGGTACGAACTGCTGTGTCCCCATTCCGGCAGCCAGTCTACCGCGTGTCCCCGCGCTTCCAATTCCTCGCGCACTCCTGTTTCTATACGCGATTCGATTGCCAGAACTTCCCGCCCTGCTCCAGATTCTGCATCCCCCCTCGTCACCACTTCGCCATGCTGCCACCGCGCCGCTTCAATCGCCTCCTGCGGGTTCATGCCATAATCTATGATATTGCAAATCACCTGCAAATTGCTCTGCACCTGCACATCCGCGCCGGGAGTGCCGCCGATAAAGGCAAGGGATGAGGGATGAGGGATGAGGGATGAAGCGTGGAAGTTGGCATTGTAATCATCTTGCATCCTTCTCCTTCTCCTTTTCTTTATCCTTTGTCACGATATACGCATTGAGCGTGTGGGCGGTGCGCTTGCCGGGGGCGAGGACATTGACATCGGTCGGGATCGAGGGAAAAGCCGGTCATGCGGTTGTTGAACAGGATGCCCGTACCCGGAACAATCACGCCGCTGCCCCACACATAAAAGACGCTTTGTATGAAGCTGATGGCGTTGCCTTCCGCGTCGGCAATGCAGAAGTAGGTGGTGTCGTGATGGATGTTGCCGGGGCGGGCGCGATTGGCGGCGTGATGCAGGTCAATCTCATTCCGGCGCTGTTCGGCGTAGGGTTTGGACAGCAGCGTATCTATGGGAACCTTAACAAAGTTCGGGTCGCCCAGATACGCGGCGCGATCCGCAAATGCCAGTTTCTTGGCTTCCACCTGTACGTGAATCGCGTCCGCGCTGTTGTGGCCCATGCCGGCAAGGTCGAAACCCTCCACAAGATTAAGTTCCTGTAAC
Source organism: uncultured Chthonomonadaceae bacterium (assembly GCA_963817895.1). GTDB lineage: Bacteria > Armatimonadota > Chthonomonadetes > Chthonomonadales > Chthonomonadaceae > CAWFQB01. The sequence goes on from CAWFQB010000002.1 coordinate 386,612, forward strand.
AGAATATGCCCCTGCGATACGGGCGGCTGACCGTGAACCGTGTAGCCGCGATAGTTGGTTTTAATGGGTTCCGTGATTTGCGTTTGGTGGTTTGCGAAGTCTTCTGAGGTGAACAAACCGCCATTGGCATCGCTGTATTCCAGAACGCGGCGGGTGATTTCACCCTTATAAAAAGCGTCGCGCCCGCCGTCTGCAATCTGTTGCAGCGTCCACGCGAGTTCAGGCTGATGAATGGTTTGGCCGGGAATGGGAGGAGTGTTGTCGGGCAGCCAGATACGCGCGCTGTCGGGAAACGGGCGCAGAGTGGGGGCGTTCATCCGGCAAACGCGGGACATGCGGTAACTGAGCGGAAAGCCGTCCTGCGCGTATCCGATGGCGGGCGCAAGCAGTTCCGCAACGGGCAGTTTGCCCCACTTCTCATGCAGCGCGAACCATGTATCCACCAGACCGGGTACGCTTGCCGCCGACAAACCGCGCAGGGGAATGGCGTTGCCGAAAAGCGCTAATGTGGCGCGGCCCGGCGCGGCTCCGCTGCCGTTCAACGCCGTTGTTTGTTCGGTTTTGGCGTCGTACACGATCACGAACGCATCGCCGCCGATCTGACTGGCCGAGGGTTCCACAACCGCAAGCGTTGCCGAAACCGCAAGCGCGGCATCCACGAACGTTCCCCCGCGCATCAGCACGTTCAAGCCCGCCGAAACCGCGAGGGGCTGCGACGCCGCCACCATGCCCTGCTTTGCCACCACCACGCCCCGATGCTGTGCCATGCTTGCCTCCAAAGAAATGAAGTTAATACTTTTCACCACCAAGACGCCAAGAACACCAAGAAATTCAGAAGAGAGTACAAGAATACTAAAAACCACGCATCTATTGATGTGAATGTCCCGATCCCTCTTAAATCCGTTCTTTTATCTTCTCTTGTATTTCTTGGTGTTCTTGGCGTCTTGGTGGTGAAAACTTACGAAGTTTACTTGAATTGCGGTACTATTACCACAACTTCGATTGAACTGGAAAGGCTTATCCAAAACTATGCGCTTTCATACGGTTCCGTTCGCGTTTGCTGTTGGCGTTGTCGCGTCCATAATAAGTGCGTTGTTTGCCGCTCCTGTCTACGCGCAAAACGGGTACCAGAAACCTCCCGCCGCGATACTGAATGTACTGAATACGCCGCCGCCGCCAACAACGTCCCTCAGCCCGGACGGAAGCGCGTTGCTGCTGGAAGAGTATAGCCGTTATCCGGCGATTGCGGAAATCTCGCAGCCCATGCTGCGGCTTGCCGGACTGCGCATCAATCCTGATACGAACGGCCCGCATCTCGCTTTTCATGGCCGCGCGCTGACGCTGAAAATGCTGGCAGACGGCAAAAGCCATGCTCTTGCCCTGCCGCCCAATGCGTTTCTCAGCGCGCCCGTGTGGTCCCACGACGGCAAACGGTTCGCGTTTACCAATACTCTGCCGGGACGCATTGAACTATGGATTGGCTCAACAGAAAGCGCGACTGTAAAACGCTTTCCCATGCCGAATGTCAATGCCGCCTTTGGTCCCGGCCTGCAATGGATGCCGGACAATAAAACACTGTTGTGTCCGGCTGTTCCTCCGATGCGAGGCAACCCGCCTGTCGCGCCCCGTGTTCCGTCCGGTCCCATGGTACAGGAGAGTGAAGGCAAGGCCGCGCCCGTCCGCACCTATGAGGACATGCTGCAAAACCGGCATGACGAAGACCTGTTTGAGTATTATGCCACGTCGCAATGGATGCTTGTCGAGCCGGATACGGGCCGCGCAGGTTCCGTGGGGCAAGCCCGCCATTTACCAGAACGCCGAGCCGTCGCCGGATGGCAGGCATCTGCTTGTCAATCGCGTTCATCGGCCTTTTTCGTATCTGCTGCCCGCGTCCGAGTTCCCGCATGATGTGGAGATATGGGATCGGCAGGGGAAAGTGGAAGCGCAAATCGCCAGCCTGCCGCTTGCCGACAACGTTCCCATTGATGGCGTTCCCGTCGGCCCGCGCAGCGTGCAGTGGAAGCCGACGGAACCGGCGACGCTGTTGTGGGTGGAAGCATTGGACGGCGGCAATCCCAAAACCAACGCCGCGTACCGGGATCAGGTACGGATGCAGGCCGCGCCGTTCACGGTTCCGCCCCTGACGCTTGTCCAGACCGAACAGCGCTTTCAATCCCTGTTGTGGACAGCCGACGGCAAAAGCGCCCTGCTGCGCGACTACGACCCGCTGAAGCGCCGAACCCGAACGTTTTTGCTGTCCGGCAATCCGCCCGCAACTCCCCTGCGCCCCTGTGGGACAAGTCCAGCGAAGAGCGGTATACCGACCCCGGCGTAGCCCCTGCTTCGTCGCCTGCCGACCGGCGGAAACGTCTTGTGGGGGCAGGGCAATACGATTTATTTGAGCCGGTTTGGGCGCGTCCCCGACCGGCGACCATCCATTTTTAGACCGCTTCAATGTGATGACGCGGCAGGCCGAACGCCTGTTTCAGTCGGATAACGCGGGTTACGAAACCGTAGTCGGATTGCTTGCCCCGGATGGCAGCCGCTTCGTCACGCGCCGGGAAACCCAAACCGAGCCGCCCAATCTCTATATTCGCAACGCGAAAAGCGACGCGAAAACCGCCCTGACCGATTTCCGCGATCCGTCCCCGCAACTGCGTGGCATCACCAAACGGCTTGTCACCTACAAGCGCGCGGACGGCGTACCCCTGTCGTTCACCCTCTATCTGCCTCCGACTACAAACCGGGCGAACGCCTGCCGACGGTTATATGGGCGTACCCGCGCGAGTTCGGGGACGCGAATACGGCGGGGCAGGTGTCCGGTTCGCCCAACCGATTCACCACGATTGGCAGCTACTCGCACCTGTTCTTTTTGACGCAGGGCTACGCGGTTCTGGACGACGCGACGATGCCGGTAGTCGGGGACAGGGAAACGCAGAACAACACCTACATCGAGCAGATCGTTTCCAGCGCGCAGCCGCTATTGATAAAGCCGTTGAACTGGGTGTCACGGACCGCAACCGCGTGGGCGTGGGCGGACACAGTTACGGCGCGTTTATGACCGCAAATCTACTGGCGCACTCCGATTTGTTCCGGGCGGGCATTGCCCGAAGCGGAGCCTACAACCGCACGCTCACGCCGTTCGGATTCCAGAGCGAACGGCGAACGCTATGGGAAGCGCCCGACATGTACATGAAGGTATCGCCCTTTCTGTACGCGGATAAAATCCGCGCGCCCCTGCTGATGATTCACGGCATCGCGGACGACAACCCCGGCACGTTCCCCATTCAAAGCCAGCGCATGTACGAGGCGATACGCGGCAACGGCGGGCATGTTCGCCTTGTCATGCTGCCCGACGAAGCGCACGGCTATCAGGCGCGCGAGTCCGTAGAACATGTTCTGTACGAAATGGTGGCATGGTTCGACAAATACGTCAAAAACGCGCCCCAACCCTCCTTCAGCGGCAGTGGAGGAGAGTGAAGGAGAGCGATTATTCCGTTAAGTTCGCCTGAAATTGCATCATTGAACAATATAGCAGGTAATATGTAGAAATTGAACGTAAACCTGCGCGTTGCGCAGAAAAAGCATAAGCATGATCTAACCGGAAGATTGTACGCGATACGGTCAGGATAGCAGGTTAGGACTTAATCTGATAAGTCAGACGATTGCAGGCTATACCATTGTCGAGCGACCTTATCGCGGCAAAACGTCCCTGGTTTACCGGGCCATACACCCGACGGACGCGCGCCGCGTGGTCATTAAAACGTCGGCTACACCCATCCCGATGAGCAGGAACGGGAGCGCCTGCGCCGCGAATTTCGGCTGATGCGGCAGATAAGCGATCCGGGCGTGGCGCAGGCGTTTGCGCTCGAACCCTGCGGCGACAGCCTGGCCCTGATCATGGAACACGCGCCCGGACAAACGCTGCATGCCTACCTGAACGGCGTGGCCATGCCGGTATCGGAGTTTTTGCCGACCGCCATTGCCCTGTCCGACGCGCTGACAGCCGTTCACAAAGCGGGAATCGCGCATCGAGACGTGACGGCTTCCAACATCGTGCTGCACCCGACCAGCGGCAGCGTCAAATTGATTGACTTCGACATCGCTTCCGCCCTGCCGCGCCTGGCCCCGTCCACCCGCAATCCTCATGCGCTGGAGGGAACGCTGGCCTATATCGCGCCCGAACAAACGGGGCGCATCAACCGCTCCGTGGACAGCCGCGCCGATTTGTACTCGCTGGGCGTGGTGTTTTACCAGATGCTGACCGGCAGCCTGCCCTTTTCGTCCCGCGACCCGCTGGAACTGGTGCATTGCCACCTCGCGCAGACGCCGCCCGATCCCACAAGAGTAGAATCCTGCCGTTCCGCCCGTTCTGGCGCAAATCGCGCTGCGGTTGATGGCGAAAATGCCGGAAGACCGCTATCAGAGCGCGGCGGGCCTGAAAGCGGATTTGCAGAAATGTCTGAACGCAGAGCCGGGACAGCCGTTCCCCGACTTTGTGCTCGGCGAAAACGATGTTTCGCCCCGGTTCGCGCTGCCGGAAAAGCTGTACGGGCGCGAACAGGAAATTGCGCGACTACAGACCGCCTTCGCGCAAAACGATAATCAACCCCGGCTTGTGCTGATCCGGGGCTATTCCGGGGTCGGCAAATCCCGGCTGGTGGCGGAACTGCAGGGCGCGATTGCAGACAGGCGCGGTTTTTTTCTCACGGGTAAATTCGATCAGATGAACCGCGATGCGCCGTTCCAAACACTGCGCAATTCATTTCGCGAGCTGATGCGGCAGATCATGGCGGAAAGCGAGGAGGCCGTTGCCCAATGGCGCGAACGCCTGCGGGACGCCCTGGGAACAAACGGACAAATCGTTGCCGAAGCCCTGCCCGAACTCACGCAAATTCTCGGCCCGCAGTTGCCCGTTCCCCTCTTACCCCCCGTTGAATCACAAAATCGCTTCGAGCGCGTGTTTCGAGCCTTCCTACAGGTATTTTGTCGTCCAGAACATCCTCTGTGCCTGTTTCTGGATGACCTGCAATGGATTGACGCGGCCACGCTGGCGTGGCTGGAAACCACCGTCGGGGATGTGGCATTGGGTTCGCTGCTGCTCATCGGCGCGTACCGGGAGAACGAGGTCAGCGCGTCCCATCTCCTGCAAATCGCGCTGGACCGCATCCGGGAGCGGAATCTGCCCCTCGAAACCCTCCTTTTGCAGCTACCCCCTTTTACCGCCGTGTCGCGCTTTGTGGCGGATGCCGTACATGTCGATGAGGCCGGCGCAAGGGAACTGGCGCAGGTTCTTTACGATAAAACGCAGGGCAATCCCTTCTTCCTCAACCAACTGCTGCTGTCGCTGCATGAAGAAGACTTGTTGCGCTTCGACTATGTTCATCTGCGGTGGACATGGGACATCGAGGCCATTGCCGCCCGCGAGGTCAGCGTCAATGTGGTCGAACTGCTTGTAGACCGCATGGCCCGCCTGAGCGCGGAGTGCCGGGAAATGCTGCCGCTTGCCGCCTGCATCGGCGCGGAGTTTACGCTCGGCCTGCTGCAAAGCGTGAGCGGATGGGAGGCGCAGGAACTGGAAACGCGCCTGTACGAAGCCGCCACTCTGGGCCTGATTGCGCCGACCAACTCCGAACGGGCGTTTCGCTTCCGGCACGACCGCGTACAGCAAAGCGCTCTCTTGCTGCTGTCGGAGGCGACAGCGGATCGCGTTCATCTGCTGATCGGGCGCAAGATGGTGGCGGAGGGCGCGGACGCGCCTGCCGATCCCCGCTTATTTGCCGCGCTCGGGCATTTACTGGCTGCTGAAGACCAAATTACCGACCATGCGGAGCGCGAACAAATCGCGCGTTTGAGCGTCACGGCGGCGGGGCGAGCGCGGCGGGCGACGGCGTATGCGCGGGCGTTGGACTATTGCCGCGCCGGAATGCGTCTGATGGCCGGACTGGAAACCGCGCAATCGCCCCTGTGGCTCGAGTGCCTGCTGGAAAGCGCGCAGGCCGCGTATTTGAGTGGCGACGACGCGCAGGCGGAACAATTTTTCGCGCGCGCTCTGGAGGCCGGCACAGACGATTTCGACCGCGCCCGCGTGTACGAGCAGAAAACGCATTTTCTAACGCAGAAGGCGGATTTTCCCGGCGCGTATGCCTGCGGGCGCGAAGGCGCGGCGCTGTTCGGCGTGTGTCTGCCTGCCGGCTTCCATCCCGCGTATCTGGCGCGTCAACTCGCGCTTGTGAAAGCGGGAATGCGGGGGCGCAGTCCGCGCGAACTCGCCGGCCTCCCCGAAATGACCGACCCGCGCCTGCGGATTGGAGCGCGGCTGGCAACCGCCGTTCTCAAAGCGGCGTACCAGATCAGGCCAGAATTGTGCGTGGCCGGCTCCGCCACTCTGGTCAATCTGTGTCTGCGGCGCGGCAACTTTCCCGAGTGTCCCGTCGCGTATTTGCCCCTGGGTCCTATTTTTCTGGGCGGCGTCCTGGGGCGGCATAAGGCCGGACACGAGTGGGGACAGCTTTGCCTTGCGTTGCTGGACAAATTCCATGTTACTCAGCAAACGGCAGAAGTAAATTTTGTATACGCCTACTTCGCGCATGCCTGGCTGCGTCCTTTAGAAACCACGGAAGCCTATTTTCGAGTCGCATACCAATCCGGCGCGCAGATGGGGGACTTTTTCCATGCGGGTTGCGGGTGCAGCGGATTGGCGCAACACGCGCTTATGCAGGGCGCAGACTTGAATTCCGTGTTGGCGGAGTGTGAGCGCGGCATGGACTTTTTGGAACGGGTTCAGAATCGGGAAAACCTCGGCACGCTGCTGGCGGTTCGGCAGGCGGTACGGTGTCTGCGGGGGGAAACCCACGCTCCCGACTCGTTTGCCGATGCGACCTTCGACGAAGCCGCCTATGTCGAAGAGCTGAAAGGGTACGGCTCACCACATTTCGCGCACTATTACCATGTCAACAAGCTGCAAACGCTCGTCTTGTGGCGCGAACATGACGCGGCGTTGAACGTGGCGCGGGCTTCGTCCGCCTATTTGAAATCGTCCATCGGGATGCAGCATGCTGTGGAACACCATTTTTACGCGGGACTGCTTTATGCGGAATTAATCGCTCTGCGCCGCCCCGGCCCGCGCCGTCGCTGGCTGCAGACTCTGCGCGCCACAATCCGGCGGTTCCGGCAGTGGGCGCGAAACTGCCCCGAAAATTTTCTGCATCGCGCTCTGCTGCTGGAAGCGGAACTGGCGCAAGTCACGGGACAGGATACAATCGCCGGGACGCGCTACGACCAGGCGATTGAAGCCGCCGCGCAGCGCGGGTTTGCCCACCACGAGGCGCTTGCCAACGCGCTGTGCGGGCGCTGGCATCGGGCGCGGGGACGGATGCGTAACGCGCGTTTTTACCTGCGCGAAGCGGCGTATGGCTACCGGCGCTGGGGCGCGACCGCGATTGCGGACGCGCTCATCGAGGAGATCGGCGAATGGGTGTCCCGGGAGCAGAGCAGCGCGGAGGCCGCCGAGTCCACCAGGGCGGCGAGTGGCTCGACGCGCCACGACGCGCTAAATCTGGACATGGATACAGTGGTGAAAGCGGCGCAGGCGATTGCCAGCGAAGTGAAATTGTCTGAACTGCTGGCGCGGCTGCTGCATCTGGTCATGGAAAACGCGGGGGCAACGCGCGGTATTTTGCTCCTCCCGCGCGGCGGAGATTATGTGGCGCAGGCCGAGGGGAACGGCGCGGACATTCAGGTTAAATCCGGCTTGCCGCTTGCCGAGCATCCCGCTCTGGCGCGGTCAGTCGTTAATTATGTCGCGCGTTCGCGTGAAACCACGATTGTCAATCGTATGGGGCAGGACGCCCGATTTGCCGCCGACGCGTATTTACAGGCTGCCAGACCGCGTTCCGTGTTGTGCGCCCCGCTCCTCAATCGCGGCGTTTTAAGCGGCATCCTCTATCTGGAAAACGGGTTGATTGAAGACGCTTTTACCGCTTCGCGCATCCAACTGCTGCAACTGCTTTCCGCGCAATTCGCTATTTCCATCGAAAACGCGCTGGCGTATGAAGTGCTGGAACAAAAGGTACAGGAGCGCACAGCGCAACTGGAAGCCCGCAACGCCCTGATACAGCAGATTTTCGGACGCTACAACACGCCGGAAGTTGTGGAGCGACTGCTGGAAGACCCCGGGGGGCTGAAAATGGGCGGCGAAAAGCGCGAAGTGACCGCGCTAATTGCCGACCTGCGTGGGTTTGCCGCCTGCGCGGAGAGTCTCGCGCCCGACCAGGTGGTAACGCTGATTAACAATTTTCTGCGGGTAATGACCGAAATCATTATTGCGCGCGGGGGAACAGTCAACGGACTTACGGGCGACGGCATGCTGGTGATATTCGGCGCTCCCCTCTCCTGTCCCGACCATGCCAATCGCGCGGTCAGGTGCGGCCTGGCGATGCAGCTTGCTATGGCGCAGGTAAATGAGTTCAATGCCGCGAATGGCCTGTCCCAGGTGCAAATGGGCATCGGCATCAGCACGGGCGAAGTGGTTGCGGGCAATATCGGCTCCCTGCAGCGCGCGTCTTACACGGTCATGGGAACCGCCGTCAATCTGGCCTCGCGTATTGAATCCGTAACTACAGGCGGACAGATTTTTATTTCCGAAGCCACGCTGACGCAGGCAGGCCCGGATGTAGAGATCGGCGCGCGGCTGGAAATCGAGGCCAAAGGCTTCCGTGGCAAAATTGCCATCTACGATACGCGCGGGGTCGCGGGCAGGGACAGCCTGCGCTTACCCGAAGAGACATCCGAACTTATTCAGTTACCACACCCCATTGCCATTCGCTATACGCCCCTCAAAGACAAAAGCATGAGCGGCGAATCACAGGCGGGACGTATTACCTGGCTGTCCGAAGTCGAAGCGCATATCAGCGCGCCCAATCCGCCCCCGCCACTGACCGATGTGGCCGTCCGGCTGGCGCGGGAGGATGGGAGCGCGATAGACGCCCTGGCGTATGCTAAAGTGACAGCCGACGCCGCGCGAGAGGGAGCCGATTTTGTGTGCCGGTTCACCTCCGTGGAAACGGAAGCGCGCGATTTTTTGAATCTTGCCGTCATGCCATGCGCCCTCGTGAAAAATATAGAGGTAATAAAGGAGGAATTGACAACACAAAAGTGAATAGAAGCATCGTAACTCATATCTTCAAAAACTACCCGCCGCAATACGCCGCGCTGTTCGCTGAAAGGGACTACATGAGCTATCTCGATGTACCGCGAATTCACATTGCGGGCCGGTTTTTTACCGACCCATCTTCCATTAACAATGACCCTGCCCATTATGACCCGAACTGCGAGCGCCCGTCACCCTGGCAAATGCCCAAAGGCAAGCACTACTTCAAACTCGTTGACTGCGCTGTCCGCTCGGTACTGAACGATGTGGGCGCGTCTCCAACCGATGACCCGCTGATCGGAGCGCCGTTTCTAAGCACCGATTTGTTTGTTACGCCGCCCATGTTCCAGGAGAACGCGCCCTCTTCCGCAGCGAAAATGATTGATCTGGATGTGTACCAGCAGGGCGTATCCACGATTTACGGCCTACAGGTGCAGATTGCTGTCAGCGAGACGGTTTCGCTCATCGGAAATGTACTGCCATCTCCGTCCCTGAACAGCTACACGTTCAGCCGCGTCCTGCCCACGCGCGGCTGGAACGACGATTCGCAGCAGGCGAGCTACGGCAACGACATCAACGCCTGCGGCAATTTCCAAACTTGTATTCGCGTCCCCATTGCGAACTGGCCGGTAAATGCCTCGCCCGTCCTCGACCTTCTGCGCGCCAGAACCATTACCGAAAATGGCGACGTTCTGCTGGCCCTCAAATTTACCCTCGATGCTTTTAATAACGTGTATTTCGGCTGCCCTTCCGAAAATTGCTATCATGGCCGCTTGACGGGCTGTATCGGCCCGATGAAGGCCGGCGACCCGCTACAGGCTCCCGGCGCGCGCTGGCTGGCGGCCCGCGCGCTGCCTGCCAACGCGCCCTGGTTCGTGCCGACGTTCAATTCTGCGCCGTTTCAGGTGGACGCCACGCGCCGCAAACTGGTGGTGGACCTTGCCAACAGCCTGTGCCTCGAAACCATCGGCGGCCCTCCGGTTGATCTGGGCGTGTTAAGCGCCGTGATGGGAGGGGAAGACGGACCGGTTACATTGGGCGCGCTGCAGTACGATCAATTCGGCTATGAAAATAATGCCGGAATCGCGGAACTGGATTTGACCGACGCGCAGGTACAGCAATTGGCGCATTCGCCGCTCGCTCTGGTCACCTCGCGGCAGGACATCGGCCCGCAGGCCGTGCTGTCGGAAGACCCTTCCGGGCTGTGGTGGGCGGTGGATACCCGTATTCTGCGCATGAGCAGCGAAGCGAACAGCGCAGCCAGTGTCGCGACGATTCGGGTGCATGCCACGCAATGGGGCTTGCCCGCTCCCCATGTCGCGCTGCAGGCGCAGGTGGTTCCCGTTCAGGGCACTACCCCGGGCGCGACCGTGCCGCCCACCTATGCGGGGGATACCTTCAATGCTGAGGGCGCGTTGACGGCCTCCATCACGCCGACGGATTATGATGGTTACGCGCAATTGACCCTCAATGTCATCAAAGACCCTGGCTCCCGTACTCCCTGGCTGGACAGCCAACTCTACTTCGTCAATATTTACAGGGACGCCCCGCAGCAGGGACAGGTTCAGGAACAGCAATTGTCGTGCCAGGTATGGGCGCGATACCCGGTCAATCCCAATCCGACCTGGGATGTGATTGCCGCCATGATGGCTGCGTATAACCGGTTATACCCGGCCATGAGGGAGATGATTGATCTGACGGATGAACACTCGTTCCGCGTATTCGCCTTCAATCCGCCCTGGTCTGTGCCGGACGGCATCACCTTCAACGTGCCAGCCGACTATAGCGTGGATGGTATCAACAGCGGCGCAATCCCGTTTTTCCTGACCCGCGATGGGGATGACCCGCGCTTTATGCCGCCCACTCGCGACCTGTCGCCCAATAAAATTCAGACCATTCTCAACTACATCAAGAACAATCCGCCGCAGTCGTAAGAGGGCTGTCGGCTCGAATTTTTACGAGGATACATACTATGCGCGGTTTCAAAACCTCTGTTGCCCTTGCTCTGCTGATTGTGTGTCTGTCAGGAATAGCGGCGCGTGGCCGGGCGCAAAACGATCCCAATAGCGACCCCAACATCGTTCCCAATGCGCTGCCGTATACGCTGACGTTTACTCCGATGACGTATGCGCCGAGTACGCGGTATGCGGCTCTGCCCGCGCTGCACTCTTATCGCTCGGTTGTCACAAAAGACGGGAAGTGGCTGGTTCTGGGCGGACGCTACAATGCCGGTCTGCACACGTTCAAAACGCCGGTGGCGGGCGTGAACAACTTTTCCAGCCCCAATAAATGGCTGTGGGTGATTGACCCGGAAAAGGGCGTGTTGGGCAAGTTCGACGTGACGACCCTGCCGCCCGGCATGGCGCCGCTGTTTCAGGCGACCAATCAGGAGTCCTACTACGACCGCGCTAACGACCGGTTGTACGTGGTGGGCGGCTACGGTCTGAATGGACAGGGCAGCTACGTCACGTTTAGCGCCATGATGCGCTTTTCGCCGACACTGGTGATTCAGGAGATACTCAGCGCGGACAGCAATGCCGTGAAGTCGCAGAAAATTCAGGGGATGGTGCAGCAGTTGCAGGACGACAATCTTGCGGTTACAGGCGGCGAGATGTTTCGGCTGAACGGCGTGTTTTACCTCACATTCGGGCAAAAAGCGTCAGGCAAATATGATGCGTTCGGTGGTTCGCTCAACCAACAATACACCCAACAGGTGCGCTACTTCACCCTCAACCCCAACGCGCCCGGCCTGTCCTTTTTGACGTTGCCGGTGGGAACGGCGCAAAAGCCCGAGTATCATCGGCGCGATGGCAACATCATGTCCACCATTGACCCGCAAACCGGAAACCAGCAGATCGGCGTGTTTGGCGGCGTATTTCCCGATGGCGTTATCGGAGCGTTCCCCAATCCCATCTACATTTCGCAGGATCGCTCCATCGTCATAGACACGGCGAACCAGTATTTCAGCGCGTATAACTGCCCCGTGATCGTGGCCTATGACCCGACAGGCAAGCGGACGTACCATACGTTCTTCGGCGGTATCAGCCACTACTTCTACAGCGAAACCGCCGCGCAGCAGGTGGTCTACAAGCTGGCGACGGGACAGGGGCGCAACGATGGCCTGCCGTTTATTCGCGACATCAGCACGTTTATCCGTAAGGGCGACGGCACATGCGAAGAGTGGATTCTGCCGTCTCCTGTTCCCGGCAGCCTGATGCAGGGAACCGGCGCGGCGTTCATGCCGGTCGCCTCGCTGATTGGCGGCGCGCTGGATGAGGAGGGCATTGTGTGGCTGAACAAACTAGCGCCGGAAAGCAGCCAGACTATCGGCTATATCTACGGCGGCATCACCGCCCTCAACCCGTTCCCGACGATTCCCAACACGGGTACATCGGGAAGCAATACGGTCTACAAAGTGACGCTGAACATGTCGCCTTCCGGCGCGATTCCGGTGTCCAAAGCGACAGCGGCAGTGTCTAACGGCACGCCGCCTTTTACCCCGCCCGCTGCGGCGAACCGGTAATGAATCCAACCGCTATTCGTCTTCCGGCGCAATGTCCTCATCACCGCCGCCGAGCAGACTGCGGGCCTGCTGCAAGCGTTGAGAAGCCGCGTCGCCGCCCGCTTTGAGTTTCTCAATATCGGTCAGCGACAGGTACACTTTCGCCGCGCCCTCCAGATCGGCGCCCTTCAAATCCAGCACGATCCACCCGTCCGGGTCGGTCTTGCCTTTGAATGTGCCGGTGAACTTGATACGGTTTTTGGGGAAAAGCAACGGAGTTCCTCTGCGTGGCTAAAATAAGGGAGTCACATCTGCTACGAAAGTCTTTTGGTGGTTTCTTTGTACGCAGAAATAGTCGTCATCTTGTGAAGCGAGGTTTCATAAACGCCATACTGATGTAGTAACCCAAGTTGCTACCTTAAACCGTGTTTGAGATAGCAACGTACCAAAAGTAGCAATATTCGCCAGAATCTTCCAGATGAGAATTAAGGTAGCAAATTGAATTAGTAGAATATATTAAAAACTATAACTTAGTTCTTGTTGTTGACGATGAATCTACTAAAAACTGGTCGCATCAAATCGGCGTGAAGTCGTTTTTAGAAGCAAGGTGACAACTATATAGAGTGTCACGGCGATTACAACAGTTATCCCACCAATTGCATAGATGCCTGGATTAAATCCTGACTTCATCTTGCCATTGATATACAAGCTTAACATTTGATTTGAACCGCTTAAGAATGATGACCTTACATAGTCATTAACCGAAAGCAAAATACCGATAATAAATGCACTGACGATGCCAGGCCATGTCAAACTAAAGAGAACTCGACGGCAGATAAAGACTCGTGAGGCTCCCATTTCTCGTGCAACTGCAAACAATGTAGGATTCACACTACTATTCACAGCAAAAATAACTGCAACGCAAAAAGGTAACGCCCAAGCTATATGTGATGCAGCCACAAGTATAAGTGAGGCACCTTTCATGCCGCAGGATTTGTAAATCTTTTGTATTGCTTGAACGTAAGAATTTGCTGGCAGGAGAACTAATATACTTAGTCCACAAATTACAACAAAGCGCCACAACTGGTGCCACCATACCAATCCAATAATAAATGCCAAGGTTGCACAGAGAAACCCGACCGGCAACGCTATTTCAAGTGAGTTAATCCATGCTTGTCTTAACGTATCTCCTTCAAATACCTTCCAATACCAATGTAAACTCAACTCAAACTTTGAACTGTTAATTACTCTATATGGCGCAATTGAAAGTATTAAGATCGAGCATACCGGTGAGAGTAGGAATAGCATGATTGCCGCCACTATTCCCCCTTCTAGGAGCGAAGAGGTAACTTGCCTGTAGTGTTGATGCACTGCCCTTATGGAAGGAATAAAAGTCTCAACATCATTCATTTTTCCAAGTTCGTTAGGTTGGTGTTCTGAAAGGGTGTTGCTGTCTGGGATAGACCTGCCTACATGGCGGAATAATAAACATCCCAACGCACCGCTGACCAGAAAACAAGCTATAAGTAACGAACTGAGAGCATGTACCGCAGCAAATTTGTTAGCGCTTTGCAGACCATTAATGAAAGCACTCAGACTTCTGTCTTGCTTTTCAAGTAGGGAAGGCTCCACAGAGTTTCCGAAAGCTAACCAGAAGGCGCAGAACCATCCAAAAAGAATACCGGGTGCAGCTACAGGTAGAACAATGCGGACGAGTCTCGTACCAGTATTGGCACCTATTTCATCGCAGGCTATCCAAAAGCTGTTGCGGCTACTGGGTAAAGCAAGAACCACAGGAAAAACAACGAACGGCAGGGTGGCTGCTATTAAAGTGATTACAATAGAAGTCCGAGTGTAAATCAGCCATCGAAGTGGGGTAGCATGTGGGATGGTTGAAGTCAAGAATGAGTTTACAAATCCATTAAGATTGAGAAGATGCAACCATCCATATGAACGTGATGTGGCATTTACCAGAAATGGAACATTGAGTGTCATTAACAATGTCCACCGCCAGATTGCTGATTTGCGACGAACAATAAAATCTGCAAGTGCTATGCCAATTATAATATCAATTGTGGCTACAATTACGCCCCGAAACACGAGTTCTGATAAAGCTGTGACATACTGCGGTTGAAGAATTTCCTTATACCCTTGCGTCGAACCCCATCCTACCTGCCGCAACCCATCCCAAGTTACCAAACTCTCGTGAAGGACTACAAACATGGGTATCAGACACAAAAATAGAAGGCAGAGGCATGGAATAATAGCCATCGCACTATGCCAAAAGTTTCGGTAGCTATCTTTCATCTCACTCCTCAGAATAAACTCATGTGCCTGATCTACTATATGCAGATCAGGCACACACTTGTGACGTCAAGCACTACGTAGCTTGCTCCACCACTCCTCATACAACTTATACTCCTTCGGCCGAGAGTTCTGCCAAAATGCCTGTCCACCTTGCTTCAGGAACTTGTCATGAACATGCTGTGCAGTCGCAGCTATGACTTTCGAGTCGAATTCTGATGGATTCTTGCCGGCGTAATCCACAGCCTTGTCCGTTGGGACAACATAGCCCCTGAGTTTAGACAATGCACACCCATAATACCCCCCCAACTCCCAGTTGGCAAACTGGTGCGCCAAATCTATTAGGTCACGAGACTTTGCGCCCGTGTGCAAAATCAGATCGTTGGACCAGCCCTCATACCCTTCTTTGGGTACAGCATACTGAGCATTCACTCCGGCTTTCTGAGCAGCAAGAACAATAGGCTCCCACCCGGTCATTACCCACACCTCTTGGCTCTTTATGAGCTGTAGGCCGTCTTCCCATCCGTTCCAAAGACGGCGAAATTGACCGTCCTTTTTTTTCTTGATTAGAAACTCCATAACCACTCCGAGTTCATCGGGAGTAAGGTTACCAGGATCTTGAATTTTCGAGATGGCGTTTTGTTTGAGATAGATCGCCGTGAAAATAGCACTGTTGATCCAAGCATCCTCCATTGAGGTCTTGCCCTTTAGTTTAGGATCAAATACAGCGGCATAACTGTCAATTTTACCTACCTTATCGGGAAGGTAAATCATGGAGTCGGCATTGATAACGATTGGTAAACCGTATTGTTTTCCGTCGTATTTGGCATGGCGAATGTCTTGAGCCCAAGGCCAGACCGCCTGCCAGTTGGGAATTTTAGTTAAATCCCATGGAAGAATTTTGCCTGCTTGTGCCAGTTCTGCTTCAGCCCCACCTTGTAGACCGCCCAAGTCAAAGTCGTCAGCTACTGTGCCTGAGACCATCTGAGTAACAACTGGTCCTGCATCGTTGTTGTTGTCCTTGAACGTTAGTTTAACGTGCAAGTCCTGTTGTGCTTGTGCCCACGACTCAAGGTTGAGGGTGCCAGTACCGTACAACTTGAGTTCACGGATGCTGGTTACAAGCTTATCAGATGTAGCCGTACCAGAGTGGTTGTCGCCTCCACGACAACCACTCATTACTGCTGCAAGGCCGATGCCTGAATAGCCGAGTCGGCGAAGTAGGTCACGTCTTGATATATTGGAGTCGTAACCATGGTGCTGATCTTTGGGTAAGGTCATCTTAATCCTCCTAAAAACTTTCTAAGTAGACCGAGGGCTAAAGTTCGTAGATTTTACATCTCGAAAAACTACGAACTTAGTCCAATGCCCGCCTTAGTTCAACTCAATCCTTGTTCAATCCCTACATTGTTTATCATGTCTGTAGTGGTACCGCATAAGCATCAGACAAAGAGAATGAGAATGATATGGGGTCGCCGGGATTGTACTCTACTTCCATCACACGTCGCGGCACATCACAAATGACTAAGTGCTTATCAATTTGTCCAAGCATGGTAATGTGGATGCGCTTATAAAATCCGCGGAACTGCACAGTACGCACAATTCCACTAAGGTTGATGTAATTATTATTGTTATTACGTAAACAAATATCCTCTGCCCTAACTAAAATGGCACATTGTTTGTCATATATATGGTTATATTCTTGAGGCAGATGCAACACAACGTTTAAATGGGCAGATGTGAATTTGCCACTAAGGTCGCATTCACCCTCCAATATAGTATGACCGTCCAAAATTCTTGCGGCTTCCACACATGGCGGGCGTAATACTATATCCTCTGTGTTGCCGTAAGCAATTAATTTTCCATGATTTATTATTGCTAAATGACTACATAGCGACATAGCGAAGTCATGATCATGTGTAACGGTAAGAATTGTGGGACGGTTATTCCCATTGGAAACTTCTGTTAGCAACAGAGCCAAGTTGCTTTTCTGCTCTGCATCTAGTGACGCTGTTGGCTCATCCAAAAGTAGAATGGATGGTTGCATAATAAATGCTCTAGCTAAAGCAGTACGTTGTTTCTCTCCTCCACTAATACTAACTGGTTTATGAAATCTTTGATCCCATATACCGAAACGCTTCAAGTATTCATTCACGCGGGCTTCAGGAGTTGCTTTTATTTCAGTTGGAATGGCATTTTGACGTTTTAATATTTTGAAAAGTTTCAAGAACACATCTCTGATGCTCTTCCTGGAAACAGTCAACGGGAACTCTACATTTTTAAAAACAGTGAGATTGGGAAACAGAGCGTGATCCTGAAATACAGTTATGACGCTACGTTCGCCAGGTACATGCTGAGTTATATCACAACTGTCAAGTAAAATATTACCATTAGATACTGGAAGGTGTCCTGCTACAATACTCAGCAGTGAGGTTTTACCTGCACCACTAGGCCCTATAATGCCAACATGTGCACCTTTTTCAACTTTCAAATTTATATCGTCAAGCTGAAATTTATTGTAACCATAGCTATAAGACACCTTCCTAATTTCAAGGTAAGCCACTAGTATTCTCCATTTTTGGATCTACAATGATGTATGGTAATCGTTGCTTCGCTACAGGTAGCAGTTCAAGGTACTTTCCTTCATAGATTGCAACAATTATATCCATCTCTGCGGCAGGCCCAAATTCTAAATCAACTATGTTCTGGTCTGCAATAAAGAGCTTCATTGCAATTTCTTCAATGATGTAAGGTGCAAGACGTACCATCATGGGATGTCGTTTGCTCGAAATTCCATGCTGGCGTAGTAAGGGCTGGAGATTCCGAAATATCTGGTTGTGACAATGACTCGCGAACTCTCGCGAATGTGTATACACATTATTTACTGTCTCCAGATAATATATGAAGTTAGGTAAATTTGCATAATTAGTCCACGAATTTATTTTTATATTGGGAAGATTTGAAGCCATCAATGCTGAACTTAAATCTTTGCAACGCTTCTGAACGTGCGCTTCAGCAGAAGCGATTGAAAGGTGGCAAAGATGTGACTGATTGGTTATTTCTGGTTTGTCAAGAAGACAAATAATTAGCTCATCGCACATACTCTGTGTATGCCGTGCAACATAACTCAAATAATGTGGTGTCATGACGTACGCGCCTAGACTAACTAAGATTATACCTTCTTTTTTATTATTTATCATCGATATGCCTCGAGTAGAATGTGTTTATTGTTGCGTACTTTTGCCAGAATCTGTGTGGACGTCCGTCATTTTTATAGTTTTTCCATTGTTGTGGATCCGATATGCTGACCGCGCCTTTATCGAACAAATTCCTTTTAGCAATTTGGCTGAGACCAGCCGCATTTGCTATATTTGCATCAAAGCAGGATTGAATCTTATCCAAGCTCCTTACATTGTGGAAGTTGGCCCCACTTAAGTCTGCAAACTCAAAATTTGCGCCTCGTAATGATGTAAAACTGAAGTTAACATAACGCGCTGATATAAAACTGAGGTTCGCGTCATCAAGAAGGGCATTTTGAAAGTTCGCACCATCAAGATTGGCTCCCTTAAAATCAGAAAACTGTAGATGGGCCATCTGAAGGAAAGCATTCTGAAAAGAGGCATTAAGAAAGAAAGCTCCAACACCAAGTGGATGTTCATCACTGTCCGCATGAACATTACTCAAATCGGCATCATCAAAGCAGGCGTTAAAGAACTTAGCCCCGTCGATGCGTGAGCCACGTAATCTTGTCATGCGTAAGTCACAGTTACGAAAATCCGCGTTTGTGAGAATAGTATCAACTAAATAAGCTTCGACAAGAGAAGAGTGTTCAAAGATAGCATTTGTTAAGCGTGCGTTGGAGAAATCAGCATCATCCAGAATAGACAACGCAAATGTTGAATTTTGAAGATTTGCTCCCTTAAATAATCCTCCCTCAACATAGCTTCGTTGAAAACTGGCACCAACTAAATTGTAGTATTCAAGATTTAGTTTTGCGAAGCGCGTCCTTTCAAACAATTGTGCAGGATTATCATACTTATTGCGCACAGATTGTAATGGCTTTGACCACACCCAAGCCAAGCCATTTCGAGACGTTTCACTACGTTTAGGTTGACCTACTCCATACCAACTTTCGGGACGTATGGTAGTTAGCATGTCTACAACCGCCTCGGACTTATCAGGTGATAGCATCGATGCTACATTTTCAGTACGGTTCTTTTTTTCATGTAATGGGCGCATACTCCTAGCTTGTAGTTCTTCAAGAGTAACAGGAACTCCACGCTTCATAAACGTTTGTACGAGATGTTTAACTTCATCTGCGTAAAGGGCATGAGTGTGCATACGTCCGCTCAATACTTCACGAACTCCATCTACTACATTGATGCGAACGGAGTCAGGTACTTGACGTGTCATCATAACTGGAACGCGACTAAGAGAAGCGATGCGTCGTTGCTCGGTTGTACTTCCAATGTCATCTGCCAGACGGGTAAAAGAGCGTTCAGCATTATCTATCATTGAAATACGATTTTGGAATTGGTAAGTTAAAATAGCAACCAATATGCCGAAGGCACTGCCAACTGTGAGTAGTGCCTTGCCGAGCATTTGATAACCCTCCGGGCTACTAAAGCTCTTCCAAAAGTGTTGCCACCAACCTGCAAGCATACTTTTCTTCATGCGACACCACATACTGCGAAGAAGCACTGGTACATTGCTCTTTATTGAAACCCACACATCTCCCATCTTCTTTCTACACTTTGCAAGTCCCTTTATGTGTGTAGATTTAAGCCGTATGATACTTGGCATAACTATTTTATTCATCTTGTTTTGATGAGGAGTTTGAGCAATTCTCTCATCTTGTATGTTCTGAGTTGCAGGTAGTTCAACCCGAATTACATTATTCGACGTTGTTTCAGGAATGACTACTTGAGATGAGACATGAACAGTATGAGTGTTGTTAGAGTTCCCATGTACCTCATCTCTATGTTGTGCTTCTACAGTATTTTTTTGTGAGTTTTCCATTCTAAACTCCCCAATATTTAATCGCACTACAAACTCGAATGTTGTGACCTGCCTTCTATTGCTTCTACGCTCATAAAGTCCTAAGTAATTTTAACATGATATTCCTTAAAAATCAATAGGTTTCCAATTTTTTTATCCGGTGGTGTATTTTGATCAACGTTAAACACTAAAATATGCCATCACCAACCACTGTAATTATCCTCGCCAGCGACATGACCGTGCCAAGACACCAGCGAACCGCGTCTATCAGGCGATGCCGCGTGATGTTCTTTTGTTCGATGAAATCGCCGTAGAATTGGTTCTGGTCAACGTAACTGCCGAACTCGATCAGGGCGTCGGCAAACACAGGCGGGACGCCCACGCCGAGCGCGGTTAAAATGCGCGCGAACAGGTCGAGCGTGTTGGCGATGATTTTGCGCTCGTCGGCGGACTGCGATTGCAGCAGAAACAGTGTTTGCGAGATGTCAATCAGATAGACATTGCGCAGCGAGAGTTCCTTAAATTCCGCCTGAATGTTCGCCAGTTTCAGAGCCGTTTGCGCAAGGCTGATGTCCGCGAAGAGAACAACCTGTCCATCAGCGATCAGCGGCTGCATTTGCCCGTCCTGCTCAATGAGAAAGGTGAAAAAGTCGGGCCGGTCGCGCCTGCCGTCCAGCCGCAGGCCGGTCAAAAAGAAGGTTGCGGTGGACTCAGAATTGGCTTCGTTACCAGCTTCAAAGGGTAATGGGGTTGTATTTTCATCGGACTGCATAATTTGTTCCTGATTTTGGTATACTCTCAACAAGCGAAATGAACGCGAGAATGTTGTTTGACAGCGGCATTGCGTTGACAAAGAGTTGCGTGGTGCGTTATACTTATCGCAGTTTACCCAATTCTGTTGAGTTCCGCTTTCCCAATTTCAAGCCGCGAGAGAGAAACATAAAAATACATGACGCCGCCGCGCCGTCCGCTTAACCATACCATAACCAACTGCCCGCCTTCGGGCATCCGCCGCTTTTTCGACATCGCGCAGCAGATGGAAAACGTTATTTCGCTGGGCGTGGGCGAGCCGGACTTTGTCACTCCCCTGCGCATCCGCGAAGCCGGGGTTCATGCGCTGGAACGGGGCGTGACCACGTACACCTCCAACAGCGGACTGCCCCTGCTGCGGCAGCGCATTTGCGAAATGCTCGCCACGCGCTATGATGCCCATTACGACCCGCAAACCGAATGTTTGATTACGGTTGGCGTATCGGAAGGGTTGGATCTGGCTCTTCGCGTCCTGATTAATCCCGGCGACGAAATTCTGGTCCCCGAACCCTGCTATGTGTCCTATATTCCCGGCATCCTGTTCGCGGGCGGCGTTCCCGTTCTGGTTCCCACCGACGCGAGTGATGGTTTCCGTCTGCATCAGGAGCGGGTTGCCGAGCGCGTCACGCCCCGCACCAAAGCCCTGCTGATCGGCTCTCCGGCCAACCCCACGGGCGCCACTCAGTCCCGCGAAGACTTGCAGCAGTTGGTGAACCTTGCCGAACAGCACGACTTTTATCTGCTTTCGGATGAAATTTATGACCGCCTGACGTATGTGGGACAGCATACCTGTCTTGGTTCCCTCCCCGGCGCGCGGGATCGCACGATTGTTTTCAACGGCTTTTCCAAAGCCTATGCCATGACCGGCTGGCGCGTGGGCTACGTCTGCGCCCCGGAACCCCTGACGACGCTAATGACGCGGGTACACCAGTTTACGATGCTGTGCGCCCCGCACGTCGCGCAAATCGCGGCTATCGAAGCGTTGGAACACGCCGAACCGGACGTGGCGGAAATGGTAGCGGATTATGATAAGCGCAGGCGCGTGTTCGTGGACGGCCTGAACAGCCTTGGACTGACCTGCCCCGTTCCGCAGGGCGCGTTTTACGCCTTTCCCTCCATACAAAGTTCCGGCCTGAGCAGTGAAGAGTTTGCCGAGCGGCTGCTGATGGAGGAGCGCGTGGCCGTCGTGCCGGGAACCGCCTTCGGGCCGAGCGGAACCGGGCATGTCCGCTGCTCCTACGCCACCGCCATGAGCCAACTGGAAGAGGCGTTGAGCCGCATAGGACGCTTTTTGCGCCGGCTGAAAGCAGAGGGCGAACACGTTCCGCCTTCACGCCGCGTCCTCAGCAGCAGGAGAACCGCGCTGCAAACCTCACTCCTGACACGCACGGGAGGAACCATCGGGGAGGAAAACGCCGCGCCCGCGCACGGAAGTTCCGCTCCGGTGTTGCGCGCGGGCGAACTGGTGACGGAAGAATCGCCCCGAAAGGCAGTGGCGCCATGAGCCAAACGCGCTTCATCACGCGCTTCTGTGGAACCTTAACGCTGTTTCTAGCGTTGCTTATAGCATCTATGGGCGTTCGGGCGGACCGAATTGTGCTGGGGCCGGACGGAGCCACGCTGGACCCGAAGGGCCTCAAGGCGGAATTTGCCGTCACTCCCTATCGCGGCCAACAAAATATCAGCTGGCTGCAATACTCCGCTGCCGCTGGGCATCGAAATTCAGACGCAGTTTATCAATATTGCCAACAAGCAGCGAAATTTAACTTCGCTGGACGTGCAATATCCGATTCTTTCCGAGTTCGGGCAGTTTCCGTCCGTTTCCGTGGGCGTTCGCGATCTGCTGGGGACGGGCAGCGAACATCACTCGCTGTATGCCGCAGCGGGCAAATCGTTCATCCTGTCCAAAGATCAACTGAAATTCGCGCATGATTTTCGGGTCACGCTGGGCTACGGAACCGAACGTCTGGACGGGGCTTTTATCGGCTTTCACTCTTTTTTGAAAGCGGGCGTGTTTGTGGACGCGGAATTGTACAAGCGTCATCCCAATATCAGCATCGCCCTGCCTCTTGTACGCAACATGAAGGCGCGGGCTTACAGTCTTGATGGCAATATCTTTTACGGATTGTCGTACACCTTAGTAAGGTAGGGAGTAGGGAATAGGGAGTAGGGAGTAGGAGCTTGCAACAATCAGCATGGTCTTGAATAGCATGTTGAGCAGAAGTGTTTATCTACTCCCTACTCCCTATTCCCTACTCCCTACGATGGAAGCAACCATGACGATGCATTCTCAGAACGATCCCCGGCGCGTGGCGCTTATCAAGAGCCTGCTGACCAAGAACCGCTTTTACGCGCTTGTAGACCCGAATCGCGGCATTCGCAACGCCGATACCGTTGAGTTTATTCCCGCCGATCTTATCCTTGGGATCGCTTATCCCTGCCTGGAAGACGGGCTGAACGACTTCGCCGTAATTCGCACCACCTTTGAAACGCTCGACCTGTTTCCCGAAGACGACCCCATCCGCGAAGAGATGATGGAGATCGTCACCGACGCCCGCAGCAACCTGCTGCGCCGCCTGAACGAACTCCGCGACAAAATCCACGACAACCATGCCCATTTTCTCGGCACGGACTACAACGAGTTCAAAAGCTACTCGCTGGATATGGTGAACCGGGGCTACCCACGCCGCAACCTCGACAGCATGATGAAACTTAACGTGTTCAGTTCCGTCGCGGAAGCGGAAGGCTATACGGACAGCAACGAACTGCTCTACCACTACCAGTTTATTCCCGGCACGGATGTTGCGGCTGTGGCCGCCCTGCCCGCCCGCGAATTCATCGTGGAACTGTTCAACGACGTGCTGACAAGCGTTCTGGATGATGACAACTACAAAAGCAAGTATCTGTTCGACCGCAATGTGTTCCAGAAATTCATCGCCGTGATGTTCGTCAACTACGCCACAACCGACCCGATGTTCTACGGCATCAACCGCAGCGATTACGGCGTGTCGGGCGAAAAGGACATGGACACAACGCCGCTGTATGTCGCTATTCGCAAAGAGTTGCTGGAGATCGAACAGCGCTTGAAGTTGGAAGGGCAGGGCCTGTTCCTGCCCGGGACGCAGCCGGGCCATGCGGAACCGGACATGGACGCGCCGGACTTCAGCGGCGGGGCACATCCGAGTTCGATATTCCCGACTTCACGCAGACCGGCGAAGCCGGGCATCTGGAGCAGTCTAACACCGAACATCTGGCGTCGCGCCTGCCCGTTGTTCTCGTCAATGAGGAGGTGCTGCTCGGCCCCATCCATTCCCTGTGTTCCGCCGCGCTGGTGTTGAAGCGGCAGGGGGATGCGGAAACGCAGCGGTTTGCGCGCGTGATTCTTGCGGATGCGTGTCGTCTGGTGGATGAACTCAAGCGCCTGAGCATCATTTCGCCCCTGTCGAACAATCCGGGGCAGTGTGATTGAGGAGGAAGGCAGGAATATGGGAATAGGTCAAGCCCTTCTTCATTCCCATATTCCCATATTCCTCCCCTTCCCTCTTGACAAACCCTGTCTGTAACGCTACAATAGGCAGCCCTCGACCCTCACGCATTTCTCATCGGACGTATGCCTTCTAATTGGCCGCATACTGTCACGCCGGGATTACGCGCGCGTAGTTTGCAGAAGTTGCCTGCAAAAGCATACGCGCGGATTGTGGGCGAAATATGACGCCCGGATGCAGCAATATGGACGTCCGGCGCGTAACAATATACAATTCAAAACAGGTCGGGGCTATTTTTGGCCCCTGTCACGTTTGCCGCAGGCGCTTTGTCTGTGGAATAACGATGCGTTTTCGCGGGGCGCAGCCCCCTGACACTCTGCGCCGTGCGGAAACCAGAGCCGAACTTTATTCGGACGGTGAATAGTTGAAGACGAGAGCAGAACACGCAAAGCCCGGTTCTTTCGATCAGGCTGTGACCACCCAACCTAAAAACCACGCGATGGTTACTTCTTCCCCTTCCGAAGTCTCCTCCCGGCCCCGGACACTCTCCTCAGTTTCCGGCAATGTGGCTGTCTCCCATGCTCTGACGACGGAAACCGTCTCGCTGGAAGCCGTTCGCCACGCCATTACGGGCGCGCAGCACTATCTGCTGGATCGGCAGGAGCCGGAGGGCTACTGGGTCGCCGAACTGGAAGGCGATACCATCCTCGAAAGCGAGTATATTCTGCTCCTGCAGTTTCTGGATCGCCGCGATCCGGAGAAATTTCGCAAACTCGCCAAATACATTCGCAGCAAGCAGCATCCGGAAGGCTACTGGTCTATCTATCCCGGCGGCCCGCCGGATGTCAGCGCGTCCGTGAAAGCCTATTTCGCCTGCAAACTGGCCGGGCATAAGGAGAACGAGCCGTTTATGCGCCGCGCCCGCAACGCCATTCTCGAAGAGGGCGGCGTGACGCAGTGCAATACCTTCACCAAACTCTACCTCTCCATGTTCGGGCAGTACGACTGGCGCGGCGTTCCGACCATTCCGCCGGAAGCCGTGCTGATGCCCAAGTGGTTCTACTTCAATATCTACAACATGTCCTCGTGGTCGCGGGCGATTCTGGTTCCGCTTGCCGTGATGAACGCCACGCGCCCGCAGCGTCCCATTCCCGATAACGCGGGCATACCGGAACTGTTCGTGGGCGGGCGCGACCGCAAGCGGATGCGTGCTGTCGTGGGACCGCAAGCCGCTCACCTGGCGCAACGTGTTCCTGGTCATGGACAAAATCCTCAAGCTCTACGATGCCAGCCCCGTCAAGCCGTTCCGCAAACTGGCGCTGAAGCGGTCACTGGAATGGCTGCTGGAGCGCGAAGAGAACAGCGGCGGACTGGGCGCGATTTTCCCCGCCATGACGCACGCGATCATGGCCTACAAGTGCATGGGCTATGCCGGACAACCATTGGGCGATCTGCAAAGAACTGGCGGAACTGGCCGCGTTCGAGATCGAAGAAGACGACACGATCCGCCTGCAGCCCTGCGTGTCGCCGATCTGGGATACGGCCATCGTCATCAATTCGCTGGTCGACAGCGGCTATGCCGCCGACAGCGAAGCGGTGCAGCAGGCGGCGGAATGGCTGCTGTCCAAGCAGACCACGCGCAAGGGCGACTGGGCGGTGAAAGTGCCCAATGTCGAGCCGGGCGGCTGGTACTTCGAGATGGAAAACGAGTACTATCCGGATGTGGACGACACCATCATGGTGCTGATGGGCCTGTACAAGGCCTACTGTCCGAATGGCGAGCACTGGACGGAAGCGCCCGCCGCATGTCCGCGAAGTCGATGCGCAAGGGGCTGGACTGGGTCTTCGCCATGCAGAACAGGGATGGCGGCTGGGGCAGTTTCGACAAAGACAACAACAAGACGCTGTTCCAGTACGTGCCCTATGCCGACCACAACGCGATGCTCGATCCCTCCTCCGCCGACATCACCGCCCGCACGCTGGAAATGTGTCCTACTTCAGCATCGGAAACGCATCCGAATGGGGCCGCGATGTGCAACGCGCCCTGGACTATCTCTACCGCGAGCAGGAAGCGGACGGCTCCTGGTTCGGCCGCTGGGGCGTGAACTATCTGTACGGGACGTGGCAGGTGCTGCGCGGGCTGGCGCGGTATCGGCGAGGATATGCAGTCCGAGCGGATTCAGCGCGCCGTGCGCTGGCTGCACTCCGTGCAGAACGAGGATGGCGGCTGGGGCGAAACCTGCCAGTCCTACGATCCCGAACATCCGAAAGCCAACGGGCCAAGCACGCCGTCGCAAACCGCCTGGGCGCTGATGGGCCTGTTCAATGCGGGCGATCTGGACAGCCGCGTTCGTGCAGCGCGGGCTGGACTACCTGCTGAACAATCAGGACGAGCGACGGAACCTGGGAAGAGGAGTGGTTCACGGGAACCGGCTTTCCCCGCGTGTTCTACCTGCGCTACCACTACTACCGGCACTATTTCCCGCTCTGGGCGCTGGCGCAGTACCATACGTTTGTTACCGGCGAACCCTGCGACGGCCCCGCCAACAGCAAAGCGCATGGGGGCAGGTTCGCCAATTTGGAAGTGTAGCGCGTGAAAGACAAAATCGCTAAAGTCGCGTCTAAAATGCAGTGGAACCTGCTGGCCGCCGCGAATAATTCACGCCCGCCGCAGATTGAAATTGTGCATGAGCGCCAGGCGGACGCGCCGTTTCCCGGCTTGGAATATGTGTATAGGTGCGTGGAACCGGCGTGTATCGAGCCGGAATTCGGATACGTGATTACCGGGCGCGGCCAGTTGCTGGAAGCGTCTTTGCAGCCCAACGATACCGACAATTTTCCGCCCTGGCGACAGGGCCTCCCCTCCCCATCCGCCTTTCGCAAAGCCATGCTTCCGTCTGCCGCGAACGTGGTGTCCGTCCCCGCCGCCATCTCCCTGCGCCACTGGTGGGAGTGGAATTACTTTCATTTCTACAATGATGTGCTGGGTAAACTGCATCTGCTGGAAAAAGCGGGCGTGTCTGCTTCTATCCCTCTGGTGTTGGGAAAATACGCGAATGAACTCCCGTTCGTGAAGCAGATTATTTCGCGGGGCGAATTGGGAAAGCGGCAGTGGATTATTCAGGAGGATAATTATATTCGGGCGGACACGATCTACTATTGCCGCAGCAAAGAGACGAAGCGGGAGCGGTTCGGAACCATTCTTCAAATGGCGGACGCGCCCCTCCCGAACCCCGGTTCACCAAACCGCGTATTTCTGACCCGCAGCCCGAAAGCAAAGCGGCATGTCGCTAATGCCGGGGAGGTAATGGAGGTTGCGGGCAAATACGGTTTTCGCGTGGTGGATACGGACGGTATGAGTATCCAAAAGCAGATGGAACTGTTTGCCGACACGCGCTATCTGATAATGACGCATGGCGCGGGATTTACCAATATTCTGTACCGGCAGGACGCGCCCCTGTCCATTCTGGAACTTCACGCCAGTAATTATCTGACTCGCGACCCGCGAGACCTGGCGGAAACGTTCGGACACCCCTATGACGAGCTTGGCGGGCCGGCGAATGGCGCAAATCCTCAACATGCCAACTATCACATAGATGCAGCTGAATTGGAGCGCAGAATCCAACAGATTTTGACAGGGTAAGGCCGACATGAAACAAACCTCAGCTGCGGAATTGAAAACAGGGCTGCACAGGGCGCGACTTGCCATTGTAATGTATTTTCTGATTGTCTGCGGACTATGCGCGTTCGCTGTTCCCGTCGGACAGGGACCGGATGAAACCGCGCACCTGACCTACGTCAATTTCGTTACGTCCCGCAATCAGTTGCCCAACCAGTATGTGCCAGACCGGTTCGTGGATTGGGAGGGCCATCAGCCGCCGCTGTACTACATGGTGGCCTCCATTCTGCTCCGCGTGGTCAACGGGGGCGAAGCGTGTCGTCTGGAAGGGCGGCCTGATTCCGCGCGCGAATGGACGCCGATTGCCTTTCACCTGAAAGACGGGTGGGAACATTGGGACATTCGCTTTATCGGCGCGCGGGATAAATCCGCATTTTACGCGCTGCGGTTTTTTCCCTGTTGCTCGGGCTTGGCATTGTGCTGCTGACCTTGCAAATCGGACGTTTGTTTTGTGAGGATTCGCTGTGGCAGGTGATTCCGGGCGTGTTTGTGACCACGCTGCCGCAATTTATTTTCAACTGCGCTTACATCAACAATGACCCGTTGAACAACTTGTTCACTACAGCGGCCATTTATTACGGCCTGCGCCTGATAACGGCAAAGCAGCCTGACGGCGACGCGTTGCGCCTGGGGCTGTATACCGGACTGTCGCTGTGTACAAAGAAAACGGGCCTGTTTTTGTGACCATGTATTTTTGCCTTGATCTGGCAAGTGAGTCTCAGTCCCCGCGCCCGAACCCGGACCACGCCGCTTGTGACGAGCGTGAAACTTGCGCTGGGGATATTCGGAGTGGCGGGCCTGGTAAGCAGCTGGATGTTGCTGCGTAATCGCCTGCTGTATGGAGAATGGCTCGGCAACGGCATGGAACGCCGCGCGTTTCCCTGGATGATACAGGAAAAATCGCTGCTGTCCCCTTATTTTCGCGGTATGTTTCCGAAACTCCTGTATACTTCTTTTGTGGGACGGTTTGGGTGGATGGACGTGCTGCTGCCCACATTCGCTTACGGATTCTACCTGCTGCTTATGGGAGCGGCGGGCGTGGGCGTGTGCTGGTATCTGGCGCGGCGGCCTGCGGGTGAGGAACCGTTTTCACCCTTACGCGTCCGCGTGTACGGCGCGCTGGGCTGTATCGCCTGCTGTCTGGCTGGCATTATCCTGTTCAACTTGACGCATTCGCAGCCGCAGGGCCGCTACCTGTTTTCCGTTTTGTCCCTGATTGGCGCGCTGGTCGCCCTCGGCGGATTAACCCTTGCCGCGCGGCTGAAGCTGTTTCGCCGCCTATCGCGTAGTGGCGCATACGCGCTTGCCGCCGTCTGCGCCGCGCTGCTGATCGGCATTGATCTGCTGTCGCTGTGGCGTATATACCGAAGCTAACGTTTATTTTGCAGTACGGCGCATGGAAAGCAGAACGGGACTGAAGCCGATAATTATCAGGAAGTCCATTCCTCCACATGCGTAAACCCAGTGGCTTTCTGGACTTATTTCGGTAAATCGGTTATGGGAGTGTGGAAGCGAAAAGGATAGCAGAGGACAGGCGCATGATTTCTATTATTTTACCGGTGTACAATGCCGGGCGATTTCTTGACGCGACCCTGCAAATGGCGCTGGCGCAGACCTGCGCGGATTGGGAACTGATTGCGGTAGACGATGGCTCGACCGACGAAACGCCCATCCTGCTGCAAGCGTTCGCGCGGCAGGATAGGCGTATTCGCGTGGTGACGCAGGCCAATGGCGGGTGCGCGTCGGCACGGAATACAGGCGTGAACCACATTGCCGCGAATGCGGAATACGTAATATTTTTAGACCACGATGATTTGTGGGAACCGGACGCGCTGGAAACACTGCTGCGTGTGGCGCCGCGCCCGTCCCGAAGCGGTTGCTGTTATGGGACAGGTAGCCGAACTTCCCGATACAGAGGCGGATAAAGTGTTCCTTACGTTGCAGCGCAAAGCCGCTTTGCCGCGTGAACAGGCGGCTGGCGAAGAATCCGCCCCGCCGTTAATATCTGTCCCTGTCACCTTTGCGGATAACGCGATTGTGTGCTGCGCCGGCACAATGGGACAGGTCTTGATTCGGCGCGACGCGCTGGCTCAGACGGGGCCGCTGAATGTAAAATGTGTTCCCTGTGACGATTGGGAACTCTATTTGCGGCTCGGACTGCTCGGCGTAATGGCGAAGACAGAACGGAATGTCATCTGGTGGCGTTCCCATGCGTCCAATACCTCTAAGAACCATCAGCGTATGTACAACGCCGAAATGCGGGTTCGACAGTGCCTCTTAGCGCGCGCGGACCTGACGCCGGAACAACGCCGTCAGGTAAGAGATGGGTTTCAAGTCGGCAAAAAACGCCTTGCCGCGCAGCAGTGCGGCTACGCATGGGAATTCGGCGCCAACTACAGTTCGGCAAAGCCTTCCGGCAATTGCGCTACGCGCTGCGCAATTACGCCCGCTCGTTTCAGAACCCGCCTTTGCCCTCCGTTGCCGTGCCGTCCCTGCCCTCGAACTCTCTCTCCTGAAAGTAGCCCTCAACCCGGGCGTCCACTTGTGGACATACCCCTTCTCCCACAAAATGTATTTCCAAAGCGAAGCAGAAATACGGAACATGGGGGAAGGGGAGTCACTTGTTTTCATGCGCTAAGGCGAACGGAGTTCATGGAAGTTCCCCTGAAACCGGCAAAACCATTGGCAGTGGCCGTATGGAAAAAGGCGTGGATCAGGTGATCGGCATCCGCCAAAAAGACAACGGCATGAGTTGGAGCAAAGCTGGCAGTTACGCGCCGGGGATGCTCACCGCCGCCTGCGCCAACGGCTACTGGAACCAACTCTGGAACTCCGTCGAAATGATAACAGCGTAGCAACGAGATTTGGACAGCAACAATTCATTCCGTTGCGCTCGAATGGGTTCATTCCGTTGTATTAGAAACTCGGACGCTCGGTGGATTTAGTTAAATGCGTTGCCGCACATACCCAAATAATTGATCAATCGGGATACGAATCTGCTCCATTGTGTCGCGGTCGCGCAGGGTGACGGTATCTTTGAGAGACGTGTCGCCGTCCTTGCCCCTGCCGATGGTGTCGAAATCCACGGTGACGCAGAAGGGCGTTCCCACCTCGTCCTGACGGCGGTACAGCTTGCCGATACCGGCGGAATCGTCATAGACCGCCCGCATTTCGCCGGTCGCTTGCAGGCTGTTCTTGATGCGTTTGGCGGTTGCCACAATGTCCGGCTCGTTCTTTTTGAGGGGAAGCACGGCTACTTTGATGGGCGCGAGCGCGGGGGGGAGGCGCAAAACGGTTCGGGTTTCGCCGTTTTCCAATGTCTCTTCCGCGTATGCTTCGCACAGCGCGGCGAGACAACCTCTGTCCACGCCCGCAGCGGGTTCCACGACATACGGTATGATGTGCTTGTTGTTGGGCTGATCGAAATACGTCAGTTTTTCCGTCGAGTGTTCGTTTTTCATCACGCGCTTTGTCGTGTTTTCGGACGCGCCGAGATTGGCCTGATCCCGCGAGTGCGAAACCAAATCCCAATCCGTGCGGTTGGCGATGCCTTCCAGTTCGTCGAAACCAAGCGAGGGGAAATTGTACAGAATGTCAACCGTGCGAGCGGAATAGTGCGACAGTTTTTCCTTCGGATGTTCAAGCAACTTGAGGTTTTCGCGCTTCAGGCCGATGACATTCACCCACCAATCAACATGGTCTTGAATCCAATCGTCATGCACAGTTGGCGCGTCACCCGGCTGCACGAAATACTCGATCTCCATCTGTTCCAGTTCCCGAACCCGGAAAATGAAATTGCGGGGCGTGATCTCGTTGCGGAACGATTTGCCGATTTGCGCGATACCGAACGGCAGTTTACGGTTCGTGGAATCCAGCACGTTTTTGAAGTTAACGAACATGCCCTGCGCGGTTTCGGGGCGCAGGTACGCGAAACTCTCCTCATCGGCAACCGGCCCGACCTGCGTTTTGAACATCAGATTGAAGGCGCGGGGTTCCGTCCAATCCCCCGGCTTGTTATCGAGAGGGTCAATTACTTTGGCGGAAAGCATGACTTCACGGGCGCGGGCGGGATCGGCAAGCAGGGGCGTCACCAAATCTTCCGAATCGTCCGTAGCCTCGACGCCAATGGCCTGCGCAATTGCCGCCAGCACTTCCGGCTTCTGGTCGCGCAGTAAGTGATCGAAGCGATACCGCTTTTTTGTGGTCTTGTTGTCAATCAGCGGATCGGTAAACGTCACCTCATGCCCGGAGTAGCGCCACACGTATTTGTTCATCAGAATGGCGGTTTCGATGCCCTCCATGTCGTCGCGCTCATACACGTTATGCCGCCACCACAGGCGTTTGAGGTTGTTTTTGAGTTCCACGCCGAGCGGCCCGTAATCGAATGTTCCCTGCAAGCCGCCATAAATCTCACTGCCGGCAAAGATAAACCCCCGGCGCTTGCACAGGGAAACGATCTGCTCCATATTGTCTGCGGCCATGGTATGCTCCTTCGGATAGGTTGTTAGTTGTTAGTTGTTAGGTTGTTAGTTGTTAGGTTGTTAGTTGTTAGGTTGTTAGTTGTTAGGTTGTCAGGATGGAAACGCGCTTGTTCTTGACTTGACAGAGCGCGGTTCGGGAAAGTTCTTTGTTGTACCCGAAAACAGGCAGTAAAGAAAACCTGCCTTAAAGTAGTTCTCCGCCTGTTTCACCTAACAACTAACAACCTACTCCCTCCCCTACGCATCCCCTTCATCCGCCCCCTGACTTCCAAACAGCGCGTCGCCCGTATCCTGGTCAGGGCGGCTGTGCAGGGCGAACAGGGGCAAGAGTTGATGCAGCAGTTGGATAAGGCCGTTGATGTCGCGGATAAAAACGTGATGCGGAAAGCGCACCAGATTAACAACGGCGGCGTACTGAAACGCGGCAGCGGCTCCCGGTTTGGCCTCGTACACTTTCACGTACACATCGGGATACTGCCCCCATACCTGCTCCTGATCGGCGTAGCCCTGCTGCGCCATGTAATCGCTCCACTCCAACTGGTCCCGAACCGCTTCCGCAAACGGCGCAAACTGCCCGTTCTCAAACACGTAGGTATCAAAATTCTCGCCTGCCATAATGCTGCTCCTTTGTGTAATATCGTTCTTCAAGCAACGCGCAAACGCGGAAAAGGTTCCGAAGAAGGGGTATACTTCTTGACACGAACACCGCTTTTCGAGGAGAAATTCAGTGATAGCGCCACCATTGGTCGGAGTCATTATGGGGTCGAAGTCGGATTGGGAAACCATGCAGCATACGACGGATACGCTGAACAAATTGGGCGTGCCGTTTGAAACCCGCGTAGTATCGGCGCATCGGACGCCCGATTTGCTGTTTGAATACGCGAGTCAGGCGGAGGGGCGCGGATTGGAAGTAATTATCGCGGGCGCGGGCGGCGCGGCGCATCTTCCCGGCATGGCAGCGGCGAAAACAACTCTCCCCGTCTTAGGTGTCCCCGTGCAGTCCAAAGCCCTCAACGGCATGGACTCGCTGCTGTCCATCGCGCAGATGCCTGCGGGTATTCCGGTCGGCACACTCGCCATTGGCCGCGCCGGGGCCATTAACGCCGCCCTGCTGGCGACCGCCATCCTCGCCAACAAATACGAACCGTTCCGCGTTGCCCTGCGCGAGTACCGCGAACAGCAAACACAAACCGTACTCGCCTCTCCCAACCCGGAGGAATAGTAGGAGAAACTCACCACAGAGGCACAGAGACACAGAGGTTTCACAGAGAGAAGATGCGAGAGACAATAACCACAAGTTTGGCTGCCTCGTAGCAAATCCTGATCATTCTGTCTATTCTCCTCTTATTTCTTATCTTCTCTGTGAAACCTCTGTGTCTCTGTGCCTCTGTGGTGAAGGATTCAAGGAATATTATGAAAATCGGTATACTGGGTGGGGGGCAGTTGGCGCGGATGCTGTGTCTGGCGGGGCTTCCGTTGGGATTGGAGTTTCGGGTTTTGGATCCGTCACCCCAATCTTGCGCGGCGGCGGTTGCGGAACATATTGTCGCGGATTATGAGGATACAGACGCGCTGGAGCGGTTTGTGGCGGGCGTGGATGTGGTCACGTATGAGTTTGAGAATGTGCCGCAGATGTCGGCGGCGTGGCTGGAAAAGCGCGTGTCTGTGTTTCCACCGCCTGTAGCTTTGGAAAAATCGCAGGACAGGCTTGTTGAAAAGACGTTCTTGCAGGGTTTGGACATTCCGACCGCGCCTTTTGTAGCCGTGAGCAGTCAGGAAGAACTGGACGCGGCACTGGCAAAAATTGGCTTGCCTGCCGTGCTGAAAACGCGGCGCATGGGATACGACGGCAAAGGGCAGTTTGTACTGCGGACGCAGGAGGATGCCGACAACGCCTGGCGGGAGTTGAGTGGGCAGGAATTGATTCTGGAAGGGTTTGTGCGGTTCGATAGAGAACTATCCATTCTAGCGGTACGGGGCAGAGCGGGCGAAACGGCCTTTTATCCACTGGTAGAAAACCATCACCGGGAGGGGATACTGCGCCTGTCGCTGTGTCCCGCGCCGAATTCTACAAGTGCATTGCAGGCACAGGGGGAAACTTACGCCCGCAACGTATTGGAAACCTTGAACTATGTCGGCGTCCTTGCGATAGAGTTTTTTGAATTCGGCGGCACATTGGTCGCCAACGAAATGGCTCCCCGCGTTCACAATTCCGGGCATTGGACGATTGAGGGCGCGGAGTACAGCCAGTTTGAAAACCATGTTCGGGCGGTTGCCGGACTGCCGCTCGGTTCCACGTCCCTGAATGGCGTTTCCGCCATGCTCAACATCATCGGCGACCTACCCGACACGCGCAAAATACTGGAAACGGAACACGCGCATCTGCACCTGTACGGCAAATCCCCCCGCGCAGGCCGTAAAATTGGGCATGTCACGATTCGTGAGCAGAATTTGGAAGATCGAAATAATAAAGTTGCAGCCTTGCGTGAGTTGGGACTGTAAGGACAATATCCTCTCGTATGCGCCGGGGAGTTTATTCCACGGAGATTGATTTATGAAAACATGGGTTCCGCGTTACGAACAAATCGCGCATTTGTCGCCGGATGAGAAGGTTCGCGCCTACATACGCGGCGAGAGAGTATTAAACAATACCTTGCTGGGGCTATGTGGCTGGATATGCCTGCTTGGGGTGGCGGAGGGAGCGGGAATTTATAATCTTCATGGGTGGCTCAATCATGCGTTTACCAGTGTTCCCTGCTTAATCGGCCTGTATCTGGCGATTATCAACGCTTCGGCGCTACACGAAATAGAGGCGGGAATACGCCGCGAACATTGGCATTCTCCATACGCCTTTTCCGCTCTAGTGGAGTTTGCGAGCATTGGCAAGGGGCGCAAAGATAAGAGCAGCCGCATGTGGGGCTTAAATAACCTGACAAAAGTATTACCCCTGCTTACAGAAGATCAGTATGCCCTGCTTTCCCCAAAGCAAAAAAGCCGCTTCTACGCGCTGATAACGGTGGAGGCTACCCCGGATTTTCTGATGGCGGCTATTGAAACGTTGGGGTGCTTTGCGGATGTGGAAGCCCTGCCGACGGTTCGCAAAGTGGCGGAGGCGGCGGCTTTCACACCGCAACAAAGAGAAGTGCGGCAGCGGGCGCAAGAGTGCGTGGCGTTTCTGGAAGCGCGTGTGCAGGAGAAGACGCTGGAACAATCCCTGTTGCGCGGTTCGGCAGCCAATGCTGATGCTTCCCATATTCTGTTGCGGGCCGCTGCGGGACAGGAGACTTCGGAAACGGAACGACAAGAGTTGCTGCGAGCCAATGTTCAACAATGATTGTCTTGAACCATGATTAGGCATGATTTTGATGATTGACATGATGCTGCGCAGTTCACGCTTCCGCCCGCCGTATATTCTCACTCCTTGAAATCATGTTAATCAGCCTAATCATGCCTAATCATGGTTCAAGACAACAAAGAACTTAGAACGAAAGGCAAGACAAAGATAATGCGTTTTGGAAAGTTGGGCGTTTGCGCGTTGCTGTCCCTGGCCGTTGTATCGGGCGTGATGGCGGACAAGGCGAAAACGGCGAAGAAGACGAATGACATAAAACAGGTCAGTGTGACGAACAGAGTGGTCGCGCAGGGGGATACGGTTCCTGCCGTCAGCCGGGAGTTTCGGGGCGTGTGGGTGGCGACGGTAGAAAACATTGACTGGCCCACCAAGCGCGGGTTGTCTACCGAAAAGCAGAAAGCCGAACTGGTCGCCATTATGGACAAGGCGGCGCAACTGCATCTGAACGCGATTGTGTTTCAGGTGCGGCCTACGTGCGACGCGCTGTACGATTCGCAACTGGAACCCTGGTCGGAATACATCACGGGAACGCAGGGCAAAGCGCCCGATCCCTATTATGACCCGCTCACGTTCGCCATTGACGAGGCGCACAAGCGCGGCATGGAACTTCACGCCTGGATCAACCCCTATCGCGCCAAACATCCCTCCTCCAAATCTACCGCGCCCAACCACATCAGCAAAACGCAGCCTGCTATTGTGCGCAAATACGGGACGCACCTGTGGCTCGATCCGGGCGAACCGGACACGCAGGAGTGGTCGCGCAATGTGATTATGGACATCGTGAAACGGTACGACGTGGACGGTATCCACGTAGACGATTACTTTTATCCGTACCGCGAAAACGACAAGAACAAGAAAGGAAATTCCGTTTCCCGACGACGCCAGTTATAAGAAGTATACAAACGGGGGCGGAACGCTCAGTCGAGACGATTGGCGGCGCGAAAACGTCAACCAGTTTATCCAGAAGGTGTACAGCAGCGTGAAGGCGGAAAAGCCCTGGGTCAAGGTGGGCATCAGTCCGTTCGGCATTTATCGTCCCGGCTATCCCGCGCAAATCAAGGGTTTCGACGCCTATCAGGAAATCTATTGCGACTCGCAAAAGTGGCTGCGCGAAGGCTGGTGCGATTATCTCGCGCCGCAACTCTACTGGCCGATTGCGCAGACGCCGCAAAGTTACCCGGTTCTGCTGAAATGGTGGACGGAACAGAACGTCAAGGGGCGGCATATCTGGGCGGGCAACTATACCAGCCGGGTGGCGGACGGCGGCGCGAAGTCGTACAGCGTGGAGGAAGTTGTCAATCAGGTGCAGGCTACCCGCAATCAGCCGGGCGCGACGGGCAACGTCCATTTCAGCATGGAAGTTTTGATGCACGACCGCAAGGGACTGGATGAGCGATTGCTGCAAACGGTGTACCAGTCGCCCGCGCTGATTCCCGCGTCGCCCTGGTTGAGCAGCAAACAGCCCGGTCAGCCCCTGACGCTGATACAGATTGACCCGAATACCAACGACGTGAAACTGGCGTGGAGCGCGCCGCAAGGGGATACTCCGGCGCAATGGGTGGTGCAGACGCGGCAGGCGGGAACGTGGAAAACGCAGATTTTACCCGGCAAGCAGGGCGGCGCAACCATCAATTCCAGCGGCCACGCGCTGAACGTGGACATGGTAGCCCTGTCTCTCGTAGACCGCTACGGCAATCAGGGCAAGCCGTTCGTATTTGAACTCAAGCCCTCGGCGGCGAATGGAACTACGGTGAGCGTTGACCTCACCCCCGGCCCCTCTCCTGGCCGCGCAACGCGCTAGGAGAGGGGAGGCTGTAAACAAATATCCTGTTGCAGTGTCTAAGCGTTTGACTCACTGATGTACACACGTTATACACCTTCGTTACATGAGTAACTCTCTTCCTTAACTGGCAAAATAAACAATGAACTGCCTCCCCTCTCCTAGCGCGTTGCGCGGCCAGGAGAGGGGCCGGGGGTGAGGTCAACCAGTGAGCAGCAAAGCAAAAATCATTTTCATAGTAGCGTCTACCCTGCTATGGCTGCTTTATAGCGTGTACCCCGTAAAGGCACAGCAACACGCCTTAGCCGAAACAACGGAAGTGTACGGCAAATCCGTTCAGGGCAGGCCGCTTACGGCGTACATTCTTGGCGATGGCGAGAATGTCACCTGCATTTTCGGCGCGTTTCATGGCAACGAGCGCGGCACGGTGGGCGTGGCAGAGAAATTGCGGGCGTATCTGAAAACACATGCGGCGGACATTGGAAAACTGCCGCGTGATTCTCGTGCCCTGCGCCAACCCGGACGGCTGGAACGCCAACACGCGGACAAACGCGCATGGCGTGGACTTGAACCGCAATTTCCCGTTTCACTGGCAGGCGAAGGCGGCATCAAAGCATACCAATCCCGGCCCGCAACCCCGCTTCCGAACCGGAAACGCAGGCAATCATGCGGCTGTTGGCGAAATACAAGCCATTGAAAGTCATCAGCCTCCATTCGCCCCTGCATGAACTGGTGTGGACAGGCGACAGCGGTTTGCGCATGGCACAACTTATGCGCAACAGGAACCATTACAAAGTTGCGGAAACAACCGGCTACCCAACTCCGGGCAGTTTCGGCAACTATTGCGGCAAGCAGTTGAACATCGGCATCGTCACGCTGGAACTGCCCTCCCAAAGCGCAGACGCCGCCTGGAAAGCAAATCAAACCGCGCTGCTGGCGGCTATCCACTTTGATGTGAGCGTAGACAAACCCGCGCATTAACTTTTCGCGTTATTTCGTGTTTTTCGCGGTTTATTTTAGAATTTTTACACCAACGAGGGAGTTGAAGAAACACATGTCGGATCAGATAATGGTTGAAGATCAGATAGACCCGCCGAATAAAGGCGAACATGAGTTCAAGCGCAAAAGCCGCCTGACGACGGACGGCATCAGCCGCGCGCCCAATCGCGCCATGCTGCGGGCGGTCGGGTTTCATGACGACGATTTTGAGCGTCCGATGATCGGCGTCGCTCAGCTGTTTTCGGATATTACGCCCTGCAACGCGCACCTGGACCGATTGGCGCGGCACGGCTGCGAGGGCGTTCGGGCGGGCGGCGGGGTTCCGCAAACGTTCGGAGCGCCCACTGCCAGCGACGGCATTATGATGGGGCATCAGGGGATGCGCTACAGTCTGGTGTCGCGGGAAGTGATCGCGGACAGCATCGAAGTGGTGTGCGGCGGCATGAACCACGACGGTATTCTCGCGTTCGGAAGCTGCGACAAGAACATGCCCGGCTGCGTGATGGCAATGGCGCGGCTGAACGTGCCGAGCATTTTCGTGTACGGCGGCAGCATTTTGCCGGGCGTGGGCGAGGACGGGCGCGACCTGGATATCGTCTCTATTTTCGAGGCGGTGGGGCAGTATCAGGCGGGCAAACTGGATGAGGAGGGCGTTCACAAAGTGGAGTGCGGCGCGTGTCCGGGCGCGGGCGCGTGTGGCGGCATGTACACCGCCAATACCATGAGCAGCGCGATTGAAGCGATGGGGCTGTCCCTGCCCTACAGCGCGAGCAATCCCGCCGTATCCGCCGCCAAAGAGCGCGAGTCGTTTCTGGCGGGCAAAGCGCTGGTCAAATTGATTGAAAACAACATCCGTCCCCGCGACCTGATTACCCGCAAATCGCTGGAAAACGCGTATACCATCGCGCTTGCGCTTGGCGGCTCCACGAACGCCGTGCTGCACCTGATGGCGATTGCCCGCGAAGCGGAAGTGGAATGGACGCTGGAGGATTTCGACCGCATCGGCGACAAGGTTCCGCATCTTGCCGACCTGAAACCGGGCGGGCGGTACGTGATGTTCGACCTGCACAAAGTGGGCGGAACGCCCGCCGTACTCCGCGCCCTGCTGGACATGGGGATGCTGCACGGCGACTGCCCCACCGTGACGGGCGGAACGCTTGCCGAAAATCTGCAAAACGTCCGCAGCATTTATGACCGCGTACAGGTCGTTTTCAGGCCGCTTGACAAGCCCATGTACGGGTCAGGGCATATCAAAATTCTGCATGGCAATCTGGCTCCCGAAGGCGCGGTCGCCAAAACAGCGGGCTTGAAAGTGCGCCACATCACCGGCCCCGCCCGCGTGTTCGACGGCGAAGAGGCGTGTTTCGCGGCAGTGCAGAACCATGAAATCAAGGCCGGGGATGTGATTGTGATACGCGGCGAGGGGCCGGTTGGCGGGCCGGGGATGCGCGAAATGCTGTCCGTTACCGCTGCCCTCATGGGACAGGGCTTTACGGACAGCATCGGCCTGATTACAGACGGGCGGTTTTCCGGCGGGACGCATGGCCTTGTCGTCGGGCATATTTCGCCCGAAGCGTGGGTTGGCGGCCCGATTGCCCTGCTGCGCGACGGCGACATGATTACCATTGACGCCGAAGCCAAATTGCTATCCGTTGACCTGACGGATGCAGAACTCGCCGAACGCCGCGCCGCCTGGACAAAGCCCGAACTGCGCGTACAGCGGGGCGCGCTGGCAAAATACGCCCGATGCGTCGGTTCCGGCTTCCGAAGGCGCGGTCACGCTGTAGAATCATGCGAATCCGTGGCAAACCGCGAAACACGCGAAGCAAACGAAAAGGACGAACCAGTTCCGGAGAAAGGTTCAAGGCGCGAATCGCGGAAGCGAAACTCGAGGGGAACGAACAGGCGTAACTGCGCGTCTGTAACGAGGCAAGCCGCCTCGTCGGCGATAGCCTCTCATCCCCATTCAGGAGCGTATCTCTATGCGTCAAACCCACTACTCTTCGACAACTAACCCGGCATATTGCGGGCGCATTCGCCTGCCTTGACCGCGCTGCTGTTCCTTGCCGGATGCGGCGGCGGCAACATCAGCGGGGGCGGAACCCCCGCCGTCACGCAGACCATCGGCAGCGGGGGCGGCGGCAGTCATCAACGGCAACGCCACGCTCACGATCGGTTCCAGCACCAGCACGACGGACTCAACCACCGCGCTGTACTCGGTGCAGCAGACCAATTCCTACCCGGCAGATGCCCGCGTCGTGTCCGGCACAGCCTATCAACTTCACCAGTTCCGCCGCCACGCTCACGTCAACCGCCGCGCATTTCCATTCGCTACAATGGCGGCGCGTTGCCGAAAGGGGCGCAGGAGAGCAGTCTGCAATTGTATCAGGTCGTGAGCGGGGCCTGGACGCTGGTGAGCGACAGTACCCTCGACATCAACAACAAAGTGGTATCGGGCACGGCAACCACGCTGGGCGTGTACGCGGTTCTGGCTTCCACGATTGTCGCGACCAGCACGGGCGGCACGGGCAGCACTCGCGCCACCGGACTGCTGTTTCTTGTCCAACAGCGGATCGTCGAACGCCGGAACGCTGTACGCTACCAGCTGTGGGCAGTTCCTACCGCATTGCCCATCACCACAACGGGCGGGCAGGGCAGCGAAATCATCGGACACGCCTCCCTTTCGCCGGACGTGAAAAGTCTGGTCTACGATACGCAATCCACAACTGGCAATCTGCTTGTTGTCGCGACAGGCCGACGGCAGCAGCATAAAGCCGATTGTCACGGGCGGCTTGCAGCCCAGCAATCAGCCGGCAGTACCCCGAACGCCCTCCTACAGCTCGGACGGCAGTAAACCATCGTGTTCATTTACAATCTGACCGGCAGCGACCAGATTTACACCGTCAAGCCGGATGGAACCGGACTGACGCAGATCACGAAAAACTTCACGGGTTCTAACGTGAGCAATCCCGCGTTCACAAAATCGGGCAAATTCGTTTCACCTCGACCTCTACCGCCACCAGTACCACGACACAGTACAACCTGGTAAACACGGATGGAACCAGCCTGACCACGACAACCACCTTCGGCCCGACCGTTCTGCCCTGGTACACCTACAGCCCGGACGGCAGCAAAATCGTGTATGTGGCGCAGTCCAACAATAAATACGACGTATTCACGATAAACGCGGACGGCTCCAGCCCGACGCAGATTACGAAACTGGCCGCTCCCTCCATTGATACAGCCCGGTTCAGCGCGGACGGAACGCAGATTATTTTCAGCGCCACTACAACCGGCAATGCCATCAACAGCCTGTACACGATCAAAACCGATGGAACCGGCCAGCAGGCCCTGACCACGCCCGTCACCGGAAACAACCTTACCCTTCTGGACGCCCACTAATCCAGTTCATTTCCAACTCCTTCAGCGCGTCAAAGGTGAACAGCTTTATCTCGGCTCGAAAATATTGGAACTGGCGCATGTGCAAATTGCTGTGCGAGATGCGAGTTGCCTTTCTCGCCTACATCTGGTAAAATTTGCCTGATACTCATGTGGATACTGTTTATTCTGGAGGGCTTCACCGTGGAAAAATTGAATTTGCCGCCATCACACCCGGAGGTTCATAAGCGTGTTATAGAGCGCATACAATAGATGTCGCCGGAAGAACTGCTTGCAATATGGGAATATCGGGAACCAGGGATTCCTGAAACCGATATGAACGGGGATTTGGCTGCCTGGTACCGCGAAGAGCGTGAAGAGCGCGAACGCCGCGAATCCAAAAGTCTGCCGCCTGACGCTCATGCTTGAGGAGAGTTTATTTTGCAGTTACTGGGGATACGAGCGATGGTGATGGTGCAGGATATTGACCGCGCTCTGCGTTTTTATCGCGACGTTCTGGCGTTTACGGTCGAGTCCGAACAGGAAGACATTGTGCTGTTCGCGGAGGGGGTTGGACTGCAACTGGCTGCCGAAGTCTCGCCCGATGTGCGCTTCGATCCCAACGCCGTATCCCTCGCCCTGTTCGTCGAAGATGTCCATGCCACCTTCGCCGAACTGACTTCTAAAGGCGCGGCCTTCTTCCTGCCGCCCACCAGCGAGGGCGGCTACACCTTCGCCATGTTCCGCGACACGGAGAACAACCTGCTGCAATTGATGCAAATTCAGGATTGAACCACCAAGAAAAAAGAACGCCAAGAAAAAAGAAGAAGAGAGGAGAAGAGGCTATGTCCTTTGTTACTCTCCCAATACCTTTCTTGCATTTGTATTCTTGGTGTTCTTTGCGTCTTGGTGGTTCAATCTCCTCTTTTTCCTCCGTGGTTTATTGTGTTTCCTCTGTATTGGCGTTTGAGCGGGTGACGAGGACGAGGACGAGGATGGTCAGCAGAGTAAGGACGCCGAACATCACGCCCGGACCGCCGATGTGGGGGCCGAAGTCGTTGAGCAGGAAGTCCATGCGGTCAATGAGCAGGGCGAGGCGGGCCATGATGGTGGAGCCGAAGATCGCGCCGAAGGTGAACATCAGCAGCCAGCGTCCGAGTTTCGCGGAGCCTTTCAGAACCGGATGCTTCTGCTCGAACGAGAAGAAGAAGTAACTCAACACGCACAGCAGAATGAACATGAACAGCAGATTGTTGATGGCGTCCGCGACGGTTAAGGCTTTGAGGGCGGGATGGCCGGCGCGTGCGGCAACGGCAGGATGCGGAATGAGCGGCTTGAACGATGTGGCGATTTGCGGCCAGGTGTCGTTGACAAACGCTTTGAACGCCTGCCCGGACGCGACGCCCAGGAAGAAGCCGACGACAAGCCGCGCAATCCAGTTGTGCTTGCGCGAAAAAACGAAATAGTACATCAGTCCGGGCATGAGCGCGAAGATGTACCACCACTGCCCCTTGTCGTGCATCGGCTGCCACCACTTTACCAGCAGCACATCCGTCCAGGAGAGCGCGATCATGTAGCCGGTCGCGAGTCCGAGAAACAGATGCTCGAACAGGCGGTACAGGCGGTTCTCTTTGTACAGAACCGAGTACAGGCCAGCGTACAGATAGCGCCGAACCAGGCGGTCAGCGTGGAAACATGAGCGGCAAGCCAGGGCGAAAACCAGGTCATACAGACAAACCTCAGTATTCGGTGTTGGGTGTTCGGTATTAGGTGTTCGGGTGTAGGTTATTTTTACGCCCTGAACCTTATTTCGATGTTGCAGGTACTCCGGTACTCGACATTCGCGTTTATTCGCGTTCATTCGCGGCTAAAACCACTTTAACGGGTGTAGCCGATTTGTCGGGCGCGTTGTCGGCGTTCCAGCAGCATGGCGACGTTGCCGAGCGCGATAAAGGTGATAATGAGCAGGTGCGCCAGTGACGACGAGTTACTGGCCCGCGACGCCTTGCCGAACACGCCGAGCAGTTGTTCGTACTCGTTGCCGCCCTTCAAGCCGTTGAGCATCCCCACAATCTGCTTGCTGTCCACATAATTGTACGCTTCGGGAGCCATGACTGCCGTGAGCGCGACGGCCATCGGCACATCCGCCGGCCCCTGCATGAACTGAATGTAGATGTTG
This sequence comes from uncultured Chthonomonadaceae bacterium, assembly GCA_963817895.1. Classification (GTDB taxonomy): domain Bacteria; phylum Armatimonadota; class Chthonomonadetes; order Chthonomonadales; family Chthonomonadaceae; genus CAWFQB01. The sequence goes on from CAWFQB010000002.1 coordinate 430,710, forward strand.
AACGTGTTGGTTCCGGTTATTTCCAGCAGAAACGCCACGTCATGCCCACTGTTGATGCCTTTCATGACGGGCAGGGTTTCAATGGGAATTCCTCGAAAGTCCGCGCCGATGGAGGCGGGAATATTGCGAACAAACGCCTGCAAGAAGTTCTGCTGATCGGTTTTGTAGCCGAAATTGCACCAGTCAATGCCTTCCCGATAGCCGTACTCTGTTTGCAGGCGCTCGGCAATCGTTTGTCCCAGCGTCGCGCCCTGCGGACTGGAAAACGCCAGCATCGCGAATCGCAGTTTGCGCTTCATCAGATGCCGCATCAGGGCTTCCGTTTGCGCCCCGTTTTCGCCCCGCGTTCCCGCAGACCAGTCTATGCCCAACAGCACGAAACTTCCGGGTGGCAGCGATTCGATTTTGTCGTACAGCGCCTGTGTTTCGGGCGAAATCGGAACCGGTATCCGCGTTTTCAGGAAGAACGGCGCGCACACCGCCAGCAGCAGCAGCGCGTACAAAAACCGCCGGTCCACTTCTTGTAAGAAACGTAGTAGGTTCATGTGCTATCCGTTATTATCGAAATAACTGCCCCGTTCCAGTCCGAGCCAGATGCGCAGGGCGACGGCAAGGCCGCCGATGCCAAGCCCGAAGGCGATGGCGCGGCTCGCGGGGGCGTTGGCTTTGGTTAAAATCCAGTCGCGAATGATTTCAAGGCGCAGGTTGTGCATCCAGCCCATTGCGCCGGTATTGGTGGCGGGCAGGGATTGGGTGAGCCAGGTTCCCACCGCAATTTGGCCGAGCATGACGAGGGTTGCCGTGATGAGCAGCAGGGTTGCTTCGACGGAGCGAACCCGGAACGCGCGATAGGCGGCGGATACGATGTAAAACGCGACAATGGAAAACATCGTGGCGTCCATAGTTTGGTAGCCGCCGTCAAAAAACAGCGTGTTCAGATTCTTGTTAATGGCGTTAGGATGGGCTTTGCGCAGAATGCCGACAGTCAGCATCAGGATCAGTCCGAGAAAAAACGCCGCGCTATTGAAGGCATTCGAGCCGCCTTTGGAAACCCGCTTGCCGTGTACCTGCGCCAGATTGATGACGCCCAACCCCACCGCAAATGCCGCCACGATGCTCGCCACATTCCCAAACGGCACGACATACGGCGTCAGAAAGTTGCCGACGGCTTTGGGCGATTGCGCGGTAGGCATGGGATGCGTGGGCCAGAAGAATTCCAATGCCCAGTACAGCCCGCCCAAAAACGTCGCGCCCTGAATCACGAATCGGCGCAGGTTCTGCGGAACCAGTGTCAGCAGGCCGAAAAACACGCCTGATGCGACAAGCGCGCCTACGATGTAGACGTACCAGAGAGCGCCGTGTACCGGATGGAAAAGGCTGGACAGCAAAAGCATTGTTCCTTTTAGGAGAGGCTCATTTTGCCAGAAATTCAATAAATTTTGGCGCAAGCGCGGGCGCAAGGGACGCGAGGGCGCTGCCGATGACGACAAGCGCGATAACGATGCCCTTGCAAATGTCCTGCCCGACAAGGCTGCCCAGTAAAGTAGGTTCGCGGGACAAATACGCGCTTGCCGCGTAAAACTCGTCGCCGATAATCACGTAATCGCAGGCGGCAATAAAAAACGGAATCTGTGTCGTCGTGGGCGTTCCCGCCACCTGAATCGCCCCTGCCTGCTGCCCGGTTTCCGCAAAAATCAGGGCTTCGGCATAAAAGTAACCAAATAGAAAACTGGCCGCTACCTGTTCGCGCCAGATGATACCCGACACGGCGGCGGCAAAGGCGAACTGCTGATTGGACAGGAACCGCACATCATTGGGGTTGTACAGGTCGCTTCGGCCCTCCGCGGTATAGGCGTTCTGAACCATCTCCTGCGCGATAGGCAACGTGGTCGACTGATAAACCGGCACGATGGCGCGGGTTCCGAACTTGGCGGACGAGCGTATGACATAATTGATAATGGACAGCGCTTGCAGCGTGTCAATGTCCGTGCCGCTTGTCGTCGCTCGCCCCAGCCCGTTGCAGCACAGCATGGGCCGTCCCATCTCCGTTGCCCGTCCTATCGCCTCGTCAATCGCCGTCAGCCCCTGAATCCGCCGAATAAAGAGCGGACGCTTGCGAGCCGTCAAAATCATCACCACGATAATCAGGCTGAACAGCGGTACGAAAAACCGCACAGCGGTATTGGCGTGTTCCATGAGCGCTCCAGGTAGATGGGTAGATGGTAGATAGGTAGGCGGTAGAACAATCCTCTTCCTGCTTCTATAGTTTGCGCAAAGTGAGGATTAGAGGGCATTTGCTACTGTCTACCTATCTACCATCTACCCATCTACCTCCTCTATCTTCCGAATCAACAACTCGATATTGTCGCGGGATTCGAGCAGGCGGGCGTACTGCTGCACATTTTTCGGGCCGAACAGGGGCGCGAGAAAGCCGGAACTCAGCAACAACCCCTGCCCGGTCAGAAACGCCAGCGGCTTGTGCATTTCCAGAAATAGGATCGCGGGCGTTTGCAGCTTTCGCGCCCCGACCTGCCGCGCCAGATGGTCAATCAGGGCGTCGCGCTGCGCATCCGTAAGTTCCGCGTCCCAATCAAATGCCGTCATGTCTGCGAATTCTCCACACATAAGGTTTCCGGGGTTGCGGTTGGAATAGCGCAGGTGTTCGCGGGTTCCTTTTCAGCCATTAGCAGAGTATTCTCCGGTAAGACATGTGGCGCACAGCGCGCAATCATGGCGCGGAGGGAAGATTTGTCGCCGGGTTGTCCTTCGGGCGCGAAGCGCAACAGGACGCCGCGAAACGCATCCAGACGGGACGGTTCAGCCAGCGAAGTCAGCAGCAGCGCTTTATGTCCTATCTGGCAGCGGCGCACATCTTTCCAGGGCAACTGTATGCGCGACGTAAGCGCCTCCTGATAAATGGCTTCTTCTGTCAATCGGTACGTGACGGGAAACAGATACTCGCTGACGCTTCCAGTCAACAACAGGGCGGAAGCAAAGACGGGAAGCAGCGTTCCAAATATCAGCCATACGCAAACCGCGCCCATTCCCGTTACCAACAGCAGGATTGGCAGGCGTTTCGGTTCGCGCGCCAGCAAATGGACGCGCCAGCATACAGGCGTAACCGGAGGTTGCGCCTGCTGTGTTGACGCTTCGGGACTGAATGGTAAACAGAGTTCTTCTGTCAAGGGCGGGACAATCTTTGCTGACAATGGCAGCACAAACCAAGCCTCAAGATTAAAGGTGTATTATAGCCGTTTGGCAATCGCCTGTCAACGCTTTTATCTCATCCTTAATGAGGATATACGAGGCAGAGGAACCGCAGGGAGTCAGCATAAAATGCTCCTGGAATGAATCTTCTGCAAGTTTTCACTTGAAATCGGTTGACAGCGGCACAGGTTTCTGGTACACTATTCTTTGTCTGGCAGCACTTGCTTCCATCAGGCTCCCATTTCGGGACTTTTATCGTCGGAAGCCGCGCGTGAACTGGTCACGTTGCGCTGTGAGTTGCCGGAGGGGTGATCCATCAACAAAGACTTTCGTGTTAATGAACAAATTTTGCGGATGCTGAACGGCGTCCGTGTGCGCGACGTTCGCCTGATTGATGAAGAGGGTCAGCCCCTCGGCATCCTGAACGTCCGCGATGCTCTCGCGCTGGCCGTTGAAAAAGGGCTGGACCTGATTGAGGTGGCCCCCGCCGCCCAGCCGCCCGTCTGCAAAATCGGAGATTACGGCAAAATCCGGTACGAGCAGGGCAAGCGTGAGCGCGAACAGCATAAAAAACAGAAGCAGCAGGAAATCAAAGGTATCAAAATGCGGCCCGTAACCGCTGAACACGATTTTCAGGTGCGGCTGAGACACACGCAAAAGTTCTTAGAAGAGGGCGACAAGGTCAAAGTCACCATTCAGTTCAAGGCGCGCGAGATTACCCACCCGGAAATCGCCCGCAAACTGATGGATAAAATGGTCGAGTCGGTGGGCGACAAGGCGATTATCGAAAAACCGCCGTCCATCGAAGGCCGTATGATGACCATGATTCTCAGCCCCAAACCCTGATACCGGTTTCTGTCTTGTCGGCCTGTCCGCAAGCGGGCGCGAACGTCGTTCCGAAGCCGGGTCATGTCCCGGCTTCGTTGCTGTCTGTTCTGCGTGTTTCTTTAATTGTGTCTGTTGGCTATCCTATCTTGCTTGCGCCGTCGGGGTTTGCCCGGTTGCGCAGAAGGTTCTTACGCATGAAAACCAAAATGAAAACGCGCAAAACAGCGGCCAAGCGGTTTACCAAAACCGGAACCGGCAAACTGATGCGCGGTAAAACCGGCCTCAACCACCTTATGCGCAAAAAAGATGGCGCGCGCCGCCGCACCCTGCTCGCCGATGGCGAACTGTTCAAAGGCGACAAAAAGCGCGTCCTGCGCATGTTAGGACAAGGACTCGATTAGGGAGTAGGGGGTAGGGAGTAGGGAGTAGGAAATGCGCTCATCTTGATTTGCACATTCCAATTAAATCAGGCTTGAGTGTTTTCCTACTCCCTACTCCCTACCCCCTACTCCCTTCTGATACGGAAGGAGCGTTCCCTATGCCGCGCGTGAAACGTGGCACGATGACCCATAAGCGCCACAAGAAAGTGCTGGAAACCGCCAAAGGCAACTTCGGCGGCAAGCGCAATCTGTTTAAGACGGCGCACGAGCAGATGCTCAAATCAGGCAACTATGCGTACCGTGACCGCCGCAACAAAAAGCGCGAGTTCCGGGCGCTGTGGATTGTCCGTATCAGCGCTGCCTGCCGCGCGCAGGGTATGCAATACTGCCGCTTTATTGAAGGCATGACCAAAGCCGGCATTGAACTGGACCGCAAAGTTCTGGCCGAAATGGCTGTCAGCGATCCCGATACGTTTACGCAGCTCGTCGCGCAGGCGACGAGCGCCCTCAAAACGGCGGGAAGCCCGGCAACGGCGTAATCGGTGTTGGGTGTTGGGTATCAGGTGACAGGGAACAATCCTGTCTTAATCTGATGCGTGGCACTGAACTCTGGTCATTGTGAAAATTCAAACGCCCTTCAATGCTCTCCCGCAATTTTTGCAAGAGGCATTGAAGGGCGTTTTGGCGTTTGGAATGTCGGTGTTCGGTGTTCGGAAGGCGATTGTTCAATAAGCGCATTTCCCGAACACCAAATACCGAACACCAATGGGGAAGTTGGTTATGTCAAACACCATTCCTGTACAAAATAGCGGAGCGTTTGAAAGCGTGGAGCAGCTTGCGCAGGAGGCGCGGGACGCGCTACAACAGGCGGGCAGCACACAGGATTTGAGCGCGATTGAGACGCGCTATCTGGGACGCAAAGGCAGCCTGAACGAACTGCGCAAAGCCATTGGCGGCTTGCCCAGAGAGGACCGTCCCGCTTTCGGCGCGAAAATCAATGAGGCGGTAGAAGCATTGACAGCCCTGATAGCGTCGCGTCAGGCGGTCTTTTCCGAACAGGAACTTCACGCCCGCCTGCAAACCGAAACCATTGATGTCACCCTGCCCGGACGCCAGGGGGCGCAGGGGCGGCTGCATCCGCTCACGCAAACGGCAGGACGTATCAAGCAGGCGTTGACGGGCATGGGCTTCGAGTTCGTGGACGGGCCGGAACTGGAAGAGTACCGGTACAACTTCGCCGCCCTTAACTACCCGGAAGACCATCCCGCAATGGATGAGCAAAACTCGTTCTTTGTCACCGACTCGCGCCTGTTGCGGACGCAGACGACGGCCTTGCAGGGGCGCATCATGGCGGACCGCCGCCCGCCTTTTCGCATTGCGACATTAGGCCGTTGCTTCCGCTATGAGGCCGTTGACGCCACGCACCACCACACGTTTCATCAGATAGACGTATTCATGGTGGACGAGAAAATCTCCATGTCGGACTTGAAAGGGACGCTCGGCTCATTTGCCCGCCAGATGTTCGGCCCGCAAACCCTGGTGCGCTTTCGCCCCGACTTTTTCCCGTTCGTGGAACCCGGCGTGGACTATTCCATCTCGTGGCGCGGCAGATGGCTGGAATTAGGCGGCGCAGGCTTAATCCATCCCAATATCCTACAGGCGCACGGCATCAACACGGAAAAATACAGCGGCTTTGCGTTCGGGCTTGGCGTGGAGCGCGTCCACATGATTCAAACCGGCGTGGACGATCTGCGCCTGTATCTGGAAAATGATTTGCGGTTTTTGAAGCAGTTTTAGAGGAGGTAGATAGGTAGATGGGTAGATGGGTAGAAATGCCTGCTACTCTTCTCGTAGCGCGATTTTTGAAGAAGGTGGAGAGTTTTTCTACCTATCTACCTCCTAAAAGGATTTCCCCATGCGTATCCCTTTGAAATGGTTACAGCAGTATGTGAATGTGCAGGCGAGCGGGCAGGAAGTCGGCGTGAAACTGACGATGGGCGGGCTGGAAGTGGAAGGCATCGAGGAGTCCGCGCTTGGCCCCGTATTGGATGTGTATGTCACGCCGAACCGGGGCGATTGCCTGTCCCTGCTCGGCGTGGCGCGTGAAGTGTCCGCGCTGTACGGCCTGCCTTTGACGCTGCCCACGCCGCCTCATTCGGAAAAGGGTGGTGATGTGGCGGGGCAAACATCGGTTACAATTGAGGACGCGGATTTATGCCCCCGGTACGCGGCGCGGATTGTACGGGGCGTGAAGATTGGCGACTCCCCGGCATGGATGCAGGCGCGATTGGAAGCGGCGGGACAGCGGCCTATCAACAACATTGTGGACGTGACCAATTATGTCATGCTGGAATTGGGCCAGCCGCTTCATGCTTTCGACCTGCACAAACTGGCGGGTAAGCGGATTGTGGTACGGCGGGCGCGGGATGGCGAAACCATTACCACGCTTGACGGCGAAGCGCGAACGCTTTCCACAAATACGCTTGTGATTGCCGATGCCGAAAAACCCGTTGCGGTTGCGGGTGTAATGGGGGGCGCAGACTCGGAAGTGGACGCGAACAGCGTGGATATTCTGATTGAATCCGCGCATTTTGATCCGCTTGCCATTCGGCGCGCGTCCCGGCTGCTGAAACTGCGCACGGAAGCCTCGTACCGTTTCGAGCGCGTGGTGGATATAGAGGGCGTTCAACGGGCGGTAGACCGCGCCTGCGAACTACTGGCCGACATGGGACAAACGGGAGTGGTTCCGGGCATCATAGATGTGTATCCGCAGCCATATAAAGCGCGTCATCTGAATCTGCGCGTGTCGCGTGCGGCGGAACTGCTCGGCATGAACATCACGACGGATGTGGCAACGGATTGCCTGACGCGATTGGGCTTTACGGTCGGGCCGCGCGTGGATAGCGACACGCTGAACGTTCAGGTTCCCTCGTTCCGGCCCGATGTTACGCTGGAAGAGGATTTGATTGAGGAGGTCGGGCGTATCTACGGGTATGAGAACATTCCCGAAACCCTGCCGCGCGGCTTTACCACGCAGGGCGGCGACAGCCCGGACGGTTTATTCATAGACCGTATCAAGCACATTCTGGCGTCTGCGGGCTTGCAGGAGGTCGTGACGCACAGCCTGACCGCGCCCGCGTTCTTCAACTCGCCCGACGACGCTTCGCGCCGCGTGTCCGTGCGCAACGCGCTGTCTGCGGAAGTGGGCGGACTGCGCCGTTCGCTATTGCCCACCCTGCTGGACGTAGCAAAGCACAACGCCGCCTATCAGCAGGCGAACATGGCTCTGTTTGAAGTCGGGCGCGTGTGGCAGATGCAGGCGGTTCCGGCTGAGGATGGCGGTTCTGGCGAACCTGTGCCTACGGAGTACATCGCGGTCGGCGGCTTGCTTGTCGGCTCACTGGAACCGGGCGAATGGCACAACCGGGGCAAAGGCGCAAGCGCGGACTTTTATACCATCAGGGGCATTGTCGAGCGGCTGACGGCAAATCTTGGAATGGCAAACGTAACTTTTGCGCCATTGGGCGAGAAAGCCGCTGCCCTGCCCCTCCTGCACCCCGGACGCGGCGCCCTCGTGATGCGCAACGAGAGTCAGGTGATTGGAATGGTGGGAGAACTGCATCCACGCGCGGCGCAGCAGGCCGATTTGCGCGACAAAATCTATGTGTTCGAACTCAGCTACGATGCGCTGAAACAGGAGGGCGACACGCCCTCCGCCGCGTACCACGCCCTGCCGCGCTTCCCGGCTGTCACGCGCGATCTGGCCCCGCGTCTGGCTGCCGCAATCCCGTACAGACAGGTTCAGGCGGCAGTGGAAAGCGTCACCGCGCCCCTGCTCGAATCCATGCGCCTGACCGACGTATTCGAGGGTTCACCCGTGCCGGAAGACCAGAAAAGCCTGACGCTTTCGTTCACCTTCCGCGCGCCCGACCGAACGCTCAACGAACCCGAAGTCACCGCAGCGCTGCTGGAACTGCGTAACGCGCTGGAAACACACTGCGCGGCAACCTTTGTAGGATAAGAGGAGATTGTATGAAAGTAGGTATTATAGGTTTGCCGCAGTCCGGCAAGACCAGTTTGTATAACGCCCTCACGCGCTCACAGGTGGAGTTGAACCGCTTTGGCGCAACCGAAGTCAATGTCGGCGTGATCGCCGTACCCGATCCGCGCTTTGATTACGCGGTAGAGCAGTGTGAGCCGAAGAAAATCACGCCCGCCGTAATCGAGTTTACCGAAGGCGGGGCGCGAGTGGAGCGGGACGAGAACCGGGGGCAGGGCGCGCGGGATAAATTCGGCACGGACTTTTTCGCCAGTGTGCGCAACATGGACGCGCTTGTTCTTGTGGCGCGCGCGTTTACGGACAGCGCGGTTACGCTTCCGTCCGGCGGCGTCAACCCCCGGCGCGAGGCCGAGCAGATTTTAGAGGAACTGCTGCTGGCCGATTTGGGCGTAGTAGAGAACCGGCTGGAAAAATTGGAAAAGGCCAAGCTGCAAAAGCGGCAAACGCCCGGAGAGGCCGTCGAGCATCAGGTGATGATTCGGATCAAAAATCATCTGGAAAGCCTGGAACCTATCCGCACGTTGGAACTCACGGAAGATGAAAAACGCTCGTTGCGCGGCTACATGTTCGTGTCCGGCAAACCCCTGATACTGGTTGCCAATGTGGGCGAGGACGAGGTTGGCGAGGATACGCCCGTCAGTGTTTTGCCTGCATCCGCGTACGCGCAGGAGCAGGGCTTGCTTCTCGTCACGCTGTGCGCCAAAGTGGAGATGGAAGTGGCGCAAATGGAGCCTGCCGAAGAGCGCGAGTTTCTGGAAGCGATGGGCATTGCCGAAGCCGCCCGCGACCGCCTGATTCGCGTCGCGTATGCCGCGCTCGGCCTGATGAGCTTCTTCACGGTTGGCGAAGACGAAGTGCGGGCTTGGACAATCACCAAAGGCACGAACGCGGTGGGAGCGGCGGAAAAGATACATAGCGATCTGGCGCGCGGCTTCATTCGCGCCGAAGTGATGGCGTTTGAGGATTTCCGCAGCGCGGCAGGCTGTTGGGATGAAGCAAGGGCGGCAGGCAAAATGCGACTGGAGGGCAAAGAGTACCTCATAAAAGACGGCGATATAATGCACGTTCGGTTTAAGGTATAAGGGTTTTAAGGTTCTATGGTTTTAGGTTCCAGTGACTGGATTAAACGGTGCAGGAGTTTGCTGATTGATTCCGTTTGTTGGAGGAGTGGCTGGATTTGTTCTGCTGTTGCCAGTTGTATATCAGGGCAGAGCAGCAGGAACGTTTCAAGTTCCCGCAAACTGCCCTGTGCTATACGAAGGAACTGCTGGTAATCTTTCCGTGTTCCGCGCCCGCTTCCCTCAGCAATATTGGCGGGTACGGCTGTTGCCGCCCGCCGCATCTGGCTTGTGAGGCCATAGAGTTCTTCTTTGGGAAACATCCGCGTCAGGAAATAACACGCTTTCGCCAGTTGCATTGCCTGCTGCCAAACGAGCAAATCACGATAAGAACGTATCTCCTCCTATGCCATTACCAACCCCTTCCTATTCCCTTAAAACCCTAAAACCATAGAACTCTAAAACCCTACCTCTGACCGGGAGGACGAGACGGATGGGGCGGGGCTTCGGGCTGGCCGGGAATGGTTCCGTGCAGGACGGGGCCGATGTGCTGCCATAAACCCGCGATGAAGTTGCGCATCTGCTCGCGCTGCGCTTCATCGGTTCCCGGCGCCTCCTGACACACGCGCACGAAGTACGAGGGCTGGCCGCCGTCCCCGAAGAAGGTCTGCCAGATCAGGGCGTTGCGTATCTGTGTCGTGGATTGCAGCACCTTGCCCTGCACCACATAGCAGAACATCATCTCCGTTTGTTCCGGGCGGCCCGTCTGCTTGAAGTGGGACTCCTGAACGGAAATTGTTTCCGCAGGCGTTTTCAGGGGAATGGGTCCCTGATCCAGAATCACGGCGTCGCTGCCCAACGCGCAGTTGTGTGGGTCATGGAACACCTTGCGCCCGGTTCCCGCCGTCATAAACAGTTGGATATGGGAGCCGTCCGTCCCCACATAATCGCGGTTGACGACGCGCAGGGGACTGAGCATTTCCAGCTGCGCTTCCGGCAGCGTATCCGTCTCTTCCAGCGGATTGTCTTTCGTGGTATACGTGACGCTGTTGTAGGCGAACGTTTTGGGAACCTGGAAAGTGGCAATGGGCGCTTTCTGCGTGGGTACGCTGCTGCGCAGGGCCGCATACGTGACCAGCGAAACCAGCAATATAACGTCCAGAGCGACCGCCTGCGGCAGCGTTTTGCGCAATTGCCCCGTCGTGGGACGCCACGCGAGGAGTTCCTGCCACCATTCCGGGGCGGGCGGAGTTTCCGGCCCCTGTGCGTCCTTCGCGGCTTTGGCGGCTTCTCGGTCCCTCTGTTCCATCTCGTCCGTCAGGGGTACGCCCAGAAACCGTTCGCACTTTAACACGCGGGCAAAGTTGAACAGAAACGTGAAGGCGAGAATCAACACGATAAAGCCGCTGTAATCGTGGAAAAACTGCGCGGAACTTGTGCTGAACAACTCGCCCACAACGCCGATAAGCGCGATACGCAGGCCGTTGATAAGCAGACTGAGGGGCGCGGTCATCAGAAACAGCGTCCAGCGTTTCCACGCGGGCGCTTCCACGAGGTACGCGAAGGCGGCGGAAAAGGTGAGCAGCGACAGCAGCGTTTTGAAGCCGCTGCACGGCAGCTCGACCGCCATGCGATAGTGTTCCATGTGAATCTGCGTACCCTCCTGCATGGAGGTCAGGCCGATATAATTCATCATCCAGGTGGCAATCTGCGCCGATTTCATCTGAATGGGAAACGCGATGCCGTTAATCAACTGGTCGGGAACCAGCGGCATCATCATCGTGACGAACAGCAGGGGAAACAGCAGCAGCCGCGTTTTGGGCGTTCCCAGGAACAGCAGGCTGCCGCCCACCAGCAGAAAGATGAACGACATTGACTGCACGGTGGGAATATCCGAGTGCAGCGCAAGCAGCAGCAACAGCAGGCCCGGAACAATCAGGGCCAGGCCTGTCCAGGAGGGCTGCCGCCGCACATGCTGCAAACGATCCCGGCTGCGCCATAGCATAACGGCCACGAAAAAAGGCACAAAGGCCGCATGAGCGTAAAAACTGCCCGGCGCTTTCCACTCGTAGTACCAGATCAGAAAGGTGTTGGAATACAACACCAACGCCAGAACGAGCGCGGCCACGTAGGGCAGGCCATACATCAGGCGCTTCCGGTCGGAACCGGGAAGCGCCTGCGACTCATCCACATCGGATTCCAGCGTGTTTTTGGAAGCGCGGCTATCGAGAATATCCATCGGGTGTTACTTTCAATCAGAAAACGCAGTCTGTTCTAATGGTTCTTTTTGCCTAAGAACTGGTTGATAATCGCCTTGTCGTTGGGGTCTTCGCTCTTGAAGTTGCTGCCATCGCCCCACACTTTGTTCAGATACTCCAATGGCGGTTTGGCTCGTTTGCCCGCGACGACCTCACGTATTTTTTCATGCGTTTTCTTATCATTCAGGTCGGCTTTGCTGCCCGGCGTGATGTCATCAATCATGCGAATAACCAACTTTTGCGCGCCCGCCTTTGAAAACACGTCCGGCGGAAATACCTGCACCTGTCCCTTTTTCATGGCGAAAATCTGCGCGTTCTGCTGAGTTCCAAACGGCTGAACGAAGGTGAACACTTGACCGGGTATATGGGATTGCGCCTGATTGTCGTCGCCCACGAACCGGACAGACGTGGGAAAGTTGGTCTGAATCAGCGTGGGGCTGACATCCTTCTCCATCAGTTCTTTGACCTTGTCAATGTCGCTGATATTGTACACCAGCGCCAGTCGGGTATGCGCTTTGGCGGGCGTGTCGAACGCCGGCGGCTGCGCGTTGTATTCCTCTTTGATCTGGTCATCGGAAACGGCAATGTCCGCTGTGCGCAGGCGAATGTCTTCCATCTGCTGCTTGATACGCGCCTTGTACTCCGGTTCCATCCAGGGCTGCGCGGCGAGTTCCTGCGCGAACTGAAGATTGAGTTCGCGCATCTGGTTGAACGCTTCGTCCACCTCTTTGGTGTCCGGGGCCAGATTGCGCTTTGCCGCCTCATCATCGAGCATGTAGCGCTGAATCATGCTGAATTTGACCGCCGGGCCGCTGTTTTGCGTCATATAATCGTACACATCCTGCTGCGTGATAGCATGAGTGCCGTAAGACATGACCACGCGCCGGTTACGAAAGCGCTGGTACATAAAAGCGTTTGCCGCCAGAGAAATCAGCAGCAGCACGACGAGAATTAAACGAACCGCATTACGCATAAGATCATACTCCCCTGCTTGCCGCGACATCCGTGTCGGCTGTAACCCGGCGGGCAGGCTGTTGAAAGATTACTGAACGGATATTGCCATCACGCCGCGCTCAACGCGCCGCGCGTGCAGATTTCGAATCACGGCAGCGATACGCGCTACCCAGTGTTCCAGGGACAAAGACGTTTCCATATCGCGCCGCGCCTGATCGCCCATGCGCTGCGCCTCTTCCGGGCTGTCCAGCAGGCGCGTAATGGCCTTTCGCCAGCCGTCCACATCGCCCGGAGCGACATACAGGCCGTTTTCGCCCTGCCGGATAGCGTCTTTTTGACCCGTTGTGCTGGTGGTGATAATGGCTTTGCCCATTGCCATGCCCTCCAGTATCGTGGTAATGCCCGCCTGAAAATCGTTCTCATACAGCGGCACGACCACAAATCTCGAGTCGGCGTACAATCGCCGCAGCTCGTTGTACTCGTAGCGTTTGGCCGTCACATTGGGCGGCAGAACACGCTCTTCTGTCTCGTTACGGTGCTTGCTCCACGGACTTGCCGCCGCCAGCCGCACTTCCACATCCAACCCCTCTACCGCCGCCAGCAGCGTGGGATAATCCCGCCATTCCAGGCCCGCGCTGCAAATCAGGCGCGGAGGCGCGTCGGTTTCGGCAGGCAGGGGGCGATAAAACTTAGCGTCGGCGTGAAACGGAATCAAATGCAGCCGGGATTCGGGAATATTCAACTGAACCCGCGCAAAATCGTATTGAGTCGCCGCGTACACAAAAATCGCGTCCATCTGCGCCTGCAAACTTCGCAGCAGCAGGCGCTTCTTGCCCGTAGACACCTTATGCCCGATGAGAACATGACCGGGACGCCGCTCGCCGTGCCGTTTCAACAGCAGGGAAAGGGGTATCCCGACATTTTCCCCGTTTGAATAGATAATATCATATTTCTGCCGCTGCGCGTAGCCCAATGCGGCAAGGGCGGCATCCTTGCCCGCGCGCTGCGCCAGCCGTACCAGAAGTGGATTCGACTGCGCTTCCAGCGCGGCATAGTCCAGCAAATCCGCGTTCAGTTCCGCCTGCAGCGCATAATAGTCCATCTGCGGGTGCGCGTCCCCTCGGACGGCATCGGCAATCCCCTGTTTGGCGACGCTCGGCACGAGCATCAAGACGCGAGGCGAAGTCAAAATAGTTACTCCAGAGTGAGAGCGGAGAGTGAGAGTACATGTGTATTTTCTCTCACTCTCACTCTCCACTCTTCACTTTTGCCCACTCTCAGTTTGTCTTTCTCTCACTCTCACTCTTCACTCTCACTTCTTTCAACAGAGTCAAAATCGCGTTATAATTGCGGCAGGCGTCGAAACGAGTTTCCGCCAGTTCGCGGGACGCGCGGGACATTGCTATGCGCCGGGGTTCGTCGGCAAGCAATGTTCGTACCGCTGTGGTAATCGCGCCCGCGTCGCCGGGCGCGATGATGAGGCCGTTGACATCGGCTTCCACCTCCTCGCGCAAGGCTCCGACATTCGTGGTGACAATCGGCAATCCCGCCGCCATCGCCTCCATCACGGCTATGGGCAGGCAATCGCCCTTTGTCGGAAACACGAACACATCGGCCTGCGCGTACAATCCGCATAGTTCATGGCTGTTGGCTGTCAATCCCTGATGAACCCGGATACCCTCCACGCCGGATAATTCCCGCGCGGCTTTCGGGTCTTTCGTGACAATATCGAGAACGCAATCCGAGCGTAAATTATGATGGAACGCTTCTATCAGTTCCGGGCCGCCCTTGCGCGCGAAATCGCCGCCGACAAACAACAATCGCAGCGGCTTTCCCGTTTCGCGTGGGGGACGCTCCTGCCCGAATGTCCATTTCGCCATGTCCACGCCGGGAGGAATCACGGTTACTTTGCCCGCTTCCACGCCATAATCGTTGACAAGCGAGTCTTTTGCCCACTGACACCACGTAGTCAGCGCGGTGGCGGTATGGAACGAGCGCCGATTCCATTCATATTTACGGCGTTCCAGCCAGGAATCGTTACCCCCCGCGTCGCCATATTCCGCTCCAACCGTATCATAATTCAGGGGCGTGGCATCCAGGGAGATCACAGCGGGTATGCGCCGCATCCAGTCGAGCGCGAATAACGTGGTTGTTTGGGTGTGGAAGAATAGAGCTTCAAAGGGTTGCGCGGGGTTTGCCGCTTTCAGGGCAGCGCGGGCGCGCAGGCTGGACTTTAATGACCAGTTGCCTCGTATTCCCGGCAAGCGTTCCCAGACATCCGGCGCGTGGGGAACAATCGGCAGCCATGTCGGGGCTAAGGCAGCATCCTGATCCGCCCAGTACGCCAGATTCTGGTGGTGCGTCACATGTCCGAGCGCCTGCTCCATGATAAATGCAATCGGAGTCGGCATAATGTTACTCTTGCGCCGCAGGGGTAGCTGTCGCGGGACTCAGGCTGCGCTGCTTTTCCTGTACCACGCGCAGGTGGAACTGCTCCATCGTCTGCACAATAGAAGCCCAACTGTAATGGTCTTCCACAAGCGCGCGGCCCGCCGTTCCCAACCTTTGCGCCAGTTCCCGGTCATTCATCAGGCGAACCACAGCCTGCGCGAACGCCTGCGGGTCGTCCTCTATCAGCAGGTGTTCCCCGTCCCGCGCGTCAATACCCTCGCAGCCCACGCTGGTGGAAACCATCGGCTTGCCCATCGCCAGCCCCTCCAGCACTTTCAGGCGCGTGCCGCTGCCCATGCGCAGGGGAACCACAAAAACGCTCGATTTCTCAATATAGGGGCGCACATCCGGCACTTCATCCGTGACAATGACATTCGGGCCGGCAAGCCGAACCACCTCTTCGGGCGGCCCCATGCCGACAATCGAAAACACGGTTTCGGGGCGCGCGTTGACGATATGTGGCAGCACTTCCCTGACAAAGAACAGAACCGCATCCGTGTTGGGACGGTAACTGATTAACCCAGTAAACACCAGACTGTTCGTGTCCACGACTGCGGAAGAGGGCTGAAAATACTCGATATCCACGCCATTAGGCGCGACGTGCGCGGCCTTGCGGGGCATTTGCGCGTTCACAATCTGCTGTTCGCGCTCGGACGTGAAAATGCACGCATCCGATTTTTGCCAGCAGTCCTGCTCTTCGCGCTTGAATTTCGTATACTCCAGCCAGTTATATATACGGCGCAGGAGCGAACGCTCCGTCTGATACATGCGATACAGCAGTTCATATTCCAGATTATGCTCGTCCACGATCAAAACCGGGCGGGTTCCATAAGGATAGGAGCCTAACTGACTGGATTCGATCTGCACAATATCGAAATTTTCGGTTGCCAGCAGTTCCGCAAGCAGATTCTGCATGGCGGGAGTGCGCAAACTGCCCGATGAGAACGAGCGGGGAGAAACAAGCGAAGCTAACTGCGCAGCCCGCTTGTCGGACTGTCGGTTGAGCGGGGCGGGAACCGTATGCACCGCATGGCAGATTTTTTGCAGTTCGGCAACCTTCGCCTCTTCGCCCGGATGCGCGTAGCAAAGCAGCGACACCTCATGCGTATGCGAAAGGTGTTTGAGAAACTGATACACGCGGATTCCAAAGCCCCAGTTGGGGGGATAAGGAATGGAGGGCGTTACCACTAAGATGCGCTGACATATCGCCATGTTCGTCAAAAAGTCTGTCTGTGAAATCTATTCGCCTTCAGTGGCAGAATATAAAAATGGTTGTGTTATTCTAGCACAGATACCCGCCTGCTGCCAACAGGAAGAAGATACGAGATACGAGAGAGTAGTTCGCTGTTTTTATCTGACACTGCGGATATAATTTGTTCAAGACGCGCCACTCGTATCTTCTATCTCGTATCTCGTATCTTAACTTCGCTGCGTGTTCATAAAGGGCCGTTCGCAGAGCAGATAAAATAAATAGGAAACGATAACGATGATCGGCAGGCCGACAAAGATGAGAAACACGTAGCCCGCCACGCCCTCGATGCCATGCGGCTGCATCACAAAGCGCAGCAGAAACACGATAATCGGCACGTGAATCAGGTACAGGCTGTACGAAAACGATCCGGCCCACGCGAGGGGACGCCAGGAACAGACGCGATGCGCAAGACTTCGCGGCGCAATAGACGCGGTAATCAGCAGGCAGGCCGCCATGATGCCCCCCGGCAAATCATAAAAAGGGTACTGCTCGATGGCGCGCTGCCAGCCCAGGGCATACGCGAGGCAGGCAATAATAACCGCGCAAATCGCGGCGGTAACGCCAAACGGGAAACGCTCGCGAAATCGCTGCAACTGCGGCTCCGGGGCAAACGCGACGGAAGCGGCAGCCATACCGAGCGTAAACAATCCCACGTACTGCACGGACATGTGCCCAAACCGCGTGTCCCGCAGCGCGTAACACAGCGCGTAGCCCACTCCCAGGGTTCCCAAGGTAGCCGCCGTATTGCCGAAACGCCGCAGGGCGAACAGCAGCAGGGGGAACAGAAAGTAGATTTGAAATTCCGTCGCGATAGACCAGTAAACGTAGCTGATGCGTCCGGCTCCATAAACGTTTTGCAGCAACAGTAGATGGCTGATGAAGTCCGAGGGGCGCACCGTCATGGCCGAGTCGAAGTGACTGCCGCCCGGAGTCCGAAAAACGACATAGATAAAAAACAGCGTGAACACCAGGGAAAAGTAGTAGGGCGGCAGAATACGCCGGAAGCGCCGCATAAAGAAACGCCGCACCCCACCTTTAAGCTGTCCATTATTTTTCACCACCGGCAGCATCAGGCAAAAGCCGGAAATTACGATAAACACGCTCACTGACAGATGGCCGAATATCAACAGATAAGAGAGAAAACTGTATTGCGCGGGCGGAACCCCTCTGTCAACCCACAGTTCCAGATAAAAATGGTTGAATACGACGACCAGAGCAGCCAGGGCGCGCAACCCCTCCACAAATACAAGATAGGGCTTTCGATCCTCCTTGCGTTCTTCAGTTTTACGTTCTTCAGTTAACTGCGAAGCGGCATTTATAATGCTGCCGCTGCCATACGCGCCTGCAATCTCCAGCGGGGGAGCCGTCAGCGCGCCACTTCCTGCTATTTCCATGCGTCTGCCTCTATTTAGGTGTTTTAATCTATGTCCAGCAATATCCCATCCGCCTCAGTTTTAGAGGGCGGAACGGTGTTCAGTTGATCCTGAATGGATTTTACATTGGACAAGATACCGACGAGAAGCCCCAGAGCTACGGTCTGTCGGCAAACCGTCAGCATCAGATCATATTTGCCGTAGATGTACAGCATGATAATGAACATAATGGGCAACAGGCCGACCGTCAGCAGTTCCGGGTCTTTTATCTCCTTGAGGATATGTATGCCCTTGATGATGACAGCGGCCATCAGCATCCAGAAGCAGAAAAAGCCGAGATTTCCCGTTCGCATCCAGAGCCACAGAATGCTGTTGTGAGGGATGTATTTCAGAAAATCCGTCGTCAATTCAACCAGGTAGATTGGCTGGTAAAAGGGCTGTCCAAAACCAATGCCGATCCACGGACTGGTATCGCGGGTTGCCTTCAGGTCAAAGTTTTCCGCATAACGGTACGCATCTGAGGAAGCGTCGCGCGAGTTCGGCTCACTCTGAGACCGAATAGCGCGCGCGGGCAGCGCCCACGCGCCCTGTCCGTTCCAGGCGGCAGCGATGTACGGTACTCCGATAATGGCCAGAAGAACCGCCAGTTTCGCGATCTGCGCGCGGCGGGATTTGACGATGGAGCCGAGAATTGGCATCAAGGGCAAAAACGCGATCATAAACGCGCCGATGCCCGCGCGGCGCTGATTGCCCAGCAACGCTATGGCTGTGGCGGGAACCGATAGCAGCGCCACCCATCTCAGCCGCGCCTCGGCGCGCGTGGCGACGGTCAGCAAGGCAATAAAAAGCGTCAGGTTCAAAACCAGACTCTGGTCGTGACTCATAAAACCTGCGGGTGTGACCTCTCCCGACGCGAAAAACCCTTCCAGCGCCAGCAATCCCTGAATGCCCAGGCTGACCGTTAATACCCATAGCAGCGCTTTGACATGTTCTTTGGTGCGTATCAGGTTGACGGCCAGGATGTATACCAGCAGCATCTGCGCCTGCGCGCGCACCTCATACAGCGCGATTGTGCTGTCGCCGTGTTTGAGGTTGCCGCGAACAAAGCCCATAAACACCACAAGCCCGTACAGCATAATGTTCCAGAAGAACACGCCCTTTTCAAAGCGTTCCTCGCGGCCCGTCACCATGCGGATGATCCACGCCAGAAAGGTGACGATCATGATGCCTTCCGCCGGACTGATAATCAGCATCTTAAAGGCGTAGGTATTCGCGAACGCCTCCCCGATGGAACTGCCATTCAGCCAGAACGGAATATTTTCCGACAGCACATGCGCGGAGTGGTTGATTTGTATCCCCGGAAACATGGCGACGCCGATAAGCAGCAGATGTATTCCAACGCGCGGATTGCGCCATATCGCGACGGGAACCGCCATGCAGACCAGCATCACCAGCCCGGAACCAATGACGAACGTGGTTCTATCCTCGTTGGTGGATCGCATCACGGTCAGCATCACGCCGAACACCAGAGCGAGGATGAGAACCATAAAGCCCATCACCAGCCGGCGGCGATTGGTCTGCGCCTGTTTTAGATTTTGCAGGGAAGGAAATTGTGTATCCAGCATTAAAAATATCTCACAATCGGTGTTCGGTGTTCGGCTAAAAACCCTCCGGACAGAAATTAGTTTTGCGCTTCTGTATCTTCCGAACACCGAATACCAAACACCGAACACCGTATTCCCGTCAACCCTTGAGCCAGTTGAAAATGATGATGGCGGCAACCAGAAGGCTGACGCCGGCCCAACCGCGCCAGGAGAGTTTCCGGGTCATCAGCCCGATGGCAACGAAAACATATAAAAGCTGATAGTCGAATTTCATAACGATGACCTTGAAGGCAGCCGCAGCAGAGTCAGAGATTCCGCAGGCAGCAGCAGCCGCGCCGCGCCCTCCCGCGTAGTAGTATCGGGATATTGTACGATACTTTTCAGGCTTGCGCCAGAGTAACTCCATATTTGGGCGCGGCGAGTCCCCGCAAGGCCGCGCATCCGTACCGCCACCTGCCTCGCTTTGCCTTTGTTAATTAGCATCAGGGTCTTGTCTCCCGTTTGCGCGTCATTTGCCGCGTAGCAGGAAACCACATCGGGCGCGTCCGAGCGGGCGGGCAGGGCAATATTGCCCAGGCCGTTGCCTTTGCCGTCCGCGTTGCGGTACATTTTGAAAGCGAAAAAGGCGGGCGAACCGGGTGGCGGCGCGGTCCAGTAGCAGGCCATGTCCACCTGTTCGCGCCCCAGTATGCCCAGAACTTCCCCCACTGCCAGCCCACCGTTTAACGTTGTTTCCGCGCCCCAGTTCCATTCGGTAAGCGCGAGGCGTGTGCCGGGATAATACTGTTGTATCCACTGATGCAGGCGCGGCAGCAATTGGACGGGCGCGTTAATCCACGACTCATCCGCGTACCCGGCATCCCATAATCCCCGCGCGCTGCGCAGGCGCAGGGCGTTGGTTTCCGCGTCCGTCTTGCCCGCATACACGCCTGCCGCCTGCGGGTAAAAATGAACGTCCAGAACGTCCAGCGTCCGCCTGCCGGTTTGCCGGTCATGCCGCGCCGTCTGCTGCAAAAACCAGGGTATGAACGCCTGATTGCCATGCGCGCGACGGTCCGCATGGGCCGCGTAACTGTCCGTTCCCCGGTCGCGGGGGGAATAAAAATAGCCCGTCCATCCCCAGGACACTGGCCCGGTGATTTGCGCGGTCGGGTCTACGTCCTTCACGGCGTCTGCCATATCCAAAAATTGCCGCAGCAACTCGTCGTAATCGGGCTGAACCGGGTGCATGTCGGTATGGGTGACATCCCACAAATCCGGCTCATTGTCCATCGCGTAGAAGCGGACGCCGCCTTCCGCCGCCCTTCCGAACGTTCGCTTCAAGCGCGCCAACCACTCATCCTGATACACCATCTCATCCTTGAGGTCGGGCGGATCGGCAAATGGGCGCGGCTTGCGCGGCAGGGAGCGGAGGGAAACCTGTGTTCTGTTTTCGGTCGGATCGTAGCCCGCAATGGCTTCCGAACCCGGCGCTATGGGCACTCCCCCGGATGGCGGCACGTTCAGAGAAGCGTGGCGCGGGTCGCTGTCGCGAGCCACCCAGCCCATTGTGGGTATGGTCAGCAGAAACTCCGCTCCCTGCGTTCGCGCCGCGCGAATAGCATTATCCGCGCTGCCGGAGGGCGAATGGTTTGTGATGCCGTAGTTGCCGTTGGCGAACTTCCAGTCCCGCGCCGCGTTCCAGCTGTTGCCCTGTTCCCAGTTATAGCGCGTACTCGGATTGCCGCCCCAGCGCGCAAGCGGAACCTGCAATTGTCGAAAGTGTTCCGGCGCGGGCAACGCCATGCCGTAAATCAGCGGGCTGATCGGCCCAATCGGATGCGCCGTATCCACGACAATGCCGATTTCTTGAGCCTCCGTAATTTTCGCGGGAACGGGCGGTCTGCCCGCCACAACCGCCAGAACTCCCAACAGGCCACACGCCCCAATTATAGATTTTCGATTTTCGATTGCCGATTCCCCTGTTTAAGCTGCCGGGGTTGAGGGCTTATGTCAGCGCAGCGTCTTTGATGGCGGCAGAAGTGGAA
This sequence comes from uncultured Chthonomonadaceae bacterium, assembly GCA_963817895.1. Lineage (GTDB taxonomy): Bacteria > Armatimonadota > Chthonomonadetes > Chthonomonadales > Chthonomonadaceae > CAWFQB01. The sequence continues at coordinate 452,162 of CAWFQB010000002.1, forward strand.
ACGGGCATGGAAATCGCTGCCAGCGCTTCCTCCACTGTGGAGTAAAAATTCAAAGCCTCATCGCCATGCGCGGCGCGAAGCGTCTGCAGCACCCGCGCGTTTGCCCCGGCCAGGCACACTTCACATCCGGTATGCGCGGCGCGGCGCGGCAGGTTGAGCAGCGCGCCGACAATGGCCGCGTCAATCCCGCTCACTGCCGTTAAATCCAGAACCAGATGCGCGGGCAAATTCAGGATGCGCTCACAGCGCGCGTTAAGTTCCGGCTGTTGCCCCGCGTCCAATTCACCCTGGGCGCACAGCACAATACTCTCTTCGGCGCGGGATTCCGTCCACAGCGCAGGCTTGCCCGTTTGTTTCGCGCGGCTCACGCGCCATTGAACAACAAAACGGCTTCCAAACTGCCCCACATCCCGCGTATACCGCTTCCATAACCGCTTCGGCTCCTGCGACAGACGGAATACCCATTCCAGTCCCGTTTTTTGCATCCACCGGGGCGCGCGCGTTATTTGCCCCGCAATGAAATCGAAGGTTCCCCCCACGCCGATACAAACGGGGACATTTCGCAGCGCCTCGCGGTTGCGGTGTATCCACTTTTCCTGCTTGGGATTGCCAAAGGCAACCAGCAGGATGTCGGGGCGGGCATCTTCAATGTCGCGCAGCAGAGGCCCATTGTCCATGCTTTCCAGAGGCTGCGCAGGCGGGGAGACGCAACCCACGATTTGCAAATTGGGGTGCGTTCTCAGTAGATTCGCTTTTGCCTGCTGCGCCACTTCCGGCTTCGCGCCGAGCATGTAAATGCGATAACCTTTTTCCGCTGAAAGCGCGGCCAGCGCAGGCACAATGTCCGCGCCTGTGACGCGCTCCGGCAGAGGCATGCCCAGGCGCGCGCGACGCCCATACCAGCGGCATACCATCCGGCATAACCAGATCGGAGTAGCGCAAAATGTGACGCAACTCCGCATCCGACTCCGCGTTGATGACAAAATCCGCGTTTGCCGTTGCCACCTGATGAAAGCTCTGTGCCCGGATGAACTCTTCCAGACGCGCCATCACGCCCGACATATCCAGAACATCCACGGGAGTATTGAGTATACAGACGAGTTGACGCATTGTGAAATCCAGATACGAGATATGAGATACGTGATACGAGTAGAAGAACTAACCAGATTGATCGCATCTGCCATACAGCGCGCCCATTCATCAGTGAGGCACTCGTATCTCGTATCTCATATCTCGTATCTACTTACTTAACTCATGCCGCTCAGTGCGTTTCCATCCGCCGGCGGAACGGCTTGCCGCCATGACGACGTACACACTCAGTTTCCATACGATATAAAAGGGCGCCCGCAGCAGGGAAAATACGACGCGGGCGGGCATCCGGGCGATCCACATGCCCAACAAAAGATAACCGGCTTGCAGCAGTAGAACCAGACCCCATAAACTCGCCGCGAATAGAGCCACGCGCCAATGCAGAATTGCGCCTGCCAGCGCACACAAACCGCCAAGCAGCACGGGAACGGCAAACATTTCGGCGAACGGCGGCACGATCAATTCTATGGCGCGGTCACGCAGCAGGCGATTGCGGGTACGCAGACTTTCGCGCAGCAGGGCGGGAGCGACCGTAAACAACAGGCGATAGCGCCCGCCCTCCCACCGCTGACGCTGACTCGACGCCTGCGCGCCCGTCGTGGGCATTTGCGCCCACACGCAGGCTTCGGGCGTAAAGGCGATGCGATAACCGACGCGGCACAGGCGCAGGGCGTATTCGATGTCTTCGGTAATGGACTCGCCGGACCAGGGGACGCGCTCGACTACTTCGCGCGCAAAGCACATGCCGTTCCCTTTAAGACCGTCTGAAAGGCGCAGGTGTTCCCGTCCCAGGGGCTTCACCACATGCGCCAGAGCCAGAGCGCAGCTCATCAGGCGCGTTCGCCAGCTTTCGTCCGTATTCAGCACGTCGTAACGCGCCTGTACCGCCCGATTGCCCGCGCTTAATTCGTTCGCGAACACGCGCAGCAGATTGGGGGACACGAACGTATCGGCATCCAGAATCACCACAGCGTCGAATTGCCGGGCGCGTTCCCAGGCGGCCAAATTTTCAGCGTCGCCCTTTTCCTCTTCGGAAGTGGGAAGCAATCGCGTCGTTGGTTTTGGAACGGTTTCAGAATTCGTGTTTTGCCCTGCCGCCAATTGGGAATACGGTTGGAAGGCCGCGCCTGACTGCATCAGCCAGTTAAGAGTATCTTCCAGCGCGTAGCCTTTGCCGATACGTTCGGTGTCGAAGCGCTCTAACGCCAACGCGCCGGATTGCCGCGCGATGCGGGCGGTTGCATCCGTACAGTTATCGGCGATAACCACAACCGAAACCGCGTCCTGCGGATAATCCAGATGGCGCAGGCCGTTCAGCGCCGCGCCGAGCAGCAGTTCCTCGTTGTGCGCCGGCAGCAAAATAACAAAGCGCGGTGTTGCGGAAACCGATTGGCCCGCCGCTTCGATCCCGGCGCATTTCTGTCCGCGTGACTGACGGTGAAGCCAGGTCGGGACGCGGCAACGTGACCACGCGCTGCCTGCCGGGAAGGGCATGAAGCAGCAGACGCCACAGATACAGCGCGCAGGCGGCGAAAAACAGCCAGGGCAGCGCTATCAGCGCGACAAAAACGATCTCTCCCGGCGAAGCGAAAGTACCCAAAATCTCGACCTCATCAACCGCTAAACGCTTGATACGCAACGCTTAACGCCCGACTCGCAACTCTGGTGTCAGGAGAAGAACTTTTGCAGCAGCTTCGGCATGGCGGTTTCCGTGCCGTTGAGTACCACGCCCAACACGCGCTCGTTGCCGATGGCTTCCATAGCCCGCTGCACGATTTCGCGGGGCGTCACGCCTGCCGCCACGACCATGACAATGCCATCCACGATGGAAGCCAGAACGCGCGTATCCGCGACGGGCAGGACCGGGGCCATATCCAGAACGATGAACTCGTTCATAATGCGCAACGCGCTCATCACTTCCTGTAGACGCGGGGAACGCGCCAGTCGGTAGGGATTGGCGGCGGCGCGGCCTGCGGGAACGATAGTAAAGTTGTCCAGTTCGGTCTTCTGAATTACATTGGTAAGGTCGTCTTCGCCGCCCTCCAGAATGTCCACCAGGCCGGAGCAGGGCGGCAGGTTCAGGCGGGTCTGCAAATCCCAGTTGCGCAGGTTGGCGTCCACCAGAGCCACGCGCTGCGCCGAGTTCTGGGCAATCGTGCCGGCGAGGTTCATGGCGACGGTTGTTTTGCCTTCGCCATATACCGCGCTGGTCACACCCACCACAAAGCAGCGGGAGGGGCTGGACGCGCGCTCCAGATCGGCATGCAGGCGCGCGTACTCTTCCGGGATCGCCAGAACGCCGGTCCCGTTTTGATTCCCGTTGGAGCCGTTCCCATTGGCGGAATGGCCCAGGCGGGACAGAGCGGATCCGCCCCGCGGTAAAGTCTCATTTGACATACTTCAATTCGTCCTTTTCAGATAACGCTTCCGCTTCCGGCGCTGCCCTCCGGCAGTGCGCAGGTTTATAAATCTGTCTGTGACGCGCCGCGCATGATAGCGTCGTCACCGCTCCGAGCGAAAGTCGGGAGAACAGGTTGTTAGGTTGTTAGGTTGTTCGTTATTAAGTTTCCTGATGCGCGTATGTTCTTGCTAACCTAACAACCTAACAACTAACAACTAACAACCTACCCCGATAGGCCGGGGCGATTGTTGTCGCCGCGCGCCAGTTGCTTGCGGGCGGCTTTCTTCGTGTGATCCATGCGCGGCAGGACGGCGAGGACGGGCTTACCCAGATATTTTTCCACTTCCGTCGGCGTGCGCAGCGAATGATCCATAGATTCCGACAGCAAGGAGAAACAGAACGCGATCAGCAGGCCGAGCAACGGGCCGGCAGCCAGCATCGTGGCGCCGCGCGAGCCGCCCTTTTCCGGTTCCGCTTCCGGGTCCAGAACCGTCTGCATCTCTTTGGCTTTCAGTTTCTCTTCGCGAATTTCGTTCAGGCGCGCGCCCTCCAGGTCGCCGCGCAGACTGGCATGAAGACCCGCGTACAGGCCCATATCCTCGGTCATGTACTTAAACTTCAGCGCTTCTTCCGGCGCGACGCGCGCTTTCACGTCTACGGCGTCCCGGGCGGCGAGTGAGGATTGCAGCGTGGATTGCAGGTTGGCAATCGCCAGGTCCTGATCTGTAAGCTGCGTTTTCAGAGATGTATATTGCGGGTTGTTGTTGACGCGAATTTGAACCGCCGGACCTTTTTTAGGCGTGGCGGCGGCCTTCGACAGCTCCTCCACTTTAGCGATAGACTTGTCGTAGTCTTCCTGAGCCGCCTTTACAAGCGGGTGCATATCCGTGTGGTTCAGTTTCAGCGCGTTCAGCTTCTTTTCGGCGTCATCGCGCGCCTGCACCGCGTTGCCATATTCGGGGGACGCGCCCGGTCCCAGATAGGTATACTGATCGTCAATGGTCGGCTTGGTTGCCTGCAAAGCGGAAGCGATAAAGTTGCGCTGTTTTTGCGCGCCATCCAGTTGGCTTTGCAGCCGCTTCACTTCTCTGTCCTGCTGCACCCACTCCTGATTGGCGGTTTCGAAGCTTTGCGCCGGATCATGAAGCGTTTGCAGCTCATACGCTTTAACCTTCTTATCCAGATCGCGCTGCTTGTTGCGGTACTCGTCCACCAGATCGGACAGCAATTGTTTGCGCGTGGTCGTCAGGATAGTCTCCTGATCCAGAACGTTGCGGGCGTATTCGCTGTAGAACGCTTTGACAATGCGCCGCGCAGTCCTGATCTTCCCAGTGGCAGGTGATTTCCAGCAGGCTGCCGCCGTCGGAACTGTAGGAGAGCGCGCCGCTCACTTTTTTGCAGAACTCCGCGAACTCGAACTCGTTTTTGCCGGTTGCCAGCGGGCGCATGGCCTGCTTGATGAAGTTGGGGTTGCGCACCAGCGCGTTCAAAACATCGAGTTTGAACTTGATCGTGCCGCGCTCCGTATCCTCCTGCGCTCCCACCACCTGCGAACCGGTGAGGATGACCAGCATACGCGCATTGTAGGACTTGGCGCGAAACAGGTAGAACCCTGTGGTCGCGATGGAAGCGAGAATAATCGAGATGATAAAGAGCCGTTTCGAACGGAACACCAATTCTACATAGTTGAACAGGGGCGAAGAGCCATATACGCGCATTCCAGTACCTCCAGCGACAAACAGCGCCAAAACCGGCAGAGTGAAACCAGGTTGAAATCGAAATTGAAATCCGAGTCTGCGGCGCAAGTGGACGCGAAACATCGGGAGACTGCGATGAGGAGAAGAGGTTTGCAGCGAAGCGGACGTATGCGCGTAAAAGCGCATCACAAAAACAGTCCTGCGCAAGCCTGTAATTCTTATATTGCAAGAATCGTGCCAACTTGCGCGCCGCGCCTGACTCTTCTAAAAATTATTCCTCATTGAGTTTACCAGTAAATGTTCGGGATTGCGCATTTTCTTACTTTCGCCACTCCCTTCAGGCCCGTTCATCCCGCTGCCGCCCTGTTTCCGCGCGTTTCTCTCGCCTCCGTTTCCCGCGAAACCGAAAATTCAGGAAAAGAATACTCAGATTGAATGGCGCGAACGTCAGGTATTGTCGGATGAAAACGGAGACAGGTATAGAGTGGCGGCAAAGGAATCTCGCGTTCAGGAACCATCCTGCCGCGCTGCCCCGTAGAAACCCGTACAATGCGGCGGCAATTCACCGGGCGGAACAACCGTTGCGAAAATGTAAGAATCTGCGCGAACACCGCACACAATTAAGCAAGCGCATTTTGAGTTTTGGTGTCGCCAAAATCAGCGTTTGCTGCGTCTAGTACGTGTACAGTGTCCGTTTCTGGTTCCCGTCCCACCCTTTGCAAGGCCTGGAATCACAAACCCGGTAATTATTTTGCGAATAGCTGCGAACATGGCGTGTTTGCAGTCGGCAGGAGCGCGCGTGGAAAACAATCGTCCCCCTATTTCGGAAGAACCAGACCCGCCGGACGCAGACGCGGAAGCGGCTGTCGGAACTGGAACCCCTGCCGTTCCCCATCGTCAGCGTCCTGATGCTTCTGATTATCACGGCCCTGTTTCTGGTGATGTGAAGATGGGACAGGGAGATGTTCGGCGCGTGGCGTACTTGTTTGGCGACAAGGAGAACGATCTTATCCGCGCAGGACAATGGTGGCGGCTGATCACGCCTGTTTTCCTGCATGGCGGCTGGGAGCATCTGCTTGCCAACAGCCTGACGCTGGCGCTGCTTGGTATGCCGATGGAGCGCATTTACGGGTCGCGCAAATTCTTTCTGATTTATATGCTGGCGGGAATTGCGGGCAATGTGAGCAGTTACCTGTTTTCCCCCGCCACATCGCTTGGCGCGTCGGGCGCGTTGTACGGACTGATGGGCGCGGGGCTGGTGTTTCCGTTGCGTTTCAAGCGTTTCATTGATCCGCGCGCCCGTAAAGCGTTCCTGACCCAACTGGTGTGGGCTGCCGGCATCAATCTGAGCCTGAACTTCTGGCCGAACACGGGCCTGCATCTGGACAAATTCGCGCATATCGGCGGAATGATTGGCGGGGGATTGGCGGCGTTGATATGGATGCCGGATGTACTGGAAGAGGAACCGGCTCTCCCCTCTCAGCCGCTCGTTCTCTGGAGCGCGGTCGGGGTGATGCTGTTTACGGTGGGCATGGCTGGCTGGCTGCAATGGCAATCCGCGCAAAACACGAAACGGAGCGTCGCGCCCTATTACACGCTGAACCCGGAGGACCCCTGGTGGGGGTTACAGATTCCGGCGGGTTGGATACCCCGCGATACGGTCGGGCAGGAGGGGGTTGCATGGCAGGGACCGGATCATGCCACTCTGCAAATTCTGGACAATCAGGACGACCCTCAAATGTTGCAGGAGACAGACGACGACCTGAAAACGCGCAAAGCGCAGAGGACGCCCTGTGCTGTGGACGGCAAGGACGGCATAAAGGCCGTCTACACAAACAACGATACTACAGTAGAACTGCACCGCATTGTTACGGACGGGCGCACCATCAACATCCTGCTGACCTGCCCCACCTCCGCCTGGCCGCGCGTACAGCCGACCTTTGAAGCCGTAATTGCCGGCATACGTTTTATTCACGCGCCGAGGTTAGGGAAGTAGGTTGTTAGTTGTTAGTTCGATAGAACTAGCTAATTTTGCCAACTTAATAGACCTATTTGCCTAACAACTAACAACCTAACAACCTACTTCCTTTCTATCGGCACAATGATCTCTTGTTGAGCCACTTTGTTGTCGTTCGCGGTCCAGAAGGAGAGCGCGACATGGACGTTCGGCCCGGCAATGCCATGCGGCAGGGGCAGGCGCAGCGTTGTGGTTCCGGCAGCGTCGAAGTGACCGGTGGCGTAGGTTGTTGTATTCGAGTCGTGGGGCGCGTTGTCGGCGGCCAGTTCGGCATGGTAGGTAAGCGGTTCCAGCATAGCGGCCTTTACCGCATCGGCCTGCATGGAGACAACAAGCGTCCCGCTCGCCGGAGGCAGTCGCCGTCCATTCGCTATGGGTGGCGGTAATGGGTGGCAGCGTCAGGTTTTCGGCAGGCTGTGACTGCAAATGCAGAACGCGCGCAATCAGGCCAAACGGCCCCAGCGCGGCCCGTTGGCTTTGTACCACCTCGAGGCTGCTCAGAGCAAGAACAAGCGCGGTGGCGGCGTAGGCCAGGGTTCGGGGCCGGAATAGCGTCGCGCAGATTGTCCAGACTCCACCCCGCGCTCCTGACCGGGGGCGCGGAATCTGGCGTGTTCCGCTTCCAAGTGCGCTTCCAGAGCGTGCATAATCCCGGCATGAAGGCGGGCCGGCGGTTCTACATAGGCGACTTGATCCAGTTGTGTCCAGACGAGTCGCAACGCGACCATCTCTTCGCGGCAGGCGGGACAGGCCGCCAGATGGTTATCCACGCTGACCGTCATGGCCGGGTCCAGCGCGCGTTCGATGTAGTCCGAAAAAAATTCGTTTGCCTGTTGACAGTGCATGGCGGTTCCTGAGAGTTGTTAGGTTGTTAGGTTGTTAGTTGTTACGTCTTTAGGTTTACATGTGAAACTACTTCTGAGAACCTGATAACCTAACAACTAACAACCTAACAACCTACCGAATGATTGCCTTTGGTTTGACGACACCCTTTTTAGAATAGTTCCTTCAGGGGCGTAAGTTTTTCGCGCAGGGTCAGGCGGGCGCGGTTCAGCCGGGATTTCACGGTTCCAATCGGCAGGGCCAGCACGTCGGCGATCTCCTCGTAGGAGAGTCCCTCCGTGTGGTACAGCACAATCATGGCGCGTTGGTAGTCGGGCAGGGTATCAATGGCGGTTTGGAGCATATCGCGGCGCTCATGGGCTTCGGCAAGCAGAGCGGGCGTTGGGGAGGGGTCTTCCACCTGGCGGGCAACGCTGTTTTCTTCCAGTTCAATGTACTCTTCGAGCGAAAGATGCTGTTTGTTGCGCGAACGCTTGCGGCGATCCAGATAGACATTCGTGACGATGCGAAACAGCCACGTTGAGAAATTCGAGTTCGCCGCGAAACAGCTTCAACGCCTGAAACACGCGAATAAACGCATCCACGCTGATGTCATTGGCCTCGTCGTAGTGACCGCTCAGGCGATAAGCCAGATTGTACACCCGCTTTTCGTAGCCCTGTATGAGCATATCGAAGGCGCGGCGGTCGCCCTGTTTGCACTTTTCAATTAAGAGTCGTTCGGTGTTGTCCATGAGTTAGATACTAGATACGAGATATGAGATACGAGGGCTTGATGCTGAACACTTGTCCTTTCTCGTATCTCGTATCTCGTATCTCATCCCTTATTTCCCAGTTCGCGCAGCAGGCGTTCCTCTTCCTGAGAGAGCGTGTGGCTGGGACGGCCATCCTGAATGGCTTTGGCGTAAACGCGGATGTCCATGCGGCTGTATACGCTGGTCAGTACCAGGCCGTCACCCTGCGCGTTCAGCAGGGCGAGGGAAAAACTCTGTTCGCCGCCCACGTCCTCGAAAGCGTCGTAGCGGAGCAGGTGAACGCGCTGCAAGCATCCGGGCATTTGCGCCTGTAGGGTGGCGAGGGCCTGTTCCAGCGCGGTCATGCGGCGTTCCGTTTGTTCCACTTTGTCCAGGTGCGCGTTCAGCGTTTGTTCCAGATTATGGCCTTCCCCGCCGCGAACAAGAGCATTGAGCCGCAGCGTAAGCCGTCGCAGGCGCACTGCGCTCGCAATCCAGGCGCACAGCAGGAACGCGACAAGCGCGGTCAGCGTCAGTAGTAACAGGGCGGCGTTGTCGCCGCGCAGCAAATCGCCGCGTACAATATCAGGCACGAAGTAACCTCACGAGATAGGAGATAGGAGATACGAGATACGAGGGCAATGCGTCCATTGAACCGGACGTTCTTTAATGCCTCCTATCTCCTATCTCGTATCTTCTATCTCCTATCTTAAAAGGAAGCCGCTATGTCTCGTTCCGTTCGTCGCCAGGTAGCGTTTGTCGCTGTGTTTCTCATCGTCGTGCTGGCCTTTGTGACCATGTTTCGCATGGCGGTGGTGCGCGGCAATTCGATGGAGCCTACGTATGTCAACGGCCAACTCGCGCTGGTGCGGCGGCGCAACGGGTTCAGCCAACCCCTGCGCCACAACGATGTGATTCTGGTGCGCCAGAAGCGGGATGTGATTATCAAGCGCGTGTACCGTCTGGAGGGCGAAGAGATGACGGACACCTACCCCTATCCGGTAAGTGGAATGCGCGAAGATCTGAAGGACTATTACGAGCAGCAGCCGGTGATGCGCGTACTCGGCGGGCCACCCACCCATTACTTTGTTCCGAAAGGGTATCTGGTGGTGCTGGGCGACAATCAGCGCGTGTCGGAAGACAGCCGCGCCTTCGGCCCCGTTCCCCTGCGCGATGTTCTGGGCGTTGTCGTCAACAGCCCGCCCCCGCCCTACGCCGGGGAAGCGCTACAGTCCCCATTTGCGGGACAGAGCGGACGAAGGTTTTAGGGTTTCAGGGTTTTAGGGTTCTATGTGTCAGGCATAAGAGACATTCTCAATATTCGACACCCATTCCCTAAAACCATAGAACCCTAAAACCCTGAAACCCTCTCCCTCTCATTGTAGCACTTGCCGTCCCGCTTGTAAATACCGGATTGAAGCCATGAGCAATACTGTACCCGACTTTCCCACTGTTTTATGGGGTGAAGCCCGCGCGACCTTTGTTCCTATCGGGTCTTTACTGCCTGACGGAAACATTGCAGCGGCTCTGGTATTCGCGTTTGAGGCGGGGCAATTCGCGCTTGCGGATATTGCGGGGCGCGGGTGGTGCATCCCCGGCGGCAGGCTGGAAGCGGGCGAAACCCCGGAACAGGCGGCGCGGCGGGAAACGTGGGAAGAGATCGGCGCGACGCTCGGCCTGCTGCGTCCGCTCGGCCATTGCGTTCTGTTCGATCCCCTGCCCGCCTCGGATGCTTCGCCGCTTGCTCATGCTGAAGAACTTCCCACCCGCCTGATTGCCATGTACCTTGCCGATGTGCTGACGCGCGCCGAAATCCCGTCCGGCAGCGAATTGCAGGGTGTCCGTCTTGTGCCTTATGAAGACCTGCCCGCGTGTTACTTTACGTGGGACGCGCTGATGGAAGCAATGTTCGCTTACGCAAGGGAAAAGGAAAAAGGAGAAAGGAGAAAGTAACGGCAACGACGCTTTTGCCTTTCTCCTTTTTCCTTTTTCCTCACTGATGCGCTGCCCATAACGCCGCATTGTACAGCACCGTTTGCACATTCTTGTCGAAATACGTCGGGTAGGTTTCGTGGCCGGGGCGGAAGTAGAACACGCGGCCCGCGCCTTCGCCCTCGCCGACGCCTTTGCCCGGCCCCGATGTAAAGCCTTCCGTTTTGCCCCGCCCGACTGTCCAGCAGATGCCGCAGGGGAAATATTCGCCGCCGGTGGGAAAGTAGGATTGAAAGACGAGGCATTGAGGCGGCGGAACGTCGAAGGGCGCGCCGTACATCTCCTCTCAGGGACAGCACAAAATCGGATACGCCTTTCGCAATCGGATGATGGGGGGCGCAAACGGTGATTTCTTCCACATCGGCGGGCGTTTCCTCGCGCCAGCCGCCCTTGAGATGGCCGGGACAGCCCAATACGGCCTGCAAGGTTTTGGAATAGTGCGCGGAGTGGAGGGCCACAAAGCCCATGCCGCGCTCATGAACGTGCCAGTACACGCGCATCATGGTATCGTCGCTGACTTCCCGGTGACGGGCATGTCCCCACCAGAACAGCACGTCCGTTTGATGCAAAACGTCGTCGCGGCAGCCCTGTTCCGGATCATCGAGATTGGCGGCAGTGGCGATGATTTTGCCGTTTCCCATCGCGTTCAAGCCACTCGCAATCGCGCCGTTGATGCTGTCGGGGTACAGCGATTTGGGCGCGTGCGTGGGCGCTTCATCCCACACCAGTACGCGAATCGGCTTTGTTGCAGTTGTATCGTCTGTCATTGGTTTCCCTCTCCTTTGCAATCAAATTGGCGTTGTTTCTGAACTGCTGCAAGGTTGCGCATAAGCAGGCGAAAACCCTGCTTTCTGCGACATGAAATGTGTAAAGAGTTGTGGCAGCTACCACAATATGACGGCCTGCAAGCGTGGTAAAATAGGATAGGAGGAAATCCATGAAACCAGAATACTATGCTGAAGATGAAGTGCAGCGGCGTGGGCGGGAACTGTATGAATGCAGTATTCGCGCTCAGGTAGAAACGGAAGCGAACATCGGCAAAATTGTTTCCATAGATATTGAAACAGGCGATTACGAGATAGATGCAGACTTGCTTGCGGCAGGGGATCGTCTGCTGGCGCGACACCCGGATGCCGCCATTTGGGGGGAACGCATCGGCTATGACGCTGTTTATGCGGTTGGCGGTGCGCGAACCCGGACAACGCTATGATGCAAGGCTACGTCGTTGGTTCGCGGGCATGTTTGCCGGTGGTGATTTCATCGCCTATTCTGTCGGATGTACGCATCGTATTCGCCATTGATACAGGTTTTGAAGGGGCTTTGACCCTGCCCCTTGCAACAATTATAGCGCTTGGCCTGCCGAAGCAACAGGAAATATCCGCCAAATTAGCGGATGGCAGCCTGACAAAAGTAGGCGTGTATCGAGGAAGCATTTTCTGGCACGGCGTAACAGTGAACCTTGCTGTTCTTGCTATGGATAGCGACCCTCTTCTCGGAACCTCTTTGTTGGACGGCAATCTCCTGTTTATTGATTGGGCAGATCAGGGCGAAGTTCGCATTGAACAGCGTCCGTAGCGTCGAATAAGGTAAGCAACTTCCTGCCTTACTCACCGGGGCGCAGGAGTTGTTCGGCGGGTGTGGTGTCGGACGCGGCTTGGGCGGGACGCAACAGAATATCCGGGCGCGTGGCGGCGGGTTCGCTGGCCCGTAACAGGGTTTCCGCCTGCTGAAACCGCCCCGTGTTGCTTTCAAGATACAGCAGACACTCCTGCGCGGCAAGCGCGATGCCCTCCTTCCATTTCGCGGGGTACATCTTTTCATGCAGGCGACGGACGGCGGGAATGGCAGATGCATCTCCAACCTGTTCCAATGCCTTTAAGCAGGCGAGCGTCAATTCTTTGTCATGATTGGGATGCTTCAACGGCAGCAATAATGCGGCTTTATCCTCTTTACTCCACAGTGGCGCATGGTCAGCGCGGATTTGCGGCAACAGGCGTTTGATCGCTCCACGTAAACCTTTTACTCCTACGTGTTCTTGAGCAAACTCCAGGCGCAACATTGGCGCGATAAAACGAACATCATTCACTTCAGATAATAACTCGCTAACGCGCCTGCCTGCCAAATTGTACTTTTTGGTGTAAATACCTTGTGCCATAGAGGAGATAATTGTCGTCAGAACTATCTGTAAGAAAGACCCAACGCCCTGATTGGGCAGATGCAGTAGGGCTGCCAACGCACACCCCAACATAAAAATTGCGATGTATACGGCCCATCCTCGCCGGAAACGCTTTCGTCTATTACGGCTTTCCAGAAGGACGAGTTGCAGCAGGTCGTCGGGCGGCAGGGCGCGGGCGTCGCGCAGGGCGGCGTCACGAATGGCGGGATCGCGGCTGTTGAGTTGGTTGAGAAGTTGCTGCAAAGATGCGCCTCCTTTTGTCTTGAACCGGCATATAAAATGCCGGGTATTAGGCCTACGGCCAATTGTCCTGTAGCAGTCCCATTCTGTCATTGAACATACCATTTTGAGTACATATCGCATAGTTTTCTAGAACCTTTTGTTCACCAGACGATTGGCCGCAGGCCTAACTACCCGGCATTTTATATGCCGGGTATCCTCAAATGCGCTACCGTCCCGCCAATCTTGCTCCCACCGTAGAACCGGGGTACGGCGTTTGGGAACCTTTGACGGCTTTCCATAAGACGCGATTCAATTCGTCCGGGTCGCAACGGTCGTAGGCGGAAAAGTCCAGTTTCGGCGCAGTTTTGGTAGAAGCGGTTTTGGCGGGCGTAGCGCGGGCGTTGAGGGCGGCAAGATCGGTACGCGGTTCCAGAACCCGGAACGGCGTCAGATCGGCGCGGTCGCTGAAACTGCTGAATAGCGGGGTCGCGCCCGCGTCGTACTGCGTCATGGGCGGCAGGCCGAGCAGCAGTTCCATGCTGCGCAGAAAAGACGACGTGGTGTAAAACGTGTGGTCTACGGAACGCCGCTTGATGTACGGGCTGACGACAAGCCCAACGGTTCGGTGCGCGTCTACATGGTCCGGGCCGGCCTGCGCGTCGTCCTCAATCACGAAAATCGCCGTTTTGGGCCAGAAGTGGGAGTGGCTGACCGCATCCACGATTTTGCCCAATGCGTAATCGTTGGAAGCGACAGCGGCCCAGGGCGTCGGCTGTCCGGGCGTCAGGCCAACCGTGTGGTCTTCGCCCAGCGACATCACCATGTAGTTGGGCCAGTCGCCGTTTTGTTCCGCCTGCTTCAACTCCTCGATGAACGCATCCGCCCGCTGATAATCGCGGCGTTTGCCCTGCCGGGCGGCCAGTTCCCACGCCAGGCTGATGTGTCCGCGCAGGGCGGGCGAGGCCGAGGTGGCGACGGGCGCGGTTTCCGTATTGGAGGTGAAACTGGTAAACTCGCCGTATGTGCGGTACGTCAGGCCGTGTTTGGCGCAGTTGTCCCACAGATAGCCGCCGGGTGACGCGGATACCGCTTCGTTTCCGGGCGCGTCCCCGCGTGACGGCGTGGCGTAGTTGCCGGGATACACTTTCTCCGTCCAGTCCGTGCAAAAGGCCGCGTTGCACCACTGATGCCCGTCTTCCGACACTTCGCCGTTGCAGTACAGGTTGTCCAGCAGAACGAACTGCCGCGCAAGGGCGTGATGGTTGGGCGTGACCGTTTCGCCGAACAGGGTTAAATTGGGGTCGCCGTTGCCGCTCTTGATGTCGCCGAACATCTGGTCATAGGTGCGGTTCTCCTTGATGATGTACAGGATGTGTTCAATCGGCGATTTATGGCCTACGGAGGACGGAATAACGCTGTGCGCCGGTTTCTCCGCCGTTTGCAGTTAAATAATCGTCGCGATACGGGCAGCCGGCAATGACCTGTGACGTATACTGCGCCAGTTGTTTGTCGTCCGGCATGTCAATGATGGAAACCGCGCCTTCCAGCGTGGAACAGATGTAATCGAAGGTGACAACCTGATCGTGATTGGGGCCGTAGGATTGTGTCGGGCCGTTGTTGTAAATGGTCAGGCCCACTCCGCCACCCGACCGGGGAAAGTTCGGCTTGCTGCGCAGTCCTTTGCCCGCGCCCACAAACAGTTTTTTGCCGTCTTTGGAAACCGCAACCGCAGTGGGATACCAGCCGGTCGGAATAAAGCCGACAACCCGCGATTCTTCTGGATGGCTCACGTCAATCACGGCCACGTCGTTGTTGTCCGCGTTGGTCACGAACAGGCGTTTGCCGTCCGGGGCAAGCGCGAGGGCGTTGGGCGTGCTGCCGGTGGGGGATTTGGGAAACAGACTGGTACGAATGGTTTCCTGAATGGCGTTTGTGGCCGTGTTGACGACGCTCACCGTATTGCTGCCGCGAATTCGCCACCCACAGCCGTTTGCCGTCCGTATCGAACAGCAGCGCAACTGGCTGCTGCCCAACCGCAATATCCCCAACTTTCGCCAGCGTGGAAGTCTCGAATACGGACACGGACGCGCTGCCCTGATTGGTCACGTACAGGCGTTTGTGGTCGGGCGAAAGGGCAACGGCGTTGGGATGGTCGCCCGTTTTCGCGGTTGCTTTCGCTCTGCCCGTTTGCGGATCCAGCGCAAAGCAGCGTGTCCCGCTGATTGTTCAGCACATAGAGCGCGCCGTCGTCCGGGTTGACCGCGATGCCCGCGATCCAGGCGTTGGCCTTCGCTGTTTTGGGCCGGATATACGGCGCTTCCCGCCCGATTAGATTGCCGACCGGCAGGGGTTCTTTGCGGATCAAATCGCCGCCCCGCGCGTTCCAGCCGAACCGCCACAGCAGCCCGCGCCCGCCGCCCGACACGTACAAGTCGGGCAGGCTGTCACCTCGGCCCGTTGCGCCTGCCGCGCCATTCGTGGAAGTCGCAGCAGCCGTTGAGCCGAAGCGGGAACTGGCCCGAACGCCATGCCTTCCCACGTTTGATCCAGCGTTTGCGTGGTCTGTACCTGCTCGTTGTTGGCGTCAATGGCGAGAATCTGGCAGGGCGCGTAACCCGCCGTGCTGACCAGCAGCCAGTTGCCGTCCGGCGACAGGCGCATATCAAGGGGCATATCTCCCGTTGCGATTTGCCGCCCCGCCGGCTGCAGAACCCACCCGCTCGGCAGCAGAACGCCCTCTTTCGCGACATGCGGCGTATCGGTTCGCGCCCGCGCCGTTGCCGCCATCTCTCGCGCTTTTTCCGCTGAGTATGACCGGACAGCCCACCATGTCAATGGCGCGGTACATGCCAGTAATGCTGATGCAGTGATTTTGAGTCTCATTTTTCTTTCCGTTACCCGGCATTTTATATGCCGGATGCTGTAGACGCTTGTTCCCGATTCTGTTGTTGAGGATAATTCGACGCCACAGGCAGGAATTCCCGCCATGCAGGTACAATGGAGAGAGAAATCTATATCCAATCTCCGTAAAGGAACCAACAACCTATGGTAGAGCATATTGTGCTGTTTCGCTGGAACGCCGACGCCACGCCCGACGCCATTGAAAGCGCCCTGACCGAACTCCGCGCCCTGAAAACCAAAATACCCGGCATTCTCGACCTGACCTGCGGCGCAAACTTCACTGACCGGGGCAAAGACTTCACGCATGGCCTGATCGTCCGCTTCACGGACAAAGCCGCGCTTGAAGCTTATGGCCCGCATCCCGAACACCAGCGCGTCGTGCAGAACTTCATCAATCCCATCCGCGCCGACATTCTCGCTCTCGACTACGAGGCATATCCCGTGTAATTCGCTATGAAAATTCTTTACCGCTATATGTGGGGCGAGATGTTCGTGCCGTTTCTGATCGGGCTGGCCGGCGTCGTGATGATGCTGACCGGCTCGGTGCTGTACAACAACGCCGACACGTTTCTGCAAAACCAGATTCCGATATGGGAAGTGGTCCGGCTCGCGCTGTATTTCGTGCCGTTCCTCATCAACATGACGATGCCCGTCGGCATGGCGATGGCCGCGTCGCTTGCCGTCAGCCGCATGGCCCGCGACTCGGAAATCACGGTTTTGCGCGCGTCCGGGGCCAGTCTGGTTCGCATCTTCATGCCGATTTTCGTGACGGGCGCGATCGTCAGCGTGGCGGATTTTTACTGGGGCGAGTACGTGGTTCCCGCCGCGTTCACGCGCTTCAGCGCCATTATGAACGACCTGCCCATGCACCTTAAATCGTTCACGCCGCCGAGCGGGGAGTACATCGTTTCGCCCGACCAAAGCTACGTGATCGGCGTTCGCAATATGGTTCCGAAGCCGGGATACATTGAACTGCGCGGTGTTCACATTGATTCGGGCTTCCGTTCCTTGAACGCGGCGGAAGCGCAGCCGTTCGTGCTATCGGCGGACAAGGGGCGTTACCAATCGGGCGACTGGATACTGGAAGACGCGCAAATTTATACGTACAGCGTAAAGGATTCGCGCGCCTGGTCGCGGGGCAGCGCGCATCGCGTCACCAAACACATCAACGTAGACCCGCAATCCTTTTCCAGCAACTTTGTCTTGCAGTTGCCGATGGGCAAGATGGCGGGCAGTTCCACCAAAACGTTTGCCCAGTTAGGCGAGGAGATACGCGCCAACCGCCGTATCGGAAGCGTGGATGTGTCGGCGGAACTGGACTATCACTTCAAGCTCTCCGTGCCGTTTTCGTGCATGGTCATGGCCCTGTGCTGTCCGCCAATGGCGCTGCGCTTCGCGAAGGGCGGCGGCTTCATGGGAACCCTGCTGTCTATCTGCCTGGTCTTCGTCTACTGGAACACGATGCTGCTCGCCCGCATGTTAGGTACCCCCACTCCGGGCAGCCCCCACGCCCTCGTCCCCCCTCACATCGCCGCCTGGTCACAAAACGTTCTATTCGTCGTTCTGGGTATTATCGTGTTGAAGAAGAGTGAGTAGGAAGGGAGGTAGATAGGTAGATGGTAGATAGGTAGTCGGTAGCTGATGATTACAACATTGCTTTATCACGGGCAGCATGATAGCACAAACCACTGTAGAAGCGATCAAGATGACAGCGCTTTTCTACCTATCTACCATCTACTTTTCTACCCATCTACTTTTTTTATGGTAAACCTTCCGGTTGTTGTGGAATAACGTAGTTGTAACCGTAAAAAAGCGCCGGAGCCGGAAAAATCAACGGCATGCGCGACGGATACAAGAACGTAAATTACCGAACAACGCCCTCTTAATAATAAGAGTGATAAGGAACCACAACAAATGAATAGCCAGGCCTCACATACGTCCGAAGCCGTGCGTTTGACCAAGCGCGAATTAGAAATTTTAGCATTGATTGTGGAAGGACACTCCAGCAAGCAGGTGGCGGATATGCTGTTTGTCAGCAAGCGCACGGTGGACTTTCACCTGGATAATATCTATGAGAAACTGCATGTGACCAACCGGATGCAGGCCATGCAGCGCGCCAGCCGCCTCGGATTGTTGCAGTTCGCCGCGTAACGCAATATAACGTTCGCTACAGTTAGTGCTAAAGTGAATAGTATAGTGAATTATTACAGGCCGTTCGCCGCTTTTTCAAAAGCGGCGAACGGCCTGTTTACATGTTATGGATTATTCTTCTGTGAGCGCGAGCAACTGCTCCACGAATTTCGCCTGTTCCGTACCCTCTTTGCCTTTGAGCCACTCTTCAAAAAGCCGGCGGCTTTCCACCCGCAGAATGTCGCCGATGATTTGCGGATTGGCGCTTTCCGGACTTTGGGGCGGGCGGACGCGCTGTGTGCCGTTGTCGGCGGGCGCTTTCATTCCGAACAGCACGAGGGCGACGCCCGCTTCCATCGCCGCGCCCAGACACATCACGCACGGCTCCAGAGTGGATACCAGAATTACGTCTTTACTGTCGAGCGGAATCGCGGGTTCCCCCCTGCCATTGCCCGCCGCGCTTTGAAAGGCCATGATTTCGGCATGTGCGATCTTGCTTTGCAGGCCGTTCATCCGATTGTGTCCCCGCGCCACAATCTCGACTTCGTGATACTCTTCGTTTTGCGCTTCCGGTTCCTGCGCTTTGGAGTTTTGTTCTTGCTGCTCTTGACCCGCCTCCGCATTTTCTGTATTTTGCCGGTTGATTGCATTGCTGACCGGGCGGGCGATGATGCAGCCGATGGGCGCTTCCCCCTCCGCCACGCCCCGTATCGCCTCTGCCAGCGCTTCGCGCATCAAGTATTCCTGCTGCTGCCGGGTCAGACGGGGCGCGCTTGCTCTGGGCTTTTCTTCCTCTGGTTCCATTGCCATGCCTATTTGCCCCCTGCCGGATGGTAGCCCGCTTTGAGGGCGTCTTTTTCGGGCATGTATTTGCCCTCTTTGGTTTTGCCGTAGTATTGTGTGCCGGGTTTCCAGTACGCGCCGCTGCGCGTGTTCACCCATACCTGATTTTTCGTGCCGCTGATTGGCGTTCCAAAACTGCCCCCGGTCACGTCGAAACTGCCGCGCTTCACCTTGCGGCTGTGTCGTGCCGCGCCAAAACCGGCAACGCCCGTAAAAGAGCTTCCCGCCGCGCCCGCATCGCGTTTCTGGCGCAAAGCCTGCGCGGTTGCGGATGGCAGCGCGGTGAAAAAATGCAGACTTGTCGCCTGCTCCAATTCTCCGGCGGTGACAATGTAGCGGCTCCACATTTGTTTGGAAACGGTATTGACGTTAGGCATTTTCACGGCGATGACGCGCGTTTGCGAGGTGATACGCCCTTTATCATTGCCTGTCTTGTCGGGAATGACCACAACCACTTTCCAGCCGAAATCGGGAACCGCGATCCCCACTTTGCCAATCGTCTGATGCGTCGGCGCAGAAAACCCGTGTCCGCATACGATATACAACTCGTTGCCCTTTTTCGTCAGATCGCGGCAATACGTTTCCAATTGTTCCCACGGGCCGGCGTTCAGTGCCGTGCGCCTGCGGCGTCATGTTGGTCATCAGGAACACGGCGTCGTTGTTCTGCGCGCGTGTCGCTGCGGTCAGCGGACGGGCAATTGTGGCCCCGGTCATAGCCGCTGTTCGTATAATCTCCGGGCGTGACAACCGTAAAGCCGGACGGCAGGGACGTGTCAGGCACAAACTGCCCCCGACCCGTGGAACCCACATCCCCGGCATTGAGATGCCACGCCACCCAGTTGGGAAACCGGAGCGTGTTGTTGTAGGAGAGCGCGTACTGCGGGCGTTGAATCAGAAAGTGATCGCGGTTGGAAGGCGAAGCGGAGGCGGAATCCGGCAGTCCCAACAGCGGCTGCGCCGGTGTCACGTAATCCGCGCCCGCGAACGAACCCGCTCCCAACCCCAACGCCAGCATCAATCCGGCAGCAGGCAGAACACGCCGCAGTGAACCCTGCAAAAACGAACGTCGCAACATCATACGCTTCATAGGTCACTCCCAAAGAAAATGTTGTCTTGAACCCTGATTTTTCATGATAGGGATGATTACCATAATGAAGACCGGTCTAATCCTGTTAATCCCTTAATCCTGTAAATCCGGGTTCAAAACAATCTGTAGACAAACATTACGAGGCGGCTCCGGCGTACCAGTCCAGCATCGTATCGGGCTGCATCCTCGCGCCCGTGTATTGCAGGAACAACGCTTCCCACGAAAGCCCCTGTGCCGCCGCTTCCGCCTGAAATTCCGCAACGGTTCCTTCGCGCTGAATACGCCCCTCGCGCAGTATGGCGATGCGGTCATATAAACGCGCGGCCATTTCCAGCAGATGCGACGTGAAGAAAACCGTCACGCCCTGTTGTGTGGTAAGGCGTTTCAGTAATCCGCAAAGGGTATGGGTGGAAGCCGCGTCTACTCCGTTGAAGGGTTCATCCAGAAATAAGACGCGGGGCGCGTGAATCAGGGCGGCGGCGAAGGCGGTCTTTTTCTGCATACCGAGCGAGTATTCGTGTATGGGACGCCGCGCCGAATTCGTCAGTTCCAGGCGTTCCAACAGATCGGCGGCGCGGCGACGCGCTTCCCCGCCGCTCAATCCGTGCATCTGCCCCGCAAATTCCAGAAATTCCTGCCCCGTCAGCCGCTCGTAAAGCGCGACATCTTCAGAAACCACCCCGATATGACGCCGAACTCCGATGGGGTTGCGAATCACGTCTACGCCCGCCACCCGAATCTCGCCCCGCGTGGGCGGCGCGAACCCGCACAACGCCCGAATCGCGGTAGATTTACCCGCGCCGTTTTGCCCCAGGAACCCGAAGAACTCGCCGGGGCGCAGTTGCAGTTCCAGACCATCCAGAACCACGCGCTGCCCGTACGTATGCGTGACCTGCCGCGCTGATACGCTGAGTTCGTCCATTGTTATGTTCATAGTGATATTCACCATTGTTATTGAGAATTCATTCCCCAAAACCGTCCAACGCGGCAATTATTTTATACTCGCGTTTCGCCAGCAGAACGCTCGTTCCGTACACGGACAGCCCAGTCAATCCTGCCACGTAACTGATCGCGCCCATCACGCCAACCCATTCAAAGGGTTGTTCAAAGGAAAGCAACCGGCCAACGGGAACAAGCAGCAGAACGGCAAGGCATCCGACAGCAATGTAACCTGCGGAAAGCGCTTCGGGCGGCTCTATGCCTTTGCGCTTGCCGGATGGCGCAATGGCGAAGGGGCGCAGAATGGAAACTACATTTCCGAGCGACATGAGAACCATCAAAATCAGCGGCAGCCACAGCATAAAGCGGGGAATGTGGCCCGGAAACCCCGCTACCACGCACAATCCGGCAATGGCAGGGCTATCCAGACAAAGGAGGAGCAGCAACAGCGCGACATTTTTGCCGAACAGCAGCGTTCGGCGCGGAACGGAAAAGCCGAACAGCAGCGCGCCTGTTCCGGCCTCATTGCCGAAGCGGTTGCACAGCAATTGCATCTGCCACAATACGTTGTACAGCAACGCGCCCACGCCGAGAAACTCTTTCACGTTGTACACGGGGTTGCGGCTCATGTCCGGCGACAAAAACGCGAACACGCACAGCAGCAGGACACTGGCGGGTTTGCGCAGGCGCAAATAGTTGTGGGGCGCGCGCAGCAGCAATCGCCATTCGGTCACTACAACGTACAACCATTGTGAGCGTATTCCGGCACGGGATTGCGATCTGGTCTGTATTTCGAGACTTCGTTGTTGGCGCAGGGGTTCTGCCTGCGCTTTCCGTCATAGAAGCATTTGCCCCACGTAATGCCAGCAATGCGCCGCTTCCGGTTAAACCGAGACAAACAATTAGCTGGCTCAACGCCCCGGCCAGTCCGCCCGCATCCGCGTTGCGCGTACAGGTTACGGCGTGAGCGGCCATAGTGGAGGGCAGAAGCGGGGCAAACAGGGTTGGGGACACAGACGGCGCAGCCAATGGCGTAAGCCGAACTTCTGATACTGTCGCGCTGGTCAGGGACGCGAACGCGGGCGGCATCCCCACGCACAGGCCAAGCAGCAGGAACACGGTCAAGGCGGGAATATCCGCCCATCGCCGCAGCCGACGCGCCCCCCAACTTCCAAAATAGATCAGGCGGCGCGCCAGCAGGCCGGTTTGAATACGCAAAGCAGTCCAAACGCGACCATAACAACGCTTGCCTGCGCCCATTGCCCACCGGCAAGCAGGCGCGCGACGAGTGGCAGGGTGAGCAGCAGGGCCAGAACAGGGCCGGAATATCCACCAATCCAGCCAGAATTTCTGAGGCCAGTATTTGAAGCGGGCGCAGGGCAAAGGGGCGCAGAACCGCAGACGGCGGCGCGTAATTCAGCAGCGACACAACGCCGGGAAGCAATAGCGCCGACAACCACAACGCCTGCATCAGCAGCCACGCCTGCCGCAACGCCGCTTCCGCCTCGCCAATGGGCAGGAGTGTCCATTGCGCGGCCAGCACGGTTGCCGCGTCCCAACGCCGCCAATGCCAGCGCGATTGCCATGAGCAGCGTCCACAGCACGGGCGTCGGCGACTGCGCGAACTGGTTGCGGGCCGCCTGAAAGCGCAGGCGCAGCAGAACCCCAACCGGCTTCCAGAACAACATGCTTATTCTCATTTTCACAAGTTATACCATTGTATATCAGGGTACTCCCCTTCCCCCAGGTTGCGCATTTCTGCTTCGCTTTGAAATGCGCTTTTGTGGAGAAGGGGTATGTCCACAAGTGGACGCCATCCATTGAGGACTACTCTTCGCAAAGCGGGCGTGTAATACCTCGCTTACGGAACCTATCGAACCTGCGTTTCAAAAAACACAAGATGCTCAACCCCAATAAGAGTTGAGCATCTTGTGTTTGGTAGCGGTTGAAGAGAATGAACTATTGCTTCCAGCCGCCGCCGACTTCTGTACCCGTAGTCATCGGCTGCTGTATGCTGCCGCCCGTATCCGGGTGGGGTTCGGCGTCCATCAGGGATTTGTGCGTCACTTTCGCCATCATGTGTTCGGTCAGGCCGGGGAACAGGTTGTGCATCATGGTGAAGCCGGGACCGCCCGCGCCTCCGACAGCAACCTCGTCTTTGGGATCGCTGACAAGGCTTACAAGCGCGTCTATCACCTGTTCCGGCTCGTAAACCGGTGGAATGGGAACCACCTGATGGCCGGTATAGTCCGCCGCGTGTTCAAAGAACGGCGTGTCCATCGAAGTGGGAAACACGGTGCAAACGCGGATGTTTTCGATCTTGTTCACATCGAGTTCCTGCCGCAGTGCCGCGCTCAGGCCGACAACGCCATGCTTGGCGGCGGCATACGAGGCGAAGTAGGGCGCGGGAACTTTGCCGATGACGGATGCGACGTTGATAAGAGTTCCGCTCCCCTGCGCATAGAATTGCCGCATGGCGAAGTAGCTGCCGTAGATTGTGCCGAGCAGGTCGGTTTCAATCACCTGCACATGCTTGTCGAGCGGAACCTCCTCAAAGCGCCCAATCGCGCCCCCGCCCGCGTCGTTGATCCACACATCAATGCGCCCGAACGTGGAAAGCGCGGTCTGCGCCAGTTGCTCCACATCCGCCTGCTTGCTGACATCGGTTGGCGCGGCAATCGCCCGCCCGCCCTGCGCCTCGCACTGCCGCGCCAGTTCTTCCAGCAGGTTGTCGCGCCGGGCCGCCAGTACCAGATGCGCGCCCTTGCCCGCCAACTGCAACGCGGTTCCCTTGCCGAACCCGCTGGACGCGCCCGTAATCACAACTACCTTGCCGTTTACATCGTTATGTGCCATGATGCTTACTTGTGTCTCCCTGTCTTGCCATCTGCCGTTTACACGCTGCCGCGCCTGCCGCTTTGGGAACAATGGCGCGTAAACTTCCTTCTTGTTTACAACGGGCGTGGCGCAAAGTTCCTGTGAAACGTCAGAAAGGGGCAGATATATGCCATTCGATTACGCTCTAGATTTCCACACAACCGACTTCCGCGCGCACCCGGAACTGTATCGCATAGGCAGGGGCGAACAGGGCGTGTTGTCGGTGCAGCCATATAAAGCGGAGATACTGCCCTACTGGCGGTTTGCGACGGTTGAAGCGGCGCAGGCGTCGGCGGAGAAGATATACGCGCTGTTCGAGGAATACAAAGAGAAAGAGGATTTTGTGGGCATGGACATGGCGCGCAAGTTTTTGCAGATGGGCTATACCCGCGCCCGCCGCTATGCCAATCATCCGAGCGGGCGCAAATACGAACATAAGGCTGAGGGTTCCGACTCAGCGCGGCAGGAAATGGATTCGCCCGCCGCTCCCGTTCTGCGCCCGCCCCATTCAGCAGAGCATCCTCACGCGGACGAGGAAGTTTTGCCACAGGCGGCGGATTGGGCGACGAGTGAAAAGGCGCAGGCCGCGCGGATATTCTACGGCTACTATGAGCAAGCCAAAGACGACCCCGAATACGTCCGGCTCAAGCAGCGCCATATCGAACTATATGGCAAATAGAATGGCAGTTAGCAATGTGGATGGACGGGGCTACGGTCTTAAATTTTGAGGCGGCAATGGGTATATCGGAGCGGCGTTACTCGCCTGCGGGCGTGTTGTCGAGCCAGCGTCCGATGATGCGGGCAAGGCCCTGCGGCTGCGGGCGAAAACCGAGTTTGTCATAAAATGCCAGCGTGTCGTCATCGGATTGCAGATACACATGCTGTCCCGGCAAGTCGTTCAACAGCAGGGTAATCATCTGCGCGGCAATCCCCCGTCTGCGGTACGCGCTTTGTGTCCATACATCCACAAGATAGGCGTTGCACACGCCATCCGACAGAACCCGCGCCTTGCCGATAATGCGCCCCTCCGCCCACGCGAAGCAAAAACTGTGGCTGTTGGCGAAGGATTGGCGCAACTGCTCCCCGCTGCGTCCGTTGTCAAAATGGTCGGCGCGCAGGTCGGCTTTCAGGGTATCCCAATCAACGCTGTCCAATGCGCGCGTGTAAATGATTTCAGGTTCCATTGGCGGCAGACTTCCTCAAAAGAAACCAGCGCGACACCGGCGTCCATGTCCGTCAGCGCCTGTTCTACAACCGTGATGCAGTCTTCGGCTTCCTCTCAGGGACTCTCGAAAAATTAAATTGTTCCACTTCGAGTCCGTGCAATGAATTGCGCGGCTGTGATAACAAAGTCCGCCTGCGCGGACTGGAACAGTTATTTTCGTGAAAGTCCCTTAGCGCCATTGTAACGACTTAGCAATCGCATCGCGATGAATTGACTGCGTTCCTCTTCCGGCAACGCAACAAACCGCGAGGCCACTTCATCCGGCAAATCAATGGTGACTGTTAAACTCATGCTTCCTCTCCTGCAACAGACGAAAAGGGGAGCGCAGATAACTATGCGCCCCTTTATTATACACTGAAAGGCATTGCCTCAAACAGAAATAACAATGGGAACGTGGGGTTCTGCTTGCTGAACCCTCTGTGTACAAGGGCGCAACCGTGTACAAAGCAAGGCGCAGCAAGCAGCGCCCCTACGTAAACGTTCACTTTGACCGTGTATTAGGGACTCACATACGCCTCTATGCCTTCAGTCCGCGAAGGCGGACTTCGTTACCGGGCGTCCACCCGCAGGGAAGAACACAGCCGCGCAATAAATTGCGCGGCTGCTTGCTGTCAACTACTTGCCACCGGGAGAGGCTGGCTAGCCCTTTTCTGCTTGTTCCCACGCCGTCTGTAGCGTATAATAGGAGAGCCACTGCAACAGACTCCAGAAAGCCATTTTTGATTCATGCCGATAACGTCCCGCGCCGGCAAAAACTCCGGCGCGAAAACCGAAAACAGTAAGACCGAGGAAGCCCGAAAGCAGCGTCGGCGTCAGCTTGAACCCGATTGCGACACGCTGGCGGAGTTTTTCGGGCCGACCGGTCCGCTTGCCCGCGAACTGCCCAATTACGAGGCCCGCATCGAGCAGATTCAGGTGGCGGAAGCCATTGAAGAGGCTATGCGGGAGGGCAAGCCCTGCCTGACGGAAGCCAGCACGGGCGTTGGCAAGTCCCTTGCGTACCTCGTTCCGGCTGTGCGGGCGGCGTTGGACGGCAAAGTGACGGTTATCAGCACCCATACCATCAGCCTTCAAAACCAACTGATTGAGAAAGATATTCCCCTCGTGTTGCGCATGTTTCCCAACGCAGAGGAGAACGTGCAGGCGACGCAGATGAAGGGGCGGGGCAATTTCCTGTGCTTGCAGGATTTGGACAGCGCCCGTTCGGATTTGTTCGCGGCTGCCGACCCGCTGTTTCGCAAACTGGATACGTGGGCGCGGCGCAGTGACATTACGGGCGATGTGGCTGACTTGCCGTTCACGTATCCGCACTGGGGCGAAGTGGCGAGCAACATGGATACGTGCCGGGGGCAGGAGTGCCAGTTTTACGACTCGTGCTTTTACTATCGGATGCGGCAGGCCGCGTATGGCAGCAAAATCATCGTCGTCAATCACGCCCTGTTCTTTTCCGACCTGCTGTTGCGGCGGGGCGATCCGAACGCGGGGATTATTCCCGATTACGATTACGTGGTTTTCGATGAGGCGCACCATCTGGAAGACGTTGCCACCAAAACCTTCGGCATCGAGTTCGGTTCGCGCCGTCTGGTCAATCTCATGGAGCGTATCAAGCACGTCAAGGGGCTGGATATTGACCGCAGCCGCCTGCAAATGCTGGAAGATATGAACGCCAGCCTGTTCGTGCCGTTTTTGCAGGCGGGGCGCAACGAGTTCGTGTTTGAGGACGTGCTGCATGACGAAAACCGCGCCCACGTCGAGAACTGGACAACCCAAACCTGCAACAGCATCGGGGAACTGCAAAACGATATTCTCAAAGTGGCGAAGGACGACGAGAACCTGCGCGACCGACTGGAAGGCATGGCGCGTTTGTGCGGGCGGGCGCGCGAAGAGCTGTCACAACTCTTTTTTCAGCAGGACGAGAACGCCATACGCTGGGCCGATATTTCGCTCATGGGCAAGGGCGACAAAAAAGAACCCCGCGTCACGCTGCACTTGACGCCCGTTTCCATCGCCAAAGTGCTGGAAGAGCATTTGTGGAACAGTGAACGCCTGCATAACAAAGGCGGCAGTATTATCATGGTGTCGGCCACGCTCGCCAATTCCGGCACGTTCAGCTATGTGCGGCAGCGATTGGGCGTGCCGAGCGACGCGATTGAGCGCATTGTCGGCAGTCCGTTCAACTTCAAGCAACAGGCACTGCTGTATGTGCCGGGACATTTGCCCGCGCCCGCCCCGACCGGCGCGTACATGGATAAGATGATAGCCGAGATTGAGCGCATCCTGAAATTGACGGGCGGACGGGCGTTTCTGTTGTTTACCAGTCGGGCGGTGCTGAACGCGGTTTATGACCGTTTGAATGGCAGGCTGCCGTTCCCGCTGTTCAAGCAGGGCGACTTGCCGCCGGGTAAACTCATCGAAGCGTTCAAAGCCAGCGGCAACGGCTGTCTGCTTGGCGCGAAAACGTTTTGGGAGGGGGTGGATGTGCAGGGCGAGTCGCTGTCATGCGTGATAATTGATCGCCTGCCGTTCGCGGTTCCCGATTCACCTGTCACCAAAGCCCGCGTCAGCGTGATTGAAAAGGCGGGCGGCAACTCGTTCCGCGATTATTCCATTCCGCAGGCGCAAATCAGTTTAAAGCAGGGTTTCGGACGGCTGATACGAACCCGCAATGACCGGGGCATCGTGTGTATTCTGGACACCCGCCTGATAACCAAAGACTACGGCGCGGAGTTCGTACAATATCTCCCGCCCGCCAGTCGCGCCAGCAAATGGCCCCGCGTGGAAAAGTTCTGGCACGGCGAACCGGAGGCTGTATCTAACCTTTCCGCTCAGACAGAAACAGAAGCGGCGTAGCCCCCAGGGCCGGCGCATGACGTATTTTTCCTATCTCATCAGCGAAATGAACGTTCGCCATAATGAGATTAAGATGGCCGGCCCTATACAACTCACTCTCCCTATGGACAATGCAATCTGCGCGTGGTAAACTGTCGCATATGCCGGGTATATCCGCATATTGCGTTTTAATACATCTGCGCGTTGAATTGTCGTTAGCATGGGGAGAGTAGGCGTGGCCGAATATACTGTAAAAGATGTCCTGAACCGTTTCAATCCGAAGCGCACTCTGCTGGATTATGAATTGGATGCGTATTACATTTCCCGCCCACATGCGCCCTTGGAGAAGATGAAGGCGTTTCTGTTGAGCAATGAGGAGCCTGTCAAGGTACTGTTCAGCGGACATCGCGGGAGTGGCAAATCAACGGAACTCAGACGACTGGCAAAAGGTTTGGAAACGCACTTTTACATCGTGCCGTTTTCGGTTGCCGGTATGCTAAATATGGCGGATTTGAAATATGCCGATGTGGTTCTGGCCTGTGCCGTCGCTCTGATTCGTAAGGTGATAGAGGATGGCAATTTCGTAACCCTTGATGACAAACTACAGCAAAACCTGTACGATTTTCTCACCAATGAGATTACGAAAGAGACTACCATTGCGACAACAACCTCCGGCAATATTTCCGCGAAACTGACGCAGCTGATTCTGAGCATTGAAGCCAAGTACGGCAAGGAAGCAACCACGCGCGAAACCATGCGCCAGAAGCTGTTTCCACGTCTCACCGACTTGATTGACCGGGTTAATTCTGTTTGCGTTGCCATCAAGAGCAAAACGGAACGCCTGCCGCTGATCGTGGTCGAGGACCTGGATAAGGCTCTGCTGACGGATACCCGCACGTTGTTCTTCGACAATGCCGTTGCGCTGAACAGTTTGGGGTGTCACGTCATCTACACATTCCCCATCGCGCTGTGCTACTCGACGCAGTTTCCGCCGCGCAAACGGGATTATGATAACCACTTTTCGCTGCACAATATCAACATCAATCAACACGCCCTGCACAATGAACCAGATACAGATGGGCGAAACAAACTACGTGAGGTTGTCACCCGGCGCGTACAATCCGAACTGTTTGCCGGGAACGCGCTGGATACCATTATTGATTTGAGCGGCGGATTGATGCGTGACCTTGTGCGTATTGTACGCAAATCGGCGCTGAACGCAATTACAGCCAATAGTCCGGTAATCACGGTTGAAATGGCGCAGCAGGTGGGAGCGGAACTCGGTGACGACTATCGGCGCATCCTGCTTCCTGCCCACTACGAGGCGCTGCGAACCGCCCATAGAAGCAAGGAGATCGTTCCCAACGAAACGGTACAGCAATTGCTGGAAAACCTCAGTCTGTTGGAGTACCATGATGATGCCGTTTGGTGTGACGTCCATCCGGTTGTTTTGCCCCTGCTCACATAAGTAGATTCGGCGCATAATCTCGTATATAGCAACATGAACCCGCAACTGCAAAAACTGATTACCCTGCTGACCTATTCGGATGATGGAGCGTTCGCAATCGCGCTTTATGATCGGGTCGCCATACGTCAGGAGATGCTGAAAACGCTCAAAGAACAGTTGAAGCAGCGTGTGTACGAGTTGACGTTGACGGGCAGCCAGCGTAACCCAATAGACCTGATACGGAACCTCAAGCCGCAGACGGGCGAAGTCGTCTGCCTGTATGATATAGAACGCGCCTTTCCTGACGCGCTCGGCTATCTGGATTTGCAGCGCGAAGTTCTGGCGGATTTGAATATCTCCCTTGTGGTTTGGGTAAATCACTACGAGTACCGCGAACTTGCCACAAAAGCGCCGAATTTCTATGCTTTCCGAACGTCCACGTTCGACTTTACCAACCCCGCCGAAATTCCCGTTACCGAACCTCTGTTCGTGGGACGCGAACCCGATCTGGAAATTCTGCGTAGCCTGCTGGAAAAGGGCGGATGCGTGACGCTGACGGGATATGGCGGCGTCGGCAAATCCACGCTTGCCCTGCAACTGTCGCGCCGGATGCGTTCGCGATTTCAGGAAACGGTTTGGGTCAACTGCGAAACTCGTCCACTGTTGGGCGATATTCTGTTGCAAGTGGCTGTCGTGCTGATGGGCGAGGGGATGCGGCAGGTCGGCCCGGACGAACAGCGTAAGCGGCTGGCAAAAGCCTTGTGCGAACGTCCGTGCCTGATTATTCTGGACAACTTCGAGTCGGTTGGCGAAGACCATGATTTGCTGCACTGGCTGAAAACGGTTTCTGCGCCAAGCGCGGTGTTACTCACGTCACGCCAACAGGTTCCTGAACTTGACACGCCCAACTATTCCCTGCCCGAACTGCCCCCCAATGAAGCTATTGAAATGTTCACGTTGCGGGCGCGACAGGCCGGATGGCAGGGAGAAGAAGCCGAGATTGTGCCGCGCCTGTGCGAACTCATCGGCAATCTGCCCCTCGCAATCGAACTGCTGGCCGCCCGCGCCGACGAACTGCCCCTGTCGCAACTGTTGGAAGAGGTCGGCAAAAGCCTGAACGCGCTTGTTTCCGGTGACGACCCCTTACGCGCCGAGCGCCACCAGAGCATCGCCGCCTGTTTCCGCGTATCCTTCGACCGTCTCAGCGACACCGCCAGAGAACTGCTCAAACGTCTCAGCATCCTGCCCGATGGAGCCAGCGAACAAATCATTGCCAACTTCACCCAAATTCAGGACTTGCAAAAGTCCATTGAGGAATGTATTGCTCATTCCATGCTTGAGGCTAACGGCAAAAAATATAAATTTCATCCTCTAATCCGTCGCTTTGCTATGACACAATTAGGTACAGAGTTGGTTAAGTGGCAACAAAAGCTTGTTGCTATCATGCATCGGATTGCCATTGACAATGACGACCCCAATGATCCTGAAAAACTTGCGGTGTTTGATGTAGAATGGCGGAATATTTGTGCTGCGGCCTTTGTTGCTACGGAACTTAAAGATTGGGAAGCAGTAGTTGAATTGTCTGAACATTTGAGCGACTTTCTGATTCTACGTGGATTGGTACTAGAAGCAGAACGTTTGATGAAGCAGGCTATTCCAGCGGCAAAAAAAGCAGTCGACCCTTATTGTGAAGCTGTCGTTTTGAACAATTTGGGTCAGGTTTGTATTCGGCTTCATAAATTCAACGAAGCCAAAATATATTTTGCTGAAGATTTATCTATTAGTCATAGGTTAGGTAATCTTCTTGGTGAGGCACAGTCGCATCATGACCTCGGCAGTGCCTTACTCGGGCTTGAACTACTTAAAGATGCAGAGCAGCAGGTACACAAGAGTGCCGAAATAGCGGAAAAATATGGTGAAAAGCGACTTATCGCTTTAAATCATTGTTTACTAGGACGAATTTACCACAAAAGCAAACAACTTGCTGCTGCAGAGAAGGAACATATAAAAGGCTTTGAATTACTTCTAGAATGCGGGAATTTCTTTGAGGCGGGGAAGGCTCTGAATAACCTAGCAAATATTTACCTATCGCAAAAACGATGGAAGCAAGCAGAGAAGTACTACCTCGAAAGTTTGCAACTAGCCCGTCGCTTTAACTACCGCCTTGACGAAGCTAGCGCTCTTTCTAATCTTGCTCTTGTTGAGTCAGGCCGTGGCAACAGGAGCAAAGCAATTGAACTAGCTGAAGCAGCATTAGCCGTTTTTCAATCTACTGAGGATGAGGAAAATATACGAGAGGCATACAAGTTTGTATGTGATTTACAACAAAAGAAAGGAACAGTAAAGGCTATATTTTGATGGTTGATTTTACAGCCCCAGCCGTGCAATGAATTGCGCGGTCTCACTCCAATCTTCCGTTTTCGCATTGCGGTTTCCCTCATTATGTGCTACACTTTGGGTGATGTTTAAATCTACATTGTCTGTAATTCATCCGGTTTAGAACTTGAATTGGGAACTACCTTCCGGTGGGAGAGGTAGAAAGGCGTACAGTTCCGCAGCAGGGTTGAAACGCGCGCAATGTGGCCGCGCAATCCATAGAAACAGCTGCGTGTCGGGCTGAAACGCAAAGGAAACTCAAATCATCGTGTTCGCGCGCTTGCGAGAAGATATACATACGGTTTTTCATAAAGACCCTGCCGCCCGCAGCCTGCTGGAAGTGCTGACGTATCCGGGTTTGCATGCCCTGTGGCTGTATCGTTTCGCGCATGGCCTGTGGCGACGCAAACTCAAACTTGGGGCGAGGTTTGTTTCCCAATTCGGCCGTTTTATGACCGGCATCGAAATTCATCCCGGCGCGACCATTGGCCGGCGTTTCTTTATTGATCACGGCATGGGCATCGTGATCGGCGAAACGGCCATTATCGGCGACGACGTGCTGCTGTACCATCAGGTGACATTGGGCGGCACGAGTCTGGACAAAGTGAAGCGTCACCCAACACTGGGCAACGGCGTTCTTGTCGGCATGGGCGCAAAGATACTTGGCCCGATTACCATTGGCGACCATTGCAAAATCGGCGCGAACGCGGTTGTCAACAAAGACATTCCCGCCAACTGCACGGTTGTCGGTATTCCGGGGCGAATTATCCGGCAGGATGGGATTCGCGCCGGGGAAGATTATGCCATGCTGGGCTTGACCGCTCCCTCCGATGCGGACAGCGGCGTCATGGACAACTTCATCAACCGCGTGGACCCGCAGGACGAAACCATCCGCGAAATGCGCCAGCGGTTGGAACTGCTGGAACAGCACAGCGAAAAATTGGAAGAGCTGATTGCCCGTCTGGAAGCGCACGAGGGGCATCACCACAACATGGAACACGCGCCTGCCCGTGTGGGACACGGTTCCCACCATTCCGAAAACAGATAATTGTCTGTCACATTCCCCGCTCGGTAATGTTTCTTAAAAGTGTCCATGATAAAGCGTGACGGGCGCGATGAATCGCTCCCCTGCAAGGTTTGTTTGCGGTTGAAGTCACCGCGCTCGAAGCGCAAAGTATCCCTGTTCGTGTAAATTGTGTAAGTAAGCGAGGTTCTCTTTCGTGTCAGCAACACCCAAAAAAGCTCCCAAAACTGCTCCGCAAGTCCGGTATTCCGGGCCTCGCCGCCTGTATGTCGTGACGCCCATCGCCCTGTTTGCCGTTGGAGGAGTGGGACTGCTCGGCGCGCGGGCGCGCGTGCCCGATAACGAGATTGCCCCCGGCGTACAGGTCGGCAGCCTGAAATTGGGTGGCAAAACGCTGGAAGAGGCGCGTCCGCTGTTGCAGCAATGGAGCGAAGCGCGGCAGGCTGTGGAACTACAGTTGCATTTCGCGGACGACGCCCATGTCGCGAAAACGTGGACGATCAGCGCGCATAAATTGAAAATGGGTTTCGATATTCCCGCCACGCTTGAAGACGTAAGCAAAGCCGGACGCGAAGGCATGTTGGCGCAAATGTCGCATGTGCTGACCGGCAGCAGAGAATTCTGGTTCCCGCCCGCGTCGCCATAGACGACAATCAGGTACGCGCTTACGCGAGGCAGATCGCGTTTAAGGTAAACCGCAAGCCCCGCAATGCCCGCCTGAAACTTAACGGCACACAGATCGCGGCCTACATTCACGACAAACCCGGTCTGGGCGTGGACGTGGACGCTTCCGCGAACGCCATCACGCAGGCGTGGACACGTTTCAACGGCGCGACAGCAGATAGGGAACAGGATACGGAGGGGCAAGGAAAAAGGGAAGAGGGAAAAGCGGATACGGGCAAAGCGAACACGGACGCGCCTGCTGCTGTTGATCCGAACGCGCATCAGAAGCCGGGTGGGGCGAACGGTTCCACGCCTGCTCCCACCCCTCCCAATCGGGAAACGCAGACGGCGCAAGCCGCGTCTGCCGTCCGCCGTCAGTCCCCTACCCCCGATGCCAGCATGGATAACGCGACCGGGCCGATTCCTGTGGAACTGTCCGCGAATGAAACGCCCGCAAGCGTCACCTACGAGGACATCAAGCAGATCAATGGCGTGTTGGGCAGGATGCAAACGGACATTGGCGGCACGGCAAACCGGCACAGCAATGTCGCCCTCGCCGCCAGCCGCATCAACGGCACTCTCCTGCGCCCCGGCGAAGTTTTCTCCTATAACAAAACCGTCGGCCCGCGCAGTCTGGAGTGTGGCTTCAAAAACGCCCCGGAAATCGTGAAGGGCGTCCTTAAGCCCGGCGTGGGCGGCGGCGTGTGCCAGGTTTCCACCACGCTGTTCAATGCCGTTCTGCTGTCCAATCTGAAAATCGTGGATCGTTCGCACCATGCGTTTCCCGTTCATTATGTGCCGGCGGGACGCGACGCCACGGTTGTGGATGGCGATATGGATTTCAAGTTTCAGAACAGCACAGACGCGCCTGTTTATATCTACGGCAAGGGGCGCAACGGTTCGCTGAACTTCCGTATTTACGGCAAAAAGACCCCGGGACGCGAAGTGTCCCTGGTACTCGGCAAGCGCAGCGAAAGCGGCTTCGGCACGGAAACCGAACACGATTCCAGCCTGCCCGCAGGCCATACGGAAGTAAAAGCGCCGGGACATCCGCGCATTGACGTGACATGGTATCGCGTGGTCAAAGAAAACGGGCAGGAGGTGAAGCGCGAACCCATCTCCACCCACTACCGCGCCATTCCGTCCGTCGTGCTTGTCGGCACGGGCGCGCCGAGAACCAAAAGAGTTCTCCCTGCCAATGCCATAAAATCCGGCGTGAAATCTCCCGTTTCTCCCGCCGCGTCCGCCCCCGCCGCCGATGATGGCGCGGGCGCGGTTCCCAATCAGTAGAAGGTTTCAGGTGTCAGGTGTCAGGTGTCAGGAAAACACGTTTCTTTGTTCTCATGGTAGAGACGAGATGTACTTCCTGACACCTGAAACCCGAAACCTGAAACCTGACCCCTAACCTATGCTTTATCTCGTCGCCACACCCATCGGCAACCTGTAAGACATAACCCTCCGCGCGCTCGAAACGCTGCGAGCGTGGATGTTGTCGCCAGTGAAGATACCCGCAAAACAGGGATGCTGCTCAAGCATTTCGAGATTCAGAAGCCGCAAATCTCCTTCCACGAACACAACGAAGACCACGCCAGCAACCGGATTCTGGACATGCTGCGGGAGGGCCGAAGCGTGGCGATTGTCACGGACGCGGGAACGCCCGGAATCGCTGATCCCGGTTTCGTCATGGTGCGCAAGGCCATCGCGGAGGGACACGAATTCACCATGATTCCCGGCCCAACGGGTCTGATTATGGCGCTGGTGCTGTCCGGGCTGGCGGTTCACAGTTTCACCTTTCGCGGTTTTCCTCCCCAAAAATCCGGCCCGCGCAAACGCTTCTTTGAAACGGATGCCGCCGCCCCCCATACCCTCATTTTCTACGAAAGCCCCTACCGTCTGGAATCCTGCCTGCGCGACGCGCTGGAAGTGTACGGCGACCGCAACGCCGCCCTTGCCAACGACCTGACCAAAATGTTCGAGAAGGTACAGCGCGCCCCGCTTTCCGTCCTGCTGCAAGCCGTAAAGGGCAAAACTCTCAAAGGCGAGTACATCGTCGTCATCGCCGGCATCGAGCGCGTCAGCCGTGCGGCAAAGGATGAGGGCGGAAGGATGAAGGATGAAGAGGAGGACGCGGATACGGAAGAGGGTGACGATGAGTAGAAAGGGAGAACAGAAGAAGCGAAGAAGAGACGAAAAGGAGAGTGAGGAAGAGGACAGAGAACAGGAAACAGGCAATGAGACTTCATCCCTCATCCTTCATCCTTCATCCTTTGCCGCCACTATCAACTATCAAATATCAACTACGCATGGCTCTCTCCGCCTGCCCATCTATCTGCCGGACGCGACATTGGGCGTGGTGCGGGCGGTGGATGCGTCGGATTTGCGGGCGGTGGGTATTGAAGCGCTCGTGATGAACGTGTTTCATCTGATGCAGAAGCCGGGTTCTTCGACCATTGCCGCGCTTGGCGGGCTGCACAAAATGGCGGATTGGACGCGCCGATTATTACGGATTCGGGCGGATTTCAAGCGTATTCGCTTGTGCGGCAAAACGCTAAATTCGGGACATTGAGCGATCATGGGATCCGCTTCAAGCCGGAAGGCGCGGAGCGCGAGTTTCAACTGACGCCGGAAAAAAGCGTTCAGCTGCAAATGGCGTATGGCGCGGACGTGGTGATTTGCCTGGACGACTGCACCAATGCGAGTGACAGTCTGGACGAGCAACAGCGTTCTGTAGCGCGTACAATCGCGTGGGGCAGACGCTGCAAGGACGAATTTGTCCGGCAGTTACAGGCGCGTAAAATCACGTACGCGCCGGAGATAAAGCCGGATGATGCTCCGCGCCCCCTGTTGTTTGGCGTGGTGCAGGGCGGCGCGCAGGTGGAATTGCGTCAGGAATGCGCCCGCGCCCTGCTTGATATCGGCTTTGATGGTTTCGGATACGGCGGCTGGCCGCTGGATCAGAGCGGCAGCCTGCTTGCCGACATGCTGCAAGCGACACGGGAAGCCATTCCCGCCCAATTTCCCATGCACGCGCTCGGCATCGGTTCCCCGGAAAGCGTGATCTTGTGTTCGCAGATGGGCTACGGCATTTTCGACTGCGCTCTGCCGACCCGCGACGCCCGCAATGGCCGCCTGTACGTGTGGAAATCTGACCCCGCGCAAATGGATTTCACGTCTACAACGCTTGTCAAAAACGAGTGGCTTGATACGCTGTATATTGACGACGAAAAGCACACCAAAGTAGACAGGCCGATTTCCGCTTACTGCGACTGCCCCACCTGCTCTCGCTACTCCGTCGGCTATCTGCGCCATTTGCGCAAAGTCGGCGAAACCCTCTACTTCCGCCTTGCCACCCTGCACAACCTGCGCTTTATGACGCAGTTAATTGAAGGGATAAGAGCAAAGGATGAAGGATGAAGGATGAAGCGGTTTTGCCGATTGACGCGCTTGTACACGAAATTCAGGATAGCGCGAAATATCGGCACGTCTGCCCCGATTTGATACGGCGCATTGGTTCGCGTGAACTGGCGAACCGCCGCAATCTCAAAGAAGCCGTCAAAGAAACTAAAAACACGCTGCATCAAATCGCCGGCGCGTTCCTCGACCCCAAAATGCGCTACGACATCTGGTTACAGCAACTCCAACAAGCCGCCGCTCAATCCGCAACAGAGAACAAGGATACGACAGACAACGCGGATACATGCGATGCGGACACAATCAGCAACGCGGACACAACATGTTGTGTCCCTACGGGAATTTTTCATCCCTTCCTCCTTCCTCCTTTGCTAGACATTATGACCAACCACGCCAGTACGCGGGAACGGCTGCCCCTGCTGGACACGTTTTACGCGCAAACGCTGGCTAAAGATCGCGCCTGTCCGCTCCGTGCTGGATTTGTGCTGCGGCCTGAACCCGCTCGCGCTTCCGTGGATGCCGCTTGCGCCCGATGCCACCTATCACGCCTGCGACCTGTACGGCGACATGATGACGTTCCTGAACTCTTTTTTTTCATTGGCGGGCGTGGCGGGAACCGCGCAAGTGTGTGATGTGGCTGCCAATCCGCCCACGCATCCCGTCCATTTGGCCCTGTTGCTCAAAGCTTTGCCCCCGCTGGAACAATCCGACAAACACGCCGCGCTGCGCCTGCTGCAAACCCTCAACGCCGAACACATTCTCGTATCCTTCCCCACCCGTACGCTGGGCGGACACAACAAACACATGGGCGGCCATTATGAAACCCGCTTCCGCGCCCTGCTTGCGGACGAAGTTGAAAATAGCGGCTGGCAACTGGAACGCTTCGCCTTTGCCAACGAACTCTGCTTCCTTGTTTCCAAGTAGACAAAAGCAATTTTGCGCCACAGAGGCACAGAGACACAGAGGTTTCACAGAGGGAAATGAGGTAAGATAAACCACAAAATATACAATCGCAGGTCTTCTTTTGATTCTCTTTCTCTTTTCTCTGTGAAACCTCTGTGTCTCTGTGCCTCTGTGGCGCAAATCTTCTCAGGAGTAGGAACTTGATTGCTCGTGCCGCGCGTTTGGAAAAGATACCCCCGTACCTGTTCGGCGAGATTGCCGCCCTGAAGCGGCAGGCGATTGCTGAGGGACGGGATTTGATTGATTTAGGGATTGGCGACCCGGACCAGCCAACCCCGCCCTCCATTATCGAAGCGTTGAACCGGGCGGCGCATGACCCGGAAACGCACCGCTACGATGAAAGCAATGCGGGTTGGACGCCGTTTCTGGAAGCCGTCGCGACGTGGACAAAACGCCGCTTCGATGTGGACGTAGACCCCGCTACCGAGGCCATGCTGCTCATCGGCAGCAAGGAGGGGCTGGCGCATCTGGCGTGGGCGTACATTGATCCGGGCGACGTGTCGCTGTGTCCCGACCCGGCGTATACCGTGTACAAGGTGAACACGCTGATGGCAGGCGGCGAAGTGGTGACGATGCCGCTGCGGGAAGAAAACGGCTTTCTGCCCGATTTCGCGGAAATACCGACAGAAGCGGTGAAACGCGCCAAACTGCTGTGGCTGAATTATCCGAATAACCCGACCGGAGCCGTCGCGCCACTCTCGTTTTTTGAAGACGCGGTACGGTTCGCGCGGGAAAACGATCTGCTGCTTGTCAACGACGCCGCGTATGCCGACGTGTACTACGACGCCGACAAGAAACCCGCAAGCGTATTGCAGGTTGCGGGCGCGAAGGATGTGGCGGTAGAACTGCACTCGCTGTCCAAAATGTTCAATATGACCGGCTGGCGTATCGGCTTCGCCATCGGCAACCCGGACGCGATTGGCGTGATCAACAAACTTAAATCCAATCTGGACAGCAAGCAATTCCCCGCTATTTCCCTTGCCGCCGCCCATGCCCTGCTGCACGGCGACAACTCCGCCACCTTAAACCTCTACAAAAAGCGGCGCGATATTCTGTGCGACGGCCTGAACGCGATAGGCTGGAACGTCCGCAAGCCCGACGCTTCGCTGTACATCTGGACGCGGGTTCCCGATGGATACGATGCCATGTCGTTCTCGAAACTGCTGCTGGAAAAAGCGGGCGTACTCGTGATTCCCGGCGTCGGGTATGGCGAGTGGGGCAAGGACTATATTCGCATGTCCCTGACCGTCGTGGGCGACAAAAACGGCGAACGCTTGCAGGAGGCGGTTGAGCGTATCAAGGCAATGTAGGAGAGGGAGAGTGAAGAGGGAGAGTAAAGATGCATTTTCTCTCACTCTCACTCTCCACTCTCACTTTCCTACATTTCCAGATCGAGGCCGAGCCGTTCCAATCCCGTTTCCGTAACGAGGAAATCGTGTTCCAGACGGACGCCGATGCCTTCGGACGCGATGTATAAACCCGGTTCAACGGTGATGACGTTGCCCGGTTGGAGCGGCATTTCGCGGTCGGCGAACTGAACGGCGTCATGCACATCCAAACCTAAATGGTGGCCCAGGCCGTGCGGCATAAATGCTTTCATGGTCTGTTCTTTGCCGTCCGCGTCCAGAGCGCGGAGCGGTGACTCGTCCAGAAACGCTTTGCACCGGTCATCTAGAGATTTCAGGCTGTCTTCGCGCGGTTTGTACTGCGCCAGCGTATGCTCGAACGCGGCCTTGACCAGATTGTAAATGTCGCACTGCCTGTCCGTCATGCCTCCGCCCACCGCGTAGGTTCGCGTCAGGTCGCCGCAATAGTGATCCACTTCCGCCCCGATGTCCACCACCACTAAATCCCCCGCCTGCAGAATGTGATGGTTGTCCTCGTAGTGCAGCACCGTCGCGTTGCGCCCACCGCCGACAATCGTGGAAAACGCGAGGCTTGCGCCCCGGCTGCGAAACGCCTGAAAAATGGCCGCTTCCACTTCGTATTCGCGCTTTCCCGCGCCATTGGTAATCATCTCGCGGGCAATCCGCTGTCCCTCCGCCGTGACGTCAATCGCCTGCGCGATCCGCTCCACTTCGGCAGGGGATTTCACCAATCGCTGCTCCATGATTCCAGGCGACACGTCCCGAAACTGCGCAGACGGGGCAAGGCGGGCAATGTGCTGCATCAGGGCGTATTCGCGGGTGGACTGCGCCTGTTCGCCATAAGGCGTTACGGTATACAGAACGGGATTGCGCCGCAGCCAGGCGGTCAACGCGCCCCATAAACTGCCCGCATCCACGACTTTTTCTATTCCCGTCGCTTTTTCCGTTTCTTCGCCCGGTCCCAAACGCGGCCCCATCCACAATTCGGTTTGCGCGTTGCGGGCGGGCAAAAACAGCAGTTCGCGCGGGCTTGTTGTGAGATTGCGCAGTCCCGCGCCTGCCTTCACCTCCTCCGGCAGCAGGAGGAGAAACGCGCCGGGAGTGGTCACGCCCGTCAGGTAAAAGAAATTGCTGTTCTGCTGATAGGTGGCGGGCTTCACGACCTCTTCTTCCGTCGCGCCCCTTACTAAAATAATGCCGTCAGGATAGCGCAGACGCAGGGCTGCGCGTCGCGTCTGAAACTCTTCGGGCGCAAACCCGGCAAGCGGAACGGGCGGCGTCAGCAATTTGGAAGCCACGGTATCAGCAGCATCGGCGGCAGAAACCGGAACAGGCGGAACGGTCACGAAATATTCTCCTGAGTGGAATTGGGGCGGTGTTCAAAATAACTTCTTCGATTTGCGCGTCGCTTACTGCGGCAAAACCGAGCGTTCTCTCACTCTCCACTTTCACTCTCACTTACCGTTTTTTCACCCATTAGTTTCGCAAGGTTGATTGTCAGGCCGGGAAAGATGGCGGGCTGAAAATCTTCGCCCTTGCCAATAGTGTTGATAGTAACCGGCTGATCTGGCTGAAAATGAAGTTCTTCCAGAATCAGCGTGTTCGGGTCAATAATCCAATACCACGTCACGCCGTTACGCCGGTAGACGCGCTGTTTGTGAACGCGGTCACGTCCCTGATTGGTGGAAAGTATTTCGTCCACAAGTTCAGGAACGCCATGCACCTTATCGTCGGCGGGATCAATGCGCGCTCCCCCGTTGGCAGCAAGGAACGTTATGTCTGGAATGTACATTTTGCCGTCCGGCAAATAGACATCCACATCCATGACAACCTCGCCAATAGGATTGGAGATAAGATAATCATCAATGGGATGGGTCAGACGGTACATCAGACGTTGGTGTCGGCTTTTCGGGGATACCATCGGGTTCTCCTCATCATTTCGGGGAATCAGCAGGCCATCCTCGAACTCATAATAGGGCGGGCCTTCTCCCATTGCGATGAATTCTTCCAGCGTGATACGCTTTTGCGGCAATACTGGCATTTCCACATGCGGTTTTGAGATTGTCGTCATGGTCGTTCTTGCTCCGGGCTACAGCAAACTTGTTTTACGCCGATTACTACGCCACAGCAGCCGTTACCGGAACGGCTGCCGCATTGTTTCCCCATTTGCGTGTATTCGCGTGTATTCGCGGCTAAACTTCTCCCTGATGCTTTCTACTTCACGCCGCGCGGAATGGAAAGCGGGTCAATGCCGCGCAACATCATGCCCTGACCGCGCGATTCGTGCGTGGCAATGGTGGGCGGGTCGGCGGGATCGCGCATCTGCACGAGCAGGGTTGTCCGCGCCTCCTGACTGACGTTGATGCCCGAACCGTGAATCGTCAGGTACGAGAAGAACAGCACATCTCCGGCTTTGGCCTCGCACGGAATCGCGCTGTCAATCGGGTACTGCTCGAACGGCAGATGCCAGCCGCCCTGCGAACTGTGTTCCAGTATGCCTAACTTATGGCTGCCCGGCACGACGCGGACGCAGCCTTTTTCAATCGGCGCGTCGTCAAAGTGGATAATGGCGGCCATCATGGTATGGTTGTCGTGCGGGAAATAGGGCGCGTCCTGGTGCATGGGGAACGGAGAGCCTATTTCGGACGGCTTGATGAACATTTTGGTGTGGTGCAGTTGAACGTTCGGGCTGCCGATGATGCCGCTTACCCGGTCGGTAAGGCGCGGGTCGCAAATCAGGCGCGTAAACGCGGCGGAGTAGAATTGAACGTTGTGGCAGTGCAGAATTTTGGTATCTTTGGCTTCGGGCATGGCTTCTCGCGCGCTGCCCCAGGTCGCGTCCATGTTCTGCTGCGCGCCCAGTCGTTCTGCGAGTTCATGACACTCGCGGCGCATGTCGGCGGCCTCATCGGGCGCCAGCAGGCCCCGCGCCACTATGTAGCCGTTTTCCTGATAAAAAGCGAGTTCGTCGGGAGTAAACATCGTTGACTTCTCCATTTCGGATTTCTCTTTTGGCTGTCTGCCAAACGCGGTAAAGATGATATGGTTACTGTTCGCAATTCATGCGCCCGGTTCCTCCTGTATCTGCCGCTTTTCCCAATGACAGTTCGGGCGAGACGCGCAATCAAGTTCACTCAACCCATGCAGGCGACATAAAATAGCCCCTCTCCTGGCGCGTAGCGCGGTCAGGAGAGGGGTTGGGGTGAGGTATCACGCGGCTCTGGCAAGCGGCTGCGCCTGCCGCATCAGTTCGATGAAGGCGGGGGCCAGATCGGGATCGAACTGTGTGCCTGCGCCCCTGCCGATCTCCGCAAGCGCGATTTCCAGCGACAAGCCTTTGCGGTACGGGCGGTCGCTGGTCATGGCGTCGAAAGTATCCGCAAGGGCCAGATAACGCGCCATCAGAGGAATCGCTTCGCCCGCCTGTCCGTCCGGGTAGCCCTTGCCGTCCCATCGCTCATGATGGTGGCGGACGCCGGGGAGGGTTGCGGCCAGTTGCGGCGCTTTGCGCACAATCACTTCGCCCAGAACCGGGTGCGTCTCCATAACGGCGCGTTCTTCCTCATCCAGTCGCCCCGGCTTTTTGAGAATCGCGTCGGGAACGCCGATTTTGCCCACGTCGTGCAGTGTGCCGGTCGTGTGCAGCAAATCCAATTCGGGTTGCGTTGCGCCGACATGCCGCGCCAGCGAAGTGGCGTATTCGGCGACGCGCTGCGAATGGCCCTGCGTATACGGGTCTTTGGCGTCAACAGCTGCGGCCAATGCTTGAATGGTCGCCAGACTGCCATCTTTGAGAAACCGGTGCAACTGGTACGGGTCGGCATCCTGATCCGCGCCCGGCACGCTGTCAAACCTGCAAACGCGGTCGCGTCCCAACTGTTTGGCGCGGGATACGGCCAGTTCCGCCGCCAGCAGCAAACCTTCGCCCTGCCGTGTCTGCGAACCGAACGCGGCGCACCCCACGCTTAATGTAAACCCTCCGTTCGTGGCTTTCTGAATTTCGCCGCGAAACCGTTCCGCCCAGGTTTCCGCCTGCGTTAAATTGTGCTGCGGCAGCAGGGCAACGAACTCCTCGCCGCCATACCGCGCCGCCACCGCCACATCCGGCAGGCACAGGCGCAATTGTTCCGCGAGTTGTTTCAGGGCTTCATCGCCCGCCCCGTGTCCGCGCTGCCGGTTGTATTCCTGAAAGTGGTCTATGTCGAACAGCAGAAGGGACAGAGGTTCGCCCGATGCCGCGCAACGCCGCGTCTCCTGCGTGAGCCGCTCCTGAAAACGACGGTGGTTGTCCAGCCCCGTCAGCGGGTCGGTATCAATCAGGGCCAGCAGCCGCTCCTGGCTGTCGCGCAGGGAAACGG
Source organism: uncultured Chthonomonadaceae bacterium (assembly GCA_963817895.1). Classification (GTDB taxonomy): domain Bacteria; phylum Armatimonadota; class Chthonomonadetes; order Chthonomonadales; family Chthonomonadaceae; genus CAWFQB01. The sequence continues at coordinate 495,770 of CAWFQB010000002.1, forward strand.
TCATGTCGTTGAAGACGGTTTGCAGCAGGCCGATCTCGTCGCGCCGATGCGCGTCGAAGCGTTGCGGCCATTCTCCCCGGCTCAACATCGCCGCCGCCTGCACAACGCCGTCCAGCGGGCGCGTCAGCCCCCGCGCCACAAACGCGCCCCCGCTCATAGCAAGAACCAGCGCGCCGCTCAAAATCAGCATCAGTAGGCGTTGAAATCGCTGATATGGCAGCAGGGCGGCATTGTACGGACGCAAAATCACATAGCCCATATCGGGCTGAATTGGTTTACCGGGCAGGGGCGCGTACAGCAGCAGGTAGCGTTCGCGGCCAAGCCGCGTCAGCGTGGGCGTATTGCGCGGCGTGGGCAATACGTCGGGGAGAGGCAGGGACGCGCCCACCACATGCCCCTGCCGCACAAACGCGATATCCGTATTCAGGGCGTGGCGCAGTTCTCCTGCAAGGCGCGCGTCAATCAGGCTGTACGTGGTAAACGTCATCAGCACGACGTGACTGGCCCCATCCACAACGGGTACGGATACGGCCAGCATCAGTTGTCCATGCCGCGAAATCACGCCCGACCAGCAATCTCCGTCCAGCGCTCGCGAAATGCCGGGTTCACGGCTGTAATCCTTCCCCGCCTGTTCGCGGCTATCCGTCGCGCCCATCAATTGCCCGTCCTGATCGGTCAGCAGAGCCGCGTCTGTGTGCATTTGGGGCAGCCACTCGCCCAGAGAATCGGCAATCGTTGCGGCATTGGCGCTGCGCAGGTACAGCAGGCGAGGCTGACGCGCCAGCAGTCGGCATTTATCGGTCAGGCCGGCGTTGCGCTCCTGAAGCAGTTGCGCGAGGACGCCGCCCGTCGCTTCCACGTCGCGCCGGATGGTCCGATCCGTTTCCATGTTGGTCAGCATGGTGACGGACGCCAGCAGAATCGCCGTCAATCCGGCGACCGTTCCCGCAATCAGCAGTAAAATTTGCGCGCGCAGCGTGAGACGCATAGGAGTATCCTGAGAGTTGTTAGGTTGTTAGGTTGTTAGGTCTTGAGGCTATCAGAAGGGGTTTATAACTTCCTGACGACTAGCAACCTAACAACCTAACAACCTAACAACTATCTCCTCATTAATGACAGCGTTACGGGCTTCATGGCAGCGGTGACGGCAAAGGACTGCGTGAGTTTCGCGCCGCTTTCGTGCCATACATGCAGCGTGTACGAGCCGGGAGGTACGTCCTTTAACACAAACCGGCCCTGTTTGTCCGTGACCGCGTAAAAGGGCGTATCCACGACCACGATGTACGCGCTCATGTCCGAATGAACGTTGCACAGCAGGGCGACCACGCCGATTTTTTCCATTTTGATGGACTTGCTCGCGCCGCGCGGATACATGCCTAAATCGAACTTGGAAGCGTCGAAATACGCGAAGACGTTATGGAAAACCGTATCGTTGTTGGGAAACTGCATGGTCGTGCCGCGCGTTACGCAGCTGACATGCGGCGAGAACATTTTGTCGCGCTGATCTATGATTGCTTTGGACAGAGGAACGGCTTTCGCCTCGCCTTGCAAATAGACAACGGCATCCCGCGCCATTCCCCTGTTCGGCAATGCCACCTGTCCCTCTACATCGGCGGCAAAAGCGCGTCCCGCTCCGGCAAACAGCGCCATCAGGCAAAACGCTGGCTTCACCCAACCTACAGCAATCGTTTTCATGTTCAAAACTCCTTGCCGTCTATTGTGGTTCGTTTATAAAAAATCTCAACAGCAAGGTGAAGTTTTCCCCGATGCTCCCGATAATTTTGCCGACACAATCTTCCAGCCACCCCGCTGAAGATCAGGCAAGGATATGGGAAGTCAATGGTATTCAGAAAAAGTAAATTGGGCATGGCTCTGCTGACGCTTGCATTGCTGTTGGGGAACAGTCGGACCGCATGGGCGCAGGTAGAGCGGCCCGTTGTCGAACTCAATACCGACATACGCAGCCGGGTGGCGGGTGTGGGGAAATCGGGGACAGGGCTTTATGACGCTTCGGCGCGGCTGACGGCGGGACTTGCGCCCGGACTGCGCCTGAACATCTACGGCAACCGGCGCTACGGCAATCTGCTGCCGCAGCAAGCCACATTGGAAAAGCAGTGGGGGCCGCAGCGATTGCAGGCGGGCATGGTTCGCCTGCCGTTCGGCATTTACGACACGCGGGAAACGTATGCGTCCGGCCTGATTGACTACCCGATGCCCCGCTCCGATTATTTTTTCAATTCCGTAGATTGGGGAGCGCCGGGAATCGCGTTCAGTGGCGGTTCGCCCACTGTGCAGCTGGAAGCGGCCTATTTTAACGGGCGGTCTTCGGGCTTGTGGGGCAACGCCAACCCTGTCGGCGGCGCGGCTTTTCGCGCGCAAACCTACGTGAAGGGCGTGATACTGGGTGTAAGTCGTTGGGACGGATTTTCCGTGACGCAATACAACAAAGACACGCGGCAGAACGTTCATGTAACCGGGCTGGACTGGCGGTTCACACAACCGCATTTACTGGTGCGCGGCGAGTTCCTGCTCGGCAGTTTCGGGAACGACCATGCGAACGGTAGTTATGTGGACGTGTACTACCACCTACCCAAATACGCGAAGTTCACCCTTGTCGGACGATTGGAATACCTGAAACCCGGTCAGGCCGACCCCACAGGCCGACAGATCACACTGGGGTTGCGCTATGCCGCCACGCCGCAATGGATATTCTCCGTCAACTGGCGAAAAAACAACGGCGAAAATTTCTACAAGCCCTCGTGGACCCCCTTAGCGGGCCGTTCCGGCGACTGGCTGTTTCAAGCGTACCACAAACTGCATTTCTAATCTGTCTGTTATTGGCTTCCTTTCTCAGACAGAAGATGTTTGCAAGGCATTGTTCAGCAGGGGCGAACCGGCGGGAACGCCCTGCGGCAGCAGTTGGTACTGCGTGGTTCGGCGCATGGGAGTGTACCCGGCTTCGCGAATCAGCCGCTCCATCTCTTCAATCGGCATGGTGAAGGCGCAGCCTGCCGACGAAACCACATTCTCTTCCATCATGGTGCTGCCGAAGTCGTTCAGGCCGTAACCGAGGGCGATTTGCGCCACTTTCGGGCCTTGCGTGACCCAGCTCGCCTGCATGTGGGGAATGTTGTCCAGCATCAGGCGGGCGACCGCGACCGTGCGCAGATAGTCGAAAGCGGACGCGCGCTCAATGCTCAATTCGGTTCCGTCCGGCTGGAACGACCAGGGAATAAACGCGGTAAATCCTCCCGTTTCGTCCTGCAATTCGCGCGAACGGACAAGATGCTCGATCCGGTCTTCCGCTGTGTCCACGCTGCCGTACATCATCGTGACCGTTGTTTTCAGTCCGGCTTTGTGCGCTTCCCGCATACAGTTCAGCCACGCGTCGGCGGTGTCTTTGTAGGGCGAAATCTCCTGCCGCACCCGATCTGTCAAAATCTCCGCGCCGCCGCCGGGTACGCTGTCCAGCCCCGCCGCTTTCAAGCGCGCGAACATTTCGGCCTGCGACAATTTGCTGATGTTGGCGATGTAAATCAGTTCGGCGGGCGAAAACGCATGGAGAATGACGCCGTACTGCCCGAACTTTGCTTTAATGCTGTGCAGCAAATCCTCGTACCATTCGATTTTCAGTTTGGGGTTTAGTCCGCCCTGCATCAGAATCTCGATGCCGCCTACGTCCACCATCTGCTGAACTTTGTCGAAAATCTGCTCTTTGGAAAGCGTATACCCCTCTTCATGCCCTGGCACACGGTAAAACGCGCAGAACTTGCAGCGCACCCAGCAGACGTTGGTATAGTTGACATTGCGCCCGACCACATACGTCACCAGATTATTCGTATCCGGGTGCAGGCGTTCGCGGACATGGTTGGCGAGAAAGCCGAGTTCGGGCAAATCGTGGTGCGCGAACAGACGCAGGCCGTCCTCTGTCGTCAGCCGCTCGTTCGCAAACACCTTGTCGGCAATGTCGTCAATGCTCCGCGTCCGCGCCGCTGTCGTCAATTCGCGCTCTAAAATCGCCATGATGGTTTCTCCTACCCCATTCTACGCCCACCGCGAAACCGTTGTTACGCCCTACGAACAGTATACCAAACTATGTGAGAAATTTCACGAACTATTTACAAACCGGGAACACGGAGAGAGGACAAGGAAATTTCACCACCAGGACACCAAGTACACCAAGAGGACAGAAACAAGAGAACAGCATTTCAAGAAGTTGAATTAGCCCTTACCTGTGCTTTGCTGTCATGCCTTTTCAACGCCTCTTTGCATTTGTCTTCTTGGTGTCCTTTGCGTCTTGGTGGTGAAATTTCCTCTGGTTTATCTGTGTTGAAGCGTGTGGGCGGCGATGTCTCGGCGGTAGTGGATGCCGTCGAAGTGGAGGCAGCCTAATCCGGCGTAGGCGCGGTTGGCGGCGGTTTGCACATCTTCGCCCACTCCGGTGACGCTCAGGACGCGCCCGCCATCGGTCACGATTTCGCCATTAATTTGCCGCGTACCCGCGTGGAAGACAAGGCAACCTTTGCTTTGCGCCGCCTGTTCCAGTCCGTTGATAGGTTTGCCGGTTTCAAAATCGCCGGGGTAGCCGCCGGATGCCGCTACCACGCACACGGACGCATGGGAACGCCACTGCGCCGTGTGTTCGCTCAGGCTGCAATCGGCTACGCCCATGAGCAGGGGAACCAGATCGCTGTCGAGCAGGGGAAGCACGGCCTGCGTCTCCGGGTCGCCCAATCTACAGTTGAATTCAATGGTTTTCAGGCCGTCCGGCGTGACCATAATGCCCGCGTACAACACGCCGCGATAGGGGATGCCCAATTCGCTGATAGCGTGAATGGCGGGGCGCAAAATCTGCTCGAGGGCGGCTTCCACCACATCCGGCGGCAGAATGGGAACGGGGCTGTACGCGCCCATGCCGCCCGTATTCGGCCCCATGTCACCGTCGAACGCGCGTTTGTGATCCTGCGAGGGGACAAACGGGATAATCGCGTTGCCGTCCGTAAGCGCCATGATGGATGCCTCCTCGCCAACAAGACACTCCTCAATCACAACCGTATCGCCAGCCGCGCCGAAGATGCGATCTCCCATAATGCGATGGATGCCCGCAGCCGCTTCGTCCGCGTTCTTCGCGACAATCACGCCCTTGCCTGCCGCCAACCCGTCCGCTTTAATCACGATGCGCGTATCCGCAGAATGGCAGCGGTAGAACTCGTCCAGACAGGTTCGCGCTTCCGCCAACGAGTTGCAAATCCAGAACGGTGCGGTGGGAATGTCGGCGGACTGCATTAGTTGCTTGGCGAATACCTTGCTGCCCTCCAGTCGAGCCGGCCCGCTTGCCGGCCCGACAATCGGCAGTCCCGCCGCTTCAAACCGATCCACCAGTCCCGCCATCAGGGGCGCCTCCGGCCCGACAACCGTTAAATCCACGCGATTGTCAACGGCAAAGCGCGTCAGCCCGTCCACATCGCCCACACTGAGCGGAACACACTCGGCTATCTGCGCGATTCCGGCATTACCCGGCGCGCAATAAATTTTTGTCCCAAGAGGACTCTGCGCGATCTTCCACGCCAGCGCATGTTCGCGCCCCCCACCCCCGATTATCAGTACGCGCATACTCAAATTCCTTCTGCCTTGAAGTTGTTCGATACAGCCGTTCGATGCGGCTGTATTCCTCTCAACCAACAACCTGACAACCTAATAACCTAACAACTTTCCCGTGCTACTCCTCAAGATCGCCCGGCGCGCGATCCGTCATATTCTCGAAACGCGTATATTGCGGTATGAAGCCGACGAATACTTTTCCGGTCGGGCCGCTGCGGTGCTTGGCAAGAATAAGTTCCGTTTCTTCGATCTTCTCGTAGTCCCGGTTGCCCTGCTGCTCGTCCGCCCCCTCCTCTTTCGCCTTGTAATAGGCGTCACGGTAGATAAACATAACAATGTCGGCTTCAGCCTCAATGGACCCGCTGTTGTGCGCGACAATGCCATTCGCAAGGAAATTGGCGCAATCCACTTTGATGTCGAACGTTTCCTGTTCGCCTGCGGCTTCGATGCTTTTGATTTCTTCCCATAACAGGTCACTTTCCGCCCATACGCGCAATTCGTCATCATGCAGGCGAGTCGCAATGTCTGCGCAGGAAGCGCGATTAGGGCGTTTATTCTGATCCTTCCAGTACAGGCGTCTGCCTTCCAGTTTGCGCCCCTGTTGCCGTAAATGCTTTGTTTTTTCGTACATCAACTGTGAAATTTCAACCGGCAGGCCAAACAAACTGCCGTTAGTCACGGAGGCCGGGAGTTGTCGTATGGCCTGTTGTAGCAGAGCGGCTTTTTTACCCGTTGGCTGTACCTGCTCCGCAAAACGCTTCAGGTTCTCCGCAAACGCCAGAATGCTCACGCGGTATATGGGCTGAGTCGCCTTATCGCTCATAGTTCCATCGTTGATTAAAGCAGTAACGCCTAGCCGCAGCAGCAGGGCTTGCACATCCGCAGCCAATCGTCTGCTGACCGTATCAAAATGAACGCTGCACTGAATCTGATTGTTCGCAACGCGAAATTTCACGCAGCCATCCGTGGCGAGATAGCCTGCGAGAAACTCCGCGCCCCGACCTCACCGGCCTCAAATACCCAATCCGACACAAACTTGGTGTTATCTTTCTGCCCGAAAATACCGAGGCAACGCAGCCATTCGCGCAAAGGATTGCCGTAAGGACGTCCGTAGCCATTCTCGTATATGCAGGTGAAATCGCCTTCCTGATAGGTGCCGTATGCCTTCTTTTCACGCCAACTCACGTCAGGAAAATACTTTGCGACAATACTGCGCGCGTCTTCTACAACAGCAGGGTCAGAGCCACAGAAACCGACACTGCGATGTTTCTGGTATGTGCCATCACCCACAAGGTAGCCAAGCAATCGGCATAAGTCTTTACGGTCAGGGTTTTCCGCGCCATGCGACGGCAGACGCAGGGCTGACGCAAGAACATCTCCAACTTTCAATTCATCTAAACGTTTCCAGCCGCCTGCCGTTAAAAATGGATGATTGGCTGAAGCCGTAACCTGACGTCCGGCGCGCGTTGTCAGCGTCCACACGGGCTTGATGCCGGTTGACCAGACATCCTGAACCTGATACGCGCCTATTTTTTGTTCGCGTCCCATGCCTAAAATCGTGCTGCCGGGTTGAATGTCGCGAATGGCTATCTGCCGTCCGGTATGCGCGTCCGTCAGCCGGGTATCGCCAACCACGCACTCGCGCAGGTCCGAAAGCATCGGGCGTTTATCCGGCCTCGATTCCACAGCGCGGGATAATTGCGAAAGCGCAATTACGGGGACGCGCAGTTCTCTCGCCAGTTGCTTGCAGGCGCGGGCGATTTCGGAAATTTCCTGTGTGCGGTTGTCCGTCTTCTTGTGTGAGCGCATCAGTTGGAGATAGTCAATAACCACCAGCCCCAATCCCTGCTCGGCTTTCAGGCGGCGGCATTTAGCGCGCATCTCCATTGCGGAAATATCAGGAGAATCGTCAATATAAATGGGGGCCTCCGACAGGCGACTGATGCCTTCGCCCACGCGCTGCCAGTCATCGCCCTGTAAAGAGCCGTTACGCAGACGGTTGGAATCCACTTTCGACTCGGAGCAGATCATACGGGTGACAAGCTGCTCTTTCGACATTTCCAGACTAAATATCGCAACCGGCACGTTCTCATTCATTGCTATATATTGCGCCAGTTGAACAGTTAATGATGTCTTTCCCATGCCAGGCCTGGCAGCGACAATAATCAAATCGGAGGGGTTCAGGCCGTTGGTTTTGAAGTTCAGGTCGTCGAACGGCGTCATGCGCCCGCCGCCCGTGCCTTTGTTTTCGTAGCGCTTTTCGATACGATCCAGTTCTTCGTCGAGCAGGGGGCGGATGTGATAGAAGAACTGCCCCATGCGCCGCTGCCCGATCTCGAACACGAGTTTTTCGGCGCGGTCTACAACCTCGTCTACCTCATTGAATTCGGAATACGCCAATCCCTGTATCTGTGTGCCGACATCCATGAGTTTGCGCAGAATGGCTTTCTCCTCCACCATCTTCGCGTAATACTCGATGTTGGCGGCGGTGGCGGGGGCTTCCATCAGGTTTTGCAGGTAGAATCGTCCGCCCGCCAGTTCGCCCCGGTCCCGGTCATTCAGTTCCGCCATCACAGTCAGAATGTCTACGGGTTCGTCGCGTTCGGCAAGTCCGAGCATCGCTTCAAAAATATAGCGGTGCGCGTCGCGGTAAAAGTCGTCGGCCTTGAGGATTTCCGCCGCTTTTTCTACGGCGGGGCGTTCAATTAGCATGGAACCCAGCACGGCCTGCTCGGCTTCCAGATTCTGCGGAGGAACACGGTCAAAAGGCGACATGCGATCTAACGCCAAGACGGACTCCTTAAAGGCAAAGGATGAGGGATGAGGGATGAAGGATGGAGATACCGGTGTTCAGGTATTCAGGAAAATGCTGAACGCGAAGGATGAGTAATGGATAATGAATGAAATACGAAGCAAGAAGAAGGAACCCGCAACGCTTGCAATAAGCAGCCATTACGGGTCGCAGGATAATTCATCCCTCCTCCTTCATCTTACGCTTGCTCGTCAGATTCCTCAGAGGGAGTGTCTACAGGCGCGGCGACAGGCGCGGCAGCGGCCTGAGTTGCCTGAAGCGCGGCGGCTTCTTTAGCGGCGGCGGCTTCGGCGGCGACGCGGGCTTTTTCGCGGGCTTCCAACTGCTCCAGCGTCACGATGTCAATGGTGAAGGGGACAATCACGTCGGGGTGCAGTTTGGCGGTCAGTTCATACGTGCCTGTGAGCTTGATGGGGTCAATCAGGCTGATTTTGCGCTTGTCCACCGCGACACCGGTCGCGCTTTGCAGGGCTTCGGCAACATCGGCTTCAGTCACGGCTCCAAACAGGCGGTTGGAACGCGGGCTGGCTTTGCCCATGATTTGCAGTTGAACGCCGGTAATTTTCGCGCCGTTGGCCTGCGCGTCCGTCAATTGCTGCGCGCTTTTGGCGGCTTCGCGGATCATGCGCGTGGCGTGAAGCTTGGTCACGTCTTTGGTGGCAACCAGCGCCAGTTGGCGCGGGAACAGGTAATTACGGGCATAGCCGTTAGCGACAACGACGATTTCGCCGTCTTTGCCGACTTTCGGCACGTCGCGGGTTAGAATGACTTTCATAACATTATCCTTTGGCTTAATTGTTCAACTGAACGCCGATAGTGGGGATCGGATCGCCGCGGAAGATGCCGTCTGCGCCCGCCCAAATCGAAACATTCTTTTTTACCCTAATTAGGCCCTTTACGTCAAGGCGTGGATGGTTCGCGTCGTATAAATCTGCGCGCAAACCCGAATAGGGGAAGCCGCCGTATTCCAGCCCCACGCCCAGTTTGGACGCATGAAGGCCGTAACGGGCGAGCAGCGTGTCGGAAAATTTGGTTCCCACCTGCAAGTTCAGGCGCGTATCTTCGCCCAGATCGTACAGGCCGAAATCAATTAGATTGCGCCTGCCGATGGGGACGCGGGCATCCACGTCCAGCCGGAAATGGGCCGGGTCCACCGCTTCCTGCGCGTCCACAAGCAGTTGTACGGGCGGCAACTTGGGCGCCCGAACTTTGTCTGCCGCGCCGGAAAATTTGCCTAAAATAGTATTCAGTTTTTCCAGCGCTGCCGCGCTGCGCTCCGTCGTCAGTTTCAGGTTGACAGCGGAGTCTTGAGATTGGCTTGCAGGGCCGGGTCGCCGGTCAGTTGGTGAATGTCGGACGCGATCTGGCGGCTGCTCGACAGCGTGGAACGGGCCAGTTCAATCGTCTCCTGAAGCGACGATTGCAGGCGCGGGTCGCTCACCTGTTCGGTCAGTTTGCGCACGACGTTGTTGGCATCGTCTATCGTGTTGCCCAGCTTGCCGATTAGCGCCAATCCCTGATCCGACAATTTATCGAACTTGCCTTTGCTGCTGTTGATAACGGTATTCAGGCTGCGGCTCAGATTATCGGTTGTTTTGCGCGTCGTTATGGAAAGTTCCTTGAAATTCTCGGTTGTTTCCAGCAGATTATTTTTCAGGCGCGGGTCGCCTATCAGCGCCTTGCCCCGCGTCATGGTGTCGTTGGAATTGTCTACCAGTTTGTTGGTCTTATCCAGCAGCGTGTTCAATTTGGTAAACGAGGTACTCATTCGGGTATTCAGATTGCTGAAACTGCTGTTCAGATTGGCGACGGTCTGCGACAATTGCGGGTCAATGCTCGATAACGCGCTGGCGGCTTCGCCGCCCTCGACAACGGCGGTTCCATCCTTCGGCAGCGTATGAACAACGGCAGCCTGATTGGGCGCAGTCGGGTTCGCCGCTGTCTGCGCAGGCGTGAGGGGCGGGCGAACCTCAATGGTGGGAGTGGTAATCAGCAGCCCGGACGCGATCACGAACTGATAGTCCGCTGGAATCTCAAATTGCTGGTTGATGGCAAGCGTCACCGTAGGCGTCAAAACTCCCCGACCGACTCCAGTTTCACATCGTGAACGTCCCCGATGCCGACGCCCTTCAGCCGCACCGCGCTTTGCTTTTGTAGGCCGCGCGTGTCTTTGAAGTGAACGCGAACCGTGTAGGTATTCGGGTTGAAGCCGGAGAGGTAGAACGCGGCTCCTATTGCCAGCGCAAAAGCAATCAGAACCAACAGCCCGACTTTTATAGCGGATTTACCTTCCATAATGTGCGGCCTTTCTTATGGCGCTTGCTGCGAACTCACGGCTTTTGGAGCCAGCGCGTCGCGTTCCGGAAACAGAAACGCGCGCACAATCGCGTTGGACGAGGTTTTCACGGCTGCCGGAGTGTCTTCGATCACGATTTCACCCTGATGCAGCATGGCAACCCGATCCGAAATACGGAATATAGACGGCAGATGGTGCGACACCACAACCGATGTGACCTTCAAACGCTGGCGCGTGTCCATAATCAGTTCGTCAATGGCGTTGCTGGTAATCGGGTCCAGTCCACTCGTCGGCTCATCGTAATACACGATGGACGGCTGCATGGCAAGGGCGCGCGCCAGTCCCACGCGCTTTTGCATGCCGCCCGATAATTGGGAGGGAAACTGCTTTTCCAATCCCTCCAATTGCACTTCCGCCAGTCGGTCATGGACAATCTGGTTCAGTTCCGCCCGCTTCACCCTTTTGCGATGCCGCGTCACGCCGAAAACGATGTTGTCATACACATTCAGCGAGTCGAACAGGGCGGCGTACTGAAACACAAGCCCCATTTTCAGCCGCACTTTGTCCAGTTGGTTCTCGTCCAGACGGGTAATATCCTCGCCATCAATAAGAATTTCGCCCGACGTGGGGCGCAGCAGCCCGGTCATCAATTTCAGCAGGGTGGTTTTGCCGCTGCCCGATTGCCCCATAATGCTGACAATCTGCCCCGATTCGACTTCGAGATTGACGTTGTTCAGCACCCGCTTACGCGGCACATCGTACACCAGATTGCGGACACTGATTGCGCTCATAAAAATAATTTCTATCTGTCTGCCCTGCCGGTCATGAGTGGCGCGAGGAAGAAGTCGGCGACGAAGATGAGCAGGACGCACAGCACGACGGAACTTGTGGTGCTGCGGCCCACGCCGGTTGCGCCGCCCTTTGTGCGCAGTCCCTGCTGACACGCGACCACGCCCACAATCAGGGCAAAGACGACGGATTTTATCAGGCCGTGCGCCAGGTCTTCCAGCCGCGTAAATTTATGCACGGATTCTAAAAATTCGGCGTGGGGAATACCATTCATTCCGGCCAGCACGTAGCCGCCGATCATGCCGAACAGGTCCGCGAACAGGGTGAGGAGAGGCAGCATCAGCACAGCCGCCAGCACGCGCGGCACAACCAGATAGCGCGTGGGCGATACGGCCATTGCGCGCAACGCATCCACCTGTTCTGTTACGACCATCGTGCCTATTTCTGCTGCAATAGCGGCTCCCGCCCGCGCCGCGAACGCCACGCCGCCCAGTACAGGGCCGAGTTCGTTAAGAAACGCGAAGCCCAGCGTGCCGCCCACAAACGCCGTCAGCCCACCGTAGGATTGCGCCATTGCGGTAACATACAGCGAGAAAACGGCTCCCGTCGCAGTGGTCACGACAAGCACGATCCACACGCTGTCCACGCCGATAGAGGCCATTTGCGTCATCAGGTCGCGGGTGTTCACGCCGCCGCGAACAATGGAGCCGACGAGTTGGGCAGTCAACTGCGCGGATTCCCCGACAAAGGTGAGAACCGACGTTACCGCCGCGCTCACGCCGCCCTTCAAGCGGGGCGCGATCTCTTCGGCATGCGCCGCCGTTCCGGGTTTTTGCTGTACCGCCTCGTTTGTCATACTCCTAGTATACCGACCCTGCCCCTGCTACGTCAACGCCCAACACCCTCGCCCTGCAAGATTAACAAAACAATAGCGCATGAAAAGCCCCTCTCCTGGCGACGAAGGAGCGACCAGGAGAGGGGTTGGGGTGAGGTAATCTATGGCAATCGAACCTGTTTGCGGGTGGAAAGAGATTTGCCGTTTTCATCCGTCTGGAATGGCCCTTTGCTGTACAGGTCGTAACCCGTTCCTGTGATCTGGTATGCCATGCTGTCGCCCGTAAAAGGATCGTCCGTCAGATGCCCGACATGCAGGTCGGCGAGGCTTTTGGGCCAGAAATTGTGTTCCCATTTGTAGCGGCGAATGGCGGCATGGACGCCGAGCAATCGCATCATCGCCTGCGTCTGATCGTACTTGTCGCTCACCTGATGAAGCGTGGGCGTGAGCAGTTCCACCAATTTGCCGCCCGGCGTCTTGTCTTTGAATTCCTGAAGCGGCTTGCGCTCTTTGACGGGAAGTTTCAAATTAGCGATAGCGCTGTCACAATACGCGGTCATCAGGATACGAGCGCGGTCAATGATGGGACTTATATCCTGCGGATGTGTTTTCAGATGCGCCATCAACGCCTGCGTGTCCGCGTCCGGGGCTTCATCATCCGAATTCGATTGACTGACGATCTGTTCCAGCCTTCTGGCATCGTTGCGCATGGTATCGAGCATACGCAATGCCAGCTGTTTTTCGCCCGCGAACACCTGAATGGAGGGCGAAGGGGCATCCAGCCACTCCTCCACAAAGCACTGCAAATGGCTGCACTGATACTCCGACAGTTGATTGAGATGCGCGGCAAAACTTTTCAGGACAACGGCTTGCATCGCCACGCCGACAAGCCCGCTGATGAGCGTGTCCGACTGCATCCGGTAGCCGAAGCGCAGGCCATCGCTCATCGCCTCCATCGCGGCGTCAACGCGCCCGTCCGCGAAGCACACGTAGATTTGTATACCGAGCAGGCGAGCCACCTTGCGAAATTCGCTGTATTCGGGAAAAGCCGTATTCTCGTCTATGTTGACATGCGGCGAATGGACGGGTTTGTCGAGGCTATGACGCAGCAGTTGCAGTGTCTGCTGAATGGTCGTCTCGGCAAGCAGGCGGCGTTTCAGCGTCAGCGACGCGCCCTGTTCGGATGCGGCATCCACCATCTTGTTGTTTTGGATCAGGTCGCCCGCCTGTACCCAATCCTCGTAGGCGTTGGTGTGCGTTTGTGTTTTGAACAGGAGGGGAAAAGACGGGGGCCTGGGCGGTTCCGGCTCGTCCTGCGCCCGCGCCACACCGCACAACAGGCACAACGCCCCCGCGCTCCACAACGCCGCCAACGGTTTGTGGAAACGCGGCAAAAATCCACATGCTTGCTGATGTCCTCGCATCCGCCTCTCTCCTTATCGTAAGTGTCTGGCCCTCACCCCAACCCCTCTCCCAAAGTTGGGAGAGGGCTAATAATTTTAGCCAACCCTTCTCCCAACTTTGGGAGAGGGGCTAATGATCTTGTGAGCGAGTATCAAGAGTTATTGTTTTCGTGAATATTTGCGCCTGTCACAATCTTATGGGTCGGGTGGGCATCGAAGGCGCTCTGCCCTGCGAATCGCGCTCCACCTCTCCGAAACTGCTCAGGTCGTAGGTGTCGCCGTCGCGCCTGTACAGGAAACCGTTGCCAGTGAAGGGGTCGGTATTCAGCGCGCCGATGTGCAGGTCGGCAAGGCTGTCCGGCAACCGGTTATATTCCCAACGGTAGCGATGCAGGGCGGCATGGACGCACAACAGGCGAAATGTCGCGTCCCGCCGGTTATACCTGGATATTGTATAGTTAAAAGAGGGGTCAAGGACAGTGAACAGCTTGCCGCCGAGCGTTGTCGTTTCTACTTCATGAAGGGGATTGCGCTCTTTGAGGGGCAGTTTCAGGCCGGCAAGGACGCTTTCATACCGGATGCCAATCAGCGTTTTGGCTTCGTCCAGAGCCGGACCGATGTCGCCGGGGCGGGATTGCAAACGTTCAAGCAAGGCCTGCGCCTCCGGGTGCAGGTCTTCATCGTCAGGATAGCGCTGGACAACGCTCAACGCTAACGCTTTTACATCGTTGCGCTTCGCGTCCAAATCCTGTAACGCCTCCTGTTTTTGTCTGGCGAGGACTGCGCCTATCGGCGAGGGCAACTCGAGCCAAGCTTCCATCATACGCTGCAGTCGGCGGCAGTGGTATTCCGAGAGTTGATCCAGATGACGGGCAAAACTTTTCACCACAATGGCTTCTATCGCGACGCCGACAAACCCGCTTAACGACGCGCCGGATTGCAGGCGGGAACTGAAGCGCAGGCCGTCGTTCAGCATTTCCAGCGCGGCGTCAATGCGCCCATCCGCGAAATACACCTGAATTTGCGTACCCATCAGCCGCGCCAGTTTACGGAATTCGGCATACGCGGGCCAAAGCCCTCCCCCTCTTGCGGGCTGCTCGGAACCTGCGCGGGCTTGTCCAGACTGGTATGCAGCCGCAGCAGCGCCTGCTGCACAATCGGATCATTGCAAAGTTGGCGTTTGAGCGCGAGCGGCGCGTCCGGTTCCAGCATCGCGTCCGCCAATCGGTTGTTTTGCACCAGATCACCCGCGTACACCCAATCCTCGTAAGCGTTCAGGCCAACAGGGTTTTGGAACAGCGTGGGAAATACGGGCGGCTTGGGCGGCTCCGGCTGGTCCTGCGCCCGCGCCACGCCACACAGCAGGCACAAGGCTCCCATGCCCAGCAAAATTTTTGACAGCGCGTTCCTCATGGTAATCATTTAATCCTGTAAATCATGGTTCAAGACAGGGTGAGATGTTGATTTTTGACGAGTCTTTGCAGGGGCCGGTTTCAGCAGATGTGGCGCAATTTTGCGTTGTGGAACTATTTTTGACGCTTTGGAGATTACAGGCGCACAGGCCGGGGAGGGGGCGAGTCGGAACGTTTCGTAACGCCTGCCGACATTGGCCCGAAACTGCTCAGGTCGTAGGCGTCGCCCTCGCGCTTATATAAAAATCCCTCGCCGGTAAACGGGTCGGTATTGAGCGCGCCGATATGCAGTTCCGCCAGCGTATCCGGCAAGCGGTTGTGTTCCCATCGGTAGCGGTGAATGGCGGCATGAACGCCGAACAGCCGTATTTTCGCTTCGAGCGCATCATAAGCATTCGCGCTATAACTGATTTCGGTTTCCGACATCATGATAGCTAACAGCTTACATTCCGGCGAATCGCCTCCTGGAAAGGGAGGCTGGATGCGCCTGGAAATGGGCAAACTCAAATTGGCAATCGCGGTGTCGTAATATTTCGCGGCAAGCAATGCGGCGCGGCGCATCATGTCGGCAAGGCCTTCGGGGTGTTGCAGGGCGTATGGCCGGATCGTGTCCAATCCATCTCCCTCCGCGCCTGTGGGATTCGTCAGGCTTGCCTTGAGGACAGTGAGCAGCGCGTCCGGGTCAATTCGCCGGTTGTCCAGGCGATGCAGTATATCCCGCTCCCTTTCAATAAGCATGGTTGCGGCGAACGAAGGGGTTTGCAGCCATGCTTCCGCGATATGCTGTACGCGGCGGCACTGGTACTCCGACAACTGATCCAGATGCGCGGCAATCGCGCTCAATACCAGCATCTCGCTGACAATGCCCGACTGCCCGCCAATGAACGTTTCGCCCTGTATGCGCTGCCCGAATTGCAGCCCTTCAGCCAGCGAGTCTACACGCGCCTTCCACATTGCCATCCGCGCAGCGAACATGGATTTCTAAAGCAAGCAAACGCGCCAGATCGCGCAGAGCGCCCAGTTCCGGGTAGGGTCTGCCCGCATCCAAATTGCGCCGGGACATTTGTACGGACTTGTTCAAACCCTGCCGCAGCAGGGCAAGCGCCTGTTGAATTTGCGGGTCATTGAGCGCGTGGCGCTTGAAAGTGAGGGTTACGTCGTCTTCGCGGATAGCGTCCAGCAGTTTGTTGTTCTGAATCAGATCGCCTGCCTGTACCCAGTCTTCGTAGCCGTTTATGCCTGTTGGCGTTTTGAAAAGGGTGGGAAAGGAGGGTGGTTTGAGCGGTTCCGGCGCATCCTGCGCGTGTGCCAGATGTAACAGCAACGACAGCAGGCAGATAGAAAACAGACTGACAACAATAGACGCGCGTAATTGCATGGCTTGCCTCGTTTACAATGCTACGACAGTGTACATTTCCGATGAACTTCTGTCGGAACAGACGCGCATATCCTTGCCCGGTTTCGCCTTTGCTGTTCTCTATTTTGTTCGGGCTTCTTCCCTTGCGCCGGTTGCGCGGTGCAGGGAAAGGATGTCGCCCAGGCCGTGCAGTTTCTTCATAATCAGGTCGAGATGTTCCGTGTTGCGGACTTCGATGGCGAGTTCGAGCGTGGCGGTTTTGTCGCGGTGCGACTGCGTTTTGATGGCCGTGATGAACGTTTTGTTTTCGGCAAATACATTCGTCACGTCGGCAAGCAGGCCCGTGCGATCCAGTGTACTGAGGATGAGATAGACCTGATACACCTGCCCGTCGCTGCCGACATACTCGACCGGACTGGCAGCGATCCGGCTCGTTTTTGAGGTACTGCTGCGCGTTGGGACATTCGCGGCGGTGCAGCGCCATGCCCCGGCCCCGCGTGATATAGCCGATCACATCGTCGCCGGGAATGGGCAGGCAGCAGCGCGAACGGCGGAAAAGCACGTTTTCGGCTTCCACGCCGCCCGCCGTGATGCGCAGTTTGCGGTCATCGGCGCGCTTGCTGCCCAGTTTGAAGGCGGGTTCGGGCGTTTCGGGCGCGGGTTTCAGGCGGTTGAGAACCGTTGCGGCGGCAACCGTGCCGTAGCCGATGGAGGCCAGCAGTTCGATCTCGGAGGGCATATTGAAGGAGGGGCGATAGCTGCGCAGCGACTCGTCTTTGATGCAGGTCGCGCGGGTTTTCGCCCCACGATTTGGCGTCGTGGGCCAGCTGGTTGTGCAGCTCTTTTTCCAGCAGTTCGCGCCCCGCCTGAATGTTTTCCGCATGGTGCAGCCGCTTGAAATACGCCTTGATCTTGCTTTTGGCGTGGGAGGTTTTGACGAAGGCGAGCCAGTCTCGGGAGGGGTTGGCGCTGGGACGGGTGATGATTTCCAGCACATCGCCGTTTTTGACCTGATAGGAGAGCGGAACCAGGCGCCCGTTCACTTTGGCGCCCACGCAGTGATCGCCGACTGCGCTGTGAACGCGGTACGCGAAATCAATCGGGCTGCTGCTGGCGGGCAGGTCAATCACGTCGCCTTTGGGGGTCATCACGAACACCTGATCGGTAAACAGGTCTTCCGTGATGTTGCGCATGAACTCGTTGGGGTCTTTGCTGTCGGCCTGCCAGTCGAACATCTGCTGGCGCAGAAACGACAGCCGGCGCTCGAACTGGTCGCTGGTTTTGCCGCCCTCTTTGTACTGCCAGTGCGCGGCGATGCCGAATTCCGCCGTGCGGTGCATCTCCCAGGTTCGTATCTGCACTTCCAGCGGCGTGCCGTTGGGGCCAAGCACTTTGATGTGCAGGGACTGGTACAGGTTGCTTTTGCTCTGCGCGATGTAGTCCGTGTACATGCCGGGGATGGGCTTCCACAGCGCGCTGACGATGCCGAGCGCGTGGTAGCATTCGGGGCGGGTATGGACGATGACGCGCAGGGCGGTCAGGTCGTACAGGTCGGTGAACTCCAGCTTCTGCTGCTTCATCTTGTTGTAGATGCTGTACAGATGCTTGGGACGGCCTTTCACCTGCGCGTCAATGCCCGCCTCTTTGAGTTTCGCGCTCAGCAGCGGCAATGGCCTCGTCCACTTCGGCCTGCCGCTCGGCGCGGTTGCGGGCGACAAGCGCGGCGATCTGCTGGTACTCTTCCGGCTCCACGTATTTGAAGGCGAGGTCTTCCAGCTGCCATTTCAGCTGCCAGATTCCCAGTCGGTGCGCGAGGGGGGCGAAGATTTGCAGGGTTTCGGTCGCCATGCGGAACTGGCGGGCGGGAGAAAGCGCGCCCAGCGTCCGCATGTTGTGCAGGCGGTCGGCCAGTTTGATGACGATGACGCGCAGGTCTTTCGCCATCGCCACAAAGATTTTGCGCAGGTTGGCGGCGTTCTTCGCCATGTCCGCCTGTTTTTTGCGGCGTTCGCGCAGGCCCTCGCTGAGTTCCTCGATCGTCTTCGGGTCGTCTCGTCCTTTTTCTTGCCCTCGTCCACGCCCGCGATTTGCAGTTTGGTGACGCCGTCCACCAGATGCGCCACTTCCGCCCCGAACTCCTGCGCCAATTGCTTCGGACGTGACGCCGCAATCCTCCACCACATCGTGCAGCAGTCCGGCGGCAAGCGTCTGCTCGTCCATCTCCAGATCGGCCAGAATTTCGGTCACTTCGACGGGATGAATGATGTAGGGTTCGCCGCTGTTGCGCTTCTGCCCCTCGTGCGCTTGCCTGGCGCGCTCGAAAGCGCGGCGCACCAGGTCTACATCGGCCTGGGGGCGATGCTGCAGCAGACGCGCCACGATGCGCTCCATCGTGGCGGCAACAGCTTCCATGGCGGCGTGGGCGGAACACGGCGCGGCGTCTTCGGCGCGTCTTCGAGGGCATCCGTTCCAGCGCGGAACGGGGTGCAACTTGTGTCATGTTAGCGTGGCTCCCTGCGACACAATGCAATCTACAGTCAGGTGTTAGGTATTAGACTCTTCGGTGTTCGGGTCATTCAGACAGGATTGGCAAAAGGGCGCAAAACCGCAAATGGCACAAAGCAGGAACGGCCACGCTGACGTTCCTGCTCCCTGTCGCAAACCAATCCACCTGTAAGCGCGTCCTCACAATGGATGCAACGACGCTTTCCAATGGTCACATCTAATGCTTTCTATGTAAAATTGGGACTTTCAGTATACCACGAATCGTCACGGGAAAAGTTCGCTCCTCATATTGCAACGAACAGTATGTCATGGGTTGTAAAAGGGTACAATCACAGTGTATGCAAGTGGATTAACCTGCCGCAAGCAGTTTCTCAATATATTTTCATCTCCGAAATCGGCGCTTACTTATGATTACCAGACTTAAAATATCAGGCTTCAAGTCATTTCAAGACTTTGACATGGAATTCAGTCCGTTCACCGTCGTGGCAGGCATTAATGCGTCAGGCAAGAGCAATTTGTTTGATGCGCTGCAACTTTTGGCGCGACTTGCTGAAACCGACCTCAAAACTGCATTTGGAGAGCAGAGGGGAGAAGCCTTTGAACTCTTTACGCAGTACGGCAAAGATATATTCGCGGATGAAATGCGCTTTGAGACAGAGTTGCTCGTCAGCCAGAAACGTCCGACAACTGGGGGGATAAGGCCGAACTGAAATATACCCGGCTCCGTTATTATCTTGTAATCAAGCGCCGAACAAATGATTCGGGCTTTGAAACGCTTACCGTCGAAGATGAAAGGTTGGAGACGATAAAGTTGGATGAAGATGTTTGGGTACGCGCATATATACCGAAGGAGTTCCTGCATCATTGGCGTCCCAAGGTTGTAACCGGAAAAAGAAGACGTGACGCGCCGTATATTTATCGGGAGTCAGAAGGACGAAAAGCCTTCAAAATTCCACAAGATGGCAAATCGGGTGGAAAGGAAAGGTTGGGCAATGCAGTAGGGCAAACGAATCTGAGCAGTATAAATTCCGTAGAATTCCCGCACGCCTTCGCTGCGCGGGAAGAGATGCGAAGCTGGAAGTTTCTCCAACTTAATCCAGAGGATTTACGGACACCAACGCGACAAGGACCGAATACGGACGATCAAATTACTCAAACAGGGCAAAATATGGCCGCTGCCCTATTTCGGATTCAGCGCAGCGATCCCTATGCGCTGACGGAAATATCGCGTGACCTGAATAAGTTTCTGCCAAACTTCGTAGAGGTTGAATCCTTCGATGATCGAAACAATCGCCAGTTTATTATCAAACTGAAGAATGAGGATGGGCGGGAATTTACCTCTCGAACGCTTTCTGAGGGTACTTTGCGTCTGCTGGCACTTTGCATTCTGCTTCACGATGAGCGGCATCAAGGGCTGCTTTGCTTCGAGGAACCAGAAAATGGTATCCATCCGGGCCGAATTGATGCCGCGCTGGAATTGCTGATTGGTCTTAGCGTTAATTTTACCCAGACAGAACAGCCACTGCGTCAGATCATAGTAAATACACATTCGCCTATTCTCGTCGGAGCAACATTAAGGTGGGAAAATGACCGGCGCGTGAGTGTATGGCTGTCGCAACTTGTGACGCTGGTGCAGAATATAGAAGATAGGCGCATGAAGGTGGGAGTGACCAAAATGCTGCCCGTCGAAAAGCCTTCGCAGACAACACTTACATTCTCGGATACAGAAAACAAATGGACGCGGGAGCGTGTCCGAGAGTATCTAAATACTGTTGGATTGGAAGGACTGGCAAGCGGGGAGGCCGCTTGATGATCCACAATGTCCTTGCAGGATTTTTCGCGGAAGGGAATACAGATCATCGGTTTCTCGGCACGGTGATAAGGCGCGTGTTTGAGAACGTCGCGCTTGAATTCAATGATCCAGTCGAAATTCTGGATGTTGTGCGTCTGGATTCTTCCGCCGGTGGATTTGTGGAACAGGCTGTAGATGTCGCTCGGCGCGGCTTGTTTGATTACGGCATATCCGTGCTGTGTATTCATACGGATGCTGATCAGGAAACCAACGCCGTTGCTATGGCAAACAAAATCAACCCGGCTTTGCAGGTCATCGCATCTGCTGACGATGTATGTAAAATTATTGTGCCTGTGATACCGGTTCATATGATGGAAGCGTGGATGCTGGCAGACACCGAGTTGCTGAAAAAGCAGATTGGCTCCCCAAAGACGGACCAACAACTCGGCCTCCATCGCCACCCGGAAACAATAGCCAATCCAAAAGCCGTGATTGAAGAGGCTATTCGCATAGCGCGAGAGGACATGCCCAAACGCAGGCGTACTGAACTCAAACGCAACGATCTGTACCAGCCGATTGGCAGCGCGATTTCGTTAGATAAACTGGCCTATCTTCCCTCCTATCAGGTATTCTGTGAGAACGCGCGGCAGGCATTTCGCGCTTTGAACATATATTAGCGCGTAAATACGTTATACGCTGATTAATGCTGCTTCGCCCGCCACATGTCCGGTACTCCAGGCGGCTTGCAGATTGTAGCCGCCGACCGGGCCGGCTATGTCCAGAATCTCGCCGCACAGATATAGCCCCTTCACGATTTTCGACTCCATTGTTTGCGGATTCACTTCGTCGAAACTCACGCCGCCCGCGACCACTTCGCCCCGTTCCAACGGCACGCTGCGGACGCCGCCGAGCGGCCAGCCTTTGAGGATGCTGACGGCGCGGTTCAGGGCTTTGGCGGACAGGTGCGCCCCCCGCGTTTGTGGGTCCGCGCCGATAGCGGCCATCAGGGGTGTCACTAAGCTGTCGGGAACGTAGCGGGCGGTGACGCTGCCCAGCGTTTTGCGCGGATTGGTTTGCAGTTCCGTCCGCAATTGGGTTTGCAGCAGCTCGAAAGGCACGTCCGGCGTTAAGTCCACTTCCACAAGCCCGCCCTGCGCGACACCAACCGCCATACGCTCGGCGATTTCGCGCGACACGCCCAGCGCGCACGGCCCGGACACGCCCTTGTGCGTGAACAGCAGGTCGCCCCGCCAATGCGCGTACTCCTTGCCGCCCGTTCCCATTCGCGCCTTCAACGCCACATCCCGCAACGCTATGCCCGACCAATCCGGCTGTACGTCCGCAAGATACAGGGGCGCAAGCGCGGCCCGCAATGGCACAAGCGTATGCCCCATTTCCGCCGCCCAACGCCAGCCGTCGCCCGTTGTTCCCGTTGCCGGATACGAGGAACCGCCGACCGCGACAATCACCCGGCTTGCGGGCTGTATCCGCTCCCCAATCCGTACCCCCGCAATCTGCCCCTTTTCGCAAACCAATCCATTCACCGCCGCGTTCATCACAATGTGTACGCCCGTTTTGCGTACCGCCCGTTCCAGAACGGCAACGACATCTTTGGCGTTGGCAGGCTCGACGGGAAACACGCGGCCATCGGGACGAACATACGTTTCCATCCCCTCGCAATGCAGAATGTCCAGAAAGTCGTCGTTCGTGAAGCGGTAAAAGGAGGGCTTCAGAAACCGCGCTTCGTTGGGGCGAAAGGCGGCGCGAACCTCCTCCATCGTTCCGGCATGGGTCAGGT
Organism: uncultured Chthonomonadaceae bacterium; assembly: GCA_963817895.1. Classification (GTDB taxonomy): domain Bacteria; phylum Armatimonadota; class Chthonomonadetes; order Chthonomonadales; family Chthonomonadaceae; genus CAWFQB01. The sequence continues at coordinate 518,370 of CAWFQB010000002.1, forward strand.
TGCACTTGCCGCCACCTGAAATCAGAATTTTCATGCCCACGCGGTCATTCTTTTCCAGCAGCGTGACCTGTGATCCGCCCTCCGCCGCGCGTTTCGCCGCTAACAGTCCCGCCGCGCCCGCGCCGACGACAAGAACGCTGTTCGCCTGCCTGCTGTTGGTTTTGTTTTTTTGTGCTGCCATACCCTATTATACTCTGTGTCGGGTCAGGAAACAGGTGTGCCGATCACGCCGAAAGTACGCCTGTGTGTGTTATAATTCACCTGAAGAGCTATGTTTCATCCAGTGAAGGCAACGTATGTGTTTAACCGCAACCCTCAACTCTCAACCCTCATCCTGCTACTCCTGCTGCTGTCCGGCACGCCTGCTCGCGCAGAAACAACGAGACCGGAATTGCGCGCGTTCTGGGCCGACGGCTTCAACGAAGGCTACAAAACTCCGCAGCAGATAGATACGCTGCTTCAGCGCCTGCACGACGCGCATTGCAACGCCGTGTTCGCGCAGATGCGCAAGGGCGGCGACGCTTACTACGCTTCCCGTTACGAACCCTGGGCGACGGATGATACCGAGCATTTCGACGCCCTTGCCTGCCTGATTGACAAAGCGCATAAAATGCAGCCGCGCATTGCCGTTCACGCCTGGATCAATACCTGCGCGGTCGGAACGGGCGCGAAGCATCCCGGTTTTCACATCGCGCAACTGCACCCGGAATGGATGTCCATCAACGCGCGAGGACGGGCGGACGACGGCGAAGCGCGCAAAATTGATCCCGGCAACCCCGACGCGGCAGACTGGACATTCCGCCTGTATCTGGATGTTGTCCGGCATTATGATGTGGACGGCATCCATTTCGATTTTGTCCGCTACGGCAGTCCCCGCTTCGGCTACAATCCGGCCAGCGTACAGCGGTTTCGCGCCCGTTCCGCAGCAAATACCGTTCTGCCCTCTGCCCCGGCTTCTAACGATCCTTTATGGAAGCAATGGCGGCGCGATCAGGTAACAAATCTCGTACGGAAAGTGTACGCCCACGCGGTTGCCCTCAAGCCGCAAATTGTTGTTTCCGCCGCAACCATCGCGTGGAGCAACGGCCCGCATAACGAAGAGGAGTGGCGGCAGAAATCGGCGGCGATGAATCAGGTGTTTCAGGACTGGCGGAGCTGGCTACAGGAGGGCGACATTGATCTGGCCTGTCCCATGACGTATTTTGGCGGCAAACGAGGACTGGAATACGAGCGGACGTGGAGCGCGTGGATTAAAGCGCATCAGTACGAACGCGCCGCTACCATCGCGGTCGGCAACTGGCAACTGCTGCCGGAGCAGACGCTGGCGCAAATGCGTATCGCCCGCGCCCCGGACGCGCAGGGGCATACTCCCTACGGCGTGATGCTGTACTCCTACGCGGGAACCAATCTGGGCGCGAAACCAGGCAAACCCGACCTGCATGAACTGGAACTACAGCCCGACTTTTACACCCTGCTGAGTCACCCCTCCGCGTATGCGCCGGTTCCGCCCTTCCTCAATGACGTGGTTGCGCCGCCTATGCTCTGGAAGACGCAGCCGACAACAGGCATCCTCAAAGGCTTTGTACGCGATACAAACCTGCAACCCTCGGACGGGGCGCGGGTTGTCAGCACGTCTGCCCGGACCGGTAAACAATACATTCGGCAAACGGACGGGACTGGATTTTACGCGTTTCTCAATCTGCCGCCGGATACCTATACGGTACAGGCGTCAACACGCAATTACGATGTTGTCAGCGTAATCAAACGGCAGCAGGTAAGCGTACAATCCGGCAAAGCGACAACCTGCCAGATAAACGCGCCTGATGCTAAAGTGCTGTCTAATACCTCGACGCCCCCGCAAACGCTGGACAGCGTACAGGCAGCCGCGCAACTTGCCCAATCCGCGCCCCAGCCTTCCGCTTCCTCAGCCCAACCCGTAGTGACAACGCAAACGGCGGGAAAAGCGCGGCTGCGCAATCTGAACGTCGTAATAGGAACGGACACCTATCCCGGCAATCTGTATGCGCGCGAAATTGGGGACAAAACAGGATTGTGCCTGCGTATTCGCCTGAGCCTCCCACCCCTGCTGCCGTTTCAGCCAGGCGACGTTATAGATGTTTTGGGTACGCCCGCCCTGATAGACGGCGAACCCGGCCTCGACAACGCCAACGCCTGCCTGAACGACATCGCTCTGGAAACCGAACCCGCGCCGGTTCCCCTTGTGCCGCTGAGTAATTTCACCGGTTATGCGTCCGCCAATCACGACTTTGCGCGTGTGCGGGGAGTTGTATCGCAATCCGGCGCAGACGGCTTCACATTGACGCCGGAAAAAACAAACGACGCGACGGCTACCGCGCAAGTTCGCGTACCACTTTCCGGGCGCAAAGATTTCGGCGTGGAAGCGGGCGGATGGACTGCCGTTCCGCCTCGCGTCGGTTCGATTGTGGAAGTCACCGGGCTGATGACAACCGGCCTGTCAACTCCAAACCAAACCGTCCAATTTCGCCTGTTGCCACGCGGTTCGGCGGACATTACGTTAATTGCGCCGCCGTCAACACCCACTCCTGCCGGATGGTTCAAGACGATTTACGTTGTGTCTGGTCTGCTGCTTCTGGCACTGTGGCTCAGACGAAAACGCTTATGCCGCCTGTTCGCCAAGCCAAACAAGAAGCCGTAAAAGGCCGTTTGCGCCATCATACCTGTGCTATAATTGGACAAGACTGAAACATGTTTCTGAGATTTTGTGCTTCCTATCCGTTCAAGGAGGATTGAGTTACGTCCAACCGGGCTATTTTACCCATGCGCGAAGACGGGTTAGCGCGTAAGAAGTGGAGCGTCTGTGAGTGTCGCTTCCTGACCGATAACGGCCTGCTCGAACCCGGCATGTACGAACTGATTGAAGGGGAGATTGTTTACAAAATGGGGCAGTCGCGTCCACACATTATTACCATATCGCACATTATCAGAGTTCTGGCGCTTATTTTCGGCCTTGAATCCCTGCAAAATCAGGCTCAAATCGGCATCGGCGAACGCGATGAGTCAACGACCCGGAACCCGATGTTGCCGTCCTTCGTGGAAGCGTGGACGATTATCCTGACCGCGAACCCGACCCGGCAACCGAAGTTCTCCTCCTCGTGGAAGCGGCCAACAGCAGCGTGAAAGGCGATACGACGGTGAAAGCCGCCATCTATGCGCGGCACGGCCTGCCTGAATACTGGGTTGTCGCCATTCCCACCCGGCAGCTTATCGTACACCGTCAGCCAACCGCCGAAGGGTACGCGGATGTGCAGACTTATAAAGCAAACGCGATTGTCTCCCCGCTTGCCCGTCCCGATGCCTCGGTTCGCGTTGCCGATTTATTGCCCTGATGTTCCAACAGGCGCGTTCTTGATATAAGAACGCGCCTGTCGTTGAATCAAATGTCGGACTATCAAACGTGATGGGTGTAGAACGCGGCCAGCAGCAGGAATTTCGCTGTGTAGTCTATGGCCGGTTCATTGGTCACATAATCCTGAACTGTGTCGTGGTACACGGCTACTTCGTCCGCCAAGTCGGCGGGCGGGGGTGGGCCGGGAAGCATCATCATGTCGTCGAGCTTATCCAGAACAATATTCTGCGCCTGAAAGATAGCCTGCGAAGACGGTCCACCCACTAATGCGCCCGTGAGTTCCGTTTGTTTCAGGTTGGCTATCTGATGATGCGGAAACAACGGATAGTGCGTACCCGCGCCGATAAGATATGACACGTTAAACGGGTTGCAGCCCAATATGAAATCGCGCTGCTGTCGCGCCACGCTGAGATAGACCTCTTTATCCCCGTACTCCATCACCTGCGCGTACAGCAGGCAGTTCAGCGCCGCGCCCGCCGCCGCTTCCGCCGTCCCCCAGATATACGGCGTCGCCAGCCCATACGGGTTTTCGGAGCGCAAACGCGCGTAATCCGCATCCGTCCGCAGATATTGCCGCAACTTCTCCCGATCCGCGCCCTGCGCGAAACGCAGCAGCGTGTAATGCGCTAAGGCGTGGGTGTTGTAAACGCTGGTCGCCTCATACGCCGCGCCTGCCCGGTGCGCGAAATCCATCGCCTGTTGCAGATATTCCGGTTTGCGCGTCGCCCGGTGCAGTTCAATCGCGCCCCACGCCATATCGTCTTCCCATGTTTTTTCGGGGTAAAAATCGGCGGGAAGGGTACTCAGAACGACGGGGTTGTCCAGCCCAAGTTGGTACACCGTCTGCGCCGCCTCGTAGCATTTGTGCGCGAATGGCTGATCCCAACGGGCGTACAAGCGCGACGCGATGGCGAAAGCGGCTGCTGTCCGTCCGGCAAGGTTCGCGCCAATTCCAAAGTACGCGGGACGCGCTTTCCACGCGGGGTTTTTCGCCGCGTTGTCCTGTTCCGGCAATCGCCACGTATTATGATCCGACTCTTCGCCTATCTGAAAATAAAACTCATTGGGCGCGGGGTGCATTTTCAGCAGCCATTCCAATCCCACGCGGGCGTTTGCCAGCAGGGGCGAGGGTTGGGCGGCAGCCGCGCGGGAAGACGACAGATGCGGGAAATGGTCACAGGTAAACAGCATCAGCGCGGTCACATAACTGGCGGTTTCCACGAACTTCATGTAGTCGCCCGCGTCGTGCCAGCCGCCGCTTCCGTCCAGAATTTGCCCGTCGCGCGGCCCTCCGACAATCACGCCATCGTCCGCATGGCAGTTGTTACCCGCATCCTCGCCGGTTCCGCACCGCTGTACCGCGAAATAGTCTAGCGTCAATCCTATCAGGCCGGCGTACAGGTTGGGCGCGATGGAAAAGGGGGCCGAATGGACGCCATTGGACAGGCGCAGGCGATAGCGGCCCGGACGGGTAAAGTCCGAAAAGTCGGCAATAAAATGGTGGGGGAAGTGTCCGTATTGCGCCCCCGAAGGCGTGGTATAGGGACGCAGTTCACCCCTGTACCGCACTTTGGGCATCGTGTCATCGTCCATCAGGCAGAAGCCGTTGCCGGGTATCGGGCCATGCGCGGGTATGATCGCCCGCTTGCTTTCGTCGGGCAGGTAGCCGACCTGATTTAGATGGACATGCGCTTCCACAGGGGGCATATACGCCGCCGTCGCTTTCTTGTTTTTGGCGCGGGCATTGGACGTGGCAAGCCGCCTTGCGCGTTTCGCCGCGATGCGCGTTTTTGGGTCGTCCGCCTGCGCCGCGCCGCTCAATATTGGCTGCGCCGTAACAATCGCGCCCGTCAACGCGGCGCGGCGTAAAAACTCGCGCCGAGACACGTTTCCCGCTTGCCGCGCCGGTTTGTTTGTGAAATCGTATTCTGTGGCTTGCATCTTGACAGCCTTTGTTTCCGCGCGAAATCGGGTTCGCGCCGCGCCGATAAGTTCTAACTCAATAAGTCCTGATAGTGCGACGCTCCAAACACGAACACAGTTCCGCTTTTGTTTGGAAACCCGCGCGCAAACGGATTTTTCGGCATGAAGAACAGAGCAAAACCTACCAAAATAACAGGTTGTATAGTTAAACGTTTCCTGCTATAATGTGTCCAGTTGCCAGAGCCTCACACTTTCGCAGGCGGAACGCCGCAGCGAAGCGGCATTACGGCGCGCGGAACGCGGCCTGAATGAGATCGCCCTATGTCCCCACCCCGAAAACGAATTCCCCGCGTATGGATGGCCGGCATTTGGGCGTTCGTGTTGGGGCTGGCCGCCGCCCTTCTCGTGCTGACCACAGCGCAGATCGAAGACCGAATCCGTCCTAACCACTCCGGGATTGTCACCACATTCATTGCCCGTCTCGATAGCACCGCGTATGACTGGCTGTTTCTCAATCGCGGCGAGCAAAAAAACATCCCGGAAGTGGTCATTGTGGCAATCAGTGATCAGGCGATAGACGCGCTTGTCGGTACGAAATTTCAGGGTAAGGAGGTTACATTCCCCTTTCCTCGCGCCTTACAAGGCGAATTATTCCGCAAACTCAAGGCGGACGGCGCAAAAGTTATCGCGCCGGATATTACTTTTAGTGATCCGAGCGTGTATGGGGAGAAGGATGACAAGGCGTTTGCGGCAGCGCTTAAAGCCTGTGGCAATGTAATTCTCGCCACTGACTTTACGCAATCCCATAACGTAGAGTACGACGTTATTGCCAATGCGAGCCAGTTTCCATATGCCCCGTTGCGCGAAACTTGCCTGGATTTCGCGCCCGTAAATGTGCTTCAAGATGAGGATTTGTCTGTCCGGCGTTTTAGTCTGACACGCCCCAACATTTCCCTGACCAATCCGGCGCAGGATGAAGAATACCCTACCTTTGCCGCGCGTGTCGCCGGCGCGTATGTCGGTATGGATCGTCAAACCCTGATGCGGCAGTTGGCGGAGAACCGGTTTCAGAACGCGCCCATTGTCACGGCTCCAGACAATATTGTCCTGGACAGTCCCGGCAAAACTGTTCGCATCAATTACGCGGGCTATCCCAAACAGTCGTGCCGTTATATTCCCTACGACCGAGTCATAGATGGCACATTCCCGTCTGGCATCTTTCGAGATAAAATCGTTCTCATTGGCGGCACAGCAGGAGGCGAACATGCGGATGAACTTGTCACACCCCTGATTCCCGCTGACCAGGCTAAACGGCCCGGCGTGGAAATACATGCCAATAGCATCCATACGCTGTTGAGCGGGAACTACATCGCCATGTTTCCCGGCAGGGCGCGTACCCTGCTCATTATTCTGTTCGCCCTGCTTGCCGCCGCCGTGACGCTGCAATTGCATCCGCTGAAAGCCTTTCCCATCATCGCGCTGATGGTTGTCTGCGTCCCGGCAATCTCCGTTGCGCTGTTCAACGCGCATATCTTTTATCGTCCCACGCAGCCGATTGCCGCGATTCTGCTCAGTTACGGCTTTCAAAGCGTGTACTTTTACGCCATCGAAAACCGCCGCGCCAATGAAACACGCAAGCGGTTTGGGCGCATCGTCGGCCCGCGCGTCCTGAACAAAATCATGGAGTTACAGGATTTGAAACTGATGGGTGAACGAGCGTATGCGACTGTGATGTTTACCGATTTGCAGGGCTTTACCTCACTGTCAGAAAAAATGGCGCCTTCCGATGCGGTCGCGCTCCTCAATGGATATATGACGAAAATGGTAGACATTCTTGATAAGTATGATGGCACACTGGACAAAATTATGGGCGACGGCGTGATGGCCTACTTCGAGGCTGCTGGCCCGTCTGACCGCTCGGAAGAAAAGGCCGTACAGTGCGCGCTGGAGATGCAGGCGACGATGGTTCAGTGGCGGGCGCAGTGCGAGGAAATGGGAGTTCCTCCGCTCAAGGTTCGCATCGGAGTTCATGCAGGTGAAGTGGTTATCGGCACGATGGGAGCGCCACAGCAGATGAGTTGGACCATCATCGGCGATACGGTCAATGCCGCCGCGCGCCTCGAACCGCTCAACAAAGAACTAAAAACCGAAATCCTCATCAGTGAAGCCGTACAGCAGAAATTGTCGCCGGAAATCCACACGCAGTTCGTAGGCGAAATGGAAATCCGGGGCAGAAAGGAGGGTATTCGTGCCTACAGCGTTTCTGCCGATTATCCTGCCAACTAAAACATCGCGAGATCAGACGCCCGGTTTGGCTGCTTGCCGTAATAGTGGCCTGCATGAGCTTGTGTCCTGTGGCGCAGGCGCAACTTCAGGGCAGCATCGCTTCCATTCTCAACGTCGTCATTACCCGGCGCGGAACCGCGCCCTTTCACAACGCCGTTCTCAAAGAACCCCTCGCGACAGGGGACAACATCCGCACAGGGGATCGCAGCAAAACCAGCGTCCTCTTCAACGACAAAAGCCTGCTAAAAATCAATGCCCTGTCGGATATTGTGATTCGGACGAGCATCAATCAGCGCGACGTGGATATTTCCGCAGGGCGCGTGTACGGCGATATGAAAGGGCCGGGGCGTTTCCGGGGACACTACGCGACCGCCGCGATACGCGGCACAAAACTGGAAGTGGAAGAGACGCCCACCCGAACCATCGTGCGCTGTTTTGAGGGATCAGTCGTGGTCATACCGACGACGGCTCAGGCGTTAGTGGGGGGCGTCACACTGGGGCGCATCCCAGATTTCCAGAGCAACTCTCTTATCGGCGTTACGGACAACCTTATCGGGGCGCGGGTTGACATTGTGGAGGGAACCCAAAAAGGGCAGACGCGCCTGATTACCAACTTCGATCCCGCAACCGGAACCGTCACGGTCAATCAGCCCTATCCCGGCCCCACGGACACTACTTCGCGCTATGTCATCGTCAATCCGCCGAACACGCCCTATGTGATTTTGCGGGCCGGATTTGAAACGTATGTCAGCAACACGGTTGGCGTTCCCGTGCAGCCGTACCCGACCGCGCCTCTTGAATTCCTCGGCGGCGATGAACTGGCATGGACGGAGGACGGCTTTGCGGGCAACCAGCAGCAACACCTGACCGGTTTTATCCATGACGCCTTTCGGCAGCGCTACTTTGAACTGGATGATGAGCGCGATACCAGTCAACTGTACGGCGGACTGGCTCCGAGCGTACAGCGCAGCGCCGACCCGGCAGACAACAACGGGCGGCTCCGGCGGGGTTGGAACCGGCGTGGGCGGTCAAACCGGCGGCGTGTCCACCGGGGTTGGCAGTCAAACGGGCGGCGCGGGCGCGGGCATCGGCGGTCAAACCGGCGGAGCCAGCGGTGGAGTCGGCGGACAAACCGGCGGCGCAAGCGGTGGAATTGGCGGGCCAACGGGCGGAATTGGCGGCGGGGTTGGCGGACAAACCGGCGGCATTGGCATCACCATCGGCCCAGGTAGAAATGTCTTTTTCAAGCCGCCGGAACTGGGCGGGGCCGCCTATTCCACAGGCGGCTCGGATTCCGGTTTGGGCTATGCGCGGGCGTCTGCCGTAGTTGACCGCGTGTTCGTGCGCGTCAGCGGGCGCGTCGGTTTTCTGTCGCGCCATGATGGCACGGATATTGACGAAGGGTTGCTCCGCTACCGCGACCATCGCATCGGAGATGTTCAGGTAGGGCGTTTCCACTGGTTCCCCGGCCCCGTTTCCAACAGCGAACTGGGACGGCTCATCAGCTTCACGACGGTTGACGGCGCGTTGTGGCGGCTGCCAACCGGCGGAGAAACCAACATCGTGCAGTTGGGCTACTTCGCCCGCATCAATTCCCTGCGTGGGCCGCGCGTAGGCGGCTATACGGCGCGATGGAGTCTGCCGCTGGCGCAGGGGCGGTACGGCGGCTCCGTACTCGGCTCTACTCTGCGCGGCAGCGGATTGGGCTATTCGGGCGACATCGTGTATCCCGTCCTGCCGCAGAAATTAGAATTGTACGGCGAAGCGGGACAGGACACGCTGGCGAAAGGCTTCTATGCAGTCGGCGCGTATTTCCCGCAGTTTCTCAATCATCTCAAAGTGGACGCTTCCATAGAATACTCGTATCACGCCGCGTGGGGCGGCAGTCTGGACATGAACATCCATTTCCCGCTGACGCGCAACTTCGGCGGCCTTGTCACACTGAGTAAGCCCGGCGCGAAAACGCTTCTTCCCGGCGTCGGCATCACCGCAACATATTGATAAAAGAGTGAGAGTGGAGAGTGAGAGTGAGAGAACAGGCAAGTATACTCTCACTCTCACTTATGATGAAAGGAACAAACTTATGAAAAACGCATGGAAAGCGGGCGCGTTTCTGGCGTTGAGCGCGTTTTCTCCCCTTGTCTCAGGCTGCGGGGGCGGTGGTGGACTGGCCTACAACGCGGGGCAGGGCGCGTCCAATACAGTCAGCGGCGTAAGCCGGGGCGCGCTGGCAATGCAAATCAATTTCCCCTCCGGCAAGTCCGCGCATAACGCGAACAACTTGTCCGTTAAGGCGGGAAGAAGCGGATTGACGCGCATTCCGGGCTTTTCCAACGGCAACATTCCCGACGGCACACAGGCCGTCAAGGTGGAGGTCGTAACGACAACTTCGCCGGAAACCAGTCTGGGAGTGCCGCAGATCATCACGTCCGCGTCGGCGCAAACCGGCGGCAATGTGACCGGCCCCGTGACGGTGCAATTTTCCAATCTGCCCGTCGGAAAAGTGCGGCTGCGCGCGTCCGCCTACCCGGATATTGCAGCCAAACTCAATGCTATCGCCATAGGAACCTCGGATGTAGTTATCACCGCAAACGCGACCGCGAACACTAACGTTTCTCTGGCCCTGACCATAGACCATATCGCGCTGACGCCCGCGACGGTGACGCTGGGGTTTCTGTCCACCGACAATACGCAGACAGTTCAGGCGACGCCCATGACACAGGACAACAGGCCGCTGCAAATGCCGCTGCTGATTACGACGGATCGCCCGGACGTGGTTTCGGTCAGTATTTCTAAGACGCGCCCACCCAACACCCCTGTAGAAACGGTCATCGGTTTGCTGCAAACGGTCAGCCCAACATTCGCCACGCTACCCGCGACGGCAACTATTACCTTTGCCGAGCCGAACAGCGGCAAAACGGCGACGGCAATCGCGACCGTGATTTTTGATGGCGACTAACAGGCAGCTGTCAAAGGAGCGAAGAGTACAAGATGGCGAGAAAATCCAATAAAGCGCTGGCGATGGTGGCTGTCGGCCTGACCCCTGCCGCCATTGTCATTACGGGCTGCGGCGGGGGCGGGCATACCGCTGTTTTAGCGCCGGGGCAAAGCGCCAATCGCGGCGTCCTCACGCTGAAAGTAACGTTTCCCAAACGCAAAAGTGGAAACGCGGCCTCGAAGAAGAGCCGCCATGCCCATGTGGGCAGGCCGTCAATGGGCGGGGGAGGAGGTTACGATGGCAGTATTCCGCAGGGAACGCTGTCCGTCAAGGTGGTTCTGTTGAATCCGACAACGGGGGCCGCGCTTGCGCTTCCGCAGGTGATACAGGCTCCCCCGGACAGCGCCGGGGTGGATACGCCGCAAACCGTCTCGTTTACCAATCTGCCGGTCGGCCCGGTTCGCGTGCAGGTGCAGGCGTTTCCAACACTGATGGCGGATACGGCGCAGGGACCGGGCGAGGGCAATCCAATCGCGGTTGGCACATCAGACGCGCAAATCGTCGCCAATCAGACCGTCGCCTCGCAGGTATTGCTACAACTTACGATAGATCATGTGACCCTGACGCCCTCCGGTGTCACGCTGATACCGTTTCAGGGGCAAAACTCGGTGATAATGACGGCACAGGCTTTCGACAAGAACAACGCGCCGCTGATTTATCCCTTCACCTTCGACACGTCCGACCTGAATGTGGCAACAATCAGTCAAATTGACAATCACACGGTGGAAGTAGATGCCAACAACAGCGGCACAGCGACCATTACCGCTACCGAGGTCAACAGCCAGATGATCGCCACCTCTCTCGTGACCGTCAGCAACGGCCCATAAATAGAGAAAGCGGAATTATCCTCTGCCGGGGCGCTGTTTGGGGATGGTGACGCCTTCGGGGGCGAGCAGGCAATTGTCAATGAGGCGAGTTTTGCCGAAGCGGGCGGCAAGGGCGAGCAGGGCCACGCGGCCTTGCAGCGAATCTACCGGCAGCAGGGTTTCCGCGTCCACCAAAGCTACATAATCACATGAGACCAGCGGTTCCTGCGCCAGCAAATTCTCCACCTCCTGTCGCACCTGCTTCGCGTCCGTAATTCCCGCCGCCACCTGCGCCTGCGCCTGCGTCAGACACCGATGCAGCACAACTGCGGCCTGCCGCTGTTCTGGCGACAGATACACGTTACGCGACGAAAGCGCCAGACCGTCCGGTTCGCGAATGGTGGGAACCATGGCGATTTTGGTCTGCAAATGCAGGTCGCGCGCTAATCGCTCGATCACAAGCAATTGCTGAAAATCTTTTTGCCCGAAGTACGCGCTATCCGGCTGCACGATGTTGAGCAGTTTGGTGACGACCGTTGCTACGCCCCGAAAATGGCCGGGACGCGACGCGCCCTCCAACAGCGAGCCAATCTGCGGCACATCCACAACGGTTTCGCTCCCCGGCGGATAGATTTCTTCCACGTCGGGGGAAAATAGCGCGTCTACATCCGCCTGTGACGCCAACGCCTGATCGCGGTGCAGATCGCGCGGATAACTGGTAAAATCCTCGCCCGGTCCAAACTGCGTAGGGTTGACGAAGATAGACATGATGACGATGTCGCAATCCCCTTTGGCCCGGCGCGCCAATGCCAGATGCCCCTCATGAAGCGCGCCCATTGTGGGTACAAACCCGATTGTCTTGCCCTCGGCCCGGATGGTGCGCAGATACGCGCGCAACGGGCCGATTTGCTGAAACGTTCGCATTGTTAAAGACTATGCTCCCCTGTGGGAAACCGGCTGTCGCGCGTCTCGTCCGCATACGCGCGGATCGCGGCTTCGATCAGTTGGCCGATTTCGGCGTAATGCTTGGTGTGTTTGAAAACGCGCCCCGGCGACAGTCCCAAAATGTCGTGCCACACCTGTACCTGTCCATCGCACCCGACTCCGGCCCCGATGCCGATGGTCGGGATGCCTATTTCCTGAGAAATCTCAGCGGCCAGAATTGCCGGTATGGTTTCCAGCACCATGCCGAACGCGCCCGCTTCCTCCAGCCCCCGCGCGTCCTGTCGCAGTTGTTCCGCGCTTTCCGGTGTGACGCCCTGCGCCCGATGCCCGCCGAATTGATGGATAGCCTGCGGCGTCAGCCCTAAATGCCCCATAACGGGAATACCCACGTCCGTTAATCGCCGCACGGTCGGTAGCATAGCCGCGCCACCTTCCAATTTTACGGCTTCCGCGCCCTCTTTCAATAAAATCGTCGCGCTGTGTACCGCGTCTTCGATACTGGCCTGATACGTGCCGAACGGCAAATCCGCAATGAGCAGAGCGTGCTTCAACCCGCGCCGAACCGCCCGAACATGATGCGCCATCTCGTCGAGCGTAACCGGAACCACATTCTTATAGCCAAGCACGACCGCGCCGAGTGAATCGCCCACCAGCACCATGTCCACGCCCGCCCGATCCGCCAGGCGCGCCGAAGGATAATCATAGGCGGTCAGCATGACCAGCTTTTCGGCCCGATTCTCTCCCACCTTACGTAGCCGCACATCGGGAACCGTAACGCGCTCCCGCCGGACAGCCTTCTCCCCCGCTTCTCCCCTCGCCGAATTGTTTCTTACGCTCTCATCCATGTCACATCCCTGACAACAACATCGCCGCAACTAACAACAATATAGCCGCGAATGAACGCGAATAAACGCGAATACATCATGGGTATGCCCTGTGCTGTTCATTGCGCTCTATCTGAAAAACAACCTGACTCTAAATAGTTGCCTCTCCATTTCATTCGCGTTTATTCGCGTTCATTCGCGGCTATATTCCCCGTTTCCATCGATCACGCATCTTCGGAAAAGGGCGCGTCGCTGAAGGCGTGATCGCGTCGCTCCTGGTCGCGCCAGTAGCGGGAACAGCGCGGCAGAAAATCACACTCCGGGCAGATGTCCAGCGGAACCGGGCGCAGGGCGTTGTAATCCTCGTCCAGAATCTGGTTGCCGAGCAGCGTCAGTTCGCGGGCAAACTCTTCCAGCGTGTCGTGTTCCAACTCCACCGTCGCCTGATGGCCTGACCGCAGGCAATAAATGGTTCCGCTCACAGGCGCATCGGGGTGCAGCCGCTTCAAAATCAACTGATAGCAGCACATGGCGAGGCTGTTGGCGACCTCTTCCGGGCTGGTGTCCCACCGCCCGCTTTTGTAATCCACGATTTCCAAACGCCCGTCCGCATGACGGTCAATACGATCCACGCGCCCCATGAGTTTGAAGCGTCCCATATCGCACGAGAGGGTTTTTTCCGTCGCGATGGTTTCCACCTGCGCCACAATCCGCTCCTGATGCGCGGCATGGTACGCTTGCACGATCTGCTGGCCCGCTTCGCGGTGTTCGGCCTCCTGCTTCGCGTCCTGATAGCCCGCGCCGATCCATTTCTGTTCCAAATCCTCTACGAGCGCTTCCGGGGTATGGGTCGCCCCCTGCTCATGAAAATCCTGTAAAACATTGTGCAGCGTACTGCCGAAACTGAACCCCGCCCGCGCTTTCGTATAAAAGCGGCCAATCTTATCCTGATAGATATACCGGTACTTTACCGCGCACTCCAGATACGTTCCAATGCGCGTGGGGCTGAGTGTGGGTTTGCGCCCCGGTTTGGCGTCGGGCGCGGCATCGGTTTTTTTGCGGGCGGCAGGCATAGTCGCGCTCCACAGCAAAAGGCAAATGCGGCAGAACGATTCCTGTCCACAAAACGCCTTGCGAAGTTCCTCATTCGAGGTCAACAACTATTGTACCCTCTTGCCTTGCGCCGATGCTAGGTAGACAAGAACAAAAAGGGAGTAGGGAGTAGGAAGTAGGGTGTAGGAGAAACATTTCCTACTCCCTACTTCCTACTCCCTACTCCCTGTATTATGTGAACATGCGAGGATACGCGCTCCGGGCTGCCGGGTTGGGCCTCTCCCTTCCGTGACAGGCTACCGGAACCTACGACCTCTACACGCTTATGGGACGTGAGGGAAGGGGGGCCAAAACGACGTTATGCAAATCCGGTTGCGTTTGCGGCTTCCATGCTTCCAAGTACATTATTCCGTGTTTTCCGGCAACCCGCGCTGCAACAATTACCGGGTTTAGCCGGGTGTAAAGAAAGCTCTGCATTGACACAAAATAGGTCAGGAGGTATAATGCCTAAAAGTTTGTGAAAAAAGCAACGAAGTCTGTAGCGGTTCGTAAGCAGGAGTAGCAGGGCAGGGTTGCGGGGCGATTTGGAAAGCGATTGGAACGCGAATATGGCAGGCGAAAATACGAGCGCGGCAAGTGAAAAGCCGCTGTTTACGGGTGATAAAGAGCCTTACGTGCGCGACATGTTTGCCGCCATCGCTCCGCAGTACGACCGCCTCAACGCCATTTTAAGTTTCAATCAGCACAAGGCGTGGCGGCGTTTGACCGTGCGGTTGGCGGGCGTCAAACCCGGCGATCACTGTCTGGACGTGTGTACCGGCACAGGCGACTTTGCTGTAGATTTAGCGCGAACGGTTGGAAAGAGCGGGAACGTGGTCGCCTCGGATTTCTGCGAACCGATGATCCGCAACGGGCTGGACAAAACGGCGCGGGTCAGCGCGGAGTCGGACTGCGGCCCGATCACCATGATGGTCGCCAACGCCGAAGCCCTGCCCTATAACACGGCGCAGTTCGATGTGGTCACGGTGGGTTTCGGCGTCCGCAATGTGGCGCATCTGGACCGCGCCGTCAGCGAAATGGCGCGGGTCGTCAAACCCGGCGGGCGCGTGGCGATACTGGAATTCAATCGTCCGCGCAAAGTCTGGTACAAGCCGTTTGTAGATTTTTATCTGTTCCATATCCTGCCCGCGATTGGCGGGCTGTTGAGCCGCCGGGAAGCGTATACGTATCTTCCCGAATCCATGAAGCAGTTCGTGTCGCGCGAGGAGCTTGTCGCCGTGATGGAACGAGCCGGTCTGCGCGACGTGCAGGTGCGTGACCTGAACTTCGGCACGGTCTGCATTCATTTGGGAGTTAAAAGTTGATAGTTAATAGCCGCCTGCGCTCTCTCTTGTAGTCACACATGAAGATTTGCGTGACCGACCTATCAACTATCAACTTTTAACTCCCACCCGAAAGAGGCATCCCATGAGCGCCACCACGTACATCGTCAAACCCGTCCGGGAACAGGAGACAGGAGACAGGGGACAGGAAACCGGCAGCGTCGCGTCGGCTTGCAACCCGGCGGCGTTTTTAGATTATGTCCAGCCGGATTTGGCGGCAATGGAAGCCCGGATGAACGCCGATCTGGGTTCCGACGCCCGAACGGTTCTTACCCTGACGCGCCACATTCTGAGGGCGGGCGGTAAGCGACTGCGTCCCGCGATGGTAGCGTTGTCGGCACGGGCGGTGGGCAACAGCGTGGATGCCGAACGGCTGGCAACCGTAGGCGCAGCGGTGGAATTTGTCCACATGGCGACTCTGGTACACGACGACGTGGTAGACAATACCGCGACGCGCCGGGGCAAGCCGACCGCAAACGCTGTCTTTGGCAATGGCGTGGCCGTGTTGAGCGGCGATTACATTCTGGCCCGTTCCATGCGCCTGCTGGCGATAGATGGCGACCTGCGCATTATTCGCGCCGTATCGGAAATTACCATTGAGATGAGTGAGGGCGAAGTGATGGAAATCGCCGCAACGGGCAACGCAAACCTGCCGCTTGACGAGTATTACGAAATTCTGGACAAGAAAACGGCGAGTTTTGTGGAGGGTTGCTGCCGCTGCGGGGCGATACTGGCAGGCGCGGACGTGGCTGTCGAAAACGCGCTTGCCGACTATGGCTACCGTTTGGGCATGGCTTTCCAGATTGCCGACGATCTGCTGGATTACACGGGCGACCCGCTGATTACGGGCAAACCGCGCGGCAGTGATTTGAAAGATGGACGCGCCACCCTCCCGTTTCTGCTCGGATTGCAGGCGGCGTCCCCCCACGAACGAAACCTGCTCTTGAAAGCGTTCGGCTGCGCGTCCCTGAGCGATGAGAACGTGCTGGAAATATGCGATTTGCTGACGCGCTATGAGGCGTTCGAGCATACCCGCGAAGTGGCCCGTGAATTCGTAGACCAGAGCGACGAAGCCCTGACCCTGCTTCCGCCCTCGACCGCCCGCGACTGCTTCGCCGCCCTGACCGGTTACGTAGTGCAGCGCGACCGATAACAACGGCCGGATGTAGCGCTATTCCCATTTCACGGAACGAAACGTCAGCGAAACGCGCCTGCCGCGAGCATAGGATTGACCGTTGTAGACATCCTGCTTGCGCTTTGCAATGCTGTGTTTCCACAGGTAGCGGGCATCTGCCTTCATTACGACCATGCTGCGCGGTTCCATAAAGACCGGAACGATTTCGCCGGTTTTGGCCTCAGTGAAATCCATTATACAGGTTGACAGCAGGCTTAACGAAGCGATAGTGTCCCCAAAGCAGGGCTGGCAATCAATATGCGCTGATATGCCCTGTCCCAGCTGATACTCGTTAATAATCACCTGGTCGGGAACCACGCTGAAAATGCCCTGCTGTACCAGGCGTTCTCCTAACATCAGCAGCCACGCCGGAAGTTCGCCGACGCGCATCTCCTCGCTGATCCGCCGCGACTTGTAATCATACTTGTAGCCGTAGTGCTGAACCCGCCGCGCCAGTTCCGTTGACCATTCCGCCGCCTCAATATGCCGCACAATTGTTTCCGCTTCTTCTACGCTCACGAAATCAGGCAGGTACGACAGGCCCGGAATAAGTTCAAAGTTCTTCGGCGCGGAACTATTACGCTCCGCGAACAGACCGACGTTCATAATTTTTTCTCCACAGATAGCAGGTTATAGAAGTCTTGCAGGGTAGTCAGGAAAACGGATGTTCCATTCTGCCAGTGTCAATGCGCCTACTTCGATGCGGTTACGCCATGTTAGAATTTTAGGCGGCGTAATTCGGGCCTTAACCTTGTGTGAAAAAGTGAGAAGCAACGCGGAATCCATTGGGTGAGGCGGCTCGAACAATAATAGAAACTGTACATGAGAAGGAAGCACCCTGCCATCCCATGCGAAAAATGACGACGTTCCCAAAAACTTTCCGCGCATCTCCTGCGCAAAGGGATTGCTTCTCATTTTGCATAGAAACGACCACCTGTTGCCACCCCTGTCTTTTGGCGCAAGGGAAGCCGGATTCCAACTCTTGACTTCCAGCCAGATAAACTCACCGGGTACGTCCTCAACGCAAAAGTCTACGCCCGGCCAGAATGTATTGCGTTGCGTGGCAGAGGCTCCCGGTAAGCCTGCAAACAGATTTTCGTACTCAATAACATTCGCCGCTCTGGTAAAATCGAATTCGATCCCGCTTTCAACGTACACGCTCACCGCGTCGGTTCCTTCCTGTAGCGCGTGTCAACTCACGGTCATACAGTGAATTATACTGGTCAAGTATCGCATTAGGCTGTAGGGAGGTAAATTCGTCTGTTGAACTGACAATGGTTCCCTGTTCCCCCGGCTGAAAACTGAAAAAACGAATATCATCTTTTTCAGTCGCCTGCAAATCTAACTCTTTGAGAATAACATAACTGTGCGTCGCCAGGAAAACCTGTACTCCACTACGCGCCATAGCCAGAACAGCGCCAATAACCTCGTCCATAAAAATCGGGTTCAAGTTTACTTCCGGTTCGTCCCAAAACAGGGTTGTGCCGGGAGTCAGCCAGCCGTTTTGGGACAAGCGTACAAGCGTAGCGATTTTCCGCAGTCCCTCGGCTACGATAGGCATTGGCAGCCGTCCATGTTCATTTACAAGATAAAAACGACCATCCTTCTCCTGTTCCAATTCGCCGCCAAGTATACGGGTGAAAACATCCGGCAGCAACGAAACCCCACTACTGCTGCGCTCCAATGCCATTAACCTGACAATATCAATGCAAGTACGGTCGAAGTCAAGGCGTACTTCTTCGTAGGCTTCACTGAAACCTTTCGTATGCCCCATCATATCAATGGCGGGGATGAAGACAGGGCGCGAAGGTGCAGGGGCCTTAACATTGACACTCAAGGCTACAGCATCGCGCGGGTGAATTGCGTAAGCCCAATCTTTCTTACCATAAAGGCCATGTGCCTCGGCAGGCGCATCTTTAGGCGTTCCCTGTCGTATTAAATCATCTACCGACTTCGTTTGAAAAAGGTCTTTCAGCAGTTGCCTGATGTTTTCATCTCTGGCTTCGGAAAGCTGAAAGGCATAAAGCGCCTTCATAATATGCGTTTTGCCTGTTCCATTTTCGCCCACGAATACATTGATGCCGCTGGCGAATTCCAGCTTCACTTCCCGAAAAGCCGTAAAATTATACAATTCTAATGTTTGGTGTACAGGATGATCAGACATATCTATTGCTTACTCCCACAACGCGGGGTAACAGCATACCATTCAGCGTTTCCGTCGCCATTCATAGTCGGTTCAGAAGTGACAGGGGAGGGGTAACTTACGTTTACCCCTCCCCATTCTTCAACCAAACACATTAGAATGCTACGCTTCGCGCTGTTCGATGGGCGTGTAAGGAACGTCGTGCTTGCCGACGTATTCGGCGCGGGGGCGGATGATCTTCTTGTTGGTGAGTTGCTCTATCATGTGGGCGCACCAGCCGGATGTGCGGCTGATGGCGAAAATGGGCGTATACAAACGGGCGGGCAGGCCCATTTCGTAGTAGCACGACGCGGAGAAGCAGTCCACATTCGCGTAAATCGGCTGCTTGCCCGCCGCTAAACGGTCGGGCGTGTTGCTCAGTTCGTCCACGAGTTTCTCAATGGCCGTCGTCATGTCGAACCATTTGGTATCGCCGTGCAGTTGTCCCAACTGCTTGCTCATTTCGCGCAGGTGGGTGGCGCGGGGATCGGGCGCGCGATACACCGCATGGCCGAAGCCGGGAATGGGCGTTCGAGTGGCGCCCGTGAGTTTGGGCCGGACATACGCATCCACGCCGTCTACGCTGCCGATGTCCAGCAGCATCACCATAGTCTCTTCGGCTGCCGCGCCGTGTTTCGGGCCGGACAGCGTGCCGATACCGGATACCATGCCGGAATAAATGTCCGCGCCGGTCGCGACTGTGACGCGGGTGGCGAACGTGCTGGCGTTGATTTCGTGGTCGGCGTGAAGAATAAAGTCAATGTCGAAGGTGCGGACGTACAGCGGGTCGGCCTCTTCGCCGTGCAGCATGTACAGGAAATTGGCGGCAAGGCTCAGATCGCGGCGGGACTGCACGGGTTTCAATCCCTGACTAAGTCGTTCGATGGCGGCGACAATGGTAGGAATTTTGGCCTGCAAGCGCAGCGGATTTGCGCAGGTTCGCCTCTTTGGAATTGTCGCCCGTATCCGGGTCGAACATGCCCAATGCGGAGATAGCCGTTCGCAGGGCGTCCATGGAATTCGCGTTACGGGGGAACCCGCGCAGCAGCGCCATCACATCGGCGGGCAAATCGCGCTGTTCTGCCATCTGTTCGCTGAAGGCGTTGAGTTCGGAAAGGGACGGCAATTTGCCGTGCCACAATAAATAAACCACCTCCTCGAATGTGGAGTGGTCTGCCAATTCGTGAATGTTGTAGCCCCGGTAGTACAGGTTCCCCTGCGCCTGGACATCGCAGATTTCGGATTGGCCGATTATAACGTCCCTCAACCCATCGGCTGTGGCGGTCATGTGCAGTCACCTCGCTGTTGAATATGATAGTTGCGTTGAAAGTTGAAAACTGATTGCATTTGCGGGCGTGGCAAACGCTACATTCTACCATCTTCTACGCGATTCTCGCAATTTTGATTGCGCCCCGATTCTCGTAATTTTTATTACCTTGCTTTCAGCAAAATTCTTTCCGATTTCGGCCTGAATTTCACGGCTGATTCGTTCGCGTCCCCTGTTCGCGCTTGCTACTGTCGCATCCGGCAGGTATACTACAAATACACAGCAACTATTCATCCCTTGCTCACAGTTCAAATTTAGCCCCTCTCCCAGGCTTTTTTGGGAGAGGGGTTGGGGTGAGGGCAACTACATCCGGCGGAACGGGTATCAAGCGTCGCGCGTCTTCCAACCGTGCCTCTTTCAAATTTTCAACAAACGCAATGCCGCGCTCGCCCGCGATACTCTGTTGCCGCATGGCTGGTCTGCCTGCTGATGCGTTGTACGGCTATGGCCGCGCTCGCGCAGACTGCGCCCCTGCCCGCGGCGCAGACAATCACGCAGCGCGACATCAATGTCATGGCGGCAAGCATAGAAGACGCGCGTTCCGCTCTGATTGACAACGCCGGATTGCGGCAGCCGGGAGAAGACCTAAATCGCTACCTGCGCCGCATCGCCCTGCCCCTGCCGGGGGAAACACCAACTAATTACAAAACGCGCGTTAAGCGCTACCTTGAACTGTTGACCGGCAGCGTGGAAGCAACTCGATTTCATAGACGCCTGCCCCTTCTGCGCGATACCGGTTCCGCCAACCGCGCGCTGTGGGAGCATATGATGCGCGATTTACAGCAGTTTCCCGCCCGCGTGGCGCATACGCAGGCCGCATGGCAGCGCGTCCAACACGTTTCCAAAGCAAGTCCATCCGCAGTAAGTACAAAAAACGCGAAAGTAAGCGCAAACCAGAGCGTCATAGCCGCGCATTTCGATTCTGAACTCGCGCAAACCGTTAGCCTCCTCATCGCCATAGACGACGGACTGCGAGACGCGAGACCATAGGAAGGTTTCAGGTGTCAGGAAAGTCGCATTCCTGCGCTTAAACGGCGCAAGTTATACAGGTAGACGAAAGAGTCTTCCCTGACACCTGACACCTGAAACCTGGTTCCCGTGAACCTTTTGCGCCAAACTCCCGACATAACCTGTAGAAGATTTAAGACAAGCAACATGGCAATAATATCCGCTGCTCGTTCGGGCAGCCTTTCCCGTAACTCGTTCGGCAAATCGTTGAGTCGTTTGGGTTTTTCGCGTCCCGCAACGGTGATTGCGATGCTGGCAGTCGGCATGGTGGCTCTCGCGCCGGTTTCGCCGTGCGCGGATGTGTTGGCGGGCGAAGCGGCGAACCCGGAATCCGCATCTCTGCCGCTTGCGGAAAACGCGCTCGCGAAAATGGCGAAAGCGGATTACGCGGGCGCGGCGCAGCAGGTCAATCGCGCCCTGAAAGCCACTCCGGGCGACGTGAATTTGTATATACTGGCGGGCGCGCTGCTGCTGCATACGGGCGACAGCGTTCATGCCAGAGTCGCGTTCCAAAACGCGCTGTCCTGCGACCCGGACGATGCCCTCGCCCGCTATGGCATGGGACTGACACAGCTTGCCAATACCGACCGCATAGGCGCGCTGAACTGGTTTGCCCAGGCGGAGCGGAGCGGCGGCGATAAATCCTATGTGGCGCTGGCGCGGCGGTACGCGCAGTGGCTTGGCGGCGCGCAGGTATCCCTCGCGCAATCCGGGTTTCCTGACACGCTCGCCCCGGCAGTTCACGCGCTTGCCGGAATCAGCGCGATGCAGCAGGGCGATACCCGCCGCGCTACGGACGAGATGGAGCAGGCGCAGGCCGCGTTACCGGGCGACCCGATTGTGGAACCCGGCGGTATCCTGATGACCTTTGAAGCAGGGCGTCCCCTGCGGGCGGGCGCGAACGCCCTGCCGAAAGATGTGGTTGTCAACGGGCTGGCCGCGCCCCTGCCCGCGCAAAAAGGGTTGAGCGGCGTGGTGGAAGTCGCGCCCGACGACGTCAGCGCGAGCGTGGCGTATGTGGCTTATGAACTGGATGGCCGTTCGCTTGGCCTGATCAACACGCGCCCGTTCGCGTTGAATTTCGATACTGGCGCCGTCGCGAACGGCTGGCATACGCTTTCTATCCTGCTGTACGACAATCAGGCGACCGAAATGCGGCGCGTCACCCGGCGATTGCGGACGTTCAACGCGCAAAGCGGAACGGGAACGGCATCAGACAGGATTATGCGGCTGCGGGGCGGCCTGTGGGAAACTCTGGCCCTGCGCCCGGACCGCTTTGCCTGCGCCTATACCATGGGCGTGGCGCAGTATAAAGCGGGCAATGCGGGTTTCGGCGCGGCACTGGTACGCGCGAGCCTGCGCCGTGCGTCCCGACAGTTCGGACGCCCGCGCCGGTATGGTGGCCTGCGGCGGCCTGTCTCCGGGCGGGGAAGCGATGTGGGGCGGCCTGCCGGATGAAAAAGTGATCGCTCTCACGTTTGATGACGGCCCCAAACCGGGCGTCACCGAACCCCTGCTCGATCTGCTGACCAAGTTGCAGGTTCCCGCCACTTTCTTCGTCATCGGGCGGCATGTCATGGAGTACCCGGAACTGACGCGCCAGATGGACGCGGCGGGTATGGAACTCGCCAATCACAGCTACACGCATCGGAATTTGACCAAACTGCCGCCCGATGAGGTAGCCCGCGAAGTGATGCAGACACAAACGGCAATTCAGGCCGTAACCGGCAAAACGCCACGCTATCTGCGCCCGCCCGGCGGCAACTGGAACGGAAGCGTCGCCAACATCGTGCGGGCGTGGGGCGTAACGCCGTGCATGTGGACGGTAGATGTATACGGCTCGGAAGTGATCGGGGCGCAGCAGGTGGCCGACGCGGTTCTGGCGCAGGTGAAACCCGGCTCCGTAATCTTAATGCACAACGGCAAGTTAAGCACCCTGCAAGCCCTGCCGACCATTATTCGCGAACTGCGGCGGCGCGGTTATGCGTTCGCAACCGTAGACGCGCTTGCCCGCCGCCTTGCCGCTTCCCGCGAAGCCGCCCGCCGCGCCGCCGCCACGTATGCGCGTCAGCGCCATACGGAGTAGGCATTAGAGGTTTGCTTGCCGAAGTGTGACGACGTTGATACAATTTCAGGGCATGTTTGGCCTGAAATTTTAATTCACAGAGGAATAATGTCCTGAATCAGCGAACAGGGAATAGCGAATAAGGGTATTATAATACAGAAGATACAAAAACCAATGGCTCGATACCCTGAAACCATAGAATCCTGAAACCTTATAACCCTCAACCTTGACAACCTGACTCCAGAAGGGAGCTTGAAATGCAAATCCAACGGCGCTATGCCGCTGTCATTGCCGGTATCGGCTTTATGGCCTCCGTATCCGGTTTGCGCGTAAATGCCGCGCCGCCCCGGACTTCCAAAACTGAAAACAGCCTGCTCGGCGTTCACCTGATGAGTACCTATAAGGATGTCCTGAAGCGATTCGGACAGCCTGCCGAAATTCAGGTTGGAATGCCGCTGGCAGGCGAGGGCGAGAGTGGCGGCGCTGCCGGCGGTGGCGCGGGTGGTTTCCCCGGCAGTGGCGGTTTTCCAGGCAGTGGCGGTCCGGGCGTCAGCAGTTCAGGCGCGGGGGGCGGCATGGCGGGGCCTGTTGGCATGGGGGCCAAGGGGGGCGCGGGCCTGGGACCGTCCCTTCCCGGCTTCGGCGGGTCGGGAGGTTTCCCCGGCAGCGGCGGTCCGGGCGTCAGTGGCGGCGCGCCCGGCAGCGCGGGAGCCGGGGGCAGCGCAGGCGGCGCCGGCAACGGCGGCCTGCCGATTATTCCCGGCAGCGGCGGCGATTCCACCGGGCCGAGCGAAGAGACCGTCTGGTGGTACAAATTCCCACAGCAGGGGCGGTTTTACGCGTTCCTGTTCAACAAGCAGGGGCGCGTAATCCAGATTCAGGCGCATGGTTTCCGGCCTCGTCCCAATACCCCGGTCGCCAAAAATATGCCGACACCGGTGACGGCGCAGGGCGTCACGCTCGGCATGCAGTTGGGCGCGGTGCTGAAAAACTATGGTTGGAGCAACGACGGGGAACATGTCGGCGATTACGTTGTGCTGCGCTACGGCGCGGGACAGGAGCGAGTCGCCTTCCAGAGCCTGCATAATGAGATTATCGGCATCACCGTTGGCATCGTCAAGTAGGACACGCGAACCGCAGCGAAGGAGTGAAGGATGCGTAAGGGAGTAGCCGGATTGTGTAGTCTGTGCATGGTGGGCAGTTTGCTGGCGTGGATTCCGGCTCCGCGCGCAAACGCCCGTGTCGGCGTGGTGGACAAACAATTGCTGGGCGTACGCCTGCTGCAAAGCTATAAGCAAGTGCTACAGCTGTATGGGCAGCCCACGCGAATATACCGCAATAACGAGACGGTGAATTTCATTCCGGCCACAGATGCGAATGGTCGGGAAACCGGCGGCGTCAAGGGCCTGGGAGATAGCGCGGATAGCGGCGGCGCAGGCGCAGGCGGCGGAAAAGGCGGCATGCCCGGCAGCATGGGTATGCCCGGCACCGGCGGCTTCCCTGGCGGGGGCGCTGTCCCCGGCAGGAGCAGTGGCCCTCAGGGCGGTGTCGGCGGGCCTGGGAGTGGTGGCGCTCCCGGCAGTTTTGGCGGCGGCAGTTCCCCTGATGGCGGCGGAGCGCTTGGGGGCGCGACGACTGCCAACGATAAGCCGGAGACTTTTGCCGAATTCGGGGGGGTTTATCTGGGTGTACTTCTATCCCGGGACTGAACTGGCCTATGAGTTTATATTCAACAACGATAATCGTTGTATTGCCATCTGGCAGCGCGGACGTTATAAAGGACAGCCGAGTGAGCGCGGCATCCGACTGGGAGACGCAGCCAGCAAAGTTTACTCCACCTACGGCTGGCCCGACAGCGTGGAGCAGCAGTCTACCAACATGGCGCTGAACTATAACGTTCGGCACCACGCTCAAATCAGCCTGCTGAACGGCAAAGTGATTGGCATCGCCGTGTTTCTGCGCGAAGGCCAGCTTTTCCGCGTGGTCACTTCTGGTTCCGGCGGCGCAGGTGGCCCCGGCGCGGCTCCGGGCGGTTTCCCCGGCAGCGGCGGCGGCAGACGGGGCGGCGGAGCCAAAGGTTTCGGCGGCGCGGATTAGGATGCAGACGAGAGTGAGACTTTTCGGATTTTCTGGCCTCGTCTAACAAAGCGCAGGCATCGTATTTTCCGTTTGCTTTCCAGCAACAGAAAACGCGATGCCTGCTTTTTGCGTAAACCGTATTTACAGAGCGGAAGCGTCACAGTTCACCCGGCTTCAGCGCGCCCGTTTCCGTGCCATCCGGCTGTACGCGCAGGCTGCCCATGCGTATAATGCGGGCGGCTACCGGCGCGCGAACCGGCGTCAGAACGCCCAGACTGCGCCGCCGAAAATCAATAGCTTCCAGCAGACCCAGGCCGAGCAATTTGCCGTTGCCCCCTTCCAGTCCCAACAGCAGGTGGCGCAATCGGGGCGCGACGGTCAGCCCGATGCTCTGGGCGCGAAATGTCTGCTGTATCAGGCCAAGTTGGGGCGCGTCCGGGGGAACCGCGTGGCTCACCATCAGGTTCAATTGCCGGTCCGAAGTTTCACCGTAATACACCCGCGTTCGCGGTTCCAGCGTCTGGTTGCAGTATTTCAGCAGGTGGGGCGCGACGGGAACGCCGCTCCCAAGCCACGCGCCGACAAAAGCGATGTCGTCGAAACTGTAGGTGTACAGTTGGGCGTTCTGAAAATATGCCGCCCAGCGCATGGCGCGGCGCTGAGAACGAAACGCGGGCGGCTTTTTGCCGATAACGCCTGGAATGGGCAGCGTATGAATACGAACGCCGTCGCGCCTGCGCATGGGCGCGAGAATACCCTCCAATTCGTTCTGTCGCTGCAAAGCCACGACATGCGCGGGAGAGATCAGGTCGAACTCGGTCTGGTTCAATTTTCGCGCGCCCGAACCGAACAGAAAGCCGCTGGTATCCACAATCAGGGCATGGCCGCTTGCCATGTCCGCCAATCGCCGGACGGCGGCGGCATGTTCCAGCAGATGGCCGGGCGGCGAGGTGCTGCCGACAAACGCCAATGCCTGCGCGGTCAGGTCGGACAACGCCAGAACAGGCCGGTCGGCAAAAGCAAGCCCCACACAGGCGGGCGGGCCGATTTCCGACTGGCCTAAATCCGCGTCCACAACCGCCACGCGCTGCCCGCCCGCCGTCCAGCGATTGAGCAGCAGGCGCGTAAACGTGGTTTTGCCCACGTCCATGCCGCCCAACAGCAGCACGGTATGAATCTGGCCGGACTGCGCAATCTCGGCCAGCGCAGCCTCCCATTCCGCGTATTCAGTATCCGGCGTCAGGTTTTCCATTGAAAATTCAACACAGCGTTCGTAGGGACACAACTTGTTGTGTCCGCGCTCCCGTTTACCCGAAGAGGACACAACAAGTTGTGTCCCTACAAGGTTGGTTTTGATTCTACCGTTTCCAGTTCAGTTGTGACTGCTTTTGGATTGATCCTGCTTCTGCTGAACCTGCTGCAAGATGGCGGCAACGTCTGCTGTGCCACTTAATGTAAGACTGCCGGGTTGGGAGCGGATGTTCGCTAACTGTACGGGAAACGGCAGCACGGACATATTCGCGCCGCCCTCGAACCGCTGTACCAGAAACCGCATGGGAGCGCCGGTCAAAGGAATTCCAATTACGACAAGGCGTTGCGGGTCTATTTCCAATTTTTGTTTGTCAATGCGGAGCGGACCGGACAGGGAAAAGGGGACGCCCACGCCAAGCGTGACGCGCTCGGCGGCAATGGTGACAAGATTGCCTGCCCCGAATGTAACGCGCGCCTTTCGGATGCGTTCGCCCTGTGGGGACTCGCCTGCCATGTACTGGTCTACGCTGCGTTCGGAAACGGTTGCTTCAAACCGCGCCGATTTCACGTCGCGAACGCGCCTGCGCCCGGTATCATAGCGAACGCCCTCCAGTTCCAGATGCAGATGGTCGAGCAGCAGGCCGTTGCTCAGTTCCACATCATCGCCGTCAATCAGGACGCGGGACAGATTGCCGCCGATCACGCGCTCCTGCGCCCCCTCCACATGCGCCTGATACGCGCGGGCGGGACCAAGCAAATCCGGCAGGGCTTCCCGTATGCGGCGCTCGGCGGTACGGTTGATGGCCCGCCCGCACCCCGTTCCCAGGCAGGAAATCAGCAGGGCAACGCCTAAATAGTGCCACGAACGCGCAACGCCACTCCACATCAAACTATTTTTCATTGGCTTTTTCATAATGGTCAACGTTTTGGCAGGAAGGACTCGTCTTCTCAATGAGCGCAACTGTTTCTTCTCGCCTCGCCATTGCCGCGATTGTATCAGGGCAGGGGCGGGGAACCAATGTTCAGGCGCTGCTGGATGCCTGCGCCAATGGAGAAATTCCCGCCCGGATGGGCGTGGTCATCGCCACCCGAAGCGACGCCCCGGTGCTGGAACGGGCGCCGCGCCATGCAGGTTGCCACCGCCGTTGTATCCCCGCGCAAGTATCAGGACGATGAAACGGGCTACGCCCACGCGCTGAACGGCATACTGGCGCGGCGCGACATCAAGCTTATCTGCCTTGCCGGGTACATGCGCCGCCTGCCTTCGGAAACCGTGACCGCGTATGCCGGTCGCATTATGAACGTACACCCCGCCCTGCTGCCGCTGTTCGGCGGCAGGGGCATGTACGGCGAACATGTCCATCAGGCCGCGCTGGAAAGCGGCATGAAGATCAGCGGCTGCACAATCCATTTCGTTGATGAACATTATGACACAGGGCCGATTATTCTGCAAACCGCCGTCCCCATCGAGGATGAGGACACGCCCCAAACGCTGGCCGCGCGAATTTTACCCTGCGAACACCGCGCCTATGTCCATGCCGTTCGCCTGTTTGCCGAAGGCCGACTTCACATCGAAGGGCGGCGCGTTTTCACGCGCAGGCAGACAGACGCGCCGGAATAGCGAACCGTTCGACGTATCATTGATTGCTAATCAATAACAGCAGGGAACAATGGCCTCCTGCAACACGAATAACAATTGAACAAGAACGGGCTTCAGCTCGTCTCATGTTCATTGCGGCAAAATATGAAAGAGTTTTCCCAAATGTCCCGTAACCCGTTTGCGCAAAAAAACGTCGCCACTCCGCCTGCGGATACATCCCTTCCGAAGGATACCGGCATTTCCAATCTATCTTCCAATCTTCATCCGTTACGGCTTGCTTTCGGGCGCATGCCGTCAAACCGTTTGTGGCTGCGCATCGGCGTCCTGCCCTGCGCGTTGCTGATCGGCGTGGGCGGCATGGCGAGTCATGCGCGTCAAGCGGCAGGCGAACGGGAAAACCTGCAAGCGCCCCTGCTGACCGGGCAGATCGCCTGCGTGGACATGGATCGCCTGTATGCGGCAAGCGGAGGGCCGGAGCAACTGGCGCAGCGGGCGACGGAGATTGCGCAGGAAGTGAACGCGCGCTTGAAAGAGTTGAAGGCCGTACCCCTGCTGGATGAAAACGAATTGCAGGAGTACGGCGCGTTGCTATTCAAGGCCGTGAAAACGGATGCGGATCAAACCCGGATGAAAGCGTTGCGCGCGGCTTCCGATCAGCGGCAGGATGAACTCAACAAACTGCAAATCAAGCCGGATGCCACGCTGACGGCGGAAGATAAGGCGCGTATGAAACTGCTGCAAGAGCAGAGCCGCCTGCTGGCCTCCATCATGCCCTACTGGCAGGAGGATGCCCGCGCGCAGCAGAGTGAGCGTCTGGAAGCGTTTCGCCGGTCACAAATGGCGAAAATCCGTCAGATTGTGGGCAAAGCGGCCCTGGAACGGAATATCGCGCACGTATTCGATACCTCCGCGCTGGTGTATTCCGCCAACGATCTTACGGCTGTGGTTTTGTCCCGCGTCAGCAAACACGCGCCCAAAGACAGCAAAGACAAAGACTCGAAAGAGTGACGGCGCAAGAGAATAAAACTCGAACTCATCAGCTGATAAACTGCTTCCCGAAGCGCATGGAAAAGGCAAGAGACTAAGCTTATGACGGCAATATCTTCTGTTTCGCGTGACAGAACCTCCGACATTTTGCGATCATGGCAAGCCGAGGCCATCAAACGCTGGAAGCACATAGACCCGGTTGTGCTTGCCGTCAACGGGCCGATATGGAAAGCCATGTCCGGCGTGTTAGCCCTGCTGAACGCGAGCGCGTATCCCTCTGCGGAACGAACCCTGCCTGCCTCGACGCGATCCGATTCTCTATCTCAAACCTCTTCCGGCTCTGACCACGTTTCCACTATACCGACAGATGTTGCCGCAAGCGTGTTCGACGCGCAAAGCGAACCGCTTGCCTCCTGCGCCGAGCAGTTGGCGCTGCTGCCTGTGTCGTGGGCGGACTTGCGTTCCATGCTGCGCACGCTTACCTTCCAGATGCGCTGCGCGGATGGGGGGTGTGACGGTCGGGAAGAGGAGAAGCGCGCGCTGTTTGTGGATGGCCTGATGGAAGCCCTTTCCGCCCGCGTCGCCGACATTGAGATCGTAAAATTGGAACAGCAGATAGCCTCGCATCAGGAGCAGACGCTTGCCACGCAGCACCTTGCGGAACGCTTTCTGGGCAACGCCTCTCATGAATTGCGCACACCGCTGACGGCAATTATGGGATTCGCGGAACTGCTGCTGGAAGAGGTGTACGGCGAACTGACGCCCCAACAGGCGGAACGGGTCAGCAACATCGAGAATTCGGCGCAAAACCTCAACGAGATTATCAGCAACATGCTCGATCTGCTGCATATCCGGGCGGGCAAGTTGACGCTGCAATATCGCCCTGTAGATGTCACGGCCATGCTGCAGCATCTGTATGAGATTCTGATGCCCCTTGCCGGACGCAAAAACGTCAAATTCGATTTAGAAATAGCGGCGGAGTTGGGTACGGTGGAAATGGCCGAAAACATTGTCCGCCATGTCGTGTACCATCTGCTGTCAAGCGCGTTGCGCGCAACGCCCGCCGGGGGCGAGGTGACTCTCGCCGCAAGGCGCAATGCGCCCTGGCTGATTCTGGAAGCCCGCGACACGGCCCTGCACCTGCCGCCCGAAGCCGTTGACAACATGCTCAGTCCGTTCCCCCGCCTCGAAAACCTGCCGACGCGCGGCTATGAGGGTTGGGAAGTGGGCCTGCCGCTCGTGCGCCGCTACGTGGAACTGCACGGCGGCGAACTGCGCCTTGTGAGCCTGCCGGATAAAGGCACGGTTTTCACCGTCCTGTTGCCCCTCACGCGCCCACGAGAGGAAGAAAAGGAGAAAAGGAGAAAAGGAGAAAAGGAGAGGTATTAAGCGCGCAAATCCACGAATAAAGAGTAACATGGGATGTACGCGATATGGTATAGTTTCGTAACTCTCCTTCTCTCCTTTTCTTTTACAGGGTGGTTAATCCAATCCCTGTTCGGCGAGTTCGATGGCGGTGACGAGGGCGCGGGCTTTGTTGACGCACTCCTGATACTCGTTGGCGGGCGTGGAGTCGGCGACCAGCCCGCCCCCCGCTTGCAAATACGCGGTTTGCCCGTCTACCAGCATGGTGCGAATGGTAATTGCCATATCCATGTCGCCCGAATAGCTGAAATAGCCCACCGAACCCGCATAAAAGCCCCGGCGCGTTGGTTCCTGCTCGTCAATGATTTGCATGGCCCGCACTTTCGGCGCGCCCGATACGGTTCCCGCCGGAAAACAGGCCCGCATCACATCGAAAGCGTCACTGCCCCCGCGCAAACGCCCCGTGACATTGGAAACAATGTGCATGACGTGGGAGTAGCGCTCAATGTTCATCAGTTCGTCTACCTTCACGCTGCCGTACTCGCACACGCGCCCGATGTCGTTGCGTCCCAAATCCACCAGCATAATATGCTCGGCGCGTTCTTTGGCGTCGGCCAGCAGTTCCGTTTCCAGCGCGGTATCTTCGTCGAAGGTTTTACCGCGCGGGCGTGTTCCGGCAATGGGGCGCACCCGCACCGTGTCTCGTTCCACCGTGACCAGAATTTCCGGCGACGTGCCGATGATTTTGCGCTTGCCCAAATCCAGATAATACATATAGGGCGACGGATTTACCGAACGCAGGGCGCGGTACACGTCAAACGGCGGGGCCGTAAACTCCACCTGAAACCGCTGCGACAGCACCACCTGAAACGCATCCCCCGCCAGAATATACTCCCGGCAACGCTCGACGGCGGCTTCGTACTCCGCGCGGGGAAACAAAGCTAAGGATGAAGGATGAAGGATGAAGGATGAATCCGCTTCTTCTCGTATCTCGTATCTCGTATCTTGTATCTCCTCTTCTCCTCTTCTCCTTTTCTCCTTTTCTCCTTTTCTCTCCCCTCGCAGTCGCTCCACCAATTGCTCAATTTTCGCGCAGGCTTCGTCGTAAGCGGCATCGGGGTCGCCGGTGACGTGGGCGTTGCACAGGACTTGCATGCGATGGCGGACATGATCGAAAATAAGAAGCGTATCGGTAAAGAGAAAGCAGGCGTCGTCTACCTGAAGGTCATCGGGGTTGTTGTCGGGCAGGTCTTCAAAAAAGCGTACTACGTCGTAGCCAAAGAAACCAACCGCGCCGCCGCAGAAGCGGGGCAGGTTGGGCGATTCGACGTACTGATAGCGGCTGAGAAGTTCCTGCAACAGCGTGAGCGGGTCCTGTCCGGGCAGAATTTCAATCGTGTCCGCGTGACCATTCTCTTCAATCGTCGCGCTTCGGCCCTTGCTGCGAAACACAAGGGACGGGTTCGCGCCCAGAAACGAGTAGCGTCCCAACCGTTCGCCGCCCTCCACGCTTTCCAGCAGAAATGCATAGGCATTGTCGCTTTCGGGACGGTCGGCGGTCAGAGCTTCAAACGCGCTTACGGGTGTCAGACGGTCGGCCAGTATTTCACGGTACACGGGGATCAGGTTGCCCCGCAACGCGCGACTGCGAAACTCCTCACGGTCAGGAATAATCATAAAGCCTCGGTAAGTGAACAGGGTTTCAGGGTTCTAAGGTTTCAGGGAAAGAAGTTTCATCAGGCGGATGGCAGTAACGCGCTCACCTGTATAGCGGTTTCAGGCCGGTCGGCAAGGGAAACGATTGCATCAGCATTATGCGTGGCGCTCTCCGCGTAGCCATCTGACGTGGGCCAACGGTAGACGTAAATCTGGCGTTTCGTAATGTCCATCACCCAGTATTCGCGGATGCCGACGCGGGCATACAGCAACGCTTTGGTGGTCATATCGAACTGGCGCGTGGTATCCGATACTTCTACTACAATGAGCAAGTCTTCCGGGCCGGGATGCCGGTCCCGGTAGGCAGTTGTCGGTTCCAAAGTAACGGCAACATCGGGTTCTGGTTCCGTCGTTTCGCCCTCTTCACCGGGAATGGCAATGGGGTCTTCAGTTTGCACATAAAAGTCGCCAAAAATGGCGATAAGCCAATGTAAGAGCAACTTTATCGTAATTCGATGCGGCGGATTCTGGCCCATTTTGGAAATAATCTCCCCGTCAATCAGTTCGTAGCGTCCAACAAGTTCGCCGCTTTCCACCAGTCGCTCGCATTGTTGGCGCGTCCAGCGTATGCGATTGGGAAATATTTCGTTTTCGGGGGCAATCAGCGTACTTGTCATGTCGTTTGTTTCCTAATCAACAGCAGAGGCATCATTCCATATACTCTTTAAAGTCGTCCAGAGGCGCATCAAAGCGCAGATATGCGAACAGGAGAAGAGTTCTACGGAACGAGCGGGGTTTCCTGCAAGGTTTGAAACGATTCTACGCAGGGCATGAGGAGGGGCAGAAGTGTTCAAATCGTGGGAAGAGGGAGAACCCAGAGGCCGGGGCAACGCAGTCGAACAGCGCGGATGTTGGCGCATATTCAGCAAGACGGTATACGAAACGGTTCATGTCCATCACGCGGACGTGTGACGGAACGCCCTACAGCAACGAAATCCGTTTCGTTGACGCGGCGTTTTTTACAGGTGTCGGGTGATTGGCGGAAGGCAGGGTTTACGTTACCGGAGGCGTCGCGGCCCGGTGACGTGTTACAGCAGTTGGCTGGCCTTGATGATCTCCTGCGCGGTCACTTTCATCGTCTGGCACTGGTCGCGGCTGATTTTTTGCATCTGTCGAAAGGCGTCCGCCTCGCTGAGTTGGCGGCGATCCTGAAGAATGCCTTTGGCTTTTTCCACTATTTTGCGCGTTTCCAGCGCATCTTTGATGTCCGTCGCCTCTTTGATAGCATCCTGCAAGGCGCTAAAGCGCGACATGGCGAGACGAATCGCCGGCAGCAATTGCTCACTGGTGATGGGCTTGACCAGATACGCGCAGGCTCCGGCATCCAGCGCGTTATCCACGTAGGTATCATCGCTGTACGCCGTCAGCATTATAATCGGAACGGGCTGATGCTTCAGGATTTCGCGCGTGGCGGCAATGCCGTCAATCGGACCCGGCATGTTGATGTCCATCAGGATCAAGTCGGGCTTGAGTTCGTGCGCCATTTCAATGGCTTTGCGGCCCTCGACCGCTTCGCCGACAACATCATAACCGGCGCGAACCAAAGCCTTGCGAATCTGCATGACTGTTACGCCTTCGTCTTCACAGATAAGCGCGCGTTGAATAGTCGTTGTTTCAGACGTCATACGCCATTCCTTTCGGGAGGATGTGGCCTCGGTAGACCTGCTTAATCCAGCAGGGGGTTGGGATTGATGATTGCCAGGCTCTTTGCGTAGCCGCTCGGCGTTTGGCAAACAGATAACTACAGAAACAGCGGCAACACGCATTTGCGGCGCGTGGCTGCTTAATGCGCAAACGAAACAGCCGGGGAAGACGATTCTTTATACGGTACATGGGCGGTTACAGTTGCACCGCCGTTGGTTTCATTATTGGCGTAAGTGAGTTTGCCGCTCAAATCGCGCTCAATCATCATGCTTGTCAAATTCAGCCCGATTTTGCCATGCCGCCGCGCATCGAAATCGGCGGGGAAACCCGGCCCATCGTCTTCAACGGTCAGTCGCAGATTTTGCCCCTGATGATGCAGCGCAACGTGAAGCGTAACTTCGCTACGCCCCTTTCCGCCATGCCGAACCGCATTGACGATCAATTCGTTAATCGCAAGCGCCAAAGTTACCGCCAACTTGCTCGGCAAGCAACAGCTCGTCGGCATGGGTGCTGATGTGCAGGTGTTTGCCCGCGACAACCGCCCCGGTCAGCAGCGTGGGGAGTAGTTTTTCGATCAACGCGCCCGCCTTTACCTGGCTGATACGGTCATTTTCGCCGATAAGTTCATGCACGGCATTGATGGTGCGGACTTCGCGCATCGCATGCGCCAGCCCTTCGCGCGCCACAACCGCCTGCCGGATAATTTCCGCTTCCTGATTGGGCGCGCGTTTATCCTCTTCCGCCTCCATGGTGTACAAATCCAGAATCGCCGCTATCGCCTGTAGAGTATTCTTGACGCGATGATCGGTTTCCTGCAACGACCAGGCCATTTGTTCCGCCCGATGGGTGGCTTCCTGATACAATTGCGCGTTTTGAACGGCAGACGCGAGCTGTCCTGCCGCCTGTTGCGCCAGTTGCAGATGATGTTCGCTATAGCTGTCCCCGTTTCCTGCCTCATTTCCAATTTCAAAGGCAAGCGCGCCCAATAATTCCTGATTTGCAATCAGAGGGATTACAAGAGCGTGATTCTGCTGCGGCTGTCCGGTTTCAATAGCCTTTTGCAGCGGGTCTGTCAGCATCCAGAACTTCCCAACGCGGTTCCTGCCCGGACTCCTCTGTGTCGCTTCCTGTTGCGGCAAACGTCCATACATAAACGGGAGGGCGTTTTCGTTCTCCGCTGTGGACAAATGGCTTAACGGGGACACCGGTTTTTTGCGTCACATGTTTGCGCCTGAATTGAGGCGGCAAGCGGGGAATGAGCGCGCGTTTTGCCGCGCAATTTGCGCAGCAATTCAGTCTCTTCGCTGTCGGACTGCGGATATTCCTGACTCCAGCTTTCGTTTTCCGACTTCAGCGGCAGCAGCGCCAATCGCGCGCGCCCGTAAGGAACCAGCGCCTGCGCTTCCTTGAGAAAGGCCGGCACGATGGCGCTTAATTCCAGCGAACTGTTGACCACCTGCGTCAGCCGGGCAAGCGCGGCCAGATGCTCCCCCCGATCATGGGCGCGGGCATACTGGCGCGCGCTGTGCAGCACAAAAGCCGCCTGCGTCGCAAAGGTCCGCATCAACTGCGCGTCTTCCTCATGGAATGAAGCGCGTTCTTGCGCGCCTTTATTTGAGTTGTTCGGTGGCGCGTCGTTTTGCTTGTCATACGCGCACAACAGGCCGACGGGCTGATTATGCGCGATCAAGGGGACGATCAGGGCGCTGTCCACATGCCAGTCGCGCAGTTGGATGTTCAGCGCGTCCCCATCCTGCTCGCGCGATAGCGTTGCGGCAAAACGTCGCGTTGTTGAAAAGCAGGTCATGCGGCCATTCGCCTTCCCGCACCGGCAGGGGCGCGGGCATTTCGGAGGTGAAACCAAAGGCGGGACGCAGGGGATAAAGCGTATTCTGCGCGGCATCGTAGCTCCACATCTCCACGCGCTTTGCCTGCAAAACGCGTCCGGCGCGCTCCGTCAAATATTCCTGCATGGATTCCGGCGCGCGCGCTCACGGAAAGGTGTCCGGCAATGTCGAACAAACCCTCTAAGCGCGCGTACCCGGCGGCCATTGGCGTTTGCCAGTTCGCGCAGATGCGTCACAGCGCGGCTGGAATAAAACGCGGCTACCAATCCCAACAGGCCGAACACGGAGATAACCGCATCCTGAATGTCGTGCAGTTCGGATACGCGCTGCGCCGCGCGCTCCTGCGCCTTTTCCGCCGAAGTAAGAGCCGTATCCATGTGTTCGCGCCAGACGCGAATCGTATCGGAAACAGGCTGAGGAGAGCGACCAACACGCGGAACTTGCGCCAGTGTTCGCACCTGATTGAGATGGTTTTGCGTGTCGTGGACAGAGGCGAGCAGTTGACGCTCGTGCGATCAATCAGCGCGCCGGTGATAATCGGCCCGAAAACCAGAATCAACAGCGCAAAACTGACAAAAGGGAGCCTGTTTTGCGCTGTATCGGCGGCGAAGATTGCTGACCGCGTTATGCTGTTTTGTCGAGCCATAATGAACCTCAACCGCCCTGTCACAGGCAGAGAAATGGCGTGGACTGCCCTGTCCGCGTCCCTCAACCCGCCTGCTGACGGTTCCGCGCTTTCTCCCGCATCCGCAACAAATATTGCTTCTACAGGAACAGTAATCTGTTCAAAAAGCGCCTGGTTCATAAGGGAATGGAGAGGCGTCAGGGCGTCCATTCACAAACGTTCGCAAACCAATAAACAATTTCTCAATGCGAGAGTAAGGACGGAAGGAAGAAGAGGAATGTTCCGAAGGAAGTAGATGGGTAGATGAGTAGATAAGTAGATGGGTTGATAATAAGGATCAAAAATTCTTACCCATCTACCTTATCATCAAAAAAGTAGACGGTAGGAGTTTTGTTCCTACCGTCTACCTACCTATCTATCTACCATCTACTTCCTTAGAAGTGAACGGCCAGTTGCGTGGTGAACACGCTGGCGTTCGCGTCGTGGCCCAGGTTGGCGCCGTTGACGCCGCCGCCGGTGAAGCTGCCGAAGCCGCCGCCGACATTCTGCTGGTTGAGGATCTGGTACGCGAATTTCAGCACGGTGTTGCTGGCGAGGTTCAGGCCCGCATTGAACGTCAGGTACTGCTCGACCGGGCGGCGCGCGGCCACTGGCCGACACCGCCGAGGACAGGTCATACATAACGCCTTCGTAGGTTGCGCCCACGTTGACATGCTTGTTGACGTTGTACTTGACGCCTGCCGTAGCGCGCTTGACATCGCTGCCTTTGGTGAAGCCGCCGACGAACGCGCGGTTGCGCGCGCCGTGTAGTAGTCGCCTCCGATGAAGCCCACGAGCGCGTTGGAGAAGTTGTACGTCACGCGAGCGTAGGGACCGGAGATGTTGGTCGGATTGTACCAGTTGCCGATCTTGTTCCAGTAACCCGGAGCCTCGTAGCGCGGATCAATGTACTGGTAGCCCAGAATGGCATTCACGGGGCCGGTATTGTAGCCCAGGTTGGCAACATAAGCGTTGTTGTCATCATTGATGTTGGACGGATCGCCATCCAGCGTGCCGCGCTGCGTGACGCTCTTGGCGGCTTCACCGGAGAGGGTGAAACGGCCAACCGGGTTCAGCCTTCAGGTTCACGCCGTAGACAACCACGTTATTGAAGTTGCCCAGACGCGGAAGGTTGCTGGCATTGCCGAAGTCAATCAGCGTCGCGCCCAATTCGCCCAGGCGAAGGATGGGAATGGCAATGTGAATGCCCGCGCTTTCGCCCGCTGCCGCCTGATTCCGGGGACAGCCACAGGCTGGTCGGTTTCCCGCGCCATTGAAGCGGTTGGCGCAGTTGGCCGGGTTGATAGTTCGCGCCGACAAGGGGCGTGTTGATCGCGCTGCCAGCGGTCGTGGTCAGGGAGCGGTAGCTGCCCGCGAAGATGGACGTTTTCGCGCTGCCGAAC
Source organism: uncultured Chthonomonadaceae bacterium (assembly GCA_963817895.1). Classification (GTDB taxonomy): domain Bacteria; phylum Armatimonadota; class Chthonomonadetes; order Chthonomonadales; family Chthonomonadaceae; genus CAWFQB01. Next base: position 556,287 of record CAWFQB010000002.1, read on the forward strand.
TTGCTTTCCAACTTGACGCCATCTTCGATCCAGTTGCCGTCATCGTACCAGGGCAGGTCGAAGTAGGCATCCGTGTCGGGGCGGTAGTAGGTGAGCGGCGTGACCTGGTGCTTGTAGCGGCCAACCGTGCAACTGCGTTCCGCTGCCGAAACCGCCAATCGGAATCGCCAGGTTCGCTTCGTACAGGGTCACTTCTTCCGGGCCGCCGTTCGGATTGGCAGCCGGAGGGACCGCCCAGGAGCGTCGCGCCCACCGGGCCGGACGACGACAACGGGTTGGGGCCGGGAGCGCCGCTGCCGGTCACGCTGTTGGCGCGATAGCTCAGGTAGTTGGACGCAACCAGGTCCACGTTCGCCTTGACGCCACCGGGCAGGGTGCCGCGCGCATCCAGGTGGAAGTCATGCACGGCGCTCACGTTTTCCAGCAGGGAGCGGTTCGCGTTGCGAACCGCGCCGCTGTAGTCGTAGAACGGCACGCGGGACTGGTCGGAGCGGAAGCCGCCGAACAGGTCGCCGCTGAACTTGATCTGGCGGCGCAGGTAGTCCTGAATATCCGCGACATCGCGGGCCAGCGCATCCAGACGGGAATTGATGTCCTTGATGTTGGCGCCGATAGCGGCGAGTTCACTCTGGAACTCGGTGGCCAGGGCGCGGAAGCGGGCCAGTTCTTCCGGCGTCACGCCGGGAGGGCCTGCGGGACCGGCGGGACCGGCTTCGCCATGCGCGCCGGCGGGGCCGGCGGGGCCGGCGGGACCGCGCCGGGTCCCTGAACTTTCGCCAGGGCGCGCTGAAGCGCGACGGCGAACTCGTAGCGGGTCAGGGGGCGCTTGCCACGGAAGTACCCATCCGGGTAGCCGAGCAGGATGCCACGATTTTGCAGGTCGGTGACCGCGTCGTAGGCCCAGTGGGACTGGGGAACGTCCTGGAACAGCTTGGCGTTCTGTGCCTGTGAGGGCGCGGCCATGCTGATCGCGAGAACGGAAAGGGATGCGCCCAGGAAGGGCAATGCCTTTCGCATGATGATCTATCCTCCATAAAAAACATAGCGACTCGGAGTCCTGAGATTCAGGGGAGCCGGTATGTCGTGAGAGATGGAACGCGCAATGCCCCTTGCGCGACTTCCAGATTTTGGAAACGCGGCCCGCGTTTGGGAACGCTGCGGCGCTGCCGGGAGGCTCTCATTCATGGAATCGGAATACGGGTTTGGAGAAGAGTTTCCTTGTATCCTGCTTCTCGCGGCCCGCCTCGATGCGGAACGATGGCGTCCTGGCGCATTCCGTCGCGATCTTCTGCGTGGATAGCGTGGGCAATTCGGGGTTGTTTAGAACATGATTAGAACGACTGACGAACTAAAAACGTTTGAACCCGTTGATTTGTTCCCTGTTTCAAGTGATTTTTAATAAATTCTTAAAAATATTTCCACAGAAAACTGACAGTTTGCCGCTGTCAACAAAGAGAATAGCACAATGGCAATGGTGGCGTCAAGACTCACAGGGCATTTCGCGTGGTATTTCCGTAAAAATAACAGAATTTATCGCTTTCAGGCTATTATATTTGCCGTCCGCTTCTTGATCGCTATGCAGGAGTACGAACGAGCGGCGCGGATGTGACACCTGTTTTTTCAATTTCATGCAAAAAGAGGAATAGGCAAGCCTGTAGTGGAATCAAGTAGAGAGTTCTAATCAAATTGCCCTCAACCCCCTGCCCCCTTCTCCCAAAAAAGCCTGGGAGAAGGGGAAACGATTAACACAGGCTTTTTAGGAGAGCAGAACCATGCGCGTTCCCCCGCCCGAACCTGAAGAGATTGCCGCGCTTTCCGACGCTTCCGAGGCTGCCGAAGCGTCTGCCCATTCCGCCGCGAACCCTCTGGCCGCGCTGTCCCCCGAAGAGCAGGGCCGATTGGCGCAGCGGATGATGCGGCGGCAGGGCGCGCTCAGTCTGCGCGTGGCCGCCGTGTTCACCGTGCTGTTGCTCGGTCTGCCCCTGGTCAACTACTTTCTGCCCGAACTGGCAAACACGTCCGTTTTCGGTTTTTCCGCGACGTGGCTGTTCCTCGGCGTCCTGTTTTATCCCATCACGGTGCTGCTGTCCCTCTACTTCGTGAAACATTCCGACCGCATCGAGGCGGAAACGGCGAAAGAGTCTCTGATCTATAAGGAAAAACCAATGACGGATTTGATGTGGATACCGCTGCTGTTTGTCCTCGCCATGATTGCCGCGACGGTCGGGTTGGGCGTGATGGCGACCCGGCAATCCAAAACCGCGTCCGACTTTTTTGTGGCGGGGCGAAGCGTCAGCGTGTTCTGGAACGCCAGCGCGATTTCGGGCGAGTATCTCAGCGCGGCCTCGTTCCTCGGCATTGCCGGACTGGTGATGAAAAACGGCTATGACGCGCTCTGGTATCCGGTCTGTTACGCGACGGGGTATCTGTTTCTGCTGCTGTTCATTGCGGGGCCGCTGCGCCGGTTCGGGGCGTATACCATTCCCGACTTTGCCGAGGGTCGTTTCGACAGCCCCCTGTTTCGCAAAATCGCCGTCACGTTCGTCCTGTTCATCGGCTTCTTCTACACCATGCCGCAGATGAAGGGCGCGGGCATCACGATTGGCGCATTGCTTGGCTGGCCCTATTGGGCGGGCATCGCGGTTGTCGGCTGCGTGATTACCTTTAATGTCGCGCTGGGCGGCATGAAGGGCATTACGCTTGTGCAAGCCTTGCAATACTGGGCCAAAATATTCGCCATTTCCGCGCCCGTCTTCATCCTGATCTTCTTATATGGCGGCTACAGCGGCACACTGGCGCGTTTCGCGCAGGAACCCAAAGCCGCGCCCAAAGTGGAAAAAGATACCACGCTCAAGTTCAAGGGCAAGAAAGACGCGCCCGCCAACGCCGCCTCGTTTTCCACCCTCGGCCTGACACGCATGTTCTTTCCCGATGGGGTTCATGTTTACAATATTACGCCCACCGTAAAAATGACGCCGGATCAGAGAACCTCACCGGAACTGTTCTATGAGTATGCCTGGTCGCCTTCAGAAACTATCGGCAAACCGGGTTATAAATCCATCAAGGATTATCCCTGGCAGACCTACCCAACCAACGCAACTGACGACAGGCTCATTGACACGCAGCGTGGGCAGATCGCTGCTGGCGGCGGTGTGTCTATAACCAGCCACGACATAACTACGCAGCCAGTTCTATTTGTGACCCGGCCTTTCACCATTACAGAAAAAGGGCAGCCGGTGTTGAAGAACGGCAAGCCTGTCAAGGCGGCGGCGAAAGTGGAGTTTGACACCCCGACAGCGGCGATACTGCCTGCCGGTTCCTATGTGCCGAACGCGCAGAACAACAAAAAATGGCTGGAACCGTTCGGAACGCTCACGGGCAAATGGGAACATCCCATTCTGTACACCTACTCGCTGATTATCGCGCTGATTTGCGGAACCGCCGGTCTGCCGCATATTCTCGTCCGCTTTTACACCAACCCGGACGGACGGGCCGCCAAGCGCACAACCCTTTTAGTCATGGGACTGCTCGGCGCGTTTTACGTGTTCACGCCACTGTGGGGCGCGTTGGGGCGAGCGGTTCTGCCCGCGCTGTACGCCAACAACGCGACCGATCAACTGCTCATCAAACTCCCCGGCGTCCTTGAAAATCATCTGCTCGGAGCCGTCCTGATGGGCGTGACCAGCGCGGGCGCGTTTGCCGCGTTCATGTCTACGTTTTCCGGCCTGCTCGTCAGCATGTCCGGCGCGGTCGCCCACGATATTTATGGTAAAATACTGCGCCCGCACAGTTCGCCGCAGCAGCGTCTCGTGGCCTTCAAATGGGCAGCGGTCGTCATCGGGATCGTGTCCATGCTGCTCGGCCTGCTCGTGGAATCGTTCGACATTGCCATGCTCGTCGGGTGGGCATTCGCCATTGCCGCCGCGTCGTACTTTCCGCTGCTTCTGCTCGGCGCGTGGTGGCGCGGCCTGACCAAATACGGCGCGGCGGCGGGGATGCTGACCGGCGGCACATTATCCATGATCGCCATTGTCGCGTCCATGCTGCTGGACAAAAAAGTGCTGACGTTCCAACTCGACCCGCTGATTCGCTCCCTGATGGAACAACCCGCCATCTGGGGCGTACCCTTATCTATCGGCATTATGATCGGCGTGTCCCTCCTGACCGCCCAACATGTGCCGAAAGACATCGCCATCAAAATGCTCCGCCTCCACGCCCCCGAAGAGATGGGCTTTTCGCGGAATTATATCGAACACTGAGGAGGGTGTTCAGGTGTTCGGTGTTCAGGGCAATACAACAGGCACAGTTTTGCTTGCGCGCGACAAGGCTTGTATTTGGTTTCCTGAACACCTGAACACCTGAACACCTGAAAGGACTACCATGCTGACCCGACGTTCACTGCTGAGTGCCGCATTTGCGCTGACAACCGGCGCGTTTGCCGTTGCGCTTGTTTCTTCTCATTCCACGGCTGCCGCGCCCGCTAAAAAAGCGAAAAAACATGTGCTTGTCGTGACCGCTACAACCGGATTTCGACATGGGAGCAGCATTGCCATTGCTCGTGAAGTAATCGCGAAACTTGGCGATGACAGCGGCCTGTGGGATACGGATTACGCCGACGCCGATGCTGAATTGTACGCGCATCAGAAGACGGATGAAGAGAAGAAAGCGCTTTCAGACGCCATTAAAACGGTTCTGGCGGAAAAAATGTCCGTTGCGGCCATGAAAAAGTACGATACCATTATCTTCGCCAATACCACCGGCGAACTGCCCCTGCCCGATCCGCAGGGATTTCTGGACTACATCAAAGCGGGACACGGGTTCGCGGCCATGCACTCCGGCGGCGATACGTTCCATACGTGGGCCACGCCGTATGAGGGCAAGGACAAGGGCGCGCCCACTCCCTACGTGCAGATGCTCGGCGGCGAGTTTGAAACGCACCACGCGCAAAGCGAGAATGAACTCAATATTCGAGACCCCGATTTCCCCGCCATGAAACCCGTCGTGGAAGCCGGCAAAAAGGGGCTACAGTCTAGCGTGGACACGCATAAAAATACCATGCCCATCGGCGGCACGAAATGGAAAACGTTTGAAGAAACGTATATCTACAAGAACAACGATCCGTCCAAAGTACACGTCCTGCTCGACATAGACCACTACCCGAACGATCAGAGTCCCGAAGCGAACAAGCCGGGACAGCACCTCATCGCGTGGTCGAAAATGTACGGCAAAGGCCGCATTTTCTACACCGCGCTCGGCCATCGCGACGAAATGTGGCGCGACCCCATCTATCAGCAGCACATACTCGGCGGCATCAAATTCGCTCTCGGCCTCGCCAAAGGCTCCACCACGCCGGGTAACTACGTGATGAAATAGAAGAGTAGCCGCGAATGAACGCGAATAAACGCGAATAGAACACAGAAAATGCCGAACATTATTTCTGTAAACGCCGTTATGCCCTGTTACGTAGAACAGTCATAGAACTTCAAGCTATTTGCGTTCATTCGCGTTCATTCGCGGCTATTTTTGAGCATTGGAGATAGGCCATGAGGTCAGATAACAGCCCGCAGCGGCTGGCGTGTCCCCGCTGCCATGCGAATAATTTTGTCGGGCAGGCGCAATGCTGGCAGTGCAAGGCATCCCTGCCGCCGCCCGAAGCCATGAATACACCTACGGTAGCGGGTTGGGCGCAACCGTCGAGCGCGTTCCCGCCGCAATCGGTACACCCGCCTGTAATAAATCCGCAGGCTGTCAGCCCGCAGGCGAACTGGCAGGCGGCGAACGCGGCAATTCCCTCACAGGAACCGCAGCCCGCTTCGCGCCGGGGCAGCAAAACGCCGCTGATAATGGCGGGCGCGTTAATGACGGCAGGCGTGGTCGTGTGGCTGGCGTTTCATCGCGCCGCGCCTGTCTCAACTACGCCGGGATTGTCGCTGCCGCCCGGAGTCTCCACAGCGGGAACAGAGGGCGTATTGCCGGACGGGATGCTGCCCGGTTCCCATGACATCCGCTTCGCGCAGCCGGAACGCGATCCTATTCGCATTTCCGCTGATCCGACCGAAGCCGCGGCGCGACGCGCAGTACAACGCGCCATTCCACGGCTCGGCCTGCCGCCGGGTACGAGTTCGGACGGAAGCGTTCACCTGCGCAACGGCGACACTATCAGCAAAGAACAGTACGAAGCCGCGCAGGAGAAGCTCAAAAACAATCCGCTTATGGGTGGCCCTCCTACCGTGCCGCGTCTGTAGGGGCTGACAAACAAGTATGAAACGCTCTGTTCCCCTGACAATGAAAGCGCGTATTCAGCAGGCGCGGCGTGATGTGCTGCGCGGACATAACTACGCCGAAGCCGTAAGCAAAAATCCTTCCAAAGCAATTCTGAAACGCATTGGCAAAATAGATCTTGTTTGCGTAGCTGTCGCGTTGCTTGCCCCGGAACCGCAGACGAAACAACTGCTCCGCGCCGCCAATCACGCCGAATAAGCCTGATCTACAAAACGGTCAACGCGCTTAAATTCTACCCTTGCCTGATTTCAATGCTTCTATTTTCGCCGCTTGAGTCTGCGCCAAACCTATCTCGAAATAACGACTATCTACTATGTTGAAGTGCTTTCTTAAACATTTTTAGCCACAATTTGCAAATAAGGCTACGGAAAGCATGATTTCCGTGCTATAATAGTAGTGTAGCGCAGAAAACAATTTCTGTCGGCCCAGATGCAGGGTTCGGGTAAGTTTGCCAACTCATCCCGCTGTGTTTACCGGATGTTGACAGAGTTACGATACGGAAGCCGATTGTGCTGTAAACCGATGTGTTTTATGAGACAGGCGAGGAGTTAAACTTCATGACGAGTTTATTGGAAAAGGGTGAAACGCGCCCTGAAAACGAGTTTGTGTCCGGCGATGTGGTGGAACCGGGCCTGTATGTGGATCTGGAAACCGGCGCGACAGTACAGGTTGTGGCAGAGGATGAGTTGCCGGAGGGGAGCGTTACCCTGCGCTACCGCCGCCACTTCCGCAAACTAGAAACCGCGAAAGCCGCATAGATCAATCCGCGCGATTTTTCAGCCGCGCAAGCGCAACTCCCCTCATCCGTGATAATGACGGATCCAAAACAGCGTAAGCAGGCGGGCCTTCAACAGTTGCAGGTTGAAACCCGGCGCGCTAACACTACACCAAAGACAAACGCCCCTCCCGAATTCATTTTGGGAGGGGCGTTTCAGGCCGGAACTATCAACTATCAACTATCAACTCCCTACTGTCCCGACTTTACGACGGTTTTGGCGGTTTTGTTGGACAGTTCGAGAATGTCCTGTAGAATCCGTTCGCTTTCCGTCAGCGTGGTGTCTATGGCGGGGGCGGTCGCGTCGTTGCCCGCCGCATCATCAGTGGGAATTGGGTTCTGACTGTGCGGCTTTGCCGTCTTGTCCACTGATTTGGGCGGCGGGGCAAGCGTCAGGGTCGGCTTGCCCATGTTTTCCAGCGTGACCAGATACACCTTGTCTTTGGAAGCGGGACGCGCCAGCAGTTCCTTGCGCCGCGCTTTGACTCGATCCTCGGCCTCCTGCTTCTCTTTCATGCGCCGCGCTTCGTTCAGGCTGACGGATTTTTCGGTCATGACCTTCTTGAACTGGTCAATCTCCTCACGCAGATACGCGAAGTCCGTGTCCGAAGCGATGCGGGCGTCGGAGCGGTTTTTCAGTTCCGGCAGAATGTCCGGCGAAACGGTTTTCCGGCTCATAACGACGCGGACTTGATCACGTCGTACTTGAGCGGGTTGTCCAGCGTCTTTTCGCCCACGTCAATGTAGTTGGTCAGGGACGGCAGTTCGATGTCCGGCACGACGCCCTTCAGCTGCGTGGACGCGCCACTCGCGCGGTAGAACTTCTGAATGGTCAGTCTCAGCGCGCCCGGATCGCTTTTGAAGCTCAATCCGCTGCGCTTCATAATGTCGCTCAGACCGGCAACCGTTTGTACCGTTCCTTTGCCGAACGTGGAGCTGTCGCCCACGATCAGGGCGCGGCCATAATCCTGCAAGGCTCCCGCCATGATCTCCGAGGCCGACGCGCTCAGTTTGCTGGTCAGCACGATAAGCGGGCCGTCGTACAGCACGGACGTATTATCCGATTTGTCCACCTGTATTTCGCCGTCCGAGTCTTTCACCTGCACAACCGGCCCGGCTTTGATAAACAGCCCGGTCAGGTTGATGACTTCCTGGAGCGAACCGCCCGGATTGCGGCGCAGGTCAAGAATGATGCCGCTCGACTTTTTCCGCTTCCAGTTTTTTGAGCAGGCGGGCCACATCCGTCGTGGTGCTTTTGCCGTTGTTGCCGCGCGCCTCGAAGTCGGCGTAGAACGAGGGCAGGTCAATCACGCCCATCCGCGCGATTTTGCCGTTCACATGGTCATGTCAATGATCTTGGCTTTGGCCTCCTGCTCTTCCAGTTTCACCTCATCGCGGGTCAACTCGATGGTTTTGCGCGTGGACGGGTCGGGCGCGTCGGCGGGAATAAAGGTCAGGCGGACTTTGGTTCCTTTCGGCGCCGCGAATCATCGAAACCACTTTGTCCAGCTTCATATCAACGGTATCAACGGCTTCCTTGCCGTCCTGCGCCACTGCGGTGATGCGGTCGCCCACTTTCAGCTTGCTGCTTTTGAAAGCCGGCCCGCCTGGCGTCAAATCCATGATTTTGGCATAGCCGTCCTCGGATTGCAGGGTCGCGCCGATGCCGATAACCGACAATTTCATCTGAATGTTGAAGTTGTCCAGTTGCGGATTTGCCCATATAATCGGTATGCGGATCGTAGGCGTGGGCAAGCGCGTTCAGATAGATTTCAAAAACATCGTCGCTATCGTACTCGTGCAGCGCTTTGGATTGGCGCGTATAGCGGCGGGTCAGGGTCTTGACGATTTCCGCAGGTTTCTGCTTGTTGAGCTTTTCCTGAAGGTATTCGTAGCGCAGGAATTCGTTCCACTGCTGTTTGGCCGCGTTCAGGCTGTCCGGGCGCGGGGCAGTTTTGCGATCCAGTTGGAAGGTATCGTTGCTGTCGAACGCGAAGTTCGCGGATTTAAGCTGCCCGCTGACGTAGGCGCTTTCCTGATCAATGCGTTCCAGCAGGCGCGCGTAAATTTTATAAGCGGGCGTCACATCGCCCTGCTTCAGCAACAGGTCGCCGACAGTGTTGCGATACGCGGCGAACTCTTTGATGTCGGATTCCAGAAAGTACAGGTGGCGCGGGTCGAGCGAGTCCACGTACTCATCGAAAATCTTGCCCGACATCTCTTTGTCCAGCGGATGATGCAGATAGTGGCTGCGCGTCATCAGTTGCGCCGTGACAAGGGCGGCGTTCCTCTGGTCGGAAGTCTCCGCCATGCCGCCGCTCTTGCCTGCTTTGGGGGGAATGGATTTGGCAATATCGGAAACATCCAGCGAGGCGGTGCTGAGTTTCGGGTCGCGCAGGGCCACATCAGGCAGGGTCACGCCCACATCCTGCCGTCCATGATTTACGCATCCCGTCAGGCCGAGAATCGCCGTGATGGGAACAAGGGTCAGATACGAAGCGCGTTTAATTTTCATGTGAAGGGTTAAACCTTTGAAAACTCGCCCGCGCCCGCATGTGTCACGCTACAGAAAGCGACATGCGGGCTGAATGTTGTCCGGTTATGAGTCGGAACAGATCAGGCGGAATAGTGATAGCGGCCCAGAGCCGCGTTGCGAAAGCCGCGTTCTTTATTATACGACATTTGCAAGTACGATGTTGCCGCGCGAATTCCTCCTTTTGCGGCAATTCCGCGCCATAAAATTTTTCAAGTCCGCTGTCTATGTCTATTTCGGCTTCATCGTGTGCATTCTTTCTTCTGTATCGGAAAATGTTTTCCGCGCCTCCTGCGAGGTGGCCGTCTGTTTGAGGTTGCTTAACAACGGACCGGCCACTTCGGGGGGAAATACGACGGCAAGCGCGTTCGCCATGTGTTCGCGGCGCGATGCGTCCTTGCCAAAGAAACCATCGGCGTTGCGGGTCACGAAGTCGAGGGCTTTATACTTCCACTCCTGCTCCTGCTGCATTTGCTGCAATTTCAGTTCGCTTGCTTTGGCGCTGGTGGCGACCCACACCTGCGTCAGCGAAATGAAGATAGCCGCAAGGGAGACGATGGCTGTGATTACGCTGCCCAGATGATCGTCAAGCAGTCGAGTGCGGCGACGGCGCCCCCGGAGATGTTCGCGCCGGTCACGGGCGGCTCCCAACCGTTGGCGCGGCGGATGCTGTGTATCGCGTTCTTCTGAATTGTTCATGAGTCTACTTTTGATCCAGCGGCATGACGCCGTTCCAATCGGGAGGGCTGCCTTCACGCAGAAACCGCCGGCAGCGGGCATGGTGCAGGGCGGCGGCTTTGTCATCGGGATTTGCCGCAAGAACGGCGTCAAAACCGGCGAGAGCGCGCGCAAAATCGCCGGCCTGCCAGAACCGAAAAGCCAGTTCAAAGCAGGCAAGCGTTTCCTGCCGCCCCGCCCGAACGGTTGCCGGAAGCGCGTCGAATACCTCGTACACGTCTACCGGTTCCGCCTTACCTACCGCCTGCACCCGGTCTATCAAGCGGACATGAAGCGAAGCGCGGTCTGCCGCGTCAACGCCCCGCATGGTTTCACCGCTCACCAGAACCGGCGCGCCGTACTGCTTGGTCATTCCCTCTACGCGCGAGGCGAGATTAACGGCGTCTGAAATGACCGTACCCTCCATGCGCTCGGCAAACCCGATTGTGCCGAGCATCAGCAAGCCGGTATGCAGACCCACGCCGATTTTAACCGCTTCCTTGCCTTCGGCAGTCCATTCTGTGTTCAAGTCGGATACGGCGGCGTGCAGGGCGTTGGCGGCTCGTATGGCGTGAATACAGTCGCCCGGAAACAGCGCCATGATCGCATCCCCGATGAACTTGTCAATGAATCCCCCGTGTTCTCGAATCACCGGGGCCGCCTGCCGCAGATAGCGGTTGATGAAAGCGAACGTTTCCGCCGGAGTCATACGCTCTGACAATGAAGTGAACGAGCGAATATCCGAAAATAAAATCGTCATCACCTGTTGCGTCTGGTCGCCTAATTCCACATCCACAATGCTGCGGCGTGACAGAAACTCCAAAAATTCGGATGGCACGAACCGCGCAAAGGATCGCGCCATGCGCTGCGTATGCGCGAAAAGGGCGGAATTGTGCAGGGCCGCGCCGATGAACCCGGCCAGACTCTGGATGGTATACACGTCGCCCTCATCCAGCGGCGGAAAAAAGGGTTTGGCTTCGCGCATCCGCCCTGCCAGAAGAAAATAATTCTGTTTATCCCCCTCGGAAATCGGGGCGCAGACAAAAAACGGCGTTTCCAGTTTCTGTTTCAAAGCAGGAACAAAGTCGTCCACAGGCGTCGCGTTCGTGACCAGCAGGGGAACGCTGCCAACGAGCGACGGAGGAAAGGCTACGGTTTGCGAAAGCAAGCGCAACGCGGCGTCGGCGGGGAAACCGCGCGTGAAACAGGGACGGAACACGTCTGCGTCGCCTTCGCGCCGTAAAATCACCATCCGCTCCATTTTAAGTTGGCGTTCCAGGCGTTCCAGGGTCGCGCTGAAAATGGCGTCAGGCAACATGTCGGTAGAAATCAGGCCGTGCAGTTCCGACAGCAACGCAAAGCCCTGCCGCCGCTGTTTCAGTTCGCGCCGGGCGCGCGACACGACGAAATCGGCGCGCACCGCCTGCCCTGCAAGTTCGTTCACGCGGCGGCGATAAAATTCCAGTTGGCGAAGCGGGTCGTTTTCGTCAGACATAGAGGGTTCCGATTTGCAAAAGCTCTCACTCGCTGAACAGGCAGAGTACGCCTGTCCAATCGAGCGCCTGAACGCGCCCGCCCACTTTGGCGATTTCCACGCCGGAATACACGCCGAGAAGGGGAATCTCAGGAGGCAGGGCATTTTGCGCTTCCACGGCTTCTTCCTCTTCCATGCCGCTGTACGCCGCCGCGCGCCCCGCGCAGTCAATGTAAAACGCGAAAATCGGCGTCCGGTCCGCCGCCAGAGACAACAGATGCCGGACACGTTCGCCAATATACTGAAAATCCATGCTGCGCCGCATAATCTGGATTTCCATGCCCGCTTCCAGGTCGTTCTCGAACATGACCATGCCTTTGCGCTCCGCGTCCACGCCAATGCAGAGCCGATTGGCGTAATCTTCCTCTCGATATTCGCCGTATTTGTCGCCCCGGTTCACGCCCAACGTCACAAAAAAAGCGTAATCCTCCCAACTCAGGCCGACATCCGAGCCGAGCAGTTCCCCAATAACATCCAGAGTGGGGCGTCCGTCTATTTCCAGCACGGTTGCGCCATCCGTTTTGGTAATGGTATGGTAGCCGCTTGCGGGGCGACAGCCGTGTAAAATCACGGTATCCATGCGGATGCCGCCGGAAAGCAGCAGCGCCATCGCCGCCTGCTGTTCGATGCGGTCGTCAAACCACTGCCATGTCGGCTGCAACTGCATGTCGCCAATCATGCCCATCCCTGCCATATTCGGCCAATTCGCAAGGTGGCGCGACATGCCCTGCATCAGCGGGGTCGCCATGTTCATCTTGAACTGCCCGGAAACCAGATTCACCGTATCGTACAGTAAAATCAGGCTGGCATCCGAAGGCGCGTCGGCACTGGCGATTTGCTTGCCCAACGCTTCTCCTGCCGCCACTTCCCCCTGATTGAGACCGGTTTCCAGAAACATATCCACGCGCAATGTGTCGGACTCAAAAACAGCCAGTCCCACTTCGCTGCCATCGTAGGAGAGGTGGTCATGGGTAATGATGCCCACGCCATATCCGCCCATCAGTCGGGGCGAGGCTCCAACAACCGCCCGTACCCCTGCCAGTAATTGTGCCGGGTCATGCTGCCCTGTGGAAAACAGCAACGCGAGAACGGGGCGGGTAATACCGGCTTTATCCATTGCCATTCGCGCCGCCGCGCTCCCGGCTTGATGCGATTCTGTCAGGTCGCTATATCCAACGCCTACTCTGGTTGCCATGCGTGTGTTTCTCCTTGCGCCTGTTTGCGCGCAAAACAGGGCTACACACTCATTATATCCGATTTTGCCCGCGTAAAACAGATGAAGCCGGGCCTTGCCCGCTTGCGTCTACTGTTCATGTCTTCCGATCTTTTCATGGAGTTGCCACTTATGATTTTCCTGCTGCGATCTGCCTGTCTACGCTCTATCTGGCTTGTTCTTTTGTTTGCCTCGATTGGGCTGCCTTCGCATAGCGGCCCCACAACCGCGAAAGGCCCGTTTTCGCCCGAAGCGTGGCCGCCCACGATTGATGCAACAAAAAAAGCGCATTATGTCAGCGTGGACAATGCGTTCCCCACCCCCGGCCCGAACTGGATGCCAAATCTCCAAATCCTGACCGGCGCGGATCACATCACAGAGAGTATAACAATCGGGGAGCATACGGGCGTTCGCGTGATGGGCATCAAGTTCAATACCGCCGACGATCAGTACGCGCTGTGGGCCAACGAACACACGATAGATATTCTGATGCAGGTTTATGGCGACGGCGCGTTCCTCAATCCCGATGGGACGCCGCGCTATTGTAACTTCCTGACCGGAACCCTGCCCGAACCCGTTGCCGTAGATGGCGGCGAAATCCCGTCACAGGCCAAAAACAACCGCTGGAACTGGGTGCTGTTTCGTATCCCGAACGGCCTGCGCCACATGGATGGCGGCAGGCTGGTGGGAACCATTCACCCCAAAGCTAAAAACGATCCCGGTATTGCGGGCGTGTCGCATCTAAGCGGGCAAAATGGGGGTACAATCCGTATGGACGGCCTGCACGATCTCAAAGTTCGCTTTGTCGCCTTCGGGCAAAAGGGCGCGTTCGGCGAACCGGAACAGATCAACCGTTTCAAGAAATAGACGCGCCACCTGTATTCATTTCTTTCTGCGCTGTTTGTGAAAAGGAGATGCCATGTTTTCTAAATTCAACCAGAGCTGGTCGCTGTTTCAGGCCAGCGCCGCCGTGCTGCGTTCCGACAAGCACCTGATCGTGTTTCCCATTTTCTCCGCCATCGCGTCCCTGATTATCACCGCCAGTTTCTTTATCCCGGCGGCCATGTACGCCTGGTCACACCACATGTTTCAGTTCGCGTCACACTCCGCTTATACCGATTCCAACATTCACGACCAGACGCATAGCGCGATGGGGTATGCGTTCATGTTCCTGTTCTACCTGACGCAGTATACCGTTGTTTTCTTCGCCAATACCGCGCTTGTCGGCGCAGCCATCATTCGACTGCGCGGCGGCAAGCCCACCATTCAGGACGGCTTTGGCCTGGCAATGAACCACTTCCGCGCGATCTTCGGGTACGCGGTGCTGGCCGCGACGGTGGGCATGGCGATACGCGCCGTTGCCGAGCGTTCGGGGCTACTGGGGCGGCTGGGCGCGGGGCTGTTTGGGCTGGCCTGGAATGTGGCGACTTATCTGGTCGCGCCGATTCTGATCATGGAGAACGTCGGGCCGATAGAAGCCGTGAAGCGCAGTTCGGCGCTGTTGAAGCAGACATGGGGCGAACAAATCGTCGGCAACGTCGGCATCAGTTACGTATCCGGCCTGTTCGCGCTTTTGATTACCTGCTGCTTCGTGCCGCTGCTCATCGGGGGCATCAGTATGCAGTCCATGCCGCTGATTGTGGGTTCGTGCGTGTTGTTCGTGCTGGCCCTGACCGCGCTGAGTCTGATTCAGGCCGCGCTGTCCGGCATCTACACCGCCGTCGTGTACCTGTACGCTTCCGAAGGCTACACCGGCGGTCCGTTCCAACCCTACATGATCCACGACGCCTTCCGCCGCAGCTAACGTATAGCGCAAAGCATCTGTGAGGGGCTGTAAAGAAACCACTTCGAAGCAAAGCAAGTTTAGACTTGGACAGCCGAGAATGTGGAAGATTTACAGCCCCTTACCTGATGGCTCACAAAACCATGAGAGAACTTCCCAATGCCATACGACTATGACAGCGCGGAACATCAGTTGCGGCTTGCGGCAAAGGCAGGAGATATGGAGGCCGTGCTGAATTTGCTGGAACAGGGCGTTAACATTGACGCGGCTCCTGCTTATCGTACAACAGCGTTTCATCTGGCAGAACGGTATGGACATCGGGAGGTTGCTCGCGCACTGCTGCTGCATGGGGCAACCGTCACTCTTGACGACGCATCCAATTTGGAACAACTGAAATTCCTGATGGAGAATGGAGTTGCGGAACCTACCCTTGAGCAAAAGAGGCGCGGACTGCAATATGCCTGCAAGCGCCATTGGATGTCCGAACAACAGATGGAAATTGCTCTTGGCAACCTGCCTGATCCAACGCTGACAGAACGAGTTACCGTTGAAGAAGCGGAAGTATACATTCATGCAAAAGGGAACTTCCAGTTTAGCCGTGAGCATTGGGAAATGATGAAGGCTCGGATGCAGCCCGGTGATGAACTCTGGAAGTTCAACGCTGATTCACACAATCGCCGCCTCGGCTGGATACGCAATCGAGGCTATGTTTTGCTGCGACAGGGAAGACATGTAGCCAAAATTCGCAGGAATTTGCGCGATTTTATATAAAAGGCACATTCAGCCACAAATAGGATGCCAACGTCATAGCGGACGGGCGAAGATACCGAGATGGTTGGCGACGGGGCGTTCGCGGTTGGGAATGTAGTTGTCAATGGGACAATTCAGGATGTTGACGCGGGGCGACTTGCCCCGCGTTTTGTTGTTTGTCGCGTTTGCTTTTTTGGTAGTGTCCGCGTTTGCCGTGTCTTCGACCGCCAGCGTGGAGGAACCGCCGCCGTCCAGATTCATCCCCTCCCACGCGCCGTACTGCCGCAAAATCTCCCCTGTTTCCGTTTGCGTCGCGCCCTCGCTGTAATTGGGCTGCCGTCCGTCTATCAGAACGATAATCAGAACACGCCGGGTTTTGTCTAGCCCAATGGCGGTGCGCGGATCGAGTTTGTCCGCGTAGCGGGAATTGCCCGGAACGATTGCGCCCTCCTTCACCAGCATCCGATTACCCGAAATGGCATTTTGAACAGGCCCGTCGGGAAGGCCGAAGCGGACACGATTGCCGCCGGAAAAATACAGCGTGGGATAGGACACGGTTTCCGTTCCCGGCGCATGGTACGCGCTGCCGCCCGTTATGCCGATGCCCTGCACGGCAACGGGATCGCCGACATGCGGGTAATAGCTGAAAATGTTATGGGAGTACCAGGGGTAAAAGAAATCGGCATTGATGGCGACCTGCGCCCCGAACTCGGTCAGAAACGCGCTCGTCAGGCGGGCGCGAAGGGGCAAACGTTGCCTTATGGACAAACCATTTGAACATTGCACAATCCTCAGTCGGCAGGACGGTTGGCCGCAGGCCTAATAACCGGCATTTTATATGCCGGGGCAGCGCGATTGTCCAATGTTATACTGATTTGTCCATTACATTGCCGGGTGTGGCGACAAAGCCGATACCGGGCGCATCCAGTTGCACCCTCACAATATGCGCCACAAGCGGGCGCGGGCTGCGCCTCACATCCCGAATGTAGGTAATCCCCTGAAACAGTTCGCGACGAACGGAGGGAGGCTGCGGGCGCGTGTGCATCCAGATTTGCCAACTCCCGTACGGCAGCGCGAGAAGCAGAACCGGCAGCCCAATGCCACGCATCAAACGTCGTGTTTTACTCGCGCGCGTTGTGTGCCGGGAATCAGGAAGTGGCTCGTTTGCCTCCGCTGGCGTGGTACATAACTGAGGACGTGACATGCTTGCTTCCCATTGGCTCTAAAACCTGTGGCTGCGTCCTGTTTCTTCTCTGTATGCCTCTTTGATGAAAACATCAAAGAGGCCATGATTGCTCACAGCGCAGCCTTTATCGCTTGCGATGCTCCATGCGATGCTCCATTCGGTCTTTCTGATACAGCAATTCCAGAACGCGACGCGCGCGGATGGATACCTCATGATCGTTTCCTTGCAGGCGGGTTCGGCGCTGTTCCAATGCGGCTCTAAATTCCGGTCGGTCTACCTTCACTGCCAGCCGACAGTAGGCGCGAAACTCCTGCCCCCAGCGCGTATCCACAATATGCAGGATAACATTGCGCAGGCGGGCCGCATAGTGTGGCGCAATTTCCGGCACCTGTTTCAGCGCGCCAATAGCCGCCTCCTTGGCGTAGCCGGATCGAAAGACATAAGGGTCGGCCTCCAAAAACAACACCAACGGCTCCAGGTTGCGGCCATCTCCCGCCTTCGCCTGCCAGAAGGACTGTTGATAGCCGAGTGGGAAAGCGGTATACTCCGTTTCCAGTCTCGCCCGCAGTTCCGGCGCAAGAGAACGCGCGTCCAGGCTCTTTTGCCAGAAGTCTCGATATGTTCTCTCATAATCTGTCCACGCTGTGGTATCGTAGAGGTTGGCGTGAGCCAGTTCCTCGGCGCGACGACACACGTCAAACGCTTCATGTAACGCGGCGTCCGCCGCCACATGTTGCTCCCGTTGAGCCTGTTGCTGCTGCATCCGCGCCCGTGACGAAAAAGGTGTGCCAGGCTTTGGCTGTTGCGCTTGCTTGCGGTCACTTTTACGATTCACTGCGGTTGGTGTTTTACGCTGCATCTTCCTACCGAATCCAATCCAACGGAGTGCCAGGCAACAAGCGTCTCCTACAAAGCGGGTTTGGGGGCGGCGTAGGGGGCGCAAAGCGGGTCGCCGATAATCACATCTTTCCAGACCAGATAGCGGGTCGCGGCGTAAAAACTTTCGGCCAGGCAAAAGCCGTTGGTGTAGCGGTCGAAGAGCAGGCCGGCGTGGGCGATGGCGTCCGCATAGGGTTCGGACACGTAGCCCTTGCAGCCCGTCACGCCCTGCGCGATCAGGTCGGCAATCAGGGATTGGCCGGGCGCGGCGGGATTGCTGAACGTGCGCCCGCTGGTGGAAACCCCCGTTTCCGCGATGCCGCCCGGCGCGAAGCCCAGGCTGTTGTACGCGGCCTTATCATAGTGCGCGTCGTTGCTGCCCCACGAAAAGTAGCCCATTAAATTCTTCTGCTTGCCCGGAAACGCATCCCCCGTATCTAAAATACTTTGCAGACCCTTCGCTTTGAGAACCCTGTCCGCGTCCCGCATCCCGTCATTGACCATTTTGTAGCCCCCCTCCTCATGCCCCGGCCCCGTATGGAGGAGAAACGGGCCTTTGAGGGGTTTGGCGGCGAGGGAATTGTCCACCAGTTTCAGGCAATCGGCGCGGGTATAGCCATCCAGACGGTTGACCAACCGGTAGTGGAATTTGGCGAACGTGAATCGCTCCGACTTGTTGAAATACGGGTTAGGGGTACGTTCCGGGCGCCCCGGCAGGCCCAGGGCGGCCAGCATACTATCAGTGCCGTGTCCATCATGGATGCGTATAGGGATACCTTTCGTCAGCACGATAAAATCAATGGACTCGCTGAAGGCTTGATCGGTAGTGGTGTTGCTGCCGATGGTTCTGGCGAGAAAGCGCGAAATAGGGGTTTCGATCTGCGCATTAAACTCCGGCCAGGAACACTCTTCGCCGGTGGGACACGCGATTTTACACAGATTGGCGCGCGAAATATGGCGTTTCTGAATATAGTACGCGCCAATCGCGAGAGAGTCGGGACTGTTGGCATTGACAACAACCAGCACATGGGAGGCCGCAACGGGGCCGGGACGCTGTACGAATGTTTGCTGTTGGCCGTTTGCTTTCGTCGCCAGTATGCTTAATAGCAGCCACGCCATCAGGATAAGCGCATAGAGCGGGCAAGGTTTCGGCGCGTTTAAAGGTTGTACAGGTTTGATTTCAGGCATTTTGTTCAGATTTGTTTGAGAGTCCGGCTGTCGCGTTTGTTTATAGATTTGCTGCCGTAAGCAGGTTGGCAATCACAATCGCCCAGCGTTCCAGATGCGAATCGTGGCGGTATTCCGGCGCGAAGCCCAAATTTTGATAGGTCTTGATGGCGGCAAGGCGCGGGTCGTCTGTTTCCAGCACGGCATCATGCAGCCCCATGCGCTTGAACTCATGCAGCGTGACGAGCGTGATGAAGTATCCCAATCGCTGCCCCTGATACGCGGGATCAACCCCGACCCAATGCACGTAACCGGAATTCGGGATAGTCTTCCGGCAGCACGCGGGCGGACGCGCTGGCGACCGGCTTGCCGCCGAAGTCCACAATGAACACTTTTTTCACATCGGGCGCGTCAATCAAGATGCGCCGCAGACGTTCGGATGTCCACTGCTCATCCGTAAACGCCTGCCGCATCAGGGCGGAAAGCGCGTCCATATCACTGTCGCGGTACTCGCGCAAAACAAAACCGGGCGGCAGATCGGGCAGGGGCGGCAGATCGTCGAGATTGAGACGGCGCATAAACAGATGTTTCATAGCAAGTCCTTTTGTCCCCGGCGCGATTTGACTGC
Source organism: uncultured Chthonomonadaceae bacterium (assembly GCA_963817895.1). Taxonomy (GTDB): domain Bacteria; phylum Armatimonadota; class Chthonomonadetes; order Chthonomonadales; family Chthonomonadaceae; genus CAWFQB01. The sequence continues at coordinate 575,734 of CAWFQB010000002.1, forward strand.
CGGCCTGCCGCTGATACTGCATGGTGGATTTACGGCATCGGAACAGGCGAACGAAATCGGGCGCGAGGCTGTCTTGCTATTGTTATACTGTTGAAACGCCGGAATGTCGTCATACGGGTATAGTTAAATCGCCGTACAGTTCCGGCCTGCGCCCGCCAACCGGGTCCAGTTCAAACACGCCGGGTTCAAAAACCACTTTTTTCTGCCGCGCTTTTTGCGGATCAATGTCGGCATACAGAACGGTTTCGCTTTCCCCGTCCGCCTGCGCCAGAAACGTTCCGTCCGGCGCGACGACCTGACTGCGCCCGATGAAGCGCGTCCCCCGCTCCACGCCCACGCGGTTGCAGGCAACCACGTACATGCGGTTCTCCCAGGCGCGGGCGCGCGTGAGAAATTCCGGCGCGCTGTCGGCCCCCTCCGGCCAGTTTGTCGGCACAACCAGCACATCCGCGCCCCGCAATGCCAGCGAACGCGCGGCTTCGGGAAAGCGCATATCGTAACAGATTAAAATGCCGATACGCGCAAACGGCAGTTCAATGATTGGCAGTTCATTCCCTCTGCCCACATAACGGTCTATGCCCAGAACGGGCAAATGGCACTTGCGATAACAGGCGATCAACCCTTCCGGCCCGATCACCGCCGCGCTGTTGTAAATGGTATCCGTTGCCTCCTCATGTTCCAGAAAACCGATGACGGCATAGATGTTGGCGAGACGGCAGTAGCCGGCAAATAACTGCATGAATTCACTGTCAGCGGCAACGGCGGCGGGACGGGCCTCTTTCGCGCTGTGATACACATAGCCGGAAAGGGCGCACTCAGGAAACACCACCAACTGCGCCCCCGCAATGCCCGCCTCCCGTATGTACCCTTTTGTAATCTGCGCCCTGTTGTCGCGAATATCGCCCAACTTCGGATTCATCTGTACAACGGCGACGCGAAACGGCGCGCAGTTATTGTTGTCTTCTGGCATGAGAATTGTCCTTATTTACCGCGCTTCGGCAGTGTAGGGGCGGAAACCGCGTACCATCAGCCCCTTCTGGTTCTCTTTATTCGCCTGCGCGATCCGTTTTTCATTCTCGGCGCGGTTGGCTTCTGTCGAAGCGTTGACAACCACATAGTCGTCGGCGCGGCGGTAGCGGTTGATGAAGACCGGGCGCGGCTTTTCGGAGTGGTTCTCTTTAGAGCCGTGAATGGTTTTGACATGAAAGAAAATCGAGTCGCCCGCCTGTCCCGTAATCGGCAGCGCGGCTTCCCAGGGCCAGGCGTGGGGATCGAGTCCCAGGTGCGAAAACGTGTCAATGTGATGCAGCGTACCCAATCGGTGCGAACCGGGAACCACATACAACGCGCCGTTCACCAGATCGGTATCTACCGCGTAATTCAACTGCCCGACCGGGCCTTCAAACTTGTGTTCAAAGTACGCGCAGTCCTGATGCAGATTTTTGGGATGCCCGCCCACCGGCTCTTTATACAAAACCTGCCCGTTCAGGAATAGTTCGATATTGGGGCCGAGAATGGCCTCCACAATGTCTACGCTCCGGGTATCAAACGCGGACTGAAAGAACGCCGCGCTGGTATAGTAGCTGACCGCGCCGAGTACCATGATCTGCTTGTCGCGGCCAAAGTGGGCGGGCGCGGGCAAAAACAGGGTTCCGTTCGGCGTCGTCCAGCCTTCGGGAATCGCCTTCGCCTGATCCAGCAGGTCGAGCGACTGCTTTGCCCCGGCTTCAATATCGCGCTGAATGTCGGCCAGATAGCGGCGCATCAGGCCCCGCACAACCAGACACCCATGCTCCTGATAAATGGCGGCGGCCCGCGCTACGTCCAGATTGTCCGCGAACACTTCCAATTCCTGCACAGTGACAGGTGACAAATTGGCAAGACTGAATTCTTCTGCGGTGATGGTGGGCGTGGGCATGGTGGCTCCTTTGGTTGAGAGTTGAGAATAGCCCCCCTCCCAAAATGTTTGGGAGGGGGGCAGGGTAAAGTTTTGTTATCAGATTGTACCCTGTGTTGTTACGGAAGCGGGCGCATTTCAAACCCCTGATAAATGGAATAAGCTATTGGGGTCGTTTGCCGATGTCTGACACGCTACTGCGTCGCGCCGGCCTGCCGGAGAATTTGCGCGATTTTGCGGCCCGCCTGCTTGTCCCCGGCAATCTGCGACGGGGGGCGCGTTTCCGGGGCGTTGGGATAGGTCCAGGGCGCTTTGCCTGCGGCAAGTTCTATGGCGAATTGCAAAGCCGTCCGTCCCTGCCTGTTTTTGGCGCGCATGTCTGCGCCGCGCCGCAACAGCAAGTCTACCACTGCTGGAGTTTTGCTGTTCACGGCGGACATTAACACGGTGTTACCCGCCCTGTCTTTCCAGTTCACCGCCGCGCCATGCGCCAGCAGCAATTCCACCAGTTCTGCATTGCCCTGTCTCGCAGTCTGGTTGAGGACGGACTCGCCAACATCGCCGTTCATCTGCGCTTCGGCAGGGTCGTTAGGGGCGGCTCCGCGCTCCAGCAGCAGTTTCACCACCGGATACCGCGCCGCTCTGTCCTTACCGGTGGCTTTGGCGCAGGCTTGCTGTAAGGGAGTGCTGCCCTGCATACCAACTTTGTTGGGGTCGGCGCCCAAATCCAGAACGGCATTGACGATGGACGCATCTCCATAATAAACAGCCTCACACAAGTCCTCTGCTTTGAGCCGCGCGCCATGCGCCAGCAAAGCCGGCACAAGTTCATGCGCGGCTTTGTCGGACGAGCGTAAATCTAACGTTTGGCGTAGCGTATCCTCGTCACTGTTGGGATTTGCGCCCGCTTTCAGCAGCAGTAAGGCGATTTCTACTCTCTGACGACTGTTGCTTGCGTTGATAAAACCAACCGTTTGTCGCAGCATGGAATGCCCAACCCAATCGCGGCTGTTTGGGTTCGCGCCTGCTGCCAACAGCCGTTTGACGCCCTCAACATTGCCTTGATCCAGCAGATGAGCAAATTGCTCGACTTGAATTTGCCGCTGATAGTTGTGTCTGATTACCAGCAGCATGGCGCAGACAAAAAGGGCGAACAGGGGCCAAACCGAGCGAGAACGGGACATGGCAAGCCTCCACGCGAACGGAACGCGATCCATTTGCTTTCGAGACAAGCAGTGGCGAAAATAGCCTTTACATTTTGTTTTTAGATTATACCCTGTGTTGTTACGGAAGTCGTCGCCAGCGTGATAAAGGAGCCACGATGAACGTGATTTTGCCGATAATGCGTTTGCGTTCAAGGACGCCCCAGTAGCGGCTGTCGTTACTGTCGTTACGGTTGTCGCCCATGACCCAGTATTCGTCCGCTTTCAATCTCACGGGGCCACCGCGCCAGCGTGTGGCAAAGGTGAATTGTTCCTCCAGATTCTGGTCCATGGGTTCTCGTATAGAGTAGGGCCAGTGGGGGTTCCGAAACTCGTTGAGTTGGCTGCCATTTCGGTAAACGTGTCCCTCTTTGATTTCGATAGTGTCACCGGGCAGGCCGATCAGCCGCTTGGCAAGAACATTCTCAACCTGTCTTCCATTATATCTATGTTCCGCGTCCGCCTCTCTCGGCGCGAGAAACACTACGACATCGCCACATTGGGGAGTGTTCCACCGATACGCCCCCTTATTGACGACAACCGTGTCGTGAATCGTATCCGCGTGTACTATGCGAGCATCCCCGGCTACCGGCTGCCCCGCGTCATGCCCCATCAGGTTCGGCTCCATCGCCTCCGAGGGAATCGTGTAGAAGCGAATGTAGCTGCTGAACCAGCAGGTAAAACAGAGTAACACTGCCGCGCTGCCAAACGCGAACACCAACCGGCGAGGCCAGCGAACCGGCTTCCGCATTACGGTTTGCTGATCGCAAGTGACGGCCATGTCGGCGATGCGCTGCCGCAGCGCGGGGGAAACATCTTCGGCAACATAAGCCTGCTGTAATGTGGCCTGCAAGCGCGAATCAAGACCGTCTTCAGCAGGCAGGGGAGAAGCGCCTGAAGCGCGATGAGAAAACAGATTCATGGCTTCACCGTGTCTTTCATATCGGTTTGAGCGGCGGGAGGCGCATCGGGCAGGAAGTAGGCGCGTCCCTCGCGGAAAATGTTGGCGCGAGCGCGTTGCAGCAGGCTGTTGATAGCGTGGGAGGAACGCCGCATAACGGTCGCAATCTCGGCAATAGATAATTCTTCGACGTATTGCAGCAATAATGCTTCGCGCTGATCGGGATGCAGAGCGTCCACAAGGGCGCGAATGTGCTGCCGCGCATCCTGCTGTTGCAGCAGCAGTTCCGGATCGGGCGCGGTTCCGCTAATCTTCTCCCACAGGATATTGGCCGCTTCCGGCGTCACGGCCATTTCCGAAGCCAGCGTTTCGCGCCGCTTGCTCCGCTTGCGCATGTTGTCCACAATTTTGCGCCGCGCAATTCCCAGCAGCCACGCCTGCGGCGACGCGCCTTGAAAACCAGATAGGCAGGCAAACGCGGCGGCGAACACCTCCGCCGTAGTGTCTTCGGCCTCCTGGCGGGGTGAAACGCGCCGGCTTACATAGCCGAACACGGTTTCCAGATACCGCTCATGCAGCAGCGCGGCAGTCAGGGTTGGACCAGAAGCCGAAACTGTATTCGCGCGGCCTTTATTTGCCAGAAGCCGCGCCGGTGGGCGTGTCAGCATCAATCTGTTCACAGAAGTCTCCTGCCGGGTGAAAATGCCTGATCGAAAACGTGCCACGCAGCCGTCCGCCACCTCGGGATAACGCGACGGTGTCTTCGGACGCAGGCAATGAAAAGTAGAGCGTACGAAAAGTGTGGCACAAGTTAAGTTCGCGTTAGCGGTCGAAAACTATCGGGCAAATCAGCAAAATTGGAAGAAAAGCAGGAAAACAGCCATGTTTTCTCCAAAACAACCCTATCCCTCTTACCTGAAAGGAAATTGCTGTGAAACTCAAAACCGTCGCGTCATTGCTGACCGCGTTTCTCGCCTGCGCGTCCCTGAATGTTCGCGCGCAGGACAACCCCATGATTGCCGGAGCCATTGCAAACGCGCTGGCAACCAAAAACAGCGCGGACGCCACTACCCTGGCCGCGCAGTTACGCGCCATGTCCCGCAATCAGGACATAAAGCAGGGGTTGCGCCCGCTTGTGCAATTCGATGGGGACAATGCCATTGTGGTTTTCGCCATCGAAGCCCCTTCCGGCGCGCCAACCGTGTCGTACACAACCGACGGCTCCACGCTGAACACGCAGCATCACCCCACCCTGATGAAATTGGGCGAGGACGGCCTGTATGCCGCTGTCACGCGCATAAACGGGGCTGGAAAAATGCCGTTTGCTACCGGAGTCGGCCTGAACGTTGTCTATTATCTGGACGGCAAGCCGATTGACCGCAAGCGCCCGAATGGCAGTCCCGATGACGGCCATTTTGAAGCGTACCCGCACAACCCGGACAACGATGTGGACCCCAACGCGCCCAAAGGCAAGTTGACGCAGCAGCCCCGCTGGAAAAGTACAATATTTGCCAACACGGAGCGCGACTGGTGGGTGTACGTGCCGGCGCAATATACCCCCGACAAGCCCGCCTGCGTAATGATTTTTCAGGACGGCGGCGGCTACAAGGATACGGTCAGCCGCGTGTTCGACCGTTTGATCGCCAAAGGCGATATGCCCGTGACCGTAGGCATTTTCATCAACCCCGGCGATCTGCCGCGTGGCGTGAGCGCGCCGGGTAACAGGGGTGAGCGCAGTTACGAGTACGACACGCGCAGCGACCTGTACCCCCGCTTTCTGCTGGAAGAGATGCTGCCGGAAGTGGAGAAAACCGTCAAGCTCCGGCACGACGCCGCCAGCCGCGCGGTTGCCGGACTGAGCAGCGGCTCCCCTGCCGCGTTCGCCTGCGTCTGGTATCGCCCCGACCAGTTCAGCAAGGTGCTGTCGTGGATCGGCAGTTTTACCGACCTTTCCCCCGGTGAAACCGGCTACGAGGGCGCGCACAACTATTCCTTCCTGATACGCCGCCTCAAGGACGACGATCCGCGTACTAAAATCCGCGTGTTTTTGCAGGATGGCGGCAACGACCTGGACAATCCCTTCGGCGATTGGCCCCTTTCCAATCAGGAGATGGCCCGCGCCCTGAACTTCAAGCATATAGACTACAAGTTCGTGTTCGGCGGCGGCAACCACAGCGGCACGCACGGCTACGCCATTCTGCCCGAAACGCTGCGGTGGCTGTGGAGGCAGTAGCAAAGGATGAAGGATGAAGGATGAGGGATGAAGACAATGCCCACTCCGCAGCAAACGTTGCCTCTATCAAGCGGCAAGTTTGAGAATAGGAGCATTTGTCTTCATCCCTCATCCTTCATCCTTCGCAAAACCCGGTATTTTTCTTAGTTACACTCCGACGCTCCTGTGGAAAAATGCTAGTGTGTGACCGCGCAGGCAGGCTGCCTGGTGGCTGTCCTGCCGCAATGGCGCAGCAGGACAGCCACGCAGCCATACTGTTGTCTGGCTTTGCTGCCTGCGCGGTGGGCTGTTCAAACGGATAGCCCCGTTCGTTTACGCAAAATTATTCCGCGTAACGAAGTCGCGGCGGGATGCCGCGCGACGCGCATCACGGAGGAGCAAAAATACCATGGGCTTGCAGATCAACACGAACGTTACCGCGCTCAACGCGCTCGACAACCTGACCAAAGTTTCCGGCAATGTCGCCAGCAGCATCGAAAAACTGTCTTCCGGTCTGCGCATCAACCGCGCCGCCGATGATCCCTCCGGCCTGATCATCTCCGAAGTCGCTGCGCGCCCAGATTGACGGCCTCAACCAGGCCGTCAGCAACAGCCAGGACGCCACCAACCTGATCAAAACTTCCGAAGGCGCCCTTACCGAAGTGAACAGCCTGCTGCGCAACGTCCGCCAACTTGCCGTTCACGCCGCCAACACCGGCGTCAACGACCAGGTGGCGGTGCAGGCCGACCAGACGCAGATCAGTTCGGCCATTGCCAGCATCCAACGCATCGCCGAGCAGACGCAGTTCGGAACCAAGCATCTGCTCGACGGCTCTTCGGGTATCGCGGCCAATGTGGTAGACACCAAGAACATCGCGGGCATCAGCATCGGCGGCGTGTTCAACAACCTCACCACGCAAAGCGGAACCGTCAACGTGGTTGTCAACTCCGTCGCCACTCGCGCTCAGGTATCGGGCACGGCTCTGGCGACGTATGCCAGCGTCAACGCCAGCATCAGCACGGTCAACGGCCTGAAAACCGGCAGCGGCGGCACGGTTGTTCTCAACGGGCAGACCATCAGCGTCAGCGGTTCGGACACCGTGCAGACGCTCATCAACAAGATCAACAACCTGGCAGGCACAACCGGCGTTTCCGCCGACTTCACCAGCGGCAACGGTTCGGGCGCTATCGTGCTGACGCAGCAGAACTATGGCTCCAACTTCGCCATCAACGAAAGCGAATCGCTCCACCCTGCTGACAGGCACGGGTTCGCCCACGCTGGTCAAGGGGAGCAATGCCACTGTCACCGTTATCGCTTCGGCTCTGGTCAATGGCGTCGTCACCAGCGTCGTCGCCACCTTCACCGGGGGACGTTCCGCCACCGACAGCGGGCTGCGCGTGACCGATAACGCGGGCAACTCCATCCTGCTCACGGAAGGCGCATTGAGCAACTACAGCGCAGGCGCGCCGGTGCAATTGTCGGTTGCGACAGTTACGGCAGGCAACCTGCAGTTCCAGATCGGCGCCAACGCCGGTCAGACGGTGAGCGCCAGCCTGGGCAACATCCGCACCACCAATCTGGGCAACACCAGCGTCGCGGGTTCGAACCTGTCCCTGGTTGATGTGACAACAACAACAGGAGCCACCAACGCCATCACCATCACGGATGAAGCGATTGGGCAGGTGACGCAGTTGCGCGCCAATCTCGGCGCGTTCCAGAAGAACACGCTCGAACTCGACCATCAACTACCTGACCGTGGGCGTGGAGAACCTGTCCGCGTCGGAAAGCCAGATACGCGACACGAACGTGGCCTCGGAAGTCGTGAAACTGACCAAGAACCAGATCATTCAGCAGGCGGCGACTTCGGTATTGGCGCAGGCGAATCAGGCTCCGCAGTCGGTGCTCTCCCTGCTGAGATAGGCAGGTAGATAGGTAGATAGGTAGATAGGTAGATCGTGGCAGGAACTCTTTCTCCTCTCTGTAAAATCAGGGAAGAGAAAGAGTTCCTGCTGTCTGTTGTCGCCTCCCTTCCTTTTTCTCAAGCCGTGAGGGTATTATCAATGATGGCAGGCCGCGCAAGCCGAAACTTGCCTGCGCAACAGCCTTCGGCGCAACTCTGGAACTACCCGCGTATGCAAAAACGCTGCAATATGCCCTGATTCGGAACCTGCATAGTTTGCGGCCTGTGAATTCCCGTTACTTCTGCGCGTCGGCAGTGTCCCTGTAATTGGGCTGTCCTGTTTGCTGTTGTAGGATTTACCCTGATTTCGCGTTATTAATTGGAGGGAGACGAAACCTTGACTGATATTCACCAGATGCTGGACGATGCTGTATCGCGGCGAACATTTCTCGCGCGTATGAGCGCGGCGGGACTGGGAGCGCTGTCGCTTCCCCTGCTGACAGGCTGCAACGGCAATACCAGCAGCAACAATATAAATTCCAGCGTGGGCAACTCGCTGGGATTTACGGGCGTCCCCGGTCGCAACGCCAACGAGGTCGTGCTGAACTACGCGCTCACGCTGGAGATTGCTGAAGCCGACCTGTACCGCCAGGCGCTCAATCGCGCGTCGGGACTGGCGCTCGGCACACAACTGGATACGCGCCTGCCTACCCCCGGCACAACCGGCAATTACAAGTTGACGCTGACGGCGGGCGGCCTGGACAGCAACACGGCTGCGGCAGCCTTTTTGTACCTGACGCAGTTCGCCTATACGGAAGCGACCCATCGAGACTATCTGTTTGCCATCCTGACCGGATTGGGAGCGCCCCTCGCGCAGGCCAACGTCAAAGGCTACCAGTTCCCCAACAACGAACCCGGCGCGGACCTGCGAACCATTCTGACCACCCTGTACTCTATTGAAGAGACGGGGCAGCGGGCCTATCTCGGCAGTGTGCCGACGCTGACGGACAATGGCATGGCGCAGATTGCGGGAGCCATCCACTCCACGGAAGCGCGTCATGCCGCCGCGCTGGCCTATACTCTGGGCAAAGACCCCGGCCCCGCGCCCGGTGTCGCCGCAACCGCAGACGTGAGCGTGACCGGGCAGACGTACCCGCATCCCAATACGTTTGAATACGCCTCGGCCCCCTCGGACGTGCTGACGGCGGTTTCCACAGCCTACTTTGTCAAATAGGAATTCACAGTAATCAGGAAGGAATCAATTCACGATGAGCGATACGCGACAAACCACGTCCGCGCCCACCTCCGGCCTTCTGCGCGGCGGTGTGGCGCTTGCGGCAACGGCGGCGGTTGGGCTGGCGTCCCGCAAAGCCAGGGCCTTGTCCCTGACTTTCAACGACAACATCCCCGGAACCGGCGACATCAAAGTTCTGAACTACGCGCTGGCGCTGGAGGATTTCGAGTCGGCTTTGTATCAGGCGGCGATTACCAAACTGCCCGCATTGGGCGCGAACGCGGGTACTCCCGTCTTCGATTACGCCACCAAATTTGCCGTTGTCGAGGCCGACCACGCGGCCTTTTTGCGGGCGGCCATTACCACAGCGGGCGCGACACCCATCAGCAAGTTCACCTACGACTTCAGCGCGATCAACAACGCGACGGATGCCCGCGCCATTCTGGAAGTGCTGCTGCAGGTGGAAGCGACGGGAGTGCGGGCCTACATCGGCGCGATTCCGCTGTTCAGTTCCAAAAGCGCGTACCTGCAAACGGCAGCGGCGATTCAGGCGACCGAAGCGCGGCATACTACCATGCTGACGATTGTGCGCAATACCGTGTATGGAACCGCCACTGCCGTCGCGCCGCTGACGCAGGACGGAAGCGCGATTGTCAACCTCAACTACGATACCATCGGCTACAGCGCGACCAGTCCCAACGAAGGCTATAAGAGCCTGGACGTGGCGCTTTCCCCCAACGCCGTGTTGAGCGCCGTCGGCCCGTTCTTCGTCGCGCCCGCATAATTCCAGGGCGGCCTTATGTTCGTTGGCGCGCGACGGGCGCCGACCGTGATTGCGGGTGGAGCCGCCGCGCAGGTCATCAGCAGAGTATGGAAACGGAAGACCGCAGGCAGATAAAAAGGGAGTATGTAGAGACAGCGTCGAAATATTGGCAATGCAGCGCTTTCAGCCCAGTGTCTCGTTGTGTCAGATTTTACAGTGGAGGCGTCGTGACCTCGGCAGTGTTATGGCGAACGGGGAGAGTGACCAGGCATCTTCTTGCGACTCCCTTCCAGGTGAAATTGTTGAGAGCGCAGAGTTGATTAGCAACTCTGCGCTTTAATATCCGGCCATCTGACTGATTAGTAGACTTGTGTTGCGTATTTTAGACGTCACAAGTACGGTAGGGGTTCACTTTCTTCTGGCTGTTGGACACTTTTTTGCAGTCTTTTTTGCGGAAGGATTGCGGATGGCGTTAGAGGAGGAACGGGAAGGGAGCGCCGGCTACAACGTGGCCGCTTGCTCTGTCTCGGTCGCATGTATCTCTTGCAGGCAGACACCGCCTATCACAGCAGGCACAACCCGTAACAAACCTGCGTTCGGAAAGGGACAGATTGACAAAACCTTTCCCGATACACAAACACACATTAAAACGATTGTTCGCTTCCGGCAGCCAACCAGTAGCAACGGTACGCTTGCCAGGATTTCCCCATGCGGTCAGGCTCCACAGAACAGGGGCTATCGGAAGGATGAGGAGAATTTCTATGTGCGCAATTGCGAGGCGTGATAAAAGGGATTATCACGTACTATTTAACGAACGAGCGATTTGGGCAAATTTCTATTCAAAACGGGGATTGGAAATCGGCAGACTAGAAGGCAGGTAGGTCTGTCAATATTTAAAAAGAAAAGAGCGGCTTCCTAGCCGCTCTTCAAACTGATGTTATGATGCATAAAGGACGTTATGGGGCATAACTATACCCGAACGGGAGAGGTCTTGAAAAGGGGTTTTGTGGGGGTAAAAGATAAAACGTGGGTTGAGTTAAGAGGAGGGTATGGGAGTTCTACGCCAAGGGTGGGTTCGCTCCCCGCAAGGAATTCTGTGGCACCCGGAATCTCATATATGGCGGATTGCTCTGTTGACAGTAAGATTTAGCTTGGAATGATGCGCTGTTGCTGGAGGTCCTGCACAAGCTTGACGATTTCCTCGCCCGTGTTGAGGTTCATCTCGTGAAATCCGAAACGTCGGGCCTTCGTGACGTCGAAGAAGGCATCCACCTCCACGTTAAAGATGAAATCGCCGAACGGCCAGTTGGCAAGCTCACCGAGCGTGTTTGCCTCAAGTCCGTACTTTTTTACCATGGCGTCCCAGAGCGGCTCTTTGTCCCGCATAGCGTCGGTGAGGGAAAAGGTTTGTGGTGGAGCGCAGTCGATGCCGAAGGCGTCCGCGACCAGAGGAAACACCTGACTCCAGCGGAAGACATCGCCGTTGGTGATGTTGAAAATCTCCCCGTAGCAGTCCTCCTTCAGCGCGGCCCATTCCATCGCCCTGGCGAGAAGTGTGGCGTCGGTGGCATTGGCAAGAATGGCGTACGCCGCTGGGGTTCCGGGGAAGCGCAGTGGCACTCCGGTCTCTTTGCAGAGGCTGGCGTAGACGGCGATCACATTCCCTAAGTTCATCGGGTTACCAACCGCAAAACCAAAGACGATATCCGGTCGCAGCGCGGTCCATCCCCAGTTCTTGCCTTGAGAAGCCACGCGCAGATAATCTTCCTGGTCGTAGTAGAAGTTGGTCCCGAAGTGGCGTGGGTCCGTCTCCTTCGCCGGCGTTTTGTACATGCCCAGATGTGCGCCGTACGCTTTGCCCCCTTGAATAAAGGCGATGTGGCGAAAGCCGGGGGCCGCGCGCTCGACCGCCTCCACGACATTGCGCAGCATGCCCGTGTTGACGCGCGACGATTCTGCCGGATCGGACTTCTCCTGGTAAGCGGTATAGAAAACATGCGTGACATCTGAGAGCCAGTCGGACGCTCCCGCAAGTGCCGCAGGATCGAGCAGATCGAGGGAGCGAAACTCGGCGGTCGTGGGGAAATCTGGCGCGCGTCGGGAGACCGCCTTGACCGCCCATTCCTTTTCCAGATGCGCGATCAGGTTTCGTCCAATGATGCCCAGTCCCCCGAGTACAAGAGCCGTTCGTGGCTGATTCATTATGGAAGTACTCACCATAGGATCCTCATGCTTTTGTAAAGGCGGCGCGGAACGTATCGGCAGCCACCTGCCCTTTCCTGCAACCTTGATCACGGGTTTTTTTGCCCAATGCACCGGAAAGGTATAGTTCGCGCAGTAGCTACGCGTTCAATTTCTCAGCCTCGTCCGGCTCCTCTCCGGGCTTGTAGCGCGGCAGCAGGAAGAAGGCGACGCACAGCAGCGCCACGGCCACTCCGACGCGAGGCGCCGCGACCGCGACCGGAACTGCGGCGATCTGGATCAGCGTCGCAATGCCGTAGCGGCGCGTCATCTGCTGGAGGAAACCGGGCGTGAGCCGTTCGTCCATCACCCGCCCGCCTGGCATTGCGTAGAACCACTTCGCCAACCAGGTGCAGGCGGTCAGGGCAAGACCGGCAACCAGGGTCACTGCCGCGACTGGCTCGAAACCCGTGCTGAGGTGAAAGCACCAGACGCGGATGGGATAAGGAATGACGACGATTGCCAGCAGGAACAGAAGGTTGAGCGCGCCGAACCAGTGATCCGACTTGGCATAGATACGGCCCGAATAGTGGTGCTGTAGCCAGTAGGCGCCGATCACGAGATAACAGAGAACGAGCGCGAGATGTTCGCGCCACTGCTCGGCCATGGCGCTCGCCAGGTCGCTATAGCCATGCGGGCCTTCGGGAGATCCTGGAACCTTGATCTCAACGATCAGCAGGGTCAACGCGATTGCGAAAACCGCGTCGCTGAACCCCTCGAAGCGATCAAGCCCACGCTCGGCACCATGCGTGTGCGCGCCTGTGCGTTGGTTCGTCTCGTTGCGTAGCATCATAAGTCGTATCTCCCATGCAGGAACCGATCCTCGCCGCGTGGCTACTGTTATAAAGTAGCCACGCTATAAATCACCCCAGCGGGCGCGAAGCTCCTTTATGAGGTTGGGGCGGCAGCCCACCCCTACGTTACGGGGCAAACACCGCGCGAACGCAGCCGTCTACTTTCTCTCGGAACATCTTGTAGGCACGGGGCGAGTTTTCCAGCGAGAAGCGGTGCGTGGCAAGGCAGGCGGTATCCAACTCCCCTCGAGAGGCGTGTTCCAGCAGAAGGGGCAAGTATTTCTGTCCATGCTGCTGTGCCGTGCGGACGGTGAGGCCTTTGTTCATGATGACGCCAATGGGAAACTTGTCCATTACGCCGTAAACGCCCAGAATCGAGAGCGTTCCTCCCTTGCGGCACGCCATGATGGCCTGACGCAGCGCTTCGCCCCGGTCCGTGTGCATCCGCAGTTCCTGCTTGACCCGGTCGTACACGTAATCCACGCCCGTGCCGTGCGCTTCCATGCCGACCGCATCAATACAGGCGTCGGGACCGCGTCCGCCCGTCATTTCCCGCAGCGTTTCCAACACGCTGTCCACTTCCGCGTAGTTGATGGTTTCGGCTTTTCCCCGCTCCCGCGCCATTTGCAGCCGTTCCGGGAAGCGGTCAATGGCAATCACACGCTCGGCTCCCATCAGATACGCGCTCTGGATTGCCATTTGTCCCACGCCGCCACAACCCCATACCGCTACAATGTCGCCCGGCTGAATGTCGCAGAAGTCCGCGCCCATGTAGCCGGTTGGCGCGGCATCCGACAGGAAAAGCGCCTGCTCGTCCCGAACTCCGTCGGGAACCAGAAAACAGTCGTTATCGGCATGGGGCACACGCACATACTGTGCATGCGCGCCCGCATACCCGCCGAAGGCATGCGTGTACCCGTAAATGCCCGCTGTGGGGTAGCCCAGCATCGGCTCCTGCAACTCCGGCTTGGGATTGGTGTTGTCGCACAGCGAATAAAGCTGATGCTGACAGTACCAGCAGTCACCGCACACAATGAAGGATGGCACCACCACACGGTCGCCTTTTTTCACCTTCTTGACTTCCGAACCGACGTCCACGATTACGCCCATAAATTCATGGCCGATCACGTCTCCCGCGCGCATGGTCGGGATGTACCCGTCAATAAAATGGAGGTCCGAACCGCAGGTCGTAGACAGGGTTACTTGCAAAATGGCATCGCGTGGATTCAGAATTTCAGGATCAGGGACGGTTTGCACACGCAGGTCGTTGATCCCTTCCCAGCAGAGCGCTCGCATCGGCGTTTCCTTTCTCAAAACTGTCTTTATCCTCTGGTGTCTCGCGCGTAATCGCTTGCAAGACGCGCGCCTAATCTTTATCGGCGCGGGCAGCGGGCTGGGGCCGGGTGGTTGGGATCTCACCGGTCTCAGCCAGCGCTTTGAAGCGCCGGAGCGCCTTCCCCGCCGCCATGTCCGGCACAACCCCCAACAGTTTCGTAAGCGCCTCCCCAATCGCGCCGCCGGGCGGATCGAAGTGAAAGCGCAAAGTCACTTCGGTTCCCCGGTCGCCAGGAGCGGCATGGAAGCGTACCGAACCCTCGTTGGACATATCTGCCTCGTCCGCAGAGTGCCAGCGCACCAGTTGTCCCGGGATATCCTCCACAATTCGCGTGTCCCACTCTACATTTTGTCCCAGGGGCATACGCAGTTTCCAGTGCGTGCCCCTGCCGTTGGCAGGCGCCACATCGGCAAAGGGTTCCATAATGCGTGGGAGTGTCTGCGGCGCGCCCCACAAACGATAGAGTTCGTCGGCGGACCTGCCAATCGTCAGGGAGCGCTCCACGATGGTAGGGTCTGCGCCCTCTCCCGCCCGTTCGCGCTGCAGGCGGCTGAGATGCTGCGCGCAGGCGACATCTACCAGCGTAATGGCAGCGACGGCCCCCAGAGCAATCTCGGCATTGGCGCGCTTCGGATTGTCGGGCGTAATCGCCGCGCTCAGGGTCGCAATGTCGAGCGCATCGCCGCCGACGCGCGCCCACACCCATCCCGCCGGTTTGGCTGGCCCTCGCTGAGACAGCAAACCGATGCCCGTTGTAATCTCGCGAAAGCCATACGCGCGCAGCAAGCCGGCACGGTCTTCCAGACCCAGCCACTTGCCCAGGCTTCGGGGCGCCAGCACTTCGACAAGGCCTAGTCCCACGCTGAACCAGCCTAACGATTGAACGAATTTTTCATCCTTTTCCATGCTCCTTACCTTTCTGCATATTAAGGGGCGCATTCTAAATGCAAGGCGTTGCCTCCAATGCCTTTCCGGAATTAGGAAATCCTTGTCTGAACACAGCAATCACCTCTTCCTGAGCGTGGCTGTTCTGACATGGAAACCTCCGTGGCTTTCTGCATCCCTGCCACTGTTGCCCGGATGAGACTCAGGCTGCCGAACCCGGTTTGCCTACTGCGTCCCCATGCGATGCATGGCGTAACCGCAAAGGGCAAGAGTGACCGCACCCAACGCTAATTTCCCTACGGGCAGGGCCGAAGTGCGCTCATGTGCGGTCCTATCAGGCAGGGCCGACGTGCGCGCGTTCGCGGGCATGGCCGAGCCGAAGTGTTCCACGATGGCTTTGCCGAAGGCGAACAGGTCGTGGGGATCGCGGCTGGAGACCCAGTTCCCATCTTTGACGACAGCCTCGTCTACATAGGTGCCTCCAGCATTGGTGATGTCATCCTTGATCCCGGCCCAGCAGGCGAGCCGCCGTCCGGCGACCAGTCCGGCAGAGACCAGAACCCACGGTCCATGACAGAGAGTGGCGATGGGTTTCTTCATCTGCTCGAAGGCGCGCACAAAATCCAGAACGCGCTCACTCTGGCGCAGGAAATCGGGGTTGATGAAACCGCCTGGAATGAGCAGGGCGTCGTAGTCGTTGGGATCGGCGGTGAAGATGGTACGATTCACCTTCTCCCGTTTGCCGGGCCAGAGCAGGTTGATCCCCTGAATAGCGCCCGGGCGCAAGGAGATCACCTCGGTGGAGGCTCCGTGCTGTTCGAGAACCTTCTTGGGTTGGGTCAGTTCCACCTGCTCAAATCCGTCGGCAGCCACAATGGCGACCCGAAGGCCCGCCAGCGATTGCTTTGCCATATTCCTTCTCCTCGGAGTGTGACAAACCCGGTTTGTCACACCTCTCGTAAAGCCAGGCCACTCATGCCTGCCTAAGCAGAAAGACAATCAGGAACGTAGGGAGGGGATGCCCTCACAACTTTGCGCAGTTTTCCTGCTTTTCTTATCGTGTGTGCCTTTGAACGTTCCACCATTGGGGTCGCCTGAGCTTGCCCCGATGGCAGCAATCTCAGGCAACCCCAGCGCGTAGACCGAAGGCTAGAGTGTCGTGCGTCTTAAGGTTTCAACACCACTTTGATGCACTCGTCTTCCTTGTCGCGAAACATCTCGTACCCTTTGGGCGCATCGTCGAGCTTCAGGCGGTGGGTGATGACGAAGCTGGGATCAATCTCGCCTTTTTGCACACGCTCCAGGAGCGGCTTCATGTAGCGCTGCACGTGTGTCTGTCCCGTCTTCATGGTCAGGGATCGGTTCATAAAGGATCCCATGGGGAAGGCGTCAATCAAACCGGTAAACACGCCGGCCACCGAAACGGTTCCCCCATTACGGCAGGCCATGATTGCATCCCGCAACGCGTTCGGACGGTCGCTTTCGATCCGCACCGCTTGCTTGGCGCGATCAACCACTGCGCCGATGCCGTGCGAGTCCGCTTCCGCTCCCACCGCCTCGATACAGGCATCCGGTCCCCGCCCGCCCGTCATCTCCTTGAGCGCCTCGTTGACGTTGACTGCGGTAAAGTCCAGCGTTTCCGCCCCCACTTTTTCCCGCGCCATGCGCAGCCGTTCCGGGATGCGGTCAATACCGATCACGCGTTCCGCCCCCAAGAGAAACGCGCTCTTCATCGCGAACTGTCCCACAGGGCCGCAGCCCCACACGGCAATCGTATCGCCGGGTTGAATGTTGCAGTTCTCCGCCGCCATGTACCCGGTCGGGAAAATGTCGGACAGGAACAACACCTGCTCATCGTCTAGGCCATCCGGTATCTTGATCGGCCCGACATCGGCAAAGGGCACACGCGCATATTGCGCCTGTCCTCCGGCAAATCCCCCCAGAAGATGCGAGTAGCCGAAAACGCCTGCGATGGGGTGCCCCAACATCTGTTCGGCCATGTAGGCATTGGGATTGGAGTTCTCGCACACCGAGAACAAGCCCTTCTGACAGTAAAAACAGTTGCCGCAGGCAATGGGGAAGGGAACCACCACGCGATCCCCCACCGTCAGGTTGGTTACTCCTTTGCCGACTTCGACCACTTCTCCCATGAACTCGTGGCCGAGAATATCGCCCGTCTGCATTGTGGGCATGACGCCGTCGAAGAGGTGCAAGTCCGAACCGCAGATCGCTGTGGAGGTGATTTTGACAATGGCGTCGCGGGAATTGAGAATTTTAGGGTCGGGAACCTCATCCACGCGCATATCGCCCTTGCCGTGCCAGCAAGTTGCCTTCATGAGCGTACTCCTTGTCGTAGATCCTTTTTCTGTGGGTCCTCAATGAATGTAAACATTCAAAACAGAAGCATTCAAACAGGAACCCGCAAAATAAATCGAGTCAAGCAGAAGGAGACGGATTTAGCCGCCTCGTTTAACCGGTTGCCGCTTCCGCAGAGGGCTGACCGGGGCGTTGCCGGGATCCCATGCCCTCAATGCTGCCATCCGAGCGGACGACTTCCCCCGTTTCCATGACTTGCTTGAAGCGGCGCAAATCTTCATAAACCTGGATGGCCGGCTCTTCCCCGAACAGCTTGGCAATGCCCGCGCCGACCGCGCCTCCCGGCGGAGCGTACTGCATTTGTACGCGCACGATGGTGCCCCGTCCACCCGTTGCCGGTTCGAAGTGAACGGCCCCCGCGTTCTTGATATCCGCGCCTTCCAGCGACTGCCAGGCGATGCGCCGGTTGGGCTGATCGTCCACGATTTCGGCATCCCACTCCACCGTCTGTCCTGCCGGGGCTTTGGCTTTCCAGTGAGAACGCCCCTCCCCCAGAGGCTGAACCGACTCCAGGTGGAGCATAAAGCGCGCGAGGTTCTGGAAGTCATGCCAGAACGTGTAAAGTTCTTCCGGCGACTTGTTGATGGTGACTGTTTCCTTGACGTCCATCCTTGATTTTCTCCGTTCAGGTTGTTGTGTGACCGCCCCGTGGTTAGCGGCGTTGGCGCCATTGGATGCGTGGAGAAGGTGCCGTCCGTCTCCCTTCTGTCCCATGTTGGTCGCTCGGCTGAGTTGTTCGCTGCAAAGCAGATCCAGCGCCGTGACGCCCAGAACCGCGGCAGTGGCGAACGAGAGCCGCTCGCGTTGGGCCTCTTGGGCGTTGAACGTCGCGCCCAGCAACGTGAGGTCCATCATGTCGCCTCCGAAGCGCGACCACATCGCTCCCGCAGGTTGCGCCTCTCCCAGGATCGCGAGGCCGCTGACGATTTCACGCAAGCCGAGGAGACGAAGCACAACCTCGTTCTGGGAGTTGTCCGGGACACCAATGGCTTTTGCCAAGCGGCGCGGGGCAAGAACTTCCACCAGCCCCAATCCCAGACTGAACCACCCTAAAGCTTGCGTCAACGTTGCGTTTTCTTCCATGCTGCCCCCTTCCTGAGCATCGCCAATACATGGTTCTCCTCTCCTGAGCAGGAGCGTTTGCTGTTGTTGCTGTCACTCCCGGAGAGTAGGATTGGCGCTTGCTTGTTCTCAGAGGTTACGTGCCAGAATAAAATGTGGCCTAGCGCATTCAGCCGAAACTTCTCTACTAAATCCGGGTTATATGGATTTATCCTGTGTTCGGGGAGGGATACGCCCTGGAGAAAAGTTCGCCGGATAACATCTTACGTCGGGTAAAAGTCCAAGGGGATGAGGATCACGAGAATGCAGGACTAGGAGACGGGCTTGCAAAATGCTTCATGAGAACGGCCATTCTGGTAACTAATCTCGGAAGACTGGCACTTGGCAACACTGTTCTGAGTTTCGATACCTTCGCTCGTATCGGTAGTTAGAAGATGTTGCATTCGCTCTGTTGAGTAGGGAACATCTTGTAAAGCCAGAGTATTGGATTGGCGTATGAAGATCATCCTATCCTCCTCTTGATTCAACAGGCGTAAAGAATAATCCTGTTGAAATAGTCGACTTAAAACATATCTTTAAAATTTTATTTATATGGACAAAGAGCCGCATCAGGAAGTGGCATTGAGAAACAAGAGTATTCTCACACTTTTACATTCCAACAAACAGAAATGGCCTCGTAAGAATTCTGTTTGACAGCCCCGCCACCTTCATTCCGCTACCGCCACATTTTCCCGTTAAAACCTGTTGAGAGAAAAGGAATTTGCGCCTGCGTTCCCGAAATAAGGCGCGTGTGGCGCAGGGCTTTATCCGCCTGCTATATTGTTCTGCGCCGCCTCTGTCTGTTCGTATCACCCGCATTATCGCAGCCCTGTCGCAGGAAGTTTGTATACAACCATGTCGAAATATCATTCTGTTTCAAGACGACGCAGCCCTCTACCCATCGCGTCGGCAACCATTTTTCAGGCAGGCAAAAGCCTTGTTTTACTGGGCGTGGCGGCTTTGTTGAGCGGCTGCCACAAACCCGGCTCCAACGCTGCCGATACTGCCGCCGTCACGCCCAAACCCACTGTGAAAGCCGTCGCCGCACCCGCCACGATTCCGCTTCCGCCCATGCCCGAAGGCGGCGTTCGCGGCATTTATGTGACCGGCTGGGTAGCGGGGCTGCACAACCGTTTCAACGCGCTGTGTGGACTGGTGGATCGCACCGAACTCAACGCGATGGTCATTGATGTCCGAGATGACGGCGAAATCAGTTACAAGGCGGATATTCCGCTTGCCATTGATTCTCATGCGTGCGTGAAGAAGTATGACGTGGACAAAGTGATCGCCACGCTCAACGAACACCATATCTGGCCGATTGCCCGCATCGCCTGTATGCGCGACACGCCACTCGCCAAAGCCCACCCGGAACTGGCCGTGCATGGGCCGGACGGGCAGGTATGGCATGACCGCTCCAAACACTACTGGCTGAATCCCTACAAAAAAGAGGTTTGGGATTACAATGTAGATGTCGCGCTGGACGCGCTGAAACATGGATTTAAGGAGATACAGTTCGATTACGTGCGCTTTCCGAGCGAGGGCAAAATCTCCACGCTGCAATATCCCGGCAAGCCTCCCGGTTCCAAACGCACAGACCAGATCAACGCCTTTTTGAAATACGCCAGCGCGAAAATTCACGCGCAGGGCGGATGGTTTTCCGCCGATGTGTTCGGCCTGACGCCCACTGTGGAAAGGCGGTATCGCCTGCGCCATCCCGAAGCCGCAACACAAATGGCGGGCGCGAAGCCAACCAACGCGGCAGGAGTCGCGTCGGGCGCGATGCCCTCTGCCGCAACACCGGCGGCAGGCGCGGCGGCGACCATGCCTGCCGCTTCGTCCGCATCCCCGGCAGGAGGGAAAAACCTCGTCGCAAACACGGGCAAATCCGGCAAAACGGGCGCGTCCAAATCAAGCAAAAACGCGAAAAACGCGCCTGTTGATAAAATCGCCGAAGACATGGGCATCGGGCAGATGTTCAGCAAAATGGCGGCGAACATGAATTACATGTGTCCCATGACGTACCCTTCGCACTACGCGCATGGCGAGTTCGGCATTGCCAACCCCAACGCGGAACCCTACAAAGTGATCCTGAAATCCGTGGGCGACGCGAAAGACCTGATTGCCGACGTGCCGAACTGCAAACTGCGCCCCTGGATACAGGATTTCACGCTTGGCCCGCCGCACTACGGCCCCAATGAGGTGAAAGCGCAAATCAAGGCGCTTCACGAACTCGGCATCCACGAGTATCTGCTGTGGAACGCGGGCTGCAAATTCACGGAAGCGGCACTGGCGAAGAAGAGTTCGTCCAAAGTAGCGACAAAATAGTGAGAGTGGAGAGTGAGAGCGAGAGTAGTAACGCATTTTCTCTCACTCTCACTCTCCACTCTTCACTTATGACCAACAAAGGAGACACTTATGAAGATCGGCATTTTTACGGCTCTGTTCCATGACCGCCCCATCGAAGAGGCGCTGGACTACATCGCGGGCGCGGGCATTCAGGCGGTCGAATTCGGCGGCGGCGCGTATCCCGGCGACAAACATTTGCAGGATGTGGGCGGCGCGGAAGCCCTAATCAACGACGAGGGCAAGCGCAAGCAGTTGCAGCAGATGCTGGATAGCCGGGGATTGGAACTGACGGCCATTTCCGTGCATGGCAACCCCATCCACCCCAACAAAACAATCGCGCAGGAGCATCATACGGCTTTTCGCAACGCCGTTCTGCTGGCGGAAAAGATGGGCATCGGCGTGGTCAACGGTTTCAGCGGCTGTCCCTCGGGGCCGGGCGGGCAAAATCCGAATTGGGTGACATGCCCCTGGCCGGACGAGTTCCGCGATATTCTGGAATACCAGTGGAATACGGTCGCCATCCCCTACTGGACGGAACAGAACAAGTTCTTGCAGGAGCATAACGTCAAATTCGCCATTGAAGCGCATCCCGGCTTTGTGGTCTACAACCCGGAAACCGTAATTAAACTGCGCGAAGCGGCGGGCGAAAACATCGGCTGCAACTTCGACCCGTCGCACTTCTGGTGGCAGGGCATTGACCCGCTCGCGGCCATCCGCTATCTCGGCCCGAAGGGCGCGATCTTCCACGTCCACGCCAAAGACACCCGCATTGACCCGATCAATTCCGGCATCAACGGCAATCTGGACGTGAAAAGCTACGGCGCGATTGCCGAGCGCAGTTGGGTGTTCCGCTCGGTCGGCTACGGCCATTCGCAGGAATGGTGGAACGAGTTCGTGACCACGCTGAAAATGATCGGTTACGATTGGGTGCTGTCCATCGAGCATGAAGACGGCATGATGAGTACCAAAGAGGGCCTGACCAAAGCCCTGCAAACGCTGGAAATCGCCGTCGTCAAAGAGAAACCCGGCGCGATGTTCTGGGCCAAAGACTGAATAGTTGATAGTGGCCCTCAACCCCTAACCCCTTCTCCCAAAAAAGCCTGGGAGAAGGGGAACCTGTTGAGATATACTCTTAACCACATGTTGGTAAACTGGTGTCTATCACATGGCAGGCGAAATCGGTTTACACCTGCCCTAACAAATTTTAGGTGTAGCGGTATTGTCCTTATGACCAAAAAGTACGATGTGACCACGAAAGACCTTGTGGAACTGCGTCCCTCAGATTGGCTGCCCTACCTCGGTTTGCCGCCTGCCGACGTAGAGGTTGTGGAAGCGGAACTGTCTACGGTTTCGCTGGCCGCCGATAAGGTATTGCGCATCCTGGAAGAAGAACCCTCCCTGCTGCACATCGAGTTTCAGAGCGGACATGATGCCTCCGTTGTAGAGCGCGCGCTGCACTACAGCGTGGTGTTGCATGTTCGGCACAAATTGCCGGTTCGCAGCGTCCTTGTGTTGTTGAGCGAGGAAGCGGACAGGGGCAGTATTACGGGCGTACTGCAATATCGCTTGCCGGATACGCGCGTGTATCTGGAGTTCCGGTATCAGGTGGCGCGGGTGTGGGAAAAGCCCGTCGAAGAGGTGCTGGCAGGTGGATTGGGAACGCTGCCCTTCGCCCCGCTTGCCAGAGTGACCGAACAAGAACTGCCCGCCGTGATTGAGCGCATGAAGGCGCGTATTAACGCTGAAGCGACGCCCGAACAGGCGGGCAAACTGTGGACGGCAACCAATGTGCTGATGGGCCTGCGCTATGAGGCCGAGTTCACGCGGCAACTGCTGCAAGGAGTGATGAACATGAAAGAATCCGTCACGTATCAGGCTATCGTCGAAGAAGGTCGACAGGAAGGCCGACAGGAAGGCCGCGCAGAAGAAGCGCGTAACATTTTGCTGCGACAAGCCAGCATACGCTTCGGGCCACCGTCTGATGCGGTTCAGTTAGCGTTAGAGGGAATAACGACACTGGAAACGCTCGAAATTCTCTCTATCCGAGTTTTGAGTGTGGAAAGCTGGACAGAACTGCTTGACACGCCATAGTGTCAACTATACACTTATGGCCGCAATCAGCAGCGCGCCATTGCCTCGCGTTTACCCGTTTACAGTTGAACTTGCTGCGGGAGATGGATTCGTAATTTGATACGTTTTGCCCGTCTGCGTGGGGAACTCAGAAACGGTTGGTGTTGCCTGATGAACTTTTACGGCGTGGCCGCTTTCTGTGACTTGCAGGCGGGAGCCGCGTATGTGGCACGGCTGACCATTAAGGGAATGTATGGCTGCCGCTGTCAGTTTGCCGTTTTGCCATGCCATGTCTACCGTGAAGCCATCCCGCGCCCGCAAGCCTTTGACATGCCCCTTGTTCCACGCGGACGGCAGGGCGGGCAGAAGATCAATGTACCCGTTCTGACTTTGCAGCAGCATTTCCGCTACGCCGGACGTGTAGCCGAAGTTGCCGTCAATCTGAAACGGCGGATGCGCGTCGAACAGGTTGGGGTACACGCCCGCGCCGCTGCCATTATACTGCACATCCTTTGAACCGGCAGGCGTCAGGAGATTACGGACAAAGATATAGGCGTGTTCCCCGTCGCGCAATCGCGCCCACAGGTTCAATTTCCACGCTAATGCCCAACCGGTTCCGCCATCCCCGCGCAGTTCCAGCGCTTTTTTCGCGGCTGCGAACAGTTCGGGCGTCGTGTCGGGGTTGATCTCGTTGCCGGGATACAGGCCGTACACATGCGAAACGTGCCGATGATGCGGATCGGCAGGCGTGAAGTCCTGAAACCACTCCTGCAACGCGCCCTCATGGTTGATTTGCAGGGGATACAGGCGGGCAAGCGCGGCTTTCAGCTTTGCCGCAAACGCCTCATCCTGCCCCAGTAGCGCCGAGGCCTGAATACAATGCGTGAACAGGTCATGGATTACTTCCATATCCATTGCGGTCGCGATGGACACGTCGGCGTGTTGGCCGTCCGGCGTGGTAAAAGAGTGTTCGGGCGAAGTAGAGGGCGCGGTGACAAGGTGGCCTTTGCCGTCGTCAATCAGCCAGTCGAGACAGAACTCCGCCGCGCCCTTCATCAGCGGATAGGCGCGGGTCGCGAGAAACTTTTTGTCGCCGCTGAACGCATAGTGTTCCCACAAATGCCGACACAGCCACGCGCCGCCCATCGGCCAGTTTGCCCATTGCGGCGAACCACCCCCATGCCCGACAGGATTGCTTTGCGCCCATATATCCGTATTGTGGTGAGCCGTCCAGCCATGCGCGCCGTAGTTTATCATCGCCGTCTTGCGCCCGTTCGCGGCGAGCGCGGGCAGAAAATCGAGCAGGGGCAGGTGGCACTCGGCTAGATTGGCGGTTTCGGCAGGCCAGTAGTTCATCTCCGTGTTGATATTGATGGTGAAGTTGGAACTCCACGGCGGGCGCGGCGAGTTGTTCCAGATGCCCTGCAAATTGAGGGGCGGCCCGCCCGGACGCGACCCGGCAATCATCAGATAGCGGCCATACTGAAACAGCAGCGTGGCGAGTTGGGGATCATTGCTGGCATAAAACTGTTTGACGCGCTCGTCTGTCGGCGCATCCGCCGTTTTCGCCGCGCCAAGATCGAGTTCCACGCGCCCGAACAACTTCTGGTAATCCGCGACATGGGCGGCAAGCAGTTTCTCATAAGCGTGAGCGGTTGCAGTTTTCAGAACCTGCGTGGTAAATTCGGCAGGGTTTTTGCCCTCGCGACTCGGCGAATGATCGTAGCCGTTGAAACTGGTGGCGGACGCGAGGCGCAGGGTCACGCTGTCCGCGCCGATGATGCGCAGGCTGTCCGCGTCGGCAACAGTGACGCCGCCCTGCGTTTCGATTTGCAGGCGCGACTCGAAACGAGTCCCTTTTGAATCCGCGCCCTCATCGTAGGCAATCGGGTTGTCGCTGCGGACATAATTGGGATCGGCGCGAACCGGGGCGCGTCCCTGCATAATCAATGCGCGAGTGCCGTCTGTCGTAGTCTGATGATGCAGAAGGCTGTCCAATCGGGCGCGAAATTCAATCTGTCCGGGCTTGTCCGCCGTTAAATGGACGATAAGGATTTGATCGGGATGGCTGGCGAAAATCTCGCGGGTGAAATGGATGCCGTTTTGCGTATAGCGCGTGGTCACGACGGCGCGGCGCAGGTCAAGCGCGCGGTTGTAATTCTCAACCGGGGAAGAGGCGTTGGGGGCGGAACTGAAATCCAGATGCAGGTCGCCGAGCGGCATGTACGCCTGCGTATACGGCCCCTGCATCTGGCGGCAGAGTTTGTCGGCTTCGGCGTAATGTCCCGCGAACAGGGCTGCCCGTATTTTCGGCAGCACATCCTTCGCGCCGGGATTGTTGCCGTCCTGCGGTTCGCCCGACCAGAGGGTAGACTCGTTTAATTGCAAATGTTCATGCAGGACGCCGCCGAACACCATTGCGCCCTGCCGTCCATTGCCGACGGGCAGGGCTTCCACCCATTTTTGGGCAGGCCGGCGATACCAGAGACTGAGCGGTTCCTGCGGCGCGTTCGCCTGTCCCTGAAAAACGACACTGTTTTCCGCCGTCTGTATATTCTGCATCCGTTTCTCTGCCCGTCCCATTTGCGCTATAACCAACAAAAACAGAAGTATTGCCGCCAGTATGCTGCTTCGCTGCATCATTTCACCTTTGTCTGGAAACCGGTTAAAACTACAAATTCTTTCCTGAGTAATCATCGCTTCTTATGACAGTAACTCTTGACTACGCTGGCAATGTTACCTCAATGGATGTTCCTCGCCAAGCGCCAATAATGCGCGTCGGATGTTCATTGCGCCACGCCGATTTAACCGTAGACGCGCGATGGTGACGCGCCCGGTTGCGGTCACAGGTGAGACGCTCAACGCATCTTCACTCCATGCAAAGTGGTCGCTCCAAACGTCATTGCGAGGATGGTAAAGGGGAACCTGCTCACCGGTTTGCGTATCCAGAACGCTTTGGTCATCCTGCTTACGGTTGTTACAGTTGTGGCAGGCGAAGGCAAGATTTTCTAATTCGTCACTTCCCGAATTCGCTACGGGCTGAATAGGATCTACGGTAAACGTATCCAGTGAAAAATCTTCGGGTGATTGACAGTATTCGCATCGGCCCCGCGCTCGGGCAATGACCTCCCGCCGTATACGAATGGAAATTTTGCGTCTGGCTGCCATGAGCGGTCAGGGAGTAAGAAGCGGACGAATTCCCAGTCGCTCCATTAGTTCGCGTACTGGAATGTCGCGCAATCGAGAAAGTTGAGTCAGATCTATCAGACGCTGCGCGCCGCGCTCCTCCCGTTCGTCCAGAAGGGTTTGTAATCGCCTGCTTCCGTCAGAGTTCAGCAATCCGGCTTTTTGGCGACGCAACAGCCGATGGAATTCGCGCGTTTCGGTTTCCGGCGTTGCCGTGTGAATACGCCATAGAAGTTCCACTTCGAGCAGACGTTGCGCCGCCAGTTGTTCCGGCGTCACGCCCGCATGATCGGCTTCATCGCGAAAACGGGCTTCCATATCCGGTTGCAAAGTGATAGTCAGTGTCATTGTTTTATCAACGCTTATCGTCGTCTTTGGTTGAGTTCTTCCACAGCTTTTCGAGCTTGCGCTGTTCCTGTTTGGCGCGGAACCAGCCTGACAGTCCACTGCGGGCGGGTACGCGGTCTTCATCGTACATGCGCAGCGGGGGCGGCGTTTTGGAACGGGCGGGGGCATAGCCGCGCCACATAGAGCGGCCATAGCGGGCATACAAATACGCCGTGCCGCAAGCGACAAGCCCGAACAATCCCATTGCCCCTGCGCCCAACTCATACCAGACGAATACCAGCGTCAGCGCCAGCAGCACGGGCGCGGGGATGCGGCATAATCCGCCGTAGAAACAGATCGATTCGCGGGAATTGACGACGCACCACGCGACAGTGGCCGGGGCAATCGCGAAGTACAAACCCGCCAGCGGAATAGAGGGAAAGCCCAGCAGAATCCCGCCTATCCAGACGCTGACCGCCATCAGGGCGGCGCAGCCGAAGAAGAAACCGAGAAAGGTTTTCAGCCCCCAGCTCCGCTCCAGACTGCCGCACATCCAGAACGCCCACAGGCAAGAAAATAGCACGTTGATCGGATGCCCGCCACCCGCCAGAGGCCATGTCAGCAGCGTCCAGGGATACTGCATCCAGTGCAGAGAGTTGAACCCCAGCCAATAGGCCGGACTGGAAGCAGGCGCAATTCCACTCCAGAAGAACGAAATCACGTTCAGGGCGATCAGCGTGACGGTGACAGGCGCACCCGTTTGCGTAACGAAACGCTGAACTTTCTGCAATGGACTATTATAATTATTGTAGCGGCTATACATCGGGTAGGCTCCGGTGAGGCACGTTGGTAGTTTGGTAGGTTGTTAGTTGTCAAGTTGTTAGGGCTTAAGAAGTTTTTGCTCTTGTTTCAGGATACCCTATTTATGCGTGGGCGGTTCCCGTTGCGACATGAGAAATGGCCGCTTCTTTACATTTAGGGACTCTCTAGAATTAAGTTGTTCCATTAGCAACGGTGTCAGGTCGTATCTCAACGAACCACTTGTCCAAGCCAGGTAGTCGGCGCACCTGAGTTTCCAGGGCTTGCATAGCTTTTTGGCTCAACTTCACGCCGATGGGATAGGTCTGTTCTATCAATTGGACGCTCGGAGGCTTGCCTTTCCAGGTCATGGAGCGGGCAAACTTGACCACGGCATCTACACTGTCGAGCCAGTCGCCGTTCCAGTGGTTTTCCAAGACGCCCCAACAGCGTTCCACAGGATTGTACTTGCTGTGGTAAGGCGGATAGTACGCCAGTTGCACACTCAATCCCGTTTGCTGGACGAACTGCACCAGCCGATGCAGGAACTGTGTGCGCCGACTATGACACTCCGGCCCGTTGTCAAGGTTGAGGTGCAGCGTCGTGATGTGCGCAAAGCGTTGCCGGTTGGCTTCCCACCAGTGGTGGAGAATGTCGGCCAGGCAGTCACTCGTGACCTTTGACGTGCCCGCGTACAGCGCCAGTTCGTCCTCAGACGGCAGCAGCAACCCAACGGGCGTAACCTGAGCGCTCGGGTGAAAGTCATGGTCGGCGGCATGAACTTGGACGCGGTTGTTGCCGCCACGCGAATACTCGCCTACCTTCACGGTGGCTTTGGCATCCATAGAGACCCGCAACGTGGTTGCGTCGGTGTCGGCTTGCGAGTTGACCTGGCTCAGTTTGTCAAAGATGGCGTCGGTTTCGGCAATCTTTTTTTGGGCAGGCTCTTCTGCACCTTCTTAGGATGGTAGCCCAGGCGCGTGAGGCGCGTGCGGATACTCTCCTCACAGGGGAGTTCGCCTTCGGTGTAGCCCTTTTGCAGGATCAGTTGCCGACGCACCTCGGCAGCCGTCAAGCGGGTATATAACCGCTGATTGCGAAACTGCGGGTCGGTCTGGCTCTGCCCATCTACAAGCGCGCGGATGTCGTCGAGCAGGTGGGGCAACCGCGCTTCGGCGGGCTTGCGTCCGCGCAGCGCCAATGCACCGGCACAGGTGACGCCGCTACGCAGTTCGTATCCACCTTTGCGCAGCGTGTCGCGGTTCCAACCCAGTTCGCGTTGCGCCAAGCGTTGTCCACCCGCGCCAAGTTCGCGCACAATCCGCGCCATGAACAAACGGCGCGTGCTACCTTTGAGCGTATTAGCCGTCTCGATGAACACAGCCTTGAGGCTGTCGGTAAGTTCCACAGAGTAACTCCTGCATGGTAATAGCAGGTTGTTCCATGTTCTCTGGCATATTTTAATCTTTGAGAGTCCCTTACAGACGTGGCATAGGACGGGCTTACGGTTTTGGCTTTTCGGATTCGGCCAGATGGCGCAGGGTTTCGCTGACGACGAGCATGGCGCGGCCCTGATGATAGGCTTCCGTCCATTGGTCGCTTTTGATATGGCCGGGAATGGGGGTACCGTCACGGCTGACAGTGGCATACCAGCCCCCGTAACGATTATCGGTTTGATGGGCGCGAATAAACTCCCATTGACGCAAAAACGCCTGCCAGTAACGCGGCGTTTCCCGCCCATATTTTTCGTGCATCAGCAGCAGGGCGTTCAAGCCTTCCGCTTCCACCCACCAGATTTTGTCCGTGACAACCGGCGGGCCGAACGCCGTGCCGGAATCGTAAAAGCCGCCGTTCGTCTCGTCCCATCCATATTCCAAAGCGTGATCCACCAGTTGCCGCGCCGATTTCCACGTTTTGGCGTCCTGCCCTATGTTCAATGCCTGCGCCGCTTCCACGAGCAAAAACGCGGTTTCCACGTCATGCCCGAAGGAATCGTGGTCGGGAATGGGGCGCCATGCCGGGGTGTAAAACAGATTCATGCAGCCGGGTTCCACGACGATACGGTCACGGACAAGGGCAAACACCTCTTTCAGCCGTGTCCGTACCCCCGCATCCGGCCACACGCCATACAAAGCCGTGAGCGCTTCCAATAGATGAATGTGCGTGTTCATGGACTTGTAGCCGTAATGTGTTCCGATGAAGTCATTAGCACCGGCATTGGCGGTGGCAGGCGGCGTTAGAATCGGCTTGCCTTCCCGCGTAAGGCTCTCGTAATAGCCGCTATTGGATTTATCGTGGGCGTGGGCTTCCAGCCAACCGTAAGCGCGTTTCGCCAGATCGAGAGCGCGAGTCTCTTTGGTTGCCTGATAACACGCCGCCGCCGCGTAAATACCGAATGCGATGCCGTAAACATGTTTTTCGCCATCCCGTTCCGGCTGTCCGTTTTCATCCAATGCCCAGAAGAAGCCGCCGTGTTCTTTATCCCACAATTTGCTGTCCAGAAAGTCCAGTCCGTGCCGAGCGGCGTTGCGGTATGTTTCCGCCTGTTCGGGGTAGCGCATTGCAGACTGCGCGGCGATCCACGTCAGGCGCGATTGATACACCAGTCCTTTGTCGTTCTTCGGGTCGCGCGTCCAATCCTCGCGGAAGTTCTGATAAAATCCGCCGTGTTCATTGTCAAGGGACGCGGGAAACCATTTTGCCAGCACATGCTGCTTCAAATTGGTTTCTACATTATCAGCAAGCAGGCGGTAGTCAGCGGGGGACGGCGCGGCATCAGCAGAAAGCATTACATTGATTCCAGTAGTTTTAATTTTGAATGGCTCTGACGCGGCAGCAGGCGAAGACAGAATGTACAGCGGCAGCGTCAACATTGACAGCAAGCAGAAATATTTCATTTCGTTTGTTCTTCATCGCTGAGTAAAAAACGCAACTGCGGATCGTTGAGAACGGCGCTAATAGTCATTGGCTTGCCGTCCACGAGCAGGGTTTGTTTTATCAATCGGACGCCGTGGCTGTAATCTACATACGTGTCGCGGTGTATGGTTGTCAGCGGTTGAATGGGCTTGCCGTCGAGCGTGTGCCAGCCATAAATCGCAACGTGGTTCGGGCGGGAAGTCAACAGGGGCGTCGTGACCACATCCTTCTTGATGCCCGCTACGAGCAGACCGAGCGGCTTGCCCTGTCGCTGCGTTTCGATGATGGCGTTGTGTTCCACAAAGGTTTTCACGGCCTCGCGCTCAACTGTTAAGGGACGCGGCTCCAGTTTCAGGTCGGAATGGGCGTAGATGTCGTTGACCATTTTGCGGGTCGGCAGGGCGCAGCCAAAACGTTCGGCAATACGGCCCGCCGTCATGGGCGTGAGCGGAACGCGGACAAAATCCTTATCATTCCCGACCGCCAGATAGTCCGGCGTCACCTCATATTCGGCAGTATGCGTCACGCCCTTACTGTCCACGCCCGTTACGCGAATCGTCTTGAATTTGCGCAGGAATTCGGGCAGGCCGCCGGTCGTAATCTGCTGAAACAGGGTCTCTTCGCGGTCGGCAAGCGGCATGTTGGCAACATGCGCCAAAATTTCCGTCCCGCCGGACGGGGTTTGCTGTGGTTTCGGGGGCGCGGCAGGCTGTATCCAATCATTATAAGCGCGTGGCCCGCCAAACATGCCCCATGCAGTGGTGTTCTTTGTGCCGTATGTGACCGCCATGAGGAAGCCGTTCATCTCGCCCACAAGCGCGGTGTGCAGGATTTTGTTGGCCGGGTTGTTGTGAATGAGGAACAGGCAGCGCCCCTGCAACCCCTCCCATCGCGCAAAATCGCCCTGAACCGTTTCCGCTAAAGTGACATGATGGGCAAACGTTTCCAGCATCCGATGCGTGGCGCGATACGTGCCGCCCTCCGGCCCGTTTACGAGTTTGCCGTCAAGGGTAATGTTGCGGTCATCGTAGGCAAGCGTGATTAAATGCCGCTTGCGGTTGCCGTTGAGCCATGCCAGCAGTTTGTCGCCGTGTTTGTCCGTGTCGGAATAGGAGTAGTTGGCGTCCAGAAACGCGATGCGCTCCACATACGCGGGAATGGTTTCGCCGCCGTTCAGAAAGCCGAACAGAAAACTGCCGCCCCCGCTATGCCCCGTCAGCGCAACCCGAACCGGCGCGCCCGGAACCCGTTTCAACAAACTCTCCACCAGAGCGCGAATCAGGGCGGCGTTGTCGGCATGTTTCTGCCGCCACGCGGGCCAACTTCGCCCCTCCGCCTGTACACACGCGAGAACGATATTTTCCTCTTTATCCACCTCGCGCAGCCGCCGTGTTTGCGCCGCAATATGCTGAATATCGAAATGCCAGTCCGTCCCTTTTTCCAAAGTCGAACCCATCGTCTGCTCAATCGTGTTGCCGTTCGGCGTGGCATAGATAATGAGCAGTGTCGGATGTTTCGCGTCGAATTGCGCGGCAGCAGGCGCGTTCAGCAGGATGCGGACGCCTTCCGGCGTCGTCTCTTCCAACGTCTGTTCGCCAAACCACGGACCCGCCGCAAATCCGGGCAGTTTTTGCTGAGAATGAGCGGGCATAATTCCTGCCAGCAAAAATGTGATGCTGCAAAATAGCCAGCGGGCAGTTTGTAAAGAGAGCATTTTACCTCACCCCAACCCCTCTCCTTGCCGCGCAAAGCGCCAGGAGAGGGGATTTTCAGGCTAAAACCAGTTCAGTTCCTATTGTCTATTCTGCATTGGCGGTAGAATTCCTCTAATAACCTTCATGCGCTACCACATCGTCAAGGGTGAACAGTTAGGTAGGGGCGCTGCTTGCTGCGCCCTCTGCAAACTTGCTGCGCCCTCTGCAAACTTGCTGCGCCCTCTGCAAACTTGCTGCGCCCTCTGCAAACTTGCTGCGCCCTCTGCAAACTTGCTGCGCCCTCTGCAAACTTGCTGCGCCTTGATTGAGGAGGGTTCAGCAAGCAGAACCCCTACAACCTACCCTACCATTCTACTTTGACGGTGTAGTACGCACAATTTTGCGCATGAGTAGCCCTTCTCCTGGCGCGTTGCGCGGCCAGGAGAGGGGTTGGGGTGAGGCGCATAAAGAAGGAAACAGCAGAGGCAACGTCCAATTTGACAAACATTATAACACTCCAAAATGAGAACGGGAAGAACGAACCTATGCGTGTGCTGATTACCGGAAGCGATATCCGACAAGCGCAAATGGCTCTGCCTGCGCTAAAAGCCGAGCATGAAGTCATCGCCCTAAACGAAGATGCGCTGCTGAAACCGGCGCGACTGGAAGCGGAACTGGCAGGCATTGACGTTGTGCTGCATCTTGCGCCCCTTTTGCCGATTACAGACGAGCGGCGCGCGTTTGATCTGGCGACGCGGGGAACGTACAACCTGATGAAAGCCGCGATTGATGCGGGCGTTCGGCGCGTGGTTGTGGGCAGTACGCTGGACTTGTTTGACGCGCGTTCCCATTTCGTGGAGGGTGACGGAGGGCTGGCGTCCGCGTCCCTGCCCCATTCCCGAACATCTGGTTCCCCTGCTGGCGGAACAGTCGGTACGCGAATCAGCGCGGGGCGTGAATATGCCGGGCGTGTGCCTGCGTTTCGGAACAGCCTCGGAGGAAGAAACGGCGGAACATATTCGCGATGCTGTTTGTTCTGTCGGCAATCATCGTCCGTTCTGGCGGGTTCGGCACGTTGGACACCGGACGGGAACCCGGCAGGACGATGGCCGGAGTTGGCAGGAGATACTCGGCCCGGAACAACCCATAGCCTCGCGCCCGATTTGCAACGTTGTCGTTTTCGGCGCGGGCGGGCCGGTGGCTGCGGACGCCGCGCAGATGTTGAAGGCTGCGTATACGCTTCGCCTGACAGACCTGCGCCCATTAGAAGACATTGCGCGGGAAGCGAAACCGCAATCCGAATACGCGCCTCTCCCTGTTCCGCTCGGCTTACCGCATGAAAACCGCGTCGTAGATGTCCGCAACTATGACGAGGTAGACGCCGCCTGCGAGGGCATGGACGCCATTGTAAACTGTACCGTTGTACGGCACGACCCCGAAGACGCGTTTCACGTCAATACGTGGGGCGCGTACAATATTGCCCGCGCCGCCGCCAAACATCAAATACGGCGGGTTGCGCATACCGGCCCGCAAATGGTAGCCCTGACGCATGAAACAGGCTACTGGGGTGACGAAGAGGTTCCCGGTAACGCCCCGCCCCGCGTGGGAACGCACCTGTACGGACACAGCAAGTTTTTGGGGCAGGAGATTTTGCGCGCGTTTGCCGAATTCTACGGACTGGAAGTTCCCGTGCTGCTGTATAACATTTTCGTCGCGCCCGACAAACCGTTCGGCATGGATCAGTTCGCCGTCAGTTGGCGGGACTCGTCCCGCGCCCTTTGCGCCGCGCTGAATGTGGCGTCCCTGCCTCGGCCTTATGAGATCATGAACATCTCCGCCGACCTGCCGCATGGCCGCTTTCTGCCAACCCGCGCCGAAGAACTGCTCGGCTGGAAACCGCTGGACGACCTGCATCAGAACTGGCGCGGGTAAAGAACAAATACGAACTTAGCCGCGAATGAACGCGAATGAACGCGAATAAATGCAATTGCGGCTTAAACAGGAGGCGCGAAGATGGAATCGAAGACGACGGGTAAGCGGATTGTCACTAAGGGCGCGTATGCGCGAGTTCAGATCAACAAGTATTGGGGATGGGTACAGACCGCAAGTTCGTTTTTATTATGTATTGCGATACTTTTCGTTATTATACAGGACACAGAGCATAATTTTGGGTTGAGCCATATAATCCGAGAGCTGCTATTAGTTGTATTTGCAGTTTCGCTGTATCACGTTGCGGTATGTCAACTAAAGCGTACCCTTGCCATTAAACCTGTTGTTCCCCTCACCCGTGCCAATACTGGCAGCCTACCCACCTCTGACAGTCTGGTACGCGCTTCGGAGGAACCGATGCAGGCACAGAAAGCCGCGTTGCTCCGCGCTGCCGCAGCAACACAGGAAATGCCACCTGACCAACTTGTGCGGGCGGTGAACGGGCAGGAATAGAGGCAGGCACATGAAAGTTTTAATTATTGGCGGCACGGGACTGATTAGTACAGGCATTACCCGCCTGCTGCTGGAACGCGGCGATGCGGTGACGCACTACAACCGGGGGCAGCGTTCACAGGAGTTTGCGGGACGGGTGACAACCGTTCCGGGGAATCGGTACGCCCATGCCGCGTTCGAGGCGCAGATGGCGAAACGGCCCCGTTTCGATGCGGTTGTGGATATGATCGGTTACGCGCCTGAAGACGTGGAAAGCCTGTTGCGGGCGTTCGGCGACAAGTGCGGGCATCTGGTTTTTTGCAGCACGGTAGACGTGTACGCCCGTCCCGCGTCCCGTTACCCGGTGACGGAATCGGAACCGTTTCGTCCGACAAGCTGGGAGTACGCGCAAAAGAAAGCGGCCTGCGAAGCTCTTTTGTGGGAGTGGCAGGCGCGGGACCGGCAGCCGTTTACCGTAATCCGCCCCGTCCACACCTACAGCGAACAGGGCGCAATCGTGCATAGTTTCGGGAGCGCGAATTATCATCTGGACAGGTTGAAAAAGGGCAAGCCCATCATCGTACATGGCGACGGTAGCAGTTTGTGGTCGTCCGTACATCGAGACGACGCCGCGCCCGCCTTTGTCAACGCGCTGGGCAATCCGGCCACGTTCGGTAAAAGCTACCATCTGCCCGGCGACGAGTGCATTACGTGGAAACAGTACCACGAACAGGTTGCTGAAGGTATCGGCGCGCCACCGCCCCAATTCGTTGCCATTCCTACCGATGTGTTGTACCGGATGGACAAGCGGGCGTATATCTCTGCCATCAACTTCGCGTACAACAACTGCTTCGATCCCACTGCGGCCAAAACCGATTTAGGATTCCGCTATACCATTTCTATCGCGCAGGGCGCAAAGCAAATTTATGAGTGGCTGACCGCCAACAACAGACTGCAAAACAGCGACGACGTGACGGCAGACGATCAAATTATTGCCGCGTGGGAACAGGCGCGACAGCATTTGCCATCTTCAATTTAGCGCGTCTCATGTCAGTCTTGTTCAACGAACTGCCAATCATCCGCCAAAGTTATCTGAAAATTCAGGTTATGAAAGCTGCGCGGAACCTCGGTTGCTTTGCATTTGCCGAAGCCGATACCACGAGGGGCGCCGTCCGAGCCAATCCAAAAACACACAACGCCATTGCTGTCGCGTTCGGCAAGTGTGACGGTATAGAAGCCGACGCGAACAGGCTTTGTCGGCACATCGCCGCGCTCTATTCGTTGCGCCAGTTGCTCGAACTGTGTTCGCTGCAACGCAAAAATCAAGCGCATCGGCCAGTAGGTATCAGGCATCAGGAACACCGCGCCCAATATGGCAAGCCAGCAAACCCCCAACAGGCTCAGGCAGGGCCTACTCCACGCCTTCTTACCCGAACGCAACACGATAAACCAGACAATACCAAGAAACAGGGTGAGAATACCAAGCAGAAAACCGCCTGCCGCTGTTGCGGTCGCTGACTCGCCAAGCGCGGTGAAGCACGTAAGCCACGCAATGCTTTGCAGGTCAATGCCGGTACACAGCGCCAACAGTCCAATGTCTATTCGCCGCAGCCATACGTTTGCCGCAAAAGATGTTGCGCCGGGATAGGTTTGCGCTTCAACAGGTAACATGGTTTTCCTCTCGTGATCCATCGCATCCATTTGCGCGTTGAACTCGCGCAGTTTGCGCCGACGTTCCTCCGGCCCAAGATGCGCCCACAAGCGGAAGAAGACCCGCAACGCAGCCACTATCCACTGCGCAAACCAGAGTTGAAGAGCATCTTCGTATTTTTTGCGCTTCCACGACTTCATCTGTTCGCGTTTCTCCAACTTGTATGCTTCTGCTGTGAAAGCAGGCATTTACGCGGCGTGAAGCTATTCGTTCTTTGGTTCGCGTTGCTCCAAGCGTTTTCGCAACTCCTCATTTTCGCGCTGTAGTGTTTCCAGTTGTTCCCGCAAGGTGTTGTTTTCCGGTTCAGGCTGTGAAGGGCCGGGGAGCAACAGGCGATCTGAACGCAGCACGATGTTCTCCAAACGCAACCGTTGCATTTCGCGTTCGCTTTCGGCTTTATCCCGCTCCCGCTCGAAATCATGCGCAAGTTGTCGCGCGATCTCATAAAGTTCGGTAAACTTCTGGTTGAGTTCCTTGATTTCCTGCCGCAACTCTTTAGTAGCGTCTTCCTGTTTCTGAACTCGTTGGGTCAAGGTAGCCACTTTTGTGGCGTACTCTACAAATTGCTTTCACATCAGGTTATCCCGCTCTTTTCAGTCGGTTCATCTGCTCTCTCAATTGCGCGAGAGTGACTTCGGAACGCGCTTTGATAACCTGTCTTTCCGCTTTCAGACGCTCACTTTCCGCCTCATCTCTGTCCATAAGTTCTTCGAGTTCGGTTGATCTCAACAAGCAACTGTGTGGCAATGGCTTCGTATTCCGCTTTGGACTTGTGTTTTGGCTTGGTTAGTACGGTTACGCTCATGGTTCTGCGCCTTTATTGAGTTGACATAGCATCAGAATTGGGTAGGATGCTGCGTTCATCGTTAGCCAATGCATCCGCTTGCATAGTGGATCAATGCAAGCAAAAGGGAGGGCAGATAACTGCGCTCTCTTTAATTATACACCGGAACCTTCCCGCATCGAATACGTTTGTATGAACTTGTATTGTCCGCTTTCAGACACGTTCCAGCGGTTGATGGGGTTCCGGCGGCAGGACAACGCAGATACTATCGCCGGGACATACTTCGCCATCCGTAAGAACAATGCCCATAATGCCCGCTTTGCGAATCAGATTGCCCGCTTCGTCCCGGTCTAAGGTTGCCGCCATCAAACCCGGCTGAAAATTGTCCAACTGCGAACAGGGATTGCGCAGCCCCGTCACTTCGACAACAGCCGTATCGCCAAGATGCAGGCGCGTTCCTTTCGGCAATCCGAGCAAATCAAGGCCGCGCGTCGTGATGTTTTCGCCCATGTCTCCGGCGGATACCGCAAACTCGGCGTCTCGTAATTCGTCGTGCAGTTCGGCGTGTATCAAATGTATCTGCCGCAAATTGGGCTGTGTTGGGTCTTGCGCCACCCTCGAACGATGCTTCACCGTTGCGCCACAATGCGCGTCCCCCTCCACGCCAAAACCACGCAGTACACGAATACCGCTTTGGTTCTCCTTGCTGAACGTGTGCGTAGTCTTGCGGCTTACCGTTACCACTATGGCGCTCATCGAATATCACTCCTATGAGCAGCGCCAATGGCAATCATTTCAAATGCCGAGGCATAGTATTGATTTACATCCTTCAACACGTTTTCCGCATCAGCGCGAGGATCAACCTTAGAGGCAAACCATTGAGAAAACGTTACCATACACTCCTCATCAGCATTGCTCATGATTTCACTTGCCCAAAGAGTGTACTGAAGGTTAAATCTTTGTAAATCTTCCTTTGGATGAAAGCCGTGCCTCTGACAAAAATCTTGATAATCCTGTTTGAACACTCCGTTAGCAACCTTGTTCCACATGAAAGCTGTATCATATATCGGGAATAAACTGGGATTGAAAAAGTGCAGGAACTTGGAAACCGCCATCCACGGATAAACGGTTGGATAACGCAGTGTAGGCTTAATCTTACCGATGCTGGTCAAACAAGCCTCGACTTTGTGGTTGCTGGCACTGTTGATGAGGTTAGCAGAGGTAAGCGAAGATGAGCGTGAACAAAGTTCACACTCATTTGTTAAAACTTGGAAAGTTTCTTCAGCACTCCAACATGGACCCGCAGCATTGCGAAATACCTGCCAACCTGAGCGTAAACTTTCATAGATATGGCTGAACGCTTCCTGACTTTCTGGTTTGTTACCTTTCGCCGCAAAAGCCGTTTTCGCCTGGTTGTAGAGATACAACTTATGACTAAGGCTCCAGCCTGTGGGAACGGTCGAATGGTAGGAGTCTAGAGCTTGTTTGGTATATGGCGCAGTATAAAAATGTGCTAATCTCATTTCTCTCCATTCTACAAGCGGCACTCCCTGTTTTGCTACACCATGTACACACGATAGTTCTAACGCTCATGTCCATTATAGAGGAACAACGAGAGGTTGTCAATAGTTTTGACATACGTATTCAACGCTTGGTCACGATGAGAGGGTAACAATATAGATGGTACAAGAAATAGTTGGTGGCGAGGCTTATAAGTTTGAGCCGTTGGGCAAGTATGTGGTTCGCGCGGTTGGCGTATGTGGCGGACGCCCAACGTTCAAGTACACGCGGGTTGAAGTGGAAGGCATATTGGATCGTCTCGCGGCGGGTGAAAGCGTGGGAAGCATTGTTGCTGGGTTTGGCGGACGTATCTCGCGTGAGGCCGTTTTAGAAGCCGTCCGAATTTCAGACAATGTTTTCGCAATCAGGCGGGTAGAATGAGGATATTGTTTTCATTCTTCACTTGCGATAAGCAGGCGAACACTGTCTTCCAAGTAACTCCCGGTCACGGGAGTTACTTTTGGAGTGACCTTGCTCCGCAATTGGGGATGCTGAACCATGATTTTTATGATTTCAGGATTAACATGATTGAGTACACGCGCCATCATGGTAATCCTTTAATCACATAAATCATGGTTCAGACAGTCTACTTGGGGAAGGTAGCGCACACGGCATGAGCCTGTTACTTGACGGAACTATTATTCTGCTCTACTTCGCCCTGATTACCTATGTCGGGCTGGCGATGGGGAAGCGCGAAAACACCCTGAGCGATTTCGCGCTTGGCGGGCGCAACATTCCGTGGTGGGCGGTGATGGCGTCCATTATCGCGGCGGAAACCAGCGCGGCCACGTTTCTGGGCGCTCCTGGCGAGGGCTACGACAAGCGCAGTCTCGCGTATGTGCAGCTTGTCATGGGTGTGATTATCGGGCGGTTCCTCATCGGCAACTTCTTTCTCAAGCCGTACTACACCTACAAAGTTTACACGGTCTACGATTATCTCGGCGTTCGGTTCGGGCCGCGCACCAAAAAGTACGTGTCCGGCCTGTTTCTCGTCATGCGGACTCTGGCGTCGGGGGCGCGGCTGTTCGTGCCGTCGCTTGTAATGGTACTGGTGTGGCGGTTGTTCACCAATGGCGGGAAGCCGGTCGCGTTCAGCCAGCAGGCCGTGAACAGCGTCGCGCCGTATGTCGTCGCCATTGTCGCGCTGACGATTTTCACCTGCATCTATACGGCAATGGGCGGCATCAAAGCGGTCATCTGGACGGACGTGATACAGGCGTGTCTGATGTTCGGCGGGGCGCTAGTCGCTATCGGGACGCTGCTGCATCACGTCGGCGGGTTCGAAGCCGTTGCCAGAGCTGTGCCGAACATGACGCATGTGCAGGGCTACTTTCTGACCGGGTTGGAGTCGGATTCCGTGGCCGCGTGGCAAGCGAAAGAACACGTTGCCACAATGGGATTCTGGCAGTACGTCCGGCTCGTTTTCGCCAGTGACTATACGCTGTTTTCCGCGCTCATCGCGTCCACGTTGGGCAACATGGCGGCGTTTGGCACGGATCAGGACATGGTTCAGCGGATGCTCACCGCGACAACCTATAAAAGCGCGCGGCGCAGCCTGCTCACCGCCGCCTTTATGGACATTCCCATTGCCGCCGCGTTTACGTTTATCGGCATTCTGTTGTATGTGTACTACCTGCAAGACCCGACGTACAAACCCGTCGCCAATTCCGACGTGTTCGGCGCATACATTCTGAATGTGATGCCGACTGGCATACGCGGACTGGTGCTGGCGGGCGTGTTCGCAACCGCGATGGGTTCCCTTTCCGCCGCCCTCAACTCGCTGGCGACAAGCGCGACGAATGACTGGTACATTCCCCGTGTTGCCGCGCGTCTGCCCCACGCGGATGAAGCGCAGTATGTGCGGGCGGCGCGGGGCTTTACACTGTTGTTCGCCGGATTGATGGTCTTGATTGCCGTCGCGTTTGCCAAAGCCAAAGTGACCGACCCGAACATCCGCATCATTCCCGTCGTACTCGGAATTGCCGGATTTATTCTCGGCCCCATGCTCGGCGTGTTTCTCATCGGCATGTTCACGCGCAACCGGGGTTCGGACCGGGGCAATATTCTCGCCGTCACAATTGGCCTTGTGGCGACAACCATTTTGGGTCGCCTGCACATCACGCTTGCCAACACGTTCGCGCCCCTGTTCGGCCACGCGCCCACATTCGCCGCCCCCGACTGGCTGCCGCTAGTATCGTTTACATGGTTCGCCATGATTGGCGCGGTTGTCGTGTTCGGCGTAGGCGTGTGGTTCCGAACGCCGGAAAGTGTTCTGGAAGCGGCAAAACGCAGAGCCGCAGAAGCCGATGCAGGCGAAGACAAGCCGCTTGCTTTACGGTGAGTAAGAGCCGCGCGATTTATTCCCTGGTTGCTGACGCTATTTGAAGCAGATGACTGCAAAAAGTAAACATTGGTTCATCGGCGCATCTCGGAAATGACGTCTGTTACAGAAAGCCCTTCCGGCCAGACTTTGCTGAGTTCATCTGCAAGTTGTTGGCGCTCTTTCTCCCAATATGCTTGCGTGGTTTTCAAGCGTTGACGCGGTTCTTTAATCTCTTTGGAAGTTGTTTCTGCCATAACTGAAGTATACTTGGAATCCAACATAGAATGGTATAGGCTGGTATAATGAACCTGTCTCTGAAAATGTAATCTCCTCGTTGAAGGGCAATCACTACCTTGCAGCCGGAAATTTCCTTATTTGATGGCAAAGTCTGTTCTCGCTGCAAGATTTGGCAGCCGTTCTGTAACTATTCCAAAGACAGTCAGAAGCTGGATGGTTTAAGGTACTTTTGTAAGACTTGCCGCAAGAAGGATAAGACGGATCCCGCTTATACAAAGGCTTACAACGAAGCGAACCCTGAAATTCGTAAAGCCGCGATGAAGAAATGGGCGGACGCGCATAAAAGTGAACGCAATGAGTATAATCGTCAACGTTACCAAAATCCGAAGATAGCAGAGAAACTGCTTAACAGGGTTAAGAAGTATGCTGCTGCGCACAGGGAAGAACGCCTTCGATATGGCAGAAAATGGCGTGATAACCACAAAACCTTGATTGCGCAAAATCATAAGTCTTATTATCCGGGCTATTACTTCGCGCTAAAAGCATCGCCGGAAGAAGTTCGTAGGCTGTTGCCGAAATTCAAACATGCTTCTGATGCTGCAATACTGGATTGGCAGCATCGTCATAAAACGCAGGCTCGTCATCGAAAGTACGCTTATCGCTCAAGGAGGCAATCCACCGATGGTAAGTTTACTAATCAAGAGTGGCAAGCATTATGCGTGGAGTTTGGGAGGCGCTGTCTTCGTTGTGGGGGACATGATGATCTGACAGCAGATCACATCATTCCACTCGTCTTGGGCGGCAGCAACGATATTTCAAATATTCAGCCACTTTGTAGATCATGCAATAGTTGGAAAAACAAAAGAACCATTGATTTTCGGAACATTGTTTAGGAAGGATGAAGACAATGCCTAGCGTAGTTGAAGAGCGTCGTATTGGTGTCATAGATTTGCCGGAAACGGATGTGCCGCCGACCGATGGCGGATTGGAGCATACGCCGGATGATACGGGAAGCGATTTCGGCAGATGCCCGGTGTGCCAGAAGCCGCTTCGCCCACACGACCCAAATACCGGTGAGCCGCGAACGCCGCCCGTCGGCAAAGGGTTTTCCAGCCGCGCCAAATGCGGCGGGTGTGGCACGATTTTGTACTACAAGGGTGACAAAGAGTGGGGCATCCTCCTGGACAGCGACCTGTCCGACGAAGACCGCGCCCTTGATAAACTCCGCTGGTAAGCAGGAATATTGGTTTTCCGCGCGGAACAAGCGCTTCATGTAACATTTCCCCTGCTAACAATCTCTAAGAACCTGCTTTCCATACGTTCCCCTTCTCCCAGTATTGGGAGAAGGGGTCAGGGATTGAGGGCTATAGGAAACATTTTGAACTCATTCGCTGCGTTTTCAGGCGCAGCCACTCGGCGCGATGAGGAGATACAATTATGCCGGACAACAAACGAATAGATCGGCGCGGGTTTTTGAAGAGCGCGGCAACTGTGGGAGCGGGTATCGGCCTGTTCCACATTGTTCCCGCGTCCGCAATGGGGCGCAACGGCAAGACCGCGCCCTCGAACCGCGTGGTTATGGGCTGCATCGGACTTGGGGGGCAGGGTTCGGGGAATATGGGCGCGTTCCTCGGCCAGCCGGACACGCAGATTATCGCTGTCTGCGACGTGGACCTGAACCATCTCAATGGCGCGCAGCATACTGTCAACGACCACTACAAAACAATGGACTGCACCGCCTACCACGATTTCCGCGAACTGCTGGCCCGCAAGGACATTGATGCCATTTCCCTTGCCACGCCCGACCACTGGCACGCCGTTCCCGCGATTATGGCGCTGAACGCGGGCATGGACGTGTACGGCGAAAAACCTATTTCACACTGCCTGATGGAGGGCCGCTACATGGCCGACGCGCAGAAGAGAAACGCGCGTATCTGGCAAACGGGAAGCTGGCAGCGCTCGCAAGACAACTTCCGCAAAGCCTGCGAGTTGGTACGCAACGGACGAGTGGGCAAGGTTGTTCGTATCGAAGTGGGATTGCCCACCGGCAGCCCGCATGGGCCTGTCACCTTCAAAGACGCGCCTCCCGAACTGGATTACGAGTTCTGGGTCGGGCCATCGCGTATGCAGCCGTACTGCGACGAGCGGACGCACTGGAACTGGCGCTGGCAGCTTGATTACGGTGGCGGTCAAATGATGGACTGGATCGGCCACCATGCCGACATCGCCAACTGGGGCATGGGATGGGACAGCTACGGCCCGTCCGAAGTGGAGGGCAAGGGCGAGTACCCGACCGAAGGCATCTGGAACGCGGCCACCACCTACCATGTCGTTGCCAAATACAAAGCGCATGGTCCTGTCGCGCATCCAAACGGCGTGGAATTGCACGTCGCCAACGACGGCAACGCGAACATCCGCAGCGGAACCAAATGGATTGGCGAAGACGGCAGTTGGGTGTGGGTAGACCGGGGCGGCTTCGACGCCAGCCAGAAGGGTTTGTTGCAGGAGCGTATCAGCCCCAATGAGGTACAACTGTACCGCAGCCCCGGCCATCAGCGCGAATTCGTGGATTGCGTGAAAACCCGGCATCAGCCCCTCGCCCCGGCGGAAACCGCGCACCGCGCCGCGTCCATCGGGCATTTAGGCCAGATTGCCATGCTGTTGGGCCGCAAAATACGCTGGAACCCGGAAACCGAAACCATTGCCGACGATCCCGCCGCCACCCGCATGTTATCCACACCCATGCGCTCTCCGTGGCATTTAGAAGCGTAGACAAAGTGGAGAGTGAAGAGTGAGAGTGAAGAGTGAGAGTGAGAGTAAATGCTTGTTCTCTCACTCTCACTTAGCACTTTCACTACATTCTACTCTCACTCTCACTTCCCCAAAGGACCAAGCATGAAGCCGACCCGTAGAATCGCGACCGCGTTGACGCTGCTCGCGCTGGGCGCGGGCGCCGCCGTTGCCACGCGCGCCGGAGCGCAGACCGCCCCGCAAGATGATCCCTTCGAGAAACTCAAAACCTACGATTTTCAGAGCCGGGGGCCGGTCGAGGCCATCCGCAACCTGATTGACCAATCCGTCACGGATAAAACCGCCACTTCGCAGATCGAGCAGAAACTGGACGCGGTTCTGGACGATCCC
This sequence comes from uncultured Chthonomonadaceae bacterium, assembly GCA_963817895.1. Lineage (GTDB taxonomy): Bacteria > Armatimonadota > Chthonomonadetes > Chthonomonadales > Chthonomonadaceae > CAWFQB01. Next base: position 620,091 of record CAWFQB010000002.1, read on the forward strand.
GCCGCCACGTTTGCCGGCAAACAGGAGGCCGCCCGCTTTCTGTGGGTAATCGGTTCCGGCAGAAGCGTGCCGTCACTGGCAAAAATGCTTGCTGATGACAAACTGGCCGATGTCGCCCGCTACGCATTGGAGCGCAACGCCGATCCGGGCGCGGCCAAAGCGTTGCGCGAAGCGGTCACGACAACGAAAGACAAAACGCGCATTGGCGTTATCAACTCTCTGGGCAACCGGGGGGATGCGGACGCCGTACCCGTCCTGAAGCCGCTGGTGGCCTCTTCCGACACAACAGTTTCAGAAGCGGCTATTATGGCGCTTGGCAAAATCGGAACCCCTGCCGCTGTATCCACTCTTCGCGCCCTGCCGCCCGACAACACGCAGGCCGGACGGGCGATGATTCGCGCGGCGGAACGGCTGGCGGCAAGCGGCAAAAAATCCGATGCGCAGAAATTATACGAGGGGTTGGCGGGAGAAAGCCGTCCTAATGTGATTCGGGCGGGAGCCGTTCGCGGATTAGCGGCGATGCAGTCGCCCCGCGCTGTTGCCGTATCACTGTCCGCGTTGAAATCTTCTGACACCTATTTGCAGCAGGTGGCCGCACAGGTTTTGGGCCAGTTGAATACGCCCGCCGCCACTGCGGAAGCCGAAGCCGCGTGGCCTACCCTGCCGCCTGCCGCGCAAACCGTGCTGCTGACGGCGTGGGCGGACCGCAACGAAACGAGCGCGGGCGCGTTAGCGCTGCTGGCAACCGAAAGCGCTGATCCTGCCGCGCGTCAGGCGGGCATTTATGCCAGCGGACGTATCGGAGGCGTGAAAGCCGTGCCGCGCCTTGCGGACATTGTGGTACATGGGCAGGGCGGGGATCGCAACAGCGCGCGGGAAGCCTTAGCAGGCATGTCGGGCGCGGACGTGGATACCTCCATTCTGCAACTGGCGCAGAACGGTTCGGCGGACGCGCGCGGAGCGATGCTGAACATTCTGGCGGATCGCCCGACCCCAACCACGCGGGCCGCCCTGCTCAACGCCGCCAAAGGCAGTGATTCTCGCGTTGCGGTTCAATCCCTCCGCGCATTAGGACGTATCGGAAGCGCGGCTGAGTACCCGGAACTGATTCAATTAACGGTCACAACGTCGAATGATGACGCGCGGGACGCGGCACGGGACGCGGTTGTATCCATCAGCGGGCGCGTAGGCAATGGCGAACAGGCCGCAGCACCGGTTCTGGCGGCGTATGCGGGCGCGTCCTCACAGGGCAAATCCGCTCTTCTGCCCGTGCTTGCCAACATCGGCACGGATCGCGCTTTGGCCGAACTGACGAACGCGACAAAATCTGGGGACGCGGGCGTGAAGCAGTCCGCTGTCACAGCCCTTGCCGAAACATGGGCTGATACGCGCCCACTGCCCACACTGCTGAATATCGCGTCCACCGACAGCGATAAATCCCTGCGCGTACAGGCGTTGCGCGGGTATCTGCGCCTTGTGCAGCAGGACGAGCGCATGGGGAGTGTGGAGAAAGTCGGTCGCGTGGGTCAGGCGTTGCAGACCGCGCAACGTCCCGAAGAGAAGCGACAGGCGCTCAATATCCTGCGCGATGTTCGCGTGACGCAGGCGGTAGAGTTAAGCGCGAAGTATCTGGACGACCCGGAGGTATTTTCGGACGCGGCGAACACCGTGATTTACCTCGCAGGCCCACAGCGCAGAAACAACCGTAATCTGCCTGCGGTCAAGGGATCGGCCACAACCGCCGCGCTGACCAAGGTGATTGAAATGACCAAAGACGACAATCAAAAGGCGCTGGCGCAAAGCCTCCGGTGAGCAGGGAGGAAAGCCTTCTGATTGTTTCTTATCACAGCAACGGTCGGCTCCAGGCTCCACGCCTAAAACAAAGTAGGGACACAACATTGTGTCCCTACTTTGTTTTAGTTGAACGATACTGGTATTAGACTGAAAGGGTTTTCAGCCTGAAACCAGATTTGCTTTGCCGGTTTGCAGATCGTAGATTGCGCCGGCAATTTTTACATGTCCCTGCCGCACATGCTCGGCCACAATCGGTTTGAGCGCGCGCAGTTGTTCCATGCCAAGCTGCACATTGGCGCGGATGGCGTTTTCCAACATATCGCCAGGCGCGTGTTCCACTTTGGCGACAGCGGGTTCGATCATGTGGACAAGGCTGGTAATAGAACCGGGCAGGCTGTGCTTGTCATGGTGATACTGCACAGCCGCGCGGACAGCCGCGCACTGGCTATGACCTAAAATCATAACGAGGGGTACGCCAACCTGTTCCACCGCAAATTCCACACTGGCTTTTATCACGGCTCCCGCGCTGTTGACCACATTGCCCGCCACCCGAATCACAAACAGGTCGCCAATCCCCATGTCGAACAGAATTTCCGGCGGAACCCGCGAGTCGGCGCAGCCGATCACGGCAGCAAGGGGTTTTTGCCCCGCTGCCACCGCCTTGAAATCTTCGGGACGGGCGCGCGGATGCCGCAGTTCCCCCTTTACAAAACGCGCGTTGCCGTCCATCATCTCTTTCAAAGCGTCGTCCGCGCTCATGCGGGGCTGCGGTCGGGGCGTGGCGGGCGGCGTTTGCGCGTCCGCGTCAGAAGCGGCATTGCCAAGCGTCCAACTCAGCAGCGCGGCCCCGGAAACCTGCGTAAACTCGCGGCGGGAAAAACGTGAAGGCATCCTAATTCTCCTCTATGTAATACTTGTCAGGCTGCGTTTGAATACTGGGCTGTCCGTCAATGTTGAGGACAAGCACGGACGCGCTTGAATCCGGCAGATGATCGGGCAGGCGCAGGGTTACGCCGTATTTGGTTTTCTTGACCGGAACGGCTTTGCGTGAAGGGTCGGCTAGAAAGTACGCGGACGTGATTTTGTTTTGCAGGCCGGGGAGGTCGAGCGTATCGCCCGGACGCTTGTACAGGTGCAGGTAGATTTTACCCGAATTGGCAGTACACGCGCCCCAATCGAATTTGCGGCTGCCGAAGGGACTCGGTGATGTACCGTAAATGGCTTCGCCGTTTGTTTTCAGCCATTCGCCCATGCCGATAAGCCGGTCCTGCATGATTACTGGAATTCGCCCGTCTGCTGTCGGCCCGATGTCGAGTAATAGATTGCCGCCCTGACTGACCATGCCGATAAGCAGGCGTATCAGTTCCGGCGTCGTCCGGTAATTGTCGTAATCCTCGTTGCGGTTGTAGCCGAAACTGGCCCCGATGCCCCGGTTCTCTTCCCATTTATGCTGCGCAGTGGCGTCGGCCTTGAAATCCGTGAAGCCGCCATACTCGGTCGTATAATAGCCGCCGTGCTTGCCCCGCGTGTCGCTGCCCCACCGGTCGTTGATAACCACATCGTCGCCGGTTCCGCTGTCATTGTATAGCCACGCCATCAGTTCGGGCGTATGCCATTCCGCCGACGTGTGTTCCCATTCCCCGTCCGCGAAAATAATGGACGGCTTGTAGCGCGTGACCAAATCCTTGAACTGCGGGAAGAAATGCTCGTCGCGAAAGCGGGCAAAATCGGATTTATAAAGGGGGTTGTACCACTCGTACAGCGAATAGTAGAAGCCCATTTTCAGCCCACGAGCGCGTACCGCCGCGCTCAAATCGCCTGCAAGGTCGCGATGCGGCCCCACTTCCACGCTGTTCCACGCCCGCCCCCAATCCCGCGTCGCCTCCCTGCTCGGCCACAGGCAAAATCCTTCGTGGTGCTTGGAGGTCAGGGCCACATATTTCGCGCCGCTGCGGGCAAACACGTCCGCCCACTGCTGCGGATTGAACAACTCGGCCTTGAACAGGGGCGCGAAGTTCTCATACGGAAATTCTTTGCCGTAATTTTGTTCGTGGAACTGCCGGGTCGGATTCTTGGGATCGTTGAGGTAGTTCCAGTACCATTCGGCATACGTGCCTTTTTTGCCCCACGACGGCACGGAATACACGCCCCAGTGAATGAAAATGCCAAACTTCGCATCTTTGTACCATTGTGGAATTGGGCGGCTGTCCAGCGATGTCCAGTTCGCCTCGTACCTTTTGGCGTATTTTTTCACAGCGGCAGTTTTAGGGACGGGGACAATTTTGCCGTTTGCGGGCGCGGAGAAAGCGGGCGTTTGGGACCTTGCGCCGATCAGCAGCAACGCGGCAAGCAGGTTTCGAGCGTATTTCATGGCAGGCGCTCCTTTTGAGAATAGCATAGTATGCTTCATGTATTCGCGTATCATGGCCTGAACTCCTCTTACATGCAGGACAATAGCCACTTTTCACGACCTGCGCGACTATCCTTTACCCGTCGTTAAGCAATCCGCAACCCTTGTGCGACACAGGCAAGGATGCAACTTATTTTCATTGTTCGCCGTCATAGTGTGCGATACGGTTGTATTCTCCATACTTACGAACAGAGTTGACCGAAGGTGGGACTCTCACTCTCACTTGCCACTCTCGCTTTCTAAGCCCTGATACGAAATTATGCAAATAATCACACCCCGGCAGTTGAGCAAACTGCTTCTAAACGTTGCCATGACGCGCACAGTTTTTATCTGGGGGCCGCCCGGCATCGGCAAATCCGCGCTTGTGGAACGGTTCGCCCGTGAGGTCGGGCTGGACTGCGTCTCCCTGCTCGGTTCGCAACTGGCCCCGGAAGACCTGATCGGCGTCCCGCGCATCGAAGATGGGCGTTCCGTGTTCTGCCCGCCGCGCATGATTGCCCGCGATGAGGCGTACCTGCTGTTCGTGGACGAACTCAACGCCTGCTCATTCGAGGTGCAAAAAGCGTTTTACAGCCTCATCAATGATCGGCGGCTTGGCGAGTACCATCTTCCCGCCGGTTCCGTTGTCGTCGGGGCGGGCAACCGGGCGCAGGATCAGGCGATTGTGAAACCGATGTCGTCCGCCCTGATGAACCGGATGCTGCACGTTGAATTGAAGCCGACCGCCCGCGACTGGCTGGATTGGGCGTATGCGCAGGGCATTCACGAGTGGATCATTCGTTACATCGAAACCCGCCCCGACCATCTGGCCGCGCCCGCCGCCCAAAACCGAAGAAACGTTCAGCACGCCGCGCTCATGGCATATTCTGAGCGACGCCCTGCTCGCTTACGGTTCCGAGGTCAACGCCGGACGAGATCGAAATGCTGGCGTCCGGCTGTCTGAGCGGCAGCCATGCCCGCAGTTTCGGCGCGTTCATCAAGCAGTTGATGGGAACCCTGCGCATCGAGAAAATACTGTCCGGCGAACAGCCGCTTTGCCGCGTTCCGCCGAAGACCGGGACGTGTTGTATTTCATTGTGCAGTCCATTCGCGCCCAACTCGCCAAAACCCTGCCGCCCGAACGCGACGATGTCCGCCCCGCCCACCGCCAGATGGTCACGCAGGCCAAGCGCGTGTTGGTAGACCTGTGCGACATCAGCGTGGAAATGGCGACGGTCATGGTAGCCGAAGAGATGGGCGAATCCGCCCGCAACCTGCCCGCGTGGTTTCTGGTGGAAGTGGTACGCGACCTGCCCCGTCTCGCGCAGCGCGTAGCGGTAAAATAAGGGGGCAGGATTCAGGATTCAGGGGTCAGGCGTAATCCACAATCAAAAATCGTCAATCAAAAATGAACAAAGAACGGAAGCAAAAAGAACAGCATAAGGAAGACCGACTGACGCGGACGCGGCAGCGGATACGGGGCGCGTGTTCGCAATTGCACAAGTCCGTGCTGTCGCCACTGCTTGCCAATGTCACGCTGTCGGAATGTGACGAGTCGGACAGTGACGTTGCCATCGGGGGCGTATCGCCGTCGAGTAATGCGCTGTGGGTCAATCCGCATCGGCGGCAGGAGTTGGGCGAGGCGGAATGGACGTTCATTCTCGCGCATCTGCTGCTGCATCTTGGGTTGGGACACGAGGCGGCATTGCCCGATAAACACGCCCTGCTGTGGACGCTGGCCTGCGAACACGCTTCAGACAATCTGGCCGCGTCCCTGCATCTGGGACGCGCGCCCCACGATTACGGCGTGGATACCGCCTTTGCGGGCATGACGGAAAACACTATTTACGACCTGCTTGCCAACGACAAACGCGCCCTTGCCAATGTGAAAACGTATGCGGGCGCAGGCCGTTCCGACATCATACGCCGCGAACCCCGTTCCGGCGTATCCCGTTCCATCGGCGAGTTGTATCAAACAGGCGGCAAGCGGCGCGATTACGAAATGCTGCTGGCGGAAGGCATCCGCATGGGCGTGGAACGGGCGGTCGAGGAGGCGGCGGACACATTGGGGCAGGCAACGGAAGACCGAACCAAAACATGGCGCCCGCTTGAAAACGCGAAACGCTGGGTGATGAACGAGCTTCCGCTGCTGGGGGCATTGGCGGCGCAGTTGCGCGTGATTGCCGATGGCGCGATGTGCGACCGCATGGACATACCCGTCGCGGCGGTCAATGCGGGATTAGGCGAAATCTATTTTCATACCGGGCGCGGATTGTCGCAGGAGGAGGTATTGTTCGTGTACGTTCACGAACTGCTGCACGTCGCGCTTCTGCACCATGCCCGCTTACAGGGCCGTGACCCCTATCTTTGGAATCTAGCGGCGGATTTTGTCATCAACGGCTGGCTGGTGGAGATGGGCGTGGGGCAGTTCCCGCACGTCGGCGGCCTGTACGATCCGCGCTTGAAGGGCATGTCAGCCGAAGAAGTGTACGATCTGTTGGGGCGTGACCCGCGCAAATGCAAAGAATCTGGTCGGCTTCGGCGGCAAAAAGGGCGACGTGCTGCTGGACGAGCGGCGCATCTACAAGGGCGAAGTGTCCACGCTGGACGACGTATACCGGCGGTGCATGGCGTCGGGATTGGCGTGTCAGGGGTACGGGCGCGGCACGATGCCCGCCGGACTTGATCGAAGAGATCAAATCGCTGTTCACGCCGCCCGTGCCGTGGGATGTGGAACTGGCGCGGTGGATGGACGTCGCATGTTCCGATTGTGCGCGAAACCCTGCGCTCGTATGGACGGGCCAGTCGGCGGCAGGCGTCCACTCCCGATATTCCGCGCCCCGCCCGGTATGTGCCGCAGGAGTGGCGCGACGCCTGCACGTTCGGCGTGGTTTTGGATACGTCCGGCTCGATGGATCGGGAATTGTTGGGGCGGGCATTGGGCGCAATCGCGTCCTATGCCGAAGCCCGCGAAGTTCCTGCGGTTCGACTGGTCTTGTGCGACGCCGCGCCGTATGACCGGGGCTTTCTCTGCCCTACCGACCTGCGCGGCATATTCCCGGTTCAGGGGCGAGGAGGAACGGTTTTGCAGCCCGCCATCAACTACCTGCTCAACCGCCCGGACTTTCCCGGTTCCGCGCCCGTAATGATTATCACGGATGGCTGGTGCGAGGAGGAGTTGCTCGTGCCGCGCGACCATTGCTTTGTTATGCCGCGCAAAGGCTGGAAGGAGGGCGCAATGCCGCTAAGAACGTCCGCCCCCATCTTCCGCGTCCTCAAACCGGATCAGGAATAACGAATAGGCGAGTGTTTCATGCCGACAGAGACTATTGCCGATTTAGACAGGGTTCCTATTGTGGAGTGCGGAGAACCGTTGGTGGATTTGCGAACGGCTTGCCCGAATGTGGAAGTCGGTACGCACCCGATTTTCCTGCGCTCCGGCGCGGCGGAACGCTTAAATGCAGCGCAGGCATGGCTGGAAACGCATCATCCCGGCTACGGTTTGCGCGTTGGCGATGCGTACCGCAGTTTCGACAAGCAGGCGCGTTTATTTCGCATTGCCTGCCGCGTTTCGCGTCTGCTGCATCCCTTCCGTTCCCGCGCTTATGTCCACGATGCCGCCAATAAGTACGTCGCCGCGACAGATACAATCTCTCCCCCGCCCCATACGACGGGCGGAGCAGTTGACGTCGGACTGCTCACGCCCAATGGCAAACGCGCCGATATGGGGCCGTTCACCCTTGCCGCAACCCGCGCCGACTACGTCGAACTCTCTCCCCTTGCCCGATCTCATCGTGAAATGTTGTTCGCCGCAATGGAACACGCCGGCTTTTCCAACTATCCCGAAGAGTGGTGGCACTGGTCCTACGGCGACAGCGGCTGGGCATGGCGCACTTCTCAACCCTGCGCCTGTTATAACAGGTGTTCCCTCTTATAGTCAAGGCGATTGTTGGTTGATTTTCGTTCTTTATATAAGAACTCACTTTCCGTCTCGCCGCGTATCTCCTGGATATTTTGGATTCACAACTCCGGTTTTAATTTTATAAGCGTAGAAAGATACTAGTGAGACACATACTAATGTTATGAGTACAATTCCTTGATACAACAAACTGGAAGGATTAACCCACTTTAACGTCTCAGCAACCACACCCACAGTGGCTATAGTCATTCCAACTAACGCAATTACGTTGGAACGGCGGCGCATAGCAGAGACATCATATTTGATATTGGTAAGTGTCTCTTGCACTACTTGAAGGTCTTTACTGTACGAGCGCGGCAGATTCTCTCGTATCCACTCACCATTGAAGACGGTGCTGTATATGCAGTTACGCACCTGGAGTAAGCCGTTTTCACTGCGAACAATGCCGGACAGTTTCAGATGAGATTTGACAAGAGATTTTTCCTCGTCTTCGACGGGAATGTTTTCCAGTAATACCTTCTGGTAGGTTATCAGGGCTTCCTCTTTGTTAGGGGCGCGCAACAACAGCATATCTCGGATAAACTGAAGGTGACTGTCCTGCCGACTCCCCCTTTCCAGGAATATTTCGTGAACCACTTTATCTATGTCGGCTTCGTTCCAGTGGGCGCAATTCTGCTCACATAGGGCGCGAAATAGTCGTTGCGTCAGATACGGATGCCCGCCTGTCCATTCCAGCGCCCATGTCACAACCTGCCGGGTTTGTCGGGAATTAAGGTTGAGGGGCTGCGCCAGAGGCAGTGTCTCTTCTGCCGTAAAGTCGGCGAGTTCCACGTGCTGTCCGATGTTGAACGGAGTGCGTGAGGGATCGCGGATCAGATCGCCGGGGGTTGCCACGCCGATTAGCACAAACGAGAGCCTTTTGAGGTTTTCGTCCGTTGCCCGCGCGTTGTAGGTAGCGCGAATGGCGGCAAAGAAGTCGTCCGTAAAGCCAAGACTCAGGGTTGTATCTATCTCATCAATGAAGATAACAATGGGCTGGCTGACCTCGACAAGCAGAATCTGCTGAAAGAATTTCATCAGACGCTGTACCGGCCCAAGATCAGACGTGGTTTTCCACCATGTCAGCACGTCCGTCGAGAGAGGCAACTGCTCTTCTATTTTTATGAGCAGGCCCAGATACCAGGCTTCGGGAGTCACTTGCGTACCGATTGCCGTCAGATCAATAATGACCGCCTGCACGTTTTGCTGTTTCAAACGGCGCGCGGTTTCGATCATCAGGCTCGACTTGCCGACCTGACGCGACGACAAAACATAGGCGAACGTACCGGCGCAGCACAGGTTCAGCAGATGCGTGTCCGCCTGTCGCGCGATGTACAATCCACCACCCGCCTGCACCGTTCCGCCCACCGTGTAAATGCCGGGCGCAGTTACTCTTTCCGCAATTTGCATTTTGACTCCCACGTAAAGCCTTCAAACAAAGCGACTGCGAGATCAGGACGCAGGCGGCATGTGGTTTTTAATCCAGCGCCCGTCAAAGACCTTTCGGTAAAGGCGGTTGCGGACATAAAGCCAATCTTGTTGACGATGCACGATGCCTGCCAGTTTCAAATGGCACTTCAGCAGCGATTGTTCCTCATCCAGCACCTTGCGATCTTGCCTGTAAATCGCCTGGTACATTTGCAGGACGGTAAGGGCGCTTTCCGGATGTGGCGCGCGCTTGAGCAGCATGTCTTTGACAAAAGAGAGATTGTCATCGCCGCGTCCGCCGTCCTTCATAAATGTTTGGCGTATCAGAACTTCGAGTTCAGCCGGTGTCCATGCCTGAATCGGAACCTCTGCAATCAGGCGACATAACCTTTGCGTGAGGTGTGGGTGTCCTCCTGTCCATTCCAGCACCCCGCCAAACAGGTTCGACGCTTCCCGGTCGGGCAACTTCCAGCCACCAGTGAGGGAACACGCTTCTTGCTCGGTGAAATCGGTCAGTTCGATATGCTGTCCAATATCAAATCGTCTTACGTTTACGTCGCGCAACAGTTCTCCGGGCGTCGCCACACCAACCAGAACAAAGGCCACGCGCCGCAGGTCGGGGTTTAAGGCGCGGCGGCTATGCATCGCTCTGATTGCCATGAAAAAATCATCCATGGAAAACCCCAGGCTTAATATCAGATCAATTTCATCTATAAAGATGATAAGGCGATTAGGAACATGGGTGCGCAGCAGCTCCTCAAAAAAGTCAATCAAGCGCGGCCCCAGGGGCTTATCCCCGCAAGTGCTCCAAAGTTGCGCCACATTATTGGGAGAGCGCAGTTGGTCGCTGATCGTCGTTATAAACCCGTTATACCACTCCTCCTGCGTCAACTCCTTCCCAAGCGCCTGCAAATCCAAAAAAACCGTATTCGTGTCGTGATTTTGCAGCTGATTCATCGCGCGCACGATCAGGCTTGTCTTACCCACTTGACGTGAAGCGAGGATATGCGCCGAATCCCCGTTAAGACAGTGCTTAAGCAGTTCGGCATCCGCTTTGCGCTCGATGTACAACCCTCTCTCCGGCGACACAGCCTCCCCAACAGTATACAAGGTTACATCAGACACGAAGATGCCTCCCGAAATATTCGGCATACAGGGAACAGCGCGGCACAACAACGCTCTTTTCCAGCCGTACCAATCCCGCCCCACGCAGCCTAAAACTCATCTGCTCGTCATTCAGCGCACTTTTATTAATTACCAGTCGCATCGCCTTCATCTGATCCGGCTTGTTGGAAAGGCGCAGCAAATGGTAACGCAAGTGATCTCCGAACGGCCCGTTGTCCAGGGCAGCGGTTTCAAAAAACTCCTGCGCCGTATACCGTTCCTGCGCCAACAGATATAAGGCCCGCCGCGTCAGATAAGGATGCCCTGCCACCAATAGGTGTAATCGCGCGGCCTGTTCTTCATCCAAAGAGGGCGTATGGAGTTGATTTAGCTGGCGAACCTGATCCAGAGTAAAGTCGCTCAAGTCCACGACTTCGCCAACATTGAAAGGGGATTGATGCAGATCGTCTATCAATTGGTAGGGTTCGGTAGACGTTACCAGTGCCAGATCCAGTCGTTTCCAGCCGGGATCGCTGCCCGTCACCGCGCGATTGTTGTGCCAACTGCGCAGCATCGCAAAAAAATCGGCGCGGAAAGTGGTATCAAACACCGTTTCCACCTCATCCATTGCAAGAACCACCGGCGCGTTAAGGGAGGGAAGCAAATGTTTTCCCATATAGCGCGTACAGCGTTGATTGTTACTCAACGGCGTATCCCAGTATTCCTGCACTTTGTCTTCGGCCTGTAGCGCGTCGGTCAGTGTCAGGCAGAACTGCTGGTAAAAACTATTCGCATCCAGAAGCGCGTCGCGTCCAAACAGTTGAAAATCAAGAAAAGCGACCCGTTTGTCGCGTTCCAGAGCCTCCTGCATCACTCAATTCAACAAGGAGCTTTTCCCTATTTGCCGGGGGCCTTTGATGGTGATCGTCACGCCGGAACCGCGAATGGCTTCAATCGCCACGCGGTCAGCTTCACGCGCCACATAGAAAATCGAATCAGCCTGCATCGTCCCTTCAGGCTTTTCCAGCGGGATCGGCTGCGCGGCAGGGGCAGGCGCGACGGAAACAAGGGAATTGGGCGCGGGATTTAGAACCGGGATTTGCGCCAGTTCCGCGCCTCCGATAGCCTGCATCAACTGTTGCGCCAGCGCGTCAGTATCCTGTGGCCCGTTCCAAACAGCCCACTGAATAGGATCAAGATAGGAGTTCAGAGGATAGCGAAGGGGTTCCTTATAGCGCAGGCGTACCGGCAGAATACGCGGCCTGCCTTCGCGCTGCGCGCGGCGATGCGCGATTGCCACCTCCCCGCCCACCATCTCGCTGTTGACCGAGTGTTCCGAAAGCAATACAATCAGGAAATCAGCCCGTTCCAGTTCCGATTGTATGCGCCCCGCCCAATCCGTTCCTATTTCGATAATCTGGTCAATGAACACGTCATGATGCGGGCGCAGAGCGGCGTAAAGTGCGCTCGCCACGCCGGTATCTTCCTCCACATGCCGATAGCTGATAAAGATGCGCACGCGCTTGTTTGCTGCCAAAGTGGTTTCCGTTGAAGTTGGAGGTTGCGCAGTAATTACGTTGGGCGTAGACTGTCCTGTGGCATTTGTCGCGGGGGCAGTCGCGTTGCTGTTTGTGGCGGAAGCCTGACCGCCTGTATTGACCGCGCCCGTCTGAACACCGATAGCCGCAACATTTGCCTGTGCAGGATACGTGGTAGACGTGGCGGCAGGAGATTTTTGCAGCAGGTACTGCGTCAGATGGTTTCGCGCCAGTTTCTCGAACTGCGCCTCGCCATTATACGTCCAGTACAGCCCCTCGGCGGGAAAGCGCCGTTTGAATTCCAGCACATGCTTGAATTGATCAATCTCTTCCAGCGAGGTTGGCAAATACGCCTTCTGGTTGAAGTAGACCATGATTTGCGGACGGCCTGTTTCCTGCCAGGAGTGGTACGCGGTTAAAAATTCGTGTTCCGTACCCGATCCAGCATCCTGCGTAGGTGTCCCGAAGCGTTTCCAGAAAACACCGATGAGGATGTCCGCGTCCTGAATACGCAGGGAAGTGTCTACAACCCCCTGTGGGCCATACGGAGAAAATCCCGGCGCGGCGTCCGTTTCCCAACGTATCAGTTCAATCACTTTGCCCTGCGCAGGCGCGATAGTGTGGTTGATACCTCCACCACCCCCGCAAGCAGGTCGCGCTCGGCCTGCACATCGCCGGGGGAAGCAACGACAACGCGCCATACCTGGCGCGTTGGCCCCGAAGAAGGCGGCGTAACGGTGGAGGCATTGTCGGAAGTGTTGACGGGAGTAGTTACGTTGCTTTGCGCAGAGGGGAAGGGATTAGATACACCTTGTACGTTGCTTCCCTTTTGCGTGGCGGCAGTGGAAGCGCCTTGCTGTCGTAAAGTATGCACGAAGGCATTCAGGCGCTCGTTTGATGGATTGATTTCCCACGCGCCTTCAGCCAGTTCAACGGCGCGCCCGCGCGCTACCGCCCACTGTACCAGATCGAATACTGTATCCGCCAAGCTGCCCTGCCCGACAATGGCGTTCAGGTTCATACCCAGCCGAAACCTGATCAGACGTTCCAATTCCCCGCGCGAAGGATAAGCCGCCAGTAACGCCTCATACAGCTGCTGAAACTGTTCCGATGTTAATTCCATTGTCTGTCTGCCCGCCTCATGCTAACGGCTTGCCCGCCCGTTGATAAAAATACTGCTCATGCAAAGGCTATTATTCGTCAATCATTGTAAACTATCCTGCAAATTTGCACGACGATTGATTTTGTTTTTATTCCATTCTAATGAGCAAGTAACCCTGTTCTCAATCAGAGGACAGGGTTGCTTTATGCGCTTGCTTCAACAATGCGGCGGGGCGACGAATAAAGGCAAAACGTTGCAGTCACAATATCTTTAAGGACAGCGCTTACTGCGGGTTGGGACACGTACTCGGTTCGGCAGCGTTTCAGGTAGTTCAGGCCGTGTACCTGGCCGGTCATTTCCAGTTCGCCTTTGTAGACGGGGTCGTGCCAGCCTTCGATGTCGATGCTGCCTTTGAAGCCGCCCCGGCGCAGATCGCTGATGATGTCGGTCCAGTTGCTGTCGCCAAAGCCGGGCGTGCGGTGGAAGGCGAACTGTGGCGGGCCGTGACGCCGTACTCGCGCGACCACGTCCCATAGGACCGTCGCGTCCTTGCCGTGGACGTGGAAGATCTTGTGCACCCATTTGCGCAGTTGCGGCAGTGGGGTCAATCAGGCTGACCATCTGGTGACACGGCTCCCACTCCAGGCCCAGGTTGTCGGCGGGAACGGCGTCGAACATCATTTCCCAGGCGGCGGGCTGTGCGCGATATTCCAGTCGCCGCTGCTGCCAGTCGCCGCCCATGTCGCAGTTTTCAAAGGCGATCTGAACGCCTTATCCGCGGCCCGCTTTGCCAGCGGCCCGAACACTTCCTTGAAACGGCGCGAGGGAGTCGGGAATGGGCTTGCCGCGCAAGCCGCCCCGTAAATCCGGCGACAATGTCCGCGCCGAAAGGGGCGCGTCGTCAATGGCGGCCTCCCACGCCCGCAGGGTTTCCAGGTCGGTTTCTTCGCCTTCCAGCGGGTTGCCGAACACGGCAAGGGAACTGACAACCGCCTGATCGCCCAACGCCTCTCGGACACGCGGGGCCAGTTCTTTCAGGTTCGCGCCGCCGAGCGTCTGCCAGAACGAAATCTGGATACTCTCAAAGCCATGCGGCAAAATCTGCCGGATGTATCCGGCGCGATCGGCCTGCTTGCCGTCCGCCATCGTGCCGATGCGTATATCCGGCGTGTAGCTCATGCGATTTCCCCTCATAACAGCAGATTATTCTCAACACCGTTCAAGCAGAACAGGGCCGTAGGGACACAACATGTTGTGTCCCTACGCAGTCTTACAGGTTATAATACTGGTTATTAACGAGGCGCGTGTTGGCGCAGTTGTTGCCGCCGCGCCTGAAAAATAAGGCTGACAAGGGTTTCCCGCTGCCATGCGGGGAGTTGAACGAATTCGCCCCGGACGCGCAAACTCAGGCCGCCGCGCGTGACGATACGTTCACTGGAATGAACTCGCAGATGCAGGAGCGTTTCGCGCATAAGCGGAATATTCAAGCGGCACTCCAGCGTTGCGCCCTCCTCCCACTGCTCACATAAATGGGCAAGAGTATCGGGACGCTGCGCTCCATCGAGTTCCAGACACAGGCCGCCGCCGGATAAATCGCGCAGGGTTCCGCGCAACGTTTCCGCTCTGCTTTTACCATGATCGTCTGTCAGCCGTTGATTGCAGCGTGATAGGAGCCTGAAGCGAGACGCGAACATACTTCCGACGCTGTATGCGGGCCAGCCAGAAGGGGAGTTTCACCACAACGCGCGTTCTGAACGGCTGTTCCGGGTCGGGATCAACGCTGCGCGCTGCTGCCGTAAAGCGGAACAGTTCACTGTCGCCACTTATCTGCACGGTCAAGGCTTGCCCCACAAAAATCGGGCAATGTCGCTGCCTCGCCGTTTCATCCTCGCGAGTCAGCGTTTCCGGTTCCATCAGGAGCGTCAAGAACCCACGCTTCAGGCCGATAATTTGCCCGGTGATCGCCCCGTTGCAAGGTGACGCCGCGAAGTTGAAACTTGCCTCATTCGCTTCTTCAGAAAGAGAGTTAGAGTGTAACTTAGCCGTGTCTACGCCCACCAAAATACGGAAATTCTGTCCAATACGCAGGGCTTCCGCAGCCGGAGCGACTTCGCCTGCCGCCATTTGCCGCGCCTGTTTCCAGTACCAGAAGCGTTCGGAAGTGTGCCACAAACTTGCCACAATTAATCCCGCTCCGGCCAGCAACATTCCCCAGACTACCCAAACTACCCACGTTCCCTCAACGACCTGCATGGCTGCGCCCTCCACAAAGGATGAGGGATGAAGGATGAAGGATGAAGACAATGCTCTTCAGTATTCATTCCTTTATGCAGAAGTGAAACTCTCATAATAGAGAGAATCCTTTCATCCTTCATCCCTCATCCCTCATCCTTTGTATCCGCTTCCATGCGTCGATTTTAGAACTGAAAATCCATTTTCCTTCTTGTTGCGGTACAGACGATTACATTGCAAGATTTGTGCCAAAAATGCGCGAAACGCTTTCAAGCAAGCATTTCGCGCATTTTTGCGGGGAGATAAACCCAATCACTATCGACGATCAACATCTTACGGGCAGGACGTGCGCCCGACATCGCCGTAGATGTAGCCGGACAGCAACAATCTGGCTGGGACGGTGGTATTTGGCGTGGCCGTCCATGAAGGTCACATTGGAGCCGTCAATGTGCCGCGTGGAGATCAGATTACCGCCCAAGCCATTGACGGGCGGCAGAAAATAGCCATCATCGGTCGAGTCGCCGGAAATGTCATTGGCGTCCTCGCACTCTTCCAGCAGCAGAATCCAACTGCTGGTGGTATCGAAAGCGGCCAGCGTTTTGCCGTACACGAACGGCACAGCGGGCGTCGGATTGCCCGTAAAGGCGCAGCCATTAACGGCGTATGAGTTGCCGTTAAAGCGGCCTTTGCTGTCATCGGGACACACGAATACCTGTGCGTTCTTGACGTAAGAGTAGATCGCGCCCTGACGCGGATCGTAGCCGGGAGGCCCATCATGCTGTCTGCCGCAAACTTGTTATAGTATATCCAGCCGCCCTGTTTGCCTGCCGCATCCGCGCCTTCCGCTGCGGACGGCAACTGCTCATCGTAATCCTGCACGTACTGAAAAAAAGCCAGACCAAGCTGCTTTTCGTTGCTCAGGCAACTGGTGCGCCGCGCCATTTCACGGGCGCGGGCAAAGGTAGGAAACAGAATCGAGGCGAGAATTGCGATAATGGCGATGACCACGAGCAATTCAATCAGAGTAAAGGCGGTATTGGGCGTTGGGCGTTGGGCGTTGGGTATAGCGTGGCGCATACAACAGTGTCCTTCCAGCAGAAATCAACTTACAGTGGACTTTTAGAAGCTTGCGATAAGCTCTCAATAGTTTTCAATGCAAACGGCGGGAGCGGGAACGTCCTCGACTTCATCAACCGCCTACAGTAATGATAACACAGGTTTCAGCCAGCGGCAATCCTCAATAACAGAATACCGGCAACATCTGCTGTTCTGTCCCCGGCCTGCCCTCTTATTTACTGAATATACAGCAGAACTATAAGAAAATTGTGAAAGCCGCTCATGCGTTTTGGATAGATGGATCTAGTTGACGGCAGACGCGCCGGTTGCGGCGCGGCCTTTTTCCAGAACGCCGCGCGCTGTTACCAGGCGGTTGTGGGCATCCGTCAACTCTATCAGGGCGTCGGTGCGGGCGGCGCGGAGCGAATTGCTGATTTGCGCCTCATTGGAACCGATATACTTGCGCAGGTAGCCGATGGACTGCGCGAGCAGGGCCGCGCCCTGTCCGTAATGGGCGTGGGTCACGTCCTGTCCGGCGGCGGGCGGCAGTTTGTCCAGAAAGTCGGACGCGGCTTCGGTACGCTCTTTCAAGTCCGTCGCGTGCTGCATCAGGTCGGCGTTGGCGCGTTTGCCCACGCCGCCAACAATTTCATTCACCTGATCCAGCATGTCCTTCATGCGCGATTCGAGCAGTAGCATGATCTCGAAATAATCGCCCTGATACGTTTGCGTGTCGGTTGCCGGAGTCAGACTCCGCGCCCGCTCGATCTGCTGCAAACACGCGGCATACTGCGTGGTGTCACTGCCCGCCCGCGCCACCAGAACGCGCGCCAATCGGCGGTGCGGGAGGGGGCTTTTCGGATCGTTCTTTGCCGCGCTTTCAAACGCGGTCAGGGCTTCGGCAAACTGGCTGTCGCCCAGCAGAGCGTCGCCAAGCGCAACCTGCGCAGCCGTATCTTTCGGGTTTGCGGCAATCACGTCGCGCAGCATTTTAATGGCGTTGGCGGTATCGCCCTTGCTGAACAGGCTGTTGGCGCGCAGGCGGGACAGGTCGGCGTCGTTCGGAGCCAATCGCGCTGCCCGCTCGATTTCCGATACGGCCATATCGGGCATTTGCCGATCCTGATAGGCGATAATCAGTTTTTTGCGCAGGTTCAAATCGCCCGGATTTTCGTTGATGGCCTGCCGCAGCGTTTCGATGGCGTTGGACAGGTCGCCCGTCTGCCGATACCGATCCGCGATGGCCTCAAGATTTACTTTATCCGAGGGCGCAACCGGGGCTACCAGAGTCGGCTCGGTCAGCAGGCTCGCGCCCGCGTCCGTGTTCAGAATGGCAGGCTGATTTTTGCGGCTGTCCGGGTCGTTTTTGGGACGGGCATCGGTGACGAGCGGCAGGGCGGGCGGCGTGGCTGCCGAGGGTGTTTCCTGCGGGTTCGCGCCGTTGTTTCCATTGCCGCTCTCACCGGCAACAGGTGGATTTCCGGCAGTATTGCGGACAATCTGTGTATTGCGCGTATTTTTAGCAGGCTGCTTGCCCGGTTTCGCCGTCTTGTTTCTTCCACCTGAAGGCGTTTTCTCCGGCGTTACCGTATCCGTATCGGCGGGCGTGTTGTTCCGCGCCGCGCTGTTCCCGGTTGCCGCGTTCGCGCCGCTATCACCGGTACGGCTCGTTACCGGATTTCCTGTTTTTTCCGAAGTTCCCGCCGCGCCGCCCGTACTGCCTGCCGTTTTCTGACCGCCCGCGTTTGCGCTGTTATCGTTCTCGTTGGTCGTATCGGGCGTGTTTTTGGCGACAGCCGTATCGTCCTGCCCGTTGTCGCCGCTCTTATCTTTGCCGTTTTTGGCGACTTTGTCTTTTTTGCTTTTCTTCGGGTCCGTCTTGCCGATGATGCGGGTTTTATTGAGATGGATGTTGTCGGCAAGATGGGAGGGGATGCCCAGATACCTGTCAATGTTGTCTACCATCAGCGCCAGCATCTGGTCATTTTTCAGGCGCATTTTGCCGATTTGCGCGTCTATGGTGAACGGCTGCGACAGGGGCGTAATCCACTGTTCCGAACCCGCGTCCTGCATCAGGCGCGCCTCGGTTTTCAGGCTGGCCTTGTCCATGTCGCTGCTAACCATTAAAATGCTGCGCGCGCCGATGATACCGGCGAGTTTTTGCAGCGACGCGGGCGCAATGGGTTCGGCCAGTTCCGAGGCGGTAATGGCGTGTTCCAGCAGAGCGCGGCGGATACTGGGATGATCCGGGCTGTACAATATCACCTGATACTTGCGCGACTCGCGCACGGACGTTCGCAGCATCAGCGACAACGCGCTATTCACATCGTCGCGCTTTGCGGGCGTTCCCACTGGCCGCTGCACGACGAGGAGCAGGATGGGCAGACCGTCGGGGGTGGCTGGTGGCTGGTGGTTGGTGGTTGGTGGCTGCGTATCATCAGTCTTCTGTTTTACGTCTTCAGTCTTTGGGTTGGCATCCTGCGCATACACGGGCGCGGGCATCAGCCACGAACCGCCAGCCGCCAACCACCAACCACCAGCCACCAGCCACCCGCATTTCGTTAATTGCCGCATGATTTAATCCCTTTTTCGCAGACGCGGACGCCGTTGCGCGCGGTTTCGGGGTCGCGGGCTTCCAGCTTGCGGTACTCGTTGATGGCCCGCTCAAAATCGGATTTAGCGGAGGCAAGATCGTTCAGTTGTTGAAAGCAGAGAGCGCGTTGTTGCAGCACGTAGCCCATCTGGTCGCCCGCGCTGGCAAGCGACTTGGTAAAAGCGTCAATCGCGCCTTTGTAATCGCGCGAACGTTTTTTCTCATCGCCGAGCGCCAGAAAGGAGCGGGATTCCGTAGTTGTCCCCGGACCGGGCGGGGGAACGGTTTTCACTGCGCCGGTCGGAGTTTTGTCTACCACGATGCGGCTGAAACCGTTGCCTTCACTTCCGCCCTCGTTCTTTTTGCCGGGAACATCCCCGGAGGTGACCTGCATGATGATCTTGCCGTTACCCTCGGTCCCATCCGGGTCGCCGGTCAGAACGACACGTCCACCATTACCGTCGTTGGCTGTATTGCCGGAATTGCCTCTGTTTGCGGTTGTTTTTGGCGGCTTTATTCCCGGCAGGCGCGGGGAAGCGGGGGCGCTGGAAGCGGAAGGTACAGGCACATACCGGATCGGGCCTTGCTTGACAATCACGATAGGATTGGGGGAACCGGGCGGGTTCGCGCCCAATGTGGGCAGGTTGTTGGGTACAATCGGATTTACGCCGGGATTGTTTGCGCCGGGGCCGTTGGGAGCGGCGGGACCGGGCAGGTTTCCCGCCAGTCCGTTGGGTTTGCCTGTCGCTTTATCCGCTGTTGTTACCGGTAGGGTTGGCAATACGCCCGTACCCGGAGTGTTGGCGAGGACAGTGGGAGCGGGAGGATTGGCGCTGATGGCAGACGAACGAGCGGCAATATCGGAGTCAAGACGGAGTCGGAACGGCGGCTCGCGGACGGAATTGCAGGGCTACCAGTCCGCCCAACACGAACAGGGCGACCGCAATGCCCGCGCTTGTGAACCGCGCGTATCCCAGACCCGGAGCGGCCTGCGGGTCGGCCATGACCACGCGATGGGTTTTGCGCTCACTCCCCTGTTCGGCCTGCCCGCGCAGTTCGTCGAGTTTGACCCGATCCGCGATGCTGCCGGGATTGAGCTGCAACACGCGCTCGTATTCGCGTATGGCCGCTTCGCGATCCCCCTGCTGCTCGTACAATTGGCCGAGGAGCGAATGGGCTGAAGTGCTGTCGTTGCGCAGGCGCAGGATTTCCTGACACAGCGCCATCGCGCCCTCCAGATTGTTCTCTTTGCGCAGGCGATAGGCGCGTTCCAGCAACGCGCTCACCTGCTCGTCTTCGGGCATGGCGCGCTCAAACGCATCCTCGTTGATTTTGGCGGCGGCCGCGCGGTCGAGTTTTCCGCCGCACTGCTTGCAAAAGTTGCTGTCTGCCGCATTTTTGATACCGCATGAAGTACAAAACATAAAAATTTCCTGTAGGGTGGCTAAACGGTCAAGGGTAAAGTCAGGTAGGGACACAACATGTTGTGTCCTTCACAGGCGCTTGCCGCGCCCTGTATAAACATTGCGCCCTGATTCGAGGAGTATCCAGGCAGAATTATAGCCCAAAATGCGGATTTTTTGCAAGCGCGTGGAACCGAATCACCATTCACATCGTAATTCTTTTGCTTTCCCGCCAAATGCGAGAATACCGGGCAAAAGCGCGTTTGTGGCGTTTGCCTGTCGAAGGCAATTGACAAATTTTGCAACGCCGATTATAATGACGTATTCAGCGGAAAGCGCAGTTCGTTTTTCGCCTGCCACATACTGCTTTGTTTATAGCGGATTAACTCCTTTAAGTTTGTTTTTGAGAAGGTCGTGATCTATGTCTTCAGCGATTTCGGATACGCAATCCACGAATGTCCAGCAAATCGTAGTTTCGCTGGATCAGCCGGATTTGACTATCGAACCGGGCAGCGCCACGCGCCTTGTCGTCACCATGAGCAATCAGCAGACCGCGCCCGACCGCCTGCTTTTGGAAGTGGAAGGCATTGACATCGAATGGTACAACATTCCGGTTCCCGCCGTGAACGTTGCGCCCGGCGCGAGTGTCAGCGAACGCATCAATTTCAAAATGACCCGCAGCAGCGAAAACAGGGCGGGTTCGTATCCGTTTCTGGTGCGCGTGGTCGCGATGGAAACGGGCGAAGTCGGCATGGCGCAGGCTATGCTGATCGTGAAACCTTTCGATAGCCTACAGGTGGAAATGTCGCCGCGCCGCGCCGTCGCCTCGTTTTTCCATCCGCTCAACGATTTCGAGGTGACAGTCGCCAATGAGGGCAACGCGGAAGAGGCGCTGGAACTGTTTGCCAGCGACCCGGAAGACGATTGCGCCTACGAATTCGACGTTGACCATCTGGTTCTCAAGCCGGGGCAAACGCAGACCATTCCAATGGCCGCGCGTCCCAAAGCCTCCGCATGGATCGGCAGTCCGCGCCTGTACAGTTTTAGCGTATCCGCGCGTTCCAGCGAGGACACGTACCTATCCGCTAAAACGCAGGGACAAATCGAGCGTCGCGCCCTTGTTTCGCCCTTTATGGGACTATTTCTGCTGCTGCTGGGATTGGGCGGGGGCGGCTACATGGCGTTTCGGCCCGCGCCGCTCGCCCCTGTAAGAATGAACAACTTCGCGGCTACGACTTCGTCTGTCATGGAGGGCAAGCCGGTCACGCTCACATGGGATGTATCGGGCGACAAGCCGGTTATCAAACTATTCCATACCATCGGCGAAAAAGGGACCGAAGTGGCGGACGGCGAACTGAACAAGAGTACGGGTAACGCGCAATATACTCCGGTCGGCCCGCAAACAATGTATACGCTAAAAGTAACCGGGCCGGGGAATGAGGGCAAATGGCAGACCAAATCCATTACTGTCAATGTCACGGCCGCGCCCACCCCGCCTAAACCAACGCTGACGGATTTTTATGCGGATACCGGCAAAGTCCATGTTGGCGAACAGGTCATCTTTTCGTGGGTCGGGAAGAATGCCAACTCGTATATTCTCGATCCGGGCGGATACACGTTCAGCGGCCTGTCACATTCTACGCCCGTCGTGATGAACAACGTCGGCGACATCAAGTTCCAATTGAGCGCTATCAGCGCGGATAAGCATGTTCAGTCCGCGCCCAAAACGGTTAAAATCACGGTTGTTTCCAAAGAGCAATCGGTTGCCACGATTGTAGACTTTACCGCGCCCAAAACCGTCTACATTGGCGAACCGTTCCGCCTGCGCTGGACCGCCAAACGAACCGCAACGGTTCGCATCGAGGACGACCGGGGCGACATCATCGGCAACAATCTGGAACCGTCCGGCAGTATCGAAGCGAAAATTAATGACCATACCATCTATACCCTGACAGCGGCGGACAATCTGGGCAAAACCATCATCAAGCAGATTACGGTCGTCCCGCAAACAAAACCCCTGCCGCCGCCCGAACCACTCCCCTCGCCCACGCCGGAGGGGGACAAGAACACGAACACTCCGCCCGCAACGCCGCCCAACGACAGCGCGAATCCGCTGACTCCGAAAGGGCAGTAGTTGCGTGATAACCACTTGATGAGGAAAACAAACATGCCTTCTCTAACTGCCGACGATTTTGCGCGTCTTGTCACCCTGCATATCCCCGAAACCGTATCCGCGCTGGCCTTTTCGCCGGACGGCACGCTCATCGCCGTTGCCGCCGGCGACAAAGTGCATGTCTATAAAATTCCGCCGCAAGTACAGAAACAGGCAAAGGATGAAGGATGAAAATGCTTCATCCTTCATCCTTCATTCTTCATCCTTTTATTTGAGCGTTCGCTGAAAGAACATTGCGGCGTCGCGGATGTTGGCGGGGGACAGCAGGTTGGTTCCGTGTTCGGAGCCGGTCGAGAGGCGCAGGGCGTGGTCGCGGCCTGACAGAGATTGCGTGATTTGTTTCGGCCCGCTTCCGGCAATAGCGTCGTTCTTGTCGTGGTAAATGACGACTGCGCCCTTGAACTTGCGCGCGGGGGCCAGCGCGTCCAGTCCGTGATAGTTCGCGCCGGGTGAAAACAGCGCGACGCTTTTAATCTGGTCGGGATGGGCGGCAGCGTAAATCAGGGCGTTGTTCGCGCCATACGATGCGCCCGCCAGTCCTGTCGGCAACTTGTCCTTCAACGACGCAATGGCGGCGGCAATGTCACCCGATGTGGGCCAGGGCGCGTTTTCGCCGCTTTCTCCCGGTCCCTGCGTCGAGCGTCCCGCCCCCCGCTGGTCAATCGCAAGCGCGTTAATGTGTGCCGCCTGCAATGCGCGGCATAAGGGAACCCAATCGCTGCCCTGCCCGCCCCGCTGATGCAGCAGAACCACATTGCCCTGCGCTTTGCCCGCAGCCGCGTACAAATCCCCCGCTATCGTCCAGCCGTCCGCCGTTTTGAACGTAACGCCTTGCGCCGCCTCTGTTTTTTGCCCCTTCGCACTCGGTTCTCCCGCCGTCGCCTGCCGCCCCGATTGACAGCCCATTGCCGCGCTCATCCCAATCAGCCCAACTATTTTCAGCAAACTTGTATTATTTCGCATGAGGCTCTCCCTGTGATTGTCTTGAACCATGATTTATGTGATTAAATGATTACCATGATGAACGCGCCTCCTCAATCATGGAAATCCTCTAATCACATAAATCATGGTTCAAGACAATCTATTCCTAACTTGAAATGGTAACGGTCAACTTCTGGCCCGCCTTCATGCTCAGGGGATGCGCGAATTTCAGATGCAGGCTGTTGTTCTCCTGATACAGTGTGGTGAGAACGCTTCGCTGCGCCAGTTGCGCCGTCGCCGTAAACTTCGCCGCATTGCCTCCCGTTGGAGCAGACAGGCGCAGTTCGTTGAGCGTTAGGGTTCCGTAATCCAGCAGCAACGTGTTTTCCTGCGCCAAATTGGTTTTGGATTGCGGCTTTTGCTCGTTCTGCCGGTTTGCGACGACTGCCTGCGCCTGCGTCGCGTTTGCGACTGAAGGGCGTGTTTGTGTAAACCGGCCCCATCCCTGCGCGGTCGTGAACAGGCTGCGAAAATCGTGGGGCGACAGTCGGGGCGCAAGACGTAATATGCCCTTTGGCCCGTGATACTCATAACCGGACGCCGCAAGAAGCAGGGACCAGCTTGCCATTGCCCGCCCGTAATGGTCGCTGCATTCGATTTCATTCCACGGGTTGCGCTTGATGCCGTCGTATCGGGCGCGAACGGCCTCCACGAGTTTCAGCGCGTCCTCAGTCATGCCCTCATACAGCAGATGCGCGGCGACCTGATATTCTACGCCCGTCCAGACCTCATCACAGTACAGAATCGGCGCGACTTTTTCCGGCCTGCCGCCGCGCGGCCACGTACAGCACACCAACCCCTGATCTTTTCCGTTGGCGAACACGCGCTGGCCGTGATAGTCCCAACGGGTGAAATCCGCTATGAAGTTGTGCTTCATCATCGCGGCAAGCGCGGTTTTCACCTTTTCGGGGGATAGTATCGGCCCCAGTCCAACGACATGCGCCCACCATTGCCCCAATACCTGATCGGCGTGGCATCCCGGTCCGTACTGCGTGGGCGTGGTCAGATAGGCGTCGAAAACCTGCTGATAATACTCCCCATTCCAGCAGATTTTGTCGCAGTTTTCCCGGCCTTTCTCGTACAAAGCATGGTAACGAGCGGCGGTTTCCGGCTCCTTCTGCTCCCGCGCCATCTCTTCCGCCGCGCGCAGGGCGGCGAGATATTGTGAGGAGATAAATGAGTTGTGTCCGAACACGTCACAATCGTAGGTGTTCGGCTGACGCCCCTCCACAAGCCCGTCGCCATTGGCGTCGTACACCCGAACGGCAAAGTCCATCGCCTTTTTCACGGCAGGCCAGTAGGTGTTCAGAAAACGGTTGTCCGCGCTTTGCAGATGTTCGCGGTACGCCTTGCAGATCGTGCTTAGATGCCCGTCTGTGAACGGCCCGGTCGCGCGGGGAACGTCGAGCGGCAGCTGCACCCGATGCCGAACGCCACCGTCCTCCTGTAATTGAACGGTCAAATCGGTATCGCGGACATTGCGCTCCAGTTCAGGAAACAGTTTCGCCAGCGTTTGCGCGTAGTTATAAACGTGCGTACAATTCATGGGACAGCAGCCGAGTCCTTCGTAGGCGACCCACCTGCCGTTTTCAATCCACATCGAGGTTTGAGTGCGCGGTATGCACATTTGCGACGAAATGGCGTCCCGAACCACATACGGCAGCGTACTGTCGAACAGCGAATGGTGAAACCGCTTTGTCTCTTCGTACAATCGCTTGTCGTTCTTGTGCAGATACGCCACAACCGCGCCCGCATAGGCAAACCAGTTGTTATACATGTTGCCGAGCCGGTACTTCACCTCGTACTCGCCCACATTGCTACCGAAACCGACATCCATTGTGCGGTCACGGTAGCGGTTCGGGAAATGCCAGCCGAGCGTGAAAACGATTTCGGTTTCCTGTCCGGCCTGCAACGTAAACTGTGAGGCAATCGCGCCGTTCCACGTTTTGCCGGGTTCGGCGGGCGTAGAGGGTGTGGGATCGAGCCTCCCGTCCGACTGAAAATCCTGCCAGAAAGCGTCCAGCGTATCCCACTGTTCGCGCCGGGTGACATTGCCGCTTCCCGAAACGCCAAGCGCCATGCTTCCCCACTGCGGATGCGAACTCGCCAGGCCCTCCCCGGCCATTTGCGCGGATTGGAATGTATGTTCGGGTGAGGCCAACGCCCTTGCCATCAGGCTGCCCAGGAACGCGCGCCGCTTCTGGAACGCCGCCGCATCGGAAGTAAACCACTGCTCCAGACCGGTCAGCAGCAGTACCGCCTTCCCTTTGCCATGCGTCCATTCGACTGCAAACGGCTGCCCGTTTCTGAGGCGATGAACAACCGCGTCTGGTCGGGCATGAAAATCAATAAGAATGGCGTTGTCCGCAACGGTCAGGCTCTGCCCTGCCGCCCCGTCCGCAGCCGGAAGTCCGAAAAATTCAACTGGCGCGTCGGCGTCATTGGCCGCGCGCGTTTGTCCGCCTGGACGCGCCACATTGGTATACGTAAACGGCAGAAAGGCGCGTATCTTCGCCTTTTGTTCGGGCGTAACACCCGAACGCGCAATAATGCTGTCGCTGAACACAATGTCGTCAATGTTGATGTGTCCCCAGGCGTCCGCGCGCGTATCCACGATTTCAATTTGCGCCATCTGCCCGTGAAACTCGCCCACATCCCATTTTTCCGGGCGCAGTTTTTCCTCATTATGCCCCACTTCGGTTCGTGCCACTTTGCCGCCAACGCGCAGGTTGATGCACGTTTGACCGGCATGATTGCCGCCGCCGATGAGAAAATGGATATACTGCCGCTCAATGGTAAACGGTTTCGACGTGAGTTTGCCGGTTGCCGCGTCGCCATTCAGATACGTGTTGACTAATCCCTGCCCGCCGAACCCGGACACGTTCTGCTGGCTCCCCAATGTCCCACGCGCCGGCCCGGTTCCGAACGCATCCCCCTCAACCGTCCACTTCGCCGCATCATACGTTTTTGCTTCAAAGTTTTCATACACGATGTCCGTAGAAGCCGTTGTATCGGGCAATCCCGCTGCCAGCAACTGCGCCCCGCCCAATATCAGCAGGCTGCCGCCGCCCGCGACAAACGTGTCCAGCGCGTCCCAATTCCCCCCCGGCTCCAAGTCGTCAATGACTGCGATTTTAGATTTTAGATTTTGGATTTTAGATTGAGTTCTCCTCTTCTCCTTTTCTCCTTTTCTCCTTTTCTTCCTGAAGCGTCAACTCCTTCGGCACGGCGGATAGATTGGGGAAGAAGCGCAGGTCTAGATTGTGGAAGAGGCGGGACAGGCGGGCCGCGCTGCGGGAACTGGTCAGCATTACAACCGGCGCGGAAAAAGAACCGCTGTGCCGGTTGGTTCTGGTGGTCAGATGCAGCAGGTGCAGGTTATCGCGCTTCTCATACTGGTTGACGTTGCCCCGGCACTCCTCATAGGAGCCGAAGCCGTCAAAACCGACGGCATTCTGGCACGTTTGCGCAAGGGATACCTGCACGGCTTCGCGCCCGGTATTCTTCACCTTAAAGCGGAAGACAACGCCGGGAACGCCGCTGTCGCGCGTATTGAGCGGAATGAACGGGCAGTACGTTTCGCAGGTGACGGCAAGGGGAAGCGCGTCGTCTTTGTAGGTGAGCCAGGCGAACGGGTATTCGCCCCGAAACTCCACGTCCTGCACGGTCGGCAGTTTGCCGGGGGAATCCAGTTGCAGCAGGCGGGCCGAAGCGGGTTTGCCCTCGGCTTTGGCCCATAGCGCGAAGAACGTGGCGGGCAATTGCGCCGACGGGTTGCAGTGGTTGAAAATCTGCCAGTTGCGCAGGTTTCCCCCGCCCCCTATCGCCACATTGCCCGCGCCCAATCCGCCCATCGGCATGGCGACCTGCGCCAGCCGCCTGCCGCGATACACGCCGGGTTCTTCCGGTTTGCGGGCAGTAACGTTTGCTTCCTGCGCTTCAGTTGCGGCAGTCGCCGTTGCCGCCAGCGTGGTTCCCGCGCATGCCCGCCCCACAAACCCGATAAATCCGCGCCGATCCATTTCGCTCATAAGGTTCTCCGTTGGTTGACTCACTGCTTTGCAATTATAGTGAAACTTGCCGCAGATGTCAATAGCCCCTATCTTTGTTTATGCGCTCGATGTCAGAAGCGTAACCTGAATTGAGCAGCACAAAAAGCCCCTCCCCCAGCGCGTTGCGCGGCAAGGAGAGGGGCTGAGGTGAGGTACTCCAGAACGACGTTAAATCTCGTCTTCGTCCTCTTCTTCGACTTCGGCGAGATTGACGATGGGGACTTCCGCGCCCTTGTTGCGGATGCGGGCTTCGATCTCGTCCATCAACGGCTCGTTGTCTTCGAGGAACGCGCGCGCGTTTTCGCGGCCCTGTCCCAGACGAATCTCGTTGAAGGAGAAGTACGCGCCCGCCTTGTGGATGATGCCCAAATCCACGCCCATGTCCAGCATACTGCCCGAACGGCTGATGCCTTTGCCGAACATGATGTCGAACTCGGCCTGCTTGAACGGCGGCGCGACCTTGTTCTTAACGATCTTCACCTTGACCCGCGCCCCGACCGCATCGGTTCCGTTCTTGACGGTTTCGGTGCGGCGCACTTCCATGCGGACGCTGGCGTAATACTTGAGCGCCATACCGCCACTCGTGGTTTCCGGGTTGCCGAACATCACGCCAATCTTCTGGCGCAACTGGTTGATGAAAATGGCTGCCGTGTTGGTGCGGTTGATGCTGCCCGCCACTTTGCGCAGGGCTTGCGACATCAGGCGCGCGTGAACGCCCATGTGCGAGTCGCCCATGTCGCCTTCCAGTTCCGATTTGGGAACCAGGGCGGCAACCGAGTCCAGAACCACCACGTCTATCGCGCTCGACCGGATCAGGGCGTCCATGATGTCCAGCGCTTCCTCGCCCGTTGTCGGCTGCGAGATGAACAGGTTGTCAATGTCCACGCCGAGGTTTTTGGCGTATTCCGGGTCAATGGCGTGTTCCACGTCCACATACGCGCACGTTCCGCCCTTTTTCTGCGCCTGCGCGATGATTTGCAGCGCAATGGTGGTTTTGCCCGAAGACTCCGTGCCGTAGATTTCCGTGATGCGTCCGCGCGGAACGCCGCCCACGCCCAGTGCCATGTCCAGCGCGATAGAGCCGGTGGAAATGGAGTCCACCTGCAGGCGCATGGATTGTCCCAGGCGCACGACGCTGCCCTTGCCGAATTGCTTCTCAATGCCTGACAGCGCCATATCCAGCGCTTTGGTCTTTTTCGCGTCCAACTTACCAGTTGTTTCTTCTGCTGTTGCCACGTTGAGTGGTCCTTTCTTGTGCTTCGCCGAAGTTCTGACGAAGCGGGTCACGTGAGGACGCAGCGGCGTTCCACCTGCCGCCGCCCCCTTGCTGCCCGTACATGACTGCAGCGAGGGATGCGACGCGCGGGATGAAGAGAGGAAAAAGGAGAAAGGAGAAAGGAAAAAGCCTTGCTTATGTGGCTTTCTCCTTTTTCCTTTTTCCTCTCTCCTGCCTTCGGGAAACGCGGGTGGCCTCCGGTTTTAGCGCACAGGGTCAAACACTGTCAAATCTGTCTACGTATTGTACTCGTTGCGCACACTAAAAGCAAATGATTTTACAATGGTGTACACGGCTCCCTCGCGCCGTAAATCGCTTTGCATCAGCACGCACTCCCGCGCCGGAAAGACGCCCAATTCCGTCTGGAGATCGGAGTCGGCCTGCGCAAGGGGCAGATTTTTCGCTACGCTCTCCTCCCCATCTCGCGTTTTCATGCGGGCAAGGGTGATATGGGGAGTGTAGGGTTTGGTTTCTGCCGGGAAATCCCGCTTTGCGAGTTCTTCATTAAGATACTGCGCGGTCTGCTGCAAAACCGGAACGCCTTCTGCCGCGCCCACCCATAAAACTTGCGGATTGCGCTGCCGGGGAAATACGCCGATATTTGCTATGCTCAAGTCCCACGGCGCAGACCGCGCCGCCACTTCTTCCACGCCCTCAAGGACGGACGGCAGTTGGCTATCCTCCACGTCACCCAAAAACTTCAGCGTGAAATGAAACTGTTCGGGCTTCGTCCAGCGGATACCCTCATCGCCCATAATGTCGCGTAGCCGTGTTTGAACCCGCTGCACTGCGTCGCGTATATCCTCCGGCAAGAGTAAGGCTACGAAAAGTCTTTTCATATCAGCCATCATGGAACTCGTTTATCATCCATATGGAAACGTCCGAACACCTGAACACCTGAACACCGTATCAGTTTTGCGCCGGGTCGTGACTGCGATAATACTCGAACACTTTGTCTATGCTGAACGTTTCCGGGTCTTTGGGAATAAACAGCACCGGGTTTGTCGGATCATAATCGAACGGAAGTTCCATCATAATCACGTTCTCGCTGAACACCTTGTACCGCTTTTCCAGTTCGCCCAGACAGGCGAAAATCACGCCGTAAATCGTCGCGGTCAATATCCGCTCATCCGCCCGTTCGCCGGTCAGGGCATCTACCGCCACGCCGGACAGGACGCCGAGCAGGTTCAGCATGTCATCGCCCTTGCGCTGATTGGAACGCACCACGTCCAGCAGCAGGCTGTCGGGAAGCAGTTCCAGCGCCAGTTCCCACTGCGATTCCTGCGGTAGTTCCTCCACCTGTATCAACGCTTCACGCAACTGTTGCGCCGCCAAAATATCGGCATCGGCAAGGGTTATCTTCGGGTATCGCTTCAAAACAGGCTCCTTGTGAGGTTTCAGGTGTCAGGTTCCAGGGGTCAGGAGTACGTTCTCTACTTTTCCTGATTTTTACAAGCAGGCCATCAGATACAAGGATGTATTACTCTGACACCTGACGCCTGAAACCTGAAACCTAACTCTTCTGTATTCTTTCCACATCGCGCTCTTCGGAACTACGCGAACCGATGCCGCGGACCAGTACCATGCTGCCCTGCGCGGTGGCATACAGGCGCGTGTCGTCGTCAACGGCGATCACGCGCACTTCTTGCCCCGACGCATCCAGAAACGGCTCGTTCTGGAAGTTGGCGCGGACGGGATCGTATTGCAGCAGGGAAATCTGCCGCTCGATGCCTTTCAGTTTCTCGTAGGGCGTTCGCGCCAGATTGGAAAACACGCCGGACGCATAGCCGATGTTGGGATAGCTGCGCCCAAAACGATCACGCAGGAGGGCTTCCAGATTCTCATAGGCGCGCTCGGATTCGGCGCGTTTGGATTCCAGTTCACTGCCCTTGCTCTGCCACAGCGCCCGAACGCGCTCCAATTCCCGTTCCGTCTGTTCCTTATCGGCCTGCGCCTGTTGGCGGTCTTCTTCAGACAGTTCGCCGTTCAGTTTGTCCGCCGCCGATTGCGCCTTCAGTTCCCAATCCGTTTTCTGCTGCGACAGGTTGAATATATGCGCCGTTTGCAGGTCAATCTCCTCCTGCAATAATCGGGCGCGGCGTTGTTCGTCCTGAAATAGCGTTTCGTACTGCTTGAACGCCTCGCCCTTCACCATCCACGTATCCAGATCGCGTTTCAGCGCGGACGGCGACCAGTCGCGTTTTTCGCTTTTGGCCCGCTGTTCGGCCTCGGTTTTGATACGGCGAATCTCATCATCGGTTAGATGCTGATTGCTGCGTTTGGCTTCTAGAATGGCGCGGGCGGCATTCATCAGGCCATACGTCGCGCCGTACACGACCGGAATAATGGCAAGCCCGCCGAACACCGGCACGAACAGTTTCACGCCCGCCGACATCAGTTGCAGCGCGAGGAAACTGCCGCCCAGAACCGCCAGAATGGATTTGTAGAGGTCGTTAGCGCCGCTCTTGTCCAGCGGCTGCCCCATCACCTGACTCATGGCGTACACACCCGCCACCTGAACAGGCGTCAAAATCACCAAATCGGCCAGCGGTATCGGCTGAATAATCAAGACCGCGCACAGCAGCGAAGTGGCGTTGATGATAATAGTCAGTTTATCGCTCTCCGGTATGGAGGGATCGTCGGCAATCTGTTGCAGCAGGTCGCCCGTTGGCAGGCCCATTGGCGGTTGGTGACTGGTGGCTGGTGGTTGGTGAACGGCGTTGTTGCTTCCCTTCTCCTCTTCTCCTTTTCTCCTTTTCTCCTCTTCTGTATTTGCCACCGGTCGTGTCAGGGCGGAAATCAGGGACTCGGCTTCCTGCGCCGAGATTTTGCCGTCTTGCAGCAGTTGCAGCACCCGCATTACGTTATCGTCCATAGTGGTTTGTCCTCTGTGTTTAAGAATGAAAACGAGTCGAACGTACTACGGCGCAATTACGAATTGGGGTTCAAAACTCCTTTGTATTCTTTGCCCTGTATCCAGATAGGGTCATGCGTAATGTCAGGGTACTCTACCTCGAAATCGTCGGCAATGATATAATCGTCCTCAGCTTGAAACAAAATGGGCAATGGTTTTCCCGGCACGGTTCTTGGTCCGTACCACGCAATGTTCAACTGATCCAGCGCATTACACAAAGCCATGTAGGTGGGACGCGGCAGCGAACCAACAGCAAAAGGCGGTTTTCGGCCCCATTTCGTAAACAAACTCTGAACCCCTCCGTCTTGTGCCAGCCGCCTGTCTTTCGCAATCACAATCCTGTCCAACTGCTGCGCTTGCTCGATGGAAACGGGATCATTGACGAACAGTTGGCCGGTGTTTTCAAAAGGCCACAGCAGCGGGTCATCAAATGAAAAACCCCAGTCTGTAACCAGCGAAACTACTCGCACATGCGCCTGAATCAGGCCAATTGGATAAACGGTAAATACAATTTTGGCTTCGTCCGGGTAATCAAAGAAAGGCTGCTCCTCGCGTTTGTACAGGGGATGCAGCCAAAACGGATAAAATCGCGCTCTGTAATAGCTGCTCTCCTGCGATACAGTCCCATTGGAAACGATTTTGTACCCGGCGGCTTCCGCATCTACATGCCCAAAAAACAAATTCTGCACTTCGCGAAAATTGACGCGCGGCATCAGCGTTTTCCTTTGGATTATGTCTGTTGGTTACGATACCAGATGGTGTACACTGCCAACAGTTTATCTGCTGCTGCTTCACAATCTGTATGGCTGTGTGTCATTCCCATTTGTCTGTTTTCGATTTCGCGCAGATGCGCTGCGAGACTTTCCCGCGTTGCGCCGGAAACAAGCAGCGAACAGATAGGCGGCGCGTAGCTGTCGTACTCGTCCATCGCGGCAGGATAGCCAAAAATACCAATCGGGTCCCAATCTACCAGCAGTATCAGACGTATGAAACCTTCCAGAGAAGCGAATTCCTTCCACACTACTTTTACCTTGCGCATGGTTCTGTATATAATGACCCCAAGAATTCGGACAGTGGTTTAAGGTGGTGGCTGTGTCACAATAAACACAGGAGAACCCACTATGTCTACCATCCGTAAACGCTATTCTGCCGAGTTCAAAGCAAAACTGGCTTTGGAAGTGGTCAAAGGCAACCACACTCTTGCCGAGATTGCCAGTGACGCGCAAGTGCATCCCAATCTGCTGATGCAGTGGAAAAAGCAACTGCTCGACAGTTTGCCTACGGTCTTTGCCGATAAGCGCGTCAAAGACACCAAAGACCAGGAAGAGAAAGAAGCCCAACTTTACCAGCAGATCGGCCAACTCAAGGTTGAACTGGACTGGCTCAAAAAAAAATCAGGTCGCCTCGGTTGAGACGCTGCGGCAGCGCGTGGAAGTCGGGCATCCGCATCTGAGCATTGGGCGTCAATGTGAACTGCTCGGTCTGTCGCGTTCCGGCTACTACTACCAGCCAACAGGTGAAAACGCGTTCAATCTGCTTCTCATGCAGCTCATAGATAAGGAGTATACCAAGCATCCATTCTTCGGCTACCGGAAGATGGTTCATGTCTTGCGCGAAGACGGGCATCTTGTCAACAAGAAGCGGATTGCCCGCTTGATGCAGGTTATGGGATTGCAGGCCATGGTTCCCGGCCCGAATACGAGCCGCCCGCATCCTGAAAATCCCATCTACCCGTACCTTTTGCGCGGCGTCAAGATAAACGCAGTCAATCAGGTGTGGAGTTGCGACATCACCTATATTCCCTTAGAGAAAGGATTTGTCTACCTGTTTGCCATTATCGATTGGTACAGTCGCTTCGTTCTGACGTGGCAATTGTCCAACACGCTCGACACGGCTTTTTGCTGCGAAGGACTGGATCAGGCTCTGGGAAGCGGTAAGCCCATGATCTTCAATTCGGATCAGGGCGTCCAATTTACCAGCAAGGAGTTCACGGGTCGCTTGCTATCCGCCGACATTACCATCAGCATGGATGGACGAGGCCGGGCGCTGGACAACATCTTCGTGGAACGCTTGTGGCGAACGGTCAAATACGAAGACGTGTATCTCAAAGGCTACGAAACGCCAAAAGCCGTGTACAACGGATTGCACAGCTACTTCCAGTTCTATAATGAAGCGCGTCCGCACCAAGCGCTGGCCTACAAAACACCAGCCCAAGTGTATCAACAAGCGCTCGGTTGCTAGAGCAAAACAACCGATGCGGCGACCACCTTAAACATGACGAAAATTTGTCTTGACAAAGGGGGTCACTATAGTATTCCGGTAAACGTCAGTTGTAAAAGAGCGGGTCGGTAGTCGCGTAGCAGGCGAACATGATGGCGACATACTTTTGAAATACGTTGCGGTCGAAAACGTGTTTGCTGGCGTAGTTTCCGTTTGTTTCGATGCTGTGCAGCAGGTCCTCAAATATCACAGTTGTCAGCCTAATCGCGCTCATGGCGACGGCTGTAGGCGTGGTTACGGGCGGCAACAGTTCATAACAGTACATCAGGGCAGGCTCGTTTTCGCCCGCTTCCTGATTGGCAATGGATTGGAACACGTTTACCTTCATGAACGCATCCAGACGGCAGCGGGGATGCCCTGTTACCAGTAAAATTCGCGCGATTTTACTGAATTCCTCAATGTCTAATGGCCGGTCAAGCACATTCAGAGCGTATATGTCGGCGCGTAGTTCACGACAGCGACGGCGCATATTGGCGCGGGCGTCGTTGATAATCTCCTGCATCTCCTCGCGTATAGGATCATCGGCGGGAAACAGATCGAATGTCTCAAACGTCGTACGAATGACAGCGCAATCGTTGAGCATATCCTCCAGATTGTAATTCATTATTCTGGTTCCTGCGCGGCTATTTCCTGCGCCATTCGCCTGCAAACCTCAATTTCAATCACGAACAGTTCCTCTACAATGATTTTCTCATCCGCACCCTTTTGTCTCATTTGATGCGGAACACTACAATTAACGGCTACTTTCCAGCCACGTTGCTTTTTCACTTTATCACGCAATTCAACACCAAACAGAGAACGTGGTTGCGCCTCAAAAAATTGCAGTCCGGCATAAAAAGCGTAAATCCACGTTTGCGCTGTAGTGCTGTTCACGTACCCAATATACATCGCCGGAGATTTGGAAACGTTTTCAAAATACTCGATGATTTTGTCTAGATGTTCGCAATTCTTGCGGCAGTCTCCTGTCAGCGCCTGCGCATCTTGTCTTGAACCATGATTTATGTGATTTTGATGATTACATGATTGGCCCGGTCTTCATCATGGTAATCCTTTAATCCTGTAAATCATGGTTCAAGACAAGATGCGCAGGCGCAGCATATTGAGGGCGGTTTGGGCGGAACGGGTGCGGACGATCTGCCGGGAACCGATGAAGTTGCACTTTTCCACGTCGCAGCCGTCCGGGTACGCGACCCCGATGTAGACCAACCCAACCGGCTTTTCGGGAGTGCCGCCATCCGGGCCGGCAACGCCCGTGATGCCGATGCCATACGTTGTGCCGAACCGCTTCCGCGCCCCTTCTGCAAGAGCCTGCGCCACTTCCGGGCTGACGGCTCCCACGCGGGCAATCGTTTCGGCAGGCACGCCAACCAAATCCGTCTTTGCCTCGTTGCTGTACGCGACCACGCCGCCAATAAAAACTTTTGAACTGCCCGCCACATCGGTTATGCGCTGCGCCACCATGCCGCCCGTGCAGCTTTCCGCAGTGGCTACCGTGTGTTTGCTGTCGCACAGCAGGGTTACGACGGCTTTTTCTATCGGGTCGTCGTTTTCGCCATAAATCACGTTTCCCAATCGTGACCGCACCTGTTGCGCCCGTTCCACAATCATCCTATCCGCTTCGGCTTCGCTGTCCGCCCGCGCCGTCACGCGCAAATGAACCTCGCCCACTTTGGCGTATGGCGCGACAGTCGGGTTGGCGTCCAGCATCAGGTCTTTGATTTTGTCCTCGACCATGCTTTCGCCCATACCCGCAACCCTCAAGGTGAGTGAGCGAATCGTGCCGACATTACCCGTTTTTTCGCGCAAGTAGGGCATGACGATGTTATCCACGAGGGGAATAAACTCGTTGGGCGGGCCGGGAAGGGCAATGCCGATTCGGTCCACGCCCCCAATTTTGTTCTCGAACAGCAGGCCGGGGGCCGTGCCGTTTGGATTGTCCAGAGCGCGACCGTTGACCGGGGCCATCGCCTGCCGCAGATTGCTTTCCAGCAGGGGCGTGTTGCGCAACGCGAAGAAATCCCGCAGTTTTTGCGCGATAGCCTCGTCCATTTGCAGCGGATCGCCGAACGCTTCCGCCAAGCCGTCGCGCGTAATGTCGTCCATTGTCGGCCCAAGCCCGCCAATGGTAATCACGATTTCGGATTCGCTTAAAGCCTGCCGTAGCGCGGCCAGCAAACGCTCGTGATTATCCCCCACCGTTTGCCGCCGGTACACGCCGATCCCAACTGAGGACAGCGCCTTCGCCACATACGCCGCGTTGGTATCCACGATCTGGCCCAGCAGCAATTCTGTTCCCACCGATACGATTTCCGCCCGCATAAGCCCCTCCTCTATTTCCCGTATAGTATTTGTTCCTATTTGTAGTGCGCCCATTATACGCGCCCGGTGAAGAGATTGCAAGGGGAGGTAGATAGGTAGATGGTAGATGGGTAGGGATGTCTGTCTACCTATCTACCTATCTACCTATCTACTTCCTCACAAATGTGAACACGATAGCGCTTTCATTCGTCTTACGCTTATGCGTGACACTCCGGCACAGGAGAGACAGAGTGACAGCGCGTGTCAGTTCAGGAAACACAACGCGCCCCTTCGTCCATTTTTTCGGCGAATTCAGAAAAATTTCAAAGAGAAGCAGGATAGCAACGAATGGATGGCGAATACGTATTGTGAATGTCTGCTTGCATACGCGCGACAACAGCCAGGCGAACAGGGAATGTTGGTACGGTCTGACTGCAAAACACAGGCTTTGATCCCATTGGGTGAGCGCAATCGGATGAATCCAGGGGGTTGGAGAAACGTCGTTCGGCAATGATGCACAGCAGAGCGGAAGGGGGTTCCTTCATGGTTCCAACCGCCTCGGTAGCTTTGCTTGACAACCACGCAGGGGAAGAAGACGCTATGGATATGCCCGGTTACCCATCCGGCGAACATGCGCCGCGACGACGGCGCGCAGGTGGCGGACGCAAACGTAAGACGGATACTGCCTCGTTGGTTCCGGCGAGTGTTGGCGGAAGTTCCGCCGACCTTGACACGTCGCAGGTGCGGCGTCTGCTGGAAGATTTTGTGTCCGAAGACGAGGAGCCTGCCGATCTCGAACGAGCGGATGATATGTCTCCGATAGAACAGCGGATGCGGGCGCGTTCGGGACATCCCGGCGTTACGTCCGTTCCCGATGACATCCATTCGTCTATTTTGCAGCCCGGTGGCAAAACCGCCCTGCTGACGCCCTGCCAGGAAATTATTCTTGCGCGTCGCATCGAACATGGCGACCATCTGGCGAAAGATGCCCTTGTCAACAGCAATCTGCGATTGGTCACGTCCATAGCGCAGCGCTACCAGGGGCGCGGTCTGGCGATGGAAGATTTAATGCAGGAGGGCGTTATCGGCCTGATACGCGCCGCCGAAAAGTTCAACTGGCGGCGCGGCTTCCGCTTCAGCACGTATGCTACGCACTGGATTCGGCAGACGATTATGCGCGCCATTGCCAATTCGGGGCGCAGCATCCGCCTGCCCGCGTATGTCGTGGATACCATCGGACGCTTAACGCGCATCCGGGGCGAACTGGAAAACACATTGGGACGCGCCCCCTCCCGCGCGGAACTGGCGCAGGCGGCGGGGATGCAGGAAGACCAGCTTATCGAACTGCTGCAAAGCATGGTGGAACCGGCTTCGCTGGATATGCCGCTTGGCGAAGACGGCGAACGCAGTTTGGCGGAAGTGATCCCCGCCGAGGAGAACCAGAGTCCATCCGCCCGCGTGTTCCGCCATGCCGTACAGGAAGAGGTAGCCCGCGCCCTGAAAAGCCTGACTCCCCGCGAACAGGAGGTTCTGCGCCTGCGCTTCGGCCTCAACGGTTACGAGCCGCACACATTAGAGCAGATCGGCAAAGAACTGCACATGACGCGGGAACGCGCCCGACAGTTGGAACTACAGGCGCTGGAAAAATTGCGCGGCAACCGGGCCGGCGCGCGCTTAAAGGAAACACTGTCAAGCGAGTAGCCCTCG
Organism: uncultured Chthonomonadaceae bacterium; assembly: GCA_963817895.1. GTDB lineage: Bacteria > Armatimonadota > Chthonomonadetes > Chthonomonadales > Chthonomonadaceae > CAWFQB01. The sequence continues at coordinate 658,369 of CAWFQB010000002.1, forward strand.
ATGGGCGCTAAATTAGAAGGCAGATAAAGAAGCAACAGGGACGAGCGACGAAACGCTTTGTCCCTGTTTCCATTCTGCTTGTCAAACCCAACAGCCTTTGCTATAATACATTTATCAACTCGAAAATAAGAAGCGACTGCAACGGGACATGACCGCTATCTTAAATGTGAGGAGGAATATAATGACCACACTGGAACTAGAAAAACGATTAACGGCTCTTGAAGCCGAAGTTGTTTCGTTAAAGCAACAGACAACCACGAATAAACCTACAGCAGTATTGCCTTCCTCAGTTCCATGGTGGCAGGAAATATCCGGCGCGTTCAAAGATGATCCTATTTTCGATGAAGCCATGCGCTTAGGCCGTGAATGGCGGATGTCTCAGCGCGAGGACTACGACAAAGAAGAAAACATCGAACAGGATGACACACATGGTTCTGCTTGATACCGACTTGATGAGTCTTCTGGAACGCGAAGGCACAGAAGCGCAACGGTTGCGGATGCGATTGGCAATCGTTCCACTAGACGATCTCGCTACAACAATCATCAGTTACGAGGAACAGACACGAGGCTGGCTATCCTACATGGCACAAGCGCGCACAGAAGAAGCGCGGATAGAAGCCTACGTTCGTATGCAAAATCATTTGCGCCTGTATTGTAAAATACCCATCGTTGCCTACGATGCGCGGGCGGCACCCGAGTATGAGCGGCTGCGACAGGCGAAAATTCGTATCGGCACAATGGACTTGAAAATTGCCGCAATTGCTCTTGCCAATAACGCTTTATTGCTGACGCGCAATGTGTCCCACTTCTCCAAAGTGCCAAATCTACGCTTTGAAGATGGAACCGCCTGACTCGGCTTAAGGACACAGACAGGAGAGTGGAGAAATACAGGGCAAAGCAACGCAGGCCATTGCTTTGCCCCGAAAACATTTGGGTTCCACTTTTATCAAGGATTTGTATTCTCTTTTCGTGTATTCCGCGTGTTTCGCGGTTCACTCTCAGGAGGTTATTCAATGGCGAAGAAGATAGCGATGATCGGCGCGGGCAGCGTCGTGTTTTGCAAGACGCTGATGAGCGATATTATGGCGACGCCCGCGCTGGCGGACAGCGAGTTCGCGCTGATGAGTCCGACGGAAAGCAAGCTGCGGCGCATGGAAGCGTTCGGGCAGCGCATGGTTCGCGACAACGACCTGCCCGGCAAAGTGTGGGCGACGACCGATCGGCGCGAAGCCATCCAGGACGCCGATTTCGTGGTCGTGATGATTCAGGTCGGCGGCTTTCATGCGTATGGCGTGGATTACGAGATACCGCTCAAGTACGGCATGGACCAGTGCATCGGCGACACGCTCGGGCCGGGCGGCATTTTCCGGGGACAGCGGCATATTCCCGTGCTGGTGGACATCGCCAGCGATATGGAGGCGGTCGCCAAACCGGGCGCGATCATGCTGCAATACGCGAACCCGATGGCCGCCAACTGCCTTGCGCTCGGACGAGTCTAGCAATGTGCCGTTCATCGGCCTGTGTCACGGCGTCCAGACCACGCTGGATTTGATTGCCGGCTACTGCAACGTGCCGAAAGACGAGATCACGTTCGTCTGCGGCGGCATCAACCACATGGACTGGTTCCTGAAACTGGAACACAAGGGGCGCGACCTGTACCCGCAACTGCGCGAATGTTTCGAGAAGCCGGAATACTACAAGAACGAGAAGGTGCGCGGCGAAGTGTTCCGGCAGTTCGGCTACTTCATGACCGAATCGACCGGGCATCTGTCGCGAGTACGTGCCCTGGTTCCGCAAAAGCAAGGCCGCGCTGGATCTGTACTGCGACGAACCCGCGTTCGGCGGCGAGTCGGGCGCGTACTACAAATGGGGCAAGGCGATGGCGGAAAAGTACGCCGAGGTGGACCCGCTGCAATTCGAGATCGACGGCGATCGAAGCCCGCAGCGTGGAATACTGCTCCTATATTCTGGAAGCGGTCACGACCGGCAAACCGTTCCGGCTGATGGGCAACGTGTGCAACAACGGCTACATCACGAACCTGCCCGCCGACTGCTGCGTGGAAGTGCCGACGTTTGCCGATGATACCGGCCTGCATCCGACCGTGATCGGCAACCTGCCGCCGCAGTGCGCCGCGCTGTGCATGACCAATATCAACGTGCAGCAGTTGTGCGCCGAAGCCGCTCTAACCGGCGACCCGGAGCATCTCGTTCACGCGCTGGCCCTCGACCCGCTCACGGCTGCCGTGCTGACCCTCAAAGAGATCCGCGACATGACGGGCGAAATGCTGGAACGAACTGCGCCCGTACCTGCCGCAGTTCGAGGGCAAGTCCCTGCGCCCGACGCCGATTATCAGCATCCCGGAAAACTGCGCGGCTGTTGACGTGCCGCTCGACCCCGCCCTCGCCATCGGCAAGCGCTTCGGTACGCTCATCGAACAAAAAACCGATGCGTCTGAACCTGTCCCGGCATAAAGCAACCATAAACCACGGAGAACACGGAGAGGAGATTGAACCACGGGGGACACGGGGAGAAGAAGGGGAAGGAGAGTCGGGAGTGATGGGAGAAATTCTGTTGGCGTCGGCTCATCGGGTGTATAATAGGGGAAGGAGGTTGAGACTATGCAATCCGCATTGAAACTGACAGCGACGGTGCTTTCCGGCAAGCGCGTGGAGTTTACCGCGCCTGAACTGACCGAGGGCGAATGTATCGAAGTTATTGTTCTGAAAGACGCGCCTGTTTCCGTAATTCCAAAACCGGAGCCTCAATTCGCGTCTGCATGGGATTTCATTCAGTCGCTGCCGCCTTCCAACTTAACGGCGGAAGATTGGGAGCGGATGGAGCGTGAATTTCAAGAGGAGCGTAACTCGTGGGGCGACTGATCTTGCCGCTATCGGGGTTAATATACGCCGATGCGCAAATTCCCATATACAGCGTAGATAACCATCTCAAATATGGCGCTATTTGCGCTCCACTTTGGCAAGTGAAAGCAGGCGCAACTCTAGTATCCAGTGAATTGACACTGATGGAAACGCTTGTTGGTCCGTTGCGGAGTGGAAATACAGTCAGGCAAAATCAGCGTGAAGCCCTCTGGCAACAGGTCAATACCCGGCTGTTGCCCATCACGCAGGACGTTCTGCGGGAAGCGGCGCGACTTCGCGCCACCATTCCCGCCCTGAAAACGCCGGACGCCATTCACGCGGCAACCGCTCTGCGGAATGGCTGTGTTTTGTTCGTTTCCAACGATACGGGATTTCGCCGTATCCCCGGCCTGCCGCTTGTTTTGTTGGATGATGTTCTTGCCGCGCCACAGGCAAACCTTAGCAGCGCGGCTTGTCACGCTTATGGGATTACGGCTGCTGAAACCATTTCGAGGACGCGGCGCAGGCCATCGTCACCGCCCATGCTGCCCTCGTTGAAGGGGGTGCGCGGAATGGGTTTCCAGTTGTCGCGGGACGTGTCCACCTGAAAGGTTTGCGGCAGGCCGGTCAGGGTGGGGTCGTACTGCCCGTTGTTGCCGCCGAGTTTGTAAATGACAATATCCAACGAGGGGACGACGAAAATGCCGAATCCGCCCGCGCCCGACTTGTAATAAGCGTCACGCGGCGCACCCGCAACGTGTCCGTCGGAATTGTTCTCGAACATCAGGCTGAAGGGCGTGTGCGGATTATAAGGCAGGGGATTGTTGCATTTGGCGATGTAATCGGCAGGGACAAGCTGCTTGCCGTTCCATTGCCCGTTGCGCAACAGGCAGTAGCCGAAGCGCAGGGCGTCCGTCGCGTGAACAGCCGTGCTGCCCGCGCCGTTCGCGTGAGGCATGACATAATCGCCCCGGTGCAGGCAATAGTCCCACGCGCCCCACCCCATCGGCTTCGCCAGACGGGTATCAATATAATCCCGCAGTTCCATGCCCGTGACATGCCGCAGCACAATGGAGGCGATGTGCGGCGCGGGCGAAGAGTACGAATAGCCGCCTCCCGGAACCGTCCACAACGGCGTTTTTAGCGACGATTGATCCAGATTGCGAATGTCCTGTCCGGGTACGGGCTGTAACGGCACGACCTGCCCGTTCGTTACGCCGGGACTGCCGCCTTCGCCGTGATACCCCGCCGACATGCACAGCAGTTGTCCCAATGTTATATTGGCCTTGCGCGGATCGTCGAGCGGGAATGCTTCGGGCAGATATTGCGGCGTAAATACCTTTGTATCCAATCCCTCCGGTATTTTGTCGTGAAACTCATGCAGCATGATGCCGCAGGCGATGCTTGTATACGCTTTTCCTGTCGAGGCCATATCCGGGTTGGCGTTGCGAGCCGCGCGGCCATAGTATTTTTCGTAGACGAGATAGCCGTGCCGCACAACCAGCAGGCCGCCGTTCTGGCTGCACCGCTGCGTGAAATCATAAGCCTGTTCCAGCCGCGCCAAATCCATGCCCGCCAGTTTGCGAATGGCAGCCGCGTCTTTGAGCGTTCGCCAGCCGCCCTGCGCATCCGGGGGCGGAAAATAATCGGCGGGTTTGGCCTGCGTCAGCGTGGACGCGAGCAGCAGAAGCAGAGTCAGGGCGCATGTCGCGGAACGGCCCGCAAACCGGCAAATACCAATCATAAAATGTCCTCTTTTAATGTCCTGTTTTGAAAACCGTCACGTAAACCAGATAGATATTGAGGGCGGCAATGACGACGGCAATACTCCACCCAGTGGCTTTCGTCCACGCGCCGTTGACAAACGGCCCCATCTTGTCTCGGTTACTGGTAAATTGTACCAGAGGAATGACCGCGAATGACAACTGCGCCGACAGCACCACCTGACTGAAAATGAGCAGTTTTTCCGTGCCATTCTCGCCATAACGCGCGATCACGAGGACGGCAGGCACAATCGCCAATCCGCGCGAAATCATACGGCGAAGCCAGGGCTTGATGTGGAGATGCGTAAAGCCCTCCAGCACGATCTGTCCGGCCATTGTTCCCGTAAGCGTGGAGTTCTGCCCCGACGCCAGCAGCGCAATCGCAAACAGCGGGGTCGCCAGCGACGCGCCGACAATGGGCGAAATCAGTTTGTACGCCTTCTGGATGCTGTCCACGTCGTGCCGTCCCGTCCGGTAAAAGGTAGCGGCGGCGAGTATCAGAATAGCGGCGTTGACGAATAAAGCGAGCGTCAGCGCGATGGTCGAATCCGTATACGCCATTTTCAAGGCGTCGCGCAATTCAGCAAAGGTTTTGCCGTAAGCCCGCGTCTGCACAATGGAAGAGTGAAGATACAGGTTGTGTGGCATCACGGTCGCGCCCAGAATACCGAGCGCGATGTACAGCATGTCCCGATTGCGTATGATTTCCGTATGCGGCACAAAGCCCGACAGCACGGCAGCCACTTCCGGGCGGGCGTAAATCAGTTCCAGCGCGAAAATCGCCATCATGGTCGCAATCAGCGTGATTACCAGAATTTCGAGCCAGCGGAAACCCTTATGCTGCAAAGCCAGCACGATTAAGACATCCAACGCGGTCAGCACAACGCCGATGACCATCGGAATATGCCACAGCAGATTGAGCGCGATGGCTGCCCCGATCACTTCGGCAATGTCGCAGGCCACAATGGCGATCTCCGCCGACAGCCATAGCATCAGGGAAACCGGCTTGCCATAAGCGTCCCGGCACGCCTGCGCCAGATCACGGCCTGCCACAATGCCCAGTTTCGCGGCCAACGCCTGCAAAAATATCGCGAGAAAGTTGGAAATAAGAATCACGGACAGCAGGCGGTAGTTGTACATCGCGCCGCCCGCAATATCCGTCGCCCAGTTGCCGGGGTCCATGTAGCCTACCGCCACCAGATACCCCGGCCCCGCAAACGCCAGCAGTTTGCGCAGCCAGCCGACATTGAGCGGCACAGCAATAGAACGGTGTACTTCGGGCAGGCTGGGATTGCCCCCCTGTTCGCGCCATCCCGCCGTCACGGGCGTCTCTTCCAACATAAGTTCCTTTTCCAATATCTATCCTACATAGATTCGAGCGGCTGCCTGCGGCGCTACGCGCGCGAGTTCATCCCCGACGCGCACAAGGTACGCGCCGCCGAAAGGCTCCTGCTCCACAAATTCAATCGCCGTGCCGGGAAGCAACCCCAACTGCTTCAGATGGCGCAATAACGCGGCGTCCTCGTCGGCCACGCGGCGTATGGTCAGATGCGCCGGGGCATGTTGCTGCGCCAGTGTGCGCGTGGAAACCGGCGCGATCACGCCGTCGCGGGTCGGGATCGGGTCGCCATGCGGACACGCGGCAGGATGACCGAGCAGAGCGTCAATGCGCTCCTCGAACTCTTCGCTGATATGGTGTTCCAGCCGTTCCGCCTCTTCGTGTACCGCATCCCACTCATAGCCCAGCGCCTGTACGAGATAGAGTTCCAGCAGACGGTGATGCCGGATGATTTCCAGCGCCATTTTTTCGCCGGCGGGCGTCAACAGAACACCGTGATAGGGCGTATGATCCACCAGCCGCAGTTCCGTCAGGCGCTTGAGCATTTTGCTGACGGCTGCCGCGCTCACCTGTATACGCGCCGCCAACTCCTGCGTAGTAACCTCGCCGGTCTGCTGATGAGTTTTATAGATCGCCTTGATGTAATCCTCAACGGAAGGAGAAGACATGCCATACTCCCGAATTTTAACCCCGCTCAGTTCCTGATATTAACTTCGGTTAATTTCCATTTCTACTATACCCCGTATTTGGTTAAAGGGCAAGTCAAATATGAACTTTGTTTCTCCTGTTGCTCCATTCTATCCAATCCGTTGCCTGACAGAGGCAAAATAGAGGGGAGAAACTCTGATAAGTTTCTCCCCTCTGTTCCACATTTTCAGCCGCGAATTACGATGGCAACAGGTTTACGGCGATGGTTCTTCGAAAGTGACGCTATTGGCGGCTCCGGTCGCGGTGATGCGGCGCACAGGGCCGAACGTCGCGTTAGGAGCCATGCTGCCGGGAGCATTGAAGCCCTGTTGGCCGGGCTTGATGGGCATGGCCGCGCTCAGAGACTTGCCAACCTGAATGAACCACGTCTGCTTGCCCTGCTTCACATAAACGCCGTCTTCCGTGATGCGCGCTACCGACATGTTGTACGGCATTTTCTCCCCGGCGGACAGGGGATAGGCGCGGTCGCCGATATGAATCACTGCCACCGCCTGCGGGCCGGCAATAACGCCCGCCAGAATTACCTGATTGGCCTGCAAATTCGCGTCCGTTCCCGGCATCATGCTATTGGACTGCGGCGCAATGGGATGTGGAACAAAAGTCGGTTGGATTGTGGTTATGGTCGGCGGAAACACCCGTACTCGTGGCGGCGAGGTGGGCCGGATAACCTGACCGGTGACTGGACGATTGAATGGATTTACGTCCGTTGGCACGGTGGGCGTGAAAGGGTCATGCGTTGTCGCCGGTTCCACAACCGCATCGTCAAACATATTGCCTTTGCTGTTGCTTGCGACATTCTGGCCTGGAGTTCCCATTCCCGCGTTGAGCGGCGCGACAGTCGAAGTTCCCGGTGTGGCGGATACCCCGGTTGAAGCATCGGCAGTTCCGGGTTGAGCGGCTGCCGTGTTATTGCCGCCCGTAATCTGTGGCAGTAAGCGAGTGACGCCGAACAGCAGCACCGCGCCGATAGCGACTCCCAACCCAATAATTTGCGGGCGTTCTTCTGGTTTTATCTTCATTGTTTTTTGCCCTTGTTTACAAAGATGTCGGCAGGCAGTTTGCGAGTCGCGCGGGTTCGGGATCGTAAGGCGGGTTTCTTCGATTACTTTCGCCTGCGAATTCGCCCGCTCCGCTTCGGTCATCGTGTTCGTCAGATGCGGCGTAATAAAGACCATCACCTCGCTACGAGTGCGGTTGTGCTGGCGATACTTGAACAACTCGCCCACGAGCGGCAATTTCGACAAAATCGGCACTTCCGAAACCGTGCGCGACACATCATCGCGGATCAGGCCGCCGATGATAATGGTTTCGCCATCCGAAACCATGACGGTTGTTTCCGCTTCACGATTGCTTGTCTGCGGAATGTTGCCGGCGGACAGGGACGTGATGGTGCTGACAACCGGATGGACGCGCATCGTTATATGGCCGTCCGCATTAACGCGCGGGCGCACCAGCAGAATGATTCCGACCGGGAATTCCAGCACCTGAATCGTCGTGCCGGAAATGCCCGACTGCGAAATCTGCGTTCGGACGGTATCGCCGATGAAAATACTGGCGTCGTCGTTATCCGTTACCTGAACGCGCGGGTCGGCAAGCATCTTGCTGTTGGTGCGCGTGGTCAAAGCGCTGATCTGCGCGCCGAAGGCCGGTCCCAACCGGGTGAATGTCGCGCTGTTGAAAGCGCCACTGGTAGGGTTCGCCAACCCGCCATTAGCAGGATTCAGAAGCTGTCCGACCGGGTTGTTGCCTGCTGTGATGGGAGCATATTGATACTGTACGCCCAAAGCCTCCACAAACGATGGGGACACATCAATCACTTTCACTTCCACCATCACCTGACGCGGGGCTACGTCAACCTGTTCCAGTAAAGTCAGCACCTGCGTGATGTCGCCGATTGTGCCGCTCAACACAAGCGTTTTGGCGCGGTCATTCACGCCGCCCCGCCCGTTCGATGTGGAAGTGTTTCCACCCACCACGCCGCCGGCATTCGCGTTCTGCACACCCGTATCCAGGCTGCCGCCGCCGCTCTGTTCTGTGGAGGTTCCCCCCGTATTGCTTTGCGTGGTTGACGAGCCGCCGACGCTGCTGGACGCGGATCCCAATGACCCGCCCGTCAGCGGGGTAAAAGAGGGCTTGGGCGGCGAGTAGCTTTCCGGGCCGGTCAGCACTGTCACTGTAGGCGCGGCACTCTGCAAAAAGGAACGGAGGACGCGCGCGCTGCTGTATTTGATGTTGTAGATACGGTATACGCGGTCGGGTTCTTTGGGAAGCGCGGTGGCGTCTATAGTTGCCAGGGACTGCCGCGCCCGGTCAATAATGGAGCGCGGGCCGGCAAAACCGATGGAGCCGCCGGCTTTGGCCGGGTCGCCAATGGCCTCGATTTTCAGTTCAGGATACAGGCTTTTCAGCACGTTCACGGCCTGCGCGGGAATGACATTTTGCACGGCGACTACTTGCGTCTGGCTCGGATCGGGAGTGCGCAGCGTATCCTGTTCGCGCAGCAGCGCCTGCGCCTGCTGCAAATCCGCTGCCGCGCCAATCAGTAAAACCTGCGACCCGGCAGGCCGCGCCGTGACATAAGGAAATGCGTCTTCGATCACTTTCATGGCGGCGGCGGGAGATAGCGAGGTCAGCGGCACGCGCGCCTGCTCTCCCAACGGCTCAATCGCCTGCCGCAACGCGCTTGCCGGGGCCACCACATACGAGTTGCCCACCTGCCGGAACGCCAGCCCGGATGCCGCCGTGATATAGCGCAGGGCCTCTTCCGTCGTGGAAGCATTGACGTTGATGGTGACGGATTTTTTGCCCTGCCCCGCATACACAATATTGTCTTTGGTGCGGACGCCCAGGGCTTGCAGCACTTCGGAAACATCGGTATCCACAAAACGGATGCGGATGTCGCCCTTGCGCGGATTGTTCATTTGCAAGACGCCGCTTTTCAGGCCGGCAGTTTGGCTGTTGCCGTACAAAGGAGTTTGCGTGGCGATTGCGGCGGTCAATGGCAGCAGCAAGTGGCGCGGTTTCAGAACCGCTCTACGTTTGAAGGTTCGCGTGTGCATGTCTCTCAGGATTCCCCTTTACGCGCCAAACTACACGCGATTGATGAAGGATGGGTATTCGGGTATTCAGGCGTTCGGGTATTCAGGCGTTCAGGTGTTCAGCTTATAGCTTTACCGCGCAAATGCAAATGTATAACTTTCGCGTTTCCTGAATAACTGAATACCTGCATACCTGAACATGTCTTAACTGTTGGTAGGTGAGGTGGCGTTGTCCCCGGTCGGCTTGGCAGGAGCGATGATGGGAGTTTCCACATACCGCAGAAGCGTAAACGTAAGGTGCGTGATCGGCCATTGATCCGTGTTCGTTCCCCGGCTCCACCGCAAGTCCGTGGTGGTGTACAGGCGTGGCGAGTGAAGCAACTGATATAAAAACTGCCGAATGCCGTTGTAATTGCCGGATACTTCCACGTCGCTCGTGAGCGCCAGAACTCCTGGCGGCAAAGCGTTTTTCTTCGCTTCAGGGCTGTCAGCGGAGGGCGCGGGAACCACGCGATTGGTATAGCGTACCAGATGTACCTGACTCTGATCCGCAAACTTGCGAATCATATCCAGAAACAGCGATTGCTCATTGAGCGCGGGGGGTATGGCCGCAATTTTACTCAGGGTTGGCTGGTTTTTAATTTCTAAAGACAACTTGTTCAAAAACACAAGGTCATTCTCGGTTTTGGTCTGTTGCTCCCCCAGGGAACGCAGCCGCGTCACTTGAAGAAATACAAGGAATCCGGCTGCCAGCACAGCCACGACCGGCATTAACACCGTCGCCAGTTTGATCCAGGAGGCGTTGGAAGACGATTTGCTCACGGCGTGCCTCCAGTCTTGGGCGCGGGCGGCGGGGTTGTGGCGGCGGCGAGTTGGGTGCTGATTTTGAATTCCACATGCGGCGGAAGTTCCTGCCTGTCCCTTTTACGCTCCTGACTGTCAAGCGTGGGGAACACAAACCAGTTTACGCTGCGCATGCCGTCCAGTGTTTGCACGACCGCGAGGTCATTGACGGCAGTGCCTGTCACGCTCAGTCTGCCTCCCGAATCCAGAGCCACTTCCGTCAGTCCGGCCTGCGGCGCAACCACATTGGAAATGGCATCCATCACGCGCGGAAACGGGTAGCCTTTGTTTTGCAGGGCGGTAAGCTGATTCTGCTGTCGCTGCCAGGTGCTGACGATAAGATTCTGCTGCTGCTGTTTGGCGGTATATTCCGCTTGCAGCCTGTTCAGTTCCCGCTCTGCTACCCCAACGCGCAAATAGATCAATCCGGCAATCGTTATTCCAAGCAGCAGGACGATCAGGGAAGCGGCGGCGGACGACAGCAGAGTACGGCGCGCGGCAGCCGCAATTGCGTTCAGGCGATGCGCGCTCGTCAGGTTAAAGCGCGGCACATCGGCGGGCGCATCCGGCAGCAGTCCCAACGCCAGGCCAAGCGCAGGCATCAGAGCCAATTCCGATGACGCCCCGCTCCCCGCGCTATCCGAGCCTGGAACCTGTAGCAGGTTCACGCCAGTTAAATCTCGCAGCAAGGCAGGCTTTAACAGCATGACATTGCGGCCCAACTCCTCCTGGAGCCAGGGCTGCATGGTTTCCATGGCAGGCGTATCCGCTACAAGCACGATATCGCCATCACTCCTGTCAGGATGTTCACGCCGATAATACTCGATTGAACGCCGGACTTCCAGCGCAACCGCGCGCGCCGCGCTCATATTCATGGAAATGCCGGGCAAGCCGGAGTTCAGACCCGACAGCGCCAGCCCGGGTTCCTCCTCCTCACCCAGAATGGAAGCGCGAGGACGGCCTGCATTGGAGGAGTTCTGCGCGGCATTGGGGAACAGCGTGGGAAACAGGTTTTCGCTGCCCACGTCAATGCGGCGGTACAACCGAATGGCTCCCGCATCTATAAACGCCAGTTCCGAGCGGACATGATCCACGCTCAGGCACAGCCCGCCCGGCTGTCCCTTCGTCAGCATCCAGCCGACCCGATACATTCCCAGCAGCGTCGGTTCCAGGGAAACCAGGTTCAGACCGGCCAGTTCGGCGACGCGCTGATATAAGGCAATGACGTTTTTATCCGCCGCCATCAGCAGCATCGGGGATTCGCCGCCGGCCTGCGCGTCAGCAGATGGCTGCGATTGGCCTGCGGCGCTCAAGCGCAGATAATCGAACGCGCTTTCTCCATGCCGCATGATTTTGTAATGCTCGAGTTCGCCCTCCAGCACCGCCTGCAATTCCGTTTCCGGCACAAAAGGCACGTTCATTACCTGAGTAATGACGCTGCCTGAAGCTATTCCAAAAACGGCGTCGCGGGATACCGCGCCCGCGCTGTCTACAAGGCGGCGCAACGCGATACCGACGGCCTCCGGATCCACAATGCGGTCGCCAACAAACGCGCCCTCCGGCATCGGCGCAACGCCTGCATGAAGCACCTGTGGATTGGACGCCCGCCCCTGCGCTTCAACGAGGCGCAGTTGGGTGGCCGTAAATGTCACGCCCAGTATGATATCTTTTCGGGTTCGCATATATCTCTAATCTCGACAGCCTGGGGATTATCAGGCAAAGCCTCCTATAGAATGTACCCTCCAGAAGAGTTCCACACAACGCGTTAAGAATCATGCGTATTGGGGCTGTTGCGCATACGGATGAAATTTTGCAGAGTTCGCGTTTCGCCATCGGCGCTGATGGTCGCGATAATGTTGACGGCTCCCACACCGGGCAGTTCCGCGCCCGAAGGCGCGTTCGGGTCTGCCGTCGTCGTCCAGCTTGCCACGCTTGCGTTGTACGTATTGCCTGCCGGCATGTAGTACGTGATTTGCAGTGACTGCACATTCGACACCAGAGTCTCGACTGCCGCCGCGCTGCCATCGGAGTCAGTCTTCTGGCGGCGCAAGGTATGGGCGCTTGTATCCAGCCAGATGCGGCTCATTGATCCCGATGAGGTTGTATAACAGGTCACGTCGGAGGCGGACGCGGAAGCGATTACCTGGCCCTGCCCCGCGCCGAACGCCTGCGCGTTGCGCAGCGTGTCCCCCAGAACATCAAGAGGGCGGCGGCTGGAAGCATTGGCGTAGTTCTGCCCCAGCACGGTTGAGTTTGCCACATAGCTGCTTTGCTGAAGTGAAACCAGCGCGGCTCCGGTCAGCAGCGCGATTAAACAGCCAATCAGCAGTTCAATCAGTGTACCCCCATAAGGCGCATTGCCGATGCGGTTAGATCGGGGATTTGAAAATGTCGCGATTATCATTTATATCCCCTTTTTCGTCAGCGTCGCGCCCGTGGTATATAGCGTTTGGCCCGTATTCAGCACGGTCACGGTGATGATTACCGTGCGAACGGCGCTGTAAGAGGGGTAGCCGGGATCGCTGACGATGTTCGTAACCATGCGCAGGCGGTGCTGCGCCCCCTTATTCGCGCTTTCGCTGCCGCCCTGCTGATCGTAGTACAGCGTGGTCACGCCCTCAGTGGCATAATCAAATCCGGCCAGTTTCACCCGCTCCATGGCGTGACGCCCAACGGTATACGCCGCTCCCACGTTGTCTGCTTTGACCGTCAGATTGAAGGTGAAATTCCACAGGCTGATCATCGCCATCACGCTGGAAGCCATAATCAGCGACGCGATCAAGGCTTCAATGATCGTGAAACCTCGGGTTCCACCTGTCCGGGCGCGGCCCTGTCTTCGCAAGAATCCATTATGCGCGTTTCTCATTGATTTGCGCCTCCTGCCACGCCTGCGCCGTTGAGTTCCTGCCATGCGCCGCTAAATCCATAATATTCGGTGGGCGTATCAAAATAGCCCTTTTGTCCAATGATGTTTGTGTTTCCTCCAACGTTGATGTCGTTGCTAACGATCTGCCCCCGAAAATTGACGTTGGGATCTACATTCACCAAACCAAAAGAGTAGTTTTTACTGTTGTAAGTAATTGTGTCATAGTTGTAGACGCCCATATCCACTTCCATGCTGTTGTCAACACCCGGCAAAGGTTCGCCTGGGTCAATGTTGAGGCCGCCGGAGGCGGACATGTACATTTTCACAGCATTATTGGGCGCGTCCAGTATGCTTTTGAGCGCGTGGCCGCCGCGCATGTAGCTGCCTCCGCTCGACTGGCGCAGATAGTAAATGTTGATCGGCCCATTCGTATTGTCGAACACGAGATTGCTGTGCGGCTGCATGTTTATGTCGCTGAGATAATAGTTTGCGCCGCCGGGTTTGCCTTTCAGAGTGACCGTTTGATGCCCGGAAGTATTCAACGAATGTTGGGTGGTCGTAATCACCGGAGACGGTGTAGGATTATCCGGGTCACTTATTTCGGCCAGGTTATTGTCATTATTCTGCGCGAGGTAATCTTGACCGCCTGGGAAATTCGCGTTGACGATATCGGTCGTTCCCTTCATGGCCAGAGGATTGGGATTATGAACCGCGCTGTAGCCGCCGGGATCCTTATCGTTCGCCCATTTAGCCTTATCGCCATTGAACACAACGCCTTTGATGATGGGATTTACCTTCATGCTGGAGCTCATGGACTGTGTGCCGTTCGTGCCTGAAATGCCGTTTATAACAATGCCGTCTTGCAGGAAGTTGCTGGAATGGAGAGAGTACAGCGTATAAAACGTGCTGTATGGTTGGGCATTGATACGAACGATGCGTGTGGCCGGCCCTGTAGCCGTTCGAATGGAGGCGCTACAGGTAATTGCAAACAGAGTGGTACTGGCATTCAGTTGAGAACCATTCAGCGTAGCGCAAGATACAGTGAAAGTTCCCGGCAGGCTGGACCCGATTTTGTCAATTTCAGTGGAAGCGTTGTAGGTGGTTCCCCCGCTATCTGCACTTGCGATACCATTGTTGGTAATCTTGTGCAGTTCCCAGTTGATCCCGGCTTCGGCAATGTCGAGCGCCTCCTCGGAGGACGCCTGTGTGTTCGCCAGGTTGTAGTGTGATACCGTCATTGTTCCCATGCCGGCGAGGGCAAGGGCAATAATTACGGTGAAAATGAGCGCGGAAATGAGCGCGCTGCCGGGGGCAAACGCGCCAAAACCCCGCCGCGAGGGGCGAGGAAAAAGAGAGGATAAATCCCATTGTGAAACCGCTGAAACTTGCATTGGAGGTTCCCGCTTCCTGACAGGTGGCCGTTTGCAAAACAGGCAGCCAGAACAAAACGAAAGTGAAAAGTCCTGCGGCGTCGCCGATGCGTGGAACACACCGGCGACACCGCAGAACAGGAACACAGGTCGAGAGTTACTTGTTGTCCTTACCCGGCTCAAAGGTACCGGCGGCATCGGGATCGGGCGTACACGACACCTTGAAGGAGCCGGCAACGCTTCCGGCAGCGATCACGTAGGTTTCGCCGCTGGGTCCGATGGGCGGGGTTTGCAGGTCCGGCTCATTGGCCGTGCTGACCGCCCCGTAGTACTTCGAGTAGTCCGCTGGCCGGTCTTTGACATAGGCGGCCTGCACCGCGTTGGCAACGGTTTGCATGTTGGCGCGGTTGGTCTTGATGCGGCTGTCTTTGACCGCGCTGAGGTACAGCGGGAGGGCAACCGCCATCAGGATGGACAGGATCAGGGTGACAACGAGCAGTTCGACGAGCGTGAAGCCGCTGACCTGGCGGCGAACGGAGGATGTGTGAACCATGGTGCTGAACTCCTTAAGTCCGTGTGTGCCGGCTGCGAGGCCGGGTTGATTAGCGTGTGTGTGCTTGGGTAGGGCGTTCAAGTACAGGCTTTCAGAAAAGTCTGTCTGAAACGCGGAGTGATACAATGTCCGAGCGCAGGCTCCGCTAAGGGAACAGGCGCAAGGCTCTTCTCAGGAATTGGCACGACTGTCGGCAGCGAATGGAACTGCGGTAACGCCCATGTTTGTGTCACAGATATAAAGACAGCGCGGCGCAAACCGGAGGTAACAGCATTGGAAGCGGCTGCTCCGTGTGTCTTTATGGTTGTGCCTTGACAGGCGCAGTGTACCGACATCGCTTTTTTCGGCTTCTGGACCGAGGTTTCCGTGTACGCGACCAGAGTAACAGATGGAGGAACCTAGACGCGGCGGACTTTCTCTCAAATGGCGGGCGCCTAACGTTTGAGCACCTGCGTGAGAGAAAAAATGGGCATATACAGAGCCAACAGAATAAACAGTACCAGACAGCCGACCACAATGGTCATGAGTGGCTCCATTAATTTCGTAAGTTTATCTACAGTATACTGTATATCTCTATTATAAAATTCTGTTATTTCCGCTAACATTGCATCAATGTTACCGGATTGCTCACCCGCGGAAATCAGGCGCGTCACCATCGGGGGAAATTCGCCCGTTGCTTCCAGTGGTTTGGATAGTCCGGCGCCCTGCTGCACCTGCTCCGCCACCTTCATAACCGCTTCCTGAATGATGACGTTGCCGCAGGTGTTGGCGGAAACCGCCAGTGAGCGCAAAATCGGCACACCCGCCGCGCTCATGCCGGAGAATGTCTGGCAGAAACGCGAAATGGCGATCTTTCGGTTAAGTTTCCCCAACAAGGGCAGCTTCAATTTCAACTTGTCGTAAATATGCCGACCTCGCGATGTTTTGATGAACCGTCGCAGAACAGCCACACCCACGATCAAACCGATCAGCACCCACAGCCAGTAGTGTACAACAATCGCGCTGACTTTAACCAGCAGGAGAGTTACGAGCGGCAACGTCGCATGGAATTGATCGTATACCTTCGCGAATACGGGCACAATGGCGGTCAGCATGAAAATGACGACCCCCACAGCAACAATGACCACGAGAATCGGCATTGTCATTGCGGCTTTAATTTTTTCCCTGAGTTCCGCTTCCTGATCAAACTGGATGGCGGCTGTTTCCAGGGTTTTGTCCAGCAGGCCACCGGCTTCCCCCGCCTGAACCAGCGAGACATACATCTCGTTGTAAACATCCGGGTGCTTGCGCATTCCGTCGGCCAATGTGCTGCCGGAGAGGACATCTTTGCGCACAGTATCCAGCGAAGCCGCCAGCGTCGGGTTTTCCGATTGTTCCGCGACGGAGTACAAACATTCCGTGATGTTCAGCCCCGCATGTACCAGGGTGGCGAGTTGTCGGCTCATCACCACCATGTCGTTCAATTTTACTTTTTTGCGTCCGAAGATAGAAGAGGGCTCGTCCTCGCCTGAGCCGGATTGTTCATGAGCGTCGGTAACAAACAGGTTCTTTTCGCGTAACTGCCCGCGCAGGTCGCCTGGATTGGCGGCGGCTTGAATGCCGGTTATCAGTTGACCACTGCGATCACGGGCGGTATAAGTGAACGTAGGCATTGCGTGTACTCTCTTATGCTTTGGGCGTATTGTCTCGTCAAGGACAGGAACTATCAGGGTTCCCATAGTTAAGAATAGCAGCGATAGGATGGAAACATACAAGCCCGGCAATTAATTCAGTATTTAGAGCTAATTTTTCTTGCCGGAGTAGAATTAATCCTCTAAATACAGGACGCGCAGCATCTCTTCCGGCGTAGTCACTTCATCCACCACTTTGCGAAGGGCGGACTGGCGCAGGGTTATCATGCCGTCTTTAATCGCCTGTGTTTTCAGATGCGCGCCTGAAGCGCCCTCTAAAATCAAATCTCGCAGGTTATCGGTCATCGGCATGATCTCATAAACCGCTGTGCGGCCTTTCATGCCTCGTCCATTACATTTTACGCAGCCCCGGCCCCGCGCCACAATGGGGGGGCGTCCATCATCCAGCGTCATACCCAGCGACTTGGCCGTCGCCTGGCTGACCAGATGCGCTTCCTTGCAATAGGGGCAAACCTGCCTCAACAATCTTTGCGCCACAACTCCGATAATAGCAGAAGAGATCAGAAACGGCTCGATACCCATATTTTGCAGTCGCACCAGCGCGCCGGGCGCGTCATTGGTATGCAGCGTGGAAAGCACAAGGTGTCCGGTAAGCGCGGCCTGAACAGCGATTTCCGCCGTCTCCTGATCGCGAATTTCACCCACCATAATCACATCCGGGTCCTGGCGCACGAGGGTTCGCAGGCCGGAGGCGAATGTCACGCCGATTTTCGCGTTCACCTGCAACTGATTGATGCCGTTAAGGTGGTACTCTACCGGGTCTTCTACCGTATTGATGTTGCGCGTCGTATCGTTGATCTCATTGAGCGCGGCGAACAGCGTGGTTGATTTGCCCGATCCGGTCGGCCCGGTAACAAGCAAAATGCCATGTGGCTGCTGAATAAAGCTTTTAAATAACTCCTGCTGTTCCGGGTAAAAGCCCAGAGAATTCAGGCCGGAATGGACGCCGGATTTCGACAGAACGCGCATAACGATTTTTTCGCCATGTATGAGCGGAATCACGCTGACCCGAAAATCAAACCCTTTGCCATTGTCGTCGTTGGCGACAAAGCGGCCATCCTGAGGTCGCCGCCGCTCGGCAATGTCCATACGCGCCATGATTTTGATGCGCGATACCACTGCCGCAAGATGGTGCAGGGGAAACGTCATCTGCTCATGCAGCAGGCCATCCTGCCGGAAGCGAACGCGGACGCCATGTTCCTGCGGTTCGATGTGAATGTCGCTCGCGCCCGAATTGGTAGCGGCGTGAATGATGTTGTTGACCAGCCGCACAATCGGCGCGTCTTCAGCCAGCCCGACCAGATCATCTACGGAGAGGCCGGATTGCCCCTGGGGAAGGTCAGTCATCTCCTCAAGGACCGACTGCGTTTTCAGCCGAACATCGTAGACGCGGTTAATGGCTTCCAGCAGGTCCACGCGAAAGGCCAGATGCGGCTCGATATGGCGGCGCAATCGTACCCGCAGGTCGTCTACCGTGACCACATCCAGAGGATCGGCCATCGCCACATGGATAGCGTTGTCAGCATCCGCGAAGGGCAGCAGCACTTTGCGCCGCGCAATCTCTTCGGGGATGCCCTGCGCCAGCGTTGGGTCTACAACCGTCTCCGTAATGTCCACAAAGGGAAAGCCCAGCGAGCGTTCCAGATAGTGTCCCACCATGGCGGCGGCGACAAACCCCTGCGCTACCAGCGCTTCTCCGAAAAGCAAATTGGTCTGACGCTGATAGGCCAGCGTCTTCTCTATCTGCGTTTCATCAATGATGCCATCGGCCTTCATGCGTTCGCCAAGCATCGCATTGGCCCGGGGAGTAAGTGTGGTAGTCATAAATGTTCGCAACTACAGTTCGTCCGCCCGCTTACACGCGCTTACGCGGCAGAAGGAAAATGGCACACGTCATCGTGTGACGAAGTATTAAAATAGAATGTCAAAATGGAAAGGCGCGCAGCATCGGGACTAGCGCAGTTGTTTCCGGCAAGTTACCACTGCATTGTGCAGCCACCTTCTGGAAACGCATCAAACGGATGTAGAATGTAGCGTGGGTACATAAGAACGCTAACTTCATGGAAGTTATCTTACAAGAACAACAACCGGCAGGCTTTTGCCGAATTTGCTGCTGCAAATACTATGAATAAATTTGACCTGTAGCGCGGTTTCTCAGCCTGCCTGAATTACGTGTAGGTGACGTACAGGTATAAGATATGTTCCCGCAATTTTACGAGACTAAAATAAGTATAACACGGTTTTTGCAAAATCGCGCAAGCGGGCATTAAAATTCTTTTTCAAGAGCGGTGGCTATAACAAAATATCCGGGCGCTGACATGCAATTGTCAGCGCCCGGATGCTTACTCGTCTCCGCAGCAATTACTCTGCTCTTCACTTTTCACCTGACGGGCGAGCCGATAGCAGAAGTAAGAACCGCTACTGTGCGCCTATGCAGATGGAGTACAGCCCTTGTGGTTGTAACCCGGAACAATTTTGCGTTACGAGGCGCGTTTTTATTTGTTGATGGCAGCCCGTTTGCGGCGCGAAAGGCATCGCACCCCGGTAACAACCATTCCTGCCAGAAGCGCCATGCTGCCGGGTTCGGGAACAGGCGTTATGACATTGAAGCGCAGCAGGCCTACAGCAAAGTCGTTGGGCGTGGTATTTGTCTGAAGTCCCGGCGGTAACATACCGGCAACGGCGCTCCCAACGATCAGGATGGAGGTTATCCGATTGCCGCCCGCGTCCTGTACTCCAAAAAAGGGCGCGCTGCCATCCCCCTGCGCGAAGTTGATAATGCCGGTTTGGTCAAAGTTTGTCTGCGTCAAACCTTCGGAAACTTGAAACGAAAAATTCGTCGGGGCAAACGGCAGAGTGGGGTCAAAGTTAAATCCGAATGCGCTCACCCCGCTCGAAAACGTGATGAGCACTCCATCAGCGCTGTTACTTGCGGACGAACTAACGACGTTGCGCAGGAGTGGCGTAGCATCGGGAAAATCACCCGCAAAGTTATTGCCAAGCACTGTACCCTGCTGGTTACGGCGCTGCATGTATTTGCCATTGGCGACTGTTGCGCCATTGGTCAGCGTGATTGTTTGCGCTCCAATGGTGGTTTGATAGGTCAGGAAGGTATCCGGTGGATTGCCGGTAATCGGTACACCCGTGGGACTCAGCGCGTTCAGTTGGGTTTCGGTGATTGTCACCTGGCTCTGCGCGGTCGTTGCGACCAACAGCGCGGCGAAAGCGGCGGCTGGCACAAGGCTTTTGAGCGCGCGAAGAGCGTAAAATGGGGTGGATGTTATCATATCGGCGTGTTCCCCTCTGATGGGCAAAATCATTTGCCGTCAGGCGTCAAGGCTGCGTGAAAAGGGTTAATTATGAGTACTTCTGGATGGCCTACGTTTACGACAGCATGGACGGCAAAGCTGTCGCGCCTACAAAACTCATTATTGCATAAATCATGCCAACCCGTTCATTATTCAGCTGGATTTTCCATTTTCCAGTAAAAATACCACTAATTCTATACCGCGCGACACTTTTGAGCGACGTTTGCCTCTTAATCCAAACGGAAAAGAGGAGCCAACATTGTTGGCTCCTCTCTTACCGGCTTTTTTACTTTTTACAGAATTGGCTTCACCGTTCTGCGAACAGATCAGTCGTTGCGGCGGAAACGGCGTCCGGCGTCATCGTTGCGATTGTTGTCCGGGCGGTGGGGCCGGAACGTGGAGCGCGTGAACCGCTCGTCGCGCCCGCCGAACCGATTGTCCCGGTTGTTGTCTCGATTGCCTTCCTGATTGTCGCGCCCGAATCGGTTGTCGCGATTGTCGCCGTCGTTCCGATTGAACGGGCGCGGCTGGCCCTGACCGGGTCCGCCCTCGCCGTCTTCGCGACGCGGGCGGGCAATATCCACATACACGCGCTTGCCTCGCATTTTGGTCTGCCCCAGTACCTCCATCACGCGGGCAGCGTCGGCTTCGGGAACTTCCACGAACGTGCTGCGATCCATGATGTCAATCGCGCCGATTTTGTTGCCGGGTACGCCCGCTTCATTGGCAATCGCGCCCACGATGTCGGCGGGCCGTATGCCGTCCTGCCGCCCAATCTGGAGGAACAGGCGAGTCATGCCGGACTCGGTGCGCTCCTCGACCACATCGGCTTCGGTCACGTCATAGTCCGACGCGCCCTTCTGCGCCTGCCACAGCATTTGCAGCGCGGCTCCCGCGATTTGCGAAGCGTCCCACTTGCCCTCTTCGGTCAGCTCTTCCACCGTTTGCAGGAAGCCGTCCACATGGCCCGCATTCAGGGTTTCGCGGATTTTCTCCTTGAACATTTCGCGCCGCCGCGTGGCGATGTCGGCTGCGGTGGGAACGCGGGCAGGCTTGATGGGCGCATTGATGAAGCGCTCGATCAGTTTCAACTGTCGGCGTTCGCGTGGCGCAATCAGGGTGATGGCGTTGCCGCTGCGTCCGGCTCGTCCCGTGCGCCCGATACGGTGAATGTAGGACTCCACATCCCACGGAATGTCGTAGTTGATGACGTGCGTAATCTGGTCAATGTCCAGGCCGCGCGCCGCTACGTCGGTGGCAATCAGCAGGTCGGCCTGTCCCGCCCGGAAGCGGTTCATCACGCGGTCACGCGCGGCCTGATTCATTTCGCCGTGCAGGGTTTCCGCTTCGTAGCCGCGCAGTTGCAGGGCTTCGCCCAGATCATCCACATCACGGCGCGTCCGGCAGAACATGATGGTGCTGCCGGGGATTCCATATCCAGAATCCGCGACAGGGCTTCCACTTTCTGCGAGGGCGCCACTTCGTAATAGGTCTGGTTGACCTGCTCTACGGTGCGGTGCTTGCTTTCGATGCTGACCCGTCTGGGGTTTTTCAGATAATCGCGGGCAAGCGCGGCGATGCGCGGCGGCATGGTGGCCGAGAATAGCGCGGTCTGGCGCTCTTTGGGCGCTTCTTTCAGAATCTCTTCGACATCTTCCAGAAAGCCCATGTTGAGCATTTCGTCGGCTTCGTCCAGAATAACCATACGTATCTGGCCGAGTTTGAGCGTGCCGCGCCGCAGGTGGTCGAGAACGCGGCCCGGCGTGCCGACAACGATCTGCGGCCCACCCATGAGGGCGCGGAACTGGCGGTCAATGGGCTGTCCGCCGTACACGGGAACAACGCGCATCCGGCTGTATTTGGTCAGGTTATGCGTTTCCTGCGCCACCTGAATACACAATTCGCGGGTGGGCAGCAGAATAATCGCCTGTACGTGGTTTAAGCCCGCGTCCAGTTTCTCGGCAAGGGGCAGCGCGAACGCGGCGGTCTTGCCGGTTCCCGTTTGCGCCTGCCCGATGAGATCGTGTCCCGCAAGCAAAACGGGAATGGACTGCTCCTGAATGGGTGTGGGCGCTTCAAACCCGGCTTCAATAATGGCGCGCATTGTCGGCTCGCCCAGATTGAGCGCGCGGAAAGCGGCGGCCGGTTCCACAATCGGCTCGGCAATGGCTTCAACAGCGGGTTCGGCAGGAACTTCGGCAACGGTTTTCGCAGCCGGTTCAACGGCGGCGGTTTTGGCGGGCTTGTTCGCGGATTTTGCTGTCGGCTTGCTGACGGCTTCCACAATGGTTTTTGCAACTGGTTCTACGGCGGCTGCCGCAATCGGTTCAACGGCAGTTTCCGCTGTCGGCGCGCTGACGGTTTCGGCTGTGGCCGCTATTGGTTCGGCGGCGCTGACAACATCCGCAACAGGCTTGCTGACGGACTTTTTCACCGCTTTGGGCTTTGCGGCGGGTTTGCTGACGGCTTCAGCAGTGAGTTCGCTGACAGTCTCGCTTTTGGTCTTTGCCGTTTCCGGCGCAACTTCCATATCGGGAAGGTGAATAATTTTAGGTTCTGCAACTGGCATAAGTGTGTCTTCGGTACCTTCGTTCGTGTCGACGCGCGGTTTGCGCGGTTTGGCACGGGGTGTATCAGGGGTCGGCGTCAATGGTTCCGCCCCGGCGAGTGCCGGAGTCGCGGGCGGCATGAGCGCGTCCTGAACATCGGCAACGGGTTTCTTTTTGCTGGCTTTGGCTGCGCTCATAGGTGTCGTAATCTCCTCACGGTACTGTTAGTATACCAGATAGGAGCGGTAACATGTCGGGCTAATTTTCGCTCGTACTATCTACGTAAGACAACCTTCGCAATAATTTACTTTTCGGCGCGAAGCAAGCATTTGCTAAACACCAGAAAACGCGCCGCCTACTTTGAGCGCAGGCGGCGCGTTTTGGCGTGAAGTGTCTGGAACCATGATTTACACGATTAAAAGATTGCCATGATTGGTCTCCGAAAGATTACCAGTATATAAAAAAACCTGATCTTATTCCTGTCCATTTACAGCCCGCACAAGTTGCTCTGGCGGCGTTTCCTGCCGTTCTGCGGCGGTTCTGCTACTATTCGCCCTTCCTAAATGACCTGCTATTGTTCTGTCGGCAAATTATGACAGGTGGGGGGATTGGCAATTAATGCGCTTACGTGCCTCATCTGCGTGAGAATGGAAGGCAAGTAGGTTTGGTCATTTACAAATTGATAGCGAAGTAAGGCTTCCTGGTCAGTTTCCTGGTCAATTTGAAAGCGTCGTCCGGCTTCTTGAGCGATACTGAACTCTAGTTGCCATAGAAGGTGGCCTAGTTTGTTGATGCTGATATACATACGAAACTGTGTCTTAGCATGACCATCCTTGAGTTGAAACTCAACGCGCCCGTTGAGGGTTTGATGCAGTTCCCGCAACTCCTGCTCTAATGTGTCCCACTCTAACCGGTTCATGCGAAGATGAAAATGAGCCGTGCAGAATGGGCTTGCGACGTCAATATGGGTCACAAACGAGGTGGATTCAGGCGTTTTCAAACTGGGATCAAATTCCTCAGTGTCATCCCAATAAAGACGCGATGTTGGAGGTATAGGAATACTCATGCGCAGGCGTGAGTCTTGGTTATTAGAATGGATCAAAACAATGGCTTCACTTGACATAGCGGTTCAGGCGCGTGGGAAGCAACTCTTCTTTCAGTGTCACACGAAACGTTCTGCCGACTTCGCGTACAATGGCAAGCAACACATCAGCAAAATCCACGTCGTTGACATCTACATCCTCTGCATCCGCCTCGAAATACACCACCAAAAATGGACGTGTCTTTGCTGTCGGCGTGGTCAGGCGTTGATACAATCGCTTCAACTCGGTAGATTTGCCACAACCACGATGCCCGGTGAACAACAGATGCACGGGTTTGTCCGACCTTCGTACCGAGTTTGCGATTTGCGCGACAAGATCATCCGTGCCACGCACATCATCACAGGGAACGTAGCGCGCGTCGCCGTAGTTGAGCGGTTCGGCGGGATCACACTTCTGGTAAAACAGGTCTATGCCTTCTGCCATTCTCGTATCCTCCTCGTTTTCTTATTATATCTCATTTCGCGTTAGCAATGACGCATAGCTCTACGCGCTTCAATTGTTGAGCGAAAATATTTGCAAAATAATTGCAGGGCCGCTTGACTCTCCCGTTACCGGAGGCTTTATACTGTGCTTGTTCGGTAAAGAGAGTGGATTGTAGGGGGTGTAGAGCGGTTTGAACGGTACGGGAAACAACTATGTTCAAAATCGGTGATTTTTCCAGAATGAGTCAGGTTTCGGTGAAGGCGCTGCGGCATTATGACGACGTGGGGTTGCTGGAACCGGCGCATGTGGATGAGGAATCCGGCTACCGCTACTACGCGGCGGATCAACTGGCAATGCTCAACCGTATTCTCGCGCTGAAAGATTTAGGCTTTTCGTTGGAACAGGTTGCCCGTTTATTACAGGAGGGCCTGTCGCCTGCGGAGATGCGGGGCATGCTGCGCCTGCGGCAACAGGAGATACAGCAGCGCATGGAAGAGGAACAGGGACGATTAGAGCGCGTCGAGGCTCGGCTGCGGCAGATCGAGCAGGAGGGCAACGCTTCGCCTTACGATGTGATTCTGAAGCAGACGGAAGCGCGGCATATCGCCGGATTACGCGCCACAATTTCTCAATTTGTGGATGTCCCCTTGCTGTTCACAGAGTTTTATACGGAAATACACAAGATGGGCATACAAACGCGCGGACCGCACCTGATGTTCTGGCACGACAAAGAGTACCGGGAAAACGCGATTGACGCCGAAGCAGCGGCAGCCATCGAGCCTGAAGCCGTTGCGCGCGTTGCGCAAAGTTCGCGCATACGCCCACGCGAGTTAGCCGGGGAAACCGTTCTCAGCGTGGTGCATCGCGGCCATCAGGATGGTATCGAACATGCTTACAAACCTCTGTTGGAACGGATTGCGGCAAACCAGTATCAGGTGGCCGGCCCCTTCCGCGTTCTGGTGTTGAAATGGGGCTTTGACATGCCCCCCGAAGAGATTGTCAGCGAAATACAGGTTCCCATTAAGAGCCTCTCCCAATAGGCGATTGCATTTGCGTCCGAAGGACGCCTGGCCGCAGGCCACTCAGACGGGTACGTTCTTTGTACCCGGCCTAATGGGAGAGGCTCTAAACCGCCGTCAGCAGAAGATTGACAGCAACCTTCGCCCCGTCCTCTTCCCGAAATTCGGGGAGGGAAACGTTGATGGATAACCGGGCAAGGAAACGCCGCGCAGCAAGTGAGGAGGACAATATTATGAAGATCATTATGAAGACTACACAACGGTTTTTTTCATCCCGCCGGGAACGACAAGGCAGTTCGCGCATTCGCCTGCTGTCTTTTGCGGTTGCCAATCTTGGCGCATTGACAATGGGGAGCCTGTTGCTCTTCAATGGGACGACTGCCCCGGCACAAACCGAGCCACCCTCCGCCGATAAAGCGAAACCGGCAGATGTCGCCAATGCCGGCGCGAAGCCCCTTCACAAAGATGGCCGCCCCGCGCGTTTGGACATGCAGATTCGCGAGGACTTCTTCGTCGGCTTCACTGGGGATGACGCGCGGCTGACGCATGGCATAAAAGTTTGCGAGCAGATGATGGCAAAGTATCCCGACTTTGCGGAAGCGATGGTCTGGCACGGCAGCGGGATGGTTTTTCAAGCCTCGAAACTGTTTGCCAAAGGCGACTCGAAGCAGGGAATGACTGTGTGGCAAAAGGGTCTGGACGAAATGGATGCGGCGGTGAAATTGGAGCCGAACAACATTTCCGTGCTGATTCCCCGCGCCGCCACCCTGATTCCCGGCGCGCGTTTCATCAACTATAAACCCCTTGCCGATAGCCTCTGGACGCGCGCCGCGTCCGATTACGAGAAGACGTATGCCGTCCAGAAAGCCGACTTTGATAAGCTCGACGCGCATTCCAAAGGGGAATTGCTGTTCGGACTGGCCGAAGTGAATGCGCGGTTAGGCAAGGAGGAGAAAGCGCGGGCGTACTTGAAACAGATACAGCAGGTGTGCAAGGCGACGGATTACGTGACCGAAGCGCAATCATGGCTGGACAGGAAGACCCTGACAACGGGCTTGCCTTCCCGCAACTGCATCGGCTGCCATGTCAAGTAGTTGGTGATTGGTAGTTGGTGATTGGTGGTTGGTGACTGGCGCTAATTTTCAAGCGCATCACATCATAACGATTTATAACGAGGACAGCATCAGACATGGCACAGGTAACAACGATAGATCCCCAACCACTAACCACCAGCCACCAACCACTGCTGCAAGTACGGCAGTTGCGCAAGCAGTATGACCACATTATCGCCGTCAATGACATTGACTTTGAGATCGAACGCGGCGAGATTTTCGGGTTGCTTGGGCCGAACGGCGCGGGCAAAACCACGACTATCAGCATGTTGGCGGGAACGCTGACGCCGGGAGGAGGCGCGATCCTGCTGAACGGGTATGCTTCGAGCGCCACGCCGGACGGACGCCGACTGCTCGGCCTGGTTCCGCAGGAACTGGCGATTTACAACAAACTGACGGCGCGGGAAAATCTGGATTTTTTCGGGGAACTGTACGGATTGCATGGAGTCGGCCTTGTGAAACGCAGCGACGAGATGCTGCAACTGGTCGGGCTTGCGGAGCGGGCGGGAGATCGCGCGGACACGTTTTCGGGCGGCATGAAGCGGCGTCTGAACCTTGCCGTCGGCCTGATGCACAATCCGCAACTGCTGATGCTGGACGAGCCGACTGTGGGCGTTGATCCGCAGTCTCGCAACCACATTTTTGAAGGGGTGCGGACACTGAACCGGGCGGGGCTGACCGTGCTATATACCAGCCACTATATGGAAGAGGTGCAGGCGTTGTGTCACCGCGTCGGCATCATGGACGGCGGCAATCTCATCGCCTGCGATACGGTTTCCAATCTGATTTCAAGTCACGGCAAACCGGTCATTGAAATTCTACTGGATACCGCGCGGATTGCGCCGGAACTGCAAACCCAACTGGAACGGATGGAAGCGGTTCAATCGGTTCAGGTTGTACCCGCAATCCAAACGCCGGAAACATCGGCAGCGGACAGGGATGCTGAAGACGCTGGTACAATGCTGCATATCAGCATGGAGCAGCCCAATCGCCTGTTGCCGGAAATCATCCTTGCCCTGAGCGCGGCCAAACTGCCCATTCTGTCCCTAAACGTCAAGCGTCCCACCCTCGAAGATGTGTTTCTCGCCCTGACCGGCAAGACATTGAGAGATTGAGGAAGGAAAGAGATAGGAGATAGGAGATACGAGAAATACATTTCGGATACTGAATACCTTGTATCTTGCATGAACTCCTATCTCCTATCTCCTATCTCGTATCTCAATTTGGAGGTTCCATGCCATTCTGGAGCATTGCGCGGAAAGACATCCGCACCATATTGCGCGACAAGTCCGGGGCCATTATGTTTTTCATTCTGCCCCTTGTGTTTCTGTTCGTATTCGGAGCCGCTTTTGGAGGACGGTCGCAGGGCGAAACCAAAAGCCCCTTCAAGATTTTGGTGAGCAACGCGGATCGTGGCACACATGGCGGGGAAATGCTTCGCGCCATGCGGCAGGTGAATCTGACCACACAAGAAACAACGGAGGGCGCTGCATTCGTTGAACAGAAGGTAAGTAAGGGCAATTACGCGATTGGCGTCGTTTTGCCGCCGGATTTCAGCGCGCAATTGGAAGCCTATGTGAAAACGGCGGCGGAGGGCAGACAAAGCCCGCTCCTCACACAAATGCGCGTGTTGATTGACCCGGCGCAGCCACAGGTGGCGGGCATGGCGAAGGGCGCGATTTTCGCTTCTGTGCAGCGCGTGATGGGGCCGCTGTATCGGGAAGCCGCCCTTGCGCGGGTTCCCGCCGCGTACCGGGAAATGGCCGCAAAGAACATGACGGCGCAAAGCGGCAACGGCGTAATGCCGTTTGAAATGAGCGGCGAAGAACCGGGAAACGCGCAGGCGAGTGCGGCAAAAGACGCGGCAGGGGAAACTGAGACGAACAAAACGGGCGTGGTGAAACGCGATCAGATCACAGCCGGGGATGTTATCACGCCCGGTTTTGCTGTGTACTTTGTGTTTTTTCTGGCGAACAGCGTTGCCGTTAGCCTGCTATTGGAGCGGCAGGAGGGGACGTTGCGCCGGATGTTGAGCGCGCCCATTCCCCGCTCACAGATTCTGCTCGGTAAACTTGTGGCGCGCGGTATTTTGGGCATATTGCAAACGCTGGTTCTGTTCGGCGCGGCGGGACTGTTCCTGCATACGCACTACGGCCACTCCCCGCTCGGCATTGCGGTTGTCGCGCTGGCAACCATTTTCACCGCAACGGGATTGGGACTGCTGATTGCCACCTTCGCCAAAACGCCCGAACAGATTCAGAGTACGACCACGCTGCTGCTGCTGATTATGGGCGCGATTTCCGGCTGCCTGATGCCGCGCATGTTCCTGCCCGAATCCGTGCAGAGGTTCAGCCTGATAACGCCCCACGCCTGGGCGTTGACCGCGTATCAGGATTTGATGCTGCGCGGGCGTTCTCTGTCGGAAGTATTGCCCGATGTTCTGGCGGTTGTCGCCTTCGGCGCAGTATTTTATATTCTGGCTCTGGCCCGCTTTCGTTTTGAATGACAAACTTGACACGGTTCAGTTCGGCTGTAAAAGCCATGCTTCCACATCTGCCAGCGTATTGAAGTCGAATAAGGCAAGTCCCAAGTCATTCAACTGTGTTGTAGATAATTCCTGTAGCCGTGTCTGCGATTCTGTAGATAGCACACCCAACCGACCGACTATCATAAACATTAATAGCAGCACCTTGCCTTCTCGTGCCTGTTGAGCATAAGTTGCTGTTTGAATCTCCTCATGTCCTTCCATACGGCCCATCAGCCTCCAATTGGTTATTGGTTTTCGATTTACATAGACGGTATATATGTTTATTTTCCTACTCGGCGACAAACTTACAGGCTCTGTAATTTTGTTGGGTTTTTTGTCACAGCTCATTGTATCCTGTTCTGCTTTATTGCCAGGTTGTTCTGCCAGTCTTATTTTATTTTTCGATGCCAAGTTTTTCTTTGCGCCTTTCCCACCAGATCATGCCCACAGCCCATCAGAGAGAAATTATGAGCCATGCCTGCCAATCTAATGGTTCGTGGAGTAATGTATTCACGAGCAACATAATGACAAAATAACCCGCAAAATAGTAGACAAACGTTGCATATGTAGACCATCGGCGTTTCTGCTTTTGCACGATTGCTCCTAACGGCTGTTATTACAGGGGCGGCTGCGGCACTTCGACCATTTTGCCGGTTTCTGAGGCTTCAATGGTGGCGAAGACTAGAGCAAGCGTGTTCAGGTTGTCGCGCCCGCTGGTTTCCGGTTCCGCGCCGGATTCGATACACGCCCGCCAGTGGTACAGATCGTAGTGGTGGCCCTGCGCGCCGATGGAGGGCGCCCACAGGGGTTCGCCCCAGGGTTCCGGCAGGGGCGTGAAGAAGTGCATGGCGTCAAACTGCGAAGTGTCGGCGTTCTGCGGAAAGTAACGAACCGGCCCCCACTCATCGCGCTGATTCCAGACCAGACTCCCCTTCGTACCCGTAATCACCCATCGCCCGTTCCAGCCCGTGTCCACGCCGGGGGATGCGAAACTGCCCGTGTAGTTGACCTTGACGCCGTTTGCGAAATCAATCCACGCGAACGCGCTCAAATCACCCTGCGTATTGCTCACGCGCGGATTCCATGTTTGCGCCATTACCCGCGCAGCGTTGCAGCCGAGCAGATAGCGCATCATGTCGAAGTGATGCACGGCCATGTCCATCAGAAACGGGTGCGGCATTTTCTGCCGCCAGCCGAACAGCAATCCCTGAATCTGGAATTCTACGTGAACATGATCCACTTCGCCAATCGCGCCTTCAGAAATCAGGCGGCGCAGAAAGCGTGGCTGATCGTGGTAGCGGAACTGCTGCGTCACCATCAGGATGCGATCTGCTTCCTGAGCCGCGCGCACGATTCTGACCGCGACAGCCATGTTTTCCGCAAGGGGTTTTTCCGCCAGAACGTGCAGTCCGGCCCGTAAAGCGAGAATGCTGGTATATTCGTGGCACGGAACCGGGGTACAATCTATCAACCCGTCCGCCTGCACAGCGGCAACCGCCTCTTCCACGTTGGAAAACAAACGCTCCGGGGGCAGGCCCAACGTTTCGCCCGCCATGCGCAGCGCGTCGGGATTGGGGTCCACAAGAGCAACATGTTCAAATCCGTCACAGTCTCGCGCGGCGTAAATCCAGCTTTGTCCGAAGCCACCCACGCCCGCTTGTATCACGCGCATACCGATTATATCTCCTCACAGCGCATCCAATCTCTCGTCCCTGAAAGGCGCTGTTCTGTTGCTATGAACATATCTTGCTGATAGTGTTATAGAATGCTCCGAAAGCCGGAGATTTTCCGGCGTCAATATCATCGGATTGACTGTTATTTTACCTTATATGAAAATCTGTGACAATGAAATTTGTGTGCAGTGGCAAACACAATGCCTGTGCGCTTTTTAACAGGTAATTCTGCTGGCACCAGACGAGGGTAAACCTGATACCAACGCGCATATAATGACAATTTAAGACACAGTAATACCAGACTCGGCAATGCCGCGCAGGGTTCCCTTTTCTCACTTATTCAGGAGTAAACATGCTGAAGAAACTATTCATTGCGGCAATATTGACCATGCTTGCGGCACACGGAAAGAGTGCGAACGCTCAGAACAGCCCGTCCCCTATTCCGCAGCCACACTTTCAGGGCGACTTTTTCGGCGAAATGCCGCGCGCCTTTGGCGCGTTCGTTCGCATTGATACGAAAGCCCGCGTGGTAGTTGTCAGACGCGATGGAGACGGCAAGATCGTGACCGTTCCCATTCGCGACGATACCGAACTGCATTTCCGTGAACTCGTGGGGCGAATTGACCGACTACTTTCCGGGCCAGCATGTGATGCTGTTTATGTACGTGGACGATGACCATAATTGGACATACCCCCGTGCCATTCAGGACGACATTCACGTTTCGGCGCGGCACGGATGGTTCGCCCGCGTCACCCGTATAGATTCCGCCACGCATACCTTTCACACGATCCGCGAGGAGAAGAACGCGCAGGGTCAGGTGACGCAAACCATTGAAAAGGATGTCGCATTCGCGCCCGACGCGAAGGTATGGAAGGGTGACGCGCCCGGAAGCATGAACACGCTGCGCGAAGGCGACGAGGTGATTCAGCAGCTTGTGGAGCGCGACGGCAAACTTACGGCAGTGGAAATTTTCGACCGCAAGGGGGATGACGCCGCGCGGCTGATACAGGAGAAGCGGCATCGGAGCGATCAGGAGCGGCTCGGCCTGCCCGCGTATGTCACTGATGTAGAACCTATTTCCGGCCTGCTCGTCGTTTCCGTCGCGTGGAGCGGGTCCGAACGGGCGAAAGAACTGAAACCCGGCAATGTCGTCACCGTGCTTCCCTCCGACGGTTCAAAACCGTTCGCCGCCGCCATCCACTCCCTGCAACCTGTGGATACCAGACAGCGTATAGAGTTTGTGGTCAACGCCCGCGTCGCCAGCCGTCTCACCTTAGGGCAGTCGTTGCGCGTGTTCCTGCCCAATACCGGCCCCGCCCTACCGACCGGACGCGCCGGAATTCCATCCAACTGATAGGAAGAAAAGGAGAAAAGGAGAGCAACTGCATAACAGCAGCTTAATTGAGTCTGGCAGTTCCATATTTCTTCTCCTCTTCTCCTTTTCTCCTTTTCTCCTTTTCTTGCAAATACGCAGAGGTTTTGTATGAGCGATGATTTTGAACAGCAGGCATGGGTGCGGTTTGGCGTGGCGGCGGAACTGTCGAAACAGTACGCGGCGGACGAGCGGCAATTTCTGGAACGATTGGCGGGAATGTTGGAGTCCGCCCTGCCGGGTGAAATTGACGTGACGCGCAAGGGCGGGCTGTTTTCCAAAAAAACGGTGCAGCGCGTGAGCGTGACAATGGGCGACCACCGCTATCTGCTGGAAGACCCCGGACGCGGCCCCGTACAGGCGGCGCGGCTCAAAATCGTGCGCGGCATCGCGCTGAAAACCGAAACCATGACGGTAGCGGACTGGCTCACGGAACTGGGCGAACTGCTGGATGAACGCGCCAGCACAAGCGCGCAAACCCGCGCCGCCCTTGCCCGCCTTGTAGATTAGAAATAAGGTTTTTATGAATGAGGAAATTAGCGTATCGCGCCATTTGCGCCCTGCTCGCTCCCTGCGTTCCGCCGATTATGTGAAAATCGGGTTTCTAACCATGCTGGGCGCGCTCCTGCTGGTGATACTGGCGTTCGTAACATGGCATGTGGGACAAGCCGCGCTGGACATCATCTCGCCGTTTGTGCTGGCGACCGTTTTCGCGCTTCTGCTCGATCCCATTGTGGACAAATTAGAACGCCGCATGAGCCGGTTCTTTGCGGTTCTGGTCGTGTTCATGACATTCGTGGCGATTTTGCTGGCGGCGGGATTGTATGGCATCCCCGCGCTGATGGATCAGATCGGCGCGTTCGTCAAAAACGCGCCAAAGTATATCGCTGATCTCAAAAAGGTTGTGAACGATTTTTTGACGGCGCATCCCCGCATGTTCGGCATTGCCCTGCCTAAAAATTTCAGTACGCTGTATGACGAGGTGACAGCGCGAAGTTCCGGCCTGCTGAATTTCTCGTCCGGCAAACTCACCTCGCTTGTGACCGGCGCCGTAACGTTCCTGCTGGAAGCCATTATCACGCTGATCTTGACGTTTTACCTGCTGATGGACATTGACCGCCTGCGCGCCCGTATCATCTATCTGGCCCCGCAGCAGTACCGAACTTCCCTGAATCAGTACGCGACCGACATTGGCGACGTGTTTTCCAGTTACCTGCGCGGCATGATGATTGTATCCGCGTTGTACGGCGTGGCAACCATGTTTGTGCTGTTCTGCCTGTCGTATCTGCACAGAGAACTGGCGGGCTACGCTCTGTTGGTGGGCGTGGTCGGGGGATTGCTGTATGTCGTGCCGTATGTCGGGCCACTGGCGACGGCTGTGATTACCTTTCTTGTCGCGTTTTCGGCGGGCGGCGCGGGCTTCGGTTTTGCCAGCATCGTCGCCACGCTGATCTTGAATCAGGTTTTCGATGGCTTTGTCACGCCCCGTGTGGTTGGCGGCGGCGTGGGGCTGCATCCCGTTGCGGCTGTTTTCGCGCTCACGCTGGGCGGCGCGCTGTTCGGATTATGGGGATTGCTGCTGTCCGTCCCCGTCGCGGCCAGTATTCAGGTTATCCTGTTCCGCCTGTTTCCCAAACTGACCACGCCCACCCCGCGCGTGTTTTTACGGGCGCAGGGCATACGTACAGAGGAGGCGCAATCTCCAAAAGTGATGGAGGGCGACCGACCGGAAATGCCTGCTGTGGAGACACGCCCCTCAGTTCCAAAGGCTGAAGCCGCAGCAGCCATCCCAACCAACCGCAAGCCAGAGTAGATGCAGCCATTTTTACTTGGAGCCTATCCCCAATAGGCGATTGCATTTGCGTCCGAAGGACGCTTGGCCGCAGGCTACTCAGACGGGTACGTTCTTTGTACCCGGCCTAATGGGATAGGCTCTAAAGGAGAAACAAACCATGAACATCGGGTACCTCGCGTTGGGAATTCTTCTGGGACTATTTGCCTTTGCGCAACTCCTGCAACTGGCAGGATTGATCGGCGTAGGCTTCAGCATCGCAGGCATCGGCTTGACGATTCTGGGCGGCGTCGGCTCGTTTGTGTGCTTCCAGAAAGCGTTTGCCAGCAAACTTCCGCGCAAGTAGTGTCCGCGTCCATAACCGCTATGTTGACCGTGTTGGGAGCCAGTTCGCCATGACACGTTTCCTGATGAGAATGTTGCCTGTAATGTTGCCTGTTCTGGCTGTTATCAGCCTTGTCGGATGTGGGGGCGGCGGGACAAGCACAACGCCGACAACGACCACTACAGGCGGCAACGGTTCTACTTCGGGCAGCGCGTCCGGCACTTCCTCCGGCAGCGGCCCGTCGAGCGGTTCCGGCAGTTCCACAGGGGGCGGCCAAACCACTTTTCAGCCGCAAACGTATGATCTTGCCGCCGATTTTTCCTTTGCCAATAGTGCCGGCAGCGTGTGGCAGTACGGATATTCGGCTGCGAATTCGCTTGCGCCGGATCAGTTTCGCGCTGATACCGTTGCGGACACCAGCAACGCGGGTACAGGCTTCTGGCATCCTACAACCAGCGTGAACACGGGCGTTACCTCCGGTTACTATCCGTATGTCGCGAAAAACACGGCTTCAACCGCGCATGCTGACCCAACTGGTAACTGGGCCGTCCGAGCGGGCGAGATCGCGATGGAGGGCAGTGGGAGCGGGCAATACAGTCTGATACGCTTCATCGCCCCGGCTGCGGGGAAGTACCAGATCGCCGCCAATTTTCAGGGCATACACTTCAACCTATCCACCACCGACGTTCATGTCCTGCAAAACGGCGTGTCGGTTTTCGACGCCAACATAGACGGCTACGGCGGCGACCCAGGTTTCCATGCCGTTCAGGGCGCAAACCCCAACGCCACTTATTCCGGCACATTGACGCTGAACACGGGCGATATTGTCACGTTTGCCGTCGGCATCGGCGCAAACCAGACCGTGTACAACGACACAACCGGCCTGACCGTCCATATTGTCACTGTGCAGTAACTATCTTCGACAAGCAGGAGTTTATCGCGGATAGGATGGTCGTGTAACATTCTGAAGCCTTGCTGATGCTATGTGGTATGCTGTCTGCAACATCTGAAATGGTTGGATGCAAGGTTATCACGCGGGCTGTTATAGCGGCGTACAAAGAATGTTGCCTTGTCAGTAGCGAGAAGGTGAGGAGAGGATTTAAGCGATGTTGGATGAAGCCGAAAAAGACAATGTATCCGTCTCGACTAACGGGGATAGAAACACATTCGGTGACCGCACGATTGTCTCTCCCGCATACTTCCATTCGATTACTGTGGAGAACTTTCGTTGTTTTAAGCCGCTTCAGACTTTAGACTTATCAAACAGCAATGGGCAACCTGCTAGATGGACTTTAATACTTGGAGAGAACGGAGTAGGTAAAACCTCTCTACTTCAGCTTCTGGCTTTGATGCAGCCAGAGGAATCTCGTTACGCATCCTATGATCCAAACAATCAAGTGGAGTGCGTTCCGAAGATGCTTGAGAATGCTCATAAACTAAATTGGTTCAGTGAACAGGGAGCTATACCCCGTGATATAAAATCGTATAAAGAGGGGCTGGCTAAAGTAAATTGTTCCATTAGCTCCGGTTGGGCTTTCAATAATTTATCTTCTATTAACTTGATTGAATACGCAGCATTTTTTAATCAGACTGGTGGGTCCTATTCGTCTGTTATAAGCGATCCGCAGGCATTAATCTGTTACGGATATGGCGCAAACCGCCGAATGGGAACCACTTCGCTGACCGACTCGCTGGATGCGGATTCGTCAGCCAGTTTGTTTTCGGATACCGTTGAACTTATGAACGCGGAGGAGTGGCTGCTTCAGGCGGATTATGCGGTAAGCCGAACCAAAGGGGCAGAAAGTAAACGGGCGGAGAATCAGTACAACCGCGTTAAGAAGATTCTTACGGAGTTGCTGCCGGATGTAGAAGACCTTCGCATCAGCGAATCCGCGTCGTTAAGATTGGGGCCGCATGTTCAGGCGAAAACCCCGTATGGGTGGGTTCCCATTCAAAGTTTGAGTTTAGGTTATCGCACCTTGCTGACGTGGATGGTTGATTTAGCGGCCCGTTTGTTTGAACGTTATCCTAACAGCAAAAACCCGCTTGCCGAACCTGCCGTTGTGCTTGTGGACGAGATAGATTTACATCTTCATCCAAAATGGCAAAGGAAACTGATTCAGTTCCTGAGCGACACCTTTCCGAACACGCAATTTATAGCCACTGCGCACAGTCCGCTTGTGGTGCAAGCCGCTTCGGATGCCAACATCGTTTTGCTTCAACGCGAAGGCGATCACGTCGTAATCAACAATGATGTGAATACGATTGAAGGATGGCGGGCAGATCAAATACTGACGAGCGACCTGTTTGGTTTAGACAGTGCGCGCCCACCCCAATTGGATGCGGCTCTGCAAGAGCGTGAACGCCTGCTTGCCAAAAGCCGATTGACCAAAACAAATAAAAAGCGTATCGAAGAACTGGAACGACAGATTGGGTCCATGCCTACCGGCGAGACACCGCAGGACATCAAGGCAATGGATATTATTCGCAGAGCCGCCAGCCTGCTTGAACAAAATGGACGCTTCAAGTAAGTTTCACGGTACGGGGTCATGTAGTTGATTAAAATTACCAAACCGGAAACCCCACCTTCGATTTTAACTACTACCGGTCGTATTAAATGCACTGCTCTGTGTCAGGAGTACACACGATTGGTGAACAGTGTTGCCCCGACAACATTGGAGTTGAATTTTGACCCTGCGGTTTATGGACATCCAGAGGTAAAGCAAGCCTTAATAGACGCGCAGCACGAGAAATGTTGCTTTTGTGAGAGCAAGGTTGGCGAAGAGGGAGATATTGAGCATTTTCGTCCCAAAGCCGCTTTTCGTCAAGGCGCAGCCTTGCCACTGGAAAAGCCGGGTTATTATTGGTTGGCTTATGAATGGGATAATTTGCTTTTGTGCTGTTCGCCCTGTAATCAGCGACATAAAAAGAACCTGTTCCCTTTGGGTGATCCGAATACAAGAGCGAGATCGCATAACGACTCCATAGCAGAAGAAGAACCATTATTCATTCATCCGGCTCATGTGGATCCAGCGCGGCACATATCGTTTCATAAAGAAGTCGCTTTCAGCATCAATAACAGCAGGCATGGCGAACAAACAATTAACGCTCTAAAGCTGAACCGGAAGATACTGAAAGAGAAACGTTTTAAGTGCTTGAAAAATTTAGTGCTGATGCGCCAAATATTAGGGTTGAGAGACGAACTCTCCAACAGCCCACAAGGGCTGGAGATTTTGAATGAAGCAACGCAAGTTTTAGAAGATGCAGTTACCGACTCGGCGGAATATACGGCAATGGCGCGAGTTGCCGCGCAATCGGATTTTCGTATAGCGTTACCTTGAAAAGCCGCAATCCCGCAACATTCCCATGCTCTGCCTACAGGAAACAGGCTTTCGTGGTGGAGATGCGCAAACAATTCGCCTGCTTCAACAAGAAAGCCAACTCAACAAGAAAGTGAAAACGAAATGGCAGCCAATCACAAACTTACCGGTGTTCTACAAGGCCGAACAATTTCCGGCACACAAAATTCGGGCGGCAATTTCACAATCACGTTTACGGACGGTTCGCGCATGACGGTAAAAACAGCAGGTTCGTCCAACAGCGCCAGCACGGGCGGCACGATCCGAGAGGCGCGTCAGGAGGGAACGACGCTCACCCTTGAAATGGAGGCCGGTTCCTCGTTGAGCGTCACGACTGCGGGGGCTACGAGCGGCATTGTCGTGAGAAATCAGAGTGGCGCAATGGAGTATTCGGATTGACGGACGGCAGGGCGCATTGCCGAGTTGCGGTTGTTTAGAGTATGATTTGTGGCAAGAAAAATCCAGAGCAGTAGACAGCGCTTGAGAAAGCGAGTGGCACGATGCGACTTTTCGGATTGGGCGGGGGAACTCCCGAAGATGAGGCGACGAAGCAGCGGCGCGAGGCGAGCGAACGCTCCATTGCGCAGGGCGGCTTGCCGCTTAACGCTATTGACCGCCTGCGCGAACAGAAATCGCGGCAGAACACGCCCGGACACATCTTCACCAGTGACCTGAGCGTAAATGAACTGGTTCTGGTACATCAGGCCGGGTATGAGCCGCTCGGTCAGGTGATGGGCAGCAGCGTGTATCATATCGGCTGGCAGTGGATGCCCTATTCCAGTTGGAATTCCGGCGAACTGACCGTGCTGACGCAGGCATTTTATGAGGCGCGGCATCTGGCGCTCGGACGGCTGTATCAGGAAGCGGCCCTGCTTGGCGCAACCGGCGTGGTCGGCGTCCGGCTGGAAAAGCGCGAATACGAGTGGGGTTCGTCCCTGCTGGAATTCGCCGCCATCGGCACGGCCATACGGGAATTCGACGTTCCGCCCCCCGCCGAAGGAACCGCGCAGCCGTTTCTGAGCGACCTGAGCGGCGAAGAGTTCTGGATGCTGCGGCAAACGGGGTTCCGGCCTGTCGGCGTCGCCATCGGCAACTGCACCTACTATCAGGTTCCCTCGTGGAATACGCGAAACGTGACGAACGGCGGCTGGATGGGCGGCGCGTGGACCAATCAGGAATTACCCGACTACACGCAGGCTTTGTACAACGCCCGTTCGCTCGCCATGAGCCGCATGGAACACGAGGCGCGGCAATTCAACGCGGTCGGCATCGTTGGCGCGGACGTGGAAATACTGGGCGAACCCCGCGAAGTCGAAGTCAGCGAAAACAACCGCCGCACCGACATGATTTTCCACTACACCGCCATCGGCACGGCTATCGCGCCCTATACGGGCCGCTGGCCGATTTTCAAAGTGATGAATACGGTATCACTCAAATAGGGAGTAGGTTGTAGGGAGTAGGAGTAGGAAAGGCGCGTTCAACTCACGCATTGTCCTACTCCCTACAACCTACTCCCTATCCGAAGGAGACCCCATGCCCTACACACCCGGTTCGCAGGAAGGATTGCCCGAAGCGGCGCGACAACGATTGACGGATATGCGCGGCGGGGCCGGCAAGCGTCCGCTGTTTACCAGTGATTTGTCGGTCAACGAGTTTTTGCTGGTGCGCGAGGCCGGCTTCGATCCCGTCGGCCTCGTCATGGGCAGCAGCATCTATCATATCGGCTTTCAGTTCGCCAACTTCTTCCAGAATCAGGAGATGACGGTTCTGACGCAGGCGATGTACCATGCCCGCGAACTGGCAATGACGCGCATGGAGGAGGAGGCCGACATACTCGGCGCGGACGGCGTTGTGGGCGTCCGGCTGGAGGTGACGCGCTACGAATGGGGCGAACATCTGGCGGAATTTATGGCGATCGGCACGGCTATCAAACACCGAACGGGCGAACATTACCGCACACATGATAATCGCCCCTTCACGTCCGATCTGAACGGTCAGGATTTCTGGACACTGCTGCGCGCGGGTTATCGCCCGGTTTCGATGGTGATGGGAACCTGCGTGTACCATGTGGCGCACCGGGGATTGATGCAGTCGCTGGCACAGGCCGGACGCAACACAGAGATGCAGAACTACACGCAGGCGCTGTACGATGCCCGCGAACTGTCGCTGTCGCGGATGCAGGCCGAAGCCGAAACGGAACAGGCCGAGGGCATCGTGGGGGCGCAGGTCAAGGAGAGCAGTCACGGTTGGGGCAGCCATGTCATCGAATATTTTGCGGTCGGCACAGCAGTCACGTCCATCTCCGACAAACACCAGATAGAAACGCCAACCCTGATCCTTCCGCTGACCGGCTAAACGGTATGGCAAGCCGCAAACAAGAGCGCTTCATCAAAGTTCCTGACTGGTTCTCAGAACCGACACAACGCTTTCCTTCTCTTTCTGTAGTTGTTCGGGAAGAATTTGATAGCGTTGTGGCTGCGCAAACTTACGCCGAAATGTTGAACGCTCGGGTAAACTTTGGCGAAAAGTTGATTGTAGCAAACATGGTAAATGAGTTCCTTACGCAGCTAATGGAACGAGGCATGCCCCTGCCGCAGGAGATGGTTGTAGATGCCAATGCGTTTCGTGAATACGAACGGAACAAAGTACGGTTCATCGCCGCCAAAACTGTGGATAAGACAATCTATATCAATCCGTCTTCGATTGTATGGATAAATCCTGTTCAGGCGGCGCAAATGTACGAAGGCCGGTTCTGGTCTACGCCACATCCTTTGCATCCATTCTTCCATGAAGAGGGGCATATTTTACTTGGCACAGCAGGAAGCCCCCGCCCCCTTAGCGCAAAACAGGCGAATGTAGCCGCTTCTGTAAGTACCTACGCAAAAGGAAATCAAGAAGAATTAGTTTGTGAAATGCTTGCAGGGCTGTTTTGCGAGGTTGAATACGATGCCGATATGATGCGTTTATACAAGCGTTTAGGAGGAAAAACGATATGATTAACGCCGTTCAGTGCGGCTTTTGTAAGCATTATTGGGCGGGAAAGGAATCGTGCGATGCCTTTCCTGATGGTATTCCAGTTGAGATTTTAAACAATTCGCGCGATCATCGGCTTCCCTATCCGGGCGATCACAACATTCGCATGGAATTGAAGCCGGGTGTACCCGAGGCAATGTTGGGTGAACTGCTCAGTGCGGAGCAGAAGGCGGCCTAACATTCCAAAAATATATTTTTAATGTTCCTGTACATTTTGTCTGAATATTGTACTATTTTCAGGGAGGACGCGCTATCTCACCCGAAGATGCAGCAAAAATTGGGACGCGGCTGGCGTCGAAGCAGACTGAAGAGCGGATGCGGGCGGTGGGGCATTTACGGCGGATTGCCGATGCCGACGCCCAA
This sequence comes from uncultured Chthonomonadaceae bacterium, assembly GCA_963817895.1. Taxonomy (GTDB): domain Bacteria; phylum Armatimonadota; class Chthonomonadetes; order Chthonomonadales; family Chthonomonadaceae; genus CAWFQB01. The sequence continues at coordinate 699,358 of CAWFQB010000002.1, forward strand.
ACCCTGCTGCTCAAAACGCTCAAAGACCGGAGCCACTATGTAGGCGCGTTGGCGGCGGAAGCGCTGGCCGAATGCGCCGATGAGCGCCTGCTGCCGCAGTTAATCGCCCTGTTCGACTGGTTTGCCGAAGACGGTTTGGGGCGCGATACGGGCTGCCACATTCGGGGCCACTTAGCCGTGCTGTTCGGCAGGATGGAAGCGCAGTCGGCTGTAGACGCCCTGCGCGTCGGCATCAAGACGCGGCAAATGGAAGCGGTTGGCGGAATTCCGACGGATACCGCCGTTCATTTACGCGCCAATTGCGCCCTTGCCCTCGCGCAACTGCGCCCGCCCGACGCCCTACGCGACATTGCCCTGCTGCTGTTCGATGAGGGCAAGGGCGCGATTACCCACGCTTCCAATGCCAAATACGTCACGATTGAGTGCCGCAAGGCGGCGGCGCAGGCGCTTGCCCATCTCGCCAATCCGCAGGGGATCGTTCCGCTTGCTATCAAACTGACTTACCCCGAAGACGAAGCGCCCGAAGTGCTGCAAGAGTGTTTGCAGGCCGTCGTGGATTTGGAAGACGAGCGCGGCATGGAACTGATTGCGCCCTATCTTTCCCATTCCGACGCGCATCTCGCCGCGTTCGCCTGCCTGATGGTAGCCCGCGCGCACGACCCGCAAGCCCCATTCCTCATCCTCCGTACCCTTTCCCGTCTGACCGGCGATCCGCTCGAAGCCGCCATCCTTGCCCTGTCCACCCTCCGTACCGAAGACGCGCATAAGATGCTGAAAGAGCTTGCGGAAAGCGACCGCAAGGATGTTCGGCGTATCGTCAAGGAATTAGGGTTTTAGGGTCAATACCGTTCAAATAAGCGTTCGTAGGGACACAACATGTTGTGTCCTCCCCCGGTAGAGAACAAACAGCCACCAATCGCCAATCACTAACCACCAACTCACATTGCCGCGTGAATGGCGGGACGGCGTTCGGGATTCGGTTCGGCAATGCGGAGCACTTCCCGCGTCACAGGCGCGACATCACCCTTGCCCGAAAGCACATAACGCAGCAGGTACAACAGTGGATTCCCTTCCGTCCAGTTGAAGTAGGCGTGAGGACGCTTGCCCGTCATATCGCGGATGTGCAGCAGCAGAGCCGCAATCGAATTGGGAACTGCGGTGCCTTCCCCGCGCAGCACGCGGTGGCCGTCCACTTCCACGCCCTGTACGCGCAGCGCGTCCGTGAAGTCGGAAGCGTCGCGAACTTTCACCTCCATAAACAGCACAGGCTCCTGCGCGGGAATCTGATGGTCTTCCCGCGCGCTTTTTTCCTTGTCCTGATACTCGGAAGTATCCCCCGCATCCGGGTGATTCGCGATGAGGTGCAGCGTGGAACGTTGCGCGGCCTCCTCGATGAAGCGGCGCGCGTTATCGTCCAGTTCAATATGCGTGACGCGCAGTTCCGTCGTGCGCCACACCCGCGACAGCAGGGACACGAGGACAATGGAAAAGATAAACACAGCCGCGATTTTGATACCGTCGGGACGCTCGAAGATGTTGACAATGGTGGTATACGCGAATACCACCGCAATCACGCCGTAGCCACCCGCAGCGGTTTTCGCGCCCCGCTTCCACGCGCTGATGGTGACGGCGACCGCCGCGCTTGTCATCAGCACCAGAACGCCGGTCGCATACGCCCCGCCCTGCGCATTCACATCCGCCTTGAACAGCAGGGTAATCACGGTTGCCACAACCACATACACAATGACAAGCGGGCGCGAGGCGCGCGTCCATTCGGGAGCCATGCCGTAGCGGGGCAGATAGCGCGGCACGATGTTAATCAATCCGGCCATTGCCGACGCCCCCGCAAACCATAAAATCAGAATGGTAGACGCATCATAAACGGTTCCAAACCCGTTGCCCAGCATGTCGTGAGCGAGGTAGGCAAGGGCGCGGCCATTGGCTTTGCCGCCCTCCTTGAACGCTTCCGCCGGGATGAGGAGCGTCGTTACCAAACTGCTTGTCAGCAGAAACACGCTCATAATCACAGCCGCCACAAGCAGCAGCAGGCGCGTGTTGCGGATGCGCCCGTTGGGAACACCCTGCGCGTCGTCCGCATCCCCCTTGATGAGCGGCATCACGGCAACGCCCGTTTCAAAGCCGGACAGGCCAAGCGCGAGCTTGGGAAACAGCAGGAGCGACACGCCGATCATGGCGAACACGTTGCCGTGCTGCTGAAACAGAGCGGTTTTCCACTGCCCGAACACTTCGGGGTGGGCAAACACATGTTTGATGCCGACCGCCATGACAATGGCGTTCAGCCCTAAATACACCCCGACCAGCACCACCGCAATGCCAATCGCCTCCTTGAACCCCTTGAGAAAAATCGCGCCTAACAGGAACACCAGCGTAAGCGTAATCAGAATAGCTTTGCCGTGCATAATATGGGCCGTATAAGGGTTTTCAATCAAGTGAGCGGCGGCATCGGCAGCGGAAAGCGTAATGGTAATGATGAAATCCGTCGCCACAAACCCAAGCAGGCACAGAACGAACAATTTGCCCTGCCACCAGGGGAGCAGACGTTCCAGCATGGAAATAGAGCCTTCGCCGTTGGGACTTTCCCGCGCGACCCGGTTGTAAATGGGCAACGCGCCAAACAGGGTCAGCAGCACGAGAATCAGGGTGGCGAGTGGCGACAACGCGCCTGCCGCGAGGGCGGCAATTCCCGGCTGGTAGCCAAGCGTGGAAAAGTAATCCACGCCCGTCAGACACATCACCTGCCACCAGGTGTGCGGCGGGTGCTGATGCGGTTTTTGCCCCGGTCCCTCCGCGCCTTCGGGATGGATGCCTTCCAGCAGCCAGCGTTTGAAGCCGCTCTGAGGATGCGCGTTCGCATTCGATGAGGCAGGCGGCATGGCTGGCGCGAGCGCTGCAACAGGCGTAGAACTGGATTGTGTTGAGTTGGATTGTTTTGAATCAGATGGCTGCGCTGTATCGCTCATGCCGTCACCTCGCGCGCTGCAATATTTCCGCAGAGATTAGTGATGGGATGGAAGCGGCGCGCCTTTTGCAACAGTCATTTTCACGCTGTTACAATCAGGAAATGGCGCTTGTCTTCATCCAACAGGCACTACGCAGCAGAACGCGGTTTGACAGCATCAGCAGGAACATTACGGCTGCGCGTTGGCGATAAAATCTTTGCTCGTGGTGGTCGTATCCAGATTGGAGTATTTGCGGAACTTCGAACTACCGTCGTAGCGCAGGCCGATGAAGCCATCCGTATGCCGCGCCGGGTAATGGGTGTGCGCCGTATCTTGTTCCAGAGGAAACGGGCCGCGCATGTTGTAGGGCATACCGGGCGAACCGTTGCCCGCGCCCGGAGGATTGGCCGCGCCCATGCTGCCCGTATTCGCGCAGCCGGGTGTTTTAGCATGATCCCACACGAAATACACGGTTGGATTGGTAATGAACGCATCCGGCTGCCCCATCGGGCCGTTATAAATGTAGCTCATGGCGTAGCCGACCTGCCCTTCCGGGTACGAGGGGCAGCGAAATATCTGCTGGTTTTTCACATACGGCTGTAAAAACCCCGCCTTCAGACCGGTATAACTTGTGGGCAGCGGTTTCGGTTCGGAGGAGATATTGTTGTCATAGGGCGCCCACCAGGTTTCCAGCGGCCCTGTGGGAATGGTAGCCGTCGCTAAATTCGCGCAGAGCGGATCATTGGCATAAGCAGGGTCGCAAAACCGATAGCGACAGTTGACCTCATCGTAATCGCTGCGGTACATTGTCAGGGCAAGCGCGATTTGATGTTGATTGCTGATACACGCCGCCTGCCGTCCCTTTTCCCGCGCTTGCGCAAATACAGGAAACAGAATCGCGGCGAGAATAGATATAATGGCGATCACGACGAGCAGTTCGATCAGGGTAAAGGCGGTGTTCGGTGTTTGGTGTTCGGTGTTGGGCGCTTTTGTAATGCGTAGCGCAGAGTGTCGAGTGCTGAACATGACGGCGAATTCCTCACAATTACAGGTTGAAGCAACTTTGAACATGGCTCTATGCAAGTATATACTACATTAGGTTAGAAATAATTGCCTGAATATTCCACTTGACGCGCTTTGATGGAAAATATGAAGACGGACAGCGAAAAAACCAAAAACGAGGGCGGGCTGAAGAACCGGCTCCAGGCAACGCGAACCCGGCTTGGGCTGAGTCAGCGGGAACTGGCGGGAGTGGCCGGCATAACGCGGCAGACTATCGGCGGCATTGAGGCGGAATTGTACGCGCCCTCGGCCTCTGTGGCGCTGCGGTTGGCGAAAGCGTTGGGCTGCCGCGTGGAAGACCTGTTCTGGCTGGAAGACGATTTGCCGACGGTGCAGGCAAGGTTGGTTTTGCCCGATTCTGTGCAGACGGCAGGAGGGGAGAGGAGCGACGCGGAAAGCGCGTTCACTGCTGAAGGCATAAGCGCGGCAGGAAACGGAGCCGCTTTGCCCCGGCGCGTCACGCTGGCGCAGATTGGCGGCAAATGGATCGCTCACCCTTTGCAGAACGCGCAGGCGTTCCGTACCGAACTGATTCCGGCGGATGGGCTTACCAATGTTCAAACAGACGTTGCGGCGCGTAATTCAGCGCCGAGCGTTTCGGAAAATGTTGCTGTACGCTTGCTGGATGAGCCGGACGCGCTGATGCGGACGGTTCTGCTGGCGGGATGCGCGCCCGCGCTGTCGCTGTGGGCGCGTTCGGCGGAACGGTGGCATCCGGGTTTGCGCGTCCACTGGCGACACGCCAACAGCACCATCGCGCTGGAAAGCCTGGCGCGGGGCGAAATTCACGCGGCGGGCGTCCATTTATGCGATATTCGTGGCGGACACGACAATGCGCCGTTTGTACGGCAAGCGCTGAAGCAGGGTTCTCTCGTACTGGTCAATCTGGGCGTGTGGGAGGAGGGGCTATTGCTGCGTCCGGGCAACCCGAAATGCCTGCAAACGGGAGCGGACCTGACGCAGGGGGGCGTTCGCATCATAAACAGGGAGCCGGGAGCCGGGTCGCGCCTGCTGCTTGATAGCTGGCTGCAAAGCGAACATATCGAACCGGAACAGGTGGCGGGTTACGGGCAACTCGTTGGCGGGCATCTGGAAGTGGCGCAGGCGATACAGGCGGGCGTCGCGGATGCGGGAATCAGCGCGGAGTCGGTAGCCGCGATTTACGGACTTGATTTTGTACCCCTGCGCTCGGTGCGCTACGATTTAGCCCTGCGCAAAGAGACGCTGGATTTTGAGCCGATGCAGCAACTGCTCGGCACACTGCGCCATCGCTGGATACAATCCCAACTCCGCGCGCTCGGCGGGTATGATACGACACATACCGGCGATATTATCGAAGTGTAAAATGGATACGGACGTAACAAAACCTCCCCTCGGCCTGTTGCTGCGCGTGTGGCTTGCGCTTGGCCTGCAATCATTCGGGGGCGGCGCGGCGACGCTGGCGTTAATTCGGCAGGCGGTTGTGGAACGCCACAGGTGGATGCCCGAAGCGGAATTCACGCGGGAATGGACGCTGGTACAGGCCGCGCCCGGTATCAACCTGATTGCCATGACAATTCTCATCGGCAGGCGATTGGCGGGATGGCGCGGCATAGCGATTTGCATGATCGGCCTGCTGCTGCCAAGCGTGACCGTGACCATTCTGCTGACGGCGGGCTACGCGCACATTCAGCGTTTGTCCCTGATGCGGGCTGCCCTGCGCGGAATCGTGCCTGCGGCAGTCGGAATGGGCGCGTTGACAGCCTATCAGATGGCGCGTTCTCCCCTGATGGAAGCGCGGCGCGAGGGCAAATTCTCGTTTCTGGCGTATTCCGGCATTCTACTGGCAAGTATGCTGGCGGCATTGCATTGGCGCAGTTCTGTGATTGTGATTTTGGGCGCGGCGGGCATGGCGGGCGCGTTGGCGCATCGGCAGCGGGAAAACACCCGAACGGCTGGACAGAGCGAAAGCGGGCCGGTTGCGGAGAGGGAGGAACCGTCCCGCAACGCCCCGGTTCCAACCAACGAACACGCTTCTTCAACAGATGGAGATGACGCGCCATGAACCCGTTGCTGTATTTTGGGCTGTTTCTAAAGGCGTCGCTGTTTTCTACGGGCGGCATGGGCAATCTGCCGAGCCTCCATGCCGATCTACTGGCGCGAAAGTGGGCGGTTGAGCGGCAGTTTGTCGAGTCCCTCGCAATCGGCCAGATTTCGCCCGGTCCGAACGGTTTGTGGGTCGTGTGTTTGGGCTATCTGACCAACGGGCTGACCGGAGCCTTGCTGGCAACCGTTGCCCTCTGCCTGCCCCCCCTGCTTGTCCTGTTGATTGAAAGATTGTATCGCCGCGTTCAGCACCACCCGGCAGTGGAGGGGTTCATGCGCGGCCTGAGTCTGGCGGTTGTCGGAATTTTCGCGGTCGTGCTGTTCGGCTTTTTACGCGGCAACGGTCTGGACTTCCGCAGCCTTGCCCTTGCCCTCAGCAGCGCGGGAATGGCGTCAACCCGGCGCGTCCCCATCCCGGTTATCATTCTGCTGGCGGCGTGCGCGGGAATGGCGTTGTACAGGTAGGTTGTTAGGTTGTTAGGTTGTTAGTTGTTAGGTATTGGGTTGACAGCCTTGCGCCACACAAGAACAGGGGTACTCCTGCATTGTCCTCATACCTAACAACTAACAACCTAACAACCTAACCCCGGGAACATAGCGGGCCGGTTTTTAGTCCTTTGCGCAGCAGCCCACATTCCGTTTCCGCTCGGCATGAGGACACTGTTTGCTGTCGAAACTTTCTGACCCCTCTGGTCACTGGCAAGACGAACCACCCGGATTTCGGTGTGGCTGCGCGTAACCCGTGTGAATGGCCTCCCCCTCCTGACGGGGAACATAATGAAGGAGACCAACCTGATGACCGCAACCGCCTCGCTGCAAGACCTGTATCTGGAAGACCTGAAAGACATTTACAACGCCGAAAATCAGGCGATCAAAGCCTACCCGAAACTGCTCGATTCCGTGACGCACCCGGAACTCAAGGAAGCCATGCAACTGCATCTGGAGCAGACGCAAGAACACGTCTCGCGCCTAGAGCAGATATTCGATAAAATGGGCGAAAAGCCGACCGGCAAAACCTGCAAGGCGATGAACGGTTTGGTGAAGGAGGGCGAGGACATTCTCAAGGAGCAGTCCGACCCGTCCGTTCGCGACGCGGCTCTGCTGGCGGCTTCGCAAAAGATCGAGCATTACGAGATCGCCTCGTATGGCACGGTCATCACGTATGCCGAACAGATAGGCGACGAGGAGGCGGTCAGCCTGCTGAAAAAGACGCTCAACGAGGAGAAGCACACGGACAAAATCCTGAGCAAACTCGCCGAAAGCGTCATCAATCAGGACGCGGATAAGGGCTGAGAGTTGAGAGTTGAGGGGCGAGAGATTTGAAAAGAGGAATGATGGACAGTATTTCTGTTCATCATTCCTCTTTTTGGCGTTGGAAGCACACCTCTATAGTTGTGGAATTTCAATAGCAACCTATCTCACCTTTCCTCCGCGCGTTTGGTATGCCGGAGAAGCATTTATGTGCTAAAATAGCATCTAACCAATGACACCAAACCGGTATCTCCGATCACTCATCAGGTTGTAAACTCAATGACACGCGCTTGAACCTCTGTTTTCCCAGGCCACATTCCCCTGTAAAGGATAACCCTTCATCAATGGATTTGCTACAACGGCCAACGCCCTCCACAACCATGCCTGTTTCCGAAACGACTGTCGGCGACGCGGCGAAAGCAAGGCTGCATTACGTGGATGGCCTGCGTACGTTCGCGGCCCTGACGGTCATTCTCGGGCATGCGTCTCAACAGGTGTACTGGAATGTGCCGCAACCCGACCCGTACCTGACGTATACGTTATTCTGGGTCAACGGGGATTGCGCGGTTGTCGCGTTCATCGTATTGTCCGGGTTCTGCCTGATGCGGCCCGTCATCCTGTCTGGCGGACTGAAAGGGGGAACCCGCCGATTTTATACGGGGCGCTGTCTGCGTATCCTGCCTGCATATTACGCCGGACTGCTGGCATCGCTGCTCCTGGTCGCCACGCTTATCGGGCGCAAACATGACATTATGTTTGATATATGTCTGCCGGTAGGTAAAAAAAGCGTGATCAGTCACCTGCTGATGCTACAGAACCTCTGGCCTCCGCCATTTTTCGACAATCTGGGCAATGTTCAGATCAACGGCGTGTACTGGTCTGTTGCTCTGGAGTGTCAAATTTACCTGCTGTTTCCCCTTGTCGTGGCGCTCTGGAAGCGCCTGGGGATAGCGATTACAATGGCGACTATCGGCATTGTGAGTTTCAGCCTTTTCCTTTTGACGCGCGCGCCGGTAGGTTCTCTCTGCTGGAAGGGATTTAATTTTCAATTTTACTTTTATTTCGCTATCGGCGTTCTGGCGGCTCACCTCATGTATTCCGATACGGCGGCGCGAATTCGCCGCCTGCCCTGGAAGATCATCGCGCTTGTAATGATCGCTTGCTACGTCAAAGTGAATTCACTGGGCGCCATTCCCCTGTTTTATAATGCTCTGCCGGTTGAATTGTGCGCCGCGCTGATGACGCTGGCCGTGCTGTTGAGCGGGTCGCAGGGGGGAATGAAGCTGCTGTCCTGGCCGCCAATGGCGCGCATGGGACTGTTTTCTTACAGCATCTATCTGCTGCATCTGCCCCTGCTCGCGCTGGTCACGGATTACGTCATCCTGCCGTTGCGCGGCAAAGTGGCAAACATACTGCTATATCTGTTGCTGCTGGCGATCAGTCTTCCCCTGACGCTGATAACTTCGTACTTGTTCGCAAGCGTGTTTGAAGACAAAAAGGTTCTGACGCGCTACTGGAACCGGATATTCTCTTCCAGAACACCACGTATGCCAGGCAGATAGGCGACGAGGACACAGTGAACCTGCTGAAAAAGACACTCGACGAGGCGAAGCATACGGACAAAATCCTGAGCAAACTGGCCGAAAGCGTCATCAATCAGGATGCGAATAAAGGCTGAGAGTTGAGAGTTGAGGGGTGAAAGATTTGAGAAGAGGAGCGATGAGCAGGAATACTGTTCGCCACTCCTCTTTTGTCGTTGAAAGCGCGCTCTTGCCGTTATTCTTTCGCTCCCGCCGCTTTGAGCATAAAGTAAATGGCCGACGTATCCTTGTACTTATTACCATCTGCTTTGCGATACTGTGGATCACTCCTTCTCGATTGGTAACTTTCAAAGTGATAACGCGCCAAAGTCAAAGCTGCGATTACACCTCCTGCGCCACCATTAACATTGGCACCGCGCTTAATCAACAACTTTACAAGAGCGACATCACTATTATCACTGGCTTCCATCAATGCCGTTCTGCCCAGGTCGTTACGCGCGTTGACATCCGCGCCCCAATTCAGCAGCAGTTCCGCAATGCGCGGTGTTTGGTCTGTCGTTTGCAATGTGGAATATCGGCTCATTGCCGCGTCTATACAGATTACAGGCTGTATCCGGGGACCACAGAGTTCGTGCCATACAGGACGGCGCTGTATTTTGGCTATGAGTTCTTCTATCGGAGATTTGTCACTGAGGCAATGGCTTACCTGTATAGCGTTAGGATTTGCGCCTTTCTTCAAGAGGGACTCTACCTCAGCGTAATTTTGTTCGTAGACGCTCTTAATCAGGGCGCTGTTTAAACGGACAGCATACGTGTCCTTTCCGGTAGCCACAATCGCCGCCACCACGATAGTCATAAAAATCCCATAGAAGAGCGTTTTCTTATAGTAACGAGGAATTGACATGAACCCGCCTGAATTCCCTATCGTGTAGTGTAGCCGTTCAAAAGCATTAAGCGTTTGAAAAAAGGATTAAAGCAGATTACGCGCCTTTAACTCCTCTTTTAGCGCGGGCAGGCGGTTGTTGTTCTCGCGCAGGACGGCGATATAGCGGTTCCATTCTACCAGACGGTTCGCGCGTCCGGCGAGGTCTTTTGCCCGCGCCAGATAGCTTGCCGCCAGACGATAGTTGTCCCGCCCGCGCTGCTCGATGAGGTTTTCCGCCAGCAGTTGGTAGATGACGCGGGACTCGTCGGGAAAATCGGTTTCCGCGACGCCCGCCACGCGGGCATGAAGGTCGCTTCCCGTCCAGCGCGTTGTTGTCTCCTCGAACAGCGTCAGCGTATCCAGAGCCTGCCGCGCCTGTTTCTCCTCGATATATATCTCAATAAGGTCGCGCCACATTTTGCGCTCTTCCAGCGGGACGATGAGTTCGGGGCGCAGGCGCGTCCACGCATCAGCGGGATGCCCCGGCAGTTGCGCGGCCTTTTTCACGCTGCGGTACTCATACTGGCTCGGCGAGGCGCGAAACAGGCGTAGTTGCGCTTCCAACGCTTTTTCCGGCTGATTGTGCTGCGCGTACCGCTCCCCAAGCCAGCGCGCATACGTGACGTTGCCGGTTGATCCCGTTTCCGCGTCCAACTTGTCCTGCTGTTCGGCGATAAAATCCAATGCGCGATCTATGTTTGCGCCGTCCAGCGCGCGCAATCTATCGGCAAACGCGGTCAGTTGCGCCGGTTGGGGCGTTTTCTCCAGCGCGACTTGCATCGCCTCGTCTATGCGCCCCATCGCAAGCATCAATTCCGTAACTTCGGCGTACAGGCCCAGTCTGCTGTACTCCGTCAGTTTCTCCTCGTCGCTGATGCCCGAATGGACTTTCAGAGTGACGATAAACCGGGCGCGGGCGGCGTTGTTGAAGTTGCTGGAAAAGTCGTTGGCCGATTTCATGCCGCGTTGCAGCCAGTTTTCCACCTCGGCGCGTTCATCAGGCGTGACGTTGCGGGCAATCGCTTCCACAGCCCCGGTTGCCAGATCAATGCCGCCCATCTGCCGGTCGTATTCCCATATCTGGTACACGGATCGAATCAGCTTCTGCCGCGCCCCGCTGTTCAAACGCGCGGCTTCCGGCAGGATCGCCTGCGCGTCCAGACACTTTGCCAGTCCCTCACAGCAATCGTTAATCAGCCCCGCCAGTTCGCCCTCGTCCTCCAGTTCCTCATAGCCGTCAAGCGCTTCCTCTGCGACGGTTTCGTAAATAGCCTGAGCGTTCGCCCATTGCCCCGCCTGCGCGTACTCGTCGCCCGTACTGACAAGCGGTTCCAATTCCGCCGCAATCCGTGATGCGCTGTCGTAGTAATCGTCGTAACTGCCCGCCTGCCGGAATGATTTCTGCGCTTTGCGGCGAATGGCGTTTATATCTACCGTCTGCGTATTTGCCAACGGCGATACCGAAATGGCTGGCGCGACATTGCCTGCTGCCGCGTCGGTTGGCGACTTGCTTACGGGCGCAACCGAGGGCGGGGTTACGTCTATTAAATACTCCATGTCCGGCTGCCGTTCCAGCAGTTTGGCGCACAATTTCAGCAATTGTTCGTGACTGAGAGCCTGAAGACGGGCGGCGAACTCCTCCCGAACTTCAACCGTTTCCGGCTTGTTGATCCACGTCAGCAACAGAGCCACCAGATGCTTGCAAAATCCGCCCGCCTCGCACTCGCAATTGTAGGACGTTACCTGCGGCCCGCCCGCAAGAGGGAAAGGCTTTCCCTCTGCCGCCTGCGCGGACTCGCTCGATCCTACCCGCGCCAGCGTTGCGGAAAGCCGATACGCGGCCTCCCGCGATCCCTCACACTCCGCATGAAGCGTGTCGCCGCGCAGAATGGCGTCGGAAATATGTCCGTTGCGAAAGTATTTCAGGCCGCGCCCGTAGCTTCCCGACCCCGCAAATCCTTCCAGTTCCACTTCGGTAATCGGCGTGAATTGATTTTTCACATCCTTGCCGGTCTGCTCCTGCCCTGGTTTCATTGTCATACTCTGCTCCCATAAAAAGTTAATAGCCGCGAATGAACGCGAATGTACAGACAGAAGTACGATTGTGCGCCTCGCGCCCTATTTATTGACGCCCGCCACAATGTCACCTGTACTGCCCTCATGCAACTTTGCGTAGGGACATGGCGGCGCAGGCAACGGCTCGTCATTGACGCGAATGGGAACTCCGCCGTCATCGTGGCAGTCGGGGCCGATGCTGTATAGCAGGTAATCCGTCTCCCGTCGCATGTAACACAGCGGAGCGGGCGTGGCAAACGGATCGGCGGGAACAGCGCGTAAATAGTTCGGAACCAGTTCTGCCAGAGCGTCCGGAAAGCGTCCCTGTTCCGAACGGTAGGCGCGCAGGGCAAGCGCGACAAGCAGCAGGCGGTTTTGTGCTACATCGCTCTCTTCTGCGGAAAAGCGTTTGGGATCGGGGTTGTGTCCTCCCGTTCGCAGGCATTGACAGAACGGCATAAGCGCCCGATTCAGGGGATGCAGGGGCGCAGACAGTTCCGGCAGGTTGGAATCGTAGGGCAGTCGGGCATTGGCAATGCTCTGATCCATGTAGCGGGCGTATTCTACAATCGCCCCGCGCTTGCCGGCCAGAAGAAAGGGCGCGCTGCGCGGCACAACGCGCCAGCCATCGAGGGTAAGCAGGCTCTTGCCCTCCAGTCCCTCGTACTCCTTCACACCCACATTCGCCAGATCATTAAGAAGGTTGTTGCTATGCAGAATTTCAAGTAAGCCACCCTCATACCACCATTTATCCTCTTGCAGCGCGTCGGCATACGCCACATGGCGGGATAGAATGTTTTCCAGACGCTGTGCCGCCATTCGCGCCTGCGATCCGCTTAGATGGGCTATTGCCGGCCAGAGGAGCGAACGGCAAGGAGCGGCATAAATTCCGCCTGCGATTTTCCCGGCGACACCTGCCCCACGCGCTATACTCTCCCCGAAGGCAATGGCGTCCAGCCCGGTATTTACCGCGTTCGCCCATTCGCCCCGCGCCGTTTCGTCCTGCTGTTCCAGAAGCAGCAATTGCGACAGACTGTGAAAACTTCGGTAGTAGAAAATCCGCGTCTGAAATGAGCGAATGGGAGGCGCAAAGTATGTCTGCTGCAATCCGAGACGCAGCCGTGATAGCGCGTCCCGGTTCTCTGCCACCAGTTGCCGCTTTTGCGCGAGGGTGTACGGATGATTGTCCTGAGTATAGAAAGAGCGACCCAACTTCGTAGTCGGGAGATCGTAATCTACAGCAAAGCTGATTTTACGTTCATGCCGCAGCATTTTGCCTGCCGCTACATAGGTATCATGGGCGTTTGGCGTTGGCAGAACGGGCGTGGGCGGCGTAAAGTCGGAAACAGCATGGCTCCAGTGCCACCATAATGCCAGCAACCCGACGCACAAGAGTACACAAGTTCCTCTTTTGGTCACGGGAGTAGGCTTGTATGGTTTCATAGGAGCCATGCCATTCTGCCCTGCCGCCCTGTTCGGCGGCAAAAGCAGGAACGTTCTTTTATAGTATTACGCCAGTCGCTCTTTGACGCGCTCCATCAGTTTGGCAATCGGCACGTTGTGGGGGCAGGCGGACTCGGCTTTGTTCCAGTCGGCTGCGGCCATCGCGTTCAGGTCGCGGGCATCTGCGGGCAGTTCCGCGTACAAATCGCGGGCGTGTTCGCGCTTGCCGTAGTGGTCGTGATACATCAGGAAGCGCAGCGAGTCGGCAACCGCGATCTGCTGCCCCGCGCCGCTTGCCGCGGCAAACGTGGTCGCAGCCCCGGCACCACAGATGGCTTACCAGACGGGCGTGTTCCTGAATGGCCTCGGCTTCCGCAATCGTCAGTTTGCTTGCCACCGCGCTCGCGTTCTGCTTCATCTGGTCTTCGTTGGTCATTTCCGAGCAGATGGCCGCGATTCGCTCATCAACGGCAACGGCTTTGATAGCCGCCTGATGCTGGTTTAAGCCGCGCTGCTTGAACGGATTGAACTTGTCCGGCAGGGTCATGCCGCCCACCTGCGTTTTCATCGCCACAAGCCCGACGCCCGCCTTCACGCAACGGTCTATGGCGCGGTTCAGGTCGTCGCTCTTATAATAGTGGTAATCGTAGCGGAACATCACCACATCAATAAAGTCGCTGTCAGCAGCCGCGTTCAGACATTCCGGCACGTTCCCGTCGTGGCACGAAAAGCCGAAGAACCGGATTTTGCCCTCTTTTTTCAGACGGGCGGCAGTGGCCTTGATGTCGGAATTGGACGGCAGTTTGGTATCCTGAATCTGGTGCATGTAGTAGCAGTCCACATAGTCCTGCTGTAGGCGCTGCAAACTGCCCGCCAGTCGTTTTTCCAGATTGAAGTGGTCATGGGTTTTGGTCACGAGCCAGAATTTCTGCCGCGTTTTGTTTTTGCCGGTCGCGCCCTGCGCTTTGAGGAACTCGCCGAACGCCTCCTCGCTGTGTCCCCGGTTATAGCCCTCCGCCGTGTCCAGATAATTGATGCCCTGCTCTACGCCCGTCGTAACCACTTCGGGGTCTACGCTCCAGGAGCCGCCCATTGCCAGCCGGGACGTTTTGAAGCCGGTCCTGCCCAGCGCGACAAGCGGCATTTTCGTTTTCGCGGCCTCCGGCTTGACATCGGGCGCTTTGCCGTCCTGCGCCTTGTCCTGCGCTTCGGCAACCACCTCCACGCGAGTTGCCAGCAGTCCCGCCGCGCTCAGGGCCGCGCTCGTGGTCAGCAATTGCCGCCGCGACAGGCCGGAATGGACGGACTCGGCGTTCGCGTCAGCGGCAACGGGTGGAGTGAATTCGCAAGGCAATTCGGAATGAGACATAGGTAAACCTCCTGCACAAAACGGCAAACAGAGTGAGAATCAGTTGATGTATACGACGTTCGGCGCGAGGGCTTTGTATCCCTCTTTTTACAAGAGATTTTCGATGGCAAGGAGGAATTACACCGGCGAATAGGAGATATACACGAACATCGAGATACAAAGGAACAAACAAGAATGAAAAAGACGGAGAATATGAACTTGCAGGAAGCGAAAGCAACGGGCGCGGCTGCATCGGAAGCGGCGGGAGGTAATCTCATGCCCCTTCCCCAACTGACGCGGCGCGAAATGATCGCGGGCGGCGCAATCCTGACTGCCGCCGCGCTTGGCGAACCGGCAAGCGCCCGACAGCGCAAAACCACGCTTTATCAGGCCACGCAGGACTTTCTTGCCACGCTGGACGCGGCGGAAAAGCAAAAGGCCGTTCTCCCGTTTAACACGGAAGAGCGGCTCAACTGGTACTACGTTCCCAAAGAGCGTAAGGGGCTGCACTACAAAGACATGAACGCCGCGCAACAACAGGCCGCCCATGCCCTGCTCCTCGTCGGACTGAGCCAGAGCGGATACAAGAAGGTGGAAACCATCCGGCAGCTTGAAAACGTGCTGCGCGAAATGGAGAACGGCAAGGGCCCGACCCGCGATCCGGGCCTGTACTACTTTACCGTTTTCGGCGAACCTGCCGCGCGGGGAACGTGGGGACTGCGCTACGAGGGGCATCACGTATCCCTGAACTGGACATCGCTCAAGGGCAAAATCATTGCCAGCAGCCCGCAGTTTCTGGGCAGCAACCCCGCCGAAGTCCGAACGGGAACTCAAAAGGGAACCCGCGTTCTCGCCGCCGAGGAGGATTTGGCCCGCGCGCTCGTGAAATCTCTCAATGAGGAGCAGCGCAAAACAGCCGTCATCAGCGACAAGGCCCCCGGCGATATTGTCACCACGAACGCGCGTAAGGCGGGTATTCTGGAAGACAAAGGCATCGCGTACAAAGAGTTGAGCAAGGATCAGCAGGGCATGTTTCTGAGCCTGCTGCACGAGTACGCCAATGTGCAGGTCGAGGAGATCGCCCGCCAGCGTCTGGAGGCCATTCGCAAGGCGGGCATGGCGCAGGTGAAGTTCGCCTGGATGGGCGGATTGGAACGTGGGCTGCCCCACTACTACCGTATTCAGGGCGCGACGTTTTTAGTGGAGTACGACAACACGCAAAACGACGCCAACCACATCCATACCGTGTGGCGGGACTTTCAGGGCGATTGGGGCGCGGACCTCCTCGCCCTCCACTACCACACCGCCGACCACGATCACGGACACGATGTTTAAGTTGAGAGTGGAGACAGGTTCAGCCGTGATGATGTGGGCGAGTTCCTCGCGCATTATATCAGGCAGAAGACAGGCCGGAAGCGAAATTCGCTTCCGGCCTGTCTTCTGTTGTTCTGGCGCATTCTGATGCTGTATGCTATAATAGCAAACATAATCGAATTTGCAAACCTATGACAACTAACGTCGCAAACACATTTCTGGAGCATCTGTTCCATCCTGACTGGCCGCTGCCACCGATGTGGAAGGATGAAAATACTGCATCGGCTATTGTTGATAGCTGCCTGACAACCGGCGGCGCAACATTTAGCCTGTATTTCGGCAGTCAATCAGAACAATCGTTGTACGCCGTTGGCCTGGACAATAATCTAACACGGACGCTTGCGCCGGAACAGTTGGATACAGGGTTGGTTTTGTTCATGCGGCAACATCGAGAACTGTTGGCGCACCCGCGTTGTTGTATCGGTGTCTGGCAGGCGCCTGATGCGGACGGCAGCGAGAAAGTCTGGCTTGATGTCGCGGTTCTTGTCTACAACGAGGCTCGCGCGCGAGAATTTGCGCAGGCAGGAAACCAAATCGCCTTTTTCGATCTACGACCAGATGGCGCGGGTGAGATTACAACTGGCGGCACGGGCGAGTCAAGTCTGGAACGATTGCGCCGCCTCGTCGCGCAAGATGTGCCGGATTGACAGGAGGGCCGTTTGATGAGCAGTGACATAGCAACAATTAATGACCGACAACCAGAGACCGAATTGGGAAAGCAAACGCAATGGATGCGAGTGCGGTTTGCGGGAATGACTTCAGGCCAGCCGCCACGCGCCACGTTTCATGCCACATTAACGCTGCGCAGTGGAAATACGCGCCATGTTTCACAGGCAGTTCGCGTGACCGACGAAAGCCTTCAACTTCGGCTTCTGAAACTGCCCGATGGGGCGGAAGTTCGCGTCTGCACCGAAACGGATTGGGATGCCCCTGATATTCCCGTGACTCTGATTGATTTCTGCTGTGTCGCGCCGGAAATGCCTGATGTTGCGCAGCAAACAACCTGAGACTGCAATGGAAGGGCGTCAGGTTTAGCCGTGATGATGTAGGCGAGTTCCTCGCGCCTTACATCAGGCAGAAAACAGGCCGAAAGCGAACTTCGCTTTCGGCCTGTTTTCGTTTCGGCTTGCGCCGGAGTGATAAAGCCTGCTTGTGTCAAAATCAGGCGCGGCGTTTTCGGCTTCGACGCAGCAACAGACTACCGCCAACAGTCAGGCTTGCCAGCAAAGCCACATTGCCGGGTTCGGGAACGGCGGTGGCGGTGGGCGCGGCGATAGCGAGAGGGTTTCCGCCGCCTGCCGGAGCCTGCGAATCGTCACTGGCGAAGGTTTGCAGGGTCAGGGGATCGCCGGTCAGGTCGGTAAGCAGAAACACATCCGCGCCAACGTCCGCAAGTCCGAGCGTGGGCAGTTCAATACCCGTGTTGTCCAGAATGGCGAAGGTGAACTCATCCGGCGTTCCGCTCGCGTCGGCATTATTGGTCAGCGTCACGTCAAAGTTCAGTTCGTTTCCCGGCGTGAATGTCTGCGCGAAGTCGTTCAGCAGGTCGGTATCGGTAAGCGTGACGCCCGATGCAAGGTCGCCGGACGCGCCGTTTATTGTCGCGGACGTCCCCATGCCGCTGCCCCCGCCAAAATTGAAGTTGAACAGGTGAACCGTATTGTTGGCGTCACCGGGCGTGTTGCCGCTGCCGTCCGTAAACTGGAAGTTCAGAGCGAACGGCCCCGCCGCGTGGCCCACAAGCGGCGCAGTGTCCATGCGAATGTGGTACGACTGCGTTTGCGCCCCACATAATGCCCCTGCGCACAGCAGAGCCAGAGCAGAAAACAGGCGCATGGCGCAAGCGGTTTTCAGGGTCAATCCGCGCAAGGGTTGATGAAAGGGGTATTGAAGTTGAAAAGGTTTCAAGGCTGGGTTCCTCCGGCAAGAATGCGCGTGGCGTAGCTGAAAGCCCGATTGGATGGGTTGCTGAATTGCAGCGTGACCGTGACGCTGGCCCCCGGCGCGAGACGATTACCGGAGGCAGGATACACGGTCATATAGGGACTGTTGAACGGCGCGAGCGATTGGGTCAGGCCGTTTGAGGAAGCCAGAGTCACGCCGGGAGACAGGCCATCGAGGGCGAGAAACAGGCTGCGCGGAATGGACGCGGACGAGATATTTTGCAGCGTGATTTGCTGCGTATACAGGTTCGTGCCGCGATTAAAACGCAGCCCGCCCCGCGTGACGCGCATCTGTGAGGTGACATTGTGGAGGCCGCGATTGTTCAGCAGGACGCTGGCGTCGTCGCTGTTAAAGTTCGCCGTAACCAGATCGGGAAAGCCGTCGCCGTTGAAATCGCCAACGGTCAACTGGTTTGGGCCGTCCCCGCTAATGGCGTAGGTTTGCGCGGTTCCAAATGTGCCGTCTCCGTTGCCGGGCAGAACGCTTACCGAGTTGCCATTGTAGTTGGCGGTAACGAGGTCCAGTTTGCCGTCGCCGGTGATGTCCGCGATGACAAGGCCGTCCGGCCCCGAACCGCTGTCAATGGGGATAATCTGTCGCGCCTGAAACGTTCCGTCGCCGTTGCCGAAGTAAACGCTCAGAGTGTCGTCGCTGTATCCGGGAACCACGACATCAAGATTGCCGTCGTGGTTCAGGTCGGCGACGGCAACGGCATACGGGTTCTGGCCTACCGGCAGATCATTGGACGCTCCGAAGGTTCCGTCGCCGTTGTTGAGCAGCGTGGAAAAGGTTCCGCCGAAGGAGTTGGCGGTAACGATGTCGAGTTTGCCGTCGTGGTTGACATCGGCAAGGACGATGGCCTGCGGGCCGCTACCGGCGGCGTAAAGCTGAACCGGCTGAAAGGTTCCATCGCCGTTGCCGAGCAGAACGCCAACCGTATCATTTTCGTAGTTGGCGGTGACGATATCCGGCTTGCCATCCCCGTTCACGTCGCCAATGGCAACCCCTTCCGGCACGGCATCCGTCGCGAACGTTTGCTGTGGCTGAAAGGTTCCATCGCCGTTGCCGAGCCGGACGGTGACATTGCCATTGTTGGTGCTGGCGGTCACAATGTCGGGCTTGCCATCGCCGTTCACATCCGCGACAGCCATGCTTTCCGGCCTGCTTCCAACGGCATATTCCTGCGGGTCCTGAAAGGTTCCATCGCCGTTGCCAAGCAGGATGCTGACGCCGCTGACCCGCCGGTTCAGGACGGCGAGGTCGGGAATGCCATCCCCGTTGAAATCGGCAACTACGGACGCATACGCGCCAAAATCCGTTGGATACCTGTCATCCGGCCCGAAAAGCGGAGGCTGCGCGCAAGCAGGGCGCGACAGGCTCACAAGGGCAATCAGGGCAAACAGGGCTGCGGACACGGCGAACCGCAAACAGCCCACAGAAGCGATTTTAGCATAAATGAGGCGCCGGGTTCGCGCCACATCGGGCGGGAAACACAAGACAGACATAACAAACTCCTTTATACGATAGCAGACAGTCGGCGGGCGCGGCAAACCTGTAAGAGCCTATCCTCACAGGGAAAAGCATTTACGTCCTTCGGACGTTTAGCCGCAGGCTACGCAGACGGGTACGTTCTCTGTACCCGGCCTATTGGGACAGGCTCTCATGCGCCGCATCCGCCGACAGGGAAGCGTCAGGGCTGAACGCCGCCGGCAAGAACGCGCGGCGTGTAGCTGATGGCGCGGTTGGACGGATTGCGGAACTGAAGCGTGGCCGATACAGCCGCTCCGGGCAATAATCCCCCGGCAGGCACATACACGCGCTGATAGGGGCTGTGAAGCGTGCCGATGTTTTGCGTTGTGCCGTTGGAGGAGGCGAGCGTCAC
This sequence comes from uncultured Chthonomonadaceae bacterium, assembly GCA_963817895.1. Classification (GTDB taxonomy): domain Bacteria; phylum Armatimonadota; class Chthonomonadetes; order Chthonomonadales; family Chthonomonadaceae; genus CAWFQB01. The sequence continues at coordinate 719,228 of CAWFQB010000002.1, forward strand.
GCCCGGAGTCAGGTTGTCCACCGCGAGGAACACGCTGCCGCTGAACGTGTTCAGGCCGGTATTCTTGAGCGTCACTCGCTGCGTGTACAAACTGGTTCCAGTTGCAAGTTTGGGGACGCTGGCGGACAGGGAGAATTGGGAACTGATGTTGGCCCCGCCCTCGTTGTTGAGCAGAACGCTGATGGAGTTGCCGGCCGTGTTGGTCGTGATGATGTCGGGCTGGCCGTCGCCATTCAGATCGGCAAGCACAACGGCGGCGGGGCTGGTTCCGGTACGATACGGGGTTGCCGCGCTCAGGCTGCCATCCAGCATACCGCGCAGGGTGTTGACCTGATTGCCGCCCGTATCGGTTATCACATAATCGGGTTGGGCGTCGTCATTCAGATTGGCAATGGCAAGGCTGCTCGCGTTGCTGCCGCCATCGTAAAGCGCGTCCTGAAAGGTTCCATCGCCGTTGCCGAATCGCGTGCGGAGGTCCGTGCCGCCATTCGCCGCGACAAGGTCGAGAAAGCCGTCGTTGTTGACATCTACTGCCACGACGGCAACCGGATTCGGGGCGGTGGGCAATGTGGGGGCGGGCGTGAAGGTTCCATTGCCGTTGCCGAGCAGAACGCTAAGGGTCGCGTCGCCGTAATTGGGCGTCACAATATCTAGTTTGCCGTCGCCATTCAGGTCGGCAAGAACCACGCCGCGCGGCTGGCTGCCCACAGCAATCGCCACCTGCGGCTGAAAGGTTCCGTTGCCGTTGCCGATGAGGATGCTGATCGCGCCATCGCCGGAATTGGCGGTCACAATGTCGGGCTTGCCGTCGCCGTTCAGATCGCCAATGGCAAGGCCGTCAGGATTGCTGCCAACGGGAAGCGTGGCCTGTGGCTGGAAAGTGCCATTGCCGTTGCCGCGCAGGAGGGAAACCGTATTGTCGTCGGCGTTGACCGTGACGAGATCGAGTTTACCGTCGCCATCCAGATCGGCAAGGACGAGGGCGCGGGGATTGTTGCCGACAGCCACCATGCGCTGCGGCTGAAAGGTTCCATTGCCGTTGCCGATGAGGACGCTGACGGAAGCGTTTCCGGCATTGGCGGTCACAATGTCGGGGATGCCATCGCCGTTCAGATCGCCGACGGCAGACGCCGAGGGCCGGAGTCCGACCCCGGTAGTGATAGCCGCCTGAAACAGAATGGGCGGGTTGATGCACCCGGACAACGCGCAGGCGGCAAAGCCGAGCAGCGCGCCGGGAAGCGTGAGCGAACGTGTGCGGTTCATCATCCTGGATTTTCCTGTCAATAGATAGATTGGGAAACGTGACATCTGTTGCCGGAGCAACGGACGCGAAAGGCGACAACGACTTGAGTGCGATTGTCGGGGCGCGATATTCCCGCGCCCGTAACAAAAGCTCAAGTCCACGAGGTCAGTATAAGGGGCAAACGTGGCATGAAACGTGGCAAAAAAGACCTTAAAACAGGATATTCGCAGAATTAAGCCGCTTTTTGACAGCAAAGGTAAATAAGTGGGTACGAATGTCTAACACCCGGATTGTTATAATCCGGGTGTTAGGCCTGGGGCTAATGGATTGTCAGGACTGGGGCTAATGGACGCTTCCAGAATGGGGGGCGCGCAGCGCGGGAAGTCCGCTAAGTTTGAGTTGCTTCTGATTACGCGCCTGCGGGCGAAGTTCGTCCTGCGTCCCGATGCCGCCCCAATGGACAACCGCAACGCCGAGACATGCCAGAGCTACCCCTGCGATAGCCATAGCATAAGGCAGGTTCAGGCCGGAAATCGGCATTGTGTCGGCGTGGGGCAGACCTTTTGCCTTACCCGATGTTGAAAGCGACGCGATATTGTTGTGGCGACGATGAATGGTGATGACTTTTGCCAATGTATTTTCTTTCTCTATATAATGCGCCAGGCGCCTGCCAGTATCAATTCTTCCAGAATGTCGTAAGCCCTGCCTGCGCCTGTAGGTATGCAAGGCACGTCTGGGATGCCCCCGGGTAGGCTGGCCCGTCCGGGTTGGCGCACCACTTCCCATAGTCTTCCGCGCGCCTGGGAAAAGCGACCTTTGTGCCATCGGAGTAGACGCCGCCCTGCCAGGACAGGGATTTGGCATGACCATCCGCGTACAGCATATTAAAATGACCGCCATGCCGCAGGTCACTGTTGTGGCTGCCCGCGAAATTACTCAGTATCGCATTGTAAGCAACCGTGTAGAATGGATAATCGTAGGTATCGCCGAAAGCGAAGGTGTCAGCGGGAGCGGCCAGAGCCGCCAGAGATTGGCCGGCGGCCACATACGCGTTGCCTGCCTGGTAAACAGGCTGCGCCAATCCTCCGCCGCCATAAACGTTGACACCAAAATTGTAGCCATAGCCCATACAGCGATCACTGTGGAACCCGACTTCGGTAAATCCCTGGCTGTTGCAATCCCTGGCGGTTCGGTCGGGACAAAGGAAAACGTCCTCATTGTTGATGTAGGAACGGAGGGCGGTGGAAACATCATAGGCGAGATTAGAGGACGCGCTCCCGACGAGAACCAACGTGGGGTAAGTCTCATCGTTGTCTTGCGTGTACATAATCAGAGCGCTGCCAAGCTGTCTGGTATTGCTCAGGCAGGCCGTCTTGCGCGCGCTTGCCCGAACTTGCGCAAACACAGGAAAGAGGATCGCGGCAAGAATCGCGATGATCGCGATGACGACAAGCAATTCTATGAGTGTGAAGCCATAGCGTCGGCCTCGTATCAACGGCCAACTGGAAGGGTCGTATGAACTGAAAGTGTGCATTGTTTATTCCAATCTGAGGCGCGGAACACGCCGTAAATGACAAATATAGCAGAGTATTGGCAGCAGTATCCGTGAACCTTACCCATCATGCGCAGATATTCCTGGAGTTGATTGTCAGGGGCGACTCCGGTTGCCCGTTCTTTCGCTTAAATTGCTCAAGCGGCTTTGCTTAGTTGACCGGAAGCTTCCGCAGGCGCGGGCGATGCCGACAATCGCTGTTTTCGCGGCGCGCAGGAATGCCGCCGCCACTTCGGGATCGAACTGTGTCCCGATATTCGCGCGCACTTCCGCCAGCGCCACTTCCCAATCCATGCCGCGCCGATAGGGACGGTGTGTGGTCATTGCGCTGACCGCATCGGCCACTGCGGCAATGCGCCCCAGCAGCGGAATGGCCTCGCCCCTTAGTCCATCGGGGTAGCCTTTGCCATCCCAGCGCTCATGGTGCGAACGCACCACTTCGACAACGTTTTTCATGCCCGGCAAAGAGCTGACGATGAGCGCGCCCAACAGGGGATGCTGTTTCAGAATATTGTATTCCTCGTCTGTCAACCGCCCCGGCTTGCGTAATATCTCATCGGGAACCCCGATCTTCCCAACATCATGCAGTAGCCCCCCGATACGCAAAGCCCGCAGGGTCTCCTCAGACAGTCCCATCTCTTCTGCAATCCACAGCGCATACTCGGTAACGTCTTCGGAATGTTGGCGCGTGTAGCGGTCTTTGTTGTCAACGGCGGAAACCATTGAATCCAGAACGCCATAAGAAGCCTCGGCCCGAAACTCCCGATTCGCGCGCTGAAATTCGGTGCTGCGTCCGATGCTGTCTCCTGACAGCTTGGCCGAATACAGATTTTTATCGGCGATGGTCAATAGTTCGTGGCGGTTGCCGCTGTCATCAGGAAACGAGGCAAGACCGAAACTGAGGGTGATGGGGATAACGCGGTCGTCGCTACGCCGGCGAAATCCCTCCGCCATGAGATGAGCGCTCATGCGCTCGGCGCTCTGCACGGCAGTTTCCATCGTAGTATTCGGCATCACGACGATAAATTCGTCACCCCCGTAACGCCCCAGGATGGCGGCAGGCGGACACTCCGCCCGCATGGTTTCCGCCACGCGCCGCAACACCTGATCGCCGACCGGATGCCCGTAAGTGTCATTGAACAGCTTGAAGTTGTTCAAATCCAGCATCATGACGGCAACGGACTGGCTGTGGTCGCGCGCCTGTGCCAGCGCTTTGTCCAGACGCTGGTGCATGGCGCGGTGATTGAGCAGGCCCGTTACCGAGTCGCAATCGGCGGCCTTCACTGCCGTTGCGTACAAACGGGCATTTTCCAGAGCTGTTGCCACTGCCAGCCCGATGCTTTGGAGCAGTTCGGCTTCCGCAGGTTCAAAGCCGGACTGCCAGCGGAGGACGCCGATCATGCCGCGCAACCGATGCTGCCACAATAACGGGGCGCGGAGGCAATAACCCTCCCCGGCTTCCCCGCTCGCTGCCGCTGCCTCGTGATTGCCCTGCGCGTTCGTTGTTGCGGCAGACAGGGGCGAGACTGCTGTCGTGGGCAGCGGCAGCGCGATTACCTCAGTGTACGCAAGCAGGGGCAGGTGTTCCAGATAAGCAAGCATTTCAGGCAGAATGACTGTCTTGCCGACCGGCAGCAGCGCAGCGCGCGTGTTCGATTCCGGCGCATTTTCCGGCTGCGGTTCCCCGGCTTCGGACAGCCATATCACGACGGCATCCGCCTGGAACGCCTCCTGTGCCTGCTCCCCGGCCAGCGTCAGCACCTCTTCTACATTCAGCGTATTATTGACAGCCGTGTTGATTCGCAGCAGGGCGCTGAGTTGTTCGGTGCGCCGCGCGACTCTGTGTTCCAGAGTTTCATTAAATGTCACCAACTGACGTGATAACTGCCGGTTTTCGAGCAACGTGAAAACCTGCCGCACGAGTACCAGAACCAGCATGAGCAGGCCGATACACAACGTTTCATTGCTGATTTGCTTGTTGCCATGCGAATAATCATGCAGAGAAATAATCAGGAAGGCGCCCAGGCTGGCAACATACGGCATAAACATCGAGATCAGGCGCGGAACAGCCAGAAGAGGATAAGTTCTGGACGCTTTGCTGCCCTCAATACTCAGATTCTGGGCCTTGCAAAACGGTATCAGAGCGGCAATACCAATCGAGAAAGACCCCAACGGCCAGCCTACATCCGTCCAGGAACCATCATGGAACGCGTTGTGCAGGCGGGTAAAAGCGTAAACGAAGTCGGCAAATGTCCACGCGACGATTCCGCCAGCCAGAAACAGCAGTGAACGCCGCAGATCGCGGTTTGTAGAAGGGCTGTTAATAAGGACGATAGCGCCAAAAAAGGCGGCGAAGTCGCCAAGCGGACAGGCAACGCTGACGAGTTTTCCCAGGCGCGAAACCCCGGATTGCTGCCAGATGCGTTCCACCAGGAAGTACCAGCCCAGAGCGGCCAGGCTGCTGTTGGCAATCGCGCTGTCGAGCAGCAGGCGCATACGGCCCGCCTGCGGCATGCTGCCGAACAGGGCAAGCACGCCTCCGATGAGCAGGGGAAAAACGAGCAGCCACGCGGCGTCGTCCCATCCGGGATAGGGCGCTTCCATACGACGGATGCCGACATAATAAAAATAGATGACATCGCCAGTGGAATAGGTCAGGCACGCGAGGCCAATCAGCAGCCAGCCGCGCTGACGCGCCACGCTGCTATGACGACCAAAACAGGCGTACACAAGGTTGCAGCAGGCAGCAAACAGATGCGGACCAATTTGCAGGAAGTATTGAAACGTTTGCCCGGAGGTGCCCTGTCCCCGTTGCGCTATGTAGAGCAAGAGATAAAGGAGCGGGAAACCAATAGCGCTCAGGAGGACGGCGTATTTGTGTCGAGGCCAGTTTATAGTTCGCATGTTCTAAAACCACATCGTTATCAACTGGAATTTGTGTTGAACTCCTGAAGCATCCGCTAAGATGTAAAGGCAGCAGGGAGTTGATGTATTTGCCTGCCTCTGAGTCGCGTACCGATTAAGGCACATACCATTGTCGGCGCAAGATGGGGGTAACTTGAGAATAGAGGTCGCGTGGGGAAATTAGAACAACAATTTTATTGCGAAATAATTTACCGCCAAATTTTGTCATAAAGGCTTGACAGAAATTAACCAGCCGAGTATACTGGCAAAGTTGCGGTACATTCCCATACATTTTCTTCTCCGGGCATCGTGTCGCGCAACGCTCCTCTTTTTTTATTTAGCCTTGTATTTAGCCTTGCTTTGCGCCCCGTCAGCGCTGCCCGGATCCCACGCCGGATCATCAAGGAATGGTAGACTCCTCGAATCGCCTCTTACAGCGGTAACGGCTTTGATTAGCCCTGCCGCTGCCATCATCCTTTACTAAGGAAGGGTCGCTATTCGCCATGTTTACCACGGACTCCATGATTCCTGTTTTGCCTGCCACCGGCGCTCTCAACAAAAGCGTGGCGCATTTTGCCCGACCCTCCGGCCCGGATTTGCTGGCCCGCACGGAAGCGTTTGCGCGCTGGCGCGACGCGCGGCAGGCAAACGAGGTATGGCCTTACTCACGCGCTATACTGTCCTCGCCCGACGCCCATTGCGCCATACGCAACGAATCAGGCCGCTGTTCGGAGGGCATCAACTTCGCCAATACGGACTATCTGGGGCTGTCCACACACTCCTCTATTCGGGAAGCGGCTGTCCGCGCCATTTACGAGTACGGTACGCACAGTCCCAGTTCTCCGATGCTGCAAGGCAATACGGGGCTGTCGCTGTCGCTGGAAGCCGCCCTGAGCGAATGGCTGCAAATGGAGCATGTGGCTCTGTTCACGACGGGATGGGCAGCCGGTTTCGGCTGCATCACCGCGCTTGTGCGGCCTGCCGACCATGTCATTCTGGATAATCTGGCGCATGCCTGCTTACAACAGGGCGCGCAGTTCGCCACGCAAAACATCCATCGCCATGCCCATCTGGATATCGAAGGGGTACTGAAGCACCTGCAAGCCATTCGCCGGACCGACAGCAAGAACGGCATTCTGGTGGTATCGGAAGGGCTGTTCTCCATGGACTCGGATGTTCCCGATCTCATGCGCTTGCAGCGGGTCTGCCGGGAATACGAGGCGACCCTGATGGTAGATGTGGCGCATGACCTGGGGTGCATGGGGCCGGACGGAACGGGCATTATCGGCGCGCAGCAGATGTTAGGCCAGATTGATCTGGTAATGGGCGCTTTCTCCAAATCGTTCGGAACCAATGGCGGCTTTGTCGCCACACGGTCTCATGCGGTTCGGCACTACATCAAGACTTATGGCGGCTCGCATCTGTTTTCTACCGCCATGTCGCCCGTCCAGGCTGCTGTCGCTCTGGAAGCCATTCGGATCATCCGGTCGCAGGAAGGCGAAGCGTTGCGCGTCCGCCTGATGCAGAATGTGCATGCCCTGCGCAATGCTTTCATACCTTATGGGATCGCCTGCATGGGCGAACCGACGCCAATCGTGCCGGTTCCCATCGGAAACGAAAAACTGGCTCGCGTATCCAGCGCGCTGCTGTTTGCTTCCAATGTCTTCGCCAATCTGGTCGAATTTCCCGCCGTCGCAGTCGGCAGCGCCCGATTCCGAATGCAGGTTATGTCCACACATTCGGAAGAAGACCTGCGGATAGGAGCCAGGTCCGTCTGCGAGGCTATATCTCAGGCCCACGACATGCTGAACGTTCCTGAAGAGGCTGTGGTGCAGATGAGATAATAAGCAAGCGGATACCAGATGTTTCTCCTGTAACCTGACACGTCTCTAAAACTCTGTTCTGAATTTACTTTAACCCCTCTCCTGACCGCGCCTGCGTCGCCAGGAGAGGGGCTTTTCATGCTCTAATACTATTCGTGTGCCTTGATTATCGTGGATAGCGGAGAGTTCTACCCTCATCCGGCCTCCGGCCACCTTCTCCCTGCAAAGGAGAAGGCTAAACTATTCAACGGGCGGTTGAATAGAAAAATGAGGAACCAGTTATACCGTCCGTTATACGCCTGAACCTAACCCATTATCAACGCGCCAGATGAACACGTTAGCCTTCTCCCTTGCAGGGAGAAGGTGGGCGAAGCCCGGATGAGGGTAGAACCCCCCGTTCCTCCATTGTTTTCTGCCGCACAGCAGGAAGAAACACTGTGCAGGGCGTATATTACCGCGCAATGTTTGCATATGCTGTATAAAGGCATGGTATCTACATGCCGCTCCGATTTCTTATGCAACACAAGGAGTTCTACTGTTGGCTACCGTAAACTGGCTGCACCTGTCCGACTGGCATCAGGGCGGCGGCGATTTCGACCGCAAAGTTGTCGCGCAGGCGCTGGAAGACGACATCAAACGCCGCGCCGAGTTTGATCCGGTTTTGGAGCACATTGACTTTGTGTTCTTCACCGGCGACCTCGCCTTCAGCGGCAAGAAAACCGAGTACGAGGCGGCGCGTGACCTGCTGCTCGAACTGGTACGACAGGCGCTTAATCTGGACAAAGACCGCCTGTTCCTCATTCCCGGCAACCACGACCTTGACCGCAGCATGTTTCGACGTCTTCGGGCCGGAACTTCAACAACCCTTCACGTCGCAGCAGCAGGCCAATGAGTGGCTCACAGATGACGATTTGCGTGGCGATCTACTCAAGCCGTTCAGCGCGTACCAGAAGTTTGTCACGGAGTACGGCATACCGGACCTGCATTTCAGCGAAAACTGGCGGGTGATGCCGGTAGGGGATACGAAAGTCGGCATTTTCGGCGTGAATTCCGCCCTGATGTGCGGGCGCGAAGACCCGGTAACGAAGCAGAACGACGATAAGAACAAATTGACGGTCGGGGAGCCACAGGTGCATGACGCCCTTCGCGCCATCAAGGACGCGCCGGTTCGTATCGGGCTGATCCATCACCCGTTCGATTGGCTGACCGAAACAGACGAGAACATCGTCGAAGCCCGGATGTACGAGGGCTGCGACTTCATTTTGCGCGGCCACGTTCACAAACCGCGCGTGGTCGTAACGAAAGGGACGCAGGGCGATTGCGTGATTATTCCGGGCGGGGCGTGTTTCGATAAGCGCGTTCCCTATCGCATGGAGTACATCAACGCCTACAATTTCGTATCGTTCGACACCGAGACGCGGCAGGGAACCGTATACCTGCGGCGATGGAACCTCGACAACACCGGATGGACAGCAGACACCGACCGCAGTAAGGACGGCAAATTCCCGTTCTCAACCGGTACACCGATTATAACCCCTCCCCAACACCCAATACCCGACACCCAACACCCTCATTAGCCTCCCCGCAAGATGCCGACGTGCTTACGGGGAGGCAATGGGCGAACGTTCGGAACCAGTATTTCAAGTACCTGAGCGAACAGTGTCAGCATATCAATCCGCGTGGCATTGCGCTGAACGAAAACACGGTGACACTGCCGCTTGACGCCGTGTACGTGTCCCTCCGCGCCGAACAGAAAGTGGAACGGCACAGTTCCGACTTTGCAGAACTGGTAAGGGGAATGGAACGTGATTTGGCAGACGTTGTTCCAGTCCTTTATGGGTCTGGTTCTTTCGGCGTAGGGCAAAAGAGTATACGTCCTGTGCGACAGCCGGAAATCGTCACGCGCAAGATGGAGTTGTATGAGGTTGTACAGCGGGAACGGCTGGCGGTGTTGTTGGGAGCGCCGGGAGCGGGCAAGACCACGCTGACGCGGTTCGTGACCGCACGGTTTGCGGAAGCGTGTCGAGCAGGCAAGCCGGACGTGACGGACAAGCCCGGCAATCGGTATGGCGACACGCGCCTGCCCATTTTGCTGCGCGTGGCCGAGTATGCGGAAGCATTGGAGAAGAACCGTAACCTGAGTTTGCGAGAGTTTCTGTCCGTACCCTTCCACGATACGGGCATTGCGGACGCGGAACGGGCGGAGTTCTTTGCAGCCGCCTTGCAGCAGGGGAAGGCGCTCATACTGCTGGATGGATTGGACGAGGTTGCGAGTGGAGCCGACCGCGCCCACATCGCCCGTCAAATCGAGAGTTTCGTGAGCGGGCTGGATGCAGGCTGCCGGGTTCTGGTCACAAGCCGCATTGTGGGCTACCGGGAAGCGCGGCTTGGAAGTGGGTTTGCCGAGTATCAGATGCTGGACATGGACGACGCGCAGGTGCAGGAGTTTCTCAACCGCTGGTGCGTGGAAGTGGAAACGTTCCAGACACCGGGGGCAGGCGAAACGGAGAACCGGCGCAAGGGATTGGAAGAGAGCGGAGGATTGCAGGCGGCAATTGGGCGCAGTGAGGGTGTGCGCAAACTGGCGACCAATCCTCTCCTCCTGACGATACTTGCCCTAATACACCGCAACCAGAAGCATCTGCCGGAGCGCCGCGTGGAATTGTATCGCATGGCTTCGGATACCCTGCTGCGCGAATGGCGACCGGCGCAAACGGGCATGAAAGGTGTGGAGGTGACGGAAGCCGAAGCCGAAACCCTGCTGCTGCCACTCGCATACACCATGCACAACACGGTGGAAACGGCCCTGCTGGACAGAGAAGATGCGCGTAAACTGCTGTGCAAGTTTGACGCCGAGCCGCGTGGCCTGTCGCCGAAAGACCCCGCCGTACTGGAACGCATAGACGGTTTCCTAAAGCGTGTCGAGGAACATTCGGGTCTTCTCGTAATGCACTCGACTGGAACCATTGGGTTCCTGCATCTGACGTTTCAGGAATACTTTGCCGCCCGCTATCTGGTCAACGACTTCGACGACGCGAAGATGCTGTTACGCAAGCATCGGCACAAAGCGCGGTGGGAGGAACCCCTGCGGCTTGCCATTGCCACACAAACGGGCGCGAACGCCGCCAAACTAATTCGCGCCGCGCTATGGCACAAGGAGGGGGCAAACACCGATACAGGCTATGAGCCGTCCGCGCACGAGAACATTCTGCGCCGTGACCTGCTGCTGACCGTGCGCTGTCTGGGCGATTGTGCCGCTATCGAGCCGACCTTGGCGCGCGAAATCGTTGACGAACTAACGGCCATCTGCCTGGACCGCAGCGACAAAGGCAACTACATGACGTTGCGCAAGCGCGTTCTTGACATGCTACCAGCACTGGCATCTTGTGAAATCGGTCATGAGATGCAGCGTCTGCTTCGCGTTGCCTTTGAGGGCGAAGATATGTATGTGCAGGTAAGCGCGGCAGGAGCGTTGGCACAACTTGGACAACCTATCGAGGCTATTGTGTCCTCCCTTCTCATGGCTCTCCAAGATGAAGATGGGACAGTACGGAGGAACGTAGTATTTCCGTTAGGAAAGGTGGGACATAGTTCCCCGGAAGTGCTAGCCGCCGTTTTATCGGCTATCAAAGATAAATGGCCTTCTGTAAGGGGAAACGCAACGTTCGCGCTAGGGCAGATAGGACAGTCTTCCCCAGATGTGCTGACTGCCCCAGATGTGCTGACTGCCCTTTTTTCGGCACTCAAAGATGAAAAGTGGCATGTACGGGAAAACGCGGCTTTCGCGCTACGGCAGATAGTGCAGTCTTCCCCAGATGTGCTTTTCCCCTATCTCACGGCTCTCCAAGACGAAGACGGTACGGTACAGAGAAACGCAGCATTTACGCTAGGAATGGTGGGGCATAGTTCCCCGGAAGTGCTACCAGCTCTGCTTACAGCTCTGAACGATGAGGACTGGAATGTACGAGAAAACGCAACCTTCGCGCTAGGGCAGATGGGGCAATCTTCCCCAGAGGTGCTGACTGCCCTGCTTACGGCTCTACAAGACAAATGGCCGTCAGTGCGAGACAGTGCGGCATTTGCATTAGGTAAAATGGGATACAGTTCCCTAGAGGTATTGACTGCTCTTCTTATGGCTATCCAAGATGAATATAAGTATGTACGTGCGAGTGCAGCAGGTGCATTAGGTAAAACGGGGCATAGTTCCCCGGAAGTGTTAACTGCCCTACTCACGGCTCTTAACGATGAGGACTGGAATGTACGAGAAAACGCAGCCTTCGCGCTAGGACGGATAGGACAGCCTTCTCCAAGTGTGTTGCCTGCACTGCTTACGGCTCTGAACGATGCTAACGAGTTTGTGTGTAATTCGGCGTGGCAAGCACTGTGGACGCTGACGAGTGACCGGGCGGTTGGCTCGGGATCGGCGTCCGGGTGATTGGGGCTTCTACCCTCATCCGGGCTTCGCCCACCTTCTCCCTGCAAGGGAGAAGGCGAAACTGTTCAATGGGCGGTTGAATGGGAGATAGAGGAGCCAATAAGAGAGCCATACGATAAAAATCAAGGCAACATCCGCGCACTTGACTGCCACATTCGCCTTCTCCCTTGCAGGGAGAAGGTGGGCGAAGCCCGGATGAGGGTAGAAACTCCCGCCGTTATTGCGCCGTTTGGCAGGGGCGCAGCAAGTCGGAAACGAGGCGCGGCAGCCATCGCACACCGTACGCGTAGTCATCGAACAACAGCGCCTGCTGTGTGTTCAGGTCGAGAAAACCGGTTTTGAATACAGGACGCAGGTGACGATAAGCGACAAATGTGCTTGTGCAAAACGGGTTGAGATTGTGCAGTATGGGGCGGAGCATCCATTTCGCCAGTTTCCGAACCTGTTGCGGATTGCGCGGCGGCGGCATACGGCGCGAACAGGTGAGCGCAAACCACAGCAGGTTTCCATCCGGCGACCAGACGGGCGCAGTCGCGTAGCTGCCGCCGCGCTGCCGGAGCGACATACAGGGTGGCAGGAACCACGCAAGTTCCTGCTCCTTCCCGCGCTCCATATCCCACAGACAGAGCCTGGATTCCTCCCGCATGTAGGCCAGTCGCCTGCCGTCCGGCGACCATGCGGGACAGGTTCCCTGCGTAGGCAGGAGGCGCGTCACGCCATCTACGAGCGAATAGGTGTAAATTTCGTTGTCAAGGCTCGACCACGCCAGTTTCGTGCCATCAGGACGCAGCGTGAGCGTCCAGCCGAAAGCGACAGAGGAGCAGAGCAGCGTGGTTTGACCGCTGTTCATGTCCACTCTCCAGAGTTCCTGTCCGTCTATGGAGCCATCCTGAGCGGTTCTCCCCAGGAAAATGAGGCCGCGCTGCCAGTCACACGCGATACCGTGCAAACGACGGTCAGGCGGGTCTTCATACAGGATGCGGAAATCTGTACCCTGTGTGGAAACGCGGCACAAACGTATGGGAGGTATAGGCTGCGGGCCGCGCGCTTTTTGCGGTACGTTTGTTTGCAGCAGGAGCAACTCGGTGTTATCCGGCGAACAATCTCCCAGACTTGTCAGGTTAAATGACGGCGCGTTGGGGATTGCGGGAAGGTGTTGTATCGCGTTGGTTTCCGTGTCCATAGCCCACAGGCTGGTATCATAGCCATATAGCGTACTGCCGTCAGGACTAAAACATGTGGTCAAGTGGGTGCGCGTCTCCTCTGCTGCGACGAGCTGCCGAAGTTCGTTCCCATTGATATTGGTAACAACGATGGCAGAACCGGAACATTTGATGCCTCCATGCACAATCCAATAGGGCGCGTCCAGATGGTCAGTGAAGCGGAAGCCGTCTGCAAGTTGTACGTCAGGGTGTAGGGTTGTGTTCATGGCAGTGAGCAGGAATATGGCAAAACAACGATTGCAGGCGTACCGAGAATGGTAGATTGTACCCTCATCCGGGCAACGCCCACCCTCTCCCTTACAGGCCAAAGCGTCAACTACTCCTCTGGCACATAAATTGTAGGTTTGACAGACACACAAAATTGCCCATATTGTCTTCCGCCCTGCTGCTCAACAGATAGTTGAACGACAATTAGCCAACCAGATAAACAAGCGTTACACCCCAACCACTCCCCTACCCAACGCACCCAACTGCCACATTAGCCTTCTCCCTAGCAGGGAGAAGGTGGCCGAAGGCCGGATGAGGGTAGAAACTTCCAAATATTTTCGCAAATACGACGTTGGGATACTTCTAAAAACGCCGCCCAATGTTAATATAACGTTGCTTGCCAAAACCGAATACCGTCCCTCAATAACAAGGGAAGGAGGTGCAAAAAGATGCCGGTTCACATCCGTTCGACTTAACACTATCGAGGTCACGACGCCTCTACTTAAAAACTTGACACAACGAGACCGAGTGCTGGAAGCGCTGCATTGCCACTATTTCGACGACGTCTCTACATATTTCTTCTACTCCCCTCCTATCCGGCTTCTGCAACGGACAGGCGCAACCCGCGCAATACGCTGGTATACTGATTGTAGGAATTTAACCCTCACGCGCCTTGACGCCCGTTTCCAGGTGATACGAGGAACCCATTTCATTCTTTATGCCCCTCCGCTCCCTGTACTGTCTGATCGGCTGCGGGCTTGTTCACAGATTTGGCGACGCTCATTGCCGGAAGGAGAGACCACATTGAAATCGTGGCTCACGCTCGCATTGCCGATCAGTTCCGTTCCGCTTTTGGCGACCGCGCTGCTGCTGCCATCGGGCGGACAGACAACGCCGAAGACAAACGCGCCCGCTCCCGCCAAAACCCCTATTAACAGCCACGCCTTCGCGAATTCCGCGTTTGATAAAACCACCGGGGCGTTTTTTAGCCAGAATTGTACTTCCTGCCACAACAGCAAAGCGAAAGCGGGCGGGCTGGATTTGCAGTCGCTCGGCCATGCCGGTTCCATTGTGGAGGTCGTGAAGCGCAACCGCGAAACGTGGGAGAGTATCGTCCGCAAAGTCCGCAGCGGCGAAATGCCGCCGCCCGGTTTGCCCAAACCCACCGGGGCGCAAATCAAGGCCGTCACGCAGAGCATCCAGACCGAACTGGAACGCGCGGACCGCCTTGCCGCTGCCGACCCCGGACGGGTGACGGCCCGCCGCCTGAACCGCGCCGAGTACAACAACACCATTCGCGATCTGCTTGCGCGTCAACATTCGGCCCGCCGACGATTTCCCGCAGGACGATTCCGGGTACGGCTTCGACAACAACGGCGACGTGCTTTCGCTCTCCCCCTCGCAGATGGATCGGTATGTCGCGGCTGCCGAAAAGATCGCGCGGACAGCCATTTTCGGGCCGGAAACCCTGAAGCCCACCCTGGCGCGGCACGAGGCTGCCGGGACGCAACATCGTTCCGGCGATCACGCGTTCCGGCCAGTTACGACGCTACCGGGCTGACCCTTCCCAATTCGCTCCATGCCACGCACGGTTTCCCGTGGATGGCGAATACCTGTTCCGTATTCGATCTGGACGGCGTGCGCCCGCTCGGCTCGGAAGCGCTGCATCTTGGCGTCTGGATAGACGGCAAGCAGGTGCAGGACGCTGGATTTCGACCCGACCGGCTACGCCGCCTTCAATCCGGACCGTCAGGACTTTTCCGGCAGAACCGTGGAGTGCCGCCTGCGCGTAACGGCGGGCGACCACTGGATCGCCGCTACCATCGAGCGGATGTACGAGGGCTTGCCGCCGGACTATGGCGGCCCGAACCCGTCTCAAAAGACCATTGCCCCGCCGGAGTTCAAGCCGCCGCCCGGCCTGCCGCCGGAGCGGATCGCACAGTTCCGCAAGCGCGTTTGAAGCCCGCCAGAAAGAAAAAGCGCCCGTCAACGATGTCCGCGTCAGCGGTCTGGAGATCGGCGGGCCGTACGAGCAGGCGAACGGGCCTTCGGAGGAAAGCCTGCGCAAAGTGTTTACGTGCGGGCATCTGCATGGCGGCCATAACGCCGACTGCGCCCGCAAGATCGTCAGCGATTTCGCGACAGCGCGCCTTCCGCCGCCCCGTCACGGAACAGGAGATCACTCGGTTCACCAGTCTGGTCGCTCTGGCGCGGCGCAGGGCGACTCGTTCGAGGAGGGAATCTGCCTTGCGCTGCAGGGGATGCTCGTGTCGCCGCATTTCCTGTACCGGATCGAGCGCGACCCGCCGTTACGCCCGCCAACGCGTCCGCATCTCGATCAGCCAGCACGAACTGGCCTCGCGCCTGTCCTACTTTCTGTGGAGCAGCATGCCGGACGACGCGCTTGCGCGCCTGCGCGGACAAGCAGACGCTGCGGAATCCCGGCGTTCTGACCGCGCAGGTTCGGCGGATGCTGAAAGACCCGCGTTCGAGCGCGCTCGCGGAGAACTTTGCCGGGCAGTGGCTGCAGTTCCGCGCGCTCGAATCCGTCAAGCCGGACCGAGCAGCGTTTCCCCGATTTCGACGACTATCTGCGCATGTCCATGCGCCGCGAAACCGAACTGTTCTTCGACAACATCATCCGCGACGACCGCAGCATCCTCGATCTGCTGGTCGGCAAATACACGTTCCTCAACGGACGGCTTGCCAACTTCTACGGCATTCCCGGCGTGGAGGGGCCGGCATTTCGCCGGGTCGATCTGACCGGCACGCCGCGCGGCGGCATTCTGACGCAGGCCAGCGTTCTGACCGTCACCTCGTATGCCAACCGGACCTCGCCCGTGCTGCGCGGCAAATGGATACTGGAAAATATCCTGAACGCGCCGCCGCCCGCGCCGCCGCCCGGCGTGCCGAACCTGGATGTGTCCACCGTCGGCTCGGACGCCTCGCTGCGGCAGCAGTTGGAGGCGCACCGCAAGAACCCGACCTGCGCCGCCTGCCATGCCCGCATGGACCCGCTCGGCTTCGGGCTGGAGAACTTCGACGCCATCGGCGCATGGCGCGACAACGACGGCAAAATCGCCATTGATGCGTCCGGTTCGCTGCCGGATGGCCGCTCGTTCCAGGGCCCGGACGGACTGAAAGACGATTTTGAAGGCGGACCGCGACGCCTTTGCGCAGTGCCTGACCGCCAAACTGCTCACCTACGCGCTGGGGCGCGGCCTGGAGCGTTACGACAGCGCGACCGTCAAAACATATCACGCAGCATATCGCCGCAAACGACTACCGTTTTTCAAACCTGGTGCTGGAGATCGTCACCAGCAGGCCCTTCCAGATGCGCAGAGGAGACAGAACGCCAATGAACTTTCTTACCAACAACCATTTCTCGCGCCGAACGTTTCTGCGCGGCGTGGGCGCGGCCATCGCGCTGCCCGATGCTGGACGCCATGACGCCCGCGCTCGCCTCTGCGGGCCGCGTCAGCAAATCGCCCGTCCGCCTTGTCTTCGCCTATGTGCCCGAACGGCATCATCATGAAGGACTGGACGCCCGAAAGCAGTGGGGAGCGGGTACGAAATGACGCGCATTCTCGCCCCGCTGAAAGCGTATCGCGACGACATGCTGCTGCTCTCCGGGCTTGCCGACCACAACGGGAACGAACTGGGCGACGGCCCCGGCGACCATGCCCGCGCGGGCGCGTCGTTTCTGACGGGCGTTCACTGCCAGAAGACGAGCGGCGCGGACATTCACAGCGGCGTTTCGGCGGATCAGATCGCGGCGCCGGCGTTCGCCTCGCAGACCCGCTTCGCCTCGCTCGAATTGGGCTGCGAGGACTCGCGCACCGTCGGCAACTGCGATTCCGGGTATAGCTGCGCCTACACCAACAGCATCTCCTGGCGCAGTCCCACCACGCCCATGCCGCCGGAAGTGAACCCGCGCCTGGTGTTCGAGCGGCTGTTCGGCACGGAAGATTTCGCGCTCGACCCGGCAACCCGCGCCCGCCGCGCGCCGTACCGCAAGAGCATTCTGGACATGGTGCGCGAAGACACGCAGACGCTTACCGGCACACTGGGCCAGGCCGACCGGCGCAAAATGGACGAGTATCTGACCGTCCGTCCGCGAGATCGAGATGCGCATCCAGAACGCGGAGCGGGACAATCACGCCGTTTCGCCGGGCATCGAAAAGCCGGACGGCATTCCCGTCACGTTCGGCGAGTATGTGTCCCTGATGTTCGATCTGCAGGTGGCGGCGTTCCGGGCGGACCTGACGCGCGTTTCGACGATGATGATCGGGCGCGAGGGCAGCATGCGAACCTATCCGGAAATCAACATCGCGGACAGCCACCATCCGCTGACGCACCATCGCAACAACCCGGAATTCATCGAAAAGGTGACGCAGATCAACACGCTTCCACACCGACCTGTTCGCGCGACTTCCTGGGCAAACTGAAAGCCACGCAGGACGGCGACGGCACGCTGCTCGACAACTCCCTGGTCGTCTACGGCAGCGGACTCAGCGACGGCAACCGCCACACCCACGAAAACCTGCCCATTCTGGTTGCCGGACGGGGCGGCGGCAGCGATCAAGCCCGGCCGCCACATCGCCTACGACAGAGAGACGCCCGTCGCCAACCTGTACATGACCCTGCTGGATCGCGCGGGCGTTCATCCCGACTCGATCGGCGACAGCACCGGCAAACTGGTTCAACTCGATCAAGTGTAGTTTATTTCACCACCAAGACACAAAGAACACCAAGAGGAAAAAAGGAGAAGAAAAGGAAATAAAGTCATAGCGCGAATGGTTGCTGGATACTATCCGCTTGTTCTTTCCTTCTCTTCTTTACTTGTTGTTCCTGGTGTTCTTGGTGTCTTGGTGGTGAATAATTATGAGGAGATTTTTCAATGCAGAAAATAGCAGCATACGCGCTCAGTTTTGGCCTTGCGGGAACGGTGGCAGTGGCGCTGGCGCAGGTTCCCGCGCCGCAAACAACGCCGGGACAAACAACAACGCCTGTACCGACGACTCCGGCGCAACCGGGGGCGCGGCGACAGGCGCAGATGCCGCCCGGTCCGAATCCGAACTCGCAATACCGGCTCGGCCCCGACTCGCTGCCGCAGGAGGGCGTTCCGAAGGGCGAGATCAAGGGGCCGTTTACCTGCCAAGCAAGGTCTATCCGGGCACGCAGCACACCTATTGGGTCTACGTGCCCGCGCAGTACGACCCGGCGGTTCCCGCCGCCCTGATGGTGTATCAGGACGGGCAGGCGTTCAAGGATGAAAACGGCGATATGCGGGCGCAGAACGTGATGGACAACCTCATCTATCGGCGCGAGATTCCCGTGATGATCGGCGTGTTCATCAATCCGGGGCGCACGCCCGAACAGCCGGAACCCACGCCGCAGAGATTGGGGCGACGGCAACACCAACCGCGGCACGGAATACAACACGCCCGACGACAAGTACGCGCGGGTGATTACCGAAGAACTGATGCCCGCGCTGGACAAGGAGTACAACATCTCGAAAGACCCGGAAATGCACGGTATCGGCGGGTCGAGTTCGGGCGCGATCGCCGCGTTCATGGTGGCGTGGGAGCGTCCCAACGCGTTCCGCAAGGTGTTGAGCAACGTGGGCAGTTTCGTGAACCTGCGGGGCGGCGACGTCTACCCGGAGCGCGTTCTGGCAAGCGAGAAGAAGCCGATCCACGTCTTTTTGTGCGACGGGCGCAACGACAACCGGGGACAGGGGCGCAACGGCGACTTACGACCAGAAGCGCGACTGGTTCTACCAGAACGTGCGCCTGATGAAGGCCTTATCGCAGAAGGGCTACGACGTGAACTACTCGTGGGGCATGAACCTGCACGGCCAGAAGTTCGGCGGCGCGATCATGCCCGACATGATGCGCTGGCTGTGGCGCGACGGCCCGGTCTCCACCGA
This sequence comes from uncultured Chthonomonadaceae bacterium, assembly GCA_963817895.1. Classification (GTDB taxonomy): domain Bacteria; phylum Armatimonadota; class Chthonomonadetes; order Chthonomonadales; family Chthonomonadaceae; genus CAWFQB01. Next base: position 738,547 of record CAWFQB010000002.1, read on the forward strand.
CCCCAACGACATGATCGAGCGTTCCTTCCGCCAACCCGCCGCCAAGAAGAATTAGCGTGTTTTAATTTTCACCACCAAGACACGAAGAACACCAAGAGAAAACAGGCAAGTAAAAAGGCACAGGACCGGCCATGTTTCGTTCTCTCCTGCATTTCCCAACGTCTTTCTTCGCGTTCTGCTTGGTGTTCTTCGTATCGTGTGTTCGCATATAGGTACTGACGTCGCTTTGTCAGCACCCATCAAAGAAGGTGTTAGGACATTCAACAGCGAATATATTTGTGATTCCTATCTACTCCCGAATGCCGTGAGGATTATTGCATGTCAGACTTAGCTCTGTTTGATGAACTAACTGCGATTGATATACATCTCTCAAACTTGTTTCTCGACCCAAACAGGTTATGTCAAGTGTTTTCTGTAAAATAGTTGGTGGCTCCTTTTGGAAGCCGTTTGTCGTATAGTCTTCGTCCGCTTAGTCGTCGAAGGTCAGGTAGACTTTGCCTGTTTCCCACTCGTCGCTGATCTCCATCAGAATGGCAGAAACCAGACGCAGGCACGACGCTTCATTGGGAAACTGACGGCACACGCGCGTTCGTCTTCGCACTTCCTGGTTGACGCGCTCCAAGCCGTTGGTGGTGCGCAGCAAACGGCGATGCGCTTCGGGAAAGGCTAGGACGCTCAAGCCTTCCGGCAGATTGGCTTCGGCCCACAGCGCCAGTTTCGGGTTGGTCTTGTTCCACTCCCCGACCTGTCGGCACAGCATTCCTTCCGCTTGCTCCCGATTGGGCGCGTTAAAGATAGCGCGAATGGCGGCGGCAACGGGCGCTTTTTGCTCCTGCTTGAGGACATAGGCCTGGGCATTTTGCTGCAAGTGGAACTGACAGCGTTGCCAGGGGACGCCGCCGAAGACCGCTTTGCGCGCGGCTTTGAGACCGCCATGATCGTCACTGACGAGCAGGCGCACCCCACACAGCCCGCGCATGGTCAGGCTCTGGAGGAACTGCCGCCAATGCACTTCGGCTTCCGAGAGCGAACACGACACGCCCAAAATCTGGCGCTTGCCTTCTTTATTGACGCCCAGCGCGAGGAGGATTGCCATATCCCGGTTCTGACCGTCCACGCGCACTGTCTCGTAGCGGGCGTCCAGAGACACATACCGGAACTCGCCGAGCGGACGGTTGCGCCACGTTTCCAAGAGGCTGTCCAGTTCCGCTGCCGCCTTGCTCACCTGACTGGCCGACACCGCGCAGCCGCAAAGTTGTTCGGTGATAGCCGCAACCCGGCGGGTGGCAACGCCCTGCACGTACATTTCGGCTAAGGCGAGTTTGAGCGCCCGTTCGCTGCGGATACCTTTCTCTAAAGCCGACGGATAGAAGCCGCCTCCGCGCACTTGCGGCACAGCCACCGTAATGCGTCCCATGCGGGTAGCGAGCGTCTTGTCTTTGAAGCCGTTGGCATGGGCCTGCCGTTCTTCGGTGCGCTCATACGGGCGCGCTTGCAGATGCCGTTGGCGCTCCATGAGCATCGCCGCGTTGAGCAGAAGACGGAACGCATCGGGCAGCGCGTCTAAACCGTTGTCGGCGAGGCTTTCCAAAAAGTCCTCAGGCAGAGTAAAATAGGGCTGGTCGGTCATGGGTCTTGTTCTCCTTTTTAGGTGTGGCAACCAAAAGGATACACCATGACCGGCCTATGCTGCATACAGCAGCCGATCCTATTTACAGAAAGAAGTGTACACTACCACAACGTCCCACGCCTACCGCTTGGCATCTGGCGCAGAAGGCTGTTGTGTGTCTGCATCCGGTGACACTGTTCGGTAAGGTGATCTGGCCCGAGACCACAAATTAAACGGGATACCAGTATAGTAGTTCGTCCCTTGTCCTGAAATTCGTCATCCGCAATATTCCAAACGCTATTTTGAACCAAAAATTCGCTTGAATTGCTCGTCCGGCGCGACTACGTGATAATCCCTTGTATCGCTATAAGATAGTCCCCAAGCAGTCGAACTCCGAATTCTTGCAACAAACCTTAAAAGGCCGTGGGAAGGCATGTAGCTATGTGTCTACGTTCACACTTCAACCCGGCAATTGAAGAAATTCCGCTTCCTCTGCTTTTTTCCAATTTTGCTGCCTCAACCCTTTTTGCGGGTAGACTGTAACCATTGAAACGAACGATTCAGCAAACACCACGCGATCATCTGTAATTCCCCACCCTAATTTCTGCTTTGTGCCGCCTTATACAGGATGAGAATGCTGTTTACGGTTTTGCTCCCGTTGCGCCTCCCTCTATCGTGATGGTGAACGTGTGGAATAACTCCTGGCCCGAACGGTCGCGGATGGTGACGATGATGTTCTCCACCGCAGGGGCGTACCCGGCAGGCACGTCCCATTCCAGAACACCCTGTGGGGAAAGCGTCATGCCCTTCGGCCCGCTGTCCAGCTTGTACTGCAAGCCGCCGCGCCGCGATTGGCTCTGAATCACATAGCGATAGTGCTTGCCAGGGCGGGCGGCGCGCACAGGGCTGGAGCTGACGAACAGATAATCTATGTCCGCCTTGTTCAGCGCGTCCGTCAGGTTGAAGCGGCGCAGGGTCAGGTGGGTACGGGTATCGGCGAGGGTAACGATCAGGTTGGCGGCGGGCAGGAAGAGGAGGCGTTTTTCCAGCGTGAACCTGTCCCGGCCCCACCCGTCGGGAGCGTTCAGTTCGGGAAACGGGGGCAGGGTGAGCAGCAGGCGATGGTCGGTAGCCGCGTACACCGAAACCACCGCCGGCTTCTTGTCGAATCCGCCCTCGTTGCGTACGCCCAGGTAGTAGCTGTTGCTGAAAGCGGGAACGCACGACATTTTGACCGTCTGTTCCGCGTCCAGCGGTTTGAGTCCCTCGCTCAGCAGGCCCGTCGAAGTGCCAATAAAACTGCCGTCCATGCCCGGAAGCGCGAAGCCGTTCCCGCCTCCTTCCCGCCCGCTCACATGATCGCCCTGAAACGTCATGGCGGCGACCATGCTGGGCGAAGTGCCTGGACTGGAGGAAGTAAATACCGTTCCATCCACCGAAGCCCACAGCGCGAACGCGTTCTCGCCGTCCCCGCCGAACCCCGCCACGTCGAAATTGCCCGGTATGCGGCGCATGGCGAGAACGTCGTAGAACAGGAAATGATTGGTGTAGGAAGCGTTGACAATCAGCAGCGGCCCCTGCGAACCGGCCCCCATCACGATGTTTTTGATCGGTTCGGAGTTGTCGAACGGCACGTTTGCCTCGCGTTCCAGCGTGTCCAGGTTCCACCTTTGCAGAATGTTGAGGTCGCGCAACAGCACGATGGCTTTGTGCGCGCCAGCGGTGAACATCACGTTATCGGAGCCGAGCGGGATGTACCCCCCTATCCGGCCCAGGTTGGCATCGAAGACGGCCAGTTTCCGCAGTTTGGGCAGGCGCAGAAGCAGGTAGCGGCCCGCGCCTCCGATAGCCGCCCCGTCCGCCTCGGACGGCAAAGCAACGTCTACCTGGTCGGCGGCGAGCGGGGGCGGCGTGATAGTGACGGGCGGGGCGGGAGGTATCACATAGGGAGGGGAAGGGCGTTTAGGTGCTTCCGGCGCATCGGGAGGGGTGGGGCGATTGGCTGCGGCAGGATTTTCGCGGGATGGAGCCGGGTCGGAAAGCCGATTTTGCAAAAAGGCGTTGACAACCCCGGTCGGTATTGCTAAATCAATGCCCGAACCAGGAATGCCCGCCTGCACCACGCCCACCACTTCTCCCTGATTGTTCACAATCGGCCCGCCGGAATTGCCGGGATTGAGGGCCGCGTCGAGCTGCACCCGCGCCAACACGCCATTGCGCTTACGCAGCGAGGAGACGTGTCCTATCGTGACCGTGACGCCGGGGTACTCGTCCCCTTTTTCGGCCAGGGCGGTTCCGAACGGATAGCCGAACGCGGTCACGGGCATGGTCTCGCGCAGCGCCTCGGAATGGCCGAGGGGCAGCATGGTAAAGGTGGCTTTCGCCACTTTGAGCAGAGCGAGATCGGCCTGCTGGCTTGCGCGCACGACGTGGGCGGTGTAGATTTCCTGGTTGTGCTCGCCCGAATGCACGACCAGGCGCACCGTGCCGCCTGCCGCGCCCGCAACGTGCTGATTGGTGAGGAAAAGCCCCTGCGCGTCAATGCAAAACGCCGTTCCGGTCGCATGGGTGTCCGTCCGCTCCACCAGGGCGGTCGCCTGCTTGCCCTTTTCCAGCAGCCGCGATGTGAGCTGCGCTCGCGTTGCCGTTGTACAAAGCGCCAGCAGGCACAGAATTTGCAGAGACCAACGCGCCACAGAGACCGGACGCAAACTTCGGGTGTTCATGGACATGCTCCCCGGCGAACCCAAGCACAAGCCTCGTGGAGTAGACGGGTGCATGGACGCCAGCATAAATATGCAGCAGGCTACTGGCCTGTTCGCCATAAGCGGCGGCGTCTCCTGCTCTTTCTTTTGGCAACTGCGATTCGGAAAGGTTCTCAATCTCATAATTTTCGTCAAGTTGCCTGAATTGCTCGCTTAATGACACATTCAACCTCAAAATGAGACTGTTTTTGGACAACAGGCTATTTAGCAACCAACGATGAGATAGGAAAATTTTCTAACCTTTCCGAATTGCAGTTTGGCAAGCTACTCTGCGAACGCAAATGCTTGTAAACCGACGTGTCGCGTCCGTGGGTCGGGCGAAGCGCACCGCCAGCCACCTGATCGCTAGTTTTGAGCCACCGGCAGTTACCTCTGCCGTTCGATTGAGAGAAAGCGCGAAAGCCATCTTTGTTCTTGCTCTACTTTTCGTCTTTAGCAAGACTCATTTTCCTTTTCACTGATTTTCACGCGCTACATGCAGAAACCGCCTCGTACATCCTGCATATTTCCATGTGCAACGCCTGTAGAAATGCTGCGTTGGGATTTACGCCCGAAAAGACGCATTGCCTGGCGTACAAAGAACCGACGCATTTTTGCACAATCCCCACCCCGAACGATTGCTCTTCCGGGGTGTTTCTCCGCCAAGCAAGTCGCCATACAGATAAGCCCGTTCGGCATCTAAAGCTGGCTCCAGAATAGGCAGCATAATAACGCCTTAATTTGTCTACGTTCACGTATCAACGGAGCAGATGAGTTAGATCCGCGTCCTATTGGTGAAGATTACTATTCGACTACTCCTCCGACCTCGACGCGTTGGGCTTTCGCGTATAGGGGACATGCAGCATCTCCGCCGCTTTGCGCTTGGTAGCTTCGCCGCGCCTATCGTACCTGGCCGTTGTCGTCACATTGGAATGTCCTGCCAACTTCTGCACCGTGGCGATGTCCGCCCCCCTATCGAGAAGATCGCCCACAAACGTGCGGCGAAAGTCGTGCGGGCTGAAGTGTTCTACATTGGCTTGCTGCGCCCGCAACAGCAGCATTTTGTACAGGGCATGGGTCGTTAGGCGTTCACTTTGCAGTCGTCCGCCTTTGCGACTGGACACGAACAGTGGCCCTTCCGCCTTGCCGCGTCTGGCAAGCCAATCGTCGAGCGCTGCCTGCGCCCCGCCGACAGTGGGAACCAGACGCTGCTTGTTGCGTTTGCCGCGCACTTTCAGGGTTCCCGCTGTCGCGTCATAATCCGCCACATCCAGCGTCACCAGTTCCGCTCTGCGCAAGCCGCAGCCATACAGCAGCGCGACAATGGCGCTGTCCCTTATGCCCAACGGTCCTTTGTCCTTGCCGCACACTTCCAGCAGCGACACCAACTCCCCCAGAGCGAGCGACCGTCCTGCCGGCAGGCTTTCCCCGATGACAGCGGAGATATCCACAGCTTTCTGGTACTCGTTGGCCTCGATCTGTCCCAGACGCCAGGCCGCTTTGAGAACGCCGCGCAGAGCCGAAAGCATCTTGTTGGCGGTGGAAGGCGCATACCGATCCGCCAGTTTGGAGCGGATGGCAGCCGTGTGCTGAAAACGGAGCTGGCCCCAGGGCAATTCCAGGGCGTTTTGCTGTCCACTTGTGAGCATTTGCGCCATCAGGTTCAGCGCGTCGCCCATCGTCCGGCGTGATCCTACCGAAAGTCCGGCCAGGTAGACTGCCGCCGCGTTCTGCTCCAGCGGTTGGGGCGTGATCAGCGTCAGAGGCGTTTCGGGAACAGAAACAAGCACCAGAGCCTGCATTCCCTCACGAACGGAGGCGTCTTCCTCTGGAATTGCCGCCTGCTCCAACGGCTCCGGAACCTCTGTATTCGGCTCATTTCCCTTCCTATTATAATAGGGGGCGGAAATCGCCTCCAACGTCTCGTCAGTGGTCATCCGCCTCGCCCTCCTCTGCTGCGTCCACCTCGTCATCTGGTGCCTCAGCAGCAGGGGATTTCTGTTCCTTCCCTCTGGTCTGATCTGCCTCTGCCTCCTGAAGAGCAAGCTGCTCTTTACCCTGGCGCACGGCCTGCTGCAAGCGGCGCTGCAGCAGTTCGGGCGGAAGATGCGCAGTGATGTACTCGGCCACGCGGATGTCGCCCCGATCCAGTTGCAGCAGCGCGAGTTGCTCCGGTCCGGCCTTCTCGCACAGGATCAGGCCAATGGGCGCTTCTTCGCCCGGCTCGCGTTCGTGCTTGTCCAGCCAGCGCAGGTAGAGTTCCAACTGTCCCTTGTGGGAAGGCTCGAACTCTCCCAGTTTCAACTCGATGGCGACCAGGCGGCGCAATTTGCGATGGTAGAGCAACAAGTCCAAGGAGAAGTCCTTCCCGTCAATGACCATGTGCTTCTGACGCGCGACAAAGGTAAAGCCCACGCCTAATTCCAGCAGGAAGGCTTCGATCTCACCAATAATGGCGTTTTCCAGGTCCCGTTCGCTGTGGTTGTCTGCCAGCCCAAGGAAGGCCAGCAGATACGGATTGCGAAACACCATCTCCGGCGTGATCCGGTCTTCGTCGCGCAGGGCGGCCAGTTCCTGTCGGATCATCTCTTGCGGGTTTTGGGCCAGGGCCGACCGTTCATAGAGCATGCTGTTGTATTTTGGCCCGCAAGGCGCGTACGCTCCAGCGCTCCAGGCGGCACATCTCTCCATAGAACTCGCGCTGCACGGGGTCGGGTAGATAGATCAGTTGCAGGAAGTGGGTCCAGGTCAATTGTCTAATCAGCGATGAGACAATTGCATTGTCCGCGAACGCCTCGGCAAAGCGGATCATGTGGAAGAGGTTCTTGGCGCTGAAGCCGCGTCCGAACTCCTGCGTCAATTGTCTCGACAGTGTAGAGACAATTTGCTGCCCGTACTCGGCGCGCGCCAGATGCAGAATGTCCTGGCGGATGCGCTGGCCGATGTGCCAGTGCAGTAGGGTCAGTTCCGCATTGACGGCCTGAGCGGCACGTTCGCGGGCGGACTGGATCAAGTGGCGAATATCGCCCAGCAGAACATCCTCGCCGGGCAAAGCAAGCGCGAACGTATCGTTGTCATCGGTCAGGGGCAGCGCATGCTGCGGATCATCGGACATCGGTTCTCATTTCCACCTGCGCCGCATAGCTCAAGCGTTCGTTGGAGTTGCTGAAACACCTTTGAACACGCGCAGGCACATTTTCAGGGACTATCCACTAATTCACCACCGACAGGGCAAATACCTCTTTAGAAGTGTCATTCTCATTACCTATCCGAACCAGACGAGCATAACGAAGATTTTGGACTGTCAGAGTTAAATGGCGTCTTCAAAAGCTGCCTGGGCATCCAGATAGTCAGGTCATCTTTTTGCTTCGCAACAATTCTTCTCTCCCATGCTTTGGGGGAACAACCTCACTGGTGGATCGTCATGGAAGCAGAAATAGCGCTCCACCTGGCTATGAGCAGGAAAAGAGCAGGACGTTGTGCAAGCTACCCGCATTCCTACCAGCGTTCCGATAACGCGACAGAGAGAGAAAGCGAGACATGATTATGGACAGACGTACCTTCCTGGCCGGTTCCGTCGGCCTTGCAGGACTGACCGAAGCGCTGCCTTCCCCGGCCCTTGCCGCCAGTGCAGCTCAAAACCCGCCGACTGAATACTACGAGTTGCGCGCCTATCATCTGCGCCAGGGAGGACCGCAGCCCAAGCGCCTGGATGACTTTTTGCGGGATGCGGCGATGTCGGCCTTCAAGCGGTTGGGGATCGGACCGGTGGGAGTCTTTCAAGTAGCGGTAGGACCGGACACCCCGACGACTTACGTCTTGATCCCACACACTTCACCTGAGTCTATTGTGACGCTGGCGGGCCGTCTGGCTGCGGATGCAGCCTACCAACAAGCCGGAGCCGCCTTTCTGGGCGCATCCCCCACAGAGCCAGCGTATGTGCGTCTGGAGAGTTGGCTGCTCAAGGCGTTTACTGGAATGCCGAAACTGACGCCTCCTACCGCGGCGGCAACAAACGGTCCGCGTCTGTTCGAGTTGCGCACCTATGCCAATCCCACCGACAAGACCCATGCGCGCAAGATTGCCGCCTTCAACGAGGCCGAGATCGCCGTCTTCCAGCGAGCAGGGTTCCAGACCGTCTTTTTCGCGGAGGCGCTGATCGGCTCCAATCTGCCGCAGATTACGTATATGCTGGCGTTCGAAGACATGGCCGCCCGCGAGAAGTACTGGAACGCCTTCCGGGCGGATGCCGACTTCAAGAAGATGGCTGCCACAGCGGAGTTTCAGGAGGAGGTCTCTAACATCACCAATATCGTTCTGCGCCCGGCTTCCTATTCACAGATTTAGCCGTCGCAGAAAGAAAGAGCGGTTGGAAGAGACAGGTCTGGCGAAGCGGCGCGGGAAAATCGCGCTGCTTCGGCCTGTGGAAGAAGCACACCGCGTGTCCCGTTGCGGCTGACAAGCCGCGCAACGGTCGCAGAAACAGCCGAGGAAGTGGTGAAAATTGGTGGATGTTGGCGGCAACCAAAAAAAGCGCAGCCAAATGGCGGACGGCGCAGGTGTTCTAAGCCACGAATATTCTGCTGTTAATGGCGCTGTTGGCGACGCATCTCCTCGCGGCGCATGGGCATGGCGTCAATCAGACCAAACAGCCGGGTAGAGGAGATCGGCTCACGGCTGCTGTACGCCTCATGTCCGTCTTTGCCAACCAAAACGACGCGAAATTGCCGTGGACCAACGTGGTAGCGTTGCCGCAGCGCCTTTTCGTCCCCGCCCCCGAACAAGCGGGTTCCCACGCGCCGCCCCTTGCCGTCGGCAAGCGCGTAGATCAGGATCAGGTCACGTTCGTTCAGACCAGCGGTTTTGTCCGCGAGCAAGGCAGACTGCTCCTGATAGCGCGCATCTTGCCGGCTCAGTGCAAATACCAGCAAGACCCGGTTCCTGCCCCGATACGGATCCAGAACGCCGCGAGCGTTGTGCTTATCTGCGGCTTGCGCACTGTTCACCACGCCCATTGCCAACAATCCCATGAGAAACAGCCGAACACCCCCTCTGGTCGCTGCTGTTGCTGCCATGTCTTTCCAGTTCCTTCCCTGATGATCTCGTTTGCCCACTCCCCATTTGGTATTACGGACGCGGAGAGGTTGTGTCGCCGGGGCGGGCAACAAGCGCGTCAAAAACGGGAAAGGCCCGTCTGCGCGTTTGAGGTTTCTCTCGGCCTATGGAGCGGCTTTCTCGGCGGGCGTTTTGGCCGTATCGCGGCTCAGGTACACGCGGCTGTAGTTCCATTCGTAGAACTTGCCGATGAACGCCGAAGCGGGCAAAGGACGATTGACGCTGGCGATCTGCGTATGTCCCCAACCGCCATCAAAGAGGAAGACCATGTCTATGGGCGCATCCGTCTCCTTGCTGCCATACGTCCAATGGTAGTTCTCGCCGCTCTGCACCACAACGCCATCCACATACATCGCGTAGCTGTTGTCTTTCTTGTACAGCCAGGTCCAGATGTGGTACTGGCTGGCATCGTAGTGGGGGATGCCATGCAATGCCATCGCTTTGCCCCAATCCCCATAGTCGGTCGTGTCTTTGCCGGCTACGGCATTCGCGTGCCAGTAGCGCCCGTCGTAGTTGGTGTTGCCGCCGCCATTGTCGTAGCCAAAACTCTCCACCAGGTCCTGTTCTGCACCCTGGTTCCACTTGTTGCCCGCTGTCCACAGGGCAAACCAGAAGTAGGGCGGGGTCACATAGCGGACGCGGGTCTCCCAGACGATGTCCTGCCCCAGCAATGCCCCGCCATTGGGCAGTTTCCATTTTGCCATGAACGAACCGTTGCCGGCGTTGTGCTGAGAGGGAACGACTTCCATGGCTCCATGCAAAGGCGTCAGGAACGTTTTGAGCGAATCTGCCGTGAATTGCCGGACGGGCGGGCTGTCCACTCCTTCAAGGGGCTGATGGGGCAGCGCGTTTGCGGCATCGGGCGCGACGGTGACCGCGCCATAGTTGGTGCCGTTGCCAATAGTGTTGAACTGGTCGTGGTAGACGAAGTGGGCGTTCATGTCGGCATAGTTGCAATAGTGCCTTTCGTGCCGAAGTGCCAGTTCTTGACCAGCACCATGCCTGATCCGCCGATGCCGAAGGAGGGCTTGGGACCCACAGCGGGGCTTGCCACCGTTCCACCCCCGATGGTCTCCGGTGCTGTCTTCTTTGACTGGGAGCGCGTAGGCACGGCGAACCCCAGCAACAAGGTTGCGGTAACGAGCAAAAAGGATGCGCCCTTATGCACAGAGGACTTCGCGTGACGCGAAGCCAGACGCAGCGCCTGGAAAGAGGCTTGCCGAGAGTTCATTCTAGTTGACCCGTCTTCCTGATGGGAATGGGAGAGCGCGATAGGGATGATTGTACCCCTAACGGCGCAGGAGACAGAATTCGGCAACGAAAGTCTCAGGTAAGTACAGCCGTTGCAGAACAAGTGCGTCTGCGGTGCAACGCCCCTCACTTTGCATTTGCATCCGGCCGCACATATTTGTAGTAAGTGTTACGGGAGATGCTCAGGATGTCGCAGATTTCCTTGACGCTGCGCGAGGGATCGTTCTTGAGGGCAAGAGCCGCTTTGCGCTTCCTCTCATCCACTCCCTTCGGACGCCCGCCTTTCCTTCCTCTTGCCCGCGCTGCCGCCAGTCCTGCATTCGTTCTTTCGCGGATAATGTCGCGTTCAAACTCCGCAAGGGAGGCGAAGATGTGGAAGATCAGCTTGCCGCCGCTGGTAGTAGTGTCTATGCTCTCCTGAAGGCTCCGAAACCCCACCCCACGTCCGACTAGTTCTCGCACGGTTTCCACCAGATGCGGCAGGGAGCGCCCCAGCCGGTCCAGCTTCCACACCACGAGGGTGTCTCCGGAGCGACATTCCATCAGCGCCCTGCTCAGTCCAGGGCGTTCCGTCTTGGCGCCACTTGCTGTATCCGTGTGGATGCGCTCACAGCCAATGGCCTGTAAGGCATCCTGTTGCAAGTCCAGGTTCTGATCCGAAGTGGACACGCGCGCATAGCCGATAAGCATTGCCGCCCTCCTTCCCTTTCTCTGTGCCTCCAAGCATCTGATAGCAGATTATATCATTGAACGCAGTGGAAGAACACTCTTCTGGTACGTAGATTTTGTAGAAGAGTTGAATGCTATATAGAAGAGCGGCAAAGGAGCAAAATACGTCAAGTCGGGGCAGAAGCAGGGTATACAAAAGAAGGGACCGATTTTTTGGTGCAGTGCCGTAGTTGACTGCTGTGGCAGTGCTAGCAGGTTTTCACGTCTAAAATTCGCAGACAGATGATGCTTTTCAGAGTTCCGATTGTTGCGAAGATATCGGTACTCAGAAAGGGGATGAAAGATCGCTATCAGAAGTTCATTCGCCTATCCGCGATTGCAGATACTCTGTTGCAAAAGCGCCTGTTCACATCCCGAACAGAGGCCCCGGTGAACAACGATGCCCCACATAGAATTTGTACAACAGCCTTGTGATCCACTCCATTCTTTTGAATGTGCCTTGGGCGGTAAAGACCCCAAAACCGTAGTCGCCTATATAGCTACCGTGCGTGACCTAGTTGATTGGCTCGGCCCACATCACGACGGGTCACCTTTTAAAATGCAGTTGCTGAGACTTAAAGCGATCTACAAAATCGGGGAAGAAGCAAACTCTCCTGCTGGCTCGTCTCTCAAACGATCCTCATGAAACACGAGTAGTTAAGTAAAAGCCCAAACCATGTCATCAGTAAAACAGGCCAATTTTCCTGATGATCTTCTCAAACCGGGAGTTCTCTCGCAGATATACAAAGCGGGGATCGATATGGATTAGAACGAGATCGCCCGGATGTTCGTCTAAGGCCGTATTTAGACAGTCCAGGGCCGCGTCGTGTTCTTCTAAACCAAGGTGAACTGTGGCTAAAGCGACCGGGGACACATAACAGCCCTCGGTCTCACGCTGCTCCTTAAGTTGTTGCAGCAAGTCGCGCGCTTCTTCGTGTTCCCCAGATTTTGCATAGGCATGGGCGATGCCTGCGCACAAAGCGGGGTTCTGCGGCCCCTCCAGCTCATCCGACAGCGCATTGGCACACCTAAACGCGCCAATGGCCTCCTCGAACTTATCGGCGGCTTCTTCCATCAGCCCGGCCTTCTGGCGTTCTATCGCCTGCTGCTCATACGCTTTCCCCAGACAGTAATGAGTGAGGCAGTAGCGGGGAGCGTCTCTGAGGGCATCTCTGTACTTCTTAATCGCGTCGGCATACAAACGATTATAGTAATATCGCTCCCCCACACTTTTACTCACAATCCCGCTCTGCGGCTCCAGATCCGACGCCGTTTTGATTTCTTGCAAACTTGGCTCTGTATAACCCCGCAGCATCAGGTGGTAACTGTACCATTGATGGGCCGTCGCGTTGCGCGGATCAAGTTGCAGCGCTTCGACAAAGGCTTCTTCAGCCGGAAATCCACTCCCAATCGTAGATCATCTTGATCCATGCATCGGCGGTGAGAACGGCGGACCTTGTAGTATCTGATGCGTTGCCAATCCGCTCCCAGGCTTCCTGCACCCAGTGTTTTGCTTTCGCAACAGCCTCTCTCGGCTCCAGGTAACTGTAATAGCCAAGCAGGCTGTAGGCATCCGCCATTCCCGCGCAAGCGAGTACATAGTTCGAATCTGCCTTCAGCGCCTTCTGAAACCATACGAGGCTTTCCAGCAGAGCCGGCTCGGCCCTCATTTTCCACAAGTACCGTCCGTGGTTGTAAGAAGCCACGGCTCTGGCATGGATGTTGTTACCGGATGCGGGACTGAGAACGGAAAGCGAAATGGAAGCGGTTGGCGCTACCACACGGGGACTCGGCCCAGCTTTCCAACAGAGCACACTCGTCCACCGAGAGAGGGGTCGCATTGGCCGTATGTTCCTCACAGAGAATTTTGAAGTCTGTTAAGGACAATCTACGAAAGGCACTTGCCAGCATCTTCAACACTTGGACAAATTTCCCCTCGTACTCCCGGCGTGGCTCCTTGATCCAATCGTACTCGAAATGCGGCTTCTTACTCAAATCGGACTAAAATGCGGCGTCTTAGGATTATCGTACTCCGCTTCCTGACTGACCGGTACCTGACTGACCGCGTAGCCCAGCAGAAACTCGCCACGATACAGTTTGACGGCTGGTATCAAGAGCTTGATCGTTTCCGCCGCGTCAGTAACATTCTCTGCCTTGTTAAGAAGGTAATCGAAGTCATCTATATCGCGTGTAAACATATGCGACTGTAAGCCCAGGGTGTAATCCCCGGAACTTTGTAAAAGTGTCTCCGGGGTAAGTTTGGGCATCTCCAAAATTTTGGTAAGTTTCGACATCGCCACAGACAGACTGTTAGCCCGGTCGCCCGACCAGGGCCAAAAATTAGCCTCTAATTTGTGGCGGGGATGCTTGCCCGGGGTGTAAGCCAGAAACGCGAGCAACTGGCACTCTTTGCTCCGATGTACCCGGGACAGCACGAACATCGTTTCGGTACACCTCAAACGTCCCCATCATCTGGAAACGCCATGGTTTCAGATCCTTCTCAGGCATCTTGCCGCCTCCGTGTTCGCCGTTTTCACGCCCCGAACTTGCGCTTGGGAAAATTTCAGGCAAACAAAATGTATTCTTAACCCCTATTTCACCCCACCTGCGCAATCATGTAGCAATGTTAGAAATTCTGGTCGAATTTCGTTGCACGGCTTTACTCTTCTAAGCGCAACTTCGCCAGACACAAGAACTTGGGATGCTATTTGCCAGCAAGTGCCCATTCTCCTTCTGCAACGGAAAAGACGGCGTGCAGAAATAGCTATCAGAACCAACTAGAACCGGAAGGAGGCTTACAATGTCGTTTGTAGCACCCCTGCGGGCTCTCACGCCCCCACAACGCAACGCGTTTCTGGCAAGTTTCTTCGGCTGGACACTGGACGCGTTCGATTTCTTTGTCCTTGTGTTCGTGATGAAAGATATCGCCAGAGGATTTCACGTCAGCAAGACACAGGTGTCGCTCGTCCTCACCCTGACGCTGGCCTGTCGTCCCCTCGGCGCCCTGCTTTTCGGCTGGGCCGCGGACCGTTACGGACGCCGCAATCTTTTGATGCTTAATATAGTTTGCTATTCGTGCATCAATCTCCTGTGTGGTTTTGCCCCTTCGCTGGCAGCTCTCTTTATTCTGCGGGCGCTGTTTGGCGTTGCTATGGGCGGTGAGTGGGGGCTGGGGGCTTCCCTGGCGATGGAGAGCGTGCCAAAAGCCAGTCGTGGGCTGCTGTCCGGCATGCTTGCAAGAAGGCTATGTGGTGGGCTATCTCCTGGCAGCCGTGGCTTACGCACTCGTCTATCCTGCCCTGGGCTGGCGCTGGATGTTCTTCATCGGCATCCTGCCTGCGCTGCTGTCGCTCTTCATCCGCTTCAAGGTACAGGAATCGCCGGTATGGGAACAGCAAAAACAGCAGGTGCTGCACGGAAACGTCCCGGCCCAGAACATCGGGAGTCTGCTGCGTGAGCATAGCAAACTCTTTGCGTACCTGGTTCTGCTGATGACCGCGTTCACCTTCATGTCGCACGGCACACAGGATATGTATCCCACATTCCTTGAGGTGCAGCACAAATTTTCTGCTGGCACGGTCAGCCTTATTGTCATCATCTACAACGTGGGTGGGATGCTGGGCGGGATCTTCTTCGGGGCGCTTTCGCAGCGCATCGGACGCCGCAAGGCGATTGTCCTTGCGGCGCTGCTCGCCCTGCCGATCATTCCCCTGTGGACGTACTCGCATACTGCTGCGATGCTGGCTGCGGGCGCCTTCTTGATGCAGTTCATGGTGCAGGGAGCCTGGGGCGTGATCCCCGTCCATTTGAGCGAACTCTCCCCCAACGCGCTGCGCAGCACGTTCACAGGACTCGCTTACCAGTTGGGGAATCTCCTCTCGTCGCTCAACGCGCCGCTGCAAACGCATCTGGCCGAACAGCACGGGGACGACTATGCGCGCGCCCTGTCCAGCGTCATGGTCCTCGTTTTGTTAGCGGTCGCTCTAGTAACCGCCTTCGGACGCGAGAAGCGGGACGCGCAGTTTCTAAACTCGGAATAAGAGGAGTACCAGCACCGCTGCTAGTACTCCGTCAAGGTAGAACGCAGGGATAGATTTTGAGCCATTCGGCGTACCGCTAACCTCGAAAGCTATCCATAGAAACTACCTTGACGGACTACTAGTGCCGCCATATCCATAAAAGGAGGTGAGGAACAGGGGGTTTCTGGAGCTCATCTACGATGTCGTGTCTACGATGGGCTGTCCGACACAAACCACTACCTATGCCGAAGCCCTGCTCTATGGAAGAACTTTGGAATGGAGTCGAAGGCGCGCTTTGCATTATGGGCGTACTAACAACTCCTGAAGCGCGGCTCCTTGACATGCACCCAGATTTGAGTAGCAGAGGAAGAGTGTGGACTTCCATCATGAAAATGGGGAGGACAAGTGAGCCTCCAAGTCAAATAACGAGGGCAAAGAGACGAGCAAGATGAAGCAGTAACATTTTACCAGCAAGCAGATCGTGGCGATCCTGAGGCAGGCCGAAAAAGGCGTGAATCCGATTGTCGAGGCCTGCCGCGAACATGGTATCACAGAGAACACGTACTACCGCGCCTTTCCCTGCGTTGTACTTCGTGTGGACACCCGGCGCAATAAGTTCGGCATCATGAGCGCTAGGGGAGTACAGCGGCTGCGCGACTTGGAGAAAGAGAACGCGCACCTCAAGAAACTCCTCCCCGAGTTGGATCTGGAAGTGGATGCCTGCAAGGACTTGCTGGCAATAAATGTTAGGCACTCCTCACGTGGGGGCAGGTCACTTCCAAAGGTAGGTTGGGAATACGCCCGCTCCTCACCTTCTGAATTGTCCAGATTTGGAGGAATGTGTCAGGCTCTACAAATAGTTCGCAGCCAACTTATGCAATAGAGGAAACAACTGTAATGGAAAAAGTTATCGTCATCCCACAATGTCGGAAATATATAGAGGCGCAGACGCTGCGGGAGAAGGATTGCGTCTTACGCGCTCTGCACTATGCCATGGATGGTATAAAGAGGGTGAAAACAGCTACAGAAAGATCGGACACAGAAGAACTAGGCGGCGTTTCCATCACCCTCCAGGCCATCCAGGACGGCTGGGCGGGTCTACACGACAAGGGGAAACTTAACGCTGATCAAGCCGACGCTCTAACCGCACTTTATACCGGCTATGCGCGGCTCAATTGCAATGATGCGGTCAAGGCGCACGAAAGTTTTACGCGCGCACGGGAGTCCGCGCGTAAATCAGGTGGAGAAGGCGCAGATAAACATCTACAGTGTCTGGCGGGTGCCGCGCTGACACTGGCTCTTTGCCAGGAACGGCGTTTTGATACCGCTCTTGAGGAGGGAGCAAAGTTGCTAGAGCCCCTGCTCCCTCCTCGATGTGCCTGGATTGACAGCAGAATTACATCACGTGTTGGGATTAATCTACCGACGGCTCGGCCAATCGGAACAGGCTTTGTCGGCGCTGAATACAGCCGTGGAACGCTATGAAATAATCGGCGATGAGATTGGCGCTATGCGTGTACAGGACACGCTTGGTATGGTGTACCTGGACGTAGGTGACCGGGACGAAGCGTTGTTCCGCTTTCAAACGAGTTACACCGCTAAAACTCACTACAACGACAGGACGGGGAGGGCGATCACTGCCGGCAACATCGGGCGTCTCTATCTGCAGGGGGAAGAGTACGAAAAAGCACGGACGTTTCTGCAGGAAGACCTGACCCTGAGCCGCACATTAAGAGACGAACAGGGTCAACTTACCAGCCTGAGCGAACTGGCCGAAACAGCCCTCGGCATGGGGCAGACACGCGAGGCGCGTGGCTATCTTAACGAAGTGTATCAACTGCTGAATACGGCATCTGCTGCCCTTAGAACAAACCCGTTTACCTCGGGGAACATAAACTATACGGAAGCCTGGGTTGCGCTGGCTGAGGGGAACACGACCAGAGCATGGAGTACGCACCAGGAGGCTGCCAAACAGTTTGCGCTTCCGCCGGGGTGTTCGTCCACGCTCACCTCAAGCTGCAGCAGGCGCAAATTCAGGTCGCAATGCATAACTTTGGCAGCGCCCGGGAGAGTTTTGATAGCGCTATTGCGGCCCTACGCAATCTTCAACAGCCCGGCAGACTGGCAAAGGCCCTGTTTGAATGCGCCATGATGCTGCAAAGCCAGGGTCTTGTCAACGAAGCCGCAACCTATCTCATGGAGGCTCTTGATCAGGCGCGTGCGCTGTCCGCCGAACGTATGATTTAGCGATTTGAAAGTGGGGGCAATAAGATAAGCACTGACACGCTGTTGCGTGCCCTTTTAGAAGCCAAACGCGAGAATCAACGCCTTCGCGAAAGCGAGGGCACGCGCATCAGAGCGGTGGATAAGATCATTCACGATGTACGTAGCCCTCTGCAATCAATCATGGGGGCGCTGCAACTTGCACATGCTCTTGTCGAACAACAGGGCGGTACCGAATCTGAGGACGCTGAAATCATTCAGTACGCTCTGGCGAAATGTGAATGGCAAAACGAGCTGATCTCCAGCATCCTGGAAACACGATTGCTACAGTCTGGTGAAGTCGACGCGCACCCCGAGCCGATGCGTGTGCTTGAATTGATGCGGCAGCTCGTCGCCTGGTTCACTCAGGATGCGAAACAGCGGCAGATGCGTCTGCAGTTGGCGCCGGAAAGCGAGGATATTGTCGTGCAGGCGGAACAGATCCTGGTAAAGCGCATATTGATGAACTTACTGACGAATGCTCTCAAATATGGCATTGGAGTACATACCGACGACGAGGGCTATCGAGGCGTTGTGACGCTTGGTGCCCGGCGTGAAGGGGCTTTTGCCCGCATCACAGTTAAAGATACCGGGCGCGGATGCGAAGAGGTACGCTCCCGAATGTTTCAACCCTATGGCGTGGGCGAAAAAGGCAAAGACAAGTATTCTACCGGCTTAGGACTGAACTTCTGCAAACTGGCAGTGGAAGCCCAGGCAGGAAGCATCGGGGTGGATAGTGAAACAGATAAGGGAAGCGCTTTCTGGTTCACACTGCCGCTGGCGTAGCAGAGGCTGATGGGAGAGGGGCTCTCCAGGGAGGAACATCGTATGAACTGTCCGAACGGTCACGGCGCGATGAAGCTTGTTGGTGATTTCTGGTTCTGTGGCAAATGTCGGCACTCTGTACTTGCGCCTAACTTTGAGCGATTGCCGAGCGTACTCGCGATACCGCTCAGAGACTTTTACGCCGAGACCAACCCTATCGTGCGTGTGCATATGATGTGCGAGACCGCTGAAATAGTGACCCGGTTCATTGTGATCGTTTTTCTTGGAGAAGCGCGACGCATCCTGAATAATGAACCCCTTCCCGATACTCTTCTCAAAGAACTACAACTAGATATTGAGCGGCCCACTTTCGGAAAGTGGGTCAGACTTGCCGATGTACTCGCCAAGTGGCTCGAGGGTGAAGACCTGGTGCTGCCCGAAATTCAAAAGTACTGGAAGGAATTGAAGTTAAACCTGAAGCCAGAAAAAGATAACACTGAAGAGAATTCATTGGTTTGTTTGCGCAATACTCTGGCGCATGGCGGGGGGATAAGCTCCACTGCGGCTCAGAAATATTTGGATCACTGGTCGCCACATCTTGACCGACTGGGCGCGCAGCTTCAATTTTTAGACGATGCGCGTTTGTGCTGTCTTAATGCTCAGGGCCTGGTGCAGTTAGTAGGGCCAAACCCTGAGGGGGTACCCCTAGCATTTTCGGAGTTGGAGAAAGAGCTTTATCCTATAATGCAAGACCGTATCGTTTTGCTTTCTAAGGACGCTCTGCTTGACCTTTGGCCTCTTGTTCAATATGGCCGCGCGGAGATGAGCCGACTTGGCCACCCGCCAACAGTGGAAGAAAAGTCAAGCCCGCAGATCTACTATCGTGCCGACAAACAAGAACCCAGCCGCCGCTCGCAGCGTTAGGTGTAGATATTCTGCGGTCAGAACGCCGG
>CAWFQB010000003.1:0-747650 GCA_963817895.1 uncultured Chthonomonadaceae bacterium
ATGTTTTTTTTTCCTGTTCTTCAACTTACATTTCTCGTATTGCTATGTAACGACGATGCGCAGTTTGCCCGGTATGGCGGCGCAGCAGGGGAGCAGGGGCGTTTCTCCCTGCGCGGCCATTCCCCACGGACCTTGTCCGTAGGGCGCAATGGCTAAGGCTTGTTTCCACGCGCCGTCTTCAAAGCCGATGTCGCGCCATACCGCTGTTTCCTGCCGCGCGGAACGCCATGACGCATCGGTAACAATCGTCTGTGTTGCGCCGTCGGCGAAATGCAGTTCCAGTTTGGCGATCAGTCCGGCGGGGTTCTGCGCGACGGGCGCGGGCTGATTGGTTGCAAGCGCGGCAAGGACGTTCGCGCCCGGTTTCAGCCATGCTTTCAGATTGGTAAACTCCCGTCCCACTTTCCAGTTGGCTTTTGAACCGAGTTCCTGCCCGTTCAGCCACACGGTAAACAGGTCGTCGGCGGAGATTTTCAGGCGGGCGCCGGTCAGTGTTTTACCGGGCGGCAGAGTAAATTCGCGGCGGAAGTAACGGCTTTCGGTTGGGGCGTCAACGCGCGGGGTTGCCTTCGGGAAACCATATCCACCGGCTGCCCTCCAGCGTCAGGGGCGTTGGCGCATCCGTTGTCACCCATTCGGGATGGGGCGCGCACTGTTCCCAATGGTAATTCAGCAGCAGTTTACGCGCCATCCCCACCTGTTCGGAACCCGGCAGACGCATGGCCTGCTGCCACGAAAGGTTGGTGTAGCCGCCGAACGTGACGGAGGGTTCCCCTGCCCGGTTTACCTGCCAGATGCCATTCCCGCCGTACGTGTAGCCTGCGCAGCCGTTGAGCAGGCAGTTCCAGACGAACAATCGCTGTATGGTCGCGTTGTTGTAATCAAGCGACAGCAGCGCCTCGTAATTCACTTCGCCTTCGACAATCGGCAGGGTGGGAGTGGCTTTGTAGGAGGCGCGAATGGTGTTAAGCGTGGGCGCGAGATCGCTGAGGCCGCCGTGTCCCGTTTGCAGCATGTCGTAATCCAGACGCGCTCGGGTCCAGCGTTGCGCCCCGCGCGCTCAATTTGCCCAATCCGGTCGGATGTACCGTCAAAACGCGCCGGAAAGGATCAATTTGGCGGGCGTAGCGGCAAATGTCCGTCCACTCGCGAACCTGATTTCTATCATTGTAGGGGAAACCCGGCAGTTTATAATAGGGCAGATTCACTTCGCCCGCCATGCACCAGATCACGGGAAGAGCGCCGTAGCGGGCGATCAGATACCGCCAGTGCTGTTCTAATTTTTGCGTCCCCATAAACGGCTGAAAGTAGCCCCACGCGCCCACGATGCAGGGCGTGATTCCGTTTTCGACAAGGAGTTGCAGCCGTTTATCCGCTTCCTGAAAGTATTCGGGGCGGATACGCTTGTAGCCGGGTTCCCAGGGCAGGCCCGCCTCGTTCGCGCCGCGCGGGTCGAGCGGTGGCATTTCCGGGTACAGTCCCGCCACAATCTGAACCACGTTGAAGCCTTTGGCCTTGCGGTCCGCAAGGAGGGTTTGAAACTCGTCCGGCCAGCTTCAGGCGGCTGCTCAGGCCCATCCACCATGTATCGCCAAGCCACAAAAATGGCGTCCCGTCCGCGTGTTCAAAGTAGCGCTTATTGGAGGAAACCCGAACCGGGCCGTGCTGATACAACGGATTTTTGCCCCGGTACGGCGTGACCATAATTTGGCGCTCTGGTGCTGTAAATCGGGGTTTGTGGTGTCGCTGCATTCCGTCGGAAAAGAGTACGCGCCCGCTTTACCTGCCGCAAAGCGGACGCGCCACGTTTGCCCGCCATCCCAGAATGCGGGAACGCGCTGCTGTGTGCCGTCCGGGGCCGTGAATGTGGCGTCCAGCGTAACCTCGTTAAACGGGTCGGCATACGCTTTGCGGGACATGAACGTCCACTCCGCAACGGTATTGGCGGCAACTTTGCGCGGCGTATCTTCGGCCATCACACTCCGGCCTGTGAGCAATAGCCACAACCCGGCAGTTAAGGCGCGCCAGAGCAGGCGATTTATCGGCGTTCTCCCTGTGGCCCTCAACCGGGCGTCCACTTGTGGACATGACCCCTTCTCCCAAGTTTGGGAGAAGGGGAACCTATATTAATGCGGGCTGTTCAGCAGTTTCTCTATTTGCGCCTTCACTTCCTCTAAATCGCCGTCAATGCGCGTAACAAATTTTCCCTGTTGGTCAACCAACACGCAGGAAGGAATACTGCCCCCGCCGAATTGATTGAAAACCGTCTGATCTTCGTCCGACAGCAGCGGGTATGTCACCTTATGCTTGTCGCGAAAGGCTTTCAATTTAATGGCGGGATCGGTCAGATTGGGGTCGGCGTCCCGTTCGGAAACGGCGAGGGCAAGCACCTGTACGCCTTTGTTCTTGTACGCCTGCCAGATTTCCTGTTCCAGATGCGGAGCCTCCGCATTGCAGCTTCCTCACCAGGAGGCGTAAAACACGAGGGGAACGATCTTGCCCCTGTAGTCCGAAAGGCGTGCGGTTTTGCCGTTCTCATCCTTGAGCGCGAAATCCTCCACCGCTTTTCCGGTCATGGAAGTCAGCGTTCCGTTCATCGGCTCACCCGTCGCGGCGGGTTTCATACTCTGCTGAAACGAGAACACGACCCATCCGATTGCCAGTACCAGCATCGCCGTCAGCAATCCCACTCGTTTACTCATGGTTTCTTCTTTCTTTACAGTTGCGTCTACTCAATTTTTCCACACGGACGCAACGAAATAATTTCTTTGCTATGGGGCGTTCCGCCCAATGTCCGCCTGCGCGGACATAATCCTCTTTTAGGTCACGTTAATTGAGGGTTATGCGTGTGTCCGCATTTATTCGCGTCCATTCGCGTTGATTTGCGGCTAACTCTTTTTTGATTGGAGCGATAAGATGCGTTCATTCAGTATTGACGTTGGCGGTTTACCACTGGTTCCCCCGGTGGGTTTGCAAAGCCGGAGTATCAGCCGGGAAAATACGAGCGGCGCAAAGGGCGCGGGCGGGCAGGCGGGAAACGGGCGCAAGGGAGCGCCGAGTATGGGGCCATTGCGGGCAGGCGAAACCGTTACGCTTGCCGACATAGAGGGTCTGGGCTGCATCCGGCATCTCTGGCTGACCACGCCGCCGGGAAATCCGCTGCACGACCGCAATTTAATATTGCGCTGTTACTGGGACGGGCAAATTCAGCCGAGCGTGGAGTGTCCACTGGGCGACTTTTTCGGGATGGCGCACGGACGGCGGCGGCATTTCGCCAGCTCCCTGACTTCCATGCCCGAAGGCCGGGGTTTGAGCGCGTATTACGCCATGCCGTTCCGCCAACACACCCGCATCACGATTGAAAACGACGCGGGCGAAGATGTTCCCCTGCTGTTTTACCAGATTGATTATACGATTGGCGACCTGCTGAACGAGGATTGCGGCTATTTTCACTGTCAGTTTCGGCGCGAAAACCCGACGACGTTACGGCAGGATTATGTTGTACTGGACGGCGTTGCGGGACGCGGGCGGTTTTTGGGCTGCGTGATCGGAATCAGGACATTAGACGCGCACTGGTGGGGCGAGGGCGAATTCAAGTTCTATCTGGACGGCGATACGGATTATCCGACGATTTGCGGCACGGGAAGCGAGGATTACGCGGGTTCCGCATGGGGTTTGGGCGTTCACCACACGCCCTATCACGGCTGCCCACTCTACCTGCACGAACACGAAAACGGCCCCAATCGTGACCTGAACGCCCTTGTGAGTTTCTACCGCTGGCACATTCTCGACCCCATTTACTTTCACGAGAACCTCCGCGTGGCGGCCCAGCAAATGGGCGGCGCGTTTGTGGATCATGTTCGCGAACGGATCGAACGCGGCGACATGGTTCTGCCCACGCCCCTCCAACCCGATCAGGCGTTCACGCTGTTCGAGCGTCAGGATGACATGAGCAGCGCAGCCTTCTGGTATCAAACCCTGCCCACGCAGCCGTTCCCTGTTTTCCCTGACCGCGCTCTGCGTTCTCTCAGCCTCGAACCCCGCTTGGAGGAACAGTAAAGTTGAATAGCAAGCATCCTCTTGCCTGCCTGCTAATCCGCCTGCATAAGCTACAATGAGAGAGGTTTTTGTTGACATTCCTTCAGAAGAGTTGTATGAGCGGCAGCAACTTTTCGCTCGGGTTGAAGCGTCGGCGACGGAAAAAGCAGCGGCAATTTGGCTGTTATCAGGCAATTCACCCAACGCTGATGCAAGCAGATGAGCAAAACGTATATACCACAGGCCTTGAGAATAGAAGCCGAAACCTATTTTCAGGATCAACAAGTTACGAGCGCAATTGCATAGTTTATGTACAACGTGGTTGAAGCGAAGGAAACAAAAGGATGAACCTTTCAGCGCAGGAAGCAGTACAAAATTTAGTTAACGCGCTTGCGGAAGCCCGCGCTGTTTACGAGACGCAACGACAGAACGCCGAAGATGCCCGCCAAAACGCAGAGGGAACCGAGGAGTCATTCCTTTCGCTTCTCAAAGCGCAGCAGTCCGACACAACAAGCGCAGAGGCGCAGCAACGCCAGCGTGAAATCGTGGAGCAAATGCGCAGCCGCAGGCTGTCCCAATTCGGAATAGAACACCTCGCGGATATGTCGGAGCGGAATTTACGATGGCAAACAGCCTGTGCGACAGCCAGATTGCGCTCATGCGCTTGTACGTTTATCCTGAAGCGCAAGCAGGCGCGGAACGCATCGCGGAATTGCTGCGAACCCTGCGCCTGCTTCAGGTTGAACATGTGCCGCGCACTCTTCCGCCTGCGCCGTCCCTGCCCACTATCAATGCGGAAACCGCTTCCGCAGAAGAGCGTCAGCAGCAAAAAATTGGAATGTCGCTTGACTTTATGCAGGGCATGAGCGGCTACCGGGAGCAGGTGAAACAGTCGTATCAGGAAAAGAGAAACCGTACCGAAACGCTGTTGAAGCAGGCGTATGAAGAAGCCGAGGCATTGGCGCGGGTTATCAGAAATTTAAAGTCCCTGTAGGGACAAAACAAGCGTCTTGCGGACGCGGGAATCTTCTATTAAGAACTTCCGCGTCCGCAAGACGCTTGCGCTTTCCTGCCGGGGATTTTCAATCCCCGGCACCCTATCTCACAGCAAGCGTTTTCAATCCCCGGCGCGTAAACCCGCTTCATTCAACAAAAGAGGAAAACGGCTGCGCGAAAATGAATACAATTCTACTGCAAACGCTGATTCGATGATGTCTCTGTACTCTGATACGATAAGGAAATTCAATGCTGAACACGATGAACACACCTGCGACGCGCACCCGTTTCAAACCCCTGACTCGCCTGTTGCGGCTTTCACTGCTGGCGGGAACCGCGCCCCTGCTTGCCGGACTTGCCGGAACCGCTACGCTTGCGCTGACTCTGGCCGCGCCCGCTCCGGTCAGTGCCGCGCCCGTCAATCTGCCCTTTCTCAGTCCGCTGTTCAGCGACAACATGGTGCTGCAGCGCGACCGGCCTATCATGGTATGGGGTTGGGCGACAACAGGGCAGGCCGTGACCGCGCAAATGGGCGACCATCAGGCGACGGTGAAAGCCGACAACAGCGGCAAATGGACAATCAAACTGCCCGCTCTGCCCGCCGGTGGCCCGCATACGCTGACCATTCGCGGCCCGCAAACCGTCACGCTCAAAAACATTCTCATGGGGGATGTATGGGTGTGTTCCGGGCAGTCCAATATGGAGATGGGCATCGGCAATGTCAACAACGCCGCGCAGGAGATCGCCAACGCCAACTATCCGCAAATCCGATTGTTCACGGTGAAGAAGGATGTGGCGATGGAACCCCGCGCCACGCCGACCGGCACATGGGACGTGTGTACACCCCAAACCGTTGCTGCCGGAGGCTGGAACGGCTTTTCGGCTGTGGGCTATTTCTTCGGGCGCGAACTGTACAACAATCTTAAGGTTCCCATCGGCCTGATCCACACCTCGTGGGGCGGAACCCCGGCGGAAGCGTGGACAAGCGCGGAAGCGCTGGAACAAAAAGTGCCGGCCTACACCCCCGCTGTGGAGCAGATGGCGGAAGCGCGGACGCGCATGGCGCGGGGTGAGCGTCCCTATTCGGCCATGATGACGGACTGGTATATCGCCAACGATCCCGGTACGGCGCAGGTCTGGAACAGCATGAACTTCAGCGACGCGAACTGGCCGACGATGAACCTGCCGGGGGCGTGGGAGCAATCCGGCGTTCCCGAACTGGCGGCCTTCGATGGCGTGGTCTGGTACCGCCGAACGATTGAACTGGCCGAGGGCGAGGAGGGGCGGCAGTGCGTTCTGCATCTGGGAACCGTTGACGACCGCGATACCACCTGGGTCAACGGCAGGCTGGTGGGCGCGAAGGAATTGTATACGGACGACCGCGCGTATGCCCTGCCGCTCGGCGCGCTGCGAACGGGCAAAAATGAGATCGTTGTCCGCGTTCTGGATACGAGCGGCGCGGGCGGATTTACCGGCACACCCGACCAGATGTACCTGGAAGTAACGGACGGGCGCAAAATCCCGCTCAACGGCGCGTGGAAATACAAAATCGGCGTCGCGCTCAATCAGGCCAAACCGCTGCCGGTTCTTGTGAACAGCAACCCGAACTATCCCACGGTGCTGTACAACGGCATGATCGCGCCCCTGCTTGGCTACGGCATCAAGGGAGCCATCTGGTATCAGGGCGAGTCCAACGCGGGCAAGGCGTACCAGTACCGAACCCTGCTGCCGACGATGATTACGGATTGGCGGTCGCGCTGGAAGGAGGGCGATTTCCCCTTTTATATCGTGCAGCTCGCCAATTATCAGCAGCCCAACCCCAACCCCGTTGAAGATGCCTGGGCGGAACTGCGCGAAGCGCAATCAATGACCGCGCAGCATCTGCCGAATACGGGTATCGCCGTAACAACGGACATCGGCGACGCGGGCGACATCCATCCCAAAAACAAGCAGGACGTGGGCAAACGCCTCGCCCTCGCCGCCCTCGCGAAAACCTACGGCGAAAAGATCGAATATTCCGGCCCGGAATACAAGGCGATGAGGGTGGAGGGCAACAAAATACGCCTGACCTTCGCGCATGTCGGCGGTGGCCTGACGACGCATAATGACGAACCTCTGAAAGGCTTTGCCATTGCGGGCGAGGATCACAAATTCGCGTGGGCGGACGCCAAAATCGAAGGCGACAGCATCATCGTATCCTCGCCGCAGGTTGCCAATCCCGTCGCCGTCCGCTACGCCTGGCACATCAACCCGGTCGCCAACCTCTACAACAAAGCCGGCCTGCCCGCGTCCCCCTTCCGCACGGATACCTGGCCGGGGGTGACGGTCAATAATAAGTAGGCAGATGAGTAGATGGGTAGGTGGGTAGAGGAGTAGGAAAAGACACTACCCGTCTACCCATCCTGAAAATAGCTTTCAATATAGAAGCCGGATCAGGAAAACAGGCGCTTTCCTGATTGTGAAAACAGCCTTCCGCTTTAGGGGCGGAAGGCTGTTTCGCGTCGCGCTGTATCCGAAAGGGAATCACGGCTTTGTTTCCGGGGAGGGTACACTCGCCGGCTTGACGGCTGCGGCGGGATTGGCGGGAACAGGAGCGGGCGGAGCGACGTTGAGAGCGGGCGCGTTTGCGGGCGCGGGCGTGGCGGGCTGTACATGCGCCAGAAGTTTGATGCGGTCAAAGTCGAAGCCGAGCGGATCGGACTTGCGCCCGGGAGGAATGGCGATCTGCGCATGGGACACGATGTGGTCATCGGGGATGAGATAGCGCGACCGCGCGAACCGGATGATGCCCGCCACCGCCTGAATCTGCGGCTCCGTATACGGGTCTTTGCCGTCGTTGAGGTTGACCATTTCGATGCCGATGCTGACGTTGTTGAGGTCTTTCACGCCGTCCCAGGTGGATACGCCCGCGTGCCAGGCGCGTTTTTCGAGGGGAACCATCTGCACCACGCGCCCATCCTTGCCCACCACAAAATGCGCGGACACCTGACGGGCGGGATTGAGGAAAATGCCGATAGTGCCTTCGGTCGTCGGCTCTACGGTAGAATGAAGCACCATGAAGTTGACGGGCGTATTGGCCGGACGCTCGCCAAAATTGGGCGAAGCGATGAATTCGTAGGCCAGCGGCATGGGCGGCGGGCCGATCTGCGATTGGGCATGCGCTCCCCGCCACACCGCGCTGCCTGTTGCGGCAAGCGCCAGCAGCCCCGCTATCCCTTTTCGCATCCGGCGCGCGCGCCCCTGTCGCTCTCGTTTGCCTGTCCCTGATATGCCGTCGTCCTCACTGCGTATTGCTGCTGTTCCCATGGCCGCTTCGCTCCTGCCTGCTTGAATGTTCGCGTATTGATATATTTTGGTGAATCCTGATTCGCCGCTTATTTCCCCTTCTTGCTTACGGTTTCCTTCTTTTCAGCGACTGTTGCAGACAATGCGCGTCCCAAAGGCGAAAAGGAGGCGTATAACTCTGATTCCCGTGAAATATTGCCCGGAAGCCCTCAGTTTTGCAGGAGTATAAGCGGAAATACCATTTTCTTGTGTCAGGAGGAAAATTAGCCTTGACAAATCCCTAAAATTAGGGATAATATATTTAATCCTTTGAGCTATCTAATGTCAGTAGAGGTTGTCAGAGGTTTGTTTCTTCTTCACATCGGCGTGGATACCTCTCGGTTTCATGGCAGAAGCCAGCCCCCTTTCACAAAGAGAGCGGGCATTGTCACTTATTCTTATTTTCCACAGGAGAGTCTTATGGAGCATGTTACTCCCTCTACGCGACGCGGTTTCACCCTGATTGAACTGCTCGTCGTCATTGCAATTATCGCCATTCTCGCCGCGATTCTGTTCCCCGTTTTCGCGCAGGCGCGGGCAAAAGCGCGTCAGGCAACCTGCGTCAGCAATCAGAAGCAGCTGAACCTGGGCGCCCTTCAGTATGTGCAGGACTATGACGAGACGCTGCCCCTGTGTG
Source organism: uncultured Chthonomonadaceae bacterium (assembly GCA_963817895.1). Classification (GTDB taxonomy): domain Bacteria; phylum Armatimonadota; class Chthonomonadetes; order Chthonomonadales; family Chthonomonadaceae; genus CAWFQB01. Next base: position 8,996 of record CAWFQB010000003.1, read on the forward strand.
AATACCTGGCTCCGGGCGGCACCACATGGTCCGGCGCCAGTGTCACCACACCCTCCAGCGTCTTTGGCAGCACCCCCACGCGGGACTGCTACTGGTCCAACTCCATCAACCCGTACCTGAAGAACTACCAGATATATCGCTGCCCGTCTGCGGCCAAGTCGCGCGACGACGTGTTCGGCGTCACCCTGGCTCAGGCTCAGGGCTACGGCTACTCGCTGACCTACAATGGCTACCTGAACCAGTGGAACATAGCCGGTTCCCCGTCCCCGGCCATGGTTATTACCTTCTCGGAAGGTTTGGGCGCGGCCTTCATGCCCCGCTATGCCAACCAGTTCCCGCTGAACATTAACAATGGCGGCCAATGGGAAGGCCTGTTCATTGCGGATGATGGCGGCCCCCACTGTTCCCAGCCCTACGGCTACTCGTTCAACTATGATACGACGTGGTGGGTGCATAGCAATCGCGGCTCCAACTACAGCTATATGGATGGGCATACCAAATATCTGGTGAACCCGTCCGCCAACTCGCCCTGGGCCACCACGACCGCTGACGGCGTTCCCGGATCCCTGTGGACCAGCACATCGGCCAGCGCTCACGGCTGCAACTGGTTCTACTACTACGGCCCAACCATTCAATAAGGAGTTCTCATGCGCTTACGTAACTCTGTTCTGGCGTTGTCAGGTGTGTTGATCGTGGGGGCGCTTGCCGGCTGCGGCAGCAAACCCGAAACCGGCGATGTGAAGTCGGAGGGTACCGCCAACCCGAACACCAGCACTGCCAAACCCGCTGCCACGGGCGCGTCCGGCGGGGGGGCGGCAAGCACCCAGAGCGTCAAACCCAAAGCCGATTAGTTCCTCAGTCCTGACGCGCCACGCATGTGTGAACCAAAACATACTTTCGGCAAAGCAAAGCCCGCGTTCCACCGGAGGGAGGAACGCGGGCTTTGCTTTTATTTTCACTACCTTCAGGCCCTCACCCCGGGCGTCCACCCGCAGGGAAGGACACCCCTCTCCCACAAAACGTATTTCAAAGCGAAGCAGAAATACGCAACTTGGGGGAGGGGCTATTCTAAAATTATGAGAAGGGGCTAAATAGTTACAATTTTCATAACTGCGTAATAATGGAAACTGTCTGCGCCGCGACCGGCTTGCCCTGCGCGTTGAACACTTCCAGCGTGAGTTTGTGGCGTCCCGGCTTTACGCCCCCGGCGTTCCAGCGGCATACCCATTGATCCGGGTGACTGGCGCGATAGATGGGGTAGCCATCCACCTTGTACACAACCGTTACTTCATCGCCGGGAGAGCGGGCGAAACACGACAATTCCACATGTCCCCGCAAAACTTCGCCCTGACGCATGGGCATGGGAACGGCAAACGCGGGCTGTGGCGCGGTTGTGGATTCCGGCCTGTCCAGAAAATAGGGCGAACGGATGGCGTTGCGGTAAATGCCTAAAACGGTGGGATCATCGGTCACGGAGTAGTTGTTGTTGGCGGCTTTGGTGTACTTCATGTTGTTGCTGTCGAAGTAGTTGATGCACTTCACGCGGGGGTATAAACGGGGCAGGGCGGCGTACAGCGTGGCGATTTTACGGGCAGCGAAGTCGGCGCGAACCTGATTGTCGCAGGCGGCATAGTGGGTGGCGGCGAATTCGCAGATCATCATGGGTTTATGCGTGGCGTAGTGCGTGTACACCCAGTTGACAAAGTCGCTCGGATGCTCGGATTCGGCAGGCTCTCGCAGGCTGTTGTTGTGGTACGTGACGCTGTACATGTTGACCCCGACCCAGTCCGTCGCGTCTTCCCCCGGCCAGTATTTGGCGATGTCCACTTCGGGCGTCATGTAGGGACACCAGACGAGCGCGACATTGGGCGCGCGGCGATGCATCACGTCATGCACCAGTTTGAACTTGCGCCGGTACTCGTCGGGATGGAAATGGTAGTTGACCCACTCGCCATTCATTTCGGACGCATAGCGCAGAAAAATCTTCGCGCCCGAACGCTTCATGTCGTCGGCCAGTTTTTGCAGGTAGGCGTCGTCTTTGACCATTTTCAGGCCGCTGTTGGGTTCCAGCGCGATATGCACCGTTTTGCCATGCGCCCCCAGCCAGCGCACCCATTCGAACGGCAGCGGGCGGCCATAGCCCATATAGAAAAAGTACACCGCGTGGGACTTCTGCACGATTTGCTCGAACCCGGCGGGGTCCTGGTGCGGCCAGGACTTGTCTATAATCACGGGGCGTTTCAAACTCGGGTCGAAATCAATAAAGGCTCCCAGGTAGCAGCCCAGGGCGGGTTCGTGCAGCGCGTGGGAGTTGCGGGCGGCGATCTCACCGGCAGTCGGCACGCGCGTCAGGTACAATTTCGCCTGCGCCTCCCGCGAACCGGCAACAGCGCATGAAACAGCGCCATTCCACAACAATACCAGAAATAACGAAAGCGGCAGAAGCCTGCGCAAAATACGCCATAACGATGCAGAGCAGCCAATCAGCAAGAGTAAATTCTTTCTATGCCAGCAACATGCGGGTTTATCAGGTTTATAGTGGATGCGTTGTCCAATGAATACACCGGTGAACACACCGGGTTTCAATGGATGTGCTGGAAAGTACGAGTGTCCTGGGGACACAGAGTTCTTCAGGATAAGGACGGTTCAAGTTCCAGCAACTGAACTTTCGGCTGCTGTCTCCTCTTCTCCTTTTCTCCTTTTCTCCCCTTCTTCCTGTTCCGGCAGGGTCAGGTCGCCGTACTTGCCCTTGCGCGGACGGCGCGGCGGAACCGAATTGATACCGAGCGCGGTGTTGGGAAAGAATTTGCGGGCGGCAAGGGCGTCGCGGTAGGGGTTGTAGTGGCACAGGGCGCGAAGTCCCAGCACTTCCGCGACGGTTACGCTGTCGGCCTTCTTTTTCGGGTTGGCTTTGCCGTCCGCGCACACGCGTTCGGTTCGGCTGTAACGGGGGCAATTCCAGCAGTGCATACGCTTTTCGGCCATAAGATCGCCACTCGCTTTTCTGCCCCGGCAGGCAGACACTCCCCTTGATAGAGATACGCTTTTGCGCTTGATTATTGTATCACAGATGTATCACAGATTGACCCGCCCGGCAATTTCTGCCAGGGCCTGATCGCGCGACAGGGTTCGCCCCTGCGCCATTGCGGTTTCGCGCGCCTCCGCTCCCAACGCCTGCCGGAGTTCCTCCGCAAACTGTTCGACATCCCTGGCATCTTCGGGCGCGGTCAACAACGCTTCGCCGACGCTCAACGGCTGCATCATGCCCCACAGCCGCGCCGCCAGCGCCGCGTTGCCCTGCGCGGCCTCCAATCTCGCCAGCAGCAGCAGCTCCTTCGCCAGCGTTGTCGGATCACCCACCTGTTCGCTGTCCCGCAGCGCCTCGCCAAGATACCGGCGGGCCTCCTGATAGGCTTGATTGTAAAACGCCAGTTTTGCCAGGCACAGTAGCGCCATCGCCTTGTTATATTTGCTGTTGAGTTTTTGATGCAGCGTCAGCGCCTCCACAAAACACTTTTCCGCGCCCGCATAATCGCCCGTATTCATTCGGATCGTGCCGCAATTGAGCAGGCCCATGCCCAGCGCGTGGGGATTGTCCATTTTGCGCCCGGTTTCAAGCGCGGCCTCATGGAAGCGCAGAGCCGTTTCGTAATCGCCGTTTATTTCCGCCAACATGCCCAATCCGCTCAAACAGCGGCCTTCAGTATAGAGATTGCCGGTTTGACGCCCCCATTGCAGGCTGGCCTCCAGGAGCTGCCGCGCTTCGCTGTAGCAGCCCTGTGTCCGCGCGACGTCGCTCAAGTTGCCCTGTAGTTTCGCGCAGAGTTCCGCATCTCCCTGGCTCTGCGCCCATGTCAGGGCTTCTTCGTAACAGACGCGCGCCTGGGCGCAATGCCCCTGATTTTTGTAAAACGCTCCCAGCCCGTTCAGCGCTTCCGCGCGCAAAAACCCTTCGATGGAGCCTGCGGGATGGTTCAAAAAAGCCTGAATATAGAAACGCGCTTCGCTGAAGTGATCCCGCATCATCCAGAAACGCCGCAGCGTATTCACAAAACGCATGCCTGTGTCGCGCGCTTCCAGGGTCGGTTCGCTCAGGCAGGCATCCAGCGCGGCCCGAAAATTGCCATGCTCCGCCTGTATCTCATGCAGCGCGCCGATCTGCCCTGCCCCCTCCAGTTCCTGGTCCCACTTTCGCGCGAAGTTCAGATAGAACTCCGCATGGCGCAGCCACAGCGCATCATTCTCACGCGATACCGATAGTTGTTCCCGCGCATACTGCCGCACTGTTTCCAGCAGACAATACCGCCCGATCCCATTCCGTTCCTCAAATACTACCAGCGACTTATCCACAAGGCCGGTGAGAGCATCTAACAAAGGCGGAAGGATGAAGGATGAAGGATGAATGGACTCGGCATTGTCTTCATCCTTCCGCCTTCCGCCTTCATCCTTTGCAATGGCTTCCGCCGCTTCCAGCGTCCAGCCGCCGGAAAAGACGGACAGGCGGGCTAACAGGCTTTTTTCGGAAGGGGTCAGCAGAGCCACGCTCCAGTCTATGAGCGCGCGCAGGGTCTGCTGCCGCGTGGACACCGGGGATGCGGAGGTGAGCAGGGTAAAGCAATCGTCCAGGCGCGACACAAGCTGCGGCAGCGACATGGCGCGCAGGCGTCCCGCCGCCAGTTCCAGCGCGAGGGGAATCCCGTCCAGGCGCAGGCAGAGGCGGGCGACCAGACAGGCATTTCGCGCTGTCAGCCGGAAGCCGGGACGCGCCTGACACGCCCGTTCCACAAAGAAAAGCACGGCGTCCGAGGCCAGCAGTTCCGGCAGGCTTTCCCGCGTTGCCCATTCCGGCGCGGTTTGTGTCCACCCGGCAAATTCCCACTCCGCATGGGGCAGGCCCAGCGACGGCACTCGCCAGGTCACTTCTCCCGCCAGTTCCAGAGGGCGTCGACTTGTCGCCAGAACTTGCAGCCCGACGGCGGATTGCAGCAGCAGGCTGACAATGCGGCCGCACTCCCCTGCCAGATGTTCGCAGTTGTCCAGAACCAGGAGTACGCGGCGCGGTCTGAACCAGTCGGCAAGCGTGGTTTCCAGTGGTTGTCCGGGCGTTTCCTGAACCTTTAGCGCGGAGGCTATCGCCGGCAGTACCTGTTCGGAACGCGACACACCGGAAAGATCAACGAACCAGACGCCCTGCGGATACGCGGCCCGATTTTCCGCCGCCACATGCGTTGCCAGGCGGGTCTTGCCCACGCCGCCCGTTCCAGTCAGCGTAACCAGGCGCGCGGCGCGCAGTTGTTCCCATACCTCTTCCGCCTCCTGTTCGCGCCCGATCAGCCGGGTCAGCGGCTGCGGCAGAAAAGAGTCGGCCCGATTTTCCGCTGCCGCATCGCGCCCGTTGGTGGAGTTGTTCTCTGTTGCCCCCCTGTGTTCCTCCTGACGCGCCGATACGGTTCCTTCCGGCAGGGGAGGCGCAGCCGGAAGAGAGATTGGCGACGGCAGAGCGGCTTGCCGAACGGAGGAGGAAACGGCAGGGGGCGGTGAAACGGTTTGTCGCGCCTCCTTTTGTATCCGTTGATACAGAGCAATGGTTTCGGCGGAGGGAGGCATATTTAATTCCTGATGCAGATGCAGCCGCAAAGCGCGGTACGCCTGTATCGCGCTTCCCACCTCGCCCCCGGCAGCCAGTACCCGCATCAATTGCCCCTGCGCCGTTTCGCGCAGGGGATCAATCTCAATGATGGCCCGCAAATGCCGCGCCGCCGCGCCCCAATCCCCCGTTTCGTTCGCGTGTTCGGCAAGCGCTTGCCGCGCATCCAGATACGCCTGTTCGCGCGCGTTCCGCTCCGTCAGCGCCCATGCTACATCGAAGCCCTCCAGAAACGGGCCGCGATACAGCGCGACGGCCTCGCGCAGCGCGTCCGGCGTTCGCTGCCGCGTCAGTTTGTCAAACTGTAACGCGTCTATGCGCGCGCCCTCCGCGCTGAATTCCACCGTTCGGGACGTCGGGGACAGGATACGCCCGCCCTCCTTGCCAAGCAAGCCGCGAACAATGCTCAGGCTGCGGCGCAGGTTGTACAACGCCTGACTCTGTTCGCTGTCCGGCCACAACATTCCGGCCAGCCAGTCGCGCTCCAGCGCTTGTCCGTGCCGCATTGCCAGCAGCGCCAGCAGCAAAAAATCCTTGCGCTGCTTCGGGCGCGGCGTCCGAACGCCGCTTATCAGTATCTCACCCGCGCCAAACAAGCGCAGGCACAGGGAAGCCTGCGCGTCCGGCGACGCGGCCCCTTCAGCCGTTGTTTCTCCGCCCGCCCACATTCCCACCGCAGCCCCTCCTCAACTTCCTGTCAGAGCAACGCGCTTCACGCCCGCATGCGTCGCCGCATGTTCGTAGAACACATCTGTCACCCCGTAAAGTTTCCAGTTTTACGCCGGGAAGTCCTTTTTTGCGCCGAAAACTCCTTTGTTTTTGGAATGACACGTTTTTTGCGTGGTTTATGACACGGCTACAGACACGTTTGCCGGACATACTGACAACACTCCTAAGTGGTATATCCACAGTGCCGGGGATTGTCGCCATGAAGCGCAAAGAGTTTGCCCCGGTATACTCGGTGAAACGTTCGTTACAATGAGCAAACGGCGAACGTTTCACCCTTTTTTCAGACCCCTTTTCAACACTCTCCTTGCGTCCGGTGATTTCAACTTCTTTCAACATTGACAATCTTCTCCCGCAGAGAGTATACTAATCAGTACAATCCGAATTGTGATTGCGATGCAGACAACGGAAGAGGCCCGATGTCGCCTGCGCCCACCGCTACCCTTTTCCCGGCGCGACGTCGGGTTTTGTGTCGCGTGTCGCCTGCGCATTATTTTTCGATGGTTTGTTCCGGTAACAAGGAAGTGTTCGCATGTTTGAAAGCCTGTCCGACAAACTTCAAAAAGCGCTGTTTTCCCGGCTGCGCAACAGCGGCAAAGTGACAGAGGCCGATGTCAGCGAGGCCATGCGCCAGGTGCGCCTTGCCCTGCTGGAAGCCGATGTCAACCTGAAAGTGGTCAAAGACTTTACGGCCCGCGTCAAGGAGAAAGCCCTCGGCGTCGAGGTGCTGGAGAGCCTGAAGCCGTGGGAACAGGTTATTGATATTGTCAACAAAGAATTGATTGAACTGCTCGGCGGCGAACAGGTGGGCGTCACCATCGCTCCCAATCCGCCGACCATTATTATGCTGTGCGGCTTGCAGGGCGCGGGCAAAACCACGCTGACCGGGAAAATGGCCGCGTGGTATAAGAAGCAGGGCCGCAACCCGCTGATGGTAGCCTGCGACATTTACCGTCCCGCCGCCGTCCGGCAACTTCAAGTATTAGGCGAACAGATCAAAATCCCCGTTTTCACCATTGACCCCCAGGAGAAGAAAGCCCCGCCCACCATTGCCATGCGCGCCGTCGAACTGGCAAAGGAAAACGGCAACGACATTGTGATTCTGGATACGGCGGGTCGGCTTGCCATTGACAAAGAGCTGATGGACGAGTTGGGCCAGATGAAAGCGCGGGTGCAGCCGCACGAGATTTTACTGGTTGTGGACGCGATGGTCGGCCAGGACGCAGTCAACTTCGCCGAAGAGTTCAACAGCAAGCTGGACATTACCGGGTTCGTGATGACAAAAATGGATGGCGACACGCGCGGCGGCGCGGCCCTGTCCATCCGCTCCGTGACCGGCGTACCCATCAAGTTTATGGGCGTGGGCGAAAAGCTGGACGCGCTGGAGTTGTTTTATCCCGACCGTCTGGCCTCGCGCATCCTGGGCATGGGCGATATTCTCACGCTGATTGAAAAAGCGCAGGAGAATATTGACGAGAAAAAAGCCGAGGAGATGGAAGCAAAACTGCGCGAAAGCCGCTTCGATCTCAACGACTTTCTGGATCAACTGGAGCAGATGAACAAGCTCGGCCCGATGGAAAACATCCTGAAGATGCTTCCAGGCATGAACAGCGAAATGCTGGATCAGTTCAACAGTTCGGAAGCGCAGAAAATGCTGGCGCGCAAAAAAGCCATTGTGCAGTCCATGACGCCGCAGGAGCGCGGTAACCCCGCCATGCTCAACGGCCCCCGGCGTCGGCGCATCGCGCAGGGCTGCGGCATGAAGGTTCAGGAGATCAACCAGTTCCTGAATGAGTTCGAGCAGATGCGCAAGATGATTCGCATGATGATGGGACAAATGCCCGGCGGCAAGGGCGGGCCGGGTAAAGGTCCGTTCGGCAAGGGCGGGCCGGGTGGCCTGCCGCGCCGTCCCATCGGCCCCGGCCCCAAAATGCCCCGATCCCCGTTCGGACGCAAGGGGCGTTAGGTGATTGGTGGCTGGTGATTGGCTGTTTGTTTTGTTTTCGTTTTGCCGCGTGTTTGTTTTCGTTTTGCGGCCTGAAAGTTTCGCCTGTGCGCGATGTGGGATGGATGCGAAAACTGGTAATAGAAGTCGCCTTTATTGCCAAAAAATATGCGTTGATTTATCAGTGACGGGGAACATGTTCTCTGTGCCAATCGTCAAAGAGAGAAGCCTCGTATTGAGCGGCGTGTCGCTCAATGGCCTCTGTTTGGCCCCGAATCGAATTGCGCAGCATCCATCTATTTTCCTGAACGACGTTTTCTTCCAGTAATATAGAGGAGAGCCGCTTCGTTTCCCGTTTGAAAGGAGCCTTGCAGAGTGCCAGTCAAGATACGTTTGAAGCGCATGGGCGCAAAAAAGCATCCCATTTACCGCGTGGTCGTTGCTAACAGCACGGAAGCGCGCGATGGTCGCTTTATTGACACAATCGGAACCTACGATCCGAATGTGGATCCTCCCGCCGTCACCTTTGACGAGGAGAAAGCCCTTCGCTGGCTCGGTTACGGGGCGCAGCCGACCGACACCACCCGCGCTCTGCTCAAAAAGCAGGGCCTCCTGGACCGTCTAGCGGCGGTGAAAGCCGCGCCGCGCCAGGACTCTTCCCAATAGGACGGACGCATGGGCAGCGTGTGTTGCCCGAACGAGCCACAGGTGAATCGTGGAATATAGCGAAGGAGTCACAACAATGCACAACCTCATCGAGTATCTGGTCAAAGCCCTCGTGGACGAACCGGATTTGGTCGAGATTAAAGAAGTTCCTCAGGAAGAAGCGACCACGTATGAAGTGCGCGTGGCTCCCGGCGATCTGGGCAAAGTGATCGGCAAGCAGGGACGCATCGCCAACGCTTTGCGCACCGTCGCCAAAGCCGCCGCCATGAAGAACAAGCGCAAGGTCTACGTCGAAATCATCGCTTAACAGGGCGCGTTCAGGCGCGTTTACTAATCTACGCGAAAACATCGTCTTGACTCCGCGCGGTCTGATCTGCCCCATATCAATCTCTGGTGTATGGCAGAAGCGGGCAACAGCGGGGAGGAAGACGGTGCATTGCCTGTGAAAATGATGCAGTTAGAAGAGTGGAGCCTGACAATCGGAGAGATCGTTGCTCCTTTCGGGCTGGCGGGGGAGATGAAGGTTCGGCTTGAAACGGATTTCCCCGAACGCTTCACCAAATTGCGTGAAGTATGCGTCCGCCGATCCCCGGAAGACGCGCAGCTTTGCGCGGTGGAAAGCGTTCGCCCGCACAAAGGGCAAATCCTCCTGCGACTGCGCGGCGTGGCTTCCATTGAGGAGGCCGAAACTCTCCGCAACACGTTTTTGCAGGTGCGTCCGCAGGATGCTGTGCGCCTGCCCAAAAATGAATACTACATTCACGAACTTGTCGGGTGCGATGTTTTTCTGGATACCGGACGCCTTTTAGGTCGGTTGAACTCTATCCTGCGCGGCGGCGGCAATGATGTGTATGTCATCGGTGAGGGCAAGGACGAAATTCTCCTCCCCGCCATCAAAGACGTTGTGCGCGAAGTAGATTTAACCCGCCGCCGTATCGTCGTATCGCCCACGCCCGGATTGCTGCCGGGTGAGGCGGAAGAAGCGTGAAGAGGTAGGTAGGTAGATGGGTAGATGGGTAGATAGGTAGTAACAGTTGCTTCATGCTTTATAACCGTAGAGTATGAGCAAACCTACCAGCGTATTTCTACCCATCTACTCATCTACCTACCTACCTATCTACCATGCAAATTGACATCCTCACCGTGCTGCCCGAAATGGTTGCGGGCGCGCTGGAGCATAGCATTATCAAGCGGGCGCGGGAGCGCGGGCTGATTACCATCAATGTAATCAACCTGCGCGATTTTACGTTTGACCGGCATAAAACCACGGATGATATTCCCTACGGCGGCGGGGGCGGCATGATTATGAAAGTCGAGCCGATTGCCCGCGCGCTGGCGCATTTGACCGCTTCTCATACTTCGCACGACGGCAAGCCCTTACGCGAATCTTCCCGCTGAAAATCCCGCATCCGCGCTTTCCCCGCCCGAAATTCCGTTTCCCGCATTGGAAAATACGCTTGTTGGTGTGGAAAGTGAAACAAAGGGGCCACAAAACGGCGTAAATGAGGTAAAGTATACGGCGGGAATGATTGGCAGCCGGGAACGCCCGCGCGTTGTTCTGACCGATCCACGCGGCCCGCGCTTTACACAGGTAACGGCGCAGCAGTGGGCGCGGGAAGAGCATCTTATTCTGCTTTGCGGCCATTATGAGGGCGTGGACGAGCGCGTTCGACAACATCTGGTTACGGATGAGATTTCTCTGGGCGATTACATTCTGACGGGTGGCGAACTGCCCGCCCTGATAATCGCCGACGCGCTGACTCGTTTGCAGCCGGACGCGCTTGGCGACAGCCTGGCTCCCGATAAAGATACGTTTGCCGATAATCTATTGGAGTATCCGCACTACACCCGCCCCCGCGAGTTTCAGGGCTGGCCCGCGCCGGACATACTCCTGTGCGGACACCACGCCGAAATCGAACGCTGGCGGCGCTGGCATCAACTGCGGGCCACGCGGGAACGCCGCCCCGACCTGTTCGCGCGGCTGAACCTGTCCGCGAAGGATTGGAAACTGTTAGACGGGGAGGAACCGACCGCTCCTCCCGACTCGAAGGCCGCTGCTCATAAAGCGTCTGCGCCCGGAAGGGAACCGGACACGAAGCAAGCCGCACCGGACGACACGCGCATGGCTGTCGGCAATCCTGCCGCGCCTGCCCTCGGCCCGGACACTGCTGAACCGCTGGAAGAAGAGGAAACTAATGGCACTGGGATATGAAACCATTCGCGAGATCGAGCGTCAAGAGATTGTGCGCGCCCGCGAAATCTGGGCGAATACGGAAAACCGACGGCGCGAACAGGAAGCGAAAGAGAAAAAGCGTCCCGACTTCGAGCGGGTCACTGTCGAGCAGCGCGCCGAACTGCCCAAATTCCGCCCCGGCGACACGATAAAAGTGTTCGCCAAAGTGGTGGAGGGCGACAAAGAGCGTATTCAGGTGTTTGAAGGCGTGGTCATTGCCGACAATCACACCAGCGCGCGCAAAAGCTTCACCGTCCGCAAAATTTCGCATACTGTCGGCGTAGAGCGCACGTTCCTGCTGTACTCGCCGCGCATCGAGAAAATCGAAGTGGTCCGCTTCGGCAAGGTGCGCCGCGCCAAGCTGTACTACCTGCGCGGCAAAATCGGCAAGCAGGCCCGCATCAAGGAAGATCGCAACGCAAAGAGGTAGATAAGTAGATGGTAGGTAGGTAGACGGTAGAAGAACTCACTATTGTAAGTTTATTCTGTAGAGTATGCTTTATATAGCAGGAATTTCTACCCATCTACCTACCGCATCTACCTGCCTCTGGAGTTTTCCATGAACCCAACAACGGATACGGGCGCGACGGAGTTTCTGGCGAATTTGAGCGTCAGTTCCATTGTTCTGGCGGCGCTGTGCCTGACGATGCTGCGGCTGCTGATTTTACAGGTGGGCGGGGCGATGCGTCCGCGCATGGTTGGGGCTGCTGCCGGGAACAGCGAGGCCGGACTTATACGGGGGCTTGCGGAAATCCTTGAATCGCTGATTATCGCCGGGGTGCTGGTGTTTCTGGTGATTCGCCCGTTTTTCGTGCAAGCCTTCTTTATCCCCTCCGAATCGATGGAAAACACCCTGCTCGGCCATGACGCGGGCAACCCCGTAGCCGGAAACCCCCTTCTGACGCACAAAGAAACGGTTCACGACCATATTTTCGTCAACAAGCTGGTGTACCGTTTCGGGCATCCGAATCGTGGCGACATTGTCGTGTTTCGCGCCCCGAAAGAGGCGGACGCGGAGCATAAGTTCAGTGGCGCCCAGGTAGAAAACGTGCTGATCAAGCGGCTGATAGGCGTACCCGGCGATACCATCTGAGTTCAAGGATGGTCGCGTGTACCGCAACGGCGAACCATTGGATGAGTACCACAACGACGCGAACGGCAATCTACTGCCCGGTTATCCCTACTCCATCAAAGAACAGATGGATGAGAACTTGGAACAGCAATTCAACTTTGCCACGCACTGGCGCGGCGGTCCTCTGAAACTTGGGCCGCATCAATACTGGATGATGGGCGACAACCGCAACGACAGCAACGACAGCCGCTACTGGGGGCCGCTCGAAGATTGGCGCGTAATCGGCAAAGCCAGCGTGATTTTCTGGCCGCTCAGTCGGATACGGCTGCTGCATTAGGAAGTTGATAGTTATTAGTTGATAGCGATTCTGCCTGAGCGTAGACGTTAGGAGTGAATTGGGTGGCTATCAACTATCAACTATCAACCCTCAACTTCTGGAACGAAGAGCGACTGGCAAGAGAAGACGGCTACCGTTGCCTTGCCGGGATTGATGAGGCGGGGCGGGGCGCGTTGGCGGGGCCGGTGGTGGCGGCTTGCGTGGTGTTGCCGTTTGAGCGGGTTCCCGTCGGCGTCAATGACAGCAAGCAGGTTTCCGCCGATATGCGCGAACGTTTATACGAAGAAATCAGGAACGGAGCGCGCGGCGTCGGCATCGGCATTGTGGACGCGCCCACCATTGATCGCATCAATATCCTCCGAGCCTCCCATGAAGCCATGCGGCTTGCCCTCGCCGACCTTCCCTCCGGCCTGTTCCCCGATGTCGCTTTGATAGATGGCCTGCCCGTTCGCCCCTTTCCGCTGGATCAGATCGCGCTTGTGAAAGGCGACAGCCGCAGCGCGTCCATTGCCGCCGCTTCCATCATTGCCAAAGTGACCCGCGACCGCCTGATGCGGGCGTATCATGACCAGTACCCGGTTTACGGCTTTTCGGGACACAAAGGCTATCCCGCCCCCATCCACCTTCGCGCTTTGCAGACAAACGGAATTTGCCCCCTGCATCGCCGCACGTACCGCCCCGTTGCCGAAGTATGCGGTCAGCCCACAAACCCCGGCGCATAAATTCCTTTCAATGTGAATTGTGGAGCTATAACGCCCATGCCGGAAAGCAATCGCAAACAGTTGGGAACACGGGGTGAACAGCTTGTGGCGCGGCATCTGGAACGGCTTGGCTGGCGCGTCCTGCAAACCAATTTTCGCTGTCGGCAGGGCGAGATAGACGTAGTTGCGGAAGAACCGGGGCAGGATGGCAAAACGCTGGTATTCATCGAAGTGAAAACTCGGCACGGCAAAGCGCATGGAGCGCCCATAGAGGCCGTAGACCCGCGCAAACAGCGCCGACTGTGGAATGTGGCGCAAGCCTATCTGGGAACGCTGGACGCGGGCGGGGAGGAACCGGCCTGCCGCTTCGACATTGCCGAAGTCGTAATAGACGCCAACGAATTCGCAAGCATTGCTCTGCGCCGCGCCTGTCTGATCGAAGAATAGTTCTACTTTAGCATAACATCATAAATGAAAGAACCGCTCCACAGAAAAATGTGTGGAGCGGTTCGCGTTTGCACATGCGGGTATGAATAAATAAGTTCAGGGTTGTTCGTTCACAGAATGGAAAATGAAAATGTGAACGCCGTTAAGCATGTGCCTCGCTGTCGTTGCCGTTTCGCTTGCTGACATTCATGTTCACACGCGGGGCATTGCGATCTGCGTATTGCGTTTGCACCTGTTCGGCGGCGCGCGCCGGAACCGTGACAAACAATTGTTGTCCGCTGCGTGGGAACACCAGCCCGACCTGGGTGGTTTGTTCCAAATAGCTTCTCCTTTCCTATTTGTTGTTTTTCAGAACCGCAGAGGATCTTCCCTCCACTTCTCTCTCATTGTATCACAGGTTATTAAAATATGCCAGAGAAATTTTTGAGGAGGTAGATAGGTAGATGAGTAGATGGGTAGATAGGCATACCGTTTGCTTACAGGCTTGCGCGTTGTGGCAGAGGTATCAGATACGGATGCTGCCATCTACCTATCTACTCATCTACCTATCTACCTCCTTAAAGATTTCCATAATCGGTCACGGAGCGCTGGCGGGGGTTGACATGGATGCCGGTGGTGTGCAGGTAGGCGATGGCGCGTTGTATCTCGCCCAATGGCCCGGAAATGGCGATTTCCACATACCCGCCCTCTTCATCGTCGAAGCCCGCTTGTTCCAGCGTATACACGACATCGAAGTCTTTGCCCAACCGGTAGAGGATGGGAACATTGTATTGCGCCGGAAGGACGGGGTTCAGGCGCACATAAATGGTGTTGGCGCGCGAAACCGTATCTTCGGGTTCGCGGACTCGGGCGGGAACAAGAGCGTTGTCCGTGTGTTCCATGACACCGAGCGAACGCAGATAGCCCGTCGCCTGCTCCACTTCCTGCGTAGAGCCTTCCACATCCAGCGCGACAAAGGCGAAATCGGACGAGACGCGCGCGCGGCGCACATTGGTGACAACATTGAACTTTCGGCCCAACCGCCAGATCAGCGGCAGCCGCGCCATTTCATTCTTCGCATTGACATTTACAGTAACTACAGGCATGGCACATCATCCTCAGGGAAAAGGGAAAAGGGAAAAGAAGAGAAGATACGAGATACGAGAAGAAGAGGCATTTCATCCTTCATCCTTTTCTAGCCGCCGGCAATGGCGGGCACTATGGACACTTCATCGCCATCTTTGGTCGTCGTTTCCACGCCGTCCGCGAACCGGATGTCTTCGCCGTTCAGATAGATGTTGACGAATTTGCGCAGTTCGCCCTTATCGTCCAGCAGGGGCTTGACGATGCCGGGAAAGCGCTGCGACAATTCCGCCACAATGCCGCCGATATTACCGGGCGCAACCGCAATGGTATCTTCATTCTCCGTAAACTTCCGCAGGGGAGTCGGGATCAATACATTAACAGGCATAAGGGTTCTCCTTTGAAGTGAGAGTGGAGAGTACCAAGTGGAGAGTGGAGAGTGAAGAGTGAGAGTACGCAAGCATTTCTCTCACTCTCAACTCTCACTTCTTCTATCCTACTCCCGCCAGCAGTTTCTCGGTTTTCAGGGCGGCTTCCAGCGAGGCGAGGCTGGGGGAGATGCCGACCGTTTGCCCCAACTCCCCGACAACCACTTCCTGCGTTTTCAGGCCGTTGCCGGTGATGGCGATAACCACGATGTCGTCTTTGCCGAAACGCCCCTGCTCGGCCAATTTTTTGGTGACCGATGTGGTCACGCCGCCCGCCGTTTCGGTGAAAATCCCTTCGGTGCGCCCCAGTAAGCGGATGCCGTCAATCACTTCCTCGTCCGTCACATCTTCGGCCCATCCGCCGGATTTGCGCACGGTTTCCATTGCGATATACCCGTCAGCGGGGTTGCCGATGGCGATGGATTTAGCGATGGTATTGGGCTTTTGCGGGCGGAACACTTCGGCTCCGGTCTTGATGGCCGTTGTAATGGGCGAGCAGCCTTTGGCCTGCGCCGCGTACATGCGGGTGGGAACGCCGCCGTCAATCAATTTCAAGCGGTCGAATTCGTTCAGACCTTTGTAGATTTTGGAGATCAGCGAACCGCCCGCGCACGGCACAACCACATGGTCGGGCGCGCGCCAGCCAAGCTGTTCCGCGATTTCGTAGCCGAACGATTTAGAGCCGTCGCCGTAGAACGGGCGCAGGTTGATGTTGACGAACGCCCAACCGTACTTGTCGCCCGCTTCGGCGCACAGGCGGTTTACTTCGTCATAGTTGCCGGATACGGACAGCACATTGGCCCCGTATACCAGCGTCCCCAAAACCTTGCCCTGTTCCAGATCGGACGGGATAAAGATGTAGGACTTGAAGCCACCCTCGGCGGAGTGGGCGGCAACGCTGTTGGCGAGATTGCCCGTGCTTGCGCAGGCCACTGTATCATAGCCGAATTCGCGCGCTTTGGTCAGGGCGAGAGCGACAACGCGATCCTTGAACGACAGCGTGGGATGGTTGACGGCATCGTTTTTGATGTACAGGTTGTTCAGCCCAAGTTCGCGGCCCAGATTGCTGGCATGAATCAGCGGCGTCCAGCCGACGTTCTTGCCGACAGTGGGCGGCCCCTCGACGGGCAGCAGGGCATGGTAGCGCCACATGGAGGCCGGACCGGCCTCAATCGAAGCGCGGGTCACATGCCCCTCGATGAGTTCCCAGTTGAGCATCACCTCCAGTGGCCCGAAACACAATTCACACACATGTATGGGCGCGAGCGGATACTCTTCCCCACACTCCCGACACCTCATTCCCAATGTTTTCGCCATAATATCTCCCCTGCGAATTGCCGATTTTCATTTGCTGGTTGACGATTGGCCGCAGGTTTGAAGTCCTCGAAAATCGAAAATCGAAAATCGAAAATCAAAAAGCCTCTCGTCAGCCGTGCATAAATAATGCACAGGACGAGAGGCTGTCGCCTTCGTGGTTCCACCTGTTTTCGCCGCGCCCTCGCAGACGCAGCCTCAGCGAGCGCGGAAATTGCCGATTTTCGATTGCTGATTGCCGATTAGTTCACAGTGAAACTAATCGGCAATCGAAAATCGAAAATCGAAAATCGTCAGGCTCTAACCCTGTAACGGGAGCCCCCCGGCGGGACTTACTGAGGAGAAAGGAGAAAGGAGAAAGGAGAAAGCAACGGCGATGCTACTTTTCCCTTTTCCCTTTTCCCTTTTCCCTTTCTGTGCCGCAGCTCAAAGGCCATTTCAGCAGGTTCGCTTATACCGGCTCACACCAACCCGGCTCGCTGTGATCGCGCCGCCCGCGTACTCCACCTTCTCAATGCTTTTGGAATCGTTTCTTCCCAATCGGGAAGGTAAATTTTTCAAAGTTTGACCATTATACTCAGCATTGAAAGGCTTTGTCAAGCGGCAATCAGCAGATTTAAGAGATATAGGAAACAATCTGAATGCCGTTGCGCTCCATGCTGTACAGGAAAACGGCGTTCATCAGGTCGGCGGGATGCGCGGGAATGTCTTCGGCCTGCGCGATTTCTACAGGAATGTCGTAGGTGTCCACGCAGTTGACAGGCACAATTACGGGATGCAGTTTGTCGGCGGCGTTGGCGCGTAGTTTCAGGTGCATTGCCAATTGGTACGTGCAAATATCCGTGCAGTCGCCGACCACAATGCGGTGCGTAATGCCGGGATGCGCGTCCAGCCAGGCGTCGAGGGTTGTGCCTTCGCTGGAGGAGATGGTATTTTTGGCAACTAGATGGAATTTGGAAGCGAACGGAAGCCGCCATCAGTTCCGGCACGATTTCGGACTCGCTTGTTCCCCGGATGCAGTGCGGCGGATAGTCCACGAATTCAACGGCGGCGGGGTTGTGCGCGTCATGCGTCAGCACAAAATGCTCCACCCCGGAAGCGTACAGGCTCTCGAACAGTTCCACAATCGGCGGCACGACGCCCGCCACGCGGCTGCTTGCCAGCGGCCCCTCGTAGCAGAAGCCGTTAATAACATCCACGCAGAACACGCCGACATGCTGAGGCCCACCCGCCTCCTGTATCAGGCTTTCCAGCGGCAGCGGCAGCAAATCATCCAGCCATTCATCCAGATACTCTATAAACGCGCCTGCCCGCGTACTCAGGGGCGCGATGTCCATCAGCGTCATACGTCGTCCTCATAATTGAAAAGTTGGGGTTGAAAATCCGCGCTTGTCACTGCGTCATTAAATTATTGCCCATGCGCAACTTCACGCTTACTTTTTGTGAGGCAGGCGGCGTGGGCGTTTTCGATGCGACCGGTTTGCCGGGTTTGGCCTTGCCGGGTTTGGGAGCGGCGTTACCCGGCACGTTTACCATTACGGTAATGTCGCCGTCACCCGTCGATCGAACCACTTTGCCCTCCAGCAGGGCGAGATTGCTGTCGTAGTTCATGGTCATCAGCCCCTTCATGGCAACCGGGGGCTTCACGCTGGCATCATTGAGAACAAAAGGGACGCTCATGGTGGAGTGCAGCCGGGCGGTATTGAATGTGCCAACCGGCTCTATTCGCACCAGTTTGGTCTGCACAGTCCCCACGCTGCCCTTGCCCAACCCGGCGACATTGATTTTCTGCGTCCATTTGTCGCCGATACGGACGGGCTGTTTGGGCAGGTACACGCCCTGCGTACTGAGCGCGCCGGACTGAAAAATTTTGCTTGTCGGGTCTATGCCGCTGGAAGCTTTGGGCAGGTCTTTGGCCGCAACAATGTTGTTATGCGTATCGAACGTGATGATGGAGGGCTTGCCGGAAATATCGGGCTTAAACGGTTGCCGATTGACAACGCCCTCGCCGCTCAAAGTGGTAATCGCCACATCCGCGCTGCCATCGGGCCGAACCTTGATTACTTTCTGCTGAATCACCATGTTCAGACTGCTGTTGTACTGGCTGGCCGCGCCCTGCGCCATTCCCGGCAACAGCATATCCGCCTGCATGGTCATCTGATACCGGCTCAAATCGTTGGGCTTGAACTTCATGCGCAGTTCAATCGGGCGCGTTCCGGGCGCAGCAGGCAGCGTTTGCAACGGCTTTGCCAATGCGCTCCCGGATATACTCGGTTTTTCCGGGTCGCGGGCGGGGCGGGCTGTTTCTGCTGACCGAAAGCCAACGCGCCGCCCAGAGGCAACACCATCCCGACGGCAAGAACAACGCGCAGCAAACGTTGGGAGTGAAAACGTAGTTGTTTCATGGTAGTGTCAAACTCAAGATAAAACGTTGTTCAAACAAACGCCTGTAGGGACACAACATGTTGTGTCCGAAACGGCCTTGTGTCCCAAACACGATGGTTGGGCAGGAGGACACAACATGTTGTGTCCCTACGGGCATCATCTGGGAACGGAATCGGATTTGGCGGCAGTGGTTTCGGGCGCGTTATCGTCAATTCGCACGGCTACCAGTTGGCCGGCGATGGTCATGGTGTCGCCAGGCAGTTGGCGAAGTAATGCGCCCTCGAACTTGATTGTGCCGGAAATTGACCCCTCGGAACGTACCAGCAGGCCGCTTTCCGGCAGGGCGTTGAGCAGTTGGGTGAACGTCATCTGCATCATCATGCGGCCCTGCGCGCCCCTTGCGCCCGCAGGCTTGCCCTGCGCGTCGGTATACGCGACATAGGGGACGGTCAACACCTGCTTGATCTTGATGGTGTTGACGTCGCCGATTTTCTCGCTCCCCAACAGCGTCAGCGTGGCGCTCACGTCCTCGCCTTCGTCGCCTGCTTCCCCTTTCAGCGTTTTTCCGGGCGAAGCGTAGCGGGCGGTCCAGCTTTCCCCGACGCGAACGGGCTTGTCCGGCAGGGGCAGAATGTGCAGCGGCACGAACAGATTGGACTGCGTGAACAGCGCGTCCAGTCCGCCCGATTTACTTTTCGCCGTTTGATCTTTGAACGCCGTGATATGGCTTTGCCGATCCAGCGTGAGCAGCCGACCCGCGCTTTCCATTTCTTTTGGAATGTCGTGAAACGCGCTGCTCGCGTCCAGCATCCGCCCGCCCTCGGACGTCACCGTGACCTGTGAAACGCCGTCCGGTTTGGTTTCGCGCACTTTATAGCGCATCACAAGGCTCATGCTCATGGTAGACGCGAAACTGGACACGGCCCCATTCGCGCCGGGGATGCGCAGGGTCATGCTCGACTGTGTAGCGTAGCGTTTAGCCTGTCCCTTGTCGAAGGCGGCGGTAGGCGCGAAGGTCACGCCCTCCGTTACAAGGGGCGCGATCTGAAGCGGCGATTGGGCCGGTTGCGAGGGCGTTTGCGTTCCGGCAGACGGCGTTTGCGTCCGGTTTTGCGCCCCCGCCATCGCGGATATAATCAAAATGCCGCCCAGAGCAGCCGTTCGCAGCAGGTGTTCAGGGACGAATTTCCTTGCTTTCATCATAGTCCTACTTTGTTCCCGCAGTCGGTTTGTCGCCGGGCGCAACTGATTTGCCCGCGCTCTCGTTTTTGCCTTTTATAGTTGGCGCGACAAGGGCGTTCTTGCCCGATTTTACCGGGGCATTTTCCCGAGCGACTGTGATACGCGCTTTCACATCCAGCGGATCGTATTCCGGTATTTCAGGATGGTCAGGGTCAATCTTCACGCGCTTGCGAACCACATTGGCGTTCATCGTGATGTGTGCGGATTTCACCTGACCGGGCAGCGGTCCCGCCGCCCCGGTCAGCGGAGTTGCCAGCAGCATATCGCCGCTCATGTCAATCTTGCCCGTCAGTGTCCGGTACACATCCGCGTCATTGGCTGTGGAATTGCCCTCTTTGTTCAGCTTGTCTTCCACTGCCGAGGTCGCGGTCTGGTTCAGCGCGTACTCGGCGTCTTTGCCCTTCACTTTAGCGTTCGCGAGTTTGTTGGTGTATGTGATGCGGCCCGCTTTGGAACCCAATACCCCATCCGCGGACGGCCACGTATCCCCCACCTTCACCGGCTGATTGGAAAGCGTGACGGGCATCAGCATCAGAAACAGTTTGCGGACATCAAAGCCCACGTCAATCTGCACTTTCACGCTGCTTGCCGTCAGAATGTTGGCGACGGAACCGTCCGGGCGGAGAACAGCGGTTGCGTTGAGCGCCTTCTGCATATCTTCCAGCGGAATGGGAAAGGGCGTGGTTTTGTCGGGGTCTATCTTCTCGTCTTCTCTAATTTCGTGGTCGAACAGCGACAGGTCGGCGCTGTCCACGCTGAAATCAACGGTCGCGCCCGTCTTATCCACTTTCTTCACAGTGGCGACGTAAACCAGATCAACCTTGATATGAATGGGTGGGCTGTCCGGCTGCGCGAACGGCGGAATATGCCCATCGAACAGGGCGGACAAGCGGTAGCGGTACGTCGCTCCGGGCGTAAACTGATAGGCAAGCTGCGCAGGTATGGGCGCGACCACCGCTTTAGAGGCAGGCGGTTTGTTCGCGTTTGTAGATTTTGCAGGCGGTTTTACGCCCGCGCTATTTTTGGAAGCCGACTTCGCGCCAGATTTGTCAGTTTTGGTGGCTTGCTGCGCGTTTACATTCGGCGCGACAAGCAGGCAAGTTGTTAAGGCCACGGAAGCCAGTAGTGCGCGGGAAGGTATCAAAGAAAAAAACATACGGATTAAATTCCTCCTGAATGTCGCATTGTACCACCTATCAGGAAATGGTGTCAAAACGTCCCCGTGACGGGTAAACTAACCTACTATACGCAAAATCCAAGATGTACAATTTGCGCGGCGTGTGACGCGCCTGAACAAACTGAAAAGATTACAAGGGAAAAGCGGGACGTTATGAATGAGGAAGAGAAATATCTGTTCGACTTGCAGGGTTACATCAAAATTGAGAATGTTCTGGATGCCGAAACGGTTGCGGCGATGAACGACTGGATTGACGGACAGGCCGAACACAATCCCGCGTTTCAAAGCCAGACCGGCAACACGCATCTGGAAAACGTGATTACGTGGGGGCCGATGTTCCGCAACCTGATGGATCATCCCGCATCTATGCGGATTTTACGCGCTATCATGGGCGATATGCTGCGGCTGGATCACGATTACGCCATTTTCCTCAAGCCGGGGCATAAAGGGCTGGAACTACACGGCCCGACCGCGCTTGCGCCCTACGATCCCTGCCACTACTACCACTGCATCAACGGCCAGATTTTCTGTGGCCTGAGCGTAGCCACGTTTGCGCTCACGGACGTAGAGCCGGGGCAGGGCGGATTGTGCCTGATACCGGGCAGCCATAAGAACAACTTCGTCACGCCGGAAGACATCCGCTTTTTCCGCCGTCCCTCCCCGATTGTGCAGCAGATTCCTACCAAAGCGGGCGACTGCGTGATCTTCACAGAGAAACTGATACACGGCACGTTCCCGTGGCAGGGGCCGGGAGAACGCCGAACTCTGTTCTTCAAATACGCGCCGCCCGTCATTGCGTGGACAAACAAGCGGTATTTCCCCTCTCCTGCCGACCCGGAAATTCAGGCCATTGAGGACGAACTGACGGAAGCGCAGCGCATCCTGCTTCAGCCGCCGAGCGCGAAAGACCACCGCAAACCATTGCCGCCACTATCTTAAATTCACCTCACCCCAACCCCTCTCCTTGCCGCGCAACGCGCTAGGAGAGGGGCTATTGTTTTGCAACCTTCTCCTGGCTCATTGGGCCAGTGGAGGGGCTTTTCATGCTTTCGGTACAGGCGCATGAAAAAATACAGCCCTCAGATTTATTGCTAAATCTGAGGGCTGCGCGTCGCATCAACTGTTACGCCGGTTCGGGGCGCAATCCCTGCGTTTGGATGCGGGCGCGCTCCGGTTCTGCGGTCGTGACGGGCGTACCCGTTGTCGGCGGAACCGTGGGCGGCGTCATGGCGTTGCGGCGAATGTCGTCCGCATTGGCTGTGCCGTCCAGAAGCGCGATGAATTCCTCGCGGTTCAGCGATTCGCGCTCCAGCAGTATATCGGCAATCTCGTCCATTTTGGCGCGATTTTCAATCAGAATTTCCCGCGCTCGCTCGTAACCCTGATCAATGAACATGCGGACTTCTTCATCAATGGCTTTGGCGACATCTTCGCTGTAATCGCGGTCTTCCATCAGGTCGCGGCCCAGAAACGGGTTGCCGTGCCGCCGTCCCAACCGCACCATGCCCAACCGATCCGACATGCCGTACTCGCAAACCATCGCCCGCGCCGTGTCCGTCACCTGATTCAAGTCTGCCACCGCGCCGGTCGTCACGTCCTGAAAGACGAGTTCTTCCGCCACGCGCCCGCCCAGACTGGCCGCGATGTCGTCCATCATGTCCTGCTTGGTGCGCAGGGATTCCTCTTTGGGCAGGAACCACGTCGCGCCCCCGCTCATGCCGCGCGGAACAACGGTAATCTTGTACACCGGGTCGGCGTTGGGCAGTTTGGCGGCCACAATCGCGTGTCCTAGTTCGTGGTACGCGACGACGCGCAGTTTGCGCTCCGAGTTCATGCGGGTTTTGCGCTCCGGCCCCATCAACACGCGGTCACGCGCCTCATCGAATTCGGCCATTGCGATCTTGCTTTTGTCGCGACGGGCCGCCAGAATAGCCGCTTCATTGACGACGTTCATAATGTCCGCGCCCGTGAAACCCGGCGTCAGTTTGGCAAGGGTGTCCACGTTGATGTCATCTTCGACGGGCTTGCCGCGCAGATGCACGTTGAAGATCGCCTTGCGGCCCACCACGTCCGGGGCGTCCACGACAACGCGGCGGTCAAAGCGACCGGGGCGAAGCAGGGCCGGGTCCAGAACGTCCGGGCGGTTCGTGGCTGCGATCATAATCACGCCCGCGTTCGGGTCAAAGCCGTCCATTTCGACGAGCAGTTGGTTCAGGGTCTGTTCGCGCTCGTCGTGACCACCGCCCAACCCAGCGCCGCGCTGCCGTCCAACCGCGTCAATTTCGTCAATGAAGATGAGAGACGGGCGATTGCTTTTGGCGGTATCGAACAGGTCGCGAACGCGGCTCGCGCCCACGCCGACAAACATTTCCACAAAGTCGGAACCGGAAATATGGAAGAACGGAACGCCCGCTTCCCCGGCAACCGCCCGCGCCAGCATGGTTTTGCCGCAGCCGGGAGGTCCGAGCAACAGAACGCCTTTGGGAATCTTCGCGCCCAATGCCTGAAACTTCTTGGCGTTCTTCAAGAACTCGACGATTTCGGCCAGTTCCTGCTTGGCCTCTTCCACGCCCGCCACTTCGTCAAACGTCACTTTCGGCACGCTGTCGGTCAAGGCGGCGCGCTTTGCTGCGCCCGAAGTTGAGCGCCTGATTGCCGCCGGACTGCGCCTGCCGGATGAAGAACAGGTAAAAGACGGCGATCAAGCCCACCGGAAACAGCAGCATCGTGAGAACCGTCTGCACAAACTCGTTCATAAACGGCGGCTTGAACTCGTGCGTGATGTTGTTCTTCGCAAGAGCGGCGTACAGCGCGTTGCGGGATTCGGGCGCGTCGGGCAGTTTGGTAGAGACGACTTTATCCGTCGTGCCGGCGGGAAGCTGCCGGAACTTGAGAACGGCCTCATCTTTTTGCAGTTCGACGGTCTCAATTTGAGGGACATTATGATCTATGTAGCCGAGGAAGGTGCTGTAGGGAACCGTTTTGGGCGATCCCATCCCCGACAGCGGCGATTTCCACACCACAATCAACAGCATGATTACCACAATGGTAATGATTATGCGCGTTCCATTCGTACCTGTCTTCAAATCAACCTCCTCCGGCGTCGCTCACACAAAAACTTGGACGCTGGCTGTTACAACAATTCCTGCTATTATAGCATACTATTGCGGGCTGTCCATGCACAGCCGGAATCGAATCCATCTGCCCTGCGGTCTTGTTCTATACCTCTAATCCTACTTCATAGGTACATCATCAGCGTTACGAACAGTTCCCGCGTTTCACCGGTCGCAATTATTTTCCCTGCGCGTTGCTTCAAAAATCGTGTCAATCCTGTCCTGTGTCGCAGACAGGCGACAGGCAAACAGGGCAGTTTCCTCTGTTCGCCACTTGCCAACCGCCAGAATGCGCCCGCTTGCCTGTTCCGCCAGCAGGGGAATCGAGTGGCGTTCTCCCGCCGGTATCTTCAAATCGGTAAAGATGTCCTGAATTTTCTTCGTGCCGTTCAAACCGCGCGGGCGCATCCGGTCGCCCGGTTTCCACGAACGAACCGTTAAAGGCAACTGTACCATTGCGGCGGGCCAGATTATCAATTGCCCCGCGCGTAAGTTTTCAAGCCAATCGCCGCGCAATTCTATCAGAGCATTCGGCAATTCATCGGGCAGGCATAGCCGAGTCAATAACAAGGACGTTTCGGCCCCGCGCGAGGGTTCGCCCCGGAACGGCTACGGGACATTCCCACGGAATCGCTAAGGCAAGGGGCGGTACGCGAGCAACCCTGATAGCGGTTTCCTCACAGGTAACGCGAACCGTTCCCTTTGCGTCTGCCGGCAGTTCCACACTCCCGGCCTGCCCGCCTGCCGCCAACTCCAGCACCGTTTCGACCGCTTCAAACGCGACATTTTGTAAATCGCCGCGTATTCGAGCAATGGCCTGCCGTAAAACCCGTCGGCGCAATCCAGGCGGAAGCGCGTTGAATTGAGGCAGGGGAAGCAGGAGAGAATCGGCATGAGAGAAATCGCCTTGCAGTGTGAGGGAGGCGAGCGATTGAAGCGCGAGGGTTTCCAGCAGGGCGTTGTCTTCGGCGGCAAGGTCTGCCAGTCGCAGCAGGGCATCATCCACTTTTGGGTTGTAGAGTTCGCGCAGTTGAGGCAACAGTTCCAATCGAACGCGATTTCGCCGATAGGTTAGTTTTGAATTGGAACTATCGTGGCGCGGGGCGAGTTGGAAGCGTTGGCAATACTGTTCTACCTGAAGGCGCGTAACATCATAAAGGGGACGAATCAGAGGAAGCGCAACGGGCGCGAAACCGGCCAGCCCTTCCAGCCCACTGCCGCGCAGAATGTTGAGGCAAACAGTTTCGGTTCGGTCATTGCGCGTATGCGCAAGGGCAATCCGTTCCGCGCCCGCTTCCGAAGCGACACGGCGCAAAAACGCATGGCGCGCGTCACGAGCGGCCTGTTGCGCGGAAAGGTGTCGCCGTTTTTGCAGGGCAGGAACATCAACGAACTCAATACGGCACGGCACGTTCAAACTGTCGCAAAGCGCGCGAACGTAATCGGCATCGGCTTCCGCTTCCGCGCCCCGAAAGCCATGATTGAGATGACACGCGACGAGTGACAACTTCCACTCGTCGCGTAATTGGGTCAGGGCGTGAAGCAGAGCCGCGCTGTCCGGCCCGCCCGATGCCCCGACAACGACCGTCTGCCCCGGCGTCAGCATCTCATAGCGGGTGATAGTGGCGCGTAAGATTGCTGCTAAGTCTGCTTTGATACCTCACCCCCGGCCCCTCTCCTTGCCGCGCTCTCGATAAACACGTTAAAGCGTAGCAAACGTGTTTATCGAGAGCGCTAGGAGTGGGGAGAGCGTAGTTGTTAGCCCCTCCGTAATGAGGAAGAGGGGGGCTGTTGATTGGAAAAGTTTGTCCTCTTACTGCGCGTAGGCAAGTTCGCGCTCGCGCGTGGGCGTTTCTTCCTGTGGGAACGCGCTCAGGTGAACGACATGGTTGTCCACCAGCAGGGCCGCGCCTGCCACGCCCTTGCCATTCAGCCGCGCGTCTTCGCCGATACCGATGGACGCGAATTGTTCGGCGTTGGACGCGGCGACCGCTTTGAGAAACGAATCAACCGCCCATCGAGAGGGCGCAATGGCATCCTCGCCCTGCTTATCCAGCGCGTCCAACGCGTAACTGCGGGTCAATTTGGGCAGCAGTCCGGCAAACGTTTGCGGGCTGTCGAATAGTTCCAGTCCGACCACTTTGCCGTTGATGGCAAACACGGCTCCGGTCTGTTTCTCCCCGGCGCGAAACTCCCCCGCGTACTCTTCCAGTCCGCCCTCATGCAGTTCATAAATTTCGGACATAGCGGAAGTCGCCGAGCGCGAATCCATGCGACTCGCTTTAAGCGCGATGTCGCTCCACACCTCGCTCTGATCCGAATAGTGCGAACTGCCTCCCGATGCGCGCATGGACTCGGTAACATGCGCCATTTTGCGGGCGCGTCCCTCTGCGAATTGCGCGTGGGACGAAGTGGCGAACTCCGCCGAATTGTGGCTCCAGCGTCCGGCCTCGACACAGGATACGGGGATATTCAGGGATTCTCCGGCGGGCGCAAGGAGGGTCAAATTCAAAACGCGGTTCTGCTTGGCCCCTATCAGCGCCTCGCCGTCTATGAGCAGCACGGGCCGCTCGCCCTCTGTTTTCAGGCGAAGAATGGGGACATTGCCGCCCTCGCTGACTTCGGTAACGGTGGCGAGATTTTGCGCCAGCGCTTCGTCAAGCGTGAGATAATCGCGGGTCGGCGGCAGCGTGTCCGAACCAAACAGAGGAAAAACCGTCAGATTGCGGTAACTGACCGGCGAGCCAACGGTAATCTGATCAAGAACGTTTTCAATGGTCTGCATGTCGTGGTTCCTCCTGCCCTGCGCGTGTAAAAAAGCGGCGTGTTGAAGACCGCGCCTCCTTCGTGAGAGTCGCTGTTCTCCAAACAACATGACAGGAAAAACAACCTTTCGGTTTCAAACGCGGGTTAAATATTTCTCTTAATCCTGGTATCGTTCAAATAAAACTCCGTAGGGACACAACTTGTTGTGTCCGCATTGAGGCAATGTGTCCGCCCCAATAGATAAGCGCGAGGACACAACAAGTTGTGTCCCTGCGAAGTCTTAAATCCATTTGGCTTTTTGAACGGTATTGTTCCTCAACTATCAACTATGCAGCCTGCTGTAATCTGGGTCGAGGGAGGGGGAAGCATCCAGCAGTCGCTTTGTGTATTCCTGCTGCGGGTGGTCGAATATTTGGTCTACCGTGCCGCGTTCTACAATCTGTCCGTGTTCCATCACGCAGACCTCATCGGCGAGATAGCCGACAACATCCAGATTGTGGGTGACGAACAGATAGGTCAGGCCGCGTTCGCGCTGCAAGCGGCGCAGCAGATTCAGCACCTGCGATTGAACGGACACATCCAGCGCGCTTGTCGGCTCGTCCAGCACGATGAAGTTGGGGTCAACCGACAGGGCGCGGGCAATGGCGATGCGCTGCCGCTGCCCGCCCGAAAACTCATGCGGGTAACGGTCTAAAGATTCGGGCGGCATACTGACCTGTTTGAGCAGTTCTTTGCAGCGTTCCTCGCGTTCCATTGCGTTTGCCCCGATACGATGCACAATCATGCCCTCCTGCAAGGTTTCCCGCACGTTCATGCGGGCGTTCAGACTGGCATACGGGTCCTGAAACACGACCTGCATCTGCCGGCGCAGTTCCTGCCGCACTCGTCCCGTTCGCACGGAAAACGGCTGTCCCTCATACACAATGTCGCCGCCGGTTGGCGCGAGCAGATCGAGCAGCATCAGCGCGACGGTTGTTTTGCCCGAACCCGACTCGCCCACAAGGGCCAGCGTTTTGCCTTTGAGTATCTCGAAACTGACATCCTCAACCGCTTTTTTCCACTTTTTGGGTTGAAACAAGCCCGTCCGCTGTGGGAAATACTTTTGCAGGTTCCTGACGGCAATCAATGGTGTCTCATTTTGCGAGTTCATGTTTGTCCTTCGGTAGAATGATCGGAACCATTTTGTCGGCGCGGGTGGCGGGACGGTCGGGAATGTCGGGATCGTACAGGTGGCAGCGGCAGGGACGCTCCGCGCCTTTCGGATGCCCTTTGGGCGGAATGGTCGAACACGAGCCGAAACGGTAATGGCAGCGCGGCTCGAAGCGGCAGGCTGTAGGCCATTTGGTCGGCTGCGGCACGATGCCTTCCAGCGTGGTCAAATCCTGTCCCCGCCGCGCCCGCGTGGGCAGGCTGGCAAACAACCCTTGCGTGTACGGATGCTGCGGGTCGGCGAACAAATCTTTCGCGGACGCGCTTTCCACGACCTGCCCCGCGTACATCACGGTCACGTCATGGGCCACGCGGGCAACCACGCCTAAATCGTGCGTAATCAGCACCATCGCCATGCCCAACCGCTTTTGCAAATCGCGCATCAAGTCCAGAATCTGCGCCTGTATGGTCACATCTAAGGCGGTTGTCGGCTCATCGGCAATCAGCAGTTTCGGGTCATTGGCAAGGGCAAGCGCGATCATCACGCGCTGCCGCATCCCGCCCGAAAGCTCGTGCGGGTATTGCCGCATGTGCTGCGTGGGGTCGGGCATACCCACCAGTTTGAGCAGGTCCACGCCCCGGTTCCACGCATCCCTGCCGTTCGCCGTGCCGTGAATGTCCATGCTTTCGCTCAGTTGCCAGCCAACCGTATACACGGCGTTCAGGCTGGTCATGGGTTCCTGAAAGATCATGGCGATGTCTTTGCCGCGCACGGCCCGCATCTGGTCCCACGTCAAATCCAGCAGGTCGCGCCCCTCAAAGAGAATGCGCCCCGCGTCAATATACCCGGCAGGCTCCGGCACTAATTGCATAATCGAAAGCGCGGTAATGGACTTGCCGCACCCCGACTCGCCCACAATCGCCAGCGTTTCGCCCTTGTTGACCGTAAACGACACGCCATCTACGGCCTTCGCCAACCCCGACGGCGTATTGAAAAACGTATGCAGGTTTTCCACCTGTAAGATAGGTTCAGGCATTAGCTCGTCCTCAATCGCGGATCAATGGCGTCGCGCAGGGCGTCGCCGAATATGTTGAAGGACAGCACCAGGAGGAACAGCGCGGTCGAGGCAGACGCGAGATGCCAGCCGATTACGGGTTCGCGGGCCAGTTCCGTGCGCGCGCTGTCAATCATGTTGCCCCAACTGCCGAATTCCGGCGGGACGCCGACTCCGATGTAGGTGAGAATGGTTTCCGACATCACAAAGCCGCTGAAACCCAGCACGAGGGTAATAATCACGATGGGCAGCAGGTTGGGCAGAATGTGGCGAACCATGATGCGCAGATCGCTCACGCCAAGTGAACGGGCGGCGCGGACGTACTCGCGGTCGCGATGCTTGAGCGTTTCGCCGCGTATCAGGCGGCACAGGCCGATCCAACTGGTGAAGCCGAGCGCGAAACATATCTGGTTCAATCCCTTGCCCAACACCAGAACGAGGGTAATCAGCAGCAGAATATCGGGTACGGAACCGACAACGGTATACGTGTATTGGATCACATCGTCTACGCGCTTGCCGTAATAGCCCGCCAGCAGGCCAAAAATCAGGCCGATGGGCAGCACGATAATGCTCGTCAGGCCGCCGATGATCATGGCCGTGCGGCAGCCTTTGAGGGTGCGGAACAGCACGTCGCGCCCATTGCCGTCCGTGCCTAAGAGATGCCTGCCTTTGAGCGGATGGATTTTGGCCTCGCCCGTTGTCATCGTATCCAGTGGCGCGGAATAGGTGCGCTCGACCGGTACGCGGACAAACATGCGATCCAGAACGGTTTGCGGCTCCGCCGCTTTGTTGTCGCGCCACGAAATGCTGTCCAGCACAGCCACGCTCGCGTACAAACAGATGATTGTCAGCGCGGCCAGCGCCACTTTATTGCGTCCGATGCGGCGGTACGCTTCCGCCCACAGCGGTGTTCGCCGCGCGCGGACGATGAGCGTAATCAGCGCGACGACAACGGCAACAGGTATCAGATTGCTTATCAGGGTCATCATGTCTGTTCCCCATTACTCCAATCGAACGCGGGGGTCTACGAGGGCGTAGCCGATGTCGGTCAAGATGTAGCCGATAATGGTCATCAGCGTTCCAAGAAATACCATCGCGCGCACAACGGCGAAGTCCGCGCTGTTGATAGCATCCACCAGATAACTGCCCAATCCGGGGATGTTGAAAAACGATTCGACCAGTAGGTTTCCCAGAAACAGCGACGGGATAATCGCTACTGTTGAGGTGACAATCGGCACAGCGGCGTTTTTCAGCACATGCCGGAACAGCACGGCCTGTTCGGAAACGCCTTTGGCCCGCGCCGTCCTCACATAGTCCTGATTCATCTCTTCCAGCATAAATGTGCGGTACAGCCGGGTCAGGGCGCCAAATCCGGCGATAATTCCCACAATCAGGGGCATCAGGAAGAACTTAATGCCCGACAGCCCGCCGTGATAGCCGGCGATGGGGAATATTTTCAGGATTTTACCTAAAATGAACTGCCCCGTAATGATGTACACGAGAGACACAATGCTCATCAGCAACACGCATAAGAACGTACCCCAGTAGTCTACATACGTGCTTCGGAAATACGCCAGAAACAGCGCGGCGGCGATGGTGACAAGCTGCAATCCCATAAAGACCGGAACCGCAATGGCAAACGACGGCCCCGCGCTTATCTTGATTCGTTCGCGGATGTCCTCGCCGTTGGCGTCGGATTTGCCGAACTGGAACGTCAGCAGGTTCCAGGTTTGCGAAACGATCTGCTGTCCGCGCGGCTTGTCGTATCCATGCTGAACCAGCCAGTCTTTCAGCTGTTTTTGCGTCGGATTTTTGGCCGACAGGTTGTTGCGGGCAATCCGCTCCGGGGGAAAGACGCCGTAGAACAGCAGAATCGTCAGAAACGAGACGGTAGCGAGAATGGGAATCGCGTACAGCAGGCGTCGTATCACATAGCGCAGCATGGTTAATTTCCTCCTGTGTCGCGGCGCACATGCCGGTTGGTACGCTGTCGAACCACCTGCGCGGCGGGAATACTGCCCACGAAAATCAGCGCGGCTAGCGCCAGCAGGGGTAAATAGTTGGGAGTGTTGTATTCAGCTTGGAGGCGGGCGCGCATTTTGCCGTCCACGCGCCAGTATTTCACCATGTCCTGCGCAACCGGATGCGGTTTGTAGTTGGAAAGCCAGGGCTGCGTCAGCGCGAAGGTTTCATTGTGCGTGAGATAAATCCAGGGACAATCCTCCGCCGCTATGTCGCGCATCTTGTTGATGATTGCCGCCCGTTCCGGCGTGTCTTCCATTGCTCGCATCTGCTCGAACAGTTTGTCGTATTCCGGGTTCTCATAATTACAGGCGTTAGGGCCGGGCCGCTTATTGGGGCCGTACAGCAGGAACACGAAGTTTTCCGGGTCGGGATAATCGGCCACCCAGCCGTAGTTCATAAACTGGTAGTCGCCCGCGTCTATTTTGGCCTGAAAGACCGGTCCGCGCCAGGCACGCGGCTCGACATGGATACCGATCTTTTCGATCATTTCGGTAAACAGGCCAAGAATCTGCCGGCCCGCCGGAGTGATAAGCTGATTTTCCCAGTAGATGGTCAGCCGTTCGCCAGTTTTGGGGTCAATGCCGTTGGGGTAGCCCGCTTCCGCCAGCAGTTTTTTCGCTTTTTCTACATCCTGGGTTCGGTACGGGTTTTTGTAGTTGGGATCGTAGCCGAAAAGTCCGGGTGAAATGATGGACTGCGCGGGCTTGCCCAATCCGAGATAGATAATGTCAATGTACTTTTGCGAGTCAATGGAACAGGAGATCGCCTGCCGCAATTTGCGATGTTTTTCCGCGTCCGCCCCGGTCAAAGGTTTACCGTTGGCGTCCACGCCGCCCACAACCGGGTCATTCATGTTGAATGAAAAATAACTCACGTCTACGGACACTTCGCGGTGCAGGCCGATGCCGCGCTTCTGCATGGCGGGCGTCAGCGTGTTGCCGTTGCCGATAACCTGCTGGAAGTTCGTCTGCCCCACGCCCGAAAAGTCCATATAGCCCTGCTGGAAAAGGTTCCAGGCGGTCGTGCCTTCGCGGACAACGACGTAGCGCAGTTCCTTGATGAAGGGCAACGGCTGTCCCGCGTCCTTGAGCAATCCTGCTTCCCTGTCGCCCGGCGCGCCTTCGGACGGGTAGAAATCGTCCTTGCGGTAGTTGGGGTTGGCTTTGAGCGTAATGCCGCCTTTAGGCTTGTACTCCGTCATCATATAGGGGCCGCAACCGACGGGGTGACGGGCCAAATCTTTGCCATACGTTTCCGCCGCTTCATGCGCCAGTGGGCTGGTGAAGTGCATCGCCATCAGGTACTTTAGTTGCGGATACGGCTGGTTGAGCTTGATATGGAACGTATACGGGTCGTTCGGATCAAGCTGTAGCCCCTCCATGGCGAAATTGTAGTCGGGCTTTTGCTTTGCCTTCTCCTGCGCGGCCAGATGATCCTCGTAGTCTTTCATGCCGAGAATTTTGTCATCAAAGAAACTGACGATAGGGCAGGGTACGGCGGGGTCGGCCATGCGCCGGAAGCAGTACAGGAAATCTGCCGCCGTAATTTCGCGCCCCTTGCCGCCCGCAAAGCAGGGATCGTCCTGAAAGCGCAACCCTTTGCGGATACGAAACGTCCATATCTGGCCCGTTTTCGTACTCGTAGTCTCTTTACCGGCCTTATCTTTTTCGGTTGCGGTATAGGTGTACGGATTCGCTTCGGGCATAGCCGCGCCCAACCCCAATTCCAACACGAAAGGGTTGCGTTTGAGATAGTTGTATTGCAGGTAGGAAGCGTAGATCGGGTCTATTACTTCTGCGGCGGCAACGTCATACGCGATGCTTGGGTCAAAAGATTTGGGGTCGTCGGTGATATTGCGGTACAGGATGGGTTCTGCCGTTTCACCCTCCCTATAGGGATTGTTGCTGCATCCGGTCAGAGACAGCATCAGTGAGACTGCAAGCCCAGATAAAACGAGAGCACGGCAGCTTGCGCCGCCTATTGAGGTTATGGGTTGAAATGAGAATACCGACATGGTTATTATCCTGAATGAGAAATCGGAAAAGTCGGAAATGGGAGAAATGTCATAAGAAGACAATGCGATTTGACATTATACCCATAAACCTGACTGGATTGTACTTGTTAATGACCGTAGGAGGGAATTCCAATTCCCGGTAACGTTTCCCCGATTGCTTCTGTGACAATTTTACCTTCGCGCCGATCCAGCAGGGACGCGGGCAGATAGGCCATGATTGCCAGCGCGGGTACGCTCAACCCCGCGCTCAAGCCCACAACCTGCGCGAAATGCCAGTGCAGGGACACGTTCAGCCACGAGCCGAACACATTGGACAGGCGGCTTGCCAGCATGAATACGCTTGTCAGCAGGGCGTAGCCCATCATGGCCTGTCCGCGTGGAATCGCCCGTATGGCGAGATCGAACAGCATGGCGAACACAAGCGCGGACAGCAGGCCATTCGCGCCCTCGATGCAAACAGCGGTCAGTGGAGAACGATAGCCTAAGTACAACAGAGTTCCCAGCGCGTTGCAGGCGATACCAGCGGTCAGCAGGGTTTGCAGCGTCACGCGCCGACACAGATACAGATACCCGCCCACTCCCACCAGGCCACACGCCCCGCCCACAAACGCCAGCCCGTACTTAACGCCCTCCCCAAAGTGCAGCCGCAAATTCTCCTGATCCTGCAAAGCGGAAAAGTTGGGAGCCATGTACACCAGCGCAGCTATCGCCATGACCCCCATCATGTTTCGATTGACGATTGGCGATGTTCGATTTTCAATTGGGGATTGCCCGTCAAGCGTAAGCGCCGCGTAGAAAGGAGGATTGAAGGAGGGCGCAGCAAGCAACGCCCCTACGCTTTTTCCTTTTTCCTTTTTCCTTTTTCCTTGAAGTAACGCTCCGCATAGAACGGCGAAGACTGCCAGAATCAGGGCGCAGAGGGGGGCTGTGAAGTGCAGCGTTTGTGAGCCGAGCAGACTGGCCGCGCCTGCGCCGGTCAGTCGCGCCAGAAAAATACCGCCCGCGTGGAACGCGCCCAATCGTCCGGTCGCGCCCATCTGCTGCCCCTGCTCGACAAGAATGCCGCCCATCACTGTGCTTGCCAATGCCAGCATCGCGCCCACACTAATTAGCAGCAGGGCAAACATCAGGGGGGAATGGGTAAGTCCTGCCAGCAGCCACAATCCCGCCGCGCCAAACGCGCTGCCCATCAGCCAATTCCGCCTTGACGCTGCAGGAGTGGAAACGCGCCCTATCAGCAATGCCCACAGCGGTTTGACAAACCAGAACCCGCTCAACGCCAGCCACAGCAGCGCGGTTTGCAGGGCGTTGGCGTTGCCATTGCCGAACCACAGATGTTCTACAGCAAGGGGCGCGATCACGTCCGGTTGCGTCAGCGTCGTCACGAACAGGATCAGGCCAATCAGCAGTAAAAGTTGGCGCAGTGCGGCTCTTATGCGGGCGCGATCTTCCGAAGCGAGCCGGGGCAAATCGGGCAGGCCAAGGGCAGACAATATCCCCGAAAGGCCCTTTTCTGACAGGGTTTCCGTTTGCAACTGCGCCAATCCGTTCGCGGCTCGCTGTTCCGCTCGAAAGTCTTTGCGGCAGTCCGCGCGCCACATTCGCCGCCATCGGGCGGCAAGCGTATTGGCGGCCAGGGGGGAAGCGTCCTGCCTTTTGCGGTCAACAGCGTTGTCGCCGCGTGAATTGTTATGACGAGAGCCGCTCATTTCAAATTTCCTTTGAACCAGTGTTTTTTGACCGCGACATGCGCTGTCGCGGTTACGTTGCCCCTGCCGTTTGCGGCTGCCGGGGAAGAACAAAAATCTTTTTCAGGAAGGGCGGGTGTATCGTTTTGTGGCATCAGTTCGCGCAATTTCTGCCGCGCGAAATAGCAGCGCAACTCGACCGTGCCGACCGGAACTTCCAGTATCTGCGCCACTTCCGGCGCGGTGAACTGCGACAGATAGCGCAGCATAAAGGTGTCGCGATGCTCTTCCGAGAGTTGCGCCAGCGCGTTTTGCAGCGCGATTCGATCTTCCACTCCGCGCATGGCATTGGGAGAAATGCCTACGACCAGAGCTGTCAATCGTTGCTTCCAGCGCTTCCAGACTGCAATGGGTTTTGTGGTCGCGCAGCCAGTGGGCAAACTCGCGCCGCATGATGGCGAACAGCCACGCCCGCACTGCGGAACGTTCTTCCAAGCGGGGTAGCGCGGGAAACGCCCGAACCCACACGAGTTGGGTCAGGTCTTCCGCGTCCTCGCGGGACCCGGTCTTCCACCGCAGCCAGCAAAACAGCGCATTGCTGTGCCGCGCCACCAGCAGCGAAGCCGCGTATTTCTCCCCGCCAAGATAGCGTTCGATTAGTTCGGCATCCTCATTCACAGAAAACTCCGGTTCCGCCCTGCTGCAAAATCTCTTCCGTTGGTTCTTCTATACGTATAGAGCGCATTCAGCGTGATTTCCTTCATGCTGAAAACTATTTTTACGGAAGTTTCTACCCTCATCCGGGCTTCGCCCGGATGAGGGTAGAAACCTCTGTAAGTGCAGCACATTCTCTTTTGGAGTAGCTATTATCTGGCGAACAAATACATTTGTACAGCAAAAAACTGAGCGTTTTCCTGCAAAGGCGGCGCGGTATCGCATTGCGTTATTCTGCGCATGTGTGGGGAATGTTGCGGCCGCTCTTGACAAAGCGGAAAAGATGCGTTATACTGCAAGCCAACGAAATGCAAAATAATACATTGGCTTGCACTGTCTTTCTATATAGCGCGATATTCCACCAACTATATAGCACAGGCGCAGGAAGCGATGAGAGAAGGCGTGCGATTTGATGGCTGCTGCAAATGACGAGGAACGGGACAAGGGAAGCGCCAAAAAGAAAAAGGCGAAGTCCACGCCCAAAAAAGAACGCCAGATTTCCCTGCGGCTGACGCCCAAAGGCGCGAAACGCCTGAGCCAGCTTACGGAGAAAACCGAATGGTCGGTGACGCAGGTGATTGAGGAAGCCCTGAAGGTGTACGCCGCGCATGAGAATATCCATGTAGACGACAAAATCGAGGGCGACAGCAACATTGAATTGAAAGCCGAATTGAAGTAAAGGAACCACCATGATACACTTTGGCCCTCGGCCCGATACATCCTTCTATGACGCGCTGGAAGCGCAGGCGCGAACGGCGCGGGACGCGGCGCAAACGTTTTATGCCCTGACGGTAGACCTGAGCCATGTCGCGCCCTATATGGAAAAACTGGAACGGCTGGAACAGGACGCGGACACGCTGCGCGAACATCTGGCGCACAAGGTCAACGCGCAATTCCTGACGTGCCTGGATCGGGAAGACATGCAGACGCTGACCAACCATCTGGACGCGGTTGCTGCGGGCGTGAAAAACGCCGGTTCGCGCATCAGCCTGTACCGTTTGGCGCGTCCCCGCCCGGATTTAGAGTCGTTTTCTTGCCTTCTGGTCGCTATCACGCAGCAGACGCAGGAGATGGTGTGCCTGTTACGGCGCGGGTTTCGCGGCGCGGAACTTTGCGGCGTGATTGCGGGCATACACGCGCTGGAGCATCGCGCCGAACAGGTATTTGAACACGGCCTTGCCGCCATGTTTGTAGACGCCACGCTCGACCACCGCCTGCTTGTGGCGTGGAAGGACGTGTACGAGCGCATGGAAACCGCCATTCGCGAGTGTGACCGTCTCGCCCGCTTCGTAGAGAGTCTTTCCGGCAAGTACGCTTAGAGCCTGTCCCAGGTAGCCCTCAACCCCTAACCCCTTCTCCCCAAAAAGCCTGGGAGAAGGGGAATTTACTGGTTAGGCTTTTAACCTCTGTTTGAAAGATAACAGAGGAACAACGCGGTAATCTCCCGAACTAAAGAGAAATTCTCAAAGGGGGAGGCGCATGAGCGAGTTCAACGGTTTGGGCATGGGTCTGCACAACATTTCGCGGCTGTCGAAGGCGAAGACGCGATCCATCAGCGCGGAAAACTTTACGGGCGAAAAGGGCAAAGCGGGCATGGCGACGGAGGGTACGGGCGCGAACGCGGCCCGCGAACTCGGTCAGGGCTGGAAAGTATCGCCCTCCATCCATATTCCGCCGCGCCAGACGGTGACACTGGCCGAAATCGAGGGGCCGGGAGCCATTCAGCACATCTGGAATACCTGCGCCCCCAACTGGTGGCGGCGGCTGATTTTGCGCGTGTACTGGGATGGGGAAGACACGCCCTCCATTGAAACGCCGTTTGGCGATTTCTTCTGCAACGGCTGGTGCGAACGCTGCAACATCAACAGCCTGCCGATTGCCGTCAATCCCGCCGGGGCGTTCAACTCGTACTGGGAAATGCCGTTCCGCAAGTCCGCCCGCGTCACGCTGGAAAACCTCACGGACGAGGAGTGCAAGGGGTACTACTATCAGATTACTTATGCCCTGACGGACGTGCCGGACGATGCCGCGTATCTTCCACGCGCAGTTTCGGCGCAGCAATCCCCTGCCATATGCCGAAGTTCACACGCTTTTGGACAACGTTGTGGGACAGGGGCAGTATGTCGGAACCTATCTGGCGTGGCAGGTCAATAACACGGGCTGGTGGGGCGAGGGCGAAATCAAGTTCTTTCTGGACGGCGACGGCGAATTCCCGACCATATGCGGGTACGGGAACGGAAGACTACTTCGGCGGCGCGTGGAACTTTGAGCATCCGCAGGGGCAGTACGGCGTGTTTTCCACCGCGTTTTTAGGGATGCCGCAGGTTCTCATGGCGGGGCAGGCGGGCATGTACCGCAGTCAGCAGCGGCACGGCATGTATCGCTGGCACATTCCCGATCCCATCCGCTTTGAGCAGGATTTGAAAGTGACCATTCAGGCGCTTGGCTGGCGCAGCGGCGGGCGCTACCTGCCGCTTCAGGACGACATCGCGAGTACCGCCTTCTGGTATCAGGCCGAGCCACACGCGCCCTTCCCCCAACTGCCGGATATAAACGGATTAGAAGTTATTTGAGTTTAGCCGCAAACACGCGCGAATACGCGCAAATCACCGAAGGCGCAGAGATTGAACAAATGTCTGCGTGATTTTGGCGTATACTGTAGCAGAATGTATCGGCAGTAGACAGCGCAGGAGAAATCACGATGGCAGCCATAGAAACCATAGAAGCGATTAGACAGCCGCGCCACGACAAACCGGTTCGCAAGCGCGCGGTCTACTATCCCACAGGAGACGGCAAGCCGATGGCGGAAGACAACTTGCACCGCAAGTTGATGGCTTATGGCTGTGACGCTCTGGAATTCCACTTTGCCGACCGCCCTGACGTGTATGTGGGCGGTAACGACTTTGTGTACTACCATGAGGGCTTCCCGAAAGAGCGCGTGTCGCCCGATTGCTATGTGGCATTCGGCGTCGAACCCAAAGCGCGTCGCCACTTCTACAAAGTATGGGAGGAGAACCACATCCCGCCTGCCATTGTGTTTGAGTTCACGAGCAAAGCCACGCAGAAGGATGATATAGAAACCAAGCGGCCTTTGTATGAGCAGACCCTGCGCGTGGCCGAATACTTCCAGTTCGACCCCACGGGCGACTATCTGCATCCCCGGTTGCAGGGACAGCGTTTGCGGGAGGGACGCTATCAGAGTATCGAGCTGCGCGATAACCGTATGTGGAGTGAGCAGTTGCAGTTGGAACTGGTCGTTCAGAATGACAATCTGCGCTTCTACGATCCGGCAAGGGGAGAGTGGCTGCGCACCTACGAAGAAGCCGAAACACAGTGTCTTGCCGAAACGAAACGCGCCAATGCGGAAGCCCGACGCGCCAACAAGGAAGCGCAACGCGCGCAGGCCGCAGAGCAACGCGCTAATGCGGAGGCGCAACGCGCTCAAAATGCAGAAGCGGCGTTGGCGCAGGTACTCGCCGAGATGGAAGCCATGCGCCAACAGAAATGATCTGTACAGAAAACGCTTGCTCACAAAAAGTTGGGGCAGCGTTGACGCTACATTCTACGGCAACAGGTAACAACAATACAACCCGCGTCCAATCAAATTGGACGCGGGTTGTATTCTCGTTGTGACGTTCGTAGACTTCTATGGCGAAGCGGATGTTTTCTCGCCGGGTACGGACTTGCCGCCGGGACGAACCGCCGAAGAGCCGCCGTTCGGGTTCAGGTTGGCGGAAGAGACGGAACCGCTGCCGTCGCTTCCTCCTGCCGTCCTGTCAGGCGACCCGGCGGGCAGTTCTTTGAGCAGGGTTTGGACGGCGGTTTCTAATTGCCGATCCCGGTTTGCGGCGATGTCTTCGGGCCTATTTTCCACTGTGATATCCGGCGGAATACCGAGGTTCTCCATGTTCTTGCCGGTCAGGGTGTACCAGCCCCACATCGGCAGGCGATAGGTCGTGCCGTCCACCAATCGCCCGCTGTAGGTCCCGATCACGTAACCGGGGGTAGAGACGCCGACGATTTTGCCTAGTTTCAAGTCGCGGAACCCGGCGGGAAAAATCTCTGCGTCGCTGTAGCTTTCCTGATTGATGAGCAGCACGACGGACTTGGTGAAC
Organism: uncultured Chthonomonadaceae bacterium; assembly: GCA_963817895.1. Lineage (GTDB taxonomy): Bacteria > Armatimonadota > Chthonomonadetes > Chthonomonadales > Chthonomonadaceae > CAWFQB01. The sequence continues at coordinate 49,017 of CAWFQB010000003.1, forward strand.
GCGCGGACAGGCTGCATCTGGCGCTGACCGTCGCGTGGCTGCGTGTAGCCGTAAACGTGCCGCGACAGGTCTTCCAGTATTTTGTCGTGCGTATTGCCGCCGCCGTTGCCTCGAATGTCCAGCACCAGCCCGTCTTTGTTCAGGGCGTCGCTGTACAGTTCGCGCTCGAATTTCGCCAGCGAGGGGCCGTCCATGTTGTGAATATGGATGTAGGCCAGCCGCCCGTTGGAGAGTTTGTCTACAAGCAGACGGTTGCGCTTGATGCGGGATTCGTACTCCAGATTCGTCCATTCGGCAGTGGAAATCGCCTTCATCTTAATGGTTCGCGCGCCCTCTTTAGTCGGTTTGCTGTTGACCAGCAAATCCACCACTTTGCCCGCCTTGTCATGCAGCAGGTCGTAGTAGTTCTCGTTCATGCCGACATCCGTACCGTTCACGCTCAGGATGTACTCGCCGGGAGAAACGCGGGTTGTCGGCAGATCGGCGGGACCTTTGGGCATCACGCCCGCCACTTTCAGGCCCAGTCCGGTATAGGTATCGTCGTAGAACACGCCCAACGTCGCGGCCTGCGGCCCACCAACCGTTGGCGCGGGGTTAATCTCCGAGTGGGACGAGTTTACTTCCCCGACCATTTCCGACAGCAGGTTGGCGAACTCTTCGGGCGTGCCAACGCCGGGAAGCAGGGCTTCGTATTTAGCGCGCAGGCTGGACCAGTTGACGCCGTGCATTTTGGCGTCGTAGAAGTCCGCGCCGAACTTGCGGTAGAACTCGTTGAACGCCTGCTGATACAGGGCGCGGCGGTCGAACAGCAGCTCCGCGCTGAACGGCACAACCTGCGGCGATTGGGGCGGGCCGGGCAGGTTGGCAAGCGAACGCGGCGTCCCGTTGATGCCTGTATAGAAGAAGCGCGACCCATCGGGTACGAATTCGATGTTGCCCCCGACTTCCGGGCCTGCTGTGAGCAGCGAGGGTGGCGTAGGTGGTGTGGATGACCCGCCCTTGATGCTCGCCGACACGAAACTACCGCCCGTTGAGATCACAACCCGCTGGCTATCGGGCGAGGGCGCGAAATCAAGAACCGGACCATTGAATATGGCTTTGGCCCGTTCATGAATGTCCTCAAAATCTATCTTGACGTTTTTGCTGCGGTCTTCCGGCCTGGGCTTGGGCGCGGACTCATCTACGGGCGCGTCATCCTCGCGCTCCAGCGGCAGGCGGTACAATCCGCCCCGGCTGGACACAAACAGCAGATTGCGTCCGTCTTTCGTAAAGCGGGGTTGAGCGTTTACGTCCGGGTAGCGCGTAACGTTGACGGCTGTGCCCCCGACTGCGGGAATGACCCATATATCCGTTGTAGTGAACCGATCCATGCGGGCAAAAGCGACCCATCGGCTGTCGGGCGACCAGACATGGCTGGTGATGCCCTGCCCGAAGTTGTTGTTGCCATTGCCCGCTGCCAGCAGGCGCGGCTTATCGCCCCCGGACGCGGACACGATGTACAAACCGGATTGAACACCAGCTTTTGCAAACGAAACCCATTTGCCATCGGGCGACCACTGCGGATTGGCTTCCGTGTCCGCGTCGTTGGTAAGGCGCGTGATGGCTTTGGTTTTCACGTCAATCGTGTACACGTCCGGCTGATTCTCCCGGTCGGACATAAAGACCAGTTTGGTTCCATCCGGCGACCAGATGATGTCGTCGTCATTGGCGGGGTCATTGGTCAGGCGTTTGGCGTCGCCGCCCGCGATGGGCAGCAGCCAGATGTCGCCCTGAATTACCATTGCCAGTTGCTTGCCATCCGGCGCCAGTTCAACCTCGTTCGCGCCCGCGTTGACCACGCGCCGCTCCTGATTGTTCACCTTGTCGTCGGAATGGCAGATAATAGAGACTTTTTTCGCGTCACCGCCATCAGGACGGGCCACGTACAGGTCGCCATTGTAAAGGTAGGCGAGCGCGCTTCCGTTGCGGGCAATGGAGGGATAGCGCACGGCATCCGTCGTGTACTTTGTGACTGCAACCGGATTGCCGCCGTCGAACGGAACGCGGTACAGGTTGGGCGTGTTGCCGTTGCCGTAGATCATGGTGACGTACACGCTTTTACCGTCACCCGAATACAGGGGCCAGAACTGCTGCGTGTTGGTTTTGACGAGAGTTCGGACTTTGCCCGTATCCACGTCCTCAATCACGGTGCTTGCGGCCACGCTGCCCCGATACCAGGGCCGCCACCAGGGCTGCCCCGCCCGCGAGTAGGCAATGGTTTTGCCGTCCGGCGACCAGGCCGCGTAGCGCAGGGGCGTCTCGTCATTGCTGACTTTTTTCACGGCAAGGGTTCGCAAATCCAGCGTGAACAGGGCAAAACTGCGCGTGTCGCGCACGGAATAGAACAGCAGTTTTGTGCCGTCCGGCGACCAGTCCGTCACCCAATCGGCAGTGGCGTTGAACGTCACCTGACGGGCGGAGCCGCCCTCGGCGGGAACCAGAAAAATGTCGGCGTTGCCCGTGCGGGTACTGGTGAACGCGATAAACTTGCCGTCCGGCGACCAGCGCGGGTAGGCATCGAGGGCTTCATGCACGGTCAGGCGATTGGCGACCCCGCCTGATGTGGGAACCGTCCATAAATCGCCGAGATAGACAAAGCACAGGGTTTTGCCGTCCGGCGACAGCGCGGGCCAGTTCATGCCGCGTATGGGCTTGTTGTCGGGCAGGCGCAGCAGGCTTCCGGCATCCACACGGGCGGTCGAGGTAACGACCGGCGTGGTTGTCGGCGTGACGGGCGTGGTAGGCGGCGGGGCCGTTTGCGCTCCTAACGCGGTCGCCAATCCCAACGCCAGCAGCAGGCTGCCATTCAAATGAAAAAAGGCGGCGCGTTTTCCGGTTCGGAACGCCGCTGCGCGAACACGCTTCATATTTATTTCTCCGGGGTTATCAACCAGAATAATCGAAAATAGCCGTGAAGAATCACTCGTCGCACAAACTATTCTATCATACGCGCAAAGGGGTGTGCAGAGTTTTGCAAAGAGGATTTTCAAATTTGGGAGAAGGGGAACGATTGAAATAGCGTTAGGGAAATATGTAGAGACAGCGTCGAAATAGTGGCAATGCAGCGCTTCCAGCACAGTGTCTCGTTATGTCTAGTTTTTAAGAAGAGGCGTCGTGACCTCCGAGTGGTTAAGGCGGACGAGTATATACAGGCATCATCTTGCACCTCCCTTCCGGGTTAGGTTGTTAGGTTGTTCGTTGTCCGGTTGTCAGGAACTCCGAACAGTCAACGGCCCGCCACCTGACTGATTGGCAGACATCGCATGATTAATTTACATAAGCACACCTGAATAGAAGGTCGCTGCGGAAAAATTCGCAGGTTTTGCCTGCTCTGCCTTGTTTTGGTTCCTTTTTCGCCAGAGACTTATACTCGTCAGGAGGACTGGCGCAGGACGGGGCAGGGTGGTTCGTGGCTCTCATTGCGTAGAATGATGTGCCAATGCACCTGGACGTTTCAGATTCTGGTACACTAAACAACAGAGGGAATTGCTATGAGGTTCATGGCAGAACAACGCAAAGTATTTGCCGCAGACGCCACGAGCGCGAAAAAACTCGGATAGGAAGGAGATAGAAGATATGGCAGAGAAGCAACGGTTGGTTAAGTTTTTTACATCGGTTCACGTACCTGATGCGGCTAAAATGCTTGATCTCGAACATCAAATCAACACATGGGTAACACAACAATCGAGCGTTATTATTGTACATACCTCCCTGACAATTACCGATAGATTTGATTTCTTTGCGCTTGTTACCTATTACATCCAAGATTGAACAGGAGAGAGCCGGAAACCGCCCCTGCCGTCGTACCCTACCCCCGCCCCCGTGATCCTGTTTCCGTCCACGCCTCCACTAATCTCCACTTGCAAAATGATGGTTTGAATCAAAGAGGAATACGCCCCTCTCCAAAGTCAACGCGATTGGCCTGTAAGTTGCGGACAAATTCTGCCGTTTCCTCTTCCGATTTGCGAATCTCTTCAGGGTCCTGTGTGGCATCCTCTGCGATCCACGATTGCAAAGTGGCGGCGAGATCATGGCGCTGCGGGGGAATTACATGGCTTCCAAACAAACGGGCGCGTACCAGCGTATTCACATCCACGCCCTGCGTTTGCGCCTGTCGCTGCAAAACAGTTTCTTCTTCCCGCGTAAGTTCCAATGTTAATGTCATGGCACTCCTCCTCGACAATTTTATTTCGTCCTGAACAGCAGAAAGGAAGCGCAATGGTATACGCTTCCCTGCATTATATCACGAAGCCACTCTCTTGCCAATTGCGCGGCGGCAGGGTAGCGGACTCACTGCGCCTGGAGGATCACCTGCCGATAGTCGTGCCGCTCTACCGATAGGTTCAGTCTGCCGGACGCGCTTGCGGCCAGCGGTTCCTGCGTTTCGGCATCGTACACTCGCCACTGCGCCACGTTGGGCAATCCCAGCCGTTTCGCGTCTATCTGAATGGAAGCGGTCGTTTTCTCTCCCGTATTGACGACCGCAAGCAGCAGCTTACCGGGGCGGGCTGCCGTTGCCGGATTCAGCCAGCCGGCAAGATAAACCTGCTTTGTTTCGCTTTTTAGCCCGCTGTCTTTTTCCCACCCGGCGAGAAAGCGAACGTCGGGAGCCGTGATGCCGAAGCGTTCGCGTCCCTGCCACACCTCCGGGTTCAGGCCATTGGCGTTGGCCGACGCGAGAGTATCTTGCAGCAGCAGCATGCCCGTATAGGCGCGCATCGCCTTTTTCAGCTTCTGCGGTTCCCACGCGCCCTGATACTCCTGCAAGAAGTTGACCGCCACGCCCCAGGTCGCCGGATCGTCCACGCGCAGCCGTTCCCCCGTCCAGAAATCCATGAAATCTTTGTTCATTTCAGGATAAATGACGTGATGTTCGCCGTCCAGGGCGATGTCCGCCGCGCCGATCCAGGGCGCGATCATGTGGTTCGTGATGTGCAGGACGAATTTGTCCTGCTTGCCCTGCTCGGCAAGCGCGGCCCGCAGGCGCAGCAGATAGCGGCGCGTGTCGAACATCTGGTAGGCGGGCTGAACGCGCCCGTCCGGCAGGCGATAGCCCCGGCCCGCTTCCAGGTTGTCGTCTGCAATGGGGTACACGTTGTCCAGATAAAAGCCGTCTATGCCGCAGTCGCGCGCCCACTGTCCGACGTGGTAGACCATATAATCCGCCAGCGTTTTGCCATAGGAAAGCCCCCGGCTGACGCGCGTGCGCCACTCCTCCCCGAAATAGCCCATCTCCGGCGCGAACTGTTCGCCCATGTTGATATGCTCGAAATAGGGAACGGCATTGGCGCGGTAGGCGGGGCTGGCCGCGCCCAGTATTGAACTCGCTTCTTTGTGACGCGCCTGAACCATCTCCCGGCTCTTCACGGGATCGAGCGGAAAGGGAATGGAACTGAAGATCAGCCCCATATTGCCCGCTTTGCCTTTCGATTCCACCTGCGCCCAGTCCTTGAAGGTATCGCTCGTTCCCCACGTATCCATGCGCCAGCCCGGAAAGAGGGGGCGGGTCGGAGTCGCCTGAAACGCGAATACGAGAGAACGCGGCCGCGTCAGCGTCGTTGGCGCGCTGATAAAGTTCAGGACGAGATCGGCGCTGCGGGCGGAGTTGCGGCGTACCTCAATGGCGGGAACCCGGTTATTCGGCTCCCAACCCGCGTCGCTGTCCGCGAACCAGCATAGTCCCGCGCCGGGATTTCCCATCCAGACGTAGGGCAGGAACGAGCCGACTTGCATCGGCTGCCCGTCCACCGAATGGGAATCCCACAGGCGCCCCTGCTTTGCTTGCGGCAGGAACCGGTAATCGAAGCCGTAGCGGATGCCTTCGCCACAAGCATGGAGATAATCGGCAATGTCGTTGCGGAGGGGCGCGACCAGCCGCAGGGAACGAATTGCCGTCGCCTGTCCGGGAGTGAGCCGCATCTCGATCTTCATCATGCCGTCGTACTCGACCGTGACCCGGCTTTGAACCGCGATGTTCCCCAGGCGGCTTTGAACTTCGACAACCGCGCGGTTCGGCTGTTGGGAAAGCGTCCGCAGGCGCATGTCCCGCGCCTGAATCGTCGTTCCGTCCGCCATCTGCGCGATGAGCGTCATGGGCCGCGCGAGAAGGTCCCGCCCCTGCGCGCGAATTCGCGTCGGCAGTCCCGCTTCCCCAACCGTCATTTCGCGTCCCCACACACTGAAGCGTCCTTTCGCATACTGTACGGGCGTCCAGGGCGCAAGGACTTTATCGGCATTGCCCACAGCGGTATTCCACCAGGGGAACGTTTGGGCGGGGTCTTTTTGCTCGAAGTCGGTTTTGCGCGTCAGCAGGGCGCGCCCGCTTTTGTCATAAGCGATCAGTTCCGCCGAGTACAGGCCGGGTGACAGGTGGGGGAGAGGCAGAACGTCCTGCGCGTAGTTCAGCGCGTCCAGGCGGACGGCTTTGCGGGCAAGGACGCGCTGTTTGCTGTCGCGCGCCGTCACCTCGCAGCGCGCGATGGCGGCGCGGGCATCGTAGTTGATAAAGTCGCCAGATACGCGCAGATAGTCTCGCGCCGGATTCAGGGTGATCGAAAGCGCAACCTGATTGCCTGTATCGTGAAGCGGCTGCGCCAGCGCTTCCAGCCCGCCCCATTCGCGCTTCGCGCTCCAATCCAGATAAACCGTTTTGCCGTCCGGGGCAAACACCTGTATGCGAAACGCGCCCGCGCCCTCTCGATCCAGAGCAGGGTTGGGTAGCCCAAACGCCAGTTTTCCGGGCCGCGTATCCAGCGTACCCTCCTGGCGAACGCTGCCGTCGCTTTCAAAGCGCCACCGCAACGTTTGCGCTTTCTGCCCACTCTGCGCGAAGGCGGCCAACGTCAGCCCGAAGGTTCGCTTCGTGGGATCGCCGACCGAAAGCAGGTGAATTGCGGGCGCGTTTTTGGAAAGAGTATAGCGCGCGTAGGTTTCGCGCACGGAGAAACTGCCGCTTCCCGCCAGCGTCACCTGATCCCAGGGACGCTTGAAGTTGCGCGCCAGCAGCCCTGAAAAGACGAAGCCATCGCGGAACGGCGTGTCTTTGTACAGGCTTCGGCGCGGTATCGCCAGTTCCATTTCCCAGAACTTGCCATCCGGCGTCAGTCGGTTCCGCGGCTTCCATCCCGCTGTCCAGGAGAGGCGCGAGTTGCCCACCGCCGGTTCCTGCATCACGTCCCAGCGCGCCCCCGCGAAATTGGAAAGGTACTGGAAAAAGACAGGCTGCCCGTCCGCGCTGCGCGTTCCCACATCCAGCCAGATTTCATAGGAGTCGTCGAATACGGCGTTTACATCGTGGTCGCGTTCGCGCAATGCCTGTATTAGCCGTTCGCCCGTTCGCAGAGGGGATCGCATCGCCACATACAGATTATCCTCATCCCACATCAGCCAAAAGCGGGCTTGTCGCGCGCTGACGGCCTTCGTGGTCGTTTGCAGCGCGTTCAGGCTGACCGCGCCCTGCCACTCCTCATCGTGAAGGATGCCATCCAGCGTGGGTTTCTTCCAGGCGTAGGGAATCACAATAGCAGGCGCTTTATAGTCCTGCTGAACCCCCTGCGCGTTTGCCAGTCGAAACGGCGCAATCATGCAAAGCAACAGGCCGATCACGAAGAGTTGTCCGACATTCCGTGAGGAGCGTGAACAGAATCCGGCTTGATGTGTGAGGATATTCTTCATCTCACTCCTCCGCTCCCTGATCCTGGTCGCCGAAATTGTCGTCCCCTTCACTGGGACGGCGGACGCGCCTGTCGCCTGTTTGCGGCTGTTCGCGATCCAGTTGGAGAATGTCCACGCTGCTCTGGCTGTCGCCCAGCAGATACCGGCAGAAGTAGTCGGCGCGCAGCCAGAAGCAGTATTCGCTCATGTCGCCGTACCCGTGACGCTGCCCCGGAAACTGGAAGGTGTCGAACCGCTTATTGGCGCGTATCAGCGCGTTGGCAAGGCGGATCGTGTTGGCGGGATGCACGTTGTCGTCAATGTCGCCCGTGACGAGCATCAGATGCCCCTTCAGGTTTTTCGCGATGTCGGAGTTCTTCTCGATGTCGTAGGAGAAGGTAATTTTGCCGTCTTTCGTCGGTGTTCTCTTTGACCCCGTGATGCGATTCGCTCCACCAGCGGTTGTAGATGTTGTTTTCGTGGTTGCCCGATTCTGAAAAAGCCACCTTGTAAAAGTCCGGGTAGACCAGCATCGCCGCCGCCGACATGAACCCGCCGCCCGGAATGGCCGTAGATGCCGACCCGATCCGTATCAATCCACGGGTATTTCAGGGCGAGTTCTTCGACCGCCCGCTTTTTGTCGGCCAGGCCGTAGTCGCGCAGGTTGCCGTAGCCGAAGTTGTGGTACCACTTGGAGCGCTGCGGACTGCCGCCCCGGTTGCCGACCTCGATCACGATAAAGCCCATCTGCGCCAGCGTCACATTGCCGTTGCGCGGCGAGAAGCTTTTGGAGACGGCTTCGGTCTGCGGGCCGGGGTAGACGTATTCGATGATCGGATAGCGTTTGTTGGGATCGAAATCGAAGGGCTTGTACATCACGCCGTACAGGTCGGTGATGCCGTCGTCGGCTTTTACTTTGAACGGTTCGGGGAACTTGAAGCCGTTGTCCATCAGCGCGCTGACATCGGTGGTCTCCAGATCCGCCAGAACCGCGCCGTTCGCGTCGCGCAGTTCGGAATGGGGCGCGGCGTTGACGCGGCTGCTGTTGTCCACGAAGTAGCGGGCGTCGTCGCTCATGGCGGGAGTATGGTCGGCGTCGCCGGCGTCGATGAGTTTCATGTCCCGTCCATCCAGGCGGACGCGGTAGAGGTGCGTGAAATAGGGATCTTCGCCCGGTTCGCGCCCGCAGGCGTTGACGTACAGCATCCGGTTTTTGGCGTCTATCCCGGCAATCCCCTCGCAGGTGAACTCGCCGGACGTGACCTGATTTTCCAGCTTGCCCTCGGCGTCGTACAGGTAGTAGTGGCCCCATCCGTCGCGCTCGGACCAGAACAGTATCTCCTTGCCCCCATTGGCGAGTCGCAGCGGCCTGGTGTCAATGTAGGTGTTCAGGCGCTCCTCGATCAGGGTTTTGACATCGCCGGTTTTGGTATCGGCGACGCAGACATCCAGCTTGTGCCGATCCCGACTCGCTCGGGTGAAGTATAGTTTGTCCGGCGTGTCGCTCAGCCACTTCTCGACCACTTTATCCTGTTCGCGCTCGACGAGACAGAATACGATCCGGGGCGATGTCCAGCGTCTGATCCTTGAATTTATCGGCTTTCACCTTGACGGCGGCGCGGGCGGCTACGTCGAAAATCAGGATTTCGGCTTGCGGCTGGTTCTCCTCTCCGGGCATGCCGTAGCGATAGGTTTCCAGCGTGGGGCGGGGCAGAGACAGCGAATTGATTACCCACAGGTCGGCCACCTTGCGCTCGTCCTCGCGTTCTACAGCGAATTTCTTCGAATCTTTGGACCAGGTTATGCCGATTGCGGGAACGCGATAGTCTGTTCGCTCTTTTTCCTGCGTCTGGAACGTCTTTTTAACTTCGTCTTTGAGCGTCCGGGCGTAGCTGTAATGCTCCTCGCCGTCACGTGGTAAGCTGCGTCTCTTTGATGGCTTTATCATCGGCCTTCTTTTGCGCCAGAGCGTAGTTGGCCGCGTCCATCATAAACAGATTGTGGCCGCGCGCGAAGACGAACGGTTTTTTCATCCGGCGACACGCTGGCCCACAGCATCTTTTTCGGCGGGGCTTTGTAAGTCCGGCAGAAGCGTGACCTGTTCGGTCTTCAAATCGTATTCGAAGAACAGCGTTTTGGTGAGCGAAGCGGCTTCACCTGTAACGGCGGCCTGTGTCGTCTGCCCCTCTTTGTTGTCCTGCTTGTTCTTGTCCCCGTCCGTTTTCTGTCCGCCTGTGGTTTTGCCGACGGTCTGCGTATCGGTCTTTGTGGTTCCTTTGGTGTCACTCTTCGTATCGGTCTGTTTATCTGTTTTGCCCTGCTGCTTGTCCGTTTGTTTGTCCGTTTGCTGCTGCTCCAACTGCTTATCGGTTCGCTGTTCCGTTCTATCTTTCTGCGCGCCGTTCTGCTGTTGTTTGTCGGTCTGCTTTGCTTTGTTCTTGTCCTGCATATCGTCCGACTTGACGGAATTGTCGCCGATCTCCTGCACGGTTTTAAACTGGTCGCCCACGCGCACGGTGGCGTCTTTGGAAAAATCAATCTCAAACCGAATCGCGGTATCCTGCTTGATAAATTTCAGCGTTCGTATGGGGAGATGCTGCGCGTCGTAGGGAGTGAGGGTGATACGCGTGAGCATCGCCGCCATGCGGGCGCTATCGAAGAGGGGTTTTTTGGTTTTGGCGCGGCAATCCACCAGCCAGTAGCGGCGTCCCTGCCGGGTTTCGTAGGTGTACCAGAAACGTTCGCCGGTTTCCAGCCAGTGCGGCGCGACACCGGTATCAAAAGTTAGTCGGGCCGCTTTCGCAGCCGTCCATTTGGAGGCCAGATCATAATTAGCCTTGTGAACAGGCGTTGTTTCGGCCCGTAAAGAGGTAGGCACAAGGGTGGATATTGCCAGCAGAAGACAGACAGACAAGCGTAATTTCATGAAATACGAACTCCTTATTCAAATTGCTGCTTACTGACGCCGGCCTGAATCCCTGAAATTTTCGCTGCTGGTTGAGATGGGAAAACACCACAGAAACTTTAGTGTTTATGCCGACGCCAATAAGAGTATACCCCTTCCCATCTTGCGTCCGCCGATTCTGGCGCCTGAATGGGTGGGGTACTCTATTTGTCACCGGACACGAATGTAGGGCTGCATTTTTGCGAACTTCTTTTCGCCGATGCCGGAAATTTGCAGCATGTCTTCGGGGGCGGTGAATTTGCCGTTGGTTTTGCGGAATTCGAGGATGCGTTCGGCCATCGCGGGGCCGATGCCGGGGATGCGCTGGAGTTCTTCCGCACTGGCCGTGTTGATGTTGACGGTTCCCTGCGCGGGATCGGTGAATTTGCCGCCCTTGCCGCCCTTCGCGCCGGCTGCGGATTTCGCCGTTGCGTGGCCGGCCGTTTTCGCGTTCGGCTTGCCGGCCGCTTTTGTGGAGGGGGAAGTTACCGAAGAGATGGGCGCGGCGTCTGCCGTTGTGGTGGGCGCGTCGGCTCCGCCTTCGGGATGCTGTTTGCGCGTGGGCAGGTACAGTTGGCTGCCGTCTTCGATGCGCGAGGCGAGATTGATGCCGTCCGTATTCGCCTGAGATGTCGGGCCACCCGCTTTTTGAATGGCGTCGTCGTTGCGCGACCCGGCAGGCAGATGGTACACGCCCGGATTCTTCACCGCGCCCGCCACATGGACGACAATCTCATTGACCGTATTGGCGGGAACGGAAGGGGAGGTGGCAGTCCCACTCTCAGCCGCAAAGGAGGAAGCAACTCCCGCGCCTGAAACAGATGTGGGCGGCGCAATCCGGGCAGAACCGGAAGCCTGCGAAGCCGCGCCGGGAACAGCATTGGCAGGCGAAGAGGGTGTTGCCGGAACAGGCGGAACGGGAACGCCGCCCAAACGACCGGGCGGCAAACCACCCGGCGGCTGCGCGAAGGCTTCATGCAGCGTGATGCCAGGTTCGGACGTGGCGCGCCATGTTTTGGCAATTAATCCAATCAGAGCCAGACCGAACACAACAGCAAGGGCAACGATGGCCGCCGTTACTTTGCGCGACGTTTGCAGCATGGCACAGGGTTCTCCGTTTGGCAGTCAGATGCAAGGAAGACAGCAGGCGAACAAAAATCCGGATGGAAACGAACGCGCTAAACAGTCGCTTCCAGAACCGTTCGCCATGTATTCATTTAGGCTTCCCCGGCGAGGATTCCTGCATTGTATGCCATTTTTAGCCCTATCGCGGAAGGAGATAGCCGAATTTCTGTTGAATCACCTGACAAGATCGTCGGATAGTCGCTTTTCTACAATTGAGCGCAATCTGAAACAAAGCGTATCTATGGAGAGGAACTATTGATGAGAGTGTTCAAATGGATACCGGTCACCTTGTTCGGAGCGCTGCTCCTGTCGGCGCGGACGGGCTTCGTCCTCCAGCCCGCTGCAGCGCGGCAACAGCCGCAGAAAGGGCAGCCGCTGGAGAGCCAGACCGAATGGCCCGGCTATGGCGGCGGACCTGACGGAATTCGGTATTCGAGCCTCTACACAGATAGACCGCTCGAACGTCAGCCAACTGCAGGTCGCATGGACCTATGATTCCGGCGAGGGGCCGGGCGGCACGCAGACGCAGCCGCTTGTCGCCGGCGGCGTGCTCTATGCCGTGACGCCGCACCACAACGTGGTGGCGCTGGACGCCGCAACGGGAAAGCAGATCTGGCGATTCGATTCCGGCATCATCGGGCGCGGGCCGAATCGCGGCGTCGCCTACTGGACCGAGGGCGGCGAGCGGCGCATTTTTGCGGCCGTCACAGCACTTCGTCTATGCGCTGGATGCCGCGACCGGCAAGCCGATCCCAGACTTCGGCACGAATGGCAGGATCGATCTGCGCGAGGACGTTGGACGCGATCCGGCAAAACAGTCCATCATCCTGACAACTCCGGGGGTCATCTATAAGGACCTGTTGATCGTCGGGGGCCGGGTGTCCGAGGGGCTGCCGTGTACTCCCGGCGATATCCGCGCCTACGACGTCCGCACGGGCAAGATGCGCTGGGCGTTCCACACGATTCCGCATCCGGGCGAGTTCGGATACAAAACGTGGCCGAAATTCGCCTGGAAGGTCTCCGGTTCGGCCAACAACTGGGCGGGAATGACCGTGGATGCCGCGCGGGGAATGGTGTTCGTGCCGACCGGATCGGCGGCCAGCGACTTCTACGGGGCGGATCGGGTGGGCGACGACCTCTTTGCCAACACCATGCTGGCGCTCGATGCGAATACGGGGAAGCGTATCTGGCATTTCCAGGCGGTCAAGCACGACATCTGGGACCGCGATTTTCCGGCGCCGCCCGCCCTCGTTCGCGTCAAACGCGGCCAGAAGTGGATCGACGCCGTGGCGCAGACCACCAAATCCGGGCATGTCTACCTCTTCGAGCGAGAACACGGAAAGCCGCTCTTCCCCATCAAATATCGCAAGTATGAGCCGAGCACCGTGCCCGGCGAAGTCGCGGCCAAAACCCAGCCGCTGCCCACGAAACCCGCCCCGTTTGCCCGCCAGGTGCTGACGGAAGACATGCTGACCAATCGGACGCCGGAGGCGCACCGCTGGGCTGTCGAGCGTTTCCGGACGTTCCACGGCGGCACGCCAGTTCGTGCCCTTTCGAGTCGGCCAGGAGACGATCATCTTCCCCGGCTTCGACGGCGGAGCGGAATGGGGCGGTCCCGGCATTCGACCCCGAAACGGGCCTCCTCTACGTGAACGCGAACGAGATGGCCTGGACTTCGAACCTGGCCAAGAACGAGACCGTCAAATCGGCGCGGCAGCTCTACCTTCAAAACTGCGCCAACTGTCATGGCGATACCCTGGCCGGATCCCCGCCCCAGTTGCCGAAACTGCTGAACATGGGGCCGAAATGGGACGTGGCCGCGATTTCCCGGATCACCCGCCAGGGCGCAGGCCGCATGCCCGGCTTCCCGAACCTTTCCGATGCGGAAGTAAAGGCGGTGTCGGAGTACGTTCTGAGCGGCGAGAGCAAACCCATCGAATCGGACGAGCCGGCAGCGGTCACACAGGATTATCGCTTTACCGGCTACCGCAAGTTTCTGGACCCCGACGGCTATCCGGCGATCGCGCCGCCATGGGGCACTCTCAATGCCATCAATCTGAATACCGGCGAATTCGCCTGGAAAATTCCGTTCGGCGAATATCCCGAACTGGCGGAGAAGGGCATGAAGGATACGGGCAGCGAAAGCTACGGCGGGCCGGTTGTCACGGCGGGCGGGCTGGTCTTCATCGCCGCAACGAACTACGATCGCAAGTTTCGCGCGTTCGATAAGGCCACAGGCAAACTCCTCTGGGAGACCACGCTGCCGTTCTCAGCCAATGCCACTCCTGCGGTCTACTCGGCCGGGGGACGCCAGTTCGTCGTGGTCTGCGCGGAGGGAAGCAAAGGTCGCCCGAACGATCCGAAGGGCGGCAAGTACATAGCCTTCGCGTTACCTCAGCCGTAAGGCTATGGAGCATGGCGTGTCGTTCTAGTACACTATTCAAGATAGAACGCTGTCGCAGGGGCGCTGCTTGCTGCGCCTTGCTATGAGGAGGTTTCAGCCTTGTTGAGGAGGGTTCAGCAAGCAGAACCCCTACAAATCACTCTTACGTTCTACCTTGACGGAGTATAATACTAGAACAGGTATGCCTTACGTCACCAGAACAAAGCCTCTGCAACGCAAACGCATCAGGGATTGATAACGCCGCCGAAGGTTCGGATTTTGGGCGTTCGGATGCGCGGGGCGCGATATGTGGGCGCGCGGTAGCCGTTGTAGCCGTTTTGTCGGTTGTTGTTCTGATTGTTATTCCTGTTATTGCTGCTGTTGGGCGCGGAGGGATCGTAGGGCTTGCCGTCTATCGTTTCCTGCTGCGTCAAAACCTTCACGCTTTGCAGTTTCCAGACGTTCGCCGCAGACGTCCAGACTTCCTGTGACGTGACATTGAGCGCCATTTTGTGCGGCTTGTTTTGCGGGTCGTTGGCGGTTTCCGCGAAGTAGTGATGCAGGGTGGCCGTTGTTTTGCCGCCGTCTGCCTTCACGTCCGTAACCTGACTGGTGACTTTATCAATGGAAACGGCGTTGGCAAGCGTCAGCCGCTCGGTGGCTTCGATGTCGCCCCGCCCGTAGACTTTACCCTTCGCGTCCCGATACGTGAAATCCTGCGCGCGCAGAACCGCCAACACGGATTCATCCCGTTTTTTGGTCGCCGCCACGCACCGATTATAAATTCCCTGCAATGTGTTCTTGAGTGGATTTTCTGTCGTACCGGTATTCGCGTTACCAGTATTCGCGTTACCAACCTTCGCGTTTTTGTTGTCTGCGGGCGGCAGGGTTTTGCTGCCGGTTTTGCCCGTGTTGTAAATGTCCGGGCTGCCGCTGCTGGACGTATCCGAACCCTGTCCACTCGTTTGCGCCCACGCGCCCGCGCTTGTCGCCAATAATCCCAATATGAGAACCGTTCGCCACGTTTTCATTTCGTTTCCTCCCTTACTGATTCCTGTGATTTTGACGTAAATATTTCGGCGAAAGTTCATCTGCCTATTGTCGGAACCATGATTTTGAGGATTTCGAGATTACCATGATAAGGACCGATTTAATCCTGATAATTCAATAATCCTGAAAATCATGGTTCCGACAGTATTCAGCGGGCGGGACGGGGAAAGGCGACGATACTGCGGTTGCCTTCTTTATCCAAGGCGCGGACGCCGAACAAAACGTTGTCTTTGGACAGGCCGGGGAAGGTGTACGTGGTGACGTTGCCGACGCGAACAGAATGTGTCCACAGGGGGGCGGAGGTGTCACGCCAGACCACTTCGTAACCGGCGACATTCGGTTCCGTATTGGCCTGCCATTGCAGCGTGGTATCATTTGTGAGTTGGCGGGTTTGCAGCGCGACGTTACGGGGCGCATCCGGGGCGAGGGCAAGCGTGGCAAGTGTGGCGGCATTCACCCGCGCCACCTGCGCAATGTACGCGAAATCCACAAATTGCGGCAGGTCGCCGTACTGAATGCCGTTTTCAACCCGCACGTTCTGGTGCTGATGATGGTAATTCTCGCTCGGTTCCGTAAAGCGAACGGCGGGATAGCCCCGTTCCAGAAACGGAATGTGGTCGCCCCCGCGCAAATAGCGGTCACGCCGATAAATTAAATTCACCTTGAACCCGCGAACGTACTTTTCCCCAATTTCTTTGATGCTTCGCGCCAGTTGTCGTGAAGGGGCGTCGTTTTCACCGCCAATGCTGCGCCGCAATGTCGCCTCCGCTACGGATTCGTTGGACGGCACACCCTCGGAAAATACCCGCACGGAACGGTTGTCGCGGCTGCCGTCCTGCCCCGTCGAACTTCCGATGATGTCGTTTGTGAGCATGGCTTCCAGATGCAGGTTTTTCAGCTTCGCCTGCTCCGCAAAGTATGTGGAACCGAGCAAGCCCTGCTCCTCGCCCGCCACCGCCATAAAGACAATCGTCGCGTTGAACCGATGCCGCGCCATCACCCGCGCCATTTCCAGCACGGCTGCCACGCCGCTGGCATCGTCATTGGCTCCCGGCGCGTCGTCAATCGCGTTGGTCGGGCTGGTACACATCGAATCGTAATGCCCGCTTACGACAAGATAGCGGTCGGTGGATTCGGGCTGCGTGCCGCGCAGGGTGGCGACAACGTTGGTCAGCATGGTGGGTTGGGGAACGCGGACGGCAACCGGCTGCTCATACGCCTGCAATTCAACCGTCATGCGCCCGTCCGATGTTGCCGCGATTTTGCGGAACTCCCCGGCAATCCAGTCCCGCGCCGCGCCGATTCCGCGTTTGGGATCGGTTTGCGTGGAAAGGGTGTTACGAGTTCCAAAGCCGACAAGGGCGCGGATTGTCCGCTCGATGTTCTGCGCGTCAATCTCTCGCGTCATCCGCGCAATGTCGGACGGGGTAGCCGTTACCTGTGTAGCTTTCGCCGCGCCGCCCGACTGCGCCCGCATCGCGCCCCCACCCATCATCAGCAATCCCAACAGCGCGAAGCCGCCCGCAAACACGCCATACCTTTTTCCCTGCTTGAAACCGAAGTTGAACACGCCGCTGCCTTTCTCAAAACGAAACTTGCTCAGTGAAACTTGCCGATTAAGAGCCTGCTGCCGTTGTCGCCAGTTCCTTTGTGGCAAAATAACCCCGTTCGCGCATAATTTCGAGCAATTCTTGCGCATTGCTGGGATGACGTCCACTCAGTATCTGCTCATCATAAAGTTCTTGCTCTGCCGAAGGCAAACCCTCGCGGTATTGAATGGCATGAACAATAGCCTCATCAACAGAAACCACCCCTCGCCACGGTCGAGCGCGAAACATCTCTTCCATTTTGGAAATTATCAATTCCTCGTTGTTCACAGCATCCACCCCAAATTTCTAAAGGCTATTTCGATTGCTGAAGCTACGTTGCCAAAATCGTTGTGTTCCCACTGAACATTGCGGAATACGGCTGGCCCATCCAGATTGCGGGCCGCTTCTATCTCTTCCAACAGCAGGGCGTCACCTGCTCGTATCGCAATGAACTGCGCGTAAGATCGCGCCCATTGTTCCTGCGGTTCAAGCCAGTACAATATCTGATACCGATGCGTTATCAGCAGGTTTGATGAAGAATGTATCGCCGCGCGCAAATCTGTTACCGCTTGCGTGTTGTTCACTGCCTCCATTACTTCAGCAAGCGGCGAGTAGGTTAAACTGCTGCTGTAGTCCTCAAAGTTTCCAAGCAGATGATCCAGATAATGACCGATTTCATGTGTTACCGTCAACTCAAAATACGGGCTAAAACGCGACAACTCAAAATGGCGCGGCTCGTCCTCACGTTCAGGCGCGTAACCGCCAAAACGAGGCCCTTCTGTGATGACAAGCGGCGTGACAGGCATGTTGGAAACGGCATGAACACTGGCAATTCTATCCAATGCCCGAAATACAACGTCCTGCAAAGGGTCGCGTGGAACCCGTATTCGGCTGCGGAGGGAGGTAATGTTCATGCGCGATTCGTGCCGATAAACTCAGGCGGAATAGTGGTGGATAGGTACAGACGCGGTTCGGGATTGTAGAATTTCACGCCCGCCTGCTGCGCGTCCTGCGCCCGAATAGTTAAAATAGTGGGCTGTGGAGTTCGCCTGCGTCCGACAATAACGGCCTGATCTACGGTTGAGGACAGGTGTACGTACTGCCGCTGCATGGACTGCAAGCCGGTTTCTAAGATCGCCTGCGCCGCCTGCGCGGTTGTGCCGTGATATAAAATGGCGGGCGGGTCGGCTTCGGGGTACGTGACGGCTTCGGCAACCGAATGGCCGTAACGCGCCCGTATCTGCCCCTCCACAATCTCATACCGCTGCTTGTCCGAGGCCTTGCACGACTTCGCGGATATGCTCTTCGCGTATCCAGTGCCAGTTGCGCTGCCTGTTCACCGCCGCCACAAACGTATCCAGCGGCACAAACCCCTCGTCGCCCAATGTCAGCCCGATTTTTTGCGGCTCATGGCGCAGCACGAGGGACATAAACTTGCTCAACTGCCGCTGCTGTTCGGAAGAAAGAAGACTCATGATAACACTCCGAGTTGTTAGGTTGTTAGGTTGTTAGGTTTTTGCTGTAAAGGGTTCAGTACATATCCTTCGTTTTGAAAAGCGGTCTACCTAACAACTAACAACCTAACAACCTAATAACCTACTCCTTCCATCCCTGTTCGCCAATCAGCGGCACGAACTGGCACTCTTCCAGCGTTTGCGTCGTGATTTGCCCCTGCGCGTCTTTAACGATTACGGTCAATCGCTGTACTTCGGCGGTTCCAAGCGGCAGCGTCAGTCGGCCATTCAGGGCAAGCTGCGCCACCAGCGCGTCGGGAACCTGCGGCGCACCTGCGGCAATGGCAATGACGTTGTAGGGCGCGTTGGCCTCATAACCTTGCGATCCGTCCCCGACAACGACTGTCACGTTCGCGTACCCTGCATTTGCCAGCGTTTGGCGGGCGCTTGCCGCGAGATCGGCGTGACGCTCAATGCTGATAACCTGCGCCGCCAGTTCTGAGAGAACCGCCGCCTGATAGCCTGAACCTGTACCCACATCCAGAACACGCTCATCGCCCCGCAATTTCAATTCCTCCACAATCCGCGCCACCATGTACGGCTGCGAAATCGTCTGCCCGTTCCCAATCGGCAGAGCGCGATCCTCATACGCCCGTTCCGCCAATTCAGATGGCACAAACAAATGGCGCGGGACACGGCGCATGGCGGCCAGAACGCGCGCATCCGCAATCCCGCGCCCCTGCAACTGCTCCCTCACCATGCGCTCCCGCGCCTCACTGTATGCCTGCTCGTTCATATTATTTCACCACCAAGACACAAAGAACACCAAGAGGCAGAAAAGGAGAAAAGGAGAAGAGGAGAAATAAACGGCTTTGCTGCCTTTGCCTCTTTGCAGTTCCTTTTGTTTTTTCCTGGTGTTCCTGGCGTCCTGGTGGTGAAAACTCCTCATATCTACTTTTGCGCGGTTTCGGGGCGCATGAGCGGGAAGAGAATCACGTCGCGGATGCTTTCGGCTCCGGTAAGGACGAGGGCGAGGCGGTCAATGCCGATGCCCAACCCGCCCGTCGGCGGCATGCCGTATTCCATCGCCCGCAGGAAGTCCTCGTCCATCGGGTGCGCTTCGTCGTTGCCCGCTTCGCGCTGTGACACCTGCCCCTCGAACCGTTCGCGCTGATCTATGGGGTCATTGATCTCGCTGAAAGCGTTGCCCAACTCCTGCGTCGCCATGTATATCTCGAAACGGCGCGTCAGGGCGGGATTGTCCGGGCGCTTTTTGGCGAGCGGCGAGGTTTCCGTCGGGAAGTCCGTGATGAACGTCGGCTGGATCAGAGTGGGCTGCGTGTAGACTTCGTGCAGTTTTTCAATCAGCCCGCCGAGCGTCTCTTCTTTATCCAGCTCGAACGGCGCTTTCATGCGGCGACACGCGGCTTTGGCCGTTTCCAGATCGGTCATTTCCTCCGGCTCAATGCCCGCGTACTGCGCAATGCCTTCCAGCATCGGCAGACGCCGGAACGGGCGCGCGATTTCTACGGTCTGTTCGCCATACTGGAAGGATGGCTTGCCGTTGATCGCCGTGCAGATGGTTTCGTACATCGCCTCGACCAGTTCCATGATGTCTTCCAGATTGGCATACGCCTGATATAGTTCCATCAGGGTGAATTCCGGGTTGTGCCGGGTGGACATGCCCTCGTTGCGAAACACGCGCCCGATCTCGAATACCTTCTCATAGCCGCCGATAATCAGCCGCTTCAGGTACAGTTCGAGGGAAATGCGCAGTTTAAAGTCGTGGTCGAGGGCATTATGGTGCGTCATAAAAGGACGGGCCGCCGCGCCGCCCGCCACCAGTTGCAGCACAGGCGTTTCCACTTCCAGAAACCCCTGATCCTCCAGAAACCGCCGCATGGTGGAAACCACTTTGCTGCGCCGGGTCAGCACATCGCGGGAATCGGGATTGGCAAGCAGGTCCAGATAGCGATAGCGATACCGCTCTTCTTTGTCGGCGAGCGCGTTATATGTGTTGCCCTCGTCGTCCTGTTTGCCCAACGGCGCGGGGCGCAGGGCTTTGGCTAGCAGCGTAAACTCCGTGACGTGAATACTGGGTTCGCCCGTGCGCGTGTGGAACGGAAAGCCCCGAACGCCGATGATGTCGCCCAAATCCAGATCTTTGAACTGCGCAAACGCCGCTTCGCCCAGATCGTTGATACGCGCATACACTTGAACGCGCCCGCTCTCATCCCGAATATCGGCGAAAATAGCCTTGCCCGCGCCCCGGTGCGCCGTGATACGCCCGGCTGCGGTAAAACTCAGCGCTTTCTGCTCCTCTTCCGGCAATTGCCAGTGCGGCGCGTCCGGCGCGACAATCTGAGCGGCATGATGCGTGCGCTCGTAGCGCTCCTGCGCGAACGGGTCCTGTCCCTGCGCCCGCAGGTCATTTAATTTACGCAGGCGCTGCGCCACCAGTTCATCTTCGGGCTGATGATGCGCGGGCAAAGCCTCTACCGGGTCCTGCATCCCTCTCTCCTACTTTCGTATACTGTCAATGCGATACTGAAGCGCGCCGTTGGGGACGTGAATAATGACAGTTTGGCTGACCGCTTTGCCCATGATGGCTTCGCCAATGGGCGACTCGTCGGAAATCAGGTCATTGTCGGGGTCGGCTTCAGCCGAGCCGACGATGGTGAATTCCCACTCATCATCGTTTTCCAGATTGGTCATTTTCACGATGGAGCCGATGCCGACAAAGTCGGTGGGAATATCCGCGTTTTCCAGCACACGCGCCACTTGAAGCACGCGCCGGATGTCGAGAATCTGGCTTTCCACCAGCGCCTGCTCCTGCTTGGCGTCTTCGTACTCGGCGTTTTCCGTCAGGTCGCCGAATTGTTTGCTGTCGCGCAGGCGCGCGGACACCTGGGGCCGCAGAACATTACGCAAGTAGTCCAGCCGCTGCTCCAGCTTCGCGTGTCCGCGCGGTGTCAACACAATATCTGCATCCTGGGACATTCCCTCACATCTCCTTGACAACATTGTGAACGCGGTTGTCGCACTCTCCGAACGCCATTTCAGGGTAATTTCTAACACAAGTACGAATGTTGCAGGCCTGTTTGCGCCCGATTTTGCAGGATTATCGGCGAAATTGTTAATAGGAATTAAACAAAAACGCGAAGGCTGTTCCAGTCTTCGCGCCTGCATACACATTCTGAAAGCGAATTTCGTGCCGCTGAGTATACCGCGTCCCTACACGTAAAGTCAATTGCCGCAACGCGCTTTTACGCGAACCGCCTTGACACTCCCGCGACGCGGCTAGTATAATGAATACTCTACTATGTTGACCAATTAGATAACCATTTGCAGGGCCATGCGGATACAGAAGTATATAAGGAGTTTTTCGATGTCGAAAGCCGATGTTGAGGCGATTAAAAAGGCAAAAGACGGTTTGGACGTGTGGGACGATGTGCTGCGCTACGCCCAGACCGGTTTTGATACTATAGCCCCCGACGATTTCCCCCGTATGCGCTGGTACGGCATTTATCAGCAGCAGCCGAACGAGGGCCACTTTATGCTGCGGGTGAAAATTCCCAGCGGCGACCTGAGCGCCAATCAGATGCGGGCGGTTGCGGAAGTGGCGCGAGAGTATGGTGGCGACATCTCCGATATCACCACGCGCCAGAATTTTCAGTTTCACTGGCTGACCATTCACACCCTGCCGCTTGCCATCGAGAAGCTGCGATCGGCGGGCCTGACCACGACGGGAGCCTGCGGCGACATTACCCGCAACGTGTGCGGCTGTCCCGTCGCGGGCGTAGACCCCCACGAACTGATATGACACGCGCCAGATCGTGCAGGACGTGACCAATTTTTTCCTGGACAACAAAGATTTCTCCGATCTGCCGCGCAAGTATAAAATCTCCATTTCCGGCTGCCCCATCCACTGCAATCAGCCGGAAATCAACGATCTGGGCATACAGGCCGTGACGCGGGTTCGGGACGGCAAAGAAGAGATCGGCTTCCACGTTCGCGTGGGCGGCGGACTGAGTACGCAGCCGTATTTCGCGCAGCAGTTGGACATTTATGTGAAGCCGGAACAGGTACTGGATGTGTGCCGGGGCGTGACCGAGATTTTCCGCGATGACGGCTACCGCAAGCGCCGCAACCACACGCGCTTGAAGTTCCTTGTGGCGGATTGGGGCGCGGAGAAGTTCCGCGAGGCGTTGATTCAGCGTTTGGGCTGGACGCCGGAAGCCGCCGAACCCTACGCCGAGCCGGTCGGAACCGTGCAGCAGGACCATCTAGGCATCCATCCGCAAAAGCAGGCGGGCAAATTCTGGATCGGCGTCTCCGTAATTACGGGGCGGCTGACAACCGCGCAGATGTTCGCGGCGGCTGATATTGCGGATAAATACTGCGAGGGCAACCTGCGCACGACCAACCAGCAGAACTACCTTTTCCCGCACATTGACGCGGGCCAACTGGAAGCCGCCAAACAGGATTTGCGGAACGCGGGCTTTACGTGGGACGTGTCGGAGTTCCACAAGGGCGCGGTGTCGTGTACGGGCAACGAGTTCTGCAATCTGGCGATTACCGAAACTAAGGCCCGCCTGCGCGAGATCGTGGCGCATCTGGAATCGCAACTGCTGTGGGACGAGCCCATTCGTATTCACTTGAACGGCTGTCCTAATAGCTGCGGCCAGCATCACATCGGGGATGTAGGCTTGCAGGGCTGCCTTGCCCGCTTGAATGACGGGACGCAGGTGGAAGCGTATGACGTGTGTTTGGGCGGGCGGTTGGGCGCGGACGCAAAGTTTGTGCGCCCCATTTCGCGCAAAGTGCCTGCCGACAAGGTGAAGTACGCGCTGGAAAACCTGCTGCGCGCGTTCAAGGCCAATCGCAAACCGGAAGAAAACTTCGGCCAGTGGGTAGACCGCCATTTGAATGAAGAGTTGGGCGAGTTCCTCGGCCTGCACCTGCTCGCCAACGACGACCCTACCTGGACGCCCCCGCCCCCGCGTTCTCACGCACCCGTCGGCGTCGAGTAACTTAAACATGTGTTAGTTTTCATTCTAAACGTGTGCCTTGTTCTGAAAAATCCCGTTGTTTACGCCTGTGGGCAGGCATAGACAACGGGATTTTTGCATCACGGCGCAGGATTGAAGGACTGTTTTTAGCAGGATGGTTTTACTGGATGGTGGGGTTGCGCCGCCAGAAGTTGTTGATGTGCGTTTTGTAAGTCTGCTCCGGCTTGTACCATTTGGCGTGGCCGTCCGCAAAGCCCACGTTACCGCCGCCCGTGTGTCGCGGGATGAAGCGTGACTGCGTGGTTTCGTCGAATTCCCACGGCTGCGGATACAGGCCGCCGCGCGACGGGCTGGTATCCGATGTGCGCCCCGCATCGGCAACCACAATGAACTGCGCGGCATAGGTAATCGCGGCGAGCGGCGTTGAGGCATTAAATCCAAAGTCCGCCAGTTTGTTCGGGTCCTGGTAATCGGCGCGGTGCGGCGCGTTGCCGGACGGGTCAATGTTGGCTTCGTTCAAATGGCAGCCGTAATCGGTGGGATACCAGTTGCCCGGTCCAACCACAGGCCAGGGGTACGCGGACGGGCATTTGAAAATCTGCTGATTTTTGGTGTAGGGCTGAATCACCATGCGGTAACTGTAAGGGGCGCGGGCATCCGCCGTGTCGGGAACGCTCGACGGGGCCTGCCGCTCCGTGACCGTCGGCATAAATCCCTCATCGTAATCCTGCAAATACATGGCAAAGGCCGTGCCGATCTGCTTTACGTTGGAAAGGCAGGCCGTACCCCGCGCTTTCTCCCGCGCCTGCGCGAAAACGGGGAATAGAATAGCCGCGAGGATCGCGATAATGGCGATGACGACGAGCAGTTCAATCAGGGTGAAGCCCCGAATTGGTGTTCGGCGTTCGGTGTTCAGTCTTAAACGATGCATTGGTTTTCTCCTCTGTGAGTAGTGAGTAATCTGAAATTCAATACT
Organism: uncultured Chthonomonadaceae bacterium; assembly: GCA_963817895.1. Classification (GTDB taxonomy): domain Bacteria; phylum Armatimonadota; class Chthonomonadetes; order Chthonomonadales; family Chthonomonadaceae; genus CAWFQB01. The sequence continues at coordinate 73,242 of CAWFQB010000003.1, forward strand.
GACTTAGTCTATTGATTTAGTCGAGTATTATTGGTTAAAAACGCGCCCCTCCATGATTGCCAATTGCCTCATGGTAGAGCGTACTACAAACTTGCTTGCGCTGATGTCCACATGGCGTAACTGAATGGCCGCATACCTGAATACCTGAACACCTGAACACCGACGTTTACGCCAGTCCCCAGCGTTCGCGGACGCGGTTTTCCAGTTCCATGAAAATGGTGCGGTCTACCAAAAGGCCGAGCGCGACAATGACCAGCATCACGGCGATGACGCGGCTCATGTCCGCCAGGTCGCGCCCCGCCTGCAACTGCTGTCCCAATCCCAGGCCGACCACGAGCAGTTCCCCGGACATCAGCGCGCGCCAGGCGAACGACCAGCCCAGTTTCGCGCCCGTCATAATCGCGGGCAGGCTTGCGGGCAGCAGAACACTCGCATACAGCGCAAGCGGGCGGGTTCCCATCGTGCGCGCGGCCCGCTCGTACATGGGAGGCACGTTCTTCACGCCATCCTGCACGGCCACCGTGACCGCCAGCAATGCGCCGGTCACGACCACAAATAGTATCGCCCGGTCATTCAGGCCGAACCACAGCAGCGCGAGCGGCAGCCAGCAGATGGAAGGCAGGGTTTGCAGTCCAAGCACGAGCGCGCCAATCGTATCCTGCGCCCATTTCGCCCGCGCCAGCAACATGCCGAGCGGAACGCCCACCAGCAGGGAAACGAAATACCCCAACAACACGCGCTGCAAACTGACGTGAATGGCGATCCACAGCGAACCGTCGCGATTCATCTGCCATAGCGTATGGGCCACCTGCCAGGGCGAGGGAAACAGCGTCGCGTCCCATATATGCAGTTTAGATATTGTCGCCCAACACGCCGTCAACAGGACGAAGAACGCCGCTCTGCGCAGGATGCCAATCCTCATCGTACTCCTCCCGCCGCGCTTTCTCCATGCCGGCTTTGAGCGCGTTGGAAATGTTACGCGATACCCCGATGACATCCACATCATCAATAAAGCGGGGACGCGCAGATCTGAATATTAAATACCTGCTGTATGCGTCCGGGCCGCGAGGACATTAAAGCCACGCGGTCGCCCAGGCACACGGCTTCGCGCACGTTATGGGTGACGAACACGATGGTTTTGCGCGTCCGCTCCCAGATCTCTTGCAGCACGATATACAAATCTTCCCGCGTCTGCGCGTCCAATGCGGAGAACGGCTCATCCATTAACAGCACTTCCGGGTCGAAGGCAAGGGCGCGGGCAATCGCCACCCGTTGCCGCATCCCGCCCGAAAGTTCGTGTAGATAGCTGTCTCGAAAACGCGACAGATGTACCAGATGCAGAAAATATGCTGCGCGTTCCGCCCGCTCTTTAGGAGCCATTCCCATCTGTTTCAGGCCGAACTCCACATTTTTTTGCGCCGACAGCCAGGGGAACAGGCCATGCTCCTGAAACACCACGCCTCTATCCCGCCCCGGTCCGGTCACGCGCAGGCCATTCGCCAGCACGTCGCCGCTGTCTGCCGGGTCCAGCCCCGCCACAATGTTGAGCAGCGTGGACTTGCCGCACCCGGACGGCCCGATCAGCACGAGGAACTCGCCCTCCTGAACGTCCAGATTGATGTCGTCCAACGCCAGCACATCATTGCCACGTCCCGCAAACCGCTTGCGCACCTGTTGTATGGACAATTTCGCCATAGAAAATTATTTTCTTTTTATATTATCTACAGGTAGAGCGGCAATTTGCAGCAGACTGGTGTCGAGCAGTTGCGCCACATCAACCGTGTGAGGCAGATAGCCGGCTTCAAATTGCGCCTGCATGAACGCGGCGATGCTTGCCGGGTTCGGATCGGCGGTGAAGTCGCACCGATGCCAGGCTTCGCGTAGAACGTTCGCGGAAAGGGCTTTGCCGGTCAGCCGCTTCAACTCTTTATTGGTTTCCGTTTGGGCCTCATCGCCATGCGTCTGCATCCAAGCCAGCGTTTGCAGATGCGCGGCAAGGATTTGCTGAACGTCCTGCGGATGCTGTTCCAGAAACGCGCGGCGGGCGACAACGACGGTTGTAGTCACTTTATGATCGGGCCACAGGTCGCGCTCATCCAGAACCAGATTCGCGTGGGCGTCGTGGATAAGGCGGGAGGCCCAGGGTTCGGGAACCCAGGCCGCGTCCAGTTCGTTGCGCAGAAACAGGGTCAGCATATCGGCGTTTTTCACGGGCAGGATTTCCACCCCGCCGCCCTGTTCGGTTCCGCGTAACCCCTGCTGCGCCAGAAAGTGCCGAAGCGAAATGTCTTGTGTGCCGCCAATTTGCGGCACGGCTACGCGCTTGCCTTCCAGATCGCGAACACTCGTAATATTGGTTCCACTCCGGGCGATTAAAGCCGCGCCGCCGCTGCAAGCCCCCGCAATGATTTTCAGAGCGCGGCCATTCGATTTCAGAAACGTATTGGCGGCAGGGCCGGGGCCGACGTAACTAACATCAATTTCGCCTGCTAACAGCGCTTCCATCGCTTCCGGCCCCGCGTTGAATACTTTGGCGTCCAGCGCGACCTGACTGCCCAACGCCTGCTGAAACGTACCCCTGCCAACGCCGATAACAGCGGGAGCATGGGTGACATTGGCAAAATAGCCCAATCGCACTCGTCTCGCGCCTGACCGCGCCACATCCGGCGGACGCCCGATGACGAACGCCAGAAGAAACAGCGTGACGATGCCGAACAGTGGCATAGCGTTTTGCCGCAGGCTTTGTATCCACTGCGCTGTTTGTGATTGTGGCTGCTGCAAAATTAGCCCTCTTTTGCCAGGGGTTGAAAACACCCGACTTATATCACGTAATCAAAAATCTCGTTTTGCTGCGCCAGCAGGGTTCCGTGCCGTTCGGCGAGTTGGGCGAAGGTGGTCGTGTCCAGCACTTTCGCCAGCGCGTCGCGCGCCTCTTTCCAGGCCGCGCGCAGGCTGCACGTCAGCGGTTCCGGGCAGCCGCACTCGTTGTAGTTCGTCGCGCTGACGCAGCTCATGGGCGCGAGCGGGCCATCGGTTGCGCGCACCACCGCCCCAAGCGTAATCGAAGCAGGCGACATAGCAAGCATATAGCCGCCCCCCGGCCCCTTGCGGCTCTTGACAAACCCGAACCGCTTCAGCGTGAGCAGTATCTGTTCCAGAAACTTCACGGGAATATTCTGCCGCGCCGCGATCTCATGGATCAGTACAGGGCCTTCGCTGCTGTGCAGCGTGAGATCAATCAGGGCGCGGGTCGCGTATTTTCCTCGGCAAGATAACATCGGATTTATGGCTCTTACGAACCAACAAATTGATTCGTTACTTAGTCTATCAAATTAGTAGAGTATTCTAGCACATGTCCATGTAATTGTCAATAGCCACCCGCCTTACCAGTAAGAATATTGTTGCTACAATGTTGAAGTCGCTTGGAGGGATCACGTTGAGAAAAGAGACACAATTTTGACTGATGGTGTCATTTTCAGCGCGATATACGGCGATAACCCTGCTCATGTAGAAACATTTACACCCGAAAAGCGTAGAAGAGTGGGTACGTTTTCAGGAATACGGCAAGTTTGATGAATAGCCGCCTGAACAGGAGAATCACCCCCTTATGGAACCCACTCGAAGAGATTTTATTCAGACCGGCATCGCGCTTGCGGGCGCGGCGGGACTGGCGCTGACGGAAACCGCCGCGAATGCGGCAGAGCCACAGCCTGCGCTTGCGGCAGCCGGAGAATCGCTTGCCGTCAGCGCGACGGACAAGGCACAGGACCTTGCCACCGCAACCACAATGGATAAAGGGCCGCTGACCACCAACATAGGACAGCCGATCAGCACCGACCAGAACTCGCTGCGGGCGGGCGGCCGCGGACCGACGCTGCTGGAAGATTATGTTCTGCGCGAAAAGCTTCAGCATTTCGACCATGAGCGCATCCCGGAGCGTATTGTCCATGCGCGCGGCGCGGCAGCGCATGGACACTTTCAGGTGTATCAGTCGCTTGCCGACCTTACCGCCGCCAAAGTGCTGCACGATCCCGCTGTGAAAACTCCCGTATACGTCCGGTTTTCCACAGTGGCCGGGTCGCGCGGTTCGGCGGACACGGCCCGCGATGTGCGCGGCTTTGCCGTCAAGATGTACACGCAGGAGGGCAACTGGGACATTGTAGGCAACAACATCCCTGTGTTCTTCATTCAGGACGCCATCAAGTTTCCCGACCTGATACATGCCGTGAAGCCGGAACCGCACAACGAAATTCCGCAGGCGGCTTCCGCGCACGACACCTTTTATGATTTTATTTCGCTGACGCCCGAATCTATGCACATGCTTATGTGGGTAATGAGCGACCGTTCGCTTCCGCGCAGCTATGGCATGATGGAGGGTTTTGGCGTTCACACGTTCCGGCTGGTCAACGCCGAGGGCAAATCCACCCTTGTCAAATTCCACTGGAAGCCGCTGTTAGGCGTCCATTCGCTGGTGTGGGACGAGGCGCAGCAGATTGCGGGCAAAGACCCGGATTTTCACCGCAAAGACATGTGGGAAGCCATCGAAAAGGGCAACTTTTTTGAGTGGGAATTGGGAATACAAACCATTCCCGAAGGCGAAGAGGGCAAGTTCGACTTTGACGTGTTGGACGCCACCAAAATCTGGCCCGAAGAATTGCTGCCCGTCCGGCGCATCGGCAAAATGACGCTCAACCGCAACCCCGACAACTACTTTGCCGAAACCGAACAGGTCGCGTACAGCACCACCAACATCGTGCCGGGTATTGATTTCACGGATGACCCGCTGTTGCAGGGGCGCAACTTCTCCTATCAGGATACCCAACTCAGTCGGCTTGGCAGTCCCAACTTTCACGAACTGCCCATCAATCGCCCGATTTGCCCCGTGTCCAACAATCAGCGCGACGCGCACATGCGGCATACCATCAACAAGGGTCGCGTCTCGTATGCGCCCGCGTCATTAGACGGACATTCGCCCGATGAGGCCGTTCCTCCGCGCGGCGGGTTTGTCAGCTATCGGGAAACGGTGAGCGGGCCGAAGGTTCGCGAGCGCAGCAAAAGTTTCGACGACCATTACGGACAGGCGCGGTTGTTCTGGAACAGCATGACGCCGCCCGAAAAAGAGCATATCGTCAAGGCGCTGCAATTCGAGTTGAGCAAAGTGGAAACCCGCGCCGTTCGGCAGCGGATGCTCGGCCATCTGGCGAAAATCAATGACGTTCTGGCCTCACAGGCGGGCGCGGCGCTTGGCGAAACGGTTCCGGGCCATGCCCCTTCCGCCAAACCCGGCGGCACAGCGGACAGCGTGGAGGAAACCCGCGCGCTTGCCAGCGCCACGACGCCAACCACGTCATCAGGCGGGGTTCAAAAGTCCAAAGCGTTGAGCATGGCAGGGCAGCCGGCAAGCGCAAAGAATCGTAAAGTGGCGATACTGGTGGAAGCCGGGGTAGATGCGTCGCAAGTGGAAGCCATGCAGCAGGCGCTGAAAGCGGCGGGCGCGGCGGGCGATGTTGTCGGCCCGCATCTTGGAGCCATAAGCGGCAAGAACGGCGCGAATGTGGAGGCCACCAAAACGTATGCCAACAGCAGTCCGGCAACTTACGATGCCGTGTATGTGCCGGGTGGCGCAAGCGCCGCCGCTCTGAAGCTAAAAGGGGACGCACGCGTGTTTGTGGCGCAAACCTACAAGCATGCCAAAGCGATTGGGGCGACGGGCGAAGGCGTAGACCTGCTGGTGGCAGCCCTCCCGGAGGGCGCGGCGATGAACCAAATGGGCGTTGTCGGGGAGCGGGAGGGCGCGCAGCGCGACGGCGCAATCCAGAAGTTTGTCGCCGCCATCGGGCCGAGGCACTGGGGCCGTCCCGCGCTGGATCGCGTCTCGGCCTGATCCGCGCCACGACAGGATTACGTCGTTTTTGCGACAATGCTTTGTACAGAAAGGATTACGAAAAGTTATGTAGCAGGGCTTCCACCAAACCGCTTGCCGCTTTCGTCATAATATATGGATAATGAAGGAGCGGCAAGTGGGTATGGAACGAAAACAGGTGCTACGGATTCTTATCGTGGATGACAACGCTTTCGTGCGGGAGGGGTTGGCGGCTATCATAGGAAGGCAGAGCGACATGGAAGTTGTGGGCGAGGCCGGCAATGGCGCGGAAGCCGTCACCCTGTACTGCCGCCATCAGCCGGATGTGACGCTGATGGACTTGCGGATGCCGATCATGGACGGGATTGCGGCAACGCATGCTATTCGGAAAGAGTTTCCAGAAGCCCGTATCCTCGTGGTCACGACTTTCGTTGAAGATGAGTCGATTACGAGCGCGCTTCACGCCGGAGCCGCCGGATACGTGCTTAAGGACGCGCCTATGGCGCAGATTATGGAAGCCATACGCGCCACAGGCGGGCAGGCGGAGCCGGTTGTTCCTCCGCAGTCTTGAAGCCTCACCGGGCGTCCACAGGTGGACGCCCGGTGAGAATAAAGTGTTTTCTATTATCCTGTATGCTTTGCGGCGCGGGTGGGGACAACTACCAGAATTTCGGTACCTTTTCCCGGCTGGCTGCGAATGGAAAGGGTTCCGCCGAGACGGTCGGCGCGTTCCTGCATGCCCACCAATCCGTAGTGTCCGGCGGGAGTGGAAGCCAGCGCGTCGAAACCCCTGCCATTGTCCTGTATCCACAGTTGCACGGATTTGAAAGTGAAGGTCAATTCCACCCGCAGGCGCGTGGCATCCCCGTGCCGCAGACTATTGGTGAGGGCTTCCTGACCGATACGCAGCAGGTCGTCTTCCACACTGGGCAGGAGGGGCCATGCCTTTCCCTGTACGGCAAACTCCCCCGCGACGGATGTTCCCGCCGTGACCTGCTCGACAAGCTGCGTCAGCGCTTCGGGCAGTGTTTTGTCTTGCAGCAGGAGAGGACGCAGCGCCTGCACGGAGCGGCGGGCCTCCATCAAACTCTCTCTCGCCGCCGTCGCCGCGCGTTCCAGATGGGCTTCCGCCTGTTCCGGCTCCGTTTTCAGCAATCCTCTGGCGGCTTCCACCTGCATGGTGATGCCCGTAAACCCCTGCGCCAGCGTGTCATGAATCTCCTGCGCCATGCGGTTACGCTCCCGCAGCACGGCGATTTCCGCCTCGTGCCGGACGCGCTCCTCCCCGGCGATTTTACTATGGGTCATGTCGCGCATCACCTTGATATAACGATGCTCCGCTCCATCATGCATCGTCATCAGAACGCCCGACGCCCAAAACCGCGACCCGTCCCGCTTCACATGCCAGCGCTCATCTTCAGCGCGCCCCTCATTCGCGGCCTGCTCCAACTCCTTACGGTCTTCACCCGCCGCCACATCTTCGGGCGTGAACAAAATAGCCGAAGGCTGTCCCACAATGTCTTCCGCCCCATAACCCAACAAGCGCTCCGCGCCGATGTTCCAGTCGGAGATACAGCCCTCCGCGTCGAGAGTAAATATGGCGTATTCCGTCACGCTTTCCACAATACGGCGATGACGCTCTTCACTGAAACGCAAGGCATCTTCCAGCTGTTTCTGCTGCGTGTTATCGCGGAAGATGATGGAGTAGCCGCTGATACTGCCGTCAGAATTTGAAAGCGCCTGATCAATGCCGCTGGCATAATAACGGCTGCCATCTTTTTTCATCTGCCAGCGCTCGTTGAGGGCTTTACCGTGTTCGCGCGCCATCTGCAGTTGCCGCTCGGGAATGTTCTGCGCCTGGTCTTCGGGCGTATAAAAGCGATGGGTGGTTTGCCCCAGGATTTCGGCCTCATCGTAGCCCAGAATACGACGAGCGCCCTCATTCCACGTCGTAACCCGTCCCTCGACATCCAGCAGGAAAATAGCGTACTCGGTGGCGCGTTCCACCAAAAGGGCAAATTGGGAGGCGCTACGCGCCTCCCAATTTGCCCCGGCGCATTCCGGAAAACTTGCAGTGCTGTTCAAGGCATTTCCTTTCTCTTTTCTATTAGAGAATTGCCTTTGCTGTTAATCGCGTTTCGATAATCGGCTGGCGCGAACATTCTCAGGTCAATTGCGCCATGCCGCGCTTGAGGGCGAGGGTCACGGCCTGAGTGCGGTCACTCACGCCCATCTTTTTGAAGATGCTGGCGACATGCACTTTGACGGTGCCTTCGGCGATGAAAAGTTTGTTGCCAATCTCCTGATTGCTCCGGCCCGCCACCAGATTTGTCAGGATTTCGTGTTCTCGGGCGGTAAGTTCCGGCACGCGCATACGTTCGGCAAGCTGGCTGCTGATATACGCGGGCAGGTAGGTTTGTCCGGCGGCGACCTGCGCGATGGCATGGAACATTTCGGTCGGCTGCGTGTCTTTGAGCAGGTAAGACCTGGCGCCATTTTGCAGCGCGCGGTAAATATCATCCTGCGCGTCAAAGGTGGAGAGCATCATTACCCGCGCCTGCGGAAATTCGCCGCGTATGGCTTGCAGCGCGGCCAGGCCGTCCAACTGCGGCATGTGCCTGTCCAGAAGCGCGACATCCGGCTGGTGCCGGCGATACAGGGCGACGGCCTCTTCGCCATTGCCGGCTTCCGCCACAACACACATATCCGTCCGCTGCTTAATCAGGGAGGCAAATCCCTCGCGGGTTACGGGATGATCATCGGCAATAAGAATCCGCACAGGAGAAGAACCGTTCATAAGAACCTCCACATCAAGGCAGACAAACCGGCAAACGCAGCCAGGCATTGCCGACAAATAGAGATTTACGCCCCAATAGTAATGCAGTCTTCGCTGTCACCCTCTCGGCGCATCGCGTCGAAGCCTGCGAAGGAGGGAGAAGCGTCCATGTCACAGGACCTATAGTCAGCCGGCTTCGCTTGGCTTTATCATGCGCAGTTTCACCTGGCACACAGCGCACAGAAAATCCTCGCGGTTGCTCTGCGCCTTCTCCACACGCGCCCATACGGCAGGACGGCCACAACCAATAACCTCGCAGAGTAGAGTTTCCATATCGTATCACCTTTTGAAAATAAAAACGACAAAAAGCCACTTTCGGGCAACACTGATCGAAAGTGGCTTTTTGTAAGCGTCCGGACTTGGTTTATCTTACTGCCTCGTTCTAATAACAGGCTACTCCTCTGTTTGCGTGTTTTCAACTATCTCTTACGGCCTACTATACCGATGTCAACTACAATATGGTCAAGACATTCTCATTTGCGGCTTTTGGTGGCAAGGGTGGCGCGCAGAGTGACGAGCTGTAGCGGGCTGACATCGGGGATAGTGACAACGCCGTTGCGCATCGTCACGACACTCTCCTCCACGTCATGCAGGCTGGCGCTGTTACGGTGGACGCGAAAGGTTACGCTGCCGACATTGGCGAGTTCCGGTACGCGCAGGATCACGGCAAACGTTCGCGCCGGCTGTCCCGTGTTGTCGCGGTCGAACTGTGTCATGTTGGCAAACTCGAATGCGTCCGAGGTGTAGTTGCTCAGGGCAATAGCCCACGTTCCGTCCGGGTTGCGGGCAGCGGCGGCGGTCAGGCGGGGCTTGCGGCCATACGTCCACGCCATGTCGCCCTCAAGAGAGCTTTGCGAACTGCGAAAAACCGCGCCCACATCGAAGGTCAGGCTCAAACGCTTGAAATAGTAGTATTTCAGCAGCGGCAGATACCAGTCCCCTTCGCGCAGGGGCTGGTACTCAATCAGCCGCTGCACGTTGTCGTAATCTTCGGGCCATTTCGTGACCTCTTCCGCGCCCAAAAACCAGACCCAATGCGTGACGCGGTGGTTCATGTCATTGATAAACCGGGAAGACAGAGAAGCCGCCTGTCGCGCGTCGGATGGCGGTTCGCTGGTCGGCAACCCTACCCCGCCGCCCGAACTCGGTAATCCAGAATTCCCGGCTGTTACGCCCGTTCGCGCCTGCCACGAAACCGGCTTCCGCTTCCCGCGCCGCCATGTTGTAGGAGTGGGTCGCGATACCGGTCAGACTGTTCCACGCGCCCGCGTCCGCTTTGAGCGCGGCCAGAAATTTATCCGTAACGGCGTCGTTGTTGGACTGTTCCGTCGCTACAATGCCGACCTGCTTCAGCCCGCGCTTATCCAGTTCGGAGCGCAGGGCGCGAACCGTAGCCACCATTGTTTGGGGCGTGAACCAGGGCGGCTCGTTGGCGATTCCCGTAACGTTAATTTGAACTTTGTACTTGTCGCGCAACAATTGAATGAACTCGGCAATCAATCCCGCGTAGGTTTGGGTCGCAGAGGCTTTGATGGGCGAGTCGGGTTTGGCGGGGTCTTCCCGCAGTTCCGAGGGGACATGATCGGGCGCGAGCAGCAACGTGGTCACGCCATTTGCCCGCGCATCGGCAATGATTCCCGATGTAATGTAGGCTTCGGCAAAGGGGGCGGGATTGCGCGGGCCGGACGGGGGCGCGAATGTCGGCACATCCCACCACAAGCGCAGGATTTTCAGGCGCAGGTCGCCAAACAACAATCGCGCCAGCAATGCGCGGCGTTCCGGCGTCAGTTTGTTATACGGCGATTGAAAATTGTTCTGGCTGGTTCCCATGCCCCCGAATGTCTGGCGCATGCCCGACTGCACGGTAATCTTGACAGGTTCCCCCTGCGCAATCAATGGCACGGTAATTGTCGGCACGATTTTCACAGCCGTCGTACTCTGTGATCTCGCGCAGACGGGATACCCAAATAGCGCGGCAGTAGTCAGCGCAAATGAAAATAAGATAGTATCTAATAGAGTTCTTCTCAGGGTCTTCGTCCTTCCTGATGCAAGTTTAACAACCTTATGTGCGCCGCAGTACCGGACGCCGGGAGCAGAGCGCGTCGAGCGTGATTTCGGCGGCGGCTTGCGTCCCGTCACATCTTGCAATTTCGGCCTGCAATGCCTGCGCCCGGTTGCGGTAAGCGGGCTGCGCGAGTACCTTTTGTACCGCCGCTCCAAGCCGCTCCCGGCTCAATTTAGACAGCGGAACCATCTCGCCCGCTCCCGCATATACCAATCGCGCAGCCACTCCGGGCTGATCGTTGGTGATGGGAATTGCCACGAGGGGAACGCCCTGCGCCAGTGTTCCCAGAGCGGTATTCATTCCCGCATGGGTAATGACGAGGGCCGCGCGCTTAAGCAGTTCCCGCTGCGGCGCGTAGGCGACGACAATCGGCGAACCCGGCAGGTCGCTTGGTATCGTCTGGTTTTTGTTGCCGAGCGAAATTACCAATTGCGCGTCCAGACCGTCACACGCGGCGGCAATGGTTTGAAACACGCGCTGCACCCGATTTTGCAGCGTTCCCATCGCGGCGTAAATCAGCGGCTGTCCGGTCAGCTTATCGAAAGGAAATTCTACGGCATCTTCGCTCTGCGCGTCATTCAGCGGCCCGACGTAGTGAAAGTGGGGCGGGAGCATGGCGCGGGGATAGTCCAGACACGCGGGCAGTTGAGTGATCTGGGCGAGGGGAGAATCGCACACCGCAGAAGCCAGCGGAGGCAGGTTCCACGTCAGCCGCTGCGCGTTGAGCGTGTGGCGGATGGGAGCGGAAATTCTGTCCAGAAGGAGATAGCCTAACTGGTTGCGGACGCGCGCTCCGACGGAGGCGCGATACTTCCAGGCGAAATTCAGGGGCGGAATATTCGGTTCTCTGTTCGCGGGGAGGGCGTTGCAAAGCGTCACGTAGGGCAGGCCCATATGCTCGGCGACGGTTGCCGCCGCGGGCGTGAACTGATCCACGACCAACCCCTCGATGCCGCCGGTTTGGACAGCGGCAGGCATATCGCGCAGCCATAATCGGGCCGCGTCGCGAATAACCTGAATCGTGAAGCGCAGCGCTTTGCCCCCGGACAATTGCCCCAGCGTCTCGTACTGCCGCGCCATGCTTCCCGGCGGCGCTTCCGCCAGACCGATGGGAAGATACGCAAGACCGGCGGAAAGAGCCTTGCGCTCCGCGTCGGGCAGGGCAAGCAGGGTGACGCGATGGCCCTGACGCAGCAATTCGCGCCCCAACGTAGTCGTGGGATTAAGATGTCCGCTTGCTACTGAACAGCATAGACCGATGTGCATTGCGCCTGCTTTCTTCGCGTACTTTCTTGCTTGCTTTTCTGTGTGGTTGACCCAGACCTTCCGATTTTTTGGTTATGGCTTTGTCCAAAAGGAATTGCCCGCATCGCCCTTGAATAGTATGCCATTCTTCACCTGAAGCGCGGCGGAATCCTTCTGCAAAGGAGCCATATTGACGATTAAAACTATACGACTTTTGGGATTACCTCTCTTTGCGCTGTCAACTATGGGCATAGTGTGCAGGGCGCAGACGGCATCTTCTACGCCCCCACCACCGGTACAGAAACGCACGCCGTACGATCTCAAAATGCTGGTGGAGCAGTCGAATTGGTATGTGACGCAGCGCGGCCCTCTGCTCGCGCTCGATCCCGTCCTTGTGTATCGCGACTCTCGTATTCCGCTTCCGGTTCCCGGCCCCGCCGGTTACGAATTGCGGCTTGCCGCTCCCGGTTTTGACCGGATGCTCGTCAGTACGGGTGCGGTTTCCATCCTCGCGCCTGCGCAAATGACGCTGATTGACGACAAGCCCCGCGAACGCCCCAACCTTTACGATGGCCTGCCCCGCGACCTCAAAGTAAAATACCTGATGGCGACATTGACCCCGTCGCAGTGGAAAATGCTGGGCGAAAAAGGGCTGGGAGTGGGCGACCTGACGGGCGAACAGCAGCCCGTCTACCTTTCGCTTTTGCCCGACCCGTTTGTCGTGAAACGCTGGAACCGAGACGCGAACGGCGTTATGATTGGCGATAGTTCTTCCGTTACGCTCACGCCGGAACAGCGCGCGCAGACGCGATTGCGAATTCACCGCAACGCGCAGGTCATGGCTCCCCTGCAAAACAAGCCTCATACCTACATGTATGCCTCCCCTGACAGGTTTGCGCCGGGGGAGCCGAACGGCGCGGCATGGGAACGCGACACGCGGGACGAGGATAAAAGGACAGACCTGTTCGGCGTTAATTTACTTTCGGTCGTTCCCAACAAACTCAAGTCGTCACAACTGGATTACGCCTCGCCGCGCTTGAACGCGGTGGTTGAACTGACAGGCGCGGCCACGCCGGGCGAGTTGATTGCCCGCATCAGCGCGGCCACGCATCTGGAAATCTATGCGGATGGGCGTGTGGCGGGGTTGCCGCTTCTGATACGCGGCGAACGGGCGCGGGCCGGGGACGTGCTTAAAGGCTCTTGCGCTTGGCGTGACGGGAACGTTTCGCAAAGTAGACACGGCCTTTGTCCTGACCAATGACCTGACCGGAATTGGAACGCGGCAAATGCGGCTGGCAGAGTGGCAGGAACAGATTAAAGAAAAAACCGATCAGTTGGAAAAGGAGCTGACAAAGCAGATTGTGCAGCACAGCGGCAAGGAGGGCGGCGTTCTCGCGCTCGGTTACGCCCCCAACGACCCCTGCCCATTGACGCCTGCCATAGAACAGGCCGTCCGTAAAGACCGCGTTATTTCCGCCGCAAACCTGACGCCCGCGCTGCAGCAATTGCTGCGCGATGCCGTCGCGGAACAGGCAAAAAATCCGAATGACGAACAACTGCGCGATGACTCGGCCAGCATTGACATCTACTGGCAGTTCGCGTTTCAACTGCCAAACGGCGCAATCTTGCAGCATGAACGCGGATCGCTTGGCTCTTACCGGCAGTATTCTCCTGCACAGGAAACGAACCGGGCGGCAAATGGCGTGGGCGCGGCAGCGGAATTAAAGCCTTTTGCCCGCCATCCCCTGCCCGCGGGAACCAATCCGCGCGTCCTGTTTTTAGCGCCGCGCCATTCGCAAGACGCTGTTGATATGGCGCAAACGGCGCATAGCCTCGGATTTACGGAACTGATTCTTTATACGGATGACAGAACCGTCCTTAAAGCGGCGATTGCCGAAGCCGGTAAAACGCGGGGCGGCACAGGCAACGCGCAACCCTCTTTGCGCGTTTGCGCTGCTGTCGCGCCGTTTGCCCCCGCGCCGAATGAAGCGCGAGCGCGAACGGCCTTGATGTAAATTTGATCGGAGAAACCGCCGCGCAAATCGTGGCTGCCCGCAGCGCGCAGACGCGCTGGAACCAATTTCAGAGTTGGACAGTGAAGGGGCCGTTTCCACGCCTTGTGCCGGAAAAGATCGTGGGCGTGACGAACGCGCTTGCTCCGGTCGGCCCGGAACAGCGCGCGCATTTCCGCAAGATCGCGGAACTGGCGCGAACGGAAGGATTGGCGGGACTGTTCCTGTACGACACGCAGCCCGGAGGCTACGCGGGCAAGCGTCCCCCGACTTCCTTCAGTACCAATGATGAAGTGCTGGCCGAGCGCGAAAATCTGGGCTACACGCCCGCTCTGCGCCTCGCATTTTTGCGTAAGGCAGGCGCGGACCCGCTTGATCTCACCCCGCCGCGTATCAGCGTGGATGTAGACCTCCTGCTGCCGTTTTTCCCTGACAAAGAGGCCACTCCCAGTTCCCGCGAGCCGCAACGGCAATCCCTGTCGGAGTTTGCCTCCCAGGAAGAGGAGGCGTGGGATGCGTTTCGGGCGGAAACCAACCGCAGAGCAATGTCGGATTTGTTCGCTCTGCTGCGCGAATCCGCGCCCAACCTGCCCCTCATGCTGGAAGTTCGCGCCGCCCTGAATAACGTCGCCGATTTTCAGCGATTTCTGGCCCGCGTGGGCCAGTTGGACGCGCCCGGAACACCTGCTCGTCGGCTCACCTGAATTGCATAACAGCGACAAGCGCCCACAACTCCCAAAGGGCGAACGGTATCTGTTCCCGATTCAGTTTTCCGCGTCCGAATTGCTGCCTGCCCGCCCGATACTCCGCGAAGAGATGGAACATTTACAAAGCGTTCAGGGCAAATTAAGCGCGGACTATCCGTTCGTTCTGGATTTTCGTTACCTGCCCGCTCCCCGCGCATTGTCACTGCTCAACGAGTTTATTGCGCCGGCAAGTCCGTAGAAGATACGAGATACGAGATACGAGGCACAAGCCGAACACCGAACACCCACGAAATGGAGGGGGGATGCAGGCGCGTCTGGTTTCTTTGCTGACAACGCAGGATCGCATGGAAATGTTCGTTCGCGGCGAACGCTGCGCGACGTATCGCTACGCCGAAGGGCAAATCCCCGGCTTCGTCAGTCTGTCCGCTCCCGGCGAACGCCTGATTACGCAGCCCAACGCGGACGGATTGGGAATGTGGCTGACATGCGAGGGAAAAGGGAAAAGGGTAAAGGGAAAAGAAGAGGAATCCCTCTTAACTCTCGACTCTCAACTCTCAACTCCTTCATCCTTTGCTACTATCGAAATGACGGCGCGGCGGGGGGCGTATTCTGTGGGATTTCAGCACGAATGCGCGTGGCTGAATGGGGCGGGGGAACGGCTGCTGACGGATACGCGGACGGTTCGGGTTGCGCCGGGGCCGAGCGAGGGGGCGATACTTGACATTGCCCTGCGCTTGCAGGCGGAAGCGGAACGGGGCGTGAGTTTTGCGCCCTCACAAGGGGGATTGCTGTGTCTGCGCGTGGCGTCCGGGCTGTTCGATTCGGGTACGGAGTTGATCGGCGGCGGGCAAATCCGCAACAACCGGGGCGAGTACGGCATGGCCGCATTGCACGGACGGCAGGCAAAATGGTGCGCGGGCGCGGGCGTGATACAGGGCGAAACGGTTGGCTTCGCGTTTCTGGAACATCCGCACAACCCGTATTTCCCCTCCCCGTGGATTGCCCGCGCGGATGGCCTTTTATCCCCCTCGCCCTTCGGCTGGCGCAGCCTGACGCTTGCTCCCGGCGACCGTCTCGACCTGCGCTACCGTATTTTGATTTACATGGGCTACGTCAATCAGGGATGGGCGGATGCGCGTTTACAGGATTTTGCGCGGGAGGTTTGAAGCCCTCAACCCCCAGCCCCTTCTCCCAACATTGGGAGAAGGGGAGTATGTGAAATTAACGTCGTATATTGGTGGAAGCGCGGGAACGGGCGGCTTCGATCTCCTTGCGCGTGGACAGCAGCAGGTCGCCGGGCATGGTGTGTTTCAGCGCGGCCATCGCGACTCCGTATTCCAATCCGGCGTGAAAATCGTTTTGCAGATAGCCCAAAATCACGCCCGCGTTGAACGCGTCCCCGGCCCCGACCCGATCCACAACCTGCCCCAACGTGTGCGGCGACGCGGCCCAATCCCCCGCATCGTCACAGGCCAACGCGCCGCCCCCGCCCAACGTCACCACAACCGTTCCGCAACCGTAACGCGCCTTCAATTCTCGCGCAACCTGCGCCCCTTCCCCCGTAATTCCGAACAGCAGTTCCGCATCGGCAAGCGGCGTCAGCAGCAAGTCAATGTGAGGCAGGAGCGGTTCCAGAACCTGCTTCGCCTGCTCCGCGTTCCACAGTTTGGCGCGATAGTTGATGTCGAACGAGATGCGCGTACCCGCCTGTTTCGCCGTCTGCATGGCGTGGAGAATGGCCTCCGCGCAGGACGGACTGAGCGCGGGCGTGATGCCGGACAGGTGCAGCAGGCGGGCGCGGGCAATACGGTCGTCGTCAACATCTGTCGGGCGTGAGCGTACTGGCCGAAGATTCGGCGCGGTCATAATACACGTCAATGCCGCGCGGCGGCAGGCCGAAATCCAGAAAATAGGTTCCGGCGCGGGCGGTTGGGGTTTCGTCCCAGACCACATCGGACGTATCCACGCCCCACCGCCGAATTTCGTTTTCAATGCGCCGTCCGAGCGGGTTGGCGGGCAGTTTGCTCCACCACGCCGTACGCAAACCGAGCCGCGCAAGCGCCACAGCGGTATTCGATTCCGAGCCGCCAATCCGTACGTCCAGCGTGATGGCCTCTTCCAGTCGGCTGAAACCCGGCGCGCTCAACCGCAGCATCGTTTCTCCGAAGGTCAGTACATCTAAGTCGCGCCCAGTTTGCTTGTCCTCAATCAACTTGCTTTCGTCTCCGCTTCTGCTCGTTCCAGCATTGCAATTATGGCATCATAGCCGTGTGTTGTCGCTTCCTTCACTTCCCGCGCATAGTTCCGCGCATAGTTAGACTCGCTAAAAATGTGTCGTCTCGCAATTGCTGCTTCCCGCGCCGTTTGGTTGTCTGGCTTAGTCTTTAGATACGGATTAGCGTGATATTCCAGCAGGACGGGAACAACACTCGTACAATTGCATGTGGCGGCTAGGTATAAAGCCGTACTGCCGTCATACCCCTGCGCATTTACATTTGCGCCAGATTCCAGCAACAGCCGTATGACTTGCGGGTAATCCCATAAAACGGCTTCATGCAGTGGCGTATGTCCCGATGCATCACAAGCATTCACATCCGCGCCATGCGCCAGCAAATCCTCTATCATACCCAATCGCCATGGAATTGCATGCTCGTATTCTTCATACTCACGGCAGCAAGCATTACACAGTGAAGAACCACCCGGTCGCTCTGTTTTGGCTCCTTTTTGCAATAACATGTGAACCGTTTCAAAGGACAGTCCGGCAGCGGCTTCCTCTAAAATTGTCGTGTCATAGATTCCCATCGCATTGATGTCCTCCCCATGTTCCAGTAACAGGGCGACAATAGAAACATGGTTATTGTACGCGGCGTGATAGATTGCAGAAGCGGGATTTGCTCCCTCTTCGAGCAGCAGGCGAACAATCGCTTCGTGCCCTGATCTCGCCGCGTTGATAATAGCGGTTTCATCTCCTTCATCCACAGCATTCAGAAACCGCAAATACTCGGACGAAGATAATACTTCGCGCTGTTGATTCAGTAAACGGTTTACTGTGGCGAAATCACCCTGTTCCACAGCAGTATGAAGATCATCTGGATTAGCAACGTGATCCATAGCGTCACCGCTCCTGTTAACTCACCTTACGCAGGCGAGCAGTTTGTAGTCACAGATTTGCTGTTGTTGACGGTAGAATAGTGTCATGGACAAACAACTTCTGGACCTTTACTCAGACTATCTCCTTTGTTCGTTCGGCCTGACTACCGCGACGGGCCTTTCCACCCTGCTCGACGGCGCGATTAGCCACGACAAGATCACGCGGTTCTTGTCAGGACGTGACTTCACTTCTTCGGACCTGTGGCATCTGGTCAAACCCTTGGTACGGCAGGTACAATGTGAAGACGCAGTTCTGGTCTTCGATGACAGCATCGAAGAAAAACTCTATACGGATGAAAGCGAACTCATTTGCTGGCATTGGGATCATTGCTTCAACCGCAACGTGAAGGGCATCAACATTCTGACCTGTTTGTATCGCGCGCCGACTGCCGCTCTGCCCGTTGCCTTCGAGTTGATCCAAAAGTCGGCTTGGGAAACGCATAAGAAGACGGGCAAACCCAAGCGAGTGTGTCCCAAGACCAAGAACGAATACCTGCGCGAGATGGTGGCGCAATGTCAGAAGAACCAATTGCCTTTTCGCTATGTCCTGGCCGACGCTTGGTTCAGCGCGGCAGAAACGATGATGCACCTCAAAAACGAAGGCAAAACCGACTTTATCTTCCCGATTAAGGCCAACCGCAAGGTGGCTTTGTCCCAGGAAGACAAGTTGGCAGGCCGCTATATGCCCGTATCCTCGCTTTGCTGCGAAGCGGACGCCGTATTGAACATCTGGCTGGAGGGGGTAAACTTCCCCCTTCTGCTGTGTAAGCAGGTCTTTACAAACAAGGACGGCAGCCAGGGCGTTCTCTATCTCGTGACGAGTGACACGACGTTAAGCGGTTGCGACATCCAGACGATCTACCAAAAACGGTGGAAAGTTGAAGAGTATCACAAATCGGTCAAGAGCAATGCGAGTTTCGCCAAGTCGCCGACCAAAACTATTCGGACCCAGAGCAACCATATCTTCGCCTGTTTATGGGCGTATGTGAAGTTGGAAAGTCTGCGTTTGCAGACGCGCTTGAACCATTTTGCGATGAAAGGCAGGCTCTACAAAGCGGCCCTTGCCAGCGCCTACCGCGAACTACAACTGCTCAAAGGCATGAGTGCGCCTGCGTAAGGTGAGCTGTTAATGAACAATTAAGACGTGAGCAACGCCGACGATTGCGCCGCCGAGCACCAGCCATGCGGAGTTGACGCGCCAGCGCAGCAACAACAGGAGACTTATTCCACATAAAACGATGGTAGTTACATCTTTGAGCGCGTTCTGCGCGAGTTATCCTGTCACCAAAGCCATTAAAGCGAGGGACGCGACATTCACGCCGTCCAGAAACGCGCCCGCTAACTTAGATTGTCGGATACGCGCAACGAGCGGGCCGCTCAGGGCGACAAAGGCGAACGCGGGCAGGAAGATGCCTAACGTCGCCACGATTGCGCCTTTGGGACCGGCCAGAATGTACCCGATAAACGTTGCCGTTGTGAATACGGGACCGGGCGTTACCTGTCCGATGGCGACCGCGTCCAGCAGTTGCCCTGTTGTCAGTCATGCGCGTTTTGTCACCAGATCGTCGCGTAGAAAGGCGAGCAACACATACCCGCTGCCGTACACGACCGAGCCGAGTTTCAGAAACACAAGGCCGAGAGTGGTCAAGCCGAGCGTGGAAGACGCTCCGGCATAGCGGCTTAATACGAGGGGCAATGCAATCACTGCGCCGAACGTGAGCAGCAGTACAAGCAGCGGGCGTAAACTCTCTTTGCCCTTTCCATTTATCCACGCCGTGCCGCCCGCTGCCAGCCCGGACGCGCCTAATGCCAGCAAGGGATTTGCGCCCATTGCCGCCATCAGCAACGCGCCGACACCCACTGCGCCGAGGAACCGCGTCTTGATCGCTGTTTTACGCAGATTCCACAACGCCTGCGCGACAATGGCGACCACAACCGGCTTCACGCCGTACAATGCGCCCGCGATTTGCGGCAATTGCCCGAAGCGCGTATATGCCCACGCCAACAGCATGACCAGCAGAAACGCGGGCAAAATAAAGCACGTTCCCGCCAGAAACAGGCCCATCCATCCGGCTTTGCGATACCCGATATGGATCGCCAATTCCGTTGAAGAGGGGCCGGGAACCAGATTGGACGCGCCAAGCAGGTCCAGAAACTGCTCCTTCGTGAGCCACTGCCGACGCTCCACAACCTCCTGCTGCATCATGGCGATGTGCGCGGCAGGCCCTCCGAACGCCGTTGTTCCCAACCGCAGAAACAGGCGGGCCAGTTCCGCAGGCACAGCCGATTGCGTTGTCGCTTCCGCAGGCCCAGTCGATGCGGGCGTTGTTTCCGGCAGGGCGGCATTATCTTCGGGTTCAGGATTTATCCGTCGCTCACAATGCGTTTTCCGCGGCTTCGCGAATGGCGGTCAGTACCTCATCGCTGTGTCCCGGCACTTTCACCTTGCGGAAAATGGTACGAATTTTGCCGCCGGGGGCAATCACATACGTCGCGCGTTCAATGCCCATATATTGCCGCCCGTACATGGATTTTTCCGCCCACACGCCGTACTCCTCCGCCGTCTTGTGTTCCGTGTCCGCCAGCAGGTGAAACGGCAGGTTGTACTTGTCGGCAAACGCGAGCTGCGCTTTGCTTTCGTCGGGGCTGATACCGAGCAGTACCGCGTTTTCGCCGCTGAACTCTTCCCGCGCGTCCCGAAACGCGCAGGCTTCCGCCGTGCAGCCGGAGGTATCCGCTTTGGGGTAAAAGAACAGCACAACGGTTTTATCTTTCAGGCCGGACAGCATAACCGTTTCGCCATTCTGGTCGGGCAGGCTGAAATCGGGGGCCATATCGCCAACATGCAGCATCGCGTATAATCCTTTTTGATCTTGGTGTGGTTTTCAAGCCGACCGTGTTAGCCCTTGCAAAGCAGTTGGCAGCCGACAGTCTGCTATTCGACACGCGCATTATCATTTCCTGTGATTTGCGCTTGCGCGGACAATATTTCGGCATGATTCGGAATATGCCTGCTTGCCGAGTCTGAGTAGTCGGGGTATCATAGAGAGACAAGCGCTTTGATTTGTGTCACATTTTCGTTTCAACGTCACTGAGGAAAGCCACCCCATGAACCCTATTGCTGCTAGTGTTATCCATCCGGCGCAGATTCCGATGCGGGGAAGCCGCTTGTTCGGCGCTTTGGTCGCGCTTGGCTTGCTGTTGTCGTGTTGTCAGGTCGTGTTTGCGCAAAGCGCGGGAGAACATTTTCAGGCCGTTCCCTTGCTTGGTCCCGCCACCCGTCTTGAACCGGGCATTCTGCTGCATCAGGTGACACTGACGCATAACGGCGTACCGCAGAACCTCTGGATTTACGAGCCGGAACAACCGGCAGACGGCAAACGGCCGGTCGTGCTAATTGGGGGCGCAGGCAGCCATTTGATTGACGGCATGACACTCAGCGCCAGTGACCGCCCGGAACATTTGCCGTATGTCCGCGCCGGGTTCGTGGTTGTCGCGTATGACATCAGCGGCATGTTGCCCGCAAAAAAGAGCGATCAAGGGTTTATCCGCGCTGTGCGCGATTTCAAGGCCGCGCAAGCCGGGGTTGTCAATATGCGCGCCGCGTTGGAATACGCCCTCGCGGGAATTCCCAACCTTGACGCCAAACGGCTGTATACGGCGGGACACAGTTCGGCGGCTACCCTATCCCTGTTGTCCGCAGAGCGCGAACCCCGTATTGCAGCCTGCATCGCGTATGCGCCCTGCTGCGACCTCAAAAAGCGTGTGGGCGCGGAAGCCATCAAGACGCTCACCTCCGTTATGCCGGATTATCCGGCTTTCGTGCAGCAGAGTTCTCCGCTGGAAAATACCGCGCTATTGAAGTGTCCTGTGTTCGTGTTTCATGCCGATGACGACACCAACGTTCCGACAGAAGATAATATTATTTTTGTGAACAAACTGAAACAGACGAATGAGAGAGTGACGTTCATGCGTGTCCCAACAGGCGACCACTATCACTCCATGATTAATCAGGGCATTTCCAAAGCTATTCAATGGCTGCAACAGTTGCCACTTCCCGCTTCTGCGACAAAATAAGGACAGCACAACACTATGGAAGAACAGATAACGGTTATCGGCGGCGGTTTTGGGGGCGTGGAAGCGGCGTGGGCGGCGGCGCAGCAGGGCAGCAGAGTAACGCTGTATGAAATGCGCCCTGTGAAGAAAACGCCCGTGCATCAGTCGGGCGACCTGGCCGAACTTGTCTGCTCCAACTCGTTCAAATCCAACCTGCTGACCAATGCCAGCGGCGTGTTGAAGGAGGAGATGCGGCGTTTGGGTTCCCTGATTTTGCCCATTGCCGAACGCCACCGCGTTCCTGCCGGGGAAGCGCTTGCCGTAGACCGCGAACCGTTCGCCCGCGAAGTGACCTGCGCCTTAGAAGCCCACCCCAACATCACGCTTGTGCGCGAAGAAGTCACCAGTCTACCGACAACGCGCCCCTTAATTATTGCCACCGGCCCGCTCACTTCCGATGCCTTCGCAGCCGAAATCGCCCGACTGACCGGCGGCGACTCGCTCGCCTTCTACGACGCCGTTGCCCCCACCGTCACTTACGACAGCCTGGACTTGAGCAAAGTGTTTCGCGCCTCTCGACGGGGAAAAGGGTCAGGACTTACGGGAAAGGCAATAGAAGAGGAGAAAAGGAGAAAAGGAGAAGAGGAGGCGGAAGAACTGGAAACGGCAGGAGAGGATTCATCCCTCATCCTTCATCCTTCATCCTTGCCCGCCGAAGGCGTCGGCTGTGGCGGCGCGCCGGAAGCCAGCGCGGATTACCTGAACTGCCCTTTTGAAAAGGACGAGTATATGGCGTTCTGGGAAGCGCTGAACGGAGCGGAAAAAGCGCCTGTACATAACTTTGAATCCGAGGACGCTAATCAGAACGCGGCGAAAATGGTGTTCTTCGAGATGTGCGTGCCGATTGAGGAACTGGCGCGACGGGGGCCGCGCACCCTTGCCTTCGGCCCGATGAAGCCTGTCGGCCTGAGCGACCCACGCACGGGGCGGCGTCCTTATGCTGTTGTGCAGCTGCGGCAGGAGAACAAAGAGGGGACATTGTGGGGGCTGGTGGGCTTCCAAACCCGGCTGAAATGGGGCGAGCAGAAGCGTATTTTGCAGATGATACCGGGTCTGGAAAACGCTGAATTCGTCCGCTTTGGCGTGATGCACCGCAACACCTACGTCAACGCCCCGCGCCTGCTCGATTTGACGTGCCAACTGCGCGAACATCCGGGCATTTTCCTTGCCGGACAAATGACGGGCGTAGAGGGCTATCTCGAATCCGCCGCTATCGGCATCTTGGCGGGACTGAACGCGCATCGGCAGCGCGTGGGATTGCCGCCTGCCATTCCGCCCCGCGAGTCCGTGCTTGGTTCGCTGTGCTATTACCTCGTGGAAACCGACCCGAAACACTTCTCGCCCATGAACAGCAACTGGGGCGTTGTGCCGGAACTGCCCGGCCCCGTAGTGCGCGACAAGCGGGAAAAAGCAAGATTGAAGGGCGTCCGCGCTCTGTCCGCGTTTGACGATTTTCTGGCGACGCTGAGATAAACTTCCTGAAACAAACCGGGAGTGGCGGCTGTCTTCCGCGCAATGATGCAGGCGAATGCCGGTATTCGCATTTGCCTGCATTTCTGTGCCGGAGGAACTCCCCGAGTGAATTTAGATCGCCAGATATTTATAGAATTCAATGAACGGTTGCACAACAGCGTTTTCGACGCCATTCTGCCCATTCTCACTAACGCGCTGCAATACCCGCTGTTCTGGCTGTTGATGCTGCCTCTCGCGTGGCTCTTATGGGCGCGGGGCGGCAAACAGGACCGAACGGTTCTCGCTCTTCTGATTGTCATGCTGCCGGTTGTCAATACGGTCAGCAGTCATGTTCTCAAACCGTTGCTTCCCCGTCCGCGCCCCAGCGCCGTTCTCATCGTAGATGGCAAAGAAGAGTCGGTCGTACCCGGCGCGCGTCTGCCGGCGCACTGGAAACCGCTCGGCACGTCCTCATTCCCGTCCTCCCATTCCGCTGTTACCGCCGCTGCCGCCGTTATTCTCCTCTGGGGGTATCGCCGCCGAACCCGTCTTGCGTGGCTTGCGCTGCTGTTGCCGCTTACCATCGGCTACTCGCGGGTGTATGTGGGGGTTCACTATCCCTCCGATGTGCTGGCCGGATGGACGCTCGGCTTTGCCCTGACCTCTCTGGTATGCTATCTGGTTGGGCGACAGCAACAAAATGCGTCTTCACCACAGAGACACAGAGACACAGAGGGGTTACAGAGAAAAGGAGAGGAGGAGATCACGCATTAAATGTACTCGCTTCCTCTCTTTTTGTTTTCCTCTGTGACCCCTCTGTGTCTCTGTGTCTCTGTGGTGAAAGAATTTACCCCCCCTTCGCCACTTGCAGCAAGCCCTCCGCCGCTTTGAACTGTATGGCGAGTTCCTTCTTGACGCTTTCCCACGCGGCTTCATCGAAGGCGAGCCACTCCGCCACTTCAGGGTCGAGCGCGCCGGGCTGCGTGTGTTCCGATGTTTTGTAACCGCACTCCCATGCCAGCCACTCCCCCGCATGAACAATCAGCACCAGTTCCGAAATCTCTTTATAGCGCATGGGGTCGTGATGCCCGCCCATGATGGATACCAGATGCTGCGGAAAATTCCAGTGTTCGCCGATGCGCCGCCCCACAGTAGCATGGTCGAGCCCCAGCACCATGAGTTCGGCGTCACGGGCCGATTTGGATTCGCGAACGGCAAAAGCCATCGCGACGGCGTACTGAACGGGAAAATAGCTGTCCAGAAATAATGCGCCCACATCGTGCAACAGACCGCCGACAAATGCCTCTTCGCCCGCGCTGCGCACTTTGGGCAGGCGTTTTTTGCCGATGATGTTGCCCGCGATTCCCGTTGCCACAGAGTGTTCCCAGAACTGCGTCCGGTTCAGGCCGTAGGGCATGCTTTTCTGACTGAGCAGCCCGAAAGCGGAAACGCCCAGCACCAGATTGCGCACCGTGTTGTAGCCCAGAATTACAATCGCTTGCGTCAGTGTGCTGATGCGCTTGGGAAAGCCGTAATAGGCCGAGTTGACGATGCGCAACACTTTGGACGCTAGCCCCTGATCCATAGAAATCAGGCGGTTGAGTTCCTCGGAAGAGGTATCCGGGTTATTGATCGTCTCCATGATACGCGCTACGACTGCCGGCAAAGGAGGCAGGTCCGCCAGCTTTTTCTCCAGTGTCTGGTTGAAAACCGTACGGTCAATACGTATTGATTTTATATCAGGCGGCATAAGCCTTCTCATCCTCCCCTGCGGCAACGGCCATAATTGTCGAACGCATATCTATATTCGGACGCGCGGGGAAACAACTTTAGAGAACTTCAGAGAACTTTTGAAGGGCGGCAGGAAAGCCGCAATAGCATGAAGAATGAACATTGCTGTTCGCGAGGCTGTCAATGAAACGATAAACACGCCCCGTAATCATGCGGTATTTGCATGAATTATGCTATTTATGTCAAAATTCGCTGTCACAAACGTTCGTATTTTCTCGTTGCTGTGGAATAATAGAACCATACAGCGGCGGATTAAGAGGTTATTATGATCAACCTGCCTGAAGAAGTGTCCCGTTCCCTGCGCGGCGCGACACAATCTGCCGATAGTAAACCACAGCTAAAAACGGGGCCGCGATTGCGGCCCAAACCCTATAGAAAGCAAGCAAATACCGTTCGATGGTTCGCGCAGGCCATTGTATTAACGGCAAGCGCACTCGGGACGCGCGCTATTTTGCCCCACACAGCAATGGCAAACACAACGCTTCCTGTCAAAGAAGACAGGCTCATTATTGCCCGCCCCGCCGGCAAAACGACATCCAGGCGGGTTCAGCGTCAATCGGCGCGCGTAGATGTCCGCCGCGCCCCTTCCACCCGCGCTTTGTTTCAGTATCGGCGCGACGATACCACGCCGAATAAAGTAACCCTTGTGCAGATAGACGCGGCGAAGCAGGCGGCAACGCCGGTCAGTCCGAATATCTTCGGCAACTTTATCGAGCATCTCGGCGGCGTGGTCTATCAGGCGCTCTGGTCACAGATTTTGCTCAACCCGAACTTGGAGCGCATCGAAGCCCGCGATATCCTGCCCAATGCCTGGCAGAAATCGGGCGCGGCCACCTGGCAGGCGGACGGTTTCAAGTCGCCCATGTACATGCGGCTCGGCCCGGATACGAAGAAGACCACTTCCTCGGGATTTCTGCCGGACAGCAGACTGGCCGCGCCGGTCGCAAGGTTATCCGTCGCGAGTGGCGGCAACGTCGAAAGCGCGGGGCAACAGCGCAAATCGGGTTCCGTATTGCAGATCGGCTGGAAGCAATCTGTATCCCGTCCTGCCACGCTATGGCAGCACGTTTCCCTGCCCGCGCAGCGAGTCACGCATTATAATGTAACGCTTGTAGCGCGCGCCCCAATGGGAACCGGCAAGATTCGAGTCACGCTGGCGCGGGAACAGGAAACAGAAGAGGAGAAGAGGAGAAGAGGAGAAGAGGAGAAAGCAGCAACCCTATCAACTCTCAACTCTCAACTCTCAACTACATTTGCGGTGACGCAAACGAACTGGCAGGCGTTTCGCTGTACCCTTGTCGTGCCGAAATCGGCTACGCCGGAAGAGAATCTGTGGCGTTTTATGATTGCGCATGAGGACGGGCAGGCGGTAGACGTGGATCAGGTGGAGATGCTGCCGAGCGACAGCATGGACGGGTTCGACCCGGAAGTTGTGGGCCGAACAAAAGTGTGGGGCGTTCCGCTGTTGCGCTATCCGGGCGGCAATTTCGCCAGCGGCTACAACTGGCAGGACGGGGTTGGCCCTCACGCGAATCGCCCGACTCGACGCAACCCGGCGTGGGGCGGCGTGGAACCCAACCATGTCGGCACGAACGAGTTTATGACGTTTGCCCGACTGGTGGGCGCGACGCCGCAACTGACCGTCAATGCGGGGGACGGAACGCCGCAGGAGGCCGCCGAGTGGGTGCGCTACTGTAACGCGCCCGCCGCTAACGATAAATGGGGCCGGATGCGGGCGGCGAACGGCGCGACAAAACCGTTCGGCGTGAAAATCTGGGAAGTGGGCAACGAACTGTACGGCGGCTGGCAGATCGGACACGCGGAAGCGCAGGATAACGCCAACCGTTTCGTGAAATTCCGCGACGCCATGCTTCAGGCCGACCCGACGCTGCGCCTGATCGCGACCGGAAAGGGCGACGAGTTCACGCCCACAGGCCAGAAGCGCGACGATGCGTGGAACGACGCGCTGTTGCAAGCCGCGGCAAAAGACGGCGGACAGGCGCCCGACTGGATTTCGCTGCATCCTCTCGTTCCCCTGCCGGATTACGCGAAGGGCGCGACGTATGACGAACAGTTGGAAAGCGCCCTTGCGCATCCGACCTATTTGGATAACACGCTGATACCAGACGTAATCGGCCACATTGAGGCCGTTGAGGGTAAACACGCGCACACTCGTATCGCGATTACGGAGTGGGGAATCATTGTTGGCGGCAGGGAGTGGGAAAGCGGCCCGAACCATGACACGCTTTCGGGAGCCATTTACAACGCTCTAGCCCTGAACGCTATGCTGCGCAACAGCGATTGGGTGACGCTGGCGAACATGACCGCGCTGCTGCACGGCGGCGGCATTAAAAAGTGGGAAGGCATCGTGTACGTGGACCCGCAGTATTACACGCAGCAGATGTATACGCTGGCCCATCCCCACGCGCCGATTGCCACGACGACAACAGGGCCGGGAAGCGATGTGCCTGCGCGGGGGCAAATGCCCGCCGTGAAAGACGCGCCGGATGTCGACGTGTTCGCCGCCCGAACGCAAAACCATCGGAAACTGGTCGTGTTCGCCGTCAACCGTCACCGGAGCGAAGCCCGCGCCTTGCGCCTGCAAGTGGATCATTTCCAGACGCAAGGGGTTTCGGCCACCCTGCTGACCGCCGATAACCCGCAGGCGCGTAATACATTGGCCTCGCCCAATGCCGTAGAACCGCGCCCGATGGAGGTTCCCGCGTGGCCGACCGAACCCGGAACCGACTGGCAAATCAGCATCCCGCCCCATTCGCTGGTTGTTCTGACATTGGAGGGGAAAGGTTAAGGGTTGAGGGTTGAGGATCATTGACACCAAACCGCGCTCTATTGCTCATTTGCCAGGCGCGCGGTTTCTATCTGCATCACTAAGGAAGACGCGTAATCACCACCCGCCCGCCATCCTTGAATTCAATCAGCACTTCGTAGCCATCCAAAAGTGATGTGCCGAGCAGAGGTATGCCTTCGGCTTCTAAAACATCAACGTTGCGCTCTGCGCCATCCCAGAGTATCACGGCTTTGTGAACAGCCATCAGAGTGGTACTGCCATCTGCCAGCGTTGCAGGACGGTAGTGGTCCAATGGCAAGCCAAGCGCGGCAATAGCGGCAGACGGCAGCGTGAGTTGGCCCGTAAACCCGGTATCCAGCGCGACATCAGCATTGCCCTGAATACTCACGCCGCGTATGGTGAGCATCAGCAACGCGTGTCTGCCGGAAACCATACCCTGCATCATTGTTTTACTCTCCGAGGCCCACTGCCAAACCCATCAACGGCCTCGTAACCAATACGCAACGCGCAAAAAACAGCGTTCGGATGTCGCTGGCGCAGGCGTTCACTGGCGGCTACGCCCACATCGTCTATTTCGTAGTCGCCGGTATCTGCATCAATCATGATGATTTTGCCGTCATAGACATTCTCCACCTGCGCGCGGATGTGCTGCTCGTATAAATTCTTGACCCGCTTGTAAATCTCTTCAGGACTATTTTGCGTGACAGCCACGACGACACTCCTTTCCAAATTCCGCTGGATATACGTGTTGAAACTTTACGGGTGTTGACGCGCCGCCTTCGCAACGGCAGTATACAAATCGAGGATAGACGCAGGGCAATTGCCTTAACTGCTTGTGCTGTCGCTATAACGCCGCCCCCTGCTAGCAGAAGCAGATGTTGTAGTATGATACCGCAAAATTGATTTGGGCGAAGGGTTGTAAGCAGAACAATCGCAAAGCGGTTGGTTCTCTGAACTTTATAGCGCAGAAACTACTCAGGAGAGGTCGGCGCCTTCTAGCGCGTACTGGACCACTTCCTGTAGAGACATTTCGCGCCCCACCTGCCATTCCGCTGCAAACACGTTTTTATCCAGCGCGGCGCGCGTCGCCGTGACATCCATTTGATAGTGCATGCGCTCCGAAGGCGGCGGATGGTCAATGCCGCTTTCCCGAATGGCCTGCGCCGCTCCAAAGAGGCGCGCGGCCTTCACAGGCTGTTCCTGCTTGAGTTTCAGGGAGGCATAGCCTTCCAGCACTTCCGCAATCATGGCGGGATGGGCGACATTTCGATAGCGTTTCAGCGCAAGCCAGAAACAGTTTTCCGCTTCCGCGTAGTGGCCCTGATACATCGCGACGTCGGCCAGATTATACAGGGAGTTGGCGTAATTGGCTGCAAGCCCTAACTTTTCGCGAATGGACGCGCTTTTCTCATAGTAAATCTTCGCTCGCGCATACTGCTGCGCTTGAAATTCCAGCAAGCCCAGATTATCAAGCACTCCCGCCAGCTTGTCCTCATCTCCGATTTCCTCGAACATCTGCCGCGCGGTGTTGTACCGGTCCCGCGCGGTTGGCGTAGTTCTGCTCCTGCGATTTCAGATTGGCGTAACTGTTTAGCAGCGCGGCAAGTCCGTGTTTGTCCGCGCGGCTTTCTGCGGTGGCAAGCCGCTTCTCATAGATAGCGCGACTCTCCTCAAATCGCTTACGCGCCTGACGGAAATTTCCCTGATGACGCTTCAGTATCGCCATCCGCCGCAAAGCGTTCGCTACCTCGCGTTCTTGCCCCAGCCGTTTGAAAAGCGCCAGCGCCTCCCTGTACAGCCTCTCCGCCTGAGGCATATCGGCAAGCGATGCCAGTATTATCAGAGCCTGCCCGCGCCAGATGGTGGGTTTTTCCGCGCCGGGACGAGTTAGCGCGCGTTCCAGCCACTGCTGCATTTCAAGGCGCGTGCTGCCTTCAATCGGGCGCATGGTGAGCGCAATCACGAAGCGCAGCGTGGTTTCCACATCCCCATGCTCCAGATACCACTCCAGAGCGCCTTTCAATTCCGGGAATAAAGGGCGCAACTGCTCCTCGATAGCAAAGTCGCCGTTTCGGGGAAATGTCGAAGTTGGAGTGCTTTTCCGCGCTTTCCAGCGCCATTTTGCAATAGCGTTCGGCAAAACCGCGCGCTATCGCGGCTGTATCCTGCGTTTGCCGCAAGCGTACAAACAGTTCGTTGTTGATCCGTTCCACGCTTATCAGGCCATACGCCTGTAGACGGGATACATGCTGCTCGGCGCCGGGTTCATGACATATCTCCGCCAGGTCTTCGACAGGAACAATTCCCGGCAATGACGCCAGGCAGGCAAGCAGTCGCTGTAGCGCAGGCTCCAGGACGATTGCCGTCATGCCCTCTTCCCCAGATGCAGGCGGTTCCGGTTCCTGCCGGACCGAACCGATTTGCGCTATATCTTCCTCAATGCCGCGCGCAAGGCGCGCGGTTTCTGTCACACGCCGTTCCGAGAACAAATTTTCTTCTCTCTGTACGCGCATCGGGTTGGGCGCAGCCGAAACCATGTCTTCGCGTGTTTGTCGCGTCCGCGACACGCGCCCTGCGTCAGAAGACGGCTGAAAAGAGATTTTATCTTCTTCCCCTCCTTCCCGTGGAGCAGCGGGCGCAAGCGATTCGCCATTTGACAGACGGATTAATTCTTCCGGGGGAATATCAAGCGCTCTGGCGATAGCGCGCAACGT
Source organism: uncultured Chthonomonadaceae bacterium (assembly GCA_963817895.1). Classification (GTDB taxonomy): domain Bacteria; phylum Armatimonadota; class Chthonomonadetes; order Chthonomonadales; family Chthonomonadaceae; genus CAWFQB01. The sequence goes on from CAWFQB010000003.1 coordinate 104,002, forward strand.
GCCGGGGCGCACTGTCTGATTCTGTTCAACGCGCCGGAGAGAGGCGATGCCGATACCGGCTTTACTGGCCGCCTGCTCTTGATTTAATTTTAGCGACTGGCGAGCAGATTTGATTCGCAAAGCCAGGTTCTCAGGTGGGGATAAAACGTTCATTGTAAGTTTAGTATACTCGCTACATCTGCGCCCCGCGAGAAATTATTAATGAGAAATACCGACACTGCCTACTAATCACTTGACTCCTTAAACTGTAAGGTGTATACTGGTGAAAACTGATTTATTAGCAAATCAATCAGTTAACTAAATTTTTATTCCGACGAACAACTGAAAGGAACACCAAAATGCGTCAACTTACGCGCTACACGCTTTTTTCCTTTGCTGCCCTCGCGGTCACGAGTACGTTTCAAAGCGTGGCATTTGCTCAAGTTTACACTTCTGTCAACTTTACGAAGAACAGAAACATGCAGACTGATTTGGATTCGGCTTTTCCTGTGGGCAACTTTACGGCGAACAATACGTTTGCCACGCCCTTTCTTCTTGACAGCGACAATTCCGGTCGCAACTACTTCAATACTCTGTATCAGGCAGGTTCCAACCCGCGCGGCCTCGACATTCCTGTCAACATATTCGGCGTGACGCAGGCGTACACTCTTATCAACAACTTATATGGAGCTGTGGGGCCAACGAGTTACGCCTCTGTCGAGTTCATCGGCTCTGCGGGGGCGGACCAAAAGTTCAACTTGATTGGCAATCGGGACATTCGAGATTTTTTCAACGGTAGTTTCACAACCCTGATCAACGGCACTTCAACGAAGAATGCGTTTCAGATTACGAACACAGGGAATGCAGGAGGCAATCCGACTTTCGGAACGTACCGTCTGGACGAGCAACAGTTCATTCTTGCGCCTGCCTTTGCCACACAAACGTTGGTAGATATTCGTTGGGCGGACAATGGAGCAACGAATGTGCAGCGTACCTTTCTGGCGGGAGTAACTGTTTTCACTCCTGCTATAACGCCTGAACCTGGCGTACTGTCCTTTCTGGCGGGTATGTTGGTAACGGGCGGGCTAATGCTGTGTCGAAGACAGAAGCTGGTAAAAGAAGCGGCAGACAAAACAAACCAGTTCCTGTCAGACAAGGGTATGGCGCAGTCACTACATCGGAGGCCATGAAAGGCAATGACAACCATGAAAACCTTATCCACTCGCTGTTCCGTGACGCTTCTCGTTGTCTCCTGTGTAGCAGCGCCTTCGCTGTCGCCTTTGCGCGGCGCGACGTTGGCGCAGTCCCATAATGGGAAGCATAAACCCGCTGCCCATCATGCAAGCGGGCCGCTATTGGTTCGCGTTGCGGGAGCGCAATTGGCGGAAGCAAAAAAGGCGCTCGGCAAGGAACTTCCTGAGAGCGCTAATATGCCGGAGGGAGACACTATGTTCTCCGGCAGCGCCTGTGGTTGCGACAAAATCAACATCTTTGCAAACGAGAAGGGCAAGATTATCAGCGTCAGCGCCTATTTTACCCATGAACTTACCTGGCAGGAAGCCTTGAAAAAGGTAGGACTTTCTGACAAAGGCGTGACGGCTAAGGCGAGTGCCATGCCGCCCCTGCCGGATTTAACCAGGACGGAAACCACGCTTATGGGCGTTCCGGGTGTGAAACCAGGCTTTCGCGCATACTTTTACACGGAAGTACGCTCCGCCGGGGAGAATACGTACAAGTTCGTCATCGAGAAGTAAGCCTCGCAGTAAGGAGGAGCCTCCATGTTCCGTCGCGCTTTTTTAGCATTGCTCTGCTATTTCTGGCTGTCTTGCGGTTTCGTTTCTGCGCAAACGGACGGCTACCGGCAGGCGATGGCGCAATTCGAGGCTGCCAAACGCATCGGCGATTACGTCGGGGGCGAACAGCGTATTTCAGAAGCGCTCAAATACGGGCATGGAGATGAGTACGCCTGGCGATCCCTGGCGTGGTGCCAATCCCATCAGGGCAAGTGGCAGGAGTCGCTTGCTACCGCCAATGAAAATGTTCGGCGCAATGGACAGACCGCCTGGAGTTTACTTCAACTCTACGAGTTCAACATGGGCGCGGGAGATTTTCGCGTTGCGGGGCAGGCGTTGGAGGCGGCGGGCAATCTGCGGGACTGGCAGGGGATTGACCTGCGCAAAACTTACGAGCAGTACCTTGCTCGCATATCTTCCAAAACGTATGACGTTGAAATCGAACTCGCGCCTGCCGGACACCACGAGCATGGCAATGTCCGTTTTCTGATTCCCATGAACTGCGAACGACAGCAGTTTGTTGCCCGCGTGGTTCAGGGCGCAGACAATCCAAAATTTACCTCCAATGAGGGCAAAGAGTTTTTGGAGGCGACGCTGATTGAAGGACAAAGAGCCACTCTGAAGGGCAAACTGACGCTCAAACCCTATCTGGTCGGCTCGAAGATGCTGGCGGCGTCAAGCCCCGAAGACGCCGCCACCATGCAGGCTTACCTGGGCAAATTTCGGCACGGCGGGCGGAACACCTACGATCCACAACTGCCGGAGCTTCAGGAAATCTCTTCGCGTCTGGACGGCGGCACCGCGCTGCAACGCGCGTCGGCCATACTCCTGTGGCTACGCAAGAATTTCCGCTATGAAGACCTGAAAGTGGATGACCTGCCCTCCATCATCGCCGCGCATCATGGCGTATGCCACCACTATTGCGGTTTATTTTGCGCGCTGGCGCGATCTCTGCAAATTCCCACCCGAATCCTGCATGTCACCGTGATGCCTGACATTGCGCTTAACGAAACCGCCACCATCAACAAGCCGGGAACGCCTACAAAGGCGCACGGGCAGAATGAAGTCTGGCTCGGCTCCATCGGCTGGATTCCCCTCGAACCGCAGCGCCCGGAAAGTCTGGGCAACTATATCAATTCCGTAATGCTGTTCGACCGCGCGGGCAACGGAACAAACGACGACCACTGGCGGTTTCGCTCGACGCAGGGTTGCCCTATGACCATCCGGCTTGTCAACACCGCGCCTGGTATCAATTAGCATGACATAAAGCCGGAAACAGGAGCGGAACCGCACTACAGGCACTTGTAGCTCTTTGTAATTATTATATTTCGTGATTGAATTAATAATTGAAAATTACACTTGCCAATAACCCTGAAATCAGATATGTGTTCCGTTTGCGGTCGTATGAGCTTACAAAACAAAGGAGGCGAATCACGCGATGGTTATTCGATTTTACAAGATTATGTTCGTTGCCGTTGGCATGACTTGCTGTTTGATTGGCAGCATGGCTGTCGGCATACATGCCTGCAACGGCAGCGCGATGGCTCAGAACAGTCAAACGACTCCCCCGGATCCGGGCGTTTCTCTGTCTAACTATCCCAGACTGGTGGCCGCTTACATGTGCATGGAACGAGGGTATGCCACGAAGAACCCCGCGCAGGTGGCTGCGGTGTGGTCGCCGCTGTACAAACACGTTGATACCGAAGGCGGCAAAACGACAACTGTGTCGTATGCCAAAGCCCTCGTGGAACTCAAACACTCCTTCCCGGGCAATCGCACCGAAGCCGGATATTACTCGCCGACGCAGTATTTCCTGCCGCAAAGCGTTCGCGTCGGCTCGGATGGGACCCGTGTTACCGTCATAGGTATCACCTACGGCATTACGCCGAATACGCCACAGGGCGACCCACACTGCAAGGAGGGGAACAGCTGCGGCTCACGCTCCTTTACGCACGTCTGGAGCAAGCCAAAAAACGGCGGCGCGTGGCTGTTGCTGACGGATGCGCGTGGAGCGTACAGCGAGGCGGCAGACCAGGCCATCGAAATGTTCGTGGGCCAGGCCGTGCAATACCATCAGCGCGCCGGCCTGGTTGGACGGGCGCGACCGGAAGACAGCGGCCCAGGTGGGAGTAATACCGCGCAAAAACGCGCCGCCAACGAAGCGGCGTGTCAGGCCGCGTACAAAGGCGAATTGGAGCTGCTGCAAAAACTGGTGGATGGGGACACGGACATTAAAGGAAAAGACAAAACGGGCAAATCCCCGCTGCACTACGCGGCAATGGGTGGCCGTCTGGAAGTTGCTCGGTGGCTGATCGCTAACGGCGCGGACATCAATGCTCCCGATGCCAAAGGCCACAAGCCTATGCAGTTGGCGCGGCAGGATACGCCGGACGCCGCGCTTTCCCAACGCCGCTCCGAACTCATCTCTTTTCTGACAGAAAAGGGCGCGGCGGAGTAAACACGGTCAGCGGAATGCGCTTGAGAGAAGGGACATGTACATGAACGATCGCTATGCGCGTCGTGAGGCCATCGGCCTTACCATAAAGGCCGCAGGAAGCCTGGCGGGATCACTGACACTTCTGGCGGCAATGGGCAGGGCGCAGGCGGGCAGTCCCCGCGGTATGCCTCCCTCCGCGCTTGCTGTGGAAGACGCGGCGAACCGTTTCCGTCAAGTACGCACACTGGATGCTTTCATGACGTGGACCGAACGATTGCGTGAATGGGGGGACATCGAGCAGGTACGCGTCAATCTGAAACAGCTGGAACCCTCTCGCGCTGAGTGGGGCAGTCACCGTCCACGGATTGAGGCACTGGGGCGCGAAGTATGTTATCAGGAATACAGAGCGGCATGGACGATTCCGGCCTCGCGCCTGGCGGACCCGATGTGGCGCGACCCGCTCGTTATCAGTCTGCCCATTCCCAGACAGAGTTATGAAGGTATACCAAAAACGGACGTTTCTATTGACGGCGTTAAATCTTGGAGCTTCAAGACAGATGCCGTCGGCAATCGCTATATTGAGGCGGTTCGCCATCCCCGGCAGGATGTGCAGTTATCCTATACCGTTACTCTGGGCCTGGCAAACTATCGCAAGCGACTGCAAAATTTCATGGATACGCCGGTTCCGGCGGAGATGAGTGTTTATCTGGAAAAGACATGGTCACAGAACCGACGCGAAAGTATCGATCCGGGCGGGAAACGCGCGCAGGAGGCCGCGAGTTCGCTCAGACTGCAAAACATGAATTTGCTGGAACGCCTGGAAACGATTTTGAAATGGGCAAAAGATAATGTGAAATGGCTGCCCCCCGGGTCGGAACGCGCGCCCATCGATTCGGAGTCCGCGCTCGGATATGGAGGCGGGCATTGTATGCATCAGACATGTATGATTGCCGCAGTGGCGCGCGCGGCGGGTATTCCGACACGGCAGGTGCGCGGCAACGCAAGCGTCGTTGTCGGCAGCAAATATCCGCTATGGCACTCCACCCCGGAGTTTTATCTGCCGGGCATAGAATGGATTACTCCTTACTGGGCAAATGAGAGGCATTGGGATACACTACATGGCTGCGTCTGGATGTTTCATACCGCCGGCACGAACGACGCGATTCTGGGGAATCTACAGTTTTTGGAAGCCGTAGAGTATAACCCCGCGCCGCGTATCGCTATAAGCAGCCTCACACTGCTAAGAGAGTGGCTGTAGAAGCAAGAAGCAGTGCCAGGTACATCGAAATGATACAGGGACAGGCTGTAAACTGCCGCCTCCCTTTGCAAGATAGCGAAGCAGTTATTTCAGCCGATCTCGGAAATGCAAAGAAAAGGAAACGCTATGCGCTGTTACAAACTTGTACTCTCGCTTTTGCTGGCCTTGCTTCCGGGCGCGATCTGTTCCCGCGCCTGCGCAGAGGGGATAGACGACTACGCCCCGCCACTGCATACGCTTGCTCGCGCCGCGTTCGATGGAAATTTGTCTCTGGTCAAAAAGATGCTGGCGCAAAATCCCGCACTGCTGAACAAGCCCGTTAATTTGTGTTCACCTATCAGCTTTGCCGCATGGCATGGCAAGGTAGAGGTGGCGCGCTATCTGCTGGAAAAGGGGGCGAAACTGACGGCAGAAGACCCCGACAAGGCTCCGCTTTCCAAAGCGGCGGCTGCGCAGAATATCGAAATTATTGACATGCTTCTCGCAAAAGGCGCGGATCCCAAATTTGGATGTCCTCTGTACTGGGCCTCCAACAATCCGGCTGTGTTTCGCCACCTGGTGGAAAAAGGCGCTGACATTCATGCGCTCGGCATCAATAAGGAATCTCTTCTATGGGACACGGTGGCTGAACTGAATATGGACAACACTCGCTTCCTGCTGGAACATGGCATGGATGTCAATAAAGGTCAATTTGGCTGTCCGCCTTTGAATAACATTGCCCGCTTCACTTTTGAGGATACGCCGACCGAGAAAGTTCTTAACATGGCGCGGTTCCTGTTGGGCAAAGGGGCCGATCCTAATCTCGCAGATGAATCGTGGCACCGCAGCGCGCTTTCCGAAGCGGTCATTGAGAAGTTCCCGGCTATGGCGCGGCTTTTGCTGACCTATGAAAGCCCTGTGCGTTGCTCCAAAGCAACTATCAACGCCGCCCGCAAAGACCTGCATTTCGCCGCTTCCAAAACTGACAAACTGACGAAGAAAGATGTGGCCGCGCTACAGGAAATCGCAGAATTGCTTCACGAACCGCTGACCGACCTGCCTGTCTCGGAACAAGCGCGGGCCGTACCCGCCACGCCTTTGCCTGCCGACCCGCTGTTTGCGGCCGCCTGTAACGGGGATACGAAAGTCTTGCAGAGACTCGTGAAGGGCGGCAAGAGCCTGAAAGCCAAAGATAAGGACGGCAGAACGCCGCTGCACTTCGCCGCGCTTGGTGGCAGGCTGGAAGTGGCGAAGTGGCTGCTTTCGCAGGGCGCGGAATTGAACGCCCGTGATACTAAAGGAGCTACCCCGCTCGCCCTTGCGCGGCAGGACACGGAAGACGCCAAACTTGCCGCGCGCCGCGCCGAACTTATCTCCTTCCTGTCGGAAAAGGGCGCTGTAGAATAACTGAATTGGTTGACGAAAACGTGGGGTTATACGGATACGCCGCCTACCGGAAAACATATACTCGCCAGTAAACTCTGCAAGCAGACTGAAAGGTAAAAGGAAGATGATACGTTCCCTGTACGCCGGATGGTTAGCTCTGGCGCTCTGCGCGCTTGCAATGCCTGTGGCGCAAGCGCAAACGCTTTACTCCATTGACACTCTGGGACTTTTTCCCGGCGGGTATTTACCTTCGGCTCTCTCCCTGAACGCGAATGGACAGATTACCGGTCAAATTTTCGCGAGCAGCGGCCACTATCAGGCCATGCGCGTCGCGCCGAACGCCTCCCTTGCCAATGCTGCCGCTCTCGGCGTACTGCCCGGTTACACGCGCAGTTTCGGAGCGAGCATTAATGCCGCCGGACAGGTTGCCGGATTTAGCGAAACCAGCGATATTCAAGGACCGGGAGACCAGATACGCGCTTTTCGAACCAGCGCCACAGGACTGGTCAGCGATGCAGGAACGGATTTAGGCGTTCTTCTCGGCTATACAAGCAGCCATGCGTGGAGCATCAATGCCAGTGGGCAGGTCACCGGCGACTCAAGCAAGTACGACCCGGTCGCGAACAACTATCCCACTCACGCTTTTCGCGCCTCTGCCACCGGCTTGATCAGCGATCCCGGAACCGATCTGGGAGATTCAGGAGGAGGATTTAGTCATGGGCAATCTATCAACGCCAGCGGGCAGGTAACCGGATACAGCCTGACCGGAACTGGCGATGCCCATGCCTTCCGCACTTCTGCCACAGGGTTGATCAGCGATCTCGGAACCGATCTGGGCACGCCTGCGGGAGCCGGGGATAGCTTCGGCACAAGCATCAATGACAGCGGGCAGGTCGCGGGCTACAGCGTGGACAATAATGGAAGTGGTTACGCCCGCGCTTTCCGGGTTTCTGCCACAGGGCTGATTAGCGATCCGGGCGCGGATTTCGGGGACGTTAGGAGGCAATGAGAGTATTGCCAATGCCATCAATAATGCAGGGTATGTTGTCGGCACGGCAAGTCTGGCAGACGGCAATTATGATGCCTTTCTCTATACGGACAGGATACTGGATTTGAACACGCTGCTTTCGAGCAGCGACCAGTTGCAATGGTCATTGTACGAGGCATTCGCTATCAATGACAGGGGCCAGATTCTCGTAGACGCCACTTTTTTGGACGGAAACGACTACGCGATCCTCCTGACGCCAATGGCGACCCCGGAACCAGGCGCGATGGCTCTGTTCCTGGCAATGGCGTGCTGTGGAGGCCGTTTGCTCGCGCGTCGCCGTAAGCAGGCGTATAAATAAAGGAGGGACGCGATGTTTCGTTGGTGGGTATGCTGTTTGATAGCGCTGTTTATCTTTCCCCTGTCTGTGAGGGCGGACAGTGACTGGCTGACGCAGGAACTGGTCTTTGCGGATTTCGAGTCCGGAACCTATCAGGGCTGGAAATTGGAGGGCAACTGCTGGGGCAAAGGCCCGGTAGACGCCTCCTTTCTCCCCGGCTATATCGCTGGATGGAAGGGGCGAAGGTATCTCTGCACCTCTCAGCCTAATGGATTGGCGACGGGCAAAGCCACATCCACCTCCTTCTTTATTCCTCGCCGCTATCTCTCGTTTTACATCGGCGGCGGCAATCACCCCACGACGTGTTACATGCAGTTGGTCGTGAACGGCAAGGCCGTTCGGACCGCAACCGGAAACAACAAGAGCGTTCTGGAACCAAAGCGCTGGAACGTCCAGGATTTGATCGGGCAGGAGGCGCATATCGAGATCGTGGATGATGACCGGCGATCCAATGGCTATCTTCTTGTGGATCATATTGCCTTCACGGATGGCGATGATAGCCCGCTTTCCGACCGGAAAATGGCGGCGGATGTCAGGGAATGGCTTTCGAGCCTGAACCAATCTTCCCCCGCCACCCCGAACAACGCGCAGACCCGCGTATGGAAAATGCTCGTTCTCTTTTATCCCAAAACGGACACCGACTACTACACGCTCAAAAAGGAGAAAAAGCGCTTTTCCGGCACCCTGACGCCATACCAGATCAATCTTGCGCTGAACGGGTTGCGCAAATTGCCGGGTATCCTGAACGCCGTGTCCAACGGGTATTGCAGGCTTGATCTGGATGTCAAAGTAGTTGACCGCGCGGTGACATTCTCAAACAACTCCAATTACATTGCCACCGGCAAAAACCGTCTCACGCATCAGACGCCGGTCGAGCCGGATACGAAACCTGAAGTCTTGCTGTACAACACCCCGCCGATATATGACGCGCAGTGCATACTTTACAATCCTGGACCTGTTCCGCAGGACTTGGCCGGGTATGGCGGTGGCGGCCCCAGGGGGATTGATGAAACCATTACCTACGGCTCAGATAGAGACTGGGACCCTCGCAGCGCCATTAGCAGACAATTGAGCGTGTTCGTTCATGAGATGTCGCATGGCTTCGACGGCTTCTTTGGCTCCAAAGGCTACCAGTTCGAGCCGCTGCACCATCTCACGATTCCGCGCTACGCCGATCTGGGACTCAGGGACACGAATTTGTTTGTCGCCCTCCATCGTGGCCTGCTCGTTCACAATGGCGATGCGCGTTATGGGTACTCCCCGGCGGCATGGCTCAGTGGAACCCCGCGTTCGCCCGTTGCGCTGCCTCCCTGCCAGCTCCTGTCTCCACTACCGGAATCGGTTCTGCCCTCCTCCGATGTGGAGGTATCCTGGTCCCCATCCCCCGCCCCGGACGGTTATGAGGCGCATTTCTGCCGCGCGGATAATCCCGGCGTATCTCTGCTGACGATTCCCTCCCGCCGAACCCGCCTCCGACTGACAGCAGGCCAACTCCCGTCCGGCAACTATATCTGGTACGTACAGGCATGCAGGAAAAAAGAGCGCAGCCTCGTTGCCGACCAATTCTCCTTGAAAATTGCAGAACCCGCCACGATGGGGCCGATTGTTGTGGGCCAGCCGCGCCTTTCTGCTTTCGAGGTGGCGGGGAACGGGCAGATGGCGCGTGTCCGCGCGTCTGTTACAAGCCCCGCGGGCGTGACCGGCGTGGAAGTGGAATACACGCATGCGGACGGACACAGGCAACGGCTTCTCCTGAAGCGGCGGTCGTTTTATCAGGGAGATACCGTCTGGATAGGGGCGATCTGGCTGCCCGAAAATCGGGGGGACGCGCGTTATGTCAGTTTCGTTCGCATTGTCGCGACCGATCATGCGGGACGGGAGGGCGTTTCCGAGCCGAATTATATTGCGGTAGCGCCTGCGGCGAAAGCGGCGCCAGCATCCGGGGCGGAGCGCACGACCGCAAACTCTCCCTCCCGGGTGATGACTCCCATTCCCCTGCGTTCCCCGGACGCGACCGGAATCACGACTCTCATGGCATTCCCCGCCATGTCTCTCGGCTCCGACACGGATGGCAAAATATGGGCGGAAATCACAGGCGAAGACGGCAATACGGACTACGCGCCCCTGTTGCTCAAAGATGGGGAGGCGGATGACTGGCGAGGTCCCAGCCGCCGCGTCAAGAGAGGCCGCTTACCGTTTTTCGGCTTTGAGTGGATCGAAATGGAGCGTCGTTTACGCGGGGCGGGACGCCGCCGGCAATATCTATCGCTCCGATCCTCTGACAGTATCTACGCCCTTGCTTTCCGGAAAATAATTTTCAAGCCTCTCTCCCCAGAAGCCCGGAGTAAGGGGAGCCACCTGTTTTCATGCTCACAGGCGAACAGAGTTCATCAGGGCTATCCTGAAATGCTTTCGTTCAAGTAAGTCCGTCGCAAGGAAAAGATAACCGGCATTAACGCCTGCTTCAGCCAGAAACTTATCTGGCAGGAGGCCTTAAAATAGGTGGGACTCTCTGACACCGGCGTGACCGCAACAGAAAAAACTCTTCCACCGATAGCGACAAAAAGCGCGTCACAACTACGCTCACGGGCATTACGTTAGCGCGCGGACTTCAACGTGACGTTCGACCCGGAAAGGATTCTCCGCCATGCGCTCTTTCAAATTCTGTGCCGTTGCAGTAACGCTGCTTGTTTCCGGCGTTCCAGGACTTTGCTGCCTTCCCGCTAAAGCACCGGCTCAAAACAGCGCGGTTACAAAATCGTCTTCTTCCCCCTCTTCTGCGGAAGAAGAGGCGATGCAGGGATTCAAGCCGGGTACGCTGCACTACTACTGCGCCAAAGGCGATCTAAAGGGCGTAAAGGGCGAACTTGCGAAACACCCGACAGAGATAAATCAGTCCGGCAGGGAATATGGCCCGTCACTGCACGTTGCCGCCGCTTTCGGACGCCTCAACGTGGTCAACTATCTTCTCAGCCAGAATGTGCCGGTAGATTCTAAAGATAGATACGGGCAAACCGCTTTGATGCTTGCCGCCGGTGGCCCCAATAAGGAACCCGCTCTTGATATGGTCAAGTTCCTTCTGAGCAAACATGCCGGCATCAAGAGCAAGCGGATCAATGGAGAAAATGCGCTGACCAACGCAGTCACCGCGAATAATCTGTCGGTCGCCAATTTTCTCTATGAACAGGGGTTGAAAGACCTGCCCAAAAACATTCTCCTCACTTGCCTGCAAACGAATACTGCTGAAGGCGATGAGAAGAAACTTCCTGTAGTGGGATGGCTTATCGCGAAAGGGGTCAATGTCAATGCCGCGCTTGAGCAAACAGGGGAAACCGCCCTGCATCTGTGTGTGATATCAGGGTATCCGGCCATCGCGCAACTCCTTATCGAAAAAGGAGCGAATGTCAGCACCAGAACTGTAGGGATGCAAACCTCTCTGAGTCTCTGTGCAGAACAACTCAGCATCGGCAATCAGGACAGGAAATTGCAATCGGACAGGCAAACAATTGCCGATGCGCTGCGAAAGGCGGGCGGCAAAGAATAGGGATCGCCTTATTTCATCCTATAGCCTCGCAGCCGATACGCGACGCGCAGAGGGTGTTATTCCCAATAGTCTTCCCATTTGTCGCCGATAGCGCGTTTTAGCTTCTCCATATAGGCCATTGTCTTGATTTTGACCATCCATACGTCTTCGCCGCCGGTTCCACCCTTGCAGACAACGCCCTCATCCACTCTGTATTTGCCGCTGCGAACGTCATCAATGAATTTGCCGTTCAATTTGCCCTCGTAAATAACGCGGGGAATGGACAGGTGGCCGAAGTCCGTTACGAACGCTTTGGGGCCAATCATGCCGTAGCTTTCCGCCCAAACATCGAATAGCATTAACTGCTTGGCGTCTTCCGTTTTGTGCAGTCCGGCAAACGAGTTCGGCCCGACAAACTCTGTAAACACCTTGCAACTGTCGAACTTCTGGTACTCAGCGTTGTTACGGAAAACCTGTTCAATGCCGTCCGCCAGCGTTTGCAGAAACACTTCGGCGGCCTCTTTCAAATGCGCGTGGGTCTGCCCGAACTGCGCGATGCCGGTGTCCGTCAGATTGAACTCGTCCCGGCGCGTGCCAAAGCTGTGCCAGCCGAAATCGCGTTCCCAATCCCAGTGCAGATTGGTTCCATCCACCTTTTCAAAGGCGATACAGCGCCCGGTCGGACATGAAAGACTGCCCGGAATTTTAGGATAGTGCAACATAATCAACTCACAAGACTGATCCGCAAATGTGGGGAAGAACTTGTGCTGTGTTCCTCGTTAAAGTTTCATTGGGTTTCAACATTTGTAACTTCGAGAAGAGGCGCGCCCGCGTACAGCACATCCGCGCGCAACAGGTATTTGCGTCCGCTTTCGATTGCCGCGCCCTCGTGCTTGCGCTCATGGACGAAGAACAAGCCCATGCCTGTTTGTGGAACCACTTTGATCTCATGGGTGAGGATACCTTCAGGCGTATGTGTGTAATTGCGGAATTTGGTTTCGCCGCCCGTATAATCCTCGTTCAGATAGATGAGAAAAGACAGTCGGCTGATCGGCCCCTCGGCGGTTTGTACGCGCCCATCCTGATGGCGCTTGAAACGCTGTCCCACGTCGTAGCGATAGAACCGCAGGCGCGGGTTCAAGCCTACGACGGCAAAGCCCTCCATCTCCTGCGGCACATACGCGCGGACGCGCTCCCACAAATCTGCTGTAAACGTCGCATCTTCCCACGTCACGCGGTCATTGTTGCGAATATGGGGCAGCATCTGCGCGCCGGATGCCATCGCTACAGAAGCCGCCTCAAACCCAATGCCTTCACCCCGCGCAATCAGTTCTCGACACTCTTCCACATCAAAAACATCAGCAACCGTAAAAACATTGACATCCAGTGTAACAAGATTGTTCATCCTTCATCCTTGCTTTTAATCTTCCATCAGGCGCATGATGGCTTTTGCCAGCAGTCCGGCGTCGTGGCGCACGACGTCGGTTTCGTTGATGTAGTTGCCGGGAAGGGGGCGGTAGCCGTCGGATTTCAGGCGATCCAAATCCGGCTCGACGAGGATTGCGCCGGTTTTGCGGTACTTTTCCAACAGCGTAATGTCGGGGTGCTGCGTGTTGACCAGAACGTAGTTGAAAATGCGGGTTCCGGCATGGCGCTCGATGGCGCGGACGTGATCGGATGCGGAAAATCCGTCCGTTTCTCCGGGCTGCGTCATCACGTTGCACACGTATACCTTTTTGGCTTTGGAGCGGCGAATGGCTTCCGGCACGCCGCGCACCAGTAGATTCGGAATCACGCTGGTATACACGCTGCCGGGTCCCATCACGATTACATCGGCTCTGGCAATGGCGTCCAGAACCGATTGCAGCGGGCAGGCGTCTTCGGGAACCAGAGTGACGCGCTTGATTTTCAGGGGCGAGTGGGCAATATTGGTTTCGCCATCCACAAACGAACCGTCCTCCATCTCGCCACGCAGTTTCACCTCATCTACGGTTGTCGGCAACACCTGCCCGCGTATGTTCAGAACCCGGCTGGTTTCCCGAACGCCCCGCTCGAAGTCCCCGTCATTGATGGCGCACATGGCCGCAATCAGCAGGTTTCCAAACGCATGATCGCGCAGGCCCTCGCCCATTGAGGATTGCCGATTGTCGATTGCCGATTGAAGATTAGGGATCGAGGATTGGGAGTTGTCGCTTATTGTGTTCTCGCCTCGAATACCATTCCCATGTTCCGGCAATAGCACGTCACGAACCGTTGAGAGTTGAGAGTTGAGAGTTGAGGGTTCCGCGACTATGGATTGCGGATTGGAAATTGTGAATTGACTTTCCCCTTTTCCCTTTTCCCTTTTCCCTTCCTCTGTCTCCCTGTCTCCCTTTCTCCTCTTCTCCTCTTCTCCCTTTCTGTTCCCCTCCTCCGGCTTGACGTTGTTGCGAAAGCGGTACTGGAACAGTTCGGTCATTTGCGGTTCGGCGTCGGCGAGCGCGACAAGGCAGTTGCGAATGTCGCCGGGTGGCAGAATGTGCAGTTGTTTTTGCAGTTTGCCCGATGAGCCGCCATCATCGGCAACCGTGACAATCGCGGTGATGTTGGCGGAATACCGTTTCAGGCCGCGCAGCATCGTAGACAGGCCGGTTCCGCCGCCGATGACGACAATCCGCCGTCCATGTGTGAGCCTGCGCCGCTGGTATACGATGTCCACCAGTCCGCCGGGAGCCATTTCAGGGTCGAGAACGCTGGTCAGCGATTGGATCAGGCGGGCAAGGGCAATCAGGCACAGACTCGCGCCGATTACCGTCAACATCACGCCAAGCTGACCCGGACGCAACGCGCCGACATGCGCGTGATGGATCAGCCAGTCGGCGAAGCGCACGGCAAGTGGTTTGTCCAGCCCCTCGTGCGCCTGAATAATCACGCCCATTCCTGCCATGAACGCCAGAAACCCAACGATGGCAAGGGCTATCCAGCGCTTGACGTGCATGTTTGGGTACAGCCATTTCAGCGACGCGCGCAGTCGGCTCATGGGCGTGCCGGCCTTTCCAGGAAGGGGAGGGTGTTCGGTATTCGGTATTCGGTGTTCGGTGTTGGGAGGCTCATTTTGACCTCCGGTTGTCTTGCGCCGAAGTTGCGCCTGTTACCGTTTCCGCGCCGCCGGGTAGGGGGGGATTGGTTACGTCCCGGTGGCGAATGGCGACGTTCAAACCCTCGGCGCGCAACTGCGCCGCGAGGTCTTCCGTCAGCACGACGGAACGGTGTCTGCCGCCCGTGCAGCCGATGGCGATATTCAGGTACGCTTTGCCTTCGCGCTCGTACTGCGGCAGGGCGAAACGAATCAGATCAATCATTTTCTCATGAAACGGGTGGGTGAGCGGGTCGGCGTGGACATATTCGGCAACGGGCGCGTCCGTGCCATTCAGCGGTTTCAGGTCGGGAACGTAGTGCGGGTTGCGCAGAAAGCGAACATCGAAAACAAGGTCGGCGTCAATGGGCAGGCCGTGCTTGAAGCCGAATGAGATCACGGTAATCAACATGCCGGGGCGCGTGTCGGGCGCATACGTGGCATGAATCACGTCGCGGAACTGCGTGGCCGAGAGTTGGCTGGTATCCAGAACGCTGTCGGCAAGCGTCCGGGTAAATTCGAGCAGGCCGCGCTCTGCGTGGATAGCGTCCACAATGCTGTCGCGCATCACGCCGTCTTCGGGGGCGCGTAACAGAGGGTGGGGGCGGCGCGTCTCTTTGAAGCGCTGCACGAGAGCCGCGTCGCTGGCGTCCACGAACAGCGTTTCCACGTCCACGCAGGCTTTGTCCAGTTGTTGCAGCACGTCGGGCAGTTCGGCAAAGGCCGCGCCCGCGCGGGTGTCAATCACGACCGCGCCCCGCGCGTAGCCCTCCTCGCGGCAAAAGTTAATCAGCGCGGGCAGCAGGCGCGGCGGCAGGTTGTCTACCGTGTAGTAGCCCGCGTCCTCGAAACTATGCAGCGCCAGCGTTTTGCCCGCGCCCGATGGCCCCGTCAACACCACAAATCGCATCGCGTCTCGCCCTTCCCCACCAACCGCAACCAGAATAGCGTCTTGCTGTTCTCATTATACCGCATTGCGCGTGGACAACTCTCTGGCCGCATTGTCAAGCCCGGGGCAGCGTCTTTAAATGGGGAGGAAAATATGTAGAGACAGCGTCGAAATAGTGGCAATGCAGCGCTTCCAGCCCGGTGTCTCGTTGTGTCAAGTTTTTAAGAGGAGGCGTCGCGACCTCGAAAGCGTCAGGGCGAACGGGAGTAGTAGTACATTGCCTTGCGCCTCCTTTATAATGTAGTAGACATTTGTTTATGTAGACCGCGTTTGTGCCGCGAAAGTTTCCTTGTTTCGCGTTGTTCAGAACTTTATTCTGTATTCGCGCCTTTTTTTGGGCGGGAGCGTGTTTGCCGCAGGTCTACTGCGTAACTCACCGCGCCCAAAAAGAGAGATTTCTGCAAGCAATAAATATTTGCGCAAGTCTTGACACAGCAATTGACCTGTGCTATAGTCTCACAATCCTGTTGTGTTAATATGCCGGAAGATATAAATTCAGGCGAACAGCGCCAGGAGCGCCATCCTCGAAGCCCCTTTTGTCCCGACGCAGAACGCTTCCCGCATCCGTTCGCATTATCTTGTTCTCTTTTCTCTCGCCCTGTTGTTTGCAGGATTGTTGGCAGCCGTTTTGTGTTCACCTGTGTTTCCTCGTGAAAGGCATGGTGGGTCATGGTTGTTTCTTGTCCTGTTCGCCTGCGCCCTTATTCTTTACGGCTTCTGCTGCTGGCAAGCCTGCCCCTGCTTGTCGGCTGCTCCCATGCGCCCCCTTCCGCAACCCTGTCACAAACGCGCTCCACGCCGCGTATGCAGAGGACTGCCGCGCTCGTTACCCTCACGCCGCAACAAACCGCCCTTGCAACTGTACAAGCCCTGCCCCTGTACCAGCAGGCGCGGCAAGCCTGCAACGCGCGGCAATTCCGCCGCGCTTCCGACCTCCTTGCCCAACTCGCCGCTTCTTCTACTCTTTCCGCCGAACAAGTCGCCTTTGTGCAGGAACAACGCGACCTGTGCCTGCATGATGCCGGACTGCCGCTGGAGGAGAGAAAAGGAGAAGAGGAGCAGAGGAGAAAAGGAGAAGAAGCAACCGCAACCCCAACACCCGACACCCAACACCCAACCCCCTCTGCCGATTGTGGGCCGCGCGCTCTGTTGCTGGCGTGTGAGCGGTTGGGCGTGAAGACAACCCTGCCGCAGTTGCGGAAGGGGGCAGGCACGACGGCAGGGGGAACCAGTTTAGCAGGATTGGCGGACGCGGCGAAGCGGATGGGGTTGAAAGCGGAGGGCGTTCAGGTCAGCCGCGAAGCGCCTGGCGATGTGGAGATGCCCGCTCTGGCTTACGTCAACGGCAACCATTTTGTGGCTGTGCTGAGTGTGCAGGGAAGGGGTGAAGGCGGCACGGCGCGTATTCACGACCCCAACAAGGGAGAGGAAGAGACGATTTCACAGGAACGCTTACTGCGCCTGTGCAGTGGCTATCTGCTGTTAGTGCAGAAGTAGCTTCAATGATTTACACGATTTACATGGATGTGGACTCTGCTTTGCGCAGAGAAAACGAACCGCCCTTCTCCTCCTGTTCTTTGGTCGGACCAGAGGAGAAAGAGCGGCAGAAGGCCCGAAGGCTTGGGGGTATTGTACCCGAGTCCTTGCGGTCTGTCAACCGGAGCAGCGACAACGGTCGTTGTTCCCGCTTTGCGGCAACACGAGTGCTGCAAAGCGTCTGCGGTCTGTTCCGCACACCCTCTATCCTGTTCGACAGGAGAAAGGCAGGACTCATGCTTGATTCTTCGCAACTCTGGCGGCGCAACGACTGTGCCGCCACGCGGGAAGGTTCCCCGCCTCCTCTGCGGGAGGGTTTCTCGGCCCTCTCTTCACGTTCGCCGCGTTGTCGTCAGCCGCGCTGGTTGCGTCTGAGCGCATCGGGTATGACGGCCCTCTTCGCGTGGATGGTTCTGCTTGCCACGCCCGCGCAGGCGCTCGCCCATCCTGCTCTCACGCCGCAACATCGGGACGGCATTCGCCTGCTGCCGTCTGCCGAAATGACGCGGATGGTGGGGGCGCAAAGCACGGGGCATCCCCTCTCCATCTCGCCGCAGGCCAGTTCCACTTTCCCGTGGGAAGGCAGCGTGGGCGGCACGAACACGGGCAACGGCAACAAGCTCACGCAGATACCCCTCGTGGGCTGGACACAAAGAGGCGGCTTGCCGGTCGGGTTGACCCTCGCCCACAACAGCCAGAGCAGCCACAGCGGGGAGTTGGGACCCAAGTGGACGCACTGCTTCGACGTGTACCTGACCGCCGTCAGCGGCGGCGCGACCACGGACGACGGGCCGCCCCCGCCCAGCTACTCTGTGCATTGGGGCGATGATCTCTCCTACACCTTCGCCAACAACGGCAGCAACGTGTTCTCCCCACCCACCGGCATCTACGACACGCTGGTTCAGAACGTGGACGGCACCTACACCCTGACCACGAAAGGGCAGGTGAAGTACCACTTCAACACCAGCCTCTACTGCGACACCATTACGGACAGCAACGCAATGCTATCTCCATCAGCCACAACACGGGCAACTACGTGACGAGCGTTGCGGACGCGACAGGCAGAACCCTCTCGTTCAGCTACGACACGAGCAGCCGCATCTCCACCGTCACCGATCCGCTCAGCCGGGTGTGGACGCTCAGCTATGACAGCAGCAGCAACCTCAGCCAGGTTGCCCTGCCGCTCCTTGCCGGGCAGACAACCGGCAGCAACTACCACTATACATTGGGCTACAACACCGCCCATGATCTCACCAGTCTGACCACGCCCGGCGGCAGAGGCTGGACCGCGACGTACAACGCCGCAGACAACAGCCTCGCCACGGAAACGGATGGCTGCGGCAACCAGACGGGCTATTCTTACACGGCTTCCGCGACCACCATCACGGACGCCAACAGCCACAGCGTGACTCACAACTACTCCGGCGGCAAACTCAGCAACGAAACCGACAATCTGAGCCATGCGGTGTCGTATACGTATGACGCGAGCTACAACAAGACAGCCGTGCAGGATCAGCGGGGCAAGACGTGGAACTACACCTTCGACAGCCACGCCAACGTTCTCACCACAACCGATCCCCTGTCCAATGTCACCACCTACACTTACAACAGCCACAACAAAGTGTTGACGGTGACAGACGCGCTCACGCATGTCACGACCACCAACACCTACGACGGCTGCGACAACCTGCTGACGAGTACGGATGCTTTGTCCCACCAGACGAGCTACGGCTATGACAGCAACGGGTATGGTCTGCTCGTCACCGTTACCGACCCGCTCACCCATGTCACCAGCATGGGCTATGATGCGGACGGGAACCTGACCAGCGTAGAAGATGCCAATAGCCATACATCCACCATCAGTGTTAACGGCCTGGGCTGGAAGACCGGCACAACAGACGCGCTCAGTCATTCCTCGACAATCAGTTACGACACGTGGGGCCGAACAACTAGCGTCACCACGCCCGCAGGCACGACCGCAACCGTCTACGATGCCGACAGCAATGTCACGTCCGTAACCGATGGCAACAGCCACACGAGCAGCACCACGTATGACAGCGACAGCAGGCCGCTGGTGGTCACATCGGCCAATGGCGACACCTTCACCTACGCCTACGATGGCACAGGGCAGAAGGGGTTGTTGAGCAGCACGACGGACGGCAACAGCCACACAACGACGTTCAGTTACGACAGCCTGAACCGGAAGACAGGCGCAAGTTACGCCGACAGCACAAGCGAGAGTTGGGCGTATGATTACGCTTCCAACCTGAGCAGCCACACGGACGGCAACGGCAAAACCATCGCCAACACCTACGATGATGCCGGACAGTTGACAGCCGTGACCTATCCGAGTGGAAGCGGGGCGGGAACGGGCATTTCGTACACGTATGACGTGGCCGGCAGGCGGACGGGCATGACGGATGTGACCGGCAGTTGGGGCTATACCTTCGACAACGCCAACCGCCTGACGCAAATTGCTGCGCCGAACGGCAACACGGGGTACGGCTACGACAACGCCAACAGACGGACGAGCATGACCGTCAGCGGCGTCACAGGAAGCTGGAGTTACAGCTACGATGCGGGCAACCGTCTCACGTCCACAAGCAACCCCTACTCGGAAAGCACCAGTCTGAGTTACGACGATGCCAACCGGCTGACCAGCCAGACCAACGGCAACAGCAGCGTCAGCACGTTCGGTTACGATAACGCCAACCGAACAACGGACATCTGGCACAAGGACAGCAGCGCAAGCGTTCTGGCGCACTACGGCTATACGTATGATTATGCCAACAACGTCCTGACCCGAACCGATACGAACGGCGATGTGACCACGTTCGGCTACGACAATGCCGACCAACTCACGGGCGAAAGCCGGGGCAACGGACATGGCCTGGGCTACTCCCTTGCCTTCACCTACGACCACAACCACAACCGCCACACCAAGGTGACGGGAACGGGAGGCGGCGCGGTCACGGACACGTACAGTTACGATGCCCATGACAAGCTGACGGGCATCTCAGGCGGCACGAACAAGACCTACGGGTACGATAGCAACGGCAACTGCACGTCCGTTACCGTCGGCA
This sequence comes from uncultured Chthonomonadaceae bacterium, assembly GCA_963817895.1. Lineage (GTDB taxonomy): Bacteria > Armatimonadota > Chthonomonadetes > Chthonomonadales > Chthonomonadaceae > CAWFQB01. Next base: position 124,425 of record CAWFQB010000003.1, read on the forward strand.
GCAATGTCACGACCGTTGCCTACGATGTCGAGAATCGCGTCACGCAGATCACGTATCCGAGCAGCGCGGTCAACACGTTCGCGTACAACGGCGAAGACTTGCGAACGCAGAAGGTGGACAGCAGCGGCACGAAGAACTACGTCTGCGATGGTTCCTCTCCCGCTTCTGCCGTGTTGAAGGACGGTTCTGCCGTCTACACGCCCGGACTGTCGGAACGGAGAAGCGGCACGAGCAAGTTCCTGCACGGGGATGCGCTTGGCAGTACCAGAGGCATAACGGACAGCAGCCAGAGCGTGACGGACAGCCTGTTGTACGATGCGTTCGGCAATGTGCTGAGCCGAACGGGAACCACGCCAACCCCATTCGGCTTCGTGGGAAGCCAGCAGTACCAGAGTGACAGTGATAGCGGACTGCAACTGCTTGGACACCGCTACTACGATCCCTCTGTTGGACGCTTCCTCTCCTCGGACCCGAAAAAGGCCGGAACCAACTGGTACGCCTACTGCAACAACAATCCACTACGTGGAGCCGATCCGCGCGGATTGGACTGGGTTGATAATGCGGCCAACTTCTTTGCCGGTTGGGGTGACACACTCACAGGGGGTATTACGCACGATATTCGGGTTGGCATTGGCGGTGACGGGTCAGTTGACCCAAGTTCTGGCTGGTATCATGGTGGTCAAGTTGTAGGCATATTGCATGAGATCGCCTTTGCAGTAGTTACAGGTGGTGTCGAAGAGCCTGGCATCCCCGAAGGCCCAGGCATTCCAGAACCAGTAGGACCAGGCGTGCCAGCAGAACCATACCCCGGATATCCAGGTACGCCAGCGGCGCCAAGTGCGCCCGCCGTTCCAGCAGAACCATACCCGGGCTATCCAGGTACGCCAGTTGGGCCAGGCACACCAGCAGGGCCAGGCACCCCACCAGCACCAAGCGTACCGCTGCCACCGCGGCCATACTACGTACCGCACTCATTTCCGGTAGACTTCGACATGCTTGTGTAGTGTTGCTAAAGTGCAGTATCTTTGCACTTTTTGAAAAATGAGATAGCGAATTACTACTGCCTGCCCGCTTGCATATATCTCAAAATGTGAAAACGTGCAAAGATACTGTAAACTGACAGTTCCTCGTCATCATTTTTGAAACGGCGCAACCAATCGATCCGCTAACTCTATCCGTATTCCAGGACAGTGTTTCTGGATAAGTTGCGAGGAAATAGAGGAGATCGTCGGCTGTTCCTGCCGAAGCGCGAGTATCGCTCCACTATCGAAAGCCAACAACTCCGAAACAAGCGTGGCGGCCTCGCGGTACGATGACATCTGAGTGGCAATGCTGATACCCAACCGCGTAGCGACATACTGCTCCTGAAAAACAACGCACAGACCCTCCTCTAAAACAGTGGTTGCCACGGACAGGTTCGGTGATATCAGATGAACACATTCATGAGCAAGCTGCCATAGAGCCATGATCATGCTGCCCGCGTTTACCAGTTGCAGCTGAATCACAACGTGCTTTCGCCCGCCGGGAAACCATATTCTCGGCCCATCTGCGGCAAACTCGATGCCTAAAATGGTATAAGACTGGTCTCGACAGCCGAATCGCGCTTCGACCATTACCAGCATGTCGCTGAGCCATGAAGCGAGCGTATAGGAGTATCCTGAGCGTTCTGCTAACGGTTCCGCTACGACCAGTTGCTTTGCAAGGGTGATGGTATTTTGCGTTTGCGACATAAGTAAGTCTCCTTTTCGCCCTATGCTTACAAAGGCAATGGTGACATCCCCCGTTTTAGTCCGGTGGAAATGTTAGTATCCTTACGCATTGCGCATGTTGAGGCAGGTTATTTTCCTGTTCTTTGTGCCACCTAGTACACCATCAAGGTAGGATAGTTGGATGTGTCGTAGGGGTTCTGCTTGCTGAACCCTCCTTATACAAGGCGCAGCAAGCAACGCCCCTACCTAACTATCCTACCTTGACGGTGTACTAGCTCTGAATTCACCGAAGTTAAGTAGCTCAATACTTACATAGACGGATTCTTCATTATACTCTCTTCGCCAATTTCCGATTAGCACCTGCGCTTCGCTGAGGATGGCAAAGGGGTTCCATATAAGAACCCGTCGTGGAAGCGTCCATGAAAACTCTCGAAATCGTTTTACCAGGGACTTCCTTTCTCATTAGTATATCATGTTCGCGCCAAAAGAATACGCAGAGTGCTGTAACCGACGGTACTCGCGCTCTGGTATAAGAAAAACTCGACCGTTCGGCACGTCCGGCGCGAAAAACCAGAGTGGTCACAGACACGTACAGTTACGATTCCCATGACAAGCTGACGGGCATAACGGGAGGCATGAACAAGACGTATGGCTACGACAGCAACGGCAACTGCACCTCCGTTACTGTCGGCAGCGCGGTTACGACTGTCGCCTACGATGTCGAGAACCGCGTCACGCAGATCACGTATCCGAGCAGCGCGGTCAATACGTTCGCGTACAACGGCGAAGACTTGCGCTACGCGTGCTTATGGCTCACCGCATGGAACTTTGCAGCGTTTGGAGGTCGGTTTCGGGAAGGTGGCCTGTGTAGAGGAGGGTCAGGTCGCCTTCGGGAACGGTTTCGCGCCAGGCCCAGCCGCCGGGGACTCGGCGCGGGCGCATCTGGCCGGGACGCGCCGGTTTGGCGGCGTTGGCGGGCGCGAGCGTCTCGAACAGGCTGAAATGGTTGACGCCGCTCGAATAGCGCAGCAGCACGGACGCGCGGTTGGCCCGAAGGTTCTGCGCGAATACCCACACGCCGTCCAGTATGTAGCCGGGCGGAAGCTGCTTCGGCTCCCGAACGGTAAACGGAACCTGACTCCGCGCCTGCTCCACACTCGTAAACATCGGTTGCTCCTGCGGGAACAGCGGGAACGTGGTGGCCGGGGGCAATAAGCGCGGATCGAATTTTGTCGCGTCCGGGGTTGTTCCCACCGCAATGTTCTTCATGTACGTGGAGGAAATCTGCCGTCCCGCGCTGTCGTAGCGATCCATGCGCAGCAGGATTCCCGTCTCTTTATCCAGATACACGACCTTCCGCGCCTCGTCCGTTGCCCCGGTCAGCGCGGTCACGGTGACAATATTCGCGCTTCGGCCCGCAACCATCTCCTCACCCGTAACCTGAATACGGACGCGGCCCGTTTTTGCCATTGCCCGCAGGCGCGCGTTTTTGTCGCCTTGCTCTACCGGCCAGTGCGCGGCGAATAGCTGCCGGTCGCGATTGTGGAACTGATAGGATTGGTTCGGCAGGGTCAGAACCACGTCGCCCCTGATCGTTTCGGGGGAAAGATATTCGCGCCGCGTTCGCCCGGTCGTGTCACCCGTAATCATCTCTTCCGAAGCCGAGCCGTTCATGCTGGCGTTCGAAACCTCCACGCCCTCGTAATTGACGCCGGGACGAAACATCTTCCCCAGCATTTGCAGAGCGGTCGGGTCAATGTTCCCCTGCATCTTGATTCGCGCTCCGCCGCCGGGGAACGCCCCCACAGCGCGATTTGGTCGCGCCGGGGCCGGAGTTGGGGTTTGTGACTGCATGGGAGCGGCCCGCTGTAGACGAACGGACGCGCCACGCCGCTTGTTCCGACGAACCTGCTGCTGCGCCTGCGCGGACAAAACGGGCAGGCTTATCAGCAAGCCGCCCGCCAATGCCGCCATGAGGCAGGAACCAATATGGAATTGTCGTACTCCAAAGCCGCTCAAAACGCTAACTCCCATTCGTCTCTCTGGTGTTCATTTCCCGGTTATTGGTTTCTCTGGCATCGTTCTCTTTGCCGCTGTCCGCGCTTTCCAGATACTCCGCGGCCACATCGCCCAACGGGTCATTGGCCGTAAGCGCGACATTGCGCTGCAAACTCTCGTGAACCGCGCTGCCCACACCGGTCGAGGAAGCCGGAACCGAAACAGTCAGGGGCGCATTCTGTCCGACCGGGGCGGGCAGATGCGTAAACACCGCAAACGCGGCAATCCCCGCAGCGGCCATGCCAAGCCCGAAACCCGGTACGCGCCGGAGAGTGAAACCCGCCCGTAAGTTCGCGGCAGCGTCCCGCATCCAGTCGGCAAGCGAGTTCCGCCGCGCGGGTTCCGGCTCCAGCCCGTCCAGACGCGCATGGAGTTTCGCCATAAAGTCGTCGCTCGTATCCAGCCGCTCGACGCTGTGCAGCAATTGAACGGTCGCCTGCATCTGCCGCGACACTTCGGCGCAGTCCGGGCAGGCGGTAAGATGCTTTTCCACGTCCCACACACTGCGGGCGGAGAGCGTATTATCCTGATACGCGGAAAGCTGCTCGCGCGTCGCATGGCACACCGCGCTTTCGGTATCGCTATGTTTTTGAGATTGGCTTGTAAACAGTTTCATGATGTTACCAGTTAAGACAGGTTGTTAGGTTGTTAGTTATCAGGTTGTTAGGTTTACAGGTGGTTAGGCTTCTGCTTTCCATCCTAATATCTATTATCTAATATCTAATATCTTCCTCACGCCGCGCCTTTGAGATAGGGCGACAGCCGGGTACGCAGAGTATTGCGGGCGTTGAACAGGCGGGACTTCACGGTTCCCAGCGGGCAAGCGACAATCGCCGCGATCTCTTCATACGCCAAACCCTCGATGTCGTACAACAATACGACGGTACGCAGTTTTTCCGGCAGTTCGCGCAGGGCGGTTTCCAACTGCGTACCCAATTCTTTGTTCAGCAACAGGCGCTGCGGGTCGAACGCCACATCGGGAATGTCGCGCTGCGTCTCGTCCTCGTCGTCATTCTCCTGCGACAGCGAGGTGGTCATCCCCTGCGCCTTTTTGTTGCGGCGGCTGTAATCAATGCACTGGTTGGTGGCGATGCGAAACAGCCACGTATTCAGGCTGGCGCGCGATTGAAACGAGTGTATGCTTACATACGCGCGAACAAAGGTTTCCTGCGTCAAATCTTCCGCGTCGGACGCGCTGGCAACCATGCGGTGAATATAATTATACACTTTGCTTTTGTAGCGCAGGACGATCTCATTGAAGGCGGCCCGGTCGTTCGCCTGGGCGCGCTGCACAAGGGCAAAGTCCGCCTGCATAATGTTCCCCACAGCAAACATGGTTTTCTCCACAGATTTTTGACAATCGCTGTTCGGCAATGTTCCCCCAACTGTGGAAACACGAACGAAACAACATTTTCTCCATGCTTGCAGACGCATACAGTTCTCAATTGTTCATTTTCCGCCATCCGCTTTGAAAACAAACTGTTTTCAAAGCAGTCTCTTCTGCCTGAACGCAATGGCGGCTGTAAATAATCCTCATATTCGCGTTCATTCGCGTTCATTCGCGGCCATATCCATTCTGACGGGATTTGGAACAGAATCATGTTGCCTGCTGGCGGCTTCAATTTGCGCGTAGGTTCCGGTTTGCAGGCCGAGGGCTTCGATGCGGGCGCGAACAGCAGGCGACAGCAGGGTATGTAGTTCTACGTCGCGCATATTGTCGCGCTGCAAGTCGGCAGGCAGGGCGCGGGCATGAATTGTGCCGGGATGGAAATAGATTTCGTTAGTAAGACAATGCAGGCGGTTCAGCAGTTCCAGCGTATACGCCTCATGCATGTTGCCGGTTTGCAGTTGTCCGTACACGCGACCGCACATAAACGCAGGCTTGCCGCCCAACGTCTGCCGCTCCGCCAACACCCGCAAATTCCGCCGCCGCAACGCCCGCAAAAACAGTGAAGACACGGTATTCATACTGAAACCCTCGAGGCGATTTTCGATTTTCGATTTTCGATTTTCGATTGGGAACGTACTTGTATTTCGTATCTCCTCTTCTCCTCTTCTCCTTTTCTCCTTTTCTTCCCTTCCCTGCTTGAAATGCGCGCGTGTGTCTTCACGAGGGACGCGCAGGCGGTGAACGTTATACGTGTCGCAGAGATCGAGCAGCGTGTCCCAAACGGTGGGGTGCAAATGAAAATGCTGGTGACCGTCTACATGTGACCATTCCAGGCCGAACTGCGCGAAGCGGGCGAATTGCGCCGCCATTTCCTGCTTCATCTGCGCCTGCGCTTTTTTATTATAATAGTACAGCATGGCGACGCGAAACGGGTCCGCGCCGAACTTGCCTTCGCCATTCACAATCAGGGGAATATCACGGGATGGCAGCAGGGCATGATCGTAAGATACGACCAGATGCAGGCCGACGCCAAGCGTGGGAGTTTGCCGCGCGATTTTGACCGCCTGTTCGCAGCCGGGTTCCGCAACCATCAGGCTCGCGCTTGTCAGGATGCCTTCCCGATGCGCCCTCAAAATAGCCGCATTGACCTCCTCCGAATACCCGAAATCATCCGCATTGACAATCAAATACCGCATAAGCGCTGTTCGTCCTGAATACATGTGCCGGGTTGCAAGTTCCCCTTCTCCCAGGCTTTTTTGGGAGAAGGGGTCAGGGGTTGAGGGCTACTTTTACAGCGGCTCCCGCGCCCACTACGGTTGTCCACTCGCGTACCCGCCATTGCGTCACCAGTCCGTTGAGAACATAAGGGTCGGCGCGGGCAAAGTTGGCGGCCACATCGGGCGAAGAACCCTGAAACAGCAGCAACGCGCCGTCTATGGGATTGGCGAACGCGCCGCCCAATAACATTTCGCCGCGCTCTACTGAAGCCCGCGCGTGGGCAAGATGCGCGGCGCGAAACGCCTGCCGCCGCTCGGCATAGTCTTCTACAACCTCATAAAACAACAGGTAGTGCATAGCGCAAGCCTCCTCATTTCGCCCGTGCCGTTTACGGGTTTGCTTTGCCGAACTGTTCCTTTGCCGCGTTTTGAAACACCCCGCCGCTCTGGTCGCCGTTCTTGGGGAACCCGGCGTGCTGCACCATCCAGATCATAATCAGGCCGCGTTTGGCGTCAATGGTCATGTTGGTCGAGTACGCGCCGCCATGCCCGTACCAATCGCCGCCTGTTGCCCATCCCAACCCGTAGCCGTCGGGAAGGTCGCCGGTCTGCTTGCGCGTCATCTCGTGTACAGACGCTTCGGAAAGATAGCGTTTGCCGTCCAATTCGCCTTTGTTCAGTATCATCCGGCAGAAATGCGCGAGGTCGGCGGCGGTAGAAAACAGGCCGCCCGCAGGCATGGGATAGCGCGTGGATTTGTCATTGAGCGGATATTGCAACTGTCGCCACTGTGGTCTCTTCCAGATCGGTTTTATCCCCGTTGGGCTTATACGATTTTGCCAGCCGGGGCAGTTGCGCTTTCGTGGGCCAGAACGTCGTGTCCTTCATGCCGAGCGGGTCGAACAGGCGCGTTTGCAGGAATTGCTCATAAGGCATGCCGCTCAACACTTCGATGATTCGCCCCGCCGTGTTGATGCCCGCATTGGCGTACTGGTATTTCGTGCCGGGCTCGTATTGCAGGGGCGACATGGCGTAGCTGCGCACAGCCGTTTGCAGCGGCAGTCCGTCGAGCGTGGGGTTTTCCATCGGGGACGAGAACGGCAGGCCGCTGGTATGGCTGAGAATTTCGCGTACGGTAATGGGATGCGCGGGAGGCGTCAACTTCTGGTGCGCTCTATCCTGCTCCGCGATCAGCCATTGCCCCCGAAACTCCGGCAGATATTTTTCGACGGGATCGTTCAGGTTCAGTTTGCCCTCGTCCACAAGCATCATCAGCGCGGTTGCGGTAATCGGCTTCGACTGCGACGCGATCCAGAACAGCGCGTTCGGCTTTCATCGGCTTGCCGCCCGCAATATCCGCGTACCCAACCGCTTCCACATCCAGAACTTTGTCCTTATCCGCAACCAGCGCGACCGCGCCCGCCAGCGCGTGACTATCCACGAACGGCTGCAAAGCGGAAGCAATCTTGCGCGTTGAATTTGTGGAAACAGCGGGAGAAGTCTGCGCGGAAGCAGGCAACGCGGCAAAACCAAGCGCGGCGATCAGCAGCGCGAGAGGAAGACAGCAAAACAGGTTTGTCGTCAGCATAATTTTTATAGTTTACCTTCCTCAAATCATTGGTAGCACCGCATTAAACGGTGAAAAGTAGGGTTGCGGCGCAACAGGGTGGGTGAATGCGCAAGTGGGTTCGGCTGCTTCGTAGAGTTGGTTACCACACCAAAACTCACGGAGGTCGCCATGAACCCACAACCCCTATTCTGCCTTAATCTGGCCTGTTCGTCAAGAGGCTTGCAAAATGCAGGCAACATCATCGTTCACGACAGTCTGCGCGACCGCTTTCGCTGCAAGACCTGCGGACACACCTTTAGCGCCAGCAAAGGAACCCTGTTCTACCGGCTGCGCACCGACCCCAAGATCGTCATCTGTGTGCTGACACTTCTCGCCTGTGGGTGTCCGCTTCCTGCCATTGTCCGCGCTTTCGGCTTTGACGAGCGAACCGTCACGAACTGGCAGCACAAAGCGGGGCAACATTGTGAAGCCGTCCACACGCATCTGGTGACAGGACACGCGCGCGACTTGCAGCAGGTGCAAGCCGATGAGGTTCGCGTCAAGCTGCAAGCGCGTCTGGTGATCTGGATGGCGATGGCAATCTGCGTTCCCTCGCGCTTGTGGCTGGGCGGGGTTCTCTCGCCGCACCGAGACAAACGCCTGATTGTCCGTCTGGTCGCTGTGGTCAAAGCCTGTGCGCAACACGCGCCCTTGCTGCTGATGAGCGATGGCTTGAGCAGTTATGTTCCGGCCTGGTGCCACGCCTTCCGCGAGGCGGTTCGTACCGGCAAGGTAGGTTGCCCGCGTTTACAGACGTGGCCGCATCTGGTAATCGGGCAAGTGGTCAAGCAGTACGAACGTGGGCGCGTGATTGGCGTCGCGCAACGTCTGATACACGGCACGGTGGATCAACTGCAAGGCTTGCAGCCCGACGAACACAAACTCAACACGGCCTATATCGAACGGCTCAATGCGACCTTCCGGCAACGGCTGTGTTGCTTGACACGGCGCGGTCGGTGTTTAGTTCGCCACGAAGCCACATTGCAGGCGGGCATGTACTTGCTCGGTTGCGTGTACAACTTCTGTACGTTTCACAAGAGCCTGCGCCAGGAGCAGGGCAAAGGTTCGGGCAAGTGGCAACAGCGTACTCCGGCGATGGCCGCGGGGATCACGCAAGAGTGCTGGAGCGTGACCGATTTGTTCGCCTACCGAGTACCGCCTGCGCCGTTTGTTGCCAGAAAGCGGCGGGGCCGCCCACCGGGAAGCGGCAAGAAAACGGCGCAAACGAGCGCACAAGCATAATCACACTTAACTGTGGGGCTACCAAATCATTGTTCGCCTGTATAAAAGTAACCAAGCGAACCGCGCATTGTGAAACCGTTCGCGCGTTGGAACCGTCTCGTCAGGCAACATGTCACCTTTGCATTGTTCGTGAATGGCGGCGTATCTCCCTGCTAGAATACGTCGCCAATGGAGAAAGTCACACTACTATGAACAACACGCGCCGCCGCAACAAACCGTTTCTTAACGTCGTCCGGTTCTCGCGTTCTTTCCTGAGCGCGGGAACCCTGATGCTGACGATGGGCGCTCTGCTGGCGTTCGCGCCTCACCGGGCCAACGCCGACACCGTTTTTCTGGACACGTTTGAAACTGATTCCGCCGGATGGATGGGCTACGGCCCCCATGCGCGAGTAGGCACAACCAACGAAGCCGGTAAAGTGAAAAACGGCAAAAGCGCCCTTGCCTTCAATTACCGCATTGAGAACGGCGGCGGGGCAGCCGAACCGGGTCAACCCCCGATTGACGCGCTTGTACGCTCGGTTCCCGACGGGCAACTGGCGAAAGCCCGCGCCCTGAGTTTCTGGGCGCGAACCGACGCCAACACGCCGCTCGCCCTGACCCTGACGGAAAAGAACGGCGGCGGGCGCTATATGGCGCTCATCTGGCTGGCAAAAAACCAGTGGCAGCATGTGGTTGTCACGATGGAAGATTTTTATCTGACGGACGGCAAGGACGACCCTAAAGACCCTGACGGCAAGCTGGACATGGATCAGGTCGAAAGCGTCACTCTGCTCAGTCTCTACTCTTACATGGCGTTGAGCGTCAAGGAGAATCCCAGTAACGCCGCGCTGTTCCCCGCGCAAACCGGCGAACATTCGCTTTGGATTGATGACTTCACCGCCCTGACGGCTGCGCCCCCTGCCGACAGGCCGGAACCCCCGCTTCCTGAAGAAAAAAGCGGCGTATGGCTCGAATCCCTGCGGCGCGACGCCCCGGCATGGCTTCCGCTCGGCAATGTGGACATGAAACTTGATCCCGCCGCGCCCACCAAAGGCCGCGCCCTGCGACTGGATTACACGCAGGAGAAGGGCAAAATCGCCGCCATTGCCCACGACCTGCACAACCTCAACCTGACCCGCTGCAATCAGTTGCAGTTCGACATCGCTTCCGTAAAAGCTACCAAAATCATTCTGGTTCTGGAAGAGAAAAGCGGCGCGAAATACAACGCCATTGTGGACGTTCCCGCCGACAGCGCCCTCTCGCATAAAGCCGTATTTTTCATCAACTTCGTCCTGTCCGACGACTTGCCCCCGGACCCCAACGGCAAACTGGACCTCGATCAACTGAAATCGCTCACCATCGTAGACCTTGCCTCCTTCACCGCCGAAACCGCGCAGCCCAACACGCTCTGGCTTGGCCCGCTCCGCGCTTCACAGGGCAAGTAAGAAGGTTGTTAGTTGTTAGGTTGTTAGGTAAGTATGCCGCTCCACCATGAAGATTTAACCTGACAACTAACAACCTAACAACCTTCCTAAAACGGCAGTAACGAGCGGCGGCGGAACCATCCGGTCAGGCTGTAGCGGGAACGGGTTGCGGGCAGAACCTCGTGCGGAACCGTGTCGCTGCGGAACAGGGCGAGAGTTCCGGCATGGGGCAGCACATCTACGCAGGATACCGGGGATACTTCCGGCGGGGCGTTCACAGATTTGTTCTGCGCGTTCTGCCGCGTCTTCGGTTTGGGCTTCTTCCGAGTACAGGCGCAGTTGCCCGCCGTCCGCTTCGCTCCAGCCGGGATTGAGATATAGCGTGGTGGAGATCATGCGCTCATCCGAACTCTGGAAGCGGTCAACGTGCTTGCGGTAAAACGCGCCCGGTTCGTACACGGCGTAATGCGCTTCCAGCGAGACGAGGCTGAGAAACAGTTCCCGGTTGAGCGTCTGCCGCAAGGCATCCATAGCCGCCCAGTACGGCTCCTGCGCAGGCGTGGGTTCCTGTGGGTTCAGCCAGAGGATTTGATCGCTGCGTATGTCCGTCCTCGCCGCCTGCCCGCTTCCGCGCCCGATGCCCGCTGCGCGAAAACGCTGTTCCCGCCCGTATTGTTCGGCTTCCCCGCGCAGCGCGGCGATATTTTCCGGCGCGAGAAAAAAGGGGAGGATCGTCCAACCCCGTTCCGCCAGTTCCAACGCCGCCAGTTCATAATCAGAGTTCATGTTGGCTTGCCTGCTCCCGAATTATATGCGCGGGCGCAACTCACCGCGCCTGCATGACGGACGCGGTTACGAACTTCGCCTTCAGTGTTGTGGACGACGGTACACGTAGACGAGGCCGTTGTTGCCGCCCGTCTGCGCGTCGCTCAACACCTGAACCGAAAACAATTCCCAGCCCAATTCCACGTAGGCGTTACCTTCCTGATTGAGCATTTCCTGAAGGGCTTCCCCGAAACTCTCGATGTCGTTCCACACCGACATGCCTTTGGTTTTGACCATGTATTCGTATTTCATAATCACCCTCCGTATAAAATAGACGGTGCAGTAGCCACATCTATCGCGTTCCCCATTCCCACAATCCGTAAGAGATGTTGTCCGGCAGGGGATGCCCGGCGTGTTTGAGCGCCCATTCGATCTGTCCGCGATGGTGGGACTCGTGCGCGATAAGATAGCCGATAAACGCGACAGCGTGAGGCTTGAAGCCTTTGATTTTGCCGCCCGCCGCCAACCCGCGCCGCGCCAGTTCCGCAACGCCTTTGGCGGACGCTTCCAAAGCGGCGGACAGTTGCTCGCTCGCGCCTGTAGTTCCCGTTTCCAGTTTTTCCAGCCCGTCCATCAGGTTGGGCGCGGCAGATTTCAGCCACATCAGCCGCACATTATGGATGTGGGCGAACAGACCGTAAACAGTGCGCCCACGCGCTGTCAGCGACGCCGACAAACCCTCCGGCGGAACAGCCGCCAGAAGGTACAAATGGATTCGTTGATGAATTTCCCACGTTTCCACAAGTTGTTCCGCAATTTGCTCATTCATGCCGACAGTATAGCAAGAAGGTGAAATGGTGTCAACATCAATTTTGAGGGCTTGCTTATTTTTTACAAATTTCACGTCATTTTAATATATCGGTGCTATGCTAAACTCGTGGGGAACACTTCGATTTATAATGCGACGGCGTTGTACTGTAGCCCCCATTCGCGTGTATTCGCGTTCATTCGCGGCTAAATTCCTATTTGGATAAATGGATTATGAAGATACTGCTGATTGAAGACGAAGCGGGCATTGCCGGGTTGATACGGCGCGGACTGGAAAACGCGAACTACGCCGTAGATGTTGCCTCCGATGGCAAAACCGGGCTGAACATGGCGCTGGATACCGCGTACAACCTGATTATTCTGGATGTGATGCTGCCGGGTATGGACGGGATGCGGGTGTGCGCGGAACTGCGCGCGCAGAAGCAGCGCGTCCCGATTCTAATGCTGACGGCGCGGGACGGGATCGAAGACCGGGTGCGCGGGCTGGATACGGGGGCCGATGATTACCTTGCCAAGCCGTTCGATTTCGCGGAACTACTGGCGCGGGTTCGGGCGCAATTGCGGCGCGACAAGGTACATCGGACACGGACTATTCGGGTCGGTGATCTGGAAATTGATACCGCGCAACGGCGCGTGACGCGGGCGGGAACCGAGATCGGACTCAGCCACCGCGAGTACGAACTGCTGGAAGCCCTCGCCTCCAATGAGAGCCGGGTGCTGACGCGCGAAGCCATTCAGGAGCGTATCTGGCAGAACGAAGACTCGTACTCCAATACCGTTGACGTATACATCGGGATGCTGCGCAAGAAAATAGACGCGGGGCAGGCCGTGAAACTGATTCATACCGTGCATGGCGTGGGGTATACGCTGCGCCTGCCAGAAGAGACGGCGCTGACCAATGCTCCGCATCCGACAGGAGCAAACTCCACAGGAGAAAACACTCCTTGAATTCAGTCTTCCAATCTTTATCTTTCCTTGTCAAACTGGCTTTCGCGGCGGGGTTCGCTGCGAACGCAATTGATTGCGTGGAACATTGCGATTCTGGCCCTGCTGTTAGGCGGGTTGGGTCTGGTGATTCGGGGCGCGGTGTATGCCGCAATGCTGGCCTCCATAGACCGCGACCTTGAGGAACGCCTGCGCCATTTTCACGAGCCGCCCCCGCCCCCCGGCCCGCCCCGCCGCAATCCTCCCCCGAATACCGCTCTAAATTCCCCCGACAATGCCTCCCGTTTCCAATTCGCAGACGCCGTTCCGACCTGAAGTGGAAGGCCCGCAGAACGCAGGCGATAACGCCCCCGGCCCGATGCGGCAACCTGACGGCAACGCCCCGCCGCGCCCACAACCGGAAAATGAGCGGACACCGCCTGATGAGGACGGCCCGCGCCCGCCGCGTCCTCCCAATTCCTCTTTTAGCGGACGGAACCAATCACAGCCGCCGCAGAATTCAGACCCGTATCGTCCCCTGCCGCTCGACTTGCAGGGGCAGGTTTTGGGGCGACAGGAGACGCGCCGGATGTGGGACAGGGACGCCTTTACGCAGGCGTTAAAAGGAAAACCGGTCTATTCCATCGCTGTTGCGGGCAAGGAACCGCTGCGCGTCCTGTCCCGGCGTTTCCCCGCGCAGGGCGCAATCGGGGGCGTGATACAGACCGCGTACCCGCTTGGCGAGGTGTACCGGGCGCGGCAAGGATTGGATCGCGCCCTGCTGATGCTGATTCCCTTCGCGCTGGTATGCGCGGGACTGGCAGGCGCGTATCTTACGGGGCGCGTTTTGCGGCGTGTCCGCTCCATGACGCTGGCGGCGGAGCAGATGGGGGCGCAGGCGTTTTCACAGCGCCTGCCTGTATCGGGCAATGACGAGTTCGCCGGACTTGCCGAAACGTTCAACGGCCTGTTGGGACGGCTTGGAGGGCGCGTTCAAACAGCAGGAACAACTGCTCGAACAGCAGCGGCGTTTCACTGCCGACGCTTCGCACGAACTGAAAACCCCGCTTACTATTATCAAAGGCCATACCAGCCTGACTCTGAGCGACGCAGATGAGAATGATGCCGACATTGCGCCCTATCGCCAATCCCTGCAAGAGATTGACCGCGCGGCGGATTCCATGTCGCATCTGGTACAGGATTTATTGCTGCTGGCCCGTTCTGATGGCGGGCAGTTGGGCCGAAATCCCATCAATCTGCTGCTGCGCGAAATTCTGGAACGCGCCATTTCCGCCGCGAGCATACATTCCGGCGCAAAGGCGATGCTGACGGTTGAGTGAGGAGGGGTTGTGCGTGTCGGGGAACGAAACGGAACTGATACGGCTGTTCGCGAAATCTGGTGGAAAACGCCATCCGGTACACGCCCGAAACCGGCAGCGTGCATGTGTCCGCCTGCCGTCAGAACGGGCAGGTTCTGGTCACGATTGCGGATACGGGAATCGGCATCGCGCCCGAACATCTGCCGCATCTGGGCGAACGCTTTTATCGCGTGGACACCTCCCGCACCCGACCGACCGGCGGAACCGGACTTGGACTGTCCATCTGCAAAGGCATCGCGCAGGCGCATGGCGGAACCCTGACGTTTACAAGCGTCGTCGGCAAGGGAACAACGGTTGCGGTAGGCTTCCGGGGTAGGTTGTTAGGTTGTTAGTTGTTAGTTGTTAGGATTGTGTCTTTATGGCAGAGTAGCGTACCATCTTGATGACTTAACGACCTAACAACCTTAACAAAACGAAAAAGGCTCCTTCCGATGGATGCTGGAAGGAGCGAATAACAATGTTTGGTTTTGCCGGTTGAATTATCGGGTTGGTTAAAAATCTTCTTTAGGGCAAATTTTTACAAGCGCGAACCTTTTCTCCCCCTGCTCGTAACTGGTAATGAAACCTCGCCTCCATGATGGCGGCGAAAACAAAGTTTCAAAAAGCCTCGCAATCAGAGGCCGGGTAAGCAATTGAGGGAGATCCAAAATGAGCCGACTGAATTCACTGCAAGACCTGTTTATTGACGAATTGAAAGACGTGTACCACGCCGAAAACCAGATCACCAAAGCGCTGCCCAAGATGGCGGATGCTGCCACGTCGCCCGAACTGAAAGCCGCCTTCGAGACGCATTTGCAGGAGACGCTGGGCCAGATCAAGCGACTGGAGCAGGTGTTCCAAACGCTGGACATCGCGCCGCAGGCCAAGCCGTGCAAGGCCATGCAGGGCATTATTGCCGAAGGCGAAGAGATGATGTCGGAAGACGCCAGGCCCACTGTCATGGATGCGGCCCTGATCTCGTCCGCGCAGCGCGTGGAACACTACGAAATCACCGGCTACGGCACACTGCGCACGTTCGCGCACGAGTTGGGCAACGAAGAAGCGGTTCGGCTGCTTCAGGAAACGCTGGATGAGGAGCGGGCCACCGACGAGAAACTGACCAAACTGGCGGAAACGCGCGTCAATTCCAAAGCGGTCGAAAGCGCGGGCGCGCTTCGTTAGAGCACGGTTTGGGTACGGTTAGAAAACTCCGTTTGTATTTTCTGCCCCGCAGTATTTTTGACTGCGGGGCAGAATTGTTTGCAGGAAAGAACGCTATGCCTGTTCGCGCCTATTTATACGATGCTGAAGCGAAAGACCGCGAAGTGGCGCTGGAAGCTCCGCTTGTCGCCGGACTGACGGACGCGCAACTGTTATGGGTGGATGTCAACGGCGCGGAAGAGTTGGAACTGCGCTCTCTTGCCTCCCAATTTAATTTGAAACGGGAATCTGTGTATAATCTGCTGCACCCGGATCGCCGCCCCCGTCTTGACAACTACGGCGATTATTTACAGTTCAACATGGATGCGGTGGAAGAAACAGACGGTAAATATCGGGTCGTAGAACTCACGTTCGTCGTCGGGCCCAACTTCGTGATTACGGTTCACTCCACGCCGGTCGCTTTTTTGAATAGTTTCGATCAGCGCGTGAAGGGCGACACGCAGATGGGGCAGTTGGATGCGAGCGCGTTTCTGGCCGCGCTGCTCGACTGGCACATCACCAGTTATTTTCGCATTGTGGAGCAGTTGGAGTCGCGGGTAGACCGTCTGGACACGCTGACGCTGCGTTCGCGGCATCGGCGGGACGTGCTGACGGAACTGGCGAAACTGCGGCAGCGCGTGGCGTTTATTCGCCGGACGCTGACGCCCCACCGGGAAGTGTACGCCGCGCTGTCGCGCCCGGATTTTCAGGTGATCTCTAATTCCGACTCCGCCGCGCATTATGAACTGCTCAATGACCGTTTGCAGCGCGCCATCGAAGCCGTTGAAAACGCGCGGGAACTGCTGGTCGGCTCCTTCGATATGTTCACCACGCAAACCGCCCTGCGTACCAATGAGGCCATGAAAACCCTGACTATCGCCTCCTTTATCTGGTTTCCCGCCAGCGTAATTGTCGCCATTGCCGCGATGCTGCTGCGAACGCCCGTCAATCCGGTAGGAACGCCGGGTTTCTGGCTGATGATCGCGTCCATTGTGTTGATCGGCATCGGAACGATTGTCATGGCAAAATGGAGGAAGTGGGTGTAGGCGAAGGATGAGGGATGAAGGACGAAAGCGGCACATTTGAGAGTTGTATTACCATTCTCATAAACTGCTTATTCCGGGCGCAGACTGGCTGGTTGAAGGTTCATTAGCGGGGGCGTTCATGCTTCGGCTCAGGGAAAGGAAAAGGAAGAGTGGCAGACGATACGCCGGTGTCGAAACCGGAAGCCGAATTTGTTTTGCAGAAGGTGCAGCCGGCATTGTTAGGATTGATGGATGGTTCGGTTTCCACGCTCGCGCCCCTGTTTGCCGCCGCCGGACTGACCCATAAACCCATGCAGGCGTTTTATGTGGGACTGGCGGCTTCGGTTGGGGCGGGCATCAGCATGGGACTGGCCGAAGCGCTTTCCGACGACGGAACGGTAACGGGCAGGGGCAAGCCCCATTCTGCGCGGCGTGATTACCGGACTGGCGACTACATTGGGCGGGATGCTGCATACCCTGCCGTTTCTATTGGGCGATCTGAATACCGCTCTGAAATTCGCGTATGGCGTGGTCGTGGCGGAACTGCTCGGCATCGCGTTCATCCGCTGGCGCTTCATGAAAAGCCCGCTCGGACAAACCGTAGCGCAGGTGATTGTCGGCGGCGGCATCGTCTTCCTCATCGGGATATGGCTGGGCAAGTTAGGCGCGGGAGGATAGCGGCAAAAACAAACCGGCCTGTGTCTTCCGTTCTTGGTGGAAGAGACAGGCCGGGGTTGGGGAACGGCATTGCTTGCGGGTCATGGGGACACCGCAACGCGCCGGAGGGCTAACCCTCCTCATCGCCGTTCATCTGTATGTAGACATCGCGGATACGCCGGACGTGATACGCGACATTGGCGGACGTGCAGCCGACAATCGCGCCCACTTCGCGCCAGGTGTAGCCCTCCATCAGCGCGCGCAGGATTCGCTGCTGCGTAATGGTCAGGCGGGCAAACAACGCGCCTAAATCCACATTACTCCGCGCGTCCAGGTACGATGCCATACTGGGGGGAACATCGTCGAGCGCGACGTGCTGCCGCCGCCGCTGCCTGCGGATTGTATCCAAAATGCGCCAGCGCGCCCGTTTCAGCAGATGCTGTTCCGGCGTGCCGACCGAGTGATCCAAACGCGGCAGGATTTCCAGCACAGCAAGCCACGCTTCCTGACGCAGATCGTCCTCATCCACGCCGCAGCGACGCCCGAAGTACGACGCCATTTTCTCCACACGAGTTTGTATCAATTCCATCAATCGGGCATGATCGGGCGCGTCGCCCCGCTCTGCCCGTTCCAATAACGGTTGCATCACACGCTTCTCCTCAAAAGAAGAATTCTCAAAAGAATCCTCAAGAATTCTCGAAAGAACTTTCAAACCACAAGAAGATACATCCACCGATGCGGCTCACAGACTTTTGCCGGCAACGAATCGGGAACCTGCCTCTGGCAAGGTCAACCCGTTCCCATTCACCTGTCCACAAAAAAGCCGCCCCTGTGGTTTATCCACCGGGCGGCTCGCGTTCAGGAGACGTTGGCGGACACGCGCAAGTATTCGGAACGCGCAGCAAATTGCTGCGCCCCGGATCGCGCGGTCCCTGTCTGCAAGTCTTCTCGTAATTCGTGAGAAGAAGCGGTCGCGTTGAGGCGTTCTCAACGCGCTGACGAACGACACGAAGGTCGCGGCATCAAGCGCGGGAGAACTGTCCTCGCGGTGGACAAGGCCGAACCAAAACATTGATCGGCGCCCGGCGCGTATTCGCCCCGATGCGCGCTCCAATCGGCGCTATGGCCGAAATGTGGGTTGTTCGCAACACTTTCCACCTCCGTAAAGAATTTTCCAGAGAAATCTTCCACTCATGGCTTGTGTGCGGCTGCGAACTGGCGAACGGAATATTCGCCAATACAGCCCGGAGGGGGAGCGACAAAACAGAAATGCCAGGCAGCCTGCCGAATTGCAGGCGCGGATGCGTTTTGCGAGTCATTTCCATTCCTTGTTCTCCCGAACTCCTCTGCCGAATGTTTCGTTTCTAAAATGATTTCGAAGAATAACCCGGCAACTTGCACACGATGTATAGTATACGCCTTTTATGCGCGGCTGACCAGAGGCTGACAGCCAATTTTCAGTCGCAAGCGCAAAAATTTGTACTACGCCCGCTTTATCGGCGGCAGGCTTTGCCCTGCTAAAGACGCTTCAAAGAATTTTTGATAAAATTTTGTTCTGATGCCTTATCTGCTTCACCCGGCGTCAGGAGAACTGAGGAGATACAAAGAGAAAGCTAAAAACGGCGTGTAGGAGTTTTGTAGGAGTGGCCGGGATATACTGCCCACGGGATGAATTCGTCACAATTTACGAATGAGCGGCAACATCTTTTCAGTTATACTCTGCCCTGCTCTCCCGGCTCTTTATGTAGTAATGACATGTTTGACAAAGGAGACGTTTATTATGTGGATAGGCAAACTGGTTTGCGCTGCGCTGCTGCCTCTGTGCGGTATTGCCGCTTGCGCTCTTTCGGCGTCATCGGCTTCGGCGCAACAGACCTTGAATTTTACGGTGGACGGTCAGGCGCAACCCTGGCAGTTCGTCAGTGGCGGGCTGAATACCGGCTTTCAGTTTGGCATCAACGATGGGATTACGCCGACCGTTGTGAGCGCCTCAGATGGCTATGACTTCACGCCGGGTGGTTCCTTTACTGTCACCTACGTTTCCGGCCTGACCAGCGCGTTTATTGGTTTAGCGCCATCGTTGGATGGTATCGGGGATACGGGCTACGATTCCAGCGGCTTTGGCGGCAGCAGTGGCAACGGTTTTCCCAGCAAGTATGTAGACCCGGCTTCGTATCCGGTCTATTTGAACGCGCTCGTGGGCACGTTCGCCGACAACTCGGGGGCGATTGTGGGTACGCCGTTCTTTCTTGGGAATGGCCCTGCCTCTGAAATTGTTCCTGTGGGAGCCACCCGGCTGCAGTTGGGAATCAATGATGACGTTTTTTCGGACAATCTGGGTTCTCTCACCGTCAGCGTGTTCGGCCCAACCCCTGCCCTCGTTCCCGAACCCGGCAGTATCGCGCTCCTTGTCGGCATGAGCCTGACCGGAGCCGCCTTTCTCCGCCGCCGTAAACAGTCCCGCTAACGCCTGAACCTGAACATAACCTCAAAAAGCCGGACAGAGTATTCCGTTACTCTGTCCGGCTTTTAAACGTTTTGAGATTTACAGAAGAAAAAAGCCCACTTTCGGCCTATGTTGCCGCATGTTGCCGCAATTGACACATATTTGCGCGAAGTGGTACAATTTCGGGAACCGTTCCGGCTCACAGGGTTCTCTATACCTGTATTCGGTCACAACGGAACCTATTCCGCGTATTCTCACTATTAATAAGTATTAAGGACGGCGGCAGCGATGCCGTTTCCTGTTATCACATAAGGGGTACATCTGAATGTACGATTTGCTGTCCCGTGTGCATAGTCCCGCCGATCTGAAAACGCTTTCGCGCGATCAGTTGAAACAGGTTGCCAACGAACTGCGTCAGGCAATCATTGACAACCTTTCCAAAACAGGCGGCCATTTCGCGTCCGATCTGGGCGCCACTGACCTGATTCTCGCGCTTCATACCGTGTACAACGTCCCCAAAGACAAAATTATCTGGGACACGGGGCATCAGTGCTACGCGCACAAAATGCTCACGGGGCGGCTGGATAGGTTCGAGACGCTGCGGCAGTATGGCGGTCTGAGCGGATTTCTGCGCCGGGAGGAGAGCGATTTCGATCTGTTCGGCGCAGGACACGCGGGAACCAGCATCTCCGCCGCGTATGGCTTTGCGGTTGCCCGCGACCTTGCCGGCAACACCAAAGATGAGCATGTCCTTGCCGTGATTGGCGACGCCAGCATGACGGCGGGCATGGCGCTGGAAGGGCTGCACAACGCGGGACACAGCGGGCGCAAATTCGTGGTCGTCCTCAACGACAACGATATGAGCATTGCTGAAAGCGTGGGCGCGCTGTCCACCTATCTCGCCAAATTGCGCTCGTCGCGCCTGTATCAGAACGTGGAAGCGCAAACCAAAAGCGCCCTCAAAATCGTTCCCGGCGCGCCCGGTCGCCTGATTACCCGCGCCGCCAGCAGCGTTTTGCGCCAGAACTTGACGCACCTTGTTTCCGCCGATAATTCCGGCGTCCTCTTTGAAGAACTGGGCTTCAAGTATTTCGGGCCGGTTGACGGCCACGATGTTGACCTGATGATAGATTTGTTCACGGCTATCAAGCAGATAGACGGCCCCGTTTTCGTACACCTGCGCACCTTCAAGGGCAAGGGGTACGATCCCGCCGAGGGCGACGCGCGCAAGTGGCATGCGGTTACGCCGCCCATGTTCAAGGACACGGCGGCAGGCACGGCCAGCGGCAGCAAGTCCAGCGGACAGACATGGACGAGCGTTTTCAGCAACGCCCTGATTGAAATGGCCGCGCAGGACCCGAAGATTGTGGCGATTACGGCTGCAATGCCGGACGGAACCGGCCTGACCAAGTTCAGCCAGGTTTACCCGGATCGCTATTTCGATACCGCTATTGCCGAACAACACGCGGTCGGATTCGCGGCGGGACTTGCCGCATGTGGCATCAAGCCGGTCACGACAATCTACAGCACGTTTTTGCAGCGCGCTTACGACATGATCGAGCATGACGTGGCGCTTCAGAACCTGCCCGTAATTTTCTGCATGGATCGCGCCGGACTGGTGGGCGACGACGGCCCGACCCATCACGGCGTTTTCGACATCGCGTATCTGCGCCACATTCCCAATGTCACGATGCTCGCGCCCAAAGACGGCCCGGAATTCGACCTGATGCTGCGCTACATGATTCAGGAACACGTTGTCGGTTCCCATTCCGGCCCAATCGCCATCCGCTACCCGCGCGGCAACGCGCCGAGCATTGATTGGCCCGCAAATCAGGGGTCAGGGGTCAGAGGTCAGGGGTCAGGGGAGAACGGCCTGACACCTGAAACCCGATACCTGACACCTGCTATTGAATGGGGCAAGGCGGAAGTGCTGATGGAGGGCGAGGATGTGGCGATGCTGGCGTATGGCAACATGGTCGCGCCCGCGTTTGAAGCCGCGCAAACCCTACAGGCCGAGGGTGTCAGCGTTCATTTCGTCAATCTGCGCTGGGCCAAGCCGCTGGATAAGCAGGTGATTGTGGATGCGGCGCGGCGTACCGGCAAAGTGATCGTGATGGAAGAGGGCGTTGTCACGGGTGGCGTCGGCACGGGCGTACTGGAAGTGTTGGCGGAAAACGGTGTGTCCAATGTAAAGGTGAAATTGTTCGGTGTGCCGGACAAGTTTATCGAGCATGGCGCGATTCCCATTCTGCATCGCCTGTGCATGTTGACCGCGCCGGACTTTGCCGCCGCCGCCCGCGACCTGATGGGCAGGCCGCAGCCGGAACCCGAACGCATGACGCATGACGGCCCGCATGAAGCGCTGACGGCGTGATACGAGTTGATAGTTGATAGTCCGTAAATCTGTAACTTTCCAATGTTGGTAGGGGCGCTGCTTGCTGCGCCCAACCGCGTACTGCGCCCAACGCGGTAGGAAATGATAGGTTTACAGCTACAAAGCATCAGGGGCAGGCGTTGGAAGTTGCGTGGAGCAGGGCGTGAGCGTACCCGAACGGATCATCATTCGCGGCGTGAAATGGCTTGGCGACGCCGTGATGACAATGCCTGCCCTGTGCCGCTTGCGGGAAGCGTTTCCCGACGCGCATATCACTGTGCTATCACCGCCCAAACTGGCAGAGTTGTACCAGTGCCAGCCTGCTATCAGCGCCGTAATTACAGCGGAGGGTGACGAGTCGGCGTTTGCGCTCACGTCCCGGCTGCGCGCGAACCGTTATGACACCGCCCTGATTTTTACCCATTCGGGACGAACCGCGCTGCCGTTTCTGCTGGCGGGTATTCCCCGGCGCGTCGGGTATGGCGAACGGGGCCGCGCGTGGATGCTGACCGATGCCATTCAGCCCGATTTCGCCATCAAGATACATCGCCGCCCGGAAAAGGAGATACGGCGACTGACCCTGCCCTCTGCCACGCCTGTCATGCTCCACGCCCCGAACCTGTCCACTCCGCCGCCTATGCCAATCGGGTTTCGGCTTCCTCCGCCTTTTGGCAAACCGCCCCGCCCGCACATTCACCACATCCACCACTATTTACGTCTGGCGGCGATTGTAGGCGCAAATCCTGAACCCATCGCGCCCCACCTGACGGTTTCTCAAGAAGATGTACAAGCGATTATGCGGCGTTTCGGTCTGCCTGCCTCTGATTCCAACATTCCCCTCATCGGCCTGAATCCCGGCGCGGAATACGGATTGGCGAAACGCTGGCCGGAAGAACGCTTTATCGAAACGGCGCGAAGGGTACAGGAACGCTTCTCCTGCCGTTGGGTCGTAATAGGCGGCAAGGCGGATATGGAACTGGCGACGCGCATTGCGGATGGAATTCAGAGCGGGGAGACGTCCGCGCAACAAACCGTCTGGAACATTGCCGGACAAACCAGTCTGCGCGAATTATGCGCCGCATTGCGCGTGTGCGATATGGTGTTGAGCAACGATACCGGGCCGACTCACGTTGCCGCCGCAGTGGGTACGCCCGTCGTGGTTCCGTTCGGCAGCACGGCTCCGCAGATTACCGGACCGGGTTTGCCGGGGGACGCGCGGCATCGCCTGCTGCAATCCAACGCGCCCTGCGCCCCCTGTTTCCATCGCGTCTGCCCCATAGATTTTCGGTGCATGAATGGCATTGCCGTGGCGCAGGTTGTGGACGCGCTGACAGGCATGTATGAGCAACAGCAGCAAAGTGGGGTAAAATCAAAAATATGAACTTGAAATTGCGCCCCTACGTTTTGAACCTTGTGGCTGTTGTTGTGAGCAGTGTTTTGTTGTTGTGTGTGGGTTGTGGACGCAAAAAAGACCCGCCCGTTGAAATCACGGGCAAAGTGACGCAGTTGTACCCGACGGGGTTTAATGCAAACGCCGTGATTGTCGGCAGCATTAGGTTTCCCGATTTGTACCCTTCGTTTCGCATCGAAAACAGCAAGCAGCAGGAATTGACGGTTCCCACAGAAGCCTCGTGGGTGTATCCATTGGGGTTGAACGACGGCGGGCAGATTGTGGGTTACGCGAGTCGGAAGAGCAATCAGTCGCGCCATGCCCTTACGTGGCAGAACGGGCGGGCCAACTGGCTTGAAGACGGCGATGCTGTGAGCAGCGAAGCCACCGCTATCAACAACGCGGGCGTGATTGTCGGCTTTCGTATTACGAGTGATGGTATCGAGCGCGCCGCGCAATGGCAAAACGGCGCAATGCGGGAACTCACCGCGCCCAACAGCCCCTCATGGCGTCCAACCGTCATCAATGCCAGAGGGGATGTTGCAGGCTATGGCATGGACGCGCGGCAGCAACCCCACCTGTACCTGTGGCGGCAAAATCATCTATCCGATATGGGAACCGGCTACCACATCGCCCTCGACAACTCCGGGCAAATCGCAGGGGATTATCAAACGCCTGACCGATTGCTTCATGCCTGCGCGTGGAACGGCAAACAGCGCGTAACCCTTGCCACCCTGCCCCAAACCAATGAGAGCCGCGCGTTTGCCCGCAACGACCGGGGGCAGATAGTGGGCAGCGCCGACCTGCGAAACGCGCCCCCCGACGCCAACGGTATACCCCTCCCCGTACTGTGGCAAAACAATCGCGCCCTCGACCTCAACACTGTCCGCCCTCCCAACCCAACCTACACGCTGGAAGAGGCTGTCGGCATCAACAACAGCGGCCAAATCCTCTGCACCGCCCGACAGGGCAAATGGGGCCGTACCGCCCTCCTCACCCCTACCGCCAACGGCTGGCAAATCCAAGTGTACTGAGAAGAAAAGGAGAAAAGGAGAAGAGGAGAAAAGGAGAATAGACAGGATTAACAGGATTTTCAGGATTGAACAGGATTAAAACAACGTTGTAGGGGCTTGATTTATCACTTCCGCCCTCCTGTTGTTCTCCTCCGTGTTTTTCCGTGTTCTCCGTGTTCTCCGTGGTTTGCCTTTTTGTCTTTTTGTCTTTTTTGTTCTTTTTTCGTGTGTTTCGCGTGTTTCGCGGTTCCCAATCTCCTCTTCTCCCCTTCTCCTTTTCTCCTTTTCTTACTCAGGGCGCGGCAGTTCGAACAGGCTGTCCCCATGAGCGCGGGCGTACCAGTCGCCGCCCATGCGCCCGATATAGTCTACTTTGGTGGCGTCTATCTGATTGTTGGCGAGGATGCGTTCGGCAACGTGGAAGCAGACGATTTCGCCGATAACGTAGTTGGCGGACAGGGGGCCGGGGCCGTGCGGCACGATCTGGAAAAGTTTACATTCGAGAGCAATGACACACTCCGCAATGCGCGCCGGTTTCACTTTCAGGGAGGGCGCGGGCGTGAACCCGGACGGCTCCCATTCGCTCACGCCATACGGGTACGCGGCGGAAGTCTGGTTCATCTTCTCCCGAATGTCGTAAGTGACGATGTTGATCACATACTCGCCCGTCGCTTCCACGTTGCGAAGCGTGTCTTTCGGCACATTATTACGGGTGTTTGTGGGCGAAAACGCGACGGAAGGCGGGTTCGCGCCGCCCGCCATAAAATAACTGAACGGCGCGAGGTTGGGTACGCCGTCCGGCGACAATGACGATACAAACGCGATTGGGCGCGGCGCGACGCTGTTCACGAGCAGGCGATAAATGTCCGGCGCGGGCAGTTCGGCAGGATCGAAACTGCGGAAAGTTGAGAGGGGTGTCACTTAGGCTTCCAGCTTTCGGGGTAATGATTGTCGTCTAATTCTGCCGCCTGCCGGGTCATTTTTAATGGACGGAAGGTGTCCAGCATGACGGCGAGTTCTTCGGTGCGGGTGTGTCCCAGACTGGCTTCCACGGCTCCGGGCTGCGGGCCATGCGGCAGGCCGGACGGGTGCAGCGTCATGGAACCCTTTTCGATGCCGCGCCGACTGGCGAAGTTGCCGTTGACGTAATACAGCAGTTCGTCGCTGTCCAGATTGCTGTGGTTGTAGGGAACGGCAATCGCTAAAGGATGGTAATCCAACATGCGCGGCACGAACGAGCAGACGACGAAGTTATGCGCCTCGAAGGTCTGATGTACGGGCGGCGGCTGATGCAGTCGGCCCGTAATCGGCTCGAAATCCGCGATGTTGAACGCCCAGGGATACAAAAAGCCGTCCCATCCGATCACGTCCAGCGGGTGGAAATCGTAAAAGTAGGCGGTCAGGCTGCCCCGCGCTTTGATGCGGACTTCAAAGCGTCCGGGTTCGTTATGGGTTTCCAGCGTTTCGGGTACGCGAATGTCGCGCTCACAATAGGGGCTGTGTTCCAGCAGTTGCCCGTACTCGTTGCGATACCGATGGGGTATCTCAATCGGACTTGCGGCGGATTCAATGACCAACATGCGCGTAGCTTCAGTTTCGGCCACGACGCGGTAAATCACGCCGCGCGGAATAATCAGATAATCGCCCTCATGGTACGGCAGGGTTCCGAACAGGGTTTCCAAACGCCCCTGCCCCTCGTGAACAAACAGCAGGTCGTCGCCGTCCGCGTTTTTGTAGAAGTAGGGCATGGGTTCGGCAGGGCAGCAGATTCCCAAACTCACATCATCGTTGACAAGCAGGGGAACCCGCCCGGAAATCGGGTCGCCGGTCGGCTGAATATGCCGCGTTTTCAGGTGGCGGTGGCGCAGGGGTTCATCGGGCAGAATTTCCGGGCGCAGGTCATGCAACAGTTTGTAATCGGCTACCTGCGTGGGCGGGTGCGCGTGGTAGAGGATGGACGCGATGCCGGAGAAGCCTTTGGTTCCGAAGACCTGCTCGGCGTAGAGCGAACCATCCGGCTGACGAAATTGCGTATGGCGCTTGGGCGGGATTTGCCCCAATCGTACATAGCGTGGCATATTGTTGCTCCTCTATTTAGTAGCGCGTTCATGTTCGTTGTCGGCTTCCATTTGTGTTTACGCGCCTCAGATAGCAAAAATGGCTTCGACGGCTACGGACAAACCGGGAAACGTGAGTGATTGAACGGTTTCTCCCCTGCCGTAAACCTGAACCGACACTGCGCCGCTTCGGGACAGGCGCAATACCTCCACCGTTTGCGTGTCACCCTCAACTTTCCAGCACTCCCGAACATCCACTTTACAATAATCGTCTATCTTCGCGTTGAACCGGTTTGCTGTTTCACTGTCAGAGATGATTTCCACGACGAGTTCCGGCGCAGCAATCAGCGGGGTGGGATCATTGGGAGCAGGATTGAGAGCCTGCCGCTCATTGCTGATGAAAAATATGTCCGGCTGACGTATGCGTAAGGGAACGCGGGTAATCAGAATGTCACGCGGAGCCATACGCGCCCGTCCCAATTGATATTGTTGCCCGAAAGTGCGCAGCAAAACAAAGAGATTGCCCTGATAATCCTGATGATTGTCGGTGACGCCGGACATATAGAATTTTTCTCCGTCCACGATGTCATAACGCCGCTTGTCGGTTTCTTCCGCCATGTAAGCTTCGTATGTCAACCGTTTAGGCGGGGCAGCGAGGGCAGTGGCTGCGCTCATGGTCTTGCTCCTTCTCGTTTGCAATGCGTTATGGTTCACCTCTTACACCGGAACCGCTAATCCCATCAATCAGGTTCAGACAATCCCGTTTGTTAGCAGGCCCAACCGTTCGATTTCCAGTTGTACCAGATCGCCCGGTTGTAACCAGTCATACGTTCCGCGCGGGAATTCGGTAATGCAGCCGGTTCCTACTGTGCCGGAACCGATTAAATCTCCGGGTTTTAGAACCGTATTGCGGGACGCCTGCGCGATCAGTTCCGCGAATGTCCAGTGCATGTCGCGCAGATTGCCGCGTGAAATCTCCTGCCCGTTGACCGTTGCGGTCATGGTCAGGTCGTACGCTTTGCCCCGGCCTGTATCAGATACAATACGGTCTGCGAGTTCATCCGATGTCACAAGGTAGGGGCCAATGCTGGTGGCGAAGTCCTTGCCTTTGGCTGGCCCAAGCCCCACTTTCATCTCCTGCCGCTGTATGTCGCGCAGGCTCCAATCGTTGCAAATGGTGAACCCGGCGATGTAACTGTCCGCTTCCGCAACGACAATGTCGCGTCCCGTTTTGCCGATAACGATTGCTATTTCCAACTCAAAATCCAGTTCGTTGCTTTCCGGGGGCTTGCGGATGGGCGCGTTCGGCCCGACAATGCCCGCTACGTTGGAAAAATAGAATACGGGCGCGTCGTACCATTCGGGAACCATGTCCAGCCCGCGATTACCCCGCGCATTGCGGACATGCTGCTCGAACGCATAAAAGTCGCGGAAGGAGGGCGGCTCGACGGGGGCAAGGAGGGTTTCGCCCGCTAAGGGGCGTCGAAAGTGCGCGTACTCGTCGTCGGGCGCGTTTTCAAGCCGCTGTATCAGGCGCGGCAAAACGCCCGCCCGCTCCTGCATCTGCATCAGCACGGGCAGAAATTCCAGATGGCGCATGGGCATACGCGGGCGCAGATCGTTCGGCACGGCGATGTTGAAATCAAACAACTCGCTTCGCCCCTCCCCGTCCCGCTCGATCACAATAGAATAAAACGGCTCATTATCCAGTATTCGGGCTAATTTCATCCTTCATCCTTCATCCTTCATCCTTGCCTTTCAGCCGCCACATCCCGAACGGATTGAAAAAAGGATCGTCAGCAGGATAGAGGGTACAGGGTTCCAGATGCAGGCGATAAGTGGGCGCATCCGGGGCAATGGAAAACGTGTGGCCGTCGCCAATCGCCGGCTGTTCCACGAGCAGGTATTTCAGGAACGTGTCCAGCAGGGCAACGGCCTCCTGCGGCGGCAACTTAGAGGTGATAATCGCGTCGTGATAGCCCATATTGTGCATCCCGCACGAATATACCGTAAACTGCTCGTCCTCATTATCCACGCTGAACACAACATAAGCGTCGTACAGCACGAGCGGACCTTTGCCCTCGCACATTCGCGCCCAATCGTCGCTCCGAAACGCCTTGCCCGTACTCTCCACCTTGACCGCAAGCCCGCCCGCCTTTACAATGCTGTTGGCGGCCTGCATCATGTCGCGGGAATTGTCCAGATTGCCGCCCGGTCCCAAAATGTAAACGGTATGCCGGTGCGCGTCAATGCGCGCCAACTCCGGTTCTGTAATCCAGCCCTGTCCCGCATACAAAAAAGCGCGGCGCAGATTAGGGTCATGCGGATAAATCTCAAACTCAAAACCGTGTCGAGTAGGAAGGTGCATTAGCATCCTGCCCGCCAGCAGATACTCGCCCATATTGCTCTTCGTCACGGCGCGGATAATCGCGCTGCGATCCGGCCACATCCCCGGAACGCCAATAATCGTAGTTACTTTGCCCTGCGCGATTTCTGCTTCCATATCGTCTGCTCAAACCAGCATATAAAATGCCGGTTGTTAGGCCTGCGGTCAATCGTCCTGCGGACGCAGATGGTACTACGTTTAAGCAGGAACGAAATCAGGCAAATGCACGGTATTACCTAATCCTACGCGCTCGAAGATCGGGAGTGTTTCTGTCGGCTAATAATTTTCGCTTTCACTTCCTGCCACGACACGCCTCCCTCTGGATTCGCGTAATATGCTGCTACGCGCAACTCAATACTCTCAAGTTGTTCTCGCGTAACAGGCTGCTCTTTGATTTTCGCTGCATTATCTATCGGTTTATCCATTCGTTTGTTCAACAGTCTCCCCTCTCCTGGCGCGTTGCTCGGCAAGGAGAGGGGCCGTGTCCACAAGTGGACGCCCGGTGAGGTCACAGTGTCCCGCGCTTCTCTTGCTCGCGCTCGATGGCCTCGAAAAGCGCTTTGAAGTTGCCTTTGCCGAAACTCTGCGAACCGTGCCGCTCAATGATCTCGAAAAACACGGTCGGGCGATCTTCCACGGGCTTGGTGAAGATTTGCAGCAGGTAGCCCTCCTCGTCCCGGTCTACCAGAATACCCAGTTTGGCGAGTTCGTGCAGGTCTTCCTTGATCGCGCCGACACGTTCGGGCAGGGCTTCATAGTACGCCGGGGGAACGGACAGAAAGGACACGTCATTATAGCGCAAGGCCTGCACGGTTTCGATGATGTTTTCCGTTGCCAGCGCGATATGCTGTACGCCCGGCCCGCCGTAAAAGTCCAGATACTCTTCGATCTGCGATTTTTTGCGGCCCTCCGCCGGTTCGTTGAGCGGGAACTTGATACGCCCTCTGCCGCCCTGCACCACTTTCGACATTAGCGCGCTGTATTCCGTGCTGATGTCCTTGTCGTCGAAATGAACAAGCTGCGAAAAGCCCATGATCTTCTCGTAAAAGCCGACCCATTCATCCATTTTGCCCAGTTCCACGTTGCCGACAAGATGGTCAATGGCCTTCAATCCCGTCGGCTTGAAGTGGCGCGGCCCGTACCGTTCGGGATCCAGCGGCTGATACCCCGGCATGAACACGCCTTTGTACCCGTCGCGGTTGACAAAGCTATGCGTGGTATCGCCATAAGCGCGGATGGTGGCAAACTCATATACGCCGTGTTCGTCTTCCAACTTTGTAGGCGGCGCGACGCCCACCGCCCCGCGTTTCGTCGCTTCCGTATACGCCTGCGTCGACATCGTCCACTTCAAGGGCAATGTCCTGAACGCCGTCGCCGTGCAGCGCAAGTCGGGCATTATCGGGGTGGCTGCCGGAAAGCGGGGACGCGAGAACAAACGTAATCTCGCCCTGTTTCAGCACATACGCAGCCTCGTGCCGCAGCCCGGTTTCCAATCCGGCATACGCCACGACTTCAAATCCAAACGCGTTCCGATAAAAGTACGCGGATTGCCGCGCATTGCCGACGAAAAACCGCAAATGGTCAATGCCGCGCAGGGGCAGAACTTCGGTGGACATGGAAAGGCTCCGAGTTGTCAGGTTGTTAGGTTGTTAGTTGTTAGGTTGCTGATTAATAGACTTGTCGCCAAGATCAAGCGTATAACTCCTGCATTGTCCTAACAACTAACAACCTAACAACCTGACAACCTACTCCACAGCAACAACCGCAAATCGCTTCAACGGGTTCGTCGCCGGTTTGCAGATAGACAATGGTGATCTGGTCGCCCGATTTAACGTTGCCGACAGCGGCTTGAAACGCCTGCACGGTCGGCGTGTCTTTGCCGTTGACGCGCAAAATGATGTCGCCGCGCGACAGGTCGCGCGCATCGGCAACGGGCGTTTCCGGGTCGAGGGATTTGACCAGAACGCCTTTCGTTGTGGTCGCAACGTTGGAATCCTGAATCAGTTTGGTGGTCAGTGCCTGCACTTCGATGCCGAGCCGGGGCTTGCCGGGTGTTTTGGGCGCGTCGTCGCGAATGTCTTCGGCGCGGTCCAGCGTGGCTTTGATGGTTTGCGTCTGCCCCTCGCGCACGACAACTAGATTCCACCGGCGTACCCGGCGCGGTCTGCCCGATAGCAAGGCGCAGGTCGCTTTCCGTATGCATGGCTTTGCCGTTCATGGCGGTGACAACATCCCCGGCGCGTAATCCGGCTTTGCCGGCGGGCGTTGTGGGCAAAGGCTCCATATCGAGCAAGGCCCCGTACTCGACGTGCAGCGCGGACGCCTGGCGCGGCGTGACCGTGACAAGGCTGACGCCGAGAAAGCCGTAATCCACATGCCCTTTGTCGCGCAGTTGGTCGGCAATCAGGCGGGCGGTGTTGATGGGAATGGCGAACCCGATGCCCACGCTGCCGCCGCTTTCGCTCTCAATCGCCGTGTTGATGCCGATCACTTCGCCGTCAATGTTGCACAGCGGCCCGCCCGAATTGCCCGGATTGATGGCCGCGTCCGTCTGAATCATGTTGCTGTAAATGCGGATGCCGGAGGGAACGCTGCTGTCGGGAATCTGCTGCCGCCGCGCCAGGCTGCTGATAACGCCAACGGAAAACGAGCCTTCGTAGCGGTACGGGCTGCCGATAGCGATGGCCCAATGCCCGATTTTCAGTTTGTCCGAGTTGCCAAGTGGCGGCGACGGGAAACGGCGGAGGGCGAAGAGATTTTCACCAGCGCCAGATCGCTGCGGCGGTCCCGGCGCACTTCGCCGGTAAATTCGCGCCCATCGTGCAGTTTGACCGTAACGCGATCCGCGCCGCCCACCACATGGTCATTGGTCAATACCCACCCGTCCGCGCTGATAAGAACGCCCGACCCGGTTCCCGTCACCCGTCGGCGGGGAAACCCCGCGCCCGCTCCGGGCGTGTCGCTGTTGCGTCCTTCGCGTTCGATTGCCGGATGAATCGTCTTCACGCTGTACAGTGTCACCACTGCCGGCTCCAACCTGTCGGCAAGGTCGGCAAAAGCATCCTGCAAGCCGTTCAGGACTGCCCGCGTCGTGGCGGGCGGAAGGGCAGGTTTGGCGGGCGCGTTTGTTTGCGCCGACGCGCCGGGAACCTGCGACAACGCCATGACGCCTGCCAGTAAACCGGTAAGCCCGATTCCGCGACGACGAGGCTGCTTTCTTCGCGAAGTAAGCAGGAAAAGGGACGGTGCGAAACACGCGGCGCAAGCCGCCGACAACGGGAAATAGGGCATTGCTAACAAACCTCCTGACAGACATTCAAACCGACATTCAAACCTGAAGGACATGCAACAGGAACAACAACGCAAGACCGGGCAGAACGGAAGAACCGTGTTATCTGTAAAGACGTTTCATGCCGATTATCGGTTCTCCCTAATTGTAGTTCAGCGTGAAATAAAAATTTCCTGTGTGGAAACAGAAGAAATAAAAACCAGCCCCTTTCCTGACAGGAAAGGGGCTGAAATGGCGCACTTGTCACGTCTTAGAGCCTATCCCAATCGGCGATTGCATTTGCGTCCGAAGGACGCTTGGCCGCAGGCCACTCAGACGGGTATGTTCTTTGTACCCGGCCTGATGGGATAGGCTCTTAATGAGCGCGGTTGAAATTGGGAGATTTGAAAACCACTCCTTGCGGCATATTGTATCGGTTGGACATGGGATATTCGTCGAAAGTTTTGTAGCCGGTCGGCAGCATGGGTGAATTCCCCACAGGATACGAGATACCGGGCGCAATGCCGGAATTTAGATACGTCGGCTCCCCCTGTATCGTCGGCCACGCCGCCACTTGCCTGGGCATCTGCTGCGGAAAAACAATGGGAGTGCCGGGGTCTACCCGGTCTATGGTATAGGAGGCGAAAACGATGCCTCCAAGCGCGAACGTGGCCGCAAGGGCAAGCGACTGCGGCTTCAATCCCTGGACCTGCACCCATCGGTTAAACTGTTCCAGCCAGGGGGCGCGGAACGTCTGCTGTGTATGTACATGCGACAGAATACGCTGCGGCAAATCGGCGGACGGTTCGCGCATACGCAGGCTTGCCAGCATGCGCTTCATCTGCACCAGCCCGCGATGCTCCTGCATACACTCGCTGCACCCTGCCAGATGCTCATGGATTTGACGATGCTCCACGCCCTGTAATTCGCCGTCAATATACGCCGACAGAAGATGAGTTACTTTACGACAGTTCACGCTTACACTCCTGTTAGTGGTTGGTGGTTGGTGGTTGGTGACTGGTTTCCTCTGTTTGTAATTCTGAGCGTCCATCATACGCTTCACAAGAACATACAAGTATCAACTCGCCACCAACCACCAACCACTAACCACCAACCACCAATTTTCTCAGCAATTTGCGGCCACGATGCAGACGCGAACGCACCGTGCCCAGCGAACAATTCATGGTTTCCGCAATCTCTTCATACGACAATCCCTCAATATCGGCCAGCACGACGGCGATGCGGAACTCTTCAGGCAGCGCATTGAGCGCTTTTTGAAGGTGTTCCTCCAGCGCATCGGTCAGCAGCATCTGTTCGGGATTGGATTCAAAGTCGGGGATTTCCAGCAGCACATCGGAGTCGCCGCTGTCGCCGGAATTGAGGGGCTGGTCGAGAGATTGGGTTTTGAACCGGGGTTTTTTGCGCAGTTCGTCAATGAACACGCGGGACATGATGCGGTACAGCCAGTTTTCAAACGGCATGTCGCGATTATAACGGTCAAAAAAGCGATACGCGCGCAGAAAAGTCTCCTGAGTCAGGTCTTCGGCGTCGGCATGGCTGCCCGTCATGCGGTAGGCGACATTATACGCCTGCCGATGACACCGATTCACCAGCCCATCGAACTCTTTGCGGTCGTTACGCAAAACTCCCGTAAATAGCCTTGCCAGGTCCATACCCTCCCTGCCTCCTATTCAGAGGTTACGGACGTTTTCGCGGCACAAGTTCCCGAAGGGGAGAAAAAGATAGGAGATAGGAGATACGAGGAACTACCCTCTAAATTCTTTTATCCTCGCTGAAAGTTGAGCAAAGCAAGTATTGACTCGTATCTCGTATCTCGTATCTCCTATCTTCCTCACCAATCCAGCGGTGATCGGGGAGCCAGCGTAATCGTGTAGGATTTGGCGCGCGTGCCTAAGTTGGGGTCGGCGGCGGGAGTGACAACGAGCGTGGCCGTGCCCGTTCCCGCGCTCAACAGTCCCGTCACTTCCACACTGCTCATCTGGCTGACGGGGTGGCCGTCAATGGACGTGATTTCGTCGCCGATGCGCAGGCCGGCGCGTTGCGCGGGAGAGTTCTTTTTGGTGGAGTCTACCAGAACCGTTTTGCCGTCCGTGCGAATCACAAGCCCGAAACTCGGCGTTTCCGCTTCATCAGCCTCTTCTTTGCTGGTGACGCGCTCCAGCAGCAGCTTGCGGCGCGGATAATCGAGAGTGACGCTGGTAATTTTGCAGCAGGCGATTGCCCACGATGCCCGTTTGCCCGATCACATCATTATTGCGATAATCAACCGCAACCACCCGCCCGGACAGGTTGATAGGTCCGAGCATCAGGAAACTGGCGCGGATTTTATCAGTGCGAAAACTGCGCGTCACGCCATAAGAGGTCGCGCCAACGCGGGGCGTGTCTTCCTTGAACAGGCCGGATTCCTGCGCGGCGGAGTGCGCCACGCTGAGATAGCCGCCAAAGCCCGTGTCCAGCAAAAAGTCGTAATCGTACTTGGATGCAGTTGCCCGGAAATCAGCAGGCTTGTCGCCGCCCGCTTCACATTAATGGGCGTGACATTGAACAAAAACGAGCGCTGGTCGTCGCCCACGCGGGACGCAATGCTATAGGTGCGGGGATTATAAAAGCGGAGTATTTTCTTCTCATAGTCTATTTCGGTCACGAACCCGGCGCAAAAGGGAATGCCTATAATGCCGTCCACTTTCTGCCCCAGTACGCGCGACACCTGCGACAGGTCGGTGACAAGCACGGCGATGTTATGAACCCGCGCCTGATTTTTGTCGGCTCCCAGCGACAGGTCGCTGACCCAGAGTTGGTCCGCGGACGTGACGCCCTCCGCTTCCTGAATGGTCGTGCTGCCAAGCCCGTAGCCCTGAATGTTGAGCGCGCGGTCTATCACCGGCGCGCTGGCTCCGGTATCGAACAGAAACGTCAAATCCTTGTGCCCGTCCAGAACGCCATGCACGAAAATCTGATGGTTTTTGTACTCGAACGGCACTTCCACGAGGGAACTGTCCAGCGTGTATTCGGTAATGAACCGTCTCTGCGCCCATGAAGGCGGCGCGGCAAATAATGGCAGGCCGAGCGCGAACACCAAAAACAGAGTCAGCATTCCCCGTTGTCGCCGCGCCCCTGATCCACGCGAACAGAAAAAACACATTCGGTCGTGGCTGCATATCGTACCTTTCTTGCATACTGCGAAAACGCTGCGCAAACTTAATTAAAATACTATGCGTCAAAGGCAAAGTTCCGCGCCGTTTCGGTTTATTCCTGCCGGCAGAATATCACTGATCGAGAACCGTGTAAATCGCGCCGTCATAAACAAATAGCAGATTTTTACCGTCCGGCGTCCATTGCAAATTCTCCATGCGCTCTTTGGGGTCAAACCCGAGGTCATGTGTCATCGGATCGTTATTTTGCTCTACGCAACCCAGTTCGCGCATCTCACTGCCATCCAGACGGCTTGTATACATCCACAATTTGCTGTGCCGTTGTGGATTGAATACAGGATAGCGCAGCAATGCAGGCCATCGGTATCCAACGCGCCGAAGCATACTGTTGTCTGATTGTTCCAGATTATCCGCTGTCACCCAGGCGACTCGTTTTCCGGTTGGGGAGAACGTTATTTCAGATGCGTAGTGATTGCGCGGCAATTTCACGTCCCACCTGCGCGCCGGTTTCGCCTGCCCGCTCGTATCTATCTCGTAAAAGCTTAGAGTTGTGGCGGCGGGCAAGGCATAGGAGAATATCAGCAGGTGGTGCGCGTCTGTCCAGGCCAGCGGTTCAATATCGGGTGTTGCCATACCAAATCGCTTTTGATTCAACGGTTGTAAAAGCGGTGAACCTGCGGGAATGGGGGTTGTCGCGCAAACTGTTTTTGATGTGTCACATCGCTGCCATGTGATCTGAAACTGCTTACCATCACACTCGCTATGTATCAGCGCGTCGCTTTGTGGCGTCCATATCCGGCGCGAGTACCCGGAGTGGAAAGAGTCATCCGGCCACTCCCAATATTGCGAACCGTCAAGCGCCATCACAATCTGAAAGCGGTCGTGAGGAACCGTGTTGCGCGAACCCTCCCATTGCAGCCATCTCTTATCTGGCGAAAGATGTGCTACACAGGCCGGTACGCGGCGCATCGCCAGACTCAACGCTGTCAGCCGAACAGAAGCGCCGGTTCGCATGTCTATGCGGAACGCTTCTTTATAAGGCGAAGGTAACACAAGAACTTCATGGTCGGACAGCAGAAATATGCTGTTATATCCGCGCGCATCGGCATAGCGCGTGGCGTGGCGCAGCAACGTATTTTGCGCCATTCGACGCGCCAACACAAATCCCGCGCACCCTGCAAGCAGCAGGCCGATCAAAACGTATGCGCTCCGGCTTCCAACTTTGTGTTTGTACTGTGGTCTGCGTCTCTTCATTGCGTTGCCTCGTTGCTGTAAGCCGCTAAAACACGGATACGGTCGGTATTGAGGAAGCGACAACGCGCCCGATAATGGCGTGGGCAAGCGTCTGCTGTTCGGCAAGGGCGTCGAGCAGGTCAGGCAACGCATCTTCGCGGACGCAGATTGCCAGGCCGCCCGATGTTTGCGGGTCGAGCATCAGGCTGAGACGCCACGACAGTACCTCATTAGTAACGACGAGATGTTCGCCCAAATACGCGCGATTTTCCGTGTCGCCCCGCGTGACGTTTTTCGCCGCGATCAACGCCTCCACATCGGGCAGCATGGGCAGGGCGTTGCTGTCGAGTTCCAGTGCCACACCGCTGGCCTTCGCCAACTGGTATAAATGTCCGAGCAGACCGAAACCCGTAATGTCCGTTGCGGCGTGAACAGGCTGGTCTGGCCCGATGCCGATTTGCCGCATGGCGTTTGCCGCCCCCGCGTTCAGGGTCGCCATGCTGCGAACGGCGGCGTTCAGGGTATCCGGGCTTGCCTCGTCGAATTTGGCGGCAGTGATGATAATGCCCGTGCCGAGCGGTTTGGTCAATACGATTACATCACCCGCCCGCGCCCCCGCGTTGGTAGTAATGTGGCGCGGGTCAATCAGGCCGGTCACGGACAGGCCGAACTTGGGTTCCGGGTCTTCCACACTATGCCCGCCCACAAGCGCGGCCTCCGACTCGGCTACCTTGTCCGCGCCGCCCTGCAAAATCAGCGCGAGTTCTGCCGGGTCGCGTTCCCGAATGGGAAAGCACACAATATTCATCACGGTGACGGGCTTGCCGCCCATCGCGTACACGTCCGAAAGCGAATTGGCGGCGGCAATCTGCCCGAACAGATACGGGTCGTCTACAATAGGCGTGAAAAAGTCCAGCGTCTGCACGAGGGCGAGTTCGTCCGTAAGACGGTACACGCCCGCGTCGTCGCCGGTAATCAGGCCGACAAGGAGGTCGGGGTTTGTAGGAACTTTAAGTTCGCGCAGAACCTGCGCGAGTTGGGCCGGCCCAATCTTGCCGGCTCAACCGGCGCCGCGCGCCAGATGCGTCAGGCGCGTGCGTTGATCTACAAGTTCCGTATTGGCGTTGTTCGTAGTCGCGTTCGTCACGGGTTCTCACCTCCTTTCGACAATGATATTGGCGCTTACTCTTCGTTGTTACGGATGCCGGCGCGCAGCAGTTGCTCGGATTCGACGGGAGCGGTTTGGGCAGTAGCGGCGCGGAGGAGAATGTCCCCGGCTTCGGTCGGCACAGTGGAGGCGCGAAGCAGAGTTTGGGTTTGCCGCTGTTCGCCGACACGCGCTTCCAGATACGGCAAACACTGCTCTGCGGCTTCCCGAACGCGCTTTTTCGCCGGGGATTTCGCCGTCATAGTCGCCAACTGCTGTACAAACGTTAAGGCGCGTTCATCCCCGACCTGTTCCCACGCTTTCAGAATGGCGATGTCAAAATTCGCCTGTCGTTCGGCGACCTGTTTCCCGGCCCAACCCTCCGACAGTTTGAAGGCGCTGCGCTGTAGTTCATGGTTAAGCCAGTTACGATGCGGTTCTGTAAGCAGATTCGCGTCACTGGCCCGCAGGCGGGGAAGCAGGTTTTGCAACGACGCGCGTAGCGTCCCGCGCATGGTTTCAACCATAATTGCCGTTGGCGGCGGTATATGATCCAGAATGGTTCCGATAAGCGCAACCTCTTCGAGGGCGGCAAGAACATCCAGCAGGCGTTTTTCGGGAAAGATACCGCCTGTACTGCCCAACAGTCGCGCCCGACGCCAATTACGACGCTTATAGTTTATGTTTAGCCCTTTGATATAAGCGACCCCTCCGCCAGCAAAAGCTCCGGCAAGGGCAACGGTACTCGCCATTTGCGCATCGAAGTAGGGCCAGCGTAGCGCCCAAAAATAGACAAGACTGCCGAGCAACGCGCCTCCTGTGCTGCACACAAGGACAATGGCGCGGCTGATAAACTTGTCCGCAGGCGGTTCCTGATCCAGCAACAGCAGGATTTGCTTCAAATCTTCCGGCGGCATGGTTCGCAATGTCTTTTCGGCGGCTTGTCGTTCCCCCGTGTCACGGCTGCCCAGGCGCATCACGCAGGCGAGAATGGGCGCGATGTTAGCAGGCGCGGCATCGGCGTGTCGCGAAGGTTCCACCTCTATACGGTGGCGCGTGGTGACTTCATCGGGCGCGAATCGGCGTAAATAGTCGTTGGCGGTCTCTTGCAATTCCCAGTTGCGGGTTCGTTCTGCTATTTTGCGCACTCTGGGCAATATGGAAGCGTCTTCCAAAACCGTAAGAGCGTGAAGCGCCGCGCTTGCAACATCCGAGTTGCCAAAAGACACCATTCCGCGCAGGCGGCGCCGCTCTTTCGGCGTGAGAACAGGCATGTCCGTCGTGGATACCTGATTTAACGCCTTTACAAGAACCTTGTAGCGGGCGGCGACCAACTGCTGCGTATCATGCGAGGAGTTATTTTTGTAAGTGGAAGCGGGTGTGAGGCGCAGCAACAAACTGACCGATTGCGAGGGTGGATAGCAGGCAAGCGCATGAGACAGTCCGGCAGCAAGTTTCGTGGGGAGAAGTTTGCTTCCTGCCGCGAGGCCAGCAAAGAAGATTATCATGCAGCCAAGCATGGCCCACGGAAACCAGGGAGGCATCGGAGGATTGGGTTGACGGGGCAGCGACAGCGCAAAACCGATCATGGCAGAATAAGACACTGTCATTGTTCCCAGAATGACGCCATACCCTGTTCTATAACGCTGCTCTACGTATCGCGTGGCAGCAGCGAGTTCCGCCAGCGGGTGTGCGCAAAGCGACTCCAGACGCGACAGGGAAACGGCGCGGGTTGCATCATCGGTGTCATCCCATTGCAGCAGGACTTGTTTGAGTTCATCGGAAATAGGGGTAGAGGTCATGGTGTTCGGTGTTCAGGTATTCGCTGTTCGGTTGTATCTCGTATCTCATACCTCGTATCTATGTATCCCTTGCCGGGCGCAGCAGTTGCTCCGGGTGGGTAGCTTCAGAGGCTTGCGCGGGGCGGAGCAGGGTGTTCGGGGCGACAGCGTTTGCGCTTGCGCCGCGCAGCAGGGTCTGGCTGGCGCGCTGCTGCTCGACGCGAACGCGAAGGTAGGAGAGACAAGACTGCGCGGCTGCCGTGATATGCGCGGAAGGGGCCGCCTTTAGTTTTGCTCCTAACAACCCGGTGAT
Organism: uncultured Chthonomonadaceae bacterium; assembly: GCA_963817895.1. Classification (GTDB taxonomy): domain Bacteria; phylum Armatimonadota; class Chthonomonadetes; order Chthonomonadales; family Chthonomonadaceae; genus CAWFQB01. The sequence continues at coordinate 164,391 of CAWFQB010000003.1, forward strand.
AATTGACTCCGACATTCGGGAGTCCTGCGCAGAGGACAAAGTATCCGGTGTTTCGTTCGCCAGACTTTCTACACAGGGCAGCGCGGTTTCATCCCCGACCTGTTCATAAGCGCGAAGAATAGCGATAATCAAGTCCTCATTCCTGCCATTTAATGCCTTGTTCAGACAGACGCGCTGCTCACGGTTGAGCAAACCGGCGTCAGAGGCTTGCAGGCGGGGAAGCAGGCGAATCAAAGCCTCTTCCACCTGCGCGCGAACGGCTGTCGCCTCAATATCCAGCGACTCGGCAAGCGGCCCGACCGCGCGTAAATCCTCAATCGCGGACAGTTCGCTTGCAGCGGTCTTGTAGGTACTGCTGGAACCCACTGCCGTACCGAGTACGCCCGTCAGACTCATCAGGCTCATCAGCATGTCCCAATCCCATTTGCCGCGCAGGATTCCCTTTGCGATAAATATTCCAACGAACACCATCATGGAAGTAATCAGAGCAAGTGCGAGCCTGCGTATCATCGTTCGACGCGCGCGAAACTTACGCGCTTCGGTTTGCACGGTCGCCATCAGGTTTTTGGCGTACCATTCCTGTTTATCAAAGCTTTGCCGCGCGGCTTCCTGCGCGTCGAGCGTTGCCATCAGGCGTTCGGTAGCCTCCGCCTGTGGCGTGGCTTTCGGGGCTAATGCGGTTGATTGATGTGGATATGGTTCTGTATGTTCTTCGGGTTGTTCGACTTTCAGCATGTCGCCTGTCCTCCTCTCCTGATAAGTGAACAGGACGCGGAAATGGCAGCGTGGCTACCATTAGATCATGGTTCGGACAGATGTATGGTGATGCGGCGTTCGCTGGCGCGTAAGAGTTGTTCGGGCGTGGCGTCCGGGCGCTCGTCGGAGGGGCGCAGCAGAATGTCGGCGGGAACCGCGTTGCCGCTGGAAGGGCGAAGCAGTTGCTCACTCGCGCGCTGTTCGCTGGTTCGCGCCTGTAAGGACGGCAAACATTCGTTCGCGGCCCGCTCTATCTCCTCCGGCACTTTGGATGTGCTTTGCCAGTGTATTTGCCCTTTTGCCAGACGCTCCACCTGCTGTAGTTCTTTTGGCCCGCCGACCTGCTCATACGCTTTCAGTATCGCCACGCGCATATCTATCTCGCGCCGATAGGCCGAATGGGAAAACAGTTCCGTCAGATCGCGATAGCCTTTGTCGTTGGGCGAAATGGTCAGCAGGCTCAGGAGGCGGTCACGGTGCGCTTCCTTGAGCAAACTGGCATCGCTGGCTTTTAATTGCGGCAGTAACGTGGTCAGCGCGCGTTTGGACAGATTGCGCACCTGCGTATTTTCCACGCGCGTGGCTTCCACAAGATGACCGATGTTGTCCAGAGTAGGGGGTTTCGCCAGTTCGCGGGCAAGCGCGTTTTTGCGGCGATAGGCGCGGTAACACAATTGTCCCAACACGGCGAACAGCAACAGGCATATCAAAGCAAAGAACAGCAGCATACGGGACTCGACTTGCCCGCCGTCCCTCAGCGCGTAGTTGACAAGTCCGGCTATTCCCACCATGTATCCCGCAAGCATGAGACACATGTTACGTCCATCGCGCTTGCGTTGGCGACCCTCCGCTTGCAGGAGAGGCAGCAGGTACGAATCGGCCATGCTGATCTCCTGCGCCGTCCCTTCGGCTTCAAGCGGCGTGTCGGCTTCGAGCGTTTGCGCCGCGTTCTCCGTGTCCGGCAACAGCGGCGTAGAAAATGAAGACGCCTGAATTGTGGTGGAAGTCTCTTCGGCCTGAAATTGCTGCTGGTTCATCGCGCTATCGTTCCTATCCTGAAAATAGCCCTCAACCCCCAACCCCTTCTCCCAAAAAAGCCTGGGAGAAGGGGAGTCGCTTATTTTAATGCTCGGCGGTGAACGGAGTTCACAGGATTTGTACGGCAAGTGAATGTCTACCCTCAATCCATTCGCGTGTATTCGCGTTCATTCGCGGCTAACCCTGTATTATAGATCGGGCAGCTTCGGCGATAGTGACGAGTTCGACAGGGTCACAAGTGCGCGGGTCAAACAGAATGGCGTCGGATTTAATTCGCGCGAACACGGCGGGCGTGTGCAGGCGTAATCGGCGGGCCATTTCATCCGCGTCGGGCAAACCGTCGAGGGCGCGTAACCGGACGCAGATTGTAGGCAGATTTTCACCCGGCAGCGAACCGCCGCCCACCTGCGATGACTCGGAAACCAGATCGAGCGCGAAACGTTCCGGGGGCAGAACCGCGCGCAGTTTGTGGCGTAATTGCTGCGCCATGCGCCGGAGTTCCGGCTCGGTTCGGGACAGGTAGCGCAACGTGGGAATGGCCTGTACCGCCTTTGCCGGGTCGCGATACAGGCGCAGCGTGGCTTCAAGCGCGGTAAGGGTGAATTTGTCCACGCGCAGGGCGCGGGCGAGCGGATGAGCGGCAATGCGCTCGATATACTCTTTTTTGCCCAAAATCAAGCCCGCCTGTGGCCCGCCCATCAGTTTGTCGCCGCTCGCCATAACCACGTCACTGCCGGATGCAACGCTGTCGCGCAGGGTTCCCTTCAACCCGGGCAGAACCGGAAGCGCAAGGCCATCCCCATGCAGCATTGCCCCACTGCCCTGATCGTCCAATACGGGAAACCCGCGCCTGCGTCCCAATGCGGCCAATTCCGCTGTGGGCGTTTCTTCCGTAAAGCCAACGAGCGCGAAGTTGGAAGGAGAACAGCGCAAAATCAGTCCGGTTCGTTCCGTAATGGCGTTTTCGTAATCGGATAGTCTGGTACGGTTGGTCGTTCCCACTTCCACAAGTGTTGCGCCACTGGCCCGTATAATGTCGGGCATCCGAAACGCGCCGCCGATTTCCACCAGTTCGCCGCGCGAAATAATCACCTCTTTGCCCATTGCCAGAGCGGTGACAGCCAGAAACACGGCCCCGGCGCAGTTGTTGACCACCGTAGCATCCTCCGCGCCGGTCAACTCGCAAAGCAGGCCGCGAACGTGATCTCGGCGCGACCCGCGCTTACCGGTTTCGCGCTCAATTTCCACCATGCTGTGGTTGGCGGCGACTTCCATAATCGCCTGCCGCGCTTCCACTGCCAGCCGCGCCCGCCCCAGTCCTGTGTGCAGCACAATCCCGGTTGCATTTATGGCGGCTTGCAGAGTGGGCGCATGGCGGCGTATGGCTTCTTGCGCTACCCGATTTGCCAGAACATCCTCGGAAGGCAGTGACGGAGCATCCGCGCTTTTTACCGATTGCAGTTCGCGCCGCGTTTGTTCCAGCACCTGTCGCGCCGATTCTACAAGTAGCGCGGGAGGAACCGCGCCCTGCAAAGCGCGGACGGCTTCAGCGTCAAGCAGACGATTCACCGATGGCAGGCGGCGAAGCAGGCCGGAAAGGGAAACTTCGGCCTGAATTGAATTCGTGTCGGACAAGGGAGATTTCTTTGTCATGTCACTGTTATTGTAGCGCATTGAGGAGGAATGGTTCAAATGCAGTTTCAATCGCGTATACAAACGTAGACAACTGAGACAAAACCGTGTAGGGAAAACCGTGTGGATTGGCGAATAGGCAAGCGGCCCTCATCCCGGGCATCCACTCGTGGACATACCCTTTCCCAAGCTTGGGAGAAGGGGAGTTTATAAGGACAATCAATGAAGATACTTGTGCCGATCAAGCGCGTCCCCGACCCGTATGGACGCGCGCGACTTACGCCCGACGGCCAGATGGATACCAGCAGTCTGTCGTGGGTTATCAACCCGTTTGATGAAATCGCTCTGGAAGAGGCCGTTCGCCTGCGCGAAGCGGGCAATCCGGTGGAAATCGTTGTCGTCAGCATTGGCGGTTCGGTGTGCGAGGAGCAGCTACGCGCCGCGCTTGCGGGGGGAGCGGATCGCGCCCTCATGGTTCTGGATGAGGCGCTGGAAACCGAGCCGTCCGATCCGAGCGTCATTAGTCATCTGCTTGCCGCCGTGTGCCGCCGCGAAAATCCCGATCTGGTGCTGATGGGCAAGCAGGCCATTGACGACGATTTCAGCCAGACGGGACAGCGGCTTGCTGCCCTGCTCAACTGGCCGCAAGCCACATTCGCTTCCGCCGTCGCGCTGTCCGGCAAGACCGTTCGCGTCACCCGCGAAGTGGACGCCGGCCGCGAAATCCTCGAACTTACCCTGCCCGCCGTAATAACCACCGACCTGCGCCTGAATCAGCCGCGCTACATCGCTCTGCCCGCCATCATCAAAGCGCGGAGCAAACCCTTGCAGCGTCTTGATGTTGGTGAACTCGGCCCCCGTCCCGCTTCCCGCCTGCGCATTGTCGCCCAAACCATGCCCCCGCCCCGCAAGGCCGGACGCAAAGTGGGCAGCGTAGACGAACTGATCGCCGCGCTCAAGCAGGAGGGGAAAGTATGACACACTTATTGGTTTTGGCGGAAACGGATGGCGCGCGCATATTGCCGGGATCAGGGGCCGCGATTGCACTTGCGCAGCAGATAGCAACGACAACGGGCGGCGATTTTACTTTGCTGATTGCCAGCGGCGCAGAGATAAATACGCAAGCGGAAGATTGGCGCGGCTTTGGAGCCGTTCAGGTATTGGTGGCAGCCCTGCCGGAACTGGCGCATCCAACGGCGGATCGCGTGGCGGCAGTGTGCGTTCAAGCGATGCGGCAAATTCAGGCCGATGTTCTGGCAGGCGTATCCTCGTCTTTCGGGCGTGACGTATTGCCCCGCGTCGCCGCCCTGCTCGATCTGCCCATGCTGTCAGATGTGATTGGAGTAGGGAAAAGTGAGGAAACAGTACCCTTCTACCAATTAACCTTTGAGCGGCCTATGTACGCGGGGAACATTGTCGCGACCGTGCAGATTGACGGGGAGAAAGCCGTATTGTCCGCGCGGGGAACGGCGTTTGGACAGCCGAATAGAGCCGAAACCGTCAGCGAACTACAGAATTTGGACGTAGACGTGGCTGCGCTGCCGACGGGCGTAACGTGGATCGGGTTGGAGGGCGGGGAACAGACGCGCCCGGAACTCACGTCTGCGCCCGTTGTGGTTTCGGGCGGGCTTCCCCTGCGCGACGCGGCTACATTCGAGCAGCTTGTTGGCGGGTTGGCTGACAAGTTGGGCGGCGCGGTTGGCGCGACACGGGCGGCGGTAGATGGCGGCCTTGCGCCCAACGAGTTGCAGGTGGGGCAGACCGGCAAGGTTGTCGCGCCCAATCTGTATATCGCGGTGGGGATTTCCGGCAGCGTCCAGCATTTGGCGGGCATGAAGGATTCCAAAACTATCGTCGCTATCAACACCAACCCGGACGCGCCCATTTTCGAGGTCGCGGACTACGGCCTTGTCGCCGATCTGCACACGGCTCTTCCCGAACTGATTGCGAAACTGTAAATGCAAGGTTTTAGGGTTTTAGGGTTCTATGGTTTTAGGAAATAGGTTCCAGTTTGCGCCTTTTTCCCTAAAACCCTAAAACCCTAAAACCCTAAAACCCTAAAACCCTAAAACCCTAAAACCTGACCTATGCCAACAAGAACCATCTTTTTTCATATCTCCGGCGCGCAGCAGTCCGTGTTTTACACGCTGTCGGTTGTCGCGCTGGCGGTTTGCGTGTGGGGCGTATTGCGCCGGATTTTGTTGTGGCGGCAGGGGCAACCTGTTCCTAAAATGCAGGATTGGCCCGCCCGCCTGAAAACGCTGTTCGATCAGGCGGTTGCGCACCGGAGGACGCGGCGGCGCAGAGTGGCGGGCTGGTTTCACGCGCTGATTTTCTTTGGCATGGGCGTATTGTTCATCGGCACGAATATCGTCAGCGTGGAACACTATGGCGCGTTTTTCTTTGGCGAACACTGGCTGTACCGGGGCTGGTTTTATCTGCTATGCAAACTAACCATGGACGTGTTCGGATTGGGGCTGATTGTGGGAACGGCTATGGCGCTGATACGGCGGCACAGTCCCCATTCTCCCAATCTGAACCACTCGTGGAAGGACGACGCTTTTCTTCTGCTTCTGCTGGCGGCAACGATAAGCGGCTTCATGCTGGAAGGGGCGGGACTGGAAGCCGACCCGAAACGCGCTCCGTACATGGCGTTTTCTCCGGTTGGCGCACTTTTCGCCCGCTCGTACCACGCGCTACACTTCCTCACGCCCGCCAATTACATGCTGCTGTGGTGGCTTCACGCGCCGCTTGTGCTTGGCGTGATTGCCGCGCTTCCGTATGGACGCTGGCTGCATCTGTTTGTCGCGCCGCTCAGAATCGCGTTTCAGCCCGAACGTCCGATGGGCGCGCTGGAACCGGTGGCGATGGCAAAGGTCGAGGAGACGGGCCGTATCGGATTGGGCGCGATTGCCGATATGGACCGCTGGATGCTGATGAGTCTGGACGCCTGCATGGAGTGCGGGCGGTGTACGGACGTATGCCCGGCAAACGCGGTCGGCAAGGAACTCAACCCCAAACAGGTCGTGCTGGATTTGCGCCGATTGATGGGCGAAAAGTCTCCGGCGGCAACCGAAGCGGACGCGCAGGCGCAGGCAGACGGAGTTCCTATTGTCAACAGCCCGTCAACAGATGTGATTTCGGATGAGTTGCTATGGGCGTGTACCAATTGCCATGCCTGCGTGCGCGAATGTCCCGCGCTGATTCGGCATGTGGATATTCTGGACGGCATCCGGCGGTTCCGGGTGGCCGAAGGGCGTTTATCGGGAAGCGCGGCGACCATGCTGCGGCAATTGGGCAGCCGCGAAAACCCATGGGGCCTGCCCGGTTCGCAGCGTCTGGATTGGGCGAAAGACCTGAATATACAAACCGCCTCGCCAACGGACGAGCGCGAGGTGTTGCTGTGGGTGGGGTGCGCGGGCGCGTTCGATGCGCGGGCGCAGAAAACCGTTCGCGCCCTTGCGCAACTGTTGCAGCAGGCGGGCGTCAAGTTTACGGTTCTTGGCCCGAAAGAGCGCTGCAACGGCGACCCGGCGCGGCGAACGGGCGACGAGTTTCTGTTTCAGCAACTTGCCGAAGCGAATGTTGCCACGCTGGATGGCATTGCCGCGAAACAGGTAGTCACCTCCTGCCCGCACTGCTTCCACACACTGAAAAACGAGTACCCGCAGTTCGGCGGCAACTACGACGTGATGCACCACACGCAGTTTTTGGAGCAGCTTGTCGAGGCCGGACGCCTGAAACTGCCCGCCACTTTCGCGAATACCGTCACGTACCACGACCCCTGTTTTCTGGCCCGCGTCAACGGCGAAACGTCCGCGCCCCGCAAACTGCTGAACGGCGCGTCCGTGATTCCGCTTGTGGAAATGGAACGGCGGGAAAGCAAAACCTTCTGCTGCGGCGCGGGCGGCGGGCGCATGTGGATGGAAGAGCCGCCCAATCAGCGTCCGGGCAAAAACCGCGCGGAAGAGATCGTGGCGACGGGCGCGAAAACGGTTGCCGTCGGCTGTCCCTTTTGCAAAGTGATGGTGGGCGACAGTCTCGCGCAGGTGGCCGGGGAAGCCGCGCCGCCGGTCATGGATGTGGCCGAAGTGATGCTTGCGGCGATACAGAATCAACCCGTTGTCTAAACCCTGATGTCTGTCCTTGCAGGAACACAAAGCGCTATGCGAACAGAAGATAATCCAATTGCCACTGATAAGCGCGTACTGAATGGTGAACGCATGTTCTGGATTGTGGCCGGGATACTGGGGCTGATCTTCCTGCTGTATTTTATCGGCGCGTATCGTTTCTCGGAACCTGCCCGCCGTCAGATGAGGGAGGAACGCTCACGATATTTCGGGCGCGGACTGCAAAGTTTCTGAACCGTCAAATGCCCATCTTTATATCTTCTGTACCGCAAGCAGTTTGGGCGGTTTGGGCGCGATGCGGATCGGGTTGCGAAGGGGACGGCCATAACCTGCAAAGGTAACGGTCATATCGTCGCCGTCTTCCAATTTGATGCCGCTGCCGAAACTGAAGCCGCCCGTGCCAAAAAAGTGAACGTGCGCGTCACCGGGCTGTCGGTGCTGGTCGTACTTGAAGTGGTGATGTTCCAGATTTTCGAGCGTGTGTACCATGTTGTCTTCGCCGCTGACAATATTCTGTGACCAGAGCGTTTGCCCGGCGCGTTCCAGACTTGCCGTTCCGGGTACATCACCAAAATCACTGCTAAAGTTGTCGCTGATAACCAATTCCGGTCCCAGAGCGCAAGTTCGCAGTTTGGAGGGCGCGAGGTACAGATAGTTCTTCGCCTCCATTTCGTGATCGGAAAACTCGTTGCCCTGCGCGAACCCGATGCGCCGGGGCGTTCCGCTTGCATCTATAAGGTAAATCCCCGCGATCTCCGCCTCCTCGCCGCCGTCATCGGCAAAGTCCGGCACATCGAGCGGTTCGCCGTGCGCCCGCAAAATCGCCCCGCTTCCTTTGTAAAACCATTCCGGCTGCGCCCCGATTTCACCCCCTGCGGGACGCCCGCCTTCCAATCCCCATTCGTATATCCGCATACTGTCCGTGATTGGCGCGGCCTGTCCGGTTTGCGCGGCGTGCATCGCGTTGCGGTTGTCCGCGCTTTTGCGGTGTGTCAGGCCCGTGCCGCTGACCAGACAGCGGGCGGGTTCCTGCGGATGATCGAAGGCGGGCAGCAGTTTCCATTCGGATTGTCCCGCGTAAATGGCATCATAATCCAGCCTTGTCTTCGTAACGGCGCGTTCAATGATGGTAACAAGACGTTCGCCCTGATGCAGCGCGGCAAGGACGCAGGCGTACACTGAAGTATAGCCGTTGAGAAGGCGCAGTTGGCTGCCATCTACCTGCGCGACACGCCTCCCCTGCGCTTCCTGTTGTAGTTGTGCCAAACGCATAGCGCGTATTCTCCTTTTTACATTTCACATTCAAAGCATTTTGCAGGTAAACTATTACTATCACCGACGATAATTTTACCGTTCCCGAACGCTTTTCAGGAGAACTTACGAATGAAACACGCATTTTTACGTGTCGCCGCTGCCGGACTGCTCTGCTCGGCGGCAGGCGCGAACGTAGCGCACGCGGCGCAGGACGACACTACGCCCACCGTCAAAGCCCCTGTGGTCAAAGCGCATTTAGGCAAAGCGCAGACGATCAAGCTGAAACTGGAACCGACCGGCGCTCCCGCCGGTGTCGGTTATATGCCGGTTGTTCTGGCCCTGAGCGCGGTCAAGCCTGCGACGATTACCAAAGAACCGACGTACAAAGGGACGCCCAAATACGGCGTGATTCATCTTGGCAGCGGCCCCAAAGCCGATATCCCATTCGCCGTAGACATGCCGACCGAGGGCGATTACAAGATTTATGTGGATAAGAACAACAACGGCGACCTGACCGACGATGGCGATGGCGCGTGGAGCGCGAAACGCGAAGGACAACGGGCCATGTACGGCCTGAACCATTATGTGCTGCGCGCTTCTTACGGTACGCCCAAACGGGAAAAGGGTTCCGCGCCGTACGGCGTGGCGATGTACCAGTTTGCCGGTCAGGATCGCGTGATGATGTACCGGGAAGCCGGCGCGGTCGGCACAATCAAGCTGGATGGCAAGAAGCACAAGGTGGCCCTTGTGGAAAACGACGCCGACGCCCTGTTCGCCAAGCCGATTGACGACGAGGGCAAGCCCATTGCCGACAAGAAAAAGCCCGCCGAAACCGTGAAAGTGACCCGCCCCGTCTGGCTGTTCATTGACATGAACGATGACGGCAAATTCACCCGCGATGAGATGATGGACGCCCGCGCCCCCTTCAAACTCGGCGACGCGGTTTACGAGCCGACCCTCACCGCCAATGGGACGCGGCTGAAATTGAAGCCCACAAACCGCGTGGCGTATGCGCCCAAACAGCCGGAAGCCCCCAAACTGCTGGCGGTGGGAAGTATGGCGCCCAACTTCACCGCGCAGGCTCCCGACGGGCATACCGTGCAGTTGTCCGATTACCGGGGCAAAGTAGTGATTCTGGACTTCTGGGCAACATGGTGCGGGCCGTGCCAACTCTCCATGCCGCATATTCAGCAGGTACACCAGTTGGTCAAAGACAAGAATGTGGCCGTGCTGGGCTTGTGCGTGTGGGACACCAAAGCCGAATACGACAAGTGGATGCCGCTGCACAAGGAGCAGTACACGTTTGAATTCGCCTTTGATCCCGCCGCTACCGACAACGCGAAAAGCATTGCCAGCAGCCTGTACAAAGTGAGCGGAATTCCCACGACGTACATCATTGACAAAGACGGCAAAGTGGTAGACGCGATTGTCGGCTACGAAAAGGGCGACAAGCGCGTGGAAGTGGCGCTGAAAAAGACCGGGCTGGATATGGACACCCAAACGGCTTCCATCAAAACCGCTTCCAGCAAGTAATCCTCCTACGGAATGTGCCATGCCCATTTATGAATTCGTCTGCGCCCAATGTCAGCGCAAATTTCGCAAACTGGTCGGCGTGGTCGCCAATGAGCGCCCACTGCAATGCCCCCGCTGTCAGTCCCCGGAGGCAAAGCGTCTTATCAGCCGCTTTTCCCGCGTTCGGGGCGAAGACGCATCGTTCGACGCCCTTGCCGACGAGATGGAGGGCATGGACGAGAACGATCCCAAAGCCATGCGGCGCATGATGCGCGAAATGGGCAAGGAGATGGGCGAAGACATGGAAGAAGACTTCGAGCAGATGATGGAGGAAGAGGAGAGGGGTTAGTTGTTAGGTTGTAGGTTTTAGTTGTTAGATTCAGGTAGACGCAAGAATATCTGTTTGATAGCGCCGTCTTCACTGAAACCTTACACCGCAAGTAAACTAGACGAGCCTGTCTGCTACTCTCAAACGGGCCCCGCTTGCAGAGGGCGAACACGCCCTGTAACTTTACCTGACGCTCTACTTCCCTTACGCATATACGACTCGGCAGGCGCGATTTCCAGCACCAGCCGCTCTACCGCGCGTCCGTCGCGGCGCAGGATGGCGAGCGGGGTTGTGACGCCGATGCGCTCTTCGGCCAGATGCCGCAGCAGATCATCCACGCTGCCAACGGGCTTGCTGTCCAGCGCGACAATCACATCGCCTTCGCGCAGCCCCGCCTTTTGCGCGGGGCTGTTCGGCTCAATGGTCTGTACCAGAACGCCACTGTCCACGAGCAGACTGAACTGGCGGGTCGCAGCCGGGGCAGTTCCACGTTCATTCCACCCACGCCGATGTAACTGCGCCGAACACGCCCCTCTTTAATCAGTTTCATGGCGACGAATTTGGCCGTGTTGATGGCAATGGCGAAACACAATCCCTGCGCGGGCAGAATTGTGGCCGTATTCACCCCAATCACTTCCCCGAACGAGTTTACCAGCGGCCCGCCCGAATTGCCCGGATTGAGCGCGGCATCCGTTTGAATAATGTTGTCCATCAGTCGCCCCGCATTGCCCCGCAATGACCGCCCCAACGCGCTGACCACGCCCGCCGTGACCGTGTACTGGAAGCCGTAGGGGTTGCCAATCGCGATCGCGAGTTGCCCTACCCGCAGAGGCGGATGAGTTGCCCAACCGCGCGGGAATCAGGTCGGGCGCGTCAATGCGAATCACGGCTAAATCCGTGTCCGGGTCGTCGCCGATGAGTTCCGCCACGATAATGCCGTCCGTCCGAAAACAAAACTTCGATTTTCTTCGCCTCATGGACAACATGACTGTTGGTTAAGATGTAGCCGTCCGGCGTGAACACAAACCCGGAACCGCTGCCCTTCACCTCCTGCCCACTACGCGGGTCACGCCCATTCCCCCGATGTCCCGGCTGTCTGCCCTGCCGCGCCTGTTGCGTCACCTCAATGAACACAACAGACGGGCTGACCCGCTCCGAAGCATGAACAACAGCGCGGGAGTAAGCGTCCAGCAATATTCCGTCGTTTACGGCTTCCCCTGCCTGTTCAGGACGCGCGTTTTCAGCCGCCGCGCTGTTATTTCCACTCAAATATTCCACTGCGCCCTGCATGTTCGCGCTCGCTTTCTTTGGTCGTCACCGACATATCCAATAATTTAGAATTAGGACGAGACGGTACTAATATCAGATGCTATATTCACTCATACGCGCAGAACGCAGGGATAAATGCTGCTCCAAAGGTTAGGCATCTTTACGAACGGTACGCGAACAGTTTATTTTGCAGCGATTAATTCATCGTGTAGGGGCTTGATTCATCAAGCCCGTGCCACAATGTTGAACTTGAAAACTATTTGTCCGTAAGTCTCTTGTTCGCCGCAAACCCAAAAAGTATTTAGCAGCCGCGCATAAAAATTGCGCGTGGTTGCGCAGGAATCTGCTTCGCAAAGCATAATATAGCCTTAACATCGTGCAGCGTTCTGCTGTATCGGCGTTAAGGCTTGTTTCTTTCTGTCTTGCGAGGAGAGTGAAACGATGAAAAGCTATGGAATTGAGGCGCTCCGCAATGTCGGGCTATTCGGGCATCAGGGGGCGGGCAAAACGTCGCTGGCGGAGGCGTTGCTGTACACCTCTGGCGCCCTCGACCGCCTGGGCCGTTCCGATGATGGGACGGCGACCACCGACTTTGACCCGGAAGAACAAAAACGGCGCATCAGCATCAACGTCGCGCTGGCTCCGTGCGAATGGCACAACACGAAAATCAACATCGTGGACGTGCCGGGCTATCTGGATTTTGCCTGCGAAGTGAAAAGCGCGCTGTGCGTGGTGGAAGCGGCGATTCTGGTCACGCCCGCGCAGGGGGAACCCGAAGTCGGGTTTGAGATCGCGTGGGAACTGGCGTCCGCGCAGAATCTGCCCCGCGCCGTGTTCGTCAACAAAATGGATCGCGAAAACGCCGAATTTGCGCAGGTTCTGCAAGGGCTGCGGACGCGCTACGGCAACATCATCGCGCCCGTGCAGTTGCCCATCGGCAGCGCGGACAAATTTGTGGGCGTGATTGATCTGGTGGAGATGAAGGCGTTTGTGGGAACCGGCAAGGACGTCGAGTGTTCCGAAATTCCCGCCGAATGTCTGGAAGAGGCGCGGCGGTATCGCGAACTGCTGGTCGAATCCGCTGCGGAAGGCGACGACGAACTGATTGAAAAGTTTTTGAACGGCGAAACGCTGACACACGATGAGGTTGTGCGCGGTCTGCACGAGGGCATTGACGCGGGCAAAGTGGTTCCGGTTTTGTGCGGTTCGGCTTCCCGCGACATCGGCATGACCGACCTGCTGGACATCATCGTTCACGAATTCCCCAACCCCGTCGAAATCGAACACATTCACGGTACACACCCGCAGACCGGCAGGGAAGAGACGCGCCACGCTACGGACAAAGACGCCGTATGCGCCCTCGTGTTCAAGACCATTGCCGACCCATTTTTGGGGACGCTCAACTATTTCCGGGTTATGTCCGGCGTTTTGAAAGGCGGCGCGAACCTGCTCAATTCGAGCCGGGGGCGGGAAGAGCGTATCGGGCAGATTTACTACGCGCGGGGCAAAAATCAGGAGGTCACGGCGGAAATTCACGCGGGCGACATTGGCGTGACCGCGAAACTGGCGGATACGCGCACGGGCGATACGCTGTGCGACCCGGCTCGCCCGATTGTCCTTGACGGACTGGAAATTCCCGAACCGCTGTTTGAGCAGGCGGTTGTGGCAAAATCCAAAGTGGATGAGGATAAAATGGGACCGGCTTTGCAGCGCGTGGCGGTTTCCGATCCCGCGTTTCAGTTCCATCGGGACGTGGAAACCGGACAGACGATTTTATGTGGCGCGGGCGAAACCCATCTGGCGATTGTGATCGAGCGGCTGAAAAAGTTCGGTTCCAACGTGGAAGTAGTCGAGCGCAAAGTGCCGTACCGCGAAACCATTGCGGCGAAAGCGGAGGGGCAGGGGCGGCACAAAAAGCAAACGGGCGGCAGGGGACAGTTCGGCGACTGCTGGATACGCATGGAACCCAATCCGGCAGGCGGTATAGAGTTTGTAGACGCCATTGTCGGCGGTTCCATTCCGCGCCAGTACATTCCGGCTGTGGAAAAGGGCGTCCGGCAGGCGGCGCAAACGGGTATACAGGCGGGCTATCCGACCGTTGATATAAAGATAACGGTGTACGACGGCTCGTACCATGATGTGGATTCGTCGGAAGCGGCATTTATCATGGCGGGTATACAGGCGTTCAACAGCGTCGCGCTGAAATCCAGCCCGGTTCTGAAAGAGCCGATCATGAATCTGGAAGTGACCATTCCCGACAACATGCTCGGCGGCGTCATGACCGACCTGACGGGCAAACGGGGGCGCGTTGTCGGCACCGAAGACATTGGCGGGGGCAAAAAGCGCCTGAAAGCGACCGTGCCGCAGGCCGAAATGCTGCGCTACGCCATTGACCTGCGCTCCATCACGCGGGGACACGGCACATTCACCGCCTCGCTGTCACACTACGAGGAGGTGCCTTCACATCTGATGGCAGGCATTGTCGCCAGCCACAAGAAGGAACACGCCGGGGAACACTAATATGCGGGACTGAAAGCTGAAAGCAACCCTCATCCTCGCCCCTTCTCCCGGTATTGGGAGAAGGGGGCATTTTTTATGCTATCATTAAAACCACTATATGCAGGCAACAGTGTCAGGCAGTCGCAGGAAAGCAGAAAACGACAGGCAAAAGGCAGAAAATATGAGTGACGCGAATCTGAGTTCCAATATACCCGACATAGACCATGACCGTTTGTTCAAGCTGCTGCTGACGACGTTCTTTGTGGATTTCGTCGCCCTGTTCCTGCCGGACGTGAGCGCGAAAATGGATGCGGGCAGCGTGGAGTTCCTCGAACAGGAAGTCTTCACCGACCTTCATTCAGGCGAAAAGCACATCGTAGACATTCTGGTGAAGGTGAGACTGGCAGGCGAAGAAACGTGTCTGCTGATCCATGTGGAGAACCAAGCGTCCTCCAAAGCGGAGTTCGCGTTGCGCATGTTCACCTACTTTGCGCGTTTGCACGAGAAGTATGGCTTGCCCATCCTGCCTGTCGCCCTGCTGTCCTTCGACACGCCCCAACGCGCCGAGACGAACAAGTATGTCGTTCAGGTTCCCGGCCTGCGCGTGCTGGACTTCCGCTTTCGCGCCATTCAACTCAACCGCCTGCCCTGGCGCAGATTTATGCGGCAGGCCAACCCGGTTGCCGTCGCGTTGATGAGCAAAATGAAGATCGCGCCGAGCGACCAGAAGCGGGTGAAGTTGCAATGCCTGCGCCTGCTGCTCACCTTGCAGCTTGATCCGGCGAAATCGGACTTGATTTTCCTGTTTATGGAAACGTACCTGAGATTAAATACAACCGATGAGCAGTGGTATCAACAGCATGTCGCGGAACTAACGACAACGGAAAAGGAGAAAACCATGGAACTAATGAGCAGTGTGGGCCGCGAAGCCTGGCGCAAAGGCATGGAAGAGGGACGGCAAGTGGGACGTTTACAAGGACAGCAGGAGGGCCGGCAGGAGGGACGGCAAGAGGGCCGGCAGGAGGGAGTGACGGCGGTAATCTCTCTTTTGTTGCAGCGCAAGTTCGGCTCGGTTCCTCCTGCGTTGCAGCAGCGTATTCAGACGCTGACGCCTGCCAATGCTGAAGCGTTGGCGGCAGAACTGCTTGGCAACATCACGCTTGCCGATGTGGAGGCCTGGCTGAACCGCGTAGCCTGAAACCAATCCGGCCCGGGTTGATTAGTAGACCCGCATTGAACATTTAACAAGAAGCAGCCCTTTCGACACCGCGTATACGTCGAGAGGGCTGCTTTTGGTTTCTATTCCCTACGGGAACCTGTCGTCGTGGCTATAAGTTGCCGCTAAATCCGGCATATAAAATGCCGGTTGAGGGAAGAGGTCGGGTTGCAACCGATGCCCAGGTTGCCGTCCTGCAAGCGAGGCTGCGTTTCAATCCCCTACGGGGAAGAGGTCCGGTTGCAACTCTGTTTCGCCTGTTTCCTGCAAGTTAGCGCTTATTGTTTGGGAACAAAAGAAACAATTAAAGAAAACAGGAAGCCGCCCGCCAGAGGAAATTTCGATTTCCCTATCCATAGGCCGATGAAGTGTGGTATACTTCATCGGCCTCTCAAAATGGCTATGCCTTTTTTGCCGTCTACGTAGTGATACATCACTGTTGCGAGACGGCCTGAACCGTTTTCATGTATCGAACAGGGTCGCGAACCACAAGAAGGAGCGCGACGCAGGCGGATTGTATGGCCTGCATATTCTTGGCTGGTGGTTGGTGGTTGGTGGTTGGTGACTGGTTGATTTTGTCTGTAAGCTTCGCATTTCGATACGAACCTTTATTTGTACGAGAATTAACCAGTCACCAACCACCAACCACCAACCACCAAGCATCAACGAAGGAGTTTGTATTGGCAAAACAAGCATTGATTGAAAAATGCAAGCGCAAGCCCAAGTTCGCGGTGCGCGCGTACACGCGCTGCAACGTCTGCGGGCGTCCGCGAGGCGTGTTCCGCCGCTTCGGGTTGTGCCGCATCTGTTTCCGCGAAATGTCGCACAAGGGATTAATTCCCGGCGTCACCAAGTCGAGCTGGTAAAGGAAAGGATTAACCCAACATGGCTTACACAACCGATCCTGTCGCCGACCTGCTGACCCGTATTCGCAACGCGAATCGCGCCAACCACGACGCGCTGGAAATCTCCTCTTCTAATTTGAAGATCGAAATCGTCAAAATCCTGACCGCCGAAGGCTTTATCAAGGGTTACGATGTTATCAAGCAGGTTCCCCAGGACAAAATTAAAATCACGCTTAAGTACGGCTCCAAGCGCGAGAAGGTGATTACCCAATTGAAGCGCATCAGCAAGCCCGGCCTGCGCGTGTACTGCAACAAGGACAATGTGCCTCGCGTTCTGCGCGGTTTGGGCATTGCCGTCCTGTCCACGTCGCACGGCGTGATGACCGACCGCGAAGCCCGCAGGCGCGGCGTCGGCGGCGAAGTTCTTTGCTATGTGTATTAAGGAGGTAGACGGTAGACGGTAGACGGTAGACGGTAGAAAAAACTTCTTTGCTGCGCGCTGTTCTGTTTTGTAGCAAGCATGATTTCAGAGTGAGGCCTTTCTACCGTCTACCGTCTACCGTCTACCGTCTACCCGGAGAGCATCCATGTCTCGAATTGGAAAACGTCCCATTCCCGTGCCGGCTGGCGTGGCGATTACGCCAACCCCGGATGGGCTGGTAACAATTAAAGGCCCGAAAGGGACGCTGACGCGACAGTTCAGCCCCGACATTACCCTGCGCCAGGAAGACGGCACTCTGCACGTTGAGCGGCCCACAGACGGCAAAGAGCATCGCGCTTTGCACGGTCTGACCCGCACTCTCGTTGCCAACATGATCGAAGGCGTCACCACAGGCTACACCCGCCAGTTGGAAGTGCAGGGCGTCGGTTTCCGCGCCGCAGTCAATGGAGCGATTTTGACGCTCAACGTTGGCTTCTCCCACTCCATTGAAGTGCTGCCCCGCGAGGGCATTGCGTTCGCCGTCGCCAACGACCCGCAATCCCGTAACCCGGTCATCACAATTACGGGCATTGACAAAGAGCGCGTCGGCCAGACGGCTGCCGAAATCCGCAAACTTCGCAAACCCGAACCCTACAAGGGCAAAGGCATCCGCTACAAAGGCGAAGCCGTGCGCCGCAAACAGGGCAAGGCCAGCGGCAAGGGCGGCAAGGGTAAGAAGTAGATACGAGATACAAGATAAGAGATACGAGGAAAAGCTGTATTCGATAGGCGCATTGCCCTCGTATCTCATATCTCTTATCTTGTATCTCCTGAGCCAGAGGAAAACACAACCATTATGAAACCTGATGAAAAGGAAGCGCTGCGGCGCAAGCGCCACAAGCGCCTGCGTTACAAAGTGGCCGGAACCGCCGAACGGCCCCGCCTCAATGTATCGCGCAGTCTACAGCATATCTATGCGCAGTTGATTGATGATGTCACCGGAACCACGCTTGCGACTGCTTCCACCGTAGATGCCGGTTTGCGCGTGTCCCTGAAGACCGGCGGGAATGTGGAAGCCGCGAAAGCCGTCGGCGCGCTGATCGCCGAACGCGCGCTGGCAAAAGGCGTCAATGCTGTCGTGTTTGATCGCGGCGGCTACAAATATCATGGCCGCGTCCAGGCGCTCGCGGACAGCGCGCGTGAAGGCGGACTAAAATTCTAGGTAGATGAGTAGATGGGTAGTCGGTAGATAGGTAGAAAAGCCTGCTACATACAATGCCTCTTGTTAAGATGAAAGATGTAGAGTAGAGAAACTCTACCCATCTACCTGACTACCTATCTACTCATCTACCTTCTAAAGGAGTTTCCATTGGCAAGAATCAATCCTGATAAACTGGGCGATCTGGAAGAGCGCGTGGTACGCACCAACAAATGCCAGAAAACCACCAAGGGTGGCCGCAATATGAGCTGGAGCGCTCTGGTCATTGTAGGCGACCGCAACGGTCACGTCGGCGCGGGTCTGGGCAAAGCGCGCGCTATTCCCGACGCGATCCGCAAGGGCGTGGAAGCGGCGAAAAAGAACATCATCGAAATTCCGACGATTGGCGGCACGTTGCCGCACGAAATTTTCGAGACCGAAGGCGCGGCGGAAGTGATGCTTCGTCCGGCTTCGCCGGGAACCGGAATCGTGGCGGGCAGTTCCATGCGAACCATTCTGGAACTGGGCGGCATCCATGATGTGCTTGGCAAATCGCTCGGCTCTTCCAACGCGACCAACATCTGCTGGGCCACCATGTCCGCGCTGAAGAAACTGAAGCGCGTGGAAGACGTGGCGCGGCTGCGCTCGACTACTGTAGAAGCCTTGATGCCCTGGATTCACAAGGCGGAAGGGAACAACCATGTCGGCTAAATTGAAAATCACGCTCAAGCGCAGCCCCATCGGCTACAACAAAGATCAGGGCGCGACGGTCAAAGGGCTTGGCCTGAAGAAAATCAACCAGACTGTTGAACAGGACGACAACGCCGTGATTCGCGGCATGGTCCACAAAGTTCAGCATCTGCTTGAAGTGGAATACGTCGCAAGCAACTAACCATTTTCACCTATTTTCTGAAACCGTTTGCGGATTAGCTTCGTTTTAGGTATACTTAGTCCTAATGCTGATCCGCAGGCATTTTCTTTTCTCTTTTACGGAAGAGACGCAGGAATCTATTATGCCTATCGGATTGCATACATTGAAACCCGCCGAAGGCTCCACGCACCGCCGCAAGCGCATCGGGCGCGGCATCGGTTCGGGACACGGCAAAACGTCCACGCGCGGACACAAGGGAAACAAGGCGCGCGGACAGATCAATCCCAACTTTGAAGGCGGCCAGACACCGCTGCACCGCCGTCTGCCACAATTGCGCGGCTTCAAGCCCGTCAACAAGAAAGAGTACGCTCTTATCAATGTGGACGCGCTTCAGGAGCAGTTCGAGGACGGCGCGGAAGTGACGCCCGACATCCTGCTGGCGCGGGGAATTTTGCGCGACATTTACGACGGGCTGAAGATTCTGGGCAACGGCGAAGTGTCCCGAAAACTCACCGTCCGCGCGCACAAGTTCAGCCAATCCGCGCAGGATAAAATTACGGCGGCAGGCGGCACTGTGGTTGTTCTGGCGACTGAGAGGAAAAAGTAAGACCATGTTACAGGCAATGCAGCGGGCGCTGGCGATCCCGGAACTGAAACGTCGCATTCTATTCGTGTTGGGGATGCTGGCGCTGTTCGCGCTGGGAGCGCATATTCCCGCGCCCGGTATTCGCGACCCGGAGAAACTGGCGAGACTGCTGCAGGCCAACTCGAACAACCTGATTGGGCTGATTGACGTATTTTCGGGCGGCGCTCTGAAGCGCATGTCTGTCTTCGCGCTGGGATTGCAGCCCTACATCAACAGTTCGATCATCATGCAGATGATGACCATTGCCATTCCGCAACTGGACGCCATGCAAAAAGAGGGCAAATCCGGGCGCAAGCAGATTGCGAAGATTACGCGCAACGTAACCGTCGTGCTGGCAATCGTACAGGCGTTCGGCCTGACGATTCTGTTCACGCGCCTGGGACATCCTTTCTCCCTCGGTGATCGTTTGATACTCGTGACCTCGCTGGTGGCGGGCGCGAGTTTCCTGCTGTGGCTGGGCGAACAGGTGACGCAGAAGGGCGTCGGAAACGGCATTTCACTGCTGATTTTCGCGGGCATTCTGCTTAGTTTGCGCGGGCAGGCCAATCTGGTAATTGCTCAAATCACGTCACACAACGTTCCTTGGTTCAACCTGATTTTCCTGTTCGCCGCCTTTTTCTTCACGGTATTGGCGGTTGTGTATGTGACGCAGGGGATACGGCGCGTTCCCATCCACCATACCAAGCGGGTCATCGGGATGCGGGCGTCGCAAACCGGCACTTCGTACCTGCCTATCAAGGTGAACTCGGCGGGCGTTATCCCGATCATTTTCGCGATTTCGCTGATGCTGTTCCCGGCCACGCTGGTCAACCTGCTGCCCGGCACGGCGGGCGATCCGGGCTTTTACGGGTCGCTGAAAGTGTGGATGCAGAACCTGAGTCCGGGGCAGACGTGGTACGCGACGGCTTTGTACGCGCTGCTGGTCATCGTGTTCACCTATTTCTACACGGCCATCGTGATGAACGTGCAGGAGATGGCGGACAATCTCAAAAAGTACGGCAACTACATTCCGGGCATCCGTCCGGGTACGCCGACCTACGAGTATCTGGACAAAGTGATTTCGCGCATCACCCTTGCGGGAGCCGTCTTCCTCGCCCTGATCGCGTTGACGCAGTACATCATTCCAAGCGTGACCAAGTTCACCAGCGTAACGCTTGTGGGCGGAACGTCGCTGCTGATTATTGTCGGCGTGGCGATTGAAACCATGCAGGCCATCGAAGCGCAACTGCTGATGCGCAACTACGAAGGCTTCATCAAGACAAAGGCGGAAGAGCAGTCGTAACAGGGAAAAAGGAGTAAAGAAAAAAGGAGAAAGCCTTCGCTATGATGCTGGCATCTTGGTTGGGAGAGAATATGCGTCCGTTTCAACAGGCTGGCTTTTTCCTTTTTCCTTTTTCCTTTTTTCTGCGGCGAAGCGATAGAGGCTCAGGCGCATGATCGTGATACTGCTCGGACCGCCGGGGGTAGGCAAAGGCACGCAGGGTGGGCGGATTTCCGTTCACTACAGTGTGCCTACCATTTCTACGGGAGCCATGTTCCGCGATGCCGTTGCGCGGGGTACGGAACTGGGGCGCATCATTCAGCGGTATAAGATTGAGAAGGGCGAATACGTCCCGGATGATGTGGTGATACAGGCGGTCAAGGCGCGTACCGAAGAACCGGACTGCGCGGCGGGATTTCTGCTCGATGGCTTTCCGCGCACCATTCCACAGGCCGAAGCGCTGGAAACGATGCTGGCGACGCAGGAGCGCAGGCTGAACTGCGTTCTGGATTTTGAAGCGCCGATTGCCGATATTGTGGGCCGGTTCAGCGGGCGGCGCGTGTGTCCGCGCGACGGCTCCACGTACCATATCGAATCGCAGCCTCCCCTCATTGCGGGATTGTGCGATTTGTGCGGGACGCCGCTGGAACGCCGTCCGGATGATGACCCGGATGTGGTGCAGCGCCGTCTGGAAGTTTATGCCGAAAAAACCGCGCCTTTAGTGACCTACTATCGCGAACGCAACATGCTGTACACTATAGATGCGGACGCCGCGCCGGAAACCGTATTCAGCGCGGTTGTCGCCATCTTGAACAAGCAGCGTAAATAGTTTTTGGAAACCAGTAACATGACTACTATTTTGAAGTCGCCGCAACAAATAGCCAAAATGCGGGCTGCAGGGCGCGTGGTACGAAAAGTGCTGAATGAAACCGGCGCGGCGGCAGTTCCCGGCATTACAACGGGCGAACTGGAAGATATGGCCGCACGTATCATTTCAGAGCATGGCGGCACATCGCCATTTTTGGGATACGCGCCCGGAGCGCATCCGCCCTTTCCCGCCTGGACGTGCATCTCAGTCAATGAAGAGGTGGTGCATGGCGTACCGGGACGGCGCGTATTGAAAGAGGGCGATATTGTCACGATTGACTGCGGCGTAGAACTGGATGGCTGGATGGCGGACAGCGCGTGGACGTTTGGGGTGGGTAAAATTTCGCCGCAGGCCGAACGTTTGCTGAAGGTGACGGAAGAGGCGCTGTATAAAGGGATTGAAAAAGCGCGCAAAGGCAACCGCACAGGCGATATTGGTTACGCGGTGCAGAAGTACGCGGAAACGCACGGTTTTTCAGTCGTGCGGGAACTGACCGGACACGGGGTAGGCACGGAACTACATGAAGAGCTTCAAGTGCCAAATCACGGATCGCGTGGGCGCGGCGACTTGTTGCGCAGCGGAATGACGTTTGCTATCGAACCGATGCTCAATGCCGGCAAGCAGGACATCAAGTACCATGACGATGGCTGGACCATCGTGACCGCGGACGGCAAATTGTCCGCGCATTTCGAACACACGGTCGCCATCGTGGATGGTGGCGTCCAAATTCTTACGAAGGAATAGGTATTCGGTGTTCGGTGTTCGGTGTTCGGTGTTCGGAAATGCTCACTAATAGAAGTATCCTCCGAATACCCAATACCGAACGCCGAATACCGAATACCTACACGGAGACTGAATGCCACCACCCAAAAGACCAACAGGACCCGCGCGACCCGGCGGCGCGAGTGGGAGCGGACCACAGCGACGCGGGTCGGGCGGCCCATCACGAGGCGGCGGAGGCGGCGGAGGCGGCGGGCCACGCAAACCACCGCCAACGACGGAAGACAACGGCGGCAAAGAACCCGGCATCGAAGTGGAGGGCTTGATTGTGGAAGCCCTTCCGAACGCGATGTTTCGCGTGGAAATCCCTGTCGGCGAGCAGAAGAAAGTTGTGCTTGCGCACGTTTCCGGCAAAATGCGGCAAAACTACATCCGTATTCTGCCCGGGGATCGCGTGTTGGTAGAACTTTCCCCGTATGACCTTGAGCGTGGGCGTATCCGCTATCGCTACAAAGCATAATGCTTCTCGCGTAGGGGTTCTGCTTGCTGAACCCTCCTGAAAAGGGCGCGAGCGCTTATGGAAGGGGCAGCAACCCGCCATTTAGAGCGCGGCAATCTGCCCTGTTGACGTGGTAAGCGCTCATAAAGGGGCGGCAAACGCTCATAGAGGGCGCGGCAAGCAGCGCCCCTACATGAACCTTTCCCTGAACACGGGATCAATCGGCAGATAATCGCTGGGAAGTGGAAGAAAAACCTCTTTTCCTCTTCCGAAACTGTTCAATAGCATACTAACGATTCCTGTGGAAATGGACAGTTGCACCCGGTCGGAAGGTCGGGTGAGGATTGAAACTACGTTTCGGCAAAATATAGGGTATACTGTAGCGCACTGTCTGGAAACGCTTTTGTTTGCCGGACGGGGTTTGTTGTGTCTGTCAGGCAAACTCAGGCGGCTGCGACAGTATTGCGCTTTCAAGTTGTGAAAGCGCAGGACAGAACGGAGGGTTTCTCATGAAAGTCCGCGCGTCCGTAAAGAAAATTTGCGAGAAGTGCAAAGTCATCAAACGCGAAGGCGTTGTGCGCGTCATCTGCGTCAACCCCAAGCATAAGCAGAGGCAAGGTTAGGAAAAAGGGAAAAGGGAAAAGGGAAAAGTAGCATTGCAGTTACTTTCTTCTTTCGCCTTTCTCCTTTCTCCTCCTCACAGGGAGGGTAGTTTGGCACGTATTGCTGGCGTGGACCTGCCACGCGACAAACGCATCGAGTATGCGCTTACCTACATCTACGGCATCGGCCTGACCAGCGCCCAGAAGATCGTAGCGCGGGCGGGCATCAACCCGGTCACGCGGGTACGCGATCTGACGGAAGGCGAAACCAACAAGGTCCGCGAAATCCTTGAAAAAGACTTTCGAGTTGAGGGTGATTTGCGGCGCGAGTTTCAGTTGAGCATCCGCCGTCTGATTGAAATTGGCTGCTATCGCGGTCTGCGCCATCGGCGCGGCCTGCCGGTACGCGGTCAGCGCACCAAAACTAACGCTCGATTCCGCAAAGGGCCGAAGCGCGCGGTTGCCGGTAAGAAGAAACCGAAGAAGTAGGAGAGAATCGCATGGCGAACAAACAAACGACGAAGGGCGCAGGCAAACCCAAGTCGAAAGAGAAAAAGAACGTGGTGGCCGGGATTGTGCATATCCAATCCACATTCAACAACACTCTGGTTACAATTACCGATATGCAGGGCGCAACCCTTTCGTGGGCCAGTGCGGGCAGCGTCGGAATGTTCAAAGGCACACGCAAAGGCACACCCTTCGCCGCGCAGATCGCTTCCGAGCGCGCGTCCCGCGCCGCAATGGAGCATGGCCTGCGTCGCGTGGAAGTGTATGTCAAGGGACCGGGCGCGGGTCGTGAAACGGCCATTCGTGCGCTGCAAACTGTCGGTTTGGAAGTCAGTCTCATCAAGGACGTGACGCCCATTCCACACAACGGCTGCCGCCCGCCCAAGCGCCGCCGCGTATAAACACTAATTTACGGTTATCAATTATCAATGTGATGTGCGGGTGGAGGAAGCGCAGGCTCTATTCAGCCTCGTGTAAACACCCAGGAGAGAACTGATAGTCGGATGAACGCGGATTCAGAGAAGAGGAAGAACGGCTTTGCCCTTCATCCCTCATCCTTCATCCTTCATCCTTTTCTCCTGCTGTCACTTGGTGGCAACTGTCAACAGACCACAAGGAGCATCTGGTTCGTTATGGCTAATAATCATGATCCCCGGTGTCGCCAGTGTCGTCGCGAGGGATTAAAACTGTACCTCAAAGGCGACAAGTGCTTCACCCACTGTACGCTCGATAAGCAAAGCAGGGACGGCAAAACCAAATGGCGCGATAAGCCGCCGGGAATGCACGGCGCCCCTGCCTTTTCACGGAAAATCACGGAATACGGGCAGCAGTTGCGCGAAAAGCAGAAATTACGCCGCGTGTACCGCGTTCTGGAAAAACAATTTCACAACTATCTTGACGAAGCCCTGCGCCTGCCGGGAGTTACGGGTGAGAACCTGTTGCGCCTGCTGGAATCGCGCTTCGACAATGTGGTATATCGTCTGGGTTTTGCGGCCAGCCGGGCGCAGGGCCGCCAGATGATCTCGCACCGTCTTTTCACTATTAACGGTCAGCGCGTCAACATTCCTTCGTATATTTTGAAGCCGGGTGATGTTGTAGGCGTTCACGAAAGCGCAACGAAGAGCGGCGGTATCCGCGAAGCCCGCGACCGCGTGATGAAGCGCAGCCTTCCCATCTGGCTTCAGTTCAATACGAATGCGATGGAGGGCCGCGTCGTGGCAATTCCTACGCTCAACGAGATGAAAGAAGCCGGCGACATCGCCCACATTCGCGAACAGCTTATCATTGAGTTCTATTCGCGGTAGTAGAGGAGAGAAATATGGACCTGACCCTGCCGAACATCCAGAAACTCGACTCCGATGCGAACTACGGCAAGTTCATTGTGGAGCCGCTGGAGCGCGGGTACGGGGTGACGCTGGGAAACTCCCTGCGCCGCGTGCTGCTGTCCTCGATACCGGGGGCGGCGATTACCTACGTCAAAATTGATAAAGTGCTGCACGAGTTCTCCACCATTCCCGGCGTGAAAGAAGATACGACGGAACTGTTGTTGAACCTCAAAGATGTGTTTGTCAAAGTGCATCAGAACGGAACCGGCGAACGGCACGAACCTGTGACCATCACCATTGACCGCAAGGGCGAAGGCGTTGTTACGGGCGCGGATGTGCATTGCCCCTCCGAAGTGGAAGTCGTCAACCCGGAAGCGTACATCGCGACCATCTCGGACGAGGATGCTCACCTGTTCGTGGAAATGACGATTGAAACCAACAAGGGCTATGTCCTCCCGGATCGTCAGGAGCGGCGCAGTCAAATGGGCATCGGCGTGATTCCGATGGGAGCCGCGTTTACGCCCGTGCGCAAGGTGAACTACACGGTGGAAGCCACGCGACAGGGATCGAACACGAACCTGGAGCGGCTGATACTGGAAGTGTGGACGAACGGCACGATTACGCCCGAAACGGCGATCAGCGAGGCCGCCAAAATCCTGAGCCAGTATTTCGGATATGTTCGCCAATTTCCGTGGCGGCACAGCAAGCCTGATGCCGACGGGAACCAAGGCGCTGGAGGAGGGTGGCCCCGAACCGCCGTATCTGCGCATCGAGGAACTGGACTTCTCGGTTCGCACCTACAATTGCCTGAAAAAAGCCAACATTCTGACCATCAACGAACTCGTGCAGTTCACCGAAACCGACCTGATGCAGATTCGCAACTTCGGAAAGAAAATCGCTGACGGAAGTGCGCGAAAAACTTGGACAACTCGGCCTGTCGCTCAAAGGCGGCACAACCGTCAATCTGGATGACGACGACGAAGCCGATAACGATACAGATGAGGGGTAGGTAAGAGATACGAGATACGAGATACGAGTTCAGAACCTGAACTAAGTTATTCCTTCATCTTGAAGGTTATCGAGTAGTAACCGGTTCTACTCGTATCTCGTATCTCTTACCTTTCCGAAGGAAAACACATGCGTCACCGCAAAGCCTATCGAAAGCTTGGATTGCCAAGCGACCAGCGGCGCGCGCTGCTGAAAAGTTTGACGCGCAGCGCTGCTGCTCAATGACCGCATCGTCACAACGGAAACGCGCGCCAAAGAAGTGCGTCCTATTGTGGAGAAACTTGTCACCATTGCCCGCAAGGGCGGCACGGAAGCCCCTGTTGCTATGCGCCTGCACACGCGCCGTCTGGTGCGCCGTTGGGTGGACAGCAACATTGACGAGTTTGTCCGCGACCCCTCCAACAAAGGTCCGCGCGGGGGCGCGAAAATCGCGCGCAACCCGTATTACGTTGTGCCGCGCCTGTTTGAAGAGATCGCGCCGCGCTACATGGATCGTCCGGGCGGCTACACGCGAATCACCAAAATCGGTTTCCGACGCGGCGATGCCGCTCCGCTTGTGCTGCTGGAGTTTGTGGAAGGCAATGAAGTTCCCATTCCCGAACCCGACGCCACGCCCGGTCAGCGCCACTGTCACAAGCGAAGGCCGCAGAGGGCTGTTCGGATTGGGACGACGGAGAGGTTAGGTGATAGTTGATAGTTGATAGTATAATGCCACCCTCCTCTGCCAAATACGCTGAGAAGAAAACAAAGCGCCTATCAACTATCAACTATTAACTATCAACCATGCCACACTTCAAAGCCACTGTAGAATACGACGGCACGAACTTTTCGGGGTTTCAGTGGCAGCACAACATCCGAACGGTGCAGGGGACGCTGGAAGCCGCGCTGTACGAGCGGACGCGGCAGACGGTACGGATTACGGGCGCGGGACGGACGGATGCGGGCGTTCATGCGTTGGGACAGGTCATCAGTTTCGAGTGTGAAACGACCATTCCGTTTCCGCGCATGGCGATTGCCCTGAACAGCGCGTTGCCTTCGGATGTCACCATCCGGCAGGTAGAGATTGTAGATAGCAGTTTTAATGCGCGGTTTTCCGCGTCCTCGCGACTGTATGCGTATCTGATCCTGAACCGGGGTACGCCGTCCGCAATTTGGAGCCGTTACAGCGCGTTGCGTCCCGGTCCGCTGGATGTGACTGCGATGCAGGCGGCAGCGCAATGGATGCTGGGCGAACAGGATTTCGCGTGTTTTACAAACGAGTTGGTGGAGGGGCAAACCACGATGCGCGACATCATGCGTTTGCAAATCCGACGCCATCATTCGTTTGTGCTGGCGCGTATCGAGGCCAACGCCTTTCTGCGCGGCATGGTGCGCAACATCATGGGAACGCTGATTGAAGTGGGCGCAGGCAAGAGGCAGGCGGACGACATTCCCCGACTGATTGCCACGCGCGAACGCAAACAGGCCGGCCCCACCGCGCCCGCGCAGGGTTTATGCCTGCTCAAAGCGCGTTACGGGATCCGAAGAGACTACAAGAGCGAGATAAGGTTTAAGGGGTAAGGGATAAGTAGATACAAGATACGAGATACGAGATACGAGCCAATTCCTGAACACCTGAACACCTGAATACCTGAACACCTGAACACCGGGTGTCGGAGCGAAACTTACGATGAAAACCACCAAATCGGCTCGCGCCGAGGACATGGAAGCGCAGCGCGTCTGGTACATCATGGACGCGACCAACAAGCCGCTTGGACGGCTGGCGGTAGATGCGGCCAAAGTTCTGCGCGGCAAGCATAAGCCCATTTTTACTCCCCATGTGGATACGGGCGACCACGTTATCATTATCAACGCCGACAAGGTGATCCTGACCGGCGCGACCAAACCGGGCGAACCCGTGTACCACCATACCGGCTGGCCGGGTGCGCTGAAAAGCATCAAGCGGGCGGACGAGTTGGCGAAGAAGCCCGAAGAGGCTGTTCGCCGCGTCGTGCGCGGCATGATTCCGCACAACAAACTGGGCGACGCCGTTATCAAGAAATTGAAAGTCTACAGCGGCCCGACCCATCCGCATGAGGCGCAGGCGCCTATCATGTACACGGGCGGCATACAGGCTGATCCGACGAACAAGGGAGAGTAAGCGTGGCAGACGGAAATCGCTTTTATGGAACCGGCAAGCGCAAAAACGCGATTGCCCGCGTGTGGATTGCGCCCGGTTCAGGCACTGTGACCATCAACGACCGTCCGGCGGAAAAGTATCTCGGTCGGCGCGTCCTTGCGCAACTGATTCGGCAGCCGTTCACCGTCACAGAGACGGAAGGCCGCTTTGATGTGGTCGCGCATTGCAAGGGCGGCGGCATTTCCGGGCAGGCGGGAGCCGTCCGACATGGCATCTCCAAAGCCCTGTTGGAATCCGATCCCGAACTGCGCCCGCGCCTGCGCCGCACTGGTCTGCTGACCCGCGACCCCCGCGTAAAAGAGCGCAAAAAGTACGGTCGCAAACGCGCCCGCAGAGGCTTCCAGTTCAGCAAGCGGTAAGGAATTTAGACAGGATTAACAGGATTTTCAGGATTAACAGGATAACGAAGAGGGAACAGACTCGTCCAATAAGCGAGTTGTCAAGAGTTGCAATAGCTGGGTGTGCTATTTACATGCCGCCAGATGTTGCCTCTACCCATTGATGAAAAATCTTGTTAATCCTGAAAATCCTGTTAATCCTGTCTATTTCTGTCCTTTTCCGTATGCGCCTCCGCACTTTGGCGGCTGGTCGTGTCGTCTTGATTGTATGCTGCAAAATCGGTCCACTCCTGCCGATAATGAACCCTGTCGTTCTGTGTGTTTTACCGTACTCCGTCCCCTGTAGCTGTTTCCCGTAACTCGCTTCACATCGGCCTGCCTGCGCGTATTTGCGTTTGGCAAGGCGCAGAGGAGGTTCCGCTTTGCCCCATTGCGTTCTCATGCCGCGAAATGGCCGTTCGCCGCAAATCAACCGCATTTTCCTGCTTGCGCTTTTGTTGGGCGCAATGTGTTGTCATACCGCTCACGCCGACCAATCCCTGACGCTGGAGTTGCCGCCGTCAAAGGAGGCGCAGGAGGCGCGGACGCTGGAAAAAGCGCGGCAGCGGGCGCAGACCGCGCATACCATAGTGACGCCGCGTTCCGGCGACGCGGGTTTACGCAGTCAGGGACGCTATCATCCTGAGCGGGGCGCGTTATCGTCGCGCGGGCAATCGGGCGGTGAGCGAGTAGTAGGACGATTGGGGCAGATGGATCGCGCCACCCCGATTCATCGCGGACGCAGTGACAGCAGCGCGCAACTGACGACGGCAAGCGCGGGAACCTATCTTGCGGTGGAATCCGAGCAGGGCGACTGGTACGGTATCCTGATGGCGGACGGCTCTATGGGCTGGATACACAAGTCGAGTCTCCGCATGTTGGATTATCAGGTGGTTTCCAACGGGCAGTTGCCGACGCAGGAGGCTCCACAGTGGGGAACCGGCAGCACGCCGGAGGGTATCGGGGGCGCGGATGTTTACCCGCGCAGTGACCGTCCCTATTTTACGGGCAGCCCGCAGGCGTTTTTGAGCGAAGCCTACAAATATCTTGGCGTTCCCTACGTGTGGGGCGGCAACACGTATGGCGGCATTGACTGTTCCGGGTTTGTCAAGAACGTATATGGCGCACTCGGTTTTCCCCTGCCCCGACTCGGCTCCGACCAGATGGCGTATGGCGTGCCAGTTCCCGTAGATCAGTTGCAGCCGGGCGACCGACTGTATTTCACGCCGCGCACCGAGCGTTTAGGCGTCCACCACACGGGCTTTTACGTCGGCAACGGCTATTTCATCCATGCGTCTTCCGGCAAGCATCAGGTGACGGTAAGCAGCCTGAGCGAATCGTACTACCGCAAAAATTTCGTCTGCGCCCGCCGCTAATCTTCCTTACCCTTTAATCCAAAGCGTCACGTCTACATAGACGTGACGCTTTATTTTGCCTGCGCACTTATCTCTGCAAATCTGATATCTGTCCCGCGATACAAACAAATTACCGGTCTGCATCGCTAATACAAGGAGGAATTATTTTTTGTGCGTGGAACAATCATTGTGTTAGAATGACACTTGCCGCATATTTGTAGAATTTTTCACGAAGAACTCTGCTGTTGCGGCAAATTCTTACTTATGCTTCTGCGCCATACGCTATAAAGCGCAAGGTGCAACAGTAATAGACAGGAGGGATATTGAGATGAAGCCGGATCGTTTTATGAAGGTTCTTATCGCGCTGCTCGCCATTGGGGTTTGGGGGCTGCTTCTGTCACCGTCCCGGGGAATAAATTCCTCGGCTGTGGTAACAAAGTCCGCCTGCGCGGACTACACCGTAAGATGGCGAGTTACACCGCATTGAGTCCGCGCAGGCGGACTTTGTTACCACAGCCGCGAGATTCATCTCACGGCGTTTCGTGGACTGGTATTGCGTCTATAAGAACTACATTGGGTTTGATCGGAAATGAGGCTGTAACACATGAGCGATACTTTAACTCCTCCCCACACAACATACAAAGCAGTCGTCCATACCGAAGAGGAGGGCGGTTACTGGGCGGAAGTGCCTGAATTGCCCGGATGCTTCACGCAGGGCGATACGCTGGATGAACTGTACGACAACTTGCTTGAGGCAATTGCGTGTCATCTGGATGCCGCAAAAGACCGGGTTCGTGTAGGATTTTTGGAGATGGCGGCTTGAAAGCAGTTACGGGAACGCGCTTTTGCAAAGCGTTGCATCGCAACGGATGGACCTATCTGCGAACAAGTGGCAGCCATGAAACGTGGCATAAGGCAGGTTATGGCAATGTTACTGTGCCGGTTCACGCGGGCAAAGATATCAAGCCCGGTTTGCTGGCGAAACTGCTCAGACAAACCGGCCTGACGCAGGCGGATTTGTGAAGAGTAGTTTCAGCGCGGCATTTGTTGTTTGGCCTGACGCTTCACTTTGTTTAATGACGACTCGATGCGCTCGATCTCTTTTAGCACATCCTGCGGGCGGAGGTCGGCTTCCAGTTCCCGCAGTTCAGCATCGGCTTCGTTGCTGATACCTAAATGGTTTTCAATGGCGTCCAGCATCTTGATAACGCGGGTAATTTCGTGTTCTGAGAGCAGGCCGACGTGTAAATCCAGTTCCGCGCGTTTGTCCGACTGCGCTCCCATGCGGTTCTGGCTGATAAGCACGAAGGTTGACAGGAAAATGGCTTCCAGCGACACAATCAGTGTCAGCAGTTGATAAGGGTAGGGATCGAAGGGCTTGAAGCCGAAGATGCTGCGCGGACTGCCCACGTTCATTACAATCCAGACGGTGAAAAATACGGCATGGATATATACAAACCACATGTTGCCGGAGAAATCCGTAATCACATCCGCGATACGATCCTGCCCGGTGCGGCTGTGGCGCTCCCGATAGCGCAACGCGGAGAGGGTTTGGATGTTGTTTTCAATGGACGCGCCCAACAGCGGGTTATCGGGCTGCTGATCCTGTATGATCTTCTCAAAGTCCGTATCCGCTTCCTCTTTGTGTACGCCCGCTTTACCGCCACGATCCCCATCGGAAAGAATAGCCATGTCGTTCTTTCTCAACTGTCGCAAACCACACGCCAGTCTTCATTGACAAACTTCAGTAGATACATCTTCGTTCTCTGATTGTGCTGGCGGCAGCAAATAGAGGAAAACAGATTATTCCCGTATACCGGCAATTGGCAAGTCTGTGTCCGCATGTCGGGCGGCGCTATTCGTAGATAGGAAGGTAGCGTCGTCCGCGCCGGAATGAGATGTGGTATTCGCGTCAAGGATGCGCTGTACATTCGTCTCATCGCCCGGATGCGCGGCAACCGCAAGGACAATACCGCCTTCATGCAGGCCGCGTTCGTAATCGGAAGCTGTGTCTTCGGGAATGCCCGCGCCCACAAGCCAGCCTACGACGGAACCCGTGACGCCACCGCCACCCACGAACAGAGCCGCCAAAGCGCCCGCAGCGATCAGGCCTATTCCGGGTATGGCTACCGCGCTGATGGCGAGCAATCCCCCCAGTAACGCGCCCACGCCTCCGCCGATGGCAGCCGTTGACGTTTCCTGTGCGCGTATGTTCGTCGCCTCGCTCAATTCCCGCGCTTCGTGGGCTTCCTTCATAATCACGCTGATTTCGTCAGACGTATACCCGTGTTGCTTTAATTCGGTAATGGCGTGTTCCGCCGCTGCCCGCGTGTCGAAAAGTCTGGTAATCAAGTGGGACATGGATAAGCCTCGTTCCGCAATACTTCCGGTTGAGTATTCTTCCTGTACGAATACTGTTTTCAGCGCCCAATGGGACAATATCTCCTATGACGGCCTGCTCCTGCCCCTTTGTTCCCTTTCCTCAATACAAGACTTGATTATTCGTCTATATCCTGCGTAAGAGAACAATCTATACCAAAATGGCGGTTTGGTTGTAAAGCTGAAAACCGGTTAAACAACCGGGAACAAAGCAATTTCGACAATCGTTCTGACACTGTTCAACCTGAGCGAACGGCGATACCTGTCTGCCGGGTCTGTACCGTAGTTGTATGTGTTGACGGGCCTGTTGCGCCGTCCTGACTCTAATCCGGTTTCATATTTTTGCAGTTGTCGCGTTCGCGCAGGCACATCACCATCATCTCGCCATGTTGCGAGCAAGGAGTTTACCATGTCTGACAGCCAGTTGGGGGATGCCCCCGCCATGCCGCAAGACTCGTATGACGATTACAACAAGCCTGATCCCGGTCCTGCCGAGAGCGCGGCGGAAGCCGCCGCGATCATGGGTATGACAGCGGATGGCGATGCCACTGCTACCTTTAATACGTCTACCGCCGCTGATAGCGCGGCGAGTAGCGTGGCAAGCAGTGTCGCCAGTGTGGCCGCGCCCATTGTGGATCAGGCGAAACAGCAGGCGCAAAAGGTTGTGGAACACACGCAGCGCAGGGCCGGGGAAGCCATTGATCAGGCGCGCGTTCGCACCAAAGGCTGGATTGAAACGCAGCTGGATGCCGCCGCCGATGGGCTGGACGGCATTGCCGGAGCGGTCAAGGATACCGGTGAGCAACTGCGGGCGCACGATCCCAACAACATGGGACAGGTGGCGGATGTGGCAGCAAGCACGGCGGAAACCGTTCGCAATGTGTCTTCCCGCCTGCGCGACGCAACGGTAGACGACATTATACGCGATACGGAACAGTTCGCGCGCCGTCAGCCCGGACTGTTCATTGGAGGCGTGTTCGTACTCGGCTTCATGCTGGCCCGCTTCCTGAAGAGTACCGGCGGAGCGACGGGAGGTTCCGGGTACGCGCCCTCAACGGATCGCCTGCTGCCCGTTCCCATCCAACCGGATACGCAGCCGTACACAGGAGTTTAATAGCAAGCCATGACGATGTATCAAGCTCCCCAACAAAAAGAGGATCGCTCTTTGGGCGAACTGCTGGGGCAATTGTCGCAGGACACGTTGACCCTTGTGCGGCAGGAATTGACGCTCGCCAAAACCGAGATGAGCCAGAAGCTGGCGAACGTCACCAAAAACATTGGCCTGTTGGTGGCGGGCGGCGCGTTGGCGTATGCGGGCGTCCTGATGCTCGTCGCCTCCCTTGCTCTGTTGCTGTATGAAGTATTTCATTTGCCCGGATGGGTGTCCGCTCTGCTTGTGGGCGCAATCGTGACGGGTATCGGCGGCGCGATGGTCATGAAGGGCATTAGCGCCATGCGCAGCGCCGACCTGACGCCGCATCAAACGCTGGATTCGCTGAAGGAGTTGAAACATGGCTGATCTTCCCACTGGAATAGACCAGGCCTCTACTGATCGGGCGGAAATCAATGCGATAGGGGAGCATCATGGCGGCGAGGACGAAACCGTCGAGATCGTTGCTATCCGCTCTGACATTGAGCATACCCGGCACGATATTGAGGAGACGCTGGAAGCGATTAAGGAAAAACTGAACCCGCAGGTGGTGCTGGAACAGGCGAAAGAACATGCCCGCGATGTGGCTGTAGATGCGCTTGACGCGGCGCGCGACAACGTAAAGGAGAGCATCAGCGCCACTGTGGAGAATGTGAAAGACACGGTTGGCGATGCGATGCACAATGCGGCGGATAGTGTTAGCAA
The DNA here is from genome assembly GCA_963817895.1 of uncultured Chthonomonadaceae bacterium. Taxonomy (GTDB): domain Bacteria; phylum Armatimonadota; class Chthonomonadetes; order Chthonomonadales; family Chthonomonadaceae; genus CAWFQB01. The sequence goes on from CAWFQB010000003.1 coordinate 198,941, forward strand.
CGCGGTTCAGAACGTTTCCGATACGGTCAGCAATGCGGTGCAATCCGCCAAAGACAAAGTGGGCGATATGTTCGGGGGCAAGGACAAGGGCGAACACACGGTGGATACAGCCATTGATGCCATGCGGGGCGCTTCACCTCCCAAACCTGCCGTTACCGTCAACAAGAGAATAGGAGGCGTTATGTCAGGAATGAGTGGCGCAGGCACAAACGCGCTGGATACGGTCAAGCGCAATCCCGTGCCGACCGCGCTGATTGCCGTTGGCGCGACATATCTGTATCTGAAACACCGCGACGATAACAAGGTTCCGAGCTACACAACGCGAGATTACGACTACACGGACTACGAGCCGGTATTTCCCACCTCGCAGCCGATTGACAGCCTGACGGGCGATGAAGAGATAATCATCATCGAAACCGTATCGGATGTGGACGGACGGGGAAGCCTAACGAGCGGCAGTGGCAGTTCCGGCGCGTCTGTCGGCTCCTCGCTGCTCAACACCGTCAGCCAGAATCCGCTTCCGATTGCCGCCGCCGTGTTGGGCGCGACATGGCTGATAATGCGCAGCCGCGATAATGGGGGAGACGCTTCCTATCGCCGCGACAATTACGCGGATTACCTCCCGCCAGATACGTCCGGGCCGAATATCGGCAGCAGGATCGGCGACGCGGTGGACGCTGTAAAGGGCAAAGCCGGAGATGTTAGTGATACGGTCAGCGGCGCGGTTGGCAGCGCGAAAGATAAAGTATCCGATGCCGTCAGCGGCGCGAAGGATAAGGTCACGGATGTAGTGGGCAGCGCGAAAGACAAAGTGACAGACGCCGTTGGAACCGCTAAAGACAAAGTGACCGATGTGGTCGGGAGTACAAAAGATAAAGTTGGCGATGTCGTGGACAGCGCCAAAGATAAGGTGAGCAGCGCAATGGATACAGCCAAAGACAAAGCGGGTCAGGCGAGCAGCGCGGTCAGCAGCGCGATGAGCGCGGCGAAAGACAAAGCGACGCAGGTGACGGGGCAGGCGCGGGACAAAGCCAGCCAGCTGGGATCGTCCGCGATGGAGCAAACACGGAAAGCGCAGGGCGCGGTTTCGGACACGTTTCATGACAACCCGATGGCCTACGGATTGGTGGCATTGGGCATCGGCGCGGCAGTGGGCCTGCTGATTCCGGCAACCGAGCCTGAAAACCGCTTCATGGGCCAGAAGCGCGACGAGTTGTTCAACCGGGCGCAGACTGCCGCTTCCGATATCGCGACGAAAGTGCAGACGGTTGCCGAAAACACCCTTGATGTGGCGAAAACCACCGCCGCGTATGAAGCCAAACATGCGGGTCTGACAACCGAGTAACCCTCAATGTATGGCGTCCACTGATACAAATACCCCTTCTTCCAATATCTGGGCAAGGGGTATTTTGTTTTTATACAGTCGGCTTTATGCTGCTAAAACCGGGTAGTCAACTTCTCGCGCCGCGTACTCCAAAGCCGCTTGCAAATCTTCCTTCTCCAAATCCGGCATTTCTTCTAAAATTTGTTCGGCGCTCAAGTTTGATGCAAACAAGTTTAGAACATCTACAACACGGATTCTCATTCCCCGGATACAGGGGCGGCCTCCACATTGTTTTGGATTTATAGTAATTCGGTTGCGCCATGTCTGCATCTGGCTGACTCCTGCTTCCAAGTGTGAAACGTTTTTGATATTTAGCGTACCCAAAATTTCGTAAATCACGCTTACAAGATTAGCGCGGAACGATGACGCTGGCGGTAATGCTTTTGCCGTCAGGTTCATTTTCAAGGGTGAAGGTTCCGTACAGGTCGCCGCGCACGAGGGTTTCCACAATGGATAAGCCCAGGCTGTCACTGCTTTTGGGCGTGAAATTGGGGGGCAGGGGTTCGCCGTCGTTGGTGACGAAAACGCGCAGTTCGGTCGGGGTTTCGCCGAGAAAGATGTGGATGCGCCCGTCGTTGAGCGTTTTGAAGCCGTGTTCAACGGCGTTTTGCACCAGTTCATTGAGGACAAGCGCCATACTTGTGGCTTTGGCGAGCGGCAGAATAAAGTCGTCGCCCTCCACTGTGGTATAAATGGTTTTACCGGGCGGCACGACGGATTGCTGCGTGGCGTGAACGATGCTTTCCGCCACTTTTTTGATGCTCACCGTATCCAGATCGTCGCGGGTCAGCAGTTCATGGACGCTGGAAATCGCCAGAATACGGTTCAGGGTGTCATTCAGCGCGTCTTCTACGGTGGTGTATTTGGAGTAGCGCATTTCCAATCGCACCAGGCTGACGATCTGCTGCAAATTGTTCTTCACGCGGTGGTGCATCTCCGGAAATCACGGCGGATTTCACCATCAGCTTGGCGTGGTCCACGGCAAGCGCGGCCTGCGTCGCGAGCGCCTGCAAAATGGCAAGCTCTTCCATCGTGAACGTATGAATTTTTTCCGTGTAGCAGTTGAGCGCGCCAATGGCCTGGCCCTTCATCATCAGGGGAATACTGGCAAGCGAATGGACGCCCGCCCGCTGCGCGATGTCGGGGAAATTGTAGTCCGGGGCTTTCTGCACGTCGGGCAGGGTAATAATGCGCTTTTCCGCCACCGCGCTACCCGCAACGCTTTCGCCCACTTTGAGATTGGGCTTTTTCGCGTATTCGTTGCTGGCGGCCTGCGTCGCCTTGATAATCAGTTCTTTCGATGTTTTCATCCACCAGCATCACGGTACAGATTTTGTACTGCATCGTGCGGGCGATCATCTGCACGAAAAGCGACAGCAGTTCCTCCAGATACATGTTGGAGGTAATCGCCTGACTGACTTCCGAAAGCGAATGAAGCTGCGTGGCGTGGCGTTCCAATTGCCGGAATCGGCGCGATTTTTCGATTGCGCCCGCCACCTGATTGGCGATTCCCGACAGCAGCCGAACCTGATTTTGCGTGTATTCGCGGGGACGGCGCGTTCGCACATTGATAACGCCCAGAATCTCGCCCCGCGTGACAAGCGGAACCGACAGCATGGACTCGTATTCGCCCTCGTGCATTTCGGGGAAAGATTTGAAGCGGTGATCTTTATACGCTTTCTGGCTGACCAGAACCGGCTTGCGCTCGCGGGCCACCCAGCCCGTAATGCCTTCGCCCATCTTCAGGCGTATTTTGCCGACCATGTGCGCGAAGCTGGCATCCGCCGCCCGCAGCACCAGTTCATGCCGCGCTTTGTCAATCAGATACACCTGACAGGAATCGGTTTCCGTGATGCGAATGGCGATGTCGGCGGTGACTTTGAGCATCTCCTCGGTATCGAAGGCCGATCCGGTCGCTTCCCCGACGCGCCGCAGTGCTTCGGATTCGCCGCGCTTTTCTTCCAGCTCGGCGCGTAACTGCTGCTCGGTCAGCGTCAATTCGCGTATCAGGCGGTCACGGGCATCAAGTTCCTGTTGCAGCCGCGCCGCGTCCGGGTTGTCGCTGCGGCGCATTTCGGCAATCATTCGGCGGGCGCGCCAGGGGGCGCGAAGAGGGGGAGGTTTCATGGTGAGTAGATAGGTAGATAGGTAGATAGGTAGATAAGTAGATAGATAGGTAGATTACTCTGCTTGCCGGTCATTCATTGCATGAGGAATCCTACCTATCTACTTATCTACCTATCTACTTCCTCAAACATTGTGCGCAATGATAATGGCTTCGGCGATTTCGCGCATGGATTTGCGCGTGTTCATGCTTTGCACCTGAATGCGGCGGAAGGCTTCCTGCTCTTTGAGGCCGTATTGATCCATGAGAATGCCCTTGGCGCGGTCTACGGATTTGCGGGTTTCCAGTTTGTCTTCCAGATCGGCGGCCTGCTCCTCGATGCGCTGAAACGCGCCCCATCGGGCAACGGCCACTTCGATTTGCGGCATCAGGTCGGCCTCTTTGAACGGCTTGACCAGATAGGAAAAGACGCCCGCTTCTTTGGCGCGGTTGACCAGATCAAGCTGGCTGTACGCCGTCAGCAGCAGAACGGGCGCGATTTTCTCTTCCGTGATGATTTTGGCGGCGTCAATCCCGTCCATTTCCGGCATTTTGATGTCCAGAATAATCACGTCCGGCTTGAGGGTGCGGGCGGCTTCCAGAGCGCGCGCGCCGTCGCCGGCCTCGCCAACCACGTCGTACCCGCAGTCTTCCAGCATTTTTTTCAAATCCAGGCGTATAATAGGTTCGTCATCTGCAATTACAATGCGTAACCGTGTCTCGTTCACGATGATTCTCCGGGTGAGGTCGGTGTTCAGGGTTTCAGTGTTCGGGTGTTGCGTATCTTATGTATAAGCGTTGACGGCGGGAACGTGAACATCGGAAAAGGTTCAAACCTGCCTCCGCAGCCGGAACGCCAATGCTTAGAGCATTATGAAGGAATGTGACAACAGGGAGGGGCGGGGGCGCAGAGGACAGCAATGTCCCTGTCATCTACCATCGCGCATTTGCCGTAAACAGGCGGAACATGCGCAGATGTATGGCAGGAATTAGGCCGTCAAGAGAAAGAGCGGCTTCAGCATTGAAACCACGCGAATTGTGCGGAAAAAGGCTGCTATCCACGTTTAAACGCAGACAGGCAGATAAGAGTCAGTTCATAGTCGCAAAAACATCACTTGACGCTGACACGCAGTTATTATATAATATCCGAACCCGTTTTGTCAAAGTTCTGACGCAGTTTTGTTGCCACTACACGCGAAAAACTCACAAGATCGCATAAATATCAGGTAATAGCCACTATCTGATTCAGTTGCGCTACGTTAAAGACTGAACGCCCCACCAATACGAAAACAGAATTCAATCAATTCTTGGATGAATCAAAGCCGATGGACAATTTACCTGCCGAGTCAAGCGACATCACGCCGAAAGCGTCTCATGCGGTTTCCCCCGAAGAGGCCGCAGCGCTGTATGCGCCCACCGCTCCCGAAAATAAAATAAACGAGGATCAAAATGCGGGTGGGGGCGAGGAATGGATCGCGCCGAATCGCCTGCTGTCCAAACCCGGCATGGAGGGCTGGTACGCTATTGCCACCGCGCTGCTGTATCTGGTGTTTTTTCGAGTGTCTACTCTCCTGCCGTTTACCGTCACCTCTACAATTTTCGTGACGCTTGCGGCAATGGTGCTGATGCTCGTGTTTACGGTTCGCGTCGCCCGCGCTCTGATTGCCCCTCGCGTTCTGGAATGGAACTTTGCGCTGGCGGGCGTGTTCGCGTTCCCGCTGATTGGCGTTCCCATTCTGTTCATGCTGATACCGTTTTGGAGTGGCTGGCCGCTAGTGGGGCCAATGTACAAGCAGTATGTGAGTTTGCTGGCGCACGTAATGGGCTTGAAAGAATTACTGGTGATGTGGCTTGCGGCCTGCGTGGGCGTAGGCATTTCGCGTATCGTGAAAGAGATGAAATTGCTGTTGCCCGCCGGCGTGGTATTGGGTCTGGTGGATATGTTGGCGGTGTTCAGCAATGTGGGCGTGGTCAATCAGGCAATGACCGGCAAATCGCAATTAGCGCAGGTTGCCATGACTGCGCTGACCGTGAAAATGCCGGCTACTCATGCCACAAGCGGTTCGCCGCCCCTGCAACTGCAAATCGGCTTTGCGGACTTCCTGTTTATCGCGCTGTTCTTCGCCTGCTTCAAGCGGTTCCGCGTACCGGCCTGGAACACGTTCGTCGTTCTGTGCGCCGTGTTGTCGCTGTACATGCTGATTGTGGCGTTCACGGCGACCGCGCTGCCCGCCCTCGTTCCCATCGGAGTTGTCGTCATCGGCATGAACCTGCGCCAGTTCCGCTACGACCGCAGCGAAGCGTTCGCCCTGCTCTACGCCGCCCTGATTGTGGGCGCAGCGGTCGGCGCGTTCTGGCTCATCAAGCATAAGTAGACAGGGAATAACATGGTGAAGTGAACGGCTTCACGCGGCAGGCGTTTCTCCCACGCTGTCCAACCGCTTTTTGGCTTCGGCATAAACATCCGGGGATAACGGCCCACGCGCGGCAATGGCAATGTTCTCCTGCAAGTGTTCGGGGATCAGCGTGCCGACAATCGTGGTGTGGATGTCGGGGTGCGACGAGCAGGAAGCGCAGCAGGAAACCGCTGCGGCTTTCGCCCTCTTCGCGCAGTTCGTCCATTTTGGCGTCCTCGAACTTCTTCCAGCGGTCCTGATTGCCCAGGCCCGACGCCGGGTTCGCCCCGCGCCACGCCGCCCCGGTCAATGATGCCCGCGCCCGCCTGCGCCGCGTGGGTGATCACGTTTTCGTGCTGCCGCTCCAGGCCGGAATAGGGAATCTGGAACACGTCGAATACGCCCTGCTCGATGTAGGTCGTGATGTGCGGCAGGGTGGAGGAGCAGCCGATCCAGCGCACTTTGCCCTGCTGCTTCATCTCCTGCAAAACCGCGACGAGATCGCCCTGCTCCACCTGCTCCACGCTCGGATTGTGCAGTTGCATCACGTCCACATAGTCCGTTTTCATCCGTTCCAGGCTCTCGTGCAGGCCGCGAAACAGGTTTTCGCGCGTCCAGACGTGGGGCGTCTCGTCCGTGTTCTCGTCCTTGTGAACGACCGTACAGCCGCATTTGCGTGGCGAGGTAAAACTCGCTGCGCCGCTTGCTGATGATATTTGCCGATAAACTCCTCGCTGCGCCCGTAGTCGTTGGCCGTATCAATGAAGTTGATGCCCGCGTCCAGCACGGCGTTCAGAATCGTATCAGCCTGCTCTTCCGTGACCGGGCGCCCGCCCCAGATGCGCGAGCCGCGCACTTCCATCGCGCCATAGCCCAGCGCAGTCACTTCCAGCCCCGTGCGTCCCAATGTTCGTTTTTCCAGTGCCATTGTTTGAAACTCCTTTGTTGTGTTGAAAAGCCCTCATCCCGGCCCTATCTCCCCAGTTATGGCAGAAGGGCGGAGTATCGTTGCTTTATGGTTCAATCTATTCGGCAGTCGTCAGGATGCGACGGATAGATCGGAGGGCGTCCAGAGCGCGCGCACATCTTCGCCGCGCGTCGTTCGCGCCTGTAAGTCGTGCAGGAACTCCACAAACCCGTATTTCGGCTCCCAGCCCGTCAGCGTCTTTCGCTTCCGAAAGGTCGTGCTGCTCCACGCTTTCGGGCAGGGAAATGTCGTACTGCTGTCAGCAACTGCGCCGCGCCGGGAACCTGCGTTTCGCACCAGTCCGGGCCATGCCGCCGGAAATCGGCGCGGACCGCTTCGGGCACCCGTGATTGGTATGCACGATGGTGCGAAACAGTCCGATACCGCTTTTCCACCGCCGCCTGCAGAGCGGCAACCGTCGCGTCCGCCACATCGCGCCGATCCACGCCGTTGCGCAGCAGTTTCGCGCCGAACGCCAGATAGGGTTTGGGAACGAAGTCGTGATAGCGCAGCATGGCGACGGACGCTCCGGTCATTTCGTGGTACATGCGGCACAGGTCTTCCCCGATCACTTTGGTGACGCCGTACACGCCGCCCCAGCCGATACGCCATCGACGAGGCATACACGACCGCCTGAATTTTCTGCTCCCGGCAGGCTTCAAACAGGTTGAACGTGCCGTCCACATTCACGGCGAAAATCGTCGCGTCGCTGACGGGCGGCATGATGGGCGCAGTGCCAGGCCGCCAGATGAATCACGGCATCCATGCCCTGCACCGCCTGCCGCGCATCGTCCGGCGTGCGCGTGTCACAGCGGACAAACTCGCCCAACCCGCGATACTCTGCCGGTGGCGGCATCACATCCGCCATGCGAATCTCCGCGCCCGTTGCCGCCAATGCGCGGCAGGTCGCCTGCCCCGCATTGCCTGCCGCGCCCGTTACCAGCACTTTCATAATTGTTTTGTCCTTTGTTCTGCCGTTCCGAAGAAGCTCTGAATGTCATGCACGGGCATTGACAATAAGGCAAGCAAGTGACTTCCCTCGCTTAAGAACATTGTTCATCTCCAGGCTCTTTAGGAGAGGGATTGGGGTGAGGCTGTCTACTTCGCCTCTTCCGGGCTGTGTTCGCGCAGCCAGACGCGCAGCGGAACGTCTTCATCGGTGGGCGAGTAAAAGCCGTTGGCGTTGACGCCCCAGCCGAGCATCTGCCGCCGTATCGGGTCGCTTTGCTCCCACAGGCTTTGCACGGTCATGTCGTCTTTGGTGCGAATCCAGCGATAGCCGTAGCCATAAAACAGCACTTTGCGCGTGACATCCGACCAGTTGGGACTGGCCGAATGCCACAGACGGCGGTCGAAGAACACCGCTGTTCCCGGTTTGGCGAGAACCGGAACCGCGCCCTTCGGCTGCCCGATGCCGTCGGGTGAGCGCGTTTGCGTGTCGTCCAGATGGCTGCCCGGAACGACCCAGAAGTTGCCGCGCCCCGGTTCGCTCGTGTCGGAAAGGAAGAACGCCACTTTCAGCGACAGGCGCGGGCGCGGATGGCTTTCGATCTCCTGATTGACGCGCCCGCTGTCCTGATGCCAGCCGAACGTTTTGTCGTCCCGTTCCTGCCCGGAAGGCGGCGTGACGATGAGGTGCGCGTGGTACAGATAGATGTTCCAGCCGAGCAGTCCCCACACTTTGGGCAGCGTTTTGGGATAATCCACCAGATCGGCAAACAGCGGGATCGTCGGGAATGAAGTTGGGGTAAAACAGCGATTTGCGCGGGTCGTGTCCCTGTTCCAGTTTCTGCGCGAAAATGCGGTCGGAGGCGTTTGTCAGAGCGGCGACTTGCGCGGGCGACAGGGCGTTTTCCACCATCAGCAGGCCGGTTTCATTGAAGGCGCGTTTCTCCTCGTCGGTGAGGCGATATTGCAGGCAATCTGGCTGCACGGCGTTCTCCTTTACGTGGCGGAACCACACGGCTCTCGATATTCCTGTGGATGGAGTTCACCTTTACGCTTTGGTTTTCCTGCTAACTCTTATCCGCATCACGCGCCATTACGTCAACACATCGCCAATGGAGAAGCGCATGAGGCAACTTTTTTGCCACATTTTTGTCTTTTGAGCGTCAAAGCGATTATGTTATTCAGTAAATTGACGCGCCGCGCGTTGGAATGGCGGCGGCTCCTGCTATCTTAATAGGGCTTGCGTGGACACTGCCTGCCGATGCGGGACAGGGCAAAACGTCTGCGCCTGTCAGCGGCGAAAAGGTATATCAATTGCGCTGCGCGTCCTGTCATGGCGCGAAGGGCGAGGGCGCGAAGGCGTATCCGAAACCGCTTGCCGGCAGTCGCTCCGTAAACGAACTGTCGCGCTTTATCGCGCAGTCCATGCCGCCCGGTCCGCGCAAATGCCCCGCGCCCGAAGCGCAGAAAGTGGCGGCGTATGTCTACGACGCGTTTTATTCCCCGCTGGCGCAGGCGCGGAACAAGCCCGCCCGCGTTGCCCTGTCCCGCCTGACCGTGCCGCAATTCCGCAACGCCGTCGCTGATCTGATTGGCGCGTATCACGCCGCGATTCCTGCCGAAACAAAGCGCGGACTTGCAGGGCGCGTATTTCAAGGCGCAGCGATTCGACAACGGGGATCGCCTGTTACAGCGCGTTGACAATGAAGTCAAATTCGATTTCGGAACGTCCGGCCCGGTTGCCGAACAGTTCGATCCGCACCATTTTTCCATTCGCTGGGAGGGCAGCGTACTGGCCCCGGATACGGGCGAGTACGAGTTTGTTGTCCAGTTCCGACCATGCGGTTCGCCTGTGGGTCAACGGCAACGCGCAGCCGCTGATTGACGCCTGGGTGAAATCCGGCAAAGACAACGAGTTTCACGGCGTCGTTTACCCTGCTCGGCGGACGCGCGTATCCCCTGCGCCTGGAATTTTCCAAATCCACGCAGGGCGTAGACGACTCGGAAAAGAAAAAGGGCAAGCCCGCGCCGCCCGCGTTCGGTTGAATTGCTGTGGAAGCGCCCGAAGCAGGCGATGGAAACCGTTCCGCACGCGCTGTTTGTTCCCGGCTCTCACGCCCGAAACCTTTGTCGTGTTCACGCGCTTTCCGCCGGATGACCGCAGCATCGGCTACGAGCGCGGCACGTCCGTTTCCAAAGCGTGGGAGGAAGCGACAACCGCTGCCGCGCTGGAAACCGCCGCGTATGTAAATGAGCATCTTGCTGAACTTTCCGGCGTGAAGAGCGGACGCGCCGGATCGCAAAGCGAAATTGCAGGCGTTTTGTCGTCAGTTTGTGGAACGCGCCCTGCGCCGACCCGCTGACGGACGATGTCGCGCAGTTTTATATGGAGAAACAGTTCCGAACCGCGCCCGATGTGGAAACCGCTGTCAAGCGCGTGGTTATCCTGACCCTGCTTTCGCCCCGGTTCCTGTACCGGGAAAGCGAGGCGCGTCCCAACGATGCTTACGATACGGCGTCCCGGCTGTCGTTCGGACTGTGGGACACGTTGCCCGATGCGGAACTGCTGAAAGCGGCAAGCGAGAACCGCCTTGTCACGCGGGAACAGATCGCGCGACAGGCCGAGCGCATGGCTGCCGACCCGCGCGCCTGGAACAAACTGCGCGCGTTTCTGCTGTTCTGGCTGAAAGTGGATCAGGTTCCCGACTTAGCCAAAAACCCGAAAAAGTATCCCGACTTCGATCCCGCCGTCGCTTCCGACCTGCGCGCGTCGCTGGAACTGTTTCTGGAAAATACGGCCTGGGGCGACAAGTCGGATTACCGGGAACTGATGACGGCGCGAACCGTGTTCCTGAACGGGCGACTGGCAAAACTTTACGGCGTCAACCTTCCCGCCGACGCGCCGTTTCAGCCCGTGACGCTGGATGCAGCGGAGCGTTCCGGCGTGCTGACCCAGCCCTATCTGCTGTCGAGTTTCGCGTATTTGGATACCAGTTCTCCCATTCACCGGGGCGTTCTCGTGGCGCGAAACCTGCTCGGCCGCGACTCTCAGCCCGCCGCCCGCCGCGTTCGCGCCGCTTGCCGCCGACCTGCACCCGGACATGACGACCCGGCAGCGCGTGGAACTGCAAACCAAACCCGCCGCCTGCAGCGGCTGTCACAACCTGATCAACCCGCTCGGCTTCACGCTGGAAAAGTTCGATGCCATCGGGCGCTTGCGGGACAAAGAGAACGGGCAGGCCGTAGACGCGACCGGCAGTTACCGGTCGCGGAGTGGCAGACTGGTAAAGTTCGCTTCCGCAATGCAGTTGGGCCGGTATCTCGCCGACAGCGACGAAGCCCACGCCGCGTTTGTGGAAAAATTGTTTCAGCATCTGGTGAAGCAGCCCGATTTGGCGTATGGCCCGCAATACGCTGCCCACTTTGGAGCGCAATTTCGCCGCAAATCAGTATAATATTCGTAAGCTGATGGCTGATATTATGGTGAACTCCATAGCCGCGCCAACTACGCCGCCGAAAGAACAACCAAAAACCAAACAATCGCAGGATAATCACCTGTCGCTCAATAGTGGAGAGAAACAATTGAATCATTCCAATAGCCGACGCGCGTTTTTGCGCGACATGGGACTCAGCGCGGCGGCATTGCCGTTTCTGACCAATCTGCCGTGCCTTGCCGCGCCGGGGAGTGGCGGCAAAACGCGGCGCAAGCAGCGCATCGTCATCATGTTCAGCCCGGACGGGATTGTTCCCAATACGTTCTGGCCGGACGAGGAGGGCGAAGCCTTCACGCTCAAAGAGAGCCTGAAGCCGCTGGAACCCTTCAAAAACAAAACGCTGACCCTGAAGGGCATTGGGGACCGGATTCGCGGCGATGGCGACGGCCACATGCGCGGCATCGGCTGCCTGCTCACGGGCATTGAACTGTTTCCCGGCAACGTGCAGGGCGGTTCGGACACGCCTGCCGGCTGGTCGAGCGGCATCTCCATTGATCAGGAGATCAAGAACTATTTGCAGGCGGACGCGGCCACGCGTACGCGCTTCGGCTCGCTGGAATTCGGCGTGATGGTTCCCGACCGGGCGGATACCTGGACGCGCATGTCCTACGCCGGCCCGAACAAGCCCATCGCGCCCATTGACGACCCGTACCAGATGTTCGGCAAACTGTACGGGCAGGTGAAAGATCAGGAAACGCTGAAAAGCGTTCTGGACGATCTAGGGGCGGATTTGGCGAAGGTGCGGGCGCGAGTGGGCGCGCAGGATCGGCAGATTCTGGACGAACACACCACCCTCGTGCGCGAAATGGAGCAGGAGATTCGCGCCGCCAAAGTCCGGCAGCGTGGGCCATGCGGTTCCGGTTCTGGAGCCGGGCGTTCGGCGGGACAACGACAACATTCCGCAGATCAGCAAGCTGCAAATTGATCTGCTGGTGAACAACTTCGCGGCGGATTTTTCCCGCGTCGCCACGCTGCAATACACCAATTCGGTCGGGCAGGCGCGTATGCGCTGGCTCGGCATCAACGAGGGGCAGCACGACCTGTCGCATCAGCCGGACAGCGACGCGAGCGCGCAGGAGAAATTGACCCGCATCAACCAGTGGTATTGCGAGCCAACTGGCGTATCTGGCCAAACGGCTGGCCGAAACGCCGGAACCGGGCGGAACCGGCAGCCTGCTGGACAACACGCTGCTCATCTGGACAAACGAACTGGGCAAGGGCAATTCGCACACGCTGGACGATATTCCGTTCGTGCTCGTCGGCAACGGCCTGGACTTCAAGATGGGGCGTTCGCTCAAATACGCGCATGTGCCGCACAACCGCCTGCTGCTGTCCCTCGCGCATGGCTTCGGGCATCGCATAGAGCGCTTCGGCAACCCCGACTACTGCGCCGACGGCCCGCTTTCCAATCTCACGGGGTAAACCTGCGAATAGATTCTTTTTATCTTTCTCAGTAACAGAAGCCTTTCCAAACGAGGAAAACCATACTTGTTCGGAAAGGCTATTGTTTGGCCTTATTCCTTCAGCCTACTCTACGCGGTAAGTAAGGCCACCGTCTGTAAGGAACTGACAAACTTTGCGGATGATTTCTTGTTTCTGTGCCTGGCTGATTGTTTGATTATCATAACCCAAGTTGCTACCCTGATTTCTCAATCTCGAAGGTTTGGCGCAAAATGCCACTTTCAGAACGCTGCTATCTCAAAAACGGTTTAAGGTAGCAACTTGGGTTATCATACGGCGGCTGCCAATGCTCAATGATGCTGGCATAGAAGACCACATTGGGTTGCCCACTTTGCAGTTCCACCTGCACAAACAAAACGTGATCTCCTTCTCGATACTCATAGCTATCACGACCATTGCGGCCAATAGACGAATTAGCATCCAGGCGGGTAAAAGTTTGTGTGTCAAACCAGTTCTTCAGTCTATTGAAAAGTGACATGGTGTTGTGAACTCGTATTTAATAAACATCCATTGCTCCACAGCATTCTTTCATTTATTTCACCCCGTAGCTTTCCAGCAAGCGTTGAGCGCCTGAACCAAATAGCCTTTCATCAAGCTGAGTTCCTTCCATGAGGGTTCGGAATTGCTGAACCATTCCTTATTTCTCCCATTGTAAGTATATACTTTCAGAGTTCTAAACTCGTGTTGTTTTGAAAAAAGCCGGAGAAGTTTGTTGTGCCGGTAAAATCCCCGGTGTACTTCCTGGCAATGCGCCAATACAAATCGGGCTGTTGGGCCAAGCAAGCGCGAAATGAGCCAATGCAGAGCGCAATCAGGCAGCAGAGGAACACAGCAAGTCGGCGCAAGCGGTGGCTAGTAAATGGAGAAACAAGGCAGGTCAACATGGGAACGGTTCTTCTGAAACAGCAATACCAAAAGCAAGTGAAAAACACAGGTAGGCAATCGTGCCGGACTGAAAGCAGCCATTGGGATAAGCAACAGGACAACAAAACGAAAACAACAGTATCTACAAAGCGCTACGCGCGGCTATCTGATTCAGGAAAAACAAATCGAACGAGAAAACAAACGTTGAAAGGGGAACGTTCATCAGGCAGAAGCCGCCTGATAAGTGACAGTCAAGCGGCATTGCGCTGCTATTTACAACAGCGTTTCAAATATTTAGCAACTTTACAATAAGCGCCTATCCCAACAGGCGATTGCATCTGCGTCCGAAGGACGCCTGACCGCAGGCCACTCAGACGGGTACGTTCTTTGTACCCGGCCTGTTGGGATAGGCTCTAAGGTTGTGGTTTGTTCCGCTTAATTGCTGGAAGAGGGGGTGACAGGTTGAGAACGCCGCTCTTTTTTCAGGCGGCGGGTGACGCACAGGCCACCTACGGTCATGCAGGCCAGTGTTAGCAGTGTGCCGGTTTCCGGAACGACAGCGATACGGGAGAACACATCTACGCGATTGTTAAGGGTATCCGCCACGTAGATGTTGCCTAGGGCGTCAACCGTAACGCCTTCCGCCTGACCGATTTGCCCGGCTCCCATGCCTTTGGTGCCGAACTGGTCCTGGTACTGGCCGACGCTGTTGAATCGAGCGACGAAGTCATTGCTATGATCCGTTACAAAAATATTGCCGTTCGCGTCAATGGCAATGTCGTGTGGCTGAAAAAGTCGATTAGATCCGACCGGGGCGCTGAACGTCCGGACAAAACCGCCCGAACTGTCGAATTCCTCGACGCGGTTGTTGAAGGAATCAACAACGAAAATGTTGTTGTTGCGGTCAATGGCAACCCCATACGGAACGTTCAACTCACCATTACCGGTTCCTGGAGATCCAATCGGGGCTACCTGCGTAAACGTGTTGCCCGACACTGTAAACTTGCGAACGCTGTCGAATCCGAAGGCAGCTTCCGAGACATAAACGCTGCCGCTGCTATCGAACGCCACACCAACAGGCAATTGTAAAGGGTTGTCGTCGGTTCTGCCGAACTCCGTCTGAAAGACGCCGCTATTGCTGAACTTTTCCACACGGCCAAAGTCACTGTTGGAGTCGGACACAAAAATGTTATTGCCGCTGTCTATGGCAAGGCCCAGAGAGTTGGTAAACTGTCCGTCCCCCGTTCCAGAGGAGCCAAACTGGTTCAGATAGCTGACCCCAAGCGCCGTAAATTCCTGAACGCGGTGATTGCCGTTATCCAGTACAAAAACATTGCCGTTCGAATCAATTTTGATGTCTGAGGGATTCGTGAATTGCCCGTTTCCCGATCCCGACGAGCCGAAAGAGCGGAGGAACGTATACTGCGCGCGGGCGGGCAGGGAAGCAGCGCACGAAAGTCCCAACGCGGCGAACGTTGTCAGCAGCAGAAAAGGCGCCTTACGGACACGAGCGACGATGTTCAAAATGGTTTCCTTGATATTCGAGTCGTTTGCAGTCTGACAGCGCCGAAGAGCAAACAACACAGGCCGGCGAGAAGCGCGCAAACCCCGCGCCCTACTCTATCAGTATAGCATAACCCATGCGGCGGCTTCAACGCGCAATCAAGTATAAACGTAAAATATTTTCATGAAAATGAGATTTTAAGTCGTCCCGCGTGTCAAATCCGATTGTGATGCAAGTCCCCGCAGGGATTCTCTATGCCAAACGGGGAATAAAAACAGGTATTTTGTCATAAATAAGTTGTGTAGGCAGGGGAATACCTGTGGTATAATCGAATTGATTAGACCCTGCCATGCCGGACAGCGTCATGATCTTCTCTCTGCCTTTCCCTGCCTGCTATCGCCAGAAATCGTAATTATGCAAGAAGAAAGCGCCAAAACATCCGATATTTCTCTCCGCGAGTACCTCGACCTCCTACAGCGCCGCAAAGGAATTCTGATTCAAACGTTTGTCTCGGTGTTCGTTGTCGGCATTGTCATTACCTTTATGACCAAGCCGATGTATCGCACCAACGCGCGCGTCCTGGTCGAAGGCAAATCCTACTACGTGCAGCAGTTTGACCCCTCCAACCCGATGGGCAATCTGTTCAGCGCGGACGCCGGACATGAGGTAGACACGCAACTGGAAGTGATTCAGGGCGATAAAGTGGTTTCCGACACTTACAAAGCGGCCGACATTCCTGTTGGAACGGTAAAGCTGATGGCAAAGCAGTCCGGCACTACCGATGTCATTGATGTTATGACCGAATCACGTTCGCCCCTTTACGCGCAAAAGTTCGCCAATGAACTGCCGAAAGTGTATCTCAAGTACGTTACAGGCAATCGCCGCGAGGAGATTTCCAAAGCGCTGAAATTCGCGCAGGGTCGGCTGGCTTCCGAAAACCTCGCGCTGCAAACGGCGGAAAACGGATTACAGCATTTTCGCGAACATTCCCATGTATCCGAGGTGAATACGGAGCGCGAGGCGCGCATCAAGACCAAGGTGACCGCGGAAGACGAAATGCAGAAGTCCTCCGCGCAGATTGCCGCTTTGCAGGCGCGACTGGGGCTGCTGAAAAAGGCCGACGTTGCGATGCCGCGCTACCTGGAAACCTCCGCGTCGGCAACCAACGCGCAGATTGACGCGCTGAAAGAGCAGATAGCCACGCTGGAAACACAACGGCAGGGATTGTTAGTTGGGTTCAAGCCGGCCAAGCTGGAAATACAAACCCTGGACGCGCAGCTCGCCCATTTGCGAGAACGACTGGCGGCTGCGCCGGATATGAAAACCACAACGCAGCGCGTTGCCAACCCGGCTATTGCCCTCAACGCGGAAAAGATAGCCTCCACGCAGTCCGAACTGGATGAAACGCAGGCGCATCTGGCAAATGTGCGGAAGTACGCCAATCTGGATGCCAGCGGGCTGGACAAATACGGCGCGCTGGAGCGCCAGCAGGGGCGGATGCAGCACGAAATCGAGCGTCATCAGGTTGCTGTCAACACCCTTACAAAAAGTGTGGACGACCTGAGCCTGCGGCAGACCGCTACGCATGATCCCGTTTTACTGATTTCCCCGGCAGCGCTCGGCGCACAGGTCGCGCCCAAACCGATGAACAATTTGTTGGCCGCGACGCTGATTGGCCTGACCCTCGGCCTGTGCTTTGCCCTGCTGCAGGAGTTTCTGGATGACCGCATCAATACGCCCGAAGAGGCCAAGCGTATTTTTGGGGCGTCCGCGCTGGGCTACATTCCTCTGGTGGAGGATGCGGATGCGCGCCTGCTGGGCAGATCGCGCAATGGCAATCTGCTGGAAACGTATCGCGTTCTGCGCTCCAATGTGATGTTTTCCGCCGTGGACGCGCCCATACGCTCCATTATGATTACCAGCACGGTTCCGGGCGAAGGCAAGTCCATGACGGCCTACAACCTGGCGGTTGCCATGGCTCTGGATGGGCGGCGCGTGATTCTGGTGGACGCCGACCTCCGGCGTCCGACCGCGCACAAACTTGTCGGGCTGGAGCGGCGTCCCGGCCTGACCAATGTGCTGGTGGGCGAACTGGCGCTGGATGAGGCTCTGCAGGAGGGCGGCGTACGCAACCTGCGCGTCCTGACCGCCGGCCCGTTGCCTCCCAATCCCGCCGAAATTTTAAACTCGCAGGCCATGCGGCAGGTTCATGCTACCCTGCGCGAACGCGCCGACGTGGTGATCTACGATACGCCGCCCTGCCTCGCGACGGCAGATGCGCAGGTGGTTTCGGCGGATGTGGATGGCGTTCTGTACGTGGCGCAGTTCGGGGAAACCAAAAAATCGGCTATGCGTCGCTCTGCGGAGCTTCTCAGTCAGGCTCATGCCCGGATTCTAGGCGTGGTGTTCAACAAGATCGACATCAGCGGCAGGCGCGACGACTACTACTATGGCTACTATCGCTACTACAACTACTATCAGCAGGAGGGCGAAAGCGAGGAAACAGGCCGGCGGCGGCTTTCCACGTCCGAGTTCGATCTGATGCAGGAGCGCCAGGCATCGCTTGGGGATTCAGAGCATGACGGGGAAGAGAATGGTTCCGCAGTCGCCATGCTCCGCAATGATCCGTTGCCCGCAACGCCCAACCGGGAGGAAAACGAATGACATCCTTTCTCCGATTTGCCGCTTTGAGCGGCGCGCTTCTGCTGATACCCTGCGCAGGGGTTCTCAAGGCGCGGGCGCAGGCTCCGATCCCTCCCGTTGTTGCCGAAGCGGCTGCCGATGTGTTCACAATCGGCGCGGACGATGTGATTGAAGTGACGGTTCGCGACCATTCTGAACTGGATCATGTTCTGACTGTCCTGCCGGATGGCAAAATCGCGTACCCGACTATCGGCGAATTGCAGGCGGGCGGTAAAACGCCACGCGCCCTTGCCGCCGAGATACAGAGGGAACTGGAGACTACGCTCAACAATATTCGCGTGACCGTGACGATGAAAGAGGTTCATTCCCGGCGGGCGCGCGTTGTGGGCGCGGTTCGGCTGCCGGGGGGGTTCGACTTGAAACGCGATTGGCATGTGTTTGATCTGGTTACGGCAGCCGGTGGCCTGAGCGTGAAGCCGGAACAGGTCACGGCCCGCATCATTCGCAAGGGAGCGCTCCTGCCCATCAACGTCAATCTGGCCGAAGCCCTGCGCGCGCCGCAGGGGAGCGCCAACATCGCCCTCGAACGCGATGATCTGTTGCTTCTGGATGAGCAAACCTCCGCGCGTCGGCAGGTGCAGGTGTACGGGCAGGTTGGCAAACCCGGCGTATATGATATCGAACCAGATTCCACGCTGATGCAGGCGCTTGCCCAGGCGGGCAACGCGACGGAAAAAGCGGCGTTGACGCGCGTTAATGTGCTGCGCGATGGCGCGCAAATTCCCATCAACCTGTATCCGTTCCTCATCGAAGGCAAAGCGGACGACAGTGTGGCAAAGTTTCGTATGCAGGCTGGCGACGTAGTGTATGTTCCCCTCCAGGAGGCGCGGTTCAGCGTTCAGGGGCAGGTTGGCAAGCCCGCCTTTTACACATATCCGGAAAAAGGCAAAATCACGGTTCTGGACGCGCTCAACGAGGCTGGCGGCGCAACCGGGGGTGATCTGAGTAAAGCAAGTATCATACGCCAGGCGGACGGCAAGTATATGATGATTCCCATCAATGTGGACCAGATGCTCAAAAAGGGAGATTTAGCCAAAAACGTGACGCTTCAGCCGGGCGATATGCTGTATGTGCCGGCAAAAACGTCCCGGCATGGGGTTGGAATTCAGGATGTGCTGACCCCATTGTCCCTGTTAGGAATATTGGGCATCCACTTTTAACGTGAATTCGCAAATCGCAGGAATGGCCTGCGCGGCGGTTTACACCCTGAATATGTTAAATATTTCAAAATTATGCAAGAAATGCGCGGTTTGGCATGAATCTTGCAATATGTAATATGTGCCGGTCATTCAGACGAATTCTATAAATTCGATTGTGGCCTTCTGACTCGTGTGATATTTCTCCGACAGACAGGATTGGCGCCTCCTGCCGGGGTATCTAAAGCGTCTTCGGAGCCGACTGAGGACGCGCATTGTCCGAATTCGGCAACTTTCATTTTGTCGGCAGATGTGTCAGGCACTGTCGGCGCGTTTCTTCTGCAAGGGTTTGGCCGGATGTGTCAGGCACCGACTCAACCAGGCAGGAAACAGAAAGGCTTTAACATGCCAAAATCAAACTCATGGTGGGAGCAGGCGGTACAAAACCGACTTGTAGCCGCAGTGCTGGCTATGGTCGCGCTTATGCCCCTGGTAGCCCTTCCGGCCGAAATGCGGCGTCCGGGCGCGGCGGCGCTGGTTTTCGAGACGTTCGCCATTCTGCTGATGGCGACGTTGCTATGGCGCTCCCAGTGGAATCTGCAAAAAGACCGCGTGATCGCGTTCCTGAAAACCGGCGTGAACCTGCCCGTCCTGCTGCTGTTGGGACTGGCGGTTGTCTCTTGCGCCGTTTCACCGCAGAAAGCCTACAGCGCGCAGGAGACACTGCGCCTGGGCGCGGGCGTACTGCTGTATTTCGTGGTTACTTATCAGTTTCGGCGTTCCGAGTACCTTGCCAAACTGGTGGATGTGCTGGTGTTTCTCGCCCTTGTCACTTCGCTGTTGGGTTTCGCGCAATTCGCAAGCAGTTCCACCAAATATGCGACGGGCATGTTTGGCGACCATCAGCTTTTTGGCTCGTTTTTGATGCTGCTGCTGCCCATCGTGGGTATTACGGCTATTACGGAAACAAAGACAAACCGGCAGCTTACCGCACAGGTGGCGACGATTATGACGGCGGCCTGTCTGCTGTTGACTCACACGCGCAGCGCGTGGATCGGCGGCGCGGCGGGCCTGTTGGCGTTGGGCCTGCTGACCACTTACGCGCTGTCTCGACATTCGCGCATTGGCGCGCGCAAGCATGAGTGGGCGATACCGGTTATGTTGCTGTTTGTGGGGGCGGGCTTTTTTCTGACCGTTTCGCCGGATACCGGCTCGATTCTTGAGCGCGCAGACACGCTGACGCAGGCGGGGAAAGAGACCGGCTGGCAGTACCGCGCAGACAAGGCGCGCGGGTCGCTCGCAATGATTCGAGAGCGTCCACTGACGGGCTGGGGAATTGGATTATACCCCTACTACCAACGCCAATTCACGGGTTCGGGCGCGGCGCTGGCGGGCGGCTATGTCAAACCCTTCCTCAATGAGGAGGCGCACAACCTGTATCTGCAAACTGCGGCAGAACTGGGAATACCCGGCCTGGTGTTGCTGTGCGGCATTGTAGTCATGTTTCTGGGCATGGGACTGGCGCGACTGCGCGGGATGGAAGCGGGGTTGCGCCGCAATCTGCTGCTGGGTTCCATGGCTTCGATGGTTGCCTTTGCCATAGACGCTGCCGGCAGTCCTGCCTGGCAGTTGGGACAGAACTCGATGTTTCTGTGGCTGATTTTAGGCATCGGCGTGTCGTGCCTGCGTCCCAAGCCCAAAACAAGCGAGGAAACAACCCATGCGCCCGTACCACAAATGGTTTCGCGTCCTGTGATTGTCTTTGCCTCCCTGGGGTTGCTGGCGGTTCTGGTTCCCACCATTGCAGTCGCAAGCGTGGGCAACTATACTCAGCTGGAACAACTGATACTCAGCCCGAAACAGGCAAACCTGCGCGGCGGTTATCAGAACCAGACGTTCAAGGCGACGGCGCTGTTTCTAAATCCTAATACGGGCGATCGAGACGACGCAGGACGTGACGACGCAGTGTACTTATACGCAAACGGGTGGGGCGGGTAAGATGGTCAAGCCGAACGGTCAGCCAGGTGTCGTCGGAGCCAACACCTATAAAACCGTTTCCCGCGAACGCGACCTGTTGACCGTAACAGCTACCTACACGGAAAACGGCGACTCTCAATTCGATCAGGCGCAATTGCGAGTATCGCCTTAATCTTGAAGCGAGGGCGGAAGGCCGACGAAATGACGGCAGAGCCTTGCCGACGGGCAATCGGCGCCAAATTGGCGAGGCTGCTTGAATTCTCCGCCCTGAGGTTATTCGACAAATGTAATCGCAAAAAATATTGAGATGTTTTTGCGATTAAGATTAGAAAAAAATGTTTGACAGCAACGCATTACATTCGGTATACTGACAGTAATAGTTTTCCTCGCATGAAATATTTGCCTTCGACTGCCAAGCATCGAATGCCACAGGGTTTATGGTAATGTAGGGTAAACTACTTTTCAGTTGTTCCGGCATACCTCATAATAGTTTGATTCGCAATAGCTTCGCGAAATTCATAAGACTTTCCAGCATTGCAATGCTGTTTTCGCGTTCACTCATGTCCGCGGCACATTTTCGCGAACATAAAAAACATTCAGGCCATGTTTCGCTTTCTCAGAATTTCTCCTCACAGTTCATTTTCACAGCAGGTAATCGGATAGCGATAATGAAAATTGCCATTGTACACGACTTTTTGATGCAGATGGGCGGCGCGGAAAAGGTCGTCGAGGTTCTGCATGATATGTATCCGGATGCGCCTGTGTATACGTCGGCGTATGACGCGGAAGCGATGCCTGCCGCGTATCGGAGTTGGGACATTCGCACCAGTTTTCTGCAAAACCTGCTGATGAAGCGGCATACCCATCGCATGGCGCTGCTGCTGTATCCCATCGCCTTTGAAGGCTTTGATTTATCGATTATGATGTGGTGCTCAGCTCCTCGTCTCGGCGTTTGCCAAGGGCGTGATCACGCAGCCGCACACGCAGCATATCTGCTACACGCATACGCCCATGCGCTATGCCTGGACGACGCGCTCCTATATGCAAGAACGAGCGGATGTCTCGAACCCTGCGCGGCCTGCTACAGCCGGGAACGCACTATCTGCGCATGTGGGACTCGCTGGCGACGCAGCCGCGTGGATCAACTGGTCGCCAATTCCAGCGCGGTGGCGAAGCGCATCCGCAAGTTTTATCGCCGGGACAGCGTGACCATTCATCCGCCTGTAAACACGCAACGTTTTCAGTTGTCGGAAGACCGTGGAGACTACTATATTATCGTGTCGCGCTTCGTGCCCTACAAGCGCCTGGATCTGGCCGTAGAAGCGTTTACGCGCATGAACCGGCCTTTGAAGGTGGTGGGTACGGGGCGGCAGATGCAGCTCCTTGCAGCAGCAGTCGGGCAGTAGTGTGGAGTTTATGGGGCATGTGGGCGATCAGGAGTTGCCGACGCTGGTGGCGCAGGCGCGGGGCTTCCTCATGCCGGGTGAGGAAGACTTCGGGATCGCGCCTGTCGAGGCCAATGCCTGCGGCGTCCCCGTCATCGCGTATGCGGCGGGCGGCGCGCTGGACACGCAGCGCAACGGCGAAACGGGCGTACTGTTTGCGGAGCAGAGCGTCGAGTCGCTGTGCAACGCGGTCGAGACTGCCGAGCGGACACACTTCGATCCGCTTGCCATTCGCAACCATGCGCGGCGTTTCGATACAAGCGTGTTCCGCCGTGAAATTTCGCGCCTGGTCAACGCCTCGGTGGGTAAAACCGAATCCGATATTGATATGGAAAAAGCGGTGGCTTTCGTTGGCGGCGAGTCTATTAAGCGCGGCGTGTAGGCTGTTACAGGAAGATGTGGGCAAGGCGTTTTGGAATCTGCTGTGGACGTTTCGGAAGCGGAAAAACCTTTTTTGCTGATTACGCCGAGCAAAGGGTGGGCGGCCCTGAACCTGCGCGAGTTGTGGCAGTTCCGGGATTTGCTGACGACACTGGCGGGCCGGGACGTAAAGTTGCGCTACCGGCAAACGGCGTTAGGCGCAATATGGGTGATTTTGCAGCCTCTGATGGCGGCGGGCATCTTTTCGGTGGTGTTCGGCAAAGTCGCCAAGCTACCCAGTGACGGCTTACCCTATTTCCTGTTCGCGTATGCGGGGTTATTAGGCTGGAATATCTTCAGCAGCACGTTGGGCAAGGTGAGCGGATGTCTGGTGGGCAACGCGCATCTGGTTTCTAAAGTATTTTTTCCGCGCCTGGTGCTGCCGCTTTCGACGGTGTTTTCCACGCTGGTAGACTTCGGAGTCGCGCTGGCAATGCTGGCGGTACTGATGGCGGTGTACCATGTGGTTCCAGGCATCGGGCTGCTGCTGCTCCCCGTCTGGGTACTGCTGACGCTGCTGCTGGCGATGGGCATTGGCCTGTGCGCGTCGGCCCTGATGGTGACGTACCGGGATGTACAATACGTGCTGCCGGTCGTGACGCAGTTTTTGCTGTATGGCAGTCCCGTCGCGTATGCGCTATCGGCGGTTCCGAAGGATTGGAAGGCCATTTATTTGCTAAATCCGCTGTCCGTGTTGCTGGAAGGTTTTCGCTGGTCGCTGCTGAACCGGGGCGCGCTGAATATGGGGAGCGTGGCCTATGCGGCAACCATGTCTATTCTGGTGTTTACAGGCGGCGCGTTCGCGTTCAAGCGCATGGAGCGGAAGTTCGCGGATGTCATCTAATGTTCCGCCAGTTGAAAGCGCCCCTGAGATAGACGCGCGCTCTTTTGAGCCAGACGCTTTGACACATGCTGTTGTGCCTACGGGTACTCCACGACTTCATCTTGCGTTTTTGGATGGTTTGCGCGGGTTGGCGGCATTGAGTATTGTGTGCTACCACATCTTTTTGGGAGAGCAGGCCGGAAATTTCCCCGGGTATTTCGGGCCGTCTTGAACGTTACTCGTCTCGGACATTCAGCCTGTACTTGATTCATGCCCCCATATTGTACCTGGTGGGTATCGGGATGCTGCATCGGCAAGTGTCCGGCGTGGTTCATGCGCTGATGGTATATGCGGTGGGAGTACCTGTTACCCTGGTAGTGGCGTACGGTTTTCATCTGCTCTTTGAGCGCCGATTTATGAACGGCGCGCCAAAGTCTGTTCGTCACAGCCAAGCGCATTGAGTAGAACTCTGCCGATGTTACCTGAACTCCCTGTACAATCTATTCAAGCCATGCTGCCCCTGGTTGAAGGAGATACGGAACTTTCTCAGGCCGTTGTCGCCACCCCGGACGCTTTGCGCGAGGAGAACACGCAACCCGAAGAAGCAGGCAAGGAGTCCAACGCGCGCTATGTACTGATTGACGCTTTGCGCGGTATCGCGGCGATAGGAGTCTTGCTGCACCACTTGCTGCATACTACAGTCATGGAGGGTCCGCTCAGTGTCGCGCTTCCGCAAGTTTTGCTGCGAACCTGCACGTATGGCGCGCATGGCGTTCAGATTTTCTTTGTTCTGAGCGGGTTTGTCATCGCGCACTCGTTGCGCAACAACGCGCTTTCCCGGGCGGCTATCAAAAACTTTATCCTGCGTCGCCAGATTCGCCTTGACCCGCCCTATTGGGCTACCATTATCTTTGTGTCAGGCATGTCTCGACTGGAAAAGGCGCTGCCCTCGTTGACAAGAACAGGTTCCTTCCATCCTGCCGAAGTTTTCCTGAACTTTGTCTATTTGCAAAACATAGCGGGTGTCAAACAGGTGGTTGGCGTTGCCTGGACGCTCTGCATTGAAGTGCAGTTTTACCTGATATTTATTCTGCTGTTGAAAATAGGCCAGAAGAAACTGAATGTGCCGACATCTGTGAAGATCGCAATGCCAACTGTCTGGCTGGTCTTTACGGTGGGTATTTGTTCGCTGGTTTTCAATCTTTGGACGGTGGCGCATCAGCCAATCACCGCATGGTTTATCCAGTATTGGTTCAACTTCGCGGCAGGGGTGTTGTGTTACTGGTCTGTCAGGAGGGAAGTAAATCCCGCGTTTTTCACTGCTTTCCTGGCGCTGATTGCCCTGAGCATCATACCGGCGCATGTTGTCACAAGCGGCTATCATGGAACGGCGTTGCTGACGCATCAAAGTTTACCGGCGCTGATGGCAGGCGCATTAACCGCGCTCGTTCTCTATGCGGCAGGCCGGAAGAACAAGCTGACGGTTTACGGCAGGAATTCCGTGCTGCAATATTTCGGCAGGGTTTCCTACAGCCTGTACCTTGTGCATTTAACGGTTGTTTCAGTTGTGCTGCGGGCGGGATATAAACTAACAGGAAATAATGCGTTGGCTGCGGTGTTCTGGTTTGCGCTTGCCGCCGCGTTGAGCATTGCCTGCGGACATTTGCTGCATAAATTTCTCGAAGCGCCAGGTATGCGGTTCGCGACAGGGCTGAAGCGGCAAGCTGTGGCTTGATTACGTTAAAAGTTCTTTCTATCGGTACTAGGGTTTGTGGGCAGCGCGTTCGACTTCGAGCGCATGGAGCGGAGGTTTGCCGATGTCGATCTGAAGCTTCCGCTGCGGACCGAGAAAGCGCCAAACAAGGTATGCCGCAACGCTTGGAGTATATTGACAGCGTACGCGCGTTGGCTGCTCTATGGGTTGCCACATCACATTACCTGGCAAGGCCTGACACCCTGATGTGGCCCGGACTGCGAAACGTCCTGTTCAAGATATTGTATTTCAATCATGTCGCGGTCATGATTTTCCTTGTTGTCAGTGGGTTCTGTTTGTATTACCCACTCTGCTTGAAATCACCTTCAGACCCTCGCATGCGCGTGAGTTATAGCGAGTTTATGAAGAAGCGGGCAATGCGTATCTTCCCGCCTTATCTTGTGGCTATCGGTCTGAGTCTTGTGTTGACGCTATTTATGCCAGGTATGGAGTTATTAAGCAGAACTCCCGATGGACAACACCCTCTTCCTGTCAGTTGGGCGGGGATCATCAGCCATCTGTTTCTGGTACATAATCTTAGTCCTGCATGGTTTGCTGCCATTAACTACCCTGTTTGGACGATTGGTTTGGAGTGGCAGCTTTATTTGTTGTTTCCGCTGATCGTATTTTTGTTTCGTAAATCTATGCCTGGCGTGTTGGCCGCCTCGTTTGCTGTTGCCTTCTTGATTTATGTTGTTACGCGAAAATCAAGCCATATCTGGACATTTGCGTTGTACAATGGGCCTTTGTATTACATTTTTGTTTTTTCGGCTGGCATGTGCGCGGCCAGGGTAATCGCTGAACGCAATTTTCCACTTTCTATGGCGGCAAACAAATTTTTGCGCTGGATATTGTGGTTCGTCTGTATAGCAGCCGTCATCGTGGTTTACAGAGGCAGTGGTGGCAGCCTCGGTCGAAATTGTTCAAGCGCCGTCGGCAGCGCCTGTCTTCTTATACTGGCTGCGGACTCTTCATCATGGCTGCACCGTCTGTTGAGCCACCGATACCTGAGTCGTCTCGGCGCTTTTTCATACAGCTTTTATTTGATTCATGCGCCGGTTCTCACCCTGGTAAATGCAATCTTTAGCAGCCTGCATCTAAAGCCTGACACGTCTTTTATGGGATTTTTCATCGTTGGGCTGCCGACGTTGATACTAACTTCCTATTGTTTTCATTTGGCCTTTGAGAAACCCTTCATGTCGAAAAATCGTTGATAGGTCACTGCGGGAGCCATGGCCCACCCCGCATTGTAGCCCGAAAGTAACGTAGATTGGAAGTAAGGAAGTGGGTGTATGTCCTCGAATGATATTGCCGTGTCAGTCCGCGGCCTGAGCAAATCCTATACCATCGCTCACAATGCGGAAAAGCATACCCGCCTTACAGAAGCTATCATGCACCGCCTGAAGCATCCGATACAGCGGCAGGAGAAAGAGACGTTCTGGGCGCTCAAAGATGTAGAGTTCAACATCAAGAAGGGCAATGTGGTCGGCATTATCGGGCGTAACGGCGCGGGTAAATCCACGCTGCTCAAAATCCTGAGCCGTATCACGGAGCCAACAACGGGAAGCATTGCCCTGTACGGGCGCGTGGGTAGCCTGCTGGAAGTGGGCACGGGCTTTCACCCTGAACTGACAGGCCGCGAGAACATTTTTCTCAACGGCGCAATTTTGGGGATGAGCAAGAGTGAAATAGCCCGCCATTTTGATGCGATTGTTAATTTTGCGGAAATTGAGAACTTTTTGGATACGCCGGTAAAGCGGTATTCGAGCGGCATGTATGTCCGGCTTGCCTTTGCGGTCGCAGCTCATCTAAACCCGGAAATTCTTGTTGTGGATGAGGTACTGGCTGTTGGAGATGCACAGTTTCAGAAGAAGTGTCTGGGGAAAATGGAGGAGGTAGGCGCGAGCGGACGCACGGTGCTTTTTGTCTCACACTCGATGCCAATGGTCTTGCGCTTATGTTCTCAAGCTATACTTCTGGAAAGTGGTCGCTTCTCTCTGCAAGGCAGCCCGCATGAGGTTGCGGCGCACTATATCTCGGCAGGTGGAACGCGTTCCGAAGCTGTTTACACCAGCCAATCGAAGTTGCCCGGCGATGAGGTAGCCTGCTTGCAGTCTGTACGGGTTTATGACAGCTCAGGACAGGTCGGAGATACGTTTGATGTCCGACAGTCTGTGTTCGTGGAAGTAATCTACAAAAATTTACAGTCCGAATTACGGCCGACGGTCGTTTTGCGGTTTACAAACGAAACAGGTGTCTGTCTGTTTCTGACTACAGATTACAACAATCTTGTCTGGTGGAACACACCACGCCGCCCCGGTTCAGTCAAATCTATCTGCTGCATCCCTGGAAATTTTCTTGCAGAGGGGCAGGTATTTGTTCAAGTAGAAATTGGAACCCACAATCCCACCAGAATTCATGTCAAGGTCCAAGACGCCATCTCCTTTCAAGTGGTTGATCATAGCAATGGAGATGGCGTTCGTGGAGAATATGTCGGAGAATGGCCCGGGGTAGTTCGCCCCATGTTGAAATGGCAAGTGTCATTGCAGGACGAGGTACAGGCCACTAACGGAGAATTGACGCACTATGGAAAATAGCCGTGAATTATATCTTGATCTTATGAAGCGTTGCTTGACGAACGCGATTTACGGCGAAGACGAGTACGCCACTGTGGAGCCGACAGGCGCACTGAAGCGAACGCTTGCTAATACGCTGCAAACTCGTGGCGTAAGTTTAATGCGTCCCAAGCCATACAACCCCCAGTTGCGTACTGAGGGACGCGATTGGCCTCCTTACGCGCATACAATGATCGGTCACAAGCGATTGGATAACATCCAGTATTGTATTGAGCAGGCGCTTAAGGAGGGTGTTTCGGGCGACATGATTGAAACCGGTGTCTGGCGGGGCGGCGGCTCAATTTTCATGCGCGCGGTCTTAAAAGCCTACGCTGTTTCGGATCGAATGATCTGGGTAGCTGACTCCTTTGAGGGCTTGCCAAAGCCTAACGAAAAGGAGTACCCCAGTGACGATGGGGACATTCATCATACTTACAAAGAACTTGTCGTTCCTATTGAGCGCGTTCAAGCCAATTTTGCCAAATATGGATTATTGGATGAGCAAGTGCGTTTTCTCAAAGGCTGGTTCTGCGAAACGCTGCCCACGGCTCCCATTAGCCAACTGGCAGTTATGCGACTGGATGGAGACATGTATGCCTCGACAATGGACGCGCTCATCAGCCTTTATGACAAACTATCTGTTGGAGGCTTTGTAATTGTGGATGACTGGTCGCTGGCTCCTTGCCGTCAGGCGGTGCATGATTTCCGAGCAAAACATAGTATTACGGATGAGATCGTCGAAATAGACTGGACAGGCGTGTACTGGCGCAGGAGTCGCTGATCAAGTCAACGACTGTCTCACCTGACTGGAGACCAAGCGGAATATGTCTAAAACGACGATATCTGATGATTTGGCGCGTGGACTACTCACACAAACGTTAGATCCCTTGCGCTATAGTGGACATTCCCATGATCGCTATGGCGGTCAGACTAACGACCCGTATGAGTCCACAGGGATTATTCTGAATATGGTGCCAACGGGTTCGCGGGTTCTTGATGTAGGATGTGGAACAGGAAGTGTCCTCGCATGGATCGAGGATCAATGCAAGGCTCAGGTCATCGGTCTGGAACCACATCCGGAGCGCGCTCAAAAAGCCAGGGAGCGAGGCCTGAACGTTCTTACTGCCGGCCTCTCTGATGACATCGTGGCGGATCTGGGTTTGTTCGATGTTGTGGTATTCGCAGACGTGCTGGAACACCTTCCCAATCCATTTTCTCTGTTGGAAGCAGCGCATAAATTCTTGCATAAAACGGGGCGCATCATCGTTTCCGTACCCAATGTCGCCCACTGGACAGTTCGGGGCCAATTATTGCGTGGAAACTTTGATTATAAAGAGACTGGCATTATGGATGCGACACATCTGCGGTGGTTCACAGCACAGACAATACAGCAGCTCATTGAGCAGGCTGGTTATAACATCCAGCAACAGACCGTATCCGCTGGAACATGGCTTCCTGTGTACTACGCAAAGCGTCCATTTAGGTGGTTATCTGACACCCGCAGAAAGAAGTTCATCGTCAATGCCGCTCACAAATGGCCTACTCTGTTCGGGTGTCAGCATATTATACAAGCTACGCGATCTTTGTCGTAAGCCGAATGGTTGCCTTTGCAAACAGGGCATGGATAAGAACACAACGTATCGTGTCCTGAGCGTGTTACGTTGTTTTTGCGGTTCCTGAAGTTAGGAAGCGCCCCAGGAGCAAACTATGATTCCAGTAGCTGCAAAAAATGCTGTATTGAAGGAACTGCTGGACACAAGGACTTCTTACTCTACAACTGGCAATCAAGTAGAAATGCACTCCTATTTGATACCTGAATATACTGAGGCTCTGTACCAAACCGTTCTGCAAGCGAATCCAAAATTAGTTGTGGAAGTGGGCATGGCGTTCGGCATTTCTTCCCTTGCCATTCTGACGGCGCTTGAAGAATGTGGTGGGGAAGGACGCTTGATTTCCATTGATCCCTATCAGTTGACGGACTGGCAGGGATGCGGCGTAACTTCCCTGCGGCGAGCGGGGCTACAGGACAGGCATGAACTCATTGCGAAGTTTGATTACATTGCGCTTCCTCAATTGCTGGAGCAGGAAACGCGAATTGATTTTGCCTACATTGACGGCTGGCATACCTTCGATTACACACTGTTAGACTTTTGGTATTTTGACAAGATGCTTCCGGCAGGAGCAATGGTAGCCTTCAATGATTGTAGTTACAAGGCGGTGCAAAGAGTGCTGCGGTTTGTGCAAACCCATCGCAAATATGAAGAAGTGGATGTCGGACTCGCGCCATTTCACGTTGGGCGCTCCCGGAAACAAGAGGTAAAGCGGCGCCTTATGGGGCAGTCGCTTACAGCATACTATGATCTGGGACAAGACCGTTATTTCCGCAAAACCGAAGAATGGGAGCCTGCCTGGGATTTTTACGCCGAGTTTTAGCGGGGTTGCTTTCGCCGCCGCAGGGCAAGGCGCAACCAAGCGCAGCAATTTGCTGACTTGTAAGCGGTAGGCAGGGGGCCGTCGTAAATGAATTCGCCTATGTGCCAGGTCAGCGTCATCATACCCACATACAGGCATCAGGAATATGTGCTGCGAACGTTGGAAGCAGTGTTTGCGCAAACATTTATGGATTACGAGGTAATCGTCATCAACGACGGTTCACCTGATGACACGACAGAAGCGCTGCGCCCGTTAATTGAAACGGGCCGTATCCGCTACATTGAGCAACCTAATGCCGGACAAGCCGCCGCTCGCAACAGGGGACTTGTCGAAGCGCGGGGTAAGTACATCGCCTTTCTCGATGACGATGATTTATGGCTGTCCGACAAGCTACAATGGCAGGTGGAAGCTCTAAACGCGGCTCCCGATGCGGTTCTCGCGTATGGCTACTGGCAGGATTTCACGACGGAACCCCTGCCCGATGTGGAAGAGCATCCGTTTTTTCGGCCCACTGGCGACGTACACGCGGAGTTTACCCGGCGCAACCACCTTATTTCGCCTGGACAGGCGCTGATACGCGCGGATGCTCTCCGGGGCATTGGCGGCTTCGACGAGACGCTGTGGGGCGTGGACGATTGGGACTTATATATTCGCCTGTCTGCTTGCGGCGAATTCGTATATCATAAGCGACTGGCGCTGTACTATCGCAATCACGCTGCCAACGCTTCCAAAGACAGTTGGCGCATGTACGGCAATGCGCGGCGTATGTGGCGCAAGCATTTCGGCATGCTTCCCGCGCCCGCTCAGATGCGTAATTGGTGGCAGATGCGGCGCTCTATCAATGAAATGTACTTCGATGGTTGCGCGGCGATGGCGCAGCGGCTGATGGCGGAAGGAAAGCGGCAGCAGGCGTGGCAGATATGGCGGGCCATTTTGACAACCCGCCCCGGCGCATTGCGGCGTTCCAACGTGCGCCGCAGCGTGACGCGCTGCTTTCTGTCACACGGTTGAATTCTGCATTTGAGGCGCTGCCACATACCGCAAAACTATGTGTCGGCAAGTTAGAAGGCAAATAGATCGCTTTCATAAGTTTGTTGCGTGAAATAAGCCTCGCTTCGCTTGCAAGGGCTTATGAAAGAGGTCTCATGTTAAAACAGGTTGTCCGGGGAAGACTAAGTTGAAACACCATCTATCCGCATTACTCAAGCGCACTGTGCTGGGAAAAGCGATGCTGGATTATCTGCCACATAAGTGTGATCTTTACAACGGCCAATCTGTCCTCCTGCCCTGGCGATCTTACCGGATGTTTTACGAATGGAAGCGCTATCCCCACCTGGCAAAAGAGTCCCGGGAAGCGTTCGACGCTTACAATGGCGGCGACCTCCTTGACATTGGAGCGTTTCATGGCTGGTACTCCTGGCTGCTTGCGCCCAAAGCGCGCGATGGGGATATACTCGCGTCCTTCGAGCCGGACCAAAAGGCGTATCCATCATTGATGTTCAATCTGTCTTTTCTGGCACAGCAGTTTCCTGAATTGCGGATTTTACCGTCGTCTCTCCCCGTAGGTAATGGCGCGGGCATCGAAGTGTCCTTTCCGTATGGTCCGACCGGGCATCCCCGATTTTCCTGCGCGGCAGGAGGAGACGGCGGGACATTGCGGATGGATGATTTTGTAGAAAACAATGCGTTAGCCCCGAAGTTCGTGAAAATTGATGTAGAAGGCGCAGAGTTTTTTGTTTTGGAAGGAATGCGCCAAACGCTGGAACGTCATCATCCACAAATTATGCTGGAAACACACCCGCAATGGCAGCCGGACGGCATCAAGGTGGAACATATCCATACCCTCCTGACTGGTTACGGGTATACGAGCAGCGACCTGGATGTTTCCGAGATTGCAATACGTCAACTCTGGAAGTGAAGAAACAAGAGGCAATCTCTGGTGAAACCAAACGTTTCCATTATCATTTGTACGCGCAATCGCGCCGCCGATCTGCGCAAAACGCTACAAGACTTTGCGCAACTGGATGTGTCGGAAACGCTGTATTCTGAGCTGATTGTGGTTGACAACGCTTCTACAGATGACACGAAACAGGTAGCCTGCGCATCAGACCTGCGGAATATGCCGGTACGCTGGATTTATGAAGCGCGTCCGGGGAAAAGTTACGCGCTCAACACGGGCCTGATGGCGGCTCAGGGCAATGTCATCTTGTTCACGGATGATGACGTGCGCCCGCCACAGGACTGGATCGCCGGAATGTGCCGGCCCTTTATTTCCAATGAGGCGCAGGTTGTTGCCGGACGCATAGAAATTGCGCCGCATCTTCAGCGCGCGTGGATGAAGTCAATTCACCGCATGTGGCTTGCCTCGACAGAACTTGACGCGAGTCAGCCTCAGCCTCTTACCGCAGGGGCTAATCTGGGCTTCTTGCGAGAGGTCTTGAGCAAGGTTCCAGCCTTCGATACGGAACTTGGCCCCGGCGCGCTCGGTTTCGGAGAAGAGGTTTTGTTTCAAAGACAATTACATCAGTGCGGCTATCATGCTGTCGCGTTGCCGCATGTCGCTGTCGAACACCATTTTCATCCAGACCGACTTGGCAGGCGCAGTTTTCTTAGCGCAGCCGCCAAACATGGCCGAACCGCCGCGTATATCGCGTATCACTGGGAGCATCATCCGGTCGCCAATCCGCGCCTTCAGGCTTTGAAGTGCCGTCTACGGGTACACAGCAATCGCCTGAAATACCGGCGCGAGTGTCGAGAGTCCGAGGGGATGCCTGAATGGGAGATGCTCAAATTACAGGGCGCGTCTTTCTATCAGCATTTTTATGAGGAAAGCAAGCGCCCGCGCAATTACGAGAAGTTCGGCCTGGTGAAGCGGATATATGCCTGACGATCCACCGGGTCAGTCTTCACCGGTTCCCGCCTTCCTGCAATATTGTTTTCGCGGAAAAGAAATATCATCCGTATGCCTCAGACAAGCAAAAAACTTTCCCTGCTGTGCTTGCTTTGCGCTGTGGCAATGCTGCTGCTGCTGGCAAAGCCGCTCCTGTCGGGGCATGTTTATGTGAACGACGATTTCGGGATGTATAACCTGCCGGTACGCCATTTCTATCGGGAAGCGCTGGCGGCGGGCGACTCGTTTCTCTGGTTTCCGCGCGTGTTTTGCGGCGCATACCTGCATGGTGAGGGGCAAGTGGGGATGTGCCACCCCGTTCACCTGTTGCTGTATCGCGCGCTGCCGCTGCAGATAGCCTTCAATCTGGAACTGCTGCTGACGTATGCCTGGATGTTCGGCGGTATGTGTTTGCTGCTCAAACGGCTCGGGTTGCCGCAGCATGGCCGGCTGTTCGGCGCTCTGGCTTTTACGTTCAGCGGCTCCAATTTGCTTCATGCGAGCCACATGAATGCCGTTGCCATCATAGCGCATATTCCCTGGCTGCTGGCAAGTATAGATGTTCTGCTGCAAACCCACGACCGGCGTAAACTGACAGTCGCGCAGTTAAGCATTGCGCTCTTGACAGGTTCCGAATTTTTGCTCGGGCATCCGCAGTACGCCTGGCTCTCGCTTGTGCTTGAAACAATATTTTTTGTATGGAGGTATAATAAATCCATTGATTTACGCCGCATTTTTCTGATTGTCGTGGCGAAGATTACAGGTGGCATGATCGGCGCGATTCAGATTTTGCCAACCCTGGATGTGCTGACCACTTCGGTACGCAGTCAGCCGACGCTGGAATATCGCCTGATTGGTTCGCTGCACCCGATTAACTTGATTCAACTGGTTTCGCCGTTCGTGCTGAAGGACCGCGTATTCGGTATGAATACGACGGAATGTGGCCTGTACACTGGCGTCTTTTGCGTTTTGGCTCCGATCTGGCTGTATCTGCGGCGTGACAGCGTAAAGTCGTGGCGCCCTCTCATCCTTGCGGCAACGGGGTTGGGCGCGGCGATGTTCCTGCTGGCATTGGGCAAATACGGCGGCGTCTACTACCTGGTTGTGAATTTGCCTGTTGCGCGCGAATTCCGTATACCTGGACGCTATCTCCATTTTGTGCATCTCGCCCTGGCGCTTCTGGCAGCCATAGCCTTTTGTGATCTTGTCGAATTCGCGCGGGAGCGGGAGCGGCTGTCGTGGCGGCAGATATGGCCGCTGACAGTTCCCATGACACTCAGTATCCTTGTTGCCGTAGGCTGCCTGCTGCTTTTTAAGACGCATCGAAATTATCCCTGGATGGACAACCTTGCGCCGCCAGGCCATGCTGTATTTGGAGCGTTGCTCATCACGGCCGGCACGGTTTTGCTGCTTGGCGTGGCGCGCGGCTGGCGCATGGGTATTCCTGCCCTGACAATTTTCCTGTGCCTTGACCTGACCATATGGGGTATCAGCGAACTCTGGAAAATTCCCGATCAGTCCATCCCTGCTTTTGTAAATTCGTTGCGAGTTCCGCCGGGAGTTACGCCTTCGGGACGGATTTATCTGCCGAGAGGCGTGTATAGCGCGCCAACCGCCGTGACCATGAAGGGGATTTCTAATGCCACCGGCTACCTGGGCCTGGAACCGGCAAACCGCCTGGACCCGGAGGACGCGGCAACGGAGCAAGTTGCAGGCGTCCAATGGAAGTACGACACACAGCATGAGCCGAATTGGATACGCGCCTCATCAGCCTTGCCGCGCGTCCGTCTGGTCACAAACACTCAGGTCAGCGCAAATCCGGCGCAGCACCTTCCCCGGAGCGACGTAAGCAACACCGCGCTTGTGGAGGAGGCTACAGAACCCTTGCGCGGACCACCTGGAACCGTCGTCCTTGTAGAAGATCGTCCAGGCCAAATAGTGGCAGAAACTACCGCTGATAACCCACAATTGCTCGTCCTTTCGGAGCGCTTTCATTCCGGCTGGCAGGCCGCGCAGGAGGGGCAGCCGCTGAATATTCTGCGCGTGAACGGCGATTTTCAAGGTTGTGTCGTTGGCGCAGGCCAACATCGCGTTACCTTTCATTTCCAGCCCGCCAGTTTTACTTATGGACGAGTATTGTCCCTGCTCGGCGCGGGTATAGCTCTCTTGATCTTTGCGCTTCTGTCACACTTGCCGCAAAAGCGAACGCCCTGAAGCTGAACGTCAGATTAGAAAAGATGCCTGATGAACCAGACGCCCGACATAGAACTAGCTTCCGCGAAAATGTATACGCTGTCTTTTTACGATACGATGTCTATGTTTTCGCAAAACTCGGCAGAAGTAATTGTTCCGTTGGTTATTCAGAAAACAGGCTGTCGAAGCGTAATTGATGTCGGGTGCGGCGATGGTTCCTGGCTTGCGGTTTTTCAATCACATGGAGTTGCGAATATCATTGGAGTAGACGGCGACTATGTAGCCCGGGAAACTCTCAAGATCGCGCCGGAATTTTTCCTTGCCGCTGATCTCAGCCAACCTCTGAAAATAGAGAAAAGTTGCGATCTCGCTATTTCCATGGAGGTTGGGGAACACTTGCCCGCCGCATCCGCGAAACAGTATGTGCAGTCCCTGTGCCGCCTCGCGCCTGTCATTTTGTTTTCCGCTGCGGTGCCGGCTCAGGGCGGCGTACATCACATCAATGAGCAATGGCCCGACTACTGGGCGGGGTTGTTTGCGGCGGAAGACTTTGTGACGATTGACAACATACGCCCGCAGATATGGGATAATGAACATGTTGCGCCCTGGTATGCGCAAAACACATTTATGTACGTGAACAGGGAACACCTGTCCTGCTATCCAACTCTTGAAGCGGATTCTAAAGCAGGATGGATTGGCAGAGTACGCATCGTTCATCCCGGTCTGCTTGCAGACAAAGAAATGATGCTGGGCAAGGCGCATACTCTGGAAGAAGCGAAATTACGCGATCTTCTGACTATACAGGCGAACATTCTGCGACGGTTGCCTGCCGCTTTCAAAAACGCTCTGACGTTTCGACTGGGCAGATGAGTTGCTGCGAGATGCCAAGTCAGTCGCTTGTAGTGGAATATCGCTACCCAGAAACTTGAACCTAAAGAATTAAATCTATGTCTTCCAGTCCACCTTCCCTATCGCCGCCGCGTATGCGGCTGGAGTTTTTAGACGGCTTGCGCGGGTTGGCGGCGCTGTGGGTACTCGTATCCCATGCCTGCCAAATGGTACATATTCGATACAGAATTTTGACCGATCAGCTCTATAGGATGGATAACGACCTGCCGTCTAACTTGTTGCGCGCTCTCCCCTATCTAGAAGTTGGTCACTATGCTGTCGACATATTTATTGTTCTGTCCGGTTTCTGCTTGATGCTGCCAGTAGTTCGGTCAGCCAGTAGTCAACTTAAAGGCGGTTTTAGCTGCTATATCAAGCGACGCGCCCGCCGTATTCTGCCGCCTTATTATGCAGCACTTTTACTGTCATTGGCGTTGATACTTCTTGTTCCGGCATTACGGCAACGTACCGGGGAACTTGTTGGCATGGATGTACCAGCCTTCACGCCCGGTGTTCTAATTTCACACCTGCTTTTGGTTCATAATTTCAGTGCGGGATGGACCAACCGCATTGATGGCCCTATGTGGAGCGTGGCGACAGAATGGCAGATTTATTTTGTATTTGCTTTGCTTCTGCTTCCGGTATGGCGAAGATATGGAATGATGGCGGCTATTCTGGCCGCTTACGTGGTGGGGAAATTGCCTTCGGTTATTTTACATCGGAACATAGATTGGGCTTGTTTTTGGTTTGTGGGTCTTTTTGCTCTGGGAATGGCAGGCGCAGTCATGGTTTGCCCGCCCGCGCGAAGTAAGTTCATTCCGCCAGAACGTGTGCCCTGGGGAGCGCTGACAGCTGCAAGCGGTATTTTACTTATCCTTTGCCTTCAGCACAACTTTTGGGGGCTGCGCGATTGGTTGAGAGATTGGGTAGTCGCCCTCGCCACTATGTGTCTGATTGTGTATTGTGGACGGTCAGCGCTGTCGGAAACTAGCCACACGCCCTTGCTGCGCTTCTTATCAAGCAGGTGGGCGGTCAAATTAGGAACGTTTTCTTATAGTATTTACCTGGTTCATTATCCACTGCTTGGGATTGCCAATGCGCTGTTTCTACAATGCCATCCGACGCCGATTGCGCGTTTAGCTTTGATGCTGGCAGTAGCAGCCCCCATCTCAGTCCTGGCAGCCTACGGCTTTCATCTGGTTTTTGAACGCCCGTTTATGTCAGGAGCACCCAGATCAAACAGCACGGAAAGCGCGAAGGTCATTTAAGGACATCACGATGTCTGCTCGTGGTCTGAGCTAAAGGAATTTGTTTCACATGGCTGCGTTTACAGATGCTGAGATTGAGGCGTTGCCTCGCGATAAAAACATTCTTGAACTTGGATGCGGACAAGTCAAGCGCTGTTCTCACTCTACAACCGTAGATTTCAACCCGGACAGCATTGCCGATGTCATTCATGACCTGAACACTATTCCTTACCCTTTTCAGGATAACGATTTCGATATAATCATAGCCGAGCATGTTTTGGAACACCTGGATGATCTCAAAAGAGTGATCGAAGAACTGCATCGCATTCTGAAACCGGGCGGCGTTCTTTACGTGGAGGTTCCGCATTTCAGCAGCAGTCACCATTTTACCGACCCTACGCACCGTCATGCGTTTACTTCTCGCAGTTTCGACTATTTCATTCCGGGAACCGCGCTATCCCAATTCAAATATTCGCGAGCGGCGTTCAAACTGCGTAGAGTACATATCACGGCTTTCGGCGGCGGACGCCTGCGGCAAATGATCCTGAAACGGGTGATGCGCAACTACTACGGGTACGAGGCGAAATACGCCTTCATGTTTCCCGCCGAAGTCATTAATTACGAACTGGAAGTCCTTAAACCCTGAACGCAGAACGGCAACGTTGTCAACCGCCAACCTTGCCGTCCAATGTTCGTGCCGCCAATTATGGAAGAAACACCTGCTGCCCACGTAACCTGGCTGCTGCCGATTAAGAACGGAATGCCGTACCTGCCGGAAACGCTGGCTTCCATTGAGGCGCAGACGTACCGCAACTGGCAAGTGCTGGCGTGGGACAACGGCTCTACCGACGCCACACTGGAAGAACTGCATCACTGGATACCGTCTCGCCTGCCGGGGCGCATCGTCAGCAATCGTCCGATGGGCTTAGGCGCGTCCCTGGCGGCAATGGTGCAGGAGGCGGATACCGACTTGTGCGCCCGCATTGACGCCGATGATGTCAGCCTGCCGGAACGATTGGAAAAACAAGTTGCGTTCCTAGAGACGCATCCCGAAGTCGCCATTGTCGGTACGCAAATTCAGGTGATTGACGAAGCGGGGATACTACAGGAAGCAGCCTTCACGCTGCCCTGTTCCCATACTCATCTCGTACATTTCCTGTTTTCCGGCTGGGGATTTTACCATCCGACCGTATTATTCCGACGCAGTGCAGTACTGGAAGTGGGTAACTATCGAGATGTTGGCGCGGTGAATGTTGAAGACGTTGACTTGTGGTTTCGTTTGCTGACGAAATATCAGGGCGCAAATCTAAACGAAGCCCTTCTGCGCTACCGTGTTCATGCCGGCAGCGTAACCATCCGAGACGCGAAGCTCAATCGGCTTCATAGCGCCGGCAATGCGCGTTTCTGTGAACACGCGCCGCTACTCTTTGGCCTTCGCTCTGCCCAGGCGCTAAAATGGCGCGAACATCGGCATTTGTGCGCCATTTTCCTGCTGCTGCATGTCGTCAGGCATTTGCAGCACACACAAGGCGGACATTGGACTCAGCATTTGCGGTGTGAATGGTTCCTCGATTCGGCCAGAAAACATGTGGCGACGAAGGATATAATAACACGGCTCACACTAGCCCTTCTGGATCGAAGACACAACGCTTTTCGCAACGAAGTGAGCGCATTGCGAACAGCCCTGAATAGGAAAATTTCCCCAACCAAGAGCATCGTATGAGTCTCTTGTGTGAATTTCTCGATAAAATTGTTTAATACGGTATTGGGAAGTGCCGCGAAACCTGGTAGCCCCACAGTTAAGTGTGATTATGCTTGTGCGCTCGTTTGCGCCGTTTTCTTGCCGCTTCCCGGTGGGCGGCCCCGCCGCTTTCTGGCAACAAACGGCGCAGGCGGTACTCGGTAGGCGAACAAATCGGTCACGCTCCAGCACTCTTGCGTGATCCCCGCGGCCATCGCCGGAGTACGCTGTTGCCACTTGCCCGAACCTTTGCCCTGCTCCTGGCGCAGGCTCTTGTGAAACGTACAGAAGTTGTACACGCAACCGAGCAAGTACATGCCCGCCTGCAATGTGGCTTCGTGGCGAACTAAACACCGACCGCGCCGTGTCAAGCAACACAGCCGTTGCCGGAAGGTCGCATTGAGCCGTTCGATATAGGCCGTGTTGAGTTTGTGTTCGTCGGGCTGCAAGCCTTGCAGTTGATCCACCGTGCCGTGTATCAGACGTTGCGCGACGCCAATCACGCGCCCACGTTCGTGCTGCTTGACCACTTGCCCGATTACCAGATGCGGCCACGTCTGTAAACGCGGGCGACCTACCTTGCCGGTACGAACCGCCTCGCGGAAGGCGTGGCACCAGGCCGGAACATAACTGCTCAAGCCATCGCTCATCAGCAGCAAGGGCGCGTGTTGCGCACAGGCTTTGACCACAGCGACCAGACGGACAATCAGGCGTTTGTCTCGGTGCGGCGAGAGAACCCCGCCCAGCCACAAGCGCGAGGGAACGCAGATTGCCATCGCCATCCAGATCACCAGACGCGCTTGCAGCTTGACGCGAACCTCATCGGCTTGCACCTGCTGCAAGTCGCGCGCGTGTCCTGTCACCAGATGCGTGTGGACGGCTTCACAATGTTGCCCCGCTTTGTGCTGCCAGTTCGTGACGGTTCGCTCGTCAAAGCCGAAAGCGCGGACAATGGCAGGAAGCGGACACCCACAGGCGAGAAGTGTCAGCACACAGATGACGATCTTGGGGTCGGTGCGCAGCCGGTAGAACAGGGTTCCGTTGCTGGCGCTAAAGGTGTGTCCGCAGGTCTTGCAGCGAAAGCGGTCGCGCAGACTGTCGTGAACGATGATGTTGCCTGCATTTTGCAAGCCTCTTGACGAACAGGCCAGATTAAGGCAGAATAGGGGGTGTGGGTTCATGGCGACCTCCGTGAGTTTTGGTGTGGTAACCAACTCTACGAAGCAGCCGAACCCACTTGCGCATTCACCCACCCTGTTGCGCCGCAACCCTACTTTTCACCGTTTAATGCGGTGCTACCCGAAACCTGCAAAGCATGAACTTATCCATAGATGCCAGTTTACTTACCGCCAGCAATTGGTCCGGCGTCCATTTCTATTCCTACCACATTTTAAATGAAATGACGGACATCGGTAGGGAGAACGTTTTTCACTTACACTTTAATCATTCGGGAATGAATGAATTGCTCACCGGTCTTTTGAACAAGCCGAACGTGACTCGTCATTGCCGTATCGGACGACGGCTGTACTACGGCATGATGCCTTTTGACGTGCTGCGTCTGCGCAGTAAGGTGTTTTACGTGCTGGATATGGAATTAAAAACGTCCCTTCCCTGTCCTGCCTCCGTCACCATCTACGATTGTGGTGAGCATATACTGCCGACTTACTATAACAACGTCGATCCCCTGGCCGCGCGAGCGCGTACCGGGCGGCTGTTACGCAACGTTCCACTGGTTGTTACCATTTCGGAAACGATCAAAGAAGAAGTGCAAGAGTTGTTCCATGTATTGCCAGAGCGTATTCTTGTCGCGCCGCCGGCTGCGCAGCCATTGCAGATAGAACATATCGGCAAACGCCCAAAGAACCTGCCGATTGATAAGCCATTCTTTCTCATGGTCAACCCCGGGCGGAGCTATAAGAATTGGCAGGACGCTCTGAGCGCGTTTGCGATTTATTGCTGTCAGCATACTGATAAAGAAAGCTTGGCTTTTGGTTCTTGCGGGTGAGCTGCGGGGAGAAACAGAAGCTATTCATAAGACGATTTCTGAGAATCCCATGCTTGCGCAACGCGTAATCTGTCTCGGTTATGTCACCAAAACCGAATTGACGCACCTTTATCGTAATGCGCGTTTGCTCGTATTGCCCTCCTTATATGAAGGTTTTGGCATGCCCGCGTTAGAAGCAATGGAATGTGGTTTGCCCGTAATAACCTCCGATATACCTGTTCTGAGAGAAGTCACACAAGATGCTGCGCTTCATGTTCCTGTAGGGCAGCCGGAAGCCTTTGCAGTAGCAATGCACACATTGCAGCAGGGTGGCGCGTTTCGTGAACATTTAGTGCAAAAGGGTCGGGAACGGTCTCAATCTTACTCCTGGCAGACAAGCGCGCAGGCAATCTACGATGGGTTGATTGCTTTAACCTAAGCCTTTATTCAAATTCAACGCCTGTGGTTTATTAACCAGGCAAAGCGATGTAGCGCCAGGCGTAATTGCGAACAACTTACAGGTCGTGAAGCATTCAATTAAGGAACGTTTATGATAGGAAAGCATAAAAACGCATGAAAGTTCTTCTCTGGATGCCTACTGCAAGCGTTATTCCCGGCGGGCATCGCGTTCAGCTGGAGCAGACCAGTAAACACCTCAATGCAATTGGCGTTTGCGCCCACATCACGGTGGAGCCGGATCCCGACCTCTCCCCTTATGATGTGGTGCATGGTTTTACGTTATCCACGCATGATTTACGACGTTGCCGTACATATGGGATTCCTGTTGTGCTGTCCCCGATTTACTGGAACCGCGCCTACGTTATGGGGCTGAACAGGCGCGTCACCAACTGGCGTACCTGGAAAACACGCAGTCGGCATGGTGTTGTCCTTCTGCGCAGCGCCTTGATGGGACAGCATATCGAAAAATGTGAAGCGTATGTCCACTGGCTGCAAACGCAACGTATTCTTTTTGAACTGGCGGATTTACTCTTGCCGAACTCGGAAATGGAAGCGCAAACTCTTTATGCTGAACTGCAAGTGACAACCCCCTATTGCGTTGTTCCCAACGCAGTAGACCACCGAAGATTTGAGCTGCCCAACGCGCAGACGCCACAGCAACGTGACCATGTATTGTACGCGGGCCGCATAGAGCCGCATAAAAATCAACTGGGGTTGATTCAGGCCATGCGCGGGTCGAATATCCCGGTGGTGATTGTTGGCCCGCCACATCCCCATCACCCGGATTATTATACGCAATGCAAACGTATGGCAACCGGCAACATATCGCTGCTGCCAGGCGTTGAACACGACCAGTTGCCGCTCTTATACCAGGCCGCCAGAGCGCATGTTCTGCCAAGCAAGTTTGAAACCACCGGATTGGTTTCGCTGGAGGCGGCTTTGTGCGGCTGTAATATCGTAACCACGCAGCAGGGCTATGCGCGGGAATACTTTCAGGATATGGCCTGGTACTGCGACCCCGCCGATCCGCGCTCCATTCGTCGCGCCATCGAATCCGCTTTTCACGCTCCGCCGCGCCCCGAACTGCGGCAGCACATTCTGGCCCGCTATACCTGGGAGCATACGGCTCAGGCCACGCTCGCCGCTTATGAGCAAGCTCTGCGATCTCGTCGGCGCGACCGTGCCGCCATCGTAGCCTGAGTAGAGAAAGTATCCCATACTTGCGCGTGGAATGGAACAAACCTGCACCCATGAACATTGCTATAACTTCGTTATATTTGCCGAGTGGGAGCAAAATCGGCGTTGGCTATCAGGTGCATTATCTTGCCAACGAGATGATAAAACGCGGGCATCAGGTGACGGTATTCAGTCAAACCGGCACGTCTGAGGACTCGCTGTACAATGTGCAGGTGATTTCTTCCGGCAGGCATTTGCGCACATTCGGCTTCGCGTGGAATCTGCGCCACGTTGATTTCTCCGGTTTCGATGTGCTGAACGCGCATGGCGATGATTGGTTCCTCTGGGGCCGCAAGCGTCCGCGCCACATCCATACCTTCATGGGGTCGTGCAAAGCGGAGATGCTCCACGCCCGAACACTGGCCGGCAAAGCCCGCATGGGCGCGCTTGCCTTATGCGAGTGGAACGCCTGTTTTCTTGCCGATGAATTGGTCGCCATCTCTGAAAACACGCGCCGCTATATTCCCCGCGTCAAGCATGTGATACCCTGCGGCGTCAATATCGAAGCCTTTGCGCCTAATATGCCTGATGGAGCAAAATCTGGTATGCCATCCCTGCTTTTTGTTGGTACAATGAAAGGACGCAAACGCGGCGCGATGTTGCTGGATTTGTTTCAGCGCGAAATTCGTCCCCGCGTTCCCGGCGCGGAGTTCTGGGCCGTGTGCGAAGAGCCGGTAGAGGGCGAAGGCGTCCGCTGGTTCGGGCGCGTCCCGTTTGAGCAGCTGACCGATCTTTACCGCCACGCCTGGGTCTTCTGTCTTCCCAGCTCGTATGAGGGGTTTGGCGTTCCTTATATTGAAGCAATGGCGGCGGGAACGCCTGTTGTCGCTTCGCCGAATGTGGGCGCTGTCGAAGTGACGCAGGGCGGGCAAAGCGGCCTGATTGCCCCCGATGCCGAACTCGCAGCTGCTCTTATGCGTGTTCTGACGGACGAAGCCCTGCGCCAAAAATTGCGAACGGCAGGACTGGAACGGGCCAAAGATTTCTCCTGGGAGCGGGTCTGCGCCCAATACGAACAAATTTATCAGGGCAATTCCGCGCCGCAGCATCCGATAACACCTGTCGGCGTGTAATTGCGCGTAAGGGTTCCGTACTCGTAATCAGGGTTTATGGCGGGATCAAAGCCATTATCGTAACGCATTTCGGGGTAAGGGTTGATGTTTATGAAGGCGTTTCTGGCCGTCGCCGTGCCTTTTCCTCCGACTGAAACGGCTGTCTGCACTTTTTTGGAACTTGCCCGAAAGGACAGGTTCGGCGTCCATACCATCACGGACAATCCCGATAGCGCGGATTTGATTCTGTTTGTAGACCCGCACCAGATACCGGGCGATTGGCGGTTGCGTCCCATACGGCGGCATCCGCTTGCCGTCAAATATCGCGGCAAGACGATGGTCTACGATGAGCGGGATCAACCCTGGCGCGCCCTGCCCGGATTATACGTCAGCATGCCGTCGCCGGTATTTGATACGCGCCGCCAACGCGCCTGCGCCTACCACTGTGTGGCTAATGCGCCCCTGCGCGTTTCGGACGAAGTTCCCGATTTGTTGTTTTCGTTCATGGGCGGCAGGACGCACAAAGTTCGTAACGCGATTTTTCAACTTGAACACGCGCGCGCCCATATTGAAGACACATCAAACATTAATTTTTTTGTGGACAGGGGTGAACCTGAACGCGCGGCGAGGCTTCACACTCAGAAACAGCGTTTCGCGGAAATGATAAACCGCTCCATGTTTGTCTTGTGTCCGCGCGGGGCGGGAACGTCGTCCA
This sequence comes from uncultured Chthonomonadaceae bacterium, assembly GCA_963817895.1. Lineage (GTDB taxonomy): Bacteria > Armatimonadota > Chthonomonadetes > Chthonomonadales > Chthonomonadaceae > CAWFQB01. The sequence continues at coordinate 243,773 of CAWFQB010000003.1, forward strand.
TTCGGCTTTATGAAGTTCTGGCAGCCGGGCGCGTCCCTGTTGTTATCAGCGACGATTGGGTTCCGCCCATCGGCCCCGATTGGAATGGGTGTATTCTGCGCGTCCGCGAAGGCGACATTGCCGCAATTCCGGCATTGCTGGAAGCGGCGGAGCCACGTTATGAGGAGATGGCGGCCAGCGCATTTCGCGCCTGTCAGGAGTGGTTCGCGCCGGACGTGATTTTTCACCGAATGATGGAAAGTTGCCAGGAATTGCTGCACAGTGGGGAGGCGTTCGAGCCGGCTTCATCCTTTAACCGCCAGTATATCCGCTTCACGGCGCGCGAGGCCAAAGCAAAGGCGCGTCAGTTTTGGCGGCAACTCCGAACCCGCCTATCGGAACGGGAAAAGCCATGAACGTTGCCCTGTTTGCCAGCGCGTTTCATCCCAGCCTGGGCGGCGTCGAAGAGTTGGTACGGCAGCTTGCCCACATCTATCCGGGCAAGGGAGCGCAGCCGATTGTGATTACCAATCGCTGGCCCCGAACCCTGCCCGCGTATGAGGAGTACGAAGGAATCCCGCTGTATCGTATTGCGATGCGCGTGCCGGAAGGCGGCCTGAAAGCGCGCGCCAATTACGCGCTCACCCATTCGGCCATACGACGCAGCCTGCGGCGCATTTTGACCGAGCGCGAAATAGAGTTGCTGCACGTCCAATGCGTCAGTTCCAACGGCTACTACGCGCTGCTTGCGAAACATGCCCTGAACCTGCCGCTTGTCGTCACGACGCAGGGCGAACGGACAATGGACGCCACAGGTTTATACCGGCGCAGCGCGTTTATGAACCGCGTTTTGCGTCAACTGCTTATGGAGGCCGATTACATCACGGCCTGTTCGCGTCACACGCTTGATGACATGGAGGGCTACTTCGGCGCGCCGTTCGGCGACCGCGCCGGTGTCATTTACAACGGCATTGAGACGAGGGACTTTTTGCAGGGCGAACCCTACGCGCATCCGCGCCCTTATGTGCTGGGCATTGGCCGCATGGTAGCGCAAAAAGGCTTCGATACGCTGGTACGCGCTTTTGCGCAGGCCGATATGCCCGGTTACGATCTGCTGCTGGCAGGCGACGGCGAAGAACGCCCCGCGCTGCAAACCTTAACCACAAGTCTCGGTTTGAATACTCGCGTCCACTTTTCAGGACGCGCTGACAGGAGCATGGCAGTGGCGCTTTTTAAGGGCTGCGCGTTTTTCGCCCTGCCGTCGCGCCAGGAGCCGTTCGGCATTGTCAATCTGGAAGCGATGGCGGCAAGTAAAGCCGTTGTCGCCACGCGAGTTGGCGGCGTGCCGGAAATCGTACAGGAGGGGCAAACCGGACTGCTGGTTCCTCCCGATGACCCTGACGCGCTTGCCGCCGCCCTGACGCGCCTTGCGACCGACTCGGCTTTGCGTTGCCGTCTGGCCGATGCGGGGCGGGAACGCGCCCAACAGTTTACCTGGTCCGCTATTGCCGGGCAGTATCTGGAAGTGTATCGTCGCGTGCAGCACAGGAAATCTACCGGATGAGTTCCACTCCCAATTCACTGATTATGGGCGTTGCGGCGCATTACACAGGCGACATGCTGATGCCGTTCCTGAAATCGCTACGCCAAACATCCTATCAGGGCAGAGTGTGTCTGTTTGTCGGGCAGATGACCGACGAGTCTATTGCGCAAATACGCCGGTACGCGGAGGATGTGATTGTTCTGGATGGCGAGTATGGACAGCAAATCGCGCGCTATAATTTGAATAGATGCGTGAATTTGTTGGGCTGGATGCGGCGAACGCGGCGTATTCGCCGCATGTATCCCGGCTGCTTTCAGGCTGTTTCGAAAATCGCCGCCGCTCCGCGCCGCAAAGCCCTGCAAAACGATCTGGAACAACGTTTGGAAGGCTACCAATCTCTGCGCTACGCGGAGTATCTGAAGTACATCCAGAATTGCGCGTCGGACGCGGACTACATTTTGCTTTCCGATGTCCGCGATGTTATTTTTCAGGACGACCCGTTCAAACATAAGTTTACCTTCGAACTGGAAACGTTTCAGGAAGCGGAACACCTGTGCATCAACGCCGAACCTTTCAATCAGCGCTGGATTGCGAATTTGTACGGACAAGATATGCTGCGCGCGATTGGGGAACAAACCATCTCCTGTTCGGGAACCACAATGGGGACGCGGAACGGTATCCTGCGCTATCTTCAGGCCATGACAGCCGAACTCGCGCGGCATACGCGCCCACTGGGAAGCCACGATCAGGGCGTCCATAACTATCTGCTGTACAACAACGGCCTTGATCCGGTGGAAATCTATGCCAACGGGGTTGGCCCGGTACTCACGCTTGGCGGCGAAAAAGAACTCAGGCGCGACTCGCAGGGCCGGTTGCTCAACACGGACGGCTGCGTGGCTCCCGTTGTGCATCAATACGACCGTCACCCGAATCTGGCGCGGGAACTCCTGCGCCGTTTCGAAGCGTGAATGGAGCCGAGACGCCTGCAATGACAACTGCGCCCCTGATAAGCATCATTATTCCCGCGTATAACTGCGCCCGCTTTCTGGAGCAAACGCTTAAAGGGATTTTGGCGCAAACCGTTATGGCATGGGAATGTGTTATCATTGATGATGGGTCGGGGGACGAAACCGCTGCCATTGCCAAACGTTATGCCTGTGATGATGTTCGTTTTCGCGTGTTCGGCCAGCCCAATGGTGGCCCTTCGGTGGCGCGCAATCATGGGTTTCGCGTCAGCAATGCGGCTGCGCGGTATGTCACCTTTATGGACAGCGATGATGTCTGGTTGCCCCATGCGCTGCAAACGCTGCTCGGGGAGATTGAGCGACACCCGGACGCGATTGGCGCGCACGGCCTGGGAGAATACATAGACGCGCAGGGGAATGTTGTCCATCCCGGCGAGTATGCCGAACGCGGCAGGCGGCGCATGGGCTTCGACGGTAAAAAATTTCGTTTGTGGGACATCGCGCAGCCGACAAGTTTTGCGGTATTATCGCAGGGAAACGTTTTGTTTCCGCCAGGCCTCATTCTTGCCAGAAGAAGCGCGTATGACAAAGCCGGACCGTTTGACGAGTCGTTCAAAGGCCCGGAAGATTGGGATATGCTGATACGCCTGAGCCGGCATGGCGATTTACGGTTTGTCAATGAGATCATTCTTCTGTATCGCCGTCACGATTCCAATCTGGGCGCGGTGGCGGGCATCGAGCGCGAAGCCTGGCGCGTACGGTGCAAAGCCTTCTTTTCACCGGAAAACAGCCCGGAACAACAGCGCATTGCGCGAGGCGGATGGCGAGCCTATCAAATCTATATGACGCGCCAGCGAATGCGCCAGGCGGCGGAACATCTGTCACGACAACAGTACAAACAGGCGGCAGGCGCTATGGCGCGAATTCCCGTTCACTTGTACCGATACGCGCAGGGGTTTCCAACGCAACGAAGACGCTCCTGACGGTACAGAGCAATGAACAGTATAGCCTTGCCACAATGCCACGCCGATCCCATTTGCTTAATCCTGACTTCGGGTACACTATCGAATAAACATGCGCAGTCTTATCAAAGATTTGAAATCGCTTCATCAGGACTTTGGCGCCGCAATCCGTATTGCGGCGGACGCGCGTTCGCGCGTGCGGCTGATAGCGGATTTTTGCCTGTCTCGCCTCATGCGGCTGTGTTCGATTTACGGCATGGATCAAGAACGGCAAATTCAGTTGCGGGGCGGGGGAACGCTGACATATAGGCTCAATCGCGCCGATATTTACACGATACATGAGGTGTGGGTTGAAGAGATGTACCGTTTACCTGCCGATCTCAAGCCCCGCCTGTTTGTGGATTTAGGCGCAAACATCGGCCTGACCAGTTTGTGGCTCGCGCGTCGTTATGGATGCGAACAGGTCATTGCTGTCGAGCCATCCCCCGGCAATGCCGCTCTCGCCCGCAAAAATTTGCTGTCCAAAACGTTTGCGGCCCATGTTGTGGAAGCCGCCGCCGGATCGGAAAACGGCACGGCGCTTTTTGATGCCGGTCCAAGTCCGACGAATGGGCGCATTGTCGGCGAGGACCCGGCGCAAAACAACGTTCAGTCCGGCCAATACGCGGTGCGCGTATTGAACATGGAGGCTGTTCTGAAGGACCTGCCGGAAACAACGCCGATAGATTTGATGAAAATTGACATCGAAGGCGGCGAACAGGATTTACTAAGCAGCAATATCGGCTGGCTGGATCGGGTTTCCGCGCTCATAATCGAGTTTCATCCCGCATTGGTTAATTATGACCGCTTGATCGCCATTCTGGACGCTGTAGGTTTTCGTCGCGTGACAGTGCTTTGTACAAACCCAACAGGGGGCAACACGCTGGAATTTTGGGCGCGGTCCGTCCGCAGCGGGGGACATAAACGCCTCTGCCGTAATGCAAAGTTTTCCCGTTGTGGCCTGAACATTTCTAACGCAGTCCACGAATTTGGCAGCGTTCCAACCCACTAAAGGTTTGCAATGGATACTGCGCCGGACCTGATTTTTGTTTCGCTGGAAAACTGGGATGATATATGGCGGCGTAACCAGTTTATTTGCGCCGCCTACGCCCGCCGCTTTCCGCAAAGCAAAATTCTCTTTGTGGGCCTGCCACGCAATGTGTCGCATCATCTGCGAAGGGGAACGCTGAGGCAGTTGCGCGAGGAAGCGACATGGACAGTTGCCGATTTGCCCGGCATCACCGTTACGCGCCCGTTGAAGCTGTTTCCCAACACGCTTGCCGCAGGACGCGAACTGAATGAGCGCGGTATGCGCGCCCATGTGCGCCATGCCGCGCGCCGGATGCGGTTGGATAACCCTGTCTTGTGGCTGAACCCGCATGATGCCGTTCATACTGTCGGACGTATGGACGAGCGCGCAGTGATTTATGACATCACCGATGATTGGACGGAATTGTCGCAATCTCCCGCTCGTAAGGTGCTGGTTCAGGCGCAGGATGCCGCGCTGTGCCGCCGGGCGGATGCCGTTATCGTCTGCTCGGAAAAACTTTTCGCGCTGAAACGCGGCCTGGCGCGAAACCTGCATCTGATCCCGAATGGCGTGGACGCCGAACACTACCGCTGCGTACTGGAGGATACGGGCGCACTGCCTGAAGAAACAAGAGCCTGGCGCAAGCCGGTTCTGGGCTATACGGGCAGCATCCATCCCGACCGCGTGGATGTGGACTTGATTGCCGAACTTGCCTGCGCTCTGCCACAGGCAACCCTGGCCCTTGTCGGTCCGAATATGCTTCCCGAAGCGATGCGAACGCGCCTGCAAGCGCAGCCTAATATCATTTTCACGGGCAGTATTCCGTATGCGCGTCTGCCGCAAATCATGCGCGCATTCGATGTGTGCATTGTGCCGCACCGCGTAACGCCCTTTACGGAAAGCCTGAATCCTATCAAATTATGGGAGTACCTGGCAGCGGGAAAACCGATTGTTTCTACTGATGTTGCCGGTTTTCGAGACTATCCTGAACATGTCGCCATTGCGCAGAATTTAGAAATGTTTGTTCGCGCAGCCGGGGCGGCGCTGCATGAAGCGGATGCCCGAAAGCAGGCGCGTCGCGTCGAGGCGCGATGCCATTCCTGGGAGCGGCGTTTAGATGCCATCCTCGAAGCGCTGAAGCAGGCTGAAACGGCTGCGCAAGGATTGAGCGCGCAAGTTTAAAATATACAAGCAACGGAAATTATATACGAAATTTATAGTGTTAATAAAGTAGAAATGGGCCACGAACAGGGGGCGCGATTGTATGAGAGGAAGAGCAAAATCGTAATAAGAACGGAATTGCCCCGTCTGATACAACTGGACGTGTTAAGAGGCGTGGCTATTCTGTTGGTGCTTGGAAGCCATGCGCCGGTGCCTGCATCCGCGGCAGGATGGCTGCAGCCATTCGCCGTTGTCTGGCAGCGTTTCGGATGGGCTGGAGTGGACTTATTCTTTGTACTCAGTGGCTTCTTAATCGGGGGGCTTTTATTTAATGAACTGCGAATACATTCGCGCCTGGATGTGCGTCGCTTTATTATTCGCCGCTGTTTCAAAATATGGCCCTCTTACTACTTATGTGTTTTCGCGGCATTTCTTTTGACGCTGGCGCGTACTCATGGTCAGTTCCCCACATCGTTTTGGATTGTATGGCCTAATATAGTTCATATACAAAACTATTGTATGGGTGAGCGGCCTATTCTGCATACTTGGAGTTCTGGCTGTTGAAGAACACTTTTACCTTGCCCTGCCTTTATGCCTGTTGCTTCTTCAAGGCAAACGTGACAGGCAACATTCCTATCTATCAGCGGTGCCGCTAATTGCTTGCAGCGTAATGATATTTTGCCTGGGCTTCCGTTGCATAGTGAATAGCCGCCATCCCTTCAACAGTTACACGCACATTTTCTACACGCATATTCGCGCCGATTCTTTAATGTTCGGTGTTCTGCTCGCGTACTGGTATCATTTTGCTTCAGAAACATTAGCGCGGGTGTCTCAAAAGCGGTTTCTGTTGTCAGCAATCAGTCTGTTGTTAATTAGTCCGGCAATGATTTATAACAGAGAATCTACACTGTTTCTCTGGACTGTCGGTTATACAGCACTTTACTTTGGTTTTGGCGGTGTTTTACTGGTGATGGTAAACACGCAGCCTGGCGAGGGCTGGCTGGGAAAGCGCCTGGAAGGACGAACTGCGCAGTTGCTCGCATGGATAGGAACTTCCAGTTATACGATCTACCTATGGCATGGCTTGTTTGCGCTTCGGCCAGTCGAGAGTTTGGACCGTCACCTGCTGATTCATATTCCTTTCATCCGCTGGGGTTTCGGAATGACCCTGTATATTGGTCTTGCCATAGGCGTAGGTGTTTTTGCAGGCGCATTGGTTGACAGGCCAATGTTGCAAATGCGGAATCGCTTTTTTCCGGCTCGCGCGGATGCCTTGACGTTGCCCTTACAAAGTTTGCAGAGGAGGGAGACAGCAAGTTCATCGGATGTTGCGCTCTCTTCTGTTGCGCTTTCTGCGACAGAAACGGCAGGCGCGTTCTCAGAAAATATACATTGATGGGAACGCCTGGAGATTAATTTGTGATGCCCCCTCGCTTAAGCGTGACGATTGTCACCGGCAGCAGTAAGGAGATGTTGCGCGACTGTCTACACTCGCTGATTATGGACAATGCGGATGTGCCTGCCGAAATCATCGTTGTGGACAACGCTACCCAAAGCGGTATTGTAGAAATGGTGGGAAACGACTTTCCCACTGTGCATCTGCTTGTCAATACGCATCGGAATGGCTTTGCCGCTAACCAGAACCGCGCCCTTCGCGCCAGTCATGGCGATTACATTTTGCTCTTAAATGACGATACAATCGTTCGTCCCGGCGCTCTTCAGGTTTTAACTAACTTTCTGGATCAACATTCTGAAACAGGACTCGTTGGCTGCCGCCTTACTAACCCGGATGGCAGTTTGCAAAAAAGCTGCTATAAATTTCCTTCGCCTGCCCGTTCGATTGCGGAAAATTTGTTTCTGGTCGCGGCCTTTCCCAATCATCCCTGGTGGGGCGATTACCGAGCATGGCCGCATGATCAAACGCGCAATGTTGATTTTGTTATCGGCGCTGCCATGCTGGCGCGCCGAGAAGTGGTTGAGACTGTCGGCTTGCTGGACGAGAGTTTTTTTGTGTACGCCGAGGAAACCGATTGGTGCAAGCGTATGCGTCAAGCAGGCTGGCAGGTCGCGTTTACGCCGGATGCCACTGTCGTTCATTATGGCGGTCAAAGTAGTGTTGCTATGAAAAACCAGCAATTTGTTGAGTTTACGCGCAATCAAATGAGGTATATTATTAAACATCACGGGGTGTTTGGCGGCGCGGTCTACCGTGTTTCCATGCTCCTGGGCGCCGTCCTGCGCATTACGCTATGGGGAATAGCCTCACTCGCGCGCCCTTCCAAACGCGCCACCGTAAAACTTTGGTGGCGTATTCTGCGTTGGCACCTGGGGTTCGGACCTCATCAGGGCATTCGTGAATTGGCGACCGCCAAAAGCGCAGTGCCTTTTCCTGCGCTATAAGAGTTGCGCAGGAACAGCAACACCGTAAAAGCCTTTTATGCACTCTACGCCCATCAACAAATCAACTTCGCCACAGCCGCTATCCCTGACGTCACTGATGCATCCGCAAGTCGCCACGCTGCTGATGCTGATTACCGTTGTTGCCGTTGCCGCTGTGTTTTGGAATTCGCCTGATCTGGCTCTTGCGCTTGTCTTTGTGGGCTTGTGTGTTCTGGTAGCGCACAAACACCGTTCCGGGTTCATCCTCGCGGCCTATGCTTCCTTTCCCTTTCAGAGTTCTCTGACAGGTGAAAATCTGGGAGGTAACTTCAGCGTATCCGATGCTCTACTGATTGTAGCCTTTCTGTCGCTGCCTATTTTGCTGCTGCACAGAAAGCGACTGGTTGTTGGTCCGGCTGGTACTGGATTGCTCCTGTTTCTTAGCCTTTCCACCATCTCCTCTGCCCTCCATTGGGATGGGCTAGGCACTGCCGTCTCGTTGGCGCGCATGTGGGTCGCAACCTTTCTGGCGGTTCTGCTATTCGCCAACGTCAATGATCGTTTTGCGTTTGCGCATCGCTGCTTTACCGTATTTCTGGCAGGCATCAATATTCTGAGCATTGGCAGCGTCCTTGCCTTTTTTAAAGGAGGCATCAATGGCAGTATGTATACATTCGGCAACCACAAAAACCTGCTTGGGCCGATGTTCGGCTGTGGCATTGTGATTGCGCTGACCTACTTGTTCACCGGGCAGGCGCGAGGCAGGTGGCGCGTGTGGTTGGCCCTTACTGTTGCTGGCGCGAGTATCGGCATCTTGCTGTCTCTATCCCGGGGGGGTTGGATCGCCACTGCGATTGCCATTGCGCTGCTCCTTCTCATGTTGAGGCAATTAAAAGCGCTGGTAATCAGTGTTCTGGTAATGGTGCCTTTGCTGTTTCTCGTCTGGCAAATGCTGCCGGAAAAGGCGACAGACTATGCCTCCGATGTCTCCGGCAACGCGCATACCATTCAGACGCGATTGGCAACAATCAACCAGGTCATGGATGCGTACAATGAAAGCCCTTTGATTGGCGTCGGCGTCGGCTTGCGTAAAAAGCTCGAGCCGCACAATGTGCTGGTATTGACGCTTGGGGAAGAGGGTATCCTGGGGGTCTGTTGTTTCACAGGCATGTTCGCGGGCGGCTTTTATACGTTTGCGGTCGCGTGGAGGTGGGCAAAGGCGGATGTTCAGGCGCGACAAATTATTATCATTGGCGCATGTCTGTTGCTTCTGTCGCTCGTTGCGGGCATGATGGATGTTTACTGGCGGCGCGGCGTTGGCTTTCTGGGATGGGCAGCCGTCGGCATGGCGGCGAACATCATTCACCTGGGGCAGGAGGGGAAACTGCCGACTGCCGCGCCGACAGACACGTCTCCAATAACGGCGGGGAAGTCAGCAGTAGCGGCGTTATGATATCGGAACTGAGAGTGGTTCAACTGCTGGATACGGATCAGTTCGCGGGTACGGAACGCTATGTCCTGACGCTGTGCGCTGAACTGGCGCAACTCGGCGTCACGCCCTTTATTGCCTGCCTGCCCGATAGTCCGCTATGCAGGGAAGCGCGGCAACTGCATCTGCAAACATTACCGGTATTACAGCAGGGCAATCCCCTGCGCAACGTCCGCGCGCTCACATCCGCGCTGCGCGAGAACCGTATCACGCTGATACATGCGCATAATGGTCGAGCGACGCTGCTGGCCGCTCTGACGCGCCGTAAAATCGACATCCCGGCGCTGATGACGCAGCATTTCCTTGCGCCGCAGTTTACCACCTATCGTGGCCCGAAGCGCCTTGTGGCAGGGGTAGCCCATCATTGGGTCAATCGCCGGTTAGCGCATGTGATAGCTATTTCCGAGGCGGCGCGAAGCGCGATGATAACGCGGGAACACATTCCTCCCGGACGCATTACAACCGTTCCCAATGGCATATCGCTCATTGAGGAACCTGATGCGGAGCGTCGCGCGATGATTCGGCGGGAATTGAGTATTGCCGACAATCAGCCCCTTGTTGTCACAGTCGCGCGCCTGGCAGCGGAAAAAGGGATTTCCTGCCTGCTGCAAAGCATCGTATTGGTTGGTAAAACCTATTCTGAAGCGCGTTTTGTGGTTGTGGGCGCGGGACCCTTGCAGGAACAACTTCTTCGCGAGGCGAAACAATGGGGCATCGAGGACCGGCTTACCTTTACGGGGTTTCGCGGCGATGCGCAGAACTTCATTGCCGCCGGAGATATTTTCGTTCTGCCCAGTCCGGCGGAGCCGTTCGGACTGGTATTGCTGGAAGCAATGGCATTGGCAAAACCTGTGATCGCCACCCGCGCGGGCGGGCCGCTGGAGATTGTGGAAGCGGACAGAACCGGCCTGCTGGTTCCCCCCGGCGACCCCAACGCGCTTGCGGATGCGATTACGCGATTGCTTTCGCAACCCGACACGGCGCAGACAATGGGACAGGCGGGCCGCCTTCGGTTTGAACAGCATTTTACCGCGCGGCAAATGGCGCAGGCGACGCTGGCAGTTTATGAAAAAGCAGTGAAGGGCGAGAGTGGAGAGTAATTGCAGCCATGCGCGTTTTGCTGATTTCCCATACCTGTCAGTCGCCTACGGAGGGGCAGCCCAAAGCGGAATGGCTGGCGCGCATGCCCGGTCTGAACCTGCGCGTTCTGGTTCCTGACCGCTGGAAACACTATGGCGCATGGCGGCAGGCCAGCGTTGCAAACGACTCCTGTGGAACGTACCAGATCGGGCGCGTCGCCTGTCCCTGGGCGGGACCTGCGCAATTTTATCTGCACTGGTATCCCGAACTGGCGCAGCTACTGCGCGAGTTTCAGCCTGATGTGATTGATTTGTGGGAGGAACCCTGGGGCTTGGTCAGCGCGCAGGCCTGCCGTCTGCGCCGCCTGCTGTTGCCGCAGGCGAAAATCATCTCGGAAACCGAACAGAACATTTACAAGATTCTGCCGCCGCCGTTTGAGTCGTTTCGCCGGTACACGTTGCGCCATGCCGATTACGTGGTGGCGCGCAGCGGGGAAGCCCTTGAAGTGGCTCGCCGCAAGGGGTATGACGGCTTGGCCCAGGTGGTTCCCAATGCCGTAGATACGACCCTGTTCCGGCCCCTGAACAGGCTGGAGTGCCGGCAGTCCCTGAACCTGGATACGAACCTGAATCTTGACGGCTTCATCGCCGGGTACATCGGGCGGCTGGTGGAGGAGAAGGGCTTGCGGGACATGGTGGACGCGCTGGCCTTCTGCCCCGAACATGTCAGTCTGTTGTTTGTGGGGGAGGGGCCGTATCAGGCCGCGCTGGAACAGCGGGCGCGCGAACTGGGCAAAACCCGGCAGGTGCGTTTTCTGCCCCGCCGTCCTCTGGAAGCGTTGCCTGTCGTGATGAACGCGCTGGATACGCTGGTTCTGGTTTCGCGCACAACGGGGCGATGGAAGGAGCAGTTCGGGCGCGTTTTGATTGAAGCGCATGCCTGCCGCATCCCGGTCATCGGCTCCACATCGGGCGCGATTCCCGAAGTTGTCGGCAGTGGCGGCCTGATTGTGCCGGAGCAAAATCCCCGCGCCCTGGCGGAAGCGATGCTGCAACTGGCGGCAGACCCCGAACTTGGCAGTCGCCTGGGAGAAGCGGGCTGCTGTCAGGTCGAACAGCAGTATACCTGGCAGCAGGTTGCCGAGCGCATGTATGCCATTTATCAGTATGCCCTGCATCCCACGCCGACAGAATCGCGGAAGGAGATGATTTTTTGAACGCTGCGCTTTCTGCCGATTCCGAGGCTGCCGCATTCTCTGCCCGAAATGAGCGTAAAACCATCCTCTTCTTCGACCATACCGCCAGTCTTGGCGGGGGAGAAGTGGCGCTGTTCAATCTGGTTCAGGGGCTGGATCGCGCCCGTTTCCGCCCGCTCGTCATACTGGGTTCGGAGGGGCCTCTGCTAAATAAATTGCGGGAAGCCGGAATTGAAACGCGAATACTGCCCATTGCGGACGATGTTGTGCAAACCCGCAAGGACACTCTGGGCGTGGGCAGTCTGCTGCGCCTGCGGGCTATGACGCACTCGACGAGTTATGCCCTGCGCCTGGCGCGGGTGATTCGGCAGGAAAACGCCGCCCTGGTGCATACAAATTCCCTGAAATCCGATATTATCGGCGGACTTGCGGCGCGATTGGCGCGCGTTCCTGTAATCTGGCATGTGCGGGATCGCATCGAAACCGATTATCTGCCGCGTCCCATCGTGCTGCTGTTTCGCAATCTGTGTCGCTTTGTGCCTGATTATATTATCGCCAATTCCACGGCAACTCTGAAAACGTTGCACCTGCCGTCCAGTCGCCAGGCTTCCACCGTTTACAGCGGCGTGAGCGCGGAGCGCGGGCGCGTGGTGCATGACGGCGTGGCTCCCGCCGCCTTTTCACAGGAACATATCGGAAACTTCTCATGTCCGGTTGTCGGGCTGATAGGACGCATCAGTCCGTGGAAAGGGCAGCATATCTTTGTGGAGATGGCCGGACACGTCCACGCCCGCTTTCCCGACGCGCGTTTTCAAATTTGCGGTTCGCCCCTGTTTGGCGAAGAGGCTTACGAAGCCGAAGTGCGCGCGCAGGTCGGGCGATTGGGGCTGGAGGATTGCGTGGAATTTCTCGGATTTCGCTCCGACGTGTACAGCGTGATTCAGAAAATGGATATTGTAGTGCATGCGTCCACGACGGGGGAGCCGTTCGGGCAGGTGATTGTGGAGGGCATGGCCGCAGGCAAGCCCGTGGTGGCGACGCGGGGCGGCGGCGTACCCGAAATCGTCGAGGATGGTGTGACGGGACGGCTGGTTCCGATGAACGATGTGCCGGCAATGGTTGCGGCGGTTCTTGATCTGCTTTCCGATCCCAAAGCCGCTCACGCGATGGGACAGGCCGGCTATCAGCGCGTACAGGAACAGTTTACCATCGAACACAGCATTCGGCGCGTGGAAAGCATTTATGACAGCATTCTAGGAAGGGAGTAGGGAGTAGGGGGTAGGGAGTAGGAAAAGCGTTGTTCCACTTGTGCAGCGTCCTACTCCCTACTCCCTACTCCCTACTCCCTGCATGTAAGACTATGCCGGAAATTACGGTTGGTTTCAAAACCGATGTCGGGCGCGTTCGGACGCTGAATCAGGACAGCCTGGCGGTCATGTCCGCAGCAGAATTGAAGGGGCGGGCGGAGGGATTGTTTATTGTCGCCGATGGCGTGGGCGGCAACCGAAGGGGCGGGGAGATTGCCAGCCGTATGGCCGTTCAAATCGTCACGGAGGCGATCCGCGCCGCATTGACTACAGCCGACACTCTGCCCCCGCCCGCGCTGGAAGAGCTGATCGCGTCGAGCCTGAAAGCCGCCAACGCCGCGGTGTGGCAGCAGGGAAAGCGCGTGTATGAACAGCAGGGCATGGGAACCACCTGCGTCCTGGCGCTGGCGCGAGATGCGGACCTGATTATCGGGAACGTGGGGGATAGCCGCTGCTATCTGCTGCGCAATGGCTATTTGGATCAGATCACCAACGACCACGCCTTTCTGGATATGGGCCGGGGTTCGCGCGCCTCCGAGGACCAGTCGGGAAGCCGCCTGCAATTTCGGCATGTCATGACACGCGCCATCGGGTACGCCAGCGTTGTCGAGCCGGAAGTGGAAGCGTTTCGCCTGCGGGAAGGCGACGCGCTGCTGCTGTGCAGCGACGGTCTTACCAAACAACTCGACCAGGCCGAGATTGCCGCGCTTGTGGCTGTCCGCGAAGCGCCCCAGGCGATTTGTGAGAAGCTGGTGGCCGCTGCCAACGCGAAAGGGGGCGACGACAACATCACCGTGATTGTGGCGCATTATGGAAGCGTTCCACTCGCGCATACTCCGGCGACCGATCCTGCCGGGGCAGCCTGCGCAGTCAAAACGGGCGATGCGGATAGCGTTACTGCCGGTCCACGCGTGAATTCGTGGCGCAGGCGGCTGCGACGCCTGCTGAAACACCGATAATCCGGCGCATACCCGCATTTATACTGTTATAACCATTGCCAGTAAACCGGTGACGAAAAAAAATTAGAAAATAATCTGCCAATCCGCTTATTTTAAGGCTAGTTGGCATGAATTATGCAATAATTAAATATGTCCTCTCAGCCAGACATCGCATTCCGAAGCGATGCGTTTCACTTGACCCTTGAAGGAGACCTTGAATGATCCGTCACGTTCGACATTTATTTACCGGCATTGCTCTAGCCGCAGCCCTTTCCTGCGCCGTCTTTGCTTCCGCCCAGACCATCTACGTTTCAACAGGCGCTACCGGAGGAACGACCGGCACTCTGGGGACCATTACGACATCGGGCGTATTTACCCCCATTGGCATAACAAGCGTACAGTTGACCGCCCTCGCGTTCTCTCCCACTGGCGTTTTGTACGGGGCAGGAACGGATGCGACAACCGGCGCAGTCACTCTTTATACCGTGAATCCGACTTCAGGTATGCTCACCCAGGTTGGCTCCACAGGCCTGGGCAACCTCGCGCAGGGAGATCAGGCGAACGGCCTGGCATTCAGCCCCGGCGGCATTTTGTACACGGTGGACGCGAATTTCGCCGGGTTTCCCAACGGATCCAGCAGCCTGTATACCGTTAATACCAGCACGGGCGCGGCGACTCAGGTTGGACCAGTCGGTAACCTCTCTCAGGGCACTATCGGCTTCGACGGCAGCGGCAACCTGTATGAAATCAACAACCAACTCACCCCGAACCGTTTTGATATACTGGACCAGGGGACGGGAGCCGGAACGCAACTCGGTAACACCGCGTTTACGGATGTCTTCGGCCTGGCGTTTTCAAATGGCGCGCTTTACGGCTTTGCCAACGTGAACAACCGGGTCATCACTATCAACACTGCCACCGGCGTAGGCACATCGGTAGCCACGTTTAACACGGGCGGCACCGGCATAATTCTTGCCGCGACCCCGTTCGTGTCCGCTGTTCCCGAACCCTCCACGCTGGCCCTGCTGATGAGCATGGGCGTGGCCGGCACAAGCGTGTTCCTGCGCCGCAAGCGCGCGACCGCGTAGCTGCCATGCGTTTCAACCGTGTGGCGCGGTATCCTTCCTGACAGTCACAGGCCAAGAGTAATATTCGGCCTGTGACTGTTTGTTGTTACTGGGAACTATGGCTGTTCTGGAAGAGGAAAATGCAAAACCCGTTGCCCTATCCGCAGGCAAAAGGGGCATAGCGACAACAGGGCGCGGCGACGCTTCCTGTTGGCTGTTGTTGGGCGCGCTGCTCGCCCTGTACGCGCCGGTCGTGTGGGAAACGGCGCATATCTGGCTGACGGACGAATACGCGGCGCACGGCTTTTTGATACCGTTTCTGGCCGGCCTGCTTGTCTGGTGGCGGCGGGAGGAACTTGCGAGGGTCGGGCGCGGCTGCCACTACGGGGGATTGTTTTTCATTGCCGTCGGACTGCTGCTGGAGATGCTGGCGTGGTATGCCCGTATTCGGGTATTTGCCATGCTGTCGCTTGTGCCGGTCCTGCTCGGCCTGTCGCTGCTGCTTGGCGGAATTCGCGTGACGCGCATCCTGCTGTTTCCGATTCTGTTTCTCGGTTTTGCGGCTCCCCTGCCTATCTGGCTGGTGCAGCCGGTCAGCTTCCCCATTCAAAACCTGTCGTGCCGCGCCGCCGCCTGGAGCGTGCAGCAGATGGGCGTGCCGGTGTCGCAGGAGGGATTTACCGTCGGGCTGACCAATGGCAGCGCGGTCGAAGTGGCCGAGGAGTGCAGCGGCTTCAAGAAAACGCTCACCGTCACCGTGTTCGCCTGCTTTTATGTGTCGCTGTTTGAGATACCTTTCTGGAAGCAGGGCGTTTTCACGCTGCTGGCGATGCCGCTGGCGATTGTGGCGAACATTATACGGGTCGCGGGCTTGATACTGGCCGCCAATACCTGGGGCATGTCGGGCGTTCACCGGCTGCATGGCATGGCCGATCCATTCGTCGTATGCCTGTGCTTTGCGCTGCTGCTGTGGGCGGGGAGAGTGTTGGGATGCCGAAAACTGCGCTACTCCGGTTAACCCTTTCCGGTCTGCTGCTGCTGGCCTGCCTTGTCAATCACGCGCTGCCCCGCATGCCAACGCCCCGTCTGCGCGTGGTTCCCATTGAGGATATGCCGCGCCAGGTGGGAACGTGGACGTGTACAGAGGAGTTGCCGATTGAGGCCAAAGTGCGCGCGGTGTTGCCGGACGCCGCCTTTTTGTCCCGCGTGTATCGCGACAACCGGGGCCGAACCGCGCAGTTGTTTCTGGAAACCTCACAGGACGCGCAGATGTTCCATTCGCCCACGCAGTGTATGCCCGCGCAAAACTGGAACATTCTGAATACGCGCCGGGTGGATATTCTGCCGGACGCGGCGGGCAAAATGACTGCCGGAAGTTCTGCGCGGAGGGCTTCAGATACCGGGGGGCCTGATCCGGGCGAAGTCGGCGGCTCGGCGGCTACGGAGATGGACATGCAGAGCGGGGAACAGAACATGCTCCTGCTGTACTGGTACAACACGGAGCGCCAACTGGACAAATGGCAGGCGCTGAAAACCAAACTGCTTTCCGGTCGCCCTCAAACGCGCCTGTTCGCCCGGATTCTGGTTCCCGCATCCGAGGATTTTACCCCGGCTGCGCAAACCGGGCGGGACTTCGCGCAGGCGTTGCTGCCGGCCCTTGCCCAACTGGAAAAACAGTGAAGCCTTTTGGCTTCGTTCCTCCTCACCCCTTTCCCAATGTTGTGACAGGGTGGGCAGACGCGCAGGAAAATGGGTACGGAAGTACCCTGCGTGGAAGCCGGGCGCGAAAACCGGTACATCTATCACCGTAAAACATGCGGTGTTCGGGCGCAACCCCTACCCATTTGCGCGATTGTATGATATTATTTATAGGATACCGGCGCAAACGGCGCGCCCGCGCCGGTTATGATTTTGAAAGAGCCATTCGCAGTTATGGAATCGCCTGAACCATCTCCCGTTTCTCCATCCCAACCCGGCGCGCTGCCCCCGATTTCGGGCTGGCTTGA
The DNA here is from genome assembly GCA_963817895.1 of uncultured Chthonomonadaceae bacterium. Lineage (GTDB taxonomy): Bacteria > Armatimonadota > Chthonomonadetes > Chthonomonadales > Chthonomonadaceae > CAWFQB01. The sequence continues at coordinate 260,913 of CAWFQB010000003.1, forward strand.
GCCGGTGGATGAGAGTGAATATTACGAAGAGGAAGTGCCAATTGATCCGCCCCTGACCCCGAAAGTCAGGCGCGTTATCGCGCTTCTTCTGATTGCCGCGCTGCTGGTGGGCGGCGCGACCGGCGCGCTCCTGACGCGGCAGCGCTACCGGGGCAGGCAGGTCGTCGCTTCCGTGAACGGCGTCGTGATAGAGGAACCGGACTTTTTGCATCGCATGGAGATGGAAACGGGGAACAACACCCTGCGCCAGATGGTTTCGGAAGAATTGCAGCTGCAATATGCGCGCAAACTGGGCGTGTACCCCTCCGATGCCGATGTGATGGCGCGTTATGAACAGATGAGCGCGCAGCCCAACTTCGGGCAATATCTCACGTCCACCCGCCAGACGCCCGCCGACGTGCTGCACACGATTCGTGTCACGCTGGCCGCCGACGGGCTTGTCACCAAAGGCGCTATCGTCAGCGATGCCGAAGTTCGCGCCTATTACGACCAAAATGCCGATAAGAACAATCCGCAGGCGCGATACTACACGCCCAGAACGGTATCCATTGAAGTCGTGAAAACCCGTTCGCAGGCGAAAATCAATCAGGCCGCGGCGGAACTTGCCAAAAACGCGCCATTCGCGCAAATCGCGGCGAAATACAGCGAGGATGCGAGCCGCGCTTCGGGCGGCGTTCTGCCTCCTGTCCCTTACGGGCGCACCCCCTCCACGCGGGTCACGGGCGCGCAGGATAGAGTGTTCGGTCTGCAAATCGGCGAACAGATGGGGCCAATACAGATGGCCGGTTTCTGGTGGATTATTCGCTGTCTGGATAAAAAACCGGAAACCCTGCGCTCCTTTGAAGAGGTAAAGGACGAGTGCCGCCACAACGTCCTGATTGCCAAAGGACTGCCCGCCAACGGCGAAAAAGTGCGCGAAAACTATCGCAAGTTCATGCAGGACGCCAACATACGCGCCTTCTGGCCGCAGTACAAACGCATCATCGGAGGGAAGTAGGGAGTAGGTTGTAGGGCGTGGGGAGTAGAACAAGGCTTTTCCTACTCCCTGCAACCTACTCCCTACTCCCTGCATTTAAGGTTTAAGCAACACATGTCGGAAGAGTTTTCCACGCAGGCTTCGGAAATATCGCTGCGAGATTATGCGGATCTGCTGCGTCGGCGCAAGTACATCGTGCTTCAAACGTTTGTACTCGTGCTGATGGTCGGAACCATAGTCACGTTTCTGACCAAACCCACGTATCGCGCCGGGGCGCGGATTCTGGTGGAGGGCCGGGAATTCACCGTTGCCCAGTACAACACCTCCGATCCCCTGAGCAGCCTGTTCATGCCGGACGCGGGGCATGACATCGCCACTCAGATCGAAGTGCTGCAAAGCGCCCGCGTGATGAACGATGCGTACAAAGAGGCCGGGATCACGCCTGCCGACGCGCGTGTGGACATCAAGCAGATCGGCGCGACGGACGTGATTGAAATCCTCACCGAGTCCAACAAGACGGATTACGCCGAGCGTATGGCGCAGGTGCTGCCCGACATCTACCTGAAATACATGACGGGCAACCGCAAACACGAAGTTGTCAACGCGCTTGAATCGTCGCGGGCGTCGCTGAATGAGGAGAAGCAGAAACTCAGCCAGGCGGAAGGCGACATTCAGCGCTTCAAGCAGAACACCCATCTGCCGGACGTGACGCTGGACAAGGCGCAGCGAATCAGCGCGGCGAACGTGGCGGAGGGCGAAGTGAAACGCGCGCAGACCGATGTGGCTTCGGCAACCGCCCGACTGACCGCGCTTCAGGCCGACCGCCAGCGCCAGCCCGATGTTATCGAAACCCCGACGACAACGACCAACAACGCGGCCCTGTTCGCCGCGCAGGAACGTTTGACACAGCTGCGCAACGAGCGCGAACGCCTGCTTGCCGGGTACAAGTCCGGCAGTTTTGAAATCAATCAGGTGGACACGCAGATCGCGCAGGCCGAACTACAGCTGAAAAACACGCCCGCCGCCGTAACCAGCGTAACCCATGCGCCAAACCCCGTGTTAAGCGGTTACGACCAGAAGATTTCCGACGCGCAGGCGACGCTGGACGCGGGGCAGGCGCAGCTGGCGAAAGCGCAGAGTCAGTCGCGGGAGGCAACCGCCGCGCTTGGTAAATTCAGCAAGCTAGATCGGCGGCAGGCGGAACTACAGCGGTCGCTGGATGAACACCAGTCCAATGTCAAAACCCTGACCGCGACCGTGCAAATGCTGGACCTGCGCGACAAAGCCTCGCACGATCCCTTGATGACCATCACGCCCGCCGGCCCCGCCGTACAGGTGGCCCCGCGCCCGGTTATCAACATGGTGTATTCGGCGGTTGTGGGCCTGATACTCGCGCTGGGGCTTGCCCTGTTGCAGGAGTTCATGGACGACCGGGTCAATTCGCCCGAAGACGCGCGGCGGATGCTGGATACCCCGGTGTTGGGCTACGTTCCCCTGATTGAAAAAGAGGAGGGGCGGCTGCTCAGTCAAACCCGCAGCAACGGCGCGATTCTGGAAAGCTACCGCGTGGTTCGCTCCAATGTGCAGTTCGCCACGCTCGGCTCGCAGGTGTGTTCCCTTCTCGTCACAAGCACGGTTCCGGGCGAAGGCAAGTCCGTGACCGCTACCAATCTCGCGATTGCGATGGCGCTGGACGGCAAAAAGGTGATCCTTGTGGATGCCGACCTGCGCCGCTCTACCAGTGCATCAGAAATTCGATGTGCCGCAATCTCCGGGCCTGACCAACGTGCTTATCGGGCGCACCTCGCTGGAAGCTGCCCTGCGCGATACGGAATTTCCCGGCCTGCGCCTGCTGACAGCCGGACCGCAGCCGCCCAACCCGGCGGAACTGCTCAATTCCGAACCCATGCAGCGGATACACGAGCGGCTCAAAGAGTACGCCGATGTGGTGATTTACGACAGCCCGCCCTGTCTGGCGACAGCGGACGCGCAGGTGCTTTCCGCGTCGGTTGACGGCGTGATGTACGTGATTCAACTGGGCGAAACCAAGAAATCGGGCGTCCGCCACGCGATGGAACTGCTGCATCAGGCCCACGCCAACGTACTGGGCGTGATCTTCAACAAGGTGCGCCCCAACGGCAAGCAGAGCGGCTACTACGATTACTATGGCTACTACGGCTACTACGGCAGCGTTTACGGCGAGGACGGCGCGCGCAAGCGCGTGAGTTCCGAATTTGAAGCCCTGCTTGCCGATGGCGAGGCCGAGCCGCCGGAAGTGGCGGCGGCGATACTGCCCCCCGCGGAACTGCGCCCCAATGACAATTCGGATGCCGGACCCGATGTAAGACCCGGCGAAAGCCGAACCAGAAGCCGCAAGGGCGGGGGAAAGGAAGACTGACATGTCGCGATGCCGCCGGGCGGAATTCTCCGCCGTGCTTGTAACCGGAGTTTTCCTTGTCCTGCTGGTTCCGGCGCATGGCGAAGACACGCCCAAAACCGCGCCTGCTCCGTCCCCCGTAGCCGCTCCAAAAGCAACGCCGCGAGACGGGACAAAAACGGCGGACAAAACGACAAAAGATACTCCTGCCGCAAAGGATACCGGCGCGGTTCCCCCGGCCCTGCTGAGTACATTCTGGGAGCGGACGACGTAATTGAAATGAGCGTCAGCCACCATGTTGACCTGAACCGCCAGATGACCATTCTGCCGGATGGCAAAATCACCCTGCCCGACCTGGGCGATTTTCAGGCGTCCGGCAAGACCCGGCGCGAACTGGCGGCGGAGATTCAGGCCGGCTATGAAAAAACGCTGAACAACGCGAATGTCACTATCATCGTGCGCGAATCGCGTTCGCGCAAGGTGGGAGTGACCGGCGGCGTCCATGCGTCCGGCTATTATGACCTGAAACAAAATTGGCGATTGATGGATTTGATCGCTTCGGCGGGCGGACTGAGCGGCAAACCCAATCGTATTAAAGGACGGCTACTGCGCAATCTGAAAACCGTTACCCTGGATGTGGAACGCGCCAACGCCAAACCGGACGACGAACAGGCCAACATGACGCTTCAAGCGGGCAACATCGTGCTGCTGGACGAGCTGCCGCCATTGCATGATGAGGTGTCCGTGCTGGGGCAGGTGGCGCATATCGGCACGTATAATCTGGACGAGCATACCACGCTGATCACGCTGATTACGCAGGCGGGCGGGCCGTCGGAACGCGCTGCCCTGAAGAAAGCCTATGTGCGCCGGGGCAACACGCAAATTCCGCTCAACCTGCGCCCCTCGCTGGCTCTGAACCAAACCGACGAGAAAATTACCAATTTTAAGCTGGAAGCGGGCGACGTGCTGATAATCCCCGAAATCGAGCAGCGTTACGCCGTAATGGGGCAGGTGGCGCGTCCCGCCTACTATCCGATCCCTGAAAAAGGCCCGGTCAACGTTTTTGAAGCGTTCAACTTCGCGGGCGGGCAACTGCCGAGCGGAGATTTGTCCAAAGCGGGTATCATACGTATGGTGGACGGCAAGCCGACCGTCATTAAAGTGAACATGAACAACGTGCTGAAAAAGCCCGAAACCGCCATGAACATCACGTTGCAGCCGGAGGACGTGCTGATGGTTCCCCTGCGCGGCCAGCGCGGCCTGACCATTCAGGATGCCCTGTCGCCACTTTCGGTTCTAAGTTTATTCGGATTACGATTTTTCTAGGAAAATTTTAATATCTTCTCACTACTCTCTGTGTTAGTTTGGCGGACGCGCGAGGCGCCGCCAATATCGTTCCTGTACGCGGACGGCTCGGATGCGCGAGGCACCGGGCGGAAGGCGACGGAAAGGACACGAATATGAACGCCAAATCCTGGTGGACACAGACGGTACACAACAAACTCATTGCGCTGATACTGGCAATGGTCGTTCTTGTGCCGTTAGTTGCCGCCCCTGCCGGCAATAATATGCGCGGCCTGGCCGCTCTCACTTTCGAGAGCCTGGGCGTCGCGCTGCTGGCAACCCTGCTCTGGCGAACCGATTGGAACCTCAATCGCGCCAAAATTCGAGAGTTTTTCACGACGGGAGCGAACCTGCCCATCCTGCTATTCCTGGGGCTGGCAATCGTTTCGTGCGTGTTATCGCCCCACAAACAGTACAGCGAACAGGAGCTGCTCCGCATCGGAACTGGCATCTTGCTGTATTTCGCCGTCGCGTATGAGTTTCGCCGCTCGGAACAACTCGCCCGCATGGTGGACGCGCTGATGGTTGTTACCATCGGCATTTCGCTGCTTGGCTTCGCGCAGTACGCGAGCAGCCATTCGTTCCACGATGTCAGCGTGTTCGGCGACCACCAGTTGCTCGGCTCGTTCCTGATGATTTTGCTGCCGCTCGTGGGCATCATGGCGGTGAGCGAAAAGAACCCCAATCGCCAGTTGCTGGCGCAGGCCGCCACTGTCATGGCCGCCACCTGCCTGCTGATGACGCAGGCGCGCAGCGCGTGGATCGGAACCGCAGCCGGCCTGTCGCTGCTCGGCGTGACGGCAAGCGTGTTGGCGATGCGCGATAAAAATTCGCGGCGCAACCGGCATCAGGTGGTAATGCCCATCCTGCTGCTCGTGATAGCCGTCGGGTTTTTCCTGCTGATGTTTCCGCAAACCGGCGTCCTCATCGGACGCGCCACCACGCTGCAAAGCGCGAATGAGGTGAGTACCTGGAACATCCGGCAGCGGACATGGCAGGGCGCGCGGCAGATGATCGCCGCCCGTCCCCTGAGCGGTTTCGGCCTGGGATTGTATCCCTATTACCAGCAGGAGTATACGCGCGACGGCCTGCCCGTTGCCCGAATGAACGGCGTCCCCTCCCTGGGCGAACAGGCGCATAACACGTACCTGCAAACCGCCGCCGAACTGGGAATTCCCGGCCTGCTGCTGATGGCGGCGATTCCCGTTGTGTTTCTAATCGCCGGTTTCCGGCGCGTGGGACAACTGGAACCGGGAACGCGCCGCAGCCTGCTGATGGGGTCTATGGCCGGAGTGGTGGCGTTCGCCGTTGATGCGTATGCCAGTCCCTCGTGGCAGGTGGGCCAGATTTCCATGTTCTTCTGGCTGACGATGGGTATTGGCGTTGCCGGCCTGCGACCGCAGGCGCGTCCGCGCAAAGAGATGACGGCAGGAGTCAGTATCGCCGCGCTGCGAACCCGGACGGTGGAAACCGTTCGGGAATCCGGGCCGCCCACCTGGTTTCCCCGCGTCGCGCGTCCCGCAGGCGTTCTGGCCGCTCTGACGCTGATTCTGCTGCTGCCGACATTCGCGTTCGCGGTGGGAGACTTGTATGCCACGCCCACATCCATTTCCATTACGCCGTCCAACGCCACCATTCGCGGCGGCGGCGCTCAGTCCTTCACTGTGACTGTCAACTATAGCGATGGGCAGACGCGCGATGTCACAGTGGATCACGGCACAGGCCCCGGAACGGATAGCACGGTCATCACGGAAACCAATGGGGCGGGCTTTATGACCGGGCCGAACAACCGCGTGTATCAGAGTAAATCCCGCGAACGGGATGTTGTGACCATCAAAGCGGTATATACGCAACAGGCGGACACGAGCTACACCAATCCGCCGCAGAAGGATGGTTCTATCATTGGCACGACAACCCTGAACGTTACCTTCCCGTAAGCCGCGTTTTCCGGCAGGTTTTCGCAATCCCGGAACCCCGTTCCGCTAAGATTGCCCGACCGCGCGGCGGCAGCATTTGTCGCCGCGCCCACTTTTGAAACGGCGTCCATCGGCAGTATTATGAGACGCATACTGTCTACTCATGCAGGGTGATTTCAATCACACGCCGCTGAGGAAGGATAATGTCCATGAAACGATTACTTCTGCTCGCCGCTGCGGGCAGCCTGATAGCGTTGCTGTCTACCAGCGCAAACGCGCAGGATTTATTCGATTTTGAAAACGTGAGGGCGATTCCGTCGGACCCCATCACCGCATTTCCCGTTGTGATGGCGGAGGGAGCTTCGATTCGCACACTCACGCTGACCCAATCCGGTCTGACGGCGCTTCCGTCGAATACGTCGGGCTTCACATTCCTTGACAACAACTCGGGTGGCGTGGTTGCCTTCGGCAACAATCTGAGCAATATTGTGGTCGGCAATGCGGGCGACAGGCAAAACACGCTGGAAACGCTCACGCTCACCTTCGACCAAGCTGTGTCGGGACTGACGTTTCAGTTCGTAACGTTCCCCGCGGGTTTTGGCGTACCTATCGAATTGAACGCCTCTACCGATTCGGGATTGTCCTTCAGCAGCACAGGAGTTCCCAACGGTACATCAGGCAATGGCGAAGGCAGCATAACGTTGTCGGGCGGGCTGTTTACCATCGTCACCCTGTCGCTCAACACAACTCCCCAGATGGGTGGCACAGGCGCGGTGGGCGGCGACACGTTCCTCGTGGATAACTTCCTGGTCACGCCGTCCGTTATCTCGCAGGTTCCCGAACCTGGAAGCGTTGCCATGCTACTTGGCATGGGTCTGCCGGTTGCCTGGGGACTGCGGCGTCAATCGCGGCAAAAACGAAACGTGGGAACCGGGGCGTGATCCGGGTGGTCGCGTATAAAAAACATCGCGCGTTTTATGTTGCCTGCCAAACCGTATCGCTATGGCTGACTCCCAATCCTTAAAAGTGCTGATGATTTTGCATACGCCCTGGACACGCAACCTGGGCACCTCTCGCGTCAGCGTGGAAGTGGCGGAAGAGTTCGAGCGGATAGGGCTGGCCGTAGACAAATTCGACCTCAACGACGCGTTACCCCGGCGCTCGTATCTGAATACAATTTTCGCCATGTCGTATTTTGCGCGCCGCGCCCGACAGCATGTGCGCAAACACGGTCACAAATACGATGTGATTCAAGCGGAGCAGGGCAGTTTGCCCTACAGCAAGCAGGACTTGAATTTTCAGGGACTGCTGGTGGCCCGCTCGAACGGCCTGGTGCATTTTCACGAGAAATGGGAGCGGGAAAACGAGCGTCCGCCCCGCAATCCGCTTCGCAAACTGGCAAGCCTCGCGCACAACGCCGAAACGGTCACGCGCAGTTTCAACATGGCGGATGCTGTCATTCTCATCAATCAGGATGAGTATAACTATACGGCGCGCGAACTGGGCTTTGGTGACAAGGCGTATCTGTTTCACAATGGCCTGAGCCGGGAGCGAATGGCTGCGTTCGCCGCGCAGCGGACGCCGCCCGCGCAGCGGCTGCAAAATCAGCAGGTCGTCTTTATCGGCCACTGGAACCGGCGCAAGGGCGCGGAAGACCTTCCGCGCATTCTGCGACAGATGCGGCAGACACGTCCGCAAACGCGCTTTCTGCTGCTCGGCACGGGCCACCACAGCCCGGAAGCGGTACGCGCCGGGTTTGCGCCGGCAGACCGGGCGTATGTGAAAGTTGTGCCTGAGTACGACTCCGATGAACTGCCGGGATTGCTGTCAGATGCAAGTGTGGGGGTTTTCCCCAGTTACATGGAGGGGTTCGGGATCGGTGTGCTGGAAATGCTGGCGGCGGGCATCCCCACCCTGGCCTACGACGTGCCGGGACCGCGCGAGATGCTCGCCCGGTTTACGCCTCCGCTTCTCGTCAAAGCCGGGGATACGGACTGCATGGCGCAGCGACTGCTTGCCCTGCTCGCGCAGCCGTATGAAACGTATGCCGCACTTTCCAATCAGTCTTGCGACGTGGCCGCGCAGTTTCAATGGCAGCATACCGCCGCCGCTATGGTCGCTATGTACCGCGAACGTCTGGCAGGATTGAAGTCAGGCGAAACCCCCTCCGCTCGTTTTTCGGGCAACCGTCAAGAGCCATGATGCAGTCGCCGCCTAAAATCGCTTATGGAGCCATCAATCAGGCTGTTCTGGCGCGCGTTCCCCCGACCTGCAAACGCCTGCTGGACGTAGGCTGTGGAACCGGGGCGTTGGGACACGCGATCAAGCAGGCCACCGCCTGTGAAATCGTCGGCCTTACCTACTCGGAAGAGGAAGCCGCTTCTGCCCGGACGCGACTGGAAACGGTTTTCGTCTGCGATCTGAACACCTGTGACTTTGAAGACATGGGAATGTTTGACTGCATTGTATGCAGCCATGTGTTGGAGCATCTTTATCAGCCGGAGCGCGTCCTGAAGAAACTGCGCCCGTTATTAACTCCGCGCGGAGTCCTGATTGTCGCTTTGCCCAATATCGTCCACTGGCGGCAGCGCCTGCAGTTTTTGCGGGGCCGATTTCGCTACACCGATGGCGGCCTGATGGATAGTACGCATTTCCGCTTTTTCGACCGCGAAACGGCCCTGGAACTGGTACAGGGCGCGGGCTTCGAGATTGTCGAGCGTGTTGCCGACGGGTATTTCCCCCTGCCGGGGCTGCGAACCCTCTTCCGCTCTCTTGCGCCGAAACTGGATGCGGCCGCGACTAGAGTGCGTCCCGGCCTGTTCGGGTGGCAGTTCATTCTGGTTGCCCGCTCCGCTTCGACTATGTGAGTTCGCCTGCTTGAGAATGGTTGACCCTATGGCCGCCCGGAGAGTTACGGTTTCCATTCTGATTCCCACATACAACCGCGCCTCTTATCTGCGCGACGCCATTGGCAGCGCCCTGGCGCAAACCTGCGCGGATATCGAAGTGGTTGTACTGGACGACGCGAGTACCGATGCGACGCAGGCTGTCGTGGCCGCGTTTGCCGATGAGCCGCGTTTGCGCTATGTCCGTCATGCGCGTAATGTGGGCATCGCCGACAACTGGCGCGCGGGTATAGCGTCCTGCGCGGGCGAGTTTTTCTGCCTGCTGCATGATGATGACACGCTGGAACCGGAGTTTGTCTCTCTCCTGCTTCCTCCACTTCAGGCGGATGCCGATCTCGTTTTAGCCTTCAGCGATCACTGGTGTATGGATGCGCAGGCGCGGCGTCTGCCCGAATCTACGGAAGCGGCGCGGAAACGATTCGGGCGTGACCGGCTTGCGCCCGGACAACTAACCGATTTCGCGCGGACGGCTCTGGTGGATGCCGGCATACCTGTCGGGGCCACGCTGTTTCGGCGCGCGATGGTAACGCCGGACATGATTGACGCGCGGGCGCGGGGCAGCATTGATATGTGGCTCCTGTATGGCTGCTGGCAGACAGGCAAAGGCGCGTATTATGTGCCGTCGCGTCTGATGAATTACCGCGAACACAGCGGCGGCATGAGCGGCAGCCAGCCCCTGTATATGGCGGAGGGCCATCTATTTCGCTATGCGCAGATGCTCAACGATCCGGGGTTGCGCGGGATTTATGCCGACCTGAAGGGTTTGCGGGCGCGAATGTTGCGCGATTACGGAATTGGGCTGATGGCTGTGGGGCGCATTGCGGAGAGCCGCGCCGCGCTGCGGGAAAGCCTGCGCCTGCAATTTGAGCGCCGCGCTCTGATGGCCTATACCCTGAGCCGGCTGGGGCGTTCCGGCAAGTTCCTTGCGGAACAGGCGCGGCGACGAGCCGACCGTACATAGCAGAACGCCAAACCGGTACGAGGCATGGCGGCTCGAGCGCGGAGAAAACGGTACGAGAAAATAGATTTGAAAATCAGGAGGCTAAAGATGCTAACCCAATCTGCCGATTCTGCTGCCTCCCCAAGAGCTTCATATCTGGACGCTTACCGGGGCATTGCCTGTCTGATGGTATGTTTCTATCATTCGGCAACAAACTTTCGTCTTCTTAACCTGACTATTTGGGGCTTTACGGGCGTCCATCTGTTTTTCACTATCAGCGGCTACTTGATTTTCCAGCCATTCTTAAAATCCCTGCTGAATTCGGAGCCATTGCCTGCCACGCTGCCGTTTTATCGGAATCGCTTCGTTCGCATTATGCCGCCTTATCTTGTCGCCCTGCTGTTCTATACCGGGCTGCGGTACGCCACCCATATCAATATTCCCTCCCCGCAGAATATTCTTATGCACATCTTCCTGATTTTTAACTATTATTCAGAGAAAGATTTCTTCAGTATCAACCCTGTTCTGTGGAGTCTTGCGATTGAAGCGCAATTCTATCTGATCCTGCCCCTGTGCGTGTATCTTGTGTACAGAATTTTAAACGGTTTAGGGTTTCACCGGACAAGATGGTGACGGTACTTCTAACCCTGTTCTTTATCACAGGCATTACATCTCGCGGGCTGGAATTCAGCCATTTTTACCATGCGCGTTCCGCTTCCGCTTCTGTACTCAAGTTCCGCAGCATCTTCTCGTTTCTTGATATGTTCAGTATTGGGATGGCAATCGCGTATCTGGAAAGGCAAGGAGCGTTGAAAAGGCTCATTCAGCAAGTTCCGGCGTTTGTTCCCTTGCTGATGGGCGGCTTTCTGCTGGCAATCGCTAATATCTGGTGTACACTTCTCTCGCCTGGCGAATGGATGACCTCAAATAATCTTGCGTACACTCTGTTTTTCTCGCCGCTTATCTGCGCCGGTTTTGGGCTTTTCCTGTTGACGAACATTTTTTACAAAGAGACGCGGCGCAGCATCTTCAATACATATCCGCTTGCATCCATTGGTTTGATTTCTTACAGTGTTTATTTGTATCATATCGGCGTACAGTTTGTGGTTTTCAGCCGTCTGCATCTCGACAGGTATATCGCTAACTGGTCCCTTGTGGCTTTCCTGAATGGACTTATCTCCCTGCCGTTTGTTTTACTAGTATCCTATATGATGTACTTTCTGGTCGAAAAACCCTCCCTTCGGTGGCTCAATCGCAGGAGAGTCGCCATGGTTCCACAATGAAACTGCACATCATTGCGCCTGCGTTGCCCCCCCTTCTGGATGGCATCGGCGATTACACCGCCGCGCTGGCCGCGCAACTTGTTTCCCAGGCGCAATGCGACGTGACTATCCTGACCGGATCGGATTTTGAGCCTGCGCCTATTCCGGGCGCGCGTATTGTGCCGACATTTCGATATGAGGAGCCGGCAAGCGTGGCCCACATTCGGAAGCAGGTGATTGCCGGTCACCCGGATTGGCTGCTGCTGCAATACAATCCGTTCGCTTATGGCAAGTGGGGGTTGAACCTGCATCTGCCCCGCGTCCTGCGCGATGTAAAACGGGAATGTTCCGCCCTGCGTCTGGCGGTGATGTGCCATGAAGCGTTTGTGCCTGTCATAAGCTGGAAGTTTGCCGTAATGACAACCTGGCAGCGGACGCAGTTATGGCAGTTGGGGCAGGCTGCCGACGCGGTGTTTTTTTCCATTCAGCCCTGGGCGCAGCGGTATCGCTCGTGGTTTCCCCACACGCCGGTCGCGCATCTGCCGGTCGGTTCCAACATCGCGTGCGTGGCGATGAGCCGAGAAGAAGCGCGAAATCGCCTGGGATTTACGGACGATGATTTCGTGGTGGGCTTGTTCGGTACAGCCCATGCTTCCCGAATGTTGCCGCTGATGGGGGACACGCTACGCGCGCTGACGGCAGCCGGACACAAAGTAACGCTGCTTTATATCGGGCCAAATGAGCAGGAAATTCGCTTGCATGCGGGCGGGGCGCGGGTGTACGCGGAGGGCGCGTTGCCTGCCGAAGAGGTGTCGCGTCGATTCGCCGCGATGGATATGTATCTGGCTCCCTTTCTGGACGGCGTTTCTACCCGGCGCACATCGGTAATGACCGCTTTGCAGCATGGCATCGCAATCGTGGGAAATCGGGGCGTGTGGACGGATGATCTGTTGCTTGCCGAAAACGGCAAGGCGTTTGTGTTGTGCGACATGCGGCAGGAGGGCGCGTTTCAGGCGCAGGCTCTACGAATAGCCGGGGATACAGACCTGCGCGCTCGATTGGGAAGCGGCGCGGCGGAACTGTTCGCGCGCGAGTTCACTTGGGAACGAATTGCCAGCCGATTGATGAACGCGCTTTCTGAGGCGAAGCAAGCCGATGCGCGGTTTTGAAACCGCGCATCCGACAGGGAAAACTAGCCTTGATTGCCCGTAAGACTCTATGGAATTGTCTTTGATGCAGCAGCAAACACTCAAAAACAACTTCAAAGCGTTTCTGCTGCGGATTGCGCCTGGGCTTGCTGAGCAATTGCGAACCGCCTGGCAGAAGCGTCACGCGCGCCGCTTTGAAAGCCGTTTGGGATTGCCCAGTCTGGCGCGGGAATTTACGGCGCGACACGGGTTCACCATTTTCAGTGGCCCCTTTGCGGGCATGGCGTATGTGGCGCGAGCCGTCGGCAGCGCCGTTGTTCCCAAACTGGTCGGTTCCTATGAGCAGGAACTGCATGGCGTCCTTGCCGACATCGCGCAAACCCCGTACATGGTTGTTGTGGATGTGGGCTGCGCGGAAGGTTATTACGCGGTCGGACTGGCCGCGCGCGCAGGTGTATGCTTTCGATCTGGATCGGGAAGCGCTGCGGCTATGCGGGGACATCGCGGATGCCAACGGCGTGTCGGCGCGGACGCATATCGCGGGCAGGTGCGATCCGACAATTTTGAACTCCCTTTTGAAAGGGCGCGCGCTTGTGGTTTCGGATTGTGAGGGGTATGAGCGGACCTGCTGGATTTGGAGCGCGCTCCCGGTTTGCGATACGCCGATATGTTGGTGGAACTGCATGATGCCGTCAATCCCGGTCTGACAGCGGAACTGCTTGCGCGTTTTGCGTCCACGCATGACGCGCAAATAATTGACAGTACGCCTCGTAACGGCTGCGATTACGCCTGTCTTGGAGTTTTTGACCATCGAAAAGCGGCATCTGGCGGTGAGTGAATTTCGACATCCAGGCCAGCAATGGGCCTTCTTTCGGGCAAAACAGATAGCGTGGCAGGAGGGCGCGTAATGCCGCTGAACATCGTGGTCGTGATGCCCCTCGCCCGCATGAGCGGCGGGGCCGAGCGCGGCGTTGCTGGATTTATTTCGGGAAGGGCAGGACGGGAAGCACTGCTGGCATGCGATTTTTCTGGAAGACGGGCCGATGGTTGCGGAGGCTCGCGGCCTGGGCGTGGAAACGCGGGTCATTCACGCGGGGCGGTTGCGCGAAATTGGGCGGATGGGCGTATGCGTCGCGCGAATTGTTGCGCAGATTCGACGTTGGCGCGGCGATGTCGTGCTGGGATGGATGACGAAAGCGCACCTGTACAGTGGCCCCGCCGCCCGTCTGTCCGGCGTTCCCGCGCTGTGGTTTCAGCACGGCCTGCCGGACCCAACGAGCCGCCTGGACTGTCTGGCTGCGCGTCTGCCGACACGCGGCATTCTGTGCTGCTCGAATTTTGTCGCCGACGCCCAGGCGCAATTACCGCCCCTGCGCCCGATGCGCGCAGCTCATCCTGGCGTAGATTTGTCGCGCTTTGACCCGGATAAGTTGCCATCTCCCCTGGATACGAGGCAATCGCTTGGCCTGCCCTCAGACGGCCCTTTAATCGGTATTGTTGGGCGGCTTCAGCGCTGGAAGGGCATGCACACGCTGATTGCCGCTCTGCCCCTCCTGCTGCAAACTCGCCCCAACGCGCGCGTCGTTATTGTGGGCGGCCCGCACGATCTGGAGCCGGATTATTCCGCGCAACTGAAAGCGCAAATCGCTGCAAGTGGCTTGCAGGAACGAGTAGTTGATGGCAGGCGCGCAAACCAATATTCCCGAATGGATGCAGGCGATGGATGTCATGGTTCACGCCTCGGATCGGGAACCGTTCGGCATCGTGGTACTGGAAGCGATGGCGCTCGGCAAGCCGCTTGTCGCCGGGGCGGAGGGCGGGCCGCGCGAAATCATCACGGAGGGCGTGAACGGCCTGCTGACTCCCTATGATGATGCGCCCGCGCTGGCGCAGGCCATTGCGCGCTACCTGAACGATCCTGAATGGGCCGAAAGGTTGGAAATGCGGCGCAAATCGCGCCCACGAGTTTTCCACGGCGCGTTACGCGCAAAACGTTGTTGAAGCCGTGCAGTCACTCCTCTGAGAAGCAGGATTGCATTTTATATCCGGAGTTAGATGCTGTTTGAAATGAATGTTGCGAACTGTTTGAGCGCACATCCTCTGGAAAGCCAAATCTCGCGAATTATCAGCAATTAACCCGGCGTTCGGCACGTAAAGGTTCACAATATCCGAGGATCGATAACGTCTTGGACGCGCGTGCCGCTGCCGGGAAACACGGCGCGGCCTGTTTCTAAACTTAAAAGCCATTCGCAGTTGTGGGCGCTGCGCAACGTATACGAAAACGGTTCGCGTAAGCGGCGCCCCTTCCCGCGCCTCCCCGAGCAGGTTCAGCGCGACGTGGGGACTGCGCCTCTCATCGTTTTATTCGCGTTCGCCTGCGGGCCGCTTGCGCTGTGGAGCGCGGCAGGACAGCGTGCGCTTCCCGCGGCTGGGTATCGGCTGCATCCTGTTCCTGTTGCTGCGGCGTTCCCCCGCCTGGGGCGTTTTCCTCACCCTGCTGTACCTGTCTCTTCTCGGCGGCATACGGCGCTGGCTTGTGCCCGCGCTCGGCTGGACTTCTGCGGACCCGCTGCTGCTGGTCGCGCCCACGCTGGTTCTGATCAACTTCCTGAATATGCTGTTGACGCGGCGCGTTCCCACCGATACGCGCCTGGCCCGCAGTCTGTTGTGGCTGCTTGCCATCATGTTCGTGGAGATTTTTAATCCGCTTCAGGGCAGTTTGAGCGTGGGGCTGGCAGGCGTCCTGTTTACCATTGTGCCTGTTCTCTGGTATTATTATGGAAGACACATGGGCAGCGAAATCGTTCTGCGGCGCCTGTTGGCGGCGGTTGTCGGAATAGCCCTGTTGGGTGCGCTGTATGGCCTGTATCAGACCTATTTCGGACTGCTTCCGGCGGAAAAGGAGTGGCTGGAACTTAACAAAGCAAGTTATGGCGCCCTTTTTGTTACCGACAAGATCATTCGGGTATTCTCCTTTTTCACCTCTTCACAGGAGTACATGCAGGTTGTCGGTATGGGCGTGGTTGTGCTGTGGGCGGCATTTTTGCGCGGCGCGCGCCTGGCGCTGCTGCCCCTTCCCTTCCTGGCCGCGATGATTTTTCTGTCCAGCATGCGCGGCGCGGTTGTGGTTACTCTGTTCGCCTGCATGGTGCTGTGGGCTGTGCAGGGGCGCGCGGTTCTGGCATGGGGGCCACGCTTCGCGCTTGCTCTCATACTGGCTGCCGCCGGATTGTCCTGGAGTTTACAGCAGGTGCAGAGTCAGGAGTATGATACGCGCACTCAGGCTCTGGTGACGCATCAGGTAAACGGCCTGCTCGCTTCCTCCGACCCGAAGCGCCCCGTGTCTACGGCAGGTACGCATATGTTCATGGTGGCATCGGGCGTACTGGCGGGGTTTCGAGTGCCGACAGGACGCGGATTAGGCTCCACTACGATTGCCGGCAGTAAATTCGATGACGACAATAAAAATAGTGGTACGGAGGTTGATATAAGCGATGCTTTTGCCGCATTGGGCTTCGCGGGCGGTTTTGTTTATCTGGGCGTGATCTGCTTTGTGATGTCGAGCGTGATTCAACTGTGGCGCGCGACGCGCAGTTTCACCGCTCTGGCGACGCTGGGAGTTCTGGTTGTGCATATGGGACACTGGCTGCACGGCGGCTCCTACGCCGCCACGATGATTGTCTGGTTTCTGATTGGCGGCATGGAACGTTCCCTGATAAGCGCGCGTTCAGCCCAAGCGCGGGCCATTTCTGATGCGCAAACCGCCGTCGCGTCCGAAGAAGCCGGCGAAGCCGACGTGAATGTGACGCCGGCAGAACGCGCTTTCCTGCAAAATACGCCTCGTGGTCGCTGGCAGGCGCGGCAGAAACTGCTCCTGAAGTCCGACAGCCCGAAATCCGGCGGAAGGGCGCGCCGATGAACCTTGCGCTGATTACCCATAAAGTTGTCAAAGGGGAGGGGCAGGCGCGCGTCAATTATGAGATCGCGAAGCGGGCCGCATCCGCCGGCTGGCGCGTGACGCTGATCGCGGGCGAGGTGTCGCCCGAACTTCAAGACTGTTCGCGAATAACGTGGGTTAAAATCCCCTGGTCGGATCGGTTCTCCGTACTGGCAGGAGTATGGGACTTCGCGTGGCGCAGCGCGCGCTGGCTGCGAACGCGGCGCGAACCGTTCGACGCGATTCATGTGAATGGCTTCGTCACCTGGGCGGCGGGAGATGTCAACGCGGTTCATTTTGTCCATTCGGCCTGGCAGCGCTCCCCCTGGCATCCCTGCCGGACACAATCTCACTCCGGCAAAAGCGGGGGCGGGGGCAAATTCCCCGGCGCGCATAGCGCGTATCAATGGCTGTTTACCAGTCTGAATGTCCGTTGGGAACAGCAGGCATTTCGGAAAGCGCGGCGCATCATTGCGGTTTCGGGGCAGGTGCGGCAGGAACTCATTGCCGCAGGGGTTGCCCCCGACAAAATCCGCGTGATTGGCAACGGGGTGGATCTGGATGAGTTTCATCCGGGCGTGGAGGACAGAAACGCGCTCGGCCTGCCTCCTGACGCGCCGCTTGCCCTGTTTGCGGGAGATTTGCGCCTGCCGCGCAAAAATCTGGATACCGTGTTGCAGGCAATGACCCGCCTGCCGGACTTGCATCTGGCGGTAGCGGGGAGAGTGGAAGGCAGCCCCTACCCGGCAATGGCGGCCGGTTTGGGCGTGCAAGACCGGGTCCATTTTCTCGGTTTTCGCTCCGACATGCCCGCCCTGATGCGCGCCTGTGATTTTCTCGCGTTTCCGTCGCGCTATGAGCCGTTCGGCCTGGTGCTGCTGGAAGCCCTCGCGTCCGGTCTGCCCGTCCTGACCGCGTCGTCAGCGGGCGGCGCGGAGATTTTGAGCGCGGCTTGCGGGCATGTTCTTGACGACCCCGAAGATGCAGAGGAGTTGGCTGCCGTCGCGCAGGCATGGATAGCGCAGCCGGAACGCCTGCGCCAGATGGCACTGGCCGCCCGGCAAATCGCGCGGGAACACAGCTGGAATCGAATGGCGGACGCCTATCTGAGCCTGTATACGGAAATCGCCGATATGAAGGCGTTGCCCGCATACGGCGGGGCGGTTTTATTGTGACGCGCATCCTGTGCATCAACACGGGCGGGGCAGGCAGTCTGGACGAAGCCCGCGCGCGAACGTTGGCCGCCTGCCTGGAAGCCGACGTAACTCATTTCGGCGTCGTCCGCTCCGCGTCGCGGGCGGAATCCGGTCGTGAAATCAGCAGGCTCCTGCGTTCGGAATCGTGGGATATGGTGTATCAGGAGGGGACGGGAATTGCAGCCGGCGCAAGCCTGATTCGGGCGGCGCGGGAGCGCGAACAGCGTTTCATCGTATCGGGCGGAGATCCCATCGGCGGTTTTTTTCATGTTACCGCCGGCCCGGTTCACGGCCTGGCGTTCGGGCTGTATGAGCGCGCGCTGTATCGCGCCTGCGCGGGTTATGTGGGCTGGACGCCGTATCTCACCGGTATGGCGCTCGCTCTGGGCGCGAAGCGGGCCGTAACCGTCGAGGGCGGGGTTGACCTGGCGCTGTTTCAGCCCTGTTCCCCTACAGACCGGCTGGCATATCGGCAAAAATGGAACATTCCCGCTTCCCATCTGGTATGCGGGGTGGTGGGCAGCCTGCGCTGGACGCCGCGCCAATCGTACTGTTACGGCCTGGAACTGCTGGAAACGCTAAAGCGTTTGCGCCGCGAAGACGTGACCCTGCTGATTGTGGGGGATGGCGACGGGCGCAGCCGTCTGGAACAGGCGTTACCGGCAGCCCTGCGCCATCGGGCCGTTTTTACCGGGCGTGTG
Source organism: uncultured Chthonomonadaceae bacterium (assembly GCA_963817895.1). GTDB lineage: Bacteria > Armatimonadota > Chthonomonadetes > Chthonomonadales > Chthonomonadaceae > CAWFQB01. The sequence goes on from CAWFQB010000003.1 coordinate 279,616, forward strand.
CCAGCCCCCGATGTGGCGGCGGCTATCAACTGCATGGACATCGGCTTTATCACGCAAACGCTGGATCGGCTGGGCAACTACCGCCTGACGACGAAATTGCCGGAGTACATGGCCTGTGGCGTTCCCGTCGCGATGAGTCCGGTTCCGGGCTTTTATGATTACGCCGCGCCTGCGGGCTGGGCATTGCCCGCGCTGCATCCGGCAAGTCCGATGTTTCATCAACAATGCGCGGCCTGGCTGGACGATCTGGAAGCGGGTGAAATCCGGGCAAAAGCCGGCCATGCCCGCGAAGTGGCCGTCCGCCATTTCGACTATGAGGTGCTTGGCAGGCGCTTTCGACGTTTTGTACAGGAACTACTGCCGGTTGGAAACAGGTCAACGGAACCGCATAAATGGCAACAATTTTGAATGAATGTCGTGCGCCAGAGGGACTGAAACGGGATACGAACGGCATGAAGGTGCTAATGGTCGGGATGGACTGGCTTCCCAACGGGGAAGGGGGTCTGAACCGTTACTTTTATGACGCGGTCAACGCCCTGCCGGATGTCGGCGTGGAGGGCAGCGCGCTGGTCACGTTTCTGCATCCGGGGCAGTGCGCGTCCCTGCGCCTGCACGCGATGGCTCCGCCCGGCGCTTCGCTGCTGCAGGTGTGGCGCGGCGCGCGCATTGCCGCGCGCCGCGAACTGCAAACGGGGATTGATCTGGTGAACGCGCACCATGCGCTGTACGCCTGGCCCTGGCTGCGCGACCTGCCCCGCGACATGCCTCTGGTGGTTAATTTTCAGGGCCCCTGGGCGGAAGAGATTTCGGTAGAAGCGACCAAGCGATTTCGTAAGTTGCGCATTATGCTGGCGCGGCATATCGAAAGGCGCGTGTATCAGCGCGCCAATGGCATCATCACGCTGTCGGAAGCGTTTCGGGATGAAGTGCAGGGGCGTTACGGGGTTGCGCCCAACCGGGTGCGGGTGGTTCCGGGGGGCGTGGATACGCGCCCGTTTCTGGCCGCGCCGGACCGTCAGCGGGCGCGAAACCTGCTGAACTGGCCGCAGGATCGTCCGATTATCATGAGTGTGCGCCGCCTGACGCGGCGTATGGGGCTTGAGAATTTAGTGGCGGCGTTTGATGCGGTACGCGGGGCGCATCCCGACGCGCTGCTGTATATCGGCGGCAAGGGCCATTTGTCCGAAGAATTGCAGCATCAGATTGACCGGCTCGGCCTTCGCGAACAGGTGAAGTTGCTGGGCTTTATTCCCGACGCCGACCTGCCCCTGGCATACGCCGCAGCCGACATTATGGTCGTGCCGACGCTTGCTCTGGAGGGGTTCGGCCTGGTCACGCTGGAAGCTCTCGCAGCCGGGACACCCGTAATGGGAACGCCCATCGGCGGCACTCCCGAAATCTTGCGACGGCTGGATGAGCGTCTGATTTTCGACGCGGCCACTCCCGCGGCAATGGCCGCGCATATCACTGCCGCGCTCGACGGCAGGCTTGAACTTCCCGACCGCGCCACCTGCCGCCAATTCGCGCAGCAGTACGCCTGGTCGGAAATCGCCCCCCGCCTGCGCGATGTGTTCGAGGAATTCGTCGTCAAACCATAAAAGGCCATCCCAATACCGTAGGGACATAACTTGTTATGTCCTCCGGGCCTGGTCTGTGACGAACCCGCCCACAGCTTTCACGACCATCCCAATACCGTAGGGACATAACTTGTTATGTCCTTCGCCTGCGCGGATATAACCTATCCACAGAAGAGGACATAACAAGTTATGTCCCTACGATACCATCTTCCTCCTCCCCTACTTCCTCGCCATTTCCACACCCGGCGCAAGTCGGTGCTTGAATCGGTCGAATCGGTCACGGTCATCATAAACCAGAATGGCATTGGTCAGTTTGCGGGAGGGGGAAATCCGCATTTTGGCGTGATCGTAGAAGCCGAGCGAACCGCCCGCGTCCAGATTCATGGCGTCCACGCAACCCAACCGTTTCATCACTTTCGCCATCCGCCCCAACTGAATCTGGCTGCGCGTGGCGACGAACACCAGTTTATTGCGCGAAGTGACGCCGACCGCAAGGCGGGTTGCCGAGCCGAGCAGATGCGGATCGTGGAACCCCTCCGGGCCGGGATGCACTTCCGCAACGCCCTCCGTTACGAGGCGAGGACCGGCGCAACAGACAAAATCGTACTGGCTCCAGTCCATCCAGGCGTAGTTGTGCGGGGGATGCACGAAATTGCACTGATTATCATTGGTCAGGCACAGGGCTGTGCCGACGCCGCCCCGATGCGCGAGCTTGCCATTAACTACAATATCTCCGATAGGAATCAGCGACTGTTCGCAGAAATAGGTTCCCGTAAACGCCGCTGTGGGGTGTGAGCGGTGAATCATATCGGCGAACTTTTCCGAGTGTCCCCGCCCATACTGCGCCATCATGCCCGTCACCTTCACGTTCGGGTCATTAAGATCAACCGTCAGCACCATCACGGAAACGCCCGCCGACGTGCCGCGCGTCAGACCGACGCTGTTGGCCCGCGAAGGCGCAATACCGCCCGCCATCAGCAGCGCGCCCATTCCCAAACATGCGGCGGCTTTTCTAAACCACGACTGCGATTGTTCTCGCGCAGTCTTGCGTATCTCATTCCTCATGCACCTGTCCCCGTCTTTCTAATGTTCCCTGACGCATTGCCGCGCGTAAAATTTCTATGGTGAATAGCTGGCTGAAGCGCTCAACCCTGTGTGGCTGCAAGGGGTTCGTGTGTAGCGTTCACATAGTTCGCGACACAATACGGTTTTACCTCTCTTTGCCGCGAAAAATCGCCTTGCTCCCCTGCATATTCTTATGTATGGCGTCAGGGGAAGAGAAAAATAGACTGAATCAAACTCCTCCGAACCGCGTTGAATGTGTTGACAGGGGGTGAGGAACGGAAGGCAACACGGAAGGAGCGAGTATGGAGGATGACGCGCTGATGCAGGCGGTGGCGGCAGGGGATAATCAGGCGTTCGGGGCGCTCGTGACGAAGTATCAGGGCGAAGTGACGCGGGTTGCCGGTCGCCTGCTGCGTGACCGCGAATCGGCGCGGGATGTGGCGCAGGAAACCTTCTTGCGGGTGTGGCGGGCGCGATTGCAATATCGGGCAGACGGCAAATTCCGCTTGTACCTGCTTCGCATCGCGCATAATGCCTGTCTGGACCATCTTCGCGCCCGCGTCCCCTGCGAATCGCTGGACGAATGGCAGGAGCAGGGGCGCGACATGGAGGGTTCGGGCGTATCCGGCGCGGCGCGGCAGGCTGAAGCCCGAATGTTGTTTCAGGACGTACAAACAGCCCTGTCCACATTACCCCACGCGCAGCGGGTCGTATTCGTGTTAAGTTGTTGTGAAGGGTTATCGTACAAAGAGATCGCGCATGTGCTGGAATGTCCGATTGGAACCGTAGCGTCGCGCAAAGCGTTGGCGCTGGAAACCCTGCGCCGCCGCCTGTATCATTGGAACGACGACGGCATTGCAGTTTCTGCATCGGGAGAGGATAGAAAATGAACTGCGAAGAAACACGTTCGCTGCTGGCGGCATGGCTGGACGGCGAGTTGGCGCAAAACACAGGTGACAATGTGGAAGCGCATGTTGCGAATTGCCACGAGTGCGGCACAATAGCGGCCTCGTACCGAAATATATTGCAAACTTTTCAAGCGACTGACGCAGCCGCCTTACTCGAAGCGCCGGTTGCCGAACAAAACGCCGCAAGCCTGTGGCAAGACATCCAACTGCAAATACAGGCGGAAGACAGCGCGGTTTTACGTCAGGAGATGGCACAGATGTGGCAAATGCTGACCGCGCTGCAACGGGAAGTGAGTGAACTGCGCCGACAGGTAAACAGCCCCGCCAAAAGCCCGCGTCAGCGTGAAATCAGCCGTTTCGACATACTTATGCCCGGAACGCCGCCCCTGAACACATCCACCAATCTGCGTTCGCTGCTGTAGAACGGGGAACAGGAACACCGAACGCCGAACACCTGAACACCCAATTTTGGAGAACATAATGGAAGCAAATGCGCTTTTAGAAGAGATGATTACCCGCAATGCGTCTGACCTGCATCTGGTGGAGGGGCAACTCCCCGCGTTTCGCGTGGAGGGCGGGCTTGCGCGGCATGACGGGCCGGTTTTGCAGGCTGAAACGCTGCAACCCTTTGTCGCCACTCTGTTGAGCGAGGCGCAACAGGCGATGCTGGAAGAGGGCTACGATGTCAGCGTTTCGTATCGTCATGCCGAACGCCTGTTTCAGTGCCGGGTACTGCAAAGCGAGGGCAAGCCGACAATTGCCGTTCGCCTCGTAATGAACCACGTTCCGCAAATGGAAGAACTGCGCTATGCGCCCGACGTTCTGGCAACGCTGAACGCTCTGATTCGCAAACCGCGGGCTGCTGCTGGTCACGGGCGAAACCGGAAGCGGCAAGCAAACGCTGTGCGCGTCCCTGCTGGAAAGCGTTAATAGAGAAATCGGAGCGCGCATCTGGACGCTGGAAAACCCGATCAATTGCGAAATGACAAGCAGGCAGGCGTTGATTACGCAGCGTCAGGTCGGGCGCGATGTGGCGAGTTTCGAGGCCGGATTGCAGTCTGCCGAAGATGCCGATGTGAACATCGTTTACGTCAGCGAACTGCGCAGTCTGGAAGCCGTGCAACTTGCGCTCACGCTGGCGGAAACCGGGCATACGGTTATGGCGGTCATGGGTGTGGGCAGCGCGTCAGCAGCGATTGAACGGCTCATAGACGTGTTCGGCGCGCAGGGCAATACGATCCGGCAACTGCTGGCGCAAACCCTGATCGGCGTGGTCGCGCAACGTTTGCTTCGCCGGACGGAAAAGGGGCGTGTTCCCATTGTGGAAATTCTGCTCAACACGCCCCGCGTACAGCAGCAAATCCGCGCCGGACAAACCGACTTCACGCTGGCAATGGAAGCCGGTCGCGCAGACGGGATGCAGACAATGGACGACGCCGTTTGCGCCGCCCATCATTCAGGAGAAATCAGCGAGTCAACCGCCCGCGAACACCTCCTCGACGGGAAACGCCTGAATTCCTGACGCGCCTGTTTGCGCTCGAAGAGAGTTTAACGGAAGGGGCGTTTTTCATAATACTTTCATAGAACCCTGCCACACTATAAAAGAAGCAAACATTTGGAATGCTATGTTCCAGGCCGTAGGGACTCTCCTCCTACGGCTCTTTTTTGCCCGCTTATTTGCTGCTCTGCTATTCCTGCCCTCCCACTGCGCGGACAAGCTGTTCCGAAGGCGTCTGCTGCTCTTCTGTGGCGGCGCGGAGTAATACGGTTTCTTGCGCCTGCCTCGGTTCAGCGGAAGCGCGTACCAGACTTTCCGGGGCAGGCAAATCGGGCGTGTTGGCGCGAGTAAGGGGAACACCGGGGGCAATGGCTCTCAGCGCCTGCATCGCTTCTGATGCCATCCGCCTGCACATGCGGGCAAACAGCGCTGACAGGAGTGCGACAAGCAGACTCCCGCCTGCCCCTTGAAAAGATTTCTGCGAAAGACAAATACATGTAATGACAAGACAGCCCACAGTTATCAGCGCCACGAAACCCGTGGAGAACCATAAGCCCGCGCCCAACAGTCCCATAAACGCGCGGTCCGCCTGCGCTTGAACATACGCGCTTTTGCTCACAATCCGTTTGCGCCTCAGATTCAGCGGCATGGCCTGTTCGCTGACGCGCGCGGGTTCAGATTGTTGAATCTGGTTTTCGGGTCGCAGGGTTGTTTCTACCGGCTCTTGTTCGTGAAGCGTCTGCATCTTTGTGGCTCCTCGCGCTGGCGGTTATGGCTTGCGCAGAGTTACGTTGGGGGCTACGCTCCATTTGTAAACGTCGCTGGTATTGAGGGGATGAATGGCGTATGCGACGCCGGGAACGAGTTTGGCTTTGTCCTCGCGCAGAATGTGGGCGGTGTAGGCTTGAAAGTCGCGCGCCGAATTGTTGAGGTTGCCGCCATCCAGCGTAAACCGAACGTCGGGATGGCCTGCCGCTTTCAGAACAAAGTCGTGGCCTGCGTGTTTGTAATAGCGGCTCAGTTGGTGGTAAGTACGCCCCGTCAGCCACTCTTTGATGCCGATGAGGAAATCAACGTCGGGCGGCAGTTGCTCGGCGGCGGGAACATCGGGCGGATTGGTTTTCGCGCCCTTCCAGTATACGGCGTTGATAGTTACGGCGCGTAACTCAGGCGCGTCAATCTCAGGATTGGACACACTGCTGTATTTGCCGAAGTGATCCGAAACGGTCAGCAGCGCGTACGGATTTACCGACGTGAGTCTGGGTTGATTTGCCGGGTAGCGGGCATAGCGCTTGCCCCACGTTTCAGCCAGCGGAAGTTCGCTGATGTCCTTCACGGTGTAAATGTGGGTCAGCAGGCCGAAATAGTTCTCATCCAGAATGTTCTGGCCCAACGTGTTGTAGTTCAGGCGCACCCACCTGTGACCGACGTACACCTCATTGAACAGATGATTGGCAAAGCCATGATTTTCCACGCCCGTTTCCAGCGCCAGTTTCGCGCCGTGATGGTGAATGGCGGACACAAATTTATTCACCTGCGCCGGATCGTTGCCGTCGAGGGGCGGAATACATACCACTATGCGCGTGGGGATGCCGAGCGCGCGGAAAATGGTTGTCAGATACGTGGAGGTGGACGTGCAGGAGCCATGCGTTTTGTTGTAAAACATGCCCTTGCCCAGCACTTCATTTTGAAACATGGCCTGATCAGTCGTGTTCTTGCTCGGCTTTTGATTGTTGAAAGCGTCGCGCAGCCCGGGGGCGACGGTGGGAACGCCGTCAGGGTAGGTGACAAACCAGATGGCGAACACGTCGCTGGTTTTAGCGCGGCGCATCGCCCAATCGGAAACCCGCTTGACGAGTTCTTTATCCGTGAGTTTATCCGGCTCGATGCCGTCCTGTTTCAACTGTGTCAGCAGGTCGGCGCGCATTTTCGCGTCCCAATTCGCGGTCGGCGTGGGCTTCAGGTACGCTTCCACGCCCGCGTCGTAATGCTTCCAATCCCGATTTTCGCCAATGGCTTCCCGGTTGGTATTGAGGGGATAGTACGTTATTTCCAGCGTGTAGGAATCCTTGTCTTCGGCAAGAACGCGAACATCCTGATAATCGTCGTTCATATCGGCGGGGCGACAGGGTTTGAGAATTTTGAGCGTGGATGTAATCGTATAGGTGAACTCCCGGCGTTGATCGCCCTGCCCATCCGCAATGCCCTTGCCCGCCGTATCCTTTTTGTTCGGGTCGGTAAAATACTTGTGGATTTCCTGGAAATTGCTCAGGCCGTCCCCATCCGTATCCGCGACGGGCGTGGGCGCAACCTGACGTTTTGCGCCCGTCGCAGGAACCTGTTTGTGCTGCGAACGGGCGTATGTAGGCGTACCGATACTGCCCGCCAGCAAAACCGTCAGGCCAAAAAGTCCGCCTTGTAGCGCGTGGCAAGCGTTGAAGAAGCGAGGTTTGTTGGGGCGCATGATTTCTCCAAAAATGAGCGGAAGCTTGAACGCAATCGTTGGGAATAGCTGATAGTTTGCAGACGCGAAAGCGGGGCGTGTCGGCGTCAAAATTGTACCCGGATTCTGCTATACTACGAGTGGTAATCACAAGCGGGGGCCTGTAAGGAGCGAGAATGTCGGATACGTCGCAAGTAGCCAATCCCGGCAGCATACTGGTCGAAGCGGTAGGAGCCTTGGTGGAAAAAGAGGTCAACCGCCTGATGCGCCCCATTGCGGAAGAGTACGGCTGCGTGTACGCGACGGCAGGCAAACCCGATTTCCGCGCCGGCCGTACAACCAAACTGTTGATGAAGGATGCGGCGGGCAGTCAGTTCCAACTGGCGGCTGTCATTGCTTCCCGGCGCTTACAACCCCTCATCCTGATTCATGCCGAATGCGCAGGTAATACGGAACATGCGCAGGACAAAGGGAATGACATAGGGGCGGCGCATTACTGTTTGCGCGGCGCTTATCCTACCATTCGCCAATCTATTGCAGTTCTTATCGGAAGTTGGAGCGCGTCTTCAAAAGCCCTGATGCGAAGTTCTGACATGCTGCTGTTTGAGATTGGGCTTTCCAAAATCGCATCTGCGCTGGCAGAGTACGGCGTTGAATTTGGCGAGAATAAAAATGAGCGGGAGCGCACAAGGGCTATGCGGCTACAGTGGCAGGATTTGAGCAATACAGAGTATGATGCTATTGCCCATGCGCTGCTGGAAGATATTGAACCGGAGTTGCGTAAGATGCTGCAAGTCACGCTGAACAAAAGTGTTCCCCCGCCACGTAAGCGGTAAGAAAACTGCTCTCGAAATGGACGTAAACAGCGTCGTCTTGCGCGAATCTTTTAGCAACCTGCATGACCGCAAGCTTACTGAGCTAACTGGCTGAGGTACCTACTCGTGCGTTAGTGTGTTAGCGGTCACAGGTCTATCACTCAGGCGGCGGCGAGGACCATCTAATTCCGTATAGAAGCGAGGTTGGTGGCTGCTGTTACGGCGACTGGTTACTACATCATCTCGGATGCCCCGCCCCTGTATGTAAAGTTCTGTCATTTCACTCTGCTGCATAAGGTGTTCGACAAAATCTAAGTGGTCGCCTTCTTCAATACCTTCAAGGATAACCTTGTGTTTGTACCCATTTTTCAGATTGTATTTCGCTATGTTCAATGTTTTCACCAAGGGACTATAATGGCCAGTGTATATTTTTGCGATGTTTTTATTGTGTACATTGAAAACTCGTTGTACGCAGCAAGAAAACGTTCATGTGATATTTTCAGCCATTCAACCTGGGCTGAGTACAAGGTAGTCTGTTCGTCAGGCATATCGGCGGGAACATCATCAAAAGCGATAAGCAATTGAGGGTACTTTGTTCCCACCAAATTTTGCAGGCGCCTGTGATAATCAATGTGGGTATGTTCATCTAACTCCAGTACCAATTTATGCCAGTTTTGCAAACCCAGTTCATATTTCAGTAACGTCAGGAAGTTATCGAATGTACTCAAATGTTTCAGCGTACCCGCAGATACATTGAATGAGAATTGTTGTACTACCCCTGCAACACGCCCCTTTGTACGAAACCAACGGGGAAGGACACGCACCAAGGCGCCATCAAGAACAGATTGCTGTAAGTTCATCTAAAGTGTGAATTAATCCTCCTATCCGCACCGAAGAGTTATCTTTCATTTCCAAGGTGCCTGCGAGGATTTCTGCGGCAAATCTTGTATATTGAAATTGGTTGTCTGACAATTTGACATGATCAATTCGCATCCACTCAGGATGCAAGGCGTCGGGACAAACGGCTAAACGCTGCATGACAGCATCAAAAGTTGTTTTGGTTTCCTCTGAAACTTCCGTGTGCGAAATACTCATTGAAATTTTCCTTGCGAGGCGAATGTCAATCGGTAAAACTTCCTGTTTATCCATTAATAGTGACGCTGATGATTTTTTTGTTCCCTTATGTTTTCATTAGACATTGACTTACTTGACGCACTAGGCTATACCCGACAGTAAAAGGCGCACCCTAATAGGGTGCGCCTTTTACCATAGGCATATATTTAAATGTGTCACCAGATATAGACTTGCAGCGACGCCGGAAGTCCGAACACAGAAGCGGGAAGTAACCTCGCAACACGGCGAATGTAGAGCCGCATGGCGCAAGCCGCCTGTTGTGGAGTCAAGCGCGTTTCCTTGCGCTTCAGAGCAAGGAAGGGAAGGGGAACCGATGAACACCCTTCTGCCGCATGAACAAAGGCTCGTGGACTATTTCCGTAAAGTGTTCTCACCTTTTACCGCGCAGGATGTAGACGCTGTCACCTTTTACGAGAAAAGCGCGAACGTAGGCGAAATTGCCGCCGCGCTGCATCAGGAAATTGAAGCAGTTGCGTACCAATTGGTAACGGCGTACCTCAAACTGACGTTTCTCAACACCGCAGAACTGCGCAAACCGTTCTACGCAGTCGGCTATCCCTTCAACCGGGAACGAGTCCCGAAGGGCGGCTATCGCCACTAACCAAAACGACACATTTTGTCGCTTGGTATATCGCTCTATCGAATAGAGCCTAAATATTCAGAAGCGTTAGTGATTATCACTAACGCTTCTGAATATTTATCTAGTGGCTGTATTTCCGCGCTTTTGTTCAACAGGAATATCTCGCGTCATTCTAGTTTTTGGGAGCGCGGCTTCTGCTTCCCTTTCGATCTCGACGCGTACTTGTTGAAGTACAGACAAGGTGTATTTGCCGTTATCTTTTTCTTGCAGCTTTCGCGGCACGGCGTTGTGCATGGTCTTCGTGGCTGTTTGCCTATTCTTCATTGTTTTACCTTCTGCTTAACCGCACCTGCCGAGCTATGAGCATCGTTGCAAAGGAGCATTGCTCCGTAGACGTTCATAACCATGTTGTAGAAGTGATTATCGGCAGGGTCAAAGCTCCGCTTCACCCTAGAATATACGGAGATAACATAGTTTACGTTTTCTCCAGTATTTCCTCCTACGACAGGGAAGCATATTAAAGCCCCTTCGCCGCCGCTAGGATTTTTGTCTGATACGACAAAGTGCGCATCATCTCCTTTACGCAACTCAAGTGCTAGGTCTGGAATGACAACTAGCTCCTTGGTTTCGATGCAGTGTGAAAAGCATGTGCCAGGTTTAGAAAGCTCAGCTACCGTAGAATGCGCTGGCGCACCTTCGGGAGCACGCGCAATAATCGCATCTAGCTTTCCATTATTCACTTTCACCACAAGCACTTTCAAGTCTTCTACTCGCAGACTAGCGATTCCTGCAAAAGTTATTGCTAAATGCGCGGCAACTTCTTCAGCAATAAGTGATTCACGCCTGCTGACATTACGACGGTTTGTAACGCTATGCTGTTCATATATTTTTGGTAGCTTTAATGCGCAACGCTTTATCGCAGCCAACGCTTCAGACAGCAGTTCAGCTTGCGCATGGTCATCCCTCACTTCAATTAGCTTCAATACCTTTTTTATGCCGCCAAGTAGAGGAGATATACAAAGCAATACGAACGGATACGTTTTGTGGTGTTCTAGCCATGTAGGGTGCATAGCCAGACTATCAGCATAGTCCTTCTTAACGGCCAGAAAGACAGCGAAATTTGCTGTCGTTCCAATGACCCACGCCGCCAATGACCAAAAAACGCTATGGTCAAGTGCTGAATTCCACTTTCCTGCTCGCTGACGCAATTGCCATTTCCAATGGCTGGCATAATGCAATTCCATAGTGAACCAATTCATAGCTCCACGCCATTTGCGCGAAACTCGTTGGAATATAGTATCTTTGGCTTCTTCTGTACTTTCCTGAGTGTTACCAACGATTGAAGTCGTGTCTTCACTTTCTAAAATTGTTGGTGAAGGTTGCGTATTTTCTTGATGAACAGGACTTGTTGTTGGAAGTGGTTCAACTTCGTTTTCACTATTCAATCGTTGTAACATTTTGCGAGTACCTAATGTAGTATTAGACTAAACAGCTAAACGCTGTACAAACGTGGGGAATTGAACAAAATTCAAGTGCTTAGGCGGTAGACAATATGGAAGCATCTTAACAAATATCTACGGAAGTGTTATACCACAAAACAGTCAAAATAGTATTCTAGAACTGTTGAATAAAGCATTAAGTTTCTCAATAAGTGATCCCTCGCTGAAAGCTGACCAGAAGCCCGTCCTGTTTCACAAAGCCGTCAATATCGCCGATGCGCTTAATTTTAGGCACAAAACCTGCGCCGAGACTGGCAACGACCTGAAGACGGAAGATTTCACCCTCACCCCCGGCCCCTCTCTTCCTGATTCGTCCGCAATGCGGACAGGGAGAGGGGAGCGAATGTGTTCACTTTTGCGCGTTTTCATTCAGCAGTGAGCGCGTTTTTACAATTCACTGGCACAAACAAGGGAACAAATAAAACGCAAACACAAAAGAAAAATTTGTGATCCCCGGCAAAAGGCTGCAACTTTCCCCCTCCACATATCGTCTGATTATCTGCACATGCGTCTACTATACAGGAGAGGGGACAGCCGCCTATGCTCTGCCTGCTCCCATTGCCGCCTTGACGCCGCTGAGGTCACGACGCCTCCACTGTAAAATTGCATAACACAACGAGACATCGGGCTGGAAGCGCTGCATTGCCACTATTTCGACGCTGTCTCTACATATTGCTTTTTTATCTCGACCTTTGCGCACCAACTCTTTTTTCTTCATTAGCAGGCGCATTATTACCGATAATCAGGACGAGTGGCATACGCGATGGGGTCTTCCACGCCTGCGCGCTGAAAACCGCGCAGGCGCAGGGCGCAACTGTCGCACACGCCGCAGGCCAAGTCCTCGCTCTGGTAACAACTCCATGTCAGATGCAGGGGCGCGTCCAGTTCCAGCCCTTTGCGGATGATGGCCTCTTTGGTCAGATAGATAATCGGCGTTTCGATGCGAATGTCGCCTGCCGCCGTGCCAAGCCGGATCACCTCGTTGAACGCGGCATAGTATTCCGGGCGGCAGTCGGGATAGCCGCTGCTGTCTTCATAGACCGCGCCGATGTACAGCCGTTTCGCGTCGCATACTTCCGCCCACGACACGCCCACGCTCAGAATATGCGCGTTGCGAAACGGCACATACGACGTGGGAATCGCCGTGATTTTCCAAATCGGCCTGCGTGACCGGAATACTCGCGTCCGTCAGACTGCTGCCGCCAATGGCCGCAAGGTGCGCGATGGAGCAGACCATTCGCCGCGCATGGGGAATGCTGGTAAAAATCGGCGAGTGCGTGAAACGCCTGCAATTCGCCGCTGTTCCGTGCGCTGCCCGTAATTCAGATGCAGAAAATTCAGTTCGTGTCCGTCTTCCCGCGCCAATGCCGCCGTCACGCACGAATCCATGCCGCCCGAAACCAGTACAATCGCCCGCATAAGCCTTGCTCCTCGTGGTTATTCACCACCAGGACACAAAGTACACCAAGAGAAAAGAGGAAGATAAAAAAGACTATTTCCAGTCAATCCTCCCATAGTTTTTCTTTGTATTACTTGGTGTTCTTCGTGTCTTGGTGGTGAATAGGTATTTCTTCGCGTTTGCCCAATGCTGTAAACCACTATTCTACCGCGAAAGTCTCTCCTGCTGTTGAGAAAATAGCCGGTATCGTTCGTATTAGTATGTGGAACGGTTGACGCGGCTTACCTAATTGTGATAAAATTCACAGAATTAGAAAAGGCGGTGTTCAGGTGTTCGGACCTGTTCCGACGCTTGCGCTGAAAACCTGTTGGGAACAAACCGCCGTCGCCCGACGTAACAGGGCAGAGGAACATATCAGTGAACAGTTATATACCGATTGCCGTGATGATGCTAGTGGCGCCGTGATTGCCGCCGCTATGGTGGGCGGCTCGTTCTTTCTCGGCCCCAAAAAGCCCGGCGCGCAGAAATCCACGCCGTATGAGTGCGGCATGACGCCCGTTGGCTCGGCCCGCGAGCGGTTTCCCGATCAAGTTCTACCTGATCGCCATGCTGTTCATCGTGTTCGACATCGAAACCATCTTCCTGTATCCCTGGGCCGTCAACTACGGCACCCTCGGCCACTCCCTGAAAGTGTTCAACCTGATCGAAATGGCCGTGTTCGTCGTGATCCTGTTCGTGGGCTACTTCTACATTCTGGGCAAGGGCGCGCTGGATTGGGACGAGAGCGAGCAGGCCAAGAACGCCGACGTGCTTTCCGCCCGCGTCGTCGCCCCCCGCGCCGCCATTCGCTTCGGCAACGAGAAGTCCGGCCCTGCCGACCTGTCCAGAACGCCCGTCGGCCCGCGCGTTCCCACTTTGGCGCGAGTTCGCAGGAACTCTACCAGCGCATGCCCAATCAGACGTGTCCCACCGCCGGCCCGTGACGTGCCGCGCATCGGCGCGTCACCGACGGGTAGGTAGGTAGATGAGTAGATAGCGTAGAAGCGCCTTCTCAATTAAGATTGTATATGTCAGCAAGGCTTGCGGGTGAATTCCTACCTATCTACCGACCTACCCATCTACCCATCTACCCAAGAGGTACTCATGGTTCAATCGCCCCCGCCACCCGCCGCAGCAACAACCGTTCCAGAGCGGCTGGAAGTGCAAAAAATTCGCGCTCTGTTTCCCGGACGCCATTCTGGACGTCAATCTGTTTCGCGGCGACACGCGCATTCTGGTGCAGCGGCAGCACATCGTGGAAGTCTGCCGACTGATGCGCGACGACCCGGAATTGCAATACAACTTTTTTGTCGAGTGCCTGGGCGTGGACTATCTGGACTACCGCGACGACTACCGCTTCGAGGTCGTCTACAATCTGTACTCGCTGCCCTATGAACAGAACGGCGATCCGGTACGGGCATAACACCGCGCATTTTCCTGAAAGTGCCGGTGCCGGAAGAAGACGCGGTCGTGCCGAGCGTGACGAGCATGTATCCGGGCGCGAACTTTCCCGAGCGGGAAATCTTCGATATGTTCGGCGTGCGATTTTGCGGGCCATCCCGACCTGCGCCGCATTCTGATGTCGGACGACTGGGTTGGGCATCCGCAGCGCAAAGACTATCCGCTCGGCGGCGAACGCGTCCAGTTCCCGGCAGGCAAATACGGCCCGTCCGTTGGCGAAGTGCCGGTGCAGCACCCCGGCGAGTCGTTCTACGGCAAGACCGGGCGACGCGCAGGGCGAAAAGTACGGCAACGTCCGCACCCCCACGCCGGACGCAGGGCCGGGGACGCTGTTGCCGCCGCCGCGAGAACCGGGGAAATAGGTGTCAGGTTTCAGGTTTCAGGGAACTCGCCTATTGAGCAGAGACTTCCTGAAACCTGACACCTGAAACCTGAAACCTTCCCGAAGGGAACATCATGGCAATTGATGAAAGACGCTTGAACGAACTGAATACGCGCGTCATGAACGCGCAGGGCGTACAGATTGATGCGCTCGACGACCAGACGATGGTCGTCAACATGGGGCCGCAGCATCCGAGTACGCACGGCGTTTTGCGCGTGGTGCTGGAACTCGACGGCGAAGTGATCGTCCGCGCCACGCCGCATATCGGCTACGTCCATACCGGCATCGAAAAGACCATCGAATACAAGACGTACATGAAGGCGGTCACGCTGACGGACCGCATGGATTACGTGGCGTCCCTGCTGGAAAACAGCGCGTACTCGCTCTCTGTGGAGAAACTGCTCGGTATTGAGATACCGCCGCGCGGGCAGGTTCTGCGCGTGATGCTGATGGAATTGGAGCGGCTTGCCAGCCATCTGGTCTGGCTGGGAACGCACATTCTCGATCTGGGCGCCATGACCGATCTTCTTCTACGCCTTTCAGCAGCGCGAAAAGATACTGGACCTGAAAGAGATGATGTCCGGCGTCCGCATGATGACCAGTTGGATCGTGCCGGGCGGACTGCGCGGCGATGCCCCGGATGGCTGGCTGGACCGCGCCAAAGACTTCGTGGACGGTTTCCCCCGCGCTATGGACGAGATCGAAAACCTGCTCAACGCCAACCCGATTTTCCGGGAGCGCACGCAGGGCGTGGGAACCATCAGCGTGGAGGACTGCCTCGCGCTCGGCGTGGGCGGCCCGACCCTGCGCGCAGCGGGCGTCAACTACGACATCCGCAAGGCCGCGCCTACAGCGGCTACGAGAATTTCGAGTTTTCACGTCCCGACGGGCGAGTTCAGCGACGTGTACGACCGTTATCCGCGTCCGCATGGCCGAAATGATACCAGAGCCGCGAGATCATCAAGCAGTGCATCGAGAACATGCCCACCGGCCCGATCAACATCGACGACCGCAAAATCGTGCCGCCGCCGCGCCAGGAACTCGACAACAGCATGGAAGCGGTCATCCACCACTTCAAGCTGTGGACGGAAGGCTTCCATCCGCCCGTCGGCGAGGCGTATGTTCCCATTGAAAGCGGCAAGGGCGAAGCGGGCTTCTACATCGTCAGCGACGGCACCAACCGTCCGTATCGCTGCCACCGCCGCCCCGCCAGTTTCATGAACCTGCAGGCGCTCTCGAAAATGTCCGAGGGCCGCTTGATCGCCGACGTGGTCGCCATCATCGGCAGCATTGATATTATTCTGGGTGAAATTGATAGGTAAGGGAGTAGGAGTAGGTTATAGGGAGTAGGACACTCGCGAGTTGAACAAGGCTTTTCCTACTCCTACCATCTACTCCCTACTCCCAAAGGGATTGCCATGTCTTCGTCTCCTTCCATATCCGGCGGGGCGCGCGAACCGCTGCCCATGCCCGCCAAAGAGTACCGTTTCTCCGAGCAGGCGATCGCCGAACTGGAAGACATCGCCAGCCACTACCCGGAGCGCAAAGCCGCCTGCCTGCCCGCGCTGTGGATCGCGCAGCGCGAGTACGGCGGCTTTCTGACGCCCAACGCCATCCAGGAAGTGGCGGACCGACTCGGGCCTGTCGTTTCAGGAAGTGGAGGGCGTCGCCACTTTCTACACGATGTACAACCTGCGCCCGCGTCGGACGGCATCATCTGGAAGTCTGCACCTGCCTGACATGCGCCGTGATGGGCGCGTATGACGTCGTGCATACGCTGGAGCATGAACTGGGCATCGGGATCGGGCAGACCACGCCGGACGGCGAGTTCACCCTGTCCGAAGCGGAATGCCTGGACTTTTGCGGCGCGGCAACGGTGATGCAGGTCGGCGACAAGTATTTCACCAACCTGACCGCCGACAACGTGATGAACCTGATCGAAGAACTGCGCAGCAGCCCGGATTACACGCCCGCCAAACTCGCCGACAGCATCGTGAAAGTGCAGATCACCGGCGCAAGCGAAACCGGCGGCGGCAGCTTCGCCCCGGAAGATATTTAAAGACTAGAAAAATAGTCAGGAGTTTATGAAGTCTACTTCGCAAGATTACTACGAAGCCGCTCAACAACGCTATGCGGTAGCATTGCAAATGTTTGATGATGTAGACTATGACCAACGCTTCTCGATGGTACATATTCTGTGTGGCTTGGCTGTTGAATGTCTGATTCGCGCTTACCTCTTGAAAGTCGCCAAAGATCAGTGGGATAAGCGGCATGACCTTTATCAACTTGCATCTCTGGCTCGCTTCTTCGATTTAGTTCCGAAAAGCCAGAAAGAAGAGTTCAGTTCCAGGTTCGCAACCATCAATAAACGCTGGCAGAGTTCCCACCGGTATTCTCCTGCTCGACAGATTGAGCAACATCTGCAAAAAGTAGGCGCAGAAAAGCACATCCCTGGCAATCTGCTTGAAAATAGCGCGCGTACTATGCTGAATCTGACTGGCGACATATTCAAGATTGGAGAAAGCAAATGGCGAACGTAGGAGTGAATGTAGCGCAACATGTACAGCATATTCTATCCCGGCGCTTTCATGGCGCGCAAGTGGAAGCGGATCGTTTTAACGGAGCAGAACGCATCAGCGGCCATATTGTATGGGAAGGTTTCAACGATTTAGATCAGGTGGATCGCCAACGCCAAATATACCAGGTTTTACGTCAGGAATTGGGGCCGGAGGCGACGCAAATCTCCATTATACTTGCCTATTCGCCAGAGGAATGGGCCGCGATGCACGAAGATGAGTAGGAAATTAGAACATGGCTGAACTGAATTTACTGTTTAAGAACCGGAACGTGCCGGGGATTGAGAATTTAGATGTGTATGAGGCGAATGGCGGCTATGCAGGCTTGAAAAAAGCCGTCGCGATGGAGCGGCAGGCCGTCATAGACGAGGTGAAAGCGTCCGGGCTGCGCGGGCGCGGCGGGGCGGGCTTCCCGACGTGGATCAAGTGGAACGGCCTGCCCAAAAACTACGACGCGCCGCATTATGTCATCTGCAACGCGGACGAGGGCGAACCCGGCACGTACAAAGACCGCGAACTGATGCTGAAACTGGCGCATACGCTCGTGGAAGGCATGATTATCGCGGGGTACGCCACGCACAGCATCAAGGGATTCGTGTACATTCGGGGCGAGTACGTGGAGCCCGCGTGGCAGGTGCGCAAAGCCATTGATCAGGCGTACAAGGCCGGATATCTGGGCAAGAACATATCTGGGTATTGCGGGCTTCAACTTCGACCTGTATATTCAGATGGGCGCGGGCAGTTACGAGTGCGGCGAAGAGTCCGCGCTGATGAGCAGTCTGATGGGCGAACGGGGCAATCCGCGCCTGAAATTTCCCGCACGCGCCCCTGCCGACCGTGGAAGGCGTCTGGAAGTCGCCCACGCTGATCAACAACGTGGAAACGTACTGCGCGGCGACGTGGATACTCGCCAACGGCGGCGCGGAATACGCCAAATACGGCACGGAAAAAAGCAAGGGCAGCAAAGTGATGTCCGTGTCGCGGGCATGTCGCGCGTCCCGCCAATTACGAGATCGAGTTGGGAACACCCCTGATGGAACTGCTGGACATGGCGGGCGGCGTCACCAATGGACGCTTGAAAGCCGTGATTCCGGGCGGCTCGTCCGTGCAAATTATGACCGCGGAGCAGTGCAAAAACATCAATCTGGATTATGAAAACTGCGCGGCGAACGGAACCCTGCTCGGTTCGGGCGGCTTCATGGCGTTCAACGACCTGACCGACATTCCCCTGTTGATGAAGCGCACGGCGGAATTCTACATGCACGAGTCGTGCGGCAAGTGTACGCCCTGCCGCGAGGGAACCCGCTGGATTTTCAAAATCATGGATCGCATCACATCGGGAGCCGGACGCGACGGCGACATTGATCTGCTGCTCGACGTGTGCAGCCAGATTGACGGACGCTCGTACTGCGGTTTGGGCGACGCCGCCGCATGGCCGATTGTGGGAGCCATCAAAGCGTTCCGCCCCGAATTCGAGTACTGGATCGCCAACAAAAAATCGCCCGTCGGCCCGCGTCACGTTCCCCCGACGCCCGAAGTGGTCAACCCGCTGCTCATCCTGACAGCGGCGTAGCGCAAACGTTGGTGAGGTGAACTTCCATTCCTGAAAGGAAATGTGAAATGACAGCAACCCTTGCGAAAACGTTTCCGGCTTACCGTGAGCCGCTACAGAACTTGGTCGAGGAACATCTGGAAGACAAGAACGACCCGTTGCTTCTGGCCTTGTACTACGCGCCGCAGAGGAACCCGGAAGACGTATTTTTACTGGAAGTCAGCCAAAATTTTTCAAACGGCAGATTAGACCCGGATAGAGAACTGTTCGAGATGGCCTTTTCCAACAAAACAGGATTCCCCGTTGAAGATGGGCAATGGGTACATCTTGTGCTGGCAAACCCAAATGAAGTACAAGTTGCTTTCAAGGAACACTGGCTGCTTTCCGATGAGATTAGAACCGCTATACGAAACAACAATGCCGAAGTAATTTATAGTGTTCCGGGTGTTGGTGATGAGTTGCTGCGAGAGATACGTGGATAGACCTTCAGGATTGTTATGGCTCAGGCAGGCAGAATCAGACTACGCTTGCGCAGAAACCTTGCGCTTGCAGGCAGACTCAACTCTCCGGTGCCACATCATTGCCAAACAGCAACAGACGCTTGAAAAGTCTATCAAAGGTCTGGTTGTAGCCGTTGCGGATGCCGAGGTCACAGTAATCAAAATTCGGTTCAATCATGATGTCGAACCTTATGTCAATGCTCTGCTGAAACTACCGCATCCGCGCCAGCACCGCATATTACAGGATCGCTTGCGTACTCTTTTTTCGGAGTACCATCGCGGCGAAATCGCGGCGTTGCTCACATTTGCGCCTCATCAACCTGCGCCCGGTCAGCGTTTCGGACGCAATACAGAGTATCCGTTTCAGACAGCAGACGGCAACTGGACGGTTCCCGCAGAGGAGGGCGTATTCAGCGCGGTAGACGTGGAGCGTTTCGACCGTATTGCCTTTCGTATCCTGGACGGCTCTCGTCGTATCGTGACAGCGTTCAACCTTGTCGCCCCGCAACTCAAGTAATAAAGACGCCAGATGGAGTAAATGAGTCAACCTGTACGTTGTCTGTGGTGGAGAGAGATGATTGTACATATGATGTGCGGGTAGTAGGAAAGCATTGGCGCGAAGGAGCGAGTTTTGAAGCATCAGTGGCTGTATTTAAGCAAGGTTGATATACAAACGGAACGCCTGCAATGCGAGCAGGAGGGGCGCGACCTGTCGAGCGTGGAAGACGAGTTCTCCCGCGTTCTGAGTCTGGATTTGGAAGACGAGGCCAATCAGCCTGCCGCTGAAGCCCTGCTGGATAAGACCATTACGCAGCCTATCAAAGCGGATTTCAAGTACGATGAGCCGTCTGATCTGGAAGGTATTCGCGCTTTGCGGACAGCCGATAAAGTGAAACTGCCCGCGATGAAGTTGACTGACGCGCAACTCGAAGACAAGGTTTATGGCGCGTGGACGGGGCGTTGTGTCGGGTGTCTGCTCGGCAAGCCGGTAGAGGGCTGGAAACGGCCTAAACTGTATGGCTATCTGAAAGATTTGAAACGCTGGCCGCTTTCGGACTTCTTCCGGCTGGATGTCGCTACGCCCGAAGTGAAGGAAAAGTACAAGCTGGAAAGCGGCTGGGCGGTCAAGTTCTTCGCGGATAAAGTGGAGTACATGCCGGAAGACGACGATACCAACTATACCACGACAGGCCTTGCCATTCTGCAAAAGTACGGACCGGACTTTACGCCCACCGATGTGGGACGCTTCTGGCTGGACAACATTCCTCTGCTGAATACCTGTACGGCCGAGCGCGTGGCGTGGCGCAATATGGACAAAGGAATTCTGCCGCCCGCAAGCGCGACATTCCGCAATCCGTACCGGGAGTGGATCGGGGCGCAGATACGCGCCGATTTTTGGGGCTACGCGGCTGCGGGCAATCCCGAACTGGCGGCGGAGTTCGCGTGGCGCGACGCAAGCGTGTCGCACGTCAAAAATGGTATTTACGGCGAGATGTGGGTGGCGGCAATGACGGCTGCCGCGTTTGTCACGGACGATATACAAACCATCATTTACGCGGGACTGGCGCAAATTCCGTCCCATTGCCGACTCCACAGCGCGATTGAAGACATTTTGGAGTGGCACGAGGTAGAGGTGGATTATGATACCGCCATCTATCGCATTCACGAACTGTGGGACGAGAACCGCGCTCACGATTGGTGTCACACCATTTCCAACGCCATGATCGTCGCCGCCGGACTGTTGTGGGGCGAAGAGGATTACGCGAAAACCATTTGCAAATCGGTGCAGGCGTGTTTCGATACGGACTGCAACGGCGCGACAACGGGTTCCATTTTAGGAATTCTGCGCGGACGCAAGGCTTTACCCGCTAAATGGGTAGACACCATTCACGATACATTATATACGGGCGTTGCGGGTTACAACATCGTCAAATTAGCTGATATTGCCCGTGACAGCCTTGCCGTAATTGAGAAAGTAGCCGCGAAGTAGCTCTTTGTGCATAATTGCACAAATACCGGGCGGAACAGGGTACAATAGGGGAGTTCTGCTCCAGCAATCTTTTCCCATCACGAAATAAGGGACACCGCTATGTCGGAAAACAGGCTGACCATGACGGACGCCTCGCTCAATTCTGCGTCCAGCGACCTGGTTAAAATCAAAATCAACGGTATTGAAGTTCAGGTGCCGAAAAACGAAAACATCATCGAGTCGGCCAAGCGCGTCGGCATAGATATACCCTACTTTTGCTACCATCCCCGTTTGGGCAAGGGCGACGCGGCGAACTGCCGCATGTGCCTTGTGGACGTGGCGACTACCAGCGCCCGATGGCAGCGTCCGCAAAATGCCCAAGCCCCAGACCGCCTGCACAATGGGCGTGACGGACGGCATGGTGATCGAAACCGAAACCCCGCAACTGGTGAAAGACCGGCGCGGCGTGTTGGAGTTTCTGCTCATCAACCATCCGCTCGATTGCCCCATTTGTGACCGGGGCGGCGAGTGTCCGCTGCAAAACAACACCATTTTCTACGGCCCCTCCACCACGCGCTACATCGAAGAAAAACGCCACTTTCCCAAAGCCTATCCGCTTTCGGATTATGTCGTCTTCGACCGCGAACGCTGTATCCACTGCGCCCGCTGCACCCGCTTTACCGAAGACATCAGCGGCAACTCGCAACTGGGATTTTTGAAGCGCGGCGCGGATATGGAAGTCGGCACGTTCGCGCACACGGCGTACAAAAGCAAATTCAGCGGCAACGTGATCGAACTCTGTCCGGTTGGCGCGCTGCTGTCGCGCACGTATCGCTTCAAGGCGCGTCCGTGGGACTTGAACTCGCAGCGCAGCGTCTGTTCCCGCTGTTCCAACGGCTGCAACATCAAGATTGATTACCGATTAGATCAACTTCAGCGCGTCAATGCCCGCCTGAACGAAGCCGTCAATGAAGAATGGACGTGCGACAGGGGCAAGTTCGGACACGATTACGTGTCCTCTGCCGCCCGGATACAATCCCCATTGCTGAAAGACGCGGACGGGCAGTTCCATCCGATTGACTGGACGACGGCGTATGCTCTGCTCACGAGCAAACTGAGGGACGCGAACGGCAGCGTGGGCGGCATCGGCGGCGCGCGGCTGACCAATGAAGACTGCTACGCTTTTCAGAAGCTGTTCCGCGAAACGCTTGGCACGAATAATCTGGACTCGCGTATCAGTCGGTATCAGGGCGCGACAAACGCCCCTCTGTATGACCGCTTCGGATTTCATGGCATGGGCAACAGCATCGAAGATCTGGAAACAATGAAATCCATTCTGGTGCTGGGTTCCGATCTGGCCGACGAACAGCCGATTCTGTTCCTGCGCATCCGTAAAGCGTGGCGGTTTAAGGGCGCGTCCGTTGTCAACGCGGTCACGCATGTGGAAAACGACACGGTTCAGGTGGGCGACTTTGCTGAAGCGGAACTGGTGTACAGGCCCGGAACCGAAATCGCGTTGCTCAATGGCCTGCTCAACGTGCTTTATGCCGAAAACCTGCTGCCGGAAAGCGCGGCAGGTTTGAACAGCCTGAAAACCAGTGTGAACGAGTGGACTCCCGAACGAACCGCGCAGGAAACCGGTCTGACAGCAGGCCAGATTTCTGCCGCCGCGCGTTTGCTGGCAAAAGGGCCAATGGCGATACTGGCGGGCAAAGCCGTGCTGAACCATCCGCAGTACGCCGATGTTGCCGCCGCGCTTGGCAACCTGCTTGTGGCGACCGGCAACCCGACCACAAACCTGAATGTTCCCGGTTTGGAGTGCAACACGCAGGGCGCGATGGACATGGGAGTTCTGCCGGACAAACTGCCCGGTTACGCCAATGCCGCCAATCTCGGCCTGAACACACATCAAATGCTGGAAGCCGCAGCGAACGGACAACTGCAAGTGCTGTGGATCGCGGGCGCGGATGTAATGCAGCATTACCACGATCCCGGTTTGGCGCAGCGGGCGTTGCAAACGGCGTTTACCGTCGTCAGCGAATTGCAACTGACGGAAACGGCGGAACTTGCCGACTTGATTTTGCCTGCCGCCAGCGTAGCGGAAAAAGACGGCACGTATACCAATTGCGAACGGCGCGTTCAGCGCATCTACAAAGCGTTCGAGATCAGCCCCAACATCAAGCCCGACTGGCTGATTTTCACGGAAGTCGCCACACAGACGGCAGGCGGCACTCCCTACTTCTCCGCCCGCGATATTCTGCGCGACATTGCCGCCAATGTTCCCATCTACAGCGGCATCACGCCGAAGAGTTTGGGCGAGGGCGGCGTTCGCTGGCATTACGCGGAAGGCGCGGCAAAGCCCTATACAGCGTCTCCCGTCACCTATAAAGCGCCGACAGAAACGCGAACCACCGTTGGGGCCACAGCGTACTAAACAGCTTATCAAAGGACTGTTGAAAACAGTATGAGCTATCTGGAACAGATTATCAATTATCGCGCGGTTCTGCCGGAAGTCTGGCACGGCGTGTATCTGCCGGGGTTGGTTCCGTACATCGCCATGTTGGGCATGGTGGGATTCATCCTGACAATTCTGCCCGGTCTTATCTGGATCGAGCGCGTCGTGATTGCGCTGATGCAGGATCGCCCCGGCCCCAACCGCGTCGGGCCGCGCGGCCTGCTGCAATCCACCGCCGATGTCGTGAAGCTGTTCTTCAAGGAAGATTTTCAGCCCAAAAGCGTGGATAAGACCCTGTACTATCTCGCGCCATTTATGACAATGGTGATTGCGCTGTCGGCGGGCGCGGTGCTGCCCTCCGGTTTTATATTCTTCCAAAACGCGGCGGGAGTGACATACCCGGTTGCCATCTCGGTCGGTGATGTCAACATCGGCCTGCTGTACATTCTCGCCATGTCGTCGCTTGGCGTATACGGGCTTGTTCTGGCGGGGTGGGCGTCCAACAACAAGTATTCTTTGCTCGGTGGTCTGCGGGCTTCCGCGCAGTTGATCAGTTACGAGCTTTCTATGGGCATGTCGCTGCTGTGCGTGATTGTTCTCGCGGGTTCGGTAAAACTCAGCGACGTGGTGATCGCGCAATCCGGCCCGCCCTTCGGCATCAAAGGACTGCCTGCCATACTGAATGGCAGTATCTTCTCATGGTACTGGCTGCAAAGTCTGATCGTGCCGGTAATCATCTACACGATTTCGATGATCGCGGAAACCAACCGCGCGCCGTTCGACCTTCCCGAAGCCGAATCGGAACTGATTGCGGGTTTCCATACCGAATACTCGTCCATGAAGTTCGCCACGTTCTTTGCCGCCGAGTACATCAACATGCTTGTGGTATCCGGCCTGAACGCGGCAATGTTCTGGGGCGGGCCGCTGCCGCCGCTCAACATCTGGCCGCTCAATGTGGTTCCCGGCTTCATCTGGTTCGTTACCAAGATTATGATGGGCATCTTCCTGTATACATGGCTGCGGGCGACCATGCCCCGCCTGCGCTACGACGCCCTGATGAATCTGGGCTGGAAGCGTCTGTTGCCCATCGGCCTTGTCTGGCTGTTTTTGCTGTGCGCCTACAGTCTGGTACGCGACACGATTGCCGACCAGCCCAATTCGCCCATCATGCGAACCACGCGGGGCGTTCCTGCCGACTTGCGGAAGCCGGGAGAAACTCCGACGGTTCAGCCCAACTCGGACACGGAAACCGGTTTCGGCAACACGACAACCACGCCTTAGAGTTCACAGACGTTTTATACGTCGGGTACTCAGCGTTGAAGAGTATATCCTATGCTTTCTGATATTGGTGCGCTGTTCTCTCCTGGCGGCTTGCTGTTTCTGATTCTGGCTGTGCTGTCTGTCGCCGCCGCGATTATGATGGTGGTCAGCGACAACCCGGTTCGCAGCGCGCTGTATCTGGTGATGACGTTTATCTGCGTGGCGGTCTTCTACATCACGCTTTCCGCGCAGTTTATCGCCGCCGTGCAGATTATCGTGTACGCCGGGGCCATCATGGTGCTGTTTCTGTTCGTCATCATGCTGCTCAATCTCGGCGCGCCGCAAGCCCTGCGCGAAAGTGGAACGCTGCAAACACCGGTTGCCACCGGATTAGGGATTGCTTTTATCGTTGCCCTGCTGTTCTCAGGATCGCTGGTAAATTTGCCCGCGCAAACTCCGCAAGCGGCTGCCGCCACCGCCAATCTAGGAACCGTGCAGAACGTGGGCGCGTACCTGTACAATCCCGCGCAGCCCTGGCTGTTCCCGTTTGAAGCAACGTCCATTCTGCTGCTGATCGCCATCGTCGGCGCGATTATCATGGCAAAACGAAAGGTTTAGGAGCGCGTCATGGTTCCGACCTCCTATTATCTGGTATTATCCGCCATTCTGTTCACATCGGCGTGATCGGCGTACTGGTCAAGCGCAACCCGATTGTGATTTTCATGTGCATCGAACTGATGCTCAACGCGGCCAACTGTCTTTTATCGCGCTTGGCCGCCACTTCGGGCAGGTCAACGGGCAGATGTACGTGATCTTCGCGCTTGCCGTCGCCGCCGCAGAGGTTTCGGTCGGACTTGGCATCATCATCGCCATTTTCCGCTCCAAAGAGACCATCAACATTGACGAAGTGAATTTGATGAAGTTTTGAGGAGATACGAGATACGAGATACGAAATACGAGTTTGTACATGCAATGTATGTCGCAGTGTAATCATTAAGCAGGCATTTTACTCGTATCTTGTATCTCGTATCTCGTATCTCAACGGAGTGTCTGATGCAATCTTGGGCATCGTTGATTTTATGGCTGCCGCTGCTGGGGTTTCTGTTCAACGCCTTTTCCGGGTTTTTTATCAAGGATAAGGCGCGGCAGAAATACCTTGTGTCGTGTGTTGGGCCGGGCGTGGTGCTGGGGGCGTTTGTCATTGCATTGCTTGTGCTGATGCAAAATGGCAGCGCGCCGGATCACCGCATGATTGTGCCGCTGATACCCGGCACGTCCGCGGATACGCCCTGGATACGCATCGGCAGTTTTCAGGTGAATTTCGCCCTGCTGCTCGATCCGCTCTCCATGCTGATGGCGTTGATCGTCACGGGCGTTGGCGGCCTGATCCATATCTACGCGACCGGCTACATGGCGGAAGACCCCGAACAGCCCCGCTTCTTTACCTATTTCAACCTGTTCATCTTCATGATGCTGCTGCTTGTGATGGGCGAGAACTTCCTGCTGATGTTTGTGGGTTGGGAAGGCGTCGGAAGCTGTTCGTATCTGCTGATCAGTTTCTGGTACACGGATGTCAACAACGCCAAAGCGGGCAACAAAGCCTTTATCGTGAACCGCGTGGGCGACCTGGGTTTCGCGCTCGGCATCATGGCGGTCTGGAGCGTGTTCGGAACGCTTTCGTTTTACAACGGAACGGGAACCGGCTGTATGGATCTGGCAAAGCAGGGTGTGGACGTGCTGCATCATCCGCTCAGCTCAGTTGCAGCCAATTCACTTCCCGTTGCTCGGAACATTGTCGTTTGTTACCGTGATGTGTATGCTGCTGTTCGTCGGCGCGGTAGGCAAGTCGGCGCAGATTCCGCTGTGGGTGTGGCTGCCGGACGCGATGGCCGGCCCGACTCCCGTTTCCGCGCTGGTCCATGCCGCCACAATGGTAACAGCCGGCGTCGTGATGCTGTCGCGCTGCTCGTATCTGTTCGTGCAGTCCTCGCAGGCGTTGCAGCTTGTCGGCTGGATCGGATTGGCGACCGCCTTTGTCGGCGCGACGGTCGGCCTGGTGCAGACCGACATCAAGCGCGTTCTGGCCTTTTCGACCGTTTCGCAGTTGGGCTATATGTTCCTCGCCTGCGGCGTCGGCAACTTCACGGCTGCCATGTTCCACATCACCACCCACGCGTTCTTCAAAGCCCTGCTGTTCCTCGGTTCCGGCGCGGTGATCCACTCCATGCATGGGCGAGCAGGACATGCGCAAAATGGGCGGCCTGAAAACGCTGATACCCAACACCTGCTGGTCATGTTCATCGGCACGTATGCCATTGCGGGCTTTCCGCTGCTTTCGGGTTTCTGGAGCAAGGACGAGATTCTCGACAGCGCGGCGCGATCGCCCTGGCAGTCCGGCATTTTTGGCGGCGCGACCGGGCCGATCCTGTACTTCGTCGGGCTGGCAACCGCCTTTATGACGGCCTTCTACATGAACCGCCTGATGTGGAAGACGTTCTACACCGAACCGCGTTTCGTGGACGGCAAACTGGTCGCGCACCACCACAGCAATTTTTCGGACGACGAACACGGACACGACGCGCATGGACACGCGGACACGCACGATGTTCACAACAACCCGCGAAGGCGAACAGACCGGGCATGAGGAGGCGGGACACGCTGCCAACACCGCTCATGCGGTAGATGCCGGACACGGGCATGGACACGGAGAGGGCACGGGTTCCGTTCACAAGTCGCCGCCCTCCATGATGTGGCCGCTGTACATTCTGGCGGTTCCGTCCCTGCTGTTCGGTATCATGGTTGGCCCGACGCATATCTTCGAGAATTTCCTGGAGCCGTCCGTCTGGTCGTATGCACGAACCCGGCACATTGACAATGTTGCAGCAGGGCGAAGAACCGGGCCTGCTTCATGCAATTCCTTACGCGGCTATATCATCTCCAGTCTCGTTGCCATTGCCGGACTGTACCTCGCCTTCAGCTATTTACAAAGCAGCGGACGCGAACCGGCGAATGGTTCCCCGAAGCCACCAAAGAGAGGCTGGCTGCGCAATCCGCGCCACTCCGACCGCGTTTCTGTACGATACCTTTGTCGCCAAGTGGGGCTTCGATACCGCCTACAACTGCCGTCTTCATCAAAGTGCGGCGGCTGGTTCGCCGAGAACGTTTTGTGGAAAATCGTAGATAAGGGCATCATTGACAACATCGTCAACGGCTTTGCGGGACTTGTCGGCGTGTTCAGTCAAGGGTACACGGCGACTGCAAACCGGCTATGTCCGCAACTACGCGCTTGCCATGCTGTTCGGAGTGGTAGTGATCGTGTTCGGACTGGCCTACACATTTTTCAAACTGCCCCATTAAGAGATACTTATGCCGCAAAATTCGATACCCAACATATTGAGTCTGCTGACGTTCCTGCCGCTCATCGGCGCGATTGATCGTGATGTTTCTGCCGCGCCCCGCCGATCTGCCGGAGCATCATGGCGGCCATGGCGACGAGGCGCATGGCGAACCGGAACTGGACGCGCCTGTTCTGCTGCAACGGACCGACATCGGGCGTATGCTCGTCAACAGCGTGTCCCTGTTCTTTACGGTTGTCACGTTCCTGCTTGCCATTGTGCTGTTCGGCGCGTTCCAGATTCACCCCGACGCGGCGAACGGCATGACGCGGCGCGGCGCGGAACATGCAGTTTCTTGAGGATTATCGCTGGATCGCCATCGGCCGCAGTTACGTGCATTATAAAATGGGCGTGGACGGCATCAGCCTGCTGCTCGTGCTGCTGACCGCCTTTTTGATGGTGCTGTGCGTCCTGTTTTCCACGCAGATCAAGACCCGCCTCAAAGAGTTCATGGTGTTTTTGCTGCTGCTGGAAACGGCGATGATCGGCGTGTTCTGCGCGCTCGATCTTGTCCTGTTCTACGTCTTCTTCGAGGCCATGCTGATCCCGATGTACTTCCTCATCGGCATCTTCGGGCACGAAAACCGCATCTACGCCGCCGTCAAGTTCTTCATCTACACGTTCGCGGGCAGCGTGTTCATGCTGATCGCGATTGTGGCCGTGTACAGCTACACCGGCACGTTCGACATACTCGCGCTTTCCGACCACACGCAGGGCGCGGGCATGATTCTGAACCGCGTTCCGCCGCAGGCGCTGATGCTGATGTTCGCCGCGTTCGCGGTCGCCTTCATGATCAAAGTGCCGATGTTCCCGTTCCATACCTGGCTGCCGGACGCGCACGTGGAAGCGCCGACAGCGGGCAGCGTGATTCTGGCGGGCGTGATGCTGAAAATGGGCACGTATGGCTTTATGCGATTGTGCCTGCCCCTGTTCCCGCAGCAGGCGCAGGACGCGGCCCCCCTCTTCATCATGCTCTCCATTGTGGGCATCATCTACGCTTCCATCGTCGCCGCGGTACAGCCGGACGCCAAGAAACTGGTCGCGTACTCGTCCGTCGCGCACCTGGGGTTTGTCGTGCTGGGTATCTTCACGTTTACCCGCGTCGGCATGATGGGCGCACTGGTGCAGAACATCAATCACGGCATCTCCACGCCCATGCTGTTCTTCATCGTCGGCATGATGTACGAGCGGCGGCACACGCGGGCGATCAGCGAATACGGCGGCCTGAAAAAGTACGTGCCGATGCTGGCGACGATGCTGCTGATCGCCACCCTGTCCAGCATCGCCGTGCCGTTCTTCAACGGGTTTGTCGGCGAGTTCCCCGTTCTGCTCGGAACATGGATGTCGCAGACCGCGTTCAATGTCGGCGGGTACTGGCCTGCGGCGCTGGCCGCAACCGGCATGATCTGGTCGGCGGTCTATATGCTCTGGTGGTATCAGCGGCTGATGCTCGGCCCGGTCACGAAAAACGTCAACAGGCATCTGCCCGACCTGACGCCGATTGAATGGGGCGTATTGGTTCCGCTTGCCGTCGTTATATTCTGGTTCGGCCTGTTCAGCAATTTCTGGACACAGCGCATGGATGATACGGTTGAAACGCTGCTGCCCGCGCAAGCGGGATCGCGCCAGTTGTCCGAAGTTCTCAATGAAAACACGCCCGTAACGCAGGTAATCACTGAAGCGCGGCAAGGCGTAAACGGCGGTCTTCGCCCCCGCCCATTGCGAACTATTCGCACCTGCTGGTACTGAGGGGCATATGGAAACTGCCCCGGTTGTTCCGCCCGCGCCGTAACGGTGTTCTAAATGCTATGACCGTTCAAATCAAGCGTTCGTAGGGACACAACTTGTTGTGTCCTCCTCGTGTTGTGTCCTCCTCCGGTGGAGGAGAGTTCAGCCGCAACTGTGCCAATGCGGACACAACAAGTTGTGTCCCTACAAGGTTCTTTTAGAGGTTTTAACTTATGATTAGCAATGCTGCCAGCGTCAACGCCATGCTGCCGATCATCATTATCATGGTGACGGGCATGGTTGTGCTTCTGGCGGATGCCTGCCTGCCGTTCTGGCGTCGCATGGGTATCCTGAGCGGCAACGTCAGCCTGATTGGGATCGGCATTGCCGCCGTAGTTTCTATTCTGCAGGTCAACGCCAACGAAGTCAGCCAATCGGCCTTTCACGGCGCGGTTGCCGCAGACACGTTCGGCGCGGCCTGTAACCTGATTCTGCTGACAGCGGCGACCGTCGCTGTGCTGCTCGCCCTGACGTATCTGGAAAACAAGCGTCTCAATCTGGGCGAGTATTACGCGCTCGTGCTGTTTTCCACATCCGGCGCGATGCTGATGGCGGCGGCAACCGATCTGATCGTGCTGTTTGTCGCGATTGAAATCCTGTCGGTCGCGCTGTACGTGCTGTCGGGATTTGCCCGAACGGAACAGCGCAGCGAAGAAGCCGCGCTCAAATACTTTCTGCTCGGCGCGTTTGCGGCAGGGTTTTTGCTGTACGGCATCGCCCTTGTCTATGGCGGCTCGGCGGGCGCGATGGCGGGCGGGGGCGGCACGACAAACCTGATCGAACTGGAACGCTTCCTGACCGGGGGCAGACCGCCCAACGTGATGCTGATTTCCGGCATTGCCCTGCTGCTTGTCGGATTGGGCTTCAAGGCGGCTCTGGTTCCGTTCCACATGTGGACGCCGGACGTGTATGAGGGCGCTCCCACATCCGTAACGGCGTACATGGCGGCGTCGGCTAAAATCGGCGCGTTCGCGGCGATTCTGCGCGTCTTCACCGCCTTAATGCCCATTTCCGATTATTGGCTGATTGCGGTTCAGGTTCTGGCGGTGCTGACGATGTTCGGCGGCAACATATCTGGCTGTCACGCAGGACAACGTGAAGCGTATGTTAGCGTATTCGTCCATCGCGCACGCCGGGTATCTGATGGTGGCGGTTTCGGCGGCAACGGATCGTCGCGCAGGCGCGCGAAGCGCACAATGCGGCTCTGAGCGCGGCCGTGTTCTATCTGCTGGCCTATACCCTGATGACAATGGGCGCGTTTGCCGTGCTGATCTACCTGTCGCGGCGGGGCAAGGATTACCAGACGCTGGCGGATTTGAAAGGACTGGCGCGAAAAGATTCGCCCTCCGCGTACCTGATGCTGGTCTTTATGCTGTCGCTTGGCGGCATACCCGTCGACAATGGGCTTCATCGGCAAGTGGTATATCTTCAACGCCACCCTGCAGGCGGGGCAGTTGTGGCTGGCGCTCGCGCTTGGCGTCGCCAGTATCATTTCGATCTACTACTATCTGCGCGTAATCGGCATGATGTGCTTTCAGGAACCGGACGAGACGGGCGAACAGATTCACGCCACCGGCCCCTACCGGCGTTATCCTGTCGCTTGCCATTACGGTTGGCGCGTCCCTGATATTCGGCATCGTGCCACTGTTCTTAAGTCCGTTACTGGCCGCCGCCACCAACCTGCTGCACCACTGAGAACGCGCAATGAACGCGCATTTCTGTGTCAACGAGGCAGCCCTGCGCTGTCTCGTTTGCTTTTTGGGTTATGGCGGGTTAGAATAAATCGGAAAGTCAAAATTGTACGTGAGGAGTCAGCTTTATGAGTTCCAATGAGCAAATGGTGACGCGGACGCAACATCATGGGGAAATACCCGCGCGTTTGATTGGCATGATGGTGTTCTTCATTGGCATCGGGATGTTGCTGCTGATATTCAAAATCGCTTATGGCCTGTTTACGGCATCTCCTGCCACTGCGCTGGGACTCAACATTACGGGCGATCCGAAACACGACCCCGCCGCGATGCTGATCGGGCAGTCGTTCGGCTGGCTGATGATAAAGATCTTGCTGCTGTTCCTGATGAGCGTGGTTGCCTCCCTGACCGCGCAAAAAGGCGTCAATATGTACTTCAGCGGCGTACACGGCGGTCGGACGCATGAAGTGACAAAACCCGCTTCCTCCGCATCGGCAGAAGCGTAAAATTGGGAACTACTCGCGCTCCTTGTCTCGTATTGATAGTTATAAGTAAGTAAATGGGCGTCGTTTGGAAAGGCAATACGGACAAGATGAGAATACAATCGAACATGCTGGTGCATTTAGGTTTTGGCAAATACGTGCGTTCAGACCGGGTAACGGCGGTACTGCCGATTGAGGACGAGCGCGGGCCGGGGCGCAGAACTTTCGTGCAGATTGAGGGCGCAGCCGATCCTCTGGTAGCCTCTCGCGCCGAAGATTCCATTATTCGCGATCTGGTGCAGGAACCCCGCGAAGTGACGCAATCCCGGCAACAACAGGAGATTTTGCGCGACCTGCTTCTGGATCTGGCGCAGGTAAACGGAACCGTTCGCCGCATCTCCCGCGATGAGGGGCTAGACCTGGAGAAGTACGAGCGCCGCATCCGCGAAGTGGTTGAGGATTAGTCTTATGGCGCTGCCGTTAAGCGTGTGCAGAGGGTGAGAGCAAACATCGCATCTACGTTGGCTGTTATGCTATCAGAACAAACGCTACTGTCCCACTCGAAATATAGCAGGGTATAAAATAAAATCCGCCGTCCGGTATCGTGACCGGGCGGCGGGTTGCGTTTGCGCGTGTGAGGCAGAGCAAACAGTATTTGAACGCTGTTTTATGCGATTAGATCGCGGATGGGCGTACCTTTTTCCGTGATGGAGATGGGACGGCCTACCGGGGTCATGAACGATTTGGCGGGGTTCATGCCGAGCAGAGTCGCTACCGTTGCGAAGAAATCCGCCGTTTGTACGGGCTTGTCCGCCACTTTCAGGCCGTCCGCGTCCGTTGCGCCATAAGCCTGCCCGCCCCGAACGCCTCCCCCCGCCATGACCGCGCTCCACGCGCCGGGGAAGTGGTCCCGGCCCTCATTCGGGTTGATTTTCGGCGTCCGTCCGAACTCGCCCATCCAGATAATGAGCGTGTTGTCCAGCAGGTCGCGCTGTTTCAGGTCTTTGATGAGCGCCGCCATCGCCGGGTCGTAAATGCTCATCTGCTTCTGCGTCCGGTTGAAGTTATCCTGATGCGTATCCCATCCGTCCAACACCACTTCCACGAACCGAACGCCCAATTCGACCAGTCGCCGCGCCATCAGGCAGCCCTTGCCAAAATTCGTGTCGCCATACGCCGCCTTCACCGCGTCCGGCTCTTCCGCGATCTCGAACGCTTTCAATTTGGGCGAACGCATCAGTTTTACGGCTTTGGCGTAAACCGATTGCCGCCCCTTCACCTTGATGTCGCCGGTCTGCGCGGCAAAGTCGTTATCCAGCATACTCAGCGCGGATTGGCGCGTATCGAAGCGGCGGTCATCCACATTGCTCGCGTACTGCACATTGAGCAGGGGCTTATTGAAATCCTGCACCACGAGCGGGCCATACTGTACGCCCAAAAAGCCCGCGCTGTAACTCGGCCCCGAAATGCTCACGAAGTTGGGCATGTCGCTGTTCGGGTTGCCCAGTTCCTCGTTCACCCACGCGCCCAGACTCGGATGCGTTACGGTCGGGTTGGGCGTGTAGCCCGTGTGCATGAGGTACTGCGCCCGCTGATGATTGCCCTCTTTGGTACTCATGCTGCGCACAATCGCCAGATGGTCGGCCACATCCGCAATCTGCGGCATGTGTTCGCAAATTTCAATCCCGCTCGCCCGCGTCTTGATGGCTTTGAACGGCCCGCCTGTTGCCGCGCCCGGTTTCGGGTCCCACGTATCCAGATGGCTCGGCCCGCCGTTCATCCACAGCAGGATACAGTTTTTGGGTTTCGGCGCGCCCGCTTTGCCCAGCGCCTTCGCCATTTGCGGGTCAAGCAACTGCGCGAACAGCATGCTCATCAGCCCGCCAATCCCCAATTTCACAAACCCGCGCCGGTTCAAGTCCGCGCTCCACAAATCTATCGGGCCGGGGCAGCTCCCCCCGTTCTCTTCGCGCAATCGCGCTTCTTCCTGATCTTCCAGTTCGTCCAGTTCAGTGTGGTGCATGGGTGTTTTCCTAATGATTAAAAATGAACTCGCTGGAGTTGAGCAAGGCCCAGAACATGTCTTCGTAGGCTTGCGCTTCGGGCGTCTGGCTGACGGCATTGGCGCGGGGCGCGAAGCGGGCCAGCGGATCATAGCCATTGTTATTGCCGGGTTTTTTGCGATTTTGCAGGGCTTGCGCCAGTGCTTTGCGGTCGGCGGGAGCGGTTCCCTGCGCGTTCGGGTTATTGTTATTTCCTGACGCAGCCTGCGCGTTATTGTTCAGTCCGAAACCGCCATTATTTGCGCCGTTGTTGAAGCGGGCGCGGCGACCGGCGGCAAAGGCGGGCGCGGGTTGGGGCGCGGTTTCCGCCGTTGTGGTTACATAGCGCGGCGCATGGATAAACTCCATCCAGCGGGCGGTTTCTCCACTTGTCGGCTTGCGCGACAGGGTGCGCAGGTACAACTCTTCAATTTTCGCCGCGTCACTCTCACTGCTTGCCAGCACATCGGCCAGCGCGGTTCCGGGAATGGGAGTCGCGCCCCGGTTCACCAAATTGCCGTTGAGCAGCATCAATGCCTGTGGGATCGTGCCCTCAAAATCCTTCTGCTCGAACTCCTCATCCACGTCGAACAGGAACGTGAACTGCTTCGCCATCGCGAACTTGATCTGATCCAGTCTGCCGCCCGCAACCCGTTCCAGCAGCGGCCCCATATTGGTCGCTTCCACAAGCGAGTCCATCAGTTCGTCGGGAGCCATCGGCATCAGGCGGTAATGCGCCCATAGTTTATTATCCAAATCCACCTTTTTGGCTGGCGCGGAAGAAATCTGATATACCTGCGTGGCGCAAATCTGCCGAATAAGATGTTTCAGGTCGTAATCGTTGGCGACGAAATCCGCCGCCAGTTTGTCCAGCACGGCGGGCGCGACGACGGGATTGGACGGGCGAATATCGTCAATCGGCTCAATAAAGCCCCGGCCCAGGAAGTGGTTCCACATCCGGTTCACAATGGCTTTGGAAAACCACGCATTGTTGGGCGCGGTCATCCACTCGGCAAGCGCGACCCGGCGGTTGGGTGTGCCGGTAAAGTCGGTTCCATCCAGCGCGGTTGGCAAAGAGGCGGCGTACAGCGCGGTGTCATTAGGCTTTTTGGCCTTCGGGTTCACGCGCAACGGCGGACGGCGGGTTTCCACCAGATTTACCTGCCGAAGTTGGCCTTTCAGTTGCGCCTGTGTCAGCGTGGGGTCAACCGGAACCGGACGGGCGTTGATAAAGCAGGCCGTGAAGCGCCGAAAATCGTCCTGCTTCCACTTTTCGGTTTTGTGGTCATGGCACTGCGCGCACTGAATTTGCACACCCAAAAACAGTTTCGACGCCGTGCCGGACAGGTCTTCGGGTTTGCCCCGGAATTTCAGAGTCCAGTTGGTCGCGCCATTGACAGG
Organism: uncultured Chthonomonadaceae bacterium; assembly: GCA_963817895.1. Classification (GTDB taxonomy): domain Bacteria; phylum Armatimonadota; class Chthonomonadetes; order Chthonomonadales; family Chthonomonadaceae; genus CAWFQB01. The sequence goes on from CAWFQB010000003.1 coordinate 315,527, forward strand.
CGCGGGCAGGGCGGCGGTTGTCACGGCTGCGCCATTCGTTCCCGACATGGAAGCGTCCATCATCTTGTCATCGCCCGCCATCATCTTATCCGCGCCGGGTGTTGCTTTCGCGCCACCGGGCAGGGTTGCGCGGTCAATGGCGTTGCCGCCCGCCTGCTGATTTTGCGCGAATGTTCCTGCCCCCTTTGCCCCATTGCGGCGCTGCATCGCGGCGGCCATGTTCGGGTTCGCGCCGGTCGGCTGCGGAACGCCCAGCGCTTTGGCGTAGCTGCCGCCCTCGCTGTTGACGCCCTGCGCGGAAATCAGGTCATACACGAACTTGTTCCAGTGCGCGTTCTGCTGAAATTCGCCGTGCAGCCACTGCTTGAAGGCCGAGCGATCCACGACCTGAGCATTATCGGTGCGGCCCTTGCCCATCAGAATGCCGTCCCAGTAGGTTGTCCAGTTGTCGGCGTATTTCGCGCTTGCCAGCAGCGCGTCTACCGCCCGCGCCCGTTTGTCCGGGTTTGTATCGGCCAGAAATGCGCGGACTGTCGCGGCGGGAGGAATCACGCCCACAATGTCAAGATACGCGCGGCGCAGGAACCGGGCGTCGTCTACGGGCGGAGCCGGGACAACGCCCTCCTTGTTCCATTCGCTTCGGATCATCTGGTCAATCTGTGATGGCTGCAACGCCGCTCTGCTTTGCGCGAAAGCCGGGTTCGTGGGGCAAAGGCTCAGGCCGGCCAACAGGCCAACCGCCGCATAACGAAGTCTCATGCTGAAATTCCTTTTCAAAACGCTACGGGGGAGAAAAAGTAATATCTTGTTCCCATTGACGCAGTTATGGCTCAAGAGTTCACGCGAAGCGCGACCCTTCTGAATATTTTCGGTTTTTATTTGCCGCTTGACAGCCACTGTCACAAACATTATACTATCAAATGATCTATCAAAGCGCTTTGAACTACAAAGGGCTTGGCTGCGTATATGGAGGAAGGGATAAGGGATGAGCAGACGCCTGTAGTTTGCTGAATTTCACGTCCGAAGGACGTTAACGCGAAGGCTACGCAGACGGGTACGTTCTTTGTACCCGGAACCGGTATTTAACTGTTTTCAGGAATGGGGAAGCGGATGACGATGCTGGAAGAGTTTCGGGAGCCGGATTTGCCGCGCGATTTGCCGCCGCGAGAAATGAATCCTTACGAGGCGGAAGAGAACCTGCGCGTGATTCGCGAGTTGATGGAGCGATCCACCAAATATTCGACGTTTTCCGGGCTGTCCGGTATTCTGGCGGGCGCGGCTTCGATTGTCGGATGTGTGGTCACGCATAGTCTTGCCAATCGCCCGCCCGAATCCGATGCGTTCCGCGTTCCCTTTCTGATGACATGGTCGCTGGTAATACTGTTCGCTATTGGGGCCGACTTTCTGCTGATGAAGCGGCGGGCGGCGCGGGTCGGCAAGCGCATCGTGTCGCGGCTTGGCAAGCAGATGGTGTTCGCGGCGGGGCCGGGACTTGGCACCGGCGTCCTCCTCACGCTGTATCTGCTTCAGCACAACATGCTAACCAACGTATATCCGTTCTGGATGCTGAGTTACGGCATTGCCGTGTGCGCGGTCGGGCAGTTTTCGCAACGGGAAGTGAAGGCGTTGGGCGTGGCGTTTCTGCTGGCGGGTACGCTCACGCTGCTGATGCCGGGTTGGGGCTTGCCCCTTATGGCTCTTTCATTCGGTGGCTTCCATATCGTCTACGCGCTGCTGATTTCGCGCAAGGACGGCTGGTAAAGGGCAGGAGGCTGTAAATCCATGACTGATACCATAACATCTTCGCCGCAACACTCCTCCCATGCCGCCGCTCTGGAAGCGATTGACACGCTCGACGATACGCTCAACCAGAAAGCGCGGATGAAAATCATGACCACGCTGCTGGCATTGGGCGAGGCGGATTTCAAGCTGCTGAAGGAAGAACTCGCGCTTTCGGACGGCAATCTCAGCACACATCTGGCGCTGCTGGAAGAGCGCGGGTACGTGGAAGCGCGCAAGGAGTTCGTGCGCCGCAAACCCCACTCCTCGTATAAGCCAACCGACGCCGGACGCGCGGCGTTTCAGCGTTACATTGACGCCTTAATGCGTATCGTGCGGGCGGCAGGCACAGTTGATACCGCCATAGAAACCACCACAGCAAAGGAAATCGCCGGATGAATCAACGCTATATGCTCCTGCAATCCTGGGAACGCGCAGCCTTAAACCGCTATGCGCGGCAGAGCGGTCTTCGTCTGCCCTCGGAGGGCGCGTTCTGGCACACATTTGGTATATTACTGCGTGACGCCCAAAGTGGCGACAATTTCGCGCCTTCACATTTTTCTAATCCAATCACGCGCCGCCAAACCTGCATCATTACTCTTTCTCCGCCTGCAAAAATCGAAAACCGTCTGCACAGCCTGTTCGCCGAATGAACCCTCCCCCAAATTTCGCGTACTCTAACGTATCTCTGTCGGTATAGATGTGTGGGCGTTATTCGCGTCCATTCGCGTGAATTCGCGGCTGAAAACCGTGTGCAGGAGGGGAGTAACCATGGTCGAGGATACGAATTCGGCGGCGACTGGCAGCCTGCCCCGCTTGAACGAACCCGCGCCGGACTTCACGGCGGAAACCACGCATGGCCCGCTTTCCCTTGCCAGTCTGCGGGGCAGGTGGGTCGTGTTGTTTTCACACCCCGCCGATTTTACGCCCGTCTGCGCCACCGAACTGGTAGATTTCGCCCGCCGTTACGACGAGTTTCAGCAGCTAAACACGCAGCTTGTCGGCCTAAGTATTGACAGCATTTATGCCCACATCGCCTGGGTACGCAACATGGAACAGAATTTCGGCGTTAAAATCGCGTTCCCGATTATTGCCGATATAGATACCCGCGTAGCGCAGTTATACGGCATGATCCATTCCGGCGCGAGCAGCACGGCGACCGTGCGCTGCGTGTTCGTGATTGACGACAAGGGCCTGACCCGCGCCATGATCTATTACCCCCTTACCATAGGCCGTAATGTGGAAGAAATCCTGCGTCTGCTCAAAGCGCTTCAAATAACGGACGCAAACGGCGTATCCACTCCTGCCAACTGGCAGTCCGGCGACCCCGTCATCGTCCCCGCCCCCAAAACCCTCGACGGCGCGGACAAGCGCATGGCGAACACAGAACCCGGCGTAACTGCGCAGGATTGGTATTTCGCGCAAAAGTTGCTATAATCACCTGTGGAAACTATTTGTGGGAAAGGGCAGCCGGACACGATGCAGGATGCGGGAAACGAGGGAACACAGGAACGACAGGCGCAGCGCGCGAATGGAATGTTTGCCGAGGAGCGGCAGCAGGCCATTCTGGAGCAGTTGCGGCAGCAGGGGAAAGTCACGGTCGAGGAATTGACCATGACTTTTCGCGTGTCGTCGCCAACCATACGCACCGACCTGACCCGATTGGAAGAGCAGGGACTGTTGCGGCGGACGCACGGCGGCGCGATTGCCGTCGGCACGACCCTGTACGAGCCGTCGTATGCCGAGCGTTCGGTACAGCGTCAGGCGGAAAAACGCGCCATTGCGCAAATGGCGGCAGGATTGGTGCAGGAGGGCGAAACGCTCATGCTGGACGCGGGTACGACCACGTATGAGATCGCCCGCCTGCTCAAAGAGTTTCGGCGTTTGACGGTTGTGACCAATTCCCTCGTATCGGCGCAAATTCTGGCGGAAAACGACGCGCTGGAAACCATTCTGATCGGCGGCGTGGTGCAGGCGCGGCGGTGCGCGGCACTGGGGCCACTGGCCGCCCGTTTTCTCGATCCCATTCAATGTGACCGGGCGTTTGTGGGCATGAGCGGCGTCCATCCCACTGCGGGTTTTACGGTCACAGACTTCGACCTCGCCCTCATCAAGCGCAAAATGCTGGAAAAAGCGCGGCAGGCGGTTGTCGTAGCGGACAGCAGCAAGATCGGGCAGACCGCGTTCGCCTGCGTTGCGGGACTGGACATTGCGGAACTGCTGATTACGGACAGCGGGCTTGGCGCGGAAGACCGTTGCGCATTGGAAGAAACCGGCCTGCGCGTCCTCACGGCGGGATAGCCACTATCCCATACAAAGAGGGAATTTAGCCGCGAATGAACGCGAATACACGCGGATGGCAAGCCGGTCATCAAAAGCATAATATTTTTCAAGAGAACTCGCTGTGTCTCTGTTTTGACACCGATTTGGACTATAATTACGTAAGGTGAAGTGGGAAACCTATTTTGCCGGATGGCCGCTGACGAAGATGTTGGCGGGAAGCGAGTTTTAATGGAGTGTTTACATCACGCGCCCGCTTGAACTCCCATCGAAAAACATACGACGGAACGCCCTGATTCGAGGAGGAATCAATGACAACCGCAATTGCTGAACCTTTCACGCCTATGCCCCTGGACGACCTTACCCTTCTGCCCAAAGCTCCGCTTGCCCTGGACACCAAAGAGTCTCTTAACCCCTTTACCAACGCCTTGGAACAACTCGATGTCGCCGCGAAATACCTGGAACTTCCGCCCGCTATCCATGCCATGCTTCGCCGTTCGGAACGCGAGTTGACCGTGCATTTCCCGGTGAAGATGGACGACGGCACGGTTCGGATATTCGAGGGGCATCGCGTTCAGTATAATTCCAGTCGCGGCCCGTGTAAGGGCGGCATCCGCTACGCTGCGGGTGTCAACATTGACGAGGTGCGCGCGCTGGCGTGTTTGATGACATGGAAATGCGCCGTCGTCGGCTCGGTTCCGTTCGGCGGCGCAAAGGGCGGCGTGGTTGTAGACCCCCGCGCCCTGTCTCTGAGCGAACTGGAACGCATGACGCGCCGCTTCACTGCCGAACTCTCCAACTTCATCGGCCCCGACGTGGATATTCCCGCGCCGGACATGGGAACCAACGCGCAGACAATGGCGTGGATGATGGATACCTATTCGATGGGCAAGGGGCGCACGGTTCCCGCCGTCGTTACGGGCAAGCCGGTTTCCATAGGCGGCTCGGAAGGACGCGCGGACGCGACAGGCCGGGGTATCGTCTTCATCACGAGGGAAGCTATCAAAGCGCGGAAGCAGGATTTGAAGGACATAACCATTGCTGTACAGGGGTTCGGCAATGTGGGGGGCGTGGCCGCCCGTATTTTTAACCAGATGGGCGCGAAAGTGGTGGCGGTCAGCGACGCGCTGGGTGGGCTATATAATCCGAACGGGCTGGACATTCCCGCATTACTGGAGTGCGCCAATCGCGACGGCAGCCTGACCCGGCACACGGGGGGAGAAGCCATCAGCAGCCGCGCCCTGCTGGAATTGCCTGTCGACGTCCTGGTTCCCGCCGCAACCGAAAACCAGATTACAGCCGAAAACGCTGCCCGTATTCAGGCGAAGATGATTGTCGAGGGCGCGAACGGCCCGACAACTCCCGCCGCCGACCGGATTCTGGAACAAAACGGCGTGATTGTGATTCCCGACATTCTGGCGAACGCGGGCGGCGTGATTGTGTCCTACTTCGAGTGGGTGCAGGACTTGCAGTTCTTCTTCTGGAGCGAGGAGCAGGTCAACAACAAATTGGAAGACATCATGGTGCGCGCGTATCAGGATGTGCTGGCAATGGCGCAATCCAAGAACGTGAACATGCGGCTCGCCGCCTATCTCATTGGCGTCAAGCGTGTCGCGGAAGCCACTTCGCTGCGGGGAATCTACCCGTAGCGAAGTGGTTAGGTTGTCAGGTTGTTAGCGGATACGCGATTTTAATCCCCCGGCTTTAGCCGCGCGTGTCCTTCGCTGCGTGTGGACGCCCGATACACAAATTACAACGCGCTTCGCGTTGTAATTTGTGTACCAATCTCACATGCTTTGTCCATTAGCCTGGGCGGAAGGTATTACCTGCCGTCGCGTTCCGATACGGCGCGGGCGCAGCGTTCGCACAGGTCAGGGTACGCCCCGTTCGCGCCCACATCGGTTTTTATCAGCCAGCAGCGGGCGCATTTCACGCCCTCTGAGGGACCGACTTCCACTCCGGCAACGTTCTCTCCTGCCGCCTGCTTTAGTTCCACCTGCGAAACGAGAAACACGGTCGGCAGCAGATTCGCATACGGCGACAAAGCGGTAAATGTCGGGGCGTCTGCTGTCAGCGTAACCCGCGCTTCCAGCGGGTTGCCGATTTTGCCCGCCTGCCTTCCCTCTTCCAGCGCCTTCTTCACCGTTTCGCGCGCGGCCAGCAATGGTTCCCAACGCGCCAGCAGTTCCGTGTTCACGTCGCCCGCCGTGGGAAAGTCCGCGAGATGAACGCTTTCCGCCTTATCCGGTATTTTCAGGTAGTCCCATACCTCTTCGGCTGTGTGCGCCAGTATGGGAGCCAGCAGACGCGCAAGGGTGTCGGCAACCGTGTGCATCACCGTTTGCGCGGATCGCCGTTCTCGCCAATTCGCGCCGCTCGCGTACAGCCGATCTTTGATAACGTCCAGATAGAAACTGGAAAGTTCGGTCGCGCAGAAGTTGAGAACCATCTGGTACACGCGCTGGAATTCGTACTCCTCATAAGCGAGGGTAGCGTTCTCAGCTAGCAGGTCCAACTTCGCCAGCATCCACTGATCCAGTTCCTCCATATCCCCGACGGCAACCGTATCCGCAGTCGGGTCGAAGTCGTACAGGTTGTTGAGCAGGAAGCGGAACGTGTTGCGAACGCGCCGGTACATTTCGCCCACCTGTTTGAGCAGGTTTTCGCCGCAGCGCGTATCCTCCATAAAGTTCTGCGAGGCGACCCACCAGCGCACGACATCCGCGCCGCTGTTCTTGATAACATCGAGGGGATTGACGCCGTTGCCCTTGCTTTTGCTGAACGCTTCGCCCTTCTCGTCCAGCGTCCAGCCGTTCGTGACCACGCTGCGATACGGCGCGGTTCCCTTTGTGCCAACGCCGATCATCAGGCTGGAATTGAACCATCCCCGGTGTTGGTCGCCGCCTTCGAGATACACGTCGGCGGGCCATTCCAGATTGGGCCAGTGCGCCGTGTTTTCCAGAACAGCGCGATTGGTGGAACCGGAGTCGAACCACACGTCCAGCACGTCCGTCTCCTTGCGCAGTTTTTCCACGCCCGAACCGCAGTGCGGACACGCGAAACCGGACGGCAGTATTTCAGAAGCGGGCCGGGAGTACCACACATCCGAACCCTCCCGCGCCGTCATATCCACAACCGACTGGACACTTTCCTTCGTCAGCACATGTTCGCCGCAGTTATCGCAATAAAACGCCGGGATGCCCACGCCCCACGCCCGCTGCCGCGACACGCACCAGTCAGGCCGATTCGCCACCATGCTCGTGATCCGGTTCACGCTCTCCTTCGGATACCAGGTCACGCCTTCGATTGCGTTTATCGCCTGTTGACGGAAAGGTAGGGATGAGGGTATTAGGTGTTGGTCCCTGTCTCCTCTTCTCCTCCTCTCCTCTTCTCTTCCTCTTCCACTTCATGGTCTATATTCATAAACCACTGCACCGTAGCGCGGAAGATGAGCGGGCTGTGACAGCGCCAGCAGTGCGGGTACGAGTGTTCAAACTTACTGGCGTTGAGCAGGTTTCCGGCTTCGCGCAGGGCGTTGAGGATGACCGGGTTGGCTTCCGCGTCCTGCCCCTTTTTGTCGCCCCACGTCGTGACGCGCAGCCCCTCGAACTTCGTATCGCCGTACTCGCCCGCCTGAACCGTATACCGCCCCGCCGCGTCCACCGGAGTCAGCACTTCCAGACCGTATTTCAATCCGGTTTCAAAGTCCTCTTTGCCGTGTCCCGGCGCGGTATGCACCAGTCCCGTACCCGCATCCATCGTGACGTAATCCGCCAGAACGATGGGCGATGTGCGATGAAACAGGGGATGCCGGAACACAAGCCCCTGCAACCCCGCGCCGTTCAGGGTTTTCACGGCTTCGTATTCCGTGACGCCCGCCGCTTTCATCACGGAATCCACCAAAGGAACCGCCACAAGGTAATAACTCGGTTCAGCCTCAACGTTTTCGGACGCAACCCGATTCGCTCGCACAACAGCATACTCGGCGTCAGGGTGCGCGGCGATGGCGAGGTTAGCCGGTATTGTCCAGGGCGTTGTTGTCCAGATTACCGCGTAAGCATGTCCCGCAACGTTCTCGCCAACCCCTTCAAAAACTCCCATCGGATCGTGATGCAGCGGAAACCGAACGTAGATGCTGTTGGACGTATGCTCTTCGTACTCCACTTCGGCGTCGGCAAGGGCAGTTTCGCACGTCGCGCACCAGAAGACGGGCTTTAGGCCGCGATAGATGAAGCCCTTCAGCGCCAATTCCCCGAACACTTCGACGATTTTGGCCTCGAAGTCCTTGCTCATCGTCAGGTATGGGTCGTCCCACTGGCCGCGTATGCCAAGCCGCTTGAACTGTTCGCGCTGCACACCCACCCAACTCGCCGCATACTCGCGACACGCCTGCCGCAGTTCCACGCGGCTGACGTTTTTCTTTTCTTCGCGGAATTTGCGCGACACGGCGTTTTCGATGGGCATGCCGTGATTGTCCCACCCCGGCACATACGGCGACGAGTAGCCCTGCATCGTTTTGAAGCGGGTTACGATGTCTTTCGCCACCTTGTTCAGCGCGTGGCCTAAATGGATGTCGCCGTTGCTGTAGGGCGGGCCGTCGTGCAGGATGAATTTGCCTTTGGGCGCGTGTTTCTCCACGCTTTTGCGGTAGATGTCCGCGCTGTCCCATTTCTGCTGCAATTCCGGCTCTTTCGCGGGCAGGCTGCCCCGCTGCGGAAACGCGCCGGGGTCTTTGTCGTTGAGCGTGATATTGAGCGTGCCGCGATAGTCGCGCTTTTCCGGGCTAACCGTTGTCGTCATTGTAATATCCTTAAAATTTTGTATAAATCGGGCGCAAAAAACGCGCCGCCGCAACGTCTATAAAGACGTGCGGGCAGGGCGCGGGTGGGCGGCGACGCCGGGGCGGAACGAGTGTCGTTACTCGTATCAGGCCCTCAGCGCCGCCTGCGTAATCACGATGATCGTCAGCCAGGACACGTTAAAACGCTGTGGGCTATGAAGAGCGCGTATTCGTGTAACGATTTGCATGACCGGAATTCCTCGGTTCGTATTTTTGCAGTATCTTTGCAGCAGCAGTCCGTGGAATAAATTCCTCGGCTGTGATAACGAAGTTCGCCTGCGCGGACTGAAGCGTTACAGTGAAATATTTTAATTTGACCGTTTGTTTGGCGCGTGTTTGGTTGTATTATTTGGCATCTTTACCGGTTGCGGAGCGCTGCCGCTTTTCGGCTTGCCCGCGTAAATCGAGGCGCCGGGCATCGTTACCGGGCCGGGTTCCCAACGAAACGAAGCCAGCACTTTGTCAAAGGCGGCATCGTATTTTTTCATGGCGGCGGGCAGTGTCGTCAGCGTCAGCGTCAGGGCTTGCGGGCCACGCAAACAGACCACCTGACGGTTTTCGTGCGCCGCCTGACCGGGTACATTCACGCGCATACGCCAACTGTATGCAGGTTCGCCGCCAAGCGTCAGTTTTTTTTCGCCGTAAATCGTCAGCCCTTTTTGTTTCGCGATTTCCGCCCGCGTGGATTTTATGTAGGCGTCGAGCGTCATTGCGTGGACGGGTTCGCCATACGTGCCGATGGTAGCGGCCTCCTCTTCGGGACGCGCCTGCGGCTCCACCAGAACCGCGTAGTGCGGTATCAGGTTCTGGTTGACCGTCCATCCCGGCGGCGGCAACAGCGAGAACCGATGCTCCGTATCCGTATAGCGTCCCTCCAGCGGCATCGCGCAAACGGCGGCTGCCATTCCTATTCCCAATATTACCATCATTCCCGAACGCGCTAAACTCATGCTTCTAACCTGTGTAACGTGTACTATTCCCAATTGTCTGCCCTGATATATTATACCCCGAAATGGCGCATCGCGAAGAATTCCACAGAGCATGATTGGACAGCAGAGCAATATCTGTGAAATTGAAGTTGACAAAAAGGCTCCGTTCAGGTTATAGTATATCGCCGCGCCCGGTGTCGGTATCTGCTGGCAGAATGTTGCGGCGTCATAACCCTTTTATTGATCATCTGCCATGCCCAGGCATTCGAGGAGAGTCATCGTGCGTATTCGATCCAAAGAGATTCGCCGCTCCCGCAAGCGCGAAGAGAACCGTATTCTGGACATCGTGAAGGCCGCCCGCGCCGCCCGTCCGCCCAAAGCGGCTGCAAAACCCGCTACGCGCACCGCGCCTGCCGCCGGTGGCGCGCCGCGTCCCGCATCCGCCCCGCGCCAGCGTCCGCCCCGCGCCGCCGCGCCTGCCACTCCCGCCGCGCCGCCCGCCGAAACGCCTGCGACCGAAGCCTGACAGCTAAAGCCCGCGTTTCGTTGCTGTACTATCTTAAAACGCCGATGTTGTCTCATAACAACATCGGCGTTTTGGCGTGTCAGGTTGTGGTTTTGCGCGTGAAAGACATCGGGATTGAAAGCGAAGGACCCAGTGCGCAGGCATTACAAGAGCAGGCGCGTTCCGCGTGTCAGGACGCTGCCGGCGGCGAGTACCGGGGTCGGACCGCGCGCGCCTCGCCCCTCTACGACAACGGCCTCCTCTATCGTCACGTTCTCGTCTACAATCACATTCGACAGGCGAACGCCGCTGCCGACAGTCACCCCATCCATCAGGATGCAGTTTTCCAGTCGCGCGTTTTCGCCGATATGGCAGTTGCGCCCGATCACGGTCAGGTCGTTTCGCCATGCCCCATGCGCAAGGGTGGTTCCTTCTCCAATCGCCTCTGTGGGAAGTTCCGTTTTCACCGCGCCGCTGACAACCGCCTGAGTCGCGATGACGAGTTGTTCCGCCCGTCCGACATCCATCCAGAAGCCGCCGGGGGCAATGCCGTAGACCGGCCCTTTTTCTGCCAGCAGCGGCGGAAAAATATCGCGCTCGACTGAAGACGGCACACCCGGCGCAATCCGGGCGATGAATTCCGGCGAAAACACATAAAAGCCCGCGTTAATCAAGTCTGTGCCTTCGGGCAGAGCGTCGTGATCCAGCGCAAGGGCTTTTTTCTTCTCTTCGCTCGGCTCGACCCAATCTTCCACGCGCCCGTTCGCGTTCAGCAGGAGGACGCCAAACGGGTTGGGGGCAGGCACTTCCGAAAGCGTAATCGTCGCTATCGCCTGCTTTTCGCCGTGAAAGCGGAAAATCGCGCTCAAATCAAAGTCCGTCATCACATCGCCGTTGAACACGCATACGGCCTCGCCTGGAAACTGGTCTGCGGCGTTGCGAATCGCGCCGCCCGTGCCAAGCGGTTTGTCTTCCGGCGCGTACCGCATCCGCACCCCGAACCGGCTGCCGTCGCCAAAGTGCGCTTCGATCTTGTCGGCCATATAGTTGGTGGCGAAAACAATATCTTCCACGCCATGCCTGCGCAACAGCGCGACCTGATACTCCAGAAAAGGCCGGTTGGCAACCGGAACCAACGGCTTGGGACGCGGATAGGTTAGCGGGCGCAGGCGCGTTCCCAACCCACCCGCGATAATAATACCTTTCATAACTCTCCTCGCTGCGAAATGAAGCAGACAAAAACAAATGGCGGAAGGGACGAGGCCCGACCGCCATAATTATGAGGCATTATTGAGGACTTCCTTAGTCATTGTGCGCTTTTGAGAACGATATGGAGGATCACATCGTCAAACCAAAGGGCGCATCTTGAATTCAAGGGGTCAATCCTCACCCGGCTTACGCCGGATGCTTATGAGTTCGCTTCGTTAGAAGCAGTTTCATTATAACAGACCTTTTCCCAACTGTCAACACATTTTCACTAAATTTTGGGAACTTTTTTCAACTGTTATACGTCCAAAAGCCCGCTCGCCGGTTTGCATCATTGCGTATTTGGCCTTTCGAGGTCAGGTTGGTGTTCAGCGGGGAGTGGATCGGGGCCATGCTGTCCCACAAGCGCGAAGGGAAAAGGCAACCCCAATACAAACAGGCACACACGCAGCAGGGATAAATAATGCCATGCGCGTTCAGAAGGCAGAACGAAACTATCCAGCAGCGGCCATGACAGGAACAGCGGCGCTATCGTCAGGCAGGCAAGTGTCAGCCAGAGGTATATCAAAAAAGGGCGGCGAGTGCGCGTAACCCCCGCCAGACACAATCCGAACAGGCCACCGAGGACAAAGTTCGCGCTTCCGGCAAGGGCCGCTTCCCGCCCGACATGCAGTGGCAGCGACACAGCCCACAGCAGCGCAGACAACATCAAACAGCGGATGCCAATTTTGTTGGCGAGTGACAAGAATGGTTCCTTTTGAGGTGTTAGTTGACGGTTAAGAGTGTTGTATTCGATAGTCTTGCGCGTGGTATTAATGCGCATGGAAGGAAAGAACGTGCGAATTGCGATTACAATGGGCGATCCGGCGGGTATCGGGCCGGAAATCATTCTGAAAGCGTTTCACGCGGGAATCCTGACCGATTGTGAACTGGTTGTGTATGGCGATGTGGCGTGGATGCAGCAGGCGGCGCGAAAGTTTAATCTGTCCCTGCGCAATCCGGCAGGGCAGATATTGACCATACAGCAGGCGACGAACGCGAATTTGAGCGATGTACATTGGGGCGGATTGTCCTCACAGGCGGGCAAAGCGGCGGCTGAGTGCGTGATTGTCGCAGCCGAATCCGCTCTTCACGGCGACGTGGACGCCGTTGTCACCGCGCCGCTCAACAAAGAGGCCATCGCGTTGGGCGGCTTCCCCTACCCCGGCCATACCGAACTGCTGGCACACGTCACCCACACGCCCCGCTATGGCATGATGCTGCTGTCGGGCAATCTGCGCGTCGTCCATGTCAGTACGCACGTATCCCTGCGCGAAGCGATAGAGCGCGTCCGAACGCCGCGCATTTTGGAGTGTATTCGCCTCGCGCATCGCGCCTGTCAGAATTTGGGCATTACGAACCCGCGAATTGCCGTTGCCGGACTAAACCCCCACGCGGGCGAAAACGGCCTGTTCGGAACCGAGGAGGTCATGGAAATCGCGCCCGCCATCGCGCAGGCGCGGCAGGAGAATATGGACGCCAGCGGCCCGCATCCGCCCGACACCGTTTTCGCCCGCGCCGTCAAAGGTGAATTCGATCTTGTCGTCGCCATGTACCACGATCAGGGGCATATTCCCGTGAAACTGCACGGCTTTGATACCGGAGTCAACGTCACCATCGGCCTGCCCATCATCCGCGTTTCGGTAGATCACGGCACCGCCTTCGATATTGCCGGCAGGGGAATCGCCAGCGAAAAAAGCCTGCTCGAAGCCATCCGCATCGCCGCGCAAATGGTACAGAGCCGTCAATAGCCCGTTTTCTAACCCTCTCCCATAATTTTGGGAGAGGGTCAGAAACAATAAAAAGAAACTTGTAGAGACACAACTTGTTGTGTCCTCGCTCTCATCTACTGGCGGAAGACACAACGCCGCAGGAGGACACAACAAGTTGTGTCCCTACTCTTATTTGAATGGTATTTGGGTTAGGAGTGAGAGCCACTACTTCGGCTTCGCGAAGATCGCGTTATCCACTGTTGTATTCACGGCAATATCCGTAAACGTCAGGTCGAGCAGAGTCATGTTGCCCTGCGATACTTTCAGTGTGCCGGGTATTTTCACGCCCTTTGCCGTCTGGTAACTGCCCATCAGGACAATGACCTGCGCGGTTTTGGTCGGCAGCACCATGCGTGTCGCGAGGTTAGTGGCGGGGTCAACATACACGCGCACAGCAACGCCCTTATCCGTCGTAATCACGTACCCGGTTTCCGCGCCGTTGCCGGATTTGGGAAGCGGGCGCGTGGGATAGTTTTGCGTGTAGGCGTCGCGCAGCAGTTTGATGGGGTTGAGCGCGCTGCCCAAACCCGCCGGCGCGGCCTGCTCCATGCCCGCAACCGTCAGCCACTCCGCGCTGTTGCCGCCTTCCGTGCCGAACGCGATGGGAAAGCCGGCTCCCAGATCGGCGCGCACTTTGTCGGGCATCACAATGGTCAGCGTCAGGGTTTCAATGGGAATCGCTCCGGGCAATTGCCCCGTCGGGTCGGTCAGTTCCCCCTTGCCTTTCAGCACCATGCTTTTCAGGTTCAGGAAAGCGTCGCCGCCATGCGCCTTCACGGTTGCCGCAAGCATCGCCCGCCCCGCCGCCATCTCCTCCGTAGTCGCTTTCGCGCCCGCGCCGCTATTCCCCGCGCCTGTTCCTGCTCCCTGCGACTTGTCGCCTGTCCCTTCCAATGTGGGCGAAAGCAAATCCACGCTGCCGGACGGAATCACGCGCACGGTTCCGATGCTTTCCACGTCTTTTTGGATCGCTTTGGCGTCGCCCACAAGGACAACCTGCGGCGCGTTCAGATGCAGGCCGCGCATGATTTCGGGAACCTGGCTGCCCGTAACCGCCTGAACGCGCTCCACATAGCCCGTCAGGTCCGCCGGCCCGTTGCCGTACAGCACGGCGGGAACAAGGCGGGTCAGTACGCCGCTCGGCGTGGCGACGCTGACCGCGAACGAACCCTGCAAAAAGGTTTTGCGATCCTGAAGTTCCGCGTTCGGCACTTCGCCCACGCCGATTTTACGCGCCTCTTCCAGCGCCAGTTTGACCACTTCGCCCGTCGAAGCGTTTTTGGTAAACGTGGAGATTTCAAACTCGCCCGCGTCTTTATGGCGACTGAAGAAACTGGCCGCGCCATACGTCAGGCCGCGCTTTACGCGAATTTCGCGCGTCAGGCGGCTATCGAATTGCCCTAGTCCGAGTACGGCAGTCGCAACCGTTCCGGCAATCCGGTTCGGATCGTTGTAGCCACTCGTCAGGACGCCGATACGCACTTCTGTTTGCGCGGCTCCCGGGCGGTCTATGATGGTAATCTGCGGTTTGGCAGAAGACGCGGCGGCTGATGGGCGGCGCGGGCGGCGCGGGCACGTCTTTTTTTTCCCAGCTTCCAAGCGCGGCCTGCGCTTTTGCCATTGCCTGCGCGGGCGTGATGTCGCCGACAAGAAACAGCGTGGATTGGTTGGGCGCGAAATACGTGTCGTGAAACTTGACCAGATCGTCATGGGTCAGCGATTGCAGCGTTTGGGGCGTCCCCGCGCTGTTGTTGCCGTAGGGATGCGCGCCGTACACAAGGCGGGCAAGGGCGAGATCGGCAACGGTTCCGGGCTGTCCCAAAGCCGCCGTCAGTTCGTTCACGGCCTGCGTCCGCGTTCGGTCTAGTTCCGCTTCGGGAAACGTCGGATGCAGCGTAATGTCGGCAAGCAGGCCGAACAGCGTGTCCGTATAGGGCGACAGGCCACTGGCGGATACCGTCAGGTAATCATCGCTCGCGTCCGCGCCCAGTGACGCGCCCAGTCCGTCAATCGTATCGGCAATCTGCGTTTCATCCCGCGTGGTCGTTCCTTTATTCAGCAGGCGCGCGGTCATGGCGGCCAGTCCCACTTTGTCTTTCGGGTCGCGTATGGAACCGGCGGGAATCGCCAGTCGCATCCACACGGCAGGCTGCTTGTGGTCTTCCAGCACGACGAGTTTCAGGCCGTTGGGCAGGGTTTGCTGCACGATTTGCGGCAATTGCAGCGCGCGCTCCTTGCCCAAGCGGCGGCAGTCCCGCCGCGGTGTTGGCGGCGTTTCTGCGCATTGCCTGCGAGGACAGCAGCGCGAGCGTCAGCGTTCCCCCGGCAAGCGACGGCGGCAAAGCCGCCATGACATGCGCCGCGACGGTTCGGGAACGATAGAAAAATATAGACATTATCGAGCCTCCTTGCGGCCTTGCCGTTTGCAGCCGAAGCGTTGTTTGTCGCGTTACGTTTGCGCAACGGCGTTCTTATCGGCAACACTCTGCGCCGACTTGTCGGCTTTGGGCGCGTCCTGCGGTTTCTGCATGGAAGCGGGCAGCATGTATAGCACATTGCGCTGCGCGGGGACAAAGTATTTCTGCGCCACGCGCTGAATGTCCGCGGCAGTGACGGCCTGCAATTCCGCCAATTCTTTGTTCGCCTCATCGGGCGTGCCGTACAGCAGGTCGGCCTCGCCCAACTGGCTTGGCTTTGGCTTCGGTAGAAATCGTGCCGAACACTTTGCCCGAAATGGCCTGATTTTTGGCCTTGTCCAGTTCCGCCTGGCTGACGGGCTGGGTGCGCAGCAGTTCCGTCTGCTCCACAAGCGCTTTTTCCAGCGCTTCGGGCGATTTGCCCGCGTTGGCGACCGCGAAGAAGAAGAACATGCCGCCCAATTTCAGTTCCAGCGGCGAGCCGCCCGCTTCCACGGCAATCTGCTGATCGCGGACAAGCGCGCGGTACAGGCGCGAACTGTTGCCGACGGAGAGAATGCTGCGACATCACATCGAATACGGGCAGGTCTTTGGCGTCTGCGCCCTCGGTTGCGGGCAGGCGGAAGGCCATCACGACCATCGGCAGGGGCGCGAGTTTGTCGTAAAGGGTTTTGCGCTGTTCCGCCGTCTGGTTGCTCGGCACAACAGGATAGCGCGTGAACGGTTTGGCGGATTTGGGAATGGCTCCGAAATATTTGCTGATACGGGCCAGCGCGTCAGCGGTTTTGAAGTCGCCGACAAGCACGAGCGTCGCGTTGTCGGGCTTGTAATACTCGTCGTGGAAGGCTTTCACGTCGCTGAGTTTCGCGTCATCCAGATTCGCCATGATGCCGATGGTGGTATGCGCGTACGGATGGGCGGCGGGAAACAGCATGGCCTGCACGTTTTCAATCAGCGTGCCATACGGCGCGTTTTCCACGTCCATGCGATGCTCTTCTTCCACGACAGCCCGCTCGGATTTCAGGTTCGGCTCGTCCACGCGCAGCGAGCCATGCGGTCGGCTTCCAGAAACAGAACGCGATCCAGCGCGTTGGTAGGCACGGTTTCGTAGTACAGCGTCCGGTCGAAATAGGTATTGGCGTTGTAATCGCCGCCGATCTGCTCCACATAGCGGGCGTGTTCTTCCGGACCGACATGCGCGGAACCTTTGAACATCAGATGCTCGAACATGTGCGCGAACCCGGCCTTGCCTTTGGCCTCGTCCTTGCTGCCGACGTGATACCAGATTTGCAGCGTGACAACGGGGGCGCGATGGTCTTCCAGCGTGACCACTTTCAGGCCGTTGGGCAGTTTCGTCTCTTTATAA
This sequence comes from uncultured Chthonomonadaceae bacterium, assembly GCA_963817895.1. Lineage (GTDB taxonomy): Bacteria > Armatimonadota > Chthonomonadetes > Chthonomonadales > Chthonomonadaceae > CAWFQB01. The sequence goes on from CAWFQB010000003.1 coordinate 332,660, forward strand.
TCCAGCCGGGGTACGGGTATTGCGGCAGCGGTCGGCTTTCCCGCTTCCTGCGCCCGCGCGAACGGCAGAATGGATAAACTCAATCCGCCAATCGCAATCAAAGACAGTACAAAGCGGCGACGCCAACTTTTCAGATGCAAATGCTTCATAAAGAAAACCTCCAACACGGCGGTTGAATTAGAGTAAACTTCAATAAAATCAATACGCGGAGATGCAGGCGCGCCCGTCATTTATTTTTGTGGGTTATGTTCAACACTCCAAAGGTAGTACGCAGGAGAAAGCGGGGCTGTTAGCGTATTGTATGCCATGCCGTAAACATCGCTTGCCCTGCGCGCATACAGGATTGAAACATGTTTAAAAGAACTCTGCCAGCGCTGCTGCTCCTGACGGGGGCCGTTTTTGCCTTGTACTCGCGTCGCAAGCCGTCGCCCCCTGCGCCTGCAATCGCAGTGCAGCCTGTGACCATGGTTGCGCCCATGCCCGCACTTTTATCCACAACTACGTCGCCCAATGCGCCTGTGACACTGTCGCCGTCAGGATACACCGTGACAGACATGAACACGGCACGCGGCCCCGTATGGAAACTACTGCCGATGAACTGGCGCAAAGGCCTGACGCCACTGGAAAATTCACAGGGACAGCGTATCGGGGCGAGGCGCGTCGGCCAGTATTGCCCTGACAGCTCTCTATCAGGCGGCAAGCGTCCGCGCATCCTCCGTAAAGAGGACTACATCGCTATCCATCACGGCTTTTTGTACGCTAAACGCGCCGAACGGGACTTAGGCGCGCTTGGAGGCCACAACAGCAGCGCGGCCTGTATCAATGAGCGAGGGCAAGTTGTTGGCGAAGCTGATAGCGCGGACGACAGTCCGCGTCCAGTACTGTGGGAGGGACGTAAACCGACTCCGCTTCCCACAATGCCCATGTACATTACCGGCAAAGCGACCTGGATCAATAATCATGGCGATATTGTTGGCAGTATCGGAGGCATTTTCGGTTCGGCGTGTTTGTGGCGCAACGGTCAGCTTTACATACTTGATACGCAGGCAGGCTTGAACGGTGAAACTGCGTCCATTGACAGCGTGGCAAATTGCATCAGCAACAGCGGCGATATTGTGGGAGATAAGGGCTGGCACGGGTCCATACGCCGTCAGGCTTTCTATTGCCATGATGGTAAAATGCAGTGGCAGACGCCCCTATCCGGCTACACGGAGAGTTACGCTTCTGGCGTCAACAGCCGGGGCGAGATAGTCGGCAGGGTTGAACGTCAGGTTGATGTGTCCAAACTGCATTGGCAAGAACATCACTCATCGGGCGGAGCCTGGCCCAATGGCTATGAGGAGATAGGCCACTACACGCAGCAATGCGCCGTCCTCTGGCGCAACGGCGCGTGTATCAATCTGAATACCCTTGTGCCTGCCGGATTCAAATGGGAACTGAGAAACGCGAAGTCTATCAACGACGAGGGCTGCATCCTCGCAGAAGGCTATTTTCAGGACAAAACACATACTTTTCTGCTGAAACCTCGTCCCGTAAAGCTATCATCAGAGACCAACTAAAGTTCTTTGGGCAAACACGGGGGGGTTGCCCCTACGCCAGCGGTATAATTCGCCGAACTACGGGCGCGTTCACAGTTGGTTCTTCCTTTGTGAGTACGGTAATCGAAGGCACTTGACATTCACGCAGATACTCTCGCGCCCGCTCGATGCCGTATCCGACCTGTTCAACCCTGTGGCTGTCATCGCCGAAGCAGAACGGAATTTCTAATTGATGCGCCTGCCGCGTCCAATACGTATCCGGGTAAGGATGTGAAAGCCCTTTGCGCCAGCCCGCCGTATTCAGATCAAGTATGCCGTTGTTATCGCGCACAACGCCCATGGCCCTCTTTCCTGCTTCCAGCATGGCGGCCATTGACGCGGCATTAACTCCCGATGTTTCAAAGTTGTAACCTGTCTCTTCCAGCTTCGTAAAATTCAGCCGGATAAGATCGAAGTGACCGACAACATCGGGACGCAGGGTTTCCACCATAACCGCGACCTGATGATAATATTCGCGCGTCAGTTCCACAATGTCGCCACAGGAGTTTAGCGACTGTTTGAAAAGGTCAAGCGGCCCGTCAATGCTGTAGCCGTTGATGAAATGCGCGGAACCTACCATGTAATCGAACGCGGGTGAGCCGTCCTGCAATCTCTGTTCCCGGTAGCCGCGCATAATTTCGGCATAATTATCCGGCGGCACGATTTCGGCCTCGAAACCGCGCAAGATGGTTAAACGATCCGCGTATTCTTCCACAAGGGGGGGCAAAGCGTGGACGTAGCGGTTGAAATCGTCCGCGATCTTCGCCACCGTCCAGCCCATCTCTTTTTCGTTGTCGTAAAGGTACTGTTCGCCCAAACGCGGGGCGTGTTCGCTGACGCCGAACGTATGGTAGCCGAACGCGACAGCCGCGTCCAGCATCTCGCGCAGCGTACCCTCGGCATGATCGCAATACTCGCCGCTATGCCCGCCATGCAGCGACACTCTCCACTCATCTGCCACGTTTGCCCCTTTTGTTGTCTTGACGACGAACAGCCAAATCTAAGGAACTCCAAAACACTTTCAAGCGTCTTTGCAATCACGTTATTAACTACAAACGCGACTACCGCCGTATGAGAATCGCCGTTTTTCACCTGTTGTAAATTGAATACCGGAGATAGAAAATGGAACCTACGAAACGATCCCTGATGGAAGTTCAGCCCTGTACCTGCGGCACGAACGGGCGTATCCATGCCGCCGGGTGCGGGTGCGAAAAAGCCCTGGAGTTTCTGGTCGAGCCAACCGCGCAATACCACTATTCCCGCCGCGAAGTGTTGCGAGTTGCGCTTGTCGGCGGCTTAACGCTCTCCGCCCTGCCTCTGCTGATGCAGGAAGCCGAAGCCGACCTTTTCAAGCCAAGCCCCGCGCAACAGATTAAAATGGGCGATCAGGCGGCGCAACAGGTGCTACAGAAATACCGCGTCGTCACCGATGACCGCGCCCGCGAGTTCAACCGCGTGGGGGCCAAACTCGTAAACTCGCTACCCGCTGCCGACAAAGGCATCTGGAACTATACCTTCCGCGTGGTGGACAGCAAGGAGATCAACGCCTTCGCCTTGCCCGGCGGCAACATGTTCATGTTTACCGGCCTGATGGATCGCATCAAATCCGCCTCCGAACTTGCGGCGGTGACAGGCCACGAAATGACGCATGTGCGCAAGCAACACTGGGCTAACGCTTACGCCGGACAGCAGAAACGCTCTATTGGCCTCGGCGTGTTGTTGGGATTGACTCATGCCGGGAGCGGAGTGCAGGCGTTGGCAGGAGCCGGCAACCAGTTGTACTCGCTCCGCTTCTCGCGCGGCGAGGAGGATCAGGCCGATGCGGGCGGACTGGAAAACATGGCAGCCGCAGGTTTCAACCTCAACGGCATGATTGACCTGTTCAACACGCTACAAACCGCGACAGGCGGCAAAAGCGGCGGGCCGGAATTCCTGAGCGACCATCCGCTGACAACCGCGCGCATCAAGCACACGCAGGAACGCATCACCAAAATGCAGGCGCAAATGGGGCAGAGTTCAAGCAGAGGTTAAAATGCAGGTTGTGAGTTGTTAGGTTGTTAGGGTTCAAGCAATGCTTTTCGCGCGCCGAAATAGTGTGTCACAGCTGCATTGGCCTAACAACTAGGGCCTTGTGCTAGTTAGGGAAGGCCAGTGCCTTGATCTGCAAGAACTCTGCCTTGCCGAGCAAGCGGTTTAGATAGATGCACACGGTATGGGCGGTCAACTTGGCGTACAAGCGGGTACACAAGCCCCAAAAACTATGCGCATGATTGGTTTCGACGTTGAACTGTTGCGTGAGTTGCCCATTGACCGTCTCGATTATCTGCCGCAAACGGTTGAAGCGGTACTTGGTTTCGCGACTAACCTGTTGTTTCTGGTTGGAACGCGGCAGGGTTAGCAGACGGACATTGCGTTGGGCACACTGTTCCTTCGCTTCCTGACTGATGTAGCCTTTGTCGCCCATGACCAGCAAATTCGCGTGGGCCGACAGGATTTCCTGCCCCACGCTCAGGTCGGTTTCGTTGGCAGGGGCGAGTTCAAAGTCCAGAATAGTTCCGTTGACAGCTAACAACAAGTGCAGTTTGTAGCCGAAGATTGTCCACTTCTTGGAACTGACTTTGCCGAAGGTCGCGCCGTGTTCTTTCCAGCCGCTGCCCGCCTGCGGAGCCAGATGAAAGCCGACAACGGGAACCGGCAGGCTGTCAAGCAAGCATTGTCCATCTTGGGCTAAGTCCAACAAGCCAAGTACACCTTGACGGATCAGGTTCATCGCCTGACACAGGGTACGGCGGCGACGATTGAAGCGCGAACGCTCGGGCAAATGCGGGAATAAGTGGCGGTACATCCGCCATTCCTGCATCATCTCCGTTTCTTTGTCCCACCCCCGGCACTCGCCCACAAGGGCGAGCGTGAGCAATTCGGCATCACTGCACTCGGATTGGGGGCCGGGATGGGTGAACTGACTGCCGATTTCTTGCCAGATACTGTCAATCACATAGTAGACCCACAAGCAGAAGTCGTCAAAATGCGTTATCATGGAAGTGCCTTTCGTTACGCGCGGAGTTTGTGTGATGATAAACTCTTGTACGTAACGAAGGCACAAACTGAACAAAGGACAGGCCACACAATGACGTGCTAACTAGCACAAGGCCCTACTAACAACCCAATAACCTAACAACCTGCAATTTACGTTCCCGGCAGCAAGCCCTCCTCTTCCGCCCACTTCAACACGCTGCGCCAATCCGGGGAGGGTATCAGGCCGTCATGCGTCAGGCGCTGCACCAATCCGGTCATAAAAGACGCGACGTACTGCGGCGGCAATGCCAGCTCCCTCGCGATCTCTTCAATCTCATAATCTTCCTGTGACAACGCCAGAATACGACGCTGATCGGCGCTGAATGTTTCGCGGATACGCTCGTTCGCCTGCCGGTGAACGCGCTCCAGTTTGCGGTGCTTGATGCGGGCTTTTGTCCTCAATCGGCCTCCATGAACAGGGTGAACAATCAGGGTTTGGAATAGTTTATGGTTCGCTACAATCTGTAGAAAATCCTTCCCGGCATAAATAATGATAAATTTTCATGTATTTTCCTTAGATACAGCAGGAGATACGCGAAAAGGTGTAGAAAAATACAGCGCCTCGCCAAAGAAGCGGTTGTATATTCGGTGGTGTTCCTCTGCCACTTGAGCCGTTCGCGCTTCTTAACTCTCACCACAGTTGCCCCAATAAAGGAGATGTGAAAACGATGACGTTTTCAGCACAGTATTCCCGACACGCGCTTCGCCGCTCGATGCGGCGCGTTGCCCTCGCCAGCCTCACCGGCATCGGCATGGCCGTTAGTTTATGGGGGTGCGATGGACATGGTTCCAATTCCACCAGCCGCGCCACCAATGTTCTTTACGTCGAGTCCAATGAACCCGGCGCAAACACTCTGCTGGCTTATCACCGCAGTACGGATGGCAGCCTGACCCCGCTTTCCGGCAGCCCCTTCGATCTGCGCGGACAGGGGCTTGCCAATCCGACCGAGGATTTTGGTCCCTCCGACGCCGATCAGCAAATCATTACCAACTCGGATCACAGCCTTCTCTATGCGGTGAATTCGGGCAGCAACACCATTGCGGTTATGAACATCAAATCGGATGGCACACTGACCCACATCACCGGTTCCCCCTTCCCCTCCGGGGGCGTCAACCCCATCAGCCTGGCTCTCTACAACAACAGGCTGTATTGCGCCAACAAGAATGTGGCATCGAAGTCCGGCAGCGGCACGCCGAGCTACACCGCTTTCAACGTCGCCGCCACTGGAGCGCTTACCCAGATACCCGCCGCCACACTGACTTCCAGCGCCGGAGCCTCCGCCGCTCAAATTCTGGCGTCACGAGTGAGCAAAACCATGTTCACCAACGACTTCTTCGGACCGGTGGCCTCGCCGCCGACAGGCAGCCTGCGCTCGTGGCAGATCAATGCGGATGGCTCGTTAACGCAGGCCGGTTCTGCGCAAACGGTTCCGGTTCCTGTGCCTGCCGGGACCCCGGCGCAGTTTCAGGCGCTTTACGCGGTTACGCAGGGCGTTCAAACGCATCCCACGCAGCATATCTTCTACGCCTGCGCCCCTATCTCCAGCAGCATCTGCGTGTATACCTATGATGACAGTGGAGTGTTGACATTCCATTCCCTTGCGAAAACCACCGGCGCCCTTAGCTGCTGGCTGCTTATCAACCAGGGCGCCACGCGGATGTATGTGGTTTCCACCGGCGACAACAGCGTTTCCACGATGGACATCACTAACCCGCTTGCCCCTGTCGAGATACAACGCCTGGTTATGAAGGATGCCGGCCCCACCTTCCCGGTACTTCCCATTATCGCGAATGTCGCTTCCAGCACCGGCTCGGAAGAGTCTCTGGATCCCTCGGGGCAGTTTCTGTATGTGATCTCGCATCGCAACAATCCCGATACGGCCTATCACGGAGGTAATTTGCTGCACATCCTCCGCGTCAACAGCGACGGAACCTTGGGCGAGGCAGGCAACTCGGTCAATCTTAACGTGAGCGACAATGCGAACGTGCATGGACTGTTGACGTTCTAAACCGTCTGCATCAATCCTTCCACTCTCGGAACCATCTTTTCTGAAAAGGACATTTCGATCATGCAGTTCTTCAGTTCCAACGAAGGAACGAACAGCCGGAACTACTCAGGGGCCATACGAAATCTGATTGCAGGCGTAAGTCTGCTGACTCTACTGGCGGTTTCCGGCTGCGATGGTAACAAAAATAACAACAATAACAACACGCCCCGTACGGCGGGCGCGGTCTTCATCGGAACCAACCACAACAACACGTCCAACACCGCGCAGCCGCCCAACCAGATCGCCATGTACAACCGCGCCGCGGATGGGACGCTTTCTTTTGTCAACTACTTCGACACCGGCGGGCAGGGTTCCGGGCCGGGGCAGCGATTTGCCGGCGACGGTCTCGGCGCCTCCCATTCCGTGTGGCTCAGTCAGGATCATGTCTGGCTTTTCGCCACCAATGCCGGCAGCAACAATGTCACGGTGTTTCGCGTTACCAACACGGGGCTGACGCGCACCGACCTGAAGCCGACAGGAAATGGCTCTACCAGCCAGCGCTTCCCCAACAGCGTGACGCAGCACAACAATCTTGTCTACGTCCTCAATTCTGCTGACCAGGGCAGCATTATGGGCTATCAACTCAGCAGTCAGGGAACGCTCACGCCCATCTCCAACTCCCTGCGCCTGCTCAATGCCAATCAGCCCCGCTTTGCGCCGGATGCCGTTACCAACCCGACACAGATATCCTTTTCCCCGGATGGCAGCAAACTGATTGTAACCATCAAGGACGGGCCGCCTGCCGGAGCGGTTGCGGATGCTACTCCCACGGGTCAGGGACGGATACTGGTCTTCACGATGGACAGCAATGGCTTGCCCTCCTCCACGTTTACGCAAACCGAGGTAAGCAATCACGGGCCGTTCGGATTTTCGTTTGACCGCAGCGGCAATATGCTGACGGCTCTGTTTGTAGGCGGACCAAATCTTACGGCGGCCGCGGGTTCCTTCAAGATCAATGCGAACGGTTCTATGACCCCAATCACGCCCGACGTAGCGGACACCCAACTCGACACCTGCTGGCTGGAAAACAATGGCTCGTATGCCTATGGCGCCAACTACACATCCGGCACGATATCGAGTTTTCGTATTGGCGCAGACGGCAGCCTGAGCCTGCTAAACGCGGTTGCGGGCACAACGGACAATCCCGGCAATCAGCAGGGTTCCACGCCGCTGGACTTAGGCATTGATCCCAACGGCCAATTCCTCTACAACGTCCTGCCGGGTTCCGGCAAAGTGGCCGCATGGCGTATCAATGCGGATGGCAGTCTCACCAAGATTGCTGAGTACTCCGGCCTGCCGAAAGCGGTGGATGGCGATCATGCCCCGTCGGATTTCAGCGCTCTGGGCAGTCCCGCAGGCATCGCCGTGCTGTAAGAGGCTGTGCCAACAGGCTCTGAAGACAGCCGGGAAACGACACTTTCACATCAACTTCCCGGCTGTTTTCTTCAATAGATCTCTTTCATAGGTTCTCGTGAATGGCACAAGGCTAATCTCATTGAACGGACTTATGAAAGAGGTCTATTGCAGTTTTCACATGGATTTCACAGGGATTTTTGCGGGGGCTGTGTTGAGATAATGGGAATCGTTTCGCCGTCGTGTCCGCCCAATTGAGAGGTACGGCATACGTCCCCATACGCGCAATTGCGGCAGTGGTCGCCGGGAGTGGCGTCAATGTTTCCAGACGTGATGGCGCGGGCCAGTCGTACCGCAGTGGCTTCCGCTGTTTTCAGCAAATCCGCGTATTGGGCGCGATTCAGCGGCGTCACGCTGGTTCCATCTTCGAGGGGCGTGACCGGCGCGAACTGGCGCGCGCTGACATGCTCGGAACGATGGAAGCGCCGCCGCCCCCGCTCCTGCGCACTGTCGTAGCAGGCCACCGCGCCCACTTTATTGAACACGCGCTCCATTGCCAGCAGATACAACGGCATCTGCAAACTCTGTCCGCGCTGAATTTCGCCGAACGTTGGCGGCCTGCCGAGTTTATAATCCAGCACAAGGGCGCGCGTTCCCGTCGAATCGAAATCAACCCGATCCAGTGTGCCGCAAATAGCGACCGGCGGCCCGCCATCCACAACATTGAGCAGCAGCGGTTCGGCGCAGGAGGCCGCATCGTAAAGCCATGCGGATGAAGAACTCTCTCCTGATACTTCCTCACTCTGGCCTATTTGCCGCTCCTCCTCATCCTCCCAATCGCGCCGGGTTCCCACGCCGAACGTGAGTTCAAAATGCGCGGGCTGCATCCCGAACTGCGTTTGAAACCGCTCCTCGCGACTGGCAAAACCGTCCAGCGCGTCCGCAAGCAGGCGATGCGTCATCTGCTTCTGATGCGGCCCCGCGTCCAGATTCTCCTGCGCCAGCATTTCGCTCAGAATACGATGCAGCGTTTCACGAGTGGAGAGTGGAGAATGGAGAGTGGAGAGTGCGCCCGATTGCGCCTCTTCCCTTCTCCCTGCAAAATACCGATGCAGTACCGCATGAAGCAGGGTTCCCTGCGCGTTGCTGGCGATGCCGTCCGCTTCGGGGCGCAGGCGCAATACATGACGCAAAAAGTACTGGAAGGGGCAGCGCCCGTAACTCTCAAGTTCCGTCACGCTGAAAACGGCGCGATGCGTGGCGAAGGCGCGGCGCAAAGCATCCGCTTCCAGACGCGGCAGGCGCGGCAGTCCACGCGCTTCCACCACGCGCCGCGTCACGCGCCGATCCGCTTCCTCCCGCATACACACCTGCATTAGCTGAACGGCCTGCCGCAGCGTCCCGCCCTCCATCTGCCCCATACCCGGATCAAACAGCGTGGCGCAGGCCGCTAACAGCCGATCACTGTTGGAAATAACCTCGTCCGGGCGCGGCGCGACATCAGCCAGAGTGCGGGAAACGATGGACAAGGATGAAGGAAAGATAGGAGATACGAGATACGAGATACGAGAAGGGGAGGATTCATCCTTCATCCTTCCGCCTTTATCCTTTGTCCCGAACACCGTTTTTACCTCATCCAGATAGAAAGACGGCAGGGTGTCGGATTCGTCGGCGGAACGGGGGTAGGAGAGAATCAGGCGTTCGGCGGGGGCAGTCACGGCAAGGTAGAAGAAGAACCGCTCGTCGTCGGCGCGTCCGCGCTGCTCCTCCAGATCCATTCCCGTCGCCTGCCGCAATGCGATGCGCTCGGCGTCCCGCAAAAACGGGTCTTCTGTGATGCGGCGGGGGAACACGCGCTCGGTCAGGCCCATCACGGCGGCGACTTTGAGCGAACGTTCGCGGGCATCGTATGGTTCCGCCACCCGGACTCTATCTCCCTCGGCGGTGGCAATGGAAGAACTCGCCTGCCACGCCGCCAACAGTTCGTCGTGAAAGCCCTGAAACGTCAGCGTGTCGCGCCCGGAAAGCGCGGCCATTTTCGCCAGCGCTTGCAGCACATCCTTTGCCGTTTGCCATGCGATCCGGTCCCGCTGCTGCCGCGTCGGTTCCCCCTGCGCGATCCGCTCCTGCAGCCCGAAGTGTCCCACAATCTCTTCAATCAGCAGCGCGAACCGGCGCGGGTCCTGACGCTCCCGCGTCAGCAACATATCGTAATGCGCGAGGTCGAGCAGGCATACATGCAGGGATGAGGGATGTGTCCTTCCCTGCGGGTGGACGCCCGGGATTAGAGATGAATTCTCTCCTTCTTGTATCTCGTATCTCGTATCTCGTATCTCTCCTGTCTCCTCTTCTCCTTTTCTCCTTTTCTCCTTTTCTTCCCTTCCCTCTATCAGCGTCAGCCAACGTTCCCGCCCTTCGCGGATACCGGACTGGCGGGCGCGGCGGCGCAGGGCGTCGGCTTCGATTTTGTCGGGCGCGGTGTAGCTGGATTTGAGGAAGGCGAGAACATCGTCCCGCTGCCAGCCGCGCCGAACGATATTCAGCAGGTGCAGCAGGGTTTTCAGGAAGGGGTTTTCGGTCAGCGTTTCCGGCCCGTCAATGCCGAGCGGAATATCATGCCGCTCGAAAACCGCCGCCAGAATCGGCGCGTAATCGCCCATCGCCCGTAGAATCACGGCAAAATCGCTCCACGCATACTGCCCCGTATCATACAGTCGCCGAAACGCCCGCGCCACCATTTCCGCCTCGACATAGGGATTAGGGGAATCGAACAGTTGCACATCAGTAGAAAGTGGAGAGTGGAGAGTGGAGAGTGACTCCTGTAATGCTGTGTGATGAGTAATGAGTGATGAGTGAAATGCCACATTTTGTTCATCACTCTCACTCTCCACTCTCCACTCTCCACTTGTACCTTCAAACAATGAGTCACTCAGCAGGGCCAGAGCGGGTGGGCGCGTAGGCGGGGTGAAGGTGAGCGGGGTTTCGTGGCAGGCGAATTCCTGGCGCAGCAGCGTCAGGGTTCGGGCGGGGGCGGCGAACAGCAGGGGGCGGCGGGACTCATACGGCAGGGTAATGGCAACCTCTATAGGCGGCGCGTTCGGGCCGGGAACATGGCCGGACAAGGCGGCCAATAGCCGCCGCTGCATGGCGTTGAAGCGATAAAAACCGTCCACGACCACGCAGGCGGTTTGTGGATGCAGGCCGGATGCGCCCCCATTCACGCGCTCTACAGCCAGTCGCAGACAATCCTCATCATCCTGAAGTTGGTTGCGCGTCAAAAAGGCTTCGTAAGCGCGGAATAATCGCGCCAACTCCCGCGTTTTACGCGCAAAGGTCGGGATCAGACAGGGGGACGGCAAGCAGGGGGCCGGATTGTTCCAGCAGGTCGGGTGTCAGTCCGGCCAGTTTCCATTCGCGGACGCGCTCGGCAAACGCGGGTACAAACCCCGGCGCGCGCAGCATCCGCCCCAGGAAATCATCCGGGCGTATGGTGGCGGGCAGCAATTCGGCAATCGCCAGTCGCTGAAAGGCGCGCCCGATGGCTCCCACAGTGGGGGAAGCGTCCTCATCCTCCCCGTTCTCTTCAACCTCTTCCGCAATCAGCCGGGCGGCCAACTGTCGAAATGTTACCGTGCAGGCGGTTGTCTCTTCTACCGGAATGTCAAGGCGGGCGGCAAGCTGTTCGGCGCGAGTTTGCGCCTGCTGCGGCGAGGACACAATCAGCAGACCGCGCTGGCCCGCCCGCCAACACGTTTCAAGACGCTGTAATGCCCATTCCGTTTTGCCCGAACCGGCGGGGCCGAACAGCAGCGTCAGCGCAGGCCGCAAGTCCGGCTTCTCCTCTGCCACATGTTCAACGGAACTTTCAACCGGGGAAGCGGCAGGCGCAGCGATGACCGCCGCGCCGGGAACCGGGGATCGGCGTTTGCGGTTGACGTTGGGGCGCGTATTCGCTTCGTGTACATCCATGCCGCGCGTGATCTCCTGCACAGGTTGTTCCGACCTGGACCCTGTGAACGCAGAGTGTGGAACAAATATTAACACTGATAGAGAAACCGTGAGAACAGGCCGATTATAGCACAATACCGCTCACCGGAAAATAACCGATATTTGTCTGCTAATCACGTTGTTTGTTGTTTAATCCTGCGCTTGTTCACCAAATTTTGACAGTATGCCCGCATTAAAACGGGCTTCTAACCATTTGCGCTAACGTTAATGGAACATAGAAGGTAGAAATAAGTGTCTCTCTAAGTGGGAGTTTAGAGAATAACCCCGTGCAGGGTTCCGGCAGGAGCCGGAAAATGGAAAGAAGGAATTGATTATGAAAATGCGTAATCCTACTAAGGCGTTTACGCTCATCGAATTGCTCGTCGTGATCGCTATTATCGCGATTCTCGCCGCAATTCTGTTTCCCGTGTTCGCGCAGGCGCGGGCCAAAGCGCGTTCCGTCGCGTGTTTGTCAAACTTCAAGCAAATCGGCACAAGTATCGCCATGTACACGCAGGATTATGATGAGAACTATCCCGTGTGCAACATGTCCTACAAGGCTGCGGACGATTACGCGGTATGGGCGTCGTGGATGCAGGAGATTCAGCCCTACATCAAGAACACGCAAATCTACTACTGTCCCGACGCGCTGCGGGATAATACGGTCGTGGTGAATGGCACAGACGGCAGCGCATTGGGAGCCATTACCGTGCCGACGCTTCAAATCGGCGGTTCCGAAGGTATCTTTATGAGTGGGGGCAACAATCCCCGGACGGGCGCGTCCGTCCAATCTATCGCGCTCGCTTCTATCGGCAAGCCCGCCGATTTATGTTTGGTGGCCGACTCGACCCATATTCTCATCCCCGCGATGGAGCGGGTGATGTACGCAAGCAAGCCCTCCAGCGCGGCTGGCGACTTTTACAGCGGCTGGCCGACCACTCCTGGCGGCAATCGCGCCATGCCCGGGTGGGCGCGGCACACGGGCGGCTCGAATATCTCGTTCGGCGATGGACACGCCAAATGGCTGGCGCAATTGAGCATGGATTTCGCCGGGGACTACCAGACCAACGGCAACCCCGTCAACGACCACTACTGGAGTCGCGTTCCCCTGTGGCCCGACGATGTGCGTCTTCGCTAATGCGCCGTAAAGATAAAACAGTTTGGTAGGGGCGTTGCTTGCTGCGCCCTTGTTTGAGGAGGGTTCAGCAAGCAGAACCCCTACAACGTACCCTGCCATTCACCCTTGATGAAGTAAGAGAACATGCTGCGGAATATCAGGGTTAAGCGATGGTAGTTTCATCAAATCTGGAACGCTTCAGTCTGCGCTAAAACAGGCTAAAGCGTTCCTTTTGCCGCCTCGCCTGTCAGTTCAACATCACCATGAAACACCCGTCAACGTCAAAGTGGACATACGGATTAAGAGGCTGCGCCCGGTCAGGCGCAGGCCGATTGTTGCTGCTGATTCTCTTGAGTCTGGTCGCTGTGTTACTGCTGGCAGCCTGCGCGTCTCATTCTCCTGCCCCGCCCGCTTCCCCTTTGCCCGCGCCCGATGTGGTTTCCGGTTTGCAGACCGCATCCGTCGTGGATGTGCGACAGGTGCGCCGCGCATTGACAACAGACGAAGCGAAAGATTATCTGGGAAATGGCGTGTGCGCCTCGTGCCATAAAGAGGTTGCTTCGGCGCATGAGCGTTCCACCCACGCGCATACCCTGCGCCCCGTCACGTTGCAAAAAGATGGCCCGTTTTTCCGTTCCACGCAAAGCATGACGGATGCTTCGCTCGGCTGCGCGTACAGCACGTTTGTTTCCGAAGGCAAATGCGTGTTTCGGGGGCGCAACGCGCTCGGCAAATCCGACCTGCCTGCCGCGTATGTGATGGGCAGCGGACACAACGCTTATACCTACCTGAGCCTGAACGATCCGCGCGGATGGGTGGAACTGCGCCTGAGTTACTACGACAAGGCCAAAAAGTGGGATTACACGCCCGGACAACTGCCGGGCGCGAATTTAGACCGCGCGGCGGGGCGTATTCAGGCGGGCGCGATGCTCACAGGCTGCTTGCTGTGCCATGTCACCACGTTGCGGCAGGAGCCTGCGCCCCTCGGCCCGGATGGATTGCCGACAGGAGAAGGCCCGCCGGACATGAAGAATTCCCTGCTCGGCGTGGGCTGTGAGCGGTGTCACGGGCCGGGACGGGCGCACGTAGACCAGGCGTTGAAGGCGCGCGCGACCACGCCCGAACTGCTGGCCCGCGCTAAATCCGCCGGCCAAACCTACGGCATGGAAGATTTACACAAGGCTACGCCCGACGCCATCAATACCCTGTGCGGAGCCTGCCACCGCACCATCGCTAACGCCGAATCCAGTGACCCGCATACCGAAATGAACCTGTCCCGTTTTCAGGGCGTCGCCCTTTCCCGCAGCCGGTGTTACCAGAAAAGCGGAACCCTCTCCTGCCTGACCTGCCACGACTCGCACCGCAACGCCGATACCAATCTTGCTCACAATGACGCTATTTGCCTGACGTGCCACTCCGGGGATAGAAAAGGAGACAAGGAGAAGAGGAGACAAGGAGAAGAGGAGACACACTCACCAACCACCAACCACCAACCACCAACCACCAACGCCGTTTGTCCCGTCAACCCGCGTACCGGCTGTACGGGCTGCCACATGCCGCAGCAAACGATTGCCGATATTCCCCATGTGCGCTATACGAACCACTGGATTAAAGTTTGGCCCACGAGCCAATCTCAATAGGTTTTCTAATCCGCCCACAGAGTGAGAGGAGAGCATATAGTCGCCTTCATGCGTTAGAGGCAGTTTCCCATACGTAGACGTTTAACCTTCCAGAGGGATACCTGTCATAGATGCGTAACTCCAACTCAGAAATTTCGTCGGCCTTCTTATCCAGTAAATCGGGTATCGTGACGGCAATGGTTGCCTCACCCCACGTTTCGCCGCCGGAAACGCTGACCTGTACGCCCTCTATTTTTCTGACCTCAAGATAGAAATGGTAATTTGCCAGTTCCGTTTGCGTCGGACCGATGTGTTCGCCGGGTAAAGGCAGTTGTTCTGCAAATTCACACCTGTTGGATTCTGCCTGCAATTCAGCCGACGCATCTTTAGATTTTGCTGACCCCATAATCAGGCGGGTTATGTCCAAAACAGACATTGCTGACCTCCTTCGCCTGGAACGCGCGCATACAGGTGTATTATAGCAAAATCAGCGGGTTTGTCAAGGGGCAGCAAAAGATTGCCCTGCCCGATAACAGCCTGTTGCAACTTTCCCCGCCTCTCCATTGTCTAATCGTTTGGCTTCATCGCCCCCGACCGTAATTTTTTCGGAACACGGGCGTAAATACCGCTTGACACCGCGTAGGAAAGTGTGGTATCCTAGCGTTTCGTGCGTAAGGACAAGCAGGCCATTTTTGCCGGACTACCCGGCATTTTCACCTATAACGAAGGATGAAGGCAAAGGGCGCAGCAGAGGCAAACCAGCAATTCGGCAATCCTCTCCCGCCCTTTTCTCTTCATCCTTTTCGTGCCACAGCTTAACCCGCACTCTCAGGGGAGGCGTATTCCATGTCCGTTAAGGAAATTCAGGGCCGTGCCAAACAGACCCGCCACACCGTTCAAATTCCCAACCTCGTTGAACTCCAACTTAACTCGTATCGCTGGTTTTTAGAAGAGGGCTTGCAGGAACTGTTCGATAGTTTTTCACCGATTTATGATTTCACCGGCAATACTTCCATTTCGCTGACGAGTTTCACGCTGGGAGAACCCAAATACAGCGTGGAAGAGTGCCGTGACCGCGATATGACTTTCGAGTCGCCTATCAAGGCCAAAGTGCTGCTGCGGCAGGCCAGCAAAGAAGAGATCGAAAGCGAAGTGTATCTTGGCGACCTGCCGCTGATGACCGATAAAGGAACGTTTATCATCAACGGCGCGGAGCGCGTCGTCGTCAGCCAGCTTGCCCGTTCGCCCGGCGTGTACTTCAAGGACAGCCTGGACTTTTCCGGCAAGGTGCTGTACTTCGCCACCATCATTCCGCAGGAGGGCGCGTGGGTGGATGTGGAAACCGACAACGGCAACCTCATCACCGTCCGCATCGGGCAAACCAAGAAGTTCCCGCTGACAACCCTGCTGCGCGCCCTGATGGCCCGCGATGTGAACGGCGAACTGATTTACAAGCAGGCGTCCGCGCCGCTCGAAATGTCCATCAAGGACGTGCTTACCCGATTCTGGATTTATAAGAATGTAGAGATTCTGAATGAGGAGGGCAAGACTCGTGGCACGGAAGTGCAGAAAGACTTCTTCCTCGCGTATCGCCTGCATGAACCGGTCATAGATAAGAGTACCGGCGAAATCATAGCCGAGGGCGAAACCCTCGCGACCGAAGAATTCCTGACCGAACTGGCAGGCAAAATCGGCGAGACTGCCATTATCAAACTGTATTCGCGCACGGAAGACACCCGCGACATTCTGGATATGTTCTCCACTCGCGTCACTCTGGAAGCGCCCGCCGCCGATGTGCTGATCGGCAAGCGCCCCGTTGAAGAGATCAGGAGCGACACGGACAAGATCATCGTCAAGGCGTACCAACTTATCGGCGACAAAACGACAGCCAACGCGGTTGCAAAACTGAAACTGCCGACGCTGGAAGTTCTGGCTGTGAACCGCTACGTCGAAGCCGCGCTGGAACAGGATGTGGCAACGGATTCCAGTTCCGCCCTGCTCGATATTTACAAGAAAATCCGCCCCGGCGACCCGGCAACGCTCGACTCTGCCAAGAACCTGGTGCAGTCCATCTTCTTCGACGCCCGCCGCTACGACATGGCGAAGGTGGGACGCTTCAAGGTCAACAAGAAACTCGGCTCGACCGTTCCCATGACGGCCCGAACGCTGACCAAAGAAGACCTTGTCAGCATCCTGCGCTACATCATCAACCTGAACGCGAACGCCGACAACTACACGACGGACGACATTGACCACCTTGAAAACAAGCGCGTCCGGTCTGTTGGCGAACTACTGACTTCGCAATTGCGCATGGGCTTTTTGCGCATGGAAAAAGTCGCCAAAGAGCGCATGACCAGTCTGGACAACGACAACATCATCCCGCAGGTGATTTTGTCGGTCAAGCCCATTTCGGCGTCCATCAAGTCGTTCTTCGGCAGTTCGCAATTGTCGCAGTTTATGGATCAGACCAATCCGCTTGCGGAACTGACGGCAAAGCGGCGTTTGTCGGCACTCGGCCCGGGCGGTTTGTCCCGGCAGTCGGCCAAATTGGAAGTGCGCGACGTTCACCACAGCCATTACGGGCGCATCTGTCCGATTGAAACGCCTGAAGGCCCGAACATCGGTTTGATTGGCTCAATGGCCGTTCACGCCCGCATTGACGATTACGGCTTTCTGGAAACGCCTTACCGCCTGGTGAAAAACGGGCAGGTTTCGGACGAACTCGTGTGGATGACAGCCGACATTGACCACCGGCACTATATCGCGCCCGCCAACCTGCAACTGGACGAGAACAACCGCTTTGTGGATGAACAAGTTCAGGTGCGCTTTGAAGAGGGCTATCCGAACGTCAAGCCCGCCAAAGTGGAGTTTATGGATGTGGCCCCGGTGCAGTTGATTTCCATTGCCACCGCCATGATCCCGTTCATTGAAAACGACGAGGCGACCCGCGCGCTTATGGGCGCGAACATGCAGCGGCAAGCCGTGCCGTGCCTGCGCCCGGACGCCCCGCTCGTGAAAACGGGTATGGAACGCCGTTCCGCCCGCGATTCCGGCGCGGTGATTATCGCCCGTCGTTCGGGTGTCGTGACCCGCGTGACAGCCGAGCAGATTGATGTGACCACGCAGGATGGACGCATTGACAGCTACCGGCTCATCAACCTGCTGCGCTCCAACAACTCGACCTGTATCACGCAGCGCCCGATTGTCAACAAGGGACAGCGGGTTCGGCAGGGGCAGGTCATTACGGACGGGCCATGTACGGATCAGGGCGAACTCGCGCTTGGACAGAACGTTCTCGTGGCATTCATGCCCTGGGGCGGCTACAACTACGAAGACGCCATTCTGCTCAGTGAGCGGCTCGTGAAGGATGACGTGTTCACGTCCATTCACATCGAAGAGTTCGACAGCGAAGCCCGCGATACCAAACTTGGCCCGGAAGAGATCACGCGCGATATTCCCAACGTCGGCGAGGACATGCTCAAAGACCTGGACGAAGAGGGCGTGATTCGCATCGGCGCGGAAGTGCGCCCGGACGAGATTCTGGTCGGCAAAGTGGCCCCCAAAGGCCAGGGCGAACTGACGGCGGAAGAGCGGCTTATCATCGCCATCTTCGGCAAAAAAGCGGAAGAGACTCGCGACGTAAGTTTGCGCGTCCCGCACGGTAACGGCGGGCGCGTGGTGGATGTCAAGGTGTTTAGCCGCTTCAAGTATCAGGGCAGCCGCGACAAGCGCATTTACAACTTCTGTAAGCGGCCCGACGCGTCCGTGAAGGACATGGAGGACGGCGAACTGCTGCGCCTGCCCGCTGACGAACTGAACGCGGGCGTCAACATGAGTGTGCGCGTCTATATCGCTCAGAAGCGCAAAATCATGGAAGGCGACAAAATGGCCGGACGGCACGGCAACAAGGGCGTCATTTCCAAAATCCTGCCGATGGAAGACATGCCGTTTTTGCCGGACGGGACTCCGGTTGACATCGTGCTGAACCCGCTCGGCGTCCCTTCCCGTATGAACATCGGGCAGATTCTGGAAACGCACCTGGGCTATGTCGGGCGGCACATGGACTGCACCTTCGTCAACCCCGCCTTTGAAGGCTCGACGGAACACGAGATCGTGGCTGAAATGGATCGGCTTGCTGAACACTTCCGACGACGGACGCTTGAAAACTACGTCAACAGCGAACTCCGGCTCGGAATGCAGTTCGCGGACGGACAGACCGCCGACGCGATGATGGGCGAAGTGCGAACCCGCCTGCAAGCGCTGGATGGCAACCGGCTGGAACAAATCAGCAGCATCGTGGCCGCCGCGCCTCTGGTTTCGCCTGTACAGCGCGAACTGACAGCGGGGGATGGCAACGGCGCGGCAATGCTTGCCGAGGAGACAGAACAACCCTCGATTAGCCTGGTTCCTGCCGATTATGACATGGAAACGATTGTCACGCGCATTCAGGACAACGCCTGGAAGCGAGCCGGATTCGATGGACACACGGGCAAAACGATGTTGCGCGACGGGCTGACGGGCGAAGACTTCGAGATGCCGGTCACAGTCGGCGTAATCTACATGCTAAAACTGGCCCACCTTGTGGACGATAAAATCCATGCCCGTTCCACCGGCCCCTACAGTCTGGTCACGCAGCAGCCGCTCGGCGGCAAAGCGCAGTTCGGCGGACAGCGGTTCGGCGAAATGGAAGTGTGGGCGCTGGAAGCCTACGGCGCGGCGTACATGCTGCAAGAAATCCTGACCATCAAATCCGACGACGTGCTGGGCCGTGTCAAAACCTACGAGAGCATCGTCAAGGGCGACAACATTCTGGAACCGGGCGTCCCTGAATCGTTCAAGATTCTGGTCAACGAACTGCAAAGTCTGGGCCTGAAAGTGACCGTTCTGGATGAGCAGGACAAGGAAATTGACCTGCGCGACCGCGACGACGACATAGACCCGAACGGCGACCCGGCAAAAGCGGCCATCCGGCGACAGGCCAAAGCCCAACGCCTGCCTGAAGAAGAACCCGCGTTCTAAAATAATCTCACCACAGAGGCACAGAGACACAGAGGTTTCACAGAGAAATACAAGAGAGGATGAGAAGGGGATAAAGGGAACTTCCCGATTCACGTTTCGCGTAGAAGTTAAAACGTATCCCAACCCTGTTTCATTTTCTCTATTCTCTCCTCTGTGAAACCTCTGTGCCTCTGTGGTGAAAATTAATTTGTTTGTCTGTTACCTGTCCGGCGCGCGAGGATGACTGCCGGGCATTTTGTGGAGGAAAAAGCGATCATGGCGGACGCCAGCACGTTTAGTAAAATTCGCATCGGTATTGCCTCCCCCGACGAGATTCGTTCGTGGTCGTATGGCGAAGTGAAAAAGCCCGAAACCATCAACTACCGCACGTTCAAGCCGGAGCGCGATGGCCTGTTTTGCGAGCGCATTTTCGGCCCGGTCAAGGATTGGGAGTGCCATTGTGGGCGCTATAAGAAGGTCAAATTCAAGGGCATCGTCTGTGACCGCTGCGGCGTGGAAGTGACCCGCAGCAAAGTGCGCCGCGAACGCATGGGACACATCGAACTGGCCGCGCCTGTCTGCCACATCTGGTATCTCAAGGGCGTGCCCAGTCCGCTTGCCCTGATTCTGGATATTTCGCCGCGCCCGCTGGAAAAAGTGCTGTACTTCGCTTCCTACATCGTGACGCAGGTGGATCGGGCGCGTATCAACGCCGACCTGACCGACATTCGCTCCGCCGTGCAGGAAGAGACCGAAGAGATCATGGAGGACAAGGCGGGCATTTCCGACCGCCTGACCCGTGAGTTCAACAAGGAAGTCAAGGAACACCAGTCCGTGCCGCCGCCCCCCGCTGAAGGCGAAGAAGCGCCCGCGCCCGCTGGTTGTCGCAGAAACCAAAACTCCGTTGAAGATTGCGGAGGATGAGGACGAGGCCGATCTGGATGTCGATGACCTTGATCCCGAAGAATTTCTGGATGAAGAGGGGTATGGCGAACTGGAATACTGGGACGACGAAACCGTCGCCCAGAAGCAGGCATACCTCATTGAGCGCATCAAGCAGGAAGAGAAGGACGCGCAGGAGCGTATTGACGAACTCGCCGCGAGCCTGACCCTGCTGGAAAAAATCGAAAAACGGCAGTTGATTACCGAAGACCAGTTCCGCGCCATCGAGCGCCTGGCGGACGTGATTACCCGCCGTCTGGATGTGGATTACAGCGAAGTCGTCAAGGCCGGACTTGGGCGGCGCGGCCGTCAAAGAACTGCTGCTGGAAATTGACCTGGAAAAACTGAGCCGCGAACTGAAGCAGGAAGTGCAGAACACGCAGGGGCCGAAGAAAATTCGCGCCATCAAGCGGCTGGAAATCAGCGAAGCGTTCATCGCGTCCAAAGCCCGCCCCGAATGGATGATTCTGGATGCGGTTCCCGTGATTTCGCCCGAACTGCGCCCGATGGTGCAGTTGGATGGCGGGCGTTTCGCCACGTCCGACCTGAACGACCTGTACCGCCGTATCATCAACCGCAACAACCGCCTGAAGAAGATTACGGAAATCCGCGCGCCCGAATCCATCGTCAATCACGAAAAGCGTCTGCTGCAAGAAGCCGTTGACGCGCTGATTGACAACGGACGGCGAACGCGCCCGGTCGTGGGTTCCAACAACCGCGCCCTGAAATCGCTTTCCGACATGCTCAAAGGCAAGGAGGGCCGGTTCCGCAAGAACCTGCTCGGCAAGCGCGTGGACTATTCCGGGCGTTCCGTTATCGTGGTCGGCCCCCACCTGAAACTGCACCAGTGCGGCCTGCCCAAAGAGATGGCGCTGGAACTGTTCAAGCCGTTCGTAATGAAAACGCTCGTGGAGCGCCAGTACACGGGCAACATCAAGACCGCCAAGCGCATGATTGACAAGATGAAGCCGGAAGTATGGGACGCGCTGGAAGACGTTATCCGCGAACATCCGGTTCTGCTGAACCGCGCCCCGACCCTGCACCGCCTGGGTATTCAGGCGTTCGAGCCGGTTCTGGTGGACGGCAAGGCGATTCAGGTACACCCGCTGGTGTGCCACGCCTTCAACGCGGACTTCGACGGCGACCAGATGGCGGTTCACGTTCCGCTGTCCGCGTATGCGCAGGCCGAAGCGCGTATCCTGATGCTTTCGTCGCACAACCTGTTCAGTCCCGCGAACGGCGGCCCGATTGTGGCCCCGGTTCAGGACATCATCCTGGGATGCTTCTACCTGACCATGATGCGCGAACTCCCGATGGACGAAAAGCCGCGCGCGTATGTGTTCAGCACCCCGGAAGAGGCGATGCTCGCCCATAGCCTGGGCGAAGTGAGCCTGCACGAACCCATTTCCGTCCGCCTGCCGCACCGTCTGGGCTTTGAAGCCGCGGACCTGACGGTTACGGAAGTAATCGGACACAAGCCGGATGCCGAAGGCAATGGATGGGCCATGACTCATAACGCCCATAAGGAACCGGTTGTAGACACGTCCACGCTGACCACAGCGGGGCGCCTGATCTTCAACCAGATTCTGCCGGAGCGCCTGAAGTACACGGACAAGTATCTTGTCGGCAAATCCGCCACGCTCAACAAGGGCGGCGTGTCGGGCGTTGTTTCCGACGTCTACGAGACGCACGGCAAGGAAGCCACCATCAACTTCCTGGACGAACTGAAGGCAATCGGCTTCAAGTACGCTATGAAGGGCGGCATCACGATTGCCATGACCGACATGGACGTTCCCGCCGAGCAGCGCGACGACATCATCAACCACGCGGAAGATGAAGTACGGCGCTACAACCTGCAATACAACCGGGGTACGCTGTCGGCAGCCGAGCGCAAATCCAAAGTGCTGACAACGTGGCTGACCGCTGCGGAAGACGTGGCGGGCGCGATTATGAACGGGTTCGAGCAGTACAACCCGATCAACATCATCACGACCTCCGGCGCGCGCGGTTCCAAAAAGCAGGTCACGCAGTTGTCCGGTATGCGCGGATTGATGACCGATCCGTTCGGAAACCTGATTGAAGAACTGCCCATCAAGTCCAACTTCCATGAGGGACTGAGCGTTCTGGAATTCTTCGTATCCACGCACGGAGCGCGAAAAGGTATGGCCGACACCGCGCTGCGCACAGCAGACGCCGGGTATCTCACCCGCCGTCTCGTAGATGTGGCGCAGGACGTGATTGTGCGCGACATAGACTGCGGAACCGGGCAGGGCGTTACCGTTCGAGAAATTCTTGAGAGTGGCGAAGTTCTGGAAGCGCTTAGTGAGCGTCTCAAAGGCCGCTACCCGACCGAAGACCTGATTAACCCGATCACAGGCGAACTGGTGATTCCGGCCAATGAGGATATTACGGATGCCGGGGCGCGGAGTCTGGACGATGTTCGCATCGCTACGGACGACATTGTGACGTTGAGCGGGCAGGAGATCACCTTCGAGCGCGACGGACAGACGATTGCGGTGACAAAAGGCGTGGCAATGACGCGCCGCGAAGCTCAGGCGATTCTGGATCATCCCGACGGCGCGCGCAGAGTGGGCGCGCTGAAACGGGCGGATGGCACGTATCGCCGCGCGGAAACGATCTTCCAGATTACCACGACGATGAGCGTGACTGTGCGCTCGGTACTGACGTGTGAACTGCGGCAGGGCGTATGCGCCAAGTGCTACGGGCGCGACCTGGCAACGGGCCGGCTGGTAGACATCGGCGTGGCGACGGGCATCATCGCCGCGCAATCCATCGGCGAACCCGGAACGCAGCTCACGATGCGAACGTTCCACACGGGCGGTATCGCGGCGAAGGGCGCATTGACCGGCGTTGCCAACGTCAAGCAGAAGCGGCAAAACAACCTGCGCGAACTGCACAACGACATTCAAACCGGTATCGTGCGCCTGGAAGAGGCGGAGGGTTCGGAACGCGAGAAGGTCCGCTCG
This sequence comes from uncultured Chthonomonadaceae bacterium, assembly GCA_963817895.1. GTDB lineage: Bacteria > Armatimonadota > Chthonomonadetes > Chthonomonadales > Chthonomonadaceae > CAWFQB01. The sequence continues at coordinate 356,363 of CAWFQB010000003.1, forward strand.
ATTCAGGCCGTGCTGAAGGTGCTGGAAGATCAGGTCGGCGGGCTGCTGCGCGTTGTGGAACTGTTCGAGGCCCGCAAGCCCAAAGGTCAGGCGATTGTCACGGAACTTGCCGGAGTTGTCGCCGACATCGAGAGCAAGGGTCTGCGCAACGTCGTGCTGCATACGCCCGTGGAACTCAACGAGAACATGGCGCATCAGGGATTGGGAACCGATGCGGTTGCCGCAGAGAACATCATTGATGAGAGCGGCGAGAACCTTGTCAACGCGGGCGAGCAGATTACGGATAAGCACCTGCGCAAAATCGTGGCGATGGGCATCAAGAACGTGACCGTGCGGCGCGTGTACATGGTTCCTTATCGCGGCGATCTGGAGGTGGAAAAGGGGCAGGAAGTGCATCCGGGCGACCGGCTGACGGAAGGCCCGCTCGATCCGCAGAAGGTGCTGGAATTGCAGGGGACGAGAGGCGTTCAGGAGTATCTGGTACGCGAAATCCAGAACGTGTACAAGTCGCAGGGCGTAGACATCAACGACAAACACGTTGAGGTTATCGTGCGGCAGATGCTGCGCAAGCGCAAAGTGCGCCATCCGGGCGACAGCCGGTTCCTGCCGGGGCAGATCGTGGACAAGTTCGTGTTCGAAGACGAGAACACGCGCGTTCGCAACACGCCCACGCCGGGACAGGAGGCCACTGCCGACTGGGTGCTGCTCGGTATCACGGAAGCCAGTCTCGCGACCGAGTCGTTCCTGTCTGCCGCTTCGTTCCAGAAAACGACCCGCGTGTTGACGGAAGCGGCTGTGCGCGGCAAGAAGGACGAACTTGTCGGCTTGAAGGAGAACGTTATCATCGGACGCCTGATCCCGGCGGGAACCGGCCTGCCCTCGTACCGCAGCCTGGAACTGGCGACACCGGACGGCAAGCCGCTGATTGTCGAACCCATCAAGCGCGAAAACGATCAGTCCCTGCCGCTGATTGACGAGGACGAGGATGTGCCGTTGCTTGGACGGACACCCTCGCGCCCAGATCCCCTGCCGATGGACGGCTTTCAGGAGGTAGACCTCGAACTTGGTCCGATGACGGGCCGGGGCGAGGAGGACGGTCTGGAACTCACGATGTCGGAAGTGATGGGCAAACTCAGCGATCTGGACACCGCGCTCAAATTCGGTTCCCAGGACAGCAACGCGCTGGATGCCGATACGATGGAAGACGGCAACGACATCTGACAAAGGACGAAGGATGAAGGAAGAGGGATGAAAAATTCATCCCTCTTCCTTTTTGTCCGGGTGAGTTTTGGCAGCGCGCTGTTATAACAAATTTGTAACTCCCATCATTGCGCGAATTACTACTATAGGGCATAATGATGTGGAAAAAATTAGGTTGAAGAATTGACAGAGTACGGCAACAGAGTTCAGTATCTACCGTTGCGATAACGTGACAGAAGCGAGCGGACATGTTGGCGCAGGTATGGCGGCTCACGATGCTGGGGCGTCTGCAATTGGAACGCGGCGAATACGTCAGCGCCCGGTTTCGCACCCAAAAAGGCGGCGGGCTGCTGGCGTATCTTGCCTGCAATGCCCAACGCGCCCACCCCCGCGAAGAACTGATCGAGCGTTTCTGGCCGGAAAGCAGTCTGGAAGATGGACGGCGCAGCCTGCGCGTCGCCCTGACTTCCCTGCGCCAACAGTTGGAGCCTCCGGGCGTGGAAGCGGGCAGCGTACTGCAAGCGGATCGCGCTAACATCCGCCTCAATCCACAGGCCGTGCAGTCGGATGTCGCCGAGTTTGAGAACTGCCTGCGACTTGCGCAGCGCGGCAAAAACGCCGGTGAGCAGATGGCGGCGCTGGAAGCGGCAATCGCTATCTATCAGGGCGATTTCCTGCCGGGTTTTTATGATGATTGGGTCTTAACGCAGCGCGAACATCTGCGCCAGTCCTGCCTCGACGGATTGCGCAAACTGACCGAACTTGCGCTGAATTCCGGCAATTCCGACCTTGCCATTTCGTCGGCCACGCGGTGGGCGGAAATGGAACCGGGCGAAGACGCGCAATTTGCTCTGATGCGCGCGTATGCGCAAGCGGGTCGCAATGTCGAAGCGTTGCGCCAATTCGATACCATGCGGCGCCTGTTGCGTGACGAGTTCGATGGGGAACCGTCGCCGGAAGCGCGGCGTTTCGCGCTGCATCTGCGCGAACAATCTCCTTCCTCTGCGGATGTGGACGCGCTGACGCCACTCGTTTCGCCGCCTGCGCTGCTTGTCAATGGCCTGCCCTCCGCATCCTCCGCGCCTGTTCCTGCCCCACCGCCTGCGGTATCCAGTGTCTCGCCTGCCCCCTTATTACCCTCTTCGGGCGACGCGCAGTTTCTATTACCTCTGACATTTTCGCGCTTTTTCGGGCGCGAAACGGAATTGGCGCAATTGCATGGCTTGCTGGAAAGTCTCGATACGCGCCTGCTGACGCTGACGGGACCGGGCGGCGCGGGCAAAACTCGTTTGTCGCTGGAAGCGGGGCGGAACGCGCCCGCCCGCTTTGCCGGTCGCGTCGGCTTTGTCGCCCTTGCCGATGTTGCCGATGCCGCTCTGATTCCCGCTGCCATTGCCGCCGCGCTGCATCTGCCACGCGCTTCCCCACAGGAGCCAATGGAGCAGATTGCCGCGTGTCTTGCCGACAAGCCCGCCCTGCTGATTCTGGACAACTTCGAGCAACTCGCGGAATCGGGCAGCGTATGGGCGCGGCGTCTGCTGGACTGCGCTCCCCTTCTGACACTGCTGGTCACATCGCGCCAGACACTTAACCTGGAGGGCGAGCAGGAGTATCCGCTTTCTCCCCTGCCCACGCCTGCCCAACAGGAAACGCCCGAACGCCTGATGCGTTATGCCGGGGTACAGATGTTTGTGGATCGCGCGCAGCGCGCCCGCCCGGATTTTCAACTGACGCCGCGTAATGCCGAAGCCATCGCCGCGCTGTGTTCGCGCCTGGAGGGAATTCCCCTTGCGATTGAACTGGCTGCGGCCTGGGCGCGAGCGCCTTGACGCCCGCGCAGATGCTGGAACGCCTGACGCAGCGATTTCAGTGGCTGGTGAGTCGCCGCCGCGATATATCGCCCCGCCATCTGTCCCTCCGGGCGGCATTGGATTGGAGCTATAGGTTGCTGCCCGCCGATTTGCAGGCGTTCTGGGCGCATCTCTGCGTGTTTCGCGGCGGCTGGACGGTGGAAAGCGCCCAACTCGTGTGCGAAGAACCCAACGCCCTGGAATTTTTACTGCGCTTGCAGGAATGTTCACTGGTAGTTGGCGAAACAACCACCGGTCAGGGAACGGACGCGGCAACAATGAGCGCGGCAGGAGATAACGTCGGGCAAGACAGCGGTATACGCTTTCGCCTGCTCGAAACCCTGCGCGAGTACGCCGGGGAACAGATGGACGCGGACGCGCTGGATGCCCTGAAGCGGCGGCATTTCAGCTGCTTTCTCGCCCTCGCCGAAGAAGCGGAACCCCACCTTAAAGGCGCGGATCAAACCCTGTGGCTGGACAGGCTGACGCGGGAACACGACAATTTTCGCGCGGCCCTGCGCGGAATGCCATCCATCCAATCCCGGCTGCGGCTGTGTGGCGCATTGTGGCGCTTCTGGGAGCGGCGCGACCATTTTCAGGAGGGCAGGGCATGGCTGGAAGACGCGCTGGCACAACCGGAAGCGGTAGTATCGGCGCATTCCAAAAGCGGCCCCTCCTCCGTCGCGTCTGCGGCGCGGATAAAAGCGTTCAATGGCGTGGGCGGCCTGGCGTTTGCGCAGGGCAATTATGAGGCGGCAAAGCGGTTCCATACGGAAAATCTGGCCCTGTGCCGACAGTGCGGCGACAGAAAGGGGGAAGCGTCCGCGCTGAACAATCTGGGCAACACGCAGCGGGCGGAGCGCGACTACGAAGCGGCACAAAGCAACTTTGAGCAGGCGCTGGCAATTTACGAGGCTCTGGGCGATGCGTGGGCCATTGGCGCGGCGCAAAGCAACCTGGGACTTGTGGCCCTGCGCCAGTCGGATTATGAACTGGCGACCCGGCGCATGGAAGCGGCTTTGCAGCGGTTCCAGCAGGTGGAGGATGCCGCGCAAATTGCCCTTGTGACCTGTAATATGGGCAATGTGGCTCTGGAACAGGGAGATTTTGAGCGGGCGCGCGACTGTTTCGAGATCAGCCTGCGCCTGAATCGCCGCTTGAAAAAACAGCACAGCGTGGCCCTGCTGCTGCACAACCTGGCGGAAGTCACTTATCCCCTCGAGGGCGCGAAAGCGGCGGAAACGCTTTTCGTGGAAAGCCTGCGATTGCGCCGTGAGTTGGGCAGCCGTACCGCCGTCGCTTCCGCGCTGGCCTTTCTGGGCCGGATCATGGTGGACCACAATCAAATGGAGCGCGCGGCCTGCCTGCTGGCAGCCGCGCAGATGACCGCCGCAGCCACCCACGCGCCCTTTTCCGCGCGGGAACAGGCGCAGGTCAAACAGGATGCGCTCAAAGCGCAGGCTGCGCTCGGCGCGTTCCCCTTTCGCCTGGCGTGGCAGAGGGGCGAGGCCATGCAAATCGAAGAGGCGATTGAATTCGCTATTATGTCGGGATCGGCTGAAACGCCGGTTGCGCGAATGGAACAGGAGAAATAATGTTGAACCCATACCGTTTGTACGCGCAAAAGACAACACGCGCCCTTGCCTGCCTGCTCTGCGTCACGCTGCTTCTGGCGACAGGCAGCCGGAACGGGCAGGCGAAGCAAACAACGCGGCGCGTGTTGAAGCACAAATCTTCCTCCCCGCATCAGGTGGGCGTTGTTACGCAGATTATCTGCATACATCTTTCGTCCACCGACCCCAACTGCCCGCTCCTGGCCGCCGGCCATGACAAGGGTACCTCTACGTCCTTTTTCACTCTGGTAACGGACAACCTGCATCTCAGCATCGAGCGGCCCGCGCCCATAGACACGTCCCTGAGCAAGGTGCGCGTGACCGTTTATGACGTGAATGATAGCGCGAATGGGCCGGTCCTCACGGTCAGCCGCTTTCTTCAGCCTTCGATCAGCGCGTTCAGCCTTGAAAAAGGCAGCCGAGATGTGTTGCTCAAGCCCATATCGCAACGCCCCGCGAACGTGCATGCCGTCATGATTACGCTGAATGCCACAGATACGGACAAGACGCCTTTGTCCATTTCCGGCCTGCTAACGTTTCCGCAAAGGTAACGGTTCTTGCCGCATCCTTTTACGCATATTCCACGCTCGAAACACGGGAGAAGGAATCAGCCTTCTCCCGTGTTTTTGCGTCAGAAGCATTTCGGTTGAAAGCAACGGGAAACAATTGCGAAAATAATTTAACATGGGAGCGGCTTTAGCGTTTGTGTAGCGGAAGGCGCGTATCCTGACCTCAGTTCCAACGCGAATACAATTCCAGGCTGAACGGTGTTCCTGACGACACAAAGCGGGAGTCCCCGCAGGCTCGCGACATTCGCGTCTGGCGCTGATAGACGATGCGCTGCGCATAAGTGCGCAGCGCATCCACCCACAGGAAGAAGAGGAGAAACCCATGCGACACACTCTGTTCAACAGCAAACCGCTGCGCGCTCTGGCCGTCACCGGCCTGCTGTGCCTGAGCCTGCTTTCTCAGGCCCGCGCCCAGTACACCGTCACCAACACCGGCGCCAACATTTCGGGCAACGTGACCTTCATCAACGATACCTGGCTCAACGGTCAGCCGAACCATCTGGCGCTCGTTACCCACTGCTGGAACCCGTATGGACGTGGCGGGGTTTACCTCAACAGTCAGATTGGCGTCTGGTACAGCTCATCCATGCTTGAGTCCGCCGTATTCACGCAGAACTTATCGTCCATGCCCCTGAACACCGGGTTCAATGTGTGGAGCCTGGATGCCGACGGCACGGCATTCACGCAGCAGGCGAACGCGGGAAATACCGTCGGCCAGTCCACCTATATCAACAACCCGCAAACCAACGGACATCCCGAAGCGCGCGTGTTCATGTCGGCCAACTTCAACCCCAATGGCGCAGGTTCTAACATTTACAACAACCATCCTACCGGAGTCTGGTACGATACGTTCAAGGGCAAGTGGGCGATTTACAATCAGGATTTGGCTGCCATGCCGCCCGGAGCCGCGTTCAACGTGAAAGTGCTGCCGCCGCCGAATATGCAGGATTACGCTTTCAACTACTACACGCACACCGCCACCTCGAGCAATACGGTCGGCAACGTGACCTTCCTGACGTTCGGGCAGGCGTATGGCCGGGCTTACCAGAATTGCGCCGTCATTGTCACTCCTGTTTTTAATCCTAACTCCACTCCCTTTGGAATTAGCGGTGTCTATGACACGCATAACATCGGCGTGTATTACGATGCGACGCAAGGCAAATGGGGAATTTACCACGAGGACAGAACCCCTATTCCGGCAGGCGCGGCCTACAACGTTCGCATCACGCCGGTTCCCGGTTAAACCCTGCGCTGCCTCATCGCGCCGGAAAATTGGCAGCAAGCGGGCAGAGGGATACTATTCCCTCTGCCCGCTTGCTGTTGCAGGAAACGAACGATTTCAGGCGTCCTCTGCCCTTTCGCGGATTTCAACGGGCGCGAGTTCTACTTCATTCCCGATGAGTTCGCGCTCGGACACAACAGGCGCAATATCATCCTCCAGTTGCAGCGCGTCGCGCGTCGGGATGCGCTTGCTGCCCCTGCCTTTGCCGCGCCGCATAGCTGTTGCCAGTTCGCGGACACGGACGCGCCCCGATTCCAGCGATTCTTTGTAGATTTCTCTTCGCCTGCGCGGACGTGACCTGTTCGCCCGTCTCATAATACAGTTGCGCGGCTCTGCCGACTGTTGCCGTACCCGCATACGCGATGGCGGGTTTGGCAAGGAAGCCGACAACGGGTATCAGGCCGACCAGTTCACGCGCAATTGCCCGCCAGCCGAAAGCGTTGGCAAGGATGGGCGCGATCTCTTTCATACGGCTTTTGTAGTCCAGCGGCAGGCCATACGCGGCGGCAAGGCGCAGGGTCATCAGGGTTTGGTTTTTGGTCAGGATAATCACGTCGCTCAATGCCGCGCCCGGAAAACCGATTTCGCGCAGAATAGGGAACGCTTCGGCCACGCCTGTCACGAGGGAAAACTGCGCGTTCGCGCTGGCCGTATCGCTGATGATCTTTTGCGCGGCGCGGCGGCGAAACACGGGGAAGTTACGCGCAAGGGCCATAACCAGAGCGGATTTATCTTCCATGATGCGGTCGAGCGTGGCTTCCCATCCGCCCAACTCCGCCACCGAGTAGACTACCAACCCTTCCGGCGCGCCCTCCCGGCTGCCATTCCCCACATCAATCACAAAGTCGTACACGCCCGTCTGACGCGGGAATTTCGCGTCTTCGGTAAGCGATTCATAGCCCTGCACAAAGGCCGGTTCGGGAACAGCCACCGGTGAGGGCAGCGCCAGCCCATCTTGCGCGTCCGTCTGAAACAGCGCGCGAATGGCTTCCGCCCGGACAGCCTCCGGCCCCACAACGGCGACACTGAGCGGGCGATTGGCTTCCCGCGCAATCTCCGTCACCGACATGCTCTTGATAATGTCCCACGCGCCCTTCGGCCCCGGCTTGCCCATGTAAACCCCCGATGCAGGTTGTTAGTTGTTAGGTTGTTAGGTTGTTATGAAAGACTTACGATAAGAGATATCCTAACAACTAAGGGACTCTCAAAGATTAAAGTATGCCACTAAATATGGAAGAACCTGCTAATATAACGCAGGAGTGGCTCAGTGGAACTTACGGATAGTCTCAAGACCGTGTTCAGAGAAACGGCCCAGACGCTCAAAGGGAGTGCCCGCCGCCTGTTTATGGCACGCATCGTCGCAGAACTCGGCGCAGGCGGACAGCGCCGCGCCCAACGCGAACTGGGATGGAACCGCGATACGCTGCGCAAAGGCGCTCATGAATTGCGTAGCGGCTTCACCTGTGTCGATGCATTTCGCTTGCGCGGACGCAAACCCGCCGAAGCGCATTTACCGCATCTGCTTGACGACATCCGTGCCCTTGTCGATGGGCAAAGCCAGACCGATCCGCAATTTCGTAACAACCGACTTTATACCCGCTTGACGGCTGCCGAAGTGCGGCGTCAGTTGATTGCGCAAAAAGGCTATACGGACGCCGAACTACCCTGTGAGGAGAGCCTTCGGCAACGGCTTACCTTCTTGGGCTACCATCCCAAGAAGGTGCAGAAGAGCCAACCCAAAAAAAGATCGCCGAAACCGAGGCTATCTTTGACCACTTGAGCCAAGTCAATCCGCAAGCCGACGCCGATCCCCATGTGCTACGGGTGTCGCTGGATGCCAGGGCGACCGTCAAGGTAGGCGAGTATTCCCGGGGTGGCACGAACCGCGTCCAGGTCCATGCCGCCGACCATGACTTTCATCCCGACGCCCAGGTGACGCCGGTCGGCTTGCTGTTGCCGTCTTTAGACGAACTTGCCTTGTATGCGGTGACCTCCAAGGTGACAAGTGACTGTCTGGCCGACATTGTGCAGCATTGGTGGGAAGCCAACCGTGTCCGCTTCGCCCATATCACGACGTTGCACCTCAACCTCGACAATGGCCCGGAGTGTCAGAGCCGACGCGCGCAGTTCCTGCACCGGCTCGTGCAGTTTGTCGCCGAAACCGGACTGCGCATCCAGTTGGCGTACTATCCGCCTTACCACAGCAAGTACAATCCTATCGAACGCTGTTGGGGCGTTGTGGAGAACCATTGGAACGGCGACTTACTCGACAGTGTAGACGCCGTAGTCAACTTTGCCCGCTCCATGACCTGGAAGGGAAAGCACCCGCGCGTAGAGTTGCTGGAAACGACCTATGCCATCGGGGTCAAGTTGAGCCAGAAAGCCATGAAGGCTGTCGAGACACAGGTACGCCGACTACCCGGCTTGGACAAGTGGTTCGTTGAGATACGACCCGACACCGTTGCCAATGGAACAGTTTAATTCTTGAGAATCCCTAACAACCTAACAACCTATACTCCTATAATTTGAAAACGTCGTCACTCAGTCCCACATTGACGCGCGTATTGGTGTAAGTAGTCACGCCGGCTTTTTCGTTTTCGTTGTTGAACAACTCGATGCGCGACGGGAACCAGATACCGGGCGCAATCTCTCTGGGTTCGCGGTACAGCCAGATGGAGCGCAGTTTGCCGCCGCTGATGTCCTGCGCGTACTCTTCGCGCTTCAGGGTGATTTTGGTTTTGGGGTCTATCCAGACGATGCGATGCGACGAGTCCTCATTGCGGTCTTTGTAGGTGATTTTGAAGACCGCGCAGGGCGTACCCTCAAACGGGCGTTCGCCAATGAATTCGCCCTGCGCATACGTCAGGTACGCCTCGGAAACCAGCCCCATGTCCAGCAGGGATTTGCGCTTGCCCGGCGTTTTGCCCAGGCTGTCCGTCTTCTTGATCCCCAAAACGGCGAACGTCTGTTTGGTATCGTTGATTATCAGGGTGCCTTTACTGGCCCCAATCTGTCCATCCGCCCGGAACTTGTTCTCTTCCTTATAGCGGATACGCACGTTGCCCTTCAACTGGTACATCATGCCAATATCTTTGTTGATCTTGCGGGCGGCGGCATCGTCGTGAAAAGTGGCGACCATACGTGGTATCGAAATCGTCCAGTTTCGGCGCGACGTAATCATTGAGATTCGCGCTGATTTTAGCGGGCGGAGCGGCAAGGGCGTTTTGTCGCGCAGACGGGACGGCTAACACCCCTCCAAACCCGATCAGCGCAAGCGGAAGCAGAGCGGCGCGAAACGCGCGTTTTGTAACCAACATTCCAAACTTCTCCTTTGAAAACAAACACATTACATCCGGGCGAATATCGCCACGAAGCTGAAAACGTTATGGATTATGTTCCGCGTCTACCGGAACACGATAAAGGCTGTCGAACAAATGCAGGCGCAAACATCTTTCTCATAGGACGCAAGCCGAGAGCCATTGTTACACCGCGCGCCGCGCCCATTTTGGAACACGCGTCGCGACAGCAAGGAATTTGCCCCCTGTATCGCGTACTATACAAGTAGTTTACCGCGCAAGCGCGCGAAAAGGAAACCTGTTGAACGCTTCACCCTCTAATACGTCCGTACCCATTGTATCTACGGCAGTTCCGCCACCCAGCCTGCTGGAAGCCACCTTTCTGCACGCGCAGGCCATTGGCCGGACAACCGAGCGCAAGTTATGGGACGCGGGCGCGACGGATTGGGATCGCTATTTATCTCAACCCGATACCGATTGGCCGCTCACCCGCGCTCAACGCGCTCTGCTCACTCCGATTGTGGCCGAATCGAAAGAGCGATTGGAAGCGGAAGATTTCGCGTGGTTTGCCGACCTGCTGCCGCAAAGCGAACACTGGCGGGCCACTACCGCCTTCGGACACAGGCTGGCATTCGTGGACATCGAAACCAATGGCGGGATGCGGGCGGACGATCTAACGGTCGTAGGGTGTACGACGGCTGGAAAATGCGGCAGTACGTGAAGGGGCAGAACCTCCACGATTTCCCCGAAAGCATTGCCGACGCGGCGATACTGGTGACGTTTTTCGGCACGGGCTTCGATGTGCCGTTTTTGCGACGCGCGTTTCCCCATCTGCCGTTTAACCAGATGCACATAGATTTGTGCTACATGCTCAAGCGTCTCGGCTATCGGGGCGGCTTGAAGCACATCGAGGGGCAAATGGGAATATCCCGTTCCAATGCGACGACGGGGCTTTCCGGTTGGGACGCGGTCCGGCTGTGGCGCGAGTACCGAACCGGACGGCGCGGTTCGCTGGAAACCCTGCTCGCTTACAACGCTGAAGATGTGCGCAATATGTCCGATTTATTAGCGGAGGGCTACCGGCGGTTGGCGCGTAAAACGCTCGACAGGGAGTAGGAAGCAGCAAAACTGAAGGCTGTCATTCTGCAATATCTTCCTCTATCACATCCAACTGCCTGAATTTGGCTTCCAGTTCTTCGATGGTCGGCAGACTGCCTTTAAGCGCGTCGGGCAAGGTAGCTGCCAACTGGTACTCGGCAACGCCAATGGGATGTGTCGTTTCCCGTAACGTGTACTCTACAATCAAACGCTTTTGGTCTTGCACAAAATCAGTCCAATGGAGGGCGCGTCGGTTTCATGCCGTATCTGCGCGTCAACAGCGGACAGGTAGAACTGCATTTTGCCAGCATACTCCGGCTTGAAATTGGTAGTTTTGAGTTCGATAACAATAAAACAGCGCAGCTTCAAGTGATAGAACAGCAGGTCAATGAAAAGTCCTCGCCCTCCACCTCCAAAGGATACTGGCTGCCCACAAACGAAAAGCCGACCCCCAGTTCCAGCAGAAAGTTACGGACATGCTGCACCAACGCGCGTTCCACGTCGCGTTCCTCGGCTTCTTTGCTCAACCCCGTAAAACCAAATACGTATGGGTCTTTGAGCATCTGCCGCGCCATGTCCGACTGCGGTTTGGGCAGAGCGCGTTCAAAATTGGTGATGGCTTTGCCCTGCCGCGCATAAAGATTGGTTTCAATCTGCAACTCTAAAACACTGCGGCTCCAGCCGTACTCGATGGCAGCGCGTATGTACCATTCACGCTCCGCAACATCCGCCACGCGGTCCAGAAGACGAATATTGTGGCCCCACGGTAATTGTCCAACAAGCTGTTGGACAATTAACTCTTCCGGCCAGGCTTCGGCAAAGGCGCGCATGTAAAGCAGATTTGTGCGGGAAAGTCCCTTCATATCAGGAAAGGCATTTCGCAGGTCGTTTGCCAGCCGCTCAATTACTTTCGCGCCCCAACCCTGCTGCCGCTGACGGGCCAGAATGTCGCGCCCGATGCTCCAGTACAACAATACCAGTTCGCGATTGACCGCCAGCATCGCTTTCACCTGTGTCGTCTGGATGCGAACTTTCAACTCGGCCAAAAAGCCCTGATACTCTCCATACGCATCCGGCGTGAACAGGCTGTCGCCATTTTGTGTTGTTTCGTGTTGGTCTTTCGTATCTGTGTCAGGCATTATCATCTCCCTGCAAAACTCGTGTCAGGAATATTCTGAGTGGTTGAAAGACTACGGCGCGGGCAATCGGTAGCAGTAAGCGGTGTAGCGAAACTCGCTCCACGCGAGTTCGGGCATGGGGTCGCCGGGGAAAAGTGGGCGCGATACGGGGGTAAACCGTACCTGTACGCGGATTTGCGAACGTCCCTGCGTCAGGGCGCGGGGCAGCAGAAACTCGTCGTCGCGAAAACGGCGGTTAGAAGTTTGGGCGATATGCTGCGTCGCGCCGAGTTCGTCTTTCGGATTAGAGTACACGCAGGTATTAGAACCAGCCAGATACCAGACGCCCGCTCTTTTCCATTGCGGTTTAGAGGGTGGATCAGGACTAGCCCTCATCCCCGGTTCTTCTCCCAACTTTGGGAGAAGGGAGTTGTTCGGCGCATCGGCAAGGTAGATTTCCGCCTGCTGATTGGGATAAGCGTAGTCCAGTTTGCGGCGCAGCAGAACGCCCAGGTTCTTCGGGTCGAGGCGCAGGGTGAATTCTGATACGCCTTTCATCGTTCGGCCCTAATCGGTTTGAGTGGGATAAATTTCCTGTCCGCGCAGGGTGTCCACGCCCCATTCATAGCGCGATGTGAGCGTGTACGGCGTTCCGGCGGTTGGCGAAACATAGTCGTGCGCGCGTTCGCTGTTCCGTATCGCCGACATGCAGTTCATCCGTTTGCATCAGCGCGGGGTGATTGACGCCGTACCAGTATGTGACCGTTTCGTAGTGTCCGGTTGATTCGTTCGTGCCGCCGTGTTCCAGTCGAATGCAGGGCGTTTTTGCCGAAGGGCATCAGATCCGCCAAGCAGGAAACGGTACGCGGACTCGATCTTGTCTTCCTCGTTCTTCGCCTGCTTCGGGTTGGGCGCGCCGGTGGGATGGCCGGCAAGGGGCAGCGTCATGTTCTGCCCGCCCCAGTAATCGCCGCCCCCGCCCCACTCCTCGGTTCCCGTGCCCTGCGCCTGCGGCGTCTGGCTGTCATCGAAAAAGAAGCGCGGGTCGCCTTCCAGCGTGCCTAGATTCGCGTTATGCGAGAAGATGAACGACGTGCCGACAAGATGCCCCGCCCAATCGCCGCCGCCTTCCGTCTGTTTCGTATCCAGCAGAACCAGATCCTGTCCGGGTTCGGGGTGAGGATGGTCGCGGTACGTGGCGTGGAAATAGCCCACTTCGTCCGGGCGGGCATGAAGCGTTTCGTAGCGAACATTCCACGTCACATTATGTACATCGGCGTCGTCCGCGCCAACAAGTTCGATATGCGCGGCATGGAAGAACGGCATGGGGAAATAGCAGGCGCAATGCACGCGCGTGGCATCGTAGCGGACGGACACGGGCAGGCTTTTCACCAGATACTCGCGATTGTCGCGGTTATACAGCGTTCCCGCGCCGAAGAACAGGGCAATGGGCGCGTCAATGGAGGGCATTTTAGGCGGTTTTGCCGTCATCGTCCCACGTAATGCGCAGGCGGGCATGTCCCAGATGCAAGCGCCTGTTCGCGGGGAGCGGAGAGTTCGAGGGCGCGTAGCATGCCGGGCGCGTGAACAATGCGGGCAAGGGTGACGGGACTGTTGCGGGGAATTTTGACGTTGCCGTTGAGGACGCGCAAGCCGCGCTTTTTGGCGTCGGGCGTGTCGGGGCGGGGCGCGATGTCGGTTCCCGCCCGGTTCAGCAAATCCAGAACGTCATGCGTCGGGAACCGAAGCCGGTTTCCAGGCGCGAAGGGGGCGCGACAGCTTTGCGCCGGGCAGATACTGGTGATAGATGTAGTAGCCCGTGCCATAGTGCGTCCGGCTGTACGCCATTTGAAAACTTCGCGTAAACCCGATGGGAACCCACGACAGGTCGGCTCCCTGCGTGTCCGCCCATGTCCATGCAAGGGGATTGGGAAACGCGGACTGCGGGCAGAAACACGGAATTGGGCGCGGGATGAACAGGGTCAGCCGTGCTGGTTTCCTGAACCGGTTGTCGGTACCGTCCACCACATAATGCCACGGACTGCCGTGCCAGTGGTTGGTACGGACGAAATACAGGATGCCCGCGCCCTCGACATCCAGACTGACGTTGAAATCGTCCGCTGTCTGGTACAGAAAATGGCTGGCGTCCGCGCCCTCGTTGCCGCCCGCGCGGTCATACGTGCTGCGCATATACGCCCGTTCCCCGATTCGCTGATACGGCCACCGCTCCCACTGCCGGTACGCATCCAGCCCAATGGGAATGACAGGCGGTTCCTGCGCCGCGACAACCGAACCTGTCAGCAACAGCAGCAATACCGTATAAAGCGTTTGAAAACACACTTTCAGTGGCATACACGGTTTATTCATTTGGATGTTTTGAACGCTTCAGCGCCACATTCAGCAAAACAATGAGCGGCCCGGTATTCGTCAGCACTACAGTTTGCCTTCCTGATGCTTCTTTCTCAGCATCGCGCGGTATCAGGCAGCGGCGTTTTGTTCGCGCCAATTCCATGTCTTGTAGAGGGTGTCGAGAACTTCGCGCAGTTCGTTGGCGATTGCTTCGGGCGGATTGCCTGCCAGAGCGGACGCGACAAGACGCTCGGCCTCCCGATACTCGCCACAATCCAGTGCCAGCGTTGCCGCGCTGCGATGCAAGACTGAACGGGTCGGCTCCGTCTGCGCCTGTTCTGCCGCCTGCTTCTCCAGCACAAAGGCGTGGTAGGCTAAGGAACGCGCCGTTGCGAAATCGTTCCGTCGTCGAGCGGTAAATGCCTGCTCCGCCAACTCCATTGCCTGCTGATGTTGTTCGTTAAGGCTGTTCATCCTGCTCCATCCATACCCCCGGCGTATGAAACTCCACAACGACAATGTACGCCGGAAACTCTCCTGCGGAACGCCGCGTCTGCCGTATCTTCTCGCGTATGCGCGCTTCAACAATGTCTGTCGCGCCGTGTAATATCCCTGACACTTCCAGACGCGCTTTGCGTTCCAGCGGCTCTAACTGGCTGTCCGGCGAATTGACCGCGCCCAACCAGTAGTCGAAACCTGTCCCCTTGACACTACGTTCGACAACAGTATACCCGGTCAGTTCACGCGCTGCCAGAATAGCGACGCCGCAGGCTCCCAATTCCGTCGCCTCCTGCAAATCCTGATACGCTCGACGCATCGTTTCGGATACCGGCAAGCGGTAAAACGTAAATGCCTGTTGGTCTGCCTGTCATCGCGCCTGCAACAAGCAATTCTCGCCATGCTCCTGATGGGCGAGACATACTGAGGCAGCTTCAGCCAATGCGCCTCCAAGAGCCGGAGTCAGAGCGGGCATACCCTCAATCAAACTCGCCAGATGTAATGTAATAAGTTCTCTTACTTCCGCCATATCCGCTATTTTCTTCTCTAATATTTCTGTCCGGTATCAGGCTTTGCGCAAGTTTGCGTTCGCCAGAGTGCCATACACGGCAGGTTTGAATCAACAGACTGGTGGAAATAACGGCGCAATTGGCAACAATAACGTTTCAGGGCGTTGGTATTTCCGGGTCAACGAGGGCAGTGGACACGACTGCTTGCGTCAGACGTTCGCCCTCGCGGGGCTTTGTGATGGCGCGGGGAATGAGGGGCAGCACGGGCAGAATCAGGCCGGTAAACACAGTCGTCACGATCAGCGCGAGGGTAAATCCGCCCTTCTCATACAGCCACGAACCGAACAGGTCACTGGTATCCGCCGCCAGCGCGCTGGCGGCTCCCACAAACAGGAACGCCGCGCCCTCCAATTCCGGCGGGCAGCACCGAATCAGCAGATCGTTAAAAGCGCACAACGCCACGCTGAGGGAAACGCCGGCCAGAAACGCGATCCCATACGCCTGCGCCTGATTGTGAATCAGCAGGAAGAGGGGGCAGCCGATGATGCCCAGCAGCGTTCCCCGTAGAGCAGGGGACGCAGGGACAGGCGGGTACAAAGCAGAGTATAGGCAAACGCCGAAACCAGGGTTCCTGCTCCCAACAGCGCCATCGCGTTGCCATAAGCGGATTCGGAGAGTTTCACGGTATTGGTCAGATAAAAGAACAGCGGCGTTCCCCATCCCGGCGCGAAAGCCCAGAGAAAGACAATGAGGGCAGGCAGATAAATGGCGCGGTGTCCTGCCAGACGGCGCAGCGCATGAAGCGCGTTCTCCGGCACGGCGCGGACAAGCAGGTCGTCTTCATGGGCAAACGCGGCGCGGGGCCGGAAGAACGCGAGGGCTACCATCGGGAGGCACAGCGCGGCGGAAATCCAGAAAGCGGTATGCTGATGCGCGGCATCGGAAAGATGCCCGCCCGCCGCATTGGAAGCAATACTGATGAGGCGGGGAACTACGAGCAGGGCGACGGAGAGACGTCCGGCCATCCCGTTATACTGGCTTATGGAGGTCAGCAGGCCGTTCACCGCCGCGCCCATCCATACGGAAAACACGCCGAACAGCAGCAAACACGCTCAATACGCGCCCGTATGTGAAGGTTCCGAAACCGAGCAGGCATAAAGAGCCGGCCATCAGCAGAGGCAGAAACAAAAAATAGCCCCGGTCGCCCCGCCCGAGAGGACGCCAGCGGTCCCGAATAAATCCAAAAGCAAAACCGAGATAAAAGGGTATGTCTATTAGCAGAGTGAACACGGAAATTTGCGGCGGCGAGAGTTTGAAGGTGTTCTTGAGCAGGAATTGAAGCGGAATTCCGTAAACGCCGATGCTGCCGAGGTTGAACAGCAACAGCAGCAGAACGGCGTAAGCGGCAATTCGCCCGGTTTGCCGGGGGGCAATGGTGGCCGCGCCTTCCAGGGATGCGCCTGAAGGGGCGTCAACAACATCAAGCGGAGTGGGCATGAGAAATCTCCATATTGTGCGGTAAACAAGAGAAGCAGTTGAGAAATGACGCTTTTCTACGCTCGACGTTGAGAGTTCTCTTTAATTCAACAAAGTTCTTGTGACTCCTGCAAATTAATCTATATAATTATTCCCATCGCAAGATTGATTTTCCATTTGATAATGTTGTCATAACAGGAAATCGGCGACGGCGGGCCTCGAACCCGCGCCTTCTCCCTGAAAAGGAGATGTTCTTCGCGTTTGAAACTACGTCACCGGTAGAGCAATCCCAAACAAGGTAAACACAGCGGAAAGCGTCTTTATCGAAGGGCGGACGACGGGCCTCGAACCCATACCTCAACATTTGCAGTGTTGTGTTCTTCGCGTTTGAACTACGCCGCCATATACATACGCGCTCTTCAACCATTTGTAAACGGGAAGGGTCGGCGGCGATGGGCCTCGAACCCATACCTTGAGACTTATGAGGAGCCATGTTCTTCGCGTTTAAACTACGCCGCCGATAGTGACCGATAGGAACTCTGTCACGCTGCCGCAACCGGTGGAGAAGCGGCGGCGCGGTTTTGTCGCCACACGCGCCACTGTTCCAGCGCGGCGGCGGCCAGAATGATGAAGGCCACGAACAGGTTGGATTGTTCGGGCGGGCGGTGGGTTAAAATCAGGGCGTTGCGCAGCAGGGCGATCAGCAATGCGCCCAACGCGGCTCCCAACAGGCTGCCGTCGCCCCCCGTGATGCGGATGCCGCCGACCACGCAGGCCGCAATCACGTTCAGTTCCGCGCCCTCGCCCACAACCGATTGCGTGGTGTTGTTGAACCCCATCAGAATCAGGCCCTGCCAGTCCCGCGCACAGTCCTGACAGCAGATACGTCCACCGCTTCACGCCCCCGACGGCTATGCCCGACAGCCGCGCCGATTGCTCACTTCCGCCAATGGCAAGCGTCCACCGTCCCAACCGGGTTTGGCGGGAAAGCGAAACAAATACGCCCGTTACGACAACAAGCAGCAGCGTGGGCATCCAGCCAGTTCCCAACACGCGGAACGCATCGGGAAACGGGCCGAAGTTGCGGGCATGGGTGAGCAGGCTCGTGCCGTGCCGAAACAGCAACAGCGTGGCAAGCGTGGTCAGAATGGGCGGCAGGCGGCGGTACGTGACCAATGCGCCGTTGATACTGCCCGCAATCGCGCCCGCGCCCAACCCGCACACGACACTGAGCGGCCATGCCAATCCCGCCGCCAGCGTGAGCGCGGTCACGCAGCTTGACAGCGCGACAATCGCCCCGACCGACAAATCCAGCCCGCCACCGAGTATTACCAGCCCCTCGCCACACGCCATGACGCCGATAAACGCGGCCTCCTGCCCCACAATGCTCAGATTGCTGCCGCCCCGAAACGAAGGAACGGTTTGCAGCATCCAGCCGCACAACAGGGCAATCAGCAGGAGGGTGGGAAACTCGCGTGGCACAGTTCGGGAATGCATTGTCTATCCCGCCTTCGCCATCACGCCCACAAACAGCAGCGCGCCCGTTTGCCGGTCACGAATGGCGTACAAAAACGGGCGGTCAAAAACAAGGTGGAACGGAGGATGGACAGGCATGGCAAGGCTGCGCGACATTATCACGGCGGTTGCGGCAGCGGCTTCCGTACCCTGTTCGTTCACCTCCACGAATGTTTTATGGATCACCTTGCTAATAAAAAGCGGGTGACGGCTCATGCCGGAAAAGTTGGCGGTCGCGTCAAACGCCGCGCCCATGCCCAGCGTGGTCAGCGGCTCGTTCAGTTCCGTGCCGTATTCGGCGCGGAAACGGGGCAGTTCCACCGTACCCGGCTGAACGAACAGGCTTGTCGTCCATTTCTGCCAGTTTTCCGGCGTGGCCTCGCTCACAATTCGGTTCAGCGACGCGCCCGGTGACGGCAGCAGCAGCAGCATATCCAGACGATTGCCCGCATATGGCAGGCTGACCATCTGAAAGTTCGGGGTTTGATAGTAGCCGAATTTGCCGTTCGTCCGCATCATTTTGCACGTCTGCGGGTTTCCATGCGCGGGGTGAAACGGTTTTTCGGTTGTCAGTTTCGCATCGAACGGGGTTTGCCACAGCCCTTTGAAGTACACGGCGTTGATGAGCGCGGCCTCCATGCCCGCCACTTCCCGCGCGGTCACGATTTGCGTGATTTTGTGGTTTGTGTGTTGGTCTACCCAGGCGTTGATGGATTGGGGCGCGCCCTGCAAACCGTCAATCTGCGCGTTATAAAACTGCTGCGCGCGCTGAAGAAAGTCCGGCAAAATCTCCTCCCGTTTGCGCAGCCACAGGGAATTGGCGATGTCGAGCAGGGGCGGGGTAACGGCAGACGCGGCAGGAGGCGGGCGCGTTCGGCTTTGCGGCAGGCGTTTTTTCCGGCGCGGTCAGGCTGGAAAGCAGGGCGTGACTGGATTGGTTCACGTCCTCCAGACTCATCCCGTCCAATCCGAGCGCTTTTGCCATTGCCTCCTGCGTGGTTCCCTTTGCGCCGTTGTAGGTCATTTGAAGCGCGAACGCGATGCTGACGGGCGAAATGCAGATATTGGTATCCGCATCTTTTTTGAGTATTTCGTCGAACAGGCGAAAGCCGAACCGATTGTCGGCGTTCGCGATTTTATCCCCGGCAACGGCGGCAACGGGTTGCGAGCGCGAAGTGGAAGGCATGGACGAAGTTCCTTTCTGCGCGCGTCCCATCAGCGGAAGCGCAGCCAGACAGCAGACAGCACAAGCCGTTTTTACGCGACCGGATTTATAGCGCATTGTTCTTAGACCTTCCTGTCTTTCTCCTCGTTCTTCCTGCAACACTGTCAGCAGTTGTTCCCGACCGCGCCATTCAGGCTCGTATTCAGGTATTTTGATGCTTTCAGACGAACGAAGTTCATGCCGACTGTTTGCTGTCAGGAAATCTCTTGTCGCAGCATGGCAAGCAGAATACCGACAACCTTCTCAATATTACCAAGATAGTACAGGTCGCTGTCAGCGGTCGCGGCGGTTCCCTGAAGACGTAAAAACTGCCAGTCCGTGCCGGTCGTAATCACCCCGTAAAGCGTTGCGATAGGACGTTCCTGAGCTGTATTGAATATCTGCGCGGCAACGAGTTCGGCAAGGCATTGCGGGATGCCGGCGAGGATGTTCTCCTTTTTTGCCTCCACTATAGAAACAACGGGGGCCGAAACGACAAGCGCATCCGGCGTCAGGCTGAACAGGAAATCGCAATAGCCGGACAGTCCGCGCGGAACGTCTACATCAAATTCGATGCCGGAAAACAGGCTGGCCTGTTCGCGCCGCTGCTGGCATACTTCGGCAAGAATGGGCGCGATGAGATACTCGGAACGCGCTTTATCCGAACCGCTCGGCAGGGCAAAGCGGGAATTTTGCGCCAGCATCAGACGCAGCAATTCCGAAACAGGCGCGGACGGCACGGCGCTGAAAAGACCGGCCTGCCTGTGAATGCGAATACCGAAGTCGCGTTCCAATTGCGGAATCGTGAACTGATTGTAGGCCATGAAGCGGACTCCTCGACGCAGGCAAATGCGTACTATTCCATTATACCCTGTACTTACAGGGCGCTCTTTGTAGATTCTTGTGGATGCGTTCAAAACGCGAAATGGTAAGAATCGGAAAATATTGCAGGAATATGGCTTGTCGCGCTGGAATAGTCTCCTCGTGTCCTCGACGCTCAACGGCTTCGGCGTTTCCCTGCGCGTTGTCTCTTCTGATCGTTTGTCCGATTACGGGAACGAAACGCCTGTTATAGCCTGCGCCCGATTTTTGGGCGCTGAATGCCTGTCGTAAAAGGAAACCGCCATGCTGCTGTCTGCCAGCCTGCTGCTGCTTGCCACCCTTCCCAGTGGCGTCAACCCATCGGCCAAAATTATGTCACCCATTCAAAACACGGACTTCTATCTCCACACCCGACAGCCCGGAAAAGCGCAGAGTTGCGCCGCCGCATACGCTGGACACGCCCCGCGCATTTCCCGAACCTTGCCGACCGCAAAGCGTGGGAAGCGCGCCGGCGAACAGATTCGCCAGCAGGTTCTCGTCTCCTGCGGCCTGTATCCCCTCCCGCCCAAAACGCCCCTGAAAGCCAAAATCTTCGGGCGCGTCGAACGCGACGGCTACACCATCGAAAAAGTCTACTTCCAGACCTATCCCGGCTTCTATCTGGCGGGCAATCTGTACCGGCCGGGTAAGGGTATCGGGAGTAGGGGCGTGGGGAGCGGAGGAGTCAGGAAGAACGCTCCTCACACCCCACTCCCCACACCCGACATCCCGGCATTTTGATCGCGCACGGCCATTGGGACGACGGGCGCATGGCGGACGGGCCGGACGGCTCGATTGCGGCGCGCGCAATTACGTTTGCGCGGCAGGGTTGCGTGGCCTTTACCTATGACATGGTGGGCTACAACGATACGCGGCAGATTCCCAAGCACCGGACGTTCGGGGCGGACCGGGAACACTGGCTGTGGGGCGTGTCGCTCATGGGGCTGCAAACGTGGAACAGCGTCCGCGCCCTCGATTTTCTTGAATCGCCTGCCGGATGTGGACAAGTCGCGGCTTGCCATCACGGGCGAATCGGGCGGCGGCACGCAGACCATGATGCTGGGCGCGATTGACGACCGGCTGGCAGCCGTCGCGCCGTGCGTGATGGTGTCGCACTCCATGCAGGGCGGCTGTTTGTGCGAAAACGCGCCCGGGCTGCGCGTGGATTTTTCCAACATGGAGATCGCCGCCGCTGCCGCGCCCAAACCGCAGATCATGGTGGGCGCGACCGGGGACTGGACCGAGACCATGATGACCGTAGAGGGTCCGGCGGTGCAAGCGTGTACAATCTGGACGGACAGCCGGACAATTTCAAGTACGTGATCTTTCCCTTCAACCACAACATCAACAAAACCAGCCGGGACGCCGTGTATCAGTTCTTCGGCAAAGTTCTGCTGCACGATCCGAACGCCGACCATTTTACGGAGCCGCCGTATCAGCGCGAAGCCGTTGCCGACCTGCGCGTGTTCCCCGACAACACGCCCCTGCCCGCCGACGCCAAAACCGATGTCCAACTCACGCAGTACCTCAAGGAGTTGGGACAGCAGCAGTTGGAAAAAGCGAAGCCACATGACAGGCGCAGCCTGACCGCGTTCAAAAAAACGTATCAGCCGGCGTTGGGAACGGACGCTGGAACTGGAACTCGTCCGCGCAGTTGTCAGCCATCGAATTCTACGGAGAAATCTACGCAGACTCGCCGAAGGCTACCTCATCAGTCATGCGCGTATCGGGCGGCAGGGACACGACGAATCCATTCCTCTCATCCGCGTCACGCCTGCTAATTCCTCTAATCAGGCGGTTATTCTGCTCCATCCGCAGGGCAAAACCGCGCTGATGGCAGTAAATGGACAGCCCGGTTCTATAGTGCGCGCGTTACTGGCGAAAGGCCGAACGGTTATCCTCCCGGACGTATTCCTGACCGGCGAACGCGCCAATTCTGCGGTTTCCGTTTCGCGGCGCAAGGTAACAGGATAATTTTGGCGAGTTCTTCACCACGTACAACCGCACCGATCTGCAAGAGCGCGTACAGGACATTCTTACCGTTTGCGCGTATCTGCGTCAGATGGACGGCAAAACAAAGATAACGCTGGTGGGAATGGAGCAGGCAGGGATATGGGCGATGCTGGCCGCGCCCGCCGCCGATGCCGTCATTGCCGACTGCAATCAACTCGACCTGACCAACGACGACGCGCTGCTGTCGGACGACCTGTTCGTACCCTGCCTGCGCAAAATGGGAGATTTCCGAACCAGTCTGACGCTTGCCGCGCCCCATCCCCTTCTGCTGCACAACACGGGCGCGAAGTTCACTGCTGCCGACTGGCTGCATGATGTGTACGCCGGTGTCGCCGCCATGCCGAAACTGCAAGCCTCCCCTGAACGTCTGACGTCTGACGCGCTTGTAAACTGGCTGACCACGCATTAGCGATCTTTGCATGCGCTTTGCAGGAATTGCTTTTCCTCTGTCTAACTTAGCCTTGAAGAAGGCTGTGGTACAATGTTCAACATCGCGCAATATCACAACGAGGACTGAATCATGAGTCAGGCAGTAACCGAACAGATTTCCGCTGGCGATTGGAACGCCACTCCTCCCGCTGTACAGCAACACCTGATTGCGTTAGAGCGGGAAATGAACTCTGCGCGTGAACAACTGCGTAAACTTGAACTCGCGCAGGAAGTCGGAGGGGAACGTCACCGGCACAGACTTGAGCGCTACCATGCGCTTGTGGAACAGCAGTTTCTCTCAGGATTGACTCCGGAAGAGCAGCAGGAGATTGAGCGGCTTGGCCGGGAAATAGATGCGGCAAATTCTGCCTTTTACCCTTCCCTTGCGTCGCTTGCGGAAACCATTGAACTGCACACGGGAAAACAGCCCAAATGATTTCGCGTTTTGAGCGAACGGTTCCGCCACCCGACGTTTCCGGCGGGTATGCCGCCTTTCGCCCCTATGTCCGCGCCGATTTTCGGCAGTGCTGCGCGTATTGTTGTCTGCACGAGTTCTGGACAGGCGGTGTCGGCAATTTCGAGATGGATCACTACCGTCCCGTGAGTCGTTTTCCGCACCTGGTACGCGACTTCTACAACCCTCGCTATGCCTGTCATGTCTGCAATATGACAAAGTCGGACTACTGGCCCTCACCGGAGGCGGAAGCCGCAGGCGTCGGAGTTGTGGATTTGATACCGGCACGTTCGCTGATCATTACCAACTGGCAGAAAGCGGCATCCTTCAGCCCGTGACGGCATCGGCGCAGGTCACTATTTCTCTGTTGCGCCTGAACACCGAGCATCTTACGCAATTGCGAGCGTTCATTCTTCACAACCAATGGGAAATGGACGCATCCCCCATACCTAATACCTGAAAAACATAAATACCTGAACACCGGAGTTTCGTGATGAACATACAAGAAGCGTTGTATGAATTGGGAGTGCGCGACGATACGCTTTCTGAAAAAGAGAAGGCGCAATTGGATCGTGACGGCTTTCTGCCCCTGCGCGGCGTGTTGAGCGGGGAACAGATTGAGGCGTTGCGGCAGCGGCAGGCGGAATTGCTGGCGGATGAGGGCGACAACGCGGGCAAGGAGGTGCATCAGGAAGCGGGAACCGATCGGCTTTCCGACCTGATTAACAAAGACCCGATGTACCATATCGTCTTAACCACCCCGCGCCTGCTGGCCGGAATCGCGCATGTGCTGGAAGGCGACCTGAAACTCTCTTCGCTGAACAGCCGTTCCGCCCTGCCCGGTCAGGGCTTGCAGGCGCTTCATGCCGATTGGGGACGGTTGGAAACGCCGGGAACGTATCAGGTGTGCAACAGCATCTGGCTGCTCGATGATTTCACGCCCGAAAACGGCGCCACTCGCGTGGTTCCCGGCACACACGCGACCGGCAAAGTACCCTCTGATACCATGAAAGACCCGCGCGAAACCCACCCGGATGAGATGCTGGTACTGGGTAAGGCCGGCGATGTGGTGATTTTCAACTCGCATACGTGGCACGGCGGCACGCTCAACCACACAGACCATCCCCGCCGCGCCCTGCACGGCTACTTCTGCCGCCGCTGCCACCCGCCGCAACTGGATCAGAAAAAATACCTGCGCCCCGAAACCGCCGCGCAGTTAAGCGCAGCGGCCCGCGTGGTGCTGGGCGTCGAAGGCGATTGAACCAGAGAAAAGAAGAAAAGAAGAAAAGAAGAAAAGAAGATTGAGAAACCGCGAAACACACGAAATAAACGAAAAAAGACGAAATGCAAAAAATGGGAACTGGCTGTATCAATGCTGTTTCGACTGTTCTGCCCCTTTGCGGTTCTTTTCGGCTTTGTTCTTTTTTTCGTTTATTTCGTGTGTTTCGCGGTTTAGAAGTATCCTCTTCTCCTTTTGTGTACTGGAGGTTGTATGGCGATTTTGGAACAGGATTTACCCGGTTTTATGGACGAAGACGCGCAGGCGCATATTGACCGCGTGATTGAGAAGTACAAGCAGCACATCAATCCCGGCCTGGCGCGATTATTGCAATTCGGCGGGTTCGGGGATGTGGAGGATATCGGCGCAGGGCTGCGTGGTTACGATGCTTTCCGGGGCGCAGTATCTGGATTACGTGGGCGGGTTCGGCGTGTTCTCGTGCGGGCATCGGCATCCGCGCATTGTCGAGGCCGTGAAGCGGCAGTTGGACAAAATGCCGCTTTCCACGCGCACGTTTTTCAGCGAACCGCAGGTGGAGTTGGCGGAAAAGCTGGCCGAAATCACGCCCGGCGATTTGCAATACACGTTTTACTCCAACAGCGGAACCGAAGCGGTCGAGGCCGCGATTGAAAATGGCGCGAATCGCGACCGGCAAAACCGATTTTATCAGTACGCATGGCGCGTATCACGGCAAAACGTTGGGCGCTCTGTCAGCAACCGGGCGCGAAAAATACCGGACGCCGTTTGCCCCGCTCGTGCCGGGATTTACGCACGTTCCGTTCAATGACGCGCAGGCGGTGGAGGAAGCGGTTACGGCGGCTACGTGCGCGGTGATTATCGAGCCGATACAGGGCGAGGGCGGAATCATCGTGCCGAACGCGGGCTATCTGGCTGAACTGCGCCGAATTTGTGACCGGCACGGCCTGCTGCTGATTGCCGATGAGGTGCAAACGGGCATGGGGCGCACGGGCCGGATGTTCGGCGTGAACCATGACGGCGTGACGCCCGATATTCTGTGTCTGGCGAAAGCGCTCGGCGGCGGCGTGATGCCCATTGGCGCAACCGTGTCCAACCAGAAGGTATGGGAAGGGACGTTTACGCATAATCCGTATATCCATACCAGCACGTTCGGCGGCAACCAACTCGCCTGCGCTGCCGGACTGGCGACTCTGGACGTGATCGCGGATGAAAACCTGATTTCCCGCGCCCACGAGCGGGGCGAACAATTGATGGCGGGACTGCGGCAGGCGCAGCAGGCCAATCCCGCCGCAATCAAAGCCGTTCGAGGTCAGGGCTTGATGGTGGGAGTTGAGTTCGAGATCAAGGACATGGCGGAATTGACCATCAATCTGCTGGCGGGCGAGGGAATCATTGCCGCCTACACCCTCAACAACCCCAATGTGATTCGTATGGAACCGCCCCTCATCGTTTCCCCGGCGCAAATTGACCGGGCCGTAAACGCCTTCGGGCAGGCGGTATCATCGGCGGCAAATCTGCTGTCGGGTTTGGAAGAAGAGTAGAATTACACCTTTTGCAAGGGGTTGAAACCCCTGTTTATATGGCGTTCTACTAGATTTTATCGGATGCTGTTTCAATCTACAATTCACTACCGGAAAAAGGCTAACATTGCAGATTCATTTAGAAGGAGAGAACATGCGCGCAAGTGTGATACAGACAATGAGGTTTGGGAAACTGCTGACCGGATTCGGATTGGCGATGCTGACATTGGGTGGGTGCAGCAAGGAAGAACCCGCTTCCAACAATGCCGCCACGCCCGCGCCAATGAAAACGGCGGACAAGGGCAATCCGACCGCAACGCCCGACACAAACGGCAAGAAGAAGATTCTGTTCGTGTTCAAAGTGGGCGGAATTTCCTACAGCACAGCCTGCGAAGCGGGCGCGAAGCAGGCCAACGACGATACCAGCCTGAACGCGGAAGTGGATTATCAGGCGTCCACCGAGGGCACGGCGGAAAAGCAGAACGACATTATCGAGCAGGCGATTGTGTCCAAAGTGGACGCGATTGTCGTATCCCCCGTGGATGCCAACGCCATCGTTCCCGTGCTGAACAAAGCCGCCGACGCGGGCATCAAAGTGTTTACGTGGGACGCGGACTCGCCAGGCAAGCAAGCGATTGTTCTATTTCGCGGCTGTGGATGATGTTAAAATCGGGGCGGATGTCGCGGACGCGCTTGCCAATTCGGTGGACGCGAAGGGCAAAGTGCTGCTGGTCAGCGGGCATCAAACGGCGGAAAACCTGAACCTGCACCTGAAAGGGATGCAGGAGGGTTTCAAGAAGTACCCCAACATCAAAGTGGTCACGCCCACCATTTACAACGACGACGATCTCGAATCAGGCCAAATCCAAAACCCTGACCGCGCTGCAGGCCGACTCGGATGTGGTTGGAATCGCCTGCGCCAACTCCGTCAGCCCGCACGGCGCGGGCGAAGCCGTGAAAACGGCGGGCAAAATCGGCAAAATCAAGGTGTGGGGATTGGGCCTGCCGAGCGAAAACAAGCCGTATCTGATGGACGGCTCCGTGACCGGCCTGTACCTGTGGGACCCGAAACAACTAACCTACGTCACCGCCAAACTGGTACGCGCCGCGCTGGACGGCAAAATGCCTGCCGATGGCGACAGCGTAGACGGCGTGGAGGGCAAACTTCAGGTAAAGGACCAGATCGTCACCCTGCCCCTCCGTCTGGAAATCAACAAAGACAACGTAGAGAAGATGACGTTTTAGAGTGGCAGTATTGTGGTTGGCCTGTGAGTACCTCTACAAAACCTCCCTCACTGACGATTTTGCCAGTGAGGGAGGTTTTGCAGGGACAAGAAGAGCGTCCAACCGTCGTAATCGCGGTTAATGTTTCGTGCCGCCTAACAGCCGGTAGAACCTGGAGGTTTCCACATGGATTTTTTCTACAGCCTTCAATCCGTCTTCAGCCTTCTTACGCATATCTCGATAAGTAGCCGATTTCGTGCTCAGATTAGGCACTTGCAAGGCGACCTGAATCTCACTCAGGCGATCAAATTTTTCGTTTACGCCAAGTGTTATGTCATTTTCGAGTTTCACAGGGTCAAGCGGCTGACCGTCCGCTCCTGTCAGCAGGTTGGCTGTTCGTAATTCTCTAGCCACATCGGTTAGTGAGCGGCCCATTTGAGAGGCTAATTCTTTGGCGTATGCCGCATTTCGCATCAGCCGTAATTTGTATTGCGGTTGGATGCCTTCCATCGGCATCAGCATTCAGCAGAGCGTCAGCAAGGCTGGAACGCATAGCTCGCGCGCCACTCGCCAGCTTTTCTGCATCATCATCTAAAGTGCCTACGAATGGCAATAGCTTCGATTTATCAATATCCTCTTGATGGTTCCTAGACCAATCCGTCAGGATGATAACAACATTAGAGAATGTCTTCACGCTTTTAACGAGAATGTTGTCCTCGGCTTTCACCGGCGGGGGACTCGCTGTGAGTAGACAGCACAGAGACAGACAGGCAACCGACTTAGCCAGCCTCATTATTGTTTCTCCTTATTTTTTGTATGCCGTCTCAGGCCAAGCGACAGACATATAACCAGCCAACTAATTGCCAGAGTAGGAAACCATACGTCATAACGTTGAGTTGTCTGGCGCGCTAAGGCATCACATACCAGATGGCTGACAAACAATCCAATCAGGATTAAAGTGATCGTTTGCGCCGAAAGTGTCAAAAGGTTTCCGTCAGATGGCGTCTTTTGTTTTTCTTGCTCCGTATCGGAGGCATGTGAGTTGTTAATGTGTTCGTCTGTGTTTGCCACCTATTTCATTCTCCCATCCCCCAGGATTACGTAAATATTAAACACGTATCCCAATAACAGTGATTGTAACATAAACATGACATTTAGCATATAGCCATGTCTTTTTGAATGATTCGGGGAGAAGTGGCAGTTCTATTTTGGCTGGCTTAATGTTGTGTCCGCAAGGAAATCAATCCGGTACTTACACGCCTGAATGATTTCGCGCTCGTACTGCGCGGCGTCCGCGATGTTGGTCAGGTTGTGTGTAGTCATTACTCTGGCGAGAACGTCTGCGAACGGGGCGATGGTTCCCCGGTTCACTTTGCGGTCGAAAAGCGTGGTCAGGCCCGCTTCGGATTTCACCACATCCGACACTTTGCCGGTCAGCATTTGCCCGTTGAGGGTAACAGTAACCACATCATCGGCGGGCCAGTAGTGCGATTTGGCGACTTTGATTTGCGCCACCTGAAACGCCTCGCTGCGCCGCCCCGCTTTTTGCCAGATGACGGTGAGCCGCTTGTCCGCAATAGTCTTTTGTACCGCGTCCGCCCCCGTCAGTTCCGCGCCCGTAACCGGGTCCACCACGCACAAAATGCCGTCCGGCGTAATGTCCAAACCGTACTGATGAAAGTCATGGGCGTATTGGTCGGGCTGATCGGTTTTTTCCTGCCGCAGCACTTCCAGCAGCGAGCCTTTGCCGTCTATCGCCGTGATGAACTGTATGAACCCGATGCTGACATAGCCCGTATCGTAGGTATTCACGCTGTCGAAGCCGCCCTCCAGTTTCGACACGGCTCCCGCCACGCGCTGTTCTGAAGCGTTGAAACCCGCTTTGCGCAAAGAGGGCGTTCAATTGCGCGTCCGGCATTTTTCGCAGCGGATTGCTGCTGTCCATCACGCCCTGCGCAAACCGATAGTACGCGAAGGTGGGCGATCCGACGCGCACATTATCGCGCAGGGTGAACACATCCCCATCCTCGAACGCGACCATATACTGCATCGGCGCGACCGCGTTCGCGAACGGCGGCGGATTGCCGACTGCGGCCAGCAGATCATCGGGAATCGTTCCGGGCAAAGCCGGAGGCAGGGGGTGGAGCGTATTGGGCGTGGGCGCGCTGCCCACATCTATGCGCGCCGTTCGCCCGATCCGCCACATCCTGCGCCTGCCAGCGGTCATACGCGAGTTTGGCGTCTACCCACTGTTTCCAGCCCGCGTTAGAAGCTGCCGCGCCGGTTGGGGACTGCGTGGGTGGCGCTTTGCCCGCGCCGATGGCCCGCTGATACTTCCAGAACCACAGCGACCCCTCCGGCGTCAGGCGAACCTGCCACAACCCCGTTTTCTTCACGTCCGGCAAAGCCTGAATTTTATAACGTCCGGGCGTCGTCCAGTACGCGACGATTTTAGCCCGCTCGTCGGGGGAGAAAACGCCCTCGCCCCGCGCCGTCAACGGCAGGGAACACAAAGCAATCGCAAAAAAACAACGTCGCACCGATTATTTCCTTCCTGAACTTCAAAAACTCCGAAAACTTCAAAACAGGGTGTCACTCTCTTTCATTTCAATTCTACACTCCCGTATTCCTGCCTGCTCGAAACAACAGAGCGGAAAAAGGCAGGAATACGGGAAGCGCATGGCGAAAGCACAGGAAGAAATACTTTGCGCGGCCATTTTTGTGGGAGCGCGTATATTCAGCAGGCGGATTGAGAAGGGATGCGCGCATGATTGCGGCAGGACAGGAAAACGAATCAAATATAAGCGATAACAGCAGGGAAGCGACTTCCGCGCTGAATTCTCGCCTGCTGCGGGAGTACGGATGCGCTGTTGTTGTGACCCTGTTTGCGGTGGGCGCGCGAATGTTGCTTACGCCCTACATTCAGGCGCAATTCCCCTATGCGACTGTATATTTTGCCGTCACGCTCGCCGCCTGGTACGGCGGGTTGGGGCCGGCTCTGCTGGCGGTTCTGCTCGGCTACCTGGGTGTCGTGTACTACATTATTCCGCCAACGCACTCGTTTATGATTCACGGCCTCGCCAACTGGATTGGAACCCTTATCTTTATATTTCTAGGCGTAAGCAGCGCGGGCTTCAGCGGCTCCATGAAACGGGCGCAGGAACGGGCCGAGGCCAGCGCGGAGCAGGCGCGGGCTTCCGCTGATGCGCTGCTGGCAAGCGAGGCGCAACGCCGGGAAGGGGAATCGCATTTGCGCATGGCCGCCGATGCCGCCCGTTTGGGCGTATGGAGTTACGACCCGGATGCCGAATGTCTCACGCTTTCCCCGCTCACGGCGCTGGCGCTGGGGCTGCCGCCCGAAACGGCAACCCTGACCACAGGGGGTTTTCTGGAACGAATCTGTATGCGGCGGACAGGCTTTTTGTCACCCGCGCGTTGCGCGACACGCTGGAAAACCGCGCCGTTCTGGATACGGAGTACCGCGTCGTATGGCCGGACAATTCCGTTCACTGGCTGGCGGCGCGGGGGGAAGCCCTGCCGAACGCGCATACGGGGCGCGCGCTGTTCAGCGGCGTGGCGCAGGAGATCACGGCGCGCAAGCAGATCGAGCAGGAGCGCGAGGCGTATCTGGCGGAAATCGAGGCGCTGAACGGGCGTTTAAAAGTGGCAATGGCGGAAACGCATCATCGGGTTAAAAACAATCTCCAGGTGATTACGGCCATGATTGACATGCAGACAATGGAGGGGACGCCCACGCTACCCCGCGAGGAGTTTCTGCGCCTGAATCAGCATGTGCGAACCCTCGCTTCCATTCACGAGATTTTGACGCGCGAGGCGAAAGAGTACGGGGACGCGCAGACGCTTTCCGCCCGTGCGCTGCTCCGGCAACTGCTGTCCACGCTACAGCAGGCGCATCTGGATCATGAGTTGCGGCAGCACATTGACGAGTCGACGCTTTCCACGCGGCAGGGAACCGCGCTGGCCCTGATTACCAACGAACTGGTCAGTAACGCGGTGAAACACGGAAGGGGCGCGATTGAGGCGCGGTTTACGGTTGTGGAAAATATCGGCTGTCTGGAAGTAGGCGACGATGGCGTGGGCTTTCCTGCCGACTTCGACGCGAAAAAAGCCGCGAACACGGGGCTGGACCTGATCCAATCGCTCACGCAGGCCGATTTGACGGGACAAATCGCGTATGCCAACCGTCCTGAAGGCGGCGCGCGTGTCCGTATTACCTTCCCCATTTCCGCCGCATAAACGTCTGACACATTCCGAGGGCCAATACCTGATGACTTTGATGCTTTAGACGCGCGTCAGCCTGAATACATTACAGCATGTCCAGGCGGGTTTCTAACTTCCGGGTTTTTTCCGCCCGAGCCTCTGTGGGCAAAGCGGCGTTTGAAGTAGTACAAGGTTTCTTCTTCGCTTCCGCCAAAATTCGCCTTTGTGTATTGTGCCGCGCGAGCCAAATGCAAGGCTATATTGTACATCTCGAAATGCAACGCTTGCTTTTTTAAGCAGGGGGCGGGGTCATACGGCGCAGCATAAAAGTCGAGCACATTATCAAAGCCCGGGGCGCACCGAATGAAGCCCACCGCCTTTCCCTCCCTGCGAAACAACCATCCGCCACCATAGGGTTCAAACACAAAAGATGTGTAGGTAAGTCTCAGATCATCCAGATCACCTGTGTTTTCTTTTGATGCTTTCCTTGCTATGTAGTCTTCCGACCACGAGAAAATAAGATTCATCATCTCTTCCCGATGAGCGCGTACATCTAAATCCTCAACACTCAAATTAAGGGCGGCGCTCTCTCGCAGCGAGTTTATGAAACGTTTACGGAATGGCTCTCCCACAGACGATGCAATGATTCCCTTATGATCCAATATGGTCTGAGGAAATGGCTTTTGGTTCTGATTATGGACACGTGTAGCAGCGTAGCTGCTGCAATATTGATCAAGGTCTACCATAACTTCGGGGTATTCCTCTTCGTCGTAACGATAATATCCACTCCATCCGTCCTCTTCGCGATACGGGCCAAAACCGTATGGACTAAGTTGCCGGGCCTGATCGCCACTAATGTTCTTTACTACGACTCGCTCTCGTGTTGCCGCCACGTACTCTCGCGCGAGCGCCGCTATCGTCTCTGGTTTCCACATGCCGATTGGTCGAACAAATGCCGTTCCCCCCTTGTTTGGTGGACAAGGAGTGATTGGAATAAATTGCTCGCCATCCCAATACTTTTCCCACCCACGTCGGCATGTGCTCAAATAATAAAGCCTGCTATTTCCCCCCAATTCAGGAGCAGATGGCGCATGGCATAGAGCGTCTACCAGGGAATAGTCGTCCTCAGAAACCTCTGTCACTTGAGCAATCATTTTACTCATCGTGTTTACCTTTCGGGCTGCGCATGTCGCTGACCAGTCATTTTTGTCAAGCTATTTCCACAAATAGATTAATTCTTTTTAGACTGCCGTTCGGTTATGCCTGTGTTTCACGGCAATACTGTTCTAAATTTTGGCAGTAATGGCAGGTACAGCCGGGTTGCAGCAACAGCCGGGGCGTTTCGCGCATCACTTCCGCCTGCGCTTCGATGGCGTCCCGGCAACGCATCACGCGCACAACGTCCTCGCCCAATGGCGTGTCCTGAACGAGTCCGCGCGCATACAATTTCTCATACGCGGGGGCAAAGCGGACGTGCCAGGGGCAATCGGGAACGAGGACTTCGCGCCGTTCGCCGCCTTCCATAATGGGGCAGATAAAGTCTACGAGCGGCAGTCCAGCCCTGTACTCCCCGACGTGCATGATTGTGTTTGTGGTCGGGGGAGAAAATAGCAACACCTTGCCATTCAGATCGGCCAGCCTTCCCAATGGCCCGTCCTGATGAAGCGGCGATTGGGTATGAGTGTGGCCTGCCAGCAGCGCGGCAGCGTGTTTGCCCGTTGCCGCAAACGAGTGCGTGGGATGTTCACTGCGCAACACGCCCGCCCGCCGCCAGAAGCGATCCGTCACCTTGCCCACACGAGACGGGGTTGTTTGCGGGTCATAGGGCGAGCGTCCGAGCCAGGAGAAGGTAAACGTCGGCGTCACGAGCGTTCCGTCCGGGCCAAGAATTGAAAGCAACGTGTCAATCAGACTATCGGCCCCGCCCTCCACATATCCGAAGCGGCTCAGGGCGAAATGTCCCAACACCACATCGCCCGGCGCAATTCCCGCCTGCTGAAGCGCGGTTTTGATTTCCGCCTGCGTCAGATACGGGCGCAGGCGAACCATGCCACGCTCCGCAAGAAACCGGAACAGTCGCTCCAATCGCGCCGTTTCCAGCTTCTCCCCCGTATGACGTTCCAGAATTTCGGCGATTTCCCCGGCTGTTCGTTTGCCGTTGGCGAACATAAGGGCGTTCTGCGCCCAACCGGGCGCGCCCCATCCGCCCCCAATTTCCAGAACGTTTTGGACATACTCCCGCTCTTCCGCGTTCAAGTCCTCAAAAGCGAGAAAGCCCCGGAAGGTCTTTACGGGTACGCAGCGGCTTTCAGAAATGAGCGCATCTGTTTCCGATGCTCCGGTATCGAGCAATGCCTCTGTCCGCCCGCATATCCTCGCTGCCGTTTCCTCGTGAACGCGATCTAACCGCGCCTGAAGCGTGTCCATACGCGCGTGAAAATACTCCTGCGGCAGAAGGCAATCCGTACCCGCCAGATTGTGCCTGTTCGCGCCCGCAAGTTCCGCGCAGGGGATAAACGACAGGGAGGGAATCAGTGAAACCGGCGAACGCAGCCTTTTGGAATACTGCTCGTAAAGGCTTGCCATTTGCCGGTGAAGCGTAGAAGTTTGCGAAGTATCGCCCCGCAAACTTCGCGTTGCAATCTCTCCCATGCGGCGATAGGCCTGCTCGGATACCAGTTCCGACAGCCAGAGCGCTTCCCTTAGTCCGGCGTTTGCGAGAAACGCGGCATACGTGGCGGCAACCCGCGCCATATCCGCCAGCATCCGGCCCGATATTTTGTCCGGCGTGTCGGTCGCCAGATGGTGCGTGGCGCTGTAGTGGTAGATCGCGGGCGTGGGCGCGCCAATCAGGGGTTCCCCGAAGATGTTGTCAATCATCTCGGAATCGGTTCGACGCCAGCGGAAAAGCGGATTTGCCTCCCCGGTTCGCGCCAGCAGTTCGGCGGCAAACTCCTCGGCATAGGAGGGCAGCGCGGCAAAGTTGTCGGCAAGCGCGCAAACGCTTGTCACGCGGTTCTGATCCGTGCCGACCGTATCTATATTCAGTCCGGCGCGGATATTGCGGATTTCCTCTTTGTTCTGAATCAGGGCGTTGAACCCGCGTACCTCCATCGGCAATAGAACCCGAATACCGCGCTGTAACGGAGGTATTTCCCCGGCCTGAAGCATGGCCTGAATTGCGCGGCACACTTCCAGCGCGACGGCAACCTGCGAACAGTTGTCATCCGCCCCAAATTCGTCGTAATGCCCGGTCAAAACGATTTCGTCCGGCTCGGTTCCGGGTAATCGCCCACTCACAACCGGCAAAACGCCGTCATAATGTCGGGACTGCACAAGGGCGTGACAGGTCAGCGTCTGCCCCCTTGCAAGCAAATCGCGCAGTTCCCGCCCCTGTTCGGGCGACAGGGAGAAACCGAAGCCTTTGTTCGGGGCGTTCCAGAGCGGAATGGTGTAGTTGTGCCACTCGTTGCTTTTGTCCACGTCGGGACCGTTTTTGAAGACGCGATGCGAATTGCGGCAGTCGCTTACCAGCCCGACCGCGCCCGCCTGCATTGCCGCCTGACTGATTTCCACGCCGATACCGGAAGTCAACACCAATCGGCCTGATACGCGCCCCGGCGTCATGTCCTCCGTTTTGTCGGCGACAATCAGTTCCGCCGTAATTCCTTCGAGTGGCGTGGGCAGGCTGTACAGCATCAGGCTCACGGGGTTGGCGTGGTAATCGGCTAAAATCGTGTCCGGCGCGTCCGGCCTGCGCAGCGTCAATTGCGCTTCCTGAACATCATAAGCGCGGGGCATGATCCAGCCGCCATAACCGGTTTTGCCATCGGCGGGAAATGCAATCAACCGCGCGTCTTCCAGCCCAATGGCTCTCATTTTGGCGGCGATACACTGCGCTAATCCGTTGATTTTGTCAAAGGAAGACCAGCGCGAAAATGCAAAAAACTCGGCAATATCCGCCTGCATCCGTTCCTCGGAAAGATGCCCGCGAACCCCGTTCCAAATCGGCGTGTACATAGAAATATTCCTGAATCGAGCATCAAGGGCCTGTACCCCAAACCTCCGCAGGGGCGCGCTGCATTACGCCCGCATGAAGCGTCAGGCCAGAAGAATCCAACGCGCAACGCTTTCCCCAATGCGCAAAGCCCCTCCGCAATACTATATCACGAAAGGGCTGCGAACAGCAAACAACCGGGCAGCCTGTATTTTCGGCGTAAACGCAGAGATTTCCTGAATTTATTTTATAATATCATTTATGTAGACAGGCGCGACATGACCAACCGGCTCGATGGATAGCGGTCAAATGCAAGCCGCCGTTGTCATAGCGCGTTGCGCGGCAAGGAGAGGGGGCCGTGTCCACAAGTGGACGCCCGGTGAGTTAAACCTTCGCCTCATGCGGTATAATCAGCCATACGCTTTAACGATTATCGCCACATCAGGAACAACAACCAAACCATGAAAACAGATTTCTCTTATTTCAATCTCCTGTGCCGAATACGGCTGTATAAGGCTTTGCCGCTTGCGGGAATGGCGCTCTGCGGGTTCGGCATCGTCGGCGCGGCAAACGGGCAGACTTCAACTTCCAAAACGGTATCCTACATGACGGCAAAACACTGGTGGCCCGCATCCGTAGACAAAACGCTGGCGCAGGCGGGGAGTAATCGCGCCCAACTGGAAACCGCGCTCGGTTCCACGCCCGAAGCGCAGCGCGAGGGGATGCGGTTTCTGATTGAGAACATGCCGGTCACGGACCTGCAAACCCTTCATGCCTCCTATCTGCTGACTACGGTTGACATGGCTTACGAGGCGCGGGACACGGCCCCGTGGAAAGCGCAGATTTCCAACAATCTCTTCCTCAACGACGTTTTGCCCTACGCCAGCCTGAACGAAGCGCGGGACGAATCGCGTAAACTGCTGCGCGACAAATCCCTGCCCCTGATTGCGGACTGCAAAACCCCCGCAGAGGCCGCGCACCGCCTGAACGCCAAACTGTTTCCCCTGCTCAACGCCCGCTACTCGACCGAGCGCAAACGCGCCGACCAAAGCCCGCTGGAAACCATCGCCAGCGGCAAAGCGACCTGTTCCGGCCTGTCCATTCTGCTCGTGGACGCCTGCCGCGCCGTTGGCGTTCCCGCCCGCGTTGTCGGCACACCGATGTGGACAAACCTGCGCGGCAACCATACATGGGTGGAAATCTGGGACGGCGACTGGCATTTTCTGGGCGCGGCGGAACCGGACGAGCAGGGATTGGATCACGGCTGGTTTACCCACGACGCTTCGCTTGCCAGAAAAGATATGCCGCAGCACGCCATTTATGCCAGCAGTTTCCAGAAGACCGGACTGGCCTTTCCCCTCGTGTGGGCGGAAAACATTCAGTGGGTTCCCGCCGTCAACGTTACTGATCGGTACACGAAAGTAGTTTCTGCCGACGCCAGCAAAACCCGGCTGCTTGTCAGGGTTCTGGATGGGGCAGGCAAGCGCGTGATTGCGCATATCACCCTGCGCGAAGTCGGCAAGCCTGCCATTCTGCTGGACGGCAGCAGCAAGGGCGAAACGGCTGACCTCAACGACATGCCGGGCGTGGACGTGGTTCGCGTCTGCCCGCCGCGCCATTATGAAGTCACTGCCGAGTACGGCGGCATAACCGCGCATACCACTGTTACCGCCGGTTCGGAAGCGCAGCAGGTGATTACCGTGCGAACGGACGCGCCCGAATCCGTCAGCCTGATGTTGCCGGACGCGAAGGGATCGGATAAACAGGACAAAAAAGAGCAGGAGAAAGTCGGCAAAATCGCGCCCCTGCTCGGGACAGATTTGGCGCGGATATTGAGAAGAAAACCAAAGCGCAGAAGAAATTAGTCGGCATGAAGGCGGACAAAGCCGAGTCGTGAGGCCGCGTGGCAGGCGTACAAAACGTCGCCCGCGTGGAGCAAACTGCGGCAGGAGCTGGAGCAGAAAACCGTTGTCACCCCAACCCGAACAAGCCCCTATTTATGGCGGCATGTGGGCGAAAAGCCTGCCGATGGGTGGGCATTGGTGATTGCCATGCACGGCGGGGGCAACGCGCCCAAAGCCGTCAACGACCGCGAATGGCAGTACATGTTCGAGAAATACTACAAGGATCATCCCGAAGCGGGCGGGTATGTGTATCTCGCCCTCCGCGCCCCTAACGACGAGTGGAACGGCTTTTACGACGACGCGATTTGCCCGCTTGTGGAGCGATTGATACAGCAGTTCGTTCTCTTCGATGATGTCAACCCGGACAAGGTGTACACGCTTGGCGCGTCGCACGGCGGATACGGCGCGTTTGTCATCGGCCCCAAAATCCCATATCGGTTTGCCGCCGTCCATGCCGCCGCGTCCGCCCCTACCGATGGCGAAACAATGGGCGAAAACCTGCGCAACGTGCCGTTCACCATTATAACCGGCGCGCAGGACAACGGGTACGGACGCATTGACCGTGACCGCAAGTTTATCGCGCAGGTGGAAGACGTGGCGTAAGCAGTACGGCGGCTACGACGTTTCTCTCGATTCTCCCGAACGTCGGGCATCTCGTGCCGGATCACGATTTTCTGGCCGATATGCTCAAGGCAAAGCGCGACGCCTGGCCCAAACAACTCGTGTGGACGCAATCCGACAACGTTCTGAAACGCTTCTACTGGCTGGAAGCGACCGCGCCCGTCGCGCAGGGACACATCGAAGCAAAGGTAGAGGGCAACACGATCACGCTGAAAGCGCAAAAACAGGAACACATCGCGCTGTGGCTGGATGGCAGCCTCGTTGATGTCTCCAAACCCGTCACCGTGATTGTCGAAGGCGGCAAAAAGCAGGTGTTCAAGCCCAAACCGTCGCTGGAAACGTTTTGCGAGGGGTTGGAGCAGACTTCCGACCCGCATCTTTCCGCCCCCGTCCGCATTGAGGTGACACTCTGATGAACAACAAAGCCGACAGCAAAATAAATCGAAGCGCGTTTTTGCGCAGCGCGGCGGGAGCGGCGCTGGCGCTGAGTACGGCGAAAGCGAGTGGGGAAGAAAAGGAGAAAAGGAGAAAAGGAGAAGAGGAGATAGAGGACAAAACACCGAACACCGAACACCGAACACCGAACACCGACGGGCCTAAAAAAGCCGTGCTTTATGGGATGTTGCCGTCCGGGTTGAGTTTGGAAGATCGGTTCAAATTGGCGCGGGATGTGGGCTTTGCGGGCGTGGAAGCGCCGCCGCTTACGGAGCAGGCGGAGTGTGAGAAGATGCGGGCGGGCGCGGAAAAAGCGGGCATTCGCGTCCATTCCGTGATTTACGGGGGCTGGGATCCGCCGCTCTCTCATCCCGATGCCGATATGCGCAAACGCAGCGTCCAAAACGCGCAGGCCGCGTTGCAGGGCGCGAAATGGATGGGCGCGGATGACATTCTGCTGGTTCCCGCTGTGGTAGACGCCCGCACACCCTACAGCGAGGCGTGGAACCGGGCGCAGGACGGTATCAAACAACTAATTCCCACCGCAGAGAAACTTGATCTGCTAATTTGCGTGGAAGAGGTGTGGAACAACTTCCTGCTCAGTCCGCTGGAGTATGTCCGCTTCGTAGACAGTTTCAAAAGCCGCCGCGTACAGGCGTATTTCGACGTGGGCAATGTGGTCACGTTCGGCTGGCCGCAGGACTGGATACGGACGTTGGGAAAACGCATCCACAAAGTACATTTGAAGGACTACAAGGGCGGGCCGGGACTGTTCGGCGGCAACAAAGGCGGCTTTGTCAACCTGCGCGAAGGCAGCATTGACTGGCCGGAAGTGCGGCGCGCGTTTGCCGACATTGGCTATACCGGCTATATGACAACGGAACTCGGCGGAGGCGACGAGGCCTATCTGCGTGACGTGAGCGCAAGAGTAGATAAAATACTCGCAGGCGTCTAAGCGGCGGGGCAACACGGGGTTACGCGGTTTACGCCTTACGGTTTAGCGCGAGCCTCTTGAAGGATGCGCAACGCTTCGGGCGGTTTATAGCGCTGTCGTCGTTGCGCGTACCGATTTTGAATTTGAAGCGTATACGTTATCCATGCGCCGATTCCTTTGGCGTGGGGATCGGCATGGTATTCCAGCAGCAGGCGCGCGGCCTGAACATGGTTCATCCCGGCGGCGTACCCCAATGCGTTCTGATGCTGACTGTCTTCCTGATTGATGTTGGCGTGATAATCAAGCAGCAGTTGAATGGTAGCGATGTCGCCCCTTTCTGCGGCGGTCATCAGCGGGGTGACGCCGCCTGAATGGTCCGCGTTGGGGTTTGCGCCCGCCTCGAGCAGAGCGCGAAGGACGCGCTGACTGTTGCCCCTGCTGATTGCAAGGTTGAGCGCGGTACTCCCCTGTTTCCGATACGGGCTTGTGGGCGGCGTTAAATGCTCCCCAAGCCATTGATTAAACGTGGGAGAATTCGGCAGGGGTTCGTGCGCATTCGGATTTACGCCCCGGCGCAGGTTGGCAAGTACGGCCTTTTCGTCTTTGCTTTCGATGTCGTTGATAAATTCCTGTTCGTGGATGTCATGATAAGTAATGCCCAGATAGGCTGTGGAAAGCAGCAGCAGCGCGCTCAAACCAATGATGTAAGGTATACGGATAACTGCCATGATGCTTGTCACCATTATTTTCACAGGAAGCACGTAGGAATTTATTGTGGCACAAAACAGGTTCATCGTAAAACATCGCTTCATTATTGTCGCGATTCCTCTTGCCCTCTGCCTGCTGATTGCCGCCCTCACCTATCGGCAATATCGGCAGCAGCAGCTTGACCACGACTTGATTGCCGCCATCAAGCGCAATGACGTTACCGCCGCGCTTGCCTACCTGCGACGCGGGGCCGATCCCAACGCCCGCGACAGCGCACAATCGGGAAATGTCTGGCAAATCCTGCGCCGCCTGTTCCTCCATTCCCACGCCAGCGCCGAACAGGGTGAACCCGCGCTCAACATTGCCGTACGAAACCTTACCCTTGTAAAAAAGCCTGCGGCAAAGCGGCAGGCCGCGATTTCCGGCATTGTTCCCGCGCTTTTGCGGGCGGGGGCTGACCCCAATGTTCCTGACGGGAATGGGGACACTCCTTTGCTGCAAACAGTGATGTGGGAGCCGCCGGAACTGATACAATGCCTGCTTGACCACAAAGCCAACGCCAACGCCAGAGGGTTCGCAGGCTCGACCGCGCTGATGCTGGCCGCGCCAAAGGACAGAGACAGCAGCGTGAAACTGCTTCTGGAACACGGCGCGGAAATTAATGCCCGCGCGGATAACGGCATGACGCCTCTGATGTACGCGGCGGGAACCGGCGCGGTCAACAACATGCGGCTTCTGCTGCAACATCACGCCGACCCC
This sequence comes from uncultured Chthonomonadaceae bacterium, assembly GCA_963817895.1. Lineage (GTDB taxonomy): Bacteria > Armatimonadota > Chthonomonadetes > Chthonomonadales > Chthonomonadaceae > CAWFQB01. The sequence continues at coordinate 397,278 of CAWFQB010000003.1, forward strand.
ACTGCCAGAGACAAGCAAGGACTGACCGCGCAGCAATGGGCGCAGCGTAACAGCGCGCGCCGCGCCGTACAGTTGCTCAATTCCGAACAAACCGCGAAACACGCGAAATAGACTAATTCTTCTCCTTTTCTCCTTTTCTCCTTTTCTCCTCTTCTTACTCGCGTTTCGGGTAAAATCGTGCAGGGATTGCGCCCCGCGTTGCCTAAACACAAGCGCGGGAGATACTCTCATTGCGCCCATTGTCGGGCGCGGAATGAAACAACCGAAGGAGATACGAGATTGGCACATAATGTAACCCTGATTCGGGGCGATGGAACCGGGCCGGAACTGGTCGAAGCGGCAAAGAAGGTGCTGGACGCAACGGGCGTTGGCTTCAACTGGGATGTGGTCGAGGCGGGCGTGGACATCATGGAGACGGCGGGAACGCCCCTGCCGAACAACGTGCTGGAAAGCATCCGCAAAAACAAAGTGGCGCTGAAAGGCCCGATCACGACGCCGATCGGAACGGGCTTCCGCTCGGTCAATGTCGCGCTGCGCAAGGAACTGGATTTGTACGCCTGCATCCGCCCGTGCAAATACTATCCGGGTATCCGCTCCAAGTATCAGGATGTGGATTTGATTGTGGTGCGCGAAAACACGGAAGACCTGTACGCGGGCGTGGAATACGACGTTCATTCCGACGAAGCGAAGCAGATTATCGATATGGCGGGCGGCAAAATCCGCGAGGACGCGGCCATCTCCATCAAGCCGATTTCCGAAACGGGATCGCGCCGGATCATCAAAACCGCGTTCGAGTACGCCCGGCAAGTATGGCCGCAAAAAAGTGAGCGCGGTCGCCAAAGCCAACATCATGAAGTACACGGACGGCCTGTTCTTCCGCATGTCGGCAGGAAGTGGCGAAGGACTACCCGGAAATCGAGTATCAGGAAGTCCTCGTAGACAACATGTGCATGCAGCTCGTGCAGAAGCCGGAACTGTACGATGTGCTGGTAATGGAAAACCTGTACGGCGACATTCTCTCCGACCTGTGCGCCGGACTGGTCGGCGGTTTGGGCGTCGCGCCCGGAGCCAACATCGGCGACACGATGGCCCTGTTCGAGCCGACGCACGGCTGCGCGCCCAAGTACAAGGGCCAGAACAAAGTCAATCCCGTCGCGCTGATTCTGTCCGGTATGCTGATGCTGCGCTATCTGAAAGAGGAAGACGCGGCGGACCGGCTGGAAAAAGCCATTGCTGCCGTGATTCTGGAAGGCAAGGATGTCACCTACGACATGAAGCCCGACCGCAACGATCCCACCGCTGTCGGCACATCCGAAATGGCGGACGCGATTATCGCGAAGTTGTGACCTCAGAGGAAAATCAGAAAGGAGAGAGGCACTCATGCCGAAGAGAAAGTAACGATTGTGGGCGCGGGACAGACGGGGGCCACGCTGGCCCACTGGCTGGCCCAGCGCGGCGACGTGGATATCGTGCTGTACGACATCGTGGAGGGGATGCCGCAGGGCAAAGCCCTCGATCTGCTGGAAGCCATGCCGATCATCGGCTCGGACGCCAAGATCACGGGAACGAACGGCTGGAAGGAGACGCAGGACAGCGACATCATCGTGATCACGAGCGGACTGCCGCGCAAGCCGGGCATGAGCCGCGACGACCTGCTGAAAGTGAACGCGGGCATCGTGGCGGACGTGACCCAAGCGCCGTGCGCCAAGTCGCCCAACGCCATTCTGATGCTGCTCACCAATCCGCTCGACGCGATGTGCCATGTCGCGCTGCACGACAGCGGCTTTCCGCCGGAGCGCGTCTTCGGGCAGGCGGGCATTCTGGATACGGCCCGGTTCCGCGCGTTTCTGGCGATGGAGACCAGAGTAAGCGTCGCGGAAGTCAACGCCTACGTTCTGGGCGGGCATGGCGACGACATGGTTCCGCTGCTCGGCAGCACGAATATCGGCGGCGTTCCCGTCACCAAAATGATTCAGCCGGACATTTTGGCGGCAATTGTGGAGCGCGCGCGCAAAGGGGGCGGCGAGATCGTCAGCCTGCTCAAAACCGGCAGCGCGTTCTATGCCCCGTCCGCCGCCCTCGCGCAGATGATCGACGCGGTTCTCAACGACCGCAAGCGTATTCTGCCCTGCGCGGTCTACACGGGCAACAACGCGGGCAACTACGGCGTCAGCGACCTGTACCTCGGCCTGCCCGCCATCATCGGGCGCAACGGCGTGGAACAGATCATTCCCATCGAACTGACCGGCGAAGAGCGCGACGCCCTGCAGAAATCCGCCGCCTCTGTCCGCGAACTGGTCACGGCCCTCAAAGGCTTCGACCCGCCCATGCTGCCGCAGGACTGAGGAAGATAAGAGGCACGAGATACGAGATACGAGAAGAGGAACCTCCCCTCTCGTATCTCGTATCTCATCCCTTCCTCACGTACCACTCCGCGCACGCCTGCCCGTCTTTGCCGACGAAAAAGCCGATTTCATCCTTTACGGGGTCAATCACGAGGGCGATTTGCCAGTCGGCGCAGAAGATTTCCTCCTGCGTGTCTAAATCGGTTTGGGACAGAAAAACGCCCATGTTCGGGTGGGAGTGGTAGGAGCCGATCACCGTCCAATCGACGGGCATCTGCTGGAGTTGAGGCGCTAATGTTCGCCATGAGGCGGTAGTATAGCCGAAGAAGGTGGGGGTTTCAATGCCGTCGGGCGCGGGCAGGGCGTCGTGAATCAGCAGGAGGTACGAGCGCAAAAGGGGGTCGTAAAACGCCTGTCCGAGCAGCAGCCCGCCCTGTTCCACCTCCACATTGCCGCGCAAATGCGCCTGCGTTTTCTCTAAAGCCGCGCGATTGACAAAAATGTACGATTGTTGCGGCAAAATAGCGGGCAAACGCGCCAATCCAAGCGTTGGCGCGAACTCTGCGGCGGTAATCTCCGTCGGCGCGTACACATCCGCGCTCTCCTGCCACACAATATCCCCGGCTGTATCGGAAGCAAGCGCGGCAGTGGAAGAAATCCCGGCGACAGGCGCAGAAGCAGTTTCCTGTACTGTCTGTACCGCGTTCTCGGCAGGCTTGCCGGAAGTGGATACCAGCCGCGCAATACCGGCCGCCAGCAGCGCCACGCCGCCGAAACTCCCCAGTATCAAAGCCAAGTCCATACCGTTCATCCTTTAGGAAGGAGTAAGGGATAAGAACGAGAGTCAGGAAGTTCCTCCCTAACAACCTGACAACTTATAAACCTACTCCAACTCTTCCCAAATCAGCGTTGTGTCTTCGCGCAGGCTGAAAAGGGGAGTACCCACGCTGGATTTCTCGCTCACTGGTTCCTCCGGCAGTTCACCGGACTTCCGCATCAGCGCGCCGATGTCGGGAAGGTCATCTTCACTGACAACCGTGTTGGGTGGAGCGCCAACCGGCGGATCATCGCCCATAAACGTAATATTATCCGTTGGCAGTATCAACAAGTTGCGCGTAACCCAGAACATCGCCTGCTCATTCGCCGGGTCCAGAATGTCCATATAGCGGCGGTCGAACTGTATCATCGCGCCCAACCGCAAAACTAAATCTTCCAGATACTCCGTCGTCTGCCAGCTTCCCATGCACACGACCCGGTTTGTATATACGTGCGGATTGAAAATGGGAGTCAGCAGTTCGGCAACGGGCGCGGCGGAGGGAGCCGGGTAGCGGGACGGCAATTTAATGCGAACCCGACTGGAAGCGCGATACACGGGCTTGCCGTCTTTCAGCGCCTCGATACTCCGGCAATGGTAGGTCAGCACATACTCGTCCGGCGGGCGGCCCTTTGTGGACTCGATAACAAGCCTGCCGCCGCTGTTGGCCGCCAGAGCAAGCACTTGTTCATAATCCGCCTGTAGGCGTAGGTCGCGCGCGGTAGCCATAAAGATACGAGATACGAGATACGAGATACGAGATGAAGAGTGTTTTACTCGTATCTCGTATCTCGTCTCTCGTATCTTCCTCCTCCATGTGTCGGAAACGGCTGAAGCATCAGCACGTCGCCGTTTTGGACGTTGTTGCTGCTTAAAGTGTCGTGGGCGAGCAATTGGCGGTTGGTGTTCATGTTCACAATCTGGAAATCCATGCCCATCGAAAGCCGCCATTTGCCCCGGCTGGCCTTGATAACATCGGCCACCGTCATGGTGCGGGGAACCGTGACCTGCGCCTTGCGCGTCCGATCCGCCGTTTGTAAAATCACCGTTACTGTATGGACGCTCATAGGTGAACTCCTGTTCCTGACTGCGCGGCGTGTCGCCCCAACTCGCTCAAGAATGATCGTTAATGTTCGCTATTGTTGCCATCGTACTCGCCTGAAATTTGAACGTAATGTCGCGTGTCGCCCTGCTTGATTGCCACTATTTGATATTCAGGAATACGCAGAGCAGCAAGCGAATGACGCGCCCACTCACTATCTTTATCCACCCAATTCAACGTTTGCGGCTGACGAGAAGGAGTATCACAACGCGGGCAATGATTGAGCGCAAGCGAACAGGTTTCCAGCGGCTGCAATATCGTTTCACTCTGCCCGCAGTTCAGGCACCGCATTTCGGTCAGCAGGTCAAACCCTAATTCGACAACCCCCTCCGGCATCCCTGCCTGCGCGAGCAATTCCACTACGCTAAGTTCCGCCGCCCCCGCTCCCAAAACCGTAACGGGTTCCCACAGTTCATGCGCCAGACACTCCGCGCTGCGCGGCAGCGTCACCGTTTGCAATCCATACGGCGCGACTGTCAGGTACAGCTTCTGGCTGAAGGAAAGGCCGACAAAGGATGAAGGATGAAGGATGAAGGATGAAGCCTCTGCTGCTGTTCCCTTTTCCCTGTTCCCTGTTCCCTGTCCTCGTATCTCGTATCTCGTATCTCGTATCTCTCCTGTTCCCTTCCTCCCATGCAGCAACAGCATCGCCTCATTCACGGCATACGCGGCGGCGAGGGAGGCGACGACGGCGGTGGTGGGAACCGCGTTTTCGGGCAGGTCGGCGCGCAGACCGCCACAGGAGAACCGTTGATTGCGGCGTTCCCACAGGGTTTCCGACATGGCGCACTCGAAACAGGCTTCGGGCGCAACGGTGTCGCGGCTCGCGAACAGGGCGATTTCTGCCAGCGTCGCTTCAATGCCCGTGTTGATCCACGGAACGCCCGCCCGGTTGCAGGCGCGATTGAGCGCGAGACGCGCGTTGATGCTGTCCAGACAGCCGATGACCACATCCATGCTGCGGTACACGCCCAAACCCACATCGAATTCCAGATTGCCCTGCGCCCATTGCGCATCCACATCCGGGTTCAAGGCGTGGGCGCGATCCGCCGCGACCTGCGCCTTGCCCCGCCCCACATCGGTTTCCCGAAACAAAACGCTACGCGTCAGGTTGGAAAGTTCAATCGTATCAAAGTCTACCAGCAGCAAATGCCCCACGCCCATCAGCGCCAGCAGTTTGACGACTTCATTGCCGACCGCGCCGACGCCCGCAACCAGAACCCGCGCTGTCGCCAGCCGGGTTTGATCCCATCCTTCCAGTAGATAGTGTCGGGCGTAACGGTCCTGATTCATAGCGAGAGTGGAGAGTGAGAGTGAAGAGTGAGAGAAAATTTCACTACCGGACACATTTTTCCGGGTATTGAAAATACCCGTCTGAGTGGCGTTCCGCCAAGCGTCCTTCGGACGCGAAACTCTGAAAAACAAGCATTTGCGTCCGAAGGACGCTTGGCCGTAGGCCATGTAGACAGGGGTTTTCAACCCCTGGCAAAATGTGTCCGGTAGTGAAGAGAAGATGCGTTTTTACTCTCCACTCTCACTCTTCACTCTCACTTCCTTTATCGTATTTCGCGCGTTGCAGTTGCAGCAGCAGCCCCGCGATTCCTTGCGCAGAAAGTTCCAGCCTTCCGGGCTGTAGCACAGTCCGCAATGGGAACATTGAAACATGGGTCGGTTTGGGTTCAGCGGCTGGCGGGTGATGGGGCATACCAGTTTGCTTGAAGCCGCCGAAGCCGGGCGATTGGGAACGGGGTTGGCGAGAACAGGCGTCGGGGCCTGTAGATACGCCAACAATACGGCGACGACATGAGCGCAGGCTAAAGTTCGCGATGGGACTTGAATTGCATTGCTGTTACTGCCGCCGACAGAAGCAGCGGGCGTAGAAGTCCGCTTCTGACAGGTGCAGGAAGCGGCTATTTCGCCGTCCTCAAATAAAATCTCTTGATCTTCGTAACGCTGTTCCCGCGTGGTTCCGGTCAGGCGTCCCCCGTGCGCCACCGCCCGCGTCACCTGCTTGCGCGTGACAAGCTGCTGCCCCTGCGCATAGATGTGGGGAGCGCACTGCGTGGCGATCCACGCGGGTGTCAGGTCCGTAAAAGCGCGTGGCGTTCCCGGCCTTGTTGGAGCAAACGGGTCCAGCGGCGTGAACTCAATTTCCGGCACATCCGTATTCAACTCTGTGGCATTATACGCGCCCGGATTTTGCCCGGAACGGCCTCGCCGCCAGAATGTAAGCCGATCTTTTATTTCGTCAACCAATTCGCGTACTTCGCTCACAATTTGCGCTTTCTATAAGAGAGGGCTGAAAATAGCGTCCTTGTTTTCGCGTGTCGAATCATACCTCACTCTGTATTTACTCATTATAGGCTAATTTTACCTGCCTGACAAGGTGAAGCGAACTTATTGTTTAACTATTTATTGCGATGGCGTCTCGCGCAAGCAGGTCCGCCGCAATGAGAGCCGCATTTTCGTAAAACTATCTTCTGGAAGGTGGGCAGAGCAGGAGTTTGAACATCTGAAAAGAAATAAGACGGATGAAGATTTAGTCCGCGCCGCAATCCTTGCCGCAGGCGTTCAATGAAGAATGTAGACGCTTCTTGATTTTCCAACGCATGTGTCGGCCAACATTGTTGGCGCGGCTAATCTCATATCCCGAAACAGGAGGCACATACATGGCATCTATACGCTCTTTCGGTTACGTGTTACTCGGAATTCTCCCTCTCGCGGTTCTTGCAACCGTCCATGCGCAAAACAATCAGGGAAACAATACTGCCGACGCGCAGGCGAACATTGACCGCGCCAACAAGACTCTGGGCAGCATGATCGCTCTGGTGGATCAGATTGAAGTTCGTAAAAAGACGGGCGGAGCGTCGAATTTGCAGACGCCAAAAGACACGCTCGGTCATCAGGATACGCCCTTGCAGGCAAACGGCAAGTGGCATGTTCACGACGGCCTGCGCCCCCAGCCGCCCGTGATTAACCCCGGCACGGCCAGTACGCAGGATATGGCGGGACGCCCGCCCTCGGATGCGGTCGTGCTGTTCGATGGCACAGACCTTTCCCACTTCAAAGATTCCGGCGGCGGCGCGGCAGCGTGGAAAGTGGAAAACGGCCACATGGAGGTTGCGCCTAAAACCGGCAACCTGCTGACCAAAGACGAGATTGGAGATTGTCAATTTCACGTCGAGTGGAGCGCGCCTACCGAAGTAAAGGGCAATGGACAGGGGCGCGGCAACAGCGGCATTCTGTTCTTCAATGGCAAGTACGAGGTGCAGGTTCTGGACAGTTACGAGAATCCGACCTATCCCGATGGACAGGCGGCGGCGATTTACAACAGCTACCCGCCCATTGTCAACCCGGTCCGCAGGCCCGGCGAGTGGAACCTGTACGACATCATGTTCACCGTGCCGCGCTTCGAGGGCGAGAAACTGGTCAAGCCGGGCTATTTCACCATAATGTTCAACGGCGTCGTAGTTCAAAACCATGTGGAACTGCTTGGCGAAACCACTCACATGAAGCGGGCCGAGTATCATGCCCATGCGCCCAAAGGGGCTGTGATGCTGCAAAATCACGGCAACCCGGTTCGCTACCGCAATATCTGGTATCGCGAACTGAAAGACAATACGGAGCCGGGAGACAAGGCCGTCTACTGATGCAAGCCGGTACGCCCGACCGTATGCCCGCTGATTTGCGGGCCGATATTGCGCGGGGACGCGCGGTTCTGGCAAACCGGGCGGCGCGTTCCTCCGGCGGAAACAGGCGCGGACAGGAGGCGGTTGACCGCCTCCTCGAACTGCTCTGGAACCCGGACGGCGCTGTTCGCCATGCCGCCGCCCACGCCCTTCCGGGCGGGGATGGGCAACACGCGCATATTCCGCATTTCGGCCACTTTGTCGGCGCGTTTTTGCGCGGGCTTGCCGATGGCGAGAACTCGCGGAGCATGCCCGCAACGGCTGCCGAGCGTTACGACTGCGTTGCCGAGGTTTTGCGCGGCCTGCTTGCGCAGAACATTCGTGAAATACGCGGCATCGGCAACATGAACTACTCGTTTCTGAGCAGCGCGTTGTATCTCGCCGTATTCGCCACCTGTCGCGACGTTCTGCTGACAATCCGGCGATTGCAGGTGTCACCCGCGCAGGCGGAACTTTGCAGCCTGCTGTGGAGCCTGCCCCGAAACGGCGCGTCCTGCCGCTTGAACGGCGCGGACGTGGAAACACTGGCCCAATTTGCCGGGGAAGCCCTTGCCATGCTGCCGCCCGATTGCCTTTCGGACTACTGGCATTGCCTGACACACGGTTCGCCGTCGCGCCGTATTGCGGCTGTGTCCGCGCTGGCCCATTTTCAAGACCCGCGCAGTGTGCCGCATCTGCTGGACGTGTTGCAAACCGATCCCGCGCAGACTCCGGCGGTTGCGGTTCCCATCATCCGGTGTCTGGCGCGAATGGAAGACGGACGCGCCTTGTTCCTGCTGCAAACCCTGTCGGACAATCGGGCAAAATCGGTGCGTCTGGCAGCCCGGTCTGCAGTCGCCGCCATTGAGCGGGCCGGCCACAAACAGCCGTCCCGAACCCTGCTGCGGGCCACGCATTTTGACGACGCCAATCATTCTGAAACCATGCTGCGCCCCGTACCCGTAAATCATCATAACACCGAACCGCCGGAAGAGATGCTGCGTCCGGCGGGTTCCTAAACAGGTAATCGGAGCGAGTTCGTTATTCAGATATTTCTATCAACCGCGAACTATCAACTATCAACTGTTTAGCCTGTCAGGAGAGCGCGTTATGAGTGACCTGTCTTCGTCCGCATCCTCATCGGGAATGTCCGAACGCATGTCTGCCGCCAAATCTGCTGATTTGCGAGAGGCCGGTTCCGCACCGCCCTTGCCGCCGCTTCCTGATGACGCGCAGGCGGTTGAGGAACAGGAAGCGAGTTGGACGCCCTCGCCCGAAGTGCTGTCCGCATGGGACGCGAAACTGTGTGACCTGTGGAGTCCGAGCCTGAGCGTTGCATTGTCTGCCGCAGGCGAACTGTTCGCGCCCCTGAAGCCAGACCCCGATTCGCCGGAGCGGGTGGAAGCGCACGTCAGCGCGGAGTTCTGGCGGCTGCTGACCAGTCGGCAAAAACATCTGCCGAACACAGCCTTAGCGCGGTATCAGTGCGTTGTCGCGACCGTATGGCGATTGCTGCGGGCGATGCGCCAATCCCCCACCGCGCCGTTTGTCGAGGAGCATCTGGCAGTGGCCCTGCGCGCGGTTCGCGTGTTGCGCGCGGGGATGCTGACGCCCGAAGTGTGCGCCGCCATTTATGATTTTCATCGCGGCCTGTGGTCGCCCTATCTCACCAAACCGCAGATTTATATTTTACGAACCGCGCTGTCGGAAACCCTTGCCGGCCTGCCTCCCGACACCATGCAGTCTTTCTGGGACGGACTGGAGAGCCGCAATCAAACAATGCAGCGGGCCATGCTGCTGGGCCTGACCCTGCTGCGCGAAGCCCATGCCGTGCCTCACATGCTTATCGGGCTGGAGCAGACCTGTACCCATGCCGCCCGTACCGCCATTGTAGAAGCGCTGGAAGAGATCGGCGACCCTCACGCATTGGGCGCGCTGGCGCGGCTGCGGCGCGAAACGGCAGGCTACGACTGGACTCTGTCGCGCCAAATTGCCCGTACCATCCGCGTCATCGAGCAGCAGAACCCCGGCGCCCACGTCCGGGTTCTGCTGCGCCGCGTCCGACACCCCGCCTGATTTCGATTTGCTTCTGCTGCGCCCCGCCGCCCACACGCCCTCCGACAGCCAGAACCCCTCAGATCGCGACGCGCTTCTGCGTCCGCGAGGTGGCGAGTAGGCAACGGATAGGAGGGTATGCGCAATATCCGTTTGGAAAGCAGGCATCTCAATAACGTATTCTACATTCACCACAAAATTTCTCAAACCCGCCGTGAGGCCGGGCGTCCGCCGCGTGTCGCGCGGAAGGACATTGCTTGCCGTTCTTGACGAAAGCGCGTCTGTATGCTATACTATGATTGGTTTCGTGTTGCGGGAGAGATTCCCCGCGACACGGATCAGAATACCGGGGTGTGGCTCAGCTTGGTAGAGCGCTGCGTTCGGGACGCAGAGGTCGCAGGTTCAAATCCTGTCACCCCGATACAGGTAAAGAACATCGCGAAGAGGCGATTTCAACATGCAACGCTTTCGCGCCGGAACCATCGGCGCGAAAGCGTTTGCGCGTTTGGCGGCGCAAACGCGCAGTTTTGCCTGCACAGCCGGTAAATTTCTGGTATCATGGAGAATATTCTGTGGAACGAAGCCTGTAAATCACGCGGATGGTTCATCAATAAAAACATGTAGCCTTTTGGAAAGTCGCTCGTCTATCTATCCAATATTCCTTTTCAACCCTGTGAAACCTCAGTTTGAAATTTGTTCTGAACCTTATGCGCCAAACTCCCGTAAAATCACTGAATACGCTTGACGTAGCAACCGTTGCTGTGCTAATCTTAAATGGTAGTGTGTTTGGAATGTATTTAAGTTCACCCCCACCGTTTTGATTGTTGGGCGTCAACTCCCCGTAATCCATGCGCTTACGGGAAAATAACGTTTGTGGAGCAGGGGCGCTCCCCCATTGCTTTTGCCTTCGCGCGAGCAACGCCCGCCTGATCCCTTTCATAGATCGGATTACAGATCGAAAGGCAAGAATTGGGAATAATCGGCTGCGACGTAAAAACTGTGGAAAGGCGAAATCTGCGCGTGGAGGAAACTCTGCCAACGATGCAGCCTGATTCACCATCTCGGAGAACGTACGAACTCATCAAGCGCGGCGTTGACATTGTGGCCGGTGTGGGAATGCTGTTGCTGTTCTTCCCCTTCCTGCTTCTTGCCGCCGCTGCGGTTCGCTGCACGTCGCGCGGCCCCATCATTTTCAAGCAGGTGCGGGTGGGGCGCTACGGACGCCTGTTTATGGTATGGAAGTTTCGCACGATGACCGATGACGCGGATCAGTGCGGGCCGCTGATTACCGCCGCCGACGACGCGCGTATCACGCAGGTAGGCCGATGGCTGCGCGGCTGCAAAGTGGACGAACTGCCGCAATTGGTGAATGTCGTCAAAGGAGAGATGAGTCTGGTCGGGCCGCGCCCGCAGGTTCCGCGCTTTGTGGAAGCGTTTCCGGCTGACGAACGCGCCATTATCGTTACCGTTCGCCCCGGCATTACCGGTCCCACGCAGCTGAAATTTCGCGAAGAAGAGGACATGCTGCGCGGGCAGGAGAACCGCGAAGAGTATTACATCGAAAACCTGCTGCCCATCAAGTGCCGTATGGACGTGGAATACGTGCGGCAGCGTTGCCTGATGCTCGACATTAAAGTGCTGTGCAAAACCGGCACCGGGATTACGCTTTCCCTGCTGCGCCGCTTGATCAGGCGTTCCGCGTCCGGCATAAACAGGTCGGAAGCCATCGTTGAAATCGGGCCGGAGCGTTTGCCGCACCGCGAACGCTACACGCCGCATGAAGAGTACCGCGAAGAGAACGACAAACCCATTATTATGAACTCGTCCTCCTGAATTGTATGTTCTTCCTCCTTGATTCTCAAAAAGCGCCCCGAAAGCCTTCTGCTTTCGGGGCGCTTTTTCGTCTTTGAGACAACCCGTAGGGACACAACTTGTTGTGTCCGCATGGTCGCTTGTTGTGTCCGCATGAGGTTGATGGAAGCAGGATACGAAGGAGGATGCGGAAGGACGATGCAGAAGGAGGACACGGAAGGAGGACACAACAAGTTGTGTCCCTACGGGGATTTATTTATCTGTTTGGAGTCGGCGAGGCGTTCGCGGCGTTTGGGCGCGGCGGTCAGTTCGGCGAAAAGATGCTCATATTGATCCGAAACGCGCTGGCGGGTGTAGAACTGCTCCACATAAGCGCGTCCGCGCTTGCCCATTGTTTCGGCCAGATCGCAATCGTGATACAGGCGCGTAATCGCGGCTGCCATGCCCGTCGCGTCTTCGGCTTCCGCGCACAATCCGCAATCCGCTTCCCTGATTACTTTGTAGGTATCGCTCGCGCTGTCAACGGTCGCCACTACGGGACGCGCAACCCCCATGATCGTCCACAATTTGCTGGGAACCGAGTCTTCGGTCAGGCCGCGTTTTAAGGGAATCAGGCACACGTCGCCTGCCGAATACAGTTCCGGCACGCGCTCATACGGCTGAAGCGGCAAAAACGTGACATTGCGCAACTGCATCGTTTCGGCCTGCTGCCGCAATTCGTTTTTGGACGCGCCGTTGCCCACAATGAGAAAATGGATGTCGGGCAGGCCCGTCAATTTTTGCGCCGCCTGTAGAACGGTTTCCAATCCCTGCGACAGCCCCACGTTGCCCGCGAATACGACCACGAATTTATCGTTCAGCCCGTGTTCCCGGCTGAACGCATTGAGGCGCGGGCGCGGCGAAACGAAATCCACGTCCACAAAATTGGGGATGATTTTGAGTTTTTCGGCGGGAACATTTTTCGCCACCAGATTGCGCTGAAAACAATCGGAAATCACGCTGACGGCTGCGGCCTTGCGGTACACGAACAGTTCCATGCGCGAAAACAGGCGAATCAAGCGCGGGTTTTTCAGGACGCCGAGCCGGACGGCCACATCCGGGTAAATGTCCTGCACATTGTAAACAAACGGCATTCGCTTCAACGCGCTTGTAAACCATGCGGTAATACCATTCGTGAGGGGCGGGGAGGGCGCGAACAATACGTCATGGCGTTTGGTGAAAAGAATGGCGAGGGCGGACGTGATGTTGAAGGAGATATAATTCAGCAATCGCCCCGTTAATTTGCTTTTGTTTGCCGGCACATACAGATAAACCCGGCGAATATCCACGCCGTTCTGCTGTTCGCGCGCCCACAGTTTGCCCCGGTATTTCGCCTCCACCCTGTTGTTGTCATAGTGCGGCATCCCCGTAATTACGGTGACTTGATGGCCTTTACGCGCCAGTTCTTCCGCCAGCAGGGTGATAAGAATCGCGTTTGTCGCGCTTTCCGGGCGATAATACGTGGTTAAAAAGAGAATACGCATGATAAAGTATACGGAACAACTCGCGATAAAAAGTCGTGTAAAGTCGTGCTCAAGAGAAAAGTTCAGGGATTTGAGGTTCGCGCCAGTTCTTCCACAACCGCGTGGGCCAGCAGGGGAACCATGATTTCGTGCCGCCCGATGAGCGTATAGCCCTCGCCCCCGACAGAAGGCGGACGGCGAACGATGTTTTCCGTCGGGCGGTAGTGCGCGGTCATATCCATGTTGACCGCGCAAAAGTCCTGCAAACGCGCCCCCAAATTCTGCGCAATCGTAAACGCTTTGAGAAACACTTCGGGCATGATGACGGCGGAACCGATATTCAGGTACACGCCGCCGCTTAACTCCTGAACCGCGCCCGTAAACAGCCGGAAATCGTTGAACGACGCCTGCCCCGTCGCCGCGCCATTGGCGGACGGGTGCATGTGAATGATGTCGGTTCCCACTGCGACGTGAACGGTGACAGGAATATCTAATTCCCGTCCCGCCGCCAGCAGGCTCACTTCCCGGCAGGGCGCGTCGCTTTCCAGCAGCGCGTCGCCCAACAGCCGGCCCATGCCCGCTTCCGGCGCGGTCAGGACGCGGTTGATCGCCCCATTCATCTGTTCGCCGGTTTCGCGCGCCATGCCGAACGTGCCGTGTTCCAGCCCCGCCGCAACGTCTTCCGAGGTTTCGCCAAACAGGGCCAGTTCAAAATCGTGAATGGCTCCCGACCCGTTCATCGCAAGCGTGGTGATGATGCCGCGCCGCATTAAATCAATCAACAACGGCCCCAGTCCGCATTTTACCACATGTCCGCCGATGCTCACTATAACGGGCCGCCCCCGCCGGTGTGACTCGGCAATGCGGCTGACAACCGTTCGGAACTGTTCCCCCGCCAGTATTCCCGGCAGCGTATCCAGAAACTCGACAAACGAGCGTCCCGACGCGGCAGGCTGCGCGAACCGTTCCCTCGCCACTTTGTTCCGGCGCGTTTCCAGCGGTATTGTTCGCACTTGCGACAGATCAACAGGACGCATGGGATGCGATTCCTTCAAGATACGAGATACGAGATACGAGATACGAGATATGTTTATTTGCGCGCGAGGAACAATCCAATGCGCCTACTCTTGTATCTCGTATCTTGTATCTCATATCTCTCCTCTCAGTTCTTCCAGTGTCACCGGGGCGGTTCCCAGTTTGCCGACAACGATTCCCGCCGCATGGTTTGCCAGTCTGGCTCCCTCTTCCAGGGACGCGCCCGCCGCAAGGGCAAGGGCAAGGGCGCTGATAACGGTATCTCCCGCGCCGGTCACGTCGTATACGCTTTGTCCCACTGTAGGGATATGAACGGGGAGTTGGCCCGCGACAAAAAGCGACATGCCCTGCGCGCCCCGCGTCAGCAGCAATGCGCTGCCGGGGAGGAGTTCCAGCAGCCTGTCGCCAATAGCCTGCACATCGGTTTCAGAATGAATTTCGATCTGCGTGGCCCGTTCCGCCTCATGCGCGTTTGGGGTAATTACGGCTGCGCCCTGATAGCGCGTGTAATCGCTGCCTTTGGGGTCTACAATTACGGGCTTGCCATGCGCGCGCGCGCAGTCAATCAGGCCGCGAATCAGGGACGGCGACAAAACGCCCTTGCTGTAATCGGACAGCACACAGGCTCCCACATTCGCCATTCGCGCGTTTGCCCATTGCAGCAGCGCGGCCTCCTGTTGGGCATCCAGCGCGTGGCGCTTTTCCGAATCTACGCGCGCCAACTGCTGGCTGTGCGCCACAATGCGCAGTTTCGTGGTTGTCGGACGGGTCGAATCGGAAATCAGGCCCTCGGTATCAATCTGCGCGTCTTGCAGCAAGGCGCGCAAACGCTTGCCCGCGTCATCCCTGCCAACCACGCCGCCCAAATGAACATGCCCGCTCAAATGCGCGATGTTGTTGGCGACATTGGCGGCTCCGCCGGGCATGTAGCTGCGCTCCCTGACCTCCACAACGGGAACGGGCGCTTCCGGCGAGATGCGGCGAACATCTCCCCATACATACTCGTCCAGCATCACGTCACCGACAAGAAGAACGGTTGCGCGGGCAAAATTATTGAGAAGCAAGCGTGGCGGGGGCAGGGGGTATGACGCGGCCAATTCAAGATCATCCATCAAAAAATCTCATCAGGTTGTCGCGGTCAGCCCAAACATAAGCGGTAGCGTATGCGGGGCAGGCAACCCCCATGTTCCCGTTTGGAAGCGACGGGACAGGGGCAGGGTTGGCGACAATACATTTCTTAAAAATATTATTCGGGGGTAGTTGTCCGACTGTGCAAGTATACCATATCTCGCGCCAAACACAGGTAATTCACGACCGGGCTATCTGCGCGTAGACTGCAAGCGTGTCCCGCGCGGCCTGTTCCCACGAGAAGCGGTTCGCGTTCGCCGTTCCCTGCGCCCGCAGTCGGACGCGCAAATCGGGATCGTTGAGGCACTGGCGCAACGTTCGCGCCATGTCTTCCACGGAAACCGGATCGAAATACGCGGCCCCCTCCCCGGCAACTTCGGGCAGGGAAGCGGCGTGGGAGCAGGCAACGGGAACGCCGGCGAGTTGGGCTTCCAATGCGGGCAGGCCGAACCCCTCGTACCAGGACGGAAACACGAACAGATCGGCATGGCGCAGCAGAACAGGAACGTGGGCGTCCGGCAGATAGCCCGCGCAAACCACGCGCCCGGACAGCCCAAGCCGGACAATATCGCGCGCGACATTGGCTTCGGGCGGCACATGCCCGATTAAAACCAGATTGTGCGCAACGTCAGGGGAAAGCAGGGCGAAGGCGGCAAGCAGGCGGGGAATGTTTTTGTTCAGGCTCTGGCTGCTGAAAGCGACGATGTACGGGGCGTTCAGGCCATGCGAACGCAGAATCGCGCGCTGTTCCTCCGAAGAGTAGGTCTGGTCAGGCTGTTTCGCGGCCTCATGCACGACGGTAACTTTGTTGGCGCGAACCCGCAAATGCTGCACGATCTGCTCTTTGGAAAACTCCGATACCGCAATGATGTGGTCGGCGTGGTGGGCGGTCTGGCGCACGAAAAATCCCAGCACAACCCGCTTGTCCGCGCGCATCGCCCCTTTGAACGCGCGATAGTTGAGGTCGTGAATGGTGACGACGTGCTTGCAGGGGGCGTGAATCGGGCCGACATAGCCGAGCGAGTGAAGCACGTCCAATTCTCTGTGCTTCAACTGGCGCGGCAGAGCCAACTGCTCATACCGATACCGCGCGGACCGGGCATGCGCCCGCACCGGGCAGACAATCCGCTCAAAGTTGGGGGCGGAGGGCAGCGGCAAATCCCGCGCCTCCTCATTGACGAACAGCGCGTACTCGTGTGGTTCAGGCCGATTTGCCAGCGCCCTGAGCAACTCCTGCGCGTATGTTTGCGTGCCGCCCACGATGCCGGGAAGCAGATAAAGCAGATTGATGCCGATTCGCATGTGTCGCCCCTAAAACCCGACGCCCAGGGAAAACGCGAAGAATTTGCCGCGCACCAGCCCCACATTGGCATTGATGTCAAATGAGCCGCGCCCCCTGCCGATTTGCTGCGCAATCAAAACGCCCTGATTGAAGCCGAAGCCGTCATATTCCAGATAAACCCGCGCCGGCCCGCCAAGCCAGTAACTCGCGGAACCGAAGCCGTTGCCGAAGCGGTGCGTTCCCAATCCCGCGCTGACAAAAAGCGGTCGGTCGCTCCCGACATCTACCGGGTACGTGAACACGCCGAAAATGGATTGGGAGGAGTTGCGGTCTGTCGGCTGCCCCGCGCCCGCCGAACCGCCCCGACCCTGCCCGTCCTGAACGCCGATGGATACGCCAAGCCGATTTTTATGGACGGGAATCAATCCCACCTGTAGATTGTATACCTGATCCAGAGCGTAGCTTTTGATGAAATCCGTAAAGGCGATATTGAACTGCCCGAAAGTGTGTCCATACGTGCCGACCAGCGTTCCGTTCACCTTTTTGTCGTCGAGGGAGAACGCGCCGCGAAAGTTCATGCCACCGTTGCCAAAGAAAAAAGAATCGTGTCCCAGAACGTAAGCGGTGGGCGTGGAGAACGCGGTGGGGCCGGTCAGGGAGCGATGCCCCCGCTCATCCGTGCCGTAACCGCCGCCCGCCAGCCCGGATAGATTCCGATACTGCGGATAGTCGTTTTTGCCCAGAAAAGGGTCCATCGGAGCGTTCTGTCCGAACGTTCGCAGCGGCAGCGCCGCAAAGCCTGCCAGAAGACAGAAGCGCCCGAAAGTATGTTTGCGCATGCAATATTCCTTTGTTCAGGCCACCATAGCCTTGTGTTGGTTATCTATCTGAGCCTTCGCCGTCCGCTGTCCTGCGCCGAATACAGGCGGGACACAGCCCACATGCGGCGGGAACCATCAGCGCGGGATCAATCATCATGCGATAGCGCGGCAGGCTGAAAAACACGACTACGATCAGCGCGTAAAACAGGGGTACGGCGGCCAGCGGCCAGAAAAAGCGCAGGTCTTTGCGCAGCAGCCAGTAACCGCGCAGGGCGCACAGCAGCAGCGCCAACCCCGGAACCCACACCAGGACGGACTGCCCTTTGGGATGGTTGCCATCTCGGATGAGAAACAGGAACAGCTTGTTCGGTATCAGTTGCAGGGGGCGCAAAGGGTGCTGCCGCATGTAGTCCATTGCCGCCCGCCGTAACAGCGCGTCCTGCCGCATCTCCCAATCCGTTGTTACGGGCAGGGCGTGAATGGCGGCGCGAGTTTCGGGCGTGAACCAGATTTCCTTGCCGTCCGCCTGATACGTTCCCCCGTTGGCGACCGGCCCCTGCCCCCGAAACAGATTGGTTCCACTGGTATTCGTCAGCACGAAGGCCCCAAAATCGCGATGATTGCGGATCAGCCAGGGCGCGTACAGCAGGCAGCAGACCCCGACAGCGCAGGCCATTTGCGCGCAACGGGAGGGATGCCGCCAGCCCATTCCCAGCAGCAGCAGCAGGCACAGGGGCAGACATTCCGAGCGTGTCAGGGCCAGCAGCCCCGCCGTCACGCCGAGAATCAACGCGCTTTTCCAGCCCGCTCGTTTCCCCGCAAACTCCGCGCCGTTCACGTCGTTCGTGATTTCGCAGGCCGCAAGCAGAAAACACAGCAGCAGCAGCAAAAAGAAGTTCAGCGGATGCACTTCGACAACAGAATACGCCAGTGTCGGGTACGTGGCTCCCAGCAGGGCCGCGACAATGCCGATACGCCCTCCGAACAGGCGGTTTCCCAATGCGTACAAACACGCGCACCACAACCCCCCGGCCAGGCAGTGCAGCAATTGAACGCCAATCAGCGCCGTCCGGTCGTTCAGAATGGCGGGAAACGGCAGGCCGCGCAATCGAAATACGAGCGCCAGGAACAGGGGGTACAGCGGCGGCTGATAGGCCGAAGGCATAGAATTACCCCACAGCCTCTCCATCGTGAAATCGCCCCGCGTGAGCAGACCATGCGCCATGCTGACGTATTCGGAACCGGCATACGTGAAAAATCCGCGCGTCAGCCCCTCGCCCCACGTATCCACGTAACCCACCGCGAACAATCGCAGCAACAGGGCCAGTCCGAACAGGAGCAGCGCGATCCGTGAACGAAACACGTCTGCGCCTTGCCCTCGGGCGTTATCGGGCCAATCGCAGCCCGTTTCAGGCAGTGGCGACGGCATCAGGACGCCTGCTCTTCCGGCAGGGACGCCGACAATCCTTCAGGCGCGGGCGGATGCGTATAGTTGCGCAGCATGTTCGCGGACACGGCGGCAATCAACGGAATCAGAATGGACAACTGCAAGATGGCTTTTACGATGGAACCGGAAAAATCGTCCCGAAAGAAGGTGGTCAGAAGAAAGCCGGAGATCATAATATACGCCACGCGATGCACCATAGATTTATCGGCGAATTTCAGCTTCTGCAATCCGTAGCCGATAAAGAACCATACGATGACAGTGCCGATCAATCCAAAATTGATGCAGAACTGCACGAAGCTATGGAAACTGCCCTGCGGCGCGTAAATCCTGTAGCCCATCATTTCCGGCTTGATAATCAGCGAGGCTTTGTCGGGCAATAAAGGGCGCGGCACAAGATTGATAAACCCACTGAGCAGAAAAATGGGGAAATTCAGCATTTCCAGCCGATCCGCTCTCAAAAATGCCAGCAGCGTTTGACTGGCTCCGATGGGTTCGACAAACATCATAAACAGGATGCCCAGGCTGTTAACGGTACTGGCAAGGCGCACCAGTCCCAGGGTTGCCGCCGTACTCAGCGCAAGCCCCAGAGTCAGCAGGGCGGAACGAAAACGCAGGCGTTGGAAATACACGGAATAGTAGATGAGAAGCATCATCAGGCTCGACAGCGCGCTCAGTCGGTGGCCTGTGGAGACGACGAGCAGGGCCGAAATGCCGTAAGCGATCATGGCGCGATTGAGGATAATTTGCCGAAATCTCAGTTTTACCACGCCGTACCGGGCGCGTAATCGCTCCTCCCATTTGATGCAGTAGAGGAAGGCGACGGCTTCCAGCAGGCCGGTTGTGGAGATGAGGACGGAACGGCGCACGTCGCCCTCGCCGCCGATGGTCGAATAGCCGTGAAACAAATCCTGCCGCGCCGAGTAGGTGGCGTAGCCCACGAGCAGGAGGCACACCAGCAGTTGCGCTTTCAGGTACACAAGCGGAAACGCGATGTTCTGGTAGACAGGCTTTGGCTTCCCCGCCTGCTGTCTACAGCTGAGTTCGGTTCCCAGG
The DNA here is from genome assembly GCA_963817895.1 of uncultured Chthonomonadaceae bacterium. Lineage (GTDB taxonomy): Bacteria > Armatimonadota > Chthonomonadetes > Chthonomonadales > Chthonomonadaceae > CAWFQB01. The sequence continues at coordinate 417,342 of CAWFQB010000003.1, forward strand.
ATGAACGCGCCATAGATCAGCAGGCAGAAACACAGATACAGCTCTTTGGAAGAGTTGGGAATGTTGTCAAAAAACGCGTACCAGACATTACAGGCGGGATACTCTTTGAACAGTTTCAGCAGGCCGATCAGGAACGGCAACACCCAGTAGATGAAATACCCCAGGCTGATGGCCGTAACGTGATTGAACTCGATGCCGCGCCGTGAAATGCACTGCCGCGTGGTATAGGCGGCGAGAAGCGCGATATTGGCGAGGGTAAGCGCCCATAACAGGCTATTGTCGGAGAGTGTTGACATAATTTCACTACCGAACACATTTTGCCAGGGATTGAAAATACCCGGAACAGTTGTGTTCAGGTCACGCGCGCAGGATTTTCGGCGGCATCTTGCGCCGGACGCGCTTCGATAGAAACGGTTTCAGAAGAAACCGCTTCGCTGTGCCGCGCGGTGGAACGGGCGGCAAGGAAATGGCGCTCCACCAGCAGATAAAATCCCCATCCCGTCAGCAGGCTGGCGGGAACTCCCAACCCCAACAGGCACAGCAGCAGAACGGAAGGGGACAGGGCAAAACGGGACAACAGCGCGTACAACCCCCATTTTACCAGAATGTGCGTCAAATACAGACTATAAGAGAACGCGCCGAGCCACAACGTCCGGGGATGTTCCAAAACGCGCAGAATCAGCCCCGGTTTTGCCGCTTGATACCGCGCTGACGCGCAGGCCAGTATCAGGCAGGCAGCGAACGCGCCGACGAGCGGATCCAATATCCACTGCCGCTCTTCAATCCAGAACGGGCGAAAAATAGCGATGGCAACAAACAGAGTGGCGGGCAATGCGCCAATCGCGCTCCAAAAATGGGGGCGCAATGCTGCCGTCCGCGCATCCCGCGCCGCTGTCACTGTTGCCGCGCCCATGCCCAAACTGAACAGGCCAAGATACCAGGGACAGGCCCAGTTCAGGCTGAACGCGGGCGGCATCACGAAATGCGGCAGCCAGCCCAGCCCGAACCCGGCAACCAGAACCGCGCCCATTCCCCACTTGCGCCACAGGGGAAGCAGAAGCAGGGGAAACAGGAAATAGATGTCCCATTCCGTAGCGACGCTCCACAGCGGAACGTTGATCGTCTCGTACCAGTCGAAGCGCAGGTTGTGAACAAGCAGCAGGTGCGACCCGACCGTTTCCCAATTCACCTCCCGCCATTGCCCGCGCGCCGGCAAGACAAAGCAGGGACAGCAGCAGCGCGGCGTAATAGGGCGGCAAAATGCGTCCCGCGCGGCGTTTTAAATAACTCGCGAACCCTCCGCGCAATCGTCTGTCCTGTGACCGGACAACGGGCAGCATCAGGCTGTAACCGGACAGCACGATAAACAAGGCAACGGCGTAGTGTCCGTACCGCGTGACGGCGATGATGCTGCGCAGGGGCAGGGGCAGCGATACCCGCGCGCCCGACGCATCCACCAGAAACCGCGACGCGGTCAGGTGAAACAACACGACATACAGCGCGGCCAGCCCGCGCAGACCATCCAGAAATTCCAGCCGTATCGGGCGCGAAGCAGAACCATTGTCGCGTAAGTTCGGGTTATCCTGCGCGGGATGCGGCAAAAGCGGTATTCCTTAAACAAGCGTGGCGCGACGCGCCCGACTGTTGTGCCGAACGCGCAGCCACAGCGTCTGCGGCAGAGCCATGATGTTCCATGCCATCGCGCCGAAAAAGACAAGATAGTTGGCGCAAAAATTGCCCGTGTTCAGGCGTTGGCGCAACCGGGTTTTCGCCTCGTCGCGCTGAAGCGGAAACGGATTGTACGCCACATCCCATATCAGGAGGGGGCGCAGCAGGGCGCGGGTCAAATCTTCGTTTTTAATGGAATAGCGTACCACATTGCGCAGGTACAAATAGGCGAATTTCAACGGCATACGCCCGAAACTGCCGCCCCCGGCATGGTATAGCGGAATGTTGATTGCTTTCAGCGCGTACCCGGCGCGAACCGCCCGCGCTTCCAGATCAGTCTCCTCGAAATAGGCGAAATACGTTTCATCGAACAATCCGACATCGCGAAGCAGGCGGCTTTTTATCAGCAGCGCGCAGCCAAGCAGGGTTTTGGCGTCCGCAGATTCAAGCGCGGGCGGAGAAGCCTTACCGGTGTCTTCGGTAAGATCGAAACCGACCATGCCGATAGCAGGCGATTGTTCCGCCACATTCACGGCGCAGGCCAGCCAGTCCGGGTTCAGAATAATCGTGTCGTCGTTCAGTAACAGCACGTAATCCGCGCCCTCCTGTAACGCCCGTTCCATGACCCGATTATTTCCCCGCGCAAAACCGTCATTGACGGGATTTTGCGCCACTTCAATCATTGGAAACTCCGCCCGCGCATATTCCGCAGAGCCGTCCGTAGAAGCGTTGTCCAGCAACGTGATGTGGAAATTGGCATACGTGGTTTGCAGCAGGGACGGCAGGCATTTTTCCAGATGGTGTTTGCCGTTGCAGGTGATAACGATGATATGTGCCAGCGGCATCGCCGTCCTGTCACTTCTATCAGTCGTATCAGCCATGCTATTTGCCGCCGGGTTGTTTGTCATGTTGGTGGTCATGGTGAGCAACGCAGTATTACCGCAGCAGTGTATGCCTTCAGTATACATCAAACGAGCGATTTGCCCTGCCATAGCAGGGGGCATTTGTCGTTTCGAAATTGCGCTACACGCGCGAACTATACGCAAAGCAGGAGATTGCTTATGCTATGCGCGGAGTTTTTCCGTAATTCCAGTTGACAATGTGGAAGCTTCTGATATAACTCACCTTACGCAGGCGCACTCATGCCTTTGAGCAGTTGTAGTTCGCGGTAGGCGCTGGCAAGGGCCGCTTTGTAGAGCCTGCCTTTCATCGCAAAATGGTTCAAGCGCGTCTGCAAACGCAGACTTTCCAACTTCACATACGCCCATAAACAGGCGAAGATATGGTTGCTCTGGGTCCGAATAGTTTTGGTCGGCGACTTGGCGAAACTCGCATTGCTCTTGACCGATTTGTGATACTCTTCCACTTTCCACCGTTTTTGGTAGATCGTCTGGATGTCGCAACCGCTTAACGTCGTGTCACTCGTCACGAGATAGAGAACGCCCTGGCTGCCGTCCTTGTTTGTAAAGACCTGCTTACACAGCAGAAGGGGGAAGTTTACCCCCTCCAGCCAGATGTTCAATACGGCGTCCGCTTCGCAGCAAAGCGAGGATACGGGCATATAGCGGCCTGCCAACTTGTCTTCCTGGGACAAAGCCACCTTGCGGTTGGCCTTAATCGGGAAGATAAAGTCGGTTTTGCCTTCGTTTTTGAGGTGCATCATCGTTTCTGCCGCGCTGAACCAAGCGTCGGCCAGGACATAGCGAAAAGGCAATTGGTTCTTCTGACATTGCGCCACCATCTCGCGCAGGTATTCGTTCTTGGTCTTGGGACACACTCGCTTGGGTTTGCCCGTCTTCTTATGCGTTTCCCAAGCCGACTTTTGGATCAACTCGAAGGCAACGGGCAGAGCGGCAGTGGGCGCGCGATACAAACAGGTCAGAATGTTGATGCCCTTCACGTTGCGGTTGAAGCAATGATCCCAATGCCAGCAAATGAGTTCGCTTTCATCCGTATAGAGTTTTTCTTCGATGCTGTCATCGAAGACCAGAACTGCGTCTTCACATTGTACCTGCCGTACCAAGGGTTTGACCAGATGCCACAGGTCCGAAGAAGTGAAGTCACGTCCTGACAAGAACCGCGTGATCTTGTCGTGGCTAATCGCGCCGTCGAGCAGGGTGGAAAGGCCCGTCGCGGTAGTCAGGCCGAACGAACAAAGGAGATAGTCTGAGTAAAGGTCCAGAAGTTGTTTGTCCATGACACTATTCTACCGTCAACAACAGCAAATCTGTGACTACAAACTGCTCGCCTGCGTAAGGTGAGTGATATAATAGTGTTATCAACGATTTTCACAGGAGGGTAGAGTCATGTCTACGCAAGAGTTTGCCCCAAAAGTTTTACGGAAACCGAAAAAGTCTCATGCCTCCTTTCATGTTGAGCAATGGAAGAAATCTGTTTCTGCAAGTCAAGACGTTACTGCCTCTGCTGCGTCAGCGGTTTTTATAGACCAGTATCCTCATGCTTCTCTGGCGGGCAAATACGATGATGAGCCGCTTTGGGATGACTACATAGCTGCCATACAAGAATATCGCCAGGAGTTGAACGAAAAAGAAAGTACAACGGAGCAAACACGTAATGTGCAACACTTTCAATCTATTCCTGACGTGAAGTTTGAAGATTGGACGCAAAAGAACATAGTTCTCAGACGAACTCATTAGACCAGAAACCATAATATCCTGCGTCGCGCAAAAACCCGCTAATTACTTAACGGGTTTTTGTGCTATTGCGGACGCGGTAGATATTCAGATGAAGCTGCCGCAAAGTCGCCTGCTGTTGCAGCAGATAGCCTGCGTCGGGATGTATATCGGGCGCGTTAGCGGGATTGCGGTCCAGTTCCCGCTCCGCCCTGCGCATGGCTGCATAGTGGCGTTGCAGGCGCGGCATACTGGCAAGCGAGAAAAAGGCCAGCGCGATTGCAGCGGCAAGGAACAGTCGCTTGACGGGCGCGGAAAGGGTGAATTGTTCCGGCGCGTTATTGTCAGGCGTGACGGGAATCGGGCGGGCTTTCGACGCGCCATTTTCATCCTGTAGGGCAACATCGGCAGGGATATGGGAGTTTGCGTTCTGTGGCTCAATCGCGAGCAGCGCCAGCGCCAGCAGTCCCACCCAGAAAAGCTGTGAAATGGTTGTATAGCGCGAGGAGGTGGCCTGAACCACTCCGATGCTGAGTCGGCCCGCCGCGCTCACCAGCGCGCTGAGACACGCATACAGAACCATCGCGGCGTAGGGCAACAGCGTTTCCCGATCTGAGGCCGCTGCGCCCGACAGCGCCGCCGCGACCCACCACAACGCCCCTAATCCGAACAAACCCGCCGGGGTTGCGGCGGCATACAGGCTCCAGTACGGCCGCGCTTCCAGATTGCCGATGCTGAACAGGCTGCCCAGGTAGCTAACGACATAAATGCCGAACGCGAGGGGATGGCGCAGTCCGTAGGCCAGGGACGCGCGCATGATCGGGTTATCCTCGAATTGATAGCGATAGGAGGCGATGACCGCGCTTGCCACAACGAGCCATGCGGCCAGATACAACAGCCTGCGCCCATCACGCGGCACGCACAAAATCGCAGCCCCGCCCACCACCCAGAACAGCATGCCGTTGGCGAAAGAGTATGTGGCGACAACGCCACAGGCCATTGCCCCCGTCAGCCGCATCCAGGAAAAAGGGCGTCCCGTTAAGGCGATAATGCCGCCAACAACGGCGAGTACGTTTAGAAATATCTGTAACTGCCAGCCCCATTCCCAATTCTCGAACTGCCGAAACGAAAACGCGATCAGCGCGAAAAGCGGCGGAAGCCGGCGGAAAGCAGACACGCCCGCAATTCGCGCGGTTTGCCGCGCCTGATACGCGAACGCGGCGTAGATGCCCGCGCCGAGCAGCAGGTTTACCGCCAGTTCCCACCGCAAATCCCAGCCGCTCAACCGCGCGCAGGCCAGCATAATCAGACGCGGAAAGACCAGCCGATGCTCATTGTGCTGCGCCCATAAATCCGCGAACGCCAACCGGTGACGATACATCTTGTCGAGCAGGGGAACCAGCGCCCACTGATCCAGAATGGGAATGGCGACCGCGTAGCGGAAAACGCACAGCGCCAGCAGCGCGAAATTCAGCAGCGGAAAATGCCGCCAGAGCCACCACGCCCCTCTTGAGAACGCAGTCGGGGGCGGGTTCGCCTGCGTGTCCGCGTCGGGACTGACGAGAGAGTGTGTCATGCGTTCGGCCCCGTCCCGCCTGAGAAACAATCCGTGCCGGATGCCCCGCGCGACTGCTGCGGCTTTGCGCGTTCGCTGCGATTCGAACAAAATGAGTTTCACCCAACCGCGTATCAAATCGTTGACCGTTCTGCCGAGCCAGCGCGGTTCCTGGCGAAGATACCGGCGCAGGAGATAAATATGGTTGCGCGTCCTGTAGTACCAGCGCAGGGGCGAGTAGTTGAACGTCCACACCTGTCGGCCCAACATGCGGCGGGGCGTCAATTGTCCGACCGAATGTACCATCAGGGGCGCGTCCGTGACAACGATGTGAAAGCCTTTCGCGCGGGCGCGGAGGCAGTATTCCGTATCTACGTGGTCAATGAACAGCGCGTCCATAAACGGCCCGATCCGCGCATACGCTTCCAGTGACATCAGGCTGCCGGATGTAATCGCCATCACCACTTCGCGCCAGCCATCCCCGCCCCCATACGTCAAATCGGAAGCTGGATAGCCGCTCAGGTTCTGCCCCGCGTGGGTATAATTCGCGCCCACAATAGCAAGAACCGCTTTATCCGGGCAAGCGTCATAAACCTGTATTAAACTCGCCGTGAAGCCGTCCGAAATTTGAGAGTCCTGATCGAATGTCAAGACCCACGCAAACCCCTGTGATTGCGCCCAGGCAATGCCCTGATTCAGCGCGGTCGCGATTCCCCTGTTGTCCTCATTGAGAATACAGTGATAGGCGCAGGGCAGGGACAGGGCGCAAATCCGTTCCCGCGCTTCCGGTTCCGAGCCGTTATCCACAATTACCACACTGCTTACTTGTTCGGCTATCGCTTCGACGCGCTCTGCCAGACAATCGTCAGGATGGTAGGTGACGATGACCGCGCAGATATTGGTCGGCTGCGGGTGGATCATAATTAAAATACCTCACCCCAACCCCTCTCCTGGCCGCTCGTTCCTCGCCAGGAGAGGGGCTTTTTCATGCTCTAAGGCGCGATAGGGCTGCAAGGGCTGAATACGGACATTGCGCCGCATCAGGGGAATACGAATTCGCAGAAAGCGCAGGGCTTCCACAGGGTAGGCGAGGGGCGAGACGCGCGTGTTTCTTGCGGCCTGAAAATACTGCTTCGCCGCTTCAGGATGCCCATGCCGCCAGAACGACTGCGCCAGAAACAGCGAGTACACGGCTGTTTGTCCGAGTATCTGTTTGTACATGCGGCGAGAGGCAATCGAGTCGCGCCACTCCCGCGCCAGTCCCGCCCACTCCCGCGTGATCGTGCCGTTTTTAATCATCTGCTGCGTGGTTCCCGCCGCGTGGTCGAGTACCTCGCTCCCCGCATGGTCGGTGACGGCCAGATCGCCCTGCTGCGCCAGCCGCAGAAAGTAGGCCACATCGCCAATCTGCTTCAAACCCGTATCGAAATGGCCCGCCTGCTGAACGGCGGCGCGCCGCATCAGCACGCCGGAGGGATAGCCGAAAAGGGTATGCCCGTAGTGCGACAAAACCCACAGCGCGGCGGGTATCACGTCCCGGCCCCGATACAAACCGGGCGCAAGGTGTTCCCCGAACATGCCCGTCCGTTCGCCCGCCTCGTTGACGATATAAATGCGCGTGGAAAGCAGGGCGGCTTCGGGATGCGCCTCCATAATCGCGGTTTCATGCCGCAAGCAGCCGGGAATCAGGCGGTCGTCGTCGCAAAGGATGCGAATATATTTGCCCCGCGCCAGATCAAGACAGCGATTCATATTACCGAACAGCCCCATATTGATGTCGTTGCGAACCGCGCGCAGCCGGGGATCGGCGTAACCCTGTATCACGTCCCACGCGCCATCGGTAGAGCAATCGTCCACCACCAGAACTTCCAGATCGTCTATGTCCTGTCGCAGCGCGGAGTCAATGGCCGCGCGGATAATGTGGGCGCGATTATAAACCGGAATGGCGACGGTGCAAAGGGGCATTTGGGTATTCGGTGTTCGGTGTTCGGCGTTTGGTATTGGGTTGGTTATTGTTGTGTCATTTTACCATATTGGGGGCGGTTGGGCGCGATTGGCGGCGCAGGCGGGTGAGAATGGCGCGCGTCCAGGGCATGGACAACAGGGTACAGGTTATAGCCGTAAGGGTTGTCAGGGCAATGCCGGGGAGCAGGACGAGGGGGGACGCGCGGGAGGAGAACAGTAATCGAGCCGCGCCGACAATCAGCAGGCCGATGCACAGCGGCAGGGCCACATCCCGCGCGTACCACGCCTTCATTTCCCCGCGCAGCAAACGGCGGTGCATGATGGGCACTTCCAGCAGCAGATAGCCCGCATTGGTTGTCAGGCACATCGCGCAGCCGCCAACCGCGCCCCAGTGCCGGACCGCCAGCCAGGTTAGCGGAACAACCGTAATTGTCGCAATCAGGTTCTTCGTTGCGGCAAGCGAAGTCCAGCCGTATGCGAGTTGCAGCGCGTAGGGCAGCGTGACAAGCCCGTTGAGCGCGGTTCCGATCAGCAGCAGGCGAAATATCGGCTCGGCATGGCGAACGATTTCCGGGTTGCGCAGAAACAGGGAAAGCAGTTCATGCGCGAACATCGCGCCGACAAGGGCGACCGGCACGACGATAGCGGCCAGAATCTGGCAGCTTTTGTGATAAAACCGGGCCAATTCCGCTTCGTCTTGCAGGGCGACAAGCTGCGAAAAGCGGGGAAAGACGGCGTTGTAGATGGGGGTGAACAGCAGGGGCAGGGCGTTGTTGGCGAGACTGGCGGCTATGGTGTAGTAGCCGAAAGCGGCAAGGCTTAACGACGCGCCCACTACCATTTTGTCGGACTGCGACAGCAGCACGGTTGTCAGGGCAACGCCGGTCATTCCCGCCGTAAACCGCGCGTTTTTATGCCACAGGTCCTTGCGGAAGCGGGCGGGAACCGGACACGCGGGCAGGGATTTCCACAGGCAGCCGACAAGCAGGGCGGTTTGTATTGCCCACACCGCCGCCATCCACCACAAATACGCCTGAATGGTACGCGACACGAACATCAGAATCAGCAGCGCGCCGATGCTTTGCAGCGTGGCAATGAGAATACGAATCAGGTTTAACGCCACCTGTTTCTGCAATCCCGCCAGCCCGCTGCTGTAAAACGAGTCGGGCCACTGAAACACCATAATCACGCCGATAATGCGAATCGCCTGAACGACGGTAGAAGCAGGCAGGATTTCGGCGTGAAAGGCGTGACGCGCAATCCAGGGCGCGAGCAGAATGGTTCCCAACCCGATCATCGCGCCGATAAGCCAGTAGACGATTTCCAGTGTCCGCGCCAGATCGCGCTGCTCCTGTTGTGTGTCGGGCAGAGCGGAAAGGCGGGCCAGTTCGCGCATCATCAGCGGGCTGAGTCCCAGATCGAGCAGCATCACAACCGTTTGCAGCGTGATGAACACGCCCACCAATCCGTACCCCTCCGCGCCGAGAAAATCCAGATAAAACGGCACGACAAGGAAACTGACCAGCGCGGCGTACAGCCTGCCCGCCAGATTTCCCGCCACATTGCGCTTGATGGATACGCTTTTCACGCCGTTCATTTTCCTGTGTTTGCGCTATTCGTACACGCCAATCTCAATAACACGCCGCGCGCGATTGCCGTAATCGGGCGCGGCGTATTAAGAGCAATACTGTTCCAGTAAGCGTTCGTAGGGACACAACTTGTTGTGTCCTCTTCCGGTCAGCGCCGCCGGGTCACTTTCGCATCCGGGGTTTTTACGCCGTTCTTGCCGTTGCCATTGCTGCCATTGCCGTTGCCATTCCCGTTTGTGGAATGGGTTTCTTCAGGGACGTTCTGCGCTGTCGCGCCGTTGCCGTTTTCTGCCGCATGATGGCCGTTGCCGTTGCCATTTCCATTGCTATGAGCGCCATTCGTCATGCCGTTGCCGCCATAGCCTCCTGTGGACAGGGCGAACTGATAGGCGTTCAGCGATTGGCGGCGAAGCCCGCGCATGTACTCGAACGCGGTCACGAGCGCCATAGCGAACAGGGCGATCAGAATACTGGCGCGGGCGGGGCTGCTGTTGCCCTGCATGTTGGTGTCCGGCGGCAGCGCGTCATCCAGAATGGAGATTTTGCTTTTGCCTGTCAGCGTGCTTAATCGCACGTCTACGGCCTTCACTTCCGCCGCCTGCATACGTTGCTGCGCGATGCCCTGATCGGTGCGCAGTTGTTCCATGCGCCACGCGAGATCGCGGCGCGAGAACAGATTGGATTCCGCTTTGGTCGCCAGTTTGACAAGGGACGCGCGCCGATCTTTCTGAACATCAAGCTGCTTGCGCGTATCCATTTGATCGGTCGTTTGCAGCTTCTGGATACCCTTCAACTGCTGCGCCAGATCCTCTTTCGCATGGCGCACGTTATCTTCGGCTTCCTGATAGGCGCGGGCTTCCGGGTTATAAGCGTCGCTGACGCGCTTGAAATTGCTTTCCGCCGCCGAAAGTCGGGAGCGGGCGCTGTTGAGCAGGCTGTCCTCAGCGGGCAGAATGGGGATGTTTTTCACCTGCTCGGCATGGAGTTTTTTGGACGCCTCCTGCGCGACAAGCGTGGCCCGCATATCGGCGTCAATCTGGTCAATCTGGTTGTACAGGCTGAACAGATAGTCGGGGCCGTTGGATTCGATGTTGTTGCCGACGGGAGTGCTGGTAACGGGCTTGTCTTTCCAGCTGAAAACGAAATTGCGCAGGCGGGTGGTGGCCCGCTGATAGTTTTCGCGGGCGTCCCGTCGCTCGTTCTGGACGATTTTCAGCAGCGCGTTCGCGCCCTCGGAGTTGCTTTCGCTGTAAAAGTCCGCCAGTTCATCCGCGTACTCGTTCGCCACTTCCGCGACGAGCTGGCGTACCTGTTCGGCTTTGCGTTCCGAACCGGGCGCTTTGACGGGCGGCGCTTCCATGACAAAGTGGATAATCAGCAGGCCCTCGAAGCTTGAATCATCCGGTTTCATGCCGTTGCGCAGAAGGTTGACGGCTTCCTTGCGGCTGCTCAGGCGCAGGCGTTGCGCCAGATCGAGGCGACGCTCCACCTTTTCCGCCATCATGCGGCTGGCAAGCAGGCCCATGTACTTGTGCGAACCGCCGCCCGCGCCGCCAAGCAGCGCGCTCAGTCCGCTGGGTATGCCTACCGGCCCGGACTGCTGCATGGCAACGGAACACTCGCTCATAAACTGCTGCGGCGCGGAGTACAACTGGCGCAGGGCGTAGCCACCGCCCACGACAAGCCCCACGAGAGCCAGCGTGGCCGCTTTGCGACGCAGAATGTCGCGCAGCAGGGGAAAGTCAATATGGAAGTTGAGGTCCTGTTCAGGCAGGAGAATAGGTTTTGTTTCCATCAGATTCCGAATACTCCGGTCGCGAGCTTGAAGATGATCGCCGAATTGGTGATGGACTTGAAGAAATCGCCGATACCATCGCGATGCTGCGCGATGTTGGCCGCCAGCACTTTGGTCGGGACGAGAATCACGTCGCCGGGGCGCAGTTCTTTGACTTTGTTGGCGGGAATAATGCCGCCGCCTGCGCGGATCACTTCAATGGTCTTTAGCGCGGCATCCGGGGCGTAACCGCCCGCCTGCGCGATGTAGTAGTCCAGCGATTGCCCGGCAGGAACAGAACGCCGCGCTGATTGGTGACGGCCCCGATGACCTGGATCGGTTGTCGGCTTTTCGGGAACGATGATGGTGTCGCCGTCCAGCAGCAGAATGTCATCGTCCGTTCTGCCGCCGGGTGTTTGGCTTCGTCGAGAGCGGCGGGCAGGTTGACGGCGATGTTGCCGCTGGGATCGAGTTCCTTGTCCGTCAGGCGGCGCGGGTCTGTGACCAGCTCGTGCTCGGACAGTTTGGACGCGATGGCGACTGCCGGCGGCATTGTTGAGCGCGCTGCTGCTTTGCGCGCCGCCGAGCAGGCTGCCGCTGTCATGTGGTCTGCCCAGCGCTTTCAGGCGCTCGATGTCGGATTTGGCGCGTTCGCTGCTTGAAATCCTGTCGTTGAGCAGGTTGGTGAGCGTGCCTATCGATGGCCGCGAGTTCCCTCTGCGTTTTGGAAGACAGCTTGGCTGGGTCGCGATTGAACTCCGCGCCTTCGGGGAAGGCTTCGGGGCGCAGGCCGCCCGCTTCGGCAATGGCGTCGCTCAGGCGCACGTTTTTGTTTTTCAGGATGATGGGGCCGGGCGAGTTGACCGCGCCTTTGACGTACACGACGGCGGGCCGCTCGTCAATGCCGCCCGTGCCCTGCACGGCAATCACGTCGCCGTCTTCCAGCCGCATATCGTCCTGCGGCGCGCACTGCAACTGCGAATCGAACTGCACGGACACAATGCCGTTGTTAGCGTCTTTGGACATCCACGGAACGGCGGGCATGGGCGATTTTCACGTTCGGATGCGCGCCGGGCCGGAACCAGCCGGCAAGCCGCAGGGCGTCCGTCAGGCGCATGCCTTCGCCGCGCGGATAAAAGCCCGGCGTGACCACTTCGCCTTCCACGCGCACCTGATGCGCGGCGATAAACTGCGCTTCCGTGTTTTTGTACACGGCCACGATGTCGTTGTCTTCGAGGACAATGTTTTTCGCCGGGTCGCCATGCGCCACATCGGCCACGAGAACGGGTTCCATACTTGTACGTGCCGTCGCCGTGCTGATGGATGATTTCGATGCGCTCCGCATTGGGCAGCGCGCCGCCCGCCCGCAGCAGAATGTCGAGGACGCGCATGTTCTGGCTGTACTCGTACACGCCTTCGCGCTGCACGGCCCCGCGCACTTCGATTTTGCGCGTGCCGACAAAAGCGGCTTCGGTGCGGGAGTAGATTTCCAGACTGTCCCACTTCATCAGGGGGATGTTGCTTTGCGGGTCGTTTTCAATGGCTTTGGCAAGGTCAATGGGAATCAGCGTGGTCGTATTGTCGCCGTTCCAGCGCTTCAGGGCGGCGCGTCCAAGATACGCTTCGCTGATGGGGTTGCGGGCGATGCGCAGCAGGTCGGCAACTCTCATACCGGGCGTAAGCGCGTAATCTCCGGGCTGCGAAATGGCCCCGGATACGTGCACTTTGTTGTCCACGATCTGGCGCACGGAATGGATTTCGACGCTGTCGCCGTCGTACAGGCGAACGGCTTCCACCTGCGTTTTGTCCCGCAGATTGATGTTTTTCAGAACGCGGTTCTGGCCGGGTTCGAGAGTATTCAGCTGTACGATCTGATCCACGCCCGACGCCTTCACGCCGCCCGCAAATTTCAGCGCGTCCTTCAGGCTCTCGTCGTCTTTCATCTCGTACAGGGCGGGGTGGCGCACTTCGCCGATGAGCGCGACGCGGGCTCCGCTCGGGGGAATCACCAGCATATCGCCCGCCCGCATAATCACGTCTTCCTGCCCGTCACCCTTCATGAACTTGTAAAAGTCGAGGGTTTTGAACTCTTTGCCCTCGCGCATCACTTTGATTTCGCGCAGGGAGCCGTCTATGGTCGGCCCGCCCGCCCCGTACAGCATGTTGAAGGCGGAGATCACGCCCGGAACCACATACGTTCCCGGCTGCACGGCCTCGCCCTGCACGGTTACAGAGATCGAGCGCAGTTGCTTCAGGCTGAGGGATACCTGCGCGCCCTTGTAGTAGCGCAGGGCGCGAGTCTGTAAATCTCTTTCCAGTTGATCCAGCGTTTTGCCGCGCACCACGATGCGCCCCATTTCGCCCAGGTCGAGATTGCCCAGATTGTCTATCATCCGATCAATATCCATTGCGGGGAGTTTGGGCGTGGTAATGTGGATCACCACTTCGTCTCCGCCGGATAACTGATAGGTGGAGGGCGGGGACGCGATGATGTTGTTGGTCAACTGCGTCAGGGGGTCAATGATGCCCTCATAGCCGCTCACCGTCGAGCGTTGCGGGAACGGATTGTACCCATTGTTGTAGCCGTTATAGCCATTATTATAACCGTTATTGTAGTAGCCGTTGTTGGGGCCATACGGATACCCATTCTGTCCGTTGTTTGGAAAGTTCGGATTACCGGGGTTGTTCGGAAAATTGGGGTTGTTCCGATTATTGGGGTTGTACTGGCCGTTCGGATTATTCGGATATCCGGTTATGGGATCGAGCGGACGGTTGTTATTGGGATCGTTGGGGGTTCCGGTAGTTGTCGGAATTGCGTCCCGGCGCGCGGGTATCCCCATTGCGCCCCTGCAACCGTCCCTGTATGATGGCGTCCTCTTCCAGAGCGGCGTCATTGGAGTCCGCATCCTGACGGTTGGCGTTGCGGCGTCGCTCGGCGTCGGTGGAGCCGTTATCCTCCTGCGAACCGCCGCTGTTGTCCCCGTTGTCGCGTCCGTTCGGGCTGTTACTGTTGTTTGTATCGGAACCGTTGCGGCTGCGAAGCGTTCCGTGTTGGCGTCATTGCCGTTGCGGTTGTTGTCGCTGTTGGACGCGCTGCGGCTGCCGTTGCGATTGTTGCTGCGGGCCGAACCGCTGCCGTTGCCGCCGTTCAGGGCGCTGAGAAGGCCGTTGCGTCGGGCTTCCACGCCGCGCCGCGCAGAATCGAAATAGAGGAAGCCGTAAATCGGAAGGTCTTTGGCGTCCGTGACCATGCGCGGATCGCTCGGGCTGCTCTGATGGTCGCCGAAGTCGCGTTTGGGATGGTACGGCATTCGGGCCGTGCCGTCGCGGTTGAAGTCGCGCGTGTTGTTGCCGCCGCCCGTATTGGGGTCAATAATCACGGCGGGGTTGCCGGGGGCGGGCGGCATCTTTTTCAGACGATCCAGCTCTTCCTGCTTTTTCGCCTGTTCGGGCGTGGTCTGGCGTGGGCGGGGGCGTCCCCGGCGTTTGCGCCATTACGGGCGTCAGCAGCGACGTGGAATAGGCGACCAGCGACAGGGTTGAGACACAGGAGGCGATGCGGCGGGCGCGAGGATGCTGTTGGAAATTCATACGTTGTCAGGTCTCCTTCCGCGCTGGATTGCCGACGCGGGGGAGGCGCGGGCAGGCAGGGCGGTTTCAGGCCGATAGCGGACAGGTCACAGCGACGGCAAGCCGGACGCGAGGCAGGCAAAATCAAACCTGCAACGGGCGAATTGTTGTCGCGGAACCGGGAAAGTTCAGTCGGAACTATGAATATAGCGCGGAAGAACACGTTGCGAGTACGGGAGCGTGTGGTCTTGCCGAAAACGGGGGCGTCAGGGCCGCTAAACGAAACATTTTGGCTTAGTATATCCTATTTTACGGGCTACTGCCGGTTTTACGGCGTCTGGCGCGAAAAAAGTTCCGGCGGGGAGGATATTCACCACCCGCCTGCGGCTAGAGGCACAGAGGCACAGAGGTTTCACAGAGAAAAGAAGAGAAGGAGAAGAGGAGAATGAGGGGGAATGTGTGTGGCAGGGAATGGGTTATAACTGCCGGTCGGCAGACGCAGGAATAAACCGCGTTAAAATAAAATTTGAAAAACTGTTGTTTTCCTGCTGAAATGTTTGGCAGAACGCAGTATACTGATGTATAGATGCGTAAATTAACGGTTCGTTTGCTTTGCAGCCGGGTTGCGTTTTGGGTTTGATCCACTTTTTGCTTCTTCTTCCGGCTTGTGCTCGCCTGTTTGCTTTTTGGCGGCATCGGTCTTCTGGTTTGACATGTAATACGGTGTGCGGCAATCCTGTTGTTGATCGCGTGAGCGCCTGGGCTTGTGTTGTGTCCCAGAGTAACGTGTTTGTTGCCTTGCCTGTCCGTTCGATTGTTGATCCGGGAGATTGTGTCGTCCTCCTTTCTCCACTGCTGTTTGCAAAACCATTTTCAAAACCGGTTCCATTGTTGTGGCTTTCGGAAGCGGCTTTTAGCCTGTAGTTCCGCCTGCCGTTAAAGGTTTTGCATCTCTATGCGTGTTGTCACCTGCTAGTGATGCTGATTTTGTGGAGAGCGATTATGCCCCAACGTCTGCTGGTTTCCCTGCTGTTCGCCGTTTGGACGCTGTGCTTGTTTACCGTCCGTTCTGCCCGCGCCGCCGCGCCGCTGCGCATCAGCTGCGGCAGCCCGGTCATGGTCGGAACATTCGGCTCGGACGCCTATTACAATGCCAGTGCGCCGATCTCCACTACGACGGGGGTTGACGTGAAGGGCGTTGCCAACGCCGCGCCCGCAGCCGTATACCAGACGCAGAACACTGCTGCCACGCTGCTGGCGTATAATATCCCCGGCTTCACTCCTGCCGCCGCTTACACCGTCCGTCTGCACTTTGCCGAACTGGTTTATAATGCGGCGAACAGCCGCGTGATGAACATCGCCATTAACGGCGTCAGCGCGCTGAACAACTTCGATATATGGGCAACGGCGGGAGCCAAAAACCGGGCCGTCGTGAAAACATTCAATGCTGTGGCAAGCAGCAACGGCTACATCCTCATCACTTTCGTTCCTGTCAGCGGCAGCAGTGTGGTCAATGGCATCGAGATCGTGCCGATTCCCATTCTGCCCAACGACCATCCCCTGCCTGGATGGGCTGCGGGTGTGATGCCGATGAACGGGGGCGGAACCGGGGGCATGGGGCCGTCTTCGGCGGATGGCGTGAATCTGGCGTTGGGCGTGTATGAGAACGATCCGGGCGCGGACATTGGCGCGCGGAACCCTGTCGGGCCATCCCCGGTGTTTGCCCGCCTGTATCGTTCCAGCAACGCTTTTGCAGGCTATGCCTCGCCGGGACTGACGCCGGGATGGACGCACAACTACGATGTCGTGGTACAGGCTAACCTGGGCAAGGCGGGGCCGCTCACGCTGCGCTATCCCAACGGCGCAACGGAACAGTGGGGGCTTGGCCCGCGCGTCACGAACGGCATTGCGCGTCTGTCGCCGCCGCCGGGAACGCCCTACATGGTGACGGGCGTTCCGGCGAATGGAAACTCCCTGAACGGGTGGCAGTCGCTGACCATGACGTTCAGTGACGAGAGCCGATGGACGTTTACGCCGTCTTCGGCTGCGACGTACCGGCTCACGCAGATCAGCAATCTTGTCGGGCGGTCTATCCAGATCAATTACGACAGCTTAAATCGGCTTTACTCTATCACCGACGACGCTCAACTGCTCAATCCTATCGCTCCCCCCAATCTTCTGCTAGGTTTCGCCTACAACAATGGCCCTGCCGGCAAGCTGAACACTGTTTACGAGTATTCCAATCCTGCGCATGTACACATAGTAGTCTACTCCTATAATATGGACTACAAGGGATCGCAGTATCTGACGGGCGTGTCGCAAATCGCGCCCGACAGCGTATGAAATCCGCCGCTGCAATGGCAGTACCAGGGCCAGTTGCCGCTGTTCCGTGTGAGTGTTCCCGACCCTACGGGGCTTGGCCTCTTTACGGGCAATGTTATCTACTATGATTCCAATGGCCGCGTTCAGCAAATCGCGGATGCCAACAACAATGTGCAGGTGTACACCTACGGCATGAACACGCAGGTGCAGACCGTCAACACCGGCACTGTCGCCGACATGGGCACGCAACTGTTCGACGGCCTTAACCGCGACCTGGGCGGGATCGACGCGCTCAACCATCAGGCAAACATATTCTACGAAGACCCCTCCAACCCCTATCAGCCGACCCGCATGGTCAATCGCAACCAGCAGACAACGCTGTTCAGTTACGATCCCACTTATGGCAACCTGCTGACGGCGGATGTTCCGAGCAATGGCGGGCGGCTTACCGCCTCCTACACCTACGATTATACCGATTTCGCGATGGGGCGGCTGTCGAGCGTACAGGTGGGCGGCAAAACGCCTACATCCGTCACATACTATACGAACAACACGGTCGTCAACAACATACCGCAGGCGAACGGGCTTGTCCGGCAGGTCACATCACCGGCCCCGAACGGAGCCGGAACGGTCGCAACCACCTATGTGTATACGGCGCTTGGCAACGCGCTGCAAATTACGGTTCCCGGTCCCAATGGCCCGGTGACATACGCCTACAACTATACGCAGGATGGCAACTACACATGCGCAGAAGCGCTGGGCGAACCGCTGACCATTACCGATCCGTTGGGACACGTCACGCATTTCCGCTACGACCCCTGGGGCAATCTCACGGCGATGCTGGACGCCATAGGACGCGAAACGGACTACTATTACAACGAGTCCAGCCAACTGATTGAAACCCTGTATCCGCCAAAGGGCGCCAACAGTCCGGGGCGCAGTTACGCCATTTATAACTACCTGTATCTCGGAGGCCCGCTCCAGCAGACGCAGTTCTATGATGAGAGCGGAACGCTGGCGCGCTCCGTGCTGCGAACGGCGGGCAAGGAGGACGAAACCAAAGCGCAGACTGGGAGCGCAGAGAAGGCGACGCTCACCTACGATCCCTCCTATCGCGTGAAAACGCTGGCGGACGGCAACGGGCATGCTTTCGGTCACCAGTATGACCTCAACGGCAATTTGAAGCAGTTCACGCATCCGCTTGCCAATATGACAACCGGCTACGATACCAGCCGCGCCTTCTATGATAACGATGACAATGTCATGCAATCCATTGACGGCAAGAACCAAACCTTCAATTTCACGCTTGCGCCGGACGACAGCCGCCTGACCGATATTTTGTATCCCGCCAATACGCTGGGTACGACGCACTACGACTACGACCAGTACGGGCGAGTCACGCGCCGAACGGACAAAGCGGGCGCGTATACGTATGCGTACGATGATCTGGACAACCTGCTGTCCACAACCACGACATACAAAAACGCCTCATCCAGCGCCCTCAACCTGCCCGCGCAAACCATCTCCTACGTTTACAACCCGGACGGCAGCCGCAAGAGCATGACCACGCCGGGAGGAACATTCTCCTACACTTACGATAATGACGGACGGCTGACAAGCGTGAGTTTCCCCTGGGGCCAGAGTGTTCAATACGGCTACGACGATGCCAACCGCCTGACCCGTCAGACGCAGAGCAAATTCACCACAACATATATGTTCGACGGACTGGACAACCTGCTTGCGCTGAATCAGATTTCTAATGACGCCACTCATACAACCCTTGCTAATTTCACGGACATGCCCTACGATGCCACCGGCAATCGGCTGGGAATGACCATGACGATTCAAAAAGCGGCAGGAGACTTTACGGATGCGAGCGGCGTTTGCAGTTGGACATACGATACGGATGGAAAGCAGGATCAGCTAACAGGGGACGGCCGATCCCGCAACCGTATGCCGGGTTTCAATAGCTATAGCGAAACGTATCAGTCGGACGCGGCAGACAATTTGGTCGTTATGCGAGGCGGAGGCCAGACCTACAATGCCGACAATCAGCTTCTTAGTGGCGGCGGCTCAATTTATGACGGCAACGGCAACGCGTTGGGCTACACATACGATGCGAACAATCGCATCGTGGGATTTGGCGGGAGAGCCTCTGCGGGCTATCGCGACGATGGCCTTCGGGCTTGGAAGCAGGCGACGTACAGCGGCTACCCGAGTATTACCTACTACCTGTATGATGGCGCGCATGTAGTGTGCGAACTCGGCAGCAACGGCGCGGCCCGGCACAATGTACGGGTGGGGCGCAACCGGACTGGCGCAGCTCGGGTACGGCAGCTACTACACCACGTATACGTTCGATCCGATGGGCAACGTGGTCAGCCGCTTTCCCGGCGGCTACACGCTCAACGAGCCGCAGGATTTCAGCGTCTACGATGCGTTCGGGTTCCGCCGCGCCTACTACTATCCGAACTTTCCGACCGCCACTGTGCCGCCGGATGCAGTCGGTTATGGCGGGCAGTGGGGCAACTACACGGATACGGAAACCGGGCTGATCCTGATGACGTTTCGGTACTACGATCCCGCCCGTTGCCGCTTCCTTACTCGTGACCCGATGGGCTACGAAGGCGGCGTCAACCTCTACGCCTACTGCCGCAACAATCCGATCAACCGCTTTGACCCGCTTGGGTTGGATTGGCATAGTTGGGTACATGGTGGATTGGCAGTTGCTTCCTTCATTCCAGCTGTGGGGCAGGTCTCAAGTGGCTTGGACGCTGTTTTGTACCTGAGTGAAGGTAACTACGGTCAGGCTGGCTTGGCTGCATTAGGGGTAATACCTGGTGAGAAGTGGGTCGCGGCTGGTGCAAAGCTAGTTGCTGTTGCTAAAGGTGGGAGATTGCTGTCGAACACTAGCAAGACAGCGCGACTGGCCAGTAATGCAATTAAAATCGCGGCTGGCGCAGGTGAAGAAGTTGCGCCTGCGGTGATTGTGCGTATCATCAACAAAGGAGAAAAGATCAACGACATTATCAACGAGGCCAAATCACTGACTTTCGTAAACGACGTTGAACATGCTGTTGTTCGGCTTGCTGATGGAAGGCGCGCTCTTGTCTTTGGTGGCAAAACGGCATTAGCTTTGCGGAAGGCATGATTACGCGTATACTTGGACATACGCATCCATATTCCGTTATTTCGATTGGTCGCTCCAATGCAGATGTCCAAGCCTTGCGACAGCTGGGGCAGAAGAGTTCTTACCTTATCGAACGCGGGTTAACGTCTAAGTTCTATGCAAAGTAGTATTAGTAGCATCGGCTTTAATTGCTAAACTCGGTTCCGAAACTGAAAGTACCCGTTTGTGTAGACTGCGATCAAAGTCCTGGCGAACGCAAAAAGCTATTCTTTAGCTGTTTAACATCACGTTAATAGCTAATTGCTCTTTCAATTTTATACACAGCAACTACCATGTACCTCATAATTGACACAATTTGGATTAGCGAAGAAACATACAAACGGCACTCAGGCCAAGTTCCTTTTCTTGCGCCGGGGTTGTGGGTAGTGATTGATCCGGAGCAACAAATTAGCACTTTGCCAGCTTGTACCCATGAGGTACTTGTCGTTGAGCCAAGCGGAACTTCAATCATTATGAGGGTAGACAAAGTAGAAGTTCATCATGGAGTTACCGCTTGCCATATACAAGATGCACAGCCGACAGATATACGCAAAGGGTCACATATCTACTGGCGCTAACCGTGCATAATTCGTACTCTGGTGACATGAAACAAGGAGCTCATTTAACCAAGCGTCAGATTTTATGTAGAATCAAAAAGAACAGTATCTTTGCACTTTTTAGAAATAAGGCAGCAAAATACTATTGCTTGATCGCTTGCTGTGTCTCAAATGTAAAAAAGTGCAAAGATACTGTAGGCATCTATGGAAGGACTACTGTTGAAAACCCGGTGAATGATGCGTTGGAAGCAACCGAACTTGGCGAAGTTTATGCTGGTGGCAGCGGGGAACGTGGTACGGATATAGCCATTGATATTTTCGACGGGCGCAAACTTGAGCAAGCCTTAACGCTTATCTGCAAGGTGCTGCGTGAAGTCGGCGCTCCCGCAACAACGCAAATCATCCGAACCCGGCCCACGCGAAATGTTTACCCGTTGGATGAGCCGTAGTAGTGTCGTCACCGAGCATAGTGGCGCGAAAGCAGGTATTTCGTTCAGGCCGTGACCCTTGTTACTGCTGTTTACCAAAGGAGATATGCGCGATGAAGACATGGATACGAAAATGCCCGCTGCCGCTGCGGTGGGCGGGCGGAGTGGCGATTTTGGGCGCGGTGGTGGCGTACCAGCCCGCCATCAGCCAGTCTACCGGGTTTGCGTTGCCCTATGCGGGGGATGCCACGTCCGCCAATGCTCCGGTCGTTGCCTTCACCAACGACGCCACAACCGGTTCGGGCAGTGATGGCGTTTTCGCGTTTACCAACAGCGCCGATCCGCTCAGTGTGGGATTGTACGGTTCCAGTTTGGGCGGTTCGGGCGTGTACGGCTATGCCAATGCGGGGCCGTCTGCGACCGGCGTGTACGGGTTCGGGGACGGCAACAGCGGCTATGGCGTCTACGGGCAGGCGTCCACCGGCAGCGGCGTGTACGGCACTGCCAATGGGAGTGGCGCGGGCGTGTATGGAGCCAATACCGCCGGCGGCGCAGCCGTCATCGGCGTGGGAAATTCCGCCAACAGCCCCACCGGCTACTTCTACAACAACGCGTATGTCAATGCTGTCGGCGTACAGGGGCAGTGCAACGCGGGAATGGGAGTGACCGGCTATGGGCGCGTAGGCGTGTACGGAGTGGCGGCGGTCGGCAGCGGCTTCGGCGGGTACTTTCAGGGCAATGTGCAGGTGATCGGCACTCTCAGCGCAGGCTCCAAGAACTTCAAGATTGACCATCCGCTCGATCCCGCCCACAAGTACCTCACGCATAGCTGCATCGAAAGCAGCGAACAACTCAACCTGTATACGGGCGACACAATCCTCGACAGCGACGGACGGGCGACCGTGCAGATGCCCGACTGGTTCGAGGCGGAAAACACCCGCTTCCACTACCAGCTGACCGCCATCGGCGAAGCGGCTCCGGCTCTGTTTGTGGCGCAGAAGATGCGGGGCAACCGGTTCGAGATCGCGGGCGGCAAGGCGGGCATGGAGGTGTCGTGGCAGGTGACGGGAACGCGGCAGGATGCGTATGCCCGCGCTCATCCGCTTGTCGTGGAGTCGGAGAAGACGGGCGCGGAGCAGGGCAAATACCTGTACCCGGCAGAAAACGGGCGTCCCGCCAGTGAAGGCATCGGCGGGCCGTCGGCGGCTCACGGCCCGCAAATGGCGGGAACGCCGCAACCTGTGAAAATCGCGCCACGAAAAGCCAGGGTTCACCACCCGCTGCGCTAGAAATGCAGAGACACCGGGGGTTCACAGAGAAAAGAAGAGAAGAGTTACAGCAGCCGACTGAACATGCGTCACAATCAGTTGTCGCCCGAACAGTCTAAACCTCCCGCGCTTTTGCGCCGACAATACAAACGTCACGGAGGAACAGACACACGCAAATGGAACTCAAGCATATCGAAACCAAACTGGCTCGCGCCTCAACGCTGCCAATCCTGCCCAATCTGGTGATGCAAATTCTCGCCCTTACCGACGATATGAATGCCTCGGCGCGGGATTACGAGCGGCTGATTATGCAGGACGCCGCGCTCACCGCCAAAATTCTGCGTACCGCCAACTCGTCCTATTTCGGCGGCAACGGGCAGATCGCCAACTCTGCGGCGCGCGCTCACGCAGGTCGGCAACAATACCCTGCGCTCCATGTGCCTGACCGTTTCCCTGCAATCCGCGCTCAGTTCCAAAACCCTGAACAAAGCCTTCAATCCCAAA
Organism: uncultured Chthonomonadaceae bacterium; assembly: GCA_963817895.1. Taxonomy (GTDB): domain Bacteria; phylum Armatimonadota; class Chthonomonadetes; order Chthonomonadales; family Chthonomonadaceae; genus CAWFQB01. The sequence goes on from CAWFQB010000003.1 coordinate 440,344, forward strand.
CAATTTTGGCTGCACAGCATGGCCGTCGCCTGCGCCGCCAAAATTCTGGCGTGTCTTGCCCGCGACGCCCGCGCCGAAGAAGCGTTCGTTGCCGGGCTGGTGCATGACATCGGCAAACTGGCTCTGTGCATGTTCCTGCCCCTCGAAGCCACGCATGTTTACCAGTTGATGCACACCTATAAAATTACCCAGATTCGAGGCGGAACTGCAATTTTTGGGCGTCGCGCATCAGGACATCGGGCACATGGCCGCGCAGCGCTGGCAACTGCCGAACGTATACCTGATGCCCATTGCCAAACACCACAACCCGGCGGAAGATGGTGACGAAATGGACATGCTGACGGCGTACGTTCATGTTGCCAACAGCATCGCGCACCAGATCGGGCTGGGCTTCGAGCCGAACAGAACCAACCATTGCCCCAATCCCGCCATTGTCGCCCTGCTGAATATCTCCGAGGAGCAGTACGATCCCATCCGCTCCGCCGTCGCCAGGAAGTCGCCAAAATGGGCAGCCAGATGGGAATGTGAGAGAAGAAAACCACGGAGAACACGAAGGGCACAGAGGGAGAGAGATCGAGTTATTTTCTCATTTCTCCACTTATTTCCCTCCGTGTTCTCCGTGGTTTATCTATACAGTTTGCATGGGTGTAGCGTGCTCAAGGAGCAGGGCGGCGTGTTCGGCTAGTTCGGTGAGCAGGCGGAGGGGGTGGGGCGTGAAGGCGTGGGGTTGGGCGTGGCTGATGTTCAGGACACCGAGGATGGCGTTGTCCACGCGCAGGGGCAGGGCCAGGAACGAGCGCGCCGCGAGTGGAAGCGTTTCCATGGTGACATTGAGACTGAGCAGATTCGGTTCCTGCGTCACATCGGGAATGTGAAGCGGACGGCCACACGAGGCGACCCACCCGGAAACGCCGTGTCCCCGCTCAAACCGGATATGGTCGAGCAGATTGATCGCCTGCCCCCGCGTGGCTTTCGCTTCCAGACGCTGCCCCCGCTCATCCAGCAGAAACAGCGTACAGTTTTCACAGGCCGCTAATTCCATCGCCAGTTCCACCAGATACGCCGCGGTCTGTTCCACGCTCCTGTTTTCCCTGTCGGTGTTGCCTGCCGTCTGCGCCATGCGCTGTAATTCTTGCAGCAGCGTTACTTCGCGTACTTGTCGGCGCGCTTCGGCCCGTTCACAAATGCTGCTGATGGCAGACGTCAGGGCGCGGCACAGGGACGACACCTTTTCCAGTTCACTGCTCAGAAACCGCTCCCTGCCGCGCGGGTCACAAACGCCGACCGCGCCCATAATTTTGCCCGTCGGTTCCTCGGACGTGGGGCGCGTTCGCAGCAGCGTCACGCCGACAAGTCCGGGGTTAGGAGTACGGGACGCTGTGCCGCATGGAAGCGGGACGAAACGGCAGCACAGGACGGGGCCAACAGCAGATCGAAATCGCTTTCACCCGCCAGCATATCACCCGTCGCAGGAAAAGGTTTAAACATGCATTCTGCGGGATTAATGTCTTGGAATTGCCTGCTGCGCGACAATGGCGTAAGTGGCAGATTCATCGTTTTCCTCTTGTTGCCGCGTCGTCGCGAAGTTCGCGCCGAACAGCGTGTCCAGCCGACTGCGCGGGGAAAGCGCGGCAGGAGCGGCGTTCAGCAGCGCGGCCTCGCAATGGGCGCGAATGGCATCCGGCGTCAGCGCGTTGACATTGAGAAGCGCGTCCTGCCCCACCGCACCGGCAATCCGGCCCTCCGCCACCTGTACGGTCAAGCGTATTGCCGTCCCGTCCGCGCAGCCACAAAACGCCCCCCTCCGCGCCCGTCAGCTTCATCACCAATTGCAGGACGCGGGCAAGGGCGCTTCTGCCACTCGCGTCATCGGCAAGGCTTGCCCCGCCCAGTTCGCACAACTGCTCGATGATCTGCGTTCGCGCCATCTGCGCCTTCTGGTCGCGATTCAGGGTAATCACCGCGCGATATTTGTCTTTGATGCTCCTCATGCGCCTTCTGCGCGGTTTCCAGTTGCGCCAGCAGTTCGGCCACATCGGGCGGGCGCATCAGGCCGGCATTGCGACTGCGGGGATTGTCTTCCGTTTCCCGCGCCTGCGCCATTTTCACGGTCAGCATCGCCGCCAACAGCGTTCCCATTGCCAGCCCGTACAAAATGGCGGAAGCGGGCGTGACTCCACTCCGAAAATGGACCAGATTCAGCGCGGCGGCAGCGCAGGCGACATGAATCGCCGCCCGCCGTCCCGGACAGCGCGAACGCTTCCAGCACCACCACAAACAACAGCGGCGCAAACGGACTCCCCACCCCGCCACTGACGCCAATCAGAATTGTCGTCACCAGCAGGTCAAGACCGATATGCACAAAGGATGAAGGATGAAGGATGAGTGGATGAGTTGTGTTCTTCTTGTATCTCGTATCCTCGTATCTTGTATCTCCTCTGTCTCCTCTTCTCCTCTTCTCCTTTTCTCCTCTATCTCCCTGTCTTCCTCCCACAAGGGGCCAGAGCAGCGTGAACAACGCGCCGAAGGCGGCGGTCTGCCAGGCGAGCGGCCAGAGGGCGCGGAAACAGCCGAAGGTGAGCAGGCTTGCCGTTGTCCAGACTATCAGACGAATTTGCGTAATACGTTTTTCCATGATGCTGTCCTGCATGATTCCGGGGTTCCTTATATTGATTGCTGCCCCTCACCAGGCTTTCTTGGAGAAGGGGTTGGGGGTTGAGGGCTATTGATTCTTTCGGTAGTTTTCACAGGAATTTGCAGAAAAAGCAGGAGGGAACCGCAATAATGGCGAAACAACGCGCAAAGGAAGACTTGCACTCTCACTCTCCACTCTCACTTGCCATTCGGCCTACGCGCCGGAAAGGAATTTACTCATGGACAGGATTACGCGCCGACGCTTCCTGGAACAATCCTTGCTCGCCACTGCAGCGGGAACAGGCATCGCGCTTTTCGGGGAAACCGGGGCCAACGCGCTCGGACGGCACAGCCGCCCGCTCGGAGCCAATGACCGCATCCGCATCGCCGTTATCGGGCTGAATGGCCGGGGCATGAACCATCTGGACGCTTATCTGGGCCGCAACGACGTGGATGTTGTCGCGCTGTGCGACCCGGATACCAAAGTTCTGGACAAAGCGCAGGCGGAGTGCGAAAAGAAAAACAAGCCCAAACCGGAAGCGGTTCGGGACATTCGCAAACTGCTGGAAATGAAGGATTTGGACGCGGTTTCCATCGCCACGCCCAACCACTGGCATACCCTTGCCGCATTGTGGGCATTGCAGGCGGGCAAGGACGTGTACGTGGAAAAGCCCGTCAGCCACAACGTTACGGAGGGGCGGCGACTGGTGCAGGCGGCGGCAAAGTATAACCGCATCTGTCAGGCGGGAACGCAGTCGCGCTCGCACAAAGCCATGCAGGAGGCGATGGCCTACATTCACGGCGGCAAAATCGGCAAAGTGACGCTGTCCCGCGCCCTGTGCTACAAGCGGCGCGAAAGCATCGGCAAGGTGGACGGCCCGCAGCCCGTTCCCGCGAACATAGATTATGACCTGTGGCTCGGCCCCGCGCCCGAAAAACCGCTCATGCGCAAACACCTGCACTACGACTGGCACTGGCAGTGGGATTACGGCAACGGCGATCTGGGCAATCAGGGCATACACCAGATGGACATTGCGCGGTGGGCGTTGAACCAACCCGGCCTGCCCCAATCCGTCATGTCGGTCGGCGGGCGATTCGGCTACGTGGACGACGGCCAGACCGCGAATACGCAGATCGCGCTTTACGATTACGGCGACGCGCATCTGATTTTCGAGGTGCGCGGCCTGAAAACCGAGCGGTACATGGGCACGAAAGTCGGCAACATCATTTACGGCACGGACGGCTACGTCGTCATTTCCGACAACTACGGGAAGGCGACTGCGTTCGACAAAGCCGACAAGCCCGTGCAGGAGTTCAGCGGCGGGGGCGACCACTTCGGCAACTTCCTGTCCGCCGTCCGCAGCCGCAAAACAGCGGAACAGAACGCGCCAATTCTGGAAGGACACGTTTCCAGCGCCCTGTGTCACCTGGGCAATATCTCGTACCGGCTTGGGCGGCGAACAGCCATTCAGCAAGCAATCCCAATCCTTCGGCGACGACAAAGCGGGCGTGGAAACCTTCGAGCGCATGACCGCGCATCTCAAAGACAACGGCATCGTGCTGGAAGAAACCAAATACCACGTCGGCCCGACCCTGAAACTGGATGTGGAAAAGGAGCGCTTCCACGGCAACAAAGAGGCCAACGCGATGCTGACGCGGGAATATCGCAAGGGCTTTGTCGTGCCGGAAAAAGTGTAGGAGGAGAGATTTCACCACCAAGACTCCAGGAACACCAAGGAAGACAAGGAAAGACAAAGAGGAAACAAGGAGCAGAGAAGGATGGGAGATAGTGGGGAGAAACAGGAAGATTTTGTGCCGGTGTCAGCGGAAGTGGATGCTGTTGCGAGGCGGGTTGTTGACGCTTGTTTCTCTGTCCACTCCGCGCTTGGTCCGGGTTTGCTGGAAAGCGTTTACGAAGCCTGCCTTGAACATGAGTTGCAGAAAAGGGGCATAAAGGTTCAGCGGCAGGTCAAGTTTCCTGTCCTGTATCGAGGCATGCATATTGATGCAGGCTTGCAGATTGACTTGCTCGTTGAAGACTGCATCGTGGTGGAACTTAAAGCCGTCGAGGGCATCCTGCCGGTTCACAAAGCGCAACTGATGACCTATCTGAAACTGACAGGTCATCGGTTAGGCTTCCTGATCAACTTCAACGTTCCCTTGATCCGTCAGGGCATCAACCGCTTCGTAAAGTAGCCTTCTCTTTTCTTTGAATTTCCTTGTCTTTCTTGGTGTTCTTGGAGGCTTGGTGGTGAAATTTTCCTCCGTTTGCCTGCTGGTTTGGACAATGTTCTGTTACTGCCGATTGGGTCGCGCTGTCAAACTGCCACGAAACAGCCTGCCCCTATATGGGGCAATGTGATTGCGCCCCAACTGTTTGACCGGCAGCCGTTTCATGAAATCGCGGTTCCCGACTGGCTTCAGGAATTTACGGGCCTGACGTACTGCTTTTCCGTGATGGATGCGGCAGGGCGGGATAAGGCGACACTCGCGGGCAGCCGCATGAGCGAAATGGGCTTTGTCAATCCGTTCGCCGTCAATTATTCCAGCGCGTTTCTCAGCAAGCATGACGCCAATCTGCCCCCGGACTACATTGACAAGGAGATTGCCGATTACAAAAAGCGGCACGTTCGTATTCTGGCGGTTGTGCCGCCCGGTTTGCAGGGCGAGATTTATGAAAAGCATCCCGAATGGCGGCGGATTCCGACCAATACGAACGTGATTCCGCAACGTGGATATGAAAGCCAATCCTGTAGGCGGCGGGTTGTGCCTGCTTGGGCCGTGGGGAGATCGGTTTGTGGATATTCTGGCGGAAATTCTCACGCGCTACCCGGATGTGGACGCTTTCAGTTTCGACGGCCTGCACGATTCCGGCTATTGCTACTGCCAATCCTGCCGCGACAACTACCGCAAAGATACCGGGCAGGAAATCCCCGCCGTTGATATGAACGACCTGGCGTTCCGGCGCTATCTGCTGTGGGAAGACCGCCGATTGGAAAGCCTTATCGAGCGGATGCAGACGCGCTTGAAAGGCCATCAAGCCGAGTGTCGCGCTCGTGACATGGACGACGAATGCGGGACGGTTCGGGCATTTTACGGATATTCCGCGTAACATGTCTGCCCGCATGAACCTGCTTTTCGACGCGCCCGATCAGGAATACTGGATGGACGAGTCGAACCGGGGCAACACGATTGTACCCGCCTTCGCCAACGCCGTTATTTATGCGTACAGCAATCACCGCGTCGCGTTCAGTTCCCCCTATCTGTTTTCACACGGCAACCCCTATGGCCCCGACAGTTTCCCGCCCGAAGAGGTATTGCATCGCGTTCTGCTGGCGGTCACGTATGGCGCGCGTCCGAGTATGCCCCTCGCGCAACCCAGGCCGCTGCAAGAAGCCGTATTGCAAAGCGTCCGCGAAGTCGCAAGACGCGCGCCCTGGCTGATCGCATGTCCAGCCGGAACCCTGGGCCGCGCTTGTGATGAGCGATGCCACGCGGGTATTTTACGGGCGCGATGCCGGGCAGAGTGGAGGAGCGCTACCTTGCCAACGTGTTGGGAATGTTCCGCGCGTCCGTCGAGGAGCATCTGCCCGTTACCGTGATTGCCGACTGGAACCTGAACCCGACCGATTTGGCCCGCTACAAAGTCCTGATACTGCCCAATACAGCCTGCCTGAGCGACAATCAGGCCAGAGTGGTTGCCGATTGGGTGCGGCAGGGCGGCGGTTTGGTCGCTACTGTGGACACCTCGCTGTGCGATGAAATGGGCGAACCGCGCAAAGATTTCGCGCTTGCGGACGTATTCGGCGTTCATTACAAGGGAATACCGACTGGCGAAGGCGGCAAAACGGACGCGCTGGACGCGAATTTCGTCAAAGGGCTGGACGCGAGTTACTGGGAGAAGCGGAAGAACATCTACGATTTTCAGATGGGAAAGCATCCCGATGCTTGCCGATCCCCGTTTGAAGGCGTATCTCGGCGATGGTTCCGTCGTGTTCAAAGGGCAGGCGGTGGCGGTGGGAGATGTTGGAGCGGATACGGACGTGGCAGGATTGTTCGGGGTGCGGGACAAAGCCGCGAACGCTTCCCGGCGATTGTGGCGCGAACGTATGGCAAGGGGCGCGTCGCGTATATGGCGGCGGGCTTCGATGCCGCGTACTATCTGTATTCCTACCCGTATCAGCGGCTTTTAATGGCGGACGCGATCCGGTGGGCGGCGCAGACGCCGTTCGGCATCCACATTGACGCGCCGATGTGCGTTCACGCCACGTATTTCCGCAAACAGACGAAGAACACGCCGGGTGAGCGGCTGATCGTCCACCTGTACAACGACCTGAACAGCACAGGCCACCACGCGCGCCCCGAAGACGACATTCCCCTGCGCGAAGAAACCATCCCCATTCACGACATCCGGGTACGCTTCACCGGCCATAAGATCACGCGCGTTCACCTGGAACCCGAAGGCCGCGCCCTGCCCCTCCGCCGCATAAAAACAGCGTAGAAGTCACCGTTCCCGTTCTTGCTATCCACAGCATGGTGGTTGCAGAACTGGACAAATAGCTTGTCAAACAGGAGGTTCTCGATGATAAAAAGTCGCCGCAGTATTCTGGCCTTGATTTGCGCGGGTCTTTTCCCGGCGATTGTTCTCCCCACAAGGGCTTCTGCTGATGAGCAGGGAGAGACTCTGCGCGCCCGCGTGATCGCCTTCGCCCGCGCCGCCCAAAGTTTCACCGCCGATATGACAACAAGCACCGGAAAAGAGATTGCTTCAACGGCAACCCTCAAAGTGAAGAAGCCGAATTTTATGCGCGTGGAAACAGATTACGCGGGCGGCAGGATGCGCCAGACTGAGGTGGAGGATGGCAAAATAGATTGGAACTTATTCGTTCTTCCCGCCGCCACACGGACGCCCGGGCTGACCCAATCTCCTCTCGACAAAGATTACCGCGTCTATTTTCCCGGCGAAGGCTGGCCCGGATGGGCCGAACCCGCCTTCGAGGACGCTCTCAATATGTCCGGGCTTCCGGCCCGCTACATCGGCATGCAGGTCGTCGAAGACACGCCTTGCGAGGTCATTGAATTAATCGGACACAAGCAGACGATTCGCTGGTACATCGGCCCCGACAGCCAACTGCGGCGTATCGAGGAAACCCGGCAGCAGTATCTCTACCCAATGTCCACCGCGCCTGTCACCACGCGCATCTTTTCGCATTTTCGGTGGAACCCTGCTCTGCCCGACAGCGAATTCGTGTTTCATCCGCCCGCCAAAACCGAACCGGGAATAAATAACAAAGCTCGCGCGGTTCCGCTCGGCTGGCAGGTTCCTCCATTTGTCCTTCCGCAATGGCATGGCAAGCCTGTCAGTATGGCCGACGCGCTGAAAGGCAAGAGGGCGCTGTTTTTATTCTTTTCCGCCGGTTGAATCTGCTGCACGGAGGAGTTGCCTCACGTTCAACAGTTCGCGGATCGGCTAAAAACGCAAGGTGTCGCTGTCCTCATAGTTACCCCTCCGAACGGAGTGGGAACCGCGAGAACCTGCATGACAGCCCACAACGTAACATTGCCCCTGCTTATCAGCGATGATCGCGCATCGGAGCGCTTCAAAGTCGTGTCTTCACCGGGGGCTTATCTTTTGGACGCTAAAGGAAGGGTTGTCTGGACGGATGTGAATCGAACCAATACCCTGTCTACAGCCTTATCTCGTCTGGGAATAGCTATCCCGCCGCCTGCTGTTAAGAGCCTGTCCCCATAGACAGGGATTGAAAACACCCGGCCTGTGAGGATAAGCTCTAAACAACCTTTTCCATCTTCTCGGTCGTTTTATTTCTGAGAGCGCGACAGTCTGGCAAGCATCCTTATATTGTTCACGTTACGCCTGCTCACCGGATATGGCAGACGGTTCGGCAGGTGTTTCGGATGGCAAAGGCATACTCAGAGCGGAAAAGGGCGGCGGCGTGGGCGCGACGACAACGGGCGGCCACACAATTTTGGCCTTGCCCTTGATGGTCAGCCGTCCCGGTTCGCATTTGATCTCGTCCAGCCGGACGGAAACAGGCAGTTTCGCTAAATCCAGCGTGAGAATGCGGTGTACATGCTGTTCGATTACTTCCAGAACCGGGGCGGGAATGGTAATGCCCACCCGCGCCGATTGAAAATCCAGTCGCACCCGCGTGCCGTTGTCCACCACCGCGATGCCTTCCAGCGTAAACGGCAGGCTCAAAACAGACTTGACAAAGAGGCCGGTAATCCGCGCTTTGCCGGACAACAGCGACAATTTCACGCCGCGAACAGGCGCGTCCGGGGGCATGTTGGCGGCAAGCAGGCGGTTCAGGTTCGGTTCGGTCATCATGGCGGTGAATTTGGTTTCGACCACGCTGACCTTCGTAATCGGTTCCTCTTCACCCGCTAATTTATGCGATTCAAAGGCGATCTCCGTGCCGTCCAGAAACACCTCATCAAGCAACAGGTCTTCGCGCAACTGCACCTGCTGTAAGTGTATCTGCGCGCCCCCCACCTTAAACTGAACGTCCTGTTTGCGCGCGGGCGCGACTGCCGTTGCGGTCATAAGCAACTCCCGTTTCTATTGACGATTTTCGATTGCCGATTGTGGATTGACGGTTGAAAAACCCTCTTCTGTATTTTCTCTTCCCTCTTCCCTCTTCCCTTTTCCCTTGCCTGTGGATTGTACGTTTGTTGCTCGCGCCGCGTTTCATCGGTTGATGTGGTATACTATCTATAACTACACTCCAGGTATATTTTTCGATATGCCCGGATTCGCTTTCTTCAAATACGCCGGAGGACGAACCCTTTATCTCGCGCGCATTGTGTACCGGCGCGTTGAGCATGGGGGTTTTTGTATTTCTGGAAAATGAGAACGCGAACACTACTTGCGCCAGGCTCTGCGCGGGGGCATGTATCGCCCCGCAAAAGCCTGAGAAAGCAGAGGCAGTCTTATGTCCACCACTCCAGACCGTTCCAGCAAGCTCGCGTTTACCAGCCGGTGTGTGCCGGGTTCGGCAGCAGAACAAGAAGAAACCGAACGACTCGCCGAATTCCAGCGCAACAAGGCGCTCCGTTTGGCGCAGGAGGAAGAGAGCCGGCCTGAAGAAGAGGCGCAGCGCGAAAAAACCTTTCAGGACGACCGCGAACGGCTTTCCAAGAAGCGGACAACGACGTACCACGTTCCGCGCTGACAATTGGCGCGGCCTGAACGGTCAGGAACTGTCTCATGTCCGAAACCAACGACGGCAACAATCAGGAAGCCCCTGATACGGCAGGACAGCCCAAGCAATTCTGGCCGCGCGAGCCATTCAGCGGGCTTTCACATCTTGTGGGCGCGTTCCTCTCTGTTTTGGGACTGGTTGCGCTGCTGATACTGTCGCGGGGCAAGCCCTGGCACACGCTTGGCTTCGCTATTTACGGCAGCAGTCTGATTCTGCTGTACATGGCAAGCGGATTGTACCATAGCCTGCATGTATCCGAACGGCGGCTCAACGCGCTGATGCGTTTCGACCACAGCGCGATTTTCCTGCTGATTGCCGGAACCTACGCGCCCCTGTGTCTGGTTCCCCTGCGCGGGGCATGGGGCTGGAGTTTGCTTGCAGCAGAGTATCTGTTGGCCGCGCTCGGCATCGGCTGCGTCTTGTTATTCAACGGCAAGCCGGAATGGGCGCGCGTCGCGCTGTATGTCGGCATGGGGTGGCTGGCCCTGATTGCCCTGCCCTCCCTGTGGGCGGCCCTGCCTCCCGGCGCGGTGTGGTGGCTGGTGGGCGGCGGCGTATTATATACGGTGGGAACCGTATTCTATGCTACCAACTGGCCGCGTTTGTGGCCGGGAAAGTTCGGTGCGCACGATCTATGGCATGTGTTTGTATTGGGAGGCAGCGCGTGTCACTTTGTTTTGATGCTTTATGTGTTAGGGAGTAGGGAGTAGGGGTTAGGGAGTAGGAAAAGCGTTGTTCCACTTGCGCATTATTCTACTCCCTACTCCCTGACCCCTACTCCCTGCGTAATAGAAAGGGGTTGCCTAATGGCATCCGGAGAAGTTCCTGTTGTTTGTCCGCAGTGTCAGCATCGGGCCAGTGTGCCTGTTGCCGCCGTCAAGCGAGACAACTACTATTGTGGAAAATGTTTTGAGCGTATTCCGATGGTTGGAGTACGCACATTCAGTTCCGAAGGCGACAACCGCTCCGTTGCGGCGCGTCCCAAGAAGAGCAGCAAAGTTCACCGCCGCTAACAGCGCAACTAAACATAAGAGTCACACCCAACAGTGAATACTCGCCGCAGCAACCCGGATTAAACTCAGGTTTCTGCGGCGGTTGCGCTTTGGGATTGCCGCGTACAGGCGCGGGGAACAATAGCGGAGTGTATCGCGTCCTGCCTGCTTCTACCTGCCTCATTCGTCTTAGTTTCGCGTAATACCTGCGCAAGCATTTGTTGCAAACTGTGGCGAAACCCATGATTTTAGTGTAGAATAGACGTATAGAAAGCCGAAGATAAGGCTATGGCTGCCTTTGCCGTCTTCACAGACCGGGATTGGCAGGGGCTTTGTTGTTTGCGGGCTGTCCACACTCGCTACTCCTTTCCGACTGCTTCAAGAAGACAGTGATATGGCGTTCGAGATAATTATGGACTGGAACGCCTTTCTGGAACCGGCATCATGCAAAATTTCGCGCGTTTTTTAAAAGAGCTTCGCCCCTACTGGCGCGTCATGGCGGTTGTCATTGTCCTTACCCTCCTTACCGCCGCGCTCTCCCTCCCCCCGCCTTACATCCTGAAGTACCTGACCGACAGCCTTTCCGACGCGCATGTTCGGGCGAACTGGCGCGTTCCTCTTGCGCGGGTATTTATCATCCTTGTCGCGCTGTCTACTACCAGTTCGTTTGTCGGATACTGGCTGTCATACGCCGTCACCTATCTCGGCCAGCGCTTCAAGTACGACATGCGGCGCAAGCTGTACACGCACATCCAGTCGCTGTCGCTTGGTTACTTTGAGAAAGCCTCCACCGGCAAATTGATGTCCAACATCACCAATGACGTGGCCTCGCTCGACCAACTTATCGGCGGCAGCTTCGTGACGGTTTTGCAGGATGTGGTGATGCTGGTGAGCGCGTTGGGATTTCTGCTGTATCTCAACTGGAAGCTCGCCCTGATCGCTCTGGCCGTGTATCCGCTGTACATACTCAACTACAAGCTGTTTATCGGCAAAATCAAACTTGCCAGCCACGAGGTGCGGGAACAGCGCGAAGTTTTATACGGAGATTTACAGGAAAAACTGGCGGGCGTCCAGGTGGTGCGCTCGTATGCCCGCGAACGGGCGGAAGTGCGGGCGTTCGCCGGAGAAACCCGCAACCTGCTCGGCCTGAACGTCCGCATGACCGCGTATTCCACCGCCCTTGTCGGCATGTCGGAATTTATCGCCAGCGGCTGCGGAACCGCTCTGCTGTTGTGGTACGGCGGCAGGGCCGTGATGCGCGGCGAAATGACGCCCGGTTCCCTGATCGCCTTTTACGGCTATATGGGCGGCTATGTGTATCAGCCCACGCAGCGTCTTATCCAACTCAATGACCAGATTGCCCGCGTGAACACGGCCCTGTGGCGCATCTTCACCAATCTGGACACCAAGCCCAATGTAGAGGACAAGCCCAATGCCGTTGTCCTGCCGACCGTTCGCGGCGATGTGCGCTACGAAGACATCTGGTTCGGCTATGAGCCGGACCACCCTGTTCTGAAGGGTATCAATCTGGACGTAAAAGCGGGGCAGATGATCGCGTTCGTCGGGCAGTCCGGGTCGGGCAAGACCACCATGATCAACCTTTTGCAGCGGCATTACGACGTGCAGGAGGGGCGCATCACGATTGACGGGCATGACGCGCGTGACGTCGAATTGAAATCGCTACGGCGCCAGGTGGGCGTGGTGATTCAGGAAACCATTCTGTTCAATACTACGATTCGGGAAAACATCCGCTACGGCAAACTGGACGCTGACGATCAGGAAGTAGAAGCCGCGGCCCGTTCCGCCAACATCGCCCATGTCATCGAAGCCCTGCCGCGCGGGTATGACACCAAAATCGGCGAGGATGGAACCAAACTATCGGGCGGCGAAAAACAGCGCATCGCCATTGCCCGCGCCATTCTGTCCGACCCGCGTATCCTGATTCTGGATGAAGCGACCAGCGCGCTTGACTCGGAAACCGAAGCCCTGATACAGGAAGCGCTGGATCGGCTCATGGCGGGACGCACCAGTTTCGTGATCGCGCACCGCCTGTCCACGATTGTGAAAGCGGACAAAATCGTCGTCATGGAAAAAGGCGTGATTCTGGAAGCCGGAAGCCATGCCGAACTGCTGGCGCTGGGCGGAAGCTACGCCGGCTTATACAATCAGCAATTCAAGGTAGCTTTGGAAGGGCATGGGGTGGCAGCCGGTGGTTAAGCGCAGCGTACTCTCACTCTTTACCCTCGCTTTGTCTTTGCTGCTCCTGCCGATGGGATGCCGCCACAAGGCTGCGCCGCTACAGCAGCGCGTGTTCGCGGGCCATGCCAACTACATCAACAGCGTGGCATTTTCGCCGGATGGCAAAACACTGGCGACGGCAAGCGCAGACCACGACGTGAAACTGTGGGACACGGCAACGAGTAAGGAAACCCATTCGCTCGGCGGGCATACGGAAGTCGTGTCGCAGGTTGTTTTTTCGCCGGACGGCAGGATACTGGCGAGTTCAGGATGGGATCACACCGTTCGGCTGTGGAACCCGGACACGGGAAGCCTGCTGCGCGTCCTGACCGGGCCGAGTTTAGCCGTGCTATCCATCGCCTTTTCACCCGACAGCAAGCGCATCGCGGGCGGAAGTTCCGACCACACGGTTACAATATGGGACGCCCAGACGGGCAAACCGCTGAAAACGCTGGAGGAGTCGGAAAACCCCGTCGCGTTCTCGCCGGACGGCAGTTTGCTGGCAGTGGGAAACGAAAACCACACGATGAAAGTTTGGAAAGTCCCACAGGACAAGGGCAAGGCCGCGAGGTGGGAAATGCTGCATACGCTGGCCGGTCACACGGAATCTATTATGTCTGTCGCGTTTTCGCCGGATGGCAAATGGGCAGGCACGGGCAGCGCGGATACGGACGCGCTGTTGTGGAACGCCGTGAACTGGCAAGAATCGGATCGCCTGCGGCTGCATCTCGGATGGGTGCGCTCCGTAACCTTCACGCTTGACAGCAAGATGTTTCTGGCGGGCGCGGGCCACGTCGTTCAATTTTATGATTCCCAGACCGGGAACATCCTGAAAACGCTGCAAACGCCCTTCGATATCGTTACGGGCATCGCGCTTTCCCGCGACGGCAACCAGCTCGCCATTGCCGGAACCTTCAAATCGTCCGCCGATCCCGCCGAAGTGGGCAAGCAACAGGCGGATACGGATGCCGCCGACAGGCAAATGGAAAAAAAGGCGATCATTTATACTGTCAGCGACATTTTCGCGCAGTAGTTGGAGAGTTTGGGAGCTAGATTGTGGATCAGTTTCGACGATTATTAGGCTATTTACGCCCCTATCGCAAGCGCGTCGGGCTGGCGGTCTTCCTGCTGCTGTGTCAGGCGACCACGCCCGTTATCATGCCCAAACTGCTGCAATACGCGCTTGACGACGTGTTGCCGCATCATCGCTACGGAACGCTGAACTGGATCGGAATCGGCATTTTCGCGCTGTACGCCCTGCGCGGCGTGATCTCTTTCGCGCTCAACTATATCATCGGCTGGCTGGGGCAGCGCATTGTTTTCGATCTGCGCTTTCAATCCTATCGCCACCTGAATCGCCTGTCCCTCGCCTACTACGACACGCGGCAAACGGGCAAAATTATCTCGCGCCTGATGAGCGATATTGACTTTATTCAGCAGATGATTTCTGGCAACTTTGTGCAGTTTATGGCGGACTCGATGAGCGTGATTATCGTGCTTGCCATGCTGTTCAATATTCAGTGGCGGCTTGCCCTTGTCGCCCTGATAGCCATCCCCTTTTATGTGCTGAACTACAAGCTGTTTATCCGCCACATTCGCCCCATCAGCGAGGAGTTGCGCGAAAAATGGGACGCCCTTCTCGGCATGTTGCAGGAGAAGTTGACGGGCATCAACGTTGTGAAAGCGTTTGTGCGCGAGGATTATGAAACCGAAAAGTTCATGGGAACCGTGATGGACAATTTCACGCTCGGCATGAAGCAGATGAAGATGAACCGGCGCTTGCAGGGCGTGGCACAGGTGATACGCGGCATCGGAACCGGCCTGGTGCTGTGGTACGGCGGCGCGTTGATATTGCATCGGTATATGCGCATCGGGGAACTGATCGCTTTCAACGCCTTAATCGCGCAATTGTACGACCCGGCTGTACGCATCGTGGACTTTAATGTGCAGGTGCAATGGACGGGCGCGGCGATTGAACGCATATTCGAGACGCTGGACACGCGCCCCGAAATTGTGGACGCGCCCAACGCCGTGACCATCAAGCAAATGGCGGGCGCGGTGGAGTTCCAGAACGTGTCGTTCGGCTACGATCCGAATCTATCCCGTGCTGCACGACATAGATTTGAGGGTAAATCCCGGCGAGATTATCGCCATTGTCGGACCGTCCGGCGCGGGCAAAACAACCCTCGTCAATCTCATTGCCCGTTTTTACGATGTGAATCAGGGGCGCATACTGGTGGATGGAACCGATTTGCGGCAGGTGCGGTTGGAATCGGTGCGGCGTCAGATCGGCATCGTCAGTCAGGAGAGCCTGCTGTTTTCCGTCTCGTTAAAAGAGAACATCCGGTACGGCAAGCCGGGTTCGACGGATTTGCAGATATTGCAGGCGGCCAAAAACGCCGACATGCACAACTTCATTATGAACCTGCCGCACGAGTACGATACGAAGATAGGGGAAGACGGCATCAAATTATCGGTAGGCCAGAAGCAGCGCATGAGCATCGCCCGCGCCACGCTTACCGACCCGAAAATCCTGATTCTCGACGACGCGACAAGCGCCTTAGACAGCAAAACGGAAGCGAATGTGCAAGCGGCTTTAGAACGATTGATGAAGGGCAGAACGTGTTTCGTGATCGCGCACCGGCTTTCCACGATTATGAACGCGGACCGCATTGTGGTTATGGAATTGGGCCGAATTGTGGATGTGGGAACGCACGACGAACTGGTAGCGCGTCCCGGCGTGTACCAGAAACTCTACAATGAGCAGTACCGCAGCGCGAGAGAAGAGGCCATGGAAGCCCTCTTCGCGTAAGTTTCTTTCAGCCGCAAACACTCTCGCATAATTTTCGCTCTGCCATCTGCCAAACCAGACGCTCTGCTCCGCCCTGCATAGGAAGGAGCGCAAACTGGAGCCAGCAAGTTGCTGCGGGCAAACGAAGTTGAAAAGCGCCTGAAAAACCAACATGGGAGACAATGCGGTGTCGCAGGAGAACACAGATCAAAACGGTTCTCATGAGAGTTCCAGGCCCGAACTGCATGAAAGTTCCATTGAGAATGTTGAATATGGTGTCTACGAGGATTCTCATGAGAGTTCCATTCCAAAACGGCGTGTAGCCGTCGTGCCTTTCATCGCGGCTCTGGATTACGACGCCGAGTTTCACGCCAGACGGGGCGAAGCGCCGCCGCCCGTTGTGCCGGAGGCCGCCTTCCGGAAAGCGGTAAGACAGCGCACAATCGCGAGGGTATGGGGAACAGCCCTGATGCTGCTTGTTGGGGGATTGCTCGTCCGAACCGCAATCTATGCCTACACCGATACGCGCGCCTACATCGCTGGACAACCGCAGCATATAGAAACATCGGAGGACTCCGTCAATGCTCCGACGGTCATCATCCCGCGTGTTGTACCGTCCATGTACCCTTTGCCGGCAGATTGGGAGCGAGCCACGCTGTTCAAGTATACGTATTTGCTGCTGGGGATGGGTGTTTGCAGTTACCTGGGCATCACGGCCCTGTACCGCGCTCAAAACATAGAAACCGGTGTGCCTGATACGGAGCAGTTGCCCCTTGTGGAAATAGTAGCCTATCTTCCCTCTGAACTTGCCAACCCAAAATCACCTGTTCCGCCCCGCCCGGATAGGAACGGGGAAGAGAACCCTGCGCCGCGCTCATCTCGTCCGCCCGCTGAATAAAGGTAAACAACTTCGACCACACGGACACCTATCTCAGTACGCGCTAACAGAAATAACCTGCTTCAACACAAAAACGCCTGCATGTCCTTTTCAGAACTTGCAGGCGTTTTTGACGTTACAGATATAGAACTATCAGCGCGAACCGGCGAGTAGTTGGAGGTAGCGAGACTAGCCACCAGCCACTTACCGGGCGGCGAGTTGTTTTTCCTGTCGGCGGCGCAGACTGCTATCGAGGATACGCTTGCGCATACGGATGCTCTTGGGCGTCACTTCCACGAACTCGTCCGGGCCGATGTACTCGATGGCGCGGTCAAGGCTCATTTCCGTGTACGGCGTCAGGCGGATGCCCATGTCGCTGTTGGACGAGCGCATGTTGGAGAGTTGCTTCACCTTGCACACGTTGAATTCCAGATCGCTGTCGCGTTGGTGCTTGCCCACAATCATGCCCTCGTACACTTCCACGCCTGGGCCGATGAACAGAATGCCCCGCTCTTCGGCATTGTTCAGGCCGAACGGGTTGGACGTGCCGGCTTCCGTCGCGACCAGACTGCCGTTGCTGGTTTTGCCGATGTCGCCCACGAACGGCTTGTACGCTTCAAACAGCGTGTTGATGATGCCCGTACCCCGCGTGGCCGTCAAGAACTCGTTGCGGAAACCGAGCAGGCCGCGCGTCGGCACGATGTAGGTGAAGAACACGCTGCCGTTGGCAAGCCGCATGTTCTGCATTTCGCCCTTGCGCTGCCCCATCTGCTCCACAACCACGCCCTGATGCTCTTCGGCCACTTCGATTTCAACGCGCTCGAACGGCTCCAGCTTGTGGCCCTTTTCGTCGTGATGATAAATCACTTCGGGCTGCGCCACCTGCATCTCGTACCCTTCGCGGCGCATGGTTTCAATCAGAATGGCAAGGTGCAGTTCGCCCCGTCCGCTGACCAGAAACGTATCCGCGTTTTCCGTTTCCGCCACGCGCAGGCTGACGTTGGTTTCCAGTTCCTTGAACAGGCGTTCGCGCAGTTTGCGGCTTGTGGAATACTGCCCTTCGCGCCCGCCGAGCGGGCTGGTGTTGACGCCGAACGCCATTTGCAGGGTCGGCTCGTCCACGCGCACGGTTTTCACGGCGCGGGGGTCTTCCCGGCTGGCAATGGTTTCGCCAATGGTCACATCGGCAAGCCCGGACACGATGCAGATCTCGCCCGCTTCAATCGAATCCTGCTCCACCTTTTTCAGCCCCTCGTAAATGAAGGCGCTGACGATTTTGGCAGGGCGAATATCGCCGTCGCGATTGATAAGGGCCACGTTGTCGCCGGGGTGAACCGTACCCGCGTGAATTCGCCCGATCCCGAAGCGGCCCCGGTAATCATCATAATCTATGCTGGAAACCAGAATTTGCAGGGGCGCGTTCGGGTCGCCGGTGGGCGCGGGAATGTGGCTGATAATCGTCTCGAACAGCGGCTTCAAGTCGGTTCCCGGCTTGTTGTGATCCAGCGTGGCGATGCCCTGCCGCGCAGCCGCGAACACAATCGGGAAATCCAACTGCTCCTCGTTCGCGCCCAGTTCCACAAACAGATCGAACGTCTGATCCACAACCCAGTCCGGGCGGGCGTCGGCGCGGTCAATCTTGTTGACGACAACGACGACTTTATGCCCCATCGCAAGGGCTTTGGACGTAACGAAGCGGGTTTGCGGCATCGGGCCATCCACCGCGTCCACGAGCAGCAGTACGCCGTCTACCATCGCCATCACGCGCTCCACTTCGCCGCCGAAGTCGGCGTGACCGGGCGTGTCCACGATGTTGAGTTTCATGGGCGTGGGGTTGGGCTTTTCGGGCGTAGGGGCCGACAGATAGCTGACAGCCGTGTTTTTGCTGACGATGGTAATGCCGCGCTCGCGCTCCAGATCGTTGCTGTCCATGACCCGCTCGGCGAAGTCCTGATTGGCGCGGAACACGTTGCCCTGCCGCAGCAGGCCGTCAACGAGCGTGGTTTTGCCATGATCAACGTGGGCGATGATGGCGATGTTGCGAATGTTTTCCTGCGTATACTGGCTCATAAAACCCTTCGGGAGCGTTAAGCGTTAAGCGTTGAACATTAAGAGAATACGAGGAGGTTTCGCCCCTCAATGCTTAACGCTGAACGCTGCGTACTTGCTGCTTTTACATGAATAAGGCGAACCGCGTCGCAGTCCGCGCAAGTAGTGGCAATAGTGTTTAGATAATTGCAGTCTATTGTACCACAACCAGCGGCCTTATGCTTGTTATCGCCGACAATCGAGACTCATTTACCGTCGCGGAAGGGGTCGTCCACTGTCTGCGACGTGTCACCCGGCTTGCGGAAGGGGTCGGACCTGTCTTTGACGGTTGCGGGAGAACCCGTTGGCAGTGGGCTGCCGGGTTCCTGATGCAGCATAACCGGAATCATCGCGCTGCTGCCGGGGACGCTGGGCTTGTGGAACTCGTAATGCAGCAGATTGCGCAGACGCACGATGTCGCGCAATGCGCCCTCGAATTCGTGACGCGCCATATCTTCGGGAGACGCATGGTACGCGCGCGCATACTGAAGCGCGAGGGCAACAGCCTCGTCCTGCCGGGTGAGAGGCTGCGTCTGCCGGGGGCGCGAACGGCGCGCGACAATCGGAGCGGTCTCGTCATCGTCGTGTTCCCCTGCCGCTGCCGCATGTTCTGTTTTTATCAGCCCCTGCCGCTCGAACTGCCGCGCGACCTCGTCCTCGCTTGCCGTCCAGGGAACCGACAGGGATCGGATTCCCGCCGCTTCCAATCGGTTCTTTTGCTGTATATGCTCCAGTCCGGCATCAAGCTGCTTCAGGGCTGTGTCTGCATACGCCAGCGCGTCCGGGATGGTCACGCCGGAGGGGATATAGTGGCCCGGATCGGGAGCCAGGTGCTTGCTTTCGCGCATAATGCGCGTCAGATGCCGCCGCTGCCGCGCAACCACATCGGGAAGCGCGCGCGGCACATTGCCGGTGAGCAATTCCTGCCGCGCCCAGTTCAGTTTCCAGTAAATATCCAGTGTTCCAACCCAACTGCCGGCCTTTTCGCCGGAATCAGAGTTTCCATTGGGATCATCCAGAACCTCGTCGCTGCTGACGGCAACCGGTGTGGGCAATGGCACGGACAGCGTAGGCGCGGAAAGAGCCAGGGGCCTTCCGGTCGTCGTATCAATCACGCTGCCGACGCCGGGAACCGCATTTTTCATCGTCTCGATCTGCGCGGCATGCTCATACTTATATACTTTGGTGTCTTTGTCAATTGCCATGCCCGGAACCTCGCGGCTGCACCCCGCAAGGCCACCGAACAGCAACAATGCCGGCAGAACCAGACGGCGTTTATACTCACCTGAAACGGAACCTGCTTGCCTCCTGCGCCGTTCCCGCAACAAACTAGAATCCGATGTATATAGCAAGGCAATGCTCCTCTTAACAATCCGTTCCTACAGCGAAGGCCGAAAGAACTTCCCAATGACGCGGTTTTGTTAGAATTATGGCTGAATTCCGGCGCGTAAGTATGCTGTTCCTTTTTTCCGAAAGCAGGCGGCGACAGGCATACCGTACATTATACGAGAGAACAGGGAGGAAACGGCGTCGCGCGTGTTGATTTTCAAGACGGAACACAACCGAATTCAGCCAGCCACCAGCCACCAGTCACCAACTCGTGTTGCCAATCTCCGGCAGGCCCCGGCCAAACCGGTCGCTCACCGTCAGGCTGAATTGGAACGGTTCGCTTCCGCGCACCCATTTGACGAGCAGGGCATTGTCACCGGCGTTGAGCGTCACGTCCGCTGTCCAATGTCCACTGCCCAGAATGGGGCGGAACGGTTCGCGGTTAAAGCGGCGCAACACGAGCGCGCCGTTGAGCCAGAGTTTCACGCCGCTGTTGGTGTTAGCGACGAGCCGCGCTTCCCGCGTGGTGGGACTGCGCAGAACGGTTTGCCCGTAAACCACGCCCGACGAGGCGCGAAACTGCGGTTCCAGGTCCAGAACGGCTTCGGTATACGCGCGCTTTTCCCAGCGCGCGTTCTGCATACTGCGGCTCACGTAACTCTCATGAAGACCCGGACGGTCTTCCGGCGCATACGCGCGGTCGAACCCTTCGCCATCGAAATTAGCGAATGGCCCCACCGTCCACCAACAGTTTGCCCCGATCAGGACGAACTCGGCCTCAAAGGGCGGCGTCTGGTCGTCGGGCGTAAACCGCAGCGTGACGGCATTGGCAATGTCAATCCGCGCCGCGCCTTCGGGCGCGCGGACGGAAAAATCGGCGCGGAGCGTTCCCTGACGCGCGGCAAGAAACTGCCGTTGCCCCATGTTGGGCGGCGCGGCAATCTGCCATCCGGGGGGAGCCAGCAGGGTAATACGCCCGCTAAACGGTTCCGCGCTGTGATTGGTCACGTAAAAGGAGAGCGTTTTGGGAGCGTTGATCGCCACTGTGGGCGACTCCCCTGTGTCCATAACCACCTCCAGAAAGCCCGCCTGCCCGACAAGCGCGTTGGGCGGCGTAATCAGCAGGGGCTTGACGCGCGTACTGTCCGCCCAGGCAATCGCGTCTATCAGGTCGGGAGCGGGAGCCGCGCCTCCAGACGGAGTACCGGCAGAAGAATCGGTCGTGGCTTCCACGTAAGGCGAAGGCGACGCGCTGACCGCCTGCGGCCTGAAAGCAATCCCCAATGCAGGCGCGGGCGGCGTGTTGGTCGTCTCGTAAGCCGCCGTCTGCGCAGGCAGGGAGGCAGGAGTTGAGAGTTGAGAGTTGAGAGTTGATAGGGATTTTTCTTTTTCCTTTTCCCTTTTCCCTTTTCCCTCTTCTCGTATCTCGTATCTCGCATCTCCTATCTTGTCCTCTTGCAGCGTCAGTCCTGTCTCTTCCCCCGAGGTTTGCGTTGCCGGGGCGCTTCCGGTCGCAATCAGGTCAGGATCAATAGCAAGGGGGCGTTCTACCGGTTCGGCAGGCTGCTTGTACGGCAAAGCGTCGCCCGGCATTACGGCCATGTCCGCAGGCGGCAGCGTTTCCCCGGCAAGGGGAGAATTGGGTAAGGAGGAAGGGGGAAGGAGGAAGGAGGAAGCCTCTCCTTCTCGTATCTCGTATCTTGTATCTCGTGTCTCTCCTGTCTCCTCATCGGGCATTATCTCCAGGCCCGCGAAACGAGATTCAATATCGGCAGACGCGGCGAGTGGGGCCGTAGAGGAAGATGCAGTGTGGGGCGCGGGAATATCGGCGCCGGAAAGCATCGGGGAGGAGTTCCCCTCCATTAATTCCAGGTCGGAACAGCGTTCGGCGATCACGCGCCTGCCCACCGCAACCACCCGCTCAGCCACTTCGCTTAAACTGAGAGGCGCGTCGTGGTCGCGCATGCCCAGGCCGGGAATGAGCAGGTCGCCGATGGGAGCGATCCACGCTTCGGGCAACCCGCTGCTGCCTTTGAGGATTCCCTGAACGGCTCCCATCGCGCCGCCAACCGTTTCGGCATCGTAGCCACAATTCACCGCCGCGCACAGGGACATGCCGAAATCGCGCTGTCCATACAGCAGGCCAATTGTGAAAAACCCCAGGTTCTGTGGCGCGTCTGTGTAATTGGGCGAGCCGACCTCGTGCTGTACGCTTTCCCGCGCTTCCAGCCAGCCTGCCGCGCGCTGCCACGCGGCAATGGCGGTTTTCACCGCCCGCGCCACGCGGCAGGTGCGCGGAATCATGGCAAGTCCGATGGTGGCAAGGATAATGGGATCGCTGAGGAAGAACGCCGCGCTGCCCAATGCGGCCAGGAACATGGCGGCCCAGACACCCTCCTCGCTGTGATCGAGTTTTGCGTCATGGTAGGCATACGCGGCGGCGATTTGCGGCGCGCCCGGCGCGATCATGGCCCAGAAATCCGCCCGCATCACTCCGCCTGTCGCATGACGGAACCAGTTGGAATACGCCCCGGAAGCGGGCGGGGGCAGGCCCCGGCGCAGATTCAGGGCGGCATAGCCGAATTCGTCCTGCGCATAATCCAGATGTTCCAGCCAGGCGACGGCAAGGTCTTCGGAAACCACGTCCGGGCCGCTCTCTTCCAGCGCGTGAAGCCAGACGAGCGGAAAGTCCAGCGCGAGACTGGCTGCGGGCTGGCCGGGAACCGGGCTGTAAAAGTTGTTGCGCCCGGGCGTTAATTGTCCGCGCAGTCCGGCTCCCAGAGTGACGCCCGCGCTTTTGCCCTGCCAGGCTCCCAAAATCTTGTCGTGGTAGGTTCCTACCGTGATTGTCAATGCCGCCATGCCTGTGTTCTGCCTCCTGCCCGGTGTCTGCCATTCCTAATTGTAATTCATTTTACAAGTTGCCGACGTGGCGCGGGCGTGTTTTTCCATCTTTCTAGTATACGCGCAACATCCCCGCTCGGCTTCAAAGCCTTCTTAACATATGCGAAAGTTCTCCCTGATAATGCAGGGGGTGACTGTCGCAAAGAAAGCCCCGCGAAAACCCGATAATGGGAATGTTCGCGTAACGTTGTTTGTTGGAATGTTAAGGTATGATATATTCTGAGGAAGCGAGCAGAAAGGACAGCGACGAAGTGGTTCTTCCGGTTCCACATCCAAAACATCGTTTGGACAGATACCGCCCAACACTACAGTTGTTAGCGGCGGCGGGAATTGTCGCGGCAACGGGCATGGCGATGCTCCGGCTGAACGCGCGTCCGACAACCATGCTGATGGGCTTGTCTGTCGGAGTAATTCTGGCGGCTCTGGTCAGCGGGCGGCGCGGCGCATGGGTTGCCATTGCCCTCGCCGTCGTTTTGGGAGCGCTGCGCCTGCCTCCCACGGATACACTGTTTATTGATCCCTCTTACCGACTGGGGTACGGTCTTTTCCTGACGCTGTGCCTGCTGCTAACGCTGTACCATCCTCCCCGCAGCAGCGTCCCTCTGGAACAGACGGGCAAAAAATATCGAAGTCGTAAGCAGCCTTATACCGAAGCCGATTTGCCGACAATTGCTCCTCCCACGCGCGGCATTGTGGAACAGCAGACGTGCGAAGTGGCCGGCCTGGACATTTACAAATGGGAACGCTCCTGCGCCCACCTGAGCGACGTGATTGCGGACGCGCAAATCAAGCTTCAGGAAAACGACCGTGTACAAGTCTACTTTCTTCTGCAACACGCGCATCAACTGGCAGACGATACCCGCAGGCACATCCAGCAAACGGAAATCTTCGCGCACCCCTCCTCGGAAAGCGACGCGCCTGTATCAGAGCCGGAATAGAGACAACTGCCGGTTCATAAACTTTTCAATCCGAGCAGGGGCTGAAACAGATTGAAGTTTGGGAATGGAGGAGCAAGATGCCTCCCCTGTTTATCTTGTTTCATGCTGCCGCTACGATCCTGTGCCTGCTGGCAATGTGTCGGCTTATTGGGAGGTGGAGGCAGGCGTTTGCCGCGACGATACTCCTTCTCGCGAGCATTGGCTTTGTTGTGGAACGGCGTTCCGATTGGGCCGAGGTCGCGTTGCGCGTTGCGGGAACCAATCTGGTTTTCCTGACCAATGGGACGCTGGAAGCCGTGATCGTCTTGCTGTGTTTGTTGTGGCAGGCGGCGGTGGAAGCAACAGCGAAACGCCGCGCCGTATTTCTGTCCGTTCCGCTGCTATGCGTAGCCCTGTGGAGCTATGCGTGGTATTTTGCGCCCCTGCCTCAACCCCTGATCTCTACACTGGACCGCACCGGCTATTGCCCGCAATCCACGCCCGACAGTTGCAGTGCGGCCTCCGCCGTGATGCTGCTGCATCTGCACGGCATTTCGACAACGGAAGCGGAAATGGCGCGATTGTGCCTGACGCGGGCGAATATGGGAACGCCAACACTGGGATTGATCTACGGTCTGGATCAGAAAGCGGAAGCGCATGGATTGCATGCCCGTATTATCTCCGTCGCTTCCCCTGTGGAATTGGGCAGAATACGTCCGGGCTGTATCTTATCCGTTGGCTTGAAACGCGGCCTGTCCGCCAAGGTAGAAGCAAGAATGCGCGGCTACGGTTGGGAACCGGGCGTACATCACGCGGTCGTCATCACAGGCGCAGACCCAAAGGGCGCATGGCTGGACGTTGCCGACCCCAGCTACGGCCGCGAACACTGGCCGTTACAAGATTTCGCCTCTATTTGGGACGGGCAGGCGATTACTCTCAGTCTATAACGCGCAAGGAATAATCTACCACAACGTAGAACTGTTTCAGGAGTTGGACAATCTGGCAAAGCAATCAGGGGCAAACGAAACGTGCTGAGTGATAACGACGTTAAAGAACAATTGAGCTACGCTTATCTTCATGCGATTGCCTCACGAGCGCGGTTTGGCTGTGATCGCCCTACGGCGGATCGTGACAGCGTGGATGCCACTAATTCAGCAAGGAAATCTGCAATGCCTTATAACGAACTGGTGAGCGTATCGGAAAACATCTTGAGCCAGTTGCGCCCCTTAGACGTGCAGAATTATGCTCGCGCAACAGGTTGGCAGCGGGTTCAAGGCGTGAAAGGCGATATTGCCGTTTATCATCGCGCAGATTTAGAAGACGACGAAATTATTGTTCCACAAAACCCTAACTACGCCGATTACGCCCTGCGCATGGCGGAAGCCGTAAGCGCGTTGAGTGAAGCGGAACACCGTTTACCGGGCGAAATTGTAGCCGACCTGTTGTTGCCGCCTGCCGACGTATTGCGTTTTCGTGAAGAGGGACCGACAACACAGGACGGCGGTATCGGCTTGCAGGACGGTATTCGCCTGCTGTCAAGCGTTCGCAAAACTTTGCTTGCAACCGCCTGTGACATAGTGCAGCCACAACGTTTTCATCCGCGCTTGAGTTTTGCCGAAGCCGTTCAATTTGTGGACTCCTGCCGTTTGGGACAAACCGAGCGCGGCAGTTTCACAGCCACTTTTATCTGCCCGCTTGATGTTGTTCCCGGCGTCAACACGCTGTCGACCGATCCATTCGCGTTGTTTCCCGAACTGCCAAGTGAACCCTTCACGCGCCGCGTAACCAAAACCCTGATGGGCGCGTTGGAACAGGTATCGCGCTTCATCAATGCCGATCAAGCGGAACGGCTTGTTTCGCCGCAGGAAGGGGATATCGTTGTCAGCAGCAACTTTTATCAGGCGCTTGCCGAAATGCAGCCGTCCGACACGCGCGCCGGTTTACGCGTCGCTTCCACATGGTCACGCGCCATTACGCCACCCGCTATGGCACTGCCAACAAGCGTACATCTGCGCTCAGAGTATTTCCCGCTTGTCGCGCAGGTTGCCGAAACGCTGCGCCCGGACTACAAACCGCGTACGGGATTGTTTGTCGGCAGAGTTGAGGCGCTGAATGGCGAAACCAATGCAGAGGGGCGGATGCAGGGCGAAATCGAAATCGAGTTTTTACAGGACGAAGAGGCAATTCGGGCGCGAATAGAACTGTCGGCAGAAGATTACGCGCAAGCCTGTGACGCGCACAAAAACAGCGAAATCGTCCTCGTCAGCGGCACACTGCATCGCGGCAGACGCCTCAACGCCATTCGAAACCATCACGATTTCCGCGTACTGCACAACTACAAGTAGTGGTTCTTTCGACGCGCCAAAACCTTTTGGCGGGATACCGAGGCAATGACTTTCTGGCTGCAAACGGACTTGTGGATACTATCTTCGCCTGAGAGAGCCTTTGCGCGAATCGCCCATTCGCCTTCTATTGGCGCTGCGGTAGTTCTGCTCGTTATTATCAGCCTGCTGTTCCTCGCTTCGCAATTCCTGAGCAGCGCTATGCGTTATCAGCGCAAGCGTTCTGCCCAACAAAGAAAGAAGGACGCTGTTCCCGTAGTTGCGATTTGCAGTCTGTTTATTCCTGCCATCTGGTTCTGGCTGGCGCTGTTGACACAAGGCTTGCTTAACCTGCTTCATACCCCTTCCACTTTTGACACTCTGTTTTGCCTGTTGGCTTTTGCCGCGATACCACAGTTGGCCGGTTGGCTGACCTATCCCCTGCGCAATTTCCATTGGTATGCTTACCGCATCTGGCAGGCGGTCATGGCAGGCGGCCTGCTGTGGACAAGCGTACTGGCGGGGCTGAGTTTCCATACCATTTACGGCTTGAATGGCTGGAAACTCTTGTTGGCATGTGCGCCTCTCTTGACTTTGCTGTGGGCGGCGGGCATTGCCGCCGCGCGGGAACTTCCCGACTCGCTGCAAGCCGCGCGATTATGGCAGCGCATGGCGGGTGAGCGCGTCGTTGTCTTCGCGCGGCTGACTACAAAACCTGACGAGTTGGCGGAGATAGTACGGGAGTCGGATGCCACGTTGGAGCGGGCCACACAACTGCTGGAAGTGGAACCACTTGCTTTCAAATTAGGCATATTCTTGTTTGCCGATCAACAGGAACACAGAGATATTCTTGAAATCAAGACGAATCAGGCTGAAGGCTATGCACATGGTGATTGCCTGACTTCAGCGGTTGCGTCGTGGGAACAACTGCAGGGAATCATTCCGCATGAGATTGGGCATGTCCTCCGCGAACAGCGAATTACGTCTAAAGCTGTCGCGTTTTTGGACGAGGGGTTGGCTGTGTATGTCAATGCAAAGTTGTTTCCACAGAAGACACACGCGCCCCTTATCAGCGTCCCCCACACCCTGCACGTTCTGGCGCACTATTACATTTTCTACAATTGGCTTTATGCGCAACAGCCGGACTACTCCTCCGACCACTACTATTCCCATGCACACGGATTTGTACGATTTCTGATACAGAGTTTGGGGATTAAAGCCTTTAAGCAGTTTATGAAAGAAGCCGGTGAAGACAAAAGCGAAGATGCCGGTGAGCGATTGGAGAACGCGGCCAAAAAGGTCTATGAGGTCTCCCTGACGCAATTAGAAACTGAATGGCGGGAAAAAGAGACAAAATAATCTAACACGATATCACCGGAGGCACATCAGCGCCTCCGGTTTGTTCTCCTCATGTTCGAGGACTACTCGCGGGGAATGTCGTGCATGGCGTATTCGCTGGAATAGTTGGGCGGCTCTTTGGTGATCCAGACGTTCGTGGACGTGGGACTCGCGCAGGTCGCGCCCGTGATCCGCATGAACTGCATTGTTATGGAAGTTCCAGAGCGTACCGTAGTTTATCATTGGCCTCCTGTATCAAGTCCGCCGATAATTCTCCGAGTTCTCCAAGCAGAATCGATTGGTCAACGGTAATCAGCTTATCCAACTTCACGACTGAACTACGGCGTAAGCCTGTTGCCGCAAAATCCGGGTGGGTTTTGTCAAGAAGCAAATCGGCAGCGTACAGCGTCTCCCCGGAGTAGGTTGTCATGAAGGCTAACGTGACATCGCCGGTACGGTCAGAGCGCGAAACCACCAGAGCCGGACGTGTTTTGCGTCCCGACAGGTCGGTAAAAGGAAATGGCGACAGGACGATTTTGCCGCGCTTCATCGGTAGCGCACCTTCAAGTCGTCAACCGTATAAACATCCTCATCCCCGGCAAGAAAATCAAACGCGCCCCCCTGTTCCGCAAGCCGCATCAGGTCAGCCGTGGAAACATCGTCTTGCTGCGCAATCAGTTCTACATTCTCGTGCTGACGCGCAAGATTCAGCAGGGTGTCCAGTTCTGTACGCGGCAGTACAGCTTTATCCCCGACGTAGTTCGGCGTGTATAGTTGTCATGTGTTTTGACTCCGGTTACGAACAAATCCGTCAGGCAGAGACTATCAGAGCAATTTGCGCTCACGCGCAGCATCTATCTACTCGCGGGGAATGTCGTTCATGGCGTATTCGCTGGAATAGTTCGGCGGCTCTTTGGTGATCCAGACGTCGTGGACGTGGGACTCGCGCAGGCTCGCGCCCGTAATCCGCATGAACTGCGCCCGCTCGTGCAGGTCGGCAATGGTATGCGCGCCCGATGTAGCCCATGCCGGACCGGATGCCGCCCATCAGTTGATGAATGGTGTCGTGCAGCGCGCCCTTGTAGGGAACGCGCCCCTCCACGCCTTCCGGCACGAATCGCGCCGTGCTTGCCTGCCCGTAGCGGTCGCTCGATCCTTCGCGCATGGCGGCCTCGCTGCCCATGCCCCGGTAATCCTTGTACGCCCGGCCCTGATACAGAATCACTTCGCCCGGCGCTTCCTGCGTTCCCGCCAGCATGTTGCCGACCATGATGGCCGACGCGCCCGCCCGCCAGCGCCTTCACCGCGTCGCCGCTCCACCGGATGCCGCCGTCCGCGATTACGGCAATGCCGTACCGGGCGGCTTCTCTGCGCGCAGTCCATAATCGCCGTCAGTTGCGGTACGCCCACGCCGCTGACGATGCGCGTGGTGCAGATGCTGCCCGCGCCCAGCCCACGCGAATGGCGTCCGCGCCCGCCTGCGCCAGTTCTTTCGCGCCCTTCGGTCGTCGCCACGTTGCCCGCAATCACGGGCAGGTCGGGAAACTCGCTTTTCACCGCCCGCAGCGCGTTCAGCACGCCCCGCGAATGGCCGTGCGCGGCATCAATCACGATCAGGTCCACGCCCGCTTCCACCAGCGCCGCCGTGCGCCCGACCGGGATCGCGCAGCGGCCCGATCGCCGCGCCGCACCGCAGTCGCCCCCGCGCGTCTTTGGTGGCGTTGGGGAACTGGCGCACTTTCTGGATGTCTTTGATGGTGATCAGGCCGAGCAGCTTGCGATTGCTGTCCACAATCGGGAGTTTTTCGATGCGGTGCTGCTGC
Organism: uncultured Chthonomonadaceae bacterium; assembly: GCA_963817895.1. Taxonomy (GTDB): domain Bacteria; phylum Armatimonadota; class Chthonomonadetes; order Chthonomonadales; family Chthonomonadaceae; genus CAWFQB01. The sequence continues at coordinate 469,819 of CAWFQB010000003.1, forward strand.
AAAATATTCTGCGCCTGTTCCAGCGTGGTTCCGAGCGGGGCCGTGACCAGTCCGCCTTGGGGCGAATTGTCGCTGGTCATAATCTCGCTGATGGGACGCGCGAAATCGGTTTCAAAGCGGATGTCGCGGTTGGTGAGGATGCCGACCAGTCGCCCGGTTTCCGGTTCGGTAATGGGAACGCCGGAGATGTGATACCGCTCCATGAGTTGCAGGGCGTCGCGAATGGTCTTGTCGGGCGGCAGGCTGATGGGGTCTACGATGATGCCGTGTTCGCTGCGCTTCACTTTGTCCACTTCCTGCGCCTGCGCTTCGGGACTCATGTTGCGGTGGATGATGCCCAGGCCGCCCTCGCGGGCCATCGCGATCGCCATGCGCGCTTCCGTCACGCGATCCATCGGCGAACTCAAAATGGGCGCGCGCAGCGTAATGTCTCCGGCGATGACTGGTGCGCGGGTCTACGTCGCCGGGAGTGACGTCGGTATCGCGCGGCAGCAGCAGCACATCGTCGAAACTAAGTCCCTCGCGGACGCTGATTTCCGTTTCCTGCATCGTTTTCCCCCGTAGAACGCATTTGACCATCAACGGTCTGTCAACCGTCTGTTCAACTACATTTGATAGTGTGTAAAGTTGGGGTAGTATACCGTGTCACAAGGAACAGTGTCAAACGATTTACGGGGTGTGCTATACTGGAATGGGTGTTCGGTGTTCAGGTGTTCAGGTATTCAGGTGTTGGGCAGGCTCGTATTGGAAAATGTGGGGCGCGTATGAAGTGGAATGGTAAATTGTTGGTTGCGGTTGTGCTGGATGGATTGCATCTGCTGGCATTGGCGGTGTGGCTGGGTGGATTGGCGACGCTGTGGCTGGCGGTCATGCCCGCCGCGTTTCACACGTCCGGGCTGACCATGCGGGAAGCGGAAGCGGTTGTCGGCGACAGCCTGCGTAATTTCACCGGGCTTGTAGAGGTGTGCGGCATTGCGATGGCGGGGGCGCAGTTTGTCCTGCGACGCCGGTATCAATCCGTTCGCGCCCTGTTTGTGGCGGACGGCATCCGGCAACTGCTGACGTTCGGCGCATTGATGCTGGCGGAAGTGAATTTGCGCGTCCTGCTGCCGCAAATGGATACGGCCCGACAACAGGCGCATGTGGCGGACTTTCACCATCTGCATCAGAACTACGCGGTTCTGGCGACGCTGCAAGCGATGATACTCCTCGTCGTAGGCGCGCTCACGGCATGGCTGCAATCGCCTCGACAGGTAGCAGCAACACCGAATGTTACGCCAACGGCTGCGCCCAATGTTCTGCCGACAGTTCCGACTCCTCTTGCTGCCAATTCATCGCAGTCGCAAAAGCCGAACAGGAACGGCGGACGCCGCGCCCGCAACGCAGGCAGATAGTTTCTCAGGCAAGAAATCATGTACGAGTCACAAATTGCTGTCCAAAAACAACACGCGTTTTCCCGACGCATGAAATTTCGTATGGCGGTTCAGATTGTTCTTATTTCACTGCTGCCTCTGGCGCTGATTGTCGCTGTTGTTGGCGGGCGTATCTGGTGGTTCAATTTTCAAGAGCGGGATGCCGCGAATTCCCCTTTGCAGACAGGAACGGCGGTTGTAACGACCATGACGCAGGTAAATCGCCGACAGGGTTTTCGCGTCAACCTGACGTTTCGTATTGACGGTCGTATAGCCGAAACGAGTGTTCTGATAAACACGAATATGGAAGAGGATGAACGCTTCATCTGGACCCATGTTGGCGACACGGTTCCGGTCACATACCGCGTTGGAAAAAGCGGCGCGGTTTACATTGACAGTTGGCAAGCGCCGCCGCACAAAGTTTCGCTGTCACGCTGATAAAGTGGGAGAACAGAGTTATGTTCCAGAAACTTCGACAGTATTTTGAACAACGGAGGAAACGTATGTCTTCGGCTACTCTTGACACAAAACCAATCCCCAGGACCCAAGACCCGACAGTGTTGCGGGAACTGATACGGGAACTCGAGCATATTGTCGGGCCGGAATATGTGCTGACGAGTGACGCGGCCAAACGCGATTATGATTGTGACGCTTACTCGCCGGAAAAACGCTACCCGGATGCGATTGTCCTGCCCTCAGATACGCAGCAGGTGGCGAAAATTGTCAAATTGTGCAATCGCCTGAACATTCCGTTTATTCCGCGTGGGGCGGGAACGGGGCTGTCGGGCGGCGCGACGACCACGCAGGGCGGCGTACTCCTTTCCCTGATGCGGCTCAAGAAAATTCTGGAAACGGATGTCCCCAACCGTCGCATGGTCGCGCAGGCGGGCGTCGTCAATACCTACCTGACAAAAGCCGTAAAAAAAGACCATTTGCACTACGCGCCCGATCCGTCCAGTCAGGGCGCGTGTACCGTCGGCGGCAATGTGGCGGAAAATTCGGGCGGGCCGCACACGCTTAAATACGGCGTCACGACCAACCACGTCACGGGTTTGACCCTGGTGCTGCCGGACGGCGAAATCGTACATATCGGCGGCAAAGTGGAAGACGCGCCGGGTTATGATCTTGTAGGGTTGCTTGTCGGCTCGGAAGGCACGATGGGAATCGTGACGGAAGTGACCATTCGCCTGACGCCCCTGCCCCAATCCGTGCGAACGCTGCTGGCTATCTTTGAAACCGTAGATCAGGCCACGCAGACGGTTTCCGATCTGATTGCCGAGGGCGTCCTCCCCGCCGCATTGGAACTAATTGATACGTTCATCATCAAGGCGTGTGAAGAGGCGTTTCATCTGGGTTTTCCCCTCGATGCCGAAGCGGTGCTGATTATGGAAGTGGATGGTCTGGAAGTGGGACTGGAGGAGGAAGCCAGTCATGCCCGCGAAATCGCCGAGCGCAACGGCGCGCGGGAAGTGCGGCAGGCGAGTACCGAGCTGGAACGCGCCCTGCTGTGGAAAGCCCGCAAGCAGGCGTTCGGCGCATTGGGACGGTTAGGCAAGTCTATGGTCACGCACGACGGCGTTATCCCGCGCACGAAACTGCCGGAAGTGATACGCGAAGTGCGGGCGATTGCCGCGCGGCACGGGTTGGAAGTGGGCAACGTATTCCATGCGGGCGACGGCAACCTGCATCCGAACCTGATGTTCGATGAGCGCGACCCAGTCGCGGTGCAGAACGTGCTTCACGCGGGCGAAGAAATTTTGCAGTTGTGCGTGAACGTGGGCGGCTCGATTACAGGCGAACACGGCATCGGCGTGGAAAAACAGGAGGCCATGACGATGATGTTCACCGACAGCGACCTGGAACTAATGGCGAAACTGAAAGGCGTATTCAACCGCAGCGACCTGTGCAACCCCGGCAAAATCTTCCCCGCCGCCAAAGGCTGTTGGGAAACCGATCACGGTCCTCGTATCGCGGCAGCGGTACGAAATCCGGGGAGAGGGGCGGCGGTTTGAGGAAGGTTGTTAGGTTGTTAGGTTGTTAGTTAATGGCTGTGTCGCGCCGAAGTAACTACTGTTCTTCTGCCTGCCTGAAGACCTAAAAACCTAACAACCTAACAACTAACAACCTAACCCTCCTACTTTCCCAGCACTTCCTTCACCGCCTGTACTAACTGCTGCGGGCTGAAGGGCTTGGTCATAAAGGCGTCGGCGGACGTAGCCCACTCCTCGAACAGTCCTGAATCTTTAGCATGGGCCGTCAGCATAATGACCGGTATCGCGATAGTCGCCGGGTCTTTTCGCAGGGCGTCCAGCACCTGAAAACCGTTCATGCCCGGCATATCCACATCCAGCAGAACCAGATCGGGCAGATGGACGCGGATACTGTCCAGCGCGTCCTTACCGTTGGAACAGGCGATAACAGCATAGCGCGCCCGCTCCAGGCATAATGTCGTCAGGCGCACCTGAACGCCCATGTCGTCGGCGACCAGAATTAAAGGCTGTTCGCGGGTCGGGCGGGCAAGTTCGGAATCATGGGCATTGGAATTGGTCATGGTACTGCGGGTTCTGTGTCTTTCTGTTGCCTGACAGCAACATACTCGTTTTGTGAAAGGCTCAGGATCAAATTCTACTAAGGCATTGAGGCTGGAACATCAGGGTTCAATGCCCGGATCAAATACCTGTTCGTGAGACGCCAATTCAATGCGGGTTGTTTCCAAGAATAAGCAACATGTCTCGGGTAATTTCGCTTTTGTCTGCGCGGTTGAGATAGCGTAAGTCTTGACAAACAAAGCGTGTTGTGGTACATTAAATAGTGTGTTGAGGCGGAATAGCTCAGTTGGTTAGAGCGTTCGGTTCATACCCGAAATGTCGGGGGTTCAAGTCCCTCTTCCGCTATCTGTTTTCCATAATTCATCAGACGCTCCCTACCTGCACCTGTTTCTGCGTTTGTTTCCGTTCCTCCTTGATAGGAATAGACATTTTCTCCTGCCGCTTCCCCGCAGCCTATTCTTTTCTGAACCTTTGCGCAATTTTCATGTTATATTACCTCTAACTGTCATTCTGGCACGATTCTTGCAATATAGTATTCCAGATCAACCCATCATTCCGCCACCGCTTTACCGCAATCCGCTGATCGCCACAGGTCACCGTTTCCACAATTTTCAGGCTATGCCCCGCATGAACTTTCCAACGCGGCATGTCGTCAAAGTATATGTTCCTGCTCAAATGCCGGTCGTGATTCAGGCTCTCCACGCGGCGTTCAGGAATTGCGCCCTGTCGCGTAACAAACAAGTGATCTGTTAGTCTAACTCGACATGTCGTTGTACCCCGGCCTTGAAGCCAATTGCCTTGCCGCCATCCGTGTTTCCCGAAGTTCGTGTGGAACACTGGTTTTTACATCACCTTTATTAGAAACGAGGCTGGCTTCATCCACCCTATGAGCATAAGACATTTTTCTGATGCTCCGTCACTTTCCGAAACTTCCACACTGAACCATACTGTTGCACTGCGCGCGAAATGTGACGGCTACCATATCAGCACAACAAGTACCCTGAATAAGCGCGGAAGCGTTCTGATTGTCAGCGCCAGCGCCGACACCGAAGTTTGCAGCATGATCGAATTCGACGTAAGTTCTCTCCCTGCTGCCGCTACGGTCACGCGCGCCACCCTGCAAGTCTACGTGACGGATTGCCGCCTCGCCATACCTGAAGAAGCTCTGACGCTGTGCTGCTATGGCTACATCGGGGACGGGGACATCACGATAGACGATGTGGGCGCAGGCAGAATGGCAGGCGTTTCTACCCTGACGAACTCGCGCGTTACCGGTTCAGTGCGTCTTGACATCGCGCCGGAGTTTGTGGAACGCGCGTGGGAAACGGGCTATGCGGGCTTCCGCCTTGCAGCCTCCGCGTCCACCCTGACGCCCCGCCCCAACGGCCTGTTCCTGCGATCACTGGAAAATACGCAACCGGACTCCGCGCCGATGCTATTCCTTGATTACGCTGTTCCAGACACATCGGATGACCGGTGTGTGGTAGCAATACGCCCGGACATGGCTCCGTAGTCGGTGTTCGGTGTTCGCAGGTTTCGTTGGTAGTTCTACCGCGTTAAAGCAAACCGGTAACTGCCGCATTGCCCGAACGCCAAATACCGAACACCGAACACCGACTATGGCGTGTTCCCATCGCGTGACAGGACGCGCCGAATGGGAATGTTCGCTACCAGCGCGACCGTATCCCCCTCGGCGCAGTCCAGATTTACTTCCAGCGCCTCCTCATCAATATCCAGATGCTTGCGCAGCACCATCAAAATATCGCGCCGAATCTCTTCCATGACCGGGGCGGGGATGTCGGCGCGGTCGTGCATCAGCACCAGGCGCAGTCGGTCCCTCGCAATATTCTTGGCGGATTTTTCGTTTTTACCGAACAGACGATCAAAAAAACTATGGCATCGTCGGGTTCCTCCCACATAAATTTGGATCAAGATAAACAATTCGGCAGGGGCAATTATCTGGATTTCGCGGTAAACAGTTGCTTGATGCGGTCCAGAAAGCCGACTTTTTCATCCAGATCCAAAAAGGGGACGGTTTCTCCTCTCAGGCGGCGCGCGATGTTGCGATAGGCCTGTCCCGCCAGCGTTCCCTCCGTCATGGCGACGGGTTCGCCCCGGTTGGTGGACGTGATGATAGCCTCATCGTCCGGCACAATGCCGAGGAGTTTGATGTTGCTGCCCAGAATCTCCTGTACGTCTTCCACGCCCAGCATCTCCTGATTTTTCACCATCTGCACCCGCAGTCGGTTGACAATCAGCATGGAATTGTGCAGTTCCTGCGCTTCCAGCAGGCCAATGATTCGATCCGCGTCGCGCACGGACGCCATTTCCGGGTTGGTGACGACAATGGCCTCAGTCGCGCCCGCAGTGGCGTTTTTGAACCCCTGCTCAATCCCGGCGGGGCAGTCAATCAGGATATACGTGTAGCCCTCTTCCTGCAATTCCGCCACAATCTGCTTCATCTGCGCGGGGTTGACCGCGCTTTTGTCGCGCGTCTGCGCGGCGGGCAGAAGCGCGAGATTCTGATTGCGCTTGTCCTTGATGAGCGCCTGCCGCAGTTTGGCCCGCCCCTCCACCACGTCAACAATATCATACACAATGCGGTTTTCCAGCCCCAGCGCGAGGTCAAGGTTGCGCAGGCCGATATCGGCGTCCAGCAGCGCCACTTTTTCGCCCAGATTGGCGAGCGCCGCTCCGATATTGGCCGTCGTGGTCGTCTTGCCGACCCCGCCCTTGCCCGATGTAATGACGATTACCCGTCCTGTATTAGTCATGCTCTCCGAATGTCCTCTCCCACAAATATAGGTTGTTAGTTGTTAGGTTGTTAGGTTGTTAGGATACCTCAACTGTCGGCCTTTCCCTACCATGAGATGTAAAGTACGGCAGACGCCTAACAACCTAACAACCTAACAACTAACAACCTAAACCGGCGAAACCTGTATCACGCCGTTTTCAATGCGGGCCACTTCGGGGACGCGCTGGCCGGGAGTGGCGCGTTCGCCATCTTCCGGGGCGCGGGCGATCTGGCCGGCGATGCGTACCAGTTGGGGGCGCATGTTGCCTGCCGTGATGCAGGCCGCCTCATTGCCCTGACTGCCCGCGTGGGCCACGCCGCGCAGCGTGCCGAAAATCAGAATATCCCCCTCCGCAATCACTTCCGCGCCGGGGTTCACGTCGCCGCCGATGACCACATGCCCGTTATGCACGACTCGCTGCCCGGAACGGAGCGTCTGGGGCAGATACAGCGCGTTGCTCAGGCCGGTGACACCCTCCTCTTTGGCTTCCAGACTGCCGCCGGGAAGCATCAGATAGGCGTTCAACCCCAGTAGGCGCGCGGCTTCGCGCGTCACGGGGTCGGTTGCGACAACGGCGACAATCATCATGCCCTGCGCCTGTTTGAGACGCTCCGCCAATTCCAGTAATGCGGGATGGGGAACCGCCCGCGCGCCTAAATCCAGCGTTACCTGCGCGCCCTGCCACGTTTGCCCCTGCGAGCCTTCCGTCAGCCTGCTGTTGATCCGCGCCAGCGCCTCGTCCCATTTGCCGTCGGAAGGCACGCGCAGCAGCAGTTCGTTCAGCAAGCGATTCCGCCACTCCGTCAATTCTACCGCCTGATTCAAGCTATCTCCTCCACGCGCCCTGTCGCGGCCACGCGCGAACACGCAATCCACTGCCGATACGCTACAAACCGCCGCTTATTTCAACAGAGTACCCGTTGTATCCTTCATTGTAAGGAATTTATATAGAAACATCCTTGACCGGGAAGAGCATGGCAGGCGGAGCCGAAATGAATCCTCCTAAATTGAAACCTTTTCAAATACAGGAGGAAATTTCTGCCTCTTAACGAAATTACCATTTTTGCGCAGATTGGAAGCAGATTGCCTAATGCCAACAGACAGACTAATTCGTGTACCTGAATGGTTTGCTGCGCCCAACGTTGTATTCCCAGATGTGTCGGCAGTCCTTCGCAATCCACATCGCGCTGTTGAAAGTGCGGAAGCGTATGCAGCCAGCCTTTCTGTGCCTGCGCAGTATGGCTCTTTTCTGGAAATCGCCAACATGGTTAATGAAGCGCTGACGCAGATGCAGGAGCGTAGCCTGCCCCTTTTCTCAGCCGTTTATGTTCACGCCGACTTTTTCCGAGAGTATGGCGCAGAAGCAGAAGCAATTGCCGCGCGGACAGAATACAACGCCCTGTTCATCAACCCGGATGGAAGCGCGTGGAGCAATCCAGTCGCCGTAGCCGCATCGCTGTATGAGTCTCGGTTCTGGTCTACGCCACATCCACTCCATGCGATTTATCACGAAGCCGGTCACTTATTCCTACCACAAGTGGGGGAACCGAATAAATTGCGTCCAAGTCAGGTTACTGTGGCTACCGCCGTAAGTTTCCGAGCGAAAGCAAATGTTGACGAATTTATTGCTGAAGTGTTCGCGGGGCTTATGTGCGGTGTAGAATTTGATTCGGACATTTTGCGATTGTACAAACGTTTGGGAGGAAAACTGCTATGATAAAAACCGTCCAGTGTGGTTTTTGCGTTCATTATCGCCCGGAATTGGGGGGAGGGCGATGCGCCGCATTTCCAGTCGGTATTCCTGAAGATATTTTGGAGGGCCGTGCCGATCATCGGCAACCGTATCCGGGCGATCATGGGATTCATCTTCTACTCAAACCGGGGTTGCCGGAAGCCGTTCTGGGAAAGCAGCCGGAACCTTTGCGGAAAGCCTCCTGAATTTACCGGGCGGCTTGAGGCATATTACGATAAACATTTCTGTGGGAAAATGCGGCGCGGCTCTTTTCAAAAGAGCCGCGCCGCGTTCATCTATTTACGCCGGGGCGTAAGCCGTGTTACTTTTGGTTCGATCCCGTCAGCGCTTTCAGCCAGTCCTGCGCGGCGGTCAGGCGGCACTCGTAAACAGACTTTTGCGCTTCGGGCAACGTCTCTTCGTACCGCAGGAACGGGAAGAAGAATATCTGGCCGCCCCCGCTATTCCCGCCCGACACCACTTTCGGGATTGAGAATGTTTTCGATCTGCGTTTTGCAGTCGCGCAGGTGCAGCAGCGTGGCGGTATCCGTGGTTTTGGGAATCACGGCGTTCACTTTTTGCTGCAAACTGCGCAGCGCGCCAATGGCGACCGGGCGGAACTCGCTTTGCGAGGCGCTGTCCCCGACAAGGCGCGGCTGTAGGGTTTTCAGGTAAGCGCGCTGCAGGTTGCGGCGGCACAGGTCAATTTTCGGGGAAGGAGTCGCCAGTTCCGACCAGATTCCGTTCTGCACATCGGAAACCAGTTCCGAAACCGTGTAGGTGGGCGCGCCCGTAGCTTCGCGATCCATCAGGCGCTGTACACGGCTTTCCGCCAGCAGGCCGCTGCAGAATAATCGTCTGGCTGCTCAAAACCCGATTGGCGACGCCGCCGAACTCGATGCGGTTCAGAATGTCCGGAGCCATCAGCGAACGGGGCGTGGAAAAGGCGTTGTCCACCAGGAACCGAACCGCCTCCGCCTGCTTTGCTTTCGGAACCGGGCGATATACTTCCGCGCCGTGTCCCACGTGGTAGTCCGTCTGCGTCACGCCGCCGACAAGTTTCACCACATGGGTCAATTCCGTGATGCGCTGGTTGAGAAGTCTGGCCGTACATCTCCTGAAGCATGCTGTAATCGTCGCCATAGCGGGTGGTCGTGGCAAGCAGCAGATGCGTATTCCGCTCCAGATTTTTCAGGCCATACGTGGTCGCCTCAATCGGGTCTGAACCCAGATCTTCCATTTGAACGGTAGGGTCAACCCGCGAGTTGGCATCCTCGCCGCCAAAGCGAAGCATGGGATCCGTCACCTGCCGCGCCGCGATCTCGTCCAGACTCAGTCTCTCCGCGTCCTGGCGTCGTAGCGCCGGGAAACGGCTTGTAGCCCCATTCGATGGCGAACTTGTCATAGGGGCCGATGATGGGGATCAGGCGGGCGTTGTCCCCCGGCTGCGCCACATAGTTGAAGCGCCCGTAATCCATGATGGAGGCTTCATCGCCAAACTTTTCCGTGAACGCCGCGTCGCGCAGTTGCGCGGCGGTGTAGGAGGAACTGGCTTTGTGGTTGTGGCGCAGGCCGAGCGTATGCCCCACCTCGTGCGTCACAATATAGCGCAGCAGTTCGCCCATCAGCGGTTCGGGAAGCGGCAGAGTCTGCGCGCGCTTGTCCAGACACGCCACCTGCGCGAAGTACCACTGCTCCGACAATTTCATCACGTCATGCCATATAATGACATGCGCGGACAGGATTTCGCCCGTACGCGGGTCGCTGATGTGCGGGCCGACGGCGTTTTCAATCGGCTGCGCGGCCCATCGGATCACCGAATAGCGCGCGTCTTCCGGGTCCCAGTTCGGGTCTTCCAGTTCGGTCGGGGCGTCTTTGGCGATAATGGCATGGGAGAAACCCGCCTGCTCGAAGCACGACGACCACGCTTCGATTCCCTGCTTCAGGGCAAAGCGATACTTTTCCGGCACTTCCCGGCTGATGTAGTAGACAATGGGCTTGACCGGATCGGAAACTTTTGCTGTCGGGTCCTTCTTTTCCAGCCGATAGCGGTTGATGAACTCCCGATCTTTCACCCGGTTCTCATTGCTGCCGTAGTCGGAAAAGCTATCGGTGAAATAGCCGACGCGCGAATCGTAGTAGCGGCCCTGCATGGGTTTTTCCGGCAGCAGCACAAGACTGTGATGAACCGTTGTCGTAATGCCGCCTCGCGCGCTGTAAGTGACAACGGCGCGGGCTTCAATGTTGGTCGGGAATGACTTGATGCGCTCAAGATAGGAGCGGGACGGGTCCGCGCCCCCGCCGATGGCCCCGCTGCCGGGAACAGGCCCGGCATCGCCCGCATAAAAGCGCGTGACATCAATCACCGCCGACTTGTTCGTCCCCTCGGCCTCGACCGGAAACGTGGCGATAATCGGCGACACATTGGCCGCGTCTACGGCCTTTTGAATGGCGGTCTTGCCGTCGCCCCGCATGGTATAGGAGATGGCGCGCAGATACATCGTGTTGTTGCGCCGTGTCCAGCGAATTACTTTCTCACCGACATGTGTGCCGCCATACCCGGCTCCGGAACCTGTTTGCGCGAGTTCGGTCTGCCAGAGCATGTCCTCGTCGTACATGGCTGTGGGGATTTCAAAATACACTTTTTCATCTATCCGATGCACCGTGAACAGGCCCGTGTCGGATTTGGCTTCAGCCGTGATTACGTCCTTGTAGGCTTTAGGCGTACCCGGTTTGGGCGGCGGGGCGGCAGGTTTCGCCTCGGCGGGTTTCTGTCCCGGCGCGGGCGTGGGAGCAGGCGTTGGAGTTGGGGTAGGTGTCGGCGGAACAGGGGCGGGCGGGGCAGGAGTGGGCGCGGGAGCGGGAACAGGCGCGGGAACGGGCGTTTGCGCGGTTGCGCCGGTTGCCAGTCCCAGACTGAGCGTTAACAGAACGCCCGTTCGGACAGAGAATAAAGATGGTCGCAAATTCAACCTCCTCAAAAAGCGCGCGGCAGAACAACTGCCGCAGGATGCTGTGCATGGAAAGTGTGTTGAAAGCTAAACGTGGATATTGACGGCGTGGAATTTCGTCCGGCAGGGGAGGAGATTGCAAGCGTACACGTCTATTATACCGCAGGTTTTTTACTATTCAGCATAAATTTGCCCGGTCAAATGCCCCAATCCTGCAACGCAACCGGGTAAACTTACCGGTAGGTGATAAGTCCGTCTGCATTTGATTGAGTCTGAATACTCTACTTCGTGAAGTCAGAAAGGAACAGAACCGTGAACGCTTACGAAATATTTTTTTCTCTGTTCAGCGCGCTGGTAGTTCCCGTCTACCTGCTGATGATTTTCGCCCCCCGCTGGCCGAACACGCAGAAAATCATGTCCTCGCTGTGGATCGTTGTGCCGTTCATGCTGGCGTATGCCGTGCTGGAGATACCCAACGCCCTGCCCGCGATCCCCCTGTTCCTGCGCCCTACCCTGCCCGGTATCCGCGCCCTGCTTGGTTCCGAGTCGGGGGGAGCGCTGGCGTGGCTGCACTTCATCGCCGCCGATCTGTTTGTGGGGCGCTGGATATACATGGACAGTCGCAAGCACAATATGAATGTATGGCTGATGGGACCGATTTTGTTTGTCAATATTCTGTTCTGCCCGCTCGTGTTCATAGTCTATCTGCTTATCCGCAAAGTAGCTGTGCCAACCGCGCCCATGGAGTAGCTCCACCCCTTCAGAAGAGACATGATACAAAAGCAAAGGCGTCAGGACAAACTTTCATTTGTCCTGACGCCCTCTATCTCTGATACCTTCCGTCTTCTCACACCGCCATAAACGTATCCTGGTACGGAGCCAGCCGTTCGCGCAGCATGGTGCGAGCGCGGTTCAGGCGGGATTTCACCGTTCCAATGGACAGACCCGTCGCTTCGGCGATCTCTTCATAGGACTTGCCTTCGGTGTGGTACATGCGCAACACCTGGCGCTGATACGCGGGCAGGTGGTGGATGGCTTTCGCCAGCAGAACCGCCGTCTCGTTGTCCATGCACAGAGCTTCGGGCGAGGGAGACGGGTCCATCACGTCGCGGCCTGCGGTGGGTTCGTTGTCGCCGGTGGGACTGGCATCCAGGCTCAGATGGCTGCGATGCGCGGGGCGAACGCACAGGTCAAGATAGGTATTGCGGACGATGCGGAACAGCCATGAGGTGAAACTGGCTTCGTTGCGGAAGGTGTGCAGGTTCTGGTACAGGCGAAGGAACACCTGTCCGGCAATGTCGCCCGCCTCTTCATGGTTGCGGCACAGGGAGTACGCGAACTTGTAAACAGACTTCTCGTAGCGGCGGAGAAGGGAATTCCAGGCGGCGGTATCGCCGGCTTTGCAGCGCTCCAGCAAAACGGCTTCAGTGATCGAATCGGAACTGGCGGCTGCGGTGGGGCGCGTGGTTGTCGCGCCGGACTGGGTCTGAATCATCGGGTTCATGCTGGCTCTCCTGACATGGGCGGAAGCGGTTTCCATCGTCGGTTGGACGAGTGGGGAAATCGGCTTATCAATGTGTGTGTTACAACGGTACTACCGCAGACAAACACGGCCTGCCTGGAGCGACGAACAATGCCGCGCCATCAAACGAAACAGGGTTGCAGACAATCTGCAACGTGGGCGATTACGCCCGGGGGTTACACGCAACAGCGGAAAAATGGCGGAACTTAAAAACAAAAACGCGACTCTGTATCCTGTAAGATGGATTCAACAGAAGCGGGGCGACATGCCAAACTTGTTGATAAACTCTTAACCGAAACAAAGACGCGCGTGGCCTGGGTTCAGGCGACTGTCATAGCCACCGTACACCTATTAAATTGTGCCGTTATTCAATTTCACTACTCTCATCTAACTTTTATATTCTACCATGCCCGCTCGCCATCTGTCAAGGGCGTCTGCAAAAATATTTTTCGCCGGTAATGTATCGCGGCGGCAGGTATCTTTTCTGCCGCCGCGCCTGTTCACAACAAAGTTCGCTGTTGCCGAATCTCTATCAACTATCAACTTCTGGCTCCTCATCCCTGCGCCCGCCACACCTGGCCCGGAATGCGCGGGCCTAACTCTACGGATTGCGCCTGCTCCGACCAGACCTCGAAGCGCGTCAGGGGGGCCGAGCCGAACGAAGTGGTCAGGGCGCAATCCGCCGCGTCGCGTCCCGTCGCCATCAGCACATGCCCGATGCGCGGCACATTGAAACGCGCGTCCCACGTCCACCACTGCCCGCCCAGATATGCCTCGAACCACGCGCTGAAATCCATCGGGCCGGGTAGAACCTCCACGCCATGATCGCCGAGCCAGCCGGTCGCGTATCGGGCGGGAATGTTCATACAGCGACAGAATGTAATCGCGAGATGCTGAAAATCGCGGCACACGCCCTTGCCCGTCTCATGCACATCCCACGCGGTTTTGGTGTAGTGCGCGTGCTGGTAGCCGAACGTAACGTGGTTGTGTACCCAATCGCAAATCGCCTGCACTTTGCCCCACCCCGGCGGAACCTGCCCGAACAGTTTCCAGGCGGTATCCGTCAGTTTGTCCACTTCGCAGTAGCGGCTCGGCAACAGAAACTGCAAACACTCGTCAGGCAGATCCTCCACGCGATGCTGAACGGCATCCGGGGCGGACGGGGTAGGCAGTCCATCATCCTCTACAATCATGTCCCCTGTCAGCGTCAGTTTGCCCGCAGCGGGCATACAGGCGGGCGCAGCGATTGCCGAAACTGTCCGTGAAATCGTGAATGGGCGTTTCGGGCGTCGCGTGTATGGTGTCCGGCAGCCGCAGCAGGGGCGCGGCGGACGGGTGCGCGTATAATAGCGCCATCATCGGGGTCGGGGCCGGCAAATCAAAGCCGATGTCATAGCCAACGCGAATCAACATGGGTTTTCTTCTCCTCGTCTTCTCGTCTGAAATCGTTACTGCGCTCTGCTCGGTTCGCAGGCGCAAATTGATACTTTCTGCTTCTTTTTGCTCTTCTTTTCAATTTTACTCTGGTTGGCTTGCAGGTTATCGGCCCTTCGACGTTGAATAGACCACGCAGTTCGGTTTTGATTCTACCATAAGGAGAGGTGTTAGGTGTTAGGTGTCAGGTGTTAGGGAAAACAGTCTGCTGCCATTGGTTCTCGATTTCAGCCGTAGAATCAACCGTGCAGGCACTGTCCTGACACCTAATACCTAACACCTGACACCTAACACCTACCTATGACTTACTGCCTCGGAATTATGACGCGCTCCGGCCTTGTCATGGCCTCGGATTCGCGCACCAACGCGGGTTACGACCAGGTCAATACCACGCGCAAAATGCACCTGTTTTTGACGCCGGGAGAACGGGTATTTATTGTCCTCGTCAGCGGCAGCCTGTCGCTGTCGCAGTCCGTAATCGCCCTGCTGGACAAGGATTATGAGCGGGGGGAGGGACTCGCGGCGGTTACATCCATGTACGACGCGGCCCGCGACATCGGCGAACAGGTGCGCCGGGTCAGCGATCTCGACCGAGCCGCGCTGGAACGGGATGATTTTCGCTTCAACGTCAATATGCTGCTCGGCGGGCAGATTGCGGGCCAGAAGCACGACCTGTACATGATCTATCCGCAGGGCAACCCGCTCAACGCGACGGAAGACTCGCCCTATCTTCAGATCGGCGAGGTAAAATACGGGCGTCCCATTCTGGATCGGGGCATTGCCTACGACCGTACCAGCGTGGAAGAGGCCGCCAAGTACGCCCTGCTGTCGCTCAATTCGACCATGCGCTCCAATGTCACGGTTGGCCCGCCCATTGACTTATTGTTATACGCGGATGGCGACCTGGACATTCGCCGCCAGCGCCGCTTTACCGACAACGACCCGGATTTGCGTGGCATCCGTCAGCAGTGGGATCAAACCCTGCGCCGGGCGTCAGCGACCTGCCCGCCCTTCACTTCTGGACAGACCCGTGAGGAAGGGAAAAGGGGAAAGGGAAAAGTAGATGCAGACTGATAATTCTGGACGGGCGTTGGATGATGATACGCTGGACACGATGACAATTGGTTACAGCAACAGTATGCGGGTGAACGACGAAAACCGGGAGGCCAAATTCAACGGTTTTCTGGCGCAGCCTAAAGATGGAGCAAAGCGTGGGAGCGTGATCGTCGTCCACGAGATTTTTGGCCTTACGGATCATATCAAAGATGTTGCCTGTCAGATACGCGCGGCAGGGCTATACCGCGCTTGCCATCAACCTGTTCACGCGGGAGGGCGAACCGCCGCCCATTTCCGGCGGTTTCGACGCGCTGAGAGAATTTGTCGGCAAGATTACAGACGCGCAGGTGATGGGCGATCTGGACGGCGCAATGGAGTTTTTACGCGACGCGGAGGAGTCGAACGGCAAAGTTGGCATTGTCGGCTATTGCTGGGGCGGGCGGGTTGCCATGCTGTATGATGCCCACGCGCCCACGCTTGATGCCGCCATTGCCTACTACGGGCGCATTGTCGGCGAACCAACGCCCGCGCAGCCCCACAGCCCGCTCGGCCTTGCCCCACAGATGTATGCGCCCCTGCAAGGACATTTCGGCGCGGAGGATACCAGCATCACGCCCGCCCATGCCGCCCAACTGCGCGACGCCCTGCAAGCCGCACACAAAACGGCGGAAATATACGTTTACGACAACGCCGGACACGCTTTCAACAACGAAACGCGGGAATCCTACCGCCCCGAAGCCGCAAAAATCGCTTTTGAACGCTCGTTGGAATGGTTCGGCATGTATTTGAAGTCCGCTACGGGGTAGAATAAAAGTATGAATTTGGAAGTTGCTTTCGCTGCCAATCATGGCGCGGCGCAACAGATTAATGATAGATGCAGAGAAGAGGAGTTTTGCGGTGGAAACGCGCTTTAAACTCACGCGGCTGATACGAACGCAGTCCTCGGAAATTTATTTGATGTGGGATGGAGAAAAGCGCATCGGCCAGATTGATGTTCACTATGTCCACGACACCATTCACGCGACCGTGATTTTCGAGTCGGATTTGAGCGTCGGCGAGGAAGAAGAACTGCTGGCGCAAATTGACGACGACATCGTCTCTTCCTACCTGCCCCGCTTCGAGCGCGAAGATTTTGTCGCGCACGTTTTCCGGGGCGAGGAGATCAGCCGCTATACGGACTGTTCCGGGGCGATGGACGACATGGATGAGGACGACGATGACGAGCGGGAGGAGTAGCGTGTCTCCTGTCGGTTCTCCCGAACCTATCGCGGCCCTGAATCGCGTCCGCATGGCCGAACTCGCGCTGCCCTGGGAAGCGCGGGAACCTCTTGTGGATATTCGCGCTTGCTGTCCCGGCGTGGTGTGCAATGAGGGGATTTGCCCGTACCTGCGCGTTCGCGTGGCCGACATGCTGAACCGGGCGCAGCAGTCGTTGCCAACCGGTTACAGGCTGAAAGTGGGAACCGCCCTGCGAACTCCGTCCATGCAGCGGCACGGGTGGGACAACTACTTTCAAAAAATGCGGGATGAACACCCCGATTGGCCGCTTTCCGCCCTGCGCCGCGCCACCAACAAATACCACGCGCCCTACGACCAGAAAGCCCCGCCCGGCCACTGCACGGGCGGCGCGGTAGATGTCGGCCTGCTCGACCCCGAAGGCAACGCGCTGGACATGGTTGCGCCCACGCAGGGATGGGAAGCCGTAGACACCTTCAACACCAAAATTTCTCCCGAAGCCCGCGCCAACCGCATGTTGATGGTGGAAGCGATGCTCGGCGCGGGCTTTTCCAACTGTAGGGATGAATACTGGCACTACTCGTGGGGCGATTCGGGGTGGGCCGTCCGTGTCGGGGAGAGCGAATGTCCATACGGATGGACGTATGCGCCGCCCGCTCTTGCCGTCACAGAAGACACGCCAAACGCGCCCGAACAGATTTTAGATACCCAACGGGACGCGCAGGGCAAACCCGTAAACGTAATGGGAACCTGCGCTTGGCCGCAGTCCACTCCCCATTTTGAGGCGCGATTATTATGGGCGAAGCACACGCCCACCCTGCTGCGCGTGGTTTATCAACGGCATACCACTCCCGTAACGTTCTACGTGGGCAATGGCGACAGCGCGTGGGAACCCGTAACGGACATAAGGCAGGGCGAAGAAACTTGGATTCTGAACCTCACTCCCCCGTTCGACCGAACCATTCTGACCACGCAACTCCCCCCGCCCAAACCCGAAGAAGTTCCCGACAGTGGCGCAGCCGCGTAAAATTGCCGATGCGGGCCATTTCTTAGCGGAAGAGGTTGGCGACAGGAAAGCGCCAGCCCGCAACGGCAGGCTCGGCGTCAGCCATATCGCCGCGCCTGTAAATGGTAGGCGCATCCATTTGCCCCGCGCTGTACTTCTTGATTACGTTTTCGCTTTGCAGGTCTACGTCCCAAACCACCAGCGTTCCCGCCGCAAAGTAGTCGCGTATCTTCTGCGTAATCGCTTGCTCGGCTGCCGGCCTATAATCGTTTTCACTGCGCGTTTCGACGGCAAAGCGAGGCGCGGCCTGCGCAAACTTCATGGTGTCAACGTCGCCGACATACCACGCCGCGTTCGGGCTGAATGATCTGCGGTTGGGCAAATCCACCACAAAGCCGACGTTGTCCGGTAGGGCATAACCGCCTCCGAAATCCTCTTCATGGCGCACAAGGCTGAGAACAATCTTGCCTGTGGCGTAACCCGGCAGAAGTCCTGTAGGCCCTATGAGCCGCAGTTCTCCCTCAACGAGTTCGGCTTTGCCGTTTTCCGGCACGTTATACAGGTCTTGCACAGTGGCGCGTGGCGTGGCAATCATCGTTTCTTCCTCCCTCTCTCCAGTATAACATAGCCCGTTCCGGTTGCTGTACCCTGTTTTGCTGTATACTGTAGTTATAGTTTTCCTGTCATAGCAGACACAGACACCACAGTTCAGGCGGTGATTGGTAGTTGGTGGTTGGCAGTTGGCATACAACCGCGTAAGTTTGTCTGCATCGCCTGAATGTACACTAAAGTGGCGCTGAATTCCTACCGGAGCGAGATGAGATTATGCAGGCGCATGAGATACGACAAAAATATCTGGACTTTTTTACCGAACGCGGGCATTTGCAGTTGCCCTCCGCGTCGCTGATTCCCGTAGACGCGCTCGGCCATGCAGACACTTCCACGCTGTTTACGGGTTCGGGCATGCAGCAGTTCAAGCCCTATTTTACGGGCGCGGCTACCCCGCCGAAAACGCGGGTAACAACCGTGCAAAAGTGCCTGCGCGTCAAGGATATTGACGAAGTGGGTGATTTTTCGCACTGCACCTTTTTTGAAATGCTTGGCAATTTCAGTTTCGGCGATTACTTCAAGGCCGAAGTGATTCCGTGGACGTGGGAGTTTCTCACTCAGGTTGTCGGGCTGGATGCGGAACGGCTGTGCGTCACCGTGTACATTGACGATGAGGAGGCGTACCGGCTGTGGCATGACGTTATCGGCCTGCCGGACGAGCGTATTCACCGGCTTGGAGAAGACAAAAACTACTGGCCCGCGAACGCCATTTCCGCCGGTCCGAACGGGCCGTGCGGGCCGTGTTCGGAAATCTTCTACCGAGTCGCGCCCGTAGAGGAGATGACAAGTGATCCTGCGCTTTCCCCTACCGACCGCTACCTCATTGACGACGAGGCGGGAAGGTGGACGGAAATCTGGAACAACGTGTTTACGCAGTTCGACCGGGGCGAAGACGAACACGGCAAGCCCACCCTGACGCCCCTGCCGCGCAAAAACAACGATACGGGCGGCGGGCTGGATCGCGTCGCGTATGTGTCGCAGGGCAAAACATCCGTGTTTGAAACCGATCTGTTCGGCCCAATTTTGCAGGCCATCGAACAGCTATCGGGACACAAATACGAAAGCGGCCTGTCGCCTGTTGATTTTGCATTCCGCGTAGTGGCGGAGCATACGCGCTCGATGGTATTCTGCATCGCGGACGGAATTCAGCCGGGAAATGAGGCGCGGGATTACGTGCTGCGCTACATCATGCGCCGCGCCATCCGCTACGGCAAAACGGTTTTGGGGTTTGAGGAGCCGTTCCTGCATCTCGTCGCGCCTATTATCATCGAACAGATGGGCAGCTTTTACAGCGAACTGCCCGAACGCCGCGAACTGATTCTCAGCACGATTCAGGAGGAAGAGAAGCGTTTCCGCCGTACTCTGGATAACGGCCTGCGCATCCTGAACCAAATGCTGGATTCGGGAACCGTGCAGGAAACCAAAATTCTGCCCGGACACGACGTATTCAATCTGTACAGCACGTATGGCTTTCCCCTGAGCCTGACTATTGACATTGCGCGCGAACGCGGCATTACCGTAGATGAAGAGGGGTACAAAATAGCGTCCATAGAGTTCAGCGGCCCTAAACAAGAAAAAGGAGATGTGTTCACGGACACGCGCATACTGGGCGCGGAGTTGCCCGCTTCCACCTTCCGGGGCTACGCGGAATCCGTGACCGAATCCAAAATCCTCGGCCTGTACCAGAATGAGGCGAGTGTGGAAACAGCGCGGGCGAGCGATGAAATCGTCATTGTTTTGGATCACACGCCGTTTTATGCCGAATCGGGCGGGCAGGTGGGCGATAACGGCTACCTGACCGCGCCCGCCGGGAATGTCACCTGCGCCCTCAAAATCGAAATTACCGATACCAGAAAGAACCCGCTTGGCGTGTATCTGCATACCGGCAAAATTCTGGAAGGCGAAGTTTCGGTTGGGCAAACGGTTCAGGCAAGCGTGGACAATACGCGGCGCAAAGACACCGAGCGCAACCATACGGCCACGCATCTATTGCAGGCGGCGTTGCGGCAGGTGTTGGGCGGGCATGTGCATCAGAAAGGTTCGCTTGTCAACCCGAATGGCCTGCGCTTCGACTTTACGCACTCGCAGCCGCTTTCCATTGAAGAGTTACATCAGGTGGAAGAACTGGTCAACCGGCAGATACTAAAGAATACGGACGTTCGCGTTACCGCCGACGTGCCTATTGACGAAGCGCGCAGTCGGGGCGCAATGGCCCTGTTCGGGGAAAAGTACGGGGATCGCGTTCGCACGGTCGAGATACCCGATTTCAGCCTTGAACTGTGCGGCGGAACCCATTTGCGCAACACGTCCGAGGTTGGGCTGCTGAAAATCACGCGGGAAACGGGCGTCAGTTCCGGCGTCCGTCGCGTCGAAGCGATTACCGGGAACGCCGTTTACCGCTACCTGCGCGAACAGGAACAGAAACTCGCGCAACTGGCAACCCTGCTCAAATCCAACCCGAACGACGTATTAACCGCTGCGGAACGGCTGGTACAACAGCGTCAGGAACTGGAAAAGCAGAACCGGCAATTGAAATCTGGCGAAACCGCGCAAACCGAACTGACCGCGCAGGACGTAAACGGCATCCCCGTCGTTGTTCACCGCATGGACAACACAGACGCGGAAACCATTGCCAACCTTGCCGACAAAACGGCGCAAAAACTGGGCAGCGCGGTTGTCGTTATCGGGAGCGTCACGGATGGCAAAGTGGCTTTCACCGCCAAAGTCACCAAAGACCTCAACGCGAAAGGCATCCACGCGGGCAATCTCGCGCGGGAAGTGGCGAAAATCGCGGGGGGAGGCGGCGGCGGGCGTCCCGACTTCGCGCAGGCGGGCGGACGCGACCCCGGCAAACTTCAGGACGCGCTGGACGCCGTGCCGGACTTAATCAAGGCGCAGATCAAGTAAACCACGGGGAACACGGGGGACACGGGGAAGAGAAGGGGAGAAATTAAAACCACGGAGGACACGGAGAACAGAGAGTGAAGAACGGACGAGCGAGGATTGGAAGCAATTTGATACCGATTAAACAGGCAAGCAGGATTACTGCCTCCGTTCCTAATCCTGTCAATCCTGAACATCCTGTTAATCTTGTCTATTCTCCCCCTCTCCTCCCCGTGTCCCCCGTGTTCCCCGTGGTTTTATTTCTCCTCCTGTGGTTGGTCGTGTGCTGTCCGTCTGTGGCGCGGGCGCGGGTGGTTGTAGTCGTGTGTGAGCGGCTGACGTGGGAGGATGTCGTTTCAGAGTGTCCGTTTCTGCTCGGTTGGATACAGCAGAATCGCTGCGCGGTGGGCCTGATGAATACCGCAGTGGCCGGACAGAAGAACCCCACCTCGGCAATGCTGGCAATCGCGCAGGGACAACTCGCGCCTTCGGAACCGGGGGACGAGCAGGCTGTCAACCTCGTGGAAACGGTTGGCGGCGAACCGGGAACGGGCGCGGTTGTGTACAGGCGGCGGACGGGCGCGGATGTGGCGGCGGGCCGTACCCTTGTAAATTTGAATGTGGCGTCGCTGGCGCGGCGCGGAATTATCGGGCAGGGGTTGGGCGCGATACTGGCGCAGGCGAACCCGGCAAAGCGTATTCTGATTTGCGGCAACGTGGATACGGATACGCGGCAACGGCGTGGCGCATTACTGGCGATAAATGCGCAGGGCGCGGCAACGGGTGACGTGGCGCTCATCTCCGCCGATAAAAGCAAGCCGTTCGGCGTAACGGACGACATTAACGCGCTTGCCCGCTACGCCGCCACGACTGACGCGGACGTTTTTGTGGCCGTGCTTGGCGATCTGGCGCGGGTAGAAGCGGCGCGAACGCGGCTGGATACCGCTGCTTATCGCGCAGCGCGTCACGAAGCCTTGCAGCGTTTGGACTCGTTCTTTCTGCAACTGCTCGCCATACGGCATCTGGACACCGAAACTGTTGACCTGCTGCTGATTTCGCCGTGTCCACCCTCCGCGCTGACCGAACAAATCCCTTCCGCTTCTTCTCATTTGACGGGCGAAACATGGGAACAGCTTACCCCCATTCTCGCGCTCGGCCCCCATTTTCCGCCCGGACTGCTTACTTCCCCCACCACGCGAACCCCCGGACTTGTTTCCAACACCGATATTGCCCCCTCCATGCTGCGCGCGCTCGACGTTCCCGTTCCTCCCACCACAACCGGACGCCCGATGCGAATTGTCACCGTATCGGGCGGGAGTGAGGCCGTTCTGCCCGTCCTTTCCCGTCTGGATTACGTCACCACCATCAATGCGCGGGCGCTCACTCTGGTTGCCATGCCGATTGGCGGATTATGCTTTGCGCTCGTGTTGGGGGCCATCTTCGCGTACCGGTTCGGCAAAACGCGGCTGCTGCGCCTGCTTTGCCCCGGAATCGTTTTCACGCAATCCCTGCCCCTCGGCTTCCTCCTCGCCACTATTCACATTCCGCCCACCCTGCTGGAATACGGCCTGCGCGTCCTCGCGTGTATGGCAGCCCTGACCGTATGTAGTTACATTTTATCCCGCCTGTTCCGCCTTTCCCCGCCCGTCGCCTGCGGCCTGATAGGAATCATTCTAATCGCCATTGATCTCTGCTGCGGTCAACAACTGCTGAAAGACTCCCTGTGGAGCGGCTACGCCCTGTCCGGCATCCGCTACTACGGCATCGGCAACGAGTATCTCGGCGTTATACTGGGTTACGCGCTGCTCGGCGGCTTTGGGGAAGAATTTGAGGAAGAAAAGGAGAAAAGGAGAAAAGGAGAAAAGGAGAAAAAGAACCACGAAACACACGGGGGCGCGCCAAAAGAAGAAACCGTAGGGACACAACTAGTTGTGTCCAACACTCAGGAACAGACGCAATCGAAAATCGAAAATCGAAAATCGAAAATCGTCATTCTATGTTGGCTGGCGCTGATGGTTTTGCTTGGATGGCCGATGCTGGGAGCCAATGCGGGGAGTTTGATTGTTACCGGGGCGGGGTTCGGAGTGGGAGCATGGAGTCTTTCAGGGAAGCGGGTGACGGTGTGGACGGCATTGATTTGCCTGTCGGCGGGGATTGCTTTATCGTTTGTATTTGGCGCTATAGATGCGTGGTTGTTCGGCAGCGGAGCGTCTCATGCGGGCAATGTATTAAGCGCGGCGAACGGGGCGCGGGGCGCGAACTACCTGCTTGAAATTATGGCGCGAAAAGCAACCATGAACCTGCATCTGCTCACCACGCCGTTTTTCCTGCTCGGCATCAGTCTTGTCGCCATTCTCGGCGGGCTGATGCGCGTGTGGCTTGGCAAGGCCGTACAGGATATGCTTCAAACTCATCCACGCTTGAAGCAAAGCCTGCCCGCCCTGACCACAACCCTCCTTGCCGCCCTGCTCTTCAAAGACTCCGGTGTCGTCACCGCCGGACTACTGACAGGCGTAACCTGCCTCTACTTCCTCTGGCACACGCTTGATACAGAAAAGGAGAAAAGGAGAAAAGGAGAAAAGGAGAAGCGGAATTAGACAAGTTTATATTCTTTTGCGTTTATTTCGCGTCATTCGCGGTTCCCACTCTCCTCTTCTCCTCTTCTCCTTTTCTCCCCCTCTCCCTGTCTTCCCCTACCCCGCCGGTCGGCTGCCGGGCATGGCTTGCAGGGGCATGGCGCGGCGGGTGGCGCGATCACGGACGGGCGGCAGCAGATGGAAGAGGACGCTGAACTGCTGAGTGCGCAGGCTGTACGCGAAGCCGGCCTGCATACAGTCGAAGTTACGCAGAACGGCGAATTGACTGTCATAGGCGCGGGAGCGTTCCAGATCGAATTTGGTTTCAAAGCCGAAGGCGTAGGGGCCGCCGGTTTGCGCGATCAGGCGCAATTCGTGACGTATATCCAGATGATCAAAGGCAAATGGCGTCCGGCCCAGATCGTCGGTAAAGCGGTACGCGATGCCCAACCGCGTGGTGGAAGTGGGCAGATAGTCCAGTTCCGCTTCGGGCGAAAACAGGTTATAAATGCTGCCTTTGGAATAGGCGTTGAGCCAGTCGGTGACCCCAAAGCGCAGGGAGATGCGTCTGCCGAGCAGAATCGGCTGCGTGGCGGCTGTAGTGGCAAGCGCCAGTTTGCCCGATGTGACCCGCGTGGGGTATTCCGTGACGCCGCCCGCGCTCAAATTGAAGTCCAGCAGAAACGGGGCGCTGGACGCGCGCTGCAATATAGGGTTGAACGTGGCGCCGCCGGGGGCGTCGGGGGTTCCATCCGCATTGCGCTGTCCGGTCAAATCCGGCTGCCCGTCGCGGGCGTGTCCCAAAACATTGACAAGGCGCAGGTTCGCTTCGGGAAACCGGGATACGCGCAGGTCGGTGCGCCGCCGATTGTACACGTACTGGTCGTTTTGCAGAATGGCCCCGACAGTGGTACGTGGCGTAAACTCATCCTCGTAGCGGTCTTCGGCATACTCGCGGTACGTGGGTGGCGTCAGTTGTTCCAGATAGCCGTGCAGTGGGTCGGAAAGCGATTGCCGCAGCGAGCGGGGCGGGGGGGCTTTGGGCGCGGGCGGTTTCAAATCGAACTCGTACGCGACAAAGCCGGTGGGCAAGCGCTTCACATTGATATGGCCGTCTAATTCCAGACTCCGGCGCGGTTCCAGAATGGGCGTTTCGTGGATACGCGCAAACAGGCCCTCGCTTTTGTTGTAGCCCGGAGTGGCGGCAAGCAGGTCGCTTTTGCTGTTCAGATTGCGTTTCAGGGAGGGCAGGGTAATCAGTTTTGTCGCACCCGCGTATACCGTGATTCCTGAAGCCGACACATAGCGATTGGGATGAACCGTCAGCCGTTTGGCGTGTATCTGATAATCGGGACGGCCCCGGATACAGGTGGTAAAGGTTCCGTTTTCAACCGTGTACGTGCCGTCCGCGTTGGCTTCGATGCGGTCGCCGCGCATACGGAAGTAATCGGTTTCGGCAATCGCGTTGGTGACGAACCCGGCGTTGGTGAGGACGTTGAAGGTGATCTCCTGCGCGATGAAACTGCCCTCCGAACGATCCAGACGCGCCCCATTGTGAGCGGTCAGCAGGCCGGTATTGCGGTTATACTCCGCGCTTTCGGCGTTGAGCGTGGTCGTGGTTTTGCTCTGCTCATCCATATAGCGCAGCCGAACGCCCCCCGTAAAAGCGATCACGCCATCCGGTCGAAGGGCAACCGCAGTATTCTGGTCTACCGTAAAGGGGCCGATTTTGCGGGGTGGGGTGTCGAAAGGGGCGGTATCGGCATCGTCTCGAAAGTTATGGAATACGTCCCGCGCCCGCACCGAAATAATCTCGTCCTCCGCATTATCCAGCAATAAAATCTTTTCCTCATCCGGGTCGTTTTCTGCTGTAGGAGTGGCTTTCGCTGCGGCAGTGTTGCCGAACGGCGGCAACGCAAAGGGCGCGTACAAAGCAGGCAGGGAAAAGGTCGGGCGAGAAACCGGGGCATTGTCGGCGCGGACAAGTTGCGGCAAAAGAAGGGATGCGGCGACTAACCATACGCTTTTAGCCCTAACAGTGTTCAAATAAAAGTTTGCAGGGACACAACATGTTGTGTCCTCGCGCGCGTGTCTCAAATTTGTCAGTACAGGTGTCAAAAATGGTACGTTCCTTCAAACCATCATACGGGCGGTGTTCAATCCACAATCGTCAATCAAAAATCAAAAATCCAAATCCCGGCTTTGCAGCAGGCGTTCGCGGCGGGCGGTAACGGCTTCTCTCGTGTCGAGCAGGCTGCCGAAATCGTTGCCCTCGCTCATGGCCTTGCGGAACGGCTCGTCGTCGTACTGCCGGGTCTTGACGACGACGGGCATAGGGACGGCATGGCCGAAAATCAAGGCCTGCTGTTTGGTTTCCAGACTGGCAAGCACATTGCGCAGCGTGTTCGCGCCGGATACGCCCGTCAGCACCGCGTCTATATCCTTCTCATCATCCAGCAGGCAGCAAATTTTGGTTCCCACCTGCGACAGCACTTCATCGTCAATGCCGCTGGGCCGTTGATCCACGATGAGCAGGGTGACGTTGTACTTGCGCATTTCGCGGGCAATTGTGCCGAAAATGGTTTGTCCCGCCAGATGGGGCGCGAGAAACTTGTGCGCTTCCTCAATGGTAATCACGAGCGGGCGCGGCTTGTCGCCATCCCTGCCTAGAGACTGTTCCACAAGCGTTCGGTAAATGTCGTGCAGTCGCCGCGTCAGGATGTTGACGACGAGCATATACTGCTTGGGCTGATCGTACTGCCCGAATTCCAGAACAACGTTGCGTCCCTCCTGTAGGGTGCGCAGAATATGGTCTACCGCATCATCGTCTCTGGGTACATCGGGTTCCAGAAAGCCCTTGCAGTCCTCAATCAGCACTTTCAGTTTGCGCTGTAGAGCGGAGAGGGCGCCGCTGTGCGCGTTGTTTTCGCCCACGAACTCTTTGATGTCGTCGGCGTCCATATTCAGAAATTCTTGAAGCCACTTTTTCTGCGTAAACCGCTGCACCAGCAGGTAGCACGTTTCCACTGCCGTCGCGTTCAGGTTCAATTCGCGTTGCAGCAGCATGATGTCTTCAACCGTGATGGCTGAATAGGGGATACGCACATCGAAATCGGGCGTGACATTGCGGCGCAGGCTGCTGGCGCGATCCAGCGTGAAAATCTGAACCCGGTTGCGGAAATACTGTTTCAGGCCGCGCACGGACTTGCGCCCCGCTTCTTCAGTCGTCCCCTGCCATCCGTATTCGCTGTGCATGTCGAATACTAAATGAACGGCTTTGTCGGCCTTGATCGCGCCGCACAAACACAGGCGCGTTAAAAACGTTTTGCCCGTCCCCGACTTGCCGAAAATGGCGTTGGAGCGCTCTACCCATCGGTCGAGGTTCAGGCAAACGGGCGTATCCATATCCAGAGGCGTGCCGACGTGGAAGAATTTGGGCTTGCGCTCGTCGCCGAACACGCGGCTGACATCCTCCTGTGTGGCGTCGTACACGGGACTGAAATGGTCAGGAATGGTTTTGACGGGCAGTTTGGCGTCTTCGTCTTCGGGGTCGGCGTCCAGAGGTATCATCAGCATGGGGCGCATCTTGATAGTTCCAAATGTGCTTGTTCCCGCCAGCACCGCCCGCATCAGCGTCTCTTCGCCGCGCGGGGGATTGACCAATACGCCGGGATGGGTGGCAGACAGTTGCACGTCGTTGAGCATGGCGAAAAACTGGAACCGTTCACCCTGCACCACGACGAACTTGCCGACGCGCAGTTCCTCGACACTTTTGCCCTCGGCCAGCCGCATTTCCAGCCCTTCCGACAGGCTGCCGCGCACAATCACGCCCAATTCTTCGGATTTTCGATTTTCGATTTTCGATTTTGGATTGGAAGACAGGTCACTCACGCTATGCTCCGGCATTTCAATGTATCATTATAGCGTTTACGGGAGTCGGCGTCAATGCCTGTATGCTAATCTCCCCTGATGGATTTATCAATCGCAAAATTTCTGCCCAAACTCCTGTCACAAAGCGAAGGTTCGTTCGTAGTCTTGGGAGTTGCTGCAAATTGTACAGCCGGAGGAGCGAACATGCGAGGCACAAAAGCGGGGCGTTGGGCGCAGGGTCTGCTGGCGGGCGCGTGTCTGTGCGGATTGTCCGCGTGTGGGGGTGGCGGCAGTAATGGCGCGCTGGACACGAACACGAGCGAAGGCGTTGAACAATACGCGCTGGCTGTTGCGCCGGATGGGAGCAGGATCGCCAGTGGCGGCACGTTTTCGCGCATCACGTACAGCGGCGCGTATCCGGTAGAGAGTACCGGTGGCGGCACGGACTTGCCGCCCGGCCCTCAAACTCCCGGACCCTCCGACCCCCTGCCCGGTCCTTCCGATCCAATTCCCGGCCCTGTGGAAGACATTCCCCCGGACAATGGCTCGAATGGAAACGGCGGCAATGATACAAATTCGCCGCCGGACGAGTCAAACGCGGGCGAGGGCAATACGGATCGCCTGCTGCGATTACGCGCCTCGCGGGGCGGATTTGGCGACGCCCACAATAGGGTTTGCGCAACGGCAGGCAAACGCAATTTCATTACCGGCAAGCCGAGCGTGACGCGGGCAACGCTTGCCGCGAGCGCGTCACGCGGGCAGGCCGCGACGACGAGCAAAACGCCTCGCTATGTTACGGAAGATTTATCCGGGCGCATCTGGTATGCCAATCCGCAGAACGGGCAGCGCGTTGGCGGGCTTAATCTGGGCCAGATCGTGTACGGGCTTGCTTTTTCGCCGGATGGAACCCTGCTGGCGAGCGGCAGTCAGGATCGGATTTTGCGCCTGATTGACGCGCGGAGCAATGTGGTTGTGGCGCAGTTAAAAGGGCATGGTGACCGGGTCAGTGGCGTGGCCTTTTCTCCTGACGGCAAGCGGATCGCGTCCTCGGGCTACAACGACCATACCGTTCGGCTGTGGGACATTCTGACACAAACGCAGCAGCAGGTGATTTCGACCGGCAATTTGGGCGCGACTGCTATCGCCTTCGCGCCGGATGGCGCGACATTGGCCGGGGCGGAGGGGGATGGCACGGTTCTGATATGGGACGCGCAAACGGGAAGCGTCGTACAAACCCTGAAATCCCACAAGTATGCGGCCTTTTCCGTCGCTTATGCCCCGGACGGCAAAACCCTTGCCAGCGGCAGCGCGGATGATACCGTGATCCTGTGGGATCCGCAAACCGGAACACCCCGACAGACGCTGACGGGGCATACGGGCTTTGTATTCGCCGTCCGCTTTTCGCCCGACGGCAAACTGCTGGCAACCGGGAGCGCGGATCAGACAGTGAAATTGTGGGACGCGCAAACGGGAGCCTTGCGCAACACTCTCTCCTCTCCCGAAGGCGTACAGGCCGTCGCCTTCACGCCCGACAGCCAGACCGTTATCGGGGCGGGCGGCAACGGCAACCTGCGCGCGTGGAATGTCCTGAACGGGCAGTTAAAATGGGAACAGCAGTTCCACTAACCACTTGCCACTGCCTGTTTGACAAACGCCTCAATCGCCGCCGCAGGCCGCGCCCCGGACGCCCGCGTGATTTCCTGCCCGTTGCGAAAGACAGTCATCGTTGGAATAGATTGGATTCCGAAACGCTGCCCGAGCGCGGGCAGGGCGTCCGTGTTTACTTTGGCGACAAGGAATTGTCCCGCAGTATTGGCCGCGACTTTGACCAGTTCCGGCGCGACCATTTTGCACGGCCCGCACCAGGGCGCCCAGAAGTCCACCACGACCGGGACAGCGGAGTTGGCGACAAGCGCGTCGAACTGCGCCGTTGTTGTCACGTCAACGGGTTCGGACGGCGGGCGTATCTCATGTTGGCATTTGCCGCAGGTTCCCGTCTGGTTCAGCCGCGCATGCGGCGTTCGGTTTTTCTGCCCGCACTGCGGACACGGTATCACCACCCCTTTAGCGTCCAGCGTCAGCGTACTCATCTGTCACCCCTCCATTTTGAAAGCGCAGGGTTGCGCCCGTAGTCCCTATATTGCTGAATACGATTTTCAAGGCTCGGAATTAGCAAGTTCCTGCCCTGCGAATAGGGAGGCTCTCTATTCTCCTGTGTCTGACAGCAGGTACAATAGTGTGGGAGAAACTTGCGCCAATGAAAATCATTTCAGACCATTTTGGTTCCGTTTGTTGTTTGCTGCTGTGTTTTATCCACTGCCCGCTTGCTGCGACTGCTCAACAGCCTCTGGAGAAAATTCCGATGCCTCAACCACCCTCAACCCTGAATCTTCCTCCTGCCTCGCTGCCCGCCGCGTACAACCCGCTTCCCAACTTACCGGCGATTGCGCTGGATGAGGCGAATAACAACGTCGGAATTGCCCAACAGACGGCGCGGGCGAAGCATTTGCAGGGGCGCGTGTTGTGGATTGACGGCACGGCGAACATGAACGCCATCAATACGCCGGACAAAATTGTTTCGCTGGCGCAGCAGATTAAAAAGGCCGGTTTCAATACGGTTGTGCTGGATGTGAAGCCGATTGTCGGGTTTACCCTGTATCCGAGCAAGTACGCGCCCAAACTGACGACCTGGAAAGACCGAACCATTCCCGCCGATTTCGATCCCCTGCCGGGTATGGTAACGGAGTGCCACCGGAACGGGCTACAGCTTGTCGTCAACATGAACGTGTGGAGCGAGGGACACCGGGGCGACAACAACACGGTCAAAAAGCAGGGGCCGGGATACGAGCATCCCGAATGGCAGACCGTTTTGTACACTGTCGAGGGACGGCTTCATTCCACATTCGGCGGGAATGGGGGCGCGGCGGTTTCGCAGAAGACTAATCCCCCCGCTGTGGGCGACAATGAGATATGTGTGTATACGGATGTGAAAGCCCTGCCCGCGCTTGCGGATGGGTTTGCGGTCGCGATTGCGGAAACGGGCAAAGTGATCGCGCAGGTCGAGGGGAACGCCCTGAGTCTGCTTGGCAGCGCGCCGTGGAAAGGGTCGTATCTTGTCGGGCGGGGAACGGGCGCCAGTTTTCTGCGCCAGAACGCGCCGGTCGGCAGCGCGCTTGGGCTGGACACGGTTCCCGCGTTTGTGCCTATGTCGCAAATGCAGGAGCAGGTTCCGCTCATGGTCAGCCCGCACCGCGCGGACGTACAAAAACGAATTCTGGATATGATTACGGAAGTCTGTTCGCGCTACGAGATAGACGGCGTGATTTTCGATGACCGTTTTCGGTACGCGGGCATCAACGCCGATTTTAGCGAGGACACGCATAAGCAATTTGAGGCGTATCTCGCGCCCGTTCTCGGCGGTAAAAGTCTGAAATGGCCCGAAGATGTGTTCCGCTACGATCTCGCGTTCCCCACTCTGTCGCGGCGATTGACGCCCGGAATGTATTATGATGCGTGGCTGACATGGCGCGCGCTTACCCTGCGGAACTGGCTGGCGTCGGCAGTGGCAACGGTGAAAGCCATCCGCCCCAACGCAACCGTCAGCACCTACAACGGCTCGTGGTACGGCGATTATGCCGCATTGGGCGCGAACTGGGCGGCGGATGATTTCAACGCGGGCTTTCGGTTTTTAACGCCGGGGTATCAGAAGACCGGCTACGCGGGTCTTGCGGACTGGATTACGACCGGCTGCTACTATCCCACGCCCACCATGTCGGAAGCGCTTTCGCTTGGCAAATCCGCCGGGGCGACCATCGAAGCGGCGGGGCAGTTGTCCAACCGCGCGGCAAACGATCAGACCTGGGTATACGCGGGCTTGAACGTGGCGGATTACAGCAAGCAGCCGGAAAAGCTGAAACAGGCGGTTCAGGCCGCGCTGGCAAGTACACAGGGCGTGATGGTGTTTGACCTGTCCGCCTTCGACGACTCGATCTGGAACCTGTTCGGCGAGATATTCAAAGAATCCGCAATTGCGCCTCATGCCGTTCCCGGTCTGCTGGCGCAGGTGCGGCAGCAGCGAATCGCCCGCAAAGCATCGGGCGTTCCCGACCCGCCCGTCATCATCCACAATGGCATCCCAGGCACTGGTTTATAACGGCTTTTATCAACGGAACACGCGGCAACGATACAGAATGTCGGGAACTGACCCCTGAATCCTGAATCCTGACCCCTGACAGGGAGGTGACACTATGAGCGTACCGCATGATCCTGAACGTATTGGGGAAACGTGGAACCCGATTCGGCTGGCGGTTTTTGAGGCAGAATTGAACGCCCTGCGCGAGTGGATAGTTGTGTCGGGCGGGTGGGCGTGGCATTTTATGACGCCGCAAGGCCATATAGAATTGAAACACGCGCACAACCACAAGGATGCCGACCTGTTTGTTCGTCCCCACGATTTCCCCACGCTGGTTGGGCTGCTGAAAAGTCGGGGTTACGAGCGTATCTGGACGCGCTTCGACAGTCTGCCTGAGTCGCGCGACTTTTACCGCTATGGCAAAACGGTGGAACAGGACGGCGAAGCAGTCAAAATTCTGCTGGATGTGTTTGTAAGCGAAGTTCCGAGCGTGGAAGCAGGCGGATTTCAGATCGTAGAGCCGAACTATCTGCTGTCGCTGTACGGACATAAGCATACCAGCGACCGCTGTTTCGCCGTGCGGACCGCAACCGATTTGCTGGCGCGAGGCCTTGACCCCGTTGGCAATCCCGCAATGGCGGATTACTCCGGGTTCAAGTAAATTATTAACTGTTGGCAGTCGTGTCATGAGAGGCGCGGAGGAGTTGTTGCGGTTCAGTAGGTTCGGCGGCATTGGCAGGGCGCAGCAGAACGTCCGCCTTCTGCGGCGGGCTTGCGCCGCGCAGCAGAATGGCATCCGACGTCATGCCTTTCATGCGGGCTTCCAGCGCGTGTAAGCACTCCTGCGCCGCTTCCTGCACTTCTGCGTTCTGCGCTGTCTTTGCTTTGCCCGCCAACAGTTTTCGCACCTGCTTCAACGCCCTTTCATCCGGTGTCCACGCCAGACCGCGCAGGCAGGCAATCGCCAGTTCGGGATCGTTTTTGAGTAACAGTTGGCGCATCCACACATGTTGCCGCTCATCAAAGCCGATGAAATCGCCTGCCTTCATGCGGGGTAATAACTGAAGCAGCGCCCGCTTTGACGCTTGCCGTATGCTTTTATCAGGAAGGTACTGCGCTTGAAGCAAATAGCGAACCACGCGCACATCTTCGTACTCCGCCAACGCCCCGATTACCTCACTCAATCGAACGCTGCGCAGCAGCAGTTTGGACAGCAAGAACAGGCACGGCAACCCAATGGCAACGCTCAACAGCGTCCGCAATACAAATGGTAGGTTGGGGAACAGATGGGAAACCAGAATGTAGGGTAATCCCTGCATACACATCAGAGCAAAAGCGCGGCGTCCCCACTGATTGTACTCGTCGTCTGCAAACTGTAGTAGCGGTCCGAGAGCGGACGGGCTACAGGCGCGCAATTCCAGTAGAGCCTCGTCGCGTTCGCTCTGGTTCTTGCTGCCCATTTGTCGCATCAGGCGGCGGATACATTGTTGAGACGGTGGCGGCGTATCTATAGCAATCACGGCGTGATTTCCTGTATCGGGTGGAGAAGTTCATTGGGGGCGGCATCGGTCTGGTGTTCCACAGAGCGCAACAGGTCTGCGCCGTTTCCCGGCTGCATCGCGCTTGCGCGGAGCAGGGTTTGATTGGCGGCGTCATAAACGGAACGGGCTTCGAGGAGAGGGAGGCAATGCTGCGCGGCATACAAGACCTGCGGATCAATGCGGGCGCGTCCGCTCCCGTTTGCCAAACGCTTTACCGCGCTGATGGAACGCCCGTCGCCGATCTTTTCCAATGCTTTCAGCAGCAAAATCACGAGGTCGGTGTTTGGATCATCGAGGGCGAGATGCAGGCAGTGGCGGTGCGCGTCCGTGAACAGCACGGCGTCGCCGGGTTCCAGGAGGGGCAGCAGTTCTTTGAGGGCGCGCTGCGGAATTCCCTCCATATCGGCAAGGCGCATGGCTTCCAGAAGCGGCCCGATGGCGCGAACGTCCGAGTCGGGGATGGTGGCGACAAGGGTTGCCATCTGGCCGTGCAGCCGGGTTCCCGCGCCCATAATGACGAGCGCGAACGCGGCCATAACTTCAAAGGGCGCGAGCAGGACATCCATCATCGCGGAGTCGAACATCATTGCCATGCCGGTAATGAGTGCGAAACTGCCGGTAAGCGTGAAGTAGCGCAGGCAGAATCGGCGATGGCGCGACCTGCGCTTAAACTGAAGCAGCAGTTGTCCGAGCAGTTCCTGTTCCTGTTCGCGCTGCGCCTGTTCGCGCTGTCGCCGCTCTCTTTCGGTCAACGTTGGTTCCGTTTCCACCCGCGCGGGCCGGTCAACGCGCTCGCCCCGCAGGGAGTACGCGAACACCGCCAGATCAACGGCGGAAACATTCGCCGTATCCTCACCGGTATTTTGTGATTTTACGCGCATTGAACTTCTCCGCTCTGGATTGATGTTGATAAAAGAACAGCGAACACGAGATTAGTTTCGTGGTCGCTGTCCTTATTCCTGCCTCACTGCGCCGGGGGCAGGGATTAAAAATCCCTGCCCCCTCAACGCCTAACCTCCCTGGGGGCCTCCGGGGAATCCGGGCTGCGCGGACGGGGGCGGCGGAGTCATGTAGCTGGCAACCTGCGCCCGCTTCTCCATCAGGTTTTGCATGAAGGTGTTGAGCAGTTGCGGGTTCTGCGATTGGAAGCGCTGATTAAGCGCGTTCAAGGCGTTCTGCCGCTCTTCAGGCGTCAGGTCTTTGCCCTGCTTTTCCACCTTGATGAGATGGTAACCATACTGACTCTTGACCGGGCCGACGATTTCGCCGGTTTTGGCGGCAAATGCGGCCTGGGTAAATTCCTTGACCATCGTGCCACGCAAAAACACGCCCAGGTCGCCGCCCGTGGGCTTGGAACCCGTGTCGTCGCTGTTCTCCTGCGCTTCGGCCTCGAACGTCTTTTTGCCGGACTTTATCTCGGCAGCGATCTTGTTGATTTTCGCAAGGGCGGCGGCGTCAGCGGCTTTGGCATCCGCCGGGTTCGCGCTCTGATCGCGGCTGGTCATCACAAGGATGTGGCGGGCGCGCAGAAAATCGTTGGGGGTTGGCACATGCCCCACAATTTCCGTTTGTTTCGCCTGAAGCTCTTTTTGCAGCGTGGCGTCTTTTTCCATCAATTTGGTCATTTGCAATTGCAGGCGCACCTGGTCATTCACGCCAGCGCGGGTCTGCTTTTTGGACGCCAGAAACTCATCATCGCTCATTTTGGGCTGAATCTGCCCGTTTTTGCGCATATCGGCAAAGAACTTGGTGAGGAACTCATTGATTTGCGCATCCGTAACGACGATGTTTTCTTTGGCCGCCGTCTGGGAAATGACCTGCTCCTGAAGCATGTTTTGCAGCACCTGGTACAGGGTAGGGTTGAACTTATCGCGCAGTTGCAGCATCACCTGCTCGGACGTGATAGTGGCGCTCGGCTTCGGCTCCGCGCCAAACATCTGGTCCGCCGCCACAACCCCCGCCGCCTGTCCGGCTATCTGCTTGAAAGTGTCCGGGTTGACCTTGCGCAGGCGTTCCACAACATCCGCGAACATAATATTCTTGCCGTTGACGCTTCCGACAATGTTGGGGTCGGAGGGACGGGGCGGCGCGACGGGCAGCGTTACCGGGGGGACAGCCGGTTTGGGCGCGGTCTGAGGCGCGGTCGTCGGTTTTTTGGGATCAGTTTTGTCCTGCGCCTGTGAGGGGGCCAGTGCCGCCGTCCAGAGCGCTGCCGCCAGCGCGGTGGGCAGAGCGTATCGAAGCATGAAGAGAACTCCTTCGGAGCAGGGAGTGGGGAATAGGTGGTAGGGAGTAGGACAATGCGCAAGTTGAACAATGATTTTCCTACTCCCTACCACCTATTCCCCACTCCCTACCCCATAGCGTGTAAACAGCAATTGCTGTAGGTTGCGAATCGAGCGCGCGGCGAACTCTCCGGCCAGAGCGTTCTGTTCCGGGGTGACGTCGGGCGCGTGATGGTCGGTCAGGGTAGGTATGCGGTTCCGGTGGGCATAACCGGCGGGAACCGCGTCGGGAACTTCTATGCCGGCCAGAGTGGTCACGGCCAGCGTCCACATGCGGGGTACTGTAGTTAAATTATAGCCGCCCCCGCCAACAGCCACAATCGGTTTGCCCAACGCCTGCACATCTTTAATCGCTTCAAGCCAGCCCTGCGCGGTCAGGCAGACATGGGCAAGGGGGTCGAACTCGTGCGTGTCCGTACCCATTTGCAGCACAATGGCATCGGGATGGAACGCTTTCAGAACCGGCAGGGCGGCGGAACGCCACGCATTGAGCCAGATTTCATCGGTGGTATCGGGCGCGAACGGCAGATTGACGCTGTAACCCTCGCCCGCGCCCTCACCGATCTCGTCCACGTCGCCCGTGCCGGGAAACAAGAACCGTCCGCTTTCGTGCAGGGACACGGTTAATACGGAGGGGTCGTCGTAAAATAGTTCCTGAACACCGTCGCCGTGATGCACGTCAATGTCCACATACGCGACGCGGGCATATTTTTGGCGCAAGCGTCGAATCGCCATCGCGCAGTCGTTGAGGACGCAGAATCCGGCGGCTCTGGCATAGTGCGCGTGGTGCAGGCCACCCGACATATTGAATGCCACCTGCCCCCCGCCCGCGCCGTCCATAATGGCCTGCGCCGCGTCAATGGAACCGCCGGAATACAGGAGGGACACGTCATAAATGTGCGGAAAAATGGGATTGTCGCCCGTGCCGAAGCCGTATTTACGCGCGTTCCGAACGTCCTCGCCCCGGTCGAAGGCGCTGAGAACTTCCAGATAGTCCCGGCTGTGCGTTTGCGCCGCCTCTTCCCAAGACGCCATTTGTGGCGCAACCACTTCCAGCCCGCTTTGAAACGCGCCGTAGCTGTCCAGCAGATCGTAAGTCATGCGCAGGCGTTCCGGCTTCAGCGGATGCTGCGGCCCCATGTCGTACCCCAACAGGTCATCGGAATAAAAGAAAAGTGGTCGGCTCATAAGACTATTGTACCAGCAAAACCGGCGCATTGCAGAATCTACAAAGGATGAAGGATGGAAGCCGACAGGCGCAGGCTTTGTCCGCAAACGCCGTACCTCTCGCTAACTATAAGCGGGTGGCGCGTTTCCCCATAGTCCCTACGCCCACCCGCCCACCCACGCAGCCTTTCTGAAAAACCCCGTACTTCTTCGCCACAAAACCGCACACTTGGCACACTTCTTGCACTATACTATACAGGACGCTTTTACAGACCGTTAATTCCCTGCATCGCCTCACCCGAAAGGCTATTGACACATGCACACCCGTTCTCTCGTTCGTCACACCCTTGCGCTTACTGCCCTGACCGCACTTGCCTGCCTTGCCGCGCCCAACGCCCACGCGCAGTTCCTCGGCACATCCGCCACCGGAAGCCTCCAGTTCAATGGCAGTGGACCTAACTATTTCGATCCCAACAACGGCTTCGTTCCCAACGGCTTCTCCAACAAAACGCAGGGAACCACCGTCACCGTCGCCGAACCTGCCATCGAATTCGGTTTTGCCGACGGCGTTAATACCGACACCGTCAACATCACCAATACGACGATCACTCTGACCGATGTTATTGCGACCAGGGGAAGCACTGCCCCCTTCCTTGTGACGCTCACGGACACCGCGTTTGCCGGCGTCACCTTTACCCAAACCGCCAATACGACCAACAGTTTCACTTACAGCCTGACCGGAAACACGCTCAGTCTCAACTTCGCCGGCACCAATACTGGTGGAACATATACAACCACCTTAACGGCTGCTTCTCCCGTTCCCGAACCCGGCAGCGTTGCCCTTCTCGTCGGCATCGTCACTGTGGGCGCAGGCTTTGTCCGCAAGCGCCGTTCCCTTCGCTAACTGCAAGCGGGTGGCGCGTATCCCGATAGCCGGTACGCCCACCCGTCCGCCGATACAGCCGCCCAACTCTCCTTGTCAAACTCCCTCCGCCTTTGCTATAATGTCTGTATAGGGCGTAGACGTTGCTCTGTGAAAATTGAGCGTTGAAGAGAAAACGATGGTAACAGTTGCGATTGATGAAGCCTTGGATACGGGATTGGAAGTTGACCTGATGCTTCGCCTGTAAAAGAGGGTTGTTGTACATTCGGGAACATCCTGCGGGGCGAGACCGTCCTTACAGCAACAGTCCGCATTGTTGTCAAGTGGCAACAATGGAGAACTGTTTGCATTGTGAAGCAGTACAAACACTCGTGAGCGCCGCATTATGCGGCTTCCCTAACCCTGACAGGCATGACCATATTTCGCGGCGGTTCGTAAAGATCGCTGACGTATATGCTGTCTGTCACAATCAAATAGAGTTGAAATCGCGTTTCGCGCCTCTGGATGGGCGTCGAAAACGCAAGGAGAACCGAGATGTTATTCTGGATTATTGTTGGCATTATCGCGGGCGCGCTCGCGAAAGCGGTTGTTCCGGGCGAAGGCCCCGGCGGTATTCTGGGCGACCTGATTGTCGGCATTGTGGGCGCGATGATCGGTGGGTTCCTCGCGGGCGCGTTCGGGCTTGCGGCCTACGGATTCATCGGCACAACCGTCGTTGCCTTCATCGGCGCGGTTGTCCTGCTGTTCCTGCTGCGCGCGTTCACCACGCGCCGCGCGGTTCATTAACCTACTGCCTGCGTTCGGTGTTTGGAAACAGACGCTTGTTTGAAAATTTACCTGTGGATATACGGTACGCTGCTAAAGAAAGCCGCTGATTACGCCGAATATGAAGTGCCATCGGAAATCACTCCTGCAACTTCATACGGGCATAATCTTGAAAATAGCGGCACAATCGAATAGAGACAACTGAATAGCGCTCAAAAACTGAATAGAGACTCGCCTTGAAATCGCATACCGTATTTTCATCGCCAAACCGATGTTCGACGAGGCCGGAACAATAATAAATTGTTCCGGCCTCGTTGTTTTGGGAAGGTGAGAGTGGAGAGTGAGAGAACAGGCATTTACTCTCACTCTCCACTCTCACTCTTCACTCGTACCGTATCAACGAATTAATCTCATACGCGCTCAGGGCTTTGCGGCCATCCAGAAAATTCAGTTCGGCGAGAAAGCCGCAGCCGGCCACTTTGCCCCCCACGCGCTCAATCAGGCGACAGGCTGCCGCCGCCGTGCCGCCCGTTGCCAGCAGGTCGTCAATCACCAGAATACGCTGTCCGGGCTTGATGGCGTCGGCGTGCATTTCTACCGTATTCGTGCCGTACTCCAGCGCGTACTCTTCCGTGACCCGCGCGCCGGGCAGTTTGCCCAATTTGCGCAGGGGCACAAAGCCGACATTGAGCGCGAGCGCAAGGCCGGTTCCGAAAGATAAAACCCCGCGCCTCGATGCCCATCACCAGATCGGGGTTCAAGCCTTTGCCCCATTCCGCCAGTACATCTATCACTTGTTTCAGCGCGGCGGCGTCCTGCACAACCGGGGTGATGTCTTTGAAAACAATGCCGGGTATCGGAAAATCCGGCACATCGCGAATCAGGCTTTCGGCCAGCAGTTTGTCCATTAGGTTACTCCTCAATTAGGCAAGTATTGACTTCTTTATCGGCAATCCGCCCCGTTTGCGTCACGGCTTTTTGGGGTTGCGCTTCCAGTAAACTGGTTTCGTAGGGCGGCTCGATAACGCCGCGCTCGGTGATGAAGGCCGTGATGAGTTCGCCGGGAGTCACGTCGAAGGACGGGATTCAGCACCGCTACACCCTCCGGCGCGACGCGGATGCCCTCGATGTGCGTCACTTCCACGGACTCGCGATCTTCAATGGGGATTTGCAGCCCGGACGCGAGTTTCATGTCAATGGTGGAAAACGGCGCGGCCACGTAAAAAGGAATATTGTGGTGACGGGCAAGCACGGCAAGGCTGTACGTGCCGATTTTGTTGGCGGTATCGCCATTCGCCGCGATGCGATCCGCGCCGACAATCACGCAGTCCACTTTGCCCTGCCGCATCAACGCGCCCGCCATGTTGTCGGCGATCACGGTGACGGGAATGTTGTCGCGCTGCAATTCCCAGGCGGTCAGTTTCATGCCCTGCAAGCCGGGGACGGGTTTCGTCGGCATAAACGTGAATGCGCTTGCCCTCTTCCACAGCGGCGCGAATCACGCCCAGCGCCGTGCCATATCCCACCGTCGCCAGCGCGCCCGCGTTGCAGTGCGTCAGCACATTGCCCTGCGCGGGCATTAAATCGGCCCCGAATTTGCCCATGCGCCGGTTGGCCGCAATATCCTCGTCCAGCATCAGCCGCGCTTCGGAAAGCATGGCGTCTTTGATGTCCACGGGGTTGCCGTCCGTGTTTTCCGCCACATCCAGCATCCGGTCAATGGCCCAGAACAGATTCACGGCAGTAGGGCGGGCGGCGCGAAACGTGTCGGCAATGCCCGTGATACGCTTGAGGAACGATTCGCGGCTGTCGGCGATGATGCCCCGCGCGCCCAGCGCGATGCCCAGAGCCGCCGCGCAGCCAATAGCGGGCGCGCCGCGCACGACCATCGTGCGTATCGCTTCGGACACTTCGCGCCAGTCGGCCATCTCCACGTACTGCAATTTTTCCGGCAGCGCGGTCTGGTCAATCAGGCGAACCTTGCCGCTCTGCCACGCGACCGTTTGCAACTCTTTGTTCTGCGCCCCTAGCTGCATGTTGTCTCCTTCGGAGAGTAGATAGGTAGATGGGTAGATGGTAGATAGGTAGGAATGCCGCCTAACCTAAAGATGAGTTCAAACAACAATAACATTGTATCAGGCAACTAATGGAGGTTGCAGTTCCTACCTATCTACCATCTACCCATCTACCCTACTACTACTTTCGCATTATCCAGCGCATGATGGCACGGGCTGTCCAGATCGAGGGGGATGCGGCGTATCAGGTCCAGCACCACGCTTTTGATGCGCGAGGCGTTCTTCTGAAACACGGCGAACACCTCGTCGGCCTGCACGGGAGCCACGTCGCCCTCCGCGACAAGGCCGCTGTCATAATCGGTAATCAGGGAAATATTCACGACGGCGATGTTTTGTTCCAGCGCGAGATACGCTTCCGGGTACTGCGTCATGCCGATCACTTCCCAACCCGCCGACGTGAACCAGTTGCTTTCCGCTTTGGTGGAAAAGCGCGGCCCGCCGATCACGACCAGGGTTCCCCGCTCATGCACGGTGATGCCATGTTCTTTGATAACGTCAATGGCATACTGGCGCAGATGCGGGCAGTAGGGGTCCGCGCTGCTGACGTGATAAACGTCCGGGCCGTCGTAAAACGTGTCTTTGCGCCCGCGCGTCCGGTCTACATACTGGTCGCAAACCACAAAATGTTCGGGTTCGACGTGCCGCTGCAAACTGCCTGCCGCGCACGGGCTGATGAGAAACTTCACGCCCAAATGTTTCATCGCCCACACATTGGCGCGGTAATTGATGTTGTGCGGCGGAATGGTATGGTGGCGGCCATGCCGGGGCAAAAACGCGACCCGCTTGCCGTCGAGTTCCGCCAGAAACACGCTGTCGCTCGGCGGGCCGTAGGGCGTTTCGATCTGCACTTCGCGCACATTGTCAAGCAGGGAGTAAAACCCGCTGCCGCCAAAAACGCCAATATCTGCGGCAGGCGGCATATTTCATCAGAAGACATGTTCACCTGAAACTCTAATTTATTTACAACCAAACCATTTTACCCCGATTCACGCTCAGCTCAATGCCGTCAATTCTGCCGTATCCGGGGTTAATGTCCACGGATCTGTTTGTGTCTTCAACGAAAATGGGGGTTTCGACAAACGTCATCATCGGACAGACGCGACTGCTTCTGTAGGTTCCGGCAGCGGGGGTGGGAACAGGCGCGGGAGGTTTTCCAGCGCGTTGAAGGCGGCGGCCTGCTCTGCCTCTTTTTTGCTTTTGCCCTGCCCGCTGCCGATGATGGTTTCGCCGACAACGGCCTGCGCCACAAAGGTTTTGTCGTGTTCGTGGCCCGATTCATCTACCGTGCGATAAATGGGAGTCAGGCGCAGCTGCGCCTGCGTGTGTTCCTGCAGGGAAGATTTGTAGTCGCGGCGATGCTCGTCATGCGCCACTTCGTCAAAGGCGGGCTGTAGCGGATTTGCGGACCACCCGGCGCGCGGCCACGATGCCGCAGTCCAGATAGATAGCGGCGACAACGGCCTCGAACGCATCCGACAAAATAGAGCGCCGCCGCCGCCCGCCGGAAGCCGCTTCACTCGCGCTCATCACCATGAACTCTTCCAGTCCCAACGCCTGCGCCGCATCGGCAAGAGCGGACTCGCTGACAATATAGGCTTTGGATTTGGCGAGATTGCCCTCGCTGTAACCGGGAAACATGCGGAACAGGTTTTCGCAGATGACCAGTCCCACAACCGAATCGCCCAAAAATTCCAGCCGCTCGTTGCTGTCAAAGGCGTTGTCGCCCGCCGCCGAGCGGTGCGTCAGGGCGCGGCGCAGGCGCGTCAAGTCCTTGAACTGTACGCCAAGCCGTTCCTGAAGTGGGGTTAAATCCTGTTCGTCCGTAGGCATATTAACTGTAGATTCACCTTAGAGCCTACCCCAATAGGCCGGGTACAAAGAACGTACCCGTCTGAGTGGCCTGCGGCCAAGCGTCCTTCGGACGCAAATGCAATCGCCTGTTGGGATAGGCTCTAACGCACGCCGTTGTTCAATGATGGTTAAACGCAACCCATGTCAGCCATCCCATAAGAAGCAGTTT
This sequence comes from uncultured Chthonomonadaceae bacterium, assembly GCA_963817895.1. Taxonomy (GTDB): domain Bacteria; phylum Armatimonadota; class Chthonomonadetes; order Chthonomonadales; family Chthonomonadaceae; genus CAWFQB01. The sequence continues at coordinate 512,318 of CAWFQB010000003.1, forward strand.
GAGCGGCAGAATGATAAGCCCTGCCCATTTCCAGCGCGTTTCCGATTGGAGAAACGCGGCCACGTTGCCATCTCGACGTTTCTGCCACGCGAGATAGTGGCCCTGTACGCCCAACACCAGCGACAACAACGCGCCACTGTATGGTATTAGCAGATACAAAGGCGGGCCAGAATACGCCAGCAGGGAGGCCGTATCCAGCAGGAGGACAATCAACGCCCAGCCGACAACGCCATGCCCCATCAGCCAGAACAGCGATGCCCCACATGCGCCCCAATTCCAGCGCAATTTGGCAAGAATGGGCGGAAGCGGACGGTCGGGAACGCTTTGTATCGCGTTTACGGGGGATGGGTACGCCATTTGCACAGTGAGAAACGTCGCGCCGGTCGGATCGTTGGGATTGGCAATCAGGCCGGCGGGAGCGCCGCACATCCGACACGCGCCCCGATTGGACGTGATTGCCCCGCACAATCGGCACTGCACATTGAACTCCGGCGCGCGAATCTGCTTTGCCGGACGAACCCGCGCGTTGTTGGCGGCAGAAGTTGTCCCGGCCTGCGGCGGGGCAGGGTAGGGCCTTCCCGTACTCACAGTCGGCGCTTGAAACGGAATGGCGGAAGTCGCGCCCGCCAACGCTTGCCCGCAGCGTTCGCAAACCCTCGCGCCCGCCCGATTTATCTGCCCACAATGCGGACACAGCATACCCGCCTGAACTCCCGCTGCGCCATCGCGCCGAATAATAAAAAATAACGGGCCGCGAATAACTGCGCCGTAATTTTCGTGTTGGAGATAGTGTACCCGCAACCGGTTGGTTTTTGCCTGCGCGTTGGACGCGGATACAGCCAACAAGCCGAGAATAGTCTGCCTGTCGCCTGTTGACAACCAATAATTCCAGTGCTACACTTGAAAGGACACTACAAGGATGTTTTGCCATTCGTCTTCCTCCCATTTTCCTCCCATGAGGCTGCTGTTATGTCACAAAGTCGCGCAGCGCGCCTGCTGTTTTTTGCCGTCATTGTCTTCGCGCTTGCCACCATCGGGCGCAACCTCTACCGTCGCCATCTCAACACGGCGCTCATTGCTGCCGTAGAAGCCGGAGATACATCCGAGGCGCGCCTGTTGCTGGCGAAAGGAGCCGATCCCAACGTCGGTAAGCCTCCAACCACTGAAAGTAGTGAGAGTACGCCTCTGCTTTCGCTTGTGCTGAGATTAAATTCTAACATGACCGGACAGGAGGAAGACATTGCCTGCTTGCTGATACAGCATGGCGCGCGTATTTCCGGGGATAAGAATGAAACAAATTACCTGAGTTTTGCCTGTGACGCGGGCAGTACATCCGTCGTTCATTGCCTGCTTGAAAAAGGAGTTGATCCGAATGTCAGAAATAGCTGGCTGGAAACTCCCGTGGATCGGGCTGTCAGGTACGGTTTCAGTGGCGATGAGAAGCCATCTCAGGTAGAAACAAGCGCCGACAGGAAACGCAAGCGGGTGAGTCATGAGTTGACGCGCCTGCTGCAGGCGTATGGAGCGCATTTCACGCTGCGCGACGCGGTTATGATGAATGATCTAACCACGACACGGGCTATGCTGGATGCCGGGGCAAACATAGATGCGCGCGAGACAACTCAAACGTTAAATAGCCTCTCTTATGACAACACTCCACAGCAGGATGGCGTGGTGAAACCTTACGCTATCCCGAGCGCGCAACATGCTCAAGATGACAACACTCCACTGCAAGAAGGCGTAGCGAGAGGCTATTTGGAAGAATCGCGCCTTCTGCTGGAGCGCGGGGCGGCTATCAACGCGCGCTCTAAAGGCAACCCGCCGCCGCTTATCACCGCTCTCCTGCACAAACGCGCCGACCTTGTCAGACTACTGCTGGCGCGCGGGGCGGACGTGAACTTGTCTGGGGTTGATGACGACACCGATGACCCGGCGAGTTTCAGTGAGAACAACCTTCCGGCGCTTGCTCTGGCGATTGTATACATGCCGGAGTTTGTGCCGGAACTTCTCCAAAAGGGAGCGGACGTCAACGCGAAATACGGCGCAGCCTTGAAAGCGGCCATCGGGCAACACAACTTACCACTGATACGGGAACTGTTGAAGCGCGGGGCCAACGTCAATCCGTCCCTGCCAATCCGTAAAGTATTTACGACTTCCCCTTCTGCCGGCGCGCGCAAACCGATGAGTATGATGCTCGCTGTCGCCAGCATATCCTCTACTATGAACAGTCGGCCCGTTACCACTGCTACTAAAAGCCGGATAACTGCTTTTTCGCCGTTGATGCTTGCCGTCTGCAATGCTCCCGAATGTGAAGCCCTTTTGCTGCGGGCAGGGGCAAAGATAGGGCCGGATAAAAGTAGTATTCTGCCCGCTGTAGTTTTGAGCGGACACTCGGAACTGATGCCGCATCTGTTGACATTGGGAGCGGATGTGAACGGAACCGACAGGCATGGCGAAACCGCGCTCAGTCTTGCGGTTGTTCACGCGCCTGCCGACGTCAAGTTTCTGCTCGAACATGGAGCCAAACCGAATATCGTCACGCGCTCGATGCCTTCCCGTACCCTGCTTTCACAGGCCGCCATGTCGGGCGAGATAGAGTGTGTCCGTCTCCTTCTGGCGCATCACGCCGAGGTGAACCTTCGCCTCGCGCAGGGTCACACACCGCTTTACTACGCCCGCAAACACAATCATGCCGATGTTGCCACGCTGTTGCAACAGGCCGGAGGCAAAGAGGAGTAGCCATAGAAAACCCCTCCCTTATGTATTCAATATCTGTCTATCCAAAGTAAAGGAGGAATACCTGTCTTTACACTTGAACCATTTTTCCAATTGGAGAAATGGTTCACCAGACGAGCGCGGCGTAAGTCTCTACCGATGGTTCCGACAAGGCAGCATAGAAGTCGCGCAGACCTTTGTTGCGCAGATGTTGCAGCATCCTCCTGCGGCTACTTCTTCACCCCCCAGGGTGAAGAAGTAGCATAAATTATCTGAGAGGGAGGCGTTTGATTGACCACAGTTCCGCCCGCGACACCAACTCCTGCGGGAAACATTTGTGTATGAGGATCAGCCCCATACTTCAGGAGCAAAGCTTTTATCTGCGGGCCAGGTTGGGAGTAGGAAAAGGCGGTGTATCCAACATGGTTCTTGAGATTCGCGTCAGCTCCGGCTTCCAGTAATGCCTTGACACGCGGGAGGTCGTGCCCACTGGCAGCCAGCATCAACGGGGTTTGTCCATCACTCCCGCCCGCATTGACCTGCGCGCCATGTTGAAGCAACAGTTGCAGGATTTCCAGTGTTCCATTGCCGTTGGCGACGGCGTAAAGCGGCGTGTTGTTCCCTGGCCCGCCGGTGTTGGGATCAGCTCGCGCTTCCAACAACGCCTTGACCAATCTGGCATCTTTGGTTCCTGGTTGGAAAGGCTGATGGCTGCCCGGATAAACGTGAGAAGCCACCGCATAATACAGGGCGCTTTCCCCCGGCAATGGAACAGGTTCATTTGTTAGACGAGCCATCAGCACTTGCAGCCTGCTGGCGGATCCGCCGACAGGTTCCAAGCGCGCATTGGGATCGGCTCCCTGACGCAGCGCCGCAATGGCGGCGTCCGTGTTGCGGGCAGTAAGAGCGGTAAACAAAGCGTCATCAAGGCGTTGTTGCCTCCGTGTCTGCCATAGAGGAACCAACAGCAAAAGGCACAGGAGCAACAGTCCGCATAGAAGGCGAGCAAAGCGGGAGGCAAGTCGTGTTTTCATAAGTCTCCTTCTTTATCATTCGCTCTGTGCTTTCAGAGAAGCCAGCAGCTACATCTTTTTGTTGGAAAAGAACGATAGAAAGTTCACGGGGTACAACAACGATTCCTGGCTCCTCCCAAGCGACGCAGGAGCGACCAGGAGAGGGGGCCACAAGTGGACGCTATCCAGTGAGGCAACTGTAAAGAATAACCGAAAACGCGGGAACGTGGAACTGCACACATTATTGAACAGTAATATAAGGACAGCCTGCGGGAAAGCAGATGAAGGCCAATCGTACCATGACACTGCAATCGAATCCTGTTTCTGTGGGACAATCCGCGCCCGATTTTACCTGCGCTTGCAGTGACGGCAGTACGCTGTCGCTGTCGGATTTGCGCGGCAGGGAACGGGTTGTCCTCGTGTTTTATCCGGGGGATAATACGCCTGTTTGTACTGCGCAGTTGTGCGCGTTTCGGGACGACTGGAGTCGGTTTCAGGCGCAGAATACGCGCGTGTACGGTGTTAATCCCGCCGGTCAGGGCAAACACGCGGGCTTTGTGGCAAAGCATCAGTTTCCGTTTCCGCTTCTGGTGGACGCGGGCGGGCAAATCGCCGCCGCGTATGGCTGCCGCCTGCTGTTCGGACTTATCCGCCGAACGGTAGTCCTGATAGACCGGCAGGGCAAAGTCGCCTATATACAGAGGGGCAATCCCGCGCCGCAGGAACTGCTGAACGTTCTCGCCGCCCTACAGGATTAAATGAATTAGATGGATGGTTCAGCGCGTACAAACGTTGTGCGCCGCAGGATATTATGCCCGTGAGGAGGCAAGTTTTCGTTGATGAATCTACCTGATGGAGCCGAAGTTGCTCCCGTTTTGCCCGCCCATTTAGCCACTGCCCTTGCCCCGACGCTGAATAAACCGCGCGGACACGACAACGGGGATGCCGAGAACACAGAACATCGCGCAGGGCGTGGGCGCAATATGCCTGATGACACTGATGCAGGGAATGGCCGTCCGAGCGCGGTTGTGATCGGCGCGGGGTTGGGCGGACTGTCCGCCGCCATTCATCTGGCGCGGCAGGGCTGGAAAGTGGATGTTATCGAGCGCAACGCGCGCAGCGGCGGGCGCATGAACGTGATTCGGGAAAAAGGCTTCACCATTGACATGGGGCCGACCATGCTGATGATGCCCGAAGTGATCGAAAACACTTTCAGCGCCTGCGGGCGCGACATCAAAGATTACCTGAGCCTGGACGCGCCTGACTCCCGCCTATACGATTGTCTGGCCGGACGGCACGACGCTCAACATGGGCGGCTCCATTGCGGAAATGATCGCGCACGTGCAGCAGTTCGCGCCCGAAGACGCCGAGCGCATCGCGCCCGTTCATCGCCAAAATGAGGGCCAAGTACGACAACGCCCGCCACAATTTCATCGAGCGTTCCTTTAACAGCCTGCGCGATATGGCGCATCCCAACACCCTGCAGCGGACTGGTCAAGCCGCTGCCCCTGGAAAGCGTGTACAAGTTCGTCAGCAAAAACATTCAGCAACGAGAAACTGCGGCAGGCGTTCACGTTCCAAACTCTGTATCTGGGCATGAGTCCCTACAACTGTCCCTCTATCTACGCCCTGCTTCCTTATATCGAGATGGAGTTCGGCGTCTGGTTTCCCAGAGGCGGCACGATTGCGCTTGCCGACGCGCTGGAAAAACTGCTGCGCGAATTGGGCGGCGAACCTGCACTTTAATCAGCCCGTCGAGCGCATCGATGTGGAGGGCGAGCGGGCGACCGGCGTTCGTACCATGCGACGGGCGCGTACTGGAACGCCGATGTGGTCGTGTGCAACCTGGACGTGCCGATGGCGTACAAAACCCTGCTGCCGCCCCGAAGTTCGGCGCAAAGCACACGGACAAGCGCGATTGCAAAAGCACGATTTCGGCTGTTCCGGCTATCTGCTGTATCTGGGCGTGAAGAAAATCCCGAGCGACTGGGGCCATAACATGATCGTGCTGAGCGACGATTACGAGCAGATTATTGACGATATTTGCGTGAAGCCAGATTCTGCCCCGCGACCCGGCCATGCACGTCTGTATTCCCACCCGCACCGATCCCTCCCTTGCGCCGCCCGGCCATGATGTGGTTTACGTTCTGGTTCCCTGCCCGAATACGCGACGCCGCTATTGATTGGGAGCGCGAGGCGCCTCTGCTGCGCGAGCGCGTCCTGGACAAACTGGAAGCGACGGGCCTGCCCGGCCTGCGCGACAACATCGTGTTCGAGCGCGAATTCACGCCGCCGGAATTCGAGTCGCTGTATGGCTGCTACGCGGGCGCGGCGTACAGCGGCCTGACGCTCGGCATTTTGCAGTCGGCCTACTTCCGCCCGCACAGCCGCAGCGAGGACGTGCGCGACCTGTACTTCGTCGGAGCCAGCACTCATCCCGGCGGCGGCGTTCCCATCGTCCTGACATCGGGCCGACTGGCGGCCGAAGAGATCAACGCGGAACGAGATCACGCGAAGATAGAGACACAGGACACGAGATGATCAGATAGGAGAATAGACAGGATTAACAGGATTCGTTCAGGATTACAGCGAGCAACGATCGTATCTTCTGAGCTTTTCCTCTGTGCCTCTGTGTCTCTGCGTAGCGGATGGTGAACTTTATGGACACTTTTAGTTCGTACAATCCCGGAACGGCGCGTTGCTCGGAACGTTTCCTGTGAGTCTGCGACGAGGTGGACTGCGCGGTTAGACGGCACGGGCGCGGCAAGCGGCATGGGGCGCAAGGACGGCGGCAGAGCGTGTCGCGGCGTTGCGAGAGTTTGCGGGACAGTGTCGCGCAGGATGCGGACAGGCTGGCGCGATGTGTGTCGCGCAGAGATCGGCAAGCCGCTTCAGGAGGCGTATGGCGCCGACGTGCTGGCGTTGATTGGCGGGCTGGACTGGCTTATCGCGAATCTGCCGCGCCTGCTTGCGCCGCGCCGTATTCCCGGCGAAAAGCGGGCGCACTTGCAGCCCATGCCGTATGGCGTTGTGGGCGTGATTGGAACGTGGAACTATCCCCTTTTGCTGGATGGCGACGGCGATTGCATGGGCATTGGCGGCGGGCAACGCGGTGGTATGGAAGCCTTCGGAATTGGCGACGGCTTCCGCGACAATGCCTCCATGCGCATTTTGAGCGGGCCGGCTTGCCGGTCGCGATGGTGACGGGGGATGGCAAGACGGGGCAGGCGTTGTGCGATACGCGGAACACCGCATAGATAAACTGGCGTTTACGGGCGGCGTGGCGACGGGGCGCGCGATACTGGCGCAGTTGGCGACGCGGGGCATTCCGAGCGTGATGGAACTCAGCGGCAATGACGCCCTGATTGTCTGCGCGGATGCCGACATAGAAGGCGGCGGCGCAGGCGGCGGTGTGGGCGCGGATTTGCAACGCGGGGCAAAGCTGCGTATCGCCGCAACGGATTTATGTCGAAGCGCAGGCGTATCCGGCGTTTGTGGCAGCCTGCGAGAAAATCATTAAGGACTTGCGGGCGGGCGTGGATTATGGCCCGCTGCGAACGGACGCTTTTCGCAAACGCGTGCATGGCCTTGTTAGCGGATGCCGTTCGACGCGGGGCGCGATCTGGTGTCAGGCGGCGCATTGTCTTGAACGATGCCGAATTTGCAGATGGTTTTTACTATGCCCCGACGCTGCTTGGCGGATTGCGCGCGACGACATGCCGATCATGCGGGAGGATTTCTTCGGCCCGGTATTGTGCGTTCGCGCTGTTCGGGATGCGGACGAAGCCGTTGCGCTTGCGAACGCGAATCCGAATGGGATTGGGCGCAAGCGTGTGGACGCGGGACATCAGGCAGGGCAGGCAAATTGCGGCGCGACTGCAGGCGGGCGTGGTCACGGTCAACATGGAAACACTGATGACGGGACGCGCCCCGGCCTGCCGTTTGGCGGCATGGGCGCGAGCGGATGGGGGCGGCAGCGGGGCGCGGCGGGGCTGGACGAGTTCGTACAGTGGAAAACCGTCTGCTGGCAGGGCAAGGTAGGGGCGCAGCGGCACGTCTTTCCCTATCGCGATGCGACCATGCCCATTCTGCGCGGCCTGATCGCGCTCGAAAACCGCGCAGGGCGTGAAAGCGAAAATGCAGGCGGTGCGCGAACTCGGAAATGCGGCCCGCAATGGAACAGGCTAAAAACAACAAGCAACCGCCTAATGTCTCTTGAGCAAAGCGTGATAAGCAGATGTGTCCGCGCATGCGGACATTGGGCGAACGCCCCATGGCAAAGAAATTCATTTCGTTGCCCGTAATCGGCAACGCAACGATTACGGAGAAGCAGAGTGTCAATGGCAAAGATAGCGGTAGTGGGCGGCGGATTGGCGGGGTGCGCGGCGGCGGTGCGGCTGGCGCACGCGGGCCATGAGGTGACGCTGTTTGAGAAGAACGCGCATCTGGGCGGCAAAATGAACGTGTGGGAAGAGGGCGGCTACTATTTCGACATGGGGCCGACCATCATCACCAAGCCCGATGTGCTGGACCGCCTGTTTTCCGATGTGGGCGCAGGCGCGAGGATTATCTCGATCTGGTGTCGCTCGATCCGCAGTGGCGCGCGTTTTTCGCCGACGGCAGCCGGTTCGACCTGTACACTCAGCCTGCAGGAAATGACGGCGGAACTCCAGCCGCTTCGCGCCCGACGAAATTGCCAACTACCTGCAATTTCTCGCCTACAGCCAGAAGATGAACGACATCTCGGACCGCTGGTTCTACTGGAAGTCGTATGGCGGCATCATGGACATGATGCGGGCCAACCCGATGAACATGCAGTCGCTGGGCATTGCCGATGAACATGGACCCGCTCACCACGATGCATCAGGCCGTGCGCAAGCATTTCAAAGACGAGCGACTGGCGCAGCTGTTCGAGCATTTCGTGCAGTACGTCGGCTCGTCGCCGTTTGTCGCGCCCGCCATTTTGTGCCTGATCGCGTGGGTGCAGATCGGCGCTGGGCTGCTGGTATCCGATGGGCGGAACGGGCGAAATCGCCCGCGCCCTGACGCGGCTTGTGCGACGAGTTGGGCGTGGACGTGCGCTTGAACACGCCCATCGCAGCGCATCGAAACCGCAGAACGGCAGAGTGACGGGCGTCACGCCGGAAGACGGCAGTATTGGAAGCGTTCGATGTGGTGGTCGCCAACTCCGACATCGTGCGGACGCTGGAACAGATGCTGACCGGCGCGGACGCGAAAGCTTATCCGCACAAGCACGAAAAGCAGCTGGAACCCGCCTGTTCGGGCATCGTGCTGTATCTGGGCTGCAACAAAACGTGGCCGCAACTGAAGCACCACGATTTCTACTTTTCCGCCGACAGCGACGAGGAGTTCCGCGACCTGTACGAGCGCAAAGTTCCGCACGAAGACCCGACCTGCTATCTGGCCGTGCCGTCCCTCACCGACCCGCAGGTCGCGCCGCCCGGCTGCACCGCGCTGTACGTCCTGGTGCATTGCCCCTACCTGACGGACGCTTTCGATTGGGAGAAGGAGACGACGCGCTACCGGGACGTGATCATCGACAAACTGGAGCGGAGCGGCCTGACCGGGCTTGCGCGACAGCATTCAGGTGTCGCGCACGATCACGCCCCGCGATCTGGAACGGATGTACTGGGTGAACCGGGGCGCGATTTACGGCGTGGTCACGCAGCGCGGCCTCAATTCCGCCTTCAAAACCGCCAACCGCAGCGACCTGATTAAAGGGCTTGTACTGGGCGGGCGGCAGCGTCAACCCCGGCCCCGGCGTCCCGATGGTGCTGATGTCCGGCCAGATCGCCGCCAACTGCGTCCTCGAAGATTACGGGCGCAACGATACCGCTACTATCGGCAGTCGTTCGGAACTGGCAGGGGCAACACGCGGGTAGTTTTCTCCGGCTTCCAAACAGCGCAAAATAACAAAGCGTCCCGGCTCTCTTTTGTGGAGAACCGGGACGCTTTTGATATGTGGGTACAATAATGTGGGGTGAGACGCTCACGACGCCTCACCCCAAAACAAACTCGAGTGGTCAGCGTTTCACCGCTGATTTTCTCGCAGAAAGGAGAAGCTAATGACGAGCTTCCTGTTCTGGCTGGCTGTTGCCGCCAACGTCGTCACCCTCGGCACGGCAATTTACTTGCTGTGCCGCTGGATCAAACGACAACAGCGCAAACGCCAGCGCCGACGCTCTAAAGTGGTTGAGAGTTTAGGCCGTTCCTGCCGGGGACTTTACATTTTCGGCAGGGACACCTTTATTATAGAGGGTTTTGCTGAAATTGTCAATATCGCCGCGCAAGGTCAAGCCAATGAGAAACGTGGTCATTAGCAGGTAATTTCTTGACGCGAACTCTGATAGCGCAGGAGTTCGCGTTGTGAAACGCGAATGAAGACGCGCCTTTATCGTAAATTTTTCGCCGCCATCGTCCTGCCGCCCACTTCAAACCATAATCGGTGACGGCTGCGCAGGTTCATTAAGGAGTTGACATGACCGAACTGACACAATCCCCCGCATGGGAAGCGCTGCAAGCCCATTATTCCGTCGCGTCACAGCAGCACATGCGCGACCTGTTCGCGCAGGATGCCGCAACGCTTCGAGAAATTTACCCTGCGTTTCAACGAAATTCTGCTGGATTTTTCCAAGAACCGCATCACGGACGAAACCCTGACGCTTCTCCTCGCTCTGGCGGAACAGGCGGATGTGCCGGGTTGGGCGCAGAAGATGTTCAACGGCGAAAAGATCAATATCACGGAAGACCGCGCCGTGCTGCATATCGCCCTGCGCAACCGCGCCAATCGCCCCATTCTCGTGGACGGGCAGGACGTGATGCCGGATGTCAACGCCACTCTCGCGCACATGCGCGAATTTTCCGAAGCCGTGCGCAACGGTGAGTGGAAGGGCTATTCCGGCAAAGCGATTACGGATATAGTCAACATCGGAATTGGCGGCAGCGATCTAGGCCCGGTCATGGTCACGGAAGCGCTGAAGCCGTACAGCAAGCCGGGGCTGAACGCGCATTTCGTGTCCAACATTGACGGAACGCATCTGGTTGAAACGCTCAAACTCTGTAATCCCGAAACAACCCTATTTCTGGTCGCGTCGAAAACCTTTACCACGCAGGAAACCATTACCAACGCCACCTCCGCCAAACACTGGCTGCTCGACAGCGTTCCCGACGGCGACGGACGCGCCATTGCCAAACACTTTGTCGCGCTGTCCACCAATGCCAAAGAGGTGGAGAAGTTCGGCATTGATACGGCGAACATGTTTGGGTTCAGCGATTGGGTGGGCGGGCGGTACTCGCTGTGGTCGGCCATCGGGCTTTCCATCGCGCTGTACATCGGCATGGACAATTTTGAGGAATTATTGACAGGCGCGTTCGACATGGATCAGCATTTTCTCAACACGCCCCTGCGCGAAAACCTGCCCGTGATTTTGGGCGTGTTAGGCATCTGGTACAACAACTTTTTCGGTTCGCAGACCGTCGCCATTCTGCCGTATGACCAGTACATGCACCGATTTCCCGCGTATTTCCAGCAGGGCGACATGGAATCGGACGGCAAAAGCATAGACCGGGAGGGCAATCGCGTCAATTACGAAACCGGCCCGATCATCTGGGGCGAACCCGGCACGAACGGACAGCACGCCTTTTACCAGTTGATTCATCAGGGAACGAAACTGATCCCATGCGATTTCCTCGCGCCCATTGAAACCCACAACCCGCTTGGCGAACATCACACCATTCTGCTGTCCAACTTCTTCGCGCAAACAGAAGCCCTGATGAAAGGCAAAACCTCAGACGAGGTGCGGGCAGAACTGACCGCGCAGGGCATGAGCGGCGACAAACTGGAAGCGCTGATTCCGCACAAGGAGTTCGAGGGCAACCGCCCGACCAACAGCATCCTGTTCCAGAAACTCACGCCGCATACATTGGGTTCTTTAATCGCCATGTACGAGCATAAAATCTTCACGCAGGGTATCATCTGGAACATCAACAGCTTCGACCAGTGGGGCGTGGAATTGGGCAAGCAGCTCGCCAAAGCCATCCTCCCCGAACTCGAACAGCCCGGACTTGTCACCACACACGACAGTTCCACCAACGGCCTGATTAACTTCTTCAAGGAACACCGCAACGCCGTTACAGAGTAGATATGCTACTTGAACAACTTTACAAGTACCAGTTTAACATTAACCTTTGGCTCTTCGAGACTGAGGTTGTTGCGAGAACCGAAATTTGTTCTTAAGCAGGTAATAAGTAACAACGGGCAGGAATGTTGTTCCTGCCCGTTGCTTCACATATTGCTGTATGAAACAGCCCATTATGCTTTGGGGAGGCTGGGCATTGTTACGGCCTGATGGATAACAACTGCTTGGTACAATTTTTGCCAGTGGCTTTGACTTTTGCCAATGGAATCTGGCTTGCGGCCTAATTCATCACTGGTTTCTTTGGTTGCTTGTATTAACTGAACAGCCACACTACTCCACAGTGCCAGCACATCATGAAAGCTTCCGCGCCATTTGCAGTCCCCGGTTTCGGGATCATCTACGACCATCCAGCGAAAAGCGGCAAGCATTGGAAACAGTACCCCTCGAAATAGTCGGCATGTTGCCTTGTCATTAATGAAAGGAAACTCAAATGGTTCTTTGCCAGCATTCTCGATAAATGTAAGAGAAGCGGCCTTACGATTGCCACCCGATGCGTTCCAGAGCTTACGCGCCTGAGAGCTAACAGTGTCGTGAAGTTTGAGAATGTCCTTAAGAATTGGCCGTAAACGTTTATAAGAGTTTGGGTCTTTCAAATAACTGTTAAGCACATTCTCCTTTCCAGTGTATGCTCTCACCGGGTGTACCGTTTTGGCATGTGGATACAGAGTGGTATTGAACAGTTCTAAAAACCTCAGTATATCGGCTACATCATAAATACCCTCATCATTCTGCCGAAAAGCAATCTGACTCAGGTAGGGTTCATCCTTAAGTTCTTCCTTCATCCAGTCGAACTTATCGGCGTAGTTTGCAAGCGTCATTTCATTCACTTGCACCGCCTTATTAAGGCCGCCCGCTATTTCTGTTGCTAGAGAGGAATCAACACCCGTTAATATCTCAAATTTTACGAACTGAACAATCTTGTTTTCAGAGGATGTATTGCTCTCGACAATGTGCGCCTGATTTCCGCGTATGATCTCGTATGTATGTCCGCCATCCACGATTCCCTGCACATCGGACTCACTCGACGAGAAGTAAACATCGTAAAAATCGTCATCGCGCTTTGTGACTTTATCAGCCAGAACCGTGATCCCCTTATTTTTTAAATGGAAGGTGTTGGACGTTCCATCCTCATTGCGCAGATGGCGGGCGACTTCTTTGTAGATGCGTTTGTCAATGTTCTGGGAACGAACGTTAGACTTGTCTTTGGGGATGTTCGTCGGTACGTCTTCCACATTGCAAAGCAGAATGTGGCGTTCCGCACCGGGCAGAACGGGATCGGGGATACGACGCGCAAAGCGGACTTTGAAGGTGCAAACAGTCATTGTATATTTCTCCCTGCATGTCAGTTCCACTGACTGCAAAAACATGTGTAGTTGCATCCACAACTCACAATTATCATCACTCACATACAATATACCAGTATTTTGTACGCCCGTCAAGTCCGGTATGAAGTTGACGACTTGACAAACTACTTTAACAGGCGTACACTATCCTGAAAACAAGAGCAAATCGGCTGTACCGTTTGCAAGAGCAATAACATGACTATCACAATTGAAATGCAGAAGCCGCCTATACAAATGGACGCCGATAATGTCTTGCGTGTTGGAAATACGCGCGTGACATTGGACACGGTCATCGGTGTTTTCAACGAGGGCGCAAGTGCGGAAGAGATCGCGCAACAGTATCCTTCTCTTCATCTAGCTGATATTTATGCTGTTATCAGCTACTACCTACAACAACGTGAGCAGGTCGAAGCCTATCTGACAGAACGACAAAAGCAGGCAGAGGAAGTGCGCTGCCTAAACGAAGCGAAATTCAGTACACAAGGACTAAGAGAAAAACTGCTCACACGTCAATCGAAAAAGATTTAACATCTTTAGAGCGTTTAGAAAAAGTAAAATCCTGCGTTTCTATTCGGCCTCAATGTCGCCTCGCAACGTATTGAAAGCGTTGCGCTTTCACTTCGATGATGCGCCTGCACGGGGCAAAGTAGGCATCAGAAAAGACTTTTTCTAAACGCTCTTACTGAACTGTTAGGACTGAATTGTTGGCGGGCTATGGATTTAGCCACGCTGTAGAGCAGTCAGTCTGGAAAGAACGGACATGCAACAGGTATTTTTGCGTTTCGCAGCAGACGAGAATTTCAACGAACAGATAGTGCGCGGGCTTCTCCGGCGTCAGCCTGATCTGGACATTGTGACAATTCGTGAGGCAGGACTTTCGGGCAAGACCGATCCCGCTGTACTAAAGTGGGCTGCGGATGAAAATCGTGTCGTGCTGACGCATGATGTGACAACCATGACCATGTACGCTTATAAGCGCGTAGAGCAAGGATTGGCTATGCCGGGAGTGTTCGAGGTCAAGCGCACTACGCCGTTGCTTGAGATTATTGAAAGTTTGCTGCTCATTATTTCAGCAAGCGAACCTGAAGAATGGGAAGGCCGCGTTGTTTACCTGCCGTTGTAACAGGCATGTCATAAAGACAGACTTCAAACCAATAGCAGAATTTTTCTAAAGGTTATTTATTAAATAGCCTTGACAAAGTTCGCCTGAATTTGTATAATGCCTTTATGAGCAACGTTTCCCTCGTACAACCCGCGCTTTTGAGCAAAATCAATGAGCGGCAGGTGCTTCGCGCTTTGCAGGCGCAGGGGCCATTGTCGCGGGCCGAGGTTGCGCGACATTCGGGCATCAGCGCGCCCACCGCTTCCAAAGCCGTCGAGTCGCTGCTGCGTTCCGGGCTGCTGGAAGAGGGCGACGCGCCGGAAATCGCGCGTGGGCGTCCGGGCCGGAAATTGCGCCTCGCGTCCTCCCGCGTTCAGGTGTTGGGAATGGTCATAGACGCCGAACAGTGCCGCGTGGTTTCCGCCGGACTGGATGGCAAATTGCATGAAGACGGCTTCGAGTCATTCGCCACGCCTGCCACTTACGAACTGTTTATTGAGAACGCGGTTCGCTGCGCCACGCGCCTGATGCGGCGCTCAGATGTGGCGACGCTGGGCATGGCGATCAGCATCCCCGGCCTGCTCGACAGCCGCGAGAACCGCAGCCTGCTCTCCCCCAACGTTCCTCTTACCAACCAACACGCCCCCGGCGAAGACCTTGCCTATCGGCTCGGAATTGACTGTATACTGGTGCAGGAGTCCCACGCGCTTTGCCTTGCGGAACGGCATTTCGGCGCGGCGAGGGGGCTGGATAATTTCGCCATGCTGGACGTGAGTACCGGCATCGGGCTTGGCGTGATGAGCGGCGGCAGGCTGCTTACGGGACACAGCGGGCTTGCCGGGGAACTCGGACACGTCACCGTACAAATGGACGGCAGGCCGTGCGGATGCGGCAATCGGGGCTGTCTGGAAACCGTTGCCAGCGATGCCGCGCTTGCGTGGCTCGTTTCGCAGAAACTTAGCCGTAAAATAACTGTCGAAGAGACTATTGCGCGTATCCAAACCGGCGAACTCGACCTACGCGCCGAACTGGAACAAACGTGCCGCTATCTTGCGATTGGCGTAGCGGCGGTTATCAACCTGTTCAATCCGTCCACGCTGTTCGTGCATGGCAAGCTGTTCGCCGCCGATGCCGATTTGTTTCCCTGCCTGATTGATGAGACAAGACGCCGCGCCCTTCCCCCCTCCTTTGCGGATTGCCGCATTGTGCAGGCGCAGGGCAGCAAGCGGCAGGGAGCCGTCGCCGCGATTATCAATCATCTAACCAACGCCGTAGTGCCGGATATGGGTTGAGACAAACAAGTATTTTATGACAAACAAGTTCTTCCATAATAAATTTACGCTTCTTCTCACGCTTCCCACGCTGGCGGCAGGACTCACTATAGGCTTTGCGCAAACGCCTATAACTCACAACTCGCAGGCCAAAAACGACCGTCAGAAGGCAAACCTTGAATTTTATACCAATCAGGTTCTGCCTATTCTGAAAAACACCTGTTACAGTTGTCACGCGGGCGAAGGAACCAGTGGGCAATTGGACGTTTCCAGTCGCGCCTCTATTCTGAAGGGCGGCAGTTCCGGTCCGGGCGTCAATCTGGAAAAGCCGCAGGAGAGTTTGATTTTACGCGCCGTCAAGGGCGACGGGCGTTCCATGCCGCCGCGTAATAAACTATCGAAAGCGCAGATTGACACGCTGACGAAGTGGGTAGAAATGGGCCTGCCCATGACGGACGCGCCTAAAACCGGCAAGCCCGACACCAGTAAATCCGGCAAAGCGGACGCGGCGAATGGCAAGGCAGAAGCGGTTCCGGCAAAGCATGGCCCGCCGCCCGTGAACGCGGAAACCATGAAGTTCTGGTCGTTCCAGCCCGTGAAATGTCCGATTGTTCCCGCCGTGAAGAATAAAGCGTGGGTCACGAACCCGATTGACGCTTTCGTTCTTTCCAAACTGGAAGCCAACGGATTTGCGCCCGCCCCTGCCGCTGACAAAAATTCCCTGCTGCGCCGCGTCACCTACGATCTCATCGGGCTGCCGCCCACAGCGGAAGAAGCGCGGGCGTTTCTTGCCGATAAATCTCCCAACGCTTACGAAAAGGTTGTGGATCGCCTGCTTGCCAGCCCGCAGTATGGCGAAAAATGGGCGCGGCACTGGCTGGATTTGGTGCGCTACGCCGAAACCAACAGTTTTGAGCGCGACAGTCCCAAGCCGTTCGTGTGGCGCTACCGGGATTATGTGATTCGCGCCCTGAACGAAGACAAGCCGTACAACCAGTTCATTCGCGAACAGCTTGCGGGCGACGAACTGCCGTCCGCTTCCGCTTCCAATGACGCGCTGATTGCCACAGGCTATTACCGTCTGGGATCGTGGGACGATGAGCCGTCCGACCCCGAACAGGCGCGTTACGATGAACTGGATGATGTTGTCGCGACAACCGGGCAGGTGTTTCTCGGCCTGACGGTGAACTGCGCCCGCTGCCACGACCACAAAATAGACCCCATTCCGCAAAAAGATTATTACCGCCTGCTCGCCTGTTTTCAGGGTACGACGCGATACGGAGGAAACGGACGTTCGCCGGAACAAAATTCCCTGCGCGTTTTGGGTTCGCCGGAAGATCGTCAGCGCGTGTTCGGAGAAGAAAACGCCTACCGCCTGAAGCTGGACACAACCCGGCAGCAGATGGCCGACATTGTGCGATTAGTGGACAAAGATTTCGCGCCGGTGGAGAAGGAAGAGTTCCGCAACAAGCAGGCGCAGCTTGCCATTTTAGGCAAGCGCGTCCCCAAACTGCTGTCGCAGGAGCAGTTCGAGCAGTACGCTTCCCTGATGAAGCAACAGGACGCGTTGCTGAAATCGCCGCCCCGCGCCTTTGAAAAAGCCCTGTGCGTCACCGAAACGCCGACAATCCCGCAAACAACCGTGATGCTGCGCGGCAACCCGCACGTTCCCGGCGATCCGGTTGAGCCGGGGTTCCCGTCCGTCTTAGCCCCACCCGTGCCCGATATTCACGCGCCGACCGGCAGCAGAGCGTCGTCGGGGCGTCGTCTCGCCCTCGCGGATTGGATCGCAAGCCCGAACAATCCGCTCACCGCCCGCGTGATTGTCAACCGACTGTGGCAGCACCATTTCGGCAGGGGACTCGTCCGCTCCACCTCCAATTTCGGTTTCGCCGGCGACAAGCCCACCCATCCCGAACTGCTGGACTGGCTGGCGAGCAGTTTCGTTGCGGAGGGAACAGGCTCACTCAATACCTACGGTTGCAATTGGTCTTTTAAAAAGCTGCACAAGCTGATTCTGATGTCGAGCGCGTACCGGATGTCTACGGATTCTAACGCGAAAGCGCTGGCGAAAGACCCGGCCAATGATCTGCTGTGGCGGTTCGATATGCGGCGACTGGATGCGGAAGAGGTGCGCGATTCCATTCTGGCGGCGAACGGCAGCCTGAACCCGAAGATGTACGGGCCGAGTATCTATCCGACCATTCCCGCCGAAGTGCTGGCAGGGCAGTCGCGTCCGGGAGCGGATTGGGAGCGATCCACGCCCGAAGAAAAGGCGCGGCGCAGCGTGTACATTCACATCAAGCGTTCGCTGACGGTTCCCATTCTCGCCAGTTTCGATGTGGCGGATACGGATTCGACATGCCCCGTTCGGTTCGCGACCACGCAGCCCACGCAGGCGCTCGGCTTTCTCAACAGCGCGTTCATCAACGAGCAGGCGCAGGTATTTGCCGACTTCGTGAAGAAACAGGCAGGCGCAGACGCGACAAAGCAGGTGACATTGACCCTGCACCGCGTCCTGCAACGCGAACCCAACGCAGCGGAAGTGACTCGCGGCTGCAAATTCCTGCAAACCATGCAGCAAAAGCATCATTACACGGCAGACGAGGCGTTGAAGGCGTACTGCATCGTGGCTCTCAACCTGAACGAATTTATTTATTTGGATTGATTCTACCTCACCCCCGACCCCTCTCCTGACCGCGCAACGCGCTAGGAGAGGGGAGGCAGGTACAGGTAAATGTTCAGTAAAACGTCTCACCGTTACCTTGTGAAAAAGGAATTCAGTTACTCAAGTACAGGTGTACCACCTATTCAACTTGCTTCTTACACATAGGCTGTAATCAACAGTCTCCCCTCTCCTGGCGCGTTGCGCGGCCAGAAGAGGGGCCGGGGGTGAGGTAAAAACGTGACGTTCACCAGACGACAACTTCTAAACAGCACTACCGCCGCAGTACTCGCCGGGAACAGTCTTGCGGCAATGGCGGCTCGCGCCGAAGGAGAAACGCGCAATTTCGGATTGGCGGACGGGGATATAGTTGTCTTTGTTGGCGACAGCATTACACAGGCAGGCGGGTATATCCACTATGTTGACGCTTATCTGCGGACGCGCTTCCCGGAGAAAACATTCCGGCTCATCAATTCCGGGCGCAGCAGCGAAACGCTCGCGGGCATGACGGAAGCGGACCATCCCGGTCCGCGCCCTCTCTTGTTCGACCGGTTTGACCGCGATGTGGCGGATTACGACCCGAACATTGTTGTCGCCTGCTATGGCATGAACGACGGCATTTACCATCCCCTCGGCGCGGAGCGGTTCGACCGTTTCAAGCGTGGCGTACAGGGCTTGATTGACCGCCTGCATGAGCGAACCAAAGCGCGGCTTGTCCTGCTGACGCCGCCCGTTTGTGATACACTAAACGCGGGACAGCCCGACGAACGCCCGGATGAGAGTTATGGTTACAAGCAGCCGTATGCCGGTTACGATCAGGTGTTGGCGAAGTACGCGGAGTGGGAACGCGGCCTGCATGTCAATGGCGTCACCGTCATAGATTTGCACACGCGCTTCAAAAACCATCTGCTGACGCGACGCAAAACCGACCCGAATTTTAGGATGCAGGGCGACTCCATTCATCCTGACGCCACAGGACATTTGCTGATTGCCATGACGTTGTTGCAGGCGTGGAACGCGCCCGCGCTTGTGGATGAGGCGCATATAGACTCGCAGGGCAACAAAGTTCTGGCGGGCAATGTGAGCCGCCTGTCGGTAGATGTGTCGGGAACCAATTTCAACTGGACAACCCACCTGCCCATGCCCGTTGATCCAAATTGGGACAGCGACTCGCTTACGCTGGAAAAATTCGCGCAAGCGTTGAACAAACACACGCTCTCCGTAACACGGTTGCGTCTGCCCGCTTATCAAATGTATATCAACGACGTAGATTGCGGACGCTTCCTGCCCAATCCACTCAAAGCCGGATTGGACATGAACGCCCTGCCCGACAGTCCCATTGCAGCCCAAAGCCGGATGATTTTACCGCTCGTGCAGCAGTGGCACAGTTTGGGCTACGCGCCCTATCATAAAACCAACCGCGCTGCCGCAGAACCCGCGCGAAACCTACTTGAAGCCAAATTGCGCGATTTTTGCAGGCCGGTTACGCTTGCTGTTCGTTTGATACCGACAACATAAGGGAAAGCACCCAACATGAGCAATCAACCCTCTAAAAACAGCGAATTCTGCGGACGCACACGGCGCGAGTTTCTATGGGAGTCCGGCGCGGGCTTTACGGGACTTGCCCTGACCGGCCTGTTGTCGGCGGATGGCTTCTTCGCCCCTGCCGCTAATGCCGCCAACGCCTCCTTCCGAACACCGAACACCGAACACCGAACACCAACGCCCCTGAATCCCCTCTCCCCCAAACCCGCCATGTTCCCGGCGAAAGCCAAAAGCGTGATTTTCCTGTACATGTACGGCGGGCCGAGCCAGATAGACACGTTCGACTACAAGCCCACGATGTACGGCATGGACGGCAAGACCATTCAAATCAAGACGTTCGGGCGGGGCGGCCACAAGAACGAGGGGCGGATCATCGAGCCGAAATGGAAGTTCAAGCAGTACGGGCAGTGCGGCAAATGGGTGTCCGACCTGTTTCCCAATCTCGGCACATGCGTGGACGACATCGCGTTTCTGCACTCCATGACCGCCGATTCGCCCATTCACGGCTCGGCCATGCTGCAAATGAACTCCGGCAAAATTTTGTCGGGCAGTCCGTGCATAGGTTCATGGGTCAATTACGGTTTGGGAACTCTCAATCAAAACTTGCCCGGTTTTGTCGTGATGCTCGATCCGCGCGGCGGGCCGATAAGTGGCGCGAAAAACTGGAGCAGCGGCTACATGCCCGCGAGTTATCAGGCGACGGTTATGAACGCGGGCGCGACTCCCATTCTTGACCTGAAGCGTCCGCAGGGGCAGACGGACGGGGCGCAGCGCGCGATTCTGGACACGCTGGGCGAATACAACCATGAACACGAAACGCTTCACGCCGACAACTCCAACCTTGCCGCCCGCATTGCCAGTTATGAACTCGCGTACCGGATGCAGTCTGCCGCCCCCGAAGCCGTTGACATCAATACTGAACCGGAATACATCAGGGAGTTGTACGGCATCAATGACAGGAAATCGGAAGTGTTCGGGCGGCAGTGCCTCATGGCGAGGCGGATGGTGGAGCGCGGTGTCCGCTTCATCCAACTGTATTCCGGCGGCAACCATACGGAAACCACATGGGACGCGCACAACGATATTACGGTCAACCACACCCTTCACGCGGGCGAAACCGACAAGCCCATAGCCGGCCTGCTTAAAGACCTGAAACAGCGCGGCCTGCTCGACAGCACCCTGATTGTATGGGGGGGAGAGTTCGGACGCCAGCCCACCGCAGAATACGCGGTTGGCACGGGCCGCGACCACAACGCTTATGGCTTTACGATGTGGATGGCGGGCGGCGGCATCAAGGGCGGCGTTTCCGTCGGTCAAACCGATGAATTGGGCAGCGCAGCGGTTGAAGACCCGTTCAAAGTGAAACATCTTCACGCCACGATTTTGCAGCAAATGGGCGTAGACCCGAACCGGCTTGCCTATTTCTACGGCGGCTTAAACCAAAAACTCGTCGGCGTGGAGTACACGCCGCCTATCAGCCAGATTATCTAAAAAGGACTTCTTCATGCACATACCACGAATTGCGCTTACGCTCACCCTTTCCGCGCTTCTGCCCGCCACTTTCGGCTTCGCAAAGCCTGTCCATAAAGACGCCGCAGTGACGCACCGCGTACTCGCGCAGGACAAAGGCCATGTCGTAATTTTGAACGACAAGGGCGACGTGGAGTGGGAAGTACCCTGCCATTACACCTCTCACGACATTCAGATGCTGCCGAACGGCAACGTGCTGATCCATACCGGCGACACCACCATTGAAGAGATGACGCCGAGCAAGGTAGTGGTCTGGAAACACGTTTCCACGCCCAAAGAGGGATTCAACGGCCACGTTCAAATCCATGCCTTTGAGCGGCTCAAAGATGGTAATACGATGGTCGCGGAAACCGGCAACTTGCGCATTATCGAGGTGGACAAGAACGATAAAATCGTGCATGAAACCCCGATAACTGTAGACCATCCCAACGAACACCGCGACACGCGCCGGGTTCGCAAACTGGACAACGGCAATTATCTTGCCTGCCATGAGGGCGACGGCGTGGTGCGCGAATACGATCCGACCGGCAAAGTGGTCTGGTCCTACAAACTGGATTTGAACAGCAGGCCGGAAACTCCCGGACACGACGGACACGGAACCAATGTGTTCAACGCCATTCGCCTGAAAAACGGCAACACGCTCATCGGCGGCGGCAACAACAACCGCGTCATTGAGGTCAACAAAGCGGGCGAAACCGTGTGGAGCGTGGATTACAATGAGCTTCCGGGGATTCATCTGTACTGGGTCACGGGTCTGCAAATGCTGCCCAACAACCATCTGGTCATCGGTAACACCCACGCCGGACCCGACAACCCCCAACTGATCGAAGTCACGCACGACAAAGAGAAAAAAGTCGTCTGGACCATGAAGAACATGACCTCCCTCGGCAACGACACCTGCGCCACCGAGATTCTGGACGTGAAGGGCAAAATACTGCGCTAACGGACTATTACTCTGTCAAGGTAGACCAGTCAGGTAGGTGCGCTGCTTGCTGCGCCCTGCATTCCTCATTGCCGCGCCCCCGTTTGAGGAGGGTTCAGCAAGCAGAACCCCTACCTGACTGGTCTACTATCCTACCTTGACGGAGTAGCGCGTTATCAAAGTGTTACCGGGGCAGGAACCGCGCGGTTCCCGCCCCACTTCTGTTTACAAACCAAAGAGCGCGTTCCTGATGCCGACAAATGCGGTTGTGGTTCGTATGCAAGCATACCTAAATCCACTTCATCAAAGGTTCAGCATCATGGTAACAATCAAGCCACACCGTTGGGCATTTGCAACGACCGGTTTCCCCGCCGCGCTTTCCATTCTTTCCACCGGGTTGCTGCTGCGCGCGTCCCTGTGTGTTCAAGCGCAGCAGGCGACACCGCCCGCCCCCCGCTCGTTTGAAGCGATTGCCGTTTCCACAGGCGAAATTCACTGCTACTGGCTTCCCGCATCTGGCGCAACCGGCTACCGGCTGACACGCGACGGGCAGACGATTGCGTCTCTGCCTCCCACCGCGCAGGACTATGCCGATAAAAGCCTGTCCTCCAACACCGTCCATCACTATGCTATTATGGCCTTACAGGGCGAACTTGCTTCTACCCCCCGCGAAGATGTAGACTGCACGTTTACACCTTTCGGAGAAGACAGAAGACAGAAGACAGCAGGAAAGCCTTCATCCTTCATCCTTCATCCTTCATCCTTTGATGTTGTGATTGTACAGGCATCTTCGGGTGGAGTTGCCGCAGCGGTGGAGGCGGCGCGGCGGGGTCTGAAAGTGGCGCTTGTGGAGCCGACAACCCGATTGGGCGGGATGCCTGTCAATGGCCTGAGTTCGACGGATATACGCCGGGATTATCACGCCAGCGGGTTTCTTGTCCGGTTCGCGGATCGCGTAAAGCAGTTGTACTCGCAGGAGGGCGTGAAAACGGACGGACTGCGCTATGAGCCGCGCATCGCCCACAACGCTATGAAGTCCCTTGTCTTCGAACAGCCGAATATTACGGTTTTTCGCCATGCGCGGCTGTCGCGGGTAAAAACGGAGCGGAGCGCGATTACTTCCAATCGCAGGCGTGTCACTGCCGTTGAAATCGAGGAGATTGACGGGCAGAACAAGCCGACAGGCGGGCGTATGGAACTCGCCGCGCCCATGTTTATAGATGCGACGGATTGCGGCGATCTGGCCGCGCTTGCGGGCGCGAAGTTCCGGGTGGGGCGGGAAGCGCGTAGCAAGCGCGAACCGCACAACGGCGTGATCTATTACGACCGCGCCCGCGACAGTCCGCTTCCCGGCAGCACGGGCGCAGGCGACAGACGGATACAATCCTACGCCTACCTGTTCGTGGTCAAGGATTATGGCCCGAATGTGGATAAAACCATACCGAAACCACCGGGTTACAGACGCGAGGACTTTATCCACTCGCCCGCGTGGAAAGATTCGTGGGCGTTTACATCGGGCAAACTGCCACAGGGCAAGTATGAACTGAATCAGCATCCGCAGGGTGGCGACTTGCAGGAGATCAATTACGCCTACCCCACCGCCGATTACGCCACCCGCGACCGGATTGAACGGGAATATCGCGACCACGTATTGGGCTACCTGTACTACATTCAAACCGAGCAGGGACAAAAGCAACTGGGCGCGCCGGATGATGAGTACCGCGACACCAATGGCTTTCCGCCCCTGCTGTATGTGCGCGAGGGTCGGCGTATTATTGGGGAGCAGTTGCCGGACGAGTCCGATGTGACCAATGCCCGCTCTTTTGTCCGCCCGGAAAGCGTCGGCATCGGCGATTATCCGATGGACTCCCATGCCGTTCGCGTCAAAACCGATTGGGATCGCCCGGACATGGGCGAGGGCGAGTGGTGGCTGTACAAAGAAACGCCCTGGCATCAACTGCCGCTCGGAATTCTAATTCCAAAAGGCTTGGATAACGTATGGGTCACAACGGCGGTATCGTCCACGCACGTCAGTTTCGGCACGTACCGTTTGGAGCCGGTACGCATGGAATTCGGGCAGGCGGCCGCGATTGGCGCATATTTAGGCATCCGGTATCACAAAATCGCCCGCGACGTTCCCGCCCGACAAATACAGGATGAGATGCTGCCCCACGCCGCGAATCTCAATCCCGATCCCTCCCTGATGCTGTCGTACCTCTCAGACGTGAAGCCGACAACCCGCCACTACCGCGCCATTCAGTACCTCGTCTCGCGGGGCTTTACCTTTGGGGAAGAGACTTTCAAACCCGACGCGCCCACAACCGGCAAAGAACTGGCGCAGATGCTGCAAAAACTGACGGAACGCGCCGCGCCGTCAGAGCAGCCGTTGGGAAGCGTAGAGTTGGGAAATGGAATGACCCTGCAAACTGTTGTACGCGGCTATTATCCGTACATGGGCGCAGCCGCCGATTTCAATGCCGCGCGCGAGTGCCTGCAAACGCTGAATACCGACACGCCGATAACGCGCCATGACGCGGCAAACTGGCTGATGCGCGTCCTGAACTGGCAAACGCCCCGCATCGCCGGAGCCACACACTACGCCGATGTGGACGCGAATACCTCTACCGCAGCGGAAACGCTCTACGACCACAACATCACTTCGGAGTTGTGGGACGGGTTGGGACACCGAACCCCGGAAGACAGGCTGCTGTTCAAGCCGGACGCGCCCCTCTCTCACGCCGATCTATTCGCCGCCCTGTATCTGGCCCAAATTGGGCTTGGCCCTCTGTTCAACGACAACCCCGTAGACGGCAGAAACGGCTTTCCTGTGCCGCCCGCCGTTTATCAGACCGTGACCAAAGAAGCCGTAAGAGGCAGTTGACAACCACCAGAGAAGCGTTTGATTAAGAGACTCTCACGAAAATAACTGTTCCAGTCCGCGCAGGCGGACTTTGTTACCGGGCGTCCACCCGCAGGGAAGGACACAGCCGCGCAATTTATTGCACGGACTCACGCGGAACGATTTAATCTTTGAGAGTCCCTAACTCTCTGGTGATTGTACAGGAAGAGTGAGAAGCCGTTTAGCGTGATAGGAACACGGCTTTGTTTGTTGCGGGTTTGTTCTGTGACGCGGCGACGCTGTTGGTGAGTCTGTTGATGGCCGCGAGTTCCTGCTGCTGCGCTTGCTTTAAGGCGGACAATTCCGCTCGTTGGGCTTGCAGGGCAACGTTTTGCTTTTCGACGACAGCTTTCAGCGCGGCGATTTCTTCAGCCTGCTTCGTTTTCATTGTTTCCTGCTGTTTGTGAGCCTTCTGAAGTTCATTGAGGATCATGGGCGTGAGCAGGTGATAGTAGATGGTGAAGGGCTTACCGAATTTGTCGTACTGCACGAGGTCAGGGTACACCTTCGCCACCTCTTCGGCAATCAAGCCGTACTGCTGCGGGCGCGTTCCATCGGCTGCGGCCTGTTTGTAGCGGAAGGCGACGGGACGCAACTGCATCAGCTTGTCACTGGTACTGCCTATGTCCTGAATGTTGGTCTTAAAGCGGCGCGACGAGGTAATCGTTCCCAGTTGCCCGTTGCCATTGATGTAGACGGGAACGCCGTTGCCAATGTTGACGCCGTTCACACCGGCAACGAGGGTCGCGTTGTGAACGCCCGCCGAACCAATGCGGATGATGCCGGTTTCTCCGGCTGCGCCGGCATTGCCGATGTCAATGTTGTTGTGGCCGACCGTAAGGTTCTGGCCCGCGCCGAAGCCGATGGCGATGTTGTTGTTGCCCGTCGTGCTGGTATACAGCGCATAGTCGCCCAGAGCGGTGTTGTACGCGCCGGTAGTGTTTGCCGCCAGAGCATTCACGCCACTCGCCATGTTGTAGTATCCGGTGTTGTTTCGGCTCAGAGCATTGATGCCGAAGGCGCAGTTTTGGTAGCCATTGGAGTTTAATCCTAAAGCGGCCTGTCCAACCGCCGTATTCGCGTATCCTATCAGGTTTAAGGAGAGAGCAGAGTAGCCGACAGCAACGTTATAAGAGCCGGTATTGTTGCTGCCAAGCGCGTAGGAACCGACCGCTGTGTTCAGGGAACCTTCGCCATTCCATTGCAGAGCGTAACTGCCGACAGCGGTGTTGCTGCTTCCTGTCGGGTTTCCGATGGGATTGCCGTTGTCCGGTGTCGAACTGGAAAGAGCGAAAAGACCAACCGCTGTGTTCGCGCTGCCTGTGGTGAGCCGGGCCATCGCTCCTGACCCGTAAGCCGTGTTGGAGCTTCCGGTGGTATTGTTGTAGAGCGCCGAACCCCCGCCCGCCGTATTGTAATTACCCGTCGTATTGGACGCGAGGGCGTTTACGCCAAAAGCAGAGTTGTCGAAACCTGTTGTGTTGGAAAACAGAGCCATCGCGCCGGTCGCGGTGTTGGAGTACCCTGTCGTATTTGCCGGAAGCGCCTGCAAACCGAGGGCCGTATTCTGGGTTCCCTCGGTATTGTTGGACAGAGCCTGGTAGCCAAAAGCCAGGTTGGGCGTGTTTGTAGCCGGGTTGGTGGCGCCACCCGAACCGAAGAAAGTGGATTGTGCCAGCGCTACCAGGGGTACGAGGAGCAGACCCGACACGAGCGCGCCTTTCAGCAGGCGAGTGGAACGGGAGGGACGCGAATCAGGATTCATGAGCAACTCCTTCGCGGATTGGAAAAAGTCCGCGTAAACACAGAATGGACAAATCACATAAATATTGAACGATGATGAGAGGGATTCCTGCCACTCAAGGTCCAACTTTTATGCGATTTGTCCATTCTGTGTTTACAGATTATGGCGGCGAAGTCTGCGGACACAGACACCGACTTTGCTGCTGTCAATCTTGTATTCAGGTTCCTATCCCGATAGGTTCCCCTTCTCCCAAAGTTGGGAGAAGGGGTATGTCCACAAGTGGATGCCATCCATTGAGGGCCATCAGGATAGTCTCTTAGTTGTTCGCGCCCGCGCCGCCTGCCGGGGGCGCGGTTCCCGTATCCGCGTGTTCCTTATCGTATTTGTCTATTTGCGCGCGCTGTTCGGGCGTGAGCAGGGCCAGAATCTTATCCCGGTTCTCCTTCAGCATCGCGCGGCGCTGTTCGCCCGTCATGGCTGTACCCGCCTGCTGCGCGTCGCGGGTTTTCTGCCGCATGGAACGCTGATTTTGCGTCGCCTGCTCCGCGATTTTCTGCCTCTGCTCGTCGGTCAATTTCAAATCCGCCATCAGCGCGAGGGGCAGGCCGGAACGCTGATACACGCCGACATTCCGCTTGAAGTCCGGCAGCATCTTTTTCTGGTCGTCAGTCAGAATCGCTTCGATGTCGGCATCGGCTTTGTTGGTCATGTCGAGCCGTTTGCCATTGGCTTCGCGCACGGCAGCCGCGTTCCCCTGCTGATCGGGCGGCAGCACGAGCGTCTTGTAGTCCGCCGCGCGTTTATCCAACACCGCCTGAACTTTCGTCTTCTGGTCGTCGCTCAATTTCAGCGTCTGATCCATCTGCGCGATGGACAGATCGGACACATGCACGACCTGCGCGGCCTGCCTGCGCTGCGCGGCGTTCGCGGGCGGCTGCGCCCCCACTGTGGTTTGCCCATTGTCCTGCGCCCACGCGCCTGTGCTTCCCAACGTTAAAGTCAATGTCGCCAAACCGAATAATCCTGATATTTTCGTTCTCATATCTTTCCCTTTCTAAAAACCAGTCTCACAAGTCCGCCAGAATCCTCTCCAGCTTGCTCTCTTTTCCGTTACGCCCATACCATACAATCGTTCTCAACGTTGTCGAGATTCGGACATTCAGACATTCTTATGCCACCTGAAATTTTTATTAAATTATTAAAAATATAACTTTTAACTAGCATAAATAACGCCGGACAAGGTATACTATCCGAGCAGGCATAATATCATCCTGATTGTCATGCGCGTTCAAGGCAAACCACGCCGCTAAAATTCACCGGAGTCTGACCATGTCCCTTAATCTGGACTTCCTCAACCAACAAATCGCGCGCGCCTGGCCTTTTCTGGTCAGTCAGATTACGAGCGATTTGCAAGCCTCACTAACAAAAGCCAAACTCGGCGCCCTTACGTTGAGCAATGTGGAATCCGTGTTTTATCTGGACGATGTTCCCGGCTTTACCCGCCTCGATTTAACGAATGTGAGTCTGGCCGCGCCCCTGAACACGTCTGCCGCGTCCAAACGCTGGAAACTGCAAATCACCGGAAATCTCAACGGCAGCATACTCACATCCGTTGGCGCGAATTTCACCAGTGTTACCAACAAGCCGTTCACGCTTACCGTCAGCAATTTTCAGGTCGGCATTACGGGCGACATTGATCCGGCGGGCGAACCCGTGCCGCATGTAAAATCGCTCAAATTGGCGCTGTCGCTCGACATTGAGATGCACAGCCAGGGCAAGCCCATTTTTAGCGTTACCATGCAGGGCAGCGGCGCTTCGCAGGCATGGACCTCAATCCCCGGACACGGCGAAACGCTTGACAGTCTCTCGGCAGAAGTAAAACTGCACTTAGGGCCACTGGTTGATAAATTTGATACCGTAGAAGCGAGCGCCACGCTGGTATTTGACCCCTCCGCGCGCCCCGACAAACCGAGCGACAAGCCGCAAATGCTGAAACTGACCAACATCAAAGCGCAGGGCGTCATCAAACTGGCCGACGTGATTCTCTCAACTCCGGCGAATATCGTGGACCTGTTTCAGCGTATCGGAGCCGGAACCCTGCCCATCGTCTGGCCGCCGGAAGGTTCTCGCCCGGACCCCCATCCTGCCCTGCCCAATACCTTTCCATTTCCCAACCCCCTGCTCCGACAGGGCGCGGACGAGATAGAACAGTCAACTCCCAAACACGCGCCGCGCGGCTGCGTTTTCAATACTACCTACCAAAACGTAGCAGACCCGGCCAGTCTGCAATTCTATTGGGGGGAACGCGATTCGGCTATCTGGACAGGACACTATCTGGCGGCGGAAGCGTTTCACTATGCCGCAACGACGGGGGTGGACCGCCAGACCGCGCTCACGCAGGCCGGGGCCATTCTGGAGGGTATTGAACGTCTGTTTCAGGTTCCCGAAATGTCCGTCAACGCGCAGAAGGCTGCGGACCCTGCCGCGCCTCCGAATCCGTGTGATGCGCTGCTGCCCCTGCAACAGGTGAGCGTGAAAGGGCTGATGTGTCGCGCCGTACTGCCGCTGAATGAAGTAACACGAACTCTGCCGCCCTTCAATGCGCCTACGACGCCACCGTTCAATTCGCCTGCGCCGCCGCCCGCAGGGTCGCTGCCGGACTGCTTTCCGAAGCCGCAAAACGCGCAGGAGGCGCAACAGGCGCAGGCCGCGCAGAACGCGAAGCAGTTCAACTATTACAGTGGGAGCGTCGAGTCTGGGGGGAACGCAATGGTTCGGCTTCGGGCGCGACAACGACCCGCCGAGCCGCGACCAACTCATCGGCGTAATGCTGGGACTGGGGTGCGCCTACAAACTGATTGACGACACGGCTCTGCGGACGCGCATCAAGCCTCTGGTATCCAATCTGCTTTCGTACCTGATCGTCAACAACTGGAACTATCCCACGCCTTCCGGGCGTCTGGATGGTCACGCGCCCCGGTTGCCGACGCGCGTTCTCACTTCCTTCCAACCCTTCTACATTCATCAGCAGCTTGCGTTTCTGATTGTCGGCAAAATGGTGGACGAAACCAAATTCGGCGCGTTTTACGATGAGGCGGCGCATCATCTTTCCGGCTTTACCTGGTTTCCTATCTGGACGGACTGCCTTGAGCCGGTCACCCACTACTTCAAGTACAATCTGCACTTTGCCTGCATGGCGCTGCTGCTGTTCCTGGAAACCAGTAAGCCGCAGTACGATGATTACCTGTTCGCCACGAAGATGCTGCGCAAGACGGTCGGGCATCATCGCAACGCTTATTTCAACCTGTTGTGGATACTGGGGCAGAAAGATACTCAACAGTTAAAGGAACTTCAACAGCCGGCAGGCTATCAGGACTCCAATGCCGGAAACGTCGTGGATGTGGCGCAGGAGACCCGCATCCTCCTGTCCATGTGGCTGGAACGCCGCCGCATAACGCCAGGACCCAATAACCTGTTGCTTCAGAAAACGCCCTGGCCTGAATACCTGCGCGACCTGTTTCAAACCGAGCGCACGCGCGCATACAGCGCGCTTGGCTCCGATCCCATAGAGCTGGCCGACTTCCCCCTGCCGGTAGATAAGCGTCCCGGGCTGGACCTGGATTTCATGTGGCAGCGTAGTCCGTTTCTAACTGATCTCATGCCCGGGGGACAAGTCGGCAAGGATTGCCCCGATACCGAGTCGCCCGGGGTAGACTATCTGCTCGCCTACTGGCTGGCAGCGTATCTCAAAGTCGTCTGACAACACAGGAGCCGCACCAATGGCAACTCCCAATCCGAATGTGCAACGCGCGATCACGCAACTGGTGAATTGGTTCAAGGATTTAGAAACGCTTTACGTCATTGTCAAAGGAATTGCTCCTACAGATGCCGGAGCTAATCTGCCCGCGTTTGCCCGTACAAATCTTGGCATAATTTGCCAGGGGGCGCCCCTGCAATGCCCCGGCAACAAAAATACAGTGGGAAAGGGGTGTATAGATCGTCACCTCGTACCCCTTGACTCGGAGCATACACGAGACAAACTGGTGAGTCGGATGGAGAATCTGAATCAGACGTTTCTGCAGTTGCTGGGAACCCTCAAAGGCTCACCTGTGGAGGGCTTGTTTCTCGAATTGTTCCGGCAACTGACATTTCAATTCAGGCCAGAGTGCAGTGACGCGCTGTTTTCTTTCGCGAATCCGGATTTTGCCGTTCTCGCCAGTCATACTCTGCTGCCGGACGCCGGACGCGCGGCCTTTCTGAACATCGTCAACACGGATTTACATCCCTTTCTGCTGCCCTTCAACACCGGTCCGCATCATATTTTCGATACGCCGGGTCGAAAGGTCGCGGAAGAGATCAATTTGCTGCTTGGTAAGGAGATCATGGCATGAGACGGCGCGCGCTGCTAACCTTTGTTCTATTGTCGGCCCTTGTTGCGGGTGTTTTTCGCAGCGTAGCGTCGCAGTCGCAGCCCCTTTTCGGTCGGAACATCATCGCGCAAGTCCACGCCGGTTCCCAACCTGGAAACGAAGCGTCAAACCCGGATGGGGACGCGCAACATGTAACCCTGTTTACGGTTTTCGCTGGTTTCAGGCCCACAGTTCTGGCCTCCGTCCTGCCTGGCGGACGCCGAGAACAACGTATCGAAATCAACGTGGTTGATTTTGATGTGCCGGACAACAATCTTCAGCCGACACACCGTTATACTCTGCTCGGCCCGTCCCTGCGACTGTTCTGGTGGATTGAAGAACTGGACGCCGGTAAAAAGCGAGTTCGCCTGTTTCATCCGAACACGGCAAATTACGACCCGGCGAACAATGTGATCGTTTTAGCCCCTGGCAATGATGCCTTTCAAATGGCAAAAGGCCACTTTGTCAACGTATACGCATACGCGCAGGAGAATAGCGGGGAACATAGAAAGGGCCTGTTGCCGACATTCGAGCCTGCGATGCCCGCCGACATCTCGCTGGAAATTACAGGCGATGCTGTTCCCGCGCCGATTTTTACGTTTCAGCCGGGATTTCCCCGTCGGCAGAAAATGGAAAGCGGCGCCAGCCGAACCGTAGTTCCCTTTCAATTCAATTTCGAACACCCGGCTCTGCTTCCGAATCTGCGGGCCGGGCGGCTTTACTTTGAAACCCGTAACGCGCTTTCTACGGAAAGCATGGACCTTTCCACTCAGGTAGAAGTGGGGTTCGGGTTTGAAGGCGATTTCATTACGTTTCCCGCGACGGGGCGCAATCCCAGGCCCTTTATCTCCTTCATTCAGCCGACCGCCCGATTACGCTATCTGAGCAATCAGTCGTTTTCCAATCAAACGCTCGATCTGCGCGCGGGACTTGCGGCTTCCGTGTCCGCGTTCGCCATTCCCCGCAACAACCTCATTCGTAATTCCCTGGGGCCGTTGGTATCCGTGACGCCCCTGTGGTATGCCCATCGCCTGCGCCGAAATCTCGCTGTAATTCCCTCCCACGCGCAGTACGATGTTCTGGGTACGGCGGCGGAGATTGACTGGCAGCCCATCTTCCTTTTCGTGCCGGGAAAGCGCGCGCCGGTAGACCTGGAAGATAAGTTCGCGGCGCTCAAACTCAATGGCAAGCTGTGGGCGTTTTATAATGAGCAGGCCGTGCCAGGGTTCAAAACGCGCAGTTTCGAGACGTGCGGCGACGTGGAACTCCAGATACCCATTCACTTGGGCAAGGCCACGCCGCTCAAAACCTGGATGATCGTCTTTTACGGGGACGGCGCGAACGAAGCGAACGGTTTTGCGCGCTCCACGCAGTTGGGCGCGGCCATTCGCATCGCGGATTTTCGTCTCGGGTTTTAACGCCGTTGCGCAGTCCGGCGTCGAGCGTTTCCAGCCGCCAAAGTTTGCCCCGCATGTTTTACCGGGCAGCGCCTTTATACAGGAATAGCGTTACCACGCGAAATCTACAGCCTGCAAAAAGGCGCGGGCAATAATCATGTGGCCGACCGGGTTAGGATGAACGCGATCCCACGCGAGCGTGGCGGGGTAATAGGTTTGCAGGGCGGTGTCGAAAGCGGATTGGGTATCCACGAACAGCGTTCTATGCTGAATAGCGAGTTTGTGAACAATCGCGCCGTAATGATCCATTTGCGCCCGCATCGCGTCCCGCGTGTTCGGCTCGATATAAAATGGCGTCATTAGAACCAGTCCTTTCACCGTCGGCAGGGTTTCACGAACAAGACTCTCCAGCGTGGTTTCGTACTCTTCCGGGTAGACGTGTCCCTGCGTCTGCTGCGGGCTGTCGAATTGCCGCCACACGTCGTTGATGCCAATCATAATGGCAAGCCAGTCCGGCTGCAAAGCATGGACATCGGTTTGCCAGCGCGTTTTCAGGTCGCGAACCGTATTGCCGCTGCTGCCCATGTTGACCACGCGAATATTCTGCTGTGGATACACGGCTCCGAGCAGCGCTGCCACATTGCTGACGTAGCCCTTACCCAACGCCTCGCTCATGCCCTCGCCAACGGGACGCGCCCGCCCCGCATCCGTAATGCTGTCCCCAATCATCACCAACTTGCTTCCCGCTTCTATTTTCAAGTCTGCCCTCCCCGCCTATCGTTTCTCTTCCACCCCATTGCATGAAGCAGCTCAAACAGTTTACCAGTTTACGGCAGATTGAGCAATTCCGTCCAGCTTTCCACATCCATAAGTTGGTCTATCAGCGCGTCCAGCGCGTCCAGAGAAGTCACTGCGTTCAACGCGGCTTGTACCGCTTCGGAAGGCGGGCCAAAACGTTTGCCGCCCAATGTTCTCAGAACCCGGTGCGCTTCTTCTGCGCGGCCCTCCTGTCGTCCCTCCTGCCGGCCTTCTTCGACGATAGCCTGATACGTGACGGATTCTTTCATGTTCATCACTCCTTGCAGCAGTTGCCGCGTGAACTCGGCCTCATAGCGCAGGCCCATCAATACGTTTGTCGCCGTCCATAGCTTGCCCGCGTCCATAGCTTGCCCGCCTGTTCGGGGGTTGCCTCCACGTTGATACGCGCTTTCATACGCTCTATGACAGCGGGCAGTTCTTGCTCGGTCACTCTGGCAAGTGGGGCGAAGGGCAGCGTTCCCAATCCACCTGCCAGCACCTCTTCTACGGGCTTTTCCCACACCCGCGCCACCTGATACCGGAACTCCAGATACACGCTCGTATCCGGCAAGCGATATTGCAGTACGCCCGTAATACTGCCCCTGTCCGCTTCCTCGCTCAACAACACAAGGACGCTGCGAACCGGCAATTTGTGCCGAACATGCAACACCACGCTGTAGTGCAGCGCGCGCTCTACAACGGAGGCATCATGTCCGCTCTGAAACTCGATGTGCAGCAGGGAGGGTTCTTCTTCCAGGATGCGCAATACCTTATCGGCGGCCAGCGAAACCGTAGACAGTTCTGCTTCCACAACCTCTACGTCGGCAGGCGGCAAACCGAGGTAGGGCAGCCAATCTGAGGGACGCAGTTCCACAAGGTCTTTCGTGGTCACATCGTACTTTTTCGTCATGTATCCTTTTGCCTTTCGAGGGAACTGCGTACAGCGTCAACGCGCGAACACATCGCAGGGGTTCTGCTTGCTGAACCCGCCTTGAAAATGGGCGCGAGGCTTTCGGCTGTACGAGATGCATCAGCAACACGTCAGGCGCAACGTAGTTTTGAGAATGCGCGTGATCAGGACAAGACCTCATCTACAAGGCAGCGCGAAATTGGAGCGCGAAAACGAAAGCCTGCTCAGACGTCATAGCCCGCCCTTCCTCCCAGGCGCTTTCAAAGGCTTCCGCGCTCAGGCTCTCTCTGGCGACAGCAACCGGATGCTCACTCCCATATATGGTCTGTAGAGCCGTCGAAAGCGCCTCCACAACTCCTGCCAACGTCACCGCCTCCGCGAAGCGCCCTTCCGCCTCGTTGAGCCGCGCGAACTTTTCAAAACTATCTATTAGCCCCCGTACATCTTTCTGCGCCTGTCTTATGTTCAGGCTCTCCACAAGCAACCCGCGCGCGCGCGCATAGTCGCCTTCCTCACAGGATAGAAATCCGAGAGAACCAAGGGCCGTCGCAATACCCCAGTTGTGGCTCATTTTCCGCCATATCGCGAGGCTTCTTTCGTGACGGATTCGCGCTGTTTTCCAGTCTCCCATTTTATAAGCAACCGTCCCCAGCGTTTTCAAGGTATACGCGATGCCGTGCCAATCCTCCTGTTGTTCACAAAGCGCCAGACACTCCAGGCAGAGGGCCTGCGCTTCCTCCAGATTTCCCTTGCGATAGGCCACATTGCCGAGATTCCCCAACGCCATAGCGATACCTTCGCGGTTGTTTAGCTGCCGAAAGAGCGCCAGGCCAGCATTTAGCGCATCGTCTGCGCGAGAATAATCCCCTTCATCCCAGGCTAAGATGCCCAGTTGACACAAACTTTTCGCCTGCAACAGGTAGCTGCCGGATGCGGTCGCAATATCCAGCGCCTCCTCGAAACAGGGTTGCGCGTCGGCATTGTCGCCCTGAGAAGTCGCCATGCGTCCTGCGCCATAGAGCGCCTTCGCGCGCAGTTCGGAACGCGCAGGGCCGCTTCGGGCCAGCAAGGTATCCAGTATCCGGCGGCCTTCCTGTAGGTAATTCGTCATTTCCCAAAATGGGCAAAGCCCAACAGCCATTTGTAAGCCCGTTTCGATGCGCTCCGAGTTTTCTACAGCCGCCTTTTCTTTGGGGAACAGGCTCCAGTCCAGAGCGGCGCGCAGATTAGCATACTCCGTTTCTATCCGGCGCAGCCAGAGGTCTTGCTCCAGTGAACCGGTTTTTGCCCCATTCTCCTCAATGAACGCGCAGAAGTAGTCCAGATGCCTCTTACGCGCAGCGGATAGTTCCTCTGTGTCGGCGCTTTTCTCCTCGCAATACAGGCGTAAAGTTACCAGCAGGCGATAGCGCGGGGCGCTCCTCTGCTCCTCATAAACGATCAGGCTCTTATCCACCAACTGCGTCATCAGGTTCAGCGCTTCGAATTCATTCAGAGCGTCCCCGACACAGACCGCCTCCGCCGCTTCCAGCGTACAGCCGCCCGCAAAAACTGTCAGGAAGCCCAGTAGTCGCTTCTCCGGTTCACTCAGGAGGTCATAGCTCCAATCCAGTGTGGCCCGTAGCGTCTGCTGGCGCGGCAAAGCCGCCCGGTCGCCCCTGTTGAGCAGGCGCAAACTATCCTGCAAACGCAGGGCAATTTGTTCCGGCGTCAGCGCCTTCACGCGCGCGGCGGCCAACTCAATCGCGAGAGGGATACCGTCAAGGTATTGCGCAATCTGTACAATCGCCGGAAGGTTGTTCGCGGATACTTTGAAACTCATCAGCGCCTGTTGCGCGCGTTCCACAAAAATTTGTACGGCTTCATATTCCAGCAGCGCCGATTGCGTTTCTTTGTCATGTACAACGAAGTCGCGTGGAGGGAGAAGAAGCGGCGGCACGTTATACACGCGTTCGCCTGCGATACCCAGTGGCTGTCTGCTGGTGGCGAGAATACGAAGGTCGGGACACCCTCCAAGCAATCGGGATACCAACCGCGCGCATACATCGAGGAGATGTTCGCAGTTGTCTATAATCAACAGTAGCGTTTTCGGCTTCAAATACTCCGTTAATGTTTCCGTCACCTCTGTTTCCTGCGGTTCGCGCAAGCCCAATACCTCGGCCAGCGTAGGCGCTACCAGAAGCGGGGTTGAAAAGCGCAGCCAAATCGGCAAACCATACTCCCTCCGGGTAAGTATCCGCCACCTCGTCAGCGATGGCAAGCGCCAGCCGCGTTTTTCCAATGCCGCCGCTTCCTGTGAGTGTAACCAACCGCTCGGACTTGACAAAGGCGGCAATCTCCCATCGCTCTTGCTGACGGCCCACCAGTTTGTTCAGCGCGCGCGGGAAATGGCGGCGGGCAATGAGAATCTGACGGCGCG
Source organism: uncultured Chthonomonadaceae bacterium (assembly GCA_963817895.1). Lineage (GTDB taxonomy): Bacteria > Armatimonadota > Chthonomonadetes > Chthonomonadales > Chthonomonadaceae > CAWFQB01. The sequence goes on from CAWFQB010000003.1 coordinate 549,219, forward strand.
GAAAGGGCGCGCATGGGAACGACAATCTCGCTCGGTTTCGGATTCGGGCGGTCTGCGCGGCTTGCCCTGCGGTTTGCGCAATCTGAGTTGCGAGTTCCTGTGTGGCGTCGGAGGGCGTCCACCCCATTTCGGACTGGAGTCGCTGCGCAAAGTCCTGATATTGCTCCAGCGCCGCCATCGGCCTCCCCAATTTCAGGAGAAGCCGCATCACATTCCGGCGGGTTTCCTCACGCAACGGGTCCGCCTGCGCGCGCGATGGGCGTAATCAACAGCCTGCTCGAAGTCCTCCACTTGCGCCAGTTTCTTCACTAAAAGTCTCAGGGCATTCAAATAGACATCTGTGAGGCGTACGCGTTCAGGTGTGATCCACTCGTCGTAGTATCCGGCCAGCAACGGGCCCCGGCACATATCCACCGTTTGCTTCAATTGAAATCGCAGTTCAGCTTCATCGGATACTCTTGAGAGAGATTTAAGCGCCTGTTCAAAATCCGCCACATCGGTTGATACCATTTCCAGATTCAGATATAGATGCGACCTGGTAGCAATCATCACGCTTCCCGCGGCAATACCCGGCGGCTCCAGCAGTTTACGCAGGGCATTGAGGGCAACGCTCAGGCTGTTGCGTCCACCTTCGATAGTGGCGTCGGGCCAGAGCAACTCTATTAGCGCTTCACGGGAGGGAGTTATATGCCGGTTCAGCGCCAGATAGGCCAGGAGCAGAGCCGTCTTCTGCGTGCGAAATTGCCTCGCTTCTATCCCTGCCTGTGAGTTCTGCAATCCGGGTCGAACGAAAAGATGCCCGAATAGTTCGATATGCCACATAAACGCGCCTTTCCTCCCGCAGATAGATCTACCATTTAAGGCTGCTGTAAGGGAGGGGGTGTACACTTAATCCAACAACGTAGTGAGAACGGCAGGAACGGCTCTCTTTTCGATTACGGATGTATGCCTTACGGCTTACGGTTTCCTGTAACATTCGCGCCTGGACAACGCTTTTCCTTCCTTTCCGATAACGTGAACTTTACAGGCTTTCTGGCTGTCTCTGCGCGCGATAACAGCGGATGAAGAGGGAGGGTTCGTGGTAGCGCTGGATGCGGTAACGGCGACTATCAATGCCAACCGCCGCGTACAACTGGAGATTTGCGCTGGGCTTCAGGGCGATTCCACAATCCTGAGGATCGCCTATCAGGTGAACTTTCTGATCAAGAAGGCTTTGTAGACAGTCCCCTGACTGTTCTGACAGGCATGTGTCCGGCGAGGCCGGAGAAGGAGTGCAAAAAATGACAGCAGTGAAAAGCATCGTTGCAGCGCGCGAGCGCGACGCGGCATGGCTGGTCGCCCTGTACCTGGCCGTTTACGGCGGCGACCCTGCGCCCCAGGAAGGCGCCTTGATTGCGCAGGAGTTGCGGGAAGCCGCCGCGCTGAACGCTATTGCCGCCCTGTCGCTTGCGCTGGACGGCAAGGCCAAACAAGCAGTGCAGCAGGCCATCACGCCGCTGAAGCAGCAGCGCGAAATGCGGCATGTGGACGCGAAGGTCGCCGGAGAGCGGCTCGAGTCGTTTGGAATTCATATGGAAGAACAGGACGCCGCCCATCCTCATCACGTCGGGACAACGGAAGCATCCACGATACGCCCGCGGCTCCCCTACTGCATTCGCTTTCATGGAGTCGTCTACTGCGTTCCGATTCTCTCGCCCGGCCCTATTCTCTTTGAATAGCGCCTGAGCCTCAGACCTCCGGGCTGCAAAGCAAGCGCAGGGCGCAGAATACGCCCTGCGCCGTTCCTCAGAACCAGGAACAAAGAAAGGAGAAGCATCCATGTCCGATCAGAATTATGGAACGAGCGCGAAGAAACTGCCTTCGTCGGAAGAAATCGAGGCTATGGCCGCATTTCCGCAGGGCGCTCACAGCGATGCCGAATGTAACGCATTGTGTGACGACCTGCGCGAAACCGCAGATGCGCTTTCAGTCGCTCGCGCAGCGGATCGCCCCAGGCTAATTCTTCGGCTACAACTTATCAATCGGCATATGCGCGCGCTGCATTGCCGTATCTGCCTGCCGGAATGAGAATACAGACGCATATGTTCGGTATGCGTCTGTCTAACTTCGGCATGGCGAAAGCGACTGCATTTCAACGCCCATTTAACGGTAAGGAAATACTATGTTCACAAAACAAAATTTTGCGATAGCGGGCGTACTAACGCTCCTGGCACTGACTGCCCCTCACCCTGCAACGGCACAAGTGAGTTGGCAGTACAGTATCTTCAATGGGCCTGCCGCCAGCACGTTCTACCAGCCTGATGCCATCAACAATGCAGGAATTATTGCGGGAACGTACAGCAGTTCGACCTCGTCCGGCGTGTTCCTCATGCAGGGCGGAACGTTCACGACCTTTGGCAACGGAGATACGCAGTTAAACGGCATCAATAACGCCGGGGACACGACCGGTTATTTTTACGATGCCGTTGCGGATGTTGAAACTCCCTTTGTTCGCGGGGCGAATGGAACCTTCTCTTTCCTGCCGAAGCTGGTCTATGGAGATGTTCCGCAAGCCCTCAATGATACCGGCAAAGTTGTCGGCTACTCTACTGACGATTTCACCACAGTTCATGGCGCGATGTGGAGCGGCGGCATCGAGACAACCTCGGATTATCCCGGCGCAAGCGACACGGCCTACTACGGCATCAACAACGCGGGCAAGATCGTCGGCGATACCAACAACATCACCGGCAACGGCCCGCCCGAAGCCTTTGTGCTGGACAATGGGGTCTTCACGCCTTTTGTCATTCCCGGAGCGGACGTTACCATTGCAGAAGGCATCAACAATGCCGATCAGATACTGGGCCGATACGGGGACGCGAACGGCAGCTTTCACGGCTTCATCCTGAACAATGGCATCGTGACCACGCTGGATTTTCCCGATCTTGACGCTCTCTTCGGGCTGACGTTCACCGACAGTAACGGCAAACTGTTCAATCGGCAAAGGCCGTTCACTATTCCGCTCGGCTTTAACGATAAGGAGGATTTTGTCGGCATCATCGGGGCTTCTTATGAGGGCGCGGATGGAACCGGCTTCTTTTTCCGCGAACACGGATTTATTGCCACAGCCGTACCCGAACCTGACAGCATCGCCCTCCTCGTAAGTATGAGCGTAACCGGAGTTGCCTTCGTCATGCGCCGCAGAAAGGTGAGGACGGCTTGAACGGTTCTCGCATCGCTCAGAACATGCCGAATAAAGCAGACCCTTCCGAGGCGGCGCTTTTCCAGGCGCGTTGGGCTTCGGGGCGCTATCACCATCGTCGCTGGTTTAGCGCCAACCGTTGTCTCGATGTGCGGCTGACATCGGGCGCTCTGCATACGCGCCTGATGTTTCCGTTTTCCCTTTTCTCCGCCACTCACCGGGGCTTCAAGAATACCATTCCTCTCATGCAGATAAAGGCCGTTCAGAAGGCGCGTTTTATGGGCTGGTGGGAAACAGTAGAAATTACCTTTGTGGATAACGAAGGCTGTAGCCGCTGTCTGGAAATTGGCTTTACCGGTCCTTTACCGCAGATAGGGACACATCAGCAGAAAACGCGCGATGCCTTCATGCAAGCCATGCAAGAAGCGCTGGAAGCAACGGATTAGCTTTATCTGGAGCAGCCTTCGTCATACGACGTAGAAATGCCGAGCTGCTGTAAAGGGACGGTCAAATGACGCAAGTAGCCATTATAGGAAATGCAGGCGGTGGAAAGAGTACGCTCAGTCGTCGTCTCAGCCAGGTACTTGGTTTGCCTCTGCATTTCATTGATTTGATCCAGTGGAAACCAGGCTGGATAGCGGCTCCTGCGGAGGAAGTCAGGCAGAAACACCAGGCGATTCTAGCGCAGAAAAAGTGGATCATAGACGGATGGGGGAGTTGGGACAATATCGAGGCGCGCTTTGCGGTTGCCGATACCATCATCCTCATTGACTTCCCGCTTTACATTCACTACTGGTGGGCCATGAAGCGTCAGTTCATGTGCTTGTTCCGTCCGCGTCCGGATGGCCCGGAAGGATGTCCCATGCTGCCCATGACCTGGCGACTCTTGCAGCTGATGTGGATGATCCATTATGAAATGCGTCCTCGCCTGTTGGAAATGATTGGGAGCCTGCCATCCAAAAAGCGAGTGTTTCATCTCCGCTCGCCACGAGAATTACGCCGCTTTGTCCGTGAACATTGTCCTGCCCCGTAAACCACAAGAAGATTAGCCGGAATTGCTGACGCCTGTATTCGCATTGCCGCCCCTCCTCATCGAACCTCGCCTCATCGTTCATTTTTCTCCATTTCTTCATCGGATGCAGGAATTTGCTCCAGGTGTAGCGAATTGTGCCACATTCGCCAAACGGCGCTTCTCAACTCACTTCTTACACGAGGCTTAAACATGCACTCCAACGTTCCCGGTTTGCTGCGCGCAGGCGTTTTTGCGGCTTGTACGCTTGCGTCCGTTACTTTCGGTTCGGTCGAGGCGTCCGCTGCGCCCGCGCCGATGCTCAAAAAACAACCCGTCAAACGGCTGGCTTCCGCGCGGCTGCAAACCACGCCTAAAAAGCGGACGGAGAAAAAATCCAAAATGGACAAGATGATCGTTTACATCGGCACATACACGCAGGGCGCGAGCAAGGGCATTTACATCTATGACATGGATACCAAAACGGGGATGCTCACGCCCGCAGGCAACGCGCCGCTGGTTTCCAATCCCTCGTTTCTGACCATTGCGCCCGACCACAAGCATCTCTATGCCTGCAATGAAGTGGATGATTTCGACGCCGCCCATGAGGGCGCGGTCAGCGCGTTCGCCATTGACGCCAAAACAGGCGGGCTGACCCTGCTCAATCAGCAGCCGTCGGCGGGGGGGGGGCCGTGCTTTGTGTCTATGGACGCCAAAGGCAAAAACGTTCTGGTTGCCAACTACGGCAGCGGCAGCGTGGGCGTTCTGCCCATTGGCGCGGACGGCAAGCTGATGCCGCCAAGCGACAAAAAGCAGCACGAGGGTAAGGGAACCGACCCGGCCCGACAGGAGGGGCCACACGCGCACTCCATCAATCTCGACCCCGCCAACCATTTCGCGTTCGCGGCGGATTTGGGTTTGGACAAGGTGTTTATTTACCGCTTCGATGCGGCCAAAGGGACACTGACGCCCAACACGCCCGCGTTCGCGTCCGTCGCGCCCGGTTCCGGCCCGCGCCACCTGTCGTTCCATCCGAACGGACACTACGCTTACGTCATCAACGAAATGGCGTCCAGCGTGACCGCCTTCCATTACGATGCCGCCAAAGGCAGCATGACCGAATTGCAGACGGTTTCTACCATTCCCGCAGGCTTTACGGGCGCGACGACGTGCGCGGAAATCCGGGTACATCCTTCCGGCAAGTTTTTGTACGGCTCCAACAGGGGACACGACAGCATTGCCATATTCACTATTGACGCGGATACGGGCAAACTGACCCCGGCAGGCCATCAGTCCACGCAGGGCAAAACTCCACGCAACTTCAACCTTGACCCGTCCGGGCAGTTCCTCCTTGCCGCCAATCAGGACTCGGACAGCGTGGTTGTTTTTCGCATTGACGCGCAAACGGGCCAACTGACGCCCACCGGCCAAACGCTGAACATTCCCAAACCGGTGTGCGTGAAGTTCCTGACTCCGGGCAAATAGGCGCAGCCCTCAATCTGTGTTTCTCAATTCTGCCTTTGTTCCTTCTGTAACCTACAGAAGAAACAGAGGCGCTTTGTTGCAGGCGTTATCGCTGAACTTGAACGCGAGCAGGTTTAGGCGCTGTATGTCATTTGGCAGAAGCAGTTATATGTAATAACATATATTTTGTCTTGGAACTATTAAGGAGGGTTGTTCAATTTGACGTGGGCGGCAAGATGTGGTACAAAAGTAGTGTTTTTCTTCTCCCACTAAAGCCCTGATGCTCTATGCCTGAATCAACCCTGATAAAATCCGAAAATACTCTTTTGAAATCGCCGCCTGAAATAGCGGAGTCGCCTGTTGTCGCGCTGATACGCTCCCGTCAGCAATTGCAGGCTGATCCCGAAAACGCGACCGCTTTGTTCGAGGAGGCCGTTGCCCTGTGCCGACTGGGACAGTGGGAAGCCGCGCTCACAGCCTGGGAACAGGTGACGCGCCTGGAACCCGGCAACGTCTTCGCGTATCTGAATCAGGGCATTGCCCATCTTCAGCGGGAACAGTGGCAGCAGGCGGAACAGGCGTTTGAAGCCGCGTTGCGCTATGCCCCGGAACATGCCGAAGCGCATTTTGGTCTGGGTATGGCTTATGCCCATCAGGAGCGTTACGAGCAGGCATACGCGGCCTGGCAGGAAGCCCTGCGTTTCGACCCCGCGCACCCGGAAGCCCATGCCAACCTCTCGATGCTTGCGCAAATGTCCACAACGGAAGTGGAGTCTCTGAATTTCGGCTCGGCGCAAACCCTGCAATTCGATTGTATTGCAGGGTCTGAAAAGCCCGCGCAAAGCGAAGAGCGGCGTATCAAACTGCCGCCACTATCCGGGCCGCCGCTCGGCCAGATTGCCGATGCCGTTGTCGCCGCTCAGGAAGCGCGGGCGCAGGAGGGTGACGCCGCGCCTGCATCGTTATTCTCCGATGAACCCGCTGTGGAAGAGCGTCCCGAACCCACGCTTAAGCTGGATAGCAAGGCGTTGAAGCGGGAACACGCGCGACTGGCAGCAGAGGACAACCCTGCCCCGCGTCAAAAGCCTGCCGCCGGATGGCTGCGCGGCCCTGTTGCAGCCGTTGGCATGGTTATCGCTGCCGTTATCCTGACATTATGGGGCGCAGGTCGCTTCCACGCGCCCGCCGCTCCCGGTTCTGCTTCCCATTCGACAATTGTAACGCCGCCGAATGCTTTGTCAAGCGTGTCCACGCCTGTAGCAATGCCGCCATCAGTGTTCCCGCCGGTTATTTCACCTGCTTTGGCGGTAAAACAACCCGTTATGCCAGCTACAGCATCTGCCATTCGCGCCCATACGCGCAAAACCATTCGCCATGCTCCCGCTTCTCACCGGCAGGAGGAAGCGAAGCCGGAAAGACACTCCCTGGCGAAAGAAACGTCTCACCCGTCTCGTCGTGTTCGGGAATCATCCGTTTCTGCTGCCCCCGCGCCTGCTCCTTCCCGCGCTTCAACCCGAAACCGTCAGGCGCATACAGACGAAGATACCTTTGCCGCGCATCGCCGCGCCGGCCACGCTGACAATTCTGAGGAATGGACGGATCGGATGCCTTAGAGTTTATCCCAATAGGCCGGGTACAGAGAACGTACCCGTCTGAGTGGCCTACGGCGTAGGGACATAACATGTTATGTCCTCCTTCGGACGCAAATGCAATCGCCTGTTGGGATAGGCTCTTAGATCATTCTCACATACTGACAGGAAAATAGCGATAGGAAACGACTATATGCTTTCTCATTTACCTTTACAATCGCGCCCTGTGAAGGGGCTGCTTGCGTGTTTTTTCGTCAGCCAGTGCCGCGCGTTACGATTGTCGCATGGCGCCCTGGTCGGTATTCTGCTGGCGCTCGGCGGGCTGACATTGGGTGTTGCCGTGTACGCGCAGACGAAGTCGGATGCGCCGATAAGTGGCCGCGAAACCGCTTCCCTGGGAACGAACCTAGTGCCGTCCGGCGATTTTGCGCCTGGCGCGACCGGATGGAAGGCGGAACTGGCAAACGGCAAAGCCAGCGCCGCGCTGTCATGGCCGGACGATGCAATCCTGCCGCAAGGGGCGGCGGGCAAAGTGGCGCGTTTCGACGTAGAGGCCATTGACAAAGACCGCTGGCACGTTCAGTTTTATCATGATGGCCTTGATTTGAACGATAATGACGTGTACACGCTCACGTTCTGGGCGAAAGCCGGACAGGAGCGTTTGCTTTCCGTATCCGTCAACGCGGACGAGGACGATTACCACCCGGTGGGCCTGGATCATCAAGTTACCATCGGTACGCAATGGCGTAAAATCAGTCTGGCCTTTACCGCCCTGCGCGTTCGGAAAAACCATACTCGCCTGTGTTTCATGCTCGGCGATGCGTTGGGGCGGGTAGAGTTGGCGGACGCGCGTCTGCAAAAAGGCGTCCTTGCCCCACCCCCCGGTCCCAACCTGCTGCGCAACGCTAACTTCGCGGAGGGAATCACTGCCTGGATACCGCTTCATACGGAAGGAACCGCGCAGGCGACACTACAAGTTGCTGATAATCCCCCCGCCAATGTCGGGGGCAAGGTGGCGCATATCAGTGTCACCGAAGCCGGTTCGCTATGGCACGTTTATTTCGGTCAGGGTGGCCTGTCGCTGGAAGAGGGCGGAGTGTATACGCTGAGTTTCCTGGCAAAATCGAAAAGCGGCCGTTCCATAATAGTTCATTCGGATGTGGAGGGCGGGGACTACCATCAGACGGGCTTGCGGCAGGTTGTCGCGATCACGCCCAACTGGAACAAATTCACGTTCATCTTCACCCCGACAAACACCGGTCACAGCGCGGGGCGCATCGTCTTTTCCGTGGGGGATGCCGTCGGGGATGTTGATCTGGCGGGCGTGGTTTTGCAGCGGGGCGTGGCGGCGCAAGTCAAAACTCCCGCGTCCAATACGGATACGCAAACCGGGCGCGTCAATCCGTCCACGAAAACATCCGGGGGCAAAACGGCGCCGAACGGCGCAACAGGGCAGGGAACCGCGCGGGCGCATCGTTCGCATCCGCTGCTCGGAACCTGGCAGAGCTACCATAAGGAGGAGGGGCTGACCGGCAAGGAGTACCAGCGTTACCGCTTCGTGTTTGAAGCTAACGGGAGCGGTTCCCTGCAAGTCGCCGCTATGTCCGCCGACCCTGCCGCTCCGCCCAAATCGCAGCAGAACGAAACCTTCAAATGGGACTTGATCGAGGGTGGGCCGCACGTTACCATTGGCGCGAACGTATATACCTGGACCATCGAAAAAGAGGGCGCGAAGCAGAAGCTGACATTGAAGAACTACGAGGGCAAAACCTACATTCTGTTTCGGCAGTAACTACAAGCCCTCACTCCTAAAGCAGATAATTTCAGGAAACCTGATTATGTCCTTTCGCCCCTTGTATTCTGTTTTTCGTCCTCTTTGTTTCGTTTGTTTCGCGTGTTTCGCGGTTCTCATCGGACTGGCTTCTCCCGTTCGAGGGCAGGCCACGCAGGGGATGGGAATGAGCGCGTTGAGCAGCCTGCCCATGCCACGCGGCGGCAAAATCGTCCACTTTTCCAGCAACGATCCGAAGGGCGGCAACGACGACTGGCGGCGCGTGGAACCCGGACAAACATTTACGCTTGTAGACCAGAAGGGCGCGGGCGTTGTGCGCCGGTGGTGGATCGCCCTTTCGCCCCGCGACAACCATATCTTGCAGCGGCAGGTGATTGTGCGCTGCTACTGGGACGGCGAAACCGAGCCTTCCGTCGAGTGTCCCATCAACGACTTTTTCGGCATGGGTTTTGGCGAGTGGCGCGAGTTTACGTCCCTGCCCCTGAACATGATGAGTGGCGGCACGAACTGCTACTGGCCGATGCCGTTCCACAAATCCGCCCGTATCACGATTGAGAACCGCGCCAAAATTCCCCTTGACAACTTCTATTACAACATAGACATTGATATGCAGCCCCGCCTGCCCCGCAATTCGCTGTACTTTCACGCGCAGTTTCGCCGGTCAAGAACGGAAAAGGGCAAGTCTGTCACTGTTCTGGAAACAACCGGCAAAGGGCAGTATGTAGGTACGCTGCTGGAAATGCAGCGGGTTCGGGGACGCGGGCTTGGCTATCTGGAGGGCGACGAGTATATTTATGTGGACGGCGAAGAGCAGGCGTCCATTCGGGGTACGGGCAGCGAGGACTATTTCAACTCGGGCTGGTATTTCGACCGGGGCGTGTACTCGGCTCCCTACCATGGCGTGACAATCAAGGACGAGATGTTAAGCCGCATCAACGCTTACCGCTGGCATATCGAAGACGCCATTCCGTTTACCCGCTCGTTCCGCTTCACGATGGAACACGGCGGCCAGAATGACGCGCCGGACGTGGATTACTGCTCGGTCGCGTACTGGTATCAGACGCACCCGCATCCGCGTTTCCCCGCGCTGCCTGCCGATCTGTTGCCCGTCACTCCTGCGCCAGTCACGCATTTTCCTGGCATCATAGAGGGGGAGAGTCTGGTTGCGACGGCGAAAGCGACGGAGGGCGGGGTTGTCGCTCAGGATGTAGGCGATCCGCCGGACACATGGAGCGGCGACGCGCATCTGTTCTGGATGCCCAAAACACCCGGCGCAAAGCTTACATTGAAACTGAATGCGCCCGAAACAAAAGAGTACGAACTGATCGGCTATTTCACGCAGGCGACGGATTACGGGCAGTACCGCATCCGCGTCAACGGCAGAACCCTGCGCGACTTTGACGGCTATTCTCCGAATGTGAAAGCTTCCGGCCCGCTGTCGTTGGGCCGCGTCACTCTGAAATCCGGCGCAAACGACATCGAACTGGAAATCACGGGCAAAGACGCGCGTTCAACCGGCTACTACGTCGGCGTTGACGGCTTCCTGCTCAAACCATGAACGAAGCCTAACGTCATGACAAACAAAAACAATATGCTCTCTTTATGGATAGAGGGTTGGGACAAATCTGATCCATTCTGGCTGTTCAAATTCGCAGGCTTCTTTGGCGCGGGGCCGATGGGCATGTACGGCGCATGGCTGATTTATAACGGCGAACATAATGTCGTCAAAGCGATGATCATTGCTGTCGTTGCTTTGTTCGTATTCATCACGCCAATCGCAGGCGTTATCAAAAGCCGTTCGGGGCCTTCTTGACGCAAAGCCAGCCCCAATTCCAGCAGAAACTTGCGGATATGCTCCAGCAATCCCTTTTCCAGATCGCGCTCTTCTGCTTCGGAACCAAGCGTCAGGAAATCGAAGTTGTACGGGTCTTTGAGCAACTCTTGCGCGAGATCGGATTGGGGCGCGGGCAAGGTCAGCGCAAAGTTGGTGACGGCTTTCCCCTGCCGCGCGTACAACTTGCTTTCAATATGATGTACCAGCACATTGCGGCTCCAGCCGTTTTCGATGGCCTGTTACGCGTACCAGAGACGCTCTTCCTGCGTGTTAAGGTAGTCCAACATGCGTACATTGTGGCCCCACGGCAATTTTGCAACAACCTGTTGCAAAATTGCCTCGTCCGGCCAGACTTCCGCAAACGACCGCATGTAGCGCAGGTTGCGCGGCGAAAAACCCTGCATGGCGGGGAACTCGCGGCGCAAGTCTGCGGATAAAATATCTACCACTTTCGCGCCCCAACCCTCTTCGCGCATCCGGCTTGAAAGGCCACGCCCAATCTGCCAGTAAAGCAACACGAGTTCGCTGTTGACAGCCAGAGCCGCGCGAACCTGCGCGGTTCAAATACGCTGTTTCAACTCCTTCAAGAACGTTTCATAGCCGGGGAATGTTGTGATGGTTTCACTCATATCGGTTCTGCTTTCTTTTTGGTCTTTTGTGTTGTCGGGCGAAATTGTCAGATAAGCGCGTGGGCGTTCAGGTCAAGGGTGAAGTGGTCTACGCACTTGAGCGGGCCGGTATGCGCGGTGAAATACTCGCCCGTGAGTTTGCGCTGCGCAATGGTCACGCGCAGGAAACCCAATTTCGCGTCGTTGTAATCTTCCAGCGTGAGATGGCCCCGCGTTGTCTGACCGGGCGGCGGCTGCATCTGAATCGTCGCGGGGACTTTGCGCGCCAACGTCAGGGAGACTTCTCCCGCCCCCTCCGGCTGATCGCAGGGCGTTCCCATTCCCTCGATAGTATGCCCGCCACTGCCCACAATCAGACAGGGCATCTGGCGTTTGTCGCCCTTGAGCGCGTAGTGGCGCGTCAGGCGCTGATACGAATGAACGTGCGCCGACAGGAGAGCATCCGGCCATTGCCCGCCCGCGTCAAACGCTTTTTCCAGCACGTTCGCCAGCGGCGCGGCGTTTTCGGCATGGGGCGGCGGGGTCACATTTTTGGGATTCACGATTAGCGCCAGTTTCGGATCGCCCCGAACGGCGAAATTCGCCGTATACGAGTACGGCGGGTAGTGTACCGCCAGCAGAACCGCTTTCGGCTCCTGCCCCTGCTTCTGGCGGGCTTCGTTTCGCGCCCGAATGTCTTTCAACTGACGGACGAGCCAGCGATACTGCGGCGCGCGTTGTTCATAATTCGGGTCGTTCAGGTCGGGCGTGGTTGTTGGATCGTCTAAAATGCCGCCGTTCGCCACATTGGTATACAGCCCGATGATGCTTGCCGGCCCGGTTTCCAATCGCCAGTAGATATAGGGCTAAATCATGGCGGGGCGATTGTCCACAGCGTTGTCCGGCGATTTGCTGCCTCTGGCAATGCCGAAACTGCAAAAGTTCTTGAAGAAATGGGTGAGCGCGGTTTTGGAAGTATCCACATTCTCCGCGCTCTGGTTTGCCGGGTTGCCGTCCCGAAAATGAATTTTGCCGTCGTGGTTCCCCGCAACAGCAAAAATCGGGCGGTTGTACGCGGAGTAGGGCGTATAAAACTGCTCGTTGTACATGTTGCCCTGATCGTATTTCATTTGCTCGGTCGGCTTGTAGACGACATCCCCAAGCAGATAGAGAAAGGACGCGGGTACGGCAGGCGTGTTGATGTGGCCGCTGGTGGGGTCTGTCAATTGCGTGGTCATGGCGGCGGCGACGGCCTGCTGCGCCGTATGTTCGTCGAAGCTGGCGGAACAGCCGGTGGCATGAAAGGTCAGCGTCTGCGGGTTATTATTGGGGCGCGGCGCGGCCACCTCCTCCAGTGTGAGCGTGTACTTTTCTATGGCATCGGGGTCCGGCGCGGGTATAAAATCCGGTACGCCTGTCCAGACGCCATTTTCAGCGCAGGAAGCCGCCGATGGCGGCGGGAGCGCTGTAGGGACGGCTATGCTTTCGGGGGGGTGGTCGCTGTCGTTTGCGCCGTTCTCCTGCGGGCTATTTTCCTGAATGGCCTGCTTCTGAATGTCGTTGCCCTGCGCCTTTATGTTGCTCTTCCCCTTCACAGCGCGCGTTCCTGTCTTCATGGTCTTCCCCTTCATGTGCTGCCTCCTCTTTATGCGGAATTTATGCGACAAATATTCACAATGCCGGCAGGCAATTCCTTCCGAACAATCCGCCCCTGCAATTCGTAACAGGATGATATGCCCATTCAGGAGGAAACCATGCGCCTGCTCTGGCGGCTAATTTCGTTTTCGCTTTGCTGGCTGCTTGCGGTCAATCCCGTTTTTGCCTGCCCGCTGTGCAATACCGCAACGGGCAAACTGGTGCGTGAAGCCGTTTTTAACCGGCATTTCGGCGTCAATCTGCTGCTTGTCCTCGCGCCTTTCCCCGTCTGCCTGCTGATTGGCGTCTGTTTGTACTACGGCTTTCCCGTTCGCAAGTCGGCCTCGAAATCTGTCCGAGCAGATTGAACTCTTTCCCCCGCGCGGGCGTATTTCTCACCAAACTGCCTGAAAGAGAAATCCATTGCCGGAACCAACAAAGAACACTGAAGTTAATATTCGCCCGCTGACGGCTGCCGCCACATTCCTCGGTATCGGCATGGGTGGCTTTGTGGACGGCATTGTCTTCCATCAGATACTACAGCTTCACAATATGCTGTCCGCCAAAGTGGTACGGGATACGCTTGTAAATGTGGAAACCAATATGGTGTGGGACGGCCTGTTTCACGCCTTTTGCTGGCTGACGGTCATGTTGGGAGTTGCGATGCTGTGGCGGGCGGGGCAAAAGCCTGAAGTCCCCTGATCAACTCGCGCTCTGGTTGGCGGCATGATACTGGGGTGGGGCGTGTTCAATCTGGTAGAAGGATTTATAGACCATCACCTTCTTCAACTTCACCATGTCATCGAGCGGCTCGGGTTATCTATGGCGGACTATCTGTTCCTGCTTTCCGGCGTGATTTTCATTCTTGTCGGTCGGGCCTTGATACGCGGCGCAAGCCGCGATACTCCTGCAAGTCATCCCGCTCCTGGCGCGCGCATGGGAACGGCAGGAGAGTAGCGTTCCAATTGTGCAACACGCTGTTGCACAATTGCCTCAATCAGTCATGACTTGACAAATCATTGCGGCTATCGCAGTTTATGCTGTGGAATGCAGCGGGGCAGGAAATTCGCGGCGTATATCAGTGGCCTGTACTCACGACTTTTTCCGCCTTTGCCATCTCATTTTGGGTGGTTTTCCGAATGGCGTAAACCATTACCCCAAGCGTTGCGCCCGGCTTTGCGTTCGTATGACAGCTCAAACATTCGGACTTTGCGGCGCGCACCGGGCGCATCAGCACATCCCAAGAACCATACTCCATGCGATGTTCTTTGCCTGCCATCATCTGCGGCAGAACCGTAATCGCTTTGTTCTCAATACCCTCTCGATCAAACTTCTCCATTTTTTCTACTTCCGGGTGAATAGAAGCCGAATTATAGTCCCAATCCGGCGCAATTTGCTGCTGATTGAAGTACAACAGCTGTAGCTTGGGCGTCACGCGGTAAGCCAGATGGTCCGGTTTGGGAGCGCAATGCAGCAGGCTGATGGCATAATCTCGGTTCGCCGCGTTGACGTTTGCAATCCGTTCTTTTTCTTCAGTCGTATCTACTTTCAGTTGTACAATGCCCGCATGCTTTCGATGTACAATCCGCATCGCGCCGAAGTTCTTGTCCCGCAGTATCTCAAAGCGGGGCTGAACATAAGCATCCAAAGCGTCTGCAACTTGCATCGGAGAATTCAGCGCTTGTGTTGGCATTGCAGGGGAGGCCAGCACCGACCCGGGAAGCTGGTATCTCCAGGCGTCAAAGGACATTTTGCCACAGCAGGAGCCAATCAGCAAAATGGGCAGCAAAACACACCCGGACAGCGCTCGTTTTACGTTCGACATGGTAGTTTTCTTTCTTACCTGCGATTCAGATACACGTCAGTCGCGTACAATCCGAAACAATGAACAAGCAAGCAAATCAAGCCACCTCCGCAATTTTGTTGCGCTTCCTTAACGGTTAATTCGCGGCTTCTACGGCGGCAATGCGATCCGCCAGAATGTCGGCCAGCTTTGCCGAACGGCCCAGATACCCTCCCATCGCAAACGTGACCTGCGGATATTGCGTTTGCGCGGCTTCCAGCAGGGTCGGCAAATCGTCCGCGACATGGGTTCCCGTATGCAGGAAGTACGGGACGGCAACCACGCTCTTCGCCCCCTGCGCGACACATGTTGCAATCGCTGCGGGAATGTCCGGCGCATTACACTCCATAAACCCGACTTCCACAATCGGAAACACGCCCCGTTCGCGTATAACTTCCACCACGCGGAACATCTCCGTATTGGCAATCGGACGCGGGCTGCCGTGAACGAGGACAAGCAGGGATAAGGGATAAGGGGTAAGGGATAAGAAATTTTT
This sequence comes from uncultured Chthonomonadaceae bacterium, assembly GCA_963817895.1. Lineage (GTDB taxonomy): Bacteria > Armatimonadota > Chthonomonadetes > Chthonomonadales > Chthonomonadaceae > CAWFQB01. Next base: position 564,670 of record CAWFQB010000003.1, read on the forward strand.
AGTTGATAGCGCCTCTTCTTGTATCTTGTATCTCGTATCTTGTATCTCTTCCTTATCCCTTATCCCTTCCCTCTTATCCCTTCCTGCCGGGCATTTCTCCCCACCAAAAAGCGGGCAATCGGGGTTGGCGCGGCAGAAGCGTGGGGCGCGGTCGAGGTCTTCGCGCCATTGTTCAGAGCCGAAGGGACTGTGGGCGCTGTCCACAAGCGCGTCGGCGAGGCGGGTGTCGAAACCGAGCGCGTCCGCAACGACAAAAGTGACGTTGGGGTGCGCCGCCTGCGCCGCCTGAACCGCGCGGGGCAAATCCACCTTGACGAACTTGCCGGGAATGAGAAAGTAGGGCGCGACCACAATGCGCGTCGCGCCCTGCGCCACCACGTTCGCAACCGTGTCGGCGAACGGGGGCGTGGAGTAGTTGAGATAGCCGACTTCTACAATCGGGGCAATGCCGCGTTCCCGCAACCGCAGCGCGTGAACCTTCAACGCCTCGCCCGCCCCGCACAACAGCGACCCATGCGAAAACAAAATAACCGCGTTCATAAAGTTTACCACCCGCTACGCTAGAGACACAGAGAAAGACAAGGAGAAGAGGAGATAGGGAGACAAGGAGATGGATAATACGTGTTCTCCTTGTCTCCTCTTCTCCCTATCTCCTTGTCTTGTTGTTCAGACGGCAAGGAGTTGCAGGCGTTCGCCGCTGGTCTGCTCTACGTCGGCGTGGAGGCTGCCTCCCCAACTGTCCATTGTGACAACGGCGACGAAGTTCTGCGCGTTGAGATGCCACAGGGCTTCGGGGACGCCGAACTCTTCCAGAAAGTCTACGCCGGTCACATCGGTAATCTTATCGGCATAGAATTGCGCCGCGCCGCCAATCGCATTGAGATAGACCGCGCCCACTTCCTGCAAGCCCTGCGAAGTTTTCTTGCCCATGCCGCCCTTGCCGATAACCGCGCGGACGCCGAACTTGCGCAGAATGTCGGCCTGATAGGGTTCTTCGCGGATACTGGTTGTCGGGCCTGCCGCTTTGACGTGCCATTTGCCGTCCTCGTCCTTGAGCATAACCGGGCCGCAGTGGTAAATAATCTGGCCGTTCAGATCTACGGGCGAGTCGTGGGCGGACAGATATTTATGCAGGGCGTCGCGTCCCGTGTACATCGGGCCGCTGAGAATTACCACATCTCCGACATGCAGTTGCCGAACATCCGCTTCCGAAAGCGGCGTTGTCAGGCGGAATTCGCGCCCGGTTGTCGGGATACCTTCGGCTTCGGCCATGCGGGCAGGGTTCTCGTCGCGGAACAGCCAATTGTTGATAGCCCCGCTTGTCGCGTCGAGATGAACGCCCAAACGCCGGTACGCCCAACAGTTATACGCTACAGATACAAAGAACGACGCGGGAAGCCGATTCAACGCGCCGATTTTACAGCCGAGCAGGGTAACGCCGCCGCCAAACCCCATGGTTCCGATTCCCAATTGGTCGGCATGCGCCATGACCTTGCTTTCCAGTTCGGCAAGAGTGGGGTCGGGGTTGGTGTCTTCCACATCGCGGAACAGTTGGTCTTTCGCGCCCGCGTAGCCGCTCGTCCGGTCTCCGCCCACGCACACGCCCAAAAATCCCGCGCTGCATCCCTGCCCCTGCGCCTGCCAGATAGAATGGAGGATGCACTTGTATACGCCCTCGATGTCGCGCCCCGCTTTGCCGACGTGTTCCAGTTCGGCGGGCAGGGAATACTGAACGTTTTTGTTTTCGCAGCCGCCGCCTTTGAGAAGGAGCAGCACTTCGATCTCGTCGCGCTCCCACTGCTCAAAGTGGATGACCGGCGTTCCCGGCCCTAAATTCAGGCCGGAGTTTTTGCCGGTAATGCTGTCCACACTGTTGGGGCGCAGTTTGCCCCGCCGCGTGGCCTCAGCAATGGCTTCCTGAATGGCTTTGCGAATCTCAATCTGGTTTGTGCCGACGGGCGTATGGACGTGAAACGTGGGCATGCCCGTATCCTGACAGATGGGCGAAACGTTGTCTTTCGCCATGTCCACGTTAAGGCTGATGATTTGCAATGCCTGCTTTGCCTGCGTGTCCGGCTGTTCGCGTTTGTTGGCGCGAGCAAGAGCGCGGCGCACATCGGCGGGCAGGTTTGTAGCGGTCTCTGTAATCAGTTGCAGCAGGCTGTCGCGCAGTTGTTCCATAATATGTGTTCCTTGCGGGTTGAAGTGTTGGCTTATACTTTATTGTACCGCAACGCAGGCAATTCGGCAGGCGGAGTGCAGCAATATGCTTGCCGAACCGGGAATCATGAACGTATTGACTGCAAGGCCGATATGCTGTAAAATGGCGTATAGAATGTTTATAACGTATAGGAGCAACCCTGATGACCGTTACGCTGGAATTGACAAAGGAAGACGAGGATACACTGGCAATCGCCGCCGCGAAAGAGGGGCTGGAACCGCGCGATTACCTGTTGCATCTGGTGCGCCAACTGCCGACAGCGCAAAACAAACGCGAGTTGCGCGGTTATGGAATGTTGGCGCATCTTGGCGCGACGGTCGAAGAGTTTCATCAAGAGCGTCAGGAAGACCGCGTTCGCGAGATATGAGGGGAGGGTGCAGAAAACTGACTACCACAATTCATATTAAGGAAGCAAGGAACAGGTAATGTGCCTGTTCCTTGCTTTTTGTTTGCCGCAGCAGATGTAGAATTACCCTGAAGTGTCAGTTGCCGCTGTCGGTTTCCGCGCCTGTGCCGGATGTGCCTGTATCGGCGGTGTTGTTCGGGTCGTTGAGGAGGTCTACAATCTGGTTGAGCGTGTCCTCACTGATATGGTCTGTCGGCTGCTGTGACGCGCCCGCAAGATTGGGGAGCAGACGTTGCAGCGTTTCGCGGCTGATGTTCAATTCCTGTGACGCTTCATCCAGCGTGTACGTGCGTTTGGGTTGATCCATGAGAATGTTTCCTTGATTGCCGCGCTTCGCATCCCGGTGTCGAGCGGCAAACGACTCTGTTGAATTAATAGAGCGCGTTCGGGTTGCGTTCTTCTATACTACAAGAACGGAGAAACAGGCGAGAGGTTCCCGGCATTGCGCAGGAAACGGGCCTGTATTGAGAGAATCTAACTCACCTTACGCAGGCGAGCAGTTTGTAGTCACAGATTTGCTGTTGTTGACGGTAGAATAGTGTCATGGACAAACAACTTCTGGACCTTTACTCAGACTATCTCCTTTGTTCGTTCGGCCTGACTACCGCGACGGGCCTTTCCACCCTGCTCGACGGCGCGATTAGCCACGACAAGATCACGCGGTTCTTGTCAGGACGTGACTTCACTTCTTCGGACCTGTGGCATCTGGTCAAACCCTTGGTACGGCAGGTACAATGTGAAGACGCAGTTCTGGTCTTCGATGACAGCATCGAAGAAAAACTCTATACGGATGAAAGCGAACTCATTTGCTGGCATTGGGATCATTGCTTCAACCGCAACGTGAAGGGCATCAACATTCTGACCTGTTTGTATCGTCGCGCCCACTGCCGCTCTGCCCGTTGCCTTCGAGTTGATCCAAAAGTCGGCTTGGGAAACGCATAAGAAGACGGGCAAACCCAAGCGAGTGTGTCCCAAGACCAAGAACGAATACCTGCGCGAGATGGTGGCGCAATGTCAGAAGAACCAATTGCCTTTTCGCTATGTCCTGGCCGACGCTTGGTTCAGCGCGGCAGAAACGATGATGCACCTCAAAAACGAAGGCAAAACCGACTTTATCTTCCCGATTAAGGCCAACCGCAAGGTGGCTTTGTCCCAGGAAGACAAGTTGGCAGGCCGCTATATGCCCGTATCCTCGCTTTGCTGCGAAGCGGACGCCGTATTGAACATCTGGCTGGAGGGGGTAAACTTCCCCCTTCTGCTGTGTAAGCAGGTCTTTACAAACAAGGACGGCAGCCAGGGCGTTCTCTATCTCGTGACGAGTGACACGACGTTAAGCGGTTGCGACATCCAGACGATCTACCAAAAACGGTGGAAAGTGGAAGAGTATCACAAATCGGTCAAGAGCAATGCGAGTTTCGCCAAGTCGCCGACCAAAACTATTCGGACCCAGAGCAACCATATCTTCGCCTGTTTATGGGCGTATGTGAAGTTGGAAAGTCTGCGTTTGCAGACGCGCTTGAACCATTTTGCGATGAAAGGCAGGCTCTACAAAGCGGCCCTTGCCAGCGCCTACCGCGAACTACAACTGCTCAAAGGCATGAGTGCGCCTGCGTAAGGTGAGAATTTAACCGGCATGGAAAACAACATTGTTCCCGCAGGGGAAACCACGCTCGCCGCTTTTACGCCGCTCACGCTGAAAGCTATCTACGAAGACAAGATTTTCGACGCCAAATATCTACGCCAGCCGCATTGGATGAAGGATAGCAGGCGTTTCTGTTTTCTGGACGCCCTGCCCAAAACAGAAATTGTCACCGTCTGGATGTACGACATGGACAAGGGCGAACGCGCCCCGCTCATTTTTGCCGACGCACTGAAAATCAACAGCAAAGTCAACGGCGAAACACAAAACGGAAGCGAACCGGGCGAAACACCGGAAGCGACAGAAGAAGCAACGCTCATCATTCACGGCTATCAGTGGTCGCCGGACGAAACGCGCCTGCTGTTGGCGCGCCTGCCGCGCCCGCACGAATCGGAACCGGATAAAGCGCTGTACGTCTACACGCCCGCGATACAAACATTGGAATGTGTCGCGCAAACCGAGCAGGAGTACCGCAACGTCAAATGGTCGCCCGACGGCAAATCGTTGGGCTATGTGAAGGCCGATAACCTGTACCTGCTCGATCTGAAAACCAAAACGGAAACGCGCCTCACGGATACTGCCACATCAAGCCTGTACAATGGGCGTTTCGGGTGGGTGATTGAGGAGGAACTCGATCTGGTGGATGGCTGGGCATGGTCGCCGGACGGCAAATGGATCGCGTATTGCGAGTGCGACGAGAGCGCGGTTCCGCTTATGCCTCTAACCCGCTACGAAACCCTGCATCTGGAACCCGAATTGCAGCGCTATCCCAAAGCCGGCGATCCGAACCCGGTAGTTCGCGTTGGCCTCATCAACGTGGAAGACCGACAAGGAGACAAGGAGAAAAGGAGAAAAGGAGAAGAGGAGGCACAAGCGGCAATCGGCAATCGGCAATCGGCAATTTCCTCCCCTCTCCCCTCTCCCCTCTCCCCTCTATGGCTTGATGCCGGCTCGCATGCCGACATTTATATTGCCGGGTTTCAGTGGACGCCGGATAATCAACTGCTCGTACAGCGGATTCCGCGTTTGCAGAACCGTTTGGATTTGCTGCGCTTTGATCCGAATACGGGTGAAAGCACACTGCTTTTGACGGAAACGGATGCGGCGTGGGTGGATGCGCGGGGCGCGATTTCTTTTGTAGGGGATACGGGCGAGTGGCTGTGGCCTTCGGACAGGGACGGCTACAACCATCTGTATTTGTACGACCGTGACGGCAATCTGCTGCGGCAAGTGACGAGCGGGGCGTGGGATGTGGGCGCTCCGCTCGGCGTGGACACGGAGCAACGGACGGCGTTTTTCAGCGCGGCGCGGCACGGAGTTCAGACGCGAGAGGTCTGGTCGGTAGCGCTGGACGGCGGTGAACCGGCGCAAATCTGGTCGTGCAGAGGTTCGCAGGGCGCGTTGTTTTCCCCGGATGGCAATCGGATGCTCAGTACCGTTTCGTCGCGTTCCCACCCGCCACAAACCGATTTGCGGCAGGCGGACGGTACTCTCGTCGCGCCCATTCTCGACAATCCACTTCCGCAACGGGAACCCTTCCGCGCCGGATTGGGCAAATGGGCGTTTACTCCCATCCAACTGGAAGAGGGGTTGATGCTGAACGCTATGCTGATGTGGCCGCCCGATCTCGAACCGGGGCGTAAATACCCGGTTCTGATGTACACGTATGGCGGGCCGAACTCGCAGGTGGTATCGGATATGTGGGGCAGCCGCATGGGGCTGGAACAGTTTCTGTCGCAGCAGGGGTACATTCTCGCGCTTGTGGATGGGCGGGGTTCGGGGATGCGGGGGCGCGACTTCAAGAAGTGTACCTATCTCAACTTAGGGCAATGCGAGGTGGAGGATCAGATTGCGGCAGCGAAGTGGCTGGCCGAGTTGCCGTATGTGGATGCAACCCGTATCGGCATCTGGGGCTGGAGTTACGGCGGCTATATGGCGAGTTTGTGCCTGCTGCGCGGGGCGGACGTGTTCAAAACGGGCGTAGCGGTCGCGCCCGTGACGGATTGGAAACTCTACGACAGTATTTATACGGAACGCTACATGCGCCGCCCGGAAGACAACCCGGAAGGATACGCCAACTCCGGCCCGCTGGCTCATGCGGAAAAACTGAAGGGCAAGTTTCTGCTGATGCACGGACTAGACGACGACAACGTTCATTTCCAGAACGCCGCGCAGCTTGCCGAGTTGTGGCAAAAGCACAACAAGCCCTTTCAAATGATGGTATATCCCGGCAAGCATCACGGGCTGGAGGGCGTCACGCAGCACTGGGCGCAAACCTTCACCGACTTCATTCTGGCAAACCTGTAACCTGTTCCGGCGCGTTTGTAGGTGGGCCGGAAGTCAGCAGGCTGTGGAGAAACGCGGCGTATTCGTCCTTCATCGGCAGTTCGGAATTGGCGACGATGCGTCGCCGTTCGGCAAGAACAGCATCCTGTGTAATGGGGTTGTAGCCCTCCTTTTCGTAAGTTTCCCAGTATAAACCCGTGCCGCGCTTCTGCCACGCGGGTAATTCGTTGAAGTTGATGCCATGCGCGAACAGCAGTTCGTTTTTGTCGGACTGGCTCGCGCCTTCCAGTCGGCGCGTCGCGTGTGATACGCTGCTTCCATTTTGGCGCAACGTCCAGTAGCACCAGCCGTTGAGGGCGCACCGGGCCGCGTCCGATTGCCGCCACCGGAAATAATCCACAACGCGGGCAACATCTACGCCCATCCATACCCGGCTGTCGAAGCAGGCCGGTTTGCCGCAGGCAAGGGAAAAGGTCGCGCCGGCAATGCTGGCGGACAGGCTGACCAGTTTTTCCACTTCGCGGTCGAACAGGTTCCAGTCAGGCGGAAAGCAGACAGAGATTTCGTCGCTTTCGGTATACGCATAAACGCCGTTCAGCTCTTCCAGCAGCGCGCGAGTTGTCGCCACCATAAAATCGCGAAAACGGGCGTCAAACGGCTTGTCGAAATACGTTTCCGTGAAGCGCGAGAAACTGCGCCCGTCCACGCGCAGAACCGTCCACGCGCCCGGAAGGAGGCACAGCGCGTGAAAAATCTCGCCCGCCCGCATTTTGGTTTCAAAGGCGTCGCTTTCCATAAGCTATTCCCTGTATCTTCCTTTCCTTTTCATTGCGCGTGGAGGTTTGTCGGGTTAATGTTGTTTTCGCCAGCAACCACGCAGGAACAAAGACAGGACGCATGGGCGGGAAGTTACAGGCGATACGCCTACGGTTGAGAGGAACGCAACCCGTATCTTCCCGCGTACAAATCAGAGCGTATGCAAACTCGCGGAATGGGAAAGGAGGCAGGCAGATGCCCGACAAGATTATACGCGAGATACCCCTGATTGCGCGGTACGCCCGTCAGAACGAGAACGAGGATTGGCGGTTTCGCGCCCATTTGAAAGGGGAACTCGACCTGTCCAATGAGGAACTGGACGCGGTTGTAAAGGAGACGACGGATGAAGTATGGAAGCAGATTGACTGTACGGCCTGCGCCCATTGCTGCAAATCGCTGGAAATCGTTGTGGACAACAAAGACATCGGGCGGCTGGCAAAGCATTTCAATCTGACAGGGCGCGAGTTTACAAGCCGCTATGTTGCCGTCGCGGAAGACAAAACAAAGTATTTCAATGCGCTGCCGTGTCCGTTTTTGGGGCAGGACAATCGCTGCACGGTGTATGAAATCCGCCCGGAAGCCTGCCGCGATTATCCCTATCTCTATGAAAAGCATTTTCGTTCCCGAACGATGAGCATGATCGAAAACACGGCGACCTGCCCGATAGTATTCAATGTGTGGGACAGACTCAAACAGCAGTTCAAGCCGCGCCGACGCCGATAACGAGTTGATAGTTGAGAGTTGATAGGAGGGGCAGGGACTACGAACTATCAGCGTTCCGCCGTTTAGTAAATCGGGCCGAATGTGAAAGTAGAGGTTTGTTGGATGCCGACAATGGTGACAACGCCGGAGGAGTGTTTGCGCTACGTGGAGAGCGTTGGATTCTGCGCGTGGCGACACCAGCCTAAACTCGCATGGCTGCCGTCTCTGGAAATGGCGACACAATGGCGGGGCAGCGCGGTGACGTATCAAACGTGGTTTTGGAAGGACGACCTGCATATCGAGCGACGCCTGTATTTCGGGATGCTGATGTCGTCGGGTATTCCCCTCTTCGTGTCGCTGAATCTATTACCTGCCCTGATTGCCGCGCAGGGCGATATTGACGCGCGGACGCTGCACGAAAAGGGGTTGCTGGCGTCCAACGCGCTGAAAGTCTATGAACATATCGAACGGGTTCGGACCGACCGCAACCCAATTGCTTCCCTGGCCGTCCGGCAGCCGGATGCTGTACATGGCGCATTTGCAGCAAAAGTTTCTGCTTGCCAAACACGACCTGACGGGCCGAACGCGGGGAACGTATGGCTATCGCTGGGACCTGTGCGAAAATATTTTTCCCGACAGCTTTCACAAAGCGGCGCAATTGGGCGTATTAGAGGCGCGCGAACAGGTTGTGTCGCACATCAACCAAAATGGGGCAGGACTGACATTGGAAGCCGCAGCGCGGCTATTTCGCTGGCAGCCTCAATGAAGGAGAGATAAACACGCGACAGCCTGTAGATAAATCTGTTACCGCCGATGTTCTGTGGCGCGTCCGCCTGTTGGAGGGGCCGCTGCTGGAAGATTCCGGCGGGCAAATCGCGCGCCGTTTTCGGTCGCAGCGCGTCGGCGCGCTGCTGGCTTATCTTGCCCTGCGTCTGGGCCGTCCCTGTCCGCGCGAAGAGCTATATGACGCGCTCTGGCCCGAAGAGTCCGATGCGCGCGTGATCGCCAATCGCCTGCGCGTCAGCCTCGCGTCCCTGCGTCGGCAACTGGAGCCGCCCGGTGTCGCATTCGGAACGGTTCTGGATGTCAGTGATACGGGGCGCATCCGCCTGCGCGCGGAAACTGTCTGGTGCGATGTCATTGCTATAGAGGCCGCAATGCAGGCAGGCCGCAAAACGGAAGCCGCGCGCCTGCTGACCGGAACGCTGTTGCCGGGTTACTATGACGAATGGGTACTGGCGGCGCGAGCGCGTTGGGAAGTCCTGCGCGAGGAATGGGAACCGTTGCGGCGTTCGGATGTCGAACCCGAACGGCCCTCTGTTCCAGCCATTCGGCAGGAGTTTGAAAGGCGTTTTGCTTCCCCGCTGCCCGCCTACCTCACGCGCTTTTTCGGCAGGGAGGCCGAACTCGAAGCGCTGTTCACTCTGCTTTGCGCCCATCGTTTGGTGACGCTGACCGGGCCGGGAGGCATGGGCAAAACCCGCCTTGCTGTGGAAGCCGTCCGGCGCTCCGATCTGCCTCCCGTCTGGGTTCCGCTTGCCGAAGGAACCGCGCCCGCCTTTGTTGCCGAAGCGATTTTACGCGCGCTCCACGTCACGCCCATGCTGGAACAGGACCTGGTGGAACAGATTATTGCGGTTCTCCTCCGGCGTGAACCCGTTCTGCTTCTCCTCGACAATGCGGAGCCTCTCGTGGAAACTGTTGCCGATGTCGCCGCGCGGCTGCTGCAAGCCGTTCCCGAACTTGTTATATTTGTTACCAGCAGGCAAGCCCTCAATGTGGTTGGCGAAAGCCTGCTGCCGCTCGGTTCTATGGAGATTCCCGCTTCGGACACCCCGCCGGAGAATTTCAATCACATTCCCGCCGTCGCGCTTCTGGTGGATCGCGCCCGCGGCGTTCGCCCGGATTTCATGTCTGCCCCGCGCCATGCCGCTCCCCTCCTGCATATTTGCCGCCTGCTCGAAGGCATGCCACTTGCCCTCGAACTCGCCGCCGCCCGTATGGTCGCGCAAACGCCCGCGCAAATCGCCGCGTCGCTCGAAGCGGACTTACTGCAATTGAAGTCACAGCAACACGGTTTTGCTGCCCGCCACCGTTCCCTGCGCGCCGCCATTCAGGGCAGCGCGGATTTGCTCGATGCGGAAACGCGCTTCTTGTTCGCCAACCTGTCAATCTTTCAGGGCGGATGGACATTGGAAGCGGTTCGCGCGGTGACGGACTGCGAACAGGCCGAGTCCCTGCTGTCCGACCTGACGCGCCGTTCCCTGACGCGATGGGTTGAAGACACGAAAACCGGAAGTTTGCGCGGCGCGTTTCTGGAGGCCATTCGCCAGTTTGCCGCCGAGCAGGTGACCCCGTCGCAGCGCGAAAACCTCGCCCGCCGCCATGCCGATTATTATTTGACGCTGGCCGGCGAAGTTTCGGAAGACGATGTGGACAGCCTGATCCCGCTGGATGCGGAACAGGAAAATCTGCCGGCAGCTTTGGAAACCGGTTGGCGCGAACCGTCCGAACGGTTCTGGCCTGCCCTGCGCGGCGCATTGATTTACGCGCATGTGCGCGGCCTTCACCGGAGGTATCTGCCCTGGGCGGAACGCGCTCTCGCATCTGCCATCAACGCGCCCGACGCCGCCACGCGAACCCGGCTGCGTTTTGCCGCATACACCATCTTCTCGTATGTCGGGCAGTTGGGACGCCTTCGTCCCATTGGCGAAGAGATGCAGCGCGACGCCGATGTCAGCAACAGCCTTTTCGCGCAGGTACACGCGCAGTTGATACATTGCTGGGTTTTGGGCGTTACGCGCGAGTTTCAAGCCTTTGCAATTCTCGCGCGACAGACGCTCGAAAAGGCGCGGCTTCTGGAGGACCAATCCGCTCTGCGCCGCGTCCTCCGCATCACCGGGTTTCTCCTGGGTGTCTACGGCACGGAAATTTCTCCACGCGACCCGGAAGCCGCCCTCGTGATATGGCAGCAGAGCGAATGGCTGCTCCGCGAATTCCTTGCCACCGCCCCAACCCGTTCCACGCATCTTCCCTATATCAAAAATTCCCTGGTATCCGCGCTCCGGGCGCAGGGACAGGAAGCCGAAGCCTACGCGATGCTCAAAGACGCGCAGCAAACCGCGCTGGCGCAGGAAAACTACTCCCTGCTCCTTTTCGCATTTCGAGAGGAGGCGCGTTTCGTCTTCGCGCAGGGGCAATTCGCCTATGCCGCGCTTCTGTACGGAGCGTACTACGCCCTCAAGGAACGCAACGGATATAACATGAACCCCGGCAGTTTGTCCGAGGATGCGCCGCCCGAAACCCTCCCCGCGCTGCTTCCTCCGGGCCAGTACCTACGCCTGCTACAGCAGGGCGGAAAAATCTCCCTTGCGGTTCTCGCCGCGCTTTCTATGTCCCATCCGCCCCTGTTCGACGCCGATGCCCACTTCCTCACTCCGCCTGACGCCCCGGTGTAAGTAGGGGTTTTTGCGCCTTCTGCTCTGCCTCCGCCGCTGCGTCGCCGTCTGCTAATGCGTGGTTAATGCCTCTGTGTTATAGTACCGTCATGACACGCTGCGCATGTCGACAGGACGGCCTGCTGCCCAAACATCGCCCACGCGCTTATGTGCCACAGCCTGAACCGGAGCGACGGGTTCCCACCTGCCGTTACCGTCGGGATACCACGCCGAACTCCGCGCCAGCGCCGGAATCGGGAGAGGAAGATTGAAATATGATAACCACCCTAAGATTCTCACCGCGAAAATGGGTTCCTGGCCTGTCTGTACTGGTGCTGCTGCCCCTGTGCCACAAAGCGACCGCGCAACATTCGATGTTCTCCGAGTCAATTGTCGGTGTGAACAACGGCGGGTACATCGCCAGTCTCGACTTTAGTTACGTCACGGACAATTCAACGGCTTCTGCTTACGCCATGCCCTCGTTCACCGGAATGGATGGCATGGGAAACACGCAGACGATGACTTTCACGGGCAGCACCGTTTCCCAATCGGATTACGGCAGGCTACACGTCTTGACGACGGGAACGCTCGCCAACTCCTACTACAACGTCAACAATCAGCCCTATGCCAATGCCAATGGTAATATCATCAACACCGCAGGCTCGCCTACCTCCCTGACGACATTAGGCTTTGCGGTCTTCAACGACACGCTTCAATATGGAGGAGCGCTGCAAAGCGGATACAAAGCCCGCTATATTTTCCATGTAGATGGAACCAACTCCGGCACAGGCACGTTGGCGGATTTGGAACGTCACCGTGGATACCAATCCGAGCGAAGGTTTTTTTGACTCCAATCTCGGACCTATTTCCACCGATTGGGTGACGCAAGACTACGCTGTCAACGGCATCGTTCCTCAGAACATCAACGTTCAATTCTCAGACCAAACTGTCTTCAACACCTATGACCTGACCGATGAACAGAACTACAGCGGCGCCTCGAACTTTTCCTCCACCCTCACGCTGGCGGGCATTGAACTGGTAGACAGCAATGGTAATCTCGCGTCCGGCTGGACGGTCACTTCCGCATCCGGCACACGCTACAATGCAATTCAGGGTATTCTCGTTCCCGAACCGGGAAGTATGGCGCTTTGCATCGGACTGGCAAGCGTTGGCGCAGGCTTGTATGGCAGGCGACGGCGCAAATAGCGCAGGAATTCTCCTGTATTGTAGGGAAACGTCCCTCACTGCGAAAGTATTGCAGTGGGGGACGTTTTTCGTCTGAACCGGCATAGAGATTGCCTGATAGCAGCCTTGTGCGCCATGTCGCCGTTTGCCTTTGACGCCCTTGCCGCGCAGGAGGAAGTCTCGCGCAGAAAGAAGTTTTTAGATGACGGATGCCACCGACATTTCCCGCCTCATCATTCAACTGTTTGATTACGCCGTCGAGGCGATGCTGATTCTGGATACGGAGGGGCGCATACTGTACGTGAATCAGGCGACCGCCGATTTTGGCGGCACGACGGTTGCGGCAATGCGGGGCAGATTGCTGTGGGATGTGTTTCCCGATACCGCCGGTCCCGCATACGAGTTCGCATTTCCGTCGGGCTGTGCGCGAACAGGTTCCGGTCACGATTGAATTCTATTTTCCGCCCGCGAATTTGTGGTTTGAGGTGCGCTTCTACCCGTCCCCCGAAGCGGTTGCCCTGTTCGCCGCCAACATTACTGAGCGCAAGCAGGCAACCGAAGCCATTCGCCTGTCAGAAGAAAAATATCGCAGGCTTCTTGACAGCGTAGATCAGGGGTACGCGCAGTGTGAGATGATCTGGGACGAGGAGGGAATGCCGATAAACTACCGCTTTCTGGAAGTCAACCCCGCCTTCGAGCGCATGTCCGGGCTTGCCGACGCAGGCGGTAAGATGGTGAAGGAACTGGTTCCCGATCTGGAAACCGCCTGGCTTGAGCGGTACGGACAAGTCGCGCATACGGGCAAATCGCTGCGTTTTCAGCAGGGTTCTGAGGTGATGGGGAGGGTGTTCGATGTGTTCGTGACGCCAACGGGAGGCAGTGGATTCCTCATTCTGTTCACGGACATTACGGAACGCCTGCGCCGCGAACAGGAAAATGAGGCGCTCAACCTCCGCCTGCGTCGCGCCATGCAGGAGACGCATCACCGCGTCAAAAATAATTTGCAGGTGATTTCCGCGCTGGTTGAAATGCAGGCTGTGGACGCGATTAATGAAGCGACGGCTACGCCGCTGCGCCGCATCAACCAGCATGTTCAGACGCTTTCGGTCATTCACGACCTGCTGACCCGCAACGCCAACAACAACTCCAACCTCTCCCATCTGGGCGTCCGCTCTGTGCTTATGACGCTGCTCCCCCTCCTGCAAAACACCATCGGCAATCGTCGCATTGTCGCGAATATTGAAGACGTTTCGCTTACCGCGCAGAAAGCGGCTTCGCTCGCGCTGCTTGTCAGCGAGTGCGTCAGTAACGCCGTCAAGCACGGAAAGGGCGACATCGAAGTCACCCTGCGAAACGAGGGCGCGTCCGCGCGTCTGGAAATTTGTGACGACGGCAGCGGCTTTCCGCCCAACTTCAACGCGCGCAAGGCCGCGAACACGGGGCTTCAACTGATCGAAAGCGCGGGATGCTGGGATTTAGGGGGTGAAGTGCAATACGACAACCACGAGGCGGGCGGCGGTCGCATTACCATTACCTTTCCCCTCGAAGCTGACGCAAAGCCATAAAATGTCTGCCTGTATAATCCTGCGCAAACTACGCGCGCGAATTTTGCGAATGAATTATTAAGAATAGGGCGGAAAGTAGTAAAATAGAATGAGAATATGAAGTTGATGAACGCGCTCTGCGTACCAGATAAATGAGGCAATACCATGAAACGTGACTTTTCGGAAGTAACTCTCCAGCAGGCAATGCGGCATATCGGGCAGGAGAACATTCTGCGCTGGCAAATAAACGCCTCATCCCAACAACCGAGTGAACTCCTGCGGCAACGCTGGCAGAGTCTACACCGTGTTCGGGCGGGGTTCTTCGGATCAGGTGGAGTCATGGTACATTGACGCGCTCTTGCTGGAAGTGGTTCCCGACCAACCGAAGTTGAAGGTGTGGAAGGGAATGGCGCTGGAAACCGACACGCTGACGGGAATTGCGGATTATTTGATTGCGCCGAAATACGCTTATCTGGATACGCCGGTCTTGTGCGGCGTGGAAGCGCGTAGGGACGACTTCGAGCGGGCGCAAACGCTGTGCATCGCGCAAATGGACGCCTGCCGCTGGAGCAATGCGCAGTCGGGGCGCATCGTAGACATTCACGGCTTCGTCAGCAACGGCGCGATGTGGCATTTCTACCGTCTGGCGCATGGCGGCGCAACTTACGAAACAGAAATGCAGGTTATCAGCCGAATGCCGGAACTGCTCGGCGCATTGGATTACATCTGCGCGGAGTGCGCGAAGAATATTCTCTGAAATATAGAAAGGAAAAAGTCGGATACTGCTGAAAGGTGTGCTGAAGATTGAAGTGTTTTCGTACTCTCATCCTGTATTTGAGTGGATATAAAGGATTTTGCCCTCGCTTGGAAAATTACAATGATGATGTAACTTTTCAGGCGTAAGCCCCTGTCAGTAATTTCATAGTAAGTAAACTCTGTGAGGTAGTAAAAGTTGAGCCTGAGCGACGACATTCTTGAAAAATCTATTGCTGCCGCTATTTCATCAATAGAGGTATACAACAAACCTACATTTGCTTTTCGTGAAGAAACGTTTTCAATCCTTATGACAAGCGCATGGGAGCTGATGCTGAAGGCAAAATTTATTAAGGACAAGGGCGAAGATTTCAATGCTATTGTCGTTACACATAAAGTCACTTTGCCTGATGGCAAAGTTGAGGACCATCCTAAATCGAACCGTAGCGGAAATGCAATCACATTTGATGTGACTCACATGCTGAACCTACTTTCTACTCAGTCACCTTGCATCATTTCCAAACCTTGCCTCAGTAATTCTTTTGCTGGTTGAAGTGCGGGACAACTCTGTTCATTTTATCAATAAAGACCTCCACTTTTCGCGTCGTATTCAAGAAATTGGTCTTGCATCACTTAAAAACTACCTGTCTTGCATCCAAGAGTGGTTCAATAGGGATTTATCATGTTATAATTTTTATCTGATGCCGCTCTCATTCTTTCATGGATTTGAGGCAATCGAAGTTGCCTCTGTCAACGCTTATTCTGAACAGATGAAAAATCTGGTGAAGTATATTGAGCATATAGAAAAAACAAATCCGTCTGAAGAAGGAGAAAACTACAGCGTCACAATGCGAGTAGAGACGAAACTCTGCCGCTCAAAAGATGAAGACGCCTTGCCCTACCGCTTTACGAATGATCCTGACGTGCCAGCAATCACTGTTCGAGAAGAAGATGCTTTGCAAGGGTTTCCATACGACTTCAGAACATTGACCAATTTACTTAAAAAGCGATACGAAAACTTTATTGAGAACCGAGCTTACCATGACTTGAGAAAGAAGTTGGAAGGGAATCCAAAATACTGCAAAGTTCGCCAACTTGATTCACGAAGATTGGGTAGTTCCACAAAGAGGTATTTCAGTAGTGAGATAATCAAGGAGTTTGACGCCCACTACTTCAAGCGTACTGCTTCCTGACATGAAGTTTCTCTTCATCTGGAGCCTACCTGCACTCCTTACCGCAACGCCTGAAGTTTGCAGGAATTCCTCACTCCATTCGCTAATCTCTCCTTGTGGAAATTCGACTATCGCAAGGAGATTGCTTTATGCCTCTGAAAATCGCTATGATTGGAGCCGGGAGTATCGGCTTCACGCGCCGTCTGATGGCCGACCTGCTCACTGTGCCGGAGTTTGCCGACACGACGTTTGCCTTTACCGACCTCAACGCCCACAATCTAGACATGGTGCGCCAGCTTGCCGAGCGCGACATTGCCCACAACCACCTGCCCGCCAAAATAGAAGCCACGACTGACCGCCGAGCCGCCATTGCCGACAGCGATTATGTGATCTGCATGATCCGGCAGGGCGGGCTGGAAGGCTTCCAGACCGACATTGACATTCCCCTCAAGTACGGCATTGACCAGTGCGTGGGCGATACCATTTGCGCGGGCGGCATCATGTACGCGCAGCGCGGCATTGCGGCCCTGCTGGACTTTTGCAAGGACATTCGCGAAGTGGCAAAGCCCGGCGCGCTGTTTCTGAACTACTCCAACCCGATGGCGATGCTGACATGGGCGTGCAACAAATACGGCGGCGTCAAGACCGTCGGCCTGTGTCACGGCGTTCAGGGCGCGCAGCACCAGATTGCCGATTGCGTGACCCACTGGGCGAAGGGGAAGGGCATTATCGGGGAAGACGAGAAGGTACACCGCCGGGACATTGAGTTCACGTTCGCGGGCATCAACCATCAAACGTGGTGCTTAAAGGCCGTATGGCGCGAGTACGATTTGATTCCCATGCTGCTCGACCTGTTCCAATCCCACCCCAAATACCCGACGACGGAAAAAGTCCGCATTGACGTGCTGAAACGCTTCGGCTACTACTCGACCGAAAGCAACGGGCATCTGTCCGAGTACGTCCCCTGGTATCGCAAGCGGCTGGATGATATTAACAAATGGATTGATTTGAGCACGTGGATCAATGGCGAAACGGGCGGGTATCTGCGCGTCTGCACCGAAGGCCGCAACTGGTTCGAGACGGATTTCCCCAACTGGATGTCACAGGAACCGCCCACGTTCACTCCCGAAAAGCGCAGCGACGAACACGGCAGTTACATCATCGAGGGGCTGGAAACCGGGCGGACGTACCGGGGCCATTTCAATGTGCCGAATACGGGCATCATTACCAACCTGCCGGACGGCTGCATCATTGAATCGCTGGGATTTGTGGATCGCAACGGCATCAATATGGCGCACATCGGCGACCTGCCGCTCGCCTGCGCCGCAACGTGCAATGTTTCGGTCAACGTGCAGCGCATGGGCATGGAAGCGGCTGTTCACGGCGACGTGACGCTGCTAAAACAGGCCATGCTGCACGACCCGCTCGTTGGCGCGGTTTGCGATCCCGAAGAGGTGTGGCAAATGACAGACGAGATGCTCGTGGCGCAGGCCGAATGGCTGCCGCAGTACGCTTCGTCTGTTCCCGCCGCGCAAGCGCGACTTGCGGAGCATGAGGCGAATGGAACCCGCGTAAAGACGATGGAGGGTTTTGCGGGCATGGCGCGGCTGCACACCAAAACGGTCGAGGAGATGGCCGCCCAAAAAGAGGAAGCCCGAAAGAACGCGCAGGCCGCCGACAAAGGCAAAATGACGCAGAATGCCTGAGATATTCGTGGAGTAGGACGTTCCTGATGCGCCGCGCTTTGCGACAATCCGTTCGTGTTCACCACGAATTTCGACGTGGCAACTGCGGCGTCATCGGAACCGATACAGGGCGGAAATACGGTCAATCATTCTCTGCCCCTGAATTATCCATAAACATCGCCGGAAGGCGCGTGCCTACGGAAGGCTAAACTCTATCCAGCGCTCCCATAACTCCCGCTGACGGTTCGCTTGCGGATTCATCCTCCGGCAACAGGGGGTAGATCAGTTGGTCAAGCAGGGAAGGGGGCAAAGTGGCTTCGATCCCATACGAGTCGGGCCATTCGTTCGGCAGGTTGTGCGTGCCGAAGAGACGGTCCAGCCAGGGGAAGACGGAAGCGTAGTTGCGGTTGATTGGCCCGGTTCTGGTGTGGTGCCAGTGGTGAAACTTCGGGGTGGATACCAGCCATTCCAGAAGGCCGAAGCGCCAGCGCAGGTTGGCGTGAATGAGAAATCCCCACAACGTGCCGATAAGAATCACCACAACCGGAAGCGCGCTGCCGCCCGACGCGCTTGACGGGCCAGCCAGTCCCAGCATGACCATCGGCACAATTCCGCAAAACCGGCTGAACACCATGTCCAGCGGATGCGCGCGCGTGTTGACCAGAAAATCTACCTCTTCCGCGCTGTGGTGTATCGCATGAAAACGCCACAGGAACGGATTTTCGTGGCTCCAGCGATGCCCCCAGTAATAACCGATTTCCCCTGCAACAAGTCCGACTGCAACCCGCGCCCAAAAGGGGAGTGATCCTGTGAAAGCGAAAACGCTTTCGGGTACGACATGTCGGACCGACCATCCCAGAAGCGCTACCGGCACACTTAACAAAGCGGCGGGAACCAGACTGCTGATAAAGTAGTAGCAGAGGTCAAGCCCAATACCTTTTCGCAGCCCTGTGTGGGCATGGACGGCAAAAAAACGCTCCAGTGGCACAAAAATAACGACCAGAATCGCCAGCCACACGGAGAGCCGAAAGATGCTGAGTAACAAGACTAGAATGGGTGCCATCAGGTACTATCCCGGCGCGTTGATGAAGGGGACTGGAATGTAGGCAAAACAGCCGCTCGAACATCAACGAAACGTGTCCTCGGTTGATTTATTACCGTTGCAACGGCCCGAAGCAGGATGAAACATCTTCGGGCCGTTGCAACGGCAGGGTGAAGTCTGCGCGAATGTCAGTCTTACTTCGCGGATTTCGCGGACCGGGCGCGGCGGCGGACGAAAACGCCGGAGCCGACAACGCCGATGAACAGCGCGGCCAGAGCCGTTGGTTCCGGCACGGCGGCGACGGATACGCCGTCCAGCAGGGAGAACGGGGGTTCGCCCGCCGGTGTGCCTACCGCCAGAAACGACAGCAACTGACTGGTGGAATGGGCGGTGTACGTGAACGTCTGCGCCTGCCAGCCGGTGAAACCGTGCTCGGCGTTATCCAGGAGGGCCGTGGACTGCATATCGCCTCCGAAACTCACCTTGAACTGCTCCTTAGTCGCGCCGCTACGCCCCAATTGCTGCGCGCCGGCCCAGTAGAAACTGACGGCATATTTGTTGCCCACAATCAGGTTGGTGACGGTTTGTTGAATAGGCTGTATTTGAAAGCCTCCATCCAGCGCGACGAAATTGCCGCCATTGGGGCTGGACACAGGCATCCCGTTGGCAGAGCCATCGTTCGGCCCCCAGAGTTTGACAGTTCCATACTGGCCGACTGCGCCGGTTGTATCCGCAGTTCCCGAAGCGAACAGGAAGGCGTAACCCCCGGACGGCACGGTCCAACCTGTCGCTGTGGTGTTGTAACTCAACTGGCCGTTGCCGTTTGTGGTCGCCTCAAAACCTCCATTGAGCAGCGTCTGCGCCCGCGCGACGCCGGACATGCCGATGAACAATCCCATTACCGCACTACCAATTTTTACCTTTTTTGTCATGTGTCTTTCCTCTGTAGAATGAATCGCCATCGCCGAATTCGGGATGGACACGCCTTCGCATCTACTTGACAGACTGTATCCTGTAATAAATACATCAACGCGCTTCGCAACATCTATCGAAGTATGTACATGCCATTTTCGCGCTAATATGTCGAAATCTATAGGCGTGATGCTGCGAATCGGGTATATCTGCCGGAGAAATGTCTGCTTGACATGAGAATATTAGCGGGAGTAGAGGCCGGACGTTTACGGGGTGGCGAAGGGAAAGTGTCAGGTTGGAAACGGATAGGGGCAGATGCGGCGCGTTCTTTAGCGCGCTGTTTTGAAGGGATGTGAGAAAAAAGGTTATGAGAAGGGATATGGCGGGAAACCGGTGAAATACCTGCTGCGCAAGCCGGGTGGCCTGCGCGGCAGGATACGAAAAGCGTGTGAAGATACGCGAAACAGGATTACATGGTGAAGAGGGGACAATGCCCGAAATTCCGCGTCGCTTAATTCTTGAATTTGGAGGCTTCCTTCGCGAGATGGGGGGCGAGCATTTCGGCGGAAAATCGGACGAACTGTGTGGGCGGTTTCACGGTGGGCCTGAAGAGGCACAGGAGTCCCTGCTGAAGGTCTTCACAATAGATCACGTTCGCCATTGCGCCATTGATGGTCATGCCGCCGTGAATGAAGTTGTATTCCTTCACTCGTATCAGGCGCAGGTTGTCCAATTTTACCCGATCCGTTTTGAAAATCTGGCCGCCGATCTGCCCCAGCAGTTGCAGTAGGAGTTCGTTTTCGGCAGGTTCGCCCACGTCGAAGAATTTTGGGTCTTCCCCGAAATGGTCGAAGAAATATTCAAAGACTTCGGAGAAATCTTTCGCCGTAGAAATTTTAAAGCGCAACGTTTCGAGCAGGGAAATGTCCATTGGTTTGTGTCTTTCGTCAGTCAGGGTTGTGGGATAATTAGGTCCGATCTGCAATGATAGTTCGTCATTTTGCGCCTACATTCCTTTTACCAGCAGTTTTGTTTTTGGAGGCATCGCATCACGCGCTGAAGTTCGCGCCAAATTTGTCAGGATGCGGTTTGCAAATTCATTTTAACTTTTATGCGTACACGCGGCGCAGGTGAAATTCCAGGCGGTAGTGAGCCTGTCCGCAGCGTACATCGAGGAATTTAACCACATCCTGTTCGCCATTGATCTGGCGCGCGGTTTCCACCTCCTCGCGCGTCCACTTGAGCGTGGTCATGCCCATCAGGGTATCATGGCCGCATCCTGCAATCGTTTCCTGAACATGATCTTTCAGCGCAGGACATAAATCGGGTTGCGTCAAATCCGTTTTCCCCAGGAACTCGCGATCCATGACGATGCCGCTCCACAATTCCGTTGCCTTGTGTTCGCCCCATTCGTCGGGCGTCTGCACAGCGTAACTATTCACATCCCAGCGCTTGCCCAACAATCCGTGACGGAAGTTGTTGACGTTGCCCAACCCGATATGGAACACGGAGTTCTCCGGATTGGTGACGGGCTGAACCTGTCCCGCATCGTCGCGCCTGCCACCCATCATCAGTTCCGATTCGACGCGCATGGAGCTGTGTACGTCCTCATACGCGCCATGCGCAATGGTCTTCCAGTTCTGGCTGTCTGCGGCTATACCCAGCAGATAGGGATAATCCGCCTCGCCGGACTTTGACGTTCGCAGGCACTTCAAGCCTTTGAACAGCGATAAATAGAGAGGCTTTTGAACGGGCAGAACCGTAAGGATAACCGCGTTGCTCCGCGCCCCGTCCTCGGCTTCAACAAGGGTCAGGCGATAATCCCCTT
Source organism: uncultured Chthonomonadaceae bacterium (assembly GCA_963817895.1). Lineage (GTDB taxonomy): Bacteria > Armatimonadota > Chthonomonadetes > Chthonomonadales > Chthonomonadaceae > CAWFQB01. The sequence continues at coordinate 586,298 of CAWFQB010000003.1, forward strand.
CGCAGAGTTGTTCGGGTAAAGTAACGCTTTTCAGCGTGTTCCAGCCGTAAGCGTCCAATTGCTGCGGCGAACCGAAAGGATTGTTCAGCGGTTCCAGAATGGCGGTCGCCTGCGCGGGCAGATCGCAGCCATGCGCGTACAGCGTTTCGCCGGACAGAATGACATGCGCGCCCTCGGCTTCATGCCCCGTTTCCCGCGCTTTTCTGGAAAACACGGCGTCAATCGTCGGCAGCGTTTCGGCAGGATTGTCGCGTCCGGTTGCGAGAAGGTGCGTAATCGTCAGCGCGTCCGGCAGGCGAACGGGAAACACATCCGTATTCGGCGCGTTGGGAAAACCGACGCTTCTGCCTGCGTCCCAATTTTCGTCGGCGCGGACGAGAACGACATCAGGTATGTCGCGTCAGAAGTATTTTGTTCTTGAACAGCAATCATTGGTTGGCTCCTTGAAGATGAATAAGATAGGATTTGACTGACTGCGCGTTGCGTCATGTGTTGTCGCCGCATTTCAGGTCAGGTTCGTGGCTATTTTAATCTGCCTGCGTCATGAAAACGCTTTAGATGTGTCAGAATACTGTTATATTAGCGTTATAAAAGAGGACGGCACAATGGCGGCCAAAGATTTGGCGGTCTGGCGCGTACAAATGTTTAATGGCTTGAGGGTACAGCAGGGCGCGCGAAGCGTGGATCATTTCGACACGCGCCGCGCCGCTTCGCTGCTGGCCTATTTCGCCTTTTATCCGCATCGGGCGCATCCCCGCGAAGAACTGGCCGAAATGCTGTGGCCCGACGAAGATATGGATGTGACGCGGCTGCGGCTGCGGCAGGTGCTGAACACCATTCGCCGCGCGCTCGACAGCCCGGACGGAGCGAAAGACGGCCTGCTGCTGTCCGATCGAACCTTCGCGCGCGTCAACGCCGAACATTTGACGACCGATGTGCGAGAATTTGAGAGTTTGCGTAAGTCCGCGTCCCAAACCGAAGACATATTCCTGCGCGTAGACAAGTTGCAGCAAGCCGTCGCCCTGTATCAGGGTGATCTGTTGCCGGGTTTTTATGAGGATTGGGTCGAGCAGGAGCGCCGGCGTTTACAGGAAGCGTATCGCGAAACCCTGCTGCGACTGGCTGCGTCGCAGGGGGAAAGTGGCGACCTACAGGGGGGACTGGAAAGCGCGCGCAAAATCATCGCTGTGCATACGCTGGACGAGGAGGCGAACCAGGTCTATATTCGCCTGTGCGCGCAGGCAGGCCGTCCCGCCGAGGCCCTGCGACAGTATCAGACGTTGGAACAGGCGCTGTGGAAAGAGTTGCGTACGCTGCCTTCCCTGGAACTGCAAGCCCTGACATCTCAAATTCGCGGCGCAGGCATAGCGCCCGCTTTGCCCGCGCAAAAGCTGTCTGCATTGCCTGCCGCAAATCCTCCTGTTCTTCCCCGTTCCATGCCTGCCGCGCCGTCCTCTGCTTCAACCGAAGAGGAGATCATGGAAGCGGCAGCGCCCTCAATTGCTGTCGCGCCGCCGGTTGCCACAGCGCTGACCCCCTTTTTCGGCAGGCAACAGGAGATCAAAGAACTAACTGTGCTGCTGCGCCCGCCGCAATCCGCGCCTGCGACCGGACCCTCAACACACGTTTCACGTCTGGTAACGCTTGTCGGGCAGGGTGGATCAGGCAAGACACGCCTGGCGCAGGAGGTGGCGCGCGAATTGCAGTCAGCCTACGCGCAGCGCGTATGGTTCGTCTCGCTGGCGGACATACAGGACGGCGCGCGTATCCCGGAAAAGATCGCGGAGGCCATCTATCCCGATTCTGCCCCGGATGCGAGGGCGCTGGAGCGCGTTGTGGAAGAATTGAACCGGCAGCCCACGCTCCTCGCGCTGGATAATTTCGAGCAGGTGACGGCGACGGGGACAAACGTGATACAGGAATTGCTGGAACGCGCGGGCAGTCTGCGCTGTCTCGTCACGTCCCGGCAAACGCTTAATCTCGCGGGGGAGCGCCGATTTGACGTGCCGCCCCTGCCGACGCCCGAGCCTGTGGCAGAATGGGCGCGGGAGGGTGAGCAGGGGACGGACGAGACGCGGGAAGAATGGGAGCAGGTGGCGCAAACGCCCAGCGTACAGCTTTTCACGGATCGCGCCCGCAATGTGCTGCCGCAATTCGAGATCACCCCCCAAAATGCGGACTGTATAGCGCAGATTTGCCGATATGTAGAGGGCGTACCCCTGTCTCTGGAATTGGCGGCTGCCTGGATGGCGGTTCTGGAACCGGCGCAATTGCTGCAAAGGCTGCAAGATCGGTTTACGCTTCTGGTCAATCAGCAGGACAGCGCGCCATCGCGCCATCGCAGTCTGTACGCGACTGTTGAATGGAGTTACGAGCAGCTTGCGCCTCCGGCGCAGTGTCTGTTCGCCAATCTGAGCGTGTTCCGCAATGGCTGGACGCTGGAAGCCGCCGAAGCGGTTGGCGAGGAGCCGCAAACCTTCGCGTATCTGACGCAGTTGCTGCGCCATTCGTTGATTTCGCGGGAAGGCGGCGCGGGCGGTGGGCGCTTTCGGATGCTGGAAACCCTGCGTGATTTTGTCGGTTCGCGTCTGGAAGAGGCGCGCCGTGAGCGACTGCGTGAGCGCCATGCCGCGTATTACCTGGAACTTGCCGAGCGCGCGTCGGAACACCTGACGGGGTCGGAACAGGCGCAGTGGCTGGAGCGGTTACAGGAGGAAAACGACAACCTGCGGGCCGCTCTGGACTGGTGTGTGGAAGCCGCCGACCGCCAATCGCCAACCGCCATTGCAAGTGGCCTCCGCTTCGTGACAGCATTATGGCGCTTCTGGGAAGTACGGTGTTCTTACGGGGATGCGGAACACTGGATAGAAAAGATACTGGCATCGAGTTTGCAGGCCGATCCTGTCTTGCGGGCGCGGACGCTGGAAAGCGCAGGGAATTTTGCCCTGAACGCGCGAGCGCACGCGCAGGCGCAGAGCAGAGTGGAAGCAAGCGTTCGCCTGTATCAGGACACAGGTGAAATGCGCGGTTTGGGCAGCGCATTGAGCGTATTAGGAGCGATCCTGCGGGATCAGGGCGATGTGAACGCGGCCAAACCCATGTTCGCCGAATCGCTGCGCATCATGCGGGAAACCAGAAATACGTTCGGGATTGCGCGAGCGTTGGGCGGGTTGGGGATTATTGCCGCGCTGGAGAACGATGCGGTTGAGGCGCACTCGCTGCTGGAGCAAAGCGCGGCTATGTACCGAATCTGCGGCCACCGCAAGGGCATCGCGTGGTGCTATTATGAGCGTGGGCTTGTGGCGGGCAGGCAGGGGGACAATGATCTGAGCCTGACCCTGTTTCTGGAGGGTTTGCCTGTTTCGCGGCTGCTGCGGGACGGCGTGGGAATCGGGTTTGCCTGCTTCAACATCGGCGCGGCGTATCAGCAGCGGGGCGAGTATGCGCGCGCCGGGGAAGCGGCGCGGGAAGCGCTTCAGGCCGCGCGGCGTGGTGGCCTGATCGCGCGCGAAGTCGTCAATCTGATGTGGCTTGGCGACCTGGCCTGTGATCAGGACGAGTGGGCGCGGGGCGAACGGTACTTCAAAGCCGCGTTGACGCGGGCAATCCAGAGACAATTTCATCCGGGTACACTGGCCCTGCTCGAACGCCTGGCAATTCTCGCCTGTAAGCTGGACAAGCGCGAACGGGCTGTGTGTTTAATCAGCGCGGCGCAAAGCCTGCCGAATATGGAGCGCCTGGACCATCCCAACCCCCCGCGCTTCCTGAGCGGAGAGTTGGGGGCAGGCTTGCGGCAGGTTTCTGCGTTGCCCGAATTCGCGCATGTTCGCGCGCGGGCAGATGCTGTCACTGGAACAAGCCTGCGAACTTGCGCTTGAAGATTCGTGAGCGCGTGAGATGCGCCTTTTCCGACAGGATGCGGTTTATGACGCCTGAACAAAAAAAATTAATACGTTCCTCTTTTCAGCGCCTGATGGCCGAACCGGATGGTTTTGCGGAGACTTTTTACCGGCGTTTATTCACGCTCGACCCCGCTGCGCAGGCATTGTTTCATGTGGATATGCGGGAGCAGGGGACAAAGTTCGTCGCCATGATGCAGGCCGCGCTGGAGTGTATGGAACAACTGGACAAAATCGTTCCCGCTTTGTGGCAGATGGGCAAGCGGCACGGCGGCTACGGCGTCCAGAGCGAGCATTATGAGTCCGCGCTGGATTGCCCTTCTGGAAGCCATGAAAGAGCGGGATGGCGCCGCGTTCACTCCTGAAACGGAAGCCGCCTGGAATCAGTTGTACAACCTTATGGCGGCTGCAATGGAGCAGGCCGCCTCAGAGGGCATTATCGCTCGCCCGAATAGCCGGGCCGCGCAACAGTCGGAGTAGTGTTTCCGGTTACAAGAGTTACGCAAGAGTTTATGCTCTGGTAATGTCCGTCGCGACAGGGTATAACCGCTACGGCGCTGATGACGGAAGCGGCTTTGCGAACAAGGAGAAAAACATGCGACTTTTACAGATGTTTATGGCGCTCATCCTGTTTGTAAGCGGGGTAAACTTGATGGGGTGCGCGCGGCTCTCCGCAGTATTCGCTCGTCGGCAAGTGGCAGATGATAGCCGACAACGGGTACGGCGCAAACACCATTGACTTTACGAAGGATGGCAAGTTTCTGCAATCCACGCTGATGATGGATGCCGGACAGGTGTTCATCGAAGGCAACTATGCGCTGGACGGCGATGTGCTGACCCTGACGCCGAGCAAGGCGACAGCGGTAATCCCGCAGTTTCAATCACAGGTGCAAGCGGTGGGAATGCAAACCTCGAGAGCGCATCTGCAATGGGAGCATTTCGGGATGGTTCGCTTCATGGTCAATGGCGCAAAAGCGGCGGAACTGCACAAACTACAGTAGGCAGGCCGGTATCCTTGTGCTATAATTCAAACAAATCACCTGTCTTCAATCCTGCCGACATCATTTCACGAGCATTTTCATAATAAAGAGCCGCAATGAAACTTCAGTTTGAAAATTTGGGTCCGCTGGTTACGGGAGAGTTGGAACTGGCGGATTTGACGGTTATCTGCGGCGAAAATAATACCGGCAAAACCTACTTGACGTACACGCTTTACGGACTGCTGCAAACGCTGACAACGTTCATCAAACTGCCGGACTTTGATTTGCAGCCGCTACGCCAAACCGGGGTTGCCGAAATCAATCTCGCCACCAGAATTATTCGTCACACACCGGAACTGGTACAGCAGGCTGTCGAAGAGTATTGCGTCAATCTGCATCGCGTTTTGGCGGCGCAAAACAACCGCTTTGTAAACACCAAACTACAGCTATTGCTTGATTTTAAGGATATTTTGAAGCCAGAGTACAATCGTAAATTTACGACGGATCGGAACCGGCGTATTCTCACATTCCAAAAGCCTGCCGACGACAACGTTCTGACTATCAATGCGGCGGCGGAAGCGGGCAACGAAACGATCCGAAGTTTTCAGTATCAACCATTGATTGAACGAGTGGTCAAGGAGATATGTTTTGATCCGGTTCTGCTAAAGCCGTTCATTGTCAGCACAGAGCGCACAGGCGCAGTAACGTTTCAGGGCGAATTGAACCTTGCCAAAAACCGCCTGTTCGATCTTGCCAGCGAGGTGACGGACGCGGCCAGTCTGAACCCGGCGCAGTTGCTGGAACGGGTGTATGGCGGCGGTTATCCGATGCCGGTGCGCGACAATGTGGATTTTATCAACTCGCTTGCAAGTGTACAAACGCAGGAGAGCGAACTGCTGCAAACTCATCCCGGCATTTTAGAGGATTTTGAAAACCTTATTGGCGGTAGTTACAAACTGCTGAACAATGTGCTGCATTTTGTACCCAAAGGGACACGCGGTGTTCGGCTGCGCATGGGCGAAAGTTCCAGCGCGGTTCGTTCCCTTGTTATTTTGGGTTATTATCTAAAGCATCGCGCCCGGAGAGGCGATTTGCTGATGATTGATGAGCCGGAATTGAACCTTCACCCCGCTAATCAGCGCAGGCTTGCCCGCCTGCTGGCGCGTCTGGTTAACGTGGGCATCAAGGTGTTCGTTACCACACACAGCGATTACATTGTGAAAGAGTTCAACACGCTGATTATGCTCAATGTGAAAGCGCCTCGTTTGAACGATGTGCGCGCGAAGTACCACTATTCGGCGCAGGACTGCCTCGCGTATGATGCCGTACGTGTGTACGTGCTACGCGAAGACTTTGTGCTGAAAAGCGGGCATACGCGCAAAACTAAAGCGCCGACGCTATGCGTTGCGCCCATCAGCCCGACATTGGGAATTGAAGTCGCCAGTTTTGACGAAACCATCAATGACATGACGGCTGTGCAGCAAAGCATTTACTATCATTTTGATAATGAGGAAGCGTAGGGCATGACCGTCATCGAAAAGATAGTCAACCTGATGCACTGTGAAAAGGTTGATGGCAGAACGGCGGATCATGCGCTGCTGGAAGAGACGGATACGACGGCCAAACTCAAGAAGCTAACCCTGTCTGACCTGCAAACCGATATGTTGGTGCTGAAAATAGATGCAGGTCGCAAGGTTGTTCAGGGGCGCAGTGTCGTAGCCGTGTGCATGTCGCCCTTATTTACCACAATGGGAGCAGGCGACCACAACTGCGCCTGTGACGCGGTAGTTGTGCGTGAGCGGAAGGCCGGCGTCTGCGAAATCGTCTATATTGATTTGAAGTCGGACGATCCTTCAGGGTTTGCGGGGCAATTCAAAAGTACGCGTTGCTTCATGCGGTACGTGAAGGAACTCATCAATGATCTATACACTCAGCCAAACGAGGAGCCAATGACGATTGGGCGGGAGCGATTTATTGTGTTTCATACGGACAGCCGAAACGCCCGCCCGAGTTTGGGTAAGCAGCCAACCCGCTTCACGCCTGCTGCCGCTAATAGTCCCAACGCGCCTGAAAAAACATATTGTATTGGACGGTATGATGAAACGCTGTACCGAGTTGTTCTGATAAATTTACGCAACAGCCGCGATGCAGTGGGATAAACAAACGAAAGAATTTGACAAATACAAGTCAGCGAGAAAAAGGACGAGACAAAGCATGATAGTGGTGATGGCGGCCAGCGCAACGGAAGCGCAAATCAAAGACGTGGAACAGCGCATACAGGATTGGGGCTACGGCGTTCATCCGATTTACGGCGCGGAGCGGACAGTTATCGGCGCGGTGGGAGTGCCGGACGCGGACAAATCGCGGTACATGGAGTCGCTGGAAGCCCTGCCGTTTGTGGAGCAGGTGATCGCGATCCTGCGCCCTTATAAATTCGCAAGCCGCGAGTTTCACCCGGAACCGACAGTTATTGACGTGCGCGGCGTGAAGGTGGGCGGCAACAACATCACCCTGATGGCCGGCCCCTGTACCGTGGAAACATACGAGCAGACGTGGGAATCCGCAGTGGCCTGCAAAGCGGCGGGCGCGACCATTCTGCGCGGCGGCGCGTACAAGCCTTCGACAAGCCCGTACTCGTTTCAGGGACACGGCGAACCCGCGCTGAAAATACTTAAAGAGATCGCGGACAAACTGGACATGCGCGTGATTACCGAAGTGATGGACCCGCGCAATGTGGAGATGGTCTGCCAGTACGCCGACATTCTGCAAATCGGAACGCGCAACATGCAAAATTACGATCTGCTGCGCGAAGTGGGCAAGGTGAAAACAGCGGTCATGGTGAAGCGCGGGATGTGGGCCAAAATCGAAGAGTGGTTACAGGCGGCGGAATACGTGCTTTTGGGCGGCAACCCGAACGTGATGCTGTGCGAACGCGGCATCCGCACCTTCGAGACATACACCCGCAACACGCTGGATTTATCCGCCGTGCCTGCCGCCAAAGAACTGTCGCACCTGCCCGTAATTGTGGACCCGAGTCAGGGTACGGGCAAGCGTAGCCTTGTCGTCGCCATGACCAAAGCCTCTGTCGCAGTCGGCGCGGACGGCCTGCTCATCGAAGTGCATCCGCACCCCGATCAGGCCCTCAAAGACGGGGCGCAGCAATTGACGACCGGCAACATCGGCCCGCTCATGGAAGAACTCAAACCCATCGCGCTGGCGGTGGGCAGAACCATATAAACCATGGAGAACACGGAGGGAAGAAAGGAAAAGAGGAGAGTGGGAACCGCGAAACACACCAAACAAACCAAGAAAGACAAAAGAGAATAGACAGGATTAACAGGATTTCTCGGGGTTAGATAAAATAATAGTCAAGTTGCTGAAACAATTATTTTGGAGGTATTTATAGCGTAAAATGGCAATTCACGCGGAAAATAGAGCGGTCAGGGAGAATTGAGGAGAACACAACCTACCTGGACAATCAGGGGGTCCAATCCGCGTACTGCAAGCCGGGAATGCGGGCAAAGTCACGGGTGTTGCGGGTGAGGAGAATGGCGTTGTTGGCAAGCGTGATAGCGGCGATTTTCAAGTCTTGCGTACCGATGCGGATTTTTAACTGTTTCAGGCGCTCGTACTCTGCTGCCGCTTTCTCCTCAAAGTCTACAACGGCAATTTTAGTATAAACCGCAAGATGTGATTTCAAACGACGATACGCCGCAATCAGCGCGTCGGGTGTTCGCGCCTTTGCGCTGACGGCAAGCCAACCCCGCATCTGCTCCTCATAACTAACGACAGTCGTGGCAATATCGTCCGGTGGGATCATGGCTACTCGCGCTTTCAACCGCAAGGCTTCCGGGCCTCCCCGTTCAATCAGGCTCATGTTATCCGTGTCAAGCAGGTATATCATTATCCTCGTCATTTTCTATACCCTGCGAATTGCGCCATTCGCGCCCGTAGCGTACCGCTTCCTCAAAAAGCGGATCGTCCGCAAAGATACCGAAAATCTGATCTACCCAGTGCGTTGCTTTCGACGCCGGTTCCTGATCCAGTCGCTGTTTCAACTGCGCCATTTCTGTTTCTAATGCCGTCAATCGCGCTTCCAACGTATCACTTGCCATTAGTGGCCCTCCTCGCATCTTTAGTGTTTGTTACAAACATTATATCACGTTCTGGTATGTGGGAGGGCGTGGACCTCGCATTGGCTTTTCCTCTGTGTCTCTAACGAAGCGGGTGGTGAATTCATCTCCGCGTTACCTTTTTTAGCAAACGCTTGACAACGTTGACTTCTTCCATGCGCAGGAGGAGGGCGAGTCCGCCATAAACGACGATGCTGAACGGGAGCAGGATTGCCAGCGTAACGGCGGCGTGGCTTCTGCCGTTCTGTTCGGTAGCGTGTTCGAGGTAGCGGAAGTAGAGCGGACGGTACAGGGCGGTCGTGAGAATAGCCGTGACCATAGACGCGAAGATGATTTTGCTGATGGAGGTTGCCAGTCGCAGGCCGTCCAATCCGTTTAAGCGCTGCCGCAGCACGACCAGCATACTGACCATGTGGATGGTGGCGGCAATCGTCGTGGCTAAGGCCAATCCCTGAACGCCCATTGCGTTGCGGAGCGGGATATTGAGCGGAATGAAGATTACCGTAACCAGTGTGCCGACGATGATGGGCGTTTTGGAATCCTGAAGGGCGTAAAAGCCGCGCGTGATGATGGAGTGGGCCGACCACGCGAAGATGCCGATGGCGAACCAGCGCAGTATCGAAGTGCAGAGCAGCACGTCTTCCGGCTTGAACTTGCCGGATTGGAACACAAACTGCACGAACGGCTGCGCCAGCACCCACATCAGAATGGAAGAGGGGATCGTCAGGAAAAGGATGTTGCGGATGCCGTAGTTCACGCTGTCGCGCAGATCGGTCAGGGCATCGGCGGCGGCTTCCGTCCGTCCCTGTAACTGCGCGTCCTTCATACGGGCGGCGTGTCCGGCCATGACGGGGAGCAGCACAATGGCGGTCGCCTGCGCGAATACGCCGAGCGGTACCTGCATCAGTTTGTTGGCGTACATCAGGGCGGACACCGCTCCGTCGCCAAGCGAACCGGCGAACATTTTGCCGATGATGGTGCTGACCTGCGGCAGGGCCAGGCCGAGAATCACGGGCAGCATCAGTTTCCACACCTTGAAAACGCCCGGATGCCGCCAGTGTTTCAGCATCGCGGACGGTAAGTAGTAGCCGCCGCTTTTGCGCACCAGATACCATTGCAGTATCAGGTTGCCCACAATCGCGCCGGCCATCGCCCCCCAGCACAGGCCCGCGATGCCGATTTTAGGGTTGCGGGCGACGGTAAGGCCACCCAAAATGATAAACAGGTTGTAAATGAGGGGGCCGAGCGCCTGCCCCCAGGGATTGCCCCGCGCTTGCAGGCTGCCCATCATCAGGCCGCCGAGGAAAAAGCAGATTTGACCGGGCAGCACAATGCGGGTAAGATACACCGTATCTCGGATTTTGAACGGCATATCTTCGGCATGCGCCATGTAATGCAGGCCGGATTTAATCAGAAATCCTACCAACGACAGGCCGTTGATTTCGTTGGGAACGAGGATGCCGCCTTTATACGGTAGGCCGGGTCTGTCAATGAAGCCGGACGTGAGCGCGACGAGCGGGGGCGTGAAAATCTCGCTGAATACCACAAAGCCGGTAACAACGATCAGCATCACGGACGCGACCACGCTGAATATGCGCCACGCCTCCTTTTCTTTGTTCAGTTCGATGTACTCCCGAAACACGGGAATAAACGCGCCCGACAAGGCTCCGCCCGCAATCAAAAAGAACAGCAGGTCGGGCAGGGTAAACGCGGCGTTGTACACGTCCGTCTGCGCGGTCTGGCCGAAATAGTGCGTGACAATGGATTCGCGCACCAGGCCAAGAATACGACTGAGCAGAATCGCCGCCATCATAATGCCTGCCGCGCCCGCGATACTGTTCTTGCCGGAAGTGGAACCGGAGGGTTTGGAATCGTCATCCATAGGGGTATCGGTAATATCTTCGTCGCCATCTGAAGGCGCGATGGGAGGGTCAAGAGTGCTGGACATAATACTCTCATTGTAGCACAAGGTTGCATTGAGGCGCGAATCGCAGCGCTTTCGCGCATTGCGTTGCGCGTCTGGTATAATCCCCATACTATGTCACATTTAGAATCTGAAGCTACTCCCGAAGCTGTTCAGGAAGAAAACGCCGTTGACCTGGAAACCCGCGTTCCGCCGCCCATTGACGAGGAGGACGATCTGCCCTCGCCGTATGACGTGGATTTTGAACCGCTAACCACCAACCACCGGCCACCAACTTCGCATGACGCGGATTTCGACGCGCCGGAAGAAACGCCTTTTGAGGCCGACTTTGAAACCGAGTTGGCGCGGGCGCGGCAGCAGGAGCAAACGCCCGCTGTAGAAGTGGAACACGCGCCCGCCCATGTTGTCACCAGTGATGAAGCCCTGTTCGGACTGGACCCCACTACCAATATTGTGGCTGTGGAACCGGACTATATGCAGGGCGCGTGGCTGTATCGGCGTGAAGGAACCAAAGTTCGGCGCGAATTTGTGCCGTTCAAGCCCTGGATACTGCTGACGGCAATCCCCTCCTTTCCGCTGCCGGAAGTGAATTATATCGAACTGGACGGAACCGGCTACAACATTCTGGCGGAATTCCACTCGCAGCAGGCGTATCAGGAGGGCCGGTTTCGGGTTCGTGAGGCGCACCTGTCCAACCTCACCTATCCCGGTGGCGCGAAAATGGCGCTGATTCGTCTGGGCATGACGCTGTTCAAAGGCATGACGTTTGAAGACGTGGTTCGGATGCAATTCGACCTCGAAACAATGGGCCTGAATCCCGAACCGGACGAGAACAAAATTCTGATGATCGCCGTGTCGGACAATCGCGGTCTGGTGGACATCATTGAAGGCGATGAAAAAGAGATATTGGAGCGGTTTGTCGCGCTTGTGAATGACCGTGACCCGGACGTGTTGGAGGGGCATAACGTATACGGCTTCGATCTGCCGTACCTCCTGACGCGGGCGGAAAAGTTGGGCGTCCGGCTGAAACTGGGACGCGACGGCAGCGAACCGCGCAAAGGCATGGAGCGCAATTACGCCATTGCCGCCGGGGGCAACACGCGCCCGTTCACGCCCGTTTACATTCATGGCCGGCACGTCGTGGACACCTATCTTGTCGTGCAGCGGTTCGATTGGGCGAAGCAGGCTTTAACCAGTTACGGCCTGAAGGAGTGCGCCCGCGTGTTCGGGTTCGCGGACGCGGATCGAGTGGAACTGCCCCGCGAACGGATTACGGAAATTTATCGCGACGACCCGGAACTGGTGAAAACGTATGCGCGGCAGGACGTGATCGAAACCCAAAAACTGGCGGAACTGATTTCGCCCGTCGAGTTTTATCAGGCGCAGATGGTTCCCGACAACTACGGGCAGGTGATTGTTACCGGCAACGGCGAGAAAATCAACGCCATTTTTGTGCGCGCCTATCTTGCCGCAGGCAAAGCCATTTCCCGCTCGCAGGCTCCGGTTCCATACGAGGGCGGCTATGCCGACGTGCGCGAAAAGGGCGTCCTGAATCGCATCGTTAAAGCCGACGTGGAGAGCCTGTACCCCAGCCTGATGCTCACCCACAACATCGCCCCTATCGGCGACACCCTGGGCATCTTCCTCCCCTCCCTCCGCGACCTGACCCGCCGCCGTCTGGAAGCGAAGAAGAAAGCGTCTGAGGCGGAGGAAGAAAAAGGAGAAAAGGAGAAAAGGAGAAGAGGAGATACAAGAAGGAGAAGGATTCATCCCTCATCCCTCATCCTTCATCCTTTGCCAGCTACTGGGACGGCTTGCAGGGATCGTTCAAGGTGCTGATAAACTCGTTCTACGGGTATGTGGGCGGGCCGTTCAACTTCAACGATTATGAGGCGGCGCGGCGGGTCACGGAGTTGGGGCGCGAACTGGTCAAACTGGTGGCCGAGCGATTGACGGCTACGGGCAGTCTGGTGATTGAGATTGATACGGACGGCGTGTACTACGTGCCGCCGGACGGGGTGGAGGGCGAAGCGGCGGAGCGGGCGCATGTGGCGGAAATCGGTTCCGCCCTACCGGAAGGGATTCGGCTGGCGTTTGACGGACGCTTTGCCACCATGCTGTCGCTGAAAACCAAAAATTATGTGCTTGTCACATACGAGGGCCGCAAAATCTTCAAGGGCGCGTCCCTGCGTTCGCGGGCGGACGAAAAATTCGGGCGGCGATTTCTCGCGCAGGCGATAGACTGCCTGTTGGAACACGACTTCGAGGGCGCAAAGCAGTTGTACGAGCAGCTTATTGACGATCTGCTGAACAAGCGTATTCCGATTGAAGATTTGGCGCGGCGGGAGCGCGTGACGGAGAAAACGTTCAGCAGCGACAGCAAAAAACGCTCCAAAGAGGTGGCGGCAGGCGTCCCCATTGGCGAACACGTGCTGGTGTATGAGAAGACAGATGGCAGTCTGGGCCTGCTGGCGAATTACAGAGGGGATGAAAACCCTAAATACTACATGGACAAACTGTATAAATTCGCGAAACGGCTGGAGGATGCGTTCAAAGACAGCCATCTGGCGAAAAGCGCGTTCGAGCAGTATATTGTCAAGCCAACCGCGCAGGGTATCCCCCGGAAAGTGCAGGAGACGCTCGATTTGTTCGGATAAGCGTGGTATACGGCAACAATTCCCAAAATGCGCGGGCAATTAAATTATTTTTCTAAAAACTGAAATATTTTGCAGGAGAACCCGGAAGACAACGCGAATCAGGGATATACTGCTAAAATAGTGTGTACGCGGGCTAAATGTTGTTCAAACGCCGAATGTCCGCTTTTTTCATGCCTGCGCTTTTCTTCGCTGAAGAGGAGGAATCCTTGGAACTACGTCCTATCGGGTGCGGTCAGCGCCGCATCGCCATCCGCCAGTTGTGTGTCGGTTTCGCTGCTGTTTGCTCACTTGCCATTCTCTCTTTATCCGCCAATGCCCAGACTCCCACTCGACGGCTACCGGGCAGTATTTCGCCCCTGCTCCAGCAAGCCCGTCTTGCGGGGAAGCCACAGCCCGCGGAAACTATCCAACTCTCGCTCTCATTCCCGCTGCGCAATCAGGCGCAGCTTGAGACGCAACTGCAAAAAGTTTATGACCCGAATGATCCGCTTTTCGGCCACTATTTGACCAGCGCCGAATTTACGGCGCAGTATGGGCCGACACAGGCGGATTACGACGCGGTTTCCGCGTATGTCCGCGCGCATGGGCTGACCATCATCAATACCACGCCCAGCCGCGCCCTTTTGGGTGTGGAGGGTAGCGTACAGCAGATTCAGGCCGCATTCGGCGTGACGCTGAAGCAGTATCAGCTTGCGGATGGACGTGTCGTTCGCGCGCCCAGCGCAGACCCCGTTTTGCCTGCCGCCATCGCCGACAAGTTGGAAGGCATCATCGGCCTTGACAATGCCCCTGTGATCAAGTCGTTTTCCCACATCAAACCCGCCGATCCCCTGGGCTTCCTCAATCCCGCGCCCGCCCTAAATTCGCCCTTTTCAGGCGTGTTGGGAGCGCCACCCGCCGGAGGCTCATCCCCCGGTGGAGGATCGCCGATTCGCCCCAATGCCACAGGCAGCGGACCGGGCAACGGGTATACCCCGGACGACATCAAGACCGTTTACAACTTTGTCGGCACACCGCTGACGGGAGCGGGGCAAACCCTGGCCGTGTTTGAGCTGGATGGCTACACGCCCGAAGACATTCAGATCTATGAAGGCTACTACGGCCTGCCCGATGTGCCATTGCAAAACATTCTCGTGGATGGCTACAGTGGGGCGCCGAGCGGGGGCGGGGGAGCCGTGGAAGTGACGCTGGACATCCAGCTGCAAATCGCCCTCGCGCCCGGCATTAACAAAATTCTCGTGTACGAAGCGCCCCCCGCGCTCAGAAGCTTTGTGGATCTTTACAACCGGATAGCCACCGATAACCTTGCCAAAAACATCAGCACCAGTTGGGGAGTAAATGAGATCGGCGCCTCGTCCTCCATGCTCAACTCGGAAAACACCGCTTTCCGACGAATGGCAATGCAGGGGCAGACCATTTTCGCCGCATCGGGCGACAGCGGCTCGAAAGCGGACGGGACCAATCTGGGGCCGACGGACCCCAGTACCCAGCCCTGGATAACCGGCGTTGGCGGCACGACCCTGAACACCCTGACAACGAGGGACCCGTTGGTCCCGATGTCAGGCATGCGCAGCACGGAAGTCGCCTGGAGCGGCAGCGGCGGCGGCATCAGCACGGTCTGGCCCATACCCTCCTACCAGTCGGCCGCCTACCGGCCGTCGCCTGCCTATCCATTGGGATTTATCACCAATGCGGCGCTAGGTTCCAAAACCATGCGCAACGCGCCCGATATTGCCCTGAACGCCGATGGGAACACCGGCTACTCCATCGTCTTCGGGGGCAACTTTTACATAGCGGGCGGCACAAGCTGCGCTTCGCCCCTGTGGGCGGCGGTGGCCGCGCTTTCCAATCAGCAGCGCGTGGCGTTGAACAAGCCCACACTCGGGTTTTTCAACGCTTATGCCTACCGGCTTGCCACCAGCAGCCCCGTGACGTATGCCAATGATTTCTTCGACATCATTTCCGGCAACAACGGCAGCCCGTTCTACCCGGCTGTCGCCAGTTATGATCTGGCGACGGGATTGGGAAGCATCAATAACGGCCTCCTTCTGCTTACGGACCTGAATAGCATCACGATCCCGCCGCCCGCGCCGCCCGTGGAACTGCTCGTCAATGGCGGCTTTGAGAACGGAGCCAAAAAGCCGCAGCCCTGGATCGCCACCCTGAGCGTTATCAACAACTTCGGCCAGGAAGCCCCGGCTGAAGGTCTGTGGAAAGCCTGGCTGTGCGGCTATGGCGCTCCTCATACCGACACACTGAAGTACCCGTCCGTAACCATTCCGTCTACGGTGAATTCGGCCACTCTCAGCTTCGCGCTGCACATAGACTCGCAGGAAGACCCGTTAGGTCCTGCCTACGATACCATGCAGGTTCAGCTTCTCAAAGCGGATGGCACGTTGTTGAAAAGACTGGCGACCTACAGCAACGTGAATTTCAACACCGGCTTTGTGATGAAGTCGTTCGATGTCACGGCGTACAAAGGGCAGACGCTCCAGATATACCTCACGGCAACCGAAGATGGCACTCTGGGAACCAACTTCGTCGTAGACGCGTTCTCGCTGCAAACGCAGTAATCTATGCGCCGCCCCGGTTCCATTCTCATTGTAGTGAAACCGGGGCGGCGAAACCTTCCACACAGGGTCGGGCAGTACGCGAAAACTGTCCGACCCTTACCTCTGCCAGGTTGCAGAATAAATTTTACAGACAGGCAGGAAAAACACGACATGCGGCGAATATATCAGGTAGAATATCTGAGTATTTTGCCCGATTGCCTCTCCTTTTACAGGCGTGAAGCCACCTCCCCCGGTGAAATCGGCAAATAGTCTCTCCCTTGATCATTTCTGAACGTTTCGTCGCTATATTTCTTCTGCCCTGTGTCACTGTTCGCAATCGGATGCAGTGATAAATGCGCGAAAGGACTTCATCGCTGATGCACTTCTCTGGTTCTAATCGTAGAAAATTTTTAAGCGCCGCCATGCTGGGCGTTCTTGGCCTGGCAATTATGCCGTCGCTGGCCCAAAATGCGCAAACAGGCGCTAAACCTCTGGGGGTTTCGGGCGGTAGCCTGCCGATTGGCGGTGGCGGCGGTTTGCCGATTGGCGGTGGCGGCGGTTTGCCGATTGGCGGCGGGCAGCCCAATGTTCCCCAGGTACCCATTCCGCGCTGGAGTTCCTCCGCCCCACGCCGCCCTGCGCACGCGCGCCGCAATTGCCGCTTATGCCGCCAAAGTGCGGCAAGCGCCGCGTCCACCCAAAAAAGTAAGTCTGCGCGCCGCAATGAAGCACATCTCGATTATGCCCGTGTTCGGCGAAGGCAATGGCGGTGGCGGGTTTGGCTCGATGGGGATAATACATGGCAACAACGCGGGCAACAGCGCCGTGCAAAGCCTGCTGGCTCCGCCGGCCGAGTTCCATCCGTTTGCCATTTATATTCCTCCGGTCCCACCCACGCCGCCGATTTCCACCTGGACAAATATCGGGCCGATTCCGCTTCAGCCCTACGCCCAGACCTACTTTGGCCCGAGTTTCGTGACGGGCCGCATCAACGCTCTGGTATTTGACCCGACCAATTCCAACATCGAATATGTTGCCGCGCCCGTCGGCGGAATCTGGAAAACAGTGAACTCCGGGCAAACGTGGATTCCGATTACGGACACATTGCCGACCCAGTCTTTTTCCAGCATCACCGTTGATCCGAACAATCACAATACTCTGTATGCCGGATCGGGCGATTACGATGGCGTTGATGAAACCGGCGCCGGACTGTTCCGTTCGCAGGATGGCGGCGTGACCTGGACGAACCTGGACCCCAATGGAACCATTTTCACTGACCATGCGATCCGCTCCGTGCTAATTGACCCAACCAATGCCAATCATGTGCTCGTGGCGGTAGGACGCAACGGCAACTTCGACTCCACGACGGATGGCGGCGTCCTGCTCAGCACCAACGCGACAAGCGCCACCCCGACCTTTACCTCGGTACTGAACCCGGGTGGACAGCCGCTGGACGGCAACTGCCACACCCTGGTTTACAATGCTGACCATAGCATTGTCTACGCCGCCTGCGAGTCCGTTGATACGCTGTTTTTCGGCTCTATCGGCTCGGGAATTTTTGCTTCCAGAGACAATGGCGCGACCTGGACGCTGGCGCTTGCCACGGAACTTTACACGGATGTCGCCGCTTCGACGGTAAATGGGAGAGGCGTAAACACCGTATATGCGGCGGACGGTCTCAGCAACCAGGTTCTTAAAAGCGTGAACGGTGGGGCAACGTGGATTGATGTTACCAACAACTTCCCGCAGGCGATTAATCCGCAGGACGGCAGTGATGGCGTCTGGGGCCAGTCTTTTTACGACTTTTACATCGCTACGGCGCAGCGTCCCGGCAACCTGCCGGGAGATATCACGTCCCCGGTGGATGTGGTGTACGTCGGCCTGAAAGATGTTTATCAGTCTTCCGATGCGGGCCAGACATGGGGCGCGGTTGGACAGGTCAGCGTGGCTCCCAACTTTACGTTCAACGACCAGATGCACACCGACCAACACGGCATCGGCATTGACCCCAACGACAACAACAATGTGCTGATGGGCAATGATGGCGGCGTGTACCGACTCCGCTATACGCCCGAAGTCAGCGGCTATGCGATTTCCGATCTGAACGCATCGCTGTGCGTGACCGAGTTCTACCAGACAGTATTCCACCCGACTTCTGCCGACACTATTCTGGGCGGTACGCAGGATAACGGCACAAATTACTCGTTCGGCAGCCTGCGCGGATTTCGGGGAGTGACGGGCGGCGACGGCGGCGGCGTTGCCATCAACGCGGTGACGCCCTCCACCATGTACTCGTGCTATCCGGGCGGCCCTCAGACCATCAACGTGAATCTGACGGATAACAACTGGCAAACGGTGACATCTATCAGTCACAATGTCGGTATGGAAAACACGCCGTTCGTGCAGGTTATCGCCCTCGATCCTCAAAACTACGACCACCTGTACGCGGGCAGCAACAACCTGTGGCTGTACGACCATGTCGCCAAAAGCTGGACGGAGATTCTGGATGAGGCCGGCGGCTTTAAGCCACTGACCGGCGGAACTGTATCGGCAATCGCGCCCTCCGGTATTCCGGCGCAGGGCTTCGAGCCGATAGTTTATGTGGGTACAAGCACCGGCGAGGTCTATACGTACATCCCGGCCGGCGACAACCCGACCACCGCGTACACAATTGAGAAACTGATTACATTTCGTGGTAGCATTAGCAGCATCACGGTTAGCAAGGTCAACTCGCGCCGTATCTTCGTGACGACTACTGCGGGCGAAGTGTATCGCTGCAACGACGCGATCAATACCAATACGTTTGTAGACATTACGGGGGCCGGACAGGTGACGGACCCGACGCACCTGCCGGTACTGCTGCCGGTCAATACCCTCGCCATTGGAGCGCAGGATGATGAGCAGTTGCTGTTTGTCGGCACGGATCTGGGCGTTTTCGCGTCCAACGACGGTGGACAGACGTGGGGAACTTACTCCACTTCCCCGGCAAATCCGACTGTTCTCGACACCATCCTGCCCCTGACCAAAGTAACCAACCTGGATGTCAACGCTTCCACAGGTTATCTCGCGGCGGGAACCTTCGGACGCGGTATCTGGCGTACCCCAATTCTCAATAAAGTAACGGTTCACTACATTCCGCAATGGCAGAACTATCGCGGCAGCAAGAACAACGTGCCTGTTACCGTAGAAGTGCGCCGTCCCGGTACACCTAACACGTCCATTCCGGTGGAAACCAAAACCGTGTTCACTAACAATGCCGGAGCGTTCGATGTTGTTCTGAACTCGCGCGGACACTATGACATCTACATCAAAATTCCGCGCTTCCTGCGGAAGAAGTACTCCAACATCCTGACAACCACACAACCCACACTGTCGCCGCTGTTGTACATCGGTGACGTGGACAATGATAACGCCGTCACACAGACGGATCTGGCTGCGATTCGCAATAGCCTGGGCGCGTATACCACCGGGCTGGTGGATGTGGATGGCGACGGGCGCGTTACCTCCAATGACTACAACATCGCCGCGCAGAACGTTGGACGTCAGGGGGACTAGCGCCTGTAACAATGGCCCTTAACCCCTAACCCCTGCTCCCAACTTTGGGAGCAGGGAAATCTATCAGGCAACAGCAGAACCTTTGCTGTTGCCTGAAATAATGGCTTGATGATCCGGCAGAACGCCCCTGCTTCCACTTGTTATGGAAGCAGGGGCGTTCTCTTTTGCGAGGGCAGCCCTCATCCCCGGCCCTTCTCCCAAAATTGGGAGAAGGGCGTAATTTAGAAAAGAGTGGATTTTGGGGCGCGTTTGGCTTCGATCACTTTTTTGCGGGCGGAAGCGATGTCGTCGACCAGGGAGCGGCGGGCGGCTTCGTAGGCTTCGCCCTCCAGACGCAGGATATAAGCGGGATGCCAGGCGGCCATCGCGAAATGGGCGTAGCGGGTTTCAAACCAGCTGGCCGCGCTCCTGCTTCATTTTGAAACCTTTGTGGATAATCGCGCTGGCGGCGGGCGCTCCCAGACATAAAATCACAAGCGGCTGAATGATTTCGATGGTCTGTTCCAGCCAGGTGGAGCAGGCGCGGGTTTCGTCGGGCGTGGGCGGGCGATTGTTGACGCGTCCGGCTTCCACAAGGGTAGGGCGGCAGCGCACGACATTGGTGATATAGACATGCTTGCGCGTAATGCCGTTTTCGCGCAGGCACTGATCGAGCAATGCTGCCTGCGCGTCCCACAAACGGCTTGCCCGTCGCGTCCTCGTTCTGTCCCGGCCCTTCGCCGATGAGCATCAGGGGCGCTTCCGGGTTGCCGTCGCCGAACACGACATTGGCGCGGGTTTGTGCGAGATCGCAGGCCACGCAGATCGAAGCCCGCTCCGCAACACGCGCCAGGCGAATCGGTCTTGCTTTCCGCAGGTTCGCCATTTCTCCAGCGGGAGTTGCTTCTGACATTGCTATCAGGCCTTGCATAATGTGTCCAGGGATCTGACAATCCCTGTCTGCGACAAAACAATCTGTCCTTCGGACGTCGGTGAATCGTTCGCAATAATTGAGTCTGTCGTCCGTAGGACGCTATGCTCTGTTCCTGCCGGCTGTTTTCATACACCCGGCAGGAGTCGATTCAAGAGCTTGCGGCAGGGCGGCGCGCAGCCGTTCATACACGACCGGCAGGCTTTCGGGGATAACGCGGGTATCGGCCAGCACGGTCATGAAGTTGGTGTCGCCGTTCCAGCGCGGCACAATGTGCCAGTGCAGATGGTCGGCAATGCCCGCGCCCGCCACGCGCCCCATGTTCAGGCCGCAGTTAAAAGCGTGCGGCGCAAACGCGGCTTGCAGCATCCGTATAGAGACGCGCGTCAACTCCATCACTTCCAGCATCTCTTCGGGCGTATAGGCTTCCAGACTGGCGGTATGCCGGTAGGGAACCACCATCAGATGCCCGTTGCTGTAGGGAAAAGCGTTTAGAATAATGAAGGCGTGTTTGCCCCGATGGACAATGAAATTCTCCGCATCATGTTCTTCCCCTTCGGCGGGAAAGTCGCAGAAAATGCAGCCATGCTGCTTGTCCGCCGCCTCGATATACTTTAAGCGCCAGGGCGCCCAGAGTTGTTCCGCCATATCGTAAAATTACCTCAACAGGATAAACTTACTCGCACCAGGGATACGACCAGCCGTGCCGCCAGGCGTGAGAATGAAGTTGGGCTATGATTTCTTCGGACAGGCGGGCATCGGATGCCGTCATGTTGGCGTCCACATTGGCTAAACGGCGCATCCCCGGCAGCACGGAAGACACGGCGGGATGATGCAGGCAATAGCGCAGGGCAAGCAGGGCAAGCGTGGGCGTATCGGCATCCAGAAACGCTTTCAGGGGCGCGACATGAGATTCCACTTCGGCAAGGCGTTCGGGCGTAAAGTATTGACCTCGCCAGTCGTCCGGGTGAAAGGTCGCGCCCGGACGCAGGGTTCCCGTCAGCGCGCCCTCTTCAAAGGGAACGCGGGGCAGAATTCCCACGCCATTGGCAAGCGCGGCGGGAAACAAATCCTGCTCCGGGGCCTGCTCGAAGATGTTGTAAATCACCTGGATGGCGTCCACGCGCCCGGACTGCGCCAGCCGAACGCCGCTTTCCGGCGCGTAATCGTTGATGCTCACCCCGAACGCGCGAATTTTGCCCTGCTCTTTTAATTTGACAAACCCCTCGTACCAGTCAAGCTGCTCGTTGTACTCGTCCGTCCAGGCGTGGAGTTGCAGCAAATCCAGCGTTTCCACGTTCAGGTTTTTCAGGGTGCGCTCGGCGCACTGAATCACCCAATCCACCGGGAAACTGTCTTTTACATTCACATCCGGGCGCAGGGGCCACTTCATTGTTTTCGGCGGCACTTTGCTTGCCACATAGATACGCGTTTGGTCGCTTGCCCGCTCCCGCAACACTTGCCCGATAAGGGTTTCGCTGTGGCCGTCCCCGTAGCCATAGGCGGTATCCAGAAAGTTGCCGCCCAGGTCGAGATAGCGGTGCAGGGCCTGTTTTGGCTCCGGCATCATCCACCGCGCCCCATCCGCCGCCAATGCCCCACGCGCCGAATCCGATTTCGCTGACCTGCCAGCCCGTCCGCCCCAGTGTTCGATACTTCATGAACGCTCCCTATGAATATTGATAGTCTACCTCTGCATACTTGCCATCCTCGTAATTTGTTCCTGTCAAATTGTAGGGTATGCGCGGCTTGACCCTTCTCCACAAATGCGGTACACTGAAAGAGAACTATTTTGAGGGATGAGGGATATTTTTGACGACAACAACCCGATTGCCGGAGTGGCTTAAAAAGCGCGTTTCCAGCCCGCAGACGGTGGAACTGGTTGAAAGCAAAATGCGGGGCGCGAAACTGCATACCGTATGCGAAAGCGCGCGCTGTCCCAACATCGGCGAGTGCTGGTCAAAGCAGACGGCTACGTTTATGATTTTGGGCGACATCTGCACCCGCAATTGCGGTTTCTGCGCCATTAAAGTGGGCCGTCCTGAAGCCGTAGATGGGGACGAACCGCGCCGGGTCGCGATTGCCGCGAAAGAGATGGGCTTGAAGCATGTCGTGGTAACAAGCGTTGCCCGCGACGAACTGCCGGATGAGGGCGCGACGCATTTTGCCGATACCATCCGCGCTTTACGGGACGCCATTCCCGGCGTGATTGTCGAAGTGCTGACGCCCGACTTCAAGGGTAAGCGCTGGTGTATCCGCCGCGTGGTGGAAGCCCATCCCGACATTTACAACCATAACATTGAAACCGTTGCCCGCCTGTCGCCGACCGTGCGTCCCCAGGCGCGGTATGAGCGGACACTGGATGTGCTGCGCGCCGTGAAGAACATGGACGCCACCATCCATACCAAATCCGGCATGATGCTTGGATTGGGCGAAACCCATGAGGAGATAGTACAGACCCTGCGCGACCTGCGGGAAGCGGGCGTCAGCGCCGTCACCATCGGCCAGTATTTGCAGCCGTCGCAATCCGGCTATCTGCCCCTCGTGGAGTTCGTTCACCCGGATCGCTTTGCCGAGTACGAGAAATTGGGCGAGCAGATGGGGTTCGCGTTTGTCGCGTCCGGGCCATTCGTGCGCTCCTCCTACAACGCGCAGGCGTTTTCCGAAAAGCTGCTGTCCGAACGGCTGGCTCAGGTCGGCCTCGCCCCGCGTCACGAAACGCCCGCTGCCGCGTAAATTAACTGGAATACCAGGGATTGAAAATCCCTGTCTGGAAAAAGCAAGCGTCCTGCGGACGCGAAAATCTTGAATGGAGAGTCGCGTCCGCAGGACGCTTGCGCTCTCCTGCCGGGAATTTTCAATCCCCGGTATTTGTAACACCCGTTTGATTTTGTAAATCCTCGGCGCGTGGTGTCCTGCACGTTACCCCCAACGGCTCCGCGCCGCGCCAGAGTGTATGAGGCGCCATGCGACGTCTTCGTGTCTGGATCAATATAACCCTCTTTGTCGTTCCCGTCGGGCTTGTTGGCGTGGGCAGTGTTGGCCTTGTCAAAAATGTGTGGAACTATCTGAACACGGACGCGCGTTTGGCCGGGGTGCTGTCAACGGAAGCCACCCGCGCGCTCGGGCGCGAAGTCCGCGTACAGGATATTCATTTCCGCTTTGCCCCCTGGAGTTTGCGCCCCAACCGCGTGGAGATTTCCGGTATCTCAGTCGCGCAGTACCCCACCATCAACAATATTCTTTTTGCCCATGCCGATAAAGTGATTATCTGGTTCGATCTGAATCAGGTTCTGTTCGGGAAGGACAAGACCGTCCCCTATGTGGACGAACTTCAGGTAATCGGGCCACAAGTGACACTCAGCCGGGATGCGCAGGGACACTGGAACTTCGAGCAGATTTTCAAGCCGACGCAGGGAACCAGTCGGCCCTTTACGGGCAAAGTCTCCTTTTCCAATGCCAGCCTGAACTACTCCGACCAGCGGTTTCCCCATCCGGCAGGCGTTGCTTCGCGTCCGTTCCAAACCCGGCTGACAGGGTTGGCGGGTGTGGTGGAGATTCGCCCGGATAAAAGCGCCGCGTTTGATGTGCAGGGCGATCCCGACGCTACGCTGCTGCGCCATTTCAAAGCAACGGGAATTGCCGGTTTGAATCCTCTGCGCGTAGATGCCCGCGTGATCGCCAGCCGCGTCAATCTCCCGTATTTCGCCGGACGCTTTGTTCCCTCCGCGCGTGGACGCCTGCTTTCCGGCATTGCCGATTTGGACGTGTCCGCCCTGTACGCGCCCCCGCCCGGTACGCCGCTTGCTTCAGTTGACCTCAACGCCATTGACGCGCATGGAACCCTCAACGCTTCCAGTCTCAGCCTGACCGGACCGCAGTTTGAAGGGCCGGTGGAGAACGCCAGTCTGAACGGCGTGTTTACGACGGACAGTTTTCAGGGCAGCGCGTCCGGGCAGTACGCGGGCGTGGTCCTATCGGTGCAGGGGCAGGCGCTCGGCCTGCTGAAGCGGGAAACTCTGCCCGATGGCAAACAGCGTACCTCACTCGCGTTGCCCACCGTTGCTTTGCAGGGGCAGACGGGGGCGGTGGACATTGCGCGCGTGTTATCCGTGCTGCATCTGGATCGGCGTTTGCCGCAAGTTCCCGCCCCGATCCGCGCTAAAATCGTACAATCGAGCGGGCATATTCGCAGCCTGTCGTTTCAGATCGTGGGCGACATAACCAATCCGACGGTTTCCGCGGCGGGGCATGTGGATACGGCGCGATCTTTTGGGTACAGCGCCGCGAACGTCGACCTCCGCGCCCTGCTCGACAACCATATTGTCACTGCCGATGCGCGGGGCAAGGTGGAGGGCGGCGATGTGGCGGCCCGCGCCCGCGTATTGACGCAGGAACCCGGCACGTTTGACGTGGAAGCCCATGCGCGTAACGCGCGGCTTGCCGCGTTGAGCAGCCTGCTGAAACGCGATATAGCGGGGCGGGGCGAACTCGATTTGACCATGCGCGGACGCCGCCATCAGCCGCCCTACATCAGCGCGCAGGCGCAGGGATTCGACGTAAAGCTGAACAATCAGAACTTCCATTCCCTGTATGCCCGCGCCGCAACGGTAGGTCGGAACCTTGTTGTGCGTACCATTCGACTGGAAGACCCCAAAGGCTATGCGTTTGCCAGCGGAACTGTAGACCTGACAACACAGCAACTGAAACTCAACGTGGCGGCGGACAATCTGGATTTAAGCGCGATTCTGAAAGCCGCGCAAACAACCACTTCCAAAGCCAAAACCAGCGCGTCTGCGCCCGGTAACGCTACGCCCGCCAATGCCCTCACTGCCCAAAACCAACCACCAACCACCAGCCACCAGCCACCCTCCTCCCCTCTGCTGGACGTGAACGCCATTCAGGGACAGGGATTTTTCGGGGGCGCGTGGACGGCACACTGGGCAACCCGGAACTGAGCGGGCGTATCAGCGCGTTCGGCGTTCAGGCGGGGCAGGCGGGAATGGATCGTATCCGCGTAGATTTCAGCGCGTCCAAAGATGCCGTGATTGTGGCGAAGGGGACGGCGGAACGCTATCCGGGCAAAATCACGTTTTCGGGGCAGGTGACGAATCCGTTGAGCAAAGACCCTGCCGTTCAAATTCGGGCAAACGCGGATCATGTAGACGTGCCGGATTTGCTGCGACTTGCCGGAGTCCAAACGGGATTGGCCTTAAATGTGTCCAACAATTCGCCCCAAACTTCGACCGCGAAGAAGCCGCTGGACGAGTATGTGATTCTTGGCTCTGTTTCCACCAATCCCATTCTGTTGTCGGGAACGCTGAAATCGCTGCGCCTTGCCGAACCCGTAACCCTCACCGGCGACAACGTATCGGTAAATGGCCTGCCGATTGAAAACTTGAAAGCGATTGCCGCGCTCGACAACAACGATTTACGATTGGAATCATTCCGGGCGGAGTTGGCGGGCGGCAGCGTGACGGCAAGCGGCAGCCTGTCCAACCTGCAAGACGCGATAGAAGGCAGGCTGGCGCAGTCGGATATAAACGCCACTGTCAACGCGGTCAATCTCGACGCGGGGCGTATTTCCGATGTGCTGCCCGTCAGCCTGCTGAAATATAGCGTGGCGGGAACCCTGAACGCGCAGGCTATGGTATCGGGAAATCTGGAAAATCCCCGCGTTCATGCCACTGCGGATACGAGCGGCGTGATGTTAAGCGATGAGGCCAACCGCGTTATAAACATTGGAACCGTCCGCGCCGAAGCCACATACGCCGACAAACAGATTACCTTCAGCCGGTTGAGCGTGAATCCATTCACCGCGCCAACGGGAACGGGGGGGCAAATCGAAGCGGAACAGTTAGTCTATGATCCGAACAGCAAGGCCATTCGGGGAGTGGTAAAGTGGAACGGATTGGAGTTTCAGCGCCTGCGCGAACTGTTCGCGAAAAGCCCGTTTACGCAGTCGGATGCCGGCAAGCAGGTTGTGGATCAAATGAACGCGCTCAGAGGCTCTGTGAGCGGCAGCACGACGGGACAGGTGACACTGGGCGGCACGACGGACGACCCCACTGGAGATTTGACCTTCAGCGCGTCCGGTATACGCATTGAAAACCGCGCCATAACTCTCATTTCCGGCAGCGCATTCGTGTCCAAAAAGAGGCTGCTCATCCCCTCGGAAACCTCGCCAATCCGCGCGCTGATTGTGCAAAGCCCGGATATAGACATTGAAGTGTCGAAGGTGGACGCCAATTATGACCGGAGCAAACCCGCGACGGATTTGAGCGCGAGAAAACTGGAAGCGGACGCTCGCATCAACAAACTCAATCTGGACGCGATACGCCAGTGGCTGCCCGCCGGTATAAGACAGGACTCGTCTCAGTCGAAATTGACGGACACGCTCGATCAGCTTGGCGGCGGCGAAGCAACAGCGATTATTGTGGCGTCGGGAACCACAGTGTTGCCCGTGATAGACGCCTCCCTCAACCTGAAAAACGTTACCATCCATTCGCCCAATCCGAACATTCCCGATCAGGTTATCAGCCGTATTGATGTGGCCCGTATAACCGCCCGCGAAGGCCAGATCGCTATGGAGAATGTCGAATTGGCGAAAACGGTGTTCGACCCCAAAACCGAAGCGCTTCTCGCCCATTTCGACGCCACCGCGCGGGGCAGCATCGCGTTTTCGTGGACGCCGCCGTATATCAAGCCGGATGCCGTAATTGAAGGGGAGGCCAAAGTGCCGGAGCAGGGACTGGATGCGCTTGCCGCATTCGGTCAAAACCTTAACATCACCAGTGACGGCAAGTTTTCCATGCGAGCCACGCTGTCAGGAACATTGGACGATCCGCAGGCGTTCGGCGCGCTGATGGTAAATGCTGACAAGGTGCAGTTCGGCACAAAAGATACGGGTTTGAACCGGACGGGTTTGAAAGACGTGCGGGGCCAGATTGATTTTGTCAGCGACCAGATTCGGATTCACGACGGCTTTACCGCCCGGACGCAGGTATTCGGAGGCAAAGGCAAACCCGATGATCCCAAACAGGCCAGCAATCCCATTCAGTTGAGTGGATTTATCCCGCTGAAAGGCCGCGTCGCCGAAGGGATTCGTTTACAGGCGCAGCACATTGTTTTCGAGGAAGCGCTGCCGCCGGGAGGACGCGCTACCGGAAGCGTGAAGGGGGAAGCGGATGCCAACCTGCATGTGTTCGGTTCGTTGAACAATTTCACGCTTGGCGGCGTTGTGGATGTCGCCAATACGATGGTCACGCCGCCGGGAGATTTTGGCGGGGCAGGGGGCGGTTCGCTCGCGCTGCCCATCAATCCCCGGCTGGATTTGACCGTTCGCCTGAACAAAAACGTGCGGATGCGTACCGGCCAGTTGAACGCTCTGGCGCAGGGTACGATTTCCATCGGCGGGCGGCTGTTACAGGACGATCCCAATGCGCCTGCGCCCACCCGCACCGACCCTGCCACACTACTGACGCCCAATAGTCCCACTCTTGCTGGTAAAACGCCGCAACGTTTAGGTCTAACGCTCAACGGCAAATTGACCATTCCCGAAGGAAGCCTGACTCTGCCGACCGCGCGCTTTACGATTTTGCCGCCCGGGCAACTGGTACTCACCTATCCCACGACGGATACAACGGGTACGGGCGCGCCCACTCTGGGAATAGACGTAGACTTGCGAGCGCGAACGAATAATCTGACGGCAACTTCCCTGTCCGGCGTTCGTAAAAACTATACCGTCACTGTCGCGGCGCGTGGCCCCATTTCGGGAGCCACGATTGACCCGCTGACGGGCGAGTCGCGGCTTGCCCTCAACTTCACTACAGACCCCAACGATCTGGCCGTCAATCAGCAGGCGCTTCAGCAGCGGCTTGTCGGCGTGTTGGGCGCGGACGCGCTCGGGCAGTTCGGCAGGAATCCGGGGCAGGTACTGGCGCAGCAATTGACAAATGTATTGACGAGTTCCGTAGTTCCGGGCGTGTTCGATCAGGTAGCCCGCGTCACCGGCTTTGAAGAACTGGCGGTCAACTACGACCCGGTACAACACTTCAACTTTATTGTGAGCCGCCAGATCGTTGGCCCCTTTTATGTCCGGTATACGCGCACGCTTGGCACGACGCCGGAACAGTACGACCTGAAACTCAGCCTCCGCTTCAAGAACAATTACCAGTTTTCCTATGAAATGGACGAGTTGAACACGCATCGTTACCTGTTTGAGGGGGTTTTCCGGTTCTGAAAATCAGCGTATTTGCCGCGAATTTACGAAAACACAGGCGGAAATGGTGTACAATATTAAAGCGAATTATTTTTATAAGCAGTGGCGCGCCTGCCGGGAGCAGCGGGGAAGCGTCCGATGTGGAAAATTTTACGGGTAATCGGCAAATAATCGCCCGCTGCAAGTGTAACAAAACTTCCCGGTGTTCGTCCTATCCGAAAGTAGCAGCAAGCCGTATCGAATTCGATCCCGCACCGCCAGACGGCCATGAGTATCGGAAACCGTGTTTGATTTGTTTGTGGATTGTTCTTTCCGATTTGTCCGTTTGCATCCCATTCCTGGAAGCGCCGCAATGTCCTACAGCGAGGCCCAACAACCAGACGCCCTTGTTCAACTCCAACGGTATGTTTCCCGACGTATGGGACATTGTGAAGACCGGGATGAGACGAGCAAGCAGGCGGCGCATACGCCGCAGCCCGATAGCGGCATCATGGGAGCCGCTTCGCCAGCCCGACAGCGCGACACAACTCCGGCTGCTTCCAAAGCGCGCGCCGTTGCCGCCGCCAATGCCTTTATGCCCGAAGACGCTGACCGCAGCCTCCCCTTCGATGATCTGGTGGCAAAATACCAGAAGCGCATCTTCAACGTCATTTACCGCAAAATTGGGGACTTTGAAGAGGCGACGGACTTGACGCAGGAGACCTTTATCAATGCGTTCAAGCATTATGAGGGGTTTCGGGGCGAGGCCAAAGTTTTTACGTGGCTGTACACCATCGCCAACAACCTGTGCATCAATCGGATGCGGCAGCGCGAACGGCAGCGGGGGATGCGAATCGAGTCGCTGGATCAGCCCCGCGACAGTGACGATGATGACGGCCTGACGCGCGAAGTGGCGGATTATACCCACGCGCCACAGGCGGTGCTGGAAGACAAAGAATTGCGCCAGCGAATTCTGGCCGCTGTGGACAGCCTGCCGCCGGACTACAAAGAGGTGGTCATGCTGCGCGAGTTCCACGACATGTCCTACAACGAGATTGTGGCTGTTACCGGGCTTTCGCTGGAAAACGTCAAAACCCGTCTGTCCCGCGCGCGCGGCATGCTGCGCCGCAAACTCGAACCGTACATTAAGATGTAAGGTTTTAGGGTTCTATGGTTTTAGGGTTTTAGGTTTACAGGTGTCGAGGGCGCATTAGCCTTGATTTACTTGAGTACCCTGAAACCTTAAAACCCTAAAACCATAGAACCCTAAAACCCTAACCCCCGGCAGTCAGGAGAGAGCAAACAGTATGAAGAGATCATTATATGGACGAAGGGCGCTGTCGCCGCTTTGGTTTGCCACAGCTTTGCCCGCCGCCGGTTTGGCGCTGTTGGGGACAGGCGCGCCCGCGCAGGCGCAGGCAAATAAAGAGGCCGTAGAAACCGTATTGCCGACTGCCGCTTCCGCGCCACAGGCACAGCCTGCCGCGCCCGCCAAACCCGTTCAGGATACCAAGCCCGCCGCCCCGCCCACAGACCCCAACGCGCCCGTAATCAGCGAAATCGTGGTTGTCGGCGCGAAGACGCTTTCCAAAACCTATATTATCACTCTCAGCGGGCATAGCATCGGCGACCCCTGTAACGCCGACGTGCTTTCCGACATGCGAACGCGCCTGTTCGCGTCGGAATATTTCGGCGGACACAGCATCCATGATGAGGACGCCGTGCGCGTGACGGCAGAGGAAAAACAAAACGAAAAGGGCAAGTGCATCGTCACCATCACGGTTGATGAGAACGATACGCTGACGGGCATTCAACTGACGGGAACCGGGCCGCTCAAGGTAGAGGACGTTCTGCCGCTCATCCATCTCAAACCCGGCTCCGCGTACAACGGCAAACAGTTTCTGCTGGATTCGCTCGACATTCAGAGTATGTACCAGAAGAAGGGCTACCTTGCCACCGTTGCCGATACGCAGATTGACCCCAACGGCATTTTGAACGTTACTATTGTTGTGACCCGCGTGGCGGAAATCAAGATCGTCGGCAACAAAAAAACCCGGCGCAGCCTGATTTTGCGGGTGATGAACACCAAAGAGGGCGACTACCTCAATATTCGCACACTGGATCGCGACGTAACCAATGTGCTGAACACCGATTTGTTCGAGAACGTGAACCCGACGGACTCGCAGCTTGGCGCGGGCCGTGTCGTGATTACGATGAATGTCACGGAAAAACGCACGGGAACCATCACGGCGGGCGTGGGATACAGCAACCGGGCGCAGATCATCGGGTTTGCCGAAGTGGTGGAAACCAACTTTCAGGGCCGGGGCGAGGCCGTCAATATACGCGGTGAAGTGGGCGGCGTTTCGGGACGGCCAAGTCTGGAAGTGGGCTTTACGGAACCCTATCTCGATAAGCAGAAAACGTCGGGAACCATACAAGTTTACACCAAAACCGTGTACCGCTTTTCCAACAGCCTGTCCAACAATGTCGCCACGCAAAGCACGTCGGGAACCAACGACCGCTACTTCGAGCAGCGCACCGGAGGAACCCTGACCCTGAGCCGCCCATTTCTCCAGACGTATCGCGGCGCCCTGTCTTTCCGGGGTGAAGATGTTCGCACGGACAACCTTGACCTGTCCGTTCAAAACGCGCAGATCATTCAAAACGGCCCGATCTTCGTGTTGAGCGGGCAACTGCTGCACAACACGCGCGACCTGGACATAGATCCCGTAACGGGCGGATTTCAAACGAGCAACATTACCGTCGGACATGCCGATTTGAATGCGCCGCGCACTTTCACGGGCATTACCATTCCTGGCGTGAGCGGCAGCGTCAACTTCTCGAAACTGTATGTGGAAGCGCGGCAGTATTTTAGTCTGAGTGGCCCGCGCCGCCCCGGCAAACTGACCGAAGACAAATCTTCCGTCGCCATGCGGTTCCAACTGGGATCGTCTGCGGGAACGCTGCCCTTCTTTGAACAATACTTTGTGGGCGGCAGCGAAAACCTGCGCGGCTATCGCGATGACCGCTTCTGGGGCAACAACCTGTTTCTCGGCTCCGTTGAGTTTCGGCAGCCGATTGCCCGAAAACTCAAAGGCGTGTTGTTTATGGATGTCGGCGATGCGTGGGGCGGCAGCTACGATAACGTCAGCATCCCCGGCTTTACGCAGAACGGTTTTTCGCCGCACGTAGGCGTCGGCCTGGGCATCCGCGTAAATACGCCCATCGGCCCGCTGCGGCTCGATTACGGCATCGGTGACGAAGGCGGCCGAACGCACTTCAGCATTGGCCCGACGTTTTAATAAGAGCCTATCCCAGTAGGCCGGGTACAAAGAACGTACCCGTCTGAGTGGCCTACGGCCAAGCGTCCTTCGGACGCAAATGCAATCGCCTGTTGGGATAGGCTTTAAGGCGGTTGGTGGCTGGTGGTTGGTAGTTCCGTGCGATTGCCAACCGGCTGAAATTTTTGCGGGGCAGGCATGTATCTGCTATAATAGGGCTGTCTGACGCGCTTAACAACAAACATAGTTAAGGTTTGCCGGTTTTTCTTGCGCAAACCTGTGGATTTGAAAGGGATTTCATCATGAACGATTCACGACTTGGCCTGCAAGTTATTGTTGCGGGGGCCATCGTTTTAGGAATAGTCGCGTCGCTGACCGGCGCGAATGCCAAAGCGGGCGATGACCGGGGCGGGCTGCGCATTGCTACCGTTGATCTGCTAAAGGTGCAGGATGAGTACAAACTCGTCCGGTCTTTTAAGGAAGCGACGGAAAAGCAGGGCAAAGACCTGCAAACCGAGTTCGATGTGCTGCAGCGCAACGCCCTGTTGTCCGAAGCCGACCAGAGAACGATGGTGGACCTGGCAGTCAAGGAAAAAACCACGCCCGCCGGTCTGAACAAAGCGGATGCGGACAAGAAAAAGATGCTGGAAACGCAGTCCACCGCGTTGCGGGATGATTATATTCGCCTACAGCAAACTCCGGCTGTCGCGCTGAAAGAGGGCGAAGACAAAAAACTCAAAGAGTATATCCGATTGGAACTGGAAACCGGCACGCGCCTGAAAGCGCATCAGACGCAATTGATGCAGGAAGCGGACAGCAAGGGCAAAAGCCTGGAACTGGCTTACAACGAAAAACTGGAAAAGGCGCTCACGGACGTTTCCAAAAAGAACAATTACAACCTGATTCTGAACAAACAGATCGCCCCCCACGCCGATTCCGAATGTACCAAAGACGTGGTTGATCTGATGAACAAGTAGTGTTTGCTCTTGTATCTACTGGAGTGTATCGGTGCTGAATCGCAACCGGGGCGGGGATGCGGCGCGCTTTGCGCCCCTCCTCGCCCTTCTGTCTACAACTTCATTTATGTGCGCCTGCGCGGGATGCCGTCAGCCGGAAATCGCGCTGAAGGGGCGGCAAAGCGTACAGATGAACGCGCTGCTACCGCTGCATCCGGCCTGGGCGCAGGTTGAGAGTCTGGATAAAATACGCGCGCAGTTTGCCGCGCAACGTCCTCCCGGCGGCGTTGTCGCGCCCGATCTACCGCCCCTCCCGTCTGCATTTACGCCGCCGAAAGAGACTGCTGCCGCTGGCCCGGAGCAGCGATTGCAGCGGGCGCAGGCGTCCTCCGAGCAGTACCTGAAACAGCTTGCCGAGATTTTGCGTTTGCAGGATGAGGCGTATCTGGCGCGGCAGACGCGGCGGCAGGCGCAGGCGGTACAGGCCACGTATGCGAAAGAACTGAGCGCGCGGGAAGCCGCGATACGCTCGGAACGCCTGCGGCAGGCATCGGAACTGGATCGCCAGATTACGCGCCTGCAATTTCGCGAGGCGGCGTTTGAAACCCAGTTGAAAGTATATAAAGGGCAGGCGAAAGCGGACGCGCAGTTGCAGGCGGATGCTCTGCTCGCGCAGATTGCCGCGCTTGGAAAGCAGGGGGACGCGCTGTTAGTCGCTTCGGATATTTCCAATCTCGCGCTTGCGGACATGAAGCCCCGTTTGCAGGAACTGAATCTACAGGCCGATAAGGAGCGGGAGCAGGAGCGCGTCAACCGCGCCGCCCGCCGTGACGCGCAACTACAGCAGGAAAAGAGTAAACTGGCGTTCGACGCCGATCCGCTTCCGCCCATCAACGCCACGCCCCTGCCGGCTCCCGACTCGCGGGAAACGCCGCTGGTTCTGCCCCCCGGCAGTCAGGCGGGCGCGACGTTTCAGGCCGCCAGCGCTTCTATGGGCAGCAGGCGCGCGCGGCAGGAGTCCGCATGGCAGGCGCAGCGCGAACGCCTGGTGGCGATTATCAGCGCGGATACGGAAAAGGCTGTAGCGCAGATCGCGAAGCAGCAGGGCTGGAACCTGGTTACCGAGGATACGCGGGGAGCGGAGGACGAGACAAAAACGATCATGCCGCTATTGCGACAGCAATGGATGCAGGGACGGAGTAGGTGACAATGCAGGAGAGTGAGCAGGCGAAGGAAGCAAAGCGTTCCCTGAACGAGATTGCCGCGATGCTGGGCGGAAGCGTGTTGGGAGATGGCGAGACACCGATTACGAATGCCGCCGATATACGGGAGGCGCAGGTTGGCGATATCGTTTTTGCGGAATCGGCCAAATTTTTGCAGGCCGCGCTGCGTTCCCCGGCTTCCGCCATATTGACCCGGCCCGACCTGGCCGAAGCGGAAACAAACATTTCCAAACCCCTGATTCTGGCAGACAATCCCCGTACCGCTTTTGTTCAGTTGTTACAAACGCTGGCGCAGCCCTGGGAGATTACATCCGGTATAGATTCATCGGCTATAATTGCGCATGACGTGACGATGGGAATCGAAACGCGAATCGGGCCGCATGTTTCGGTTGAATCCGGCGCACTCATTGGCAGCCGTGTCACGCTGATGGCGGGTGTGAGGGTGGGCCGCAACTGCGTAATCGGAGATGACTCGGTTTTGTATCCGAATGTTGTTTTGTATCCGGGCGTTCAAGTGGGAAAACGCTGTCTGCTTCATGCCGGTTGCGTCTTGGGCGCGGACGGGTTCGGCTATGTTCAGGTGGGGCATGGCCTGATGAAAGTGCCGCATCTGGGGCGCGTGGAACTTGGCGACGATGTGGAAGTGGGCGCGAACACCTGCATTGACCGCGCCAAAACGGGCGTTACTGTCATAGGTTCCGGCACAAAGTTGGACAATCTGGTACACATCGCGCATAATGTGCAGATCGGCATATCGTCGCTGATTATCGCGCAGACCGGAGTGGCGGGCAGCGTGACGATTGGCAACGGCGTGATTCTGGCGGGGCAGTCGGGCATCAAAGATCATGTGAGTATTGGGGATGGGGCGCGAGTGGGGGCGCAGGGCGGCGTTATCGGCAATGTGATGCCCGGTCAAACGGTTTCCGGCTATCCCGCCCGCCCCCATGCGGCGAAGATGCGTGAATATGCCGCCACTTCCGCCCTGCCGGACTACATCAAGCGGGTTCGCGAACTGGAAAAGAAATTGGAAGCATTGGAGGCGTGCGTTGCCCAATCTTGAACAAAATACCCTGGCGCAATTCTTTCAGTTTGAGGGCGTCGGAATCCATACCGGGGAACACGCGCATGTTGTCGTACATCCCGCCGAAGTGGATACGGGGCGCGTGTTTCGGATAAAGGAACAAACTATTCCCGCCCACGCCGATTGGGTAGTGGATACCACGCGCTGCACCACGCTTGGACATGACGGTATCCGCCTGCACACGGTCGAGCATCTGCTTTCCGCGCTTCATGCCTACAACATAGACAACGCCATTATTGAAGTAGACGGCAGTGAAATCCCTATTTTAGATGGCAGCGCGCTTCCCTACACGCAGGCGATAGAACAGTCGGGTATAATCGCTCAGGGCAAACCCGCGAATACCATTGCGCTAACGCAGCCCCTGACGCTGGAAGAGCGTTCCAGCCATATTCAGGCGGAACCCGCTTCCAATTTTGAAGTGACGGTTCGCGTGGAATTCGAGCGTTGGCGCGAGGGCAAGGCCGAGCAGAGTTATCAGGCAGACGGACAAAACGGAAGTTGGTACGCGCAATCCATCGCGCCCGCCCGCACCTTCGCGTTCGATTTTGAAGTAAAACAACTGCTGGCGGCGGGACTGGCGCGCGGCGGTTCGCTGGATAACGCGCTGATTATCTCGCCGCCGGACATGACAACAGTAACGTCGTGGATGGAAACGGAAACTGAATACTCCACGCCCCTGCGCCTGCCAGATGAGTGGTGCGCCCACAAGTTGCTGGACGTATTGGGCGACTTCGCCCTGTTCAATGCGCGTCCCTTGATGCGCGTGACCGCGCTCCGCCCGGGACACGGCAGCAACGTCCGTTTTGTGCAAGCTGTATTGAAGCAGGAACAGTCTATTTGACAGGAGTGAATTATGGAGTCCAAGCTGGACATAGAGCAAATCCGTGCCCTGCTTCCGCATCGTTTTCCGATGCTGCTGGTAGATCGCGTTCTGGAACTGACACCCGGCGAACGGGTTGTCGGTCTGAAAAATGTGACCATCAATGAACCGTTTTTTACCGGGCATTTCCCCGGACAGGCCGTAATGCCCGGAGTATTGATTCTGGAAGCAATGGCGCAGGTCGCGGGTTTGATTCTGTTGTCCGTGCCGGAACATCAGGGCAAACTGGCCTATATCGGCAGCGTGAAAAACGCCAAGTTCCGCAAGCCCGTTGTGCCGGGGGATACCCTGATTACGGAAGCCATTTTGGGCAGAGTGCGGGGAACGATGGGGGAAGTGCGGATGACGGCAACGGTTGAGGGTGAAGTGGTTGCCAGATGCGAGATGATGTTTGCGCTGATGTCGCCGCCCGCTCCCAAACCAGTTGACAGGCTGAAGGGAGAGTGACCATGTCCCAACAGGGCATCATTCACTCTACTGCCCTCATTGATCCGAGCGCGGAGATCGCGCCGGACGTAGAAATCGGCGCGTACTGCTGTATCGGGCCACGAGTGCGGATCGCTTCCGGGTGTGTGCTGTATCCCCGCGTAGATATTCTGAAAAACACCACGATTGGCCGTAATTGCCAGATATTTAGCGGCTCCGTACTCGGAGGGCCGCCGCAGGATCGCAAATTTCATGATGAAGAGACGTATGTAGAGATTGGCGACGACAACATTCTGCGCGAATACGTCACTATTCACAGCGCTACAGGCACGGGCAGCGTCACCCGCATGGGCAGCGGCAACATGATGATGGCGTATGTTCACATCGGCCATAACTGCGACATCGGCAGTAATATTACGATTGCCTCGTATACGGGTATCAGCGGGCATGTGCGAATCGAGGACAACGCCAATATCGGCGGCATTTGCGGCATTCATCAGCATAGCCGTATCGGTAAGCTGGCCTTTGTCGGCGGAATGTCGGGCGTGGCGCAGGACGTGCCGCCATTCATGCTTGCCGCCGGACCCCGCGCGCAGGTATATGGCATCAACGCGGTCGGATTGCGGCGGGCGAAAATCGCCAAAAAGGTCGTGGAAGAACTCAAGGAAGCGTTCCGCATCTTATATCGTTCCAACCTGAACCGTTCGCAGGCGCTGGAAACCATTGAACTGAATCTGGCTCCCAGCCCGGAAATGGATCATTTGGTGAAATTCATACGTGAATCGCGCGGTGGCTCTTTTGGACGTGCGCCCTCGCCTAATGAACCCCCGCCCGATGAAACCTAGGGAACGGGGAATTTAGAGCTACGATGGGTAAGCCGCTGACAAAGCGGAGTAGGTTGATCGTACCCCATCTTGAACACAATGAATATTGCGATATTTTCGGGAGAATTGTCAGGGGATTTAATTGGGGCGGGGCTGGCGCGGGAGTTGCGCCGCCTTGACCCGACTGTAGAACTGTGGGGATTGGGCAGCGCGGCAATGCGGGGACAGGGCGTGGAGTTGCTTGCCGACAGCGCGGAGTGGGGCGTTATCAGCATCACGCAGGCGCTGCAAAAAGTCCCCGCGCTCCTGGCGACCGTTGCGCCCCGCGTGAAACGGGAACTGCGAACGCGCCGCCCGGATGTGGTTGTTTTGATTGATTTCGGCGCGTTTAATGTCCGCGCCGCCCGATATAGTAAAACTTTGGGGCTGAAAGTATGCTACTATTTTCCTCCGGGCGCGTGGCGGCGGACGGGTACGCAGGGCGCGGAACTCGCCACCATAACGGATGCGATTGCCGCGCCGTTTCCCTGGTCGGCGGAACGGTATCGGAGCATGGGCGCGAACGCTGTTTATGTCGGGCATCCCCTGTTGGAGCGCGTTCATGCGGTTTTGACCCGCGAGGAGTTCGCCGCGCAGTTCGGCATGGACGCGGGCAAGCCCATCATCGGATTGCTGCCCGGAAGCCGCCAGCATGAGGTGACGCATCTGCTGCCCACCTTGCTGTCCGCTGCAAGTTTGATCTATCGCGATGTGCCGGACGCGCAGTTCGTTGTCGGCGTCGCGCCGTCGCTCTCCTCCGACATGATGCGCGCGTATCTGAGCAATCACGCCGAATTGGGCGAACAGTGGGGCCATGTGTGGCACGATTTCGCGCATGACGCGGGCGCGCGAATGCGCGACCCGCTGGCGCGGGTGGCGGGCAAATGGAGCGGGCAGAGCAGTCCCATGCTGGTCACGGAAAATGGCGTCCTTGTGCCTGTGGAGTCGCTGCGAGACGAGATGCAGGCGCGCCGCCAATCGGAACACCGGCGGGCGCGAACCGAGCGCGGCCTGCCCCCTACCGTGCTTGTCAAAGGCTTGACCTACGACATCATGGCGCACAGCGATGTGCTGCTGACGTGTTCCGGCACGGCGACGTTAGAAGCCGCTGTGTTCGGGACGCCCCTGGTGATTTTATATCGCGGCTCCAAACTGATGGAACTGGAATATAAATTGCGGGGCATCAAGAAGAAAATCCGCTTTATCGGCCTGCCGAATATTCTGGCGGATCGCGAAATCGCGCCGGAACTGCTTCAGGATCAGGCTACGCCCGAAGCTATTGCCGCGCACACGCTCGGCCTGCTGAATGATCCCACGCGCCGCAAACAGGCGCGGGAGGGGCTTTTGGAGGTGCGGGCCGCGCTTGGAACGCCGGGAGCCAGCAGTCGCGCCGCAAAAATAGTGTTCGATCTGGCGCAGGGCAGGGATATATCTGCCTGCTCTGAAACGTAAAGTTGCTGTATGGACACTC
Source organism: uncultured Chthonomonadaceae bacterium (assembly GCA_963817895.1). Lineage (GTDB taxonomy): Bacteria > Armatimonadota > Chthonomonadetes > Chthonomonadales > Chthonomonadaceae > CAWFQB01. Next base: position 625,289 of record CAWFQB010000003.1, read on the forward strand.
AACGCCGACTACTGGCCTATTTGAAACCACACTGGAAAACAGCGACATTGGGGCTGTTGTGCGCGGCTGTCGCTTCCAGTATCCCCGTTGGCATCTCCCTGTTTATCAAATACTCCATTGACGCCATGAACAACGGGAGCATGGAGAACCTGCGCTGGATTTGCGCGCTGGTTATCGGCCTGTTTGTCGTCAAGGGCGTTTTCGGGTTCGGGCAGAGCTATTTGCTGTCGCTGACGGCAAACCTAATTGCCGCTCAATTGCGCAATGACATTTTCGCGCATCTGCACCACCTGTCCCTCTCCTTTTTTAATCGGCGTCGCACGGGCGCGATCATGTCCACGCTGACCAACGACGTTCCCGTTTTGCAAAACGCGGCGATGAGTTTGCGCGACGTGGTTTCGGCTCCTCTGAGTATCAGTATCAGCGTGGTGATTCTGCTTTATCGCTGCTGGTGGCTGACGCTGATCTCGTTTATTTTTATTCCGTTCATGGTGTTGGTGATTTCGCGTATCAGCAAGCGTATCCGGCGTATCAGCACATCGTTACAGGGCAAACTTTCCGACCTGACGACGACGATGGAAGAAACCGTATCGGGCGTTCGTATTATCAAATCGTTCGCGGCGGAAAACCATGTGGTTGCGCGGTTCAAGGATGAGAACCACCAGACGATGCGGACGGTGATGCACGGTGTCATGCGCAGCGCGCAACTGCGTCCCATTTTAGAGATAATCGGCGCGGGCGGTATCGCGGTTGTGCTGCTGCTCGGCGGCGGCGCAGTCGCGACAACGCACAATTACCAGCAGGAGCGCGACGCCATTATTCTGCGCAAGGGCATTCCCCTGCTTCCCGCGAATTTGCGGGAAGAGTGTCCGAAAAACATTTCCGACGCGCAGTTAATCGCGTATCAGCAGCACCGCAGCGAGATGATTCACGCGCTGGGAGAGCCGCTTCTGGAACCAAAATGGAAGCCGGTCGTGCCTCCCGGCGGCATGACAAGCGGCGATTTGCTGGCTTTTCTGTTTCTGCTGGATGCGGTTGCCAAAGCGGCGGGGGATATTGGCGGTATCGCTTCGATGCGGGCGCAGGCGTTGGCGGCGGGAAAGCGCATTTTTGACGAGGTTCTGGATGTTGAATCGGAAGTAAAAGAGAAGCCCGACCCGACCGTTTTACCGGTCTTGGAGGGAAATATCCGCTTTGAAAACGTGTCGTTTCAGTATGCCCCCGACATGCCGGAGGTTTTGAAAAACATCAGTTTTGAGGTGAAGCCGGGGGAAGTGGTGGCTCTTGTCGGCAGGAGCGGTTCGGGTAAAAGTACGCTCGTGGACTTGATACCGCGCTTTTATGATCCGACCGAAGGCCGAATTCTGGTGGATGGCGTCAATGTTCAGGACGTAAAGCTGGACAGCCTGCGTCATCAGATCGGGATTGTGCCGCAGGAAACGTGGCTGTTCGCGGGTACGCTGCGCGACAACATCGCGTATGGCAACCGGGGCGCGACGGATGAGGAGATATGGACGGCGGCGCGGAACGCGAATGCCTCGTTTATGGAAAGCATGGATAAGGGACTGGATACGGTTGTCAGTGAGCGAGGTATCCGATTATCGGGGGGCGAACGGCAGCGCGTGGCGATTGCCCGCGCTATTCTGCTGCGCCCGCGTATTCTGATACTGGATGAGGCTACCTCCTCGCTTGATGCCTCTTCGGAAGCGTTGGTACAGGAAGCCCTCGACCGCATGATGAAAGGCCGCACAACTATAGTCATCGCGCATCGGCTTTCCACTATCATCAACGCGGATCGTATCCTCGCCATGCAGGATGGGCGCATTGTGGAAATGGGTTCGCACCGCGAATTGATTGCGGCGGGCGGTTATTACGCGCGTTTGTACGAGACGCAATTGCGCGGATTTGACTAGACTATGGCGCTCACGACTTCCAACATGCAGATAAAAGAGATGCCGGGGGAACCGGAGCCGAACGCGGCGCAGGAACCGTCGCCGTATGCCCGCAAGGTACGGTTTTATAGCTGGCTTGTGTATGTGGTGGCGCGGTGCATTTACAAAACGCTGCGGCTGCATCTTGAGAATTATGAGCGGCTGGTTCCCTGCGAGGCGGGCAAGCCACAGGGCGCGATTCTGGTGACGTGGCACGGGCGCACGTTGATACCGGCCAATCTGTTGCGCAACAAAGGTTATTGGGCATTGATTTCATTGTCGCGTGATGGCGAACTGCAAAACTGGATTTTTCAGCGGTTCGGGTTTCAAACCGCGCGCGGCTCGACAGGGCGGGGCGGCGTCCGGGGCGCGCTGCAAATGGCGCGTAAAGTGCGCGAGGGCGATATTCTGGCGTTTACGCCCGACGGCCCGCGCGGCCCGACGCACAAAGTGCAGTTGGGCGTGATTTTGATGGCGGAAAAGTCCGGCGCGCCCATTGTTCCGGTTGGTATCAGCGCGAGCCGACGGTGGCTGATCGGCAGTTGGGACTCGTACATGATTCCCAAGCCGTTCGCCCGCGCATACTTTCTGGTAGGGGAACCGATTTATGCGCCGCCTCATCTGGACGAGGCCGGACGCGAAGCCGTTGCCGCGCAGGTGGAAATCGCGCTCAACCAACTGGAAAAAGAGGCCGAAATGCGGGCAGGCCATACCGATTATCCACAGGATTGGCGCGTTATCTAACTTGAAAAGCCGCGCTTTCTGCTACAATATATCAGAATTTTTGGAGGCGTTATATCCGTTACGCGCTGCACAATCTCAAACTGGCGCTGGCTTCCCCCTGATTGCGGCGTTGCTGGCACAGCGGTACGCTTCCGGCAAATCGAAACCGGGTTGGGCGGAGCGTTGGGGGCATTTGCCGTCCGCGCTTCATTCCGGGGCGAGTTCGCGCCCCCGTATCTGGGTTCATGCCGTGTCTGCCGGGGAAGTGGTTGCCGCTGTTCCCATTTTGCGCGAGTTGCGCGCATTGCTGCCCACGCATGACCTGCTGTTTTCCACCACGACGCCCGCCGGTCACGAGATGGCCGAGCAGCAGGCGAAGCCTTACATTGACGGCCTGTTTTATTTTCCGTTCGATCTGCCCTGGGTGACGCGCCGGGTTGTGGAAACCATTCGCCCACAGGTATTCGTCAGTCTGGAAAGCGAGTTGTGGCCGAACCTGCTGCATGAACTGAAACGGCAGGGCTGCCGGACAGTTATGGTGAACGGGCGGATTTCCGAGCAGAGTTACCGGCGTTCGCGCAAATTCGCGCACAGCCTGTTTCGCTGGATGCTGGGGAACATGGATCGCCTGCTGATGCAGTCCGCCCCGGATGCGCAGCGCATTTGCGAATTGGGACAGTTGAACGCATCGGACAAGGTTACGGTTATCGGCAATTCCAAGTTTGACCAGAAGATCGCACGTCTGGATGAGGAACAGTGCCGCGAACTGCGCCGAAACCTGTATTTACCAGAAACGGCTCCCGTTTTTGTGGCCGGAAGCACTCGCAGCGCGGAGGAAGAGGCGCAGGTAATCGCCGCTTACAACACCATGCGGCAGCAGGTTCCCGACCTGTGCCTGATTATCGCGCCCCGACAGATTGATCGCGCCCCGGAACTGGCAGCGGCGATGCAGTCGGCAGGTTTGTCGCCCGTCTTACGCTCTGAAACTAGAGGAGACAAGGAGACAAGGAGACAAGGAGACAAGGAGACACAGGGAGAATTCTCATCCCTCATCCCGGGCGTCACCGCAGGGAAGGACACATCCCTCATCCCTTATCCTTGACACTATGGGCGAACTGGCGGATGTGTATGCGGTGGCGACGATTGCGTTTGTGGGCAACAGTTTCGCGCCCGTAGTGAAGGGTGGGGGACAGAACCTGCTGCAACCGCTTGCGCATGGTAAGCCTGTGTTGTTCGGGCCGCATATCGCGACCATACGCGCCGAAGCCCTGTTAGCCATCGAAGCCGGAGTCGGGTTCAAGGTGGCGGACGGGGCGGAACTGGCGCAGCGCGGGTTGGAATTGCTGACGGATACGAAACTACAGGCGGAAATCGCGGTTCGCGCTATTGACCTGATTGCCGCCAATCAGGGGGTATCGCGGCGGTACGCGGAAATGGTTGCGGAACAGGCGAAGGCCGTATTGCCCCCTTTTGAGAAGGCGGGCGTGACGCTGCTTACCGCAAGCGTCAGCAGGCAGACGGTAATGGCTGCGCCGCGTTCGCAAACGGATACAGAGCAACCGGCAAAAGACAAGCGCCTGGAAACGTATCTGTTGGAAGTGGCGCGGGGCAAGCCCGGAGTGGCCCCCGCCCTGCTGCGCGGCATCACGAGCGCGTTGGCTCCCGTGTATTGCGCCGGACTGAAAACGTATCTGCTGCCATACAATGTGGGATTACGGAAACGTAAGCGTTTAGATTGCCCGGTGATTTGTATCGGCAATCTGACGACCGGGCGGAACGGGCAAAACGCCCATGACGCAATTACTGTGCCGACAGTTGCAGGCGCAGAATAAGCGTGTCGTGATTTTAAGCCGGGGCTATGGCGGCGAAAATGAGTACGGCAGCGCGATTGTTTCGGATACGAAGGAAGTGCTGCTGACCGCGAAACAGGCGGGCGACGAGGCGTTTTTGCTGGCGTCCACGCTGCCGGGGATTCCGGTTGTCGTCGGCAAAGATCGGCGGATAACGGGCGCGTTGGCAGCCGAGCGGTTCGCGCCGGATGTAATTGTACTGGACGATGGGATGCAGTTCTGGCAACTGCATCGTGATTTAGATATTGTGTTGCTCAACGCCCTTGCGCCGTTCGATAATGGCTGGACGTTTCCGCGCGGGCTATTGCGAGAACCGCCCTCGCATTTGAAACGCGCGGGCATCATCGTACTGACGAACGCGCGCCGCGCATCACTGGAACAACTGGCCTACGCGCAAAGCCAAATCAAGCGTTTCGCGCCGGGAAAGCCTGTATTTACCGCCGATCTCGCGCCTGCCACGCTGCGAACTTTTGCGGAAAATACATGCCTGACCCTGGAATGGCTGCGTGGCAGAAGAGTTGCCGCTCTAAGCGCACTGGGAAACCCGAAATCGTTCGAGGCCACACTGGAAGGTTTAGAAGCCATCCTTGTAACCCGTTTTCGGTTCCGCGATCATCAGGAAATCGGCGCGACAGAACTTCAGCGAGTCTCGACAGAGGCGCAGGCGGCGGACGCGGACGCGATTGTCACCACAGCCAAAGATGGCGTGAAGATTGCAGCCTGGAGTGGTGAGCTTCCATTGCATATCTTAGATGTGGCAGTGCAGGTAGACCGTGAGGCAGATTTTTTGAATGTGGTTGAAGATGTGTTAAGAGCCTATCCCGTTAGGCCGGGTACAAAGAACGTACCCGTCTGAGTGGCCTGCGGCCAAGCGTCCTTCGGACGCAATCCACAAACAATGAGGCATTTGCGTCCGCAGGAGGACATAACAAGTTATGTCCCTACGCGGAACGCCACCGAGACAGGGGTTTTCAACCCCTGGCACAGTAAATTGTCAGCGTTTGTTTGACCTATGACTCAGAATACATCGCAAGTAGTTCAGACGGTTCCATTCCGTAAGCGCGCGGAACGAACCGCAGGGCGCATCGGGCTTCGGCTTCTGGTAGGGCCGCTCCGCGCTCTGCCCTTGCCAGTTACGCGGGCTTTTGGGCGGAGCGTCGGGCGGCGTGTTGTTTTTGACGTTGGGCCGTTATCGCCGCGTGGCTTTCAAAAATCTGAATCTGGTATACGGGCGCGAATTCGATGAGAATAAGCGGCGGCAGATGGCGAAAGAGGTGTTTCGGAACTTTGGCGAAACCGCTGCCGAATTCCTCAAACTGCCGCAAATGCCGCTGTCCGCAGTAGATGCGCTTGTCAGCGTGCATGGCGAAGAAAATCTGAAGCAGGCGATGGACATGGGGCAGGGCGTTTTGCTGATTACCGGGCATTTCGGCAACTGGGAGTTTCTGGCCCGCTGGCTGAACCTGCACGGCTACCCGCTCAATGTGGTTTCCCGTCGCGCCAATGACCCGGAAGCGGAAAAACTGTTACAGGATACGCGCACGGAGGGCGGGGCGCAGGTATTCAACCGGGGTAATTCGGCCCGCGCCGTGCTGCAATGCCTGAAGAAAAAAGAGATTGTCGCGCTGCTGCCGGATCAAAACGCCGGTGACGTGTTCGTGCCGTTTATGGGTGTGCGAACCGGAACCGTAGACGGGCCGGGAATCATTCACCTGAAGACGGGCGCGCCCCTGCTTTTTAGTTGGTGCGTGCGGACGCCCGACGACCGTTTCGAGATTACCTTTGAGCCGCCCGTTTGTCGCGGAGGCAACCGGAAATCGCGCCCACGATGTAGAAATCGGTGATGGCCTGCGTCAATGCGCGGCTGGAAGCGCAGGTGCGTAAATATCCGACGCAATGGCTGTGGCTGCACGACCGCTGGAAACATACGCCGGAAGTGTTTGAGTAGGTGGTTGGTGGTGGGTGACTGGTGACTGGTAATCACCCTGATTGCCGTCTACACGATTAAGATTTATGGAAAAGCGACGTTTTATGAAAGAGAAATACCACCAACCACCAACCACCAATCACCGACCACCAGCCGCCGTTGATCTGAACCAGGTGCAGCGCGTGTTGATTATCAAGATGAGCGCGTTGGGCAACATCATTCACGCCCTGCCCGTGTCCGCCGCGCTGAAAGAGGCGTATCCGCATCTGGAACTCTCGTGGGCGGTGGAAGAGGCGTTTATGCCCCTTGTCGCGCACAACCCGTATCTGCACAAAGTGTTCAAACTGCCTAAAATGAGCGGCAGGCGGCTGCGTTCCGGTAAGGCGTGGCGCGAGTGCGTGAAGCGGCTCAACGTGGTGCGGCAGGAGAATTTCGAGGTCACGCTGGATTTGCAGGGATTGACCAAAAGCGCGACGGTTGCCGCGTGGTCGGGGGCGAAAACGCGATTGGGGTATCACTGGCTGCGCGAACTGGCGCCCCTGATGGAAACGCCCGTGCCGCAGCATCCCGAAAGCGTTCACATCGTAGATCAATATCTGGATGTCGCCCGGTTTTTAGGGGCTTGCCCGAACAAAGCGCATTTTCCGCTTACAATCTCCGACGAAGACGACCAGGTTGTTACGCGAATGTTGAATGAGGCGGGTTTGGACGCAAATGCGCCTTTTATCGCCATAAACCCGGCCTCGGCACAACGTATCAAAATGTGGGGCGTAGAAAAATATAGCGCGTTGATAGATGCGATTAGCAATGAATTAGGAATAGTCTCTGTTCTGGTGACGGCGGATGGCGAGGTGGCGGCGCAGGTGGCCGCGCATGCGCAACGCCCGTTTGTCAATCTGGCGCAACGCACCAGCCTGATACAACTCGCCGCTGTGCTGAAACGCTGTGGGGCGCATGTCTGCGGGGATACGGGTTCGGGGCATATCGCGGCGGCGTTCGCGCGTCCCGTTGTCAGCATCATGGGGCCGACAAACCCGGACAGGCTGTGTCCCTACGGACAACAGGAGTATGTAATACGCCGCGCGGATTGCTGCAGCGCGGGTTGTAACGCGCGCCACTGCGAGTTCGCCGCGCCCCGCTGCCTGGAAGCCGTTCAGGTATCGGATGTGATGGAGATGTTGCGCCGTTGCCTTGCCGTTCAGTGAGAGTGTGAAAACACGGAAAACTAAAGTTTAAGGTTCATTAACTACCGGACACATTTTTCCGGGCATTGAAAATACCCGTCTGAATGGCGTTCCGCCAAGCGTCCTTCGGACGCGGGAGGCTGTTAAACAGGAATTGGCGTCCGAAGGACGCTTGGCCGTAGGCCATGTAGACAGGGGTTTTCAACCCCTGGCAAAAGGTGTCCGGTAGTGAAAAGGTTCAGAATGAGTTTCAAAAGAATAACTATTCGAGCGCTAAGGGAGTTGGCAGCATGGAGTTGATTCCGGTTGATATCGGCAATGCGGATACCGCGTACCGAGCCAGGCTGTGTCAGCAACTGGAGCAGGGCAACATTCTGCTGCTGGAAAAGACGCCGTTTTTGCCGTCCCCGTCCGATGGGGAGTTTCTGCGCGCGCAGAAGCAGTCGCAGCGGGCTTCGCATAAAAACATCGCGTACAAGCCGCATTTGCAGCGCGCGACGGGTACAGGAGCGTTGGAAGCCGAAGAAGCGGAGCGCCTGCGCGTGGTTCTGGCCGCGTATTCGGAGGGCGCGCTGGCGTCTTTGAGCGCATTGTTTCCCAACTATGCGCGGGAATGGAGAGTGGATTACGCCAGTTTTCGGCCTGTGGAGGAGCAGGGACGGCAACTGGCAATCAGCCATCGCAATGACCTGCTGCATCTGGATGCGTTCCCCACACGCCCCACGCACGGCGGGCGTATCCTGCGCGCGTTCACGAACCTGAATACGGACAAAGACCGTATATGGGCCACTTCGGACGATTTTGAAGACCTTGCTTCCCGGTATGCGATAGCAGCCGGGTTGGGCAAAGTCACATCTCCCTGGGCCAATCTGAATCGGCAAACCATGAAACTGCGCCATCTAATCGGCCTTCGCGCGATTGACCGCTCGGCGTATGACCAGTTCATGCTGGATTTCCACCACTATCTAAAGGCCAACACGGATTATCAGCAGTCCGGGCAGCGCAACCGCTGGACGTTCCCGCCCGGTTCGACGTGGATTACGTTTACCGATCAGGTGGCCCATGCGGTTGTTTCCGGCCAGTACGCGCTGGAACAGACCTGCATTGTGCCGATGCGCGCCCTGATGCAGCCGGAACTGGCCCCGCTTTCTGTTCTGGAACGGTTGGCCGGCAAGCCGCTGACGCCGCCTGCTTCGCGCGCTCATCTGCCCGCCGCATCCGCCTGATAAAGCCTGCAAATTTAGCGACCGCTTATGAGCCGAAAATCGCTTCCCGATCTGAATAAGGCGCGGCGTGTGCTGATTATCCGGGGCAGCGCGATTGGCGACGTAATTCATGCTATGCCCCTTTCCGCCGTCCTCAAGGAAGCGTACCCGCATCTGGAAATTACCTGGATTGTGGAAGAAATCTGCGGTGACGTGGCGCTTGGCAATCCCTATCTGCATGAGGTGATCGTCACGCCCCGTTCGCGCTGGAAGCGGGGGCGGCTTTCACCGCGTATCTGGGGCGAGTACCTGATGTTTCTGCGCGGTTTGCGCGCCGACGTTTCGACGTGACCCTGGACTTGCAGGGCTACGCGAAAAGCGCGATTCTCGCCCTTGCCGCCCGCGCGCCCTATCGCCTGGGCTGGTGGCGGCAGCGGGATGGCGCGAATCTGGTGAACACGGCCATTCCCCGCCGACCGGAAAGCGTTCACCGCGTGGACTGGTTTCTGGACGTTGCCCGCGCGCTCGGCGCCCACCCCTCCCACATCCGCTTCCCCCTGCAAATTCCCGATGAGGCGCGCGCATATATTCATACCCTGCTCAGAGACGGCGGCATTGACCCGGCCAAACCGTATGCCGTGCTGAATCAGGCGGCGGGCGATCAGGCGCGGCGATGGACGGAAGAGGGGTTTGCCCGCGTCGCCTGGCAACTGGCGAAACAATACGGTATGCCCTCCGTGCTTGTCGGCGTGAAAAGCGATCAGGAACCGAACGCCGCCATTATCCGGCAGTACCGCGAACTGACGCAATCTGCGCAACAAAACACAACGGGCATCGGCGCTGCGGAAACGATAGCGGTCACGCGCCAAAATGCCGACACTGTTAGAGAACCCCTGGATGTTGCCGGACAAACCAACTTAAAACAACTATTCGCGCTGATTGACGGCTGCGCCATTCAGATCAGCGGCGATACCGGTTCCCTGCACATCGCGGACGCCCTGAATCGCCCGCTTGTCGGATTGTACGGTTCCAGCGACCCCGCCCACGCCGGCCCCTATCATCAGCAATCCAATATTCTATCCCGCCGCGACCTGTGCCGCCCGGAGTGCAGTGTGCGCCGCTGCGCGTTTGAGGAAGAAGAGGAGAAGACTGATGAAGTTTCCTTACCCCTTACCCCTTATCCTTTACCCCTTTTTACTTCTCGTTGTTTGCAAGCGATTACGCCGGAAGAGGTGATGCGGAAAGTGGCGGAATTGTTGGGGGCAGGAGATGTTGAAAGTGGCAATCGGGAGCGGGGCGCGGAATGAATATTCTGGAAATCTGTTCCGGGGCGGAAGTGAATGGCGCGGTGATTCATTGCCTGCTGCTGACGCGCAGTTTGGCGCAGCGGGGGCATCGGGTTATGCTGCTGTGCCGTCCCAACGCCTGGATTGCGGAACAATTGGCGGGAGAAGATGTTGAGATTGTCGTCTCGGATATGCATCGCTGGCCGCTGGATGAGTTGCGCCGGATTGCCGCCCTGTGCCGCGAACGCGATATAAATATTATCCATACGCACATGACGCGCGCCCATAATTTCGGCGTGTTCCTGCGCCGGTTTGCCCGTATTCCCTGCGTCGCCACCGCCCATACCCATTTGATGCAGCCGAATTGGATGTTCAATGATTATGTGATTGCGGTTTCCGACGCCACAAAGCGGTTTCAACAATCGCGGAACCGGGTGCGGGCGGATCGCATCGAAACCGTGCATGGTTTCATGGATTTCCCCCGGTTCGCCGAACGTGGGGGCAGAAGCGCGGAGCGCGATTCGGCATGCGTTAGGCATCCCAGACGATACGCCCCTGCTGGCGATTATCGGCGACATCATTCCGCGCAAGGGGCTGCTGTATCTGATACGCGCCCTGCCGAAAATCCTGAAAGCGGTTCCTGATGTCCGGCTGGCGATTGTGGGCGAACCCAAGCGCGGCACGGAATACTATGAGAAGGCGCGGGCGGAGGCGCAGAAGTTGGGCGTCAACGACAGCATTTTGTGGCTCGGACATCGCAACGACGTGCCGCAGATTATGGCCGGATTAGACGTGTATATTCTGGCTTCGCTGGATGAGATGTTTCCGGTTGCCGTCCTGGAAGCGATGGCGGCGGGCAAAGCGATAGTGGCAACAAGAGTGGGCGGCGTACCGGAGTGTGTACAGGATGGGGAAAACGGGTATCTGATACCCTCGGAAAATCCGAATGCGCTGGCCGACGCTGTGTTAAAACTTCTCAGCAATCCACAGATGCGAGGCGAAATGGGCGCGCGGGCGCGGGAATTGGCGCGGCAGGAGTTTTCCGTGGAAAGTCAGACGCCACGCCTGGAAGCCGTATTTGCGCGCCTGATAGAACGCGATCATCAGAAAAGTAGCCGCCAATAAACGCGAATGAACGCAAATAGTGGAACGGCACAACTAAAAAGGAACGCGAAGTGAATGAGACGGGGAAATCTGAAACAATGGAACAAGCCTTGTCTATAGGCGAAACGCGCGTACTGATTACGGGCGCGAATGGTTTTGTCGGACGGCATTTGATAGCCCATTTACTGGAGGCGCGGAACGTAACTCTGTCATCCTTGAAAATCATTGCGGCTGTGCATCTGAATGATGTAAACCGGATGCGACAGGAATACGAAGACCCGTTCTGTGGCGGCGCGGGCTGGGTCGGGGGAACTGTCGGCGGTCAGGTTGAAATTGCTGGCATGGAGTTGAGTGATGCGGCCAGTCTGGAAGCCCTGGTTGCCGAACATCAGCCGCAGCAAATCTATCATCTTGCGGCCCGCTCTTCGGGCGCGGACGCAGACAGGGACGCGATTTTTGCCGCCAATGTGGGCGGAACGCCGCGCCCTGCTGGAAGCCGCGTCACTGCTGAAGCCTTTTCCCCGCGTGTTGCTGGCAAGCACAGGGTATGTTTACGGCAATACCGAGCGGGAACGTCCCGCGCAGGAAACCGATCCGATTGGCCCCCTGTGGAAGTACGGGGCGTATGCGGACAGCAAAATGGAGATGGAAAATGTCGCGAAAGCGTATCGCGGGCTGGCAGTAACGGCGCGGGCGTTCGCGCATACCGGGCCCGGACAAACCGCCGCGTTTGCCGTCCCCGCTTTTGCCCGCCAGATCGCCCGCATGGAACGCGGTTTAGAGCCGCCCGAATTGCGCGTCGGCAACCTGGACGCGCTGCGCGACCTGATGGATGTTCGGGATGTGGTACGCGCCTATGCCCTGCTGATGAACAGCGATACGCCTTCGGGCGCGGCTTTCAATGTTTCCACCGGGCAAGCCGGTACAGATGCGCGGGGTTGTCGAACGCCTGTGTTCGTTGAGCGCGGTACATCCCGCCATTGTTGTTGACCCTGCCCGCCTGCGTCCGCTCGACATCGCCTGTTCGACCGGCGACCCGTCTAAATTGCAGGCCGCTAACCGGCTGGAAACCACAAATCGCGCTGGACGACACGCTGCGCGACATGCTGGAATTCTGGCGCAGCGTTACGATGAAGATCAAATTGAAAGGCGTAATTGGAATGTTTGACTCTGAAACATGTCCCGGTTGAAATGGCTGGCTGTGGCAACTATGGCGCTGGATGGCGCAGGGAGCGCAGGCCGCCCCGGAAACTGCCCGGAGCGCGGACAATTTTATCAACAGCATCGGCGTCTGTACCCACTGGAGCTATCCCGATACGCCCTACGGCTTTGCTTATGAGGGCGTAAAGCAGAAACTGCTGGAATCCGGTATCCGCCATATTCGCGATGGCTTCAGCCCGCGCCTTATGGAATTGGGAAAGGCGGGCATCAAAGTCGCCGTGAATCTGGACATGGACAACAATGAGGATGGCAACCCGGCAACTATTCAGCGTCTGCTCAATCGCGTTAAGGAAGTAAATCGTCAGGCTGCCGTGATTGACGCCATAGAGGGGCCGAACGAACCGGATTTTTTCTGGGCCAGTTTCAAGAAGAGTTACAGGGGGCAGGGACACGCGCAGGGCGACAAAGGCATTATCAGCGGCGTGATCGCGTTTCAGAAAGACCTGTACAAAGCCGTGAAAAGCGACCCGGAAACCCGAAACCTGCCGGTGTACGGCCCCGCGCTCGGTAAAACCTACGGGTACGACACGCGCTCGCCATACGGCAAAGGGATGCTGACGGACGCGGTAGATTACGGCAATTTTCATCCGTATTGCGGCGGCAATCCGTTCAGCGTGCCGTTCGCTTACGCCGGAATCGAAAAATACTACTGGCAGGGCAATTTCCCGTCCGCCAATCTGGATGAGTTCCCGTTTGCGTTCGATGTATACGCGCCGCCGTATGCGCCTAAACCGATGGTGGCGACCGAAACCGGCTATTCTACAGATCTGGGCGGCGTTTCAGAAGCCGCTCATGCCAAATACATGCCGCGTCTGTTTTGCGAGTATTTCCGCAAGGGGATCGCCCGCGCATACAGTTATGAGTTCGTGGACGAATTTGAGGACAAGGCGCAAACGAACCGCGAGGCCCATTTCGGCCTGCTGCGCCGTGACCTGACGCCCAAACCGGCGTATCAGGCCGTGAAAAATCTCATCGCCATACTTCAGGATGGGGGAGCGCAGGCGGGATTTAAGCCGGGCAGTCTGGACATCAACATTCAGGTGACGGCGGTTCCCGGCTATGACCGGACGCAGTACGCGCACCATCTGCTGCTGGAAAAGAAGAACGGCGACTTTTATTTGCTGTTGTGGCACGAGATCAGCGAGGAAGACACAAAGGAGACGCCGCACCGCCAGCTAAATCCGCCCGCTCTGCCGGCAGTTGTATCCTTCCCGCCAAACATTGTTTCCGCAACCGTGTATACGCCCAATGATGGCATGGCAGGGCAGACGGCTCCAATTACCAATCACGCGCTGAAGTTGAGCGTTCCCGATAAAGTGGTTCTGGTAAAATTGTCGTCGCGCCCGTGAACTGCGCATCAGAAGAAATTGAGTTGCGCATCAGAGAAAATTGGCGTAAAAACAAAGCGGCTCCGGCTACAAATCAGAGATTGTAGACGGAGCCGCAAAAACACAGGAACATGCTCAGGCTTTTACCGCCTGCTTCTTTTTGCGTTTGACGGCGACCAGTCCCCCCGCCGTCATGCCCGCCAGCATCAGCAGAGTGCCTGTTTCCGGCACAGCGGCTATGGCAAACTCTTCCACGCGGTTGTTATTCAAGTCGGTTACAAAAACGTTTCCAGAGGTATCAACAGCAACGCCGTCCGCGCCCATGAACTGCCCATCGTCTGAGCCTGTAGTTCCAAACTGCGTAAGATAGCCGCCTGCGCTATCAAGTTGGATGACGCGGTTATGGCTAAAATCAGCGACAAACAGATTTCCCGTTCTTTGATCAACCGCAATGCCGTTAGGATTAAAAGTGCCGGTTGAATCGGTAAAGGTTATGTTACGCTTGAACTGGTAATTGCCCCTTGCATCCGGGTCGAATTCCTCGATGCGATCCAGACCGCCGGAAACAAAGCCATTGTTCGGGTCGGTGACATAGATGTTGCCCGTTGTGTTGTTTACGGCGATGCGGAAAGGGAATTGAAACTGACCGTCGCCGGTGCCGTTCGAGCCTATTATGCTTTTAAAGGCAATGGTATTCCCGCCGACTCCACTGCTCGTGAAAAGCTGGACGCGGTTGTTGTTGTTATCCACAACGAAAATGTTGCTGCCGTTGACAGTCACATCGGTCGGGGCGCTGAATTGTCCGTTGGCGTTGCCCATCGTGCCGAACTGGGTCACGTAGGTGCCGCTGTTGTCGAATTTCTGTACGCGGCTATTTGCGTCATCGGCGACAAAAATGTTGCTGCCATCCGTACCCAACCCAAGCGACGACATAGCAATCTGGCCGTTGCCACTACCACTGCTCCCGAAAGTGGAGATGAAATTGCCGGTGTTGTCGAATTTCTGCACGCGGCTGTTACCGGAGTCCAGCACAAAAACATTTCCGCTGGAATCAATGGCGACGTTTTCCGGCTGTTTGAATGAACCGGCTCCGCCTCCGAAAGCGCGAACAAAACTGTACTGGGCATGGGCAGGCATGGCAGCCAGACCCGCCAACACAGCCAGCGCAAGCGTCTGCTTGAAAGCGCGATATTTAGAAGTAGAGGCGACCCTGTGCAAAGGAGTATCCTTTCTTTTGCAGCAATATATCACCGAAGGCTGTGTTTGTACACTGAAAATTAACGCCGCGCAACGCGAACATAACTCAATCCAGAGCGTATACTCATACTATAGCAGTATAGCACGTACCTATGTCCATTTGCTATCATCGGTATGAGAAAAAATACCTGTTCTTTTTATTGGCTCTTGACCCTGAATTGCGCGTCAAAAGGGAGCGAACAGGTGTTTATGAAATATTTTCATAAAAAAGTCAAAAAAGTTTGATTTGGCAGTTGACAACTGGCAAAGTTGCTGATACACTATAAACATAGTTGCCAAGAGGCACATTCCTTTCAAAAACTATCAAAAAGATAGTGGAACAAAGCCACTATCTATCCCGTCTCTCTTCTGTGGTTGTCCCCTGTATGTGGGCGCTCCCGAAAGCGCCAATGTTTGGTTTCTCCCCTGACGGATGCATCAAGGCTGCGGGCGGTTTACATTTCATCTGTTGATGAGCATTGTAAACGTTGCCTGTTCGCGCAGTGTCTGCAATTTAGTTGCTATGACATTATGCCGAACTGTGTGGATGCTTACATTTTGTTTTGCCGGTTTGCTCGACTGCGCAAAACAATGTCCGTTTAGACTTTAGGAGAAACTCAATCATGCTTCGCAACATTTCCCTGGTCGTTCTGTTTGTGTTTGTTTCCTTCCTGACGATGGGCGCGCAGTCCCGCAGTTCGGCTCAGATTGCCTTTAGTAGTGGTTGGGCTGGCGTCGGCAAAACTCCTGTGATGAACTTCAACATACAGGGCGCTCCCGACAAGATCAACGGCGGCTCCACCGGATACTTCAACGTTTTCTATCCCAGCCTCTTTTCCGCGACCGGCTCAGTCACGGCGATTTACAACTCGAAAGATGCGGCAAACAACTGGTACTCAGTCGTTATCGCTGCGGGAGTTTACTATCCCTTTGTGAACGGTGTGCAAAGCGCCAAGGGAACGTCTGCCACTTATATCGTATCCATGCGTAAGATGGCTGATGGAACGACGTGGGAAGGCTTCTCCGCATACAATTACAACACCGGCGTTGCGCTGTTCACCACCGGTGTTACCCGCGACGGAACTCCTGTGGTAATGCCAATTAAGGGCAGCATGACCATCAGCATGTAGGATTGCAGCATGCGAAAACGCTGAACTTGTTGTGAAATCTAAACCGGTATTCCAAAATGACACCCGTTATTCTGGAATACCGGCTTCCGTTTGTAACGGGTAGTTCTGAACACGGGAAACGCCATCAGGTTTGATGAACAGTCGCCAGACTGGAAAATTCAAAATTATTCCCAAATACAGAGCAATTACCAGTATACGAATGCGAAGATATGGGGTATTCTGTCTGAGTTAGGAAGAGCCAACACAGGCTATTGAGTATATTCGACCGCTTTTGGAACAAACTGCCCCGCAATATTGTCAGAAAATGAAAAGTTTTCAAAAATAGTTGCGTTTTTGAGCAGTTTGGCATGAAACTTGCAATATACACTTATAAGGCTGCGGACGGTTGATCAGGATCGTAGTATATATCCCATCTTGCCCTTATCCTCCTACGGTCTGTGCAGTTATCTGCTGTCTTGCAGGGATGCGTTTCGCGTAATGGATTGAATGAATTTAATGTGGGGATGAATCAGGCAGTATCTCCCATTCTGAGGAACAAGGAACTAAACTCTTATGAAGAATTTTCTTCTATCTTGTCTGATAGGCGGCACTCTTGTCGGTTCTGCCCAGATCAGCCAGGCCGTCGTAGTTACAACCACATTCGCGCAGTTCAACGAGTCTGTGTCCAACAAGCCGTTCACGTATGTTGGTAATGATCCGATGAGCGCCACAAATAGCACCAGCACATTGAGCGCCACAACAGGAGTTACCTTCAAGTACCTTGACTTCCTGCTTGGCACAAAAGGCGGTTATAACCCTACACTGGGCGTAAACTATACCGGAACTCTGACGTTTTTCGGGTCAAACAGTTTCGGCGGGGCGAACAACGACACTCCTTTCGATGTCACCAGCTTTAGCTTCGTTGCCGATAACTCGCTCGTCAATGCCACAGCGGGAATCCATTCGGGAACCATTCTTTTGAGCGGGCGTTCGGGCGATCCTGGTTTCGATCCAACGACGGGCAACAACGGCGGGGCGGCAGGCGATTTAACCGGACGCCAGGGACAATCTTCGGCAAGCTTCAACGCCAGTAACATAACAGGCGAGACTTCAGACTTGCCGCAGTTCGTCAGTTTTTCCTCGGATGTCATCAATACGACGGGGATATTTACGGAGAACTACTCGCTGTCCTTCTCCGCCGTTACGCCGGGCCTCAATTACGGCCCTGCGAGCGGAAATCCGAATAAATTCAACGACCCGTTCTTGCGTAACTTCACCGCAGACGGAACAGGCACCTTCGGCGCGGAGTACAACAATGTGCCGGAACCGGGCATGTACGCGTTGCTTGGTTCTCTGCTCGCGGGAAGCGCGTTTGGCCTGCGCCGCCGCCGCAATCGCAAGTAACCGCGTAACGAACAATTCGCTTTCGCATCATCAACCGTCCTGCATATACAATTGCGGGACGGTTTTTTTTACGGCTGACATGTTTACCATTCTTGTATTTGCGGCTCAAAACCCACTATTTTCAGCAGGTTGGGCATTCCCCGGAACAGGGCATAAGGTGATTGTAGGCGCGTAATCAACACAATCCGACGCGCTTAACCAATAACACTGAACAGAATGGGGATATACATATAATGGTACGGAACTTTATCAAACCGGGCGTTTTCAACATGGTTGCTGCGACTGTTTGTCTTTCGGCTCTGACAGTGTTAGCTAAACCGGCTCAGGCGCAGATTTCGGCTCTGCCGTCCGCGTCAAGCCAATTTGTCAACACGTACCTTCTGGATGTTTCCTGGGCCGGCGTGGGCAGAGTGATGGCGATGACTGTGAACCTGCGAGGCCAGAATGTGGCGGGCAGCGTGGATGGCTACTTCATGTGTTCGGGCGCTGCCGGATGGACGGCGCAGGGCTGTTTTCTCAGCCAGACAGGTTATGTGGATCCGGCAGGGGAGCATATCGAAATCAAAGCCGCTGTCAAATTCAATAGCGCGGATGCGGTTCCAACCGTGACGCCCGCAACGGCTACGTTCCGCGCCATGAAAACACCCGCCGGCGTGGCAAGTGAAGGCGTCGAAATCGTGGATAAATCAGGAAATGTGCTGTATTCTACGGGACGCGATGCCGCCAACAACCTGATCCTGCTGCCCATGATTAAAGGGTCGCTCTATATCAGCCACTAAAATCAGGCGCGTGAGTGAACGAATAAACATAGCAGAGAGAACACAGGGCCGTTATACGATAAATTGCGTAACTGAACACTCAGGGTGGACAAAGGGTTACACGATTTTATCACGCAGCGCCCGACAGCAATAGCGCGAACAGGAAATTCACTCCTGTTCGCGCTGTTTGTATGTCTATCCAACATCGCGAAGAACATAGTAAAGGCGCCAGTCGTCGTACAAAGCGTGAGAAATAGTTAAGCGAGAAATCAGGCGCGAAGTTTGCGCAAGACGAATAAAAGAATTGCTATTGACGCGAAACGCGCCAGTTTGCTATACTCTGTTGGTACTCCTGTGGCGCGACAATCATTTTGTTTGAAAACTCTTTCGCCCCGGAACCGAATTAGTATTTACTTTGCCGTTCCTTTTGCTGATACTCTCTTTTGATGTTACAATGTTAGTGGCGTCGGCATGGCGATAACAATCAGCGCGCAGCGCATCAGGGAGTCAGGAATGGTCACACACACAATCGGATTGCCTTTCGGCGGCAAAAGCGCCAGGCGATACCATAGACGGCGGCTGTCGAGCCTGGCGGGATTTCTTATTTTAGCCGTTGCCATCCTGTCCACTCCTGCCGCTTCCGGGCGCGAAGTGACCACTAATCGTCCGGTTGACGCCAATGTGCTGGTGCGCAAGATGATTGCGATGTACCAGGGTACGCAAACGCTGGAAGAGGCAACGGAAGCGCGGGTCAAGGAATACGGCAAATCAGACTATGTGCAATCTACCACCCTGCGCTTCAAACGCCCGAACCTGATCTATCTCTCTTCGGAAGACCCGGCCATCGGCACCTATCAGGGATTCTGCAACGGCAAGACGATCACCGTTTATTCCGGCACACAGAATACGTACACCAAACGAAACTCGCCGACGGATTTGCGCCAGACATTGGGGAAGTTCTCCGCCGCAGGCGAGTACCTGATGGGCGTGTCCATCGTGCAGATGCTGAGTTCCATTGACTTTATCGCCGCAAAGACAATGCCGGACGAGTGTAAAAATTTTCAATTCATTCGTAACGAAATACTTGACGGCAACAGAGTCACAGTCGTAACCGGTCAGGCCAATTCCGGCTGGCTGGCTACGATGGGAGCGCCGAAAGAGACGGTTTATGCCCGCCGCGAGGTGACGCTCTGGATTGACACCAGCCGCTTTCTGCTGCGAAAAGCCTCTTGCGATCTCCAATGGCGCGTGAATGTCGGCCCGACCGAAAAAAAATCTGCCCAGATCGTGCTGGAAGGTATCAAGTTCGTCGAAACGCACCGCTCGACCCGCGTGAACACCCCGCTGCGCGATGAAGACTTCTTCTTTATCGCGCCCAAAGGCGCTGTGGAACGTTTCCAGGAGCGGAAGTAGGAGGAAGGGATAAGAGCCTATCCCAATAGGCGATTGTATTTGCGTCCGAAGGACGCCTGGCCGTAGGCCACTCAGACGGGTACGTTCTCTGTACCCGGCCTATTGGGTAGGCTCTAAGAGGGAAGGGATAAGTAGAAAGCGAGCGGTTTGCGTAATAAATTGAGAATTCGTCTGGAAGCGGTTGACAAAGCCGCTTTACCGTGCTATTATATTGGACACAAGATTTTTTGTAATGTGATGACGAGGCCAGTAGGCGCGCGACTTGCTTTCAGAGAGCCGCCGGTTGGTGCGAGGCGGTCAGAAGCGAGACGCTGAAACTCCCCTCCGAGCAGGCTGCTGAACGGGCGAAGACAAACGTGATACAACGTCTGCCGCCCCAGTAGGTTTCCCGGTTCGCGCCCGATATCGCGCCTCAAGTGGTCGGCGGGACGTCTTCGGCGTCCGTCGTTCGCGTTTCGTCAACGCGTGCCGATTACAAGGGTGGTACCACGTGAGCAACAGCCTCTCGTCCCTTGCGGATGAGGGGTTTTTTTGTCGCTAGATTTATTGTCAGGAGGCATTCCAACGATGAAACTGTCAGGAGCGCAAATTCTGCTGGAATGTCTGCGGCAGGAAGGGGTCACGCATATCTTCGGCTATCCCGGCGGGGCCGTGCTGCCCATCTACGACGCGATTTTCGACTGCAACGATATCAAGCATATTCTCGTCCGGCACGAGCAGGGCGCGGCGCACATGGCCGACGGCTTTGCGCGCTCGACCGGCAAAGTCGGCGTCTGCCTCGCCACCAGCGGGCCGGGCGCGACCAACCTCGTCACCGGCATCGCGACCGCCTACATGGACTCCATTCCGATGGTCGCCATCACCGGGCAGGTGCGCACCTCCGCCATCGGCAAAGACGCTTTTCAGGAGGCCGACATCACCGGCATCACCATGCCCATCACCAAGCACAACTATCTGGTCAAGACGCGTCGAAGACCTGGCGCGGCGCGCTGGCCGAAGCGTTTTACATCGCCCGCACCGGACGGCCCGGCCCGGTCCTGGTGGACATTCCGCTCGACGTGAGCAAGAACATGATCGAGTTCGACGCGGCAACGGACTATCCGCAAGCAGGTCAACATCCCCTCCTACAAGCCCGCCGGCCCGAACGGGCGCATCCCGGAACTGCAAATCCGCAAGGCCGCGCAGCTGATTGCCGAATCCGAGCGTCCTGTGCTGTATGTCGGCGGCGGCGCGATCGCCTCCGACGCGCAGGCCGAAGTGACCGCGCTGGCCGAAAAACTCAATATCCTGACGACCACAACCCTGCTCGGCAAAGGCGCGATTGACGAGACGCACCCGCTTGCGATGGGGATGCTGGGCATGCACGGCACCGCCTACGCCAACCACGCCGTCAACAACAGCCGACCTGCTGATTGCGGTCGGCGCGCGCTTCGATGACCGCGTGACCGGCAATGTGGACAAGTTCGCCACCGGCGCGAAAATCATTCACATTGACATTGATCCGGCGGAAATCGGCAAAGTGGTGCAGCCGGACGTGCCGATTGTCGGCGATGTGAAAACGATCCTGACCGAACTGCTCAAGCACGTTGCAGCCGCGCGAAGCCGACCGACTGGAACGATACCATTCTGGAATGGAAACGACGC
Organism: uncultured Chthonomonadaceae bacterium; assembly: GCA_963817895.1. Lineage (GTDB taxonomy): Bacteria > Armatimonadota > Chthonomonadetes > Chthonomonadales > Chthonomonadaceae > CAWFQB01. The sequence continues at coordinate 646,612 of CAWFQB010000003.1, forward strand.
TTCCCGCTCGTCTATCCCGAACGACGGCAAACTGTACGCCGAATACGCCATCGAACAGATCAGCGAGGTGTTCGACAACGACTGCGATCATGGCGACCGATGTGGGACAGCATCAGATGTGGGCCGCGCAGTATTTCAAGTGCAACCGCCCGCGCCAGTGGGTCACTTCCGGCGGACTGGGCACGATGGGCTTCGGCCTGCCCGCCGCCATCGGCGCGCAGTTCGCCAATCCCGACAAGCGCGTGGTCTGCCTGTCCGGCGACGGCTCGTTCCAGATGATGACGCAGGAGTTGATGACCGCGACCGTCTACGGCATCGGCCGTCATCACGGTCATCATCAACAACAAGTCGCTGGGCATGGTGCGGCAGTGGCAGGAGATGTTCTACTCGGAGCGGTACAGCCAGGTAGACCTGCAAGCCTCGCCCGATTTCGTGAAACTGGTGGAGGCGTATGGCGGCGTCGGCATGCGCGCCACGACAAAGGAGGAACTGCGCGACGCTTTGCAGAAAGCAAAGGCCATTACGGACCGCCCCGTCGTGATTGACTGCGTGATTCCGACCGGGGAAAACGTCTATCCGATGATCCCGTCCGGCCAGTCCATCAAGGAGATGATGCTGCGCAACGATCTGGAGCAGCTCAAGGCCAGCGTCCACGCCGACTGCCGAGACGTGGTCGTTCTCCGACGAAGAGAAGGTGCTGGCGCAGTACGTCGAAGTGGCAAACGCGGTGGCGGCGGAAGCGACGGAAGGATAGATACCAGGTATAGGGAGTAGGGATTAGGAAGTAGGAAAAACCTGCAATACTGCTTCTTGTCGATCGTTATAATAAGCGAGTCGGACTTGAGCCGATCTCCTACTCCCTACTCCCTACTCCCTAATCCCTAAACCTATGGAACTCGACACCTTCAATTTGAACTGCTCTGGCAGTATTATCAGCAGGGCTATCACTCCCTGGTGCGCAGCGGCCTGTATTTTCGGCAGGTGCTGCGGCCCGCCCTGTCGCACGTCTATTTTCAGCGCGCGATGCCGCTGCTGGTCGAGTATGCGCGCGCCAATCGGCGAAAAGGGCGATTTGCCGCCCGGTTTCGGCGACCAGATGGAAGCCTGCCCGCTGACGCCCCGCGATCTGCTGCATCTGGACTATGCGATCTGCCTGGGCTACGCCGAAGCGCGGGGCATAGACCCGGCCGCTGCTGTCGCTGTCGCCCATGCTGGATTGGCCGGGGCCGGGGGGCAGCAATGGCATTTTCATTGCCGCCGACGCGCCCGCCGGCACAAGCCTGCTGATGTCGGAAGAGATCGCCGGCAGTCTGGACGATGTGTATCGGGACGACGACCCGTTCGACAGCGACGACGACGACGATGACGACGATCCGAAGCCGCCGTTCGATCTTTGAGGAAGGTTGTCAGGTTGTTAGGTTATTAAGTTGTCAGGTGTTCGGAATGATGCAACAGTCACATATTTGTTGTTGCGTTGTGAGTGTATCACCTGACAACCTAACAACCTAACAACTTAACAACCTGACAACCTAACCCATGCGTATTCTCATCGGACATCAAGATACGGAACTGGCGCATTACGATACGAGCCGCTACGATGTGCGGTTCGTGCGGTATGGGCGGGATGGCGAAACGCCGCCGCGAACCATTGCCGAAATGCTGGAACAGTGTCCGCCGGGCTGGAAGCCGGACGTGTATTATCATGCCAGTCTGGTGCATTTTCCGGTTCCCGCCGACATCGAGACGTTCGACGGCCTGACGGCAACCAACATTCAGGACTGGCATCGGGGCGGGCGGGCGGTGTGGGCAGGCGTGGGGTTCTTCGATCTGGTCGCGACGGAACTCAATGCGGGTCGCCTGCTGGAAGCGAGCGGATATGAAAACGCGCATTATGCCCGTTTCTGGGGCGTGAACCCGGACGTACATCGTATTTTGCCCGATATGCAGGAACGGGAACGCGACATTGACGTGCTGTTTATCGGATCGCTGAACGCGGCTGTGTGGGAAGAGCGCAACCGCTGGCTGGACCGTCTGGCGCGGCTGTCGGACAAATATAAAGTGGTTATCGCCATCGGGCATTATGGCGAACACTATACCCGGCTGACCAATCGGGCCAAAATCGTGTTCAATCGCAGCGTCAACGGCTGTACCAATCAGCGCGCGTATGATGCCCCCGCGTGTGGCGCATTAGTCTTCAACGAAAGCGAAAACGAGGAAGTCCGGCAGGCGTTTGCGGAAGACGTTCATTGCGTGTACTACACCTCAGACGATTTCGAGGACAAGCTGGCGTACTGGCTCGACCCCGCGCAGGACGAACGGCGGCAGTCCATTGTGAAGGCCGGCCACGATCTGGTTCTGGCGCGAACATACGGAAGAAGCCCACGCTAATGCGCTGTTCGCTCTACTGGAAGAACACGTTACCGACCGTTATCGTCCGCATGTACACTTGCCGCTGCCGGAGCGGAACTGGCGCAAGGCCCTGCAGATGTTCAGCTGCGCCCTGCCCGCGTCCGCCGACACCGCCCTTTCGCTGCTGGCGGAAGCCGAGGCCGAAGGACTGGATCGGGCGCAGGCACTGGAAGCCCGCGCCGCGCTGTTGGGATGGGTGGCCCACTATGCCGCCCCGGAGCATAAAATCAGGCTGTTTACAAACGCCATTGACTTTGCGCGGCAGGCGGTTCGCGCTGAACCCCGTTCGGCTATCGCGCAAATGACGCTCGGCTTTCTGCTGCTGGAACGCGCGGAAGTGACGCAGGGGCAACATCCGACCGGGCGCAACGACATTTCCGAAGCCGCGCTTGCCCTGGCGACTGCCGCCGACCGCTGCGAAACGGCTATGCGGCAAGCCCCCCTTCAGCAAATGGAAACGACTGATGCGGCGGAAAATGAGGGCGCGGCGACAAGTGACAGCGCCGCTGGCAATGACGGCACAGCGGACGTGGACGGGTTCGGTTATCCGCGCTGGAGCGATCTGTTCGACTGCCGCATGGAGCGGGCGTATCTGGCGCGGGGCGTGAGCAAGGCGCAGTGGGCGCGGGAGATGCGGGCGACTATCGCGTGGCGCTGTCGTTCCCTCCTCAGCGATCTGGCCGGAGCCAACGCGCAGCAGGAAGAAGCGTTCCGGCAGGCGCAATCGGCGGTTATGGATTTACCGCAGGAGGCGGAAGCGCTTCTCCGGCTTGCCCGTTGCGAGGCCGTGACCGGGCAACTGGAACTGTCTGCGCACCACTATCAGCGCCGGACTGGCAATCACGCCCTTCGCCTACGCCGCCTGGCCCGAACTGGCCGCTGTTCTGGTCGCGCTCGGACAACCCGATGCGGCCCAAACTTTCGTGCAGGAACGCCTGCGCGTTCTCAACGCAATTCCCACTTTTGCCGCCATACGCCCCGCGCTGATGGCAGCGATAGAGTAGTGAGTAGGAAGTAGGGAATGGGGAGTAGGAAAACCTTTCTACACTAAACCTTTTTAGAGTTCAGTGGTGTATTTCCTACTCCCTATTCCCTACTTCCTACTCCCCGGAGTTCCTATGAACAACGCAATCATGGCGCAATTACAGCAGCAGCATACCGTAACCGTTCTGGTCGAAAATCATGCGGGCGTTCTGGCCCGCGTGACAGGACTGTTCGCCCGACGGGGGTACAACATCGAGTCGCTGGCGGTTTCCGTCACGGACAACCCGGAAGTATCGCGCATGACCATTGTGGTCGGCGGCGATCATCTGGTTTTGGAGCAGATCACCAAGCAGTTGAACAAACTGGTGGAAGTGATGAAGGTCGTGGACTACACGGAAACCGCAGCCGTAGAACGAGAACTCGCGCTCATCAAGGTCAACGCCGACGCCAAAGACCGCAGCGAGATCATGCAGATCGTGGAAATCTTCCGGGGCCGCATCATTGACATGAGCGAAAAAACCTTCATCATCGAAGTGACCGGCAGCACGGACAAACTGGACAAAATCACCAGTTTGCTGGAGGGCTACGGCATCCGCGAAATGGTGCGAACCGGCATCATCGCGATGGCGCGCGGAACCAAAACCGCCAGCCGCGCCGGTACGAGAAGCAGGAGATTAATCTCCTCTGGAGTTTGCTATGGGTGGTATGCGCGAGATTGTGGATTTGGATGCGCTGAGCCGGTGGTTTGCGGTGTTGGCGATTGTGCTGCCACTCGTGGGACTGGTTTTGGGAGCGGGGTGGGGGGCGCGGCGCGGTCAGGCGCGACAGGGAGCGGTTACGGGCGTCTGCATGGGCGCGCTGGGAACCCTGAACTGGCTGCTGTGGCTGGCGTACAACGCGATAACCTCCCGGTTGGGTTTGGACACGGTTCGCAATGTCGTGGTGAACCTGACGTTTTTTGTGGCGGCAGGATTGGCGCTTGGCGCTGGAATTGGACTTGCGCAGCGTCGCCTTCAACCGCTACAAACCGCGCAAAGTGAAACAGAATTGTTACCAGAAGAAACAACAGGACAGGAACCAGAAGCCTCTGAAGCAATCCTGTAAATCCTGAAAAATCCTGTTAATCCTGTCTATTTACGGATTCAACGATTTCAATGAGGAGACGAGAACGAGATGCCGGCAACGATTTATTACGATACAGACGCGGATATGAACGCGCTGCGGGGCAAAAAAGTGGCGGTTATTGGCTATGGCAGCCAGGGACACGCCCACGCCCTCAACATGAAAGAGTCGGGCGTGGATGTGATTGTGGGCCTGCGTCCGGGCAAGTCTTGGGACAAGGCCGAGGGCGACGGCCATACGGTCCTGTCCGTTGCGGATGCCGCCAAAGCCGCCGACATCATCATGATTCTGGTCAATGACGAGTACCAGTCTGCCGTATACAAAGAGTCCATTGAGGCGAATCTGTCCCCCGGCAACGCCATCGCGTTCGGGCATGGGTTCAACATCCACTTCGGGCAGGTTGTGCCGCCGGACAACATAGACGTGTTCATGGTCGCGCCCAAAGGCCCGGGGCATCTGGTTCGGCGCGTGTATTCGGAGGGTAAGGGCGTCCCGTGCTTGATCGCCATTCACCAGAACCACACGGGCAACGCCAAAAACATCGCGCTTGCGTATGCCAAAGCGATTGGCGGGACGCGGGCGGGGGTGCTGGAAACCACGTTTCAGGAAGAGACGGAAACGGATTTGTTCGGCGAACAGGCCGTGCTGTGCGGCGGCACAACGTCACTGGTGAAAGCGGCCTTTGAAACGCTCGTCAATGCGGGCTATCAGCCGGAAATCGCGTACTTCGAGTGTCTGCACGAGTTGAAACTGATTGTAGACCTGATGTACGAGGCGGGCATTGCCGGGATGCGCTACTCCATTTCGGATACGGCGCAGTTCGGGGACATGACGCGCGGCCCCAAAATCATTGACGATCACGTTCGCGCCACGATGAAGGAGACCCTGCGCCAGATTCAGTCGGGCGAATTCGCCCGCGAATGGATACTGGAAAACCGCGCGGGGCGTCCTGTCTTCAACGCGCTCAACCGGCAGGATCAGAATCATCAGATCGAGCAGGTGGGCCGCCAGTTACGTTCCATGATGAGCTGGGTGCAAAGCAACGTCGCGCAGCAGGCGACGACAACAGTAAAGCAGGAGCAGCCAGAAGCGAGCGAACGCGCCCAGCGTCTGGAATTCCGCAACGACTGAGTGGCCTTTAGCCGCGAATGAACGCGAATAAACGCGAACATGGCTTATGAAAAACTGCTAGAATGCCTGCCGATAGGAACGCCTGTTTAGCGCGACGGAATTCATTCCGTCGCTGTATGGCGTTCCGCCGAGTGTCCTTCGGACACGGAATTCTGATAATAGAGACATGTCCGAAGGACATTGGGCCGCAGGCCATATAGCGAAGGAATTCATTCCGTCGCGCCAAGATGCGGAAGATGCAGAAAACAACTCTTGACAAAACTCTGCAAGAACTGGACGGTGAGGATTGGGGTGAACCGTCGTTTCCTTCGCATCTTGTTACGGAGTGCCATCGTTTGCGACGTGTGCCGTTACGTGAATTCACAGTGGAAAACCTGCGTATTGTGATCGGACAGCAGTTCTCGTTAGAGCATCTGGTTCCGCTTGCATTGAAACAACTTACGGCGAACCCATTTGTCAGCGGGGATTATTATGACGGTGATTTGCTGTTAAACGTAGCGAAAATCCCGCAGAGTTTTTGGCTTGAACACCCGCAGTTACGAGCGCAATGGCAGCCGCTTATACCCTATGCAGCAGCGGTTGAACGTTACTTGAAAGATAGTTCTTCCTGTTTTCCGACAATGATGTTTGAAGTTTCGCAAGGAGCAAAAGTAGCATGTCAACCCGCGTATTTATATTTGATACCACGCTGCGAGACGGCGAACAATCGCCGGGCGCGTCGCTCAATGTTGAGGAGAAGGTTGAAATTGCGCGGCAGTTGGAGCGACTCGGCGTAGATGTGATTGAAGCCGGTTTTCCTATCTCATCGCCGGGTGATTTTCAGGCGGTGCAGGCGATCAGTCGCGTGATTAAGAAGTGTACGGTCTGCGGCCTGACGCGGGCGGTGAAGAAAGATATTGACGCGGCGGGCGAGGCGCTCAAAGACGCGGTTCGGCCCCGAATTCATACCGGGCTTGGCGTGTCGGACAGCCATTTGCAGCACAAGCTCAAATTGACGCGCGAACAGGCGATGGAGCGGGGCGTCGAGGCCGTGAAACACGCCCGAACGTATGTCGAAGATGTTGAATATTTTCTGGAAGATTCGGGGCGGGCGGATAAAGACTATCTGTGCCGCGTTGTAGAGGCCGTCATTAATGCGGGCGCGACAGTTATCAACGTGCCGGATACGACCGGTTACACCATCCCCGAAGAATACGGCGCGTTGATCGCCTTCATTATGAACCGCGTTCCCAATATTGACCGAGCCATTGTGAGCGCGCACTGCCACAACGATTTAGGTATGGCGACCGCGAACAGTCTGGCGGGCGTGATGAACGGGGCGCGGCAGATCGAATGTACCATCAACGGCATCGGGGAACGCGCGGGCAACACCAGTCTCGAAGAGGTTGTCATGGCGATGAAGGTGCGGCAGGACGCGCTGCATTGCGAAACCGCCATCAACACGCGGGAACTGTACAAGACAAGCCGCATGGTCAGCACGTCTACGGGTATTCTCGTCCAGCCGAACAAAGCGATTGTGGGCGCGAATGCGTTTGCCCATTCCAGCGGTATTCATCAGGACGGCGTACTCAAAGAGCGCACGACGTATGAGATTATTGACCCCGCCGATGTGGGAATTATGGAGAGCAAAATCGTCCTGACGGCGCGGAGCGGGCGGGCCGCGCTGAAGCACCGGTTGGGCGAACTGGGATACACGTACACCGAGGAGCAGATTGACAAAGTGTACGTTCGGTTCCTGGACGTGGCCGACCGCAAAAAGCAGATTTATGACGGGGATTTGGAGAAGATCGCGGGAGATGAAACCAGCGCGGTGTTCCAGACTTACGAACTGATACACGTTCAGGTATCGTGCGGCGATAAAATGATACCGACCGCAACCGTGAATATTCGCGACGCGCAGGGGCGCGACCTGATCGATTCGTGTCATGGAACCGGGCCGGTGGATGCCGTGTACCGCGCCATCAACCGCATTGCCAATGTGGAAAACGACCTGATCGAATTCAGTATTCAGGCCGTGACCGAGGGCATTGACGCGCTTGCCGATGTGACAATCCGCATCCGGCGGGGCAACGACATTTACACGGGACGGGGGGCGCATACGGATATTGTTGTCGCCAGTGGCCGCGCCTACGTCCACGCCCTGAACAAACTGATTGCCCGCGCCACCCCCGTCACCAGCGAGAGTAACACGCTGGAACACGTCTAGCCGCAACCACAGGAAGAACCCCGCAGGAATACAACATGCTGTGTCCACGGGGTTCTTCCTGTGGTATTCGCTTTAGAGCCTACCCCCGATAGGCGTGAATTTGCGTCCGCAGGACGTTTGCGCTTTCTTGACGGGTATTTTCAATACCCGGCCTGTTGTATTCGCTTTAATCCGCCATCCACCCCGTAATCACTTCCAGTCCGGGGGAACCGCTGTGGCGACCCGGCTGCAACGCATACTCCATTCCGGCAGGCAGGCAAAGCGTTGTGCCTGGCTGCAAACGCGCATCGGGAAATTCTCCCCGCGCGGAAGCGAGTTGCCCGTAACCGGAAACAACGGACAGCAGCATAAAACTTTCGGGGGAGGTGGCGACCTGGGCCGAATCGTGGACGCGCCAGAACTCGGAATGGAAATACGCGCAGGATACAAGAGGGGCCGTTTCTATCGCGCCATGTATATGAAAAGCAGGCTGTGTGACGCTCATGTTGGCGCAGTTCGAAATCAATGGACAACGCGCCTTTCTCATGGTGGATTTCCCGGTCGGCGCGTTCCCAATCGTACAGCCGATACGTAATGTCGCTGTCCTGCTGAAGTTCGTAAGCCACAATGCCCGCCGTGAGCGCGTGAACCGTGCCTGCCGGCATAAAAACCACATCGCCTGCCCGAACCGGAACGCGGTTCAGGTAGCGCAGCAAATCGTTGTTGGCAAGCGCAACCCGCAGCTCTTCCCGCGAAATATCCGGCGCGTTCAGGCCGTAGTAGATATGCGCGTCGGGTACGGCGTCCAGAATGTACCAGAACTCAGTTTTGCCGAACGAATAGTTTTCCAGTTGCTGCGCCAGCGCGTCGTCAGGGTGTACCTGAATAGACAGGTTTTCCCGCGCATCCAGAAACTTCGCCAGCAGTGGAAATTGCGTGTAGGACGACGGCGCGAGTTCCAACGATACCCGCTCTCGCGTCCGTATTCTCCGCCTGCGCAAACCACTGTCCGAGCGTTTGCCCCTGCCATTCGCCGTTGACGATAATGCTGCCGGAAAAAGCCTCCCAACTCTCTCCCAGTTTAGCCCCTTCCGCCCCGCTGCGCCCCAGTTTGTCGGCAAGCCATCGCCCGCCCCACACCCGTTCCCGCGCGTCCGGTTTTAATTGTAAAGGATATTTTGCCGTCACGTCTGCTTCTCTCCATACTATCTAAAACATTTTAGCCAGTCTTTTCAAGTTATTGTGACACAAAACAGCCGCCTCTTTAGAGCAGAGGCGGCTGCATGATTGGTAAACAAGGCTCGTTAAGTACGCGCCAGTCTGCATTTTAGCCGTTCGTCTTAATCAATAACGAACGGAACCAGCGCAACGTGTCGCGCCTGCTTGATCGCTTCCGTTACCATGCGCTGATGTTTGGCGCAGGTTCCTGTGGTGCGGCGGGGAACGATTTTGCCCCGGTCAGACAGCAGGCGGTTACGAAATTTGGGCATCGGCATCTGCTTGTAATCAATGGACTCGATCTTGTCCACGCAGAACATACAGACTTTGCGCCGGGGCTTTCGGAACTTATTGGGTTTCCCGCCGGTCGGGCGAGGACGCATCCCAGGAGCCATGGGAACTTCCCTTTCCGCAATCGCGAAACGGGGTAATCGGCAGGGTAGATACGAGATATGAGATCAAGATAGGAGTAAGAGTTTGGTATTGCAGCCTCCTCCTCGATCTCTGTATCTCGTATCTACCTCCTACTCATCCGCAAAAGGGTCGGATTCGTCGAGATCGTCGTCTACGGGCGGCGGCGCGGGCTTGCGTCCGCCACCGGAAGCGGCAGCGGCAGCGGGGGCCGCCGTCGGACGCGCTGCGGGTGCTGCGGTCGGGCGCGGGGCTTCCATCGCCGGTTCGCTGCCACCCTCTGCGCGCGAGGAAGCTTCGCCGTCACCCTTGCGGTCCAAGCCGTTGATGTTATCCGCCACCACTTCGTAAGATTTGCGCTTCGTGCCGTCCTGCGCAACCCAGGAACGGGTTTGCAGACGGCCTTCAACCGAAATCAAGCGGCCTTTGTTCAGGTACTGGCTGGCAAATTCCGCCGTGCGCCGCCAGGCAACGATGTCGAAGAAGTCCGTTTCCTTCTGACCGTTCTCGTCTTTGGTAAAACGATCTACGGCGATGGACATCTGCGCGACAGGGATGCCCTGCGGGGTGTACTTCATTTCGGGGTCACGGGTCAGGCGACCGATCAAGACGATACGATTTAACATTTCCGACTCTCCTTTGCCCTGATGTTTGCGCCGATTATGCGCTTCGAAGCTAGTTTGTGGCTAACGCCGAAGCGTGTTCCGCAGCAACATTGCGCTGTGGCTCACAAGCGAAAACAACGGTTCTCATGATGATGTGTATAGAATTAGCGACGCCGATTACGCCGCTCGATGATTGCTAATGGTAAACTACGGCGAAGCGCATAAAGCCGGAAAGACATGCGGGTCGCCTTAGAAAATAATCAGAAATAGTGGTCAGAGTGGAAACTACTCTTCGCTGTGGTCTTGCCGCACGATGATGTGACGAATCACTTCATCGCTGATGCGGAAAATACGGTCGAGTTCCTGTGGCACGTCGGAACCGGCAGTAAAGTGCATAATCAGATACATGCCGTCTTTTTTCTTCTTGTTGTCGTGCTTGATCTCGTAAGCCAGCGGACGGCGGCCTTTTTCCCACTTGCCCGCGTCGTTGACCTCGCCCCCGCCGTCAGTTATGACCTTCCTGTACTTCTCAAGAGTCGCGGTCAGATTTTCGTCAGACGTGTCGGCGTCTACGATGTACATCGCCTCGTAATGGCGCATTGCGTTTCACCTCCCCTCGGTCGGAATGGCTTTCAGAAGTGGTCAGTGGTCAGTGGTCAGTGGTCAGAAAAAGCCTCTGGTTACTAATTGTGGATGGTATCCACATCAATGTTCAGCAAAGCCATTCCTGACCACTGACCACTGACTACTGACCACTATGAAGTGGCCTCGGCCCCGGTCTGTCCCGGAGCGGGAAGGACACGGCAGAAAACAGGTCGCGTAAAGCGTGTTTTTGCCCGAAGATGAACCCACTCACCCTCGAAAAGTGTCAATTTTACAGCGTAGTATACCTTAAACGCGCGGAAACACAAGAGAAGTTCAGGCGTGTCCTTAGCCGTGCCGTACTGTTTGTGCTGGCCTATCTAGGCTTGCGCCACCCAGAATGTCGAAATCTCCATGTAGATGATTACAATAGTGAAGGAAAAATGCGTAACAGTTTTTGAGGACGGATTCGAGGTCAGGAGGGAGGTAAGCCACAGCGCGGATTTGCGCGGTGTCCATAAGCTGCTTTTAATCTGCCTGCACCGTTCCCAAGACGGCTGAAGAACACGTCGCTATGCCTGGAGAAGTGTGCAAGTTTTGTTCGCTTGAAGGAGAGTGCCAGCCAGTGCGGATGGTGGATTTGGACGCGGATCAGTTGGAACTTTGCTGCGCAAGCTGTCAGAAGTCTTCGGGGGCCTGTACAAAACTTTCTGGGCTTAGTGCCACACGCATAGTCTCGACGCTTAGTACCAAGAGCATACTGTCAGGAGCTGCCTCTCTGAAGTCCAGATCGCTGTTGAGATACCAATCCTTAGCTTTTTGGTTGAGAGCGGTCAGGAAGAGGCAATTAATCATTTTTGGTGTGGCAACTCTTAAAATCTGTCTAACAATACGCCAGAGCAGCCTTGTACCAATGTTGCGTCCCTGCTGACGCTTATCAACTCCCAACATGTTCAACCTGACAAAGCCTACAGGCTCTACATAATCCTCATCATACGTGATACCTGTTACTGGGTCGGGGTCAATCGTGTAGAATGCAAGTATTTGGTCTAAATCCGCTTCAGGAACTACTACCCAGGTAGTCCCATATGTCTCATCAAGTGGTTCGGAAGAACGCAAAAAGTCGTCCACCTCTGGTTCCCCACAGGTGAACGACAATCTATCGTGATGTGCAGCAATTTGTTTTACGTACACAAGCTTACCAATTACAATCAGGGTTGTTAGTGACGTGGCACATGTAATCCTTTGCACTCGCCTTCATTCTGTCAGAAGGGGGCGGCGGATTTTTCAAAATGTTCATGATGCCGTCAAATTCAGCCTTCGTAACCTTCATCGTACGTCCGCGGCCCTGAGTTGACGTCCTCAGATCGTTGGAAGAGGTGTTTTTTACCATTGTTGCCATAATATTCAACCTCCTGTGTCCACATGCCTGCCTGAGGAGGGACACATACTCTGACGAGCGATCCAAGACATTAGTTTCACAATTTGTGTCCCGTACCTGCCCTGCAACTGATTATCGGCAGGAGTAGGCAGAAAGTTCTCAAAGTATAGCACACATTTTGGGCTGCGACAAGCCCGCAAATGGGTCTCTTTTGCGAATTCAACATCGAAATGGGCCTTGTGTTCTGCTTCGCAGAACACAAGCGCGCGATCGCACATGCGCTCACACCAAACGCACGCCGATGTTCATGTAACTCAGCGGAGCTGAGTTACATGAACATCGGCATACTCAACAACTATTCGCTTCCCTGGGACTAACTAGTTAGTCCCAGGGAAGCGAATAGTTACAATTTCTGAGACCTAGCCGTATCTGCTCACCGAATTTTTGTTAAAAACGGGGAGTAGGGTTGGAAACTATGATTATCGCGCGAAACTTATTTTTAATTATAGCATCGTTTCGCTTTTGTGTCAAGTTCAATGTTTTCAGACGAATTTTCTCATCAATGGGCTCGCGCCGCGTCTACTTTTGGAGTTTGTGGATCGCCGACTTGCTTGGGGCAAAGTAAAAGGGAGGCGCAGGGGAATTCCCCTGCGCCTCCCTTTTACTCAGGTACTGAAAATCTTTAGCCATGGGCTACGAAGGCCTTGCGAGCACCCTGCTGGTTCTCAAGGCTATAGACACCTTCTTGTTCACCCCTTACGCCCCCAACAACTTCTACGCCTCCCTCAACCTCCAATACGCCTCCGAAAACTTCTACTGCGTCCCCGACAATAACAGGCGCTTCGATAACCTCGATGTCCTCTATATGTCCGACCTGACGGCGATAAAGTCCAGTAACATCCTGTTATAGCCGCTTAGCCCTGCCGCGGATGAGCTTTGATCCTCTCCGTCTGCCAATCGGCGAAGTTGTTCAAGATTTATCATCATGCTGCTATCCCCCCCTTAAAAAGGCTTGGGCCTGCTCCTGCGTAAACTCGAAGTAGCGCAAATTCTCATGTGCGGGGTCTTTCCCGAATTCAGTGAATTTACATATCCTACGGTAGAAATCTTCAGCTTGAGGTAGAGAGTGTAATCCTATTCTACCACAAAACCCGCGTTCTATACTGTACGTAATGATGGTGCCGATCATTGCGGGGCCAATGGCTCGATACAAGGGTTTGAGCCCTAAATAGGCGAGTTCCCTCCTCAGGTTCCACGGCGCCGAGGAGATATAATCGATATAGACGAGCGGCTCGTCTTCTTGTTCGGGAATACGGCATTGCTCATCAAAAGTTATACAGACCATGCCTTGGATGTTATTTTGGCATTCCAGGGCTAAAAAAATATACTCGTCGCTATAATCTTGCATATGCGTCATCTTACCTAGCCATCGCCAATGGCTATTCTGTGGCGCTCTATTCTCCCCTGGGTACAAGTTGTTAATTTGGATTTCCAACCAACGGTAATTGGGCTGCCAGACATCATCGACTGCCTTCGCCACGGATTCGTCCACGCCCAGCTTAACTACGGCATCGACAGGCTCGTTTGTAATACCATCGAGGATGGTAACGGGATAGAGTGTAAGCGCCATTGCAGAGGGCGCAGTGTCTTCTTGCAAAATCTACTACCTCGCACATGAAAGATGCTCCATTATACCTGCCTTTTTCCTCATCGGTGGGCGGGGCGCCAGTCTATCAGAATAGTTTGGAGATTATGCAAAGTAGTAAAGCCACGGAAGGAGAACAACATGACGCTCGAAGAATTGCTGACAATCAACTTACGCGCAATCGTCCCCTACCCCGATGAGGTCAACGTGACCGCGATCGTGCGAGGGCGATACCTCAGCCTTTATGCAGGCGTGGCGCGCGAGGACATGCCGCGTATGATCGGCAAAAACGGGAAGACGATCCAGGCGCTGCGCGTGCTTGCCAAGGCGGCCAATGACACGAAGATCAGGGTGTCGATCAAGACGAGGCGGCGCGGCCAGAGGATTACGAGGAGGCATGGGAGGAGGAGGAAGAGGAAGGAGAAGAGAATTAAATGCCTTCGTAGATGTGATTGGCGCAACCAATCACGTCTAATTCCTGTCAATACACTGATGTAACTGATACACGAGCAGGAAGTAGGATAAAACATCTATGGCTACATGCGATGATATGAATCTTTTGGAGCAGCATAATTGGTTCACGAGTGCATTGCAAGCCCAGGGACGGGGCAAGTGGGCATTCCAAAACGGGATGTTGTCCTTGGTGGGGCCGCGCAGATCAGGCTGGATCGACGGCATCAGGTAGATATCAGACTGGAGGCGCAAGAAGTACCAGAGAGCGTTAGTTTCTTGGAAATTCTCACGAACGTTCGAGAGCTTGAGGCGCTAAGAGTCGAAACGCCTGATGGAGCTTATACGGCGTCAAGAACGGGATGCTCAGGAATGAGCGCATCCACTGAGGGGCGGCTTGAACTTACCCTGGGCCCCTCCATTTTGGAGTTTGTAGCATCTACCGAGCAATCATATTATTGGGTGATGCCACTTTCAAATTTCATTCATCACTTTCTTCAGCAAGGAGAGATAATTGGGCAACATCCCTTACGTCTCAATCTCGAAGCTCGCATCGTTGAATTTTTATGGCAGGGCAAGCCCGCATTCATCCAGCCGTTGCTGGACTATAGCCAGCGAAAGAAACTTCTCGAAAGTGGTGAAAGCCCGCATCTTTTGACAGCCCTTATGGTTGGGGAAATCGGAGATAATCCTACGGATGTTGATGACCTTGAGACTTGGTTTCCATCTACCCTGTTGCGGGTGCTAGGATTTGCTACGGGGCATGATGTGGCCGCGCCGTGGATCGAATTTCGTGATGCGGAAGGCAAGCTCGTCAAGCGTATCCATCGGGGTATGGGTGCGCCTGATTTCGACAAAGGGCGGCGCGTCATTGAAGAACACCCGCACCCTTTAACGGCGATCTTTGCGGCGGCAGAGCAGAATGTGCCTCTCACTGTCAAAGTCACTCAGAACCATTTGCGCATGTTGCTGGAAGCGGCTCAAAGAACGCCGTTTTGTCAGACGAGTACCTACTTCGTCTTGCTTCATCAGGCATTACTCGCTGGAACGTATGGAGGGCAGAAGTCAGATGAGCGATTGACCCTACTGTTTAGGGCGTTTGATTGCTTGTGCAAAGAGCATGACTTCAAAAAAATTGTCTGGCAGGATGATCTACAGGCCAACGATAAAATAGAAGAAATGCGCATTCTAAGTGAAGCGAGCAAAGAAATCCGTGTGCTGGCTAAAGAGGCGGGAAAGCGAGGTGATAGTAAAGGAGTGACGGCTCTGGGGAAAATTGCACAAAGAGTAATGACGGCTGATCAAACAGACCGCGATTTCGGACGAGCCATGTCTATGCTAGTAGAACATTTCAAGTTCCACGACGAAGCCGTAATGGATGCTTACTTCGCGGCCAATCCGCTCTCGACTACATCAACTTGGGCAGGTGTCCTTAGCCTCTATCGGAACGCCGCCATTCATAATGGCTTCTTCGATACGAGTAACCCTGACTTCTCAACAGAGAAGTTACACTATATGAATGTGCATCTGCACGATTTGCTTGCGCGAATTTTGCTGGTGATGTCTGGTTATGACGGCCCATACCATCCGACTCCAAAGATATGGGTTGGTTCTCAGGATTACATTGACCGCATTCAGCCTGGTAGCCCCGCCATTGAATTAGGATACGAGTAGTTGGGCTGATTTTCACATAACTAGCCTTGGTCGTTCGCCCCTATAGTCCTAATGGGGGCGAATGAACGTCACTCCCCTGTTTAGAAGTGTTTGCCCTAGCGTTAAGGCAAAAAAATCTTGACAAAACCGCGCCGATAACGCATAATAATTCTCAGACACAATCTCACCACCAGATTGGAGGTGAGAACTGTGGGAAATAGAAGTTGACGGTTAGCACTAAATTCAATCTCGAAACAACCTGTTAATGGTAGTCAGGGGATATCGTCTAGCGGTCAGGACGGCGGGTTCTCAGCTCGTTAACCGGGGTTCGATTCCCCGTATCCCTATAAAAATAAAGAGAAGTGAACGGTATGCGGCGCGGTCAGGAAACCCGGTTTTCTGGCCGCGTTTGCCATTCCTCCCAATGGTTCGTTTCGCGTCCTCCCCGCGTCACATTTTCTATTACGCATCGTCTAATCTCGTAACCCCACGGATTTTTGAACTTTTTTCTACGCCCCATCCAGAGGAGAATTCGTTGAACTCAATCACACGACGGCAATTTTGCCAGACTGCCGGATTGCTGCTGCTCGGCGCTACAGCCGGAATCGGACTCGCCGCCTGCGGCAATGGAACCAACTCGGCTGTCACGCCGCAGGTCTTCGCCGCCCTGCGCGGCACACAGGAACGCCCCACCCAGGTAGCGACAGCCGCGACCGGAGCGGCAACCGTCACGCAAAACAGCAACTCGCTGGGCGTGGACATCAGCACATCGAATCTTGTGGGCGTTACTTCGGTTCAGATTTGCGTTGGCAAGCCTGGCGCGAACGGCCCCGTGATTTTCACCCTGTACACCGCCTCCAATAACAGCAGTTTCCCCGGCAGCTTCCATAAAAATGTCACCGCATCGGACTTGCAGCCGCAGTCCGGCGCGGGCATCAACACGTACAGCGATGCGGTCAATGCCGTTGTGGTGACGGGCAACACCTACATCAATATCAGCACGCAGGCCAATCCCACCGGTGAACTGCGCGGGCAAATCGGCGCGGCCTCGTTCCAGGTGACGCCGACGGGAACTGCTGTCGTGCCTGCCGTGACCACAACGGCGACGGCAACTGCGAATGTGCAGCTCAATTCCAAGCAGTCCGTGCTTGCCGTCACCGTCAGCAATACACAAAATTTGCCCAATGTGCGGCACATCGGCTTATACTACGCGCCCCTCGGCGGCAACGGCGCGGAACTGTTTACGATCTTCGACAGCAACGCGGACGGCGTGTTCCCCGGCTCCGCCACGCGCACCCTGACCGCAACCGATCTGTTAAAACAGACCAATAACGGCATTGCCACGTATGCCGATGCCATCAACGCCCTCCTGAGCGGCAACACCTACCTGCTCATCACCACCACCGCGCACACCAACGGCGAACTGCGGGCGCAGTTGATAGCGGAGTAGGTGTCAGGTGTCAGGTGTCAGGTAAATGCCTCTCTGCCTGTTCAGTTTAGTGGAACAGCAACATTGCTCCTGACACCTGATACCTGACACCTGACACCTACTTCCCCTTCTCCATCGGGTCGTGATGCTCTGCACTGACATCGCCCACAAACTCTATCGGCAGACAGTCCGCCGGATCCTCCGCGTCGTCTTTTTTGATGACGCTGATGCTGCCGTCGAGTTCCAGAATGGCGTAGCCCACATCACACAGATGCGCGATTCCCTGCTTGCGAATGGCGGAAAGCAGGTCGTTGCGCGATACGGACTGCTGCTTCATTACATCATTGTCAATATCCCCCATTTTGACCAGCAGAACCGGCTTGCCCTCCAGCAATACGCGGGCTTTGCGGCTGTGCGCTGTGATCCGGTTCAACGATCCAGCCAGAACAACCAGCGTGATCGCCCCGCCTATAGCCCCCAGAACGCTGTTGTCGTTGCCGATAATCGCGTTCTGAACCACATTGGAAATCAGCAGGATAATGAGAAAGTCAAACAGCGTCGCCTGCGCCAGTTCCCGCTTGGACGCAATGCGGAAGATAATCATCAGCGCCACATACACCATAATCGGGCGCAGCAATTTTTCCGGCCACGACACTTCCGGCAGCATCATCTGATGCCACCATTCGCCGGTGAAAGATTTTGGATTGGGAGGCAAGAAAGGCTCCTTACTTTGTCTGCGGCGGCAACTCGGCGCGTCGTAAGCACCATTCCAGCACCCAGGGCCATTCGCCGTAGCCGTAATAGGGACTGATATGGCCCGCGCCTTTGAGCAAGTGAATGGGCGTTTCCAGTTTGGCCGCGTAGCCGCT
This sequence comes from uncultured Chthonomonadaceae bacterium, assembly GCA_963817895.1. Classification (GTDB taxonomy): domain Bacteria; phylum Armatimonadota; class Chthonomonadetes; order Chthonomonadales; family Chthonomonadaceae; genus CAWFQB01. Next base: position 664,686 of record CAWFQB010000003.1, read on the forward strand.
GGTCTGGTCGAAAGTGGCGTAATCGTCCGTATCGGACGCCACAATAAACGTTTCGCGCGCAATGGCTTTGAGGGCGGCAGGATCGAGCGGCGGCGGGAAGAAGCCGACAACGCTGGGTGGCGCGTCGGGCGGCGGAGCCTGCGGCAAAACGTAGGGCGGGGCGACAAGCATCACGCGGTCGGCAATCTGTTTGCCGCCTGCGCCATTGGCGGCAGCGAAGTGCAGCCAGTTGATGCTTCCCAGGCTATGCGCCAACACGGTAAGGGGCGCATCCGGGGTTTGGCCGGCGATCTCGTCCAGTTCGCCGCGCAATCGCGTTTGCCAGGCGTCAAAATCGGGCGCGGTCGGATCGGGGAATTTCGGGTAGTGTACCCGCGCGCCCTCCGCTTTCAATTTGCCGACAAGGTGTTCCTGCCAGTGTTCGGGCTTGTTGCCGCCCCACCCGTGCAAGACTAAAAATACGTCGTTCGCCATGAGAACCTCCAAAGTCAAGGGAAGAGGGAAAAGGGAAAAGGATACGCTTCTCTTCATCGTGTAATGTATAACGCGCTATTCACCAAATGGCAGGTTCTTTCCTCTTCCCTTTTCCCTCTTCCCTGTTTTATGGATAGGGAAACAGCGGCGGCAGGTTGCAGAGATTGGTATTTCCCGAACTCTGGCAGCCGGGATAGGATTTGTCGCATATACGCGGGGTGGGGTAAGCGTGAATCAGGCTGCATCCCGTCAGGTCGCGACTGGCCCATATAGTGGCGGCCTGCAGCGGTTTGGCGTGGCCGTCGAAGAAGGTGGCGCTCATAAAACCCTGATGCCGCGTGGCGAAGTCCTTCATGCGCTTTGCGTCGGCGGGATCGGGCGACATATCGCCATCGTAGGCTTCCAGCCACTTTTCCGTCACGGCCTTGCCGGAAGCGTCCTTATCCCACTTTTCGCCGATGACAATAATGTCGGCGGGCGCGTTGATTTGCGACAGGGACAGCGACTCGGCGGCGACGGCGGCGACATACGAGCGCGGAATGGTCGGATTGCCGCTCAAGTCCTGTTCCAGCGTGGGGCCGGGGTCGCTCGGACATCGGTAAACCGGATTGTTCTTGATATACGGCGCGATCTGGTTGAACCACTGAAGTTCGGGGATTTTGGGTGTGGCTGTGTTAATGCGCGTATTGTCGGCATTGGCAGTCTGGCGGAAAAACAAACGCTCATCGTAATCCTGAATGTACATTTGCAATCCCGTCCCGATCTGTTTCATGTTGGACAGGCAGGCGGTCTGACGCGCCTTTTCGCGCGCTTGCGCAAACACGGGGAAGAGAATAGCGGCGAGTATCGCTATAATCGCGATGACGACGAGCAGTTCAATCAGAGTAAAGCCTCTGCGTGCCATAAAGTACCTCCTGCGAAACAAGTGAAGGCCCTCCCATGCGGCGCGTTTATAGAAATTGGCGCGGCGGGAGACGCTTTCGGAGAGTTGCCGTGAGACGGCGGCATGAGGTACGATAATAGTGATAAGGGTGAGATCGTTTCTCATTCCGGTTCACGCTCCGGGCGTCGGCAAACGTCCGGGGCGGCTTCTCTGTTCGGCAAACATTGTATATCCGACTAAATCAGTCGGATATTGAGCAAACTATACCCTGTCTAAAATTGAATGTCAAGGGTTTGTAACTAGTTTTAAGGCTGTCCTAAAAATAATGTCAAGCCTTCAGCCATGAGAGTTGCTGAAGGCAGGGGTTCAACGCGCTTTTTAGTGACTTGTGGCAGTGACGAACAAGGGAGAGAGTGGCAATGGCGGCTAAATCTGCTGAGAGGATAATATATTTTATGCGCGGGATGCGGCGTTATTTAGCGGCACTGGCGGCCTGCGGTTTTGCCGCGTCAGGCTTTACGGGGTGCAGAACTATGAGCGCGGCGACGGGAGAAACGCTGTCTGGCGCGACTGCTTTCTCCACTCCGACTGTTCCCGCCGTTGCCGAAAACATGGAGGGCGATAAAGCGCCGGTTGCTCTCAGCCCAGGCCTTGTCGAGATTGCTCCTGAGGAGTTGAAAAAATACAGTCAGGTTGCGGCGATCAGCGATGTACACGGACACTATCTGAATGCGCTGCATCTGCTGCAAAAAGCGCAGATTGTGGATGCGGGTGGCAAATGGATGGGGGATAAGACCCTGCTGGTCGTGATCGGCAACTCCATAGATAAAGGGCCGTCGAGTCTGCCCCTGCTGCGCTGCTGGCTGGATTTGCGGACGCAGGCGGAAAAAGCGGGCGGGCGCGTTCTGGTATTGTTGGGCAACCACGAGGCGGAATTTCTGGCGGACACGACCGGAAAGCGATTGTCGCCGGACATCAAGCGGGAACTGGACGCGGAGAGCATGACCCGCGAACAATTGGCGGGCGACGCGCCCGATCCCGAAAGGCTACAAACTCGGAACCTTTTTGCGCCAGATGCCGCTTGGCGCGAAAATCGGAACCTGGCTGTTCTGTCACGCGGGCTGGCCCCCCGACCCGCAAAGCGTTGCCCCGACAAAATCCACGCCGACGGCGCTGTGGGCGGCGTGGAAAGCCCAATCGCAAAAGCAGGACTACGCCGCATTAACGCAGGAGGGCGAACAGGGCAAGGCCGGATCGGAATATGGGGTGCTGGAAAAGAAATTTGTGGGCGAGGGCGGCAATGTGGAATTGCAGGACGAGGGCGCGGCAAAGTGGTGGGAAAGCGAGCAAGAGGTCGGGCGACTGCTGACGCGATTGGATGAGTACGGGTTCACGGGCGTCGTATTCGGGCATCAGCCCGCCGCGTTCGGTCTTAAAGACGCGGTGGGGCCGTACACAAACCCGCAAACCAACGCGACCAATTATCGCCTGCTGAAAATTGACAGCGGCATGGCAACGGCTTCCTACGATGGCCTGCAAGACGGAAAGCAGCCCCGCAACGCCGGACACATGCTGCTGTTCAAGAACGTCTCTGTCCTGTCACAATCGCTGGAAAATTTCAAAACGGATGCGCCATTACCCGGATTACAAACCGTAGCGAATGTTGAGGACGCGACAAAGTAGGATGAAGGGAGAAGAAATTGGAGCATACTTATCTGAATGTCGACTTTAGCGTGGATTGTGTTGCTTCCGCCTGCCCTGCCACAGTGCAAAGCAACTGATCAGGAGGATTGTTGCCAGAAGAAAACTCATTGTCATGAGAATATCAGCCCAAAGCAACGAGACTGTAAAGAAGGTTGCGTTTGCTCCACGTATATCCACAGGCGTTTTCAGATTCCCTCTGTTTTCTACACAGTGGAAGACAGGCGCGGCAATCCACACGCCCATAAATAAGAACCAGAGTGCCCAACGAATTATCTGCTGAAAGTTGTCATCCAGCCAGGTGGCGTACCGGCTTGATAGTCCCTCCGAAGGCGCATGGTTAGATTGTGAATTGAGTACTCTTGCCATCTCTCATCCTTGCTTACTCTCTCACTCCGTCCCCACAGACGCCCGCACAAGTTGCTCAGGCGGCGTCTCCTTCCCCTCTGCGGTGGCGCGTAACAACACGCCCTCTTGTGCCTGCAACGGTTCCTCAGATGCGCGTACCAGGGTTTGACGGTCGGGAAGCCCTCCTATGTTGGTGTTTGTGAGATAGAAAGACGGGTTACGTTCCGTGACAATCTTCTTGCGCGTTGTGGAAATGGAGAACCATATTATGGGGAAGAACATGCAGAGGGCAATCAAGACCACCTCGGTAAGGTGCCTCAACGCTATCGCATTCACGAGAAAAGCGGAAAGAGCCGCCCCGATACAAAGGGAGATGTTGACCGTTACTGCCCATTGAACAATGAGCGTGTTCCAGGTCAGCGCCTCTTTGTTTTCAGAGCAATATACCAGTCCCGTCTGTTTGCGACCCGGTATTTTACTCACAATCCGTTTGCCCGTTTCTGGCTCCATCCCCGCACACTCCTGTTCGCTTTTCTATATCTGAACTTGTGCCTAGAAAGACTGCACTATCCCTGTATGCTCTTTTTCAGAAATCCCACTTGTCCAGTAGCGTATTTTCCTTTTCTCTATCCAATGTGCTTTGGAAATTCCCAACTTGTGGGATAATAGCAAGCCAGCAATATCTATGTGCTTAAGGCCACTGCGCTTCCAATCACCGGTGCCCGGGATGTAACGCCTCGGAACAGGCACAGGCAAAACGTACAACCTGCCGCTTCTTCATATCCACGCCTCCCTGCGACCTGGCTCCACAGAATAATAGCCTTTTACCATCCGGCGACCATTCGAAGTTCCCAAATTCCTTCTAAATCTGCGAAAGGCGCAATATAATCGTAGAGGCGCGGCTTCTTTCCAATCTGCCAGAGAAGCAAACGAAAATACCCCTCAGAATTATCTTTAAGGGGTTTGTCAAGGATGAGGGCTAAAGCGCGATGGTGCATCAACCAGGCAACCGCATGAACATAGGATGTTGTACCCTGCCATACGGTCCTGTGGGTTTTCTTATGGACAAGCTCCACTTTGAGTTTATCTGGTTGAATTTCATGCTGAATCAGTTCATAGCTATCTGCGCGTACTTGTGTGTTCATGCAAGGCGTCAGAAAAGATAAACCAATGCCGCAGCATACTGGAAACATGGTAATCCTCTAAACCATGCCTGATCATGGCTCAGACAAACAATTTACTCCCGATTGACGAACTGGCGGCGGGTTTCGCGCTCCTGATCGCGCTCGGCGATGCTTTCGCGCTTGTCGTAAGTTTCTTGCCCTTTGCCAGAGCGATCTCCAGTTTGGCGAAGCCGCGCTGGAAGTACAGCGCGAGCGGCACAATCGTCAGCCCTTTTTGCTCGGATTTCGTCCGCAGTTCCTGCACCTGCCACTTGTGCAGCAGCAGTTTGCGCTTGCGCTTCGCCTCGACTGTACTGGCCGGTTGCCCTGCTCGTACGGCGTGATGTTCATGTTGTACAGCCACACCTCATCGTTCTCGATCCGGCAAAACGAGATCCACGAAGTTCAGCCGCCCCGCCCGCAGCGACTTCACTTCCACGCCGACCAGCACCATGCCCGCGTCATACGTGTCTTCGATTTCGTATTCGTGGCGGGCGCGGCGGTTGACCGAAATCATTTTTCTCGCATTGTTATCGCCGCTGCGCGCTCTTTTTGTCCGCAGTTTTATCCTTCATCATGCTGTGAAGGGAGTAGGGAGAAGGGAGTAGGGAGTAGGCTCATTCTTCTATGAAATCTTTGCTTTCACTGCAAAATTATCACGAGAATAGCCTTTTCCTCTCCCTACTCCCTACTCCCTATCCTCCTTTTGCGGTATTAATTTCGACAGCGCTTCCAGCAAATCCGTCTGGTTGATGGGTTTGCCCAGAACGGCGTCCGGCATGGCTTCCGGCACATTGTTTTGCAGCACGGACTCGCCCCAGCCGGTCAGCAGCAGCACGGGCAGATCAGGATGCGTCGCGCTTGATTTCCGCCATCAATTGCAGGCCGTTCATACCCGGCATACCGTGATCGGTCGTCACCATTTGGAAATCGGCATCGGGCGCGCGCAGTTTTTCCAGAGCTTCGTAAGCGCTGTTGACCACGCGTAACGCGGTAGCCGTGCCGCCCCAGAATACTGCTCAACACGCCGGCCACAATCGGCTCATCGTCCACCACAAGAATCGGCGTTCCCGGCGCATCGGCGGGCATGATGGGCGCGAAGACGGGACAGGGGCTTCCTTGCGCTCCGCCAGACTGACGGGCAGGCGAATAAAGAAATGCGTCCCTTGGCCCGGTTCGCTCTCCACATGGATCGTGCCGCCATGCCGCTGAATAATGCCCCACGAGACGGCCAAGCCCAAGCCCCGTGCCCTCCACGCCCCGCGTTGTGAAGAACGGGTCGAAGATACGGCTCATCACTTCCGGCGTCATGCCCATGCCCGTGTCCGCAACCTCGATTTCCACTTCCTTTCGGAACAGGCGCGCGTGCAAAGCGTCAGACTGCCGCCGTTCGGCATCGCGTTGAGCGCGTTGTGGATCATGTTCATCAGCACTTCGCGCAGCCCGCTCGGTTCGCCGACGATAGGCGGCAGGTCGGCCAGTTGCGTATCCACCACATACGAGCGTCCCTCTTTTTGCGCCGCATCGCGCCAGCGGGGGCGCGTCATCTGCACCACATCCGTGACGACTTCGTTGATGTCGGTATGGTCGCCATGCGTTGGCAATTCCCTGTTTGGCAAAGCGGTTCAGGCGCTGCACAGTCGAGGAGGCGTCCAGCGCGGCTTTTTTGATGGTCGCCAGATGCTGCGCCAGAGGTTCCGGCTTTCCAGATCATCTTCGGCAAGTTCCGTATATCCCAGCACAGCCATCAGGGCGTTGTTGATGTCGTGCGCCACGCCCTGCGCCAGTTCGCCGACCGCGCGCATCTTCTCCATCTGCACCATCTGCGCCTGCGTCGCGCGAACCGCAGCCAGCGCGTCTTCGGCGTCCCGGCGGGCCGCGTCCGCCTCCTGGCGCGCGGCTACCAGTTCCGTAACCTCGAACATCAGCAGCAATAGCCCGGAAAGGCCGTTCTCCCCGTGAACCGGAATCAGCGAAACATCGTAGATAACATCCTGACCCGGCGCGCGGGCGAAAACAACGTGGCTGGCATGAAAGGGAGTCCCCTCCTGCGCCATTTCAAATACGCGCGGCGGCAATCCCGGCATTAGCTGTGTGCCATGCCTGCCTAAAATCGCCTCGACGGATTGGCCGTAACTGGCGGCAATGGCAGCATTAGCGGTAACAGCCACGCCATCCGCGCTGAAATACAGGATGCCGACCGGCGCATTGTCGAAAATAGACTGCAATTGCCGACGCTGAACCGTGATCTGCTCGTACAAATCGGCTTTTACCAGGCTCACCGCCGCCTGATCCGCAATCGCGGCCAGCAGCGCGACCGAGTCGTCAGAAATTTCGCGGGGTTCGGTGAAATAAACTTCCACTGCGCCGTAGGTATGGTCATTCTGGCGAATGGGGCAGGAGATCAGAGTGGCGGGCAGTTGTCCGTTGGATAACAGGGGCTGACAAATGCCCTCCCCGGCGCAATCGGACGTGACAAAGGTTTTGCGGGCGGCGATGGCTTTATCGGCAGCCGTTTCTGCGCGATTCAGGCAGGAAAGCAGAGGTGTGGCCGCATCCACGCCGACAATTGAATTTCGAGGTGTTGCAGGGCGCGTTCAGGCCGATGCCGCCGCCTACTTGCAGCTCCTGCGTCCCCGGCGTAAACAGCAGAACGGCGGCATGGTGCGTTTCAAAGTATTTGGCGGCTTCCTGAACAATGGTGCGCAGTAGATCGGACCGGGTCAGGGAGCGGTTGACGCGCTGCGCAAGGTTGCCGAGCGCCTCCGCCTCCCGCTTTGCCTGTTGCGACGCGCGGACAGCCGTTGCCAGTTGGCGCTCGTTCATCACCACATCGGAAACGTTGTGAACTGTCAGCAGCAGGCACGGCGTATCCAGAGCCGGCCCCTGTAGCCGTTGCAGGTTCCATTCCCAGTAGGCGATGTTGCGGGTGGCATGGTGAACAAATTGCAGGCGTCCGAAATCACTGCCCGCTTCGCCCCCGGCGTTGCCGGCAACACGCTGCAAAACGGTGTTCCAGACCTCCAGATCAAGGTTGGGAAGATACTCGTATGGCTGCCACTGGAGAACATCGCTCATGCCGACGCCCGAAAGCAGCAAACGCCGCAACGCCGTGTTTGTCCAGAGCGTGTGTCCCTCGCGCGCTTCCAGCACGGCCATGCCGAGCGAAACGCTTTCCAGTATCTGGCCCCATATCGGGCTGCCCGGAGTCACGGGAGACTCTTTTGCAGCCGGGTTCAGTGGCGCCGGAGAGATTTCTGACGAGGAAACAGCAATAGAAGCCCGGTCGTTGGTAACGGCATCATTTCCATGCCAAACCTTCGGTAAATCAAGCGCATCTGGCATCTTGGCCCTCCCGAAGATGCGCTGCTTACAATCATGATAGCGGCACAGTGCTGTCGGATACATATCAGTTGAGGAAACAAACAGAACGGATAAGGAGTGATTTCGTGGCGCATATCGAAGACCATGCGCGTAGCCTGAAACCATTATACGCTATGAAAATAAACTTTGCGATGAATTTCAGCAAAGATTCGCGAAAGTGGGATTTTTACCGGTAAATTCGTAAAAGCCCACGTTCTGAATGTTCCGCCGCGCGTCAGAAGACACGCGCCAACAAGTCAGCCAGTCGTGAGATTGACCCCTCGCCAAAATTCTGCTATACTTCGGAACGGTGGTTGGTGGTCGGTGGTTGGTGATTGGTAACTATTGCCTGTCAATTTTTGCTGTACAAATGTGACCAACCACCAGTCACCAACCACCAACCACCACCGAGAGGCATCCATCATGGTTAAAATGGCGAGAACGGCATCCCGCAATGCCCCGGAACCAACGAGTTTCGTAACGCGGCGGGCGCAGGACATTTGCGGGTTGATACTCTTTTTTCTCGGCGCGGGCAGCCTGCTGTGCCTCGCCCTGCCGCAGCAGGCATTTGTGCCTCGGCATGTGGACGATCTGTTACGACTGCTGGCAGGCACGGGCGCGTATGCGGTTCCCCTGCTGCTGATGTTTGCGGGAACCATGTTTCTCATCGGCTATGAACGCCTGTCTTTTTCCGAAACGTCCTGCGGAACCGCCCTGCTGTTTCTGGATTTCCTCGCCTTCCGCCATCTGCGCCTGATGCAAAATCTGGAAGCCCTGCATCTTCCGCCGCGCGACCTGCCGGGGCAAATTCAGGCTCAGATTCCGTTGTACGGCGGATGGGTCGGCTGGATGTTCGGCGCGACGCTGCACAGTCTGCTCGGTTTCACGCTGAGTTATCTCGCCCTCCTGCTCGCCCTTCTTATCGGCATCGTCCTGATCGTGGACCAGCCCCTTATCGAAATCCTGCGCCGCCTCCACGCCCAGAGCGCGCCGGGGTTCATGCCGCCGCGCAGATTACGGAATTCAGGCGATCAGGAAAAGGAGAAGAGGAGAGGAGGAGAAGAGGAAGCCAATGGAAGAGCAACGGCAATCAGCCAATCACCAGTCACCAATCACCAGTCGTCGAGGATGCGGGCGGTTCGGGCGGCGCGAGTGGCGGAACGCGCCCTGACTCCGGGCGGGCGTTCGGTTCCGCCTGCTGACGCAATTACGCCCGCCGTGAAAACGCTCCCGCTGAAGACGAGCATCCGGCAACAGACTCCAAATCGCCCAACCTGTTCAACCTGACACGCTTATGGCGCGGAGAAAAGGCGGAAGAGGAGAGAAATGCGGGAGACAGGTGAGAAGGGAAGCCGGGAGAAGAGGCATTCCATCGTTGCACCCGCAACTGAAGCCGCAAAGCCTCCGGGTGCCAACAGACGCAAAGGCAACCTGCGGCGCCGAAACCGTTGCCGCAAACGAGAGCAAAGAGGAGGAGGATGGAGTTGTCTTCCCTCTCACCCCTCATCGCTGCCACCTTCGCCGAGTTCGTTCTGCCGCCCCTGACCCTGCTGGCGCAGGCTCCGCCCGCCGGCACAAAACGGGCGCAGGCCGAACTGACGGATAACGTCAGCACGATTGAGCGGACGCTGGAGCAGTTCAATATCGGCGCGAACGTCGTGGAAGTGGCGAGCGGGCCGAGCGTGACGCGGTACGAAATTCAGCTTGCTCCGGGCATCAAGGTCAGTAAAATTGTCAGCCTTGCCGACAATCTCGCCATGAGCCTTGCCGCGATTGACGTGCGCGTGGAAGCGCCGATTCCCGGCAAAGTCGGCTATAGGCGTGGAAGTGCCCAACGCCGCGCCGGTCATGGTGACGCTGCGCGAATGTCTGGAAACCGACGAGTTCAAAAACGCGACCAGCAAACTGACCGTTGCGCTGGGCAAGGACGTCAGCGGACAATACAAATACGCCGACCTGACCAAAATGCCGCACCTGCTCATTGGCGGCTCGACCAATTCCGGCAAATCCGTCTGCCTGAACGTGCTGATCGCCAGCCTGGTGTATCGCAACACGCCCCGCGACGTGCGGATGCTGATGATTGATCCCAAGCGCGTGGAACTCAGCCTGTGGGACGGCATCCCGCATCTGATGCACCCGGTTGTCAAAGACGTGAAGCAGGCGGCAGGGATTTTCCGGGCGGCCCTGCGCGAAATGGATCGGCGCTACGATATGTTCGCCACACTGGGAACCCGCAACATTGACGGCTACAACCAGCACGTGCCGGAAAGCGAACGACTGCCGTACCTCGTTCTGATCGTGGACGAACTGGCCGACCTGATGATGCAGCAAGGCCCGGAAGTGGAAACCAGCATTTGCCGCCTCGCGCAGCTCGCCCGCGCAACCGGCATTCATCTCGTCATCGCCACGCAGCGCCCTTCGGTAGACATCATCACGGGAACCATCAAGGCCAACATTTCCAGTCGCATCGCGTTTGCCGTCGCCTCGCAGGTGGACAGCCGCACGATTCTGGACATGACGGGCGCGGACAGGCTGATCGGGCGGGGCGACATGCTGTTCATGCCGATTGACGCCGCCAAGCCCGTCCGCATTCAGGGCTGCTATCTGAGCGAAACGAAACCAATGCCATCGTGGATTATCTGAAGGAGCAGGAAAAACCCGTCTTCACGTTCACCGTCGCGGAAAGCAGTCCGAGCGGCGCGCCAACGCCTGCAGCGGCAACACCGAAGACGAGGGCGACGACGACCAGTTCTTCGAGCAGGCGGTGCGGCTCGTCGTCAACAATGGGCAGGCGTCCACATCCATGCTGCAGCGTCGGTTCCGCATCGGCTACACGCGGGCGGCGCGGATCGTGGAAATGATGGAAGAAAAAGGCATTGTCGGCGCGCTCAACGGAGCCAAGCCCCGCGAAATCCTCGTCAGCAAAGACGAAGTGGAGCAGATGTTCAGTCCCGGCAGCAGCCTCCCGAGCGTAGACAACTACAAGGATGAGGAATAAACTCAAGAAAGAGTGGAGAATGATGACGCAAATACAGGTGATCGAAATCGCTTCTGCCGGTGAAACACGCGGCAATGGTCGAGATGGGTACGCTGAAAAGGTACAAGATTTGCGTGATAGCGTTTCCGCTTCGGCTAGAGCGGAGGGCAGAAGCAACGACGCGCCGATTGCGCAACTTCAGGCTGAAGCAAATGCGCAATTTGAGCAAGTCAAGGCTCAGTTGTCCAACCTCAGCGTCGAGGAGTTGAAGGCAAGTGCGCAAACGGAATTGGCTTCCAGCGATATTACGCGGATGTCGGAACTGCTCATCGGTCAAGAAGAGCGTGAGTTGGCCGAACACGAAGGAGCTGAACTCAACACGCTGCATGAAAAGATGCTGACGATGGCGGCAACGCGAACCGCCGCGTTATGGCTGCTGAAAAACCGGATGGAGCAGGGCAGAAGCGTTGAATAAAGCCTACATCCCGGCAGAGTTACGGCGCATTGTTGTTGACGATTTCAACTCTCGTTGCGCTTACTGCCATAGCACAGAACTTCTGCTTGACGGGGCGTTTGTTATGGATCATATTTTGCCCGAAGTTTCCGGCGGTTCCACAACACGCGACAATTTATGTTACGCCTGCATCCTTTGCAATGGACACAAAGCGGCGCGGCGTGAGGTGATTGATCCCTTAACAAAACGGCGCGTACAATTATTCCATCCAAGACGGCATAACTGGAAACGGCATTTTGAGTGGTCTACAGACGGCTTGCAGATTGTGGGTAGAACGCAATGTGGCCGCGCAACAGTGGCTGCGCTGCAACTGAACAATGACTCACTGGTGCGAATGCGTGGATTTTGGTTGCGTCTCAGGGCAAATCCCCCTGAGTGGGAACTGATAACTGAAGGATAGGGAATTGCCATGACGCTTGAAAACTGGGAGCGTAATCCACGCGATGTTTCCTTGCAGTTCTTGAAGCAGTTGAACAGCAGCGAAGGCAACGTGATGGAAGCGGCAATCCGTGAATTGCGGGATGCGCCGCCCAAAGTGCTGATGCGCCTGCTGGATGAGGAAATGACGCTGGACGCGCAAGCGCAAGTTTGGATATTCCTGTATGCGCTTGGCATTATCGGCTGTGTCCTGATAGGACTTCTCGCGTCTGTGTTCTGGCTGGATTGGCTGCGTAGGGGCAACGGTATGTTGCCCGTTGTGACATTTTATTCCGTTATGATGTGCATCATAAAAGGGTGGGCCGCAGGCGCGTCAAGACACAATAAGGCTCGTCCTCAACAGGCGCATGAACAGTTGATTGCCGCGATACGCGCCACTTGCGACCCCGCTCTGGTACGGCTGATACTGGAAGGGAATAATTATCCGATCCAATCGGAGGACGGAGCCATGACGCACAGCGAACCGTTCCCGAGTTCACTGCATCGCGCTGGAAAATCTGCTGCCGGTTCTCAGTGAAGCGGAAAAACAGGACATTGCGCAGCGGTACGGACGCATCTGGACGTGTCTGTTGCGGGAGTCGCAGGTTTCGGATGGATTGAAAATCATTATTCTGGGACTGGTGGAGGCGTGGGGAACTTCGGAGTGTACCGGCGCGGTGAAGAGCCTGCTTCACGCCAACCCGGAACTGGAATTGACCTTCGCCGCGCAGCGTTGTCTGGCAGCGTTGCAGAAGCGCGAAGCCGAAGCGAAACAATCCGCCACGCTGCTCCGCGCCTCCCATGCGAACGCGCCTGCCCCGGAAATCCTGCTGCGGCCCGCCATCCAAACAGCAGACGCGGAACCGGAAACTCTGTTACGCGCCACAAAATCATAAATCCTGCGAAATGCTGTAAACGGATGCGGCAATTATGGACGTGGAAGAGGCTGAACTTGATAAGATAATGGCCCGCCTGACTCATTCCTGTGAGCAGACGCGGCAAACTGCGCGTCAAGAGATACAAACCTGGACGTTTGAAACCGTGCTTGAACTGCTGGCGCGGCACTGGCCGCAGGGTTACGATTTGCCCCGCCCTGAACCCGCTACACGTTGGGAGCGTTTGCGGCGCAGATGGTCGCCTGCCGAAGAACCCCCAATGTTATCGGCCATTCTGGATTTGATTGTGATTTTTCATGCGCAGGTTGCGACGGACGCGCGTATGGCCGGTCTGGTATTATCCGTCATGGCGCGGATGCAGGAGCGGGAACGGCAGTTGAGCGCGGGTTCCAGCAATCATTGGCCCTCTTCCGCAATGAACGCGCGTGTCTATATGGTGCTGGACGCGCCCATACGTTCGCCTGCCCATACCGCCAAAAATCTACTGCATACGGCATTGAGGCGACTTGCGCCTCTTGTCACCCCGGAAAAATGCGAACTCTCTCCGTCACAATGCGACGCGCTGCTGATTCCCTTGCAGCGCCCTTACCGGAGTGTTGACCTGACCTTGAACATTCTTGTCCTACTGTCGTGGCTGGGCGAGCAGCGGCATATTCCCACGATTGAACACACGGCGCAGAGCGCCATCGGCACGGATAACGGACGGCGTGTTCGCGCTGCCGCCAATGCCTGTCTGGAACAGATACGCGCTCGTCAGAACAAAACGCGGCAATGCCAAACCTTGCTGCGCCCTGTATCTGTTGATTCTGCTGACACTGCCGATGAACTGCTGCGCCCGACTGCAAGCGAGGATGCAAAGTGGTAGTTTCTACCCTCATCCGTCCCGGCAGGAATTCCGCCTGTCACTGGAGAGATTGGCCGTACTACACCCGCCGGAGATTGCCCCGATGTCCACGCTCGAAGCGCTTGTCGGCACACAATTTGTTACCCGCTTCCTTTTGTCGCAACACCTACATGAATTCGTCGAGACGTTTCTACCGGATGTAGCCGCCTATATAGACCCGACATTCGTTGAGTTCATTGACAAAGAGGTATTTACGGACGTAACCGCCGGTGAAAAACACGAGGTTGATTTTCTGGCGAAGGTTAAGTTCAAGGGGCAGGATGTCTTTTTCTTTGTACTTGTAGAAAATCAGTCAACGGCAAGGCCGGGCTTCCCGAAACGCATGTTTGTTTATTTTGCCCGTCTGCTGGAAAAGTACGACCTGCCCATCTATCCCATCGTCATTTTCTCTTATGACGCGCCGAAAATCGCTGCTCCGACACGCTATGAGGTGTCCTTCCCTGGCAGGAGGGTGTTACGATTCGATTATAAGGTCATTCAGCTAAATCGCATTCCATGGCGTCAGTTTCTGAAGAAACCCAATCCGGCAACAACGGCCTTGATGACGAAAATGAAAATGTCGGCAGCCGACCGGCCAAAGGTAAGATTAGAGTGTCTGCGCCTGCTAACAACCCTGAAACTAGACCCGGCTAAATCTAAACTTATCGGCGGTTTTATTGAAGGCTACCTGAAACTGACCGCAGCGGAAATGAAAAAGTACGAGCGCGAATTTGCCGCCCTCGCGCCCGAAGAAAAGGAGGCTACAATGGTAATGGTTACGAGTTGGGAACGCACCGGAATGCTAAGGGAAAACAGGAACTTGTCAGTCGTCAAGTGCGACGGCGGTTTGGTTCTGTTTCATCCCAAACTACCGAACGTCTTGATCAACTGTCGGCAGAGCAACTTGATCAACTTGGCGAAGCGTTGTTTGATTTCGCTTCGGTAACTGATTTGGAAGCGTGGCTTGCCAACACGGTTTCTCAGTGACTCGTTCAACAAAAAAGCGCTTGATGCAATAAACAAGTGGGCGGCACATTAGATGTACCGCCCGCTTTATATTGTCGCTACGCCTGCGCATTTAGCGATTTTTGGCGTAGCCCATGTTGTTGGCGGTGTTGGGGAACCAGTAGGTGACTTCGGGTACGCCCAATTTCAGTTTGTCTACCAGTTCCACGCCCTGCATCAGGCTGTGATCCTGATTGCTCACTTCGTATTTCCAGCCGCCGAAACGCCCCCGCGAGTAGATACCGAGTTTTTCCAGTTGCGGCTGTATGGCGTTGAGCGCGTGGTCGCGGCCCAACGCGGGCGTCGGGTAGCCGTAGTGGGCGCGGTAACTCCATGTGGAAAGCACATCGTGGCTTTTGTCAATCAGTTTCGTATTGTACATGCCCTCAATCGTGTTTTCCACCACGCAATCCACGTTCACGGGCTTGGCAGGCGACTCGCTGATTTCCGCCATCAGACTCCATTGCGTGTTGATGTCCGGCACGTTGTTTGGGCTGTAGTTGCTGAATACGGTCACGCGGTAGAACGGGCAGTCGTCTTCCGGGAAAGTACATCCAGCATTTCTTTTTCAAATCCTCGGACGGCTTGCCGCTCAAGCCGATGCCGATGATGTTGCTGCTGCTGTACTTCAAATGTGAGGCCGGTTCTTTCAGATGGTTCAGGCCCGCCATGTCTACCAGCCGGTCAATCGGAAGCGTGGAGATCAGAGCGTCGTATTCCACTGCCTTGCCGTCCGCGAAAAACACTTTTTTGGCGGACGGGTCAATCCCTGTCACCGTCGCGTTAAGCGTGATGTTTTCGCGCCCTACCAGATCCGCGACGTTTTCCCAGATCGCGCCCGTGCCGCCGTGTTTGGGAAAGTGGAACGTGTTGTTCGGCCCCCACGAAAGGTCGTCCTTCTCGTGCAGCACGTTGTACAAGCACTTTTTCCAGATCGGTTACGGCAACCCGCTCGCCGATCCAGTTGAAGTCCATCTCCTCGCCGGGAAACGCCCATACCTTGAAGTTGTACGGGATCATAAACACTTCGCCCAATCCCGGCCCGAAAGTGGCGTCTATCCACTCACGGAAGTTTTGCGGCTTGCCCTGAAACGGCTGCTTGTAAAGCTGAATCAGCCCTTGAAGGCATTTCCAGCGCGTTTCCGGTTCCAGATGGCGAATGTTGTTCTGGAACGGGTAGGGCACGAAGCGGTTTTCAATCCACACCCACGACTCGCGCTCATGGTTGAGCCAGCCGGGGCCTTTGGGCGGCTTGACAGCGGCTTCCATCAGGTTATCGAAATAGCGGTAGTGCGAAAACTGAACGTGTCCGCCGATGTCCCACACAAAGCCCTGCGCGTCCGTATAGGAGGTGGCAAGGCCGCCTACCTGCGAGTCGCGGTCGTAAATGTGAAAGTTGTCGTGGCCGAGTTCTTTCAGGCGGTACGCGGCCCCCAGTCCGGTTGGCCCGCTGCCCAAAATCACCACGCGCTGGTCGGGTTGAAGCTGTCCCAACATGGTCTATTCTCCTCCCCGCGTCGCCGACTTTGCCGCGCCGCTATAGGAAGAGGCGGCGGAAGTTTCGAAGCCGCCGAGATGGAGGCTGACGATGAGGCCGAAACCGAAGCCGCCGGGGACGATGGCGCGGAAGCTTTCGATGCGGCAGCCGTGACGCTCGGACATGCCGGACGGCGCGGATGGAGCGCTGACGGTGGACGCGGGCGCGCGGCGAGCCGTGACCTGCGGCTTGCCGTTCGCGGTTTTCGCCCACTCCTTCTGCATCAGGGTTTCCATGCTGTCGGCAATGGCGTCCCACGCCTGTTCCGCCAGAATTTTCTCCTCGCGCTTGTGTTTTCGCGCCCGGTCTTCCGGGGCTTCGTTGAGCGCGGCGTCAATCTGCGCAATGAACTGTTCGCGGCGTTTCGGCAAGGTACACAATATCGCTGTAAAAGCGAACCACATCCACAATCGGCGTGGAAATAATCGGGCGATGGGTCGCCATATATTCCAGCGTTTTGGTCGGGCTGATGAATTTGGTCGCCTCGTTCATGGCGAACGGCATCAGGCAAATGTCGGTTCCCTTCAAAATGCGCGGCAGGTCGGCGTACTGCTGCTGGCCGGGATAGTGCAGGTTGGCGGCTTTGGGCAGATTGATTCGGGTCCACTTTGGCGAACGGGCCGCATATCAGGAACTGCACGTCGGGGCGGGACGCGGCCATTTGCGCAATCAATTCGTAATCCAGCCGCTCGTCAATCACGCCGATATAGGTGGCGCGGGGGCCTGCGGGAATGTCCTGCATCCAGTCGGGCGTGGTCGTATCGGGATGGCAGGCGGTGGCGTAGTGCTTGCCGTCCACGCCGCTGGCGAACAGGTGCGTGTTGGGATTGAGGTGCTTTTTGGACTCGTACATGGAAGCGCCGCCCGTAAATACGACAGCGGACTGGCCGAGCAGCCGCTTCTCATTGGCTTTCAATTGCGGCGGGCGCATAAGCGAAATTCGCAAGTTCGTCCATCACGTCGTACACCAGCATATCGGGCGACACGGCTTCCACCATGAAGTCGGGCGTGGGCGTGTACAGCCACAGGGCGCGGGTATGGAATTCCAGTTGGCGCATCGCGTCGCGCACCTGGCGCGTGATCTCATGGCGGCACGGCCACAGCCACAGGGGAGTATCGCCGCAATCTTCGGCGCGCACCTGGGGAACCAGAACGGTGATACCGGGCATCACTTCGTTGATTTGGGCGGAAAGGGTGGGCGCGTCATCAGAAGCATAGACCGGCTCTTCCACAAACAGATATACGGTGGCTGTTGGCAAGCCGCGAAAGCAACTGCTGCGGGCGCTGCCACACGAAACTCCAGCGGAGGTGGGAGGCGACTACAAGGTCGAAGTTTTTCATTGGTCTAATCTCCTGAAGTGAGAACAAGGCGTGTCTGTGATACGGCCTGCCGACATGCCGATCGCGCCGAGACAACAGCGCAGCCGACTGTCTGGCGGAAACAGGCAGGGCATAGGGCAGACCATGACAATCGGCCTTGATGGTTAGAAAGCCTGACTGAAATGTAACATCTTGAAGCACAGACGCCAATGTTTCTCCAACGCGGTTGAAGAAACATTGTGAGCGGGCCTGTGTCAAGACCAGTCAGTATAGAGCAGCGAACATGAGCCAATTCAGAACATGTCAACTCGTGGCGTGGTACACCGGGGCGGTGTGTTCAAGAGGAACGGACTTCGTAGGGGCGAAATCCGCGTCTCGAAAGAGGGTTTATAGCTCATTACAACCTGATGAGGCAGTCTCCGCATTTGTTAAAAGACGAACGAGCGAGGGTTGAAGTTCCCGAATTATACCTATATCGTTAGATATAAGTTAATACTTGTCTATGCAAATACGAGAGGAGGGTGTTCGGTGTTCAGGTATTCGGTGTTCGGTATTTGCGGCAGTCACAACGTAAGTAATGTTCTCCCAAAACCGAATACCGAACACGCTTGACAAGGCAGGGGCGTGGAAGTATACTGAAATTGGACATATCCGAAGTTCATCGGAGTACCGAAGCGGGAGAAATTTGAATATGCTCGAAGATGTGAAAGCGCGGGCGCGCGAATTGCGCGGACGGCTGGACGAGCTGGGAGGTCATCTTTGACCAGGCCAATCGTCAGCGTGAAATCAACGATTTAGAAACCAGAGCCTCGCAGCCGGATTTGTGGAACGATCCCGCGCAGGCGCAGGAATTGCTGAAGCAACTGAGCCAGCTAAAAGAAAAACTCGCGCCGTTTCGGGCGGTGCAGGCGCGCGTGGACGATCTGGAAGCCATGTGCGAACTGCTGTCCGAAGAGGGCGTTGAGGACGCGGAAACCCTTGCCGAACAGGACCGGGAAGCGGATGCCCTGAAACGGGAACTCGACCAACTGGAACTGGAAACCCTGCTCGCCGGCGAACACGACAGCGCAGATGCCATTGTGGAGATCAAGGCGGGGGCGGGCGGCACGGACGCCTGCGACTGGGTCACGATGCTGCAGCGCATGTACCTGAAGTGGGCGGAACTGCATGGCTTTGCCGTGGACATTCTGGAAGAGAGCGAAGCGGATATTGCCGGATTGACGAATACCACGTTTATCATTCACGGCAAGAATACGTATGGCTATATGAAGGCCGAGCGCGGGGTGCATCGGCTGGTGCGCATTTCGCCGTTCGACGCGGCCAAACGGCGGCAAACGTCCTTTGCCAAAGTGGACGTTCTGCCCGACATCGGCGAAGAGATCAAGGTGGACATCAACCCCGATGATCTGGAAATTGACTATTATCGCGCCAGTGGCGCGGGCGGGCAGCACGTCAACAAAACCGACTCCGCCGTTCGTATCACGCATATGCCGACGTGGTCTTGTCGTGACGTGCCAGAACGAGCGCTCGCAGCACAAGAACAAAGCGTTCGCCATGTCCGTGCTGCAAGCGCGTTTGCTGGAACGCGAACAGCGCGAAAGCGACGAGAAAATGAACGCCATGCGCGGCGAATCCAAAGCCAACGAATGGGGCAATCAGGACCGCTCGTATGTGTTTCAGCCGTATACAATGGTAAAAGACCACCGCACGGGACAGGAGACCGGCGACGTCATCGGCGTGATGAACGGCAACATTGATCCGTTCCTGCAAGCCTTTTTGCAATGGCAG
Organism: uncultured Chthonomonadaceae bacterium; assembly: GCA_963817895.1. GTDB lineage: Bacteria > Armatimonadota > Chthonomonadetes > Chthonomonadales > Chthonomonadaceae > CAWFQB01. The sequence continues at coordinate 683,955 of CAWFQB010000003.1, forward strand.
CAGGGAAAGGGTGAGTAGGGAGTAGGAGTTGCGACAAACAAATTGTCATGTTGCGCAACCTGTATCAAAAAGGTCCTACTGCTCAATTCTACACTATATCTCCCGGAGTGAGAACATGAACACGCGACAAAACTATAAAACGCGGGCAGTTGGCGTGGCAATGGCGGCGTTGCTGGCGTTGGGGATGGGAACGGCGCGGGCGCAAGGGTATCGCGCTGATGCCGATTTGACCAACAAAGAGATGGGCAGCAATCAGGTGTTGCTGGGCAGTCTGGTTGCGGACGCGCTGCGGGCTTCGGCTAAAACCGATGCGGCCTTTGTTTCCGCGTCCGCGTTTACGGACACGCCTGTTACGGTTTCTCATAACGGCTTTGACCTGCCGGAGATCGTCAAAACGCTGGAATACAAAGGCGACGCGATTGCGATTGTAAAACTGACGGGGCGGCAAATTCACGACGCGCTGGAACAGAGTTTATACCAGTATCCCACTCGAAACGTCGGCTTTCTCCAAACTTCCGGGCTGACTGTCAGTTTCAATCCCGCCTCGCCGGGTCTGAAACGGATCGCAAGCATTAAAATCAACGGCAACGCGCTGGACACGGGGAAGACGTACCGGGTCGCCATGCCCGCGCCACTTGCCAACGGCGCACACGGCTATTTCAAGTTCTGGAAGAAAAGCGACATTGAGAAAACGACGGATGTCACGCTGGAAGCCGCCCTGACCGCGTATCTCAACGACCACAAGACTGTTACGAAAGGTGAAGACCGACTTGTTGCCAGCGGCAAATAGGGCGGGGAAACAGGGGAAGCGCGGCACAGTATCGCGCTTTTCCCATCGGCGCAAGCCCGATGCGCGGCAAGAATTTGCGCCGTGTAATGGGCGTGTTCGCCTGCTTGCTGTGGCCGCTTGGCGGCTGTCAGAATGGAGACGCAACCCCGGTCACAGCCGCGCATACCGTGACCACCTCGCTGCCGAGTAAACGTACGCCCTGCCGCCGCGCCCAGCATCAAGCGGTACGCACTGACTACAAATGCGTCGGGAACCTCCTCCGCTTCCGCGTCGTCTGATGGGATAACCAACAAGCCGAAAAAGCGTCCAACCTTTGATGGCGACGCGGCATATACACTGCTGAAAAAGCAGTGCGATTTCGGGCCGCGATCCACTGGGCAGCGACGCGCACGAGAAGTGCAAAACGCTGTTGCTGGAAGAGATGAAGAAATACGCGGACGTGACGATTGCCCAAACGTTCAACTATCGCGGCCTGCCCGTTACCAATGTAATCGGTGTCATTTATCCCGCCGGGTTAAACGCGCCCGCGCAAAATCCGGTACTGCTGATGACGCATTGGGACTCGCGCCCGGTTGCCGACGGCCCCAACTCTTCGGAAGCGTCGAAATCCCCCATTTACCATTATGGGCCGAAGGGCTGGAACCGAACCAATCCTATTCCCGCCGCCAATGATGGCGCGTCCGGCGCGGGGGTTCTGCTGCAACTGGCGAAGATGTTCAAGGCAAAGAGGCCTCCCGTCGGCGTTCTGCTGATTCTTGACGATGGCGAGGATTATGGCGATTTCACGGCGAACAATGGCGAGGGCGAAGGCGTAGAACTCGGTTCGCGCTATTTCGCCAAACATTTTCAGGAAGACAAGCGGTTCGGCTATCCCGATTACGGTATCCTGCTGGACATGATCGGCGGCAAAAACCTGCTGCTGCCCCGCGAGGACAACTCCGTGAAAGCCGCGCCGGGAACCCTGACCAAAATCTACCAGGCGGCGCAATCGCTCGGATACAGCAATGTGTTTCGTTCCGATTTGAGTTTCAATGTCAATGACGACCATATTGCCCTGATTGCCGCCGGTATCCGCACCGTAGACTTGATTCCATTTTTCGGCAACAGCGCGCCCGCAGGCGTCAGCTATTATCCCTACTGGCACACGCTGCAGGACACGCCCGACAAATGCTCCGCCGCGTCCCTGAAAATCGTCGGGGAAACCGTTGCCGAAGTAATTTACAGCGAAACGGCGTCGCCATAAGTAGGAAGTGGGGAGTAGGAAAATATGTTCATTAAAAGCATTATTCATGTACACAGAACCTACTCCCTACTACCCACTCCCTACTGCCTACTTATGAAACCTTTCACCCTTTGGATTCGTGGTATGTATAGAGATTGCGGCAATTATGCCACAATTTGTAGAATAGAAGTGGCGAAAAGCGAAAGCAGAACTTGCAAATCGGGCGAATAAGAATGGCAGCGGAGGAGCGTAAGAGATGTCCAGGGAGGCAGGGCCGCAGGGACAGGGGCGCGTCAGCACTTTTCACGAATCGGAACTCAAGATTTGTGAACTGTGCGGCTGGCTGAATTTTGAATCGAATACGGACTGCTTTGTCTGTGGCTGGCATGGGCATTTCGAGCAGAATCCCGAAGTGGTCCGCGCCGCTGTAGAACTGGCCGTGCGCCGATACGGGCGTTTGGAACTTCAGCATCTGACCGACCCGCGCACCTACCGCAAACCCGCCCCGCCCACGTTCCGAACCCGCGCCCGCCTGTGGTTCCGCCGCATCTGGAACTGGCTGCGGGGCTGATAAAATAGGTAGATAGTAGATGGGTAGGTAGGTAGGAACACAGTCTACTTATCTACCCATCTACTATCTACCTTCACTATGCGTCAGCACCCAGTGCATATCGTCGCGGGCGACTTCATTGATGGCGTGGGTGGATTCGGTATCGAGGCTTAGTGTCTGCTGTAGCAGGATGAGGTACGTCAGGGCAATGCAGATGGCGGCAGGCAGCAAGACCCGGCGCATCCCGAGGGTTACAGCGGCAAGGACGGGAACACGCCGCCATAATGCCCACAGGCATAGCCCCGTCACGAGCATCAGAGGCATGGCGCAGGACAAAAGCGCCACTTGAAACACGCGCCCGTATGAAATGACCGGTTCCATTCCCATCAGGCTCGTGAGCAGTTGCGCGACGGGATGCAGGCCGCTCAACAGGGGACGCAAAAACCATAATATCGCCAGATAGGGACTTAACAGGAAGAAGAGAAGCCGCCCCGTTGTACCCCGATGCCACCGTTGCTCCACGCGCCCTGGCTGCCATTCAGATGAAGTGGCTTCCTCTGACAGTTGAAAGTTCCCCTTCCCTTTTCGCCGCCATTGCCACCATCGGCTCTGAATATTTCCGGCGATAAGGGCAAACAGGCAGCCGCTCCCGATCAGAAACACAATGGCAAGGCGCGAGGAGAGAAGTCCTGTCAGCAGAAAGAAACCGCTGATAAGAACCATCGCGCTGACAAGAAACCACCCCGTCAAGCGCATTGCGCGTGGCAGGCGCGTTTGCTTTCGCGCGCTTTTGCGCAGGAGCCACGCCGCCACACCGCTGACCGCCAGCAGCAGCAGTTGCTGAACCAGACACACGCCCGTCATCCACGAACCGAACAGCGCGATCAGGGGAATACCGGGGGGAATACCCGGATACGAGGCATCGGCGCGGCGCCCCATCCACCTGCGCCCGCAATTTGCAGCTCTCCTCCACTTCGGTTGTCAGCAGGGTAATCTCGGATAGTTTGCCGTTTGTTCGCAGAAACTCCAGGTAGCCCTGCGCCTGCTGCTGCCACTGCGCTACGGTGCGGACAGTGGTTTGCCGGGGCGTAGCGTCGTTGTCGCTGGCGGCAATCAGAGTCAAATCCGTGCCGTAAAGCGCTTCATACGCCCAGGTCGCGGTGTCGCGCAGCAGAGCGCCCAAACGCAGCAGATGATGGCGAATCTGCAAAGCCTCGCGCACGTTGCCCCGACCGGCCTCCTGATCGGCATGCCAGCGCGCCATTTCGGTCATGCGCCGCAATTCGCGCAGGTGTGGAAACGCGATGATGGATAGCGGCCCGATTTTCTGCGTGGCCCCGTGATCGCCATAAGCCAGGGAGTACAACCGCCACTGGCCCAGTATCTCCTCGTAAATGTAAGAATCCCACCGTGTTTTCCTGTCACACCGGGCAAGGGCATCCAGCGCCTGCGTATCCCGTCCCGCCGCGAAATAGGTAGCCGCCAGCATCGCCGGCCAGAACACATTGTCGGGGTCAAGCCGCTCCCCGTTGCTCAACGCCATCCGCATCAGTTTGACATCGGTATAGCGGGCGGGAATAGTTGAGGAATTTTCGATTTTCGATTTTCGATTTTCGATTGAAGATGCGCTTGTATCTTGTATCTTGTATCTTGTATCTACTGTCTCCTTTTCTCCTTTTCTCCTTTTCTCCTTTTCTTCCGCCTGTCCTGCCAGTTCCGCGCGCTGGATGCGGACGCGGTCTACCATCATGTAACGGGCGAGATGGGCCTGCGCTCCGGCGGCGACGGGGAAATCATGCGCGACGCGGGTGAGGCGAATCAGCGTGTGGTCGGAAGTATCTACTGTGTTGTCGGGATGATCTATTTTGGGCGTGGGCGCGGCGCGGACGCCGCCCAATTCGACAAAGGCGGTGGCGCGGCCTACTTGCAGCAGATAGTCGTCGGGGAGAGTAGCGGCGGTGGCGTCCAGGCGGGGCGCTTCGCGCAGAGTGCGTTCCGAATCCAGCGACAGCACCCAGGGCAGGCCGTCCTGCGCAAGGGCAAAGCGCAATTGTGAGCCAAGCGTATAGCGTACCGGCGGCAGCAGGCACAATCCGATGAGGACGCCAAGAGCCATGCCCACCAGCCAGCCGGAGGGTCTTCGGGCGGCTGTCATGGGAACTTCTGCAGTCGGGGCGTCAACTGCGGCTCGGACATTCGCGGCGTTATCGTCAAACACCCCGGCTGCGCTTTCGTCGCTCAGGGAAAGCGCGTCATACAGCGCGTTTTCCAGAGCATCGAAAGGAGCGTCCGGGGTGTTATTCTGATGTGGAGGCACGGAAGCGTTCACTATTGTCTTTCAGTGTGTTGCGGTTCCTGCCGCCAAGGCGTAGCGGGCGTTGTTTAGCCGAACGCCCGCGCGCTTGGTAACGCGGAACGGTGTAGATGTTCCGATTTGTCAGGAGCCTCCAACTTAGATGGCGGAATTGGCGGCGTCGAACTCGGAAGCGCGGGAACGGTCCTATCCGGCCTTCTGGTTTTCAGAAGCGGGGGGCCGGGCTGCGGATTGGTCCATAGCAGGGCGGCGCGGGGCGTGGGCGTTTGCAGCAGAGATTCCATCGGAATGGCCGCGTCCGCGCGTTCCCTCTCCTGCGCCTGTGATTCGATAAACTGCGCGGTTCGGGCGCTTACCGGCGGATGCGAATGAAGGGCGGGCAACAGGAAAAGGGAGGTGAGGGCAACGGCGAGTACGGCCCCACTGCCAATCTGCGCCAGAAAACTAAATCGCAGCGCGCGGGTTTGCAGTTGCATCCGCTTCCATTGCCGAAATAGCCGGCCCGTTTGCGGCACGGAATTCAGCCGGCCCGCCATAACGGTGGCAACCACGCGATTATCAAAGGCAGCAACGGATTCAGAGGTGAGCCGGGGCAGATGATGATCGAACGCGGCTTGCAGCGCGTTATCGGCTTCGGCGATTTTGCGGCAGGACGCGCAGCTTACGAGATGATCCTGAAGCGTTCCCCACTGGGAAGGAGTGATAGAGCCGTCGGAGCGGCGCGCGAACAGGACGCGCCAGCGCCAGCAACGGTTAAACATGATTGGCCTCCTCTTGAATGGCCGCCCAACGTTGTCGAAACTGTTCGCGGGCGGTATTCAGCCGCGACCGAACCGTTCCAACAGGAATATTCAATACGAGCGCGATTTCGGCGTATTCCAGCCCCTCCATTTCGCGCAAAACCAGCGCGGCCCGCATCGGGGCCGACAGCGAGTTCAGCACCTGCTCCACCACAATCCGCTTTTCCATATCGGGATGAGACGACTGCCTGCATGGGCAGTGTTCTCTCTTCCAGCGGCAGTTCGGCGGACATGCACTTACGGCGCATCCGGTCCAGACAGAGATTAACGACAATACGATACAGCCAGGCGTAAAATCCCGATTCGCCGCGAAATTGGTCTATTTGCCGAAACGCCTTGACGAACGCTTCCTGGGCAACATCTTCGGCCTCGCGGGAGTTGTGCAGAACATGGGCGGCAAGGCGTACCACGCGGTCACGGTAGCGATCCAGAATCCAACGAATCGCCCGCTCGTCGCCCAGGGCGCAGCGGTCCAGCCAGGCGCGCTCTTCCCGGCGGTCACTGTTTTCAACATCCGCCGCGCCCGCGCCCGGAGCCATGATCGATTCCGCTAATTTCCACACGCTGGTAGCCATGTATGCCTGATTCTCCTTACTCGTACAGACGCGCTGACGCGCTTGATTAGTTCGCAGCCTCTCGATAGGTCAGGCTGTCACTATTACACAGCGGACGCTCCGTTACGTATGCCTGCTGACACGTTATTCGAGAATGTGCAGGAAGATTCCTGCATGGCCTGTGTCTGTGTGTCTATGTATTTGTGTAGATGTGGGCAGAAGCTCAGTTTCAGTTTAGATGTATGCGGCGGTGGAACACATACCACTCTATACACAGCAGCAGCAGGGCGGCAAACACCAGATAGGGGAGCCAGTCGCGTTTGGTGAGTACCGTATGGGTTGTAGTCGGCGTGGCGTTCTGGAGAATGGTCAGGGTTTTGTGGGGCGTGGTGTCGGACTCGCTTGCGCTGGCAAGGTTGGCGGCAAACCGGGAGGCCGGAACGTTCGGTCCCTCCACTTTGTACACGCCCGCCTGATCCGTGTTGTCGAACGCGCCCCCGCCCCGTTCGCCCACGACAATTTCGCGCTTGCTGCCGTCCGGTTTGGTGACGGTCAGGCGTCCCGCATTGGGCGGCGCGGGAAGCAGCAGCGTTTCGCCCGTCCGTACCTGCCCCCGTTCGCTATCGTCCCCGCCCGTGCCGAGCCAGCGGACGCTGTTGGAAATAAAGATAGGGAACGGAACCGTGAGCAGGAAATGCACGGACTTTTCCAGCGAAAAGGCCACAAAGACCGCCCGCATTTTGTTCTTTTCGCCCGCCACAATCAGCGAACCGGATTCGCCAACCGCCAATTCTTTGCCCCACCCAAGCGGCGAGGCTTTGTACACGCCCAACAGATTCTCGCTGCCGAAGTCCACGTAGCGCAAAACGGGATGGTCGCGCTCCACGTCCGCGAATCCCACCCCGTCCATTTCGCCCTCGGATTTGGCGGGGGATTGGTCACTGGCGCAGTGCAGAAACAGATAGTTGCCTTCGGGCAGATGGGCCGGCGCGGCCTCGTTGAACACAACCACGTCGTAGTCTCTGGCGTGGTCGGCAGGGTACGCCCCCGCTTTGCTCAGGGTGACACCCGGATCAACTTTTAGCGCGTTTTCCAGCCACAGGTTTTCCGTTCCCACCATCAGGACCTTCAGCAGTTTGCGCGGCTGCAAAATCAGCGACGCCTCGTTGTCTGAGGCCAAATCGTCCTTCACGTCCAGACGGACGCGCATCGCAACGGGCCTGTCCGGTTCCTGCACATCGAACGCTTCCGTGTTTTCGCCGTGCGCGGGCAGGGTCAATTCGTGCGCGTCGAACAGGTTGTCCTCAATATAAATCTCTTCATTGAACTTTTTGGGCGCGTCGGAAAAGTTGCGGGTGACGACGAGCAACTGCACGGACTTTTCCCCGCCGATGTTGCGCCGGAAATCCACTGCCGTAATGCCGACGTTATCATGCCCCGCGCCAATGGGATGGAACGAAACATGCGTTTTGCCAAGATTGAGGTTTGCCAGCGTGTACTGCGGTTCGCCCCCACTCCCGGAATTGCCGCCGGTCGCCTCAAAACCGCCATCGGATACCAGTTCAATTTGTCCGGCTTCATTGCTGTTGTGGGCGGCAACCAGTTCCGCGCCGAGATTAAGCGCGTCGCGCATATTGGTGGGCGTGTCGTGGGACTGGAGGCTGTCTACCGCGCGGCGCAGTTCCGAACGCTCGTTGGTAAAGCCCGTAATCGCTTCCGGGCGCGAATACGCGGACACGACCATCATCAGGTCGCCCGCGCCCATGCGATTGATAATCTGCTGCGCTTCCCGTTTCGCCGCTTCCAATCGGGAGGGCGCGACATCCGAGGCCCGCATGGACGCGCTTGTATCCACAATCAGGACGATGCTGCGCCCCCCGCTGCTCAGGCTGCGGTCGAAGGGACGGGCAAGCGCGAAAATCAGCAGAGTGGCAAGCAGCAGTTGCAGAAACAGGAGGAGGTTTTTACGGAGTTTTTGAAAGGGCGCGTTGGCCTGCACGTCGCGGATCACCTGCCGCCATAAATACGTCGAGGAAACAACCACATCCTTGCGCCGCAGTTTCAGGATGTACATCAGGACAATCAGGCCGCAGACAAGCGGCAGCCCAAGTGAAAGCGCCCAGCCGGCATTGGGATTGAGGAAGAAACGTTCCATCGAGCGTCGCGCTTTCTATATGTCGGACTTATTTTCTAGCGGGAATTGTACAGGTTTTGCGTGATGCCTGTGTCACTCGTTCGGGGAAACCGCGTCTGCTGTTCCAGTTGCGTCATGCGGCGTTCCAGATTGTGCAGGTTGGTGTCGAAACTCAAATCGTACTGCATGGTGGTGTCGCGCAGGGTTTTGATTTCCTGACGCACGGCGGCAAATTCGGCGCGAATGTCTTCCGAAATCACCTGTTGCCGGCGCAGGGACATCTCCTCCATTTTGCGCCGGTGGTGCGTCCAGATCGCCAGCAGAGGAATTGACAGGACACCCATTACCGGGATACCCACCACGATTAACAGCACAATCCACACAGGCGGCATGTCTATACTGCCCTTTCTCAGAATGTGGAGAACATTTAGCCACCGTTACGCATATTCAGAACGGCTTCTTCCGGCTTGATTGTGGGGCCGAAGGAGGAGTTTTGTTCCACGCGGGCGACGCGCTGCTCGACGCGCTGCAAGGCCGCGTCAAAACTCAGGTCGTACTGCATGGAGGTTTCGCGCAGCGCCTGTATCTCCTGCCGCAACGCTTCGATTTCTGTATTGGAGTTGCCATTCCCCTGCTGTAATTGCAAGCGCAATTGCAGCATTTCGCGCTGATGCTTGGTCCACAGGTTCATCAACGGGATGGACATGGGCAGGCCGAAGATACATATAAGGGCGATAATGGGTATCATAGGTTCTTCCTAACTCGTTCTTGCCAGCGCATCCGCCAGCGTTACCGTTCCCGCGTACAACGCCTTGCCGATAATTACGCCGTCTACATTGGGAGCCGACTGCGCTTGCAGCGTGTGCAGCGCGTCTACGTCCGCAATCGTCGCCACGCCGCCCGAAGCGATCACAGGGATGTTGGGAACCGCCTGCGCCACTTGCGCGAGGGCGGCGAGATTGACGCCCTTTAACATGCCATCCCGCGCAATATCCGTAAAGATAAACCGCCCCGCGCCCATGCCCGCCAATCGCTGCACAAAAGCGATGGCTGTTTCGCCGCTGTGTTCCTGCCAGCCATACACGGCCACAATACCGTCCCGCGCATCCACCCCGATAGCGATGTTGTTGCCGAACCGCGTCAGCAATTCATTCGTCAATTCCGGGTTCTGCGCCGCTGCCGTGCCGACAACCGCGCGAGCCACGCCCAGTTCCAGTATCCGCGTTGCGGCTTCCAGACTCCGTATGCCGCCGCCCACCTGCACGGGCAGGCCGGTCGCGTCCACGATGCCTTTGATAGCGGCAACATTTTCGTCGCTGGATTGCCCGGTTCGCGCGCCGTCCAAATCCACGACATGCAGCCAATGCGCCCCCTGATCCTGCCACTTCTGCGCCATCGCGACCGGGTCATCCCCATACGTCGTGACCTGCGCGAAATCGCCCTGTATCAGCCGAACGCACTTGCCGCCCTTTAAGTCTATCGCGGGGTAAATATCCATCAATTCCTACTACCTATCACCATTCTATGAAGTTTCGTAAAATTTGCAGGCCGACTGCGCCGCTTTTTTCCGGGTGGAATTGGGTGGCGGCAACGTTGTCTTTTTCCACCGCGCAGCAGAAGTTGATGCCGTAGTCACTGGTAGCGGCGACAAGGGAAGCGTCTGCGGGTTCCGGGTAGTAGGAGTGGACGAAGTACACGCGGCTGTCTTCGGCAATGCCGCGCAACAGGCGCGATTCGGGGTTGACATGCAGGCTGTTCCAGCCGATATGGGGAACTTTCAGGGCTTTCAACTCCGGGGTCAACTCTTCGAGGGGCGTATCTTCAAAGAATTTCACGACAGGTCCCGCGAACAGGCCAATACCGGGGGATATGCCCATTTCGGTACTGCTTTCAAACAGCATCTGCATGCCCACGCAAATGCCGAGAAAAGGCTTGCCGCTCGTGATGCTGCGGCATACGGCCTGCTGTAATCCGCTGTGTTCCAGATTGGTCATGCAGGCGCAGAACGCGCCCACGCCGGGCAGCACCACATGATCGGCGCGGTCAATGATAGCCGAGTCACTGGTAATCACCGGTTCGCCCCCCACATACGCCAGCGCCTTTTCCACGCTGCGCAGATTCGCCATGCCGTAGTCTACGATTGCAATCATAGTTTTATCCTGAGTGAGAGTGGAGAGTGCAAGAGTGAGAGTACTCGCATTGTCTCTCACTCTCACTCTTCACTCTCCACTTTTACTGCCTATTCCGGTTCCAATATCGGGCCGAGGATGGGACGTTTGGGCGCGGGGCTTTTGCCGCGTCGCGTGACCGGAATTTCCTGCTGTTCGTAATGATCCTGTATATGCGTCAGGTTGGTGGAAATCTGGCGCGCGTTCGCGTTAGTGATGTTGAGCGCCCACCGCATCGCGCCCACCAGCGTCAGGCTCAGGACGACGACCAGCATGGCGCGCGTCATCAGGCCGCTTTGAATAGCAGTTTCCCGCGCTTCCACGCGACCGGACGGTTCCGGCAACAACAAGGATTTTTTCGTTTGCTTCATGTGCGTTTCTCCGATGAAGAGGATGATTCGAGTCGCCTTCTGGAGAAATCAATATACAAGTGGAGAGTGAGAGTGAAGAGTGAGAGAACAAGCGTTCTCTCTCACTCTCACTCTCCACTCTCACTTTAAAGAACGCCCTTCGTGGAGGGGATTCCCTGAACGCGGGGGTCATGCGCCATTGCCTGCGCTGCCGCCCGCCCGAACGCTTTGAACGCCGCTTCAATGATATGGTGCGTGTTCGTCCCCGCCATCTGGCGCAGGTGTACCGTCCAGCCTGCGTTGACGGCAACCGCCCGGAAAAACTCCGGCACTAATTCGGTTGTAAAATCGCCTAACTTCGGCGTCGGCAGGGCCAGGTCGCAGGCCAGAAAGCCGCGCCCGCTGATGTCAATGGCGCAAAACACGAGCGCCTCATCCATCGGCACGGCGCAGTTGCCCACCCGCGCGATGCCCGCCCGGTCGCCCAATGCTTCCGCAAACGCCTTGCCCAGCACAATGCCCACATCCTCGACGGTATGGTGGTCGTCTATATGCAGATCGCCCGTCACCTGCACATCCAATTGCAGCAGGCCATGTTTGGCGATATGCGTGAGCATGTGGTCGAAAAACCCCACGCCTGTCGCAATCGCGCTTTCGCCGCCTTCTATAGACAGCATTAGTTTAATATCGGTTTCCGCAGTTTTGCGGTGTATGGTTGCTTCGCGGGGTTGGCTCATAATATTCAGACGAAATTCCAATCGCGCAAGTTTGCTTCCTTCAAAATTAGTGATAGTGAGTTTAGCATTTTTCCACTGCCGGACACAATGGACAAACGGCACGATGCGCCCCTTTTTGTCGTACATATCTTCGAGTAGAAAATAAGCCCTGCGCCAATACACGCAACGCTTTCAGAGGGACAAGTTCGCCAGTACATCATTTGCCACTATATCAGGAGAAAAAACACTATGCTTGCGCCGGAAACAATTCGTTTGTGGCAGGGGGATGCGCCTCGTTCGCAGGGTACGGCGGATTCGGACATTCCCACGCTGACGATTTACCGCCCGCAGCCGGAGAAGGCGAACGGCGCGGCGGTTGTCGTGTGTCCCGGCGGCGGGTACGGCGGATTGGCGGCGCACGAGGGGCAGCCGATAGCCGAATGGCTGAACACGCTCGGCGTGACGAGTTTTGTTCTGAAATATCGGCTTGGGCCGCGCTACCGGCATCCGGTCGAGATGAGCGATGCGCAGCGCGCGTTGCGAACCGTTCGTTCCCGCGCCGGGGAATGGAAACTGGACGCGCATAAAATCGGTATCATCGGTTTTTCCGCCGGGGGACATCTCGCTTCTACAGCCGCCACGCATTTCGATGAGGGGGACGCGAAAGCGGCTGATCCGATAGACCGCGTTTCGTGTCGCCCCGACCTTGCCATTCTCGCATATCCTGTGATTACCATGACCGACCCGTTCACGCACGGCGGCAGCCGAACCAATCTGCTTGGCGACAAGCCTGATCCCGAACTGGTTAACCTGCTTTCCAATGAGCGGCAAATTACAACCAAAACCCCGCCCGTTTTCCTGCTGCATACCGCCGACGACGCTGTTGTTCCGGTAGAAAACAGCCTGTTGTTCGCCCTTGCCTGCCGCGCCGCCCGCGTCCCGTTTGAACTGCACATCTTTGAACACGGGCCGCACGGCATCGGGTTGGGCGGCAACGATCCCGTTTTGAGTACGTGGCCGACAGCCTGCGCCGCATGGCTGAAGTCCCACAATTTTCTGTCCGCAGCAAAATAAATGGTTGCAAAAACAACCCACGCGGCTGTCTTTGACCTTGCAAACACGGTCAAAGACAGCCGCGTGGGTTGTTTTTGTTTCCCACTCTGCGCGTCCTGCCGGAGTTATACGCCATTCTCGCAAATATTTTCTTTTGCGCCTTGACTTCGAGTTGACTCTAAGTTGTACACTGCTTGTATGGACAACTCCGAACCGCAAAACGCCATGCCTCACGCCTGCTTTTCCATACAGCAGGTGAGCGAACGCACCGGCCTGAGCGCGTATACCCTGCGCTATTATGAGCAGGAGGGCTTGCTCGATCCCATCCGGCGCGACGCGGGCGGGCGACGACGCTACACAATGGAGGATGTGGCGCGGGTTGCCCTGCTGATACTGATGCGCGACATGGGATTGACGCTCGCGCAGATACGGGCATTTACGGCCCTGATGCGGGAGGGGGACTCAGCGGCCCCGGAACGCCGCGCCCTGATTGAAGCGCATCAGGCGCAGGTGCAGGCGCAGGTGGAAGCCCTGTGCGCAAACCTGAAAATGATCGAGGAAAAGCTCGCTATGATGCGCCGCGTGGAAAGCGATCCGAATGAAAAGGCCGGATGGCAGGAACGTTGTCTGGAACTGCTGCAAAAGCGTAATGCAAGTCGGGCGCAGCCCGCGCTATCGGTCACAGACGCGGACGCGCAAACGCAAGCCAGGACAATAAAGAGACAGTGCAACAATCGCAAACGAAACAACGACGAGAAGGAAACACAAACATGAAAGTATTTTTGACAGGCGCCACCGGCTTTATCGGTTCCGCCATTGTGCCGGAACTCATCAACGCGGGCCATCAGGTACTCGGTTTGACGCGCTCGGAGACGGGGGCGCAGTCTCTGCGCGCTGCGGGAGCCGAAGCGCATCGCGGAGATTTGGAAGACTTGGAGAGTATCCGCGCCGGAGCCGCGATGTCGGATGGCGTCATCCACTGCGCTTTCAGCCACGACTTCTCAACCTTCTCGGCCTTCGTCGCGAGTTGCGAACAGGACCGGCGCGTCATTGAGACGATTGGGGACGCGCTGGTTGGCTCTGGCCGCCCTCTGCTCATCACCTCCGGGACGGGAATAGGCAGCGCTGTACCCGGACAGCCCGCGACCGAAGATGTTGTCAACCTCAGCCACCCGAACCCGCGCATCGCTTCGGAACAGGCAGGGGCGGCCGTGGCGGAGCGCGGCGTCAACGTATCCATAGTACGCCTTCCGCAAGTTCACGACCCTTACAAGCAGGGACTTATCACCCCCTTGATTCAGTTGGCCCGTGAGAAGGGCGTTTCGGCGTATGCCGGTGACGGCCTCAACCGCTGGCCCGCCGCGCATGTTCTCGATGTCGCGCGCCTCTACCGGCTGGCCCTAGAAAAGCAGGAAGCGGGCAGCAGATACCACGCGGTCGCTGAGGAGGGCATCCCGGTTCGGGACGTCGCGGAGATCATTGGCCGGGGCTTGAAGGTGGCGACGGTCAGCCTGTCTGCGGAGGAGGCGATCTCACATTTCGGGTGGTTCGGCGCGTTAGCATCTCTTGACATGCCCGCTTCCAGCGCGCAAACACAGGAACGGCTGGGATGGCATCCGACCGGCCCCGGATTGATGGCCGATCTCGAACAAATGCGCTGCTTCTGAAGCTTATGGACAAATCACCTGAACATTGGACAATCGCGTTCATACCTGAGAAGGCTGATTGTCCAACTTCATTCTGATTTGTCCATTACAAGTATGCTCAATCTGCATACTGAACGCGCCGAGCATCAAGCGGGTGACAATTGCGCGCGGTGGTGAACTCCTGATGCAGAGCAACATTCACGGCCTGGCAGGCGTCTTTTTCTCACGGGAAAGAGAACCCCCTAACTGGAATACAGGCCCATTCTGCATTATATATTCGGTTCCGGGAGGTAAAAGGACGGGGCGGGGCGTCGGTTGCGTTTCCAGCGTAAGGTTGATCGTTACGAGTTTCTCACCGTGTCGCGCAATGGCGACGACCTTTTGCCCCGCTTTCATCGGCAATATCACCGCCCGTACCTCGCTTGTGGTATGAACCTGCTTGCCGTTCAGGCTAACGAGAATATCTGACGGCTGAATTCCTAATTTGGACGCGGGCGAATTGGCGTACACGCCCCTTACACGAACTTGCGAATTTAAGCGAATCGCGCCGTTATCCTCTTGCGCGTTGTCTATGTCGTCCAGAGCCACTCCGAGCCACGCATGAACAATGTCTTTGCCCGCTTTCAACTCCTCGATTACGTCCTTCATGGCGTTGATGGGAATGGCGAACCCGGTTCCGGGGCTGACGGTCAGCGGGCGTGGCGCATTTACGCCGGTATCCGGCACAAACACGGTGGTTTTGTTGCCGTTGCCGCCCTGCGCATACACGGTTCCTGTCTGAAAACCATCTGCGGAATACCGTAAAACGCTTTTCCCGTTCCAAAAATATGTCGTTTCTGCCAGCAGTCGCGTCGCTGCATTGCCGGCAGCCGTTGTTCTGACGCTGGCAGCCGCGTTATTTCCGAGTGTTTGATGCGTTGGGGCGGAAGGGGCAGAGTTATTGACCGGCGCGGACGGCGATATGGTTCCATTTCGGGTTTGAAAAGAGGCATCCACGTACCCGCTGGACGCAGAGGGCGTAGGTTCGGGCGCGAGCGCGGCGGCGATCATGCCGATCACTTCGCCCCGCGCGTTCAGGATGGGGGCGCCGCTGGTTCCCGCGCCCACCGCGCTGTCCACCTGTAACAGCACAGGATAAAAATGCGCCCCGGAATAGAACCCCTGCGGGCGTATGCCGGAAACCAGTCCGAGCGCGACGGAATTGTACTGCCCCGCCTGATTGCCGATGGAAATGGCGAAATGTCCCGGCGCGACTTTGTCGCTGTCGCCGAGCGCGAGAGCGGGCAGGGTGACATTCGCCGCCAACCGCACCAGCCCGACATTACGTTCGCTGTCTACGGCAACCAGCATGGCGCGTATCCGGCGTCCATCATCCGAGGTGACAATGGGGCTGCTCATGCCCTGCGCGACATCCGCTGTGGTGACAATATAGCCATCCCCAACCGAAAATCCGCTGCCGGACTTGGGCGTAGCAGAGCGCAAACTCTCTGCGGTAACAAAGGGAGCGTACTGCGCGTTCGGTGTCCCGGCCTTGCGCTGCGCCTGCGCCGCTTTCAAATCCACTAAAACATGCGCCTGCTGCTGCTGCGAGGTTTGCAGGTCCGCGTTTGACACGACCCCGGCGTTTACCTGTTGCTGTAGCAGTTTGATCTGTTCGGCGTAGGATTTTCGGTCGCCTTCCAGTTCGGCAATACGGGCGTCCAGATCGCGTTGTTGCTGCGCGGCCAAACTTTCGCGCCCGAAACCGGCAATTTTCTGCTGCAAAAACGTCAGGCGCGTATCCAGCCGCGCCAGTTCTCGGCGGGGCTTTTCCACTTCCAGAGCGGGAATCACTCCGGCGCGATACCGTTGTTCTTCCTGCGCCGCTTTTACCGCCGCCGCTGCCCGGTCTATCCGCAAATGCGCCAGTTGGTTCTCCAGGTCGGCTTTTTCCAGCGCGGAATTGTTGTAGCTGACCACAACGGCGCGGGCGTCCTCGATGGACACGATACAACTCCGCGCTTTGCTGGCAACCGTCGCCATCTCGTTCTGCATCTGTTCCAGAATGTTGTCCGCCCCTGCGGGATACGCGCTCAGGCTGCCGCCGATAAACGCGATTCCCAAAGTCAATGCGGCCTGTTTTACCATGCTCGTTCCTCTCCATTCCGGCTTGATGCTTCGTTATTCTGGCTTTTGGCATCCGTAGACAAGCAATCCATGACATAAGCGCGTGGGCGGCGCGGTTCCGCTTCCGTCTCCGCGCCTGTCAGAACATAATTCGGCGTTTCGGCAGTCAGGGTAACAACCATCGGCGTAAACCCTCCTGCCAACAAGCCGGGTGCAGTGGGGTTCTGCTGTGGCCGTACTGTCTCATTTCGCGCCACCAGCAAACCATGCGATTGCGCAAAATGGCGACTGCGAACGGATGTTCCGCTGCGCTCCGCGACTGAATTGGCGCGTGTAAATTTCTTATCTGCCACAAGAGAAAATCTGGAAAGCCGAGACGGAGGCGCAAATGGGCGCGTTAAATGAGGCATAGCGCCCAGACTGCTTTTCCGCAGAAACGACTTTTCAAAAGCGATACGTTCTTCCCCGTTTCCTGCGTTCTCTACCGGAATTTTCGCCACAGAGGGACGCGCTATACCCTGTTTCGCAGGCCGAGTTTGCGATGTTTCTGATATTAAAAATGCCCGCTCACTGCCGCGTGGAACAAGCGCGGCCCACAACAGCGCCATTGCCGCAACAGACCCGGCGCCCATCAGAACGCGATACGGAACTGCTTTTCTCATTGGCGCGGGTTGAGGCGTGACGGGTATGGCAGCCAAACGCGCCTGCGCGTCCGACCAATTGGTTTGCGTGGCCGGAACATGCGCATGCCGCAGCATTTCCAATCCCTGCCCGATACGGGCAATCGTTTGCAGTTGCGTTTGGCAGGCGGCGCAATGCGCTAAATGCGCGTTCACGCGCGCTTTCTGGTCCGGCTTTAATTGTTCGCCCGCATATTGCCACAGCAGCGGTTCTATGCGCTTGCAGTTGTGTATGAATATCTTGCGCAACATAATTTTATTTCTCCAATGCCTGTACCCGTTCGCGCAGGGAGCGACGGGCGCGGAAAACGCGGAGTTTTGCGCTCACGGCGGAGCAGCCTAAAATTGCCCCGATTTCCACATAATTCAGTTCTTCAATATCGTGCAGAACAATGATTTCCCGCTGCGCGACGGGCATGCCGCGCAGGGCGCACAACACCGTTGCCATCGTTTCGGCGCGTTCCACAAGGGCGTGAGGGTCGGAACCGTAGCCCTCATCGCGCCACTCTTCGGAGCGCAGCCCCGCATCATATTGTACTTTACGCTTTTCCCACGATTTCAGCCTGTCCCGGCACAAATTGCCGCAAATTTTGAACAGCCACGTTTGCAGGCTGGAATCGCTACGAAATTTCCCGATTGCCTGATATGCCCGCGCGAATGTTTCCTGCTTCACGTCGTCCGCATCCTCGCGGTGGCCGAGCAGATGGTAGGCGTAGCGAAACACCTGCCGCTCATAACAAGCGTAGATTTCACTGAACGCTTCCAAATCTCCGGCGCGGCAACGCGCTGCCAGTTGGTCTTCCTCTACAGGCATTGCCACTCCACGCGTTGCGATTCTAACTTCCATCCGTCGTTCCAATCGGTGTTCAGGTGTTCAGGTATTCAGGTGTGTCGCTGATAACATTGCCACAAGTAAAAAATGTTCTGTGCCACATTGTCCTGAATACCCGAACACCTGAACACCTGAACACCAAACTTCCTTGTTGCCATACCAGACGAAGCGCGTTCAGGAACGTATCAACGATTTCGCAGACAATGCTTACGAGATTTTAATTGCGCTGCCCCTGTGTAGCCATCCGTTCAGGTTGACCATACTCACTCCCAAAGGCTATACTATTGGAAAGAAGTCGGTAGTCAGTAGTCAGTAGAAACGCTCGTTTTCTACAAAAGATGCTATATACGCTACAACCTTGCAGTTTTGCCCTACCGACTACCGACTACTGACTACCGACTACTTCTGGAGCAACTCTTGATTACACCCGAGATGGTGCGCGAAATGGGCTTGAACGAGCGCGAGTATCAGCAGGTACTCGACACGCTGGGGCGCGAACCGACGATTACGGAACTGGGCATGTTCAGCGTGATGTGGTCGGAACACTGCGGCTACAAGTATTCCCGCCCCGTCCTCGCCCTGTTCAAGAACTACAAGGAAGCGCAGGAGACAGGGCGCGCTGGAAAACGCGGGCGTGATTCCGCTGGATGACAAGCTCGGCATCTGCTTCAAGATCGAATCGCACAACCACCCGTCTGCCGTGGAGCCGTTTCAGGGCGCGGCAACGGGCGTGGGCGGCATTTTGCGCGACATTTTCACGATGGGCGCGCGTCCCATCGCCAACCTCAACTCCCTCCGCTTCGGCCCCCTCGACGATCCCCGCAACCGCTACCTGTTTGAACACGCCGTCGCCGGTATAGCCAATTATGGTAATTGCGTGGGCGTTCCCACGGTTGCGGGCGAAATCGCTTTTCATCCCTGCTACAGCGGCAATCCGCTTGTCAACGCCATGTCGGTCGGCGTCGTGGAACTGGGCAAGGTGGCGAGCGCGGCGGCAAAGGGCGTGGGCAACCCGGTCATTTATGTCGGCAGCAGCACGGGCAAGGACGGCATTCACGGCGCGACGTTCGCCAGCGTGGAACTCGGCCCGGACAGCGAAAGCAAGCGCCCGAATGTGCAGATGGGCGATCCGTTCATGGAAAAACTGCTCATCGAAGCCACTCTGGAAGCCCTCGATACCGGCTTTGTGGTCGGCATTCAGGACATGGGCGCGGCGGGACTGACCTGCTCGACGTGCGAAACGGCCTCCAAAGCGGGCAACGGCATGGAAATAGACGTTCGCAAAGTTCCCCTGCGCGAAGCCGACATGACGCCGTATGAGATCATGCTGTCCGAGTCGCAGGAGCGCATGTTGTGCATCGCGCAGGCCGGAACCGAAAACCGCGTGATGGACGTGTTCAAAAAGTGGGGATTGAACGCGGCTGTCATCGGCTTTGTGACCGATGACAAAATGGTTCGCGTGAAAGACAACGGCGAAGTGGTTGCGGAAGTTCCCGCCAAAGCCCTCACCAACGAATGTCCCACCTACTACCTCGAAACCGAAGAGCCGGACTACATCAAGCAGGTTCAGGCGTTTGATTTTTCCACCCTGCTGGAACCCGGTGTCGGACAGAATACGCAAACAAACGACGAGGAAAACGAGGAAGAAGTTTCTCCCGACACGTCCGACGCAGAATTGATACAGTTGCTTCGGGAATGTGTTAGCGGTTTGCCGGACGAATACCAACGGGTCATAGAATTGCGATGGTTCGACGATCATACTTATAATCAAATCGCAGGTATCACAGGTTTGGCAGTGCCGGAAGTCAAAACGCGACTGAAGCAGGCGCGTAATGCTTTGCGCCCGCGACTAGAAGCCCTTCCAGGGAAACAAATGGTCGCCGCACTTGCAGCGTTGCAAAGACAACAAAAACTACGCGATCAGAACGACATTCCCTCGGATGCCCCGTTCACCTACCAAGAGGCTTTGATGTGCCTGCTTGACGCGCCCAATATCGCCAGCAAAAACTATGTGACCGAACAGTACGACAGCATGGTACAAACCTTGACGGTCGCTATGCCGGGTTCGGACGCGGCGATTTTGCGGATACGGGGCAGTCAAAAAGGGATTGCGGTCAAGATTGACGGGAACGGGCGGTATGGCTACCTTGACCCGTTTGTTGGCGGGCAGATCGCGGTTGCCGAGGCCGCGCGCAATGTCGCCTGCGTGGGTGCGCGTCCCGCAGCCGTGACGGACAACCTCAATTTCGCCAATCCCGAAAAACCGACCGGCTTTTGGCAGTTCCGGCGCAGCGTGGAGGGGATTGCCAAAGCGACGGAAGCGTTCGGTACGCCCGTTGTGTCCGGCAACGTCAGCTTTTACAACGAAACGCCCGAATACGGCCCCATTTTCCCGACTCCTACGATTGGCATGTTGGGTATACTGGACGATGTGAACAAACGAACGCAGGCCGCGTTCCGCCCGGACGCCGAGGGCGACACCATTGTACTGCTGACGGCCTACGACGATCCGAACGGCGGCATGGGCGGCAGCGAGTATTTAAACGTGATACATGGCGTGGAAGCGGGCATACCGCCGCACATTGATCTGGAAGGCGAGAAGCGGCTGCATACCCTGCTGTTGGAGTGCATCGGAGAGGGCATGTTCGCCAGTTGCCACGATATTTCCGATGGCGGGTTGGCGGTTTGCCTTGCCGAGAAGTGCATGTTGAGCAATCAGGGCGCGTTGGTGTTGCTGAAGAAAAACGAGGATGAAAACGCGCTGCCGCTTTCCGCCACGCTTTTTGGCGAAGCGCAGGGCCGCGTCGTCGTTTCCATCCGCACCGAAAAGCAGTTTTCCAAACTAAAATCACGGGCGGAGCAGCTGGGTATTCGCGCCGATTGGATAGGCACAGTTGGCGGCGAAAACCTGCGTATCGCGCTTGGCCCAACCGACATCATTGACCTGCCCGTATCGCAACTAACCGCCGTATACCAGAACGCCATACCGCGCCGCATGACTACAACCGTCTAACTTTAGAAACTTTCTGTCATTGTACCGCGTAAGTTACAACCGTCACTGCTGTTTTCCTGTAGTCCTTTCGGAGTAGTTTTCCTATTCCCTATTAACAAGATGCGGCATGAGTCGCACACGCCTGCTGTTTGTGATCTAATGTGCGTGGAGAGTCCCCAGCGCATTGCGCGAAGGAGCATGTTCAATGACACCCGTTTTGACCGCCCCACTCGAACGACCGTCCCTGCCACCGATGCAGGGGGAACCGGTACGCGCCCTTGCATCGCCTTTCGATCCCAGCAGCGCGGACAGCCTGCTTTCCAACTCCCAAAATGTCCCTGACGACGATTGGGAGCGCGACAATCCCAAAGAGGAGTGCGGCGTCTTCGGCATCTTCGCGCCGGGTGAGGAGGTGGCGCGCACTACCTTTTTCGGCCTGTTCGCCCTGCAGCACCGGGGGCAGGAGAGCGCGGGAATCGCGGTTTCCAATGGTCGCCACATTGAGACGCATAAAAAGATGGGGCTGGTCACGCAGGTTTTTGAGGAAGAGGACATTCTGCGCCTGAAAGGGATCAGCGCCATCGGGCATACGCGCTATTCCACAACCGGGTCAAGCGTCCTGTGCAACGCGCAGCCGATTTCCGGCACGTCCAAAGTGGGTGAAATCGCCATCGCGCACAACGGCAATCTTGTCAACACGCAGGCGCTGCGCCAGGAACTCGAAGCGGAAGGCTGCAAGTTTGAAACCAGCAATGACAGCGAAGTGATCGCGCAACTGCTCGCGCATCTGCATCACGACTGCATTGAAGAGACGGTGAAAGCGGCCATGCTGCGCTTACAGGGCGCGTACTCGCTCGTGATTTTAACGCCGGACAAACTGATTGGCGTCCGCGACAGTTACGGCGTTCGCCCGCTGTGTCTGGGCATTATAGATGACAAGCATTACGTGCTGGCTTCTGAATCCTGCGCCCTGATTCCCGTCGGGGCGCAGTATGTGCGCGAAATCGAGCCGGGTGAAGTGGTTGTGATTGACCACGACGGCCTACACGAATTTCAGGCCATCCCAACCAAACAGCACGCCACCTGTCTGTTCGAGTTTATCTATTTCGCCCGTCCCGATAGCATGCTGTACGGACGTTCGCTGCATCAGGCGCGGCAGCGTATGGGGCAGGAACTCGCCCGCGAACATCCCGTACCCGGCGCGCATGTCGTAATTCCCGTGCCGGATACCAGTATTCCCGCCGCCATCGGCTACGCTGAAGCCTCGCATATCCCCTACGGCGAAGGCGTGATTAAAAACCGCTATATTCAGCGCACGTTTATTCAGCCCTCGCAGCAGATGCGCGAAATGGGCGCGAAAATGAAGTATTCGCCCCTTAAAGAGACGCTGGCGGGCAAAAAAGTGGTTGTGGTGGACGACAGTATTGTGCGCGGCACGACGACCGGCAAACTCGTCAAAATGTTGTTTGATGCCGGGGCTGTCGAGGTGCATGTCCGCATTACGGCTCCGCCCGTCCGACATCCCTGCTACTACGGCATTGACATGGCAAACCAGAACGAGTTGGTTGCCGCCCGCCTGAGCGTGAAACAAATCTGCGAACTCATCGGCGCGACCAGTCTGGGCTACCTTTCCCTTGACGGCGTGGTTCGCGCGGTCGGCATGCACAAGGATAAATTCTGCCGCGCCTGTTTCGACGGCAAGTACCCCATTCCCGTGCCGGAAGATGTGCGCAACAGCAAACTGATGCTGGAAGAGGAGCGCAACGCCACAGAACTCGAACACGCGGAGGGTGGTCCCGACGACGGCTCTCCCGACACGCATGAGTAGGAGATTTTTCACCACCAAGACACCAAGAAAGAGAAAAGAAGAAAAGGAGAAGAGGAGTAGACATCATTCGTTAATAGCGTATGTTTCTTTATTCAATTGTTGCTTTTCTACTTTAACTTGGTGTTCTTGGTGTCTTGTGGTGAAATCATTTTCCTGAAGCCTGCTGTGGATTTGTAACGTCGAAGGGAGCAGGAGGACACAAATATGTTGGAAATGGTTGATCCCTTTGCGAAAAAGCCCACGCGGGGGCAGGTGGCCGCGCTGATTGTTTTGTCGGTGGCGGGGGTGGCGGGATTGCGGTTGTTGGGCGCGCGCAAAATCAATGGCGCGGAACGGCTGGCGGAAGCCCTGCTGGATACGGAAAAACTGAATGAGGCGCAGCGCAGTCTGCCGGAAGCGTCGGAAACTGTGCTGGCGAACTGCGCCGCGTATGTCGTGGGCGTCGCTTACCGCGCGGCGGAGGGGCAGGGTATTGGCGGCGTAGCGGAAGACCCCATCGGGCATAGCCGTACCCATAATCATCCCTATACCCATGCCGTAACGACCGTGCTTACCGAGTCTCATGCGCCCGATCATCTGCTGACGTATGCGGTGAATCTGCCCGAAATCGGCGAAGTGCGCGGAACGCGGCGTATCGGAAGCCTGCGCGTCACCGGACTTTCTCCCGCCCGTCCCGCCGCCGATACCGTTCAAATCACGCTCACGCACGACTACACGGCGCAGATGGAAACCGAGTTCGAGATCGCGGATTATCTTGTCATGGGGCATACCCGCGTGTTCGGTTCGGCCACCCTGCGCGACAACAAAGGCAATGTGGGGCGCATTAACATCGGCTTCGACGGCACGGTGACGGGAACCATAACTCGCGAAGCCCGCGTTGTCGGACGCTTCGAGGGCAAAGTCTCAACGGGCGTTACCTTCCGGCAATACGACCTGCCGCCTGCCGACGCCACCGGCAGCGACACGCCCGCCGACACATCCACCGACAACGGCCCAACCGTTGATCCCAATCCTGCGCCCGATACGCCGCCTGTCGAGTAAGCGCAAAACTTGGTCAGACACAGGCCAGATACTCAATAGCAAAAGAGGGTTCGTATGCCAGTCATTTTTGATAGAGTCGTTCACCTCTCCGAAGAGCGAGCAACCCGCCTGGGACAACTTGCATCCGCCAGTGGAACAACGGAAGACGCGCTGATTGAAAAAGCGATTGATATTCTGCTTGAAATTAGCCAACGCGAAAGCGGCGCAGAGCGTCAGGCATGGAGTGAGGCAAGCCTTCTCGCGTTGCAGCGCGTCTGGGATAATGACGCCGATAAGGTGTATGACAATTGGAGAGAACTTTACGGCGTTCAACTAACTTCCTAATCTCTTATGACTGACCAACGAATAACCTATCGAGATGCGGGCGTAGATATTGACGCCGCCAATGACGCCATGCAACGCATCAAGGCGCATGTGCGCAGCACGTTTACGCCCGGAGTGTTGACCGACATCGGCAGTTTCAGCGGCATGTTTTCGCTTGCCGCCCTGCCGCAATACCAGCATCCTGTTCTGGTTTCGAGCATTGACGGCGTTGGCACGAAACTAAAAGTGGCTATCGCCGTCGGCAAGCACGATACTATAGGGCGCGATCTGGTAAACCATTGCGTCAACGACATTCTGGTACAGGGCGCGCGACCGCTCTTCTTTCTAGATTATTTCGCGACCGGAAAGTTGTCGCCTGCTGTTGTGGAAGATGTTGTCAAAGGATTGGCGGAGGGTTGTCGCGAAGCAGGGTGCGCCCTGATTGGCGGCGAAACGGCGGAAATGCCGGGTTTGTACGCGGATGGCGATTACGACCTTGCCGGGTGCATCGTGGGCATTCTCGACCGTGACCGCATCATTGACGGTTCGCGAGTTCAGGTAGGGGATACGCTTGTCGGCATGGCGTCGAGCGGCCTGCACACGAATGGCTATTCGCTTGCTCGCCGCGTTCTGCTGGATAGTGACAATCCCCTGCCGCTGGACGAATTTTTTCCCGCTTTAGGGCGCACGCTCGGCGAGGAACTGCTTGCCACGCATCGCTGTTATGCCCCTGCCGTGCTTGCCCTGCTTGATGAGTTCGATATACACGGCATGGCGCATCTCACGGGCGGCGGCTTTTATGAAAACATTCCGCGCATCCTGCCCTCCGATTGCAGCGTCACCATCGAACGCCGCAACTGGCCCGTTCCCCCTATCTTTTCCTTGATTCAGGAGCGCGGCAACGTTCCCGAACCCGAAATGTACCGCACCTTCAACATGGGCATCGGCTTCGTCCTCGTCGTTCCCCCCGAACAAGCCCCTCTGCTCGCCCACCGCCTGAACGCCCTCAACGAATCCGCCTATATCATCGGCGACGTGATTCGCGGCGGGCATGAGGTGAGCATACCATGACATACGAGGAAAAAGGAGAAAGGAAAAAGGAAAAAGTGGATTCTTTCAATACGGAGGCTTTCTCCTTTCTCCTTTCTCCTTTTTCCTGCCTGCTATGGGATATTGACGGCACACTTATTGACACCACGACGCTGATTGTGGATTCGCTGGACTTTGTGTATCGCCGCTATTTTGGGCGAACGCTGCCGCCGGATGACATTCGCGCTCTGATTGGCACACCGCTGTACAAGCAAATCCGCGTGTTTGGCGAACTGGAAACGTTGGGCGTGGACGAGCAGGCGATTATGGCGGATTTCATCGCGTATTATGAGGCGCATCGGGATCAGGAACGGATACTGGAAGAGGTGACGGCCATACTGATTGAGGGCAAGAAGCGGGGTTTTCCGACCGCGCTGATTACGTCTAAAAATCAGGAAGAACTCGACAATACCCTGCCGCGCCTGCATATCGCCGAGTATGTAGATTTCGCCATCACCGCCGATGATGTCACCCATCCCAAACCCGACCCGGAAGGTATGCGCCTTGCCCTTGCCCGCCTGAACATTCCCGCCGAACAAGCCCCCTCCGCCGTATACATCGGCGACACCATTCACGACATGCAGGCCGCAAAATCCGCAGGCGTTCAATCTGTCGGCGTGACATGGGGCGCGGCAGGACGCGACCGCCTTTCCGCCGAATCCCCCACCTACCTGTGCGACACCCCCGCCGCGTTGAAAGATTTATTATTTCACCACCCGCTGCGCTAGAGACACAGAGAGCCTCTCTGTGTCTCTGTGTCTCTAGCGTAGCGGGTGGTTAGTTTCATTCAATCGGCACGGTGCGGGTGGCGAAGTCGTATCCGGCAATCGTCGGCTCGTTGGTCAGCAGCACGAAGTCGGCGCGAACGTCCTTGCCTTCGCGGGCTTTGAGGACAAGGGTATGCGAGTCTTTGGTCAAATTGACTGTGCCGACGAGCAGCGTTTGGCCTGCCCGCGTTTTCTCCGTTTCCGCGGAACCTACCGCTTCGCCATCAAGCAGAACGTCTACCGCTTCCGGTTTGCCGTTGCGCAGGCAGCGCGTGAACAGTTTGTAGCGTCCCGGCACCTCAACCTTGAACTTGGTGACAATCGCGGTTGCCGCTGTCAGCCGTACCGCGCTTGCGCCCTCGCCGGGACTGCAATCGGGGGCGGACAAACGGTTTGAGCGTTCCCAATCCGGTAAACGCCTCGCACTCAAACAGCAGTTCTTGCGGGGGCGGATTCAGATAAATCGCGCTGATGCCATGCGCTTCGATTTTCAATGTCCAGGCGTTTTCTAAGGGCGTCGCAACCTGATTTTTCCACTGCGCGAACAGGGCTGCGGGAATTTTGACGGTTTTGGTGACGGCCACATCTTTCGGATTGTAGTACAGGATTTTATCGGTAAACAGCGTGGCGTATACCCCATCCGCGCTGTCGTCAATGGGCAGGGCATCCCTGCGCGTCGGGTCAATCTGCGACAGGTGGTACATGGCCTGCCGAACCACCTCCAGATAGCCTTTCAGCAGCGATTTATTGGCGGGGAAGTAGATGGTCAGCCCTTTGCCGTACAATCGCGCCCAGGATTGTTCCGGCTTTTCGTACTTCGGGTTCAGGAAGCGCAAATCCAGTTCGCGGGCAAGGCGTCCGGGGGGAGGGAGGGCGGCAGGGTCTTCCGCTGTTCCCTGCTCCACAAGTTGAACGTACTGCACCCGGATGCCAAGCGGTTTGGTGTCTGCGCTGTCCGGCGCGATTTTGTTGTTGCGGCAGGGTATCGGATTGGATTGTCAGGGTCGCCAGCGAACGGCCCGTCAACACCCCTTCGGGAATGGGGAAGCGGTAGGTAACATCGCCCGTCGAGGACATATCCCCAAGTTTGATGTTGTCGCGGCGCGCGCTGAGAAACACCTGATGTTTCAGCCCTTCGGCCTCCGGGGGCAGGGTTGCGCGAACAATCAGAGTATAGCGTTTGTCGGGCAGAACGGGCAGGCGCACAGTGGCTTTGTCGCCCGTCCAGCGGAACGTGTTGCCGTCCTCATCCTTTTCCGCGTCCTGCCACGTATCGCCCAGATAGTCGGCCTGTTCCGGCTTGCCGACGCTGATACGGTACTGCGGCGGCATATTGCCCGCATAGCGTTCGGTCACGCGGGCGGGCGCAAGTTCCTTGTAGTAGCCGAACAAGTCCTGAAACCAACTGTCGTCGCCCGCGAATGTCCGCACCTTGCCGAAGTCGTAGGCGAGCAGGACGCCGCCCTCTTCCACCCATGCTTTGATTTTCGCCAGCGTTTCCGGTTCGGCAAGCAGTCCCTCCCACAGCACGAGAACGCGATACCCGGACAGGCAGCCGTCGCGCACCATGCGGTCGTCTACGATGTCGAAATTGCCCACGTCGCGCAGATACGCGCAGGCGCGGGTAAAGGTCTGGGCGGTCGGCTGCGTGACGCGCAGACGCTGCGCTTCGGCGGGATAGAACATCGCAACATCCACAACCGGCTTTTCCACGCGCAGAAACTTGCCGTAGCGATAATACACGTCGCGGTTGTTGACGGCATTGCTGGCCCAATCGAAATAGCCCGTAGAACCCTGCGACACGGACTTCAAAAATCCGCTCCACCTCCTCATTGGGCGTCAAGGCTCCCGGCGGCTCCGTCCAGAAGGGCGCGCCATAAAACCGGGACGCGCTGCCCAATCGTCCGAGCATGGAAGCGGCATTGTCGGCAAACGGCTTGTACCGTCCGTGCGTGGAGCGCACATCGGCTTTATATTTGGCGGCGAGTTTGGGGATCAGGCTGTTGTCGTTGCCGCCGCGCACGTCTTCATCCCCGAATCCGGCGGGCAGCATCAGGAGGGTATCGGGAAAGCGGGTTCGCGCCGCGCGCAGATTCAGTTCAATCGCCCGCCCCACGCCGCCCTGATACCACGCGACGAAATCCAGCCACGCCCGCCGGTTTTCCACGTTCGGCTCCGGGTTGGGGATGGGCGGATACACAATCTCTTCCGGCGATTGAAACTGCTTGTTCCAGGCCGCATTGACGCCCGACAACCGAGCCGTATTTTTGCAGCATCTGCGCCCGGAAGTCCTGCCGCGCAATCGGGTCGGCGCACCAGAACCCAGATGGTCGTGCAGATTGCCGAACCGATGCTGCCAGTCCTCTTTCTGCCCCGGCACCGCCAC
Source organism: uncultured Chthonomonadaceae bacterium (assembly GCA_963817895.1). Taxonomy (GTDB): domain Bacteria; phylum Armatimonadota; class Chthonomonadetes; order Chthonomonadales; family Chthonomonadaceae; genus CAWFQB01. The sequence continues at coordinate 712,276 of CAWFQB010000003.1, forward strand.
CCGCGCCCCCATCAGCATCCCCGCCTCGCCATAATCGCCGTGAACGCCGACATACAGCGCGGTACAGGCGTTGAGGCGTTGGGCGTTGAGGTGATTGGGTCTCCTCTTCTCCTCTTCTCCTCTTCTCCTTTTCTGAATTGCTTTGCCAGCGCGTCGTAGCCGTGTTCGATGAAGTCGGGCCATTTCGGGTCCCAGGGAGAGAAGGCGCGGACGGGCTGATTGTGTTCCAGGCATTGGATTTGCGTAAAGTCGCTGTACCACTTCGGCGGAAACGCTTCGTGCGGGAAATAGCACCAGTCCAAGCCGAGTTTATCAACGGCCTGCCGCGACGGTTTCGGCGCTGCGGAAATCCCACTGGCCGGGTTTGGTTTCTTCGGTGGAAAGGTGGTCGGAGTCGGTTTGAAACAGGGTGAAACCGGCGTTGTTGAGAATTTGCATGTCCGATTGCGTGGACACGCTGGACGCCAGCAGCATCCGGTCGCCGACATTGCGCTGCCGGGTATAGGGGTTTTCGTCCGGCTTGCCGCCCGCGCGAATGTCCCAGAGCCGCACAAGGCGCGTGTAATCGGGCGTGGGCGCTCCGCGCAGGGTTCCCCAGGGCGCGCCGCCTGCCGGGGCGATTTCCGTCGCCGTTTTCCAGGTTTTATCGTCCAGCGCAAGGCTGTTCCAGGCAAGGGGCGGATTGCGCAGGGTGCGGACGTGGCTGTTGGACACCAGCGTGACGGTTCGCGCCGCCGAGGTTTTGATGGTCAGTTTGTACAGCAGTCCGCCCACCCCGCCCGTGTTGCGGCAGGAAATGCCCAGCACGTTGTCGCCGGCTTTCAGCAGCCGCGTCACATCGTACTCGCGTACCGTGGTCCAGTCATTGGCTTCGGCAACGGGTTTCGCGCTTCCATTGATGTACGCCTGGTAGCTGTCATCGGCGGTAATCAGCAGCCGCGCCGAAATGGGCGTTCGGGCAAGCGTGAAGCGTTGCCGAAAATACACGGTTTCCGGCGGGCGCGTTCCATCCGCCGCCCATATCCACTTCCAGACTTCAATTGGAGATTGACGATTTTCGATTGACGATTGGGGATTGACAGATGTTGGCTGCCCCTTGCCGACAGAGGGTTGGACTGGCTTTTTATCGCTTTTCGCGCCCGCCTTTTGAGAAGCGGCGTCAGTCGGCGGCTTACCTGTTGATTTGCCTGCGTTCGCGCCGGAACCGGACGCCGATTTCCCGTTTGCCGTTGCCGCCTTTGTTTTCGGTATGGGCGGCGCGGCAGGGGCAGGCGCAGCCCTATCCTGCGCCAGAGCCTTTACAGGAAGCGCAATTCCAATCGGCAATCGGCAATCGGCAATCGAAAATATCACAAGCGCGAACAAAACGCAAAAGCGCGGCATACGGTACATCCTTGGCTGTGTTTTCAAAACTTCAAGCAGGCGATTTATTTTGTGTCCCAACGAGAACTATGAATCAGTATAGCAAATTCATGTGGTCTAATGTCGGGTACGCGCCTGAATTGTCGTTTGTTTCCGCAGCGAAGGATTCCTGCCTGATAGCCCTCAACCCCTGACCCCTTCTCCCAAGTTTGGGAGAAGGGGAACTTGCCCTCAACCCTGCCCCCTTCTCCCAGCTTTAGGAGAAGGGGAACCTGTCGTAATCGCCCCCTGTAAGATACGACGGATCAGGCGGCTACTTTTTCCGCCGCGCCCACAGCGGCATATTCCACCGACTCTTCCAGCAGCGCCACATTACAAACCCGGTCCAGCCGAATATCATCCACATCCGTTACAAGATAACCGCCATACAGGGGTACAAAGGTCGCGTCATACACTTTAGAAACCGTGACCTGCTCCTTGCCGACGCGGTCTTTCCACACGATAGTACACTGTTTACCGATATAAGATTTCGCTTCATTAAGTAACATGATAGACTCTCCTGAAATGCCTTTCTCAGGCTGCCCATCGTTCGGACAGCGCGTTGACGCCTGAGATTAACGGCAGATTTCAGTTCGGGTTCTATCAGTGTTACTACGGGAATTTAAGACGACTTCATGAACCTCGTTAAACGCGAGAGGACGCTTTGCGCCGCCGCAGACCCATTCCCAACCCCCAACACCCAACCCCCAACACTGCCACGCTGCCGGGTTCGGGAACGGCGGCAACCGGTGTCGAAAACGCGAGGAACAAGGGGCCGTTCAGTCCGCTGGCAAACGTCGTCTTGACACCGCCGGGCGTGAACTCATTGATGCTGTTGCTGATGGCGTCCACCTCAAACAGATTGCCGCTCGGATCAAACGCCAAACCGAGAGGTTCGTTCAGGCCGGTGACGAAGGTAGACTGTACGCCGCCCGGCGTGAACTCCACGACGCTGTGATTGATAAGATCGGCGGCGAACAGGTTGCCACTGCTGTCGAAGCGTAGTCCGTTGAGGAAAAGATTGCCGGAAGCGAACGTAGACTTCGTTCCACCCGGCGTGATTTCCACGAGGCTGCCGGTGTTGCGGTTATTGACAAACACGTTGCCGCTGCTGTCTACGGCAATGCTTACAGGCCCGCTTCTTCCAAAACCCGACGCAAAGGTAGTCCTGACACCGGCAGGCGTGAACGCATACACGTTGCCGCTGTTATTGTCGGTTTCGTACAGCGTTTACGCGGAAACGGCGGCAGGCAGCAGGGAAAGAGAAAACGCGGCAAGGGCAAAGCCGCAGCGCGCGGAAAGGCGGGTGAACATGAAACAGGTCTCCTTGAAAAGTGACAGACGTAGCGATACCGTACCAATAACCTTAGTGCATAATCTATGCCAAACTACGCCAAAAGTGGGGCATACACCAACTATTTCTAAAATAAGCAGAGAACAGGCAGCGAATACGCGGTTGCAAGGAGGGAAGCCCTCAATCACCTGTCCAGCATTCGCGCAAAGACGGCATCCACAGACGGCAACAGCGCAGCCGTTTCGCGCAGGGCGGCCAGCATTTTGCGGTAGTGGGTGATCTCGGCTTCGGTCAGAACGCGGCCCGCGCGGTCATCCAGCCACTTGAACGCGGGCTGATACCCGCCCACGCGAAACTCCCACGCTTCGGGCGGCACGTTGTCGAAATACTCCACAGCATTGAGCCACACGCGGCCCGGCTTGCCGTCCGGCGTGGGCGGAACGTAGCGTTTGGCAACATTGCGCTTTTCCACAACATGATCGCCGCCGACCGGGTACGCGATGCCGGTGGGCGTCAGGGCGGGCAATTCCAGCAGGTGCAGGGCCACGAGTTTCGCGCCGAGTGTGGCGAGTTCGTGGAACGTGTCGGCGTCGGGCGGCAGAGGCAGGCGCGGAAAGTCAATTTTCAGGAACGGGGCGTAGCGCGTCCGGTACGTGGGCGCGTGGAACACGGCGTAGGCGTAATGAAACACGTCTTCGGGCGTCGGCGCGGTTCCAACCCGTTCCGCCAACGCCGCCACAAACGCCGGGTTCAGGTTCGCCCGTCGTTCCTCATGCGCTTCCAACGAACCCTCTTTTGGGTACAGCCATAGTGGAAACGCGAAATTTCCTTCTTTCATGGAAACTGTATGTAGTACAGATAATGTATCAGTACAGAATACATGGTCGAAATCTGCGTTTACTTCTACTCTACGAGCCGTAATCAAAGCCAAATTAGGTTTCAGCATGTGCTGCATTAACGGGTATCTATGGTCGCCTCTTTCAATCATAACCTTATCGTAGAACACATAACGTACATCGAATGGCCTGAACAGTACAGGTTTGACGGTGTTCTCAACATTGCCGAGTTTAGGCTTTGCCTGCGTGAAATTCCAATACGGCGACTGCTTGATTTCAGTACTTTACGATTGCATCCTCTGGTGACAAGCGCACTATGTCTTTGAATTTTTGCGTGAGCGCTTCTCGGTCTATATCAACCAACAAGTAGTCCTTACGAGTTGCTATACCCCAACCATTGACCGGAAATACATCCGTAATTGATTAGCCTTGCTCGTATTCTTCGCGGAGTTCTTGTTCCTGTGGGCGGAATAGGTAGAACGGCACATTGGGTACAAGCGGCTGCCAATCTACGTTGTTCAAGTTGGAAGCGCGGAGCAATTCATATTTGCTTTTGCGCGTACCATACACATCGGCGTGATGAATTACGGCGTCCGGTGACGCGCCAACCCTTTCGGCGCGACGGATGAACACGGCAATAGCGACACCCTGCATGATGTCGAACACGTTTTCGTCTTTGCCGCCGTCAAGGGCGCGTTCCTTCTTTTTGCTGTTGCCGTGCAGGTCGAGCAGGTAGATTTCATCGAACGTTCGCATCAGGCTGCGGCGCATCCCCCGGAACGTCGGATTGTCCAGATACGAGTTGTCCGTGATGAAGGCGACAATGCCCTGCCCGCTGCGCTCGATCTCATACTGCGCGAACCGGAGGAACTTCACATAATCGTTTTGCAGCCACTTCGGGTTCTTTTCGCCAAGCGGCTGCCCGTCTACCGTATAGTAGTCCTGCATCAGATTGCCGATGAACGTGAATTTGCCGCTCGCGTCCTTGCTTGGGTTGTCGGACTTGCCGAAATACGGCGGATTGCCAAGCACGACGAGTATCTTTTCCTGATCGCGCACCTTCACGGCTTCGCGTATCTCCTTACTCAGCACGTCCGCGCCCGGCAGGTTGATCTGTTCGGGAGCCTTGTTTATCATCGTGTCGGCAAGATAGACGGGCAGGCGTTCGCCGTCGGGCAAACCCGCGTTCAGTTCCGACAGCAGTTGCCGCAATTTGATGTGCGCGAGGGTGTACGCGGTGGGCAGGCGCTCGAAACCGTAGAAGTGCTTTGCCAGATGGTTTTTGCGCTCTGTCCGGCCAGTACGCCGCGTTCTCGCCTTGCATCATCGTCTCATACGCCTGCCGGTACGCCCGCGCCAGAAACGTCGCCGTTCCCGTTGCCGGGTCGAGCAGGCGAACGCTGTCGTCCGCCAATCCCTCCGTTTTGCCGAAATCCCGTTTCAGCACATCGTCAACCGCCCGAACAATGAAGTCCACAACCGGGTCGGGCGTATAGTACACGCCCGCCCGTTCGCGCAGGCCGGGGTCATACGCGGCCAGAAACGGCTCGTAAAAGTGGACAAGCGGATCGTCGAACGCGCTTTTATGCTTGGTCGCCGTTTCCCGCGTTGACGCTTCCAGGTCGGAGCAGATGCCGTCCACAATCCAGTGGAATTCATCGGGCAGGCTGCCGAACTCGCTGAACTGCATCAGGGTACGGATGGGCGGCACGGCTTTGGGGATGGCGTGGAGGGCGGTTTCGCGGTCGAAAATCAGGCTTGTGGTATTGAGCCACGCGAGAAACAGGCCATACGTGAACGTCTGCGCGTACACGTCCGCGAACTTCTCTTTGTCAATGCCGTCGAAAAGCGTCTGCTTGTACAACTCCCAATACACATGCAGCGGCAACTCGTCCTGTGACAGCATGGCGTCGGCAGCCACGCGCAGGAAGCGGGCGCGGCGGGCAAGCTGCTCGGGCAATGTCTTCGGGCGAATTGGCGGCAGGGCGTACTCGCGTCGAGGAACTGTTCCAGCAGGTCGCGCAGTTCCTCCAATGCGGAAGCGGAAACCGTAATCGCGCCGTGTTCGGGCGGTTCGGGCAGGCGCGCGGTTTTCACAAGCTGCCCGTCCAGAAACAGGCGAAACTCAAAGTGGTTGGTCAGCAGGAAGTTGTGCAGGTTCAGCCGGAAACGCTCGTTCTGCTCTTTAGCGTGGCCTTTCAACTGCGTCAGCGGCGTATTGAGCGCTTCCGCTTCCACATACCCGATCACTCTTGCCCCGTTCGTCACCTCATAATCGGGACGCCCGAACGTAATTTTCTTCGCTTCGCCGGTAAACTCCGCCGTTTTGCCGAGCAGGTCTTTCGCGTCCCGCAAAAACGCGCCCAGAAAGTCCCGGTACGACAATTCTTCCGTGCTGTTGGACAAAGCGGCTTGTTTGCGAATGGCGGTCAAATAGGTAAGGGCAAGCGATTCGAGCGTGGACATGCGGGCTTTCTCCGGCGGGTGTAGTACGGTCTATTTCTCCAGATATGGGTGGAATTCCTGCCGGGACGGGTGAATGAGGGTAGAAGCTGGCAAGGCTGCGTTCTTCCACAACATAATCGCCGCCCCAAACTGAAAAACCGGCTCGTAAAAGCCGGTTTTTCAGCACGTCGGTTCAGGACAAAATCCCTCGCCTATTTTGTCTTCTTCCCGTTTTTGGGAGCGTCGTTGGAACCGTCTTTGCCGTTGTCGGTTTCAGCCGGTTCGATCAGGACTTGTTGCAGTTCATTGCCCGTTTGCGCGGCGGCAATCACTTCCTGTTCCACTTCGTCTGTGTCCACGAGCCGCTCAATGGTGACGACTTTATCGCCCGTGTTCAGGTTCATCAGGATCACGCCCTGCGTTTTACGGCTTTGCGTCTCCTTAATTTCGCGGATAGTGGTTTGAATGGTGACGCCCTTTTCGCTGATAATCATCAGTTTGTCATCTTCATGCACAATCGCCGCCGCAATCACCGGCCCCGTTTTGGTCGTTACATCCATCGTTTTCAGGCCGCGTCCGCCGCGTCCCTGACGGGTATACTTGCTCAGGTCGGTGCGCTTGCCCAGCCCGTTTTCACTGACCACAAGCAACTGCTGCCGCGTGTCCGGGGCAATCACATCCATCGTGACCACATTATCGTCAAGGTCGCGTGTGCCGGGAGCGCGCATTTCAATGCCCCTGACGCCGCCCGCCGCCCGTCCCCGCGTGGGCGTGTCGGCTTCGGCGAAGCGAATGGACATACCTTTTCGCGTGACCAGAACCACATCCTGCAAACCGTCCGTATGCTTCACCCAGTTGAGATTATCGCCGGTTTCCAGGTCGAAACAGTTCAGCCCGTTGGCGCGCAGGTTGGCGAACTCGGAAAGGGACGTGCGCTTGATTTCGCCGTATTCCGTCGCCATGAGCAGGAAGCCATCGCCCTGCATGTTCTTCATCGGCAGAATGGCCGTTATCTGATCGCCCGGCTCCAGTTGTATCAGGTTATTGATATGCTGTCCGCGCGCCTGTCGGCTTGTGGCCGCCACCTCGTAGGCTTTCAGGCGGTACACCCGTCCCCGATTGGTGAAGAACAGAATGTAGTGCGTCGTGGTCGCCACAAACAGGTGCGCGAGGCTGTCCTCGTCCTTCAGGTTGGCTGCCGCCACGCCCCTGCCGCCGCGCTTTTGAGTCCGGTAGGTGTCCATCGGCACGCGCTTGATATAGCCGTCGCGGGAAATGGTCACGAGCGTCTGCTCTTCGGGAACCAAATCCTCTTCGGTGATCTCGTCGGCTTCGAGGGGCAGGATGCGCGTCCGCCGCTCATCGCCGTACTTGTCGCGCAGCGCTTTCAGTTCGTCCTTGATGAGTTTGACCACGCGGGCCGGCGTCACGAGAATGTCTTCCAGTCGCGCGATCTCTTTGAGCAGGTTTTTGTACTCGTCTTCGATCTTCTGCGCTTCCAGTTGCGCGATCTGGCGCAACTGCATGTTCAGAATCGCTTCGGCCTGTATCTGCGTCAATCCGAACCGCGCCACCATTTCCGTACGCGCCGTTTCGCTGTTCGCCGCGCGCCGGATGAGGGCGATAATCTCGTCCAGAAAGTTGAGCGCGATTTGCAAGCCTTCGCGGATGTGCGCGGCCTGCTTCGCCCGCTGAAGTTCGTAGCGGGTTCGGCGGGCGATCACTTCCTTGCGGTGCGCGACATGCAGGTTGATGATTTGCGCCAGATTGAGCATCTTGGGCTGGCCGTTGACGAGGGCCAGCATGATGATGCCGAACGTCTGGCGCAGTGCCGTATGCTTGAGCAGGTAGTTGACGATGCGCTTGGGCAGCACGTCCCGGCGCAGCTCAATGACCATTCTCATGCCGTGCTTGTCGGAAAAGTCGTTGACATCCGTGATGCCGTCAATCTTCTTTTCTTTGGCAAGTCCGGCAATGGTTTTCACGAGCATCGCCTTGTTGACCTGATAGGGCAGTTCGGTCACGACAATGGCGTTTTTGCCCCCGTCCATCGGCTCGATCTGCAATTGCGCCTGCATGATAACGCGCCCGCGCCCGGTGCGATAGGCTTCCTTCGCGCCCTTCGTGCCTAAAATCAGAGCGGCAGTGGGGAAGTCGGGAGCCGGAATGAACTTCATCAGGTCGTCGGGCGTGGCCTCGGGATGATCCAGTAAATACAGGTGCGCATCCACCACTTCGCGCAGGTTGTGCGGCGGCATACTGGTGGACATTCCCACCGCGATGCCTTCGCCGCCGTTGCACAAGAAGTTGGGGAACTTGCCCGGCAACACTATCGGCTCGCGCTTGGACTGGTCGTAGTTGGGCATGTAGTCTACCGTCTCGCGCTCGATGTCTTCCAGCATCTCGACGGCGAGCGGCGTCATGCGGCACTCCGTATAGCGGTAGGCCGCAGGCGGATCGCCATCAACACTGCCCCAATTCCCTTGAGGGTCAACAAGGGGATAGCGGAGGCTGAAATCCTGCGCCATGCGAACCATCGTGCCGTAAATCGCGCTGTCGCCGTGCGGGTGATACGAACCCATGCAGTTGTGTACCAACATGCCGTTGGCGACAAACTCATGGTCGCGGGCCACCTGAATGTCATAGGTGACATCTTCTCCGGCGTCCCGTATCGCTTTCACCTGACTGAAGGTGATTCCGCTTTCCGTTAATTGCTGCACGAAATGCGCGTAGTCCGAACCGATGGCTTGCAGTTTATTGCGAATGTTCAGCTTCACCAGCGTGGAAAAATAAACCTCAAATGTTTGCGCCAAATCTTTGTGACAGCGCAGTTTGACGCCGTTCTCGTGCTTCAGTCCGGCGCGAACTTTCTGACCGGAAGCGCCCATGTACCAGCCGCCGCCGAGATGTTTGGCTTGGAACTCCGCGATAATCTTCTGTCCGAGATAGGGAATGTGCTGCCCGCGTTCCGCCGTGAAACGGTTTGTTGTCGCATGGGAATGCAGACGCCTTCGCTTCTCCGCGTGTGCCAGATCGAGATGCTCTGCCGCCCGCTGGAACGATAAACTGTAAACTTCCAGAACGTGGTTTGCATAGCGGCCATACACCGGCTTATCGCCAACGCGTCCCTCAACCGGCGCATACGTATAAAGGTGGCTGTGGATGTTCAAGCTATGAAGCAGAACTTGCGTCTGGCGAATGAACGTTTCGGAAATACTGGTGAAAACCAGCGTGTTATCTTCCTTGTTAATGGAACCGTCGCCATCCACAAAGCCCGACAGGAACGCCCACGCAACGCTTTTGGGCGAACGGAAGACGGCCTCGGGTATGGCGATGTTATGCGCGTACTTGCCCCGTATGCCGAAAGCGTTGAGCAATTGGTTATTAAGTTTCGAGTTGTTGATGCGCAGGCAATGCAAACCCGCTTTGTCGGTAATGTTCGACTTTTCGCCAAACTGTTCGAGCAGAATGGTTTGCAGTTTCTGAATGATTTCCAGACTCCCGCAGGAAAAGCCGATGCGGTCATAACCCCGTCGCGCGTCACGGCAGACCCAGTCATCCGCAAGGAAAAAGCCGAGCAGATACGCGATGTCTTCGTTTAGCGTGACGCCATCCACATCAATGTAATCGGCAATTTGGGAGGCAGCGGAACGGGAAATGATGTACTCGCCGGGAGTCAGTTCATTCGCCTGTTTCCACGCCACCTGTAATTCCGGCGTGAGAACCTTGAACTTCTGATCCACTGTGCAGACGTTCTTCATGCCGCTTGCCAGTTCCACTTCGAGCAGGGATTGACGCGGCATGATGTAGGTTTGCGTGATGGGACAAACGCCATTTTGGGTGTAAACCTCATCTCCGATTTGCAAATCTTCGATAGGCAGCAAGCCTTTGGGCGTGGATACGAGCGTACCCTCGACGAAACATGTCCCGACGACCTGCGCCGACTTGACGCGGGCGCTTCCCGGCCCCAAACCTAAGTCGCGCATGGTGGCGAGGATGCGACGTTGCACGGGTTTGAAGCCGTCGCGCACATCGGGAAGGGCGCGCGAAATCAGCGTGGAAACGGCGTAGCCCAGATACGAGCGGCGCAGTTCCTGCTCTATGTCTATGAGCATGGAACCGCCCGCGCCATCGCTGCTGCCGTCGTCCGGGGAACGTTCCGCGCGGGGCGGTATGGGAGGAAGATTGGTATCTGCCAACGGACTCTCCTGAAAATGTTGCGCAGGCGTGAAGCGGACGCTTTAATGTAAACGCTTATGCCTGCCGGGTGAAGAACCATCCGACGCGCTAAAGAATAGTGGTATGCGGAATGGCTAAAAAGGGTGTGTTGCCTCTCATTAATTGTTATATTGTACCATTTACGTACAATTTTGTCAACGTTCAAGAGGGACATAGCGGGCAGTCCACGGGGCTTTCAACCCCTTTAACCTGTTACTGCGAAAAGGTGGCGGAAACAGGAAACAGATGCGCAAACATTGCGGCGCGGCCTGCGTAAAATGGGAACGAAGACCACAAAACACAACAGCGGCAATAAGAGCCTATCCCAACAAATTCTCCTTCCCCAAACTTGGGAGAAGGGGCATGGGTTGAGGGCTAATTGTATGGTCGCGCGCAGAGGAGATGTGAATGGCAAAACGTTTGAAGCAGGCGAGCGAGGATAGCGACGTGAAAATTGTGATACGCGCCCTTGCGCTAGGTGGGGTGGCGGGACTGCGGGCGATGCTTGCGCCCGCCCTGTTCAGCAGCAAACTGGCGCAAAAGAACCCGGACAGCGCGGCGGGCAAAATCGCCGAGGCCCTTGCTGAGCCGAAAGTCGCAACCGCGCTGAAAGTATTATCGGCAGGCGAAATGATCGGGGACAAACTGCCCAAAACGCCGGATCGGATCGCGCCCCTGCCCCTGATTGCCCGCGCGTTTTCCGGCGCGCTGGTGGGCGGGGCCGTGTTCGGAACCGCCGAAACGCCCGACATGGATCGGGGCGGCATTGGGCGCGGGCGCGGCCATTGGGGCCGCTTACGGCGGCTATCATCTACGTAAATACCTTGACGAGAAACTCAACCTGCCCGATCCCGTTGTCGCGCTTGTCGAAGACGCCCTCGCGGTCAGCATCGGAACGAGCGTGCTGGCGACAAAATAAATAGCATGGACGAAGTACGCATTAACAACTGGAACGAACTCAACGAGCATCTGTATGCCGGGGCGTGGCAGGAGGCGATGGGACGGTTCCGGTCGCCGTTCGCGTTTCGGGGCATGTCGCATGTGGAGCGCGATCTGACTTCGAGCCTGATACGGCTGGGCGTCAGCTATGAGAAGCAGGAGGGACACATGCTGCGCAACTTCCGCAAATACGCCCATCCTGACAACCCCTTCACGGACTCGATCTGGAACTGGCTCGCCCTCGCGCAGCATCACGGCCTGCCGACACGCCTGCTGGATTGGACGTACTCGCCGTTTGTCGCTATGCACTTCGCCACGGACGAATTTACGAACGCGCAGGCGGACAGCGTGATCTGGCGTATTGATTTTGTGAGCGCGAACCGGCTTCTGCCCGACGGCCTCAAAGCGATTCTGGAAGAGGAGGGCGCGGACGTGTTCACGGCGGAGATGCTGGATAAAGCGTCCTCTACTCTGGGCGATTTCGACAAACTGGCGGACGAGCCGTTTTTAGTTTTCTTTGAGCCGCCCTCGTTCGACGGGCGCATTGTAAACCAATTCTCCCTTTTCTCGCTCATGTCCTCGCCAACAGCGAATTTGACGGATTGGGTAGCCGCGCATCCCGACCTGTGCGGCAAAACCATTGTGTCCGCTGCCGCAAAACTGGAAGTGCGCGACAAACTGGATCAGGCCAATATAACGGAGCGTGTTCTATTCCCTGGTCTGGATGGCTTCAGTCGGTGGCTGAAACGCTATTACACGCATATTAAGCCCTGAGTTATAGATTTATGGTAAGGCGGCTGGTTTCGACCCGACGACGCGCTTTTGGCGTAAACCCGGCAACAATTTCAGGAACTAACAGGCAAGAAGCCCGTCCTGTCAGGCGTTGATGGAAATGCCGCAGAGAATGGCCGCTTCCATCGCCAATGCATAACTATTGCCCACTCAGCGTGGAAGCGAAACGGGCTGTGTTTTGAAAATGGAGCAAACGATCATGGGAATGACAGTGGTAGGCTTGTTTGAAACGGTTGCCGAAGCGGAAGCGTCCCGACAGGAATTGAAGCAGAACGGGTTTGCCGCCCACGAGATTGATCTGCGCGAACCCGTAGGCGCGCATCAGCGGGGCGGCGACATGAGCGAACTCATGGAAGAACTGCGCGAGGATGGCGTTCCCGATGAGGACGCGCGTTTGTACGTCGCGGGTGTTCAGCAGGGGGACGCGCTGGAATTTCTACGCACAACAAATGAAAAATCGCAGATCGCGCTGGACATTATGAACCGTCACGGCGCGCTCGACATTCACCACGCGCATGAAGTGCGGACACGAACGACCACAACCACCACCACTCCGGGCGCGGTAGTGGGGACTGCCGTTGCTGCCGCTACGATGTCTACGGCCCCTGTCGTCGCCGCGCCCGTCACGCAAACTATAAACACCGCAGGCGAAACGGTTCTTCCGGTTGTGGAAGAGGAAATCGCGCTGGGTAAGCGCGAAATCAATCGCGGCGGCGTCCGCGTGTATACCCGCGTTACGGAAACACCGGTTGAGGAGAGCATCAATCTGCGCGAGGAGCATGTCACGATTGAGCGCCATGCGGTCAATCGCCCGGTTGACGCGGCCACGATGAGCAATCTACGCGAGGGTGTGATTGAAGTGACGGAAACCACAGAAGTGCCGGTCGTCGCCAAAGAAGCGCGTATTGTCGAGGAAGTGGTTGTCGGCAAGGAAGCAACGGAGCGCGTGGAAACCGTGCATGATACCGTTCGCCGCACAGACGTGGAAGTGGAGCAAATCGCCGGCACAACAACCACAACCGGAACGACTTTCGATACCGCCACAACCACCGACCGCAAAATCTAAGCGTATCGGGCATTCGCCAAGTCCATTTTGCCATTGCGCCGGTGTAGATTATGAAGGCATGTCGAATACAGCGTCCCGCCTTTTCCTGATAAAAATAGGAAAAGGCGGGACGCTGCTGTATAATAGAATACAAATTCCAACCCGAAACATTCTATTCGCAACATCCGGCTCTCAAACCATTCGATACTGAGGAAGCGCAAACATGATAGACGAAGCAATGGAACACGCGGGCGCGTTGAAGCGGCAACTGGTGCATTTTGGCGAGGCAAAAAGGTTCGCGAGTGATCTGGTGGAAGCGCAATTCCACTATTTTGATTCGCCGGATCCAGTGAGCAACCCACAGCACGTCAGTTTTCTGGATTATTTCCTGCTTCAATACCGCCTTTCGGACGGCCTGACCGTTGTGGATCACTATGTCAACGACACGCCTTTATTGCCGCAAGCGGATAAGGACATTCTGCTCGGCTGGAAAAGCGTGGTGGAGGGCCTGTTCGAGATATTGCGTCATGAGGGCGATATTCTCGTGTTTGACAACCTGCTCAACGACGTTGTGTATCGCGTCCGTTCCAACATGGGGCGGGCGTATTTCGACAAAATGCTGCCCGGCCACTATATCCGGGCGCGGATTGTCCCGATGGGCGCAGTCTGGATGCTGAGTGGCGCGATCACCATGTATCCGCCGTCCGGCAGAAACGAAGTCTTGCGCGCGTCCGCAGAAGCCGTTGTGAAGCAGCCATTTTTGCTGTATCGCAACCCTGATAAACGAGAACAGGCGATTAAGTTACAAACAGCGGAAAAGCCGGACTTCGTTGCCTTCTTCGGTTCCAATCTGATTGTTGTGCCTGTGAGCGAATTGGCTGAAACCATGAGGGGCTACATGTCGCTTCGCGCGCAGATGGCGGAATTGGAGGCTCTCCCCATGCCGGGTTCCGCGTTGGGGCAGACAGGGACGCCTTTTCTGCTGCCGCTGCATCCCAATTTGCAGTACGAAAATAGAACATGGGCGAAGGACGTGGAAACGATTGGGATTACCTTTGATGACATTGAGGGAATGGAGTATCATCCCAACCTTGGCCTTGTCGTGGAAGCGTTCGCCGATCCTGAAAAGGTGAAAGAGGAACCCTATCGAAAAGCGGTAAGCGATTACGTTCAAAACCCGGATGTGTCTCTGCTTCCAATTCGTATTCTGGCGGGCCGCGACCCGGAACGCGCCACGTGGGTAATACGCAATCTGCTGCCCCTGCCGGGTTTTGAATGGGGCAGGGACGGCGACAATCTGCTGCGCCAGTACAGACCGGACTACGAGCAAAAGATGCAACCTGGCGCGATCCCCCTGAGTGAACGCCTGATCGAAGCGCTGCAACTGCCGCTTCCGCCCGCTGCCCCGCCCGCCGGAAAGCAGGTAGGACGCAACGAACCCTGTCCCTGCGGCAGCGGCAAAAAATACAAACAGTGCTGCGGCTAAACCGCGCCGTTGGAACTGGACGCAGACACAAAGCGCAAGAAGAGCAGAAGGAGAAAGGCAACGATATGGCTGACGAGATGAGCAAGCGGGAAGAGATCGAGGAAATTCTGACGGACGCTTATGGCGAGTACGAGCAGATGAGCGCGTGGGAAAACACTTTTTTGGAGCAGGTAGAAACGCCATTCAAGGCCAATCTGATGGGCAGTCCGGTGGAGGTCCTCGGCTTTCAGGTCGGCGCAAGCGACACGCTGCAATGTGAGGTGAAAGCGAAAGGCAAACAGCGCTGGATTGCCGTAGAAGATTTGGACGAGGAGGGTCTGCCGGAAGATGCCGCGCATTATCTCGACCTGTATCAATCGTGGCTGGAAGGCGGCTACTGATCCTCTTGACGAATGCGCCGGAACTTGCTACGCGAAAAAGATGAAGGATGAAATCATGGCAATCATACCTGAGATGCCCTTGACTCCTGAAAACGCTTATGAACATGCAATGAGAATTATAGAACAGAAATGGCTGGACGCTGGAGTCACACAGGAAGAGATTGATCAAAGCGAAGAATTCACAGATATTTTTGATCGTCTGGTAGGATCAGGTTACGCGCGGGAGATTATCTATGCGGCATGGGACGCGGATTATACCGGGTATGATAATCCGGCCCTCGCCTTATACCTGCGCCTGCTTGCTATCGCCGAACGCGCCCTGCCCGCCACCGATCCCATGCTGTCACAAATTCTGTTCAGCCTTGCGAAGCAGTATCAGGCAAGCGGCAATCCGGCGGCTGCCGAACCGCTCTATGCCCGCGCCCTGACCCTGCGAGAACAAACGTTCGGCATACAACATCCCTTAACCATACAAGCGCGTGAGGCTTATACGGCCTTGCTGTGTGCCGCAAATAGATGCGACGAGGCTGATAAACTGCAAACCATGCTCGTGCCTGCCTGACTATGAAAATTTTGCCTTCGTGGAAGGAAGTCGCTACTTGCAAAGCGAAGATTGTATTGTAGAAATGCAAAACCATCAACACACATCCACGCAGGAACGTCAGAAAGCGACCACACGATGCAACCGGGCAGCAAACTGGGAAAATACGAAATCTTACAATGGTTAGGTGGTGGCGCGGCAGGCACAGTCTGGCTTGCTAAAGATACGACGCTGAACAAAAATGTTGCCCTGAAAACCATTGAAACGCACCCAGACAACCGCCAGGAAACGCTGAAAGAAGCGCAAATTCTGGATCGTCTGAATCATCCTGCTCCGCATCCTCACATTGTTCGCTTCCACACCGCTAGCATTGAACCTCCTTACGTTGTTCTTGATATGGAGTACATCAAAGGACAAACGTTGAGCAGACTGCTGGAAGCGGAAGAGTCTCTTTCTCTTGAACGCTCCATAGAAATCGCTGCGCATGTTCTTGACGCGCTTGCCTTTGCCCGAACTAAGCACATTTGTCACCGAGATATCAAACCTGCGAACATTCTTATTGGAACTGATGGTTGCGTAATGCTGACGGATTTCGGTATTGCTGACCACTTGGACACTAAATCTGTGATGGTTGGAGGCGGATCCCCGGCCTACATGGCGCCTGAAGTATTTGCGCCAACCCCGCAGATGGATTATCAGTCGGATGTTTGGTCAGTTGGAGTTGTGCTGTATGAGATGTTAAGCGGACAGCGACCCTTCAAACCATCAAAAGGCACACCTGAATGTACAACACAGGCACGTTGGCAGGAGGCAATTACGACACAAACCCCAAGGCCGATTACGACATTCGTGCTGGACGCCCCGCCTGCTCTGCAAATCGTGCTGAACCGCGCTCTGGCTGTCAAGAAGAGTGAGCGATTTCCAAGTGCGCAGGAGTTCTATGACACGCTCGTTCGAACTCGTCTTTACAATCCGCCTCTGACAAAAGAGGAGATGGAACGCGAACGGCATTTCCGTCAAGTGTTTGCGTCCATCGAGAAATGGATGGATAATGCCGTACAACCAGTGCAGGTAATAGGCTTTAAGGATGTCGTTCGTGAGTACGCGAGGCAAAATCCGGCTTGGTCTGATACAGATGAGCTGCTGCGACTTGCGAACATACGCAACCGCTTCTCTCACGAACTTACGCAGGAGAATGAGCGTCGCCTATTGCCCACACTTGCCGATATTGCTTTGATTGAGCGTATCAATACGGCTCTTGTTTCAACCTTGCCGGAACGCTCCCCGTCCACGACAACTACGGTCAACCCCATTACCACCTGCAAGCCAAAACCGCTAGAAGTGAAAGCGAACCTTGTCAATGAGTCTGCACAGCAGCCTGTCGCCTCCGCCGCAACACTGCCAGTTCAACCGGTGAACAACGATAACAGCGAGCCAGAGATAGCGAAAGTTGACCATGTGGCTGTTTCAGTACAAATAGCCGCTGAACAATCCAGCAGGAGCAAGCAAACATCTCAACGACAGGCGAAATCACCAGAAAGAGTAGAACAGACTGCCAAGCCACAGCCCGTTCGTGACCGCAAACCGTTGAGCCAACCGAAGGCTGTACGGACGAGATTACGACGCTTCCTGTTCAGTACGTCCATTCTCTGTACCTTCTGCGCACTTGTCTGGTTTACAATGTCTATGGTTGCATCAAAGCAGCGACAACATCGGTTCGACCAGATTCTTGCAGATGCGGTCAAACGCAATGATGTTAACGGTGTGCGAGATGCGCTTCATCAGGGAGCCAACCCCAATGGTCTTGATAAAGAGGGCCAGTCCATCTTCGGAATCTCACAAGAAAGTTACGACATAAGTGTTGATCAGGCAAACTCTACTATGGAGGCCGCGGGAGATACAAAAAGATATGAGTATTATAATTCTGCAATCATGCAAGCTATGCTTGATGCACGAGCCGATGTCAGCAAATCCACCTTCGACGGAACACTCCCGTTTATAACCTCAGTACGTTTCGAATCTCCGGGAACAGTTCAATGCTTTCTGAATCATGGTTGTAGGATCAATTCAAGGGGCAATACTTCTTTCGTAAACTCCGATGTAGACAAAGGGGAAATGATTTCCGGGCTAACTGCAGTACATGCGGCGACTGTACGCAAGGATACTGCCGTTCTCAAACTACTGCTTGAAAATAACGTATATATCAATGTTCAGAATAAATTAGATAAAAATTATATAAAATTCCATTGTGGGTATAATGTTGAATACCAGAAGTTGCCAGATGGAGTGACCGCGCTTATGCTAGCTGCCGGGAACAAAAGAAACACCGCCCTGAAAATGTTGCTTGGATATGGCGCGGATACTAACCTCGTGGACAACAAAGGCCGAACTGCACTGACTTATGCCAAACTGGCCCATAACGACATTGGGGTTCAATTGCTAAAAAACGCGGGAGCAAGACTGTGATTTCCGGTTCATCCGAAATGGAACCAACCATATCAACCATACAGGCAACGCTTCTTGATTTGTTGCCGAGTAATCCGTCTGCATTGTTGTACGAGAAGCAGGCGCGCTACAAAGGTGGAAGCCGCTTGTTTACGCAGAAGGTAAATGTACCGGATGAAAGTTTGTTTCAGCGTCTATGCCATGAAGCGAGCAAAGGCAGCGAGATCAAAATAACTGTCACAACGGAATGGCGCGAAGATCATAGTGTCGCTTACGTTTCAGATGCCGAACTACTGCAAACGGCTACTTGCGAAGCCCTTGTAAGCGCGGCGTAAGCAGGGAAGCAAACACCTGTCGGCAGATTTGTTCAGGTGACGGCAAATTCGGTGAACTTGCGTTTTGCGGGGTGATGAAATCCTAAGACGATCTGTTCCTGTGGGATGCCGGCTTCCAGCAGTTCATCTACAATCCCGTTTTTTGTGCCGTCGTGCTGCACCCATAGTTTGTTGTCCCGAAAGTCAATATGGATTACGCTGCCGTGTACGCGCCGCACTCCGTCCCAACCGGTGTAGAACAGGATGTAGTGACCATGTTCGTCATCGAACACGGTTTCCGCAGTAACATTGGCATAGGCGGGAATGAAGTCCGCATATTCTTGAATGATGCGCTTCACAACCGCGCGATAATTTTCTACTCGATCCATCTTACGATGTTCTCTCCTTCGGCATCAAACAGCAGCAAGCGAATCATTGTTGCGGCAACCAGATCGCGCGCATCCGCCGTATTGAAAACGGCCTCGTAAGTGTCGGCGGAAACGCATAGAAACAGGGTACGTTCCGGCTCCTTGCGCTGAATAAGAAAGCGGTACAGCGTGAATTGACCGAGCGCGCGTTCCAAATCCGTCATAGGAGATTTGCCGAGAAAACTTTTGATCTCGACAGCAATTTTGCGCCCCTCCTTCTCGGCCCCGATAGGCGCTTCTGCTCCCAAATCAACGTACAGGTCTTCCTCGCCGAATTTAAGTGGATAGGGGTCATGCGTAATTACCCACCCCTCGGCTTCCAGCGCTTGTCGGACGATAGCATGGTAGGTATCTTTACGCGGCAACGTCTTCGCTCCTTATGGCGTTATTATATACCATACGCCTGATTACAGCAAGAGGTAAGAAACGAACAACGCCCCGCTTTCCAAAATATGGAAAGCGGGGCGTTTAGTTTTGGACAAGAAGCGGAAGCAGGATTGACCTACTCCCTACTTCCCACTCCCTACTGCCTGTTCTTACATGCCGTAGTCGTCGTGTCCATGTCCGCCGCCACCGTTTGCGGCGGCTTTCTTCTCCGGCTTTTCGACAACCAGAGTTTCCGTTGTCAGCAGCAGGGCGGCGATGGAAGCCGCGTTTTGCAGGGCGCTGCGCGTCACCTTGACAGGATCAATCACGCCCTGTGCGATCATGTCGCCATACTCTTCCGTTGCCGCGTTGAAGCCCTGTCCCACGCCCAGGCTCTTCACCTTGTTGACCACGACCGAACCCTCGAAGCCCGCATTTTCGGCTATGGTGCGCAGGGGCGCTTCCAATGCGCGGCGCACAATCGCGATGCCGTGCTGCTCGTCGGGGCCACCCGGCAGGCTGTCGAGCGCTTCCTGCACGTTCAGGAACGCCACGCCGCCACCCGGCACAATGCCTTCCTCAACCGCCGCCCGAGTGGCGCTCAGGGCGTCCTCAAAGCGGTGCTTCTTTTCCTTCAGTTCGGTTTCGGTCGCCGCGCCGACTTTGATGACCGCAACGCCGCCGGCCAGTTTCGCCAGCCGTTCTTGCAGTTTTTCCTTGTCGTAGCTGCTGTCCGTCTCTTCGATCTGGCGCTTAATCAGGCTGATGCGTCCCATAATCGAATCTTCCGTGCCGCCGCCGTTGATGATCGTGGTCTGGTCCTTGCCGACAATCACGCGCTCGGCGCTGCCCAGGAAGGTCACGTCCAGATTCTCCAGCTTCACGCCCAGGTCTTCGCTGACAAACTTGCCATTGGTCAAAATGGCGATGTCTTCCAGCATGGACTTGCGGCGGTCGCCGAAGCCGGGAGCCTTCACCGCGACGCTGTTGATGATGCCGCGAATTTTGTTGACAACCAGCGTGGCAAGCGCGTCGCCGTCTACGTCTTCCGCGATAATCACAATCGGGCGGCGGGACTGCGCGATTTTTTCCAGCACGGGAATCAGGTCGGCGGCTGCCGAAATCTTCTTCTCGTGAATCAGGATGTAGGGGTTGTCAATGATGGCTTCCATGCGCTCGGGGTCGGTCACGAAGTAGGGGGAGATGTAGCCCTTGTCGAACTGCATCCCGTCCACAAAGTCGGTGAACGTTTGCAGGGACTTGCTCTCTTCGACCGTGATAACGCCGTCCTGCCCGACTTTCTCAATCGCGTTTGCGACGAGTTCGCCGATTTCCGGGTCGTTGCCCGAAATGCTGGCGACGCTGGCGACCTTCTGCTTGTCGCCCTTCACTTCGACGGCCAGTTTGCGCAATTCGGCAACGGCCGCTTCTACTGCGGTTTCGATGCCTTTTTTGACCAGCAGGGGGTTTCCGCCCGCTGCCACATAACGCAGACCTTCGTTGACAATGGATTGCGCCAGAACCGTCGCGGTCGTGGTTCCGTCACCGGCTACGTCGTTGGTCTTGCTCGCCACTTCCTTGACCAACTGCGCGCCCATATTCTCATACGGGTCTTCCAGTTCGATCTCTTTGGCAACCGTCACGCCGTCTTTGGTAATCGTCGGGGAGCCGTACTTTTTGTCCAGAACGACGTTGCGGCCTTTGGGTCCGAGCGTCACTTTAACCGCGTTCGCAACCGCGTTCGCGCCTCGCTCCAGTGCGCGGCGAGCTTCTTCATCAAACTTTAACTGCTTGGCAGCCATGAAATTCTCCTTCGGGAGTAGAGAGGTAGATAGGTAGGTGGGTAGATAGGTAGATCGTGATGCGCTATTTCTGCCGCATGGCAAGGCTACCTATCTACTAACTACCTATCTACTTTACTACCCTTCCAAAATCGCAAAAATCTGATCTTCGTCCAAAAGCACGTAGTCGGAACCGTCCATTTTAACGTCCGTGCCGCCGTACTTGGAATACACTACTTTGTCGCCAACGGTGACGGACAAGGGTTTGATTGTGCCGTCGTCCAGCAAACGCCCGGAGCCTACGGCGATGACCGTACCCTCCTGCGGTTTCTTTTTAGCGGCGTCGGGCAGAAAAATGCCTCCCGCGCTTTTATCGTCCGCATCACTGGGTTTCACAACAACCTTGTCGCGCAGTGGTCGCAATGCCATTCGCGTTCCTCCTGTCAGAATAGCTCGCCGAGCGAGCGCTTGGGATAATTAGCGCTCTACGTGTGCGAGTGCTAAAAAAGGATACAACATTGCGCAGGGGATTGTCAAGTAGCCTGTAAAAATTATCATCCACAATCAGGCCGAACTCCCCGCCCCGAATATTTGTTTCCAAATACAGGAACAACGTATAGAATAGCCGAATGATGGGAGCGTGAAGCGTAAGCATGGGCAGGAGGCTGCGGTGACGAACGAGGCAAAAACGGCGTTGTTGGTGATGTGCGACATCAGCGGCTATACACAGTTCATGGTGTCGCATCGGGAGTCGCTGGCGCACGGGCAAATTATCATTACGCAACTGATACAAACGCTGCTGCGCGAAGCCAAAATGCCGCTTGTCGTCGCCAAACTGGAAGGGGACGCGATTTTCCTGTACTGCGTCCTTGCGCCCGATATGCCCGCGCTTCAGGTTCGCGATGTGCTGGCAAAGATGAGCGGTTTCTTCGTCGCGTTCGACGCCAAGTTGTTGGAACTGGCGCAATCCAATATCTGCCCCTGCGAAGCGTGTCGCCATACGGAAGCCCTCCGCCTGAAAATTCTGCTGCATGTCGGAACCGCGCTGATGCACCGCATCGGGCGCTTCACCGAACTGGCGGGAACCGACGTGATTTTAATTCATCGCCTGCTGAAGAACTCTCTGGAAGCGAAGCAGTACCTGCTGCTGACCGAAACCGCCCGGAATGTGGCCGGACTGGAAGCCGCGCCCTGCGATTATGAGGGCGTGGAGGAGTACGACGCGCTGGGCGAAGTCAATATTTATGCGTACTTCCCACCCCTGAATTTCGCGCCACAAATGCAGCCACTCCCAAAGCGCAATTACGCCACGCTATGGTATAAAACAAAGAACATCCTCCTGAAAATACTGTATACGCGGCTGACATTTTTGCATTTGAAACGCCGTCCCTTCTTCCGCAATCTGGCTTCGAAAGAAACGCGCAGCCAAACGAATTCCTAAATGTATGTTGCTTCTAGTAGTCGGTCCGTCAAAAACCATTTTTCGGCTCAACAGGCAGGTACAATAGAGATAGTCTTTGCAGTAGAATTAGGAGGCTTCAATGACGCAAATCGCTATCAAACAGGCGGAAACGCAACTGACTCAGCTGGTACAGGCGGCTCGGCGTGGTGAAGATATTGTTCTCATGGAGAACGATACACCGGTAGCCCGTCTGGTATCTATTGCCGAACCCGAATCCAAGCCCAAACCGCGCCCGCAGTTTGGCAGCGGCAAGGGATTGATTCTCTACATGGCTCCTGACTTCGATGCCCCAATTGGAGAATGTGCCGTTGCGCCCACTTCCTGTGAAGCGGAATGAGCTATACTGAGCAAAGGTTATGTGAAATGAACATAGATATAAAGTCAATTGTTGAGCAATGCTCAATGCTCCGTTTGCAAATCAACAAAGGTGAGCGACACCGAATAATGCGTAATGGCGTGAGGCGAGGAAGCCTTTGGGTGACGCCTGGAACCAACTGCTACTGTGTTTGCGTCACTGGTGAAACTGAGGCAATTTTGTACGATTTTCTACGCAGCGATTTCGGGGCTGAAACTGGCGAAGATCAAGGAAAGAAGTATTGGAATGTCATCAGCATCAAGGATGTTGATAAAATCATTCGGCAATTCGACAAATAGACGCGCAGTAACTATGCGCGACGGTCCCAATATACGATAAAGGAGAACACGGTTCTTTGCATCCCGGTTTTGGCAATAATGGTTTGTGCTGTCAGAGCAATGAGCGTGAAGGCGCGGCAGTGTGTGTTATACTATTCAGCATACACGCAGGAGGTACAAACAATGAATGAGACGGCGTATCGGACATGGCAGGCGCTGCATGACCGATGGGCGCAGGGCGAAGCGCTGACCCCGGAAGAGCAAGAAGTGTATGAGGCGGGTTGCGCCGAACTGGACGCCGAAGAGGTTTTGCCAGGAAGCCTAAAGAACTTACAGGCTATTCATGCCAAAGCGAAGGAGTTGGACGCGCAGATTGCCCGCGCGCAGTCAGAATCCGTCGCGCTGCGGACGCAAATCGCGGAAACAGAAACCCGTTTAAGTGAAGCGACCCGCCGCAGGCTAGGCCTTTCCACCCACTGATGGCCCACCCAAAACATGAACAAGTACGGCAACGCTACAATTTTTGCTGCGGCTATTGCGGCGTGTCTGAGACAAGCAGCGGCGGTGAACTGACGATTGACCATTTCGGCCCTGTGTCCAAAAACGGCGACGATAGTGACGCTAATCTTGTCTATGCCTGTAGCCGATGCAATCTGTTCAAGAGCGACTTCTTTCCTGACCCGGCAACTTCCGCGCCGGAACACCGCCTGCTGCATCCACTTTTGGACAATACGGAATTGCATTTTCGGGAGGATGATTATGGACGCCTTCAGTCTTTGAGCGTCACCGGTTTATTCCACATCCGAAAACTGCGATTGAACCGGCCTCAACTCGTGGATTACAGACTGATGAAGCAGGAAGAACGGCTATGGCAGGAGCGTATTCAGCATCTTGAGCGAATGCTCGGCGATGTAAATGTTTCCATAGAAGAATTGCGAGAACTGTCAGAGCGTTTAAGGCAGGATATTGGCGATAAGTGATGCGTATGGTTTGCGTGGAGCGGGTTCGGCAGTGGCAGGGGACTGATTTTGTACAGGTCCCCCGATTCCGGCGCGCCACTTGAAAATTTCAAACAGGTTATGCGCCCGTGCCGACGAGTTCGGAGATGTGTTTCACGCCGTCGCGTTCCATGAGTTTGAGCAGTCCCTGATTAATGCGTTTGGGCAGGAACGGGCCTTCATAGACGAGTCCGGTATATAACTGTATCAGGGATGCGCCTGCCTGTAGGCGTTCGTAAGCGTCTTCCGCCGAGGAAATGCCACCCACGCCGATAAGGGGCAGTTTGCCTCCCGTGCAACGGTACAAAAACCGGATGACTTCTGTGGCGCGCGAACGCAGCGGTTTGCCGCTCAAGCCGCCGTTGCTTTCCACGTTTGACAACGCGCCTTCGCGGGCAATCGTCGTGTTTGTAGCGATGATGCCCGCGAGTTGTTTTTCCAGCGCGACCTCTACGACATCCGCCATATCCCCGTCCGCCATATCCGGCGAGATTTTGACGAAAACCGGCAGGGGCGCAAGGGTACGCTTCTGCGCCAGCGACCGCGCCTCGTCCATCAATGCGCCAAGCAGCGCGCCGAGTTTATCTTTCTCCTGCCACTGCCGTAATCCCGGCGTATTGGGCGAAGACACGTTGACAACAATAAAGTCCGCGTGGCGCGACAGGCGGCGAAAACTCGCGCGATAATCCTCCAGTACAGCCTCATCCCCGGTCACGATTTTCGTTTTGCCGATATTGACGCCCAGCGGCACAGGCAGTTCGCGCTCTCTCCGCCGCAGCAATGCCAGCCGCCGCGCGACGGCTTCGGAACCTTCGCTGTTAAAGCCCAATCGGTTGACCAGAGCCTCATGCCGAGCGGCCCGGAACACGCGCGGTTTAGGATTGCCCCCCTGCGGTTGCGCCGTCACCGTCCCCACTTCCACAAATCCGAACCCGAACCGGGGCCATGTGGGAACCGCCCGCGCGTTTTTATCGCACCCCGCCGCCAACCCGACAGGATTGGGAAACGACAGGCCTGCCACTTCTACCTGCAGGCGCGTATGCGTGAACACGTCCCTGCCGGGGGGCAGAGCCAGATGGCTGATTCGCGCCAGCATTTCCAGCGTATGCTCATGCGCGTTTTCCGCATCCTGCGCGAACAGCAGCGGGCGCGCGACTCGACGATAAATCATGGATGGCTCCAGAGTAGACATTAGAGAGTAGACGGTAGATGGTAGACAGTAGATAGTAGAAACAAGGAAATTTCCTGCTGCCCGTATTTCTTTGGATATAATAACGATGCTCACCTGCCGATAAAAACGCCAGACCCCTGCAATGGTTGCCTGTGGAATAACAGACTACCGCAGACTAAAAACACTGGCATCCGGCTAAATGACCCAACCTGACCTCAACGGCGAGGTGGTTACTAACGGCATCTATGAGCAACACTATACCTGCATCACGGCCCATACTGCATACGCTTCTTACCGGCCTTATTGTGTCGTTTCTGTTAGGGAGGATGGCTCCAGCGCGGGCGCTGGACACCAATAAGGATTTGACGCAATGCCGTCTGGACAACTGGAACACGCGGGATGGCCTGCCGCCCCGCGAAATTGAGGGACTGGCGCAAACGCCCGACGGCTATCTGTGGCTTGCCACCCGCGCCGGACTTGTCCGCTTTGATGGCGTCGCGTTTCGCGTTTTTGACGCCGCCAATACGCCCGGATGGACGCGCGGCATGGTTCGCGCCGTTACGGTCACCCCCGACAGGCAAGTATGGGTTGGCACGGACGGGGATGGGTTCGGCACTTTTGGGGAGGGCCGCTACACGCGCTATAATACCGAAGCCGGAACGCCAAAATGGAGTCAGACGACTGCCCTCTGCTCTGCCCGCGATGGCAGTTTGTGGGTGGGCGGGCAGGGCGAACATTCCGTGTTGCGCCTGCGTAACGGACACGTCGAAACTGTTTCCACCGCGCCCTGGACGGTATCCGGCATCGTGGAGGACAGGCAGGGCGCGATTTGCATTGCGACCGGCTCGGAGGGGCTGTATAAAATCGCTGAGAACGGCTTGCCCATGTCCTTTGAGCCGAAATTGCCCGTCAGCAATCTGACCGCCCTGTGCGCCACCGGGGACGGGAGTTTGTGGGCAGGGACGGAACATCAGGGGCTATGGCGGCTCCATGGCGGCAAATGGCAAGAGTATGGGCGGCAGGAGGGGCTGAACGCTGAAGGTATCCGTTCCCTGTACGCGGACCGCGCGGGCAATTTGTGGGTCGGAACACGCAATGGCCTGCACCGCTGGCAGAACGGCGCGTTTCACGTTTTCAACAGCCGCGACAGCCTTATCGATTCCAGCGCCGGACCGCTTCTGGAAGACCGCGAAGGCAATTTATGGGTCAGCACAGGTACGGGATTAAGCCGCTTCAGCAATACCAAACTGACGCCTCTTGAACTGAGTTCAATGCCGGAATCAAGGGTTGCGGCTGATGTGGACGCGGGGTTTATGCGTGATACTCCGCGCGGGAGTTTGCGCGATACTTTAAGAGGCGCGGTTATCAACGGGGCGTGTCAAACCCGGAACGGCGATTGCTGGTTTGCCACCTCGGAAGGGATTGGCGCGTCTGGAAAACAATGCCGTCACCACCTATTCACTCGGCATCATGGGCTTCCCGACAGCGTGACGGGCAATGCCATAAGCAGCGTTTGGCCTGCAAAAGACGGCGGGCTGTGGCTGATTACGGACGGCGGCGGACTGCATCACTGGCGCGAGGAGCATTTTACCACGCTGCTGACAAAAAGCAGCATGGCGAAAGTGGCGGAAGATCGCGACGGTCTGCTTCTCGAGGACTGGAACACGCTGTCCCGCCTGCGCAACGGCAAACAGGTTTCGCTCTTCTGTGACAAACCCCTCGGCTATATTTTTACATTCTGCCTTGATCCGGCGGGTACGCTCTGGTTCGGCTGCGAACAGGGATTGGGGCGCGTGACAGGGCGATAAAATCGAACTGTTCCACGAGGGCCTGCCGCCGAATACGCATGTTCTCGCCGTCGCCTGCGCTTCCGAGGGAGAGCAGTGGCTCGGCACGGACAAAGGATTGGCGCGTTTTCGGAACGGCAAATTTACCCTGTTCAACAAGCGGGACGGCCTGCCGGACGAGAATTTGTATCAGGTTTTGATTGATGATGGCGGCGCGTTGTGGATCGGGGGCAACCGGAGCATCTTTGTGGTGTCCAAAAACAGCCGGGAATCCTACGAGAAAGGTTTTATTCACCAACTGTCATACCATCTGTATGAAGCATCGGATGGAATTCCGCCGATTTCCCCTGAGCCAAACTGCGCTGAAAACCGATGATGGCAGGCTCTGGTTCCGGGGCGATACGGGCATGACCATTGTGGACCCGAAGCGGCTGCGCTGTAATACGCTTGCGCCCCATGTGATTGTCGAGCAGATTACAGTGGACGGCATGATAATTGACGCGAATAAGCCCGTTCGCGTACCGCCGGGAAAGGGTGAATTAGCAGTGCGCTATACTGCGCCCAGCCTGACCATGCCGGAACGGGTGCGGTTTCGCTACAAGTTGGAGGGCTATGACCATGAATGGGTCGCGGCGGAAACGCGCCGCGCCGCCTATTACACCAACTTGCCGCCGGGAACGTACCGTTTTTGTGTGATGGCCTGCAACAATGACGGCGTGTGGAACAATGAGGGAGTTGCCTTTACGTTTACGCTTACGCCGCGCTTTTATCAGACGAACTGGTTCCGGCTTGCCGCTGTTATCGGGCTTGCCGTAGTCGTGGCAGGACTGGCGCGCGTGAGGATGCGCGGGCTTAAACGCGCCAATCGCCTGCTGGAACAGCGCATTGCGGACCGGACGGCGCAACTGACGCGGGCCAACCACGAACTGAAAGCCTCGCATGAAGAGATGGAAGCGGCGAATGCGCGCCTGCTGGCGCTGGCGACAACCGACGGCATGACCATGCTTGCCAATCATCGCGCCTTTCAGGATCGGCTGCGCGCGGCAGTGGGAGACGCGCAGGTATCCGGGCGGCCCATGACCATGCTGCTGGCGGACGTGGATCATTTCAAGCAGTACAACGACTCGTATGGACATCCTGCCGGGGATGAAGTTCTGCGCATCGTGGCTCGCCTGCTGCGGGAAAACACGCGCCCCGGCGACTGCGTGGCCCGTTATGGCGGCGAAGAGTTTGCCGTTCTGCTGCCGGATACGGATGTCGCAACCGCGCTGGAAATCGCGGAACGATTGCGGGCAAGCGTCAGCATGTATGAATTTCCCTGCCGTCGTGTCACGCTCAGTATTGGCGTTGCCCTGCCCGATGCGGATGAACTGTGTCCCGCCGGACTGGTGGAAAGCGCGGACAAGGCGTTGTATGGCGCGAAGCGGGCGGGCCGCAACCGTGTCCTGCTGGCGGCAGCGCAAGATACGAACTCGGAAAACCTACAGACTTCGGATTGGTATAGATTTGCGGAGTGTTTTGTCGCAGGCGGCATAGATGATTTCGCTGACTATCCTTTCGTTTGATTTGCCGATTGACGCGCGTTCAATTGACGCGCTTTCAATATTGGCGTATACTGTGCGTAGCGAGGAGCATTGAGAAACGCTAATACGACGGGAGTAACGCAAGCGATGGCAGCGGAAACATTAGTCAGGGAACCGGAACAGGCCGATCTAACGAGAGAGGAAGCCGTGATGCCGACGTATAAAGTTGACGCCCGCGTGTTGCCGCGCCGCCGCCTGCTGACGGTTGCGGAATTCGATTGCGCGTGGGCGCAGGGCGTGTACGGGCCGGAAGAGCGATTGGAATTGATAGAAGGGGAGGTGATCGAGAAGGTGAGTCCACAGAGAGTCCACATGCGACAATCAGCAAATTTAAGTGGCAAGGCGGCAGAGCGGGCCTTCCGCGAAGAGTGCCATATTCGTACTCAATTGCCGCTCGTGTTCGGGCCGCACAACAAGCCCGAACCGGATGTCGCGGTTGTTGTGGGTTCCATACGCGATTATTCTCTGGCGCACCCGACGACTGCCGTTCTTATTATCGAAATTTCCGACAGTACGCTACGTTACGACCGTACCACAAAGGCGGGAATCTACGCGCGGGCGGGCATTGCAGACTACTGGATACTCAACGTCGTAGACCGTGTGCTGGAAGTGCATCGGCAGCCCGCCGCTATGACGGACATGCCGCTCGGACACGGCTACCGCAGCATCACGCGCTATATCGAAACAGAAATCGTTTCTCCTCTTGTCGCGCCCGATTCCCTGATTACTGTCGCAGACTTGTTGCCCTGACCTTATCACCTGTTCAATCGGCATTGTCGCCATTCATATGACTATATTTGTTGTTATTGCCTTGTTGGGAACTTCAAGATGTTCTTGAACACTCCCGATGGGGCTTACTTTTGCCTGTTTACTTCCAGAAGTATCCATCAATTTGCCATACTGTTGTTGGCCTTAGAAAATCACTTGACAATGGTACGCTAAAGGTGTATCATAATCATGTTGAAGCAGAACAACAGCAGGAGTTTCCATGTCCGTCGTAGAAAAGCGCGGGAAGCGGGCATGGCGCGACTTTTATACGCGCAAATGCGCGTATGGGAGGGGATGAACACCTATGCGAATGGACAAATTGACGATTAAGGCGCAGGAAGCGATTACGCAGGCGCAGCAGATTGCGGAACAGAACCAGAATACGCAGGTGGATGTGGAGCATCTGCTGTCCGCGTTACTGGCGCAGAATGAGGGCGTGACCGGGCCGATTTTGCAGAAATTGGGCGTGAACATCGGCCTGCTGCAAACGCAGGTTCAGAGTGAAATCGCCAAACTGCCCCGCATTTCGGGTATGGCGGAGGTGGCGGCCAGCCTGACGCCTCGACTGCGACACGCGATGAACGCGGCCTTTGGCGAGGCCGAGCGCATGAAGGACGAGTACGTCAGCACGGAACACCTCCTGCTTGGCATCGTGGCCGATAATCAGGGGCCGAGCGCGCGGTTGCTGAAAGCGCAGGGCGTCAATGGGGAAAAAGTGTTGACGGCGTTGCGCGACGTGAGGGGCAGCCAGCGCGTCACGGACCAGAACCCGGAAGAAAAATATCAGGCGCTGGAAAAGTACGGGCGCGATTATACCGAACTGGCGCGGAAGCAGAAACTCGACCCGGTTATCGGGCGCGATGAAGAAATCCGGCGCGTGATTCAGGTGTTGTCCCGGCGCACCAAGAACAACCCGGTTCTGATCGGCGAACCCGGCGTGGGCAAGACGGCCATTGTGGAGGGACTGGCGCAGCGCATCATTGAGGGCGACGTGCCTGAAGGCTTGAAAGATAAGCGCGTGATTTCCCTCGATTTGAGCGCATTAATCGCGGGCGCGAAGTTTCGGGGCGAGTTCGAGGAGCGATTAAAAGCGGTTCTTAAAGAAGTGGTTGACGCGCAGGGCGGCATCATTCTGTTTATAGACGAGATGCACACCCTTGTCGGCGCGGGCAAAGCCGAGGGCGCGATGGACGCGGGCAACATGCTCAAGCCGATGCTGGCGAGAGGCGAACTGCGCTGCGTGGGCGCGACGACGCTGGACGAGTACCGCAAGCACATTGAAAAAGATGCGGCTCTGGAACGGCGTTTCCAGCCAATTCTGGTGGGCGAACCGAGCGTGGACGATACCATCGGCATTTTGCGCGGCCTGAAAGAAAAGTACGAGGTGCATCACGGTATCCGCATTATGGACAGCGCCCTTGTCGCCGCCGCCGTGCTGTCGGATCGCTACATCGCGGATCGGTTTTTGCCCGACAAGGCCATTGACCTGATTGACGAGGCGGCCAGCCGCCTGCGCATTGAAATAGACTGAATGCCTGCCGAAATAGACGTTGTGGAACGTCGCATCCGGCAGTTGGAGATCGAGCGCGTTGCCCTGAAGAAAGAGACCGACCCGGCCAGTCAGGAGCGGCTCGCGAAACTGGAGCAGGAACTCGGCGATCTGCGCGAATCGTCCAGCCAACTGAAAGCGCGGTGGGACAACGAAAAGCGCGTGATCGAGAAAATCCGCAAAACCAAAGAGGAGATCGAAAATACGCGCATGCAGGCCGAGGCTGCGGAGCGCCGGGGCGATTTGAACAAAGCGGCGGAACTGCGCTACGGCGTGATGTTCGCCCTGAACCGGCAACTGCAAACCGAGCAGGCGGAATTCGACGCCCTGAACGAGAACGGGCAGGCCATGCTTCAGGAGGAAGTGACCGCGGATGACATTGCCGAAGTGGTCGGCAAGTGGACGGGCATCCCCGTATCGCGCCTGCTGGAAGGCGAGATGCAGAAACTATTGCGCATGGAGGATCGGCTTCATGCCCGCGTGGTCGGGCAGGAAGAAGCGGTTGTTGCCGTCGCCAATTCCGTGCGGCGTTCCCGTTCCGGCCTGAGCGATCCGAACCGTCCCATTGGCTCGTTTATTTTCTTAGGGCCAACGGGCGTGGGCAAAACCGAACTGGCGCGGGCATTGGCGGAGTTTCTGTTCGACGATGAGCGGGCAATGTTGCGGCTTGACATGTCGGAGTACATGGAAAAGCACACGGTTGCGCGATTGATTGGCGCTCCTCCCGGCTATGTTGGGTATGAGGAGGGCGGGCAACTGACGGAAGCGGTTCGCCGGCGCCCGTACAGCGTCCTGCTGCTGGACGAGATCGAAAAAGCGCACCCCGACGTGTTCAACGTGCTGCTGCAACTGCTCGACGACGGCAGATTGACGGACGGGCAGGGGCGCACGGTAGACTTCCGCAACACGGTCATCATTATGACCAGCAACATCGGCAGCCAGTGGATACAGGAACTCGCGCTCACGGATACCGTCCTGATGCGAACGCGGGTCATGGAAGCGGTTCAGTCGCACTTCCGCCCGGAGTTCCTCAACCGCGTAGACGAGATCATTCTGTTCCAGTCGTTGAGTCTAGCGCAGATCAAGAGCATCGTGGAGATACAGCTAGGGTTGCTGCGCAAGCGATTAGCCGAGCGCAAACTCACCATGACGCTCACGGATGCGGCTGGAAGAGGCGGTTGCGCTGGCGGGCTACGATCCGGTCTACGGCGCGCGTCCGCTCAAACGCGCCATTCAGAAGCAGATTGCCGACCCACTCGCGCAGCGTATCCTGGGCGGCGAGTTCCGCGAAGGCGACCACATCTTAGTGGACGCCGACCCGGAAGGCGTCCTCAACTTCCGCAAAGCCGAAGAACGTCAGCCTGTCATGGCATAGCCGACAGCGTAAGAACGACCCAAACCAGAACCGCAGACCAAAACAGACAGGCAAGACGCAAAATGTCTTGGCTGTCTGTCTCTGTTTGTATTCTACGCCATTTTTAATCGGTTATGCCGCTTCGCTTTGCGCGGCTGTGGTTTCAGACAAAACACGCGCGTCCTCCAGAGCGCTGCTGTTCAGCATCCGCTGAAATGTACGCGCTGAAGCGACCCCGCTCGCTGTGATTGTTGACTGCGCCGCCACAAGATGCGCGGGACGCGCCACCTCCTGCGGTTGCGTGATGGGAAGCGCGAACAGCGCATTATACTCAGGATATTGAAAAACAATGTACTCGGAGGTATCGCGGCGCGAAAAACCGAGACTAATCAGTATCTCGCTTAAACGCCCATAGGTAATCGGCTGAACGAAAGCATTACTCATGAGGATTGGTTCCTTTCGCAAACTGACGCAAAACTTCCAATTTGAATTGCCGAAACTGTTCAATGGCAGTTTCGTTCACGACAGCGCGCATAGACATTCTTATAGTAATCTCTTTTTGCGTCGAAGACCATACCGGGCGTGAGGCGCGTAGGTGTTGTTGTACGTACATCCAATAGATACTCCGACAAATAGTATATAGGCTGTTTTGAGGCAGGCTAGCGCTCAGGTGGAGCAGACACACTCCACCCGTCGAAAACCCTTTTTCCGCGTTTACTTTTCCCGGCTTACGCGCCTTGCGGCTCGCGTGTCAGCGCGATCAATTGCACCAGACCCACCACACAGAAGCAAGTGCGACGGAACAATCCCGTCGCCAGACGATATTCATCACGCACCATCCGAAACGCTTTGACGCGCCGGATACTATGTTCGACACGCACACGCCCTGAGGAAAAGGCGCGGTTCTCTTCTTTCTGCACAGCGCTCAACGCGCCTCCGCGTGGCTTCTTGTGCGGCACTTCGCTGTGGGGTAAGCCTTGATAGGCCAGATCGCCTTTGACCGTCGCATGGGGAAACTGCTTGGCAACCGTACTCTGCTCATGCACTTTCTTGTCCGACTTCGGGCCGCGATAGCCCGCATCCACATCAAGAATGTCGCCATTGCGGTTGGTGATGACCTCGGTCTTGAGCGTGTGGTCTTTCTTCTTGCCCGAGTAGAAGGCGCGTTGCTTGGGTTCAATCGAGGGACGCGGAACCGGCGTCTCGAAACTATCCACAATCACCTGATCCACCTCCTCGGGCTTCCAGGAGGGTTCTTTCTTGGTCCAGCGTTTCTCCGCTTCCCAGCGGTTGGCCGGACACACGTCTTTGAGGACGCCGACAATCTCATGGAAGGTGTTCTCCGCCACATCGGCGCTGACGCCAAACAGCATGCCCACCACAGAGAAGGCGACGTTGTGGCGCAGGTACAGCAGCGTCAGCAACACTTCCTGGTAGGGCTTGAGCAGGCGTTTGCGGCCGCCTCCCACCTTGCGGCGGCGCGTGGGCTTGTTGGCCTGTTCTTGTTGGCGACGGCGCTCGATTTCGGGAAGCGCTGCCAGGAAGAGTTCAGCTAAGGCGGCGTGGGGTAGTCCGAAGAGCGAACGGACTTTGTTTTCGGGATAGCGGCCAAGTTCGTGAAGGTTCATACGTCTATTCTACCCGCGCCAAGAATAAATCCAAACTTATTTGTCGGAGTATCTAATAAGTCTGCGCGGCCGTCGCATCATACAAAATCAAGATAACAGGCATTAGCTCATGACGCCATAGTTCCAGATGCTTCCGCGCCACGGGAAGCGCAGCCGTTATACCATCCTCCAGAACTCTAAGGTTTTCCGTCGCTTTGAATTGAAAATACACGTTGCCGCTTTCGTAAGTTCCTTGTTTTCGTCTTGTATCTCCCTCATAGTCAAACGTCTGCATGACCAGATCATAGCCATAGTCGAATTGAACGCGCTGTGCGCTATGGCCTTGCAGGAAAAATAAAGCGTTCGACATGGTTAATACTCAGGTCGGCAAGCCAATGTTCTCGTATTCGTGCCGGACGCTCCACCGCTCCTCCTGTTTCTGCCCCGCCATCGTGTCGCGTAAACGGTCATTATCAAGTATACCCTGTTCCTATCTTTAGAGGCGTTCGTCCTGCTAAACAGGCCAGGGCCGGCGCATCTTAACTGAGGAGAATTTGCTCTAAATAGGCGTTGTCCCATCCGGCTTTCTTCTGCCGCGCCTTGATCCCACGCTCACAGGTCTTCTCCTGCCGGATCAGGTTGAGCGCAATGTGGCGCAGAACAGCCATATTCTCGGCTCCATGTTCTGTGCGGATGCGGCAGGCGTCTTCGTTAAGGCTGACATCCAGGACATAGTGCAGGCGGTTCTCAATGCCCCAGTGCTGCCGCGCGGCTTTGAGAACTTTCTTTGCCTCGTGGGGTATGCTGCTAATGAAGTAACGCGCTTCCTCGCTGCTCTTGTCGCCGACTTGCCGGGTGCAGGTGATACGGGCGAGACTGCGTAAGCCTTTCCATCCTGCTGCGCGTCGCCCCAACACAGGTCGTCAAGGTCGAGGGTGAGCAGGTCACAACGCCGTATGTCTGCGCGCCCATGTCCGCGCCCGCTCGTGGTATGGCAACTATGGTTCATGTCGCGCCAGAGCTTCTCCTCGGCATAAGCGAAGCGGGCTTGTATGTCGTGATGGAGGTTCTTCTGGTTGTCTTTGACGGCAATTACATAGTCGCCCTCCTGTTGAACAATCTGCGCCACCCTAGCGGTCTGACAACTCATCGCATCCGTAGTCACGATGCAGCCCGTGATGGCGAGAAGGCGCAGCAAGGCGGGAACCATCGGAATTGCGTTGTTTTGACCACGATTTGACTTGTCCTAACACCAACACCGCGGCCCGCCCATGCGCTGATCAGGTGGATGGCACTCTGACCGCAGGCGAGATCGAAACTGTGCCGCAGCACTTTGCCGTCCAGAGAGATAATTTCGCCTGCGGTGAGTTGATGCAGGGTTTGCGTCCATAGCCGGAAGCAGGTTTGCAGCGCGCTCGGTTGCAATCGGGCAAACACGCGCCGAAACGTGTCGGCGGAGGGAATGCCGTCGGGCAACTCCAGGCGTTCTGACAGCCAGTCGCGTTTCGCAACGCCAAAGGTCAGCATATCGTCCCAGCCTCCGGCTCCACAGGGATCGCCAAATGGCAATTACAAGGATGTCCATCAACGAGTGCAAACGGGTGCGCTCTACGCGCGGAATAGGCAAGTCTGACAGGCACTCCACAAGGGTGGGAAAAGCAGACGTAGACATTAGGCAGGCTCCTCAAAGGGAAATGCCACGTCATTCAACTTTGAGGCTCCAACTTCCTGTGTCAAACTATTTTAGATGCG
>CAWFQB010000004.1:0-999907 GCA_963817895.1 uncultured Chthonomonadaceae bacterium
TGAGTGCTTCCGGGGAGCAGGGCGGGATTGTCCACAATACTCCTGCTCCTTCCCCGTCCAGCGCTTCCAACACATCAGCATTGGAACGCTTGATAAAACTCCATGATGTCCTCTATGTTCGTCATTGTGTCTGTCCTTTGCGCCATGTACGAGCGCCTGATCTTTGATCTTCAATCTTTTGGGAACTGCATGGAAATGCTATTATGTTTTAGTGCGGCTATTCCACCTCGAACTCTGCCACTTTTGGTGGACACAGATAGCCGGGCATAACCTCGGAAGGATGGTATTTGAAACCTCGCCCTTTGAAGGAACGCTCCAGTCCAGCCGCCAGCCCTGCCGGATCAGGCAGATCGGCGCATGTTCCGATACAGTCCTCGATGGGCGCTGGCACAAGCCCCAGCATCCGATGCCACGTCTTGCTGTCGGGATTGGTGACGCGCTTGACCACCGCAGTGTGCAGCGTGTTCCAGGCCGTCAAATACACAACACGGCCTGCCGGAGGCGCACCCTCCTTCTTCCGGTCGGTCGTGCGTGCGCCACCTTCCGCTTGGGCCGGGCAGCAAAATCCTCGGACGGCACATGATCACCCATTTCAGAACACTATGGATCGCGAGACGTTTTTCCTCGTCCGAGAAGCCGTTCCACCGCTCCATCATCGTCGCCGTTTTATTGTGTGTCCCCTCGACGGCGGCGCGCTCACGAATGATCTGCTCAAATTCTTGCAGGCGCGCCTCCAACCCGCCGATCTCCTCTTGGTGTTCTTCCTCCAAAATGCTGGCCGTCAATTCAGACAGTTTGCCCTGCCTTGAATTGCTGTTTGATGCAGTCCTTGAATGCCTGCTTTTTCTCCTTGATCTGGTTTTGCATGACGGCGATTTCGGCGGCAACATCCGTGCCTTCCAACGTTTCGCGCATCGTGTCCAGTTCCGCCATCAGGAGCGGCAACAACACCTGCTCGGTGTAGGCGCGCATGGCAGGTTCGGTGATGTTGGGCAGCGAGTGCGTACACCAGGTTTGCACATCATGCTTTTTGCTGACCCAGTATTTCTTGATGGTGCCGTCTTTTTGCCGGACTGGGTTGACGGTGAGATATTGTCCGCATAGCCCACATTTGAACAGACCCGCCAGGTAGTTGTCGGGGCTGACATTGTTGCTGACCTTACGTTGGTCATCAAGTAGTTCTTGCGCCCGCTCGAACAAGGCCGGTTCCACGGCAGGTTCGCCGTCAATGAGAAATGCTGGACAATCCCAAACTTGATCTTCATGGGGTTGCTTGCCCTGATACCGCACATCTCGCAGGACGGTATTGATCTGTTTCGTGTAGATCAAGTGGCTGGTCTCGTCTGTGCGCTTTATGGAACGACTGTCGTAGAGATCAGGAGCCAGAGCAATCCCTTCGCCCATCAACTGGCGCGCAATGGCAGCCTTGCTCATGCCGCAGCAGAACATGGTGAAGATGCGCCGGACAAGCGCGATTTCTTCCATCACGACTTTGATGCGCCCTTTGCCACATGCCGATAGCCCAGAACATTGCCGGTGACGACGATCTTGCCGCGCTCCCGCAGTTTGTTGACGCCGCGTGGGAATTGACGGCGCACATTTCCCGATATTGCTGGGCCGCGAGAACCGTCTGGAAGAAGTTGCCGCGTGCTTCTGGGCTGTCAAGCGGCACGTTGCCATTGCGATCATAAAGCAGGCAGCCATGCTTTGCGAACAGGTCTGCCATGATCTTAGCGATGGCAATTTCCCGCAGAAGTCTGTCCACCGACCAGACAATCACACATTTGATCTTGCCCGTGACGACGCCACGAATCAACTTTGTCAGGACGGGGCGATAAGGTTGGTCTGTCGACGGCTCCCCATTCCAATCCAATGTCCGGGCATTTTGCCCACCATTCGTCACCGCCATGATTTTTCGCCTCCGTCAGCCAGTTGTCTTGCGATAGTGGCAATCCATAATAGTCAGCAGTCTCCTGATTGCAGTCGTGCTGGTCGGCAATGCTTTTGTTGGTGCCGTCGCGTCCGCGCGTCACGGACTTGCGCGCATAGTCCACCACCTGTTCTGGCTTGAGGGTTTTGATGTCTGTTTGTTTTGCTGCCATTCTATTTCCCTCCTTCGTTATTTCGATGGGCGCGCTGCATGCGGGCGTGAACGATGCCCCGTCTTGATGCTGGCATTCCGTTTGTATGCGCGCACGCGTCATAGAACGCCGCCTGTATGAACTGCCGATGTCTCTTGATACGTCCGGCACAGCACCACCGCTTGTAGATGCCTGTTCCGCTTGCATCGAGCGGTTGGATGTCGAGATTCCATTTGTCTGTCTCCTAATGTTCTTTAGTATACAATATGTAGTTGGAGTTGTCAAGGAGTGTTAATAGCGTCAACTACATATCTTATTCGGCGCGGTTTGAGATAGGCAGAGGGCGTTTTCTTTTGCTTTGCCTACTGCCATAACCGCTCATTAGTTGTCTTCTGTGTCTAGAACGCCTCCACCTTGCCCCTAATTCTCACATCGCGCTTCTCGAAAGTGGTTCAATGTCGGGAAAGGAACTTCAGCAACTCGTCTCGCGCGTGTGCATCAAACGCCACGCAGCATAGTGGGAAATCGACACTGGCTTGGTGAACTCATAAACAGGGCACTGGAATATTCCAGTGCCCTGTTTATATTCAGTTTGGATAAAATTCCTCGTTTCGGCAAGGTGGATGCCCGCCTTTCTCCAGAAGATGATAATACCAACCTCACATTCCGTGACCGCATGGCTCAGAACAGCAGCATGGCCCAACGAGGTTGGAAACCTTCTGAAGCGAGACACGAGATTGGATATTGATAAGATACTTTCCAGAGCAACTGGCGGCAAGGAAACTGTGCCGGACGACTGGATGCCTGCAACGGGAATGAGACCGATTCAAAATCATGATAGTGGCCTCCTGTGGCTAAAATTTCATGGAGATGATGAAGGCTTCGAGCGCGATTCGAGCCAGTATGCCTTCACCCCATATATCAGCCGCAAAGGGCAGGAGTTTGAAGCGACGTGGATTAAGAAAGAAGCCCCACAAGCCGTGCGCGCGATGCAAGAGGATTGGAACGTTCGACAGTCTGCATCCTTTCGCAAGACTCTGGAACTCATCGAACGCAAAACACCTATCATCACCAAAGCCGCCCTCTGGTGGCAACCTGAGAAGATTTACGGTAGTTGCGACCTCATCTGTCTCGAATCGTGGCTGTTCAAGAAGTTTCCACAACTTCGGCCTGACGACTACAAGGGTATAAGTGACCATTATGTAATTGTGGACATGAAATACACTTCGTGCCTTCATACTTATTCCAAACGCGACGATTTAGAAAAGTACGCCTGCCAGATGCGAATCTATTCGTATGCGCTCGGACACATTCAAGACCACATGCCAACGCACGCTTACATCGTGTCTCGTGACCGCATCCATGATCCCATCCCAGTTGAGGTCAATCAGGAACTTGGCAAGCCGATGGACAAGACCCTACGCGACTATCGCAATGAGTACCGACGTATCAAGTTGCGCGGTGAACGGTTAAAGCCCTGGAAGGACAAAGAGGTTAGCGTCAACCCTGGCAACCAAGAAGATTATCCCTGGCATGAGGCGAAGGAAGTCATCCTCACCGAACTCGTCAAAGGGCAAAGCCTGACGTTGTTGCCGGGTGTGGGCAATAAGATGGCTGACGCGTTGGAAGATGCCGGTTACGAGTGCCTTGCAGACCTGTTAGCAAAGAAACCAGAGGACATTCCGTTGGAAGACATTCCTGGCTTCGGCCCGGTGATGGCGGCACGCATTCGCGCTGTTCTCAAGGCAAACCGAAGTAAAAAGGCGACCAAAGTACCGCTTCACGTTGTACCTCCAAAGGCGCAGACCGAATTGTTCGTAGACTATGAGTTCTTGTCAAACGTGAACTGTGACATGGAAAGGGAATGGCCCAACCTTGAAGGAACGCCAATGGTGGCGGCAATTGGGGTGGGCTGGGAGGAGCGCGGCAAATGGCGTTATCAACAATTCATCGCTGAGACTGAAACACACAAGGCCGAGCGCAAAATGTTCCAGCAGTTTCATTCCTTTTTGGAAAGTAGAGGAGTATTTGAGAACAAGCGCACGAGCGCTCTCTACCATTATTCCAATGCGGAACCCACTCAAACAAGACAGGCTATCGAGCGACAGGGCAGAGCATTGAAGCAATTGGCAGATTTACCGTGGGTTGACCTTTTGGATGTGTTTCACGAGGTGCCCATCGCAATTCCGGGGGCTTGGAAATTTGGCTTGAAGGAAGTTTCGTCGGCATTGAGCGCGTACTCGGAAGAACATGCCGTCTCTTGGCCCGAAGGCTTAAACTCAGGACAGGCGGCGCAAGTGGCTTTATGGGAAGCCTATCGACAGGACAAGCCTATGGAATCTGAACAGGTTGCTTTGGTGTCTTTGTATCTTGAGGCTGATGTAAGGGCATTGTGGTGCTTGTTGCGCTGGTTGAGAGACTGCACGGAGGAGGAACGGGAACGTCAGGTGAAGGCGGGAAATGGTTCTTGGTATTCGATGGCGTGGGGTATGCAACACGAGGAACCTGTAGAGGCAAATCCCTTCTATTGGGCCTCAACTCTGGTACTCATGGATGCTGAACCAATGCTCATCTGCTGATGATTTGGAAAGCCAGTTGAGATAAGGGGAAAGTGGTGATTGCCGGAGTGGAAACTATTTTCACTCCGGCAATTGGCTTATGAAAGCAGGAACGGTACTGGCGATGTCGAATTTGCCAGAAACGTTGAACAAAAGCAAGGAGGCATCTCAAATGACGCAGGTGGCGGTAATTGGAAATGCAGGCGGCGGAAAAAGCACACTCAGTCGCCGTCTCAGTCAGGCAATCGGTTTACCCCTGTATTCTATTGACATGTTGGTTGGGGTTCGTGAAGAATAAGGAAAATGGACACAGCCCCTTCCTCTATGGCTATGCCGAAGGTTGTTTCCAAGTGAACTTTTCGCAAACAAATCAGCAAATTAAACGCAGGAATGAGAAAGCGAGTGAAGAATTCTATCCTACTTAATCGTGTTCAACGACATTCGATTTCTTAGAAAGGGCGGACAGCATGACGGCTTCCTCCGTGTTAGATGCAGCAAGTAGTGCGCCTGTATCGTTTTTCTCCTCCGACGCTCCCATGCACTTCGGCATTGTCGGCTGCGGCTGGTTTGGGCGCGTCCATGTCGAGCGTCTGAGTGAAATCCCCAATGTGCGTGTTGCAGCCGTCTGTGACCCCGAACAGAGTGCAGCGCTAAAACTCGCAGAACAGGTTCCTGCATCTTTGCGCCCCACGGAGGGCGTGGCTGTCTATACGGATGTGAACTCCCTGCTCTCACACCCCGGTTTACATGCGGTTTCCATCAACTCGCCCAATCGCTGGCACGTTCCCCAGATTTTAGCCGCACTGCAACAGGGCTTGCACATTCTGTGCGAAAAGCCACTCACACTCGTTCGTGATGAGGTGACGCAGGTAGTTGCAGCGGCACAGGAAGCGGAGCGAATTGTGGCTGTTGCCTATCAGTCTCGGTATCGGCGGGATGCCCGCCTACTGCGGATGGCGCTGCAAAGCGGAAAGTGGGGGCGCGTGACCTCCGTGAGCGTCTTCGCCTGCGAGGATTGGGTGACGCCGAATGTGGGAACGTGGCGGCACGATCCGGCACG
The DNA here is from genome assembly GCA_963817895.1 of uncultured Chthonomonadaceae bacterium. Classification (GTDB taxonomy): domain Bacteria; phylum Armatimonadota; class Chthonomonadetes; order Chthonomonadales; family Chthonomonadaceae; genus CAWFQB01. Next base: position 5,700 of record CAWFQB010000004.1, read on the forward strand.
TTGTCCGGGCGGCTATTTCGGCGATGCCAATGGACACCAACTCGATGCTCTGTTCTGGATGACGCAGTTGGAACCTATGCAGGTACGCGCCACAATGGAAAATCGTGGTACGCCAATTCCCATCGTGACATGGGGCGAAGCGCGTTTGCGGGCGCAGAATAATAGAGCGGGAAGCACCGGAGCCAAGTATCCCGATGACGTTCATGTTTGTGGGGGATGCCCGACAGTGGCGAGAGGAGATTGCCATCCAAACCGAAGGTGCAGACTGGGTGATGCGTGACACGCGACTGTTCTGGACGGACGGCAGCGCGGCCCTGGCTCCCTTCACGGAAGCCGATCTGGGCCTGATGGAACCGGTAACAACAGACACGCCTGATTTGGCCTTTGTTGCTGCCCTTCGTGGTAAAGAGCCGGTGGTATCCGCTCCCGAAACGGTTTGGCCCGTACTCAACTTCACCCTTGCGGCACTGGAATCCGCCGAGAATTCGAGCCGAACGACCCTGTAATTTCTAATGAGCCGTGCTGCTTTCGAGCAGATACCAGATGATGAGCAAACCAAGCGCCACAATCACAGCGGCAAAAGTCAGAACCACGCAGCGGATGCCTGATACTGTCCCTCTCGAATTTGCCGTTGGACAGTGACATAGCGGCGAGCCGACAGTACAACAGTCAGCAGGCCGATGACAGTGAACAGCACTCCGATGTTGGAAGCATGGATGATGCCGCGTGAGGGAGGCGTGAGCGCGTTGGGCGGGAACAGGTAGCGCAATTTGGCGATCACGACACCAAAGCCCATTGTGGCAATGCCCGTTCGCAGCCAGGCCAAGTAGGTGCGCTCGTTGGCAAGGTGGTCGCGCACCCGCTCATCATCTTGTGAGTGTTCCATACTCATCTTTTCGCAGATCAGCCTCTCTGGTGAGGAACCGGAAAATCTACAATGACCCGTGCGCCGCCTTCTGAGCGGTTCTCATAGGCAATGGTTCCACGAAGGTCATGGCGACCTGTGCTGTCTATGAGGCCCAGACCCGTGTTTGCTGCCTTACGCCAGTCAAAGTCGGGGGGAAAGCCAGGGCCATCGTCGCAGACTTCCAGCCGTGCTGTCTCGCCCTGAACGGTCAGCGTTACTTCTATTGCATCTCGCCCATGTTTCACCGCATTGCTCACCAGTTCCGACACCAGCAAAGCGAGCGAGGCTCCTTCCCTCACTGGCAGGCGAAAGTCCTCAACTTGACATTGGATACGTCGTTCGCCCGCCGTAGATTGCAACAAAGGGATCAGTTTATCCAGAGCCGCTTTGGTGGAGATGCTGTCTGCCTCCACATTGCTTTTTGCCTCCTGTGTGAGCAGATCGTGGAGGGCTGCCAATGAACGGGTATGCTGTCCAATACGTTGAAGCGCGGCAACGGGAATCATTGTGTCGCCTGCTTCCATTTGCAGTTCGGCAAGCGCGGAGATCACTTGCAGATTGTTCTTCACGCGATGGTGCGTTTCCTGAACGGAACGGCGCAGGCGCACATTGAGCGCTTCGATCTCTTGCAGATGGTGGATGCGGTCAGAAATGTCATAGAAGGCGACCACGCCTGCGACGATGTGTCCCTGCTCATCGCGGATGGGAGCCGCATTGACCAGAAGGGTGGTGCGCGAACCATTGCCCCGCTCGATCACATACGCTTCATCCTGCGTGGTTTCGCCATCTGCAAGCGCGCGGGCCAACGGGTAGTCTTGCGGCAGCATCAGGCTTCCGTCAAGACGATAGGCTTTCCAGTGTGTCCACTCCTCGGCGGAAATAGACAAGATGTCCGGCAAATGGTAGATGCGCTCGGCTTCCTGATTGGCAAACAGCAATCTGCCGGAAGGAGCCTCTGCCAGAAACACACCTGCGGGCATTTGCTCCAACACCGTTCGCAGGCGCGTCCGCTCGGCTTGCACCTGCCCCAACAAATGCTCACGCTCCGCTTCGGCTTGTTTACGCGCGGTAATGTCTTGCGTGAGGGTCATGCCTGCCACCACATCGCCCTCGTCGTTGCGGATGGGAACAACGCTGACTTCATAGGTGTGGTCTGCATACGACACTTCTGCCGAAGACGCGCTTCCCCCAAGAGCCGCCCGCATCAGGGGATCATTGATGGCAGCAACATCGGGATCAAAGGTTTCCCAGACCGTTTTGCCTTCCAGGAAGTTGGGGGGCATACCGGCTTCGGCAAATCCCTGGCCTCCGGCAACCATGAAACGCAAGTCTTGGTCGAACAAAACGACGGCTCCATGAGGAAAATGGTCAATCAAGGTTCGCAGCCGCCGCTCACTATCGCTCAATGCCTCGGATTGTTGACGCAGAAGGTCGGCAGAACGCTTCTGTTCCGTGACATCCTCGGCAATGTACGAGCAGCGGAAACGCCCTGCCTCTGTGGTAGCAATATAGGAGACAGTTACAGAGAGCCAGCGTACTTCCTGCGATGTGTGATGGGGGTAGTGGAATCGAACAGGAGCCTGGATACGCGCGCACTCTCGATAGTGACTGAAGCCATTCTTCGATGTACGTCTGTGGCATCCCCAGTTCGCTTGCCAGTTTGCGCTGTGTCGTTCCTGGCGTCACGCCCATGAACTGTGTGGTGGCGGCATTGTCGGACAGATGCAGGATGTCGTTGTCCAGGATGTCCACCACGCCCATCATCATGGGAGCGCTATCATAGAAACTGTGCAGGATAGCATCGCTCTCCTGCAACGTTTCTGCTGTAGTTTCCTCGGCAATCTTCTCGTGAACCTGGGTTTGTTTGTGGCTGTTCAGGGTAACAGTTTCGGACATGGCTTGCTCCTAGAAGTGACCGAGCATAGTTGGACAGGAGCGTTGCGGGTACCTGCCTTTGAACACTGAAGACAAAGCCTCATGCCTCGAAGTGGGTCGCAAAAATGCCTGATTTGGTTTGTATGATGCTTCCTTTACCCACTAAATGGCAGTGTTGTTCCAAAATGCAGCCTCATCTGCTCAAGTTCCCATTTTGCGATCAGCCCCAGGCAGCGAGAGTTGGGATGAATGTTGGTGAAAAAGGCAGCATCGTCACCGAAAAAGCATCGAAGGCGTCATCCACGACCGTGTGTTCTGGTACTGGTAAGCCGCGCACCCGCAAGTCCCAATTGCCGCGTTCGGTTTCGGCCTTCATCCCTGCATAAATATCCACCACAGGATAATCTGCTTCTTGCGCCCAGGTACGCATGGCTTCGTATAAGGGGCCGAGGCTGGCGTTCCTATCCCAGAGATAATGTGTCGGATAATCCACCCAGATGCCGGTCTCAATAAAGAGCGTCACGCTTGGAAAGCGCTGGCTGATAGCCGTACACAGGGCGTGCAGATTGTGGATACAGCCGGTTATGCCATGCCGCTTACGGTCATTGATGCCATAGCGCACAAAGGCGATGTCCAGGCGCGAGAGGTCGGCAAATGCTTTCTCGAAGCGCAACGGTTTCAGGAAATCGTCGGCACTCTCGCCATCTTGCGCCAGATTGCGAATGACGAAGGGCTGATTGGGAAAAGCGCGCCGCAGTCGTACCGCCAAATGGTTCTGCGGTCGGTTGGCAGGGGGAAAGTAGGTGCAAGCCACGGTGCAGTCGCCAACGAGGGCAATGGAACAGGCCGCAACGAAGGATGGCTCTGCGGCGCGCACTTCATCACTGTACGGTGTGGAAGGCCACTCCCGCGCATGGCCTTGATGCGGGTCAGGATTTTCCTGGTTGGCTGTCATCGTATCAAGCCTCTATGTTGGCGGTTTCATCCTGGTGAATGGCGTACATCCGGCACACATGTCCCTCGAACTCTATGTCGCGTTCATAGCGCATTCCATTCTTCTCGGCAACACGGATGGACGCGATGTTGCCGGGATCAATGATCGAGATCAGGCGGCGAAAACCAAAGTCACGAAAGCCATGCTCTTTAAGCGCTTGGGCCGCCTCGGTTCCTAATCCCCTTCCCCAATACGGCTTGGCGAGCATATACGCGACCTCCACTTCCTGCATATCATCAATGACTTGCCATAACAAACCACAGCGCCCGATAAACGCGCCATTCTCCTTGTAGATCGTTGCCAGGAAATCCACTCTGGTGCGCGCATACTGTTCAATGATTTGCTCTACACGCTGGCGAGTAATTTCCCAGGAGCGTGTCCCTTCAAAATAGCGCATCACATCAGGATCGGCATACAGGGCGGCAAGCGCATCCACATCCTCCAGAGTGAGTGGACGCAGGATCAATCTTTCCGTTTCCAACACTGCCATATCTATCTCTCCCTTCTTGCTATGCGCCATCCAAACGCGAAAACGCCTGCGACATGAATACAACCCCACTTGCCCGGAGGCAAGAAGGGCGTTCACATCGCAGGCGCTATCGAGGGTTGAAGCAGCGTGACTGCGGAATACATATCGTGTTTGTCGGGTCAACCAAACACAGTATACCAAAAACGAGAATAATCGGCAAGAAAAAGGGACGGTAAATTTCAGTGGGGCGTCAGTAGGAAAGCCCGTATACCTCCGCTTCGGCTCTTGCCTAGATCGTTGCTGTGGTAGCCTGTGCCCACAATCTGTCCCCGGTCGTTAATGCTCACGGCACGTTCCAGCACCCAGCCTGCTTCTTTTGGGATCAGGTCATTGATATTGTAGGCTTTGCCGTCTTGCCAGAGGATGGCCCGGTTTCCGCCCCACCCGACAGAGTTGTTGCCGTTGTGTTCCTCGTACTGGATGTCAACCTCTCCCACAATTTGGCCTTTGTTGTTGATCGCATTGGCAGCGCTGGTTCGGCCTCCCGCGGTTCCCAGATCATGGAGGGTGTTGCCGTCCCAGAGGAAAGCATGATCCTTGTAGATGCCTTCTGTGGAAGCCACACCCACCACCTGACCACGGTTGTTGACAGACAGAGGACGACAGGTGCCATGAAGGATCAGAGTGCCGAGGTTCTGTTGCTTATGCCCATCCCACAACACCGCTGTCATAACGCCAAAGGGCCGCCTGCCAGGGATATAGCCGACGATCTTGCCTGCGTCATTGAGGCCGGTGGGGACGAAACCCAAGCGGCTAACTTCTGGGTCTTGCACGCGAACCCCCTGTTCAAGTTGCCAGAGAATGGGAGCAAAAAAGCCATCCAAGCCGAAGGTGCAGCCAATCACTTGCCCCTTGTTGTTCAGGCCGGTCAGCGTGTCAGGGCCAACCTCCGCAGGTATGCCCAGCGGCGTGGGCACTGATCTTCTAATCTCGCGCATTCGCCCCTGTTCCCATAGAAACGGAACCATTCTGCCAGCGACGCTTTCAGAGACGCCAACGATCTGTCCCGTATCGTTGATGGCACTGGCCCAACTCTCCTTGCCTCCAAGTGTTCCGAGTAGCCTCACTTGGCCTTTGTGATACAGAAACGCCGCATGGTGATGTTCCGCCGTGTCCAGCGTACCAACAACATCGCCTGCATTGTTGATCGCCTTCACCCCATTATCCGACGCTCGCGCGGGGATGTTGATTTCTTCCAGAGAATAGCGGGGAGGTGCAGGCTCCACTTCTGCCTTCAAGGGTGTGAAAAGAACTGGGGCGAGAGAACATGCCAGAACTAAAATTCGTATGCTGCTTTGCATGAACATGGCTATACCGCTCCCTGTGCTACTCCGGCAAATGTGTCGCTTCGGTTAGCAAACAAACGCTAGGATGTCCGCCGACCATACCGCGCCCAATGATTTGCCCTTTGGCGTTGATATAGAGCAGCCCAATGTCGGCTCCTAACGGCAATGTGCTGGTCAGGTCAACAGGCTTGCCATTCTGCCACACCACATTGCGCGCCTGCTTCATGTCCTCCGTTGCTACGGCTCCGACCACTTGCCCCTGGCTGTTCATGGCGCGCGACAGAGTGCGTGGAAAGCCGGGCAGACCCTCTAAGAGCGTACTCTTGCCGTTGTGCCAGATACGTCCGCCTTCACGAGACTGGATCAATACCTCTCCCCGGTCGTTGACGGTAAGCGCTTCCCCGCGCCCAAGTCCATCATCTCGCCTTTTTCCCACAGCCAAGCATGAGATTGCGGCATCTTCGCCCGCTCCTCCGGCGTCATTCCAGTCGGGCAGTAGCCGTACTTTGTCCCGCCGACAATCTGCCCCTTGTTGTTGATAGCAGTGGCTTGTGTGTTCGTGAGCGGGGCAGGCAAGGGCAGATGGCCCAGACTTTTCACCTTTCCCTTCTCCCACAAAAATGCCTGATTACTTGTCGTACCCACTACCTGACCTACATCGTTCATAGCAAGCGCGCTGACAAAATTAGGAACTACGCTCAGAGGAACCGGTTTGCCCTCCTTCCACTCTACGGCTTGCATTGCGTCTGCGCCTGGATGCTCGGCACTTTCGGCAGTTCCCACAATCTGGCCCTTGTTGTTGAGGGCTGCGCCGAAACTGCGTTCTCCGCCTAATGAAGGCAGCCATGTCACTTTGCCCGCCTGCCATACAAACCCTCGAAAAGCGCTGCCTCCGTCCGGTATCGCTTCCCCTACAATCTGCCCGCTGTCATTGAAGCCGTGCAGGTTAAATGCACCCGTACTGGGTGTGCCAAGATTGGTAAACGTGTAGTGTGGAGTGGCGGGAGGTGTTGGGGACGCTGACAGGGAGGACAGCACACAAAGAACCCCAATCGCAAAGAAGCCGGTGCGGAGGGCCATATAATTTTTCATTCCAATCTCCTGACGATATTGTGCCTACCCGACTTAGACGGAAGAACGGCACACGGCGTTACTGCATCAACTTCAAGCGCACTGCCAACCAATCTGATTATAATACTGACGGAGCAGGCGAAAAGTCTTTTCGCCTGCTCCGTCGAAAGCGTTATTTCTGCTCCGCACGAATGGGCAAAATGCTTGTCTGGTTGAGCATTAGCCGCAAGAGAAACGAGAAAGAGAATATTGGAAGATAATAACCGATGTTGGGGAGGCTATGTGAACGACGAAAAGAACCTGAGCGAGAGTTATGACGGCATTGCGGCTTTGTCGTGGGACTGGATGGGCGGAGATGAGGTACAGGCTGATTTCGACTTCTACCGGCGCAAGATCGAAGCACTGCCAGGTATGGCGCTGGATTTGACTTGCGGCACAGGCAGGCATCTGCTTCGCTATTTACAGGCCGGGCTGGATGTAGAGGGCGCAGACGCTTCGACAGTAATGCTGGCCCGTTGTCGGCAGAAAGCGCAGGAGCAAGGGCTTGCGCCCGTTCTCTATCAGCAGTCTATGCAAACACTTGAACTGCCCCGCAAGTACCGCACCATTTTCATCTCCGGTGGCTCCTTCCAACTTCTGGCAGACCGTTCAGTGGCAATGCAGACCCTCCAACGTATCTATGACCATCTTGAACCAGGAGGACAGTTGTTGATGGAAACGTTCATTCCAGGCGAGGCATGGGACACTGCCTGGGATATAAAACTGGGGCAGCACGATATTGGGAACGTGAGCCTTTGGGGGCCAACCCTTCTCCCCGATGGCAGCAATGTCACCGTGGAGGTGTGGATGGACAGCATTGACCGATTTGAGCAGGTCAAGACCGATAAGCGCCGTTACAAACTCAGCCGCGACGGGAAGATCGTGCAGACGGAACTACATAGTCTTCATCTACGCTGGTACTACAAGCACGAACTGACGCTGATGTTGGAGCAAACGAGTTTTCACGACATCTTTGTTCATGGCAACTACACCGATGCTGCGGCAACGGCACAGAGTTCCGAAACCGTATATAGCGCGCGAAAATAACGGATTGCACGGTTAGGTATCCTCCCAATGCTCCCATCACAACATCCGTCCTTTCGACGCATCCACATTATCGGCATGGCAGGTAGCGGCAAGACCACGCTGGCCCGACAAGTTGCCGCTCGCCTGAATGCGCCCTGCTACGAACTGGATGTGATCGGCTATGAAAATGGTTCAGGCGCGAAACGCCTACAGGAACAACGTCAAGCCGACATACAGAGCATTATCGTGCAGTCATCTTGGATTGTAGAAGGTGCTTTTCTGTGGTGGATTGACGATCTACTCGCCCATGCCGATGTGATCGTGTGGCTCGATCTACATTGGCGGCTGTGCTGGTGGCGTATCGTTGTTCGTCATATCAAGGCAGATTTAGCCCACAACAACCGACATCCCGGCTTTCGCAATATGCTTCGGTTTGCAGCCGGAGTGCGGCTCTACTATACCAATCCTGTTCCTACCACATCTTCTGCTCCTGACGATGATGGAGCCAATCGCGCCGCCGTTGTTCAAGTGCTTGCGGCTTATGAGGATAAGGTTGTACATTGTCGCCGTCCTGCCGATGTCAGAGCGTTCTTGAAGCAAATCAAGTAAGGACGGCACATATCAATTAACCTCTCTGTAAACCTGTTGCAGCGGGCGAAAAGTCTTTTCGCCCGCTGCAACGCAAGGAAGGTTTACGCTCCGCCGCGTGAATTGATGATTTGTCCTGTGATCCAGCAAGCGTCGTCCGTCACCAGCCAGGAAATCAGTCGAGCCGCATCTTCGGGTGTTCCCCATCTTCCTTGTGGATGACTGGCGCGCACGGTTTCATAGACTTCTGGCGTGGCCCATCCCGTGTCGGTTGCACCGGGATCAATGGTGTTGACGGTGATCTGGCGCGGCGCAAGATGGGCGGCAAGGCTTGTCGTGAGTTGGTGCAACGCACCCTTTGAGGCAATGTAAGCCAGTTCGCCCGGCATAGGATGAAGATGTTGTCCTGACGTAAACAAAACGACGCGCCCACCCGGTTTTGTGTCCTCGTGCTGCACCGCGAACTCTTTGACGAGCAGGAGAGTGGCGCGCACATTCACAAACAAATGCTCGTCAATGTGCTCTGCTGTAAGTTCTTCCAGCGTTCCTGAAGTTGAGTAGGCGTGATTGGCAACGAGAATGTCTATGTGACCGAAGGCTCGGACTGCGGCGGCAACCACCAGAGACGGCGAATGGGGATCAACGAAATCCGCCTGCATGAACTCAATGCGCGTGCCATGTTGCTGCAACTCCTCCTGCAAGGCTTCCAAGCCGCCGCGATCCGCGCCCCAGGGTTGCTCGGCATCATAAGGTGTGAACGCATGGCAGAACACGTCTGCTCCCATCGCCGCCAGCCTGTTCGCCACTGCAAAGCCGATGCCGTTGTGTCGGCTCACCCCCGTTACCAATGCCGCTCGTCCTGTTAAAACTTTCTCCATGCTCTGCCTTGAAATTTCTCTACTTGCATAAGCGCCAATGAATGCGCCTTTAACTTCCCCGTCTCTGGCATTTTGAAGTATACTTGGTGCAAGTGCTCCCCATACGGAGGCCGTAACCAATCGCCCCGTCACTATCGGTTGAGGCCAACGTTGTCACTATGAGTTGGGGGTAGTGTTGGCCTCCTGCATACATCAGTGTCTTTTATCTGTTCCTCACCCGTGTGGTGTGCTGCGACAGGCGGCTGATGAGTTGTGCTGTCCATTCCGGGTTGCCGTCCTTCCAGCCCATTATCTCCGCCCATTGCCATTCGTGGTGCATCTCTTTGACAACGGCAAGGCACATCGCCAGATCAAAAGCGCGTTCTCGTTCTGCCCGTGTTCCCCAAGACACGGCTTCCAGATAGGCGTCCCGAACGACTGCCTGGCTTGGCGTTCCGGCGATATAGCCCCACGGCCCCGGCCCGCCGTTTGTATCCAGATGCCATGCGCCTACGAGCAGGCGCTCCACAGATAAAAACGGATGGCTTAACACCGCATCATCCCAATCGTAGATCAGCACACTCCCATTTGGCTGTACAACAGCATTGCCGGTGTGTAGGTCGCCATGAACGATTGTCACGGGCCACGGCTCTGACGCCAGTTCTCGACTCCATTCTTCTACCTGCGTCTGCATTGGTTCGAGACGCGCCAATACTTCTGTGGCAGCGAACGGCATCCATTGTGAAAGCGTACCGTCGTCTGCGGCCCACACCGTCTCATATCGGACACGTATGTTGGCAAGCATTTCCATAAACAAGGTTGATATTTGCTCGACAGGTAAACAGGGTAAATCGGCTTTTTCTGATTTCACCGCAATGGCAACGGTGGCTTGAATTTGCGCCAGCGTCCGGGCTGTTTCAATAAGTGCATCCAACGAGCGCGTCTTTTCCACAATCTCGCCTTCAAACGCGCGATACAGCAGATACGAGCCACCTTCCACTTCTTGCCAGGCCAGCACTTCGGGCACTACGCTCCTACAATGTCTCGAAAGGAAGGCGTGAACACGGGCCGAAGATGCCAGCAGAAGAAAGTAGTTGGCGCGAAACACAACATCCAGCAGAGGTCGGGCTTGTTGGCCCGTGACCTGAAAACGCGCTGTGACGCGCACATCCGGGGGCGAGTCATAGGCGGCATAAATCGCTGTCGGCCCGACTACTGCTGGATGTCCCGGCAGAACCGAAGTAATCCACTCGCGCGCTTTATCGGCATCAGGCAGATGGCTGGGCCATTGCTGTTCGTTCATGGCGCGCTATGCTCTCCTGATCTGTTTGCATCTTGTGGCTTGCGGTAGCGGGGAAACGCTTTACGAACGTGAAAGCCCACACTGCCATACAGGTTCTTGGCTTGAGTAGGGAACTCGGAAACCGTATGCAGGCGAACCGTGCTGACGCCACGTTCTTGCAAGGCGCGTAATCCGTAGGCCAGCAAACCCCGCGCCAGGCCGCGCCGTCGCCATTGTGGACGTACACTCACTTCATAGACTTCTCCACGCCCACGCTCGATCTTGCACAAAACCTGTCCGGCAACTTCCTCACCCTCCCAGGCCACCTGCCACAACGCCGGATCATGCCCCGCTACCTCGAAGTAAGCGCGGAAACGTTCCTCTGTGGGGTCTTCTGCGTAGCGTCCTTTCGCATACGACGCCTGAATGCTGTTCCAAACGGCACGGTAGTGTTGAGAGGTGAGGGGACGCAGTTCCAAGCCTGCGGGTAAGGTCGGCTCTGGTACACGCGAGAAATCGGTGAGTTCCATATCCAGAACCGTATACGCTGCGTAGTAGCCGTTTTCGCGTAACAAGGTGGTGGCTTCAACTTCGGTGTTGGTGGCATTGGAGGCGTATTCCCAGTGACCATTCGTGGGATGCTCTGAGGCCAGTTCTTGGATGCGCGTATCGGCCCAGTGCAGCATGGCGGTTCCGATGCCCTTGCCGCGCCAGGACGGGATCACCCAGCCCATCGTCAGATACACCCACATGCCATCCGTTTCTGTCCACCATTCAATCCGGCTGTATCCGACAACTTCCTCGTTGACCTGTGCGATAAGCCAGTTGGCAGCGTATCCTTGCTGAACGGCTCGTGAAATCCCGCGCGCAATGTTTTCTTGCGTCGGCGTATGTTCTATCGAGGACAGCCGATCTGTCTGGTCATGGTCAGCACTCTGTTCATGGACGTTGAACAACGCCTCGGCAACCTGCGCATCAGAAACATGACGGAAGTACAAACCCGCGATAGCAGGAGCCTTTTCAACAAAAGCAACTTCTATTTCACTCGGCATGAGTTTCCCTTTGACAATCGCGTTCATTTCAACACCACGCTGCCCAAGCGTCTATGTTGGCGGCGAGGGCGCGTAGAAGGGACAAAGTTTGTCGTACCTCACGTATACCCGCTTCCCGTCCATCCAAATCTGCACCTGAACCCGGCAGTGAGCGTTTCATGTTGGGTTCCAGCCAGTGCAGCCAGTTGCCGATACAACCTTGCAAAGCAGCGCGTCCCATATCGTGAGGCAGATCAGAATTGCGCCGGTATCCTTCCAGCAGTGCCATAAAGATGGTTTGTTCTGGCGGCCCGACCATTTGCCCACTCCAACTCAATGCGGCTCCAATGACTTCCAGTGCCGGATTGACTAAGCCCACCGACTCCCAATCTATCAACCAGGGAGTATGATCATCTTGCCACAACACGTTCTTCTGATCGAGGTCACCATGACTGACTACCCAGCGTCCTTCGACATCATCGTACCCTTGCCGCGCGAGACGGTTCCAAGTATACAAGTCAGCAAGTAGGGATTCAGGTTCCTCGGCCCACAGCATCTTTGCCGCCTCTGCTCGCCGAATTAGCGACTCCCAATGAGCGTCAGGGTAGGTGTGAAACTCCGGTATGGGCAAACTTGAAACCTGCAAGTCGAGCGTGTGCATTCGGCCCAGTACGGTTCCGATCTGCTGTGCCTGATCTATGGTGACAGGCTTGGGCGAAAGCATTTCACCATCCATCCACGGAAAGACGATTACTGTTGCCTCGTCCACATCCTGAACCATGTCCTGCTCGACGGCAAGGGCAGTTACAGCAGGCAAGCCCTCACTCGCAAAGATGGTGGCAATATGTTCGGAGCGGCGGAATTCGTCGCGGATACCCGGCTTTTGCATAATGCCTGCATCCAGCACCTTCACAGCAAAACAGCCTTTGTTCGTTTCAAGCCGATACATCCGATGCAGTAGGCCGCCTGTTACCAATTGCGGAGACACTATAAGCGTTCCCAACCTATAACGATGGCACACGTCTGCGGCAAAAATATCAGACATCATTGGTTCTGCTCCACCACGCACATCCATTTTTCCACGGCATCCAGCATCCGCGCGTTCCATTCCGGCGTTGCTGCTTCGGAGAAGCGGCGCATAAAATCCAGCGCCATTCCCGCCGAATACAGTGCCAACACCTGTTCCTGCTCCGGCGTTAGTGTCAATAGGCGCTTGAGTTCTTCGACATAAAACAAACCCAGCGTTCCTACATCGCTTACCACTCCTGTTGCAGTCAGCGCCAGCCAGTACAGCGGGTCGCCATAACAAACGCAATCAAAATCCACAAGCCCCTGAAGTGTACCGTTTTGCATGATCACGTTTTTCACGGTAATATCGTCCAGAAAGCATATTGGTGGGACGGCGCGAAAGTAGGCTTCAAAGCATTGTATCTGGCGCTGAACACGGGTTTGCAACGAGTTTACAACCTCATTCGCTGTTCTTTCTGTTTCATTTTTGTCGCTCGGACGGATCAGTTCCCACCACGAGGCATACGGCCCTGCTTCTCCAATGCCGACATAGCCATATCCTTTTCCTTGTGGCAGGCTCATCACGCGATGCTGGAAGCCGACGATCTGTTCGGCAAGGCGCGTCATCTGTTCTGGCGTCATTGAGCCAAGTTCGTAGCGCAGGTCGCGTCCGGGTATCTTGTTCAACAACATCCAGGCGAATGGATAGCGGGATTGAGTGAGATCGGAGATGATCACCTTCGGCACAGGTAGTTCTAATTCGGCAAGGACGGCAAGATTGCTTTCTGTCGTGGCAAACACCTGCGGATTGGTGTTGGCGCGGAGAATGACATTACGAGTTGGTAAGGTCACATCGAAGGTGACGCTGTTATGCCCGAATGTCTGATGAGTGGCAGAAAGCGGCTGTACGCCAAGCACTTCCGCTACAAGGTTTATAACTTGCGCTGCGTTCACGGCTCATCTCTTGAAGCCGAGCGTTGCGCCTGCCACTCATGGACAAGGATGGCATAGTGAAGACTGTCCCACCATCTGCTCTTGAAGAAATATTTTTCTCGGAAATGCCCTTCACGCTTCATCCCTATCCTTTCCAGTACACGCGCTGATCCGACATTCTCCGCCACGCATCCGGCCCAGATACGGTGTAGATTGTGGTCTTCAAAGCCCAGACGCAACATCTCGCGGGCGGCTTCTGTTGCGTAGCCATTGCCCCAGTAGCGGCTGTCGAGTTCATACCCGATATTGCCTTCTCTCAGGGAAGCATCGTTCACGCGCAGTCCGCAGTTGCCGATCAGCCGCCCATCTTCGGGAAGCGCAATGACGAAATCAAACATCATGCGCGGCTGTTCCTGTTGCTGCGACACAAACCTGCCAACGAATTCACGCGCATCCTTTTCAGAAGGTTGTTCCCAGGCGTGGTAGCGCGTGTACAGAGGATCAGACTGGTACGCCTGAACTGCCTTCCAATCGTCTTCCACAAACTCACGCAAGATCAGACGGGCTGTTGTCAATCGCATTGGCTCTCCACTTTCTTCCTGCTTTGCCTTATACCCGGCTGCTATGTTCATGCCTCTTTGTCGTTCACATGTAGAAAGATGCTAAAGTGGCTTACGGAGGTGCAGGCTCAGGCAAAAGAGATTTTGCCTGAGCCTGCAAACAAATGATAAGTGTGGCCTTGTGGCCTGTTTACTGTTAAGGCCGTTTCGGAACGAGGCTGTCAATGCGTTTGAGTTCTTCCTCCGTGAAAGTAACGTTGCTCAATGCAGCGACATTTTCTTCGATCTGCTGTACACTCGACGCACCGATGAGCGCGCTGGTGATAGTGGGAAGCCGCAGAGTCCATGCCAGCGCCATCTGTGCCAGCGTTTGCCCTCGCTCTTTCGCCAGGCTGTTCAATCCATTTAGCGACGCACGTTTCTCCGGGTTGAGGTTCTTCTCCACCCACTCCGCGCCCCATTTCTGCGCAGCCCGGCTTTCGGCAGGGATGTCGCCACCGAGGTACTTATCCGTGAGCAATCCTGACGCCAGCGGGCAGAAGGGGATTACGCCCGTTCCTGCCCGCTGCGTCTGGGGCAGTAAATCCCACTCGATACCGCGTCCGAGCATGTTGTAGTAGGGCTGATGGATAGTGATAGGAGCCAGTCCCATGCGTTCACCAATACGAACCGCATCGGCAAATTGCGCGCCGCTGTAACTGCTCACGCCGATGTAAAGCGCTTTCCCCTGCTTCACCAGTTGATCGAGGGCCGTCATTGTTTCTTCCAGCGGCGTATCGGGGTCGGGACGATGTGAGTAGAAAATGTCGAAATAGTCCACCCCCATACGCTTGAGCGACTGGTCACAACTGGCGATGATGTATTTGCGGCTGCCCTACTCTCCATAGGGGCCGGGCCACATGCGATACCCGGCTTTGCTGGAAATAATTAGTTCGTCACGGGGCATGTCGTTGATGATTTTCCCGCACACGATTTCGGCATTGCCCGGAGGCGTGCCATAATTGTTCGCTAGGTCAAAATGTGTGATACCCAAATCGAAAGCCCTATGAAGGCACTCCTTTGCCACATCCGCATCCCGATACCCACCGAACGTCTCCCACGCGCCGAGAGAAATGGCGGGCAGCATTAGCCCACTTCTGCCGCACCGCCGATATTGCATCGTGTCGTACCTATTCTCCGCCCATTGCTCTGTCATAGGTCTGTATCCTTCCCAGTGTGATTGATGGTATCATCCGCAGCGCTGTGCGGAGGGTTTGTTTGCTGTCATGGCAATGGTTGCTGACGAGCGCAATTGTTCTCGAATGTCGGCGCAATAGGGCGCTACCCTATTGATCATGCTTTTGGAGCGTCCAGCGCGTGCGCGTACAGGGTTTCCGGGGAGATATGCTGCAAGGCTTTCTGGTGTATGGCACGCAGGATCAAAGGCGGCGCGATCCCCGCCTCTTTTGCTTCCAGCCATTTATCCACGCACAGACACCAGCGGTCGCCAGGTTTGAGGCCGGGGAAACCATAGTCGGGCATTGGCGTGGAAAGATCGTTGCCCTGCGCTTTGGTAAACTCCAAAAACGCCTGTGTCATCTGCGCACAGACAAGATGCAAGCCACCATCACTGGCGTCTGTATTACAACAGCCATCGCGCTGAAATCCCGTTAGCGGCTGCATGGAACACGGTTCAAGGGGTTCTCCAAGCACATTCTTCGCATTCATGGAAAAAATCCTGTTCTTTGTGCGTTGTCCCTGCGGAGTGAACGCTGTAAATATCTGCTGAGAAACACGACTATTCTAATGCCGCAGTTCCCTACACTTTGAGACGGCCCCAAGCACCACTCCAAAACGACCATGCCAGCCGGGACTTGTTTATGTCTTCTCCGACAGAAAATTTTACAAAGCGGCAATGGTCTTGGCCCATTCCCATAAGGCTCCTGACGAGTGGTGGGCAACATACGCCTTGAACAGATCAATGCCTTCCTGACGCAGCACGCCGCCTGTGATCCTGGGAATGAGGTAATTGGGAAAATCTTCTTCCTTGCGTTGCCATTGCTGCACGAGAGCGACGGCTCCATCACTCGGACATTCATGCCCATAGTAGATTTCGCCCAGGAAGAACGACATCGCCGCTCCCAGGCACATCAGGCAGGGTTCACCCGTGACATACAGCACTGCGTTTCTACGCTTGCCTGGAAAAGGCTTGATCTTGTCAGCGGCTTCGAGGGCGAGCAGATCAGCATGAACCAGCAGACGCCCTTCCGCTTTCTCCATTGTATGCGCGGCGGCAATGATCTCGTTGTTCAGCACGACAACCGCGCTAATAGGTAACTCGCCTTGCTCCAATCCTAATCGCGCCATCTTCAAGGCTTCGCGCATAAACCGCTCGTGAATATCTACTACGTTCAAACCTCCACCCAACCAGCCTGTTTATCTTTGTCACTCCACTTGAATACCATTTTGCTCCAAGACTTGCTCGATCAACCGCTGCCATGTCGGGTTCGGCTCCCATATTCGATGTAAGTCTTGAACAGCCACATCGGGCGCGACGTTCTGCCTCACAACGCGATACAGGTACATGAAAGCCGACACGCGCATGTTCATAGCGCAATGGACGAACACGCGCTTAGATTTCGCTGGACTGCATTGTGTCAAAGAACTGCTGTACATTCTCTACGGTTGGCGCGTCCCAGATCACGGGAATGGAGATATACGTCATTCCACTGTTTTCCACCAAAGTGCTTTCATTCGGCAGAGTGTCGGCGTACTTGCACGACGTTTCCGATTACGTCAATGCGAGCCTTCCCTGTGGTTTTCGCGCTCTTGTATTTGCGCCGTCATCTCGTGGCGACTTCTTCGTCGGTTTCTTTATTCCTGTCAATCAGTTTCAAGATTACTTCTTCAACTTCTTCGCCGCGCGCATTCGCAAACGCTTTGTCATAGCCTGAAATCGTGAACCCGGCTTTTTCCAACAACCGAAGTGAGGCGAGATTATCGGCGGCGGCACGGGCATAAAGGGGACGCGCTTGTACTTCCGCTAAAAACTGACGCAACGAATGGGTGGCAATGCCTCTGCCCCAGTATTCTTTCCCAAGCCAATAGCACACTTCGAGTTCACCGAACTGTACAAAACTGGCGATATACCCTGCGACGTATCCTTCAAACAGGATGGTCTTCACGGTACCACTCGTGTTACTCAGGATTTTTGCCCAATGTGCTGTGAACGCGCTCCTGTCTGCGGGGTCTTTGACCGTAAATGCCGCCATGAAGTTCGCATCCTCATCTAATTGCTGCTCAAAGAATATGGGCAGGTCGTCTGCCATAACATCGCGCAATATTACGTCAGTTTTCATCAGGCTCTCTCCAAGTTCGCGGTCGGGACAGCAAGGCAAGAGGCGTTCGGGCCGAACTGCTTACAAGGTTGATTTGCCCGCTCCAAGAATGCCTGCGGCGTCTTTAGTGTCAGGAGCGTATCCGTTGCTCTTGCAGCGTCTCCGGCTCTTGGGTAGTAACATAGCGGGAAACATCTTGTTGTTCCTGTGCAGGTTCGTTGCTGACGTGTACCAGACTGTCAGACGTGGGTACCTGCACTGTATTCGCATGGCCTGATGAGGCGCGCAGCAATTGCTCGGCAGGTGTCTCCTCGTTTGAGACGGCAGGGCGCAATAGGACATTCTGCTGCTCCGAAACGGGTTCCTCAGAAGCGCGTACCAGTCTGTCCTCATCGGGCAAGTCGGCTATGTTGACGTGGGAGAGGGGAACGACCTGCTCCATCTGCGCGGCGCGTTTCCTTTTTGCCTGCCCGAACCGGATGAAGCGAAGCGCCATCACGGTACAGAACAGGGAGGCCAATAATCCAAATATGCCGAAGCCTGAGAAGGGCAGGGAAACCGCCAGAAACACACATACCGCGACCGTAATGTAGGTGGCAAGGGTAGATATACTCAGGAGTGTTCGGCTCGTTTGTACGGAAATATACTCTCCCTGGCTTACAATGCGCTTCCCTGTTTTTGGTGGCTGGTTCATGGCATCCCTTTCGTTTCACGGGGCGCTGAATGTTTCACTAATCATGGCGCGTTGTAACCTGTCTCTATATGTGAGTTTCCCGTGTTTTGCTATGGTAACGAGTTGGAATCAGTACATTGCGGCAGCATTTCAAGTGACATCAGGCTGGTGCATCAGGATTTGCATGAGGCGACTGCTCTCACTTCCACGCGAATGGCAGCAAATCATTTTGAAGCGAGTGCTTCACACCACGCCTGTGCAAACAAGCCATCTTCGTCCTGGCTCCATTGCCGCAGTGCCTCAGCCATCTGTCGTAAGGCTGCTTCTGTTGCCCAGCCTTTTTCCACAGCCTTATCCACTTCACGCGAGTTTTCGATCCGCAGAGCCAGGTACTCGCCAATGAGTTCCAATGGCTTGTAACACTGATAAGATGCCGAGAATTCGATGCTTGTAAAGCCGCTTTGTCGCAGCAGCGCTTTGAACTTTCGTCCAACATAGACATCGCCGCCATTCTCCGTTTGCAGGCGTTTGTAGTACGTGAGCGCATCGTCAATCTCCTCTGACTGCGACACGACAAGGTTGCCGCCCCAATCGGGACTGCGGAGCGCAATCAAGCCTCCGGGTTTCAGGACACGATACAGTTCGCGTAAGGCTGCCACTGGCTGCCGCAGATGCTCGAAAACCGCGTGAGCAAAGGCGACATCAAAGGTGTTGTCGGCAAAGGGTAACTCGTACAGGGACGCTTCTTGAAACTGTATGTTGGTTCGGCCCTGTTGCTCCGCCTGCTGTCGCGCTTGTTCCAGTTGCGATGCTTCCTGATCAATTCCGACGACCTCACCCGGCGCGACCAGCACTGCCAACCCCAGAGTAATGGTGCCGGGGCCACAACCACAGTCCAGCAACCGCAAGCCGGAGCGCAGGTAAGGCAATAGAAACGCCGCATGGCTCTGCGGGGTTCGTTGCGCCATGAACTGACTGGCGTTGGCGCTGTAACCTGGCGTGTAGTGTTCCTCTCGAACCACATCCTTTTGCATCCTTCGACCTCTCCTTCATTCCATGAGCCGCATCCATTGTTCCGCATCCGTTTACTCTCCTGATGTTCTCTCATCAGGTCAGCGAGTGGGCAAGTTGTCCCAACGAGTGCAGCGCGTCCGCCGTTTGTGGCGACCAGTAAGCAGCGTTCAGACGCAGACAGTTCTGGTAACGGTTCTGCGCCGTGAAGATCGGCCCCGGCGCAAGGGACATGCCCGCTTGCAGCGCCAATTCGTACAACCGGATAGCATCTACCGAAGGCGGACACTCTACCCACAGCACAAATGCGCCCTGCGGACGCGAGACGCGCGTTCCCGGTGGGAAACAATGTCCGACCGCCTGCCCCATCTCTGCCACACGCTGCGCGTACTCCCGCCGTACTCTTCGCAAATGATGGTCATAGCCTCCATTGGCAAGAAACTCCGCGACTGCATACTGCATGGGCGTGGCGGTAGCGACGGTGCTGGCGAGTTTCAGACGCTCCACTTCGTCCTGGAACCGACCTGCCGCAATCCAGCCAATGCGATGTCCCGGTGAAAGCGTTTTGCTGAAGGAGGAGCAAAGCAGCACCAATCCTTTGCGGTCATAGGCTTTCGCCACGTCAGGCCGTTCCTGCCCAAAGTAGAGTTCGCCATAGATGTCGTCCTCGATCAGCGGAATGTCGTGACGAGCCAGCAGAGCCACCAGTTCACGCTTCTTTTCATTTGGCATTTTGCTGCCGAGGGGATTACTGAAGTTGGATTGCAGCAGGCAGGCGCGAACAGGATGATCTCGAAGGGCGTCCTGCAAGGGCGCAAGGCAGATGCCTTCGCGCGGGTCGGTCGGCAGTTCCAGACGCGCGCAACCCCAACGTCTCCATCAGTTGAAGAATGTTGAAGTAGGTGGGGGATTCAACAACAACCGTATCGCCTGGACGACAGGTGGCGCGCAGGGCCAGGGTAAGCGCCTCCTGACAGCCGGAGGTAATCACGATCTGCTCCGGCGTGAGCGCACAGCCTGCCGTCAACATACGCCGCGCGATCTGCGTTCGCAGCGGCAGACAGCCGGGGGACACGCAATAGCGGGTCAGGATTTCGCCTTCCCGCCGCGCGACGGTCATGTAAGCGCGATGCAATTTCTCCACAGGCAAGAGCGCGCCATTGGGGATGGCTGCGCCGAAAGGAACCAGAGCAGGGTTTTCGGCATCGCGCAGCAGCCTGTCGCGTGAGTTGGCTCAGACTGACATGGCTGGGAGTGGAGGCAGGCTGCGAGCGTGTCGGCTCTCCCGGCAAGGTAGTGGCTGTAAGCGCAGACATAATGCCCCGATTGAGGACGCACCTCGACACGCCCTTGATCTTCCAGCAGGCGATAGGCTTCCATGACCGTGGAGACGCTCACCTGCATCTGGCGACAGAGTTGGCGCACTGAGGGCAGGCGGTCGCCTACCTGAAACGTGCCTGCCTCAATCATGGCGGTCAGTTGCGCGGCAACTTCCTCATACAAGGTATGCGGGGATGCCGTTGTGCTTCTCTGTTCTCGCATGGTTCTCCAATAACAACTATTGTACGCCTACTTGCGTCTATTTGAACAGAGGCAATCTCTCCCAACTGGAAGCAGAACAGTTAGAACCAACTGAACTGTATCGGAAGCAAATAAGGCAATTGCCTCTGTTCAAGTCCTGCGTCTCTGCTCTACAATGAAAGCACGGATCAGGGGCTTTTGTTTCCTTTTTACCGGGTTTAGGAGCGCATGAATTATGAAGAAGCAATCTATCATTTACGTGGACGCTTTCACCAATGGTGCTTTCGGGGGCAATCCTGCCGCCGTCTGTGTTTTGAGCGCAATCGTGTTCTGACACTTGGATGCGGCATCTCGCACAGGAGACGAACCTACCCGCAACTGTGTTCGTGTGGCCCCATGAAGAAGGTTACTCCATCCGGTGGTTCACGCCCTCTGCAAGAACTGCCCCTGTGTGGTCATGGCACACTGGCGGCAGCGCACACGCTCTGGACAGAAGGGCATGTTTCCGTTGAACAGGCGCTTACCTTGCATTATCGAGAGGGATACTGGCAGCGAACGCAATGGCGACTGGATTAGCATGGACTTTCCCGCCATTCACAACACGCCTGCCGCTTCGCCAACGGAGTTGCTGCAAGGCTTGGGCGTCGAAGCGCGCTATGTGGGCAAGAGTTCACACAGTTACCTGGTAGAAGTGGACGTCGGAAGCCGCAGGTGCGCGCCCTTACGCCCGACATATCCTTGCTGGCGCAACTTGACCTTGCCAAAGTAATTGTGACCGGTCGCGCCACGAGTGAGGGCTTTGACTTCATCTCTCGCTTCTTTGCACCCTCGCTTGGGATTGCCGAAGATGCCGTGACCGGCTCGGCACATTGCTGTCTTGCTCCGTATTGGGCCGCTCGTCTGGGCAAGACCGACATGGTAGGTTATCAGGCTTCAGCGCGCGGAGGTATTGTGAGAGTAAGCGTGAAGGCGACCGCGTGATGTTTAGGCGGGCAGGCAGTCACAGTTTTACGCGCTGAACTGTCCGAAGCAGCGTATCAGGAGTAAATCAATCTTTGAAGGGGAGGCAACAATGGACGCGCAGATCAAGCAAGTGCTGGCGGAGTTGGAAGTCTGGGGACGTGAGAACGACGAAAGTACAGACGAACGCAGCAAGAAGATGCTCAACTTGGAACCAGACACGGCTCAACTGCTCAGTGTCCTGATCCAGAGCAGCCAGCGTAAGCATCTCCTGGAGATCGGCACATCCAATGGCTACAGCACCATCTGGCTGGCGTATGCCGCGCGTCAAACGGGAGGAAAGGTGATCAGTGTGGAATACAACCCGGACAAAGTAGCGCTGGCAGACGCCAACCTGCGGCGTGTCGGATTGCGAGAGCAGGTGGAACTGCGGCAGGGAGACGCGACACAGATCGTGGCGGAAGTGCCCGGCCCCTTTGACTTTGTGTTTCTGGATGCCGACCGCCTGACCTATCCGGCTTTGTTCGATTTGCTCCTGCCAAAACTCTCGCAGGGCGCGCTCGTTCTTGCGGACAATGTACATTCGCATCCCCAGGAGATCGCAGGCTACCTGACGGTTCTGGCGGCTCATCCTGAATTCGAGCATGTTGTCGTGGGAGTAGGCAAAGGCTTGAGCATTGCCTATAAACGTCAAATAGTCATATGCAAACAAAGGAATCCTACATTGTCCACGATGCCTAAACTCACCCTTCACAGCCTCAAAGTCCGTGCGGTCAATGTTCCCTTGTCGCCTCCCCTCGAAACAGCCGGTGGGACGATCAACTCGGCTCCGCTTGTCCTTGTTGACCTCCTGACAAACGAGGGTATAACGGGGCGCAGTTACCTGTTCTGCTACACGCCGCTTGCGCTCACTCCTCTGGCGCACCTTGTCGCCAATCTTGAACCTGTTCTCAAGGGCAGTATCGGTTACGCCGTTCTCGATAGAGCGTACTTTGCAGCAGCGTTTCCGGCTCCTGGGCGCGCAGGGCTTAACGGGTATGGCAATGGCAGGCATGGACATGGCGGCATGGGACGCACTGGCAAAAGCCGCCAACCTTCCGCTTGTACGCTATGTTCGGCGGCGAGGCGCGTCCCGTGCCCGCTTATTGCAGCCTGCGGGCTATGAAGATGGAAAGCGTTATTGCAGAAGCGCAGGCAGCAGTTGAGGCAGGATTTCGAGCGATAAAAGTTCGATTAGGACATGCAGAGGCACAAGCCGATGTTGCTGTCATGCAGGCCGTTCGTCAAGCGGTTGGGGAAGACGTACAGATCATGGTGGACTACAACCAGTGTCTTTCCGTTCCCGAAGCCGTTCGCCGGGCCGGTATGTTGAAGGAGTTTGATCTTACCTGGATTGAGGAACCCACGCGCGCCGAAGACTTTGCAGGCCATGCTCAGATACGGCATGAGGCTGCAACCCCCATTCAGATCGGAGAGAACTGGTGGGGAACTGCGGATATGGCAAAAAGCCTCTCCGCAGGAGCCTCCGATTATGTGATGCTCGACGTGATGAAGATCGGTGGCGTGTCGGGATGGATGCGTGGCGCGCCCAGGCGGAAGCAACAGGACTGCTGGTGTCAAGCCATTTGTTTATAGAAATCAGCCCGCATCTGCTTGCCGTCACGCCCACCGCGCACTGGCTGGAATACCTTGACCTTGCAGGCCCGCTTCTCAGTCGTCCCATGCAGGTAGAGAATGGCTTTGTCGTTGCTGGTTCCGAACCAGGAGCAGGAGTAGACTGGAATGAAGAGGCTGTTGAGCGGTATCTTGTGACATGACCATAAGGAGCAGAAAACATGAAAACAGATGTGAAAAGGCGTTTGTCGTTGATGTTGATCGTGCTGCTAAGTTTCGCAGTGTTCATATCGTCTGAACGGTTTACGCCTCATCCTGTGAGTGCTCAGGCGCAAGTGACGCAACCCATGTTACAGAAGATGGTTGCCCGCATCTGGCATGGCAGAGTACGCACCGAAAAGGCAGACGAGTACAACGCCTACCTGCAAAAAGAAGGGATTGAGAAGATCGAAGCCATTCCCGGAAATCTGGGCGCGCAGGTGTTGCGTCGCACGGAGGGGAAGGTGACAGAGTTCACGGTGATCTCCTACTGGCCCTCACGCGAGGCTATTCACGCCTTTGCCGGAGCCGACATCGAGAAGACGCATAATCTGCCCAGAGACAAGGAGTTCCTGCTCGAAATGGAACCGAAGGTGAAGCACTTCGATGTCGTACATGACAGCCGCAAGCCTGTCGCCGAGAAACCCTGACGTTCTGTGGCTGTCCACCTGTGTTTCTGGAAGGCAGCGGATTGCATCATGGCGAACTGTCTTGCCGCCCATCAGAAAGGTATTTTCTAATGGGCGGCAGAGATCAAAACACCGCACGAAAGGAGCGACTATCTATGAAAGAAGGAAACCATGCGCCGCGTGTTGCGTTCAGCGAGGCCAATCCGAAAGCCTATCCTGCCATGAAGGAGTTGAGCGGCTATGTCGAACACAGCAGCATTGAGGCCAGTCTGCGGGAACTGATCAAGGTGCGCGCTTCGCAGATCAACGGCTGCGCGTTCTGCCTTGAAATGCACACGCGGCAGGCCCGTGAGCAAGGTGAAACCGAACAACGGCTCTACCTTCTGAGCGCCTGGCGAGACGCGCCTTATTATAATGAAGCGGAACGCGCCGCATTAGAACTCACCGAAGCCGTAACTCTCATATCCGAGCAGGGCGTGTCGGATGAACTCTACGAGCGCGTTCGCCAGCACTTCACCGCCGAGCAGTATGTTGACCTGCTGATGACGATCAATGTCATCAATGCCTGGAACCGCCTCATGGTGGCAATGGGCCACATGCCGCCGCAACGCAGCCCGCGTGAACAGTAACAGGTGACAGTCAGGAGGATACGATAATCATGCACTCACAGCAGGAGAAAGCGCAAACGTTTCGGGCGCTACATACTGGGGCACATATATTGGTTTTGCCTAATGCCTGGGATGTCGTCAGCGCCCGCATCTTTGAGAAGGCTGGGTTTACCGCTGTTGCCACAACAAGCGCGGGGGTTGCCAATTCACTTGGCTACTCGGACGGACAATATGCGCCACGAGACGAGGTGTTGTTTGTTGTGCACCGCATTGCTCAATCCGTGCAGGTTCCGGTGACGGCAGACATTGAAGCCGGGTACGGCGTGAACTCTGTTGAGGAAGTGCTGACAACCGTGCGAGGCGTTCTGGAAGCGGGCGCGGTGGGCATTAACCTGGAAGATTCCGATGGCGACGTGAACGGAACGCTGGTGGAAGTTGGTTTACAGGTCGAGAAAATAAAGGCGATCCGCGAAGTGGTGGCCTCGGAAGGCGTTCCGCTCGTAATCAACGCCCGCACGGATGCTTTTCACCTCGCGCGCCTTGATCGCGCCGATCAGTTCGCTCTTGCCGTGGAGCGGGCCAACGCCTACCGAGCGGCGGGCGCAGACTGCCTGTTCACGCCGTTTGTGACCGATGCCAGCGCCATAGCCGCGCTCGTGAGGGAACTGGATGGCCCCCTTAATATTCTGGCTGTGCCGGGAACTCCTTCCGTTGCCGAACTGGAACAAATGGGTGTGAAACGTGTCAGTGTGGGAGCCGGGCCATTCCGGGCAACGCTGGCACTGGTTCAACGTATCGCCCGCGAACTGCACGAGCAAGGAACCTACCGCGCCTTTCTGGATGATGCAATGCCCTACGCCGACGCAAACGCTCTCTTTACACGAATGTAGCATCTGACGCAGGAATGTTTGGGAACGAAGTGCCAGGGCAGAAATATCTTCTGCCCTGGCATGTTTGTAAGCAAAACGATATTGCCAAGCGATAGAAACACAGTACGGTGGAGTCAAGAGAACAATCTTCGGCATCTATGCTAAATATGTGGGAGGTGTCATGTTGAAGGTTTACATTCGTCCAGAAACAAAAATTGACCAGGACGCCATCCGAGAAGTAAATGAGCAGGCATTTGGCAGGCCGTTTGAAGCGAATGTAGTTGATAAGGTGCGGCAATCAGCAAACTTCGTGCCGGAACTCTCCCTTGTGGCAGAACGCGAGGGACAGATAATTGGACACATACTGTTCAGCGAACTGACCATTGTAGGCGAAAGCCAGGCATGGACAGTCTTGGCGCTTGGCCCCATTGCCGTCGTGCCGGAGTTCCAGAAGCAGGGTATCGGAGGACAGATGATCCAAGCGGGGTTCGAGCGCGCCGCGATGTTGAGTTATGGAGTAGTCGTGCTGATCGGGCATCCAACCTACTATCCCCGCTTCGGCTTTGTACCAGGAAGTCAATTCGGCTTGAAGTGCGCGATTCCTGTTCCTGATGATGTCTTCATGGCGTATCTGTTGCGTCCCGATGGGTTGGACGGAATACAAGGAACGGTTGTATTTCCACCTGCTTTCGACGAGTAAAGTCTGCGACGGACATACATCGGGTCTGATGAAATTAGGTTTGTGAGATTGGGATTCACCACATGCTTCTCTACAGCGGTTTAGAGAAAGTCTACTGCGGCGTTGCCGATAGGTCATGCTTCTTCTAAGATAATGACAAGGTTCAGTTCCTATGCGCCTCTGCCTTCACCAGTGTTGTCCGCCCTTCTGCGCCCAGTGGTGTTGCATCTCGATACCAGAAGTTCGCTTCGTCCCCGCGATAAGTTGCGGTTGGCTTGAGGGCTTTGACATGACCATCTGTGAACAGGTAGTTTGTCAGGCCGAAATGCCCGGTAAATAGACAGTCAGCAAAGCAGTTGATATTATCCCCAAAAGGAGCATTGTCGGTGGCAACATCCACGACAAAATCACCGAATGCCCAATGAGTGATCTCGGTGACAGCGATACATTCTGCTGGACGAGCGATGGCAGATGCCTTGACACCAGGAGACAGTTCACGCCCGAACACCCCGGAGCCAGTTATAAAACGAGCCGAGAACGGATTTAGCGGCAGCGGATAATCCCGCGGGTTCAGAGACATATTGGCAGCATAGGAGATCGGGTATTTTGGGTCTTGAGAAAGGGTGTGGTTATCCGGGTTGGCAGGGCACGTCATCACCTGTGTGTTGTGCAGGTAAGGGAAATTACCGAACGCCAGGAGTTTTTCTCCATATCTCCAGCGCTTTGGTTGCCAAGCGGCTCGAAGCGATAGTTAGGGTATGTCTCATCGAAATCCTGCAAGTAGAGCATCAGCGCAGCCCCGGTCTGTCGTTGATTGCTCACGCAGGTGGTTTGCCATGCCTTGCGGCGCGCATTGCTGAACACGGGAAACAACAAGGCTGCCAACACCGTAATAACGGCAATGACGACGAGGAGTTCTATGAGCGTGAAACCAGAGCGGTAATAAATCTTCATCAGCCTGCTTTGTTATCAGAATATGCCTTCAAGGTGGTATTATTGACGTGTTCCGAATCGGTTGGGTTTCCTTCTGATTACAGAGTTGAATATGGCCCTTATTCTCATCCCGTTCTTAGCCTCAACCACGGAGTAACAGAAGTAACAAACAGCAAGAGGAGCGGCGGGCATGACAACGATAGCAAACCTTGTGCGGGATATGATCCATGAGAGTACCACCAACATACGAGGAGAGGGTGGCTCATTGATCCATAACAACTCGGAGCGTATGGAGGCTCTGTGGATGGAAGTGGACGCTCACCTCAAATTCGCCGATTTGTGTGAAGTGCTGGGTGATTACAATCAGATGACGCACCACTTGGATACCATCTACAGGCTTTTGGCGAAGATTTCAAACGAACTACCAGATCAATGAATTGTGTGCTGTTCTCTTGTGTTTGTAGAAGATGCTCTGGCAAAAATATTTTTGCCAGAGCATCTTCTGTTCTCATTGGTTAGGTCAAAAGAACGGAGCAGGCTACGAGATGCCACGCGCGATGCTTGTTTTGAAACGTTGCACTCTCATTGGTCTACAAGTCTCTCGGTGCTTCATTGGCATCGAAGGCAGGCACATTTGAAGCACCCGCAGGCATTTCGCGCAACAAGCCTTCCAAGTCAAGGCGGCGCGTGTAGATTGTAAGGCTTCCATCTGCGTTGCGGGGCCATTGCTCCTTCGGACGATCCCAGTAGAGTTCCACGCCGTTTTCATCAGGATCGCGCAGGTACAATGCCTCACTCACGCCGTGATCGCTGGCTCCATCCAACGCTATGCCTGCATCTGTAAGGCGGCGCAGGGCATCGGCAAGAGCAGCGCGCGTGGGATAGAGGATGGCAAGATGGTAGAGGCCGGTTGTGCCGGGAGGCGGTGGCGATCCTCCGTCACTCTCCCAGGTGTTGAGGCCGATATGGTGATGATAGCCGCCTGCGCTGATGAAGGCGGCCTGTGTTCCATACCGCATCATCAGTTCAAAGCCAAGAACGCCGCAGTAAAAGGCCAGGGCGCGATCTATATTGGACACTTTGAGATGCACATGCCCGATGCGGACACCTGCATCAATGGGGTTGGAGAGGTTGTCACTTGTCATGGTTCCCTTTCGAGGCTTTTTTACTACAGGGCTTTGTTAAGAGTTTTCAGGGAAAGCGGCATCTATGAACTCGGACGCAACAACTGCTCCGTCTGAACGTCCTGTGTACCTGTTG
Organism: uncultured Chthonomonadaceae bacterium; assembly: GCA_963817895.1. Taxonomy (GTDB): domain Bacteria; phylum Armatimonadota; class Chthonomonadetes; order Chthonomonadales; family Chthonomonadaceae; genus CAWFQB01. The sequence continues at coordinate 33,799 of CAWFQB010000004.1, forward strand.
TCGCCCGGAGCAAGGTATCCGTTGCAGCAGAGGAAGCATCGGCAGCCCGCAGCAGCGTTTGACTGCTGCGTTGTTCCTCGGTGCGCAGTTGCAACGCTGGCAAGCACTGATTTGCTGCCTCCTGTATGCGCTTTTCTCCCGCTGACCCTGCTTCACGCTTTGCCAATCGCTCTACCACGGATAGCGCTTTGCTGTCTCCTACTTGCTCGAAGGCTTGAAGAATAGCGATCCGTATATCAATGGCGCTGTTCCTGGCAGGTTGAAACAGATAGCGCACATCTTTGAACAGAGGGTTTTCGACGGGCAGGCTGAGGATGTGGCAGAGTTTGGCGCGTTGTGCGTCATTGAGCAGGGCGGCATCACTGGCTTGCAGGCGCGGTAACACAGAGATGAGCGCATCTTGGGCGATCTCACGGGTTTTGAGGTCATCGAGTTTCAGAGCATCAATCAATCGAGCCAATGGAACGCACATCGTATTGCTTTGCCACAGTCGCCGTCAAACGGCGTCGGCGCTGACGATGCCTGCGAGCCGAGGAAGGCTCCACATGGCGAGCAGAGACAAACCGCAACGAAGCCAACAATAAAGGCAGGGGAGGCAAGAGCGGTAGCGGCGTATTTATGCAACATAAACACTGCCATCAGGAAGAACAACTCAAAAGCAATGATGGCACGCCACGAATGGCGTTGAAATTGCTTTGCTTCCTGGCTGAGAACGGCATGAACATCCTCTCCTTGCTCGACGACAGTGGACGCTTCCCCAATGCTTTTCACCGTTTTTTCTGTTGGACTTTGCCGAGGCATAAGGGCATTCAGTGTCTCGGTGGAGGGGGTAGCTTCTTCGGATTGCAGAAAGCGTTGTTCCATATCTTTTATGACCGGGTACAGGGCAGAGTGGGTTCGATTAAGGAACGGTGCTGCTGAAATGCCTGCCACTCTGCGCGCCAATGGGTGAGGTGGCCTTCGGTAATCATTTTCTGACAGCCGGTGTCTCCCATCTTTGCTCGTGTTTCCAGCCAGTCTCCCAGAAAGCGCAACACTTCTTCAACCATATCCAGCAGTTCCAGTGTTGCCTCTATCCCATAAGCCGCACAGAATAAATGCAGGCGGCGACTGCCTGATCGCACGTCGGCAAGCGCTAACTCCCGCAGATCGCTGTGGAAAGTTAGGGGAACGAACCAGTAAGCCGCGTACGCGACATCACGCAAACGCGGCCCCGGCCCTGCCATGTCGAAGTCAATAACAGCGTAAGGAGTGCCGTCTGAACACACCAGATTGTAGGGTGCGAAATCGTTGTGGCAGATTACTTCATGTCGCGCAGCATCCGGGTAGACGAACTGCCAGCAGGCTTGCGGAGGCGGCACAAAGTCTACTGTGGCGTCATGGTAGACGCGCAGCAGGCGGGCCGCTGCAACTAACGCATCTTCCCCTTGCCACAGATATGGCATAAATCCAACCTCGCCGGGAAGATACGACAACATCTCGCGTTCTTGATTGTCTACGCCGAGAAAGCGCGGACACCCAGCAAAGCCTTGTGCTAGTAGATGCAGAAGCAGGCTGTGCGTGGTGGAACTGCATGGGTGCTGTGCCCGCCGCACCGTTTCGTTGTTCCTCACGACCAGAGGATTGACATTCCCACCTGCAAGCGGCACTTCCTCGTTCATTGCTCCCGCTCCTCACTTCGGCTCTGCCGCGTCGAAAAATTTTCGACGCGGCAGCAAAAAACAGTACAGCCCTTCATTTTAGGTGCTACACATTGATGAGGCGGGGTTTGTCAACAAGCCGATGGCATCGTCAGGATTGCCGTTGTCCAGGAAGACAAAGCCCAGCCGCAGCATCAGGTTCCGAGAGCGGAAGTTTGTTGGGGTGATGGCGTTGATGATGCGATCTATGCCCAACTGTGAAAAACCGTATTCGATCAAGGCTCTGCCTGCTTCCGTGGCATAGCCCTGTCCCCAGTAGTTCTTGCCCAGCGCATACGTGAGTTCCACATCCAGAATGCCGGGAATATGTCCGACGTTGCACGAGCCGTCCGGCATCAGCAGCCAGTCCATGTCGTCGTTGGCATGGTTCTGGAAGCCCATCAAGCCCAGCAGCGCGCCATCTGCTTTACGGATGAGGGCCTTGTAGTGAAAACTGTCTCTATCCTCCCCGACGTAGAGTTTGTCGGTTTGAAAGCGTTCTTGGAACTCCTCCCATGTTCCCTTGTACCCTGACCAATTCGGTCTCACCTCCGGGTCTGCGTAAACGAGGGCATAGATGGCGTCGGCATCTTCCGGCAAAAACGGACGAATGAGCAGGCGTTCGGTTTCGAGCATGGTTTCCTCCACAATGCAGCGATTTTTCTTTATCGTGGAGGCATCATATACTGCTTAACAGCCTGACGACAACGCGCCTGCTTGCCCTCTTTTTGCACATCAGTCCTTGCTGAAAAACTCGTTGACCACTTCCTGATGCAGTGAAAAGCCCATTGTTGCTGTGGGCGGCGCGACAATGCACTCCGTCACTTCATCATTGTCCCAGGTGGTATTCGGCAAGGTGTCCGCGGAACGATGCGGTGCGCGTCCGAAGACGAGGAGTGTGCCATCAGGGGCGCTTTTGACGGTGAGCAGATCAACATTCTCCGGCTGCTCTATAATCCCCGTTTCCTCATACAGTTCTCGAACACACGCTTGTTGCCACGTTTCGCCCAGATTGATAAAGCCGCCTGGGAGGTTGAGGGTTCCCATCTTCGGCTCGATCTTGCGCCGGATCGCCAGAAAGCCTTTATCTACGGGCATCAACAGAACGGCAACAGGCAAAGGGTTCAGGTAGGACGTATTACCGCAGGCGGTGCAGGTTCGGGGCCACACTTGATCGGGAACAAACGCCGCGCCGCAAAAGGAACAATGCGAGTTTTTCTTGGTCATTGTCGAAAGCCTATCCGTTCGTAAAAACATGGAATGCACTGACGAGGATAATTGCATTAGCCCAGAAAAACATGCGCGCTCAATCAGGTGAAACTCAACGCGACCAGTCAAGGGAGGCCATCCGAGTAGACAGCAGCAACGAGGGCAGTTCCTCTAAACGGCTTTCCAGCAACGTTCTCTGTGCGGCAAACTCCTCTAGCATCTGTTGCGGCACAGGACTGTCCATCACTTCCTTGACGGTTTCAGCAGCATATTGGAGCCTGTTCTTAACATATTCAGGCGTTAGCGTCTGTTGTAGAAAATCAACGTTTTCCGTGCGCCATCCACGCTCATAGATGTGCCCTTCCATTCCCCACAACTCAGGCGGCCCACCGCCCCCATTCGGTGTCCAGGGAGTAAAGACGGGATTACGGTCGTTTTCATACAGCAAGCAGGAGAGATATTGCAGCACGGAACAGGCTTGTCCCGATGTACTTATCTCCCACCAGGATGTCCAGAATGTAGATAGGGTTGGAAACACGACACAAAAGGAACTCAGTGTATAAAACCAGGTGTACGGGCTGGCTCCCATCCCGGAGAAGACAAGTTGGTTTTGCTGATCAATGCAGTCCAGAAGCGATGCTGCCATGAACGATTCGACAGCCGCATACTCGCGTGAGTTGAGATTGTCTTGCAACAGCGGCTTGTTGGCAAGCGCCGCCCAAAAGTATTCAACAAAACCACCATACTCGGACTGGTTATGGGAAAGCAAGTCTTTTCGCCATACGTCCAGGCAGATCGGCAACAGGTAACGAAACAGATCAGGTTGGAGGGGAGATGGCTCGTACAGCAGATCATGGGAGTATTCTATCAAGTCCCTGTTTGTCGGCATCTCGCCTTTCAAGCGGCACAGCCGTTTGTAGTGACTGGGATCATAATCAAAGGGCTTCTGCCAGATACGACTGGGCGGCTTTTGAGCATGTAAGGCTTGGATCAGTTGTGGCAGAGAAGCGCGCACAGGCATTACCTCGGCGAAAAGTGGTCACTCGCGCCCCTCTCCGACTAGAGTGTGCGGACAGCCTGCCATTTTAAGCCTCTTAGCGCATGTTCCATCGCTATAAAAATGCTCGGCTTCCGTATGGTTTCGGCTCTCCCGGTTCAGTGTATGGAACACCATTTCACCAGTTTCCGTGCTTTTTCACGTAGTTGTCAAACTGCTGATCCGTTCCGATGAACCATCGTTCCACCACAGGCTTATCCGGTACGACCTCCACAGCGCCACCCCTGACCGACGGAGCAGACGGAGAGGTTTCTACCGGAGAGGGTTCGTACTCCACGGGCAAGCGTTGTCGGTTCGTTCCTGAGACATAGTAGAAGTCATCGGCGCTATGCCAGCCCTCTGGTAACGGAGTGGAAGTTTGCGCCCGTCCATCGGCTGCGATGCGGATTAAATATCGCCCTTCTTCCATCGGGAGGGACGCAGCATCCGAAACTTCGTACTCTACTCGTATTGGCCCCACATATCCTGCTGGTAGCAGATACCGGCTCGGATGGGTATCATTATTCCCACAGCAAGGGAGATAAAGGAACAAAAGCAAGAGGGCAATCGACCGTATTATACGCATCAAAACACCTTACACTTTCGGAAACGAAGGCTTGAAGCCGGTTCTTATCACCTCACTCTAACCAATTCCTTGCTCTGAAAACGATGAGAAATGGGAAGAACTCCCTCTTATTGGCATTGTCACTATCTGGACGTGGCTACCACGATAGGCGCACCCAACAAGGGTCACTCACTCCCTGGCTCCCGCACGGCGCAGAAGGATTACAACGTCAGAATGCTTGTTCTGCATCGCCCATTTGAGCGCCGTCTCTCCTCGTGGACACACCACATTCGGGTTGGCTCCCTTCTTGAGCAGAAAGGCAACATTGTCCGTTCGCCCGTAGAAGGCGGCAATCATCAATGGAGTTGTGCCATAGCCCAAGCGTGAGTTCAAATTTCCCCCAATGAGGATGGCATTTTGAATATCGGCAGGCGTGCCGTTTCTGGCAGCCACATACACGGTTCCCTCGACCTGTTCGCGCTGCATCTGGCGATATAGCAAACCAATCCCACAAAAGAACAAAGCGAACAGTAGAATTGATAATCCCAATCTTGCGTCATTGGGTACTTCCCAGAGATGTTTGTCGTCGCCTGCGCGTGTGGAGTGCGTTCGCCGCCGCAATAGGAGGAAGGGCAATCCCACCAGAAATGAGATGGGGACAGCACATATAAAGGCTGGAACATACACCTCACCAAGCCATGACAACTCTTTCGGGGAAATATGCGACCAGACAACATAGACAGAAACACACACGCCTGTGAGATAAGACGCCACAAAACTTGCCGTGACCGAGGCTATTAGGTATTTATGGAGCAGGCAGTGCGAGAGAATGGACGCAAGCCCTGCTGCTGCCAAAAACACGAGGAAGAAAACGTGGTCTATGTCAATATTTGTTACAGGAGTCATCGTCGCGTTCCTTTCCCAATGCAAGCCTGCCATCTACGCAGCGACCTCTGACGCTTGCCGCACGGAACAGCAGACATCAGAAGTGTAGCATCATTTTCGTCTGCCGGGCGGAGGATTATAGATGTTATCCAAAATGCCTGCTAAAATACCATTCACAATCAAGACGATGCACATAATCACAGGCATGTGGCAAGGTGCTTATCCTTATGATGAGCCGCCTGTGCCGCAATGGGATAGAGCATAGCGGCAACGACCCATGTGAGCGCCATAATAATCAAGCCCTCTGGAATGTAGCCGGGGTAGTGCCGTTTTCTTGGTTTCATCCGTGTTTCCACATCCTTCGCTTCATCCCTACATCAGTCCTGTCAGTGCATACATCAGCATCACGACGAATCGGGGCAGCAGAACAGACTTCTACATCGTCGGGCAGTTGGAGAAGTTCGCACTTTTCCTCATCGCTCACTTTGCCATCAAGCCATTCGGAGAGGGCAAGCAGGGCTTCGGCGCGTTCGTGGGCAGAGGGAGGATGAACACGCACTATAAATAAGAATGGCTCCTCTACAAACAACCACAATGAGAATCCACTCGGTGCGATAATATCGCGCCAGGTCGTTTGAACCTCTTTTTGGCAGTGCGGTGTCCATTGGGTTCCTGTAAACAGGTTATACTTTAGGACGAGTTTGCCCCACTGCCAAAGGTAATCACGCATTCCCTCTGCACACGCTATCTTACATTGCGCTTCCTCCCACTGCCAACTCTTACAAGGGGAAGTATAACAAAACACAATTTCATTCTGTTTGGCGAGCCAGTGATGCGTTGATTCGGCAAACGCATCAGGGAGTACGTGACATGCCCAAGTTGTCACCCGCCGCAGTTCTTCATCCGACCCGCACAAAAACCGCAGCGGCTCTCCCGGCCCCGGCTTGGTGCGAAACCAGTTCTTAAACCGATACCAGAAGTGAGCCAGACTGTATTTCATCTTCTGCCCTCGTTTCTTTGCCGTCTCATCGCCCGCGCGAACACGACAGGGGCTTAATCTTTGATCCCGGCCTGGTGAAGAAAGCGCGCCATCGCCGGGTCTTTAGATTCCTTAGCGAAACGCAGCATCGCCTCTCGCTTCAGCATCGCTTCTCGTTTGTCCGGTGAGTTGCTTAGTCTGGCTCCATGCTGCCAGAGAATATTGCATGTTTGTAGATTTCCACTGTTGACCGCCATTTCCAGCACGTTAGAACCCGCATCCTCGAAGGTGGGAGGGACGCCCTGTGCTAGAAGCCGCTCCACCTCGGCAGTATGTCCCTTTCCGGCTGCCTCCCAGAGTTGTTCACCCATTTCATAGGAATGGAAGGCCGTTGTGACAGTATAAACAAACCAGACAACAGGGCAGGCAATACAGGTAAGGACAAGCGAGCCAATCAAAAGTACACGAAAAGGTTTGGAGAATTTTATTTGCATGGGTCGCCTTTCTCTGCCTTACTCCGGCCCATTCACCGCCCGCACTAATTGCTCCTCATGCCTCTCCTGCCCTTCTGCGGCGGCTCTCAGCAACACAGCCTTTTGTGCCTGCGTCGGTGCCGAAGAAGCGCGAACAAGAGAACCGGGAGCGGGAAGGTGGGCGGTGTTGGCGCGGGTGAGAGGAACGACATCTTCCACCGTCGCAAATTTTCTGAAACTGGTCTTCATTCCTTTGTAGAAGCAGAAGGTCACTACGCTGGACTCAACCGCATATAACGCACGATCTGAATGGAAGGTATAGCGGAGGTCACAGAAAAAATCCAATGCCGAGATGACAACATCTCCTCCGAATTCGATGAGCATAAAGCCGCATATTACTGTCAAACAAGCCAGGCTGATGCGTGTAGCCTGTATCCGCAGATACTTCCCCCTGCTTACAATCCGCTTCCCCGTCTTCGGCTCCATCCCTGCGCCTCTTTCTTCTGCTTTATCCATTTTGCCCCGGCTAGAAGTCCTCTCCGGGCTTGAGCACCGTCCGCTCTCCCCTCCATATTCGTCGTTCTTCTCGAACCGTTAATTTGCCTCTGACGTAATACGTGGTTCCCCATGTCCATTCGCGTATCGGCAATATCACAACACATACATCATCCTCACGAGGAGAAGCCCCTTGAAGCAACAGACGATGCGCGTTTGCATACTTGCCATCCACATCACTCAGAACTGCTTCCACATAGGCACAATCCAAATGCGCCTGTTTACTTGGTTTCGGCTGTATCTGCATTATCACCAGTGCCAGCAGAATGAAAGCAAGAAGAATAGACAAGGAGAGTCGAAGTCGTTTTTCCAGCACTACTTTTGTCCTCCCACTGCCCGTACCAACTGCTCTGACGAAGTTTCCTGTCCTTGTACGGCGGCGCGGAGTAACACGGTTTGCTGTTCTTGCAACGGCTCGGAAGACGCGCGTACCAGAGAATCGGGCGCAGGCAGGTCGGCGGTGTTGGCACGGGTGAGGGGGATGCTGTCATGGATTTTTCGGGCGTGTTTGAGACTGACGGTACTTGCAACGCGACACAGAATTATCCCCAACACCAACGCCGCATAGAAGACAAGGTTCACCGGCACGTACTCCGCTGGCAACCGGTGCCGAGAGGGTTCTATGGATGCTATAAATTCGTGGGTTTCCTGGGTTACGGAGTCAACATTGATCCGCATGTGCGTAATGGGCTGCGCCAGATAGAAGTCGAAGGCGTTTTTGACACAATTGGCGAGGATCAGCAAGACGCCTATCCACACTCCCGCCCTCAACAGGCCGTGTATACCTTTGACAATCACGCCGCGCAGATACTCTCCATACGGCACGAGGCGCGGTTTGGGTTCTGGTTCGGGTAGCGGTTCGGGTAGCGGCAGAGGCGGATTGTAGTTGTCGCGATCACGGTGGTAGTCCCCGTTGTACATGCTCACCGCTTCCAGGCAGGCCGAGAGGTCTATGCGTTTGTCGTCCATCTTCGTCGGTTCCATCCCTGCGCCCTCCTTCTTCCTCTGCCCTGTTGCTGTTTGTCCTCATGTTCGCCATTGCTCACCAGACTCCTGCTGACAACGCGAGGGAACGAGAAATTGAATGCGGCGGATGGGCGGCAGGCAAACACAGGGCGCGGCAAGTGGGGCATTGCGAGAGTTTGGCATGGTAGTGTATTTAGTCAGTCGCGCAAGTCATTCCAGCACCACCCTCTCGCCGCCAATGCCAACACCGCACGGGCCACCAGTTTATTAGAGCCGGGGCGAAGAGGGGCGGCATGGTTTCGTTTTTGACGGCTTCCTAAACGATGTATTCTCTTACTGATACTTCCAATGCGAGAATATCGAATGCCCCGTAATCATCAAAACTAACTGCGTAGTGATGTAGATCAGACTCCTTCAGCACATGCCCCAACCGCTCCCCTGGATAGTTTCTAAGAGGGCCTTTGGAAAGCAGGTTCTCAATATACGGCGAACCTTGAATATCTATCAATCCGAAACAACTCACGCCAGGAGGGTAGTGTTCTAACTCCGGGAAATCTTCGTATAGATTCTCGAATGTTCTAAAGCGATACTCGAAGACGTTCTTAAAACGAAATTCTCCATACACCTTTTTTCCGTCAGGCAACCAGTTGAAAATGTACTTAAGAACCAAGTGTACGGCTTCATCTGCTATGCCTTGTACTTCGACCCAGGGGCCGTTCACGAAAGCGGTAGACTTGCCGGGAATGGGAATGTTTATGAATTGCATTTTGCGTCCTACATGCCGCAGTTTATCCTCACGTTGCACCCTCTTACCCCTGACCCTCCACCGCCCGTACCAACTGTTCCGGCAGCGTCTCTTGTCCTTCGGTGGCGGCGCGGAGCAATACAGCCTCCTGCGCCTGCATCGGCTCTGTGGAAGCGCGTACTAGAGTGTCGGGAGGGGCGATCGGCAGTGTTGTGGCGGGTGAGAGGAACAACCGGTTCGATGGCGCGTACTCTTTGCCCTATTTTCAGTGCTATCCAAAACAGAGCGGCAGCATACAGCATCCAAAAGCAGAATGCCATTTGCGCTGGAACGGAAGGCATGTACTCCGGGTGTCGCCCCGCAAAGAGCGCAACCATTCCGAAGAAAATTATACACCCCGCGAGTAAACACAACTTTGCTTTCTTTAGCAGAAACCGAACATACACCCCTCTGCTCACAATCCACTTGCTCGTCTTCGGCTCCATCCCTGCGCCTCCTGCCTGTGCTGCCCTGTGTTACTTTCTGCCTTTTTGCAGCAGCGCTACAAGGTCGGGGCGCTTATTGTTTTGTGCAATCGTAAGGGGAGTCCTTCCAGCCTTGTTGGGGTGGGTGGGGTCGGCTCCGTGTGCCAGCAGAAGCCGGAGGATACTCGTCTCGTATCTATTGTATAAGGCATAATGTAATGCGGTGTCACCCTGCATATTTTCAACGGCAGCGTTCGCGCCATGCTCCACGAGCAGCCCCGTCAGTCCCGCATCCCCGCGCAGAGCGGCAAACATGAGTAGCGTATTGCCTTCAAAGTCTTGTTGGTCAATGTTCGCGCCATGTACCAGCATCGCACGAATCAAGGGCACATCTTCCAGGGGTTTGATGTCTGCGGTAAAACTAGCCGGGGATGCGTAACATTCTGTTGCATCCGCCAGTAAAAACGCCGTAAAACTATCCTCGGCAAGCGCAGGCGAACGGTGCAGTAAGTGGCTTAGAAGCAATTTCAGGGTAGGGGCAGGCGGCGGGTTGTAGCGCGTGTTCGGGTCGGCTCCCGCATTGACGAGGGTAAGCGCCTGTCCGATGTCCTTCCGGTCAAGCGCAGCAATCAACTGCCGATTGAGCGCATACTGTCGTTTAGCCTGCCGCACCCACACATCACAGCCGCCAACCAGTAGCGCGGCTACAAGCACAGACACAACTAGAAAGCGACGAAGTTTCATACTCCTCACATTCGCCGCCGTTCGCCAAACTCCTGCTTGTTTACCATTGCATCGGCTCTAATTCAGTTTTCAAATGCGAATTCTTAGGAGCAATTCATTTATTACATGGCATTGTGGGGATCAGCGTTGCTGCAAACACTATCAGAACGAAAGTCTGAAACCGCCTTTCACAAAGTACACGTAGTGTCATCAGACAAGAACCTTGTTTTTGCCACCGCGCCTCTGCTTTACGCGCAAGGAGAACCCCATGCTTGAACACCAGCCCACGACAGAGGAGAACACCGCCGATCTTTTGCCGCAAACTCACACTCTCTCTGTTAGGCTGCCGACGCAAGCCTACGCCGTTCTCGTTCGTTACGTGGCACAAACACAATCTGCTAACGCAGACACAGAAACCATTCGCGCCCAATTGGAAGAATTGACACTTGCGTACTTGGAACTCGACGCCCCACCCCACGAAGCCGCGCAGTCCGCCATCCGGCAATGGGAGAATGAGCGGCTGGTGCTGGGAGAGGGACAGGCGCTTTCCACGCAAAGTAAACCCTATCATTCCACACGGTCTGCGCGTCCGGCAACGCTTACTGCCCTGAAACTGTTTGGAGCAGGCGCGTTGGCTTTAACCACGATTACGCCTTTTCTCATTGGCACAAGCGTTCCCTCCATCTGGTACTCATTGATGATATTTCTGATAATCGGGCTGCCTGCCTTGTTGGGAATAGCGGTCGGAATACGCGCTCGGCAACGTCCTGTCTTGGGAACATTCTACGCTGTAAGTCTGTTGATTCCCAGTGTTGCGCTCATCACGGAACTGATAATGGACATCTTCACGCAGTATCCTCACGAAGGCTGGATGTTGGGCATGGACATCGGGCTGTTCTGGCTGCCGATTGGCTGCCTGACAGCGGGCCTGACCGGATGGGGACGTAACCAGCGCCACAAACGCCAACAATATGCGGTAAACCGAATGACTTCCCTGCACGCGGCGGAAAGTAGACTATGAATGGAATTCTCGTGACTGATTTCGGGGCAGCAAAGGGGAATGCAACAAATGTTTGAAGAATGTTCTATACCCGGAATGGAGGGCTTCTTAGAGGGAGTGGGCCAGGCGGATAACAAGAAGCAGGCGGAAAATTTTCCGCCTGCTTCTTGTTATACCATTTTTGGATAGTCGTAGGCTCCGATATTGTGCGTTGACGGGGCATAGGCATTTGGACATGTTACTCCTGTCCCGCAGAAGCGCGTACAACATGTGTCAATCAATGCCTTGCTTGTACTTCCACCAGTCCAGCCCCCATACGGCAAGCCCTGCGATAAAACAGACCACGCCTAGAAGTATTTGCGTTTGACTGTCATCCGTGTTGGGAGAAGCGCCTTGTACGGCGCGCTCTTGGATGTAGTGCCTGAACAGGATAAAGCCGCCAATCCCCCAGGCTGCTAAAGGCGTCAGGCAACTTGGCTTCTGGCGTGTAGACGGGTCTGACGAAGACGGTTGGGGCGGCCCCAAACTGATGAAGTGAGACAGCGCCGCAGGCTTCCCCGTTGGTTTATAGACAAACAGGTAGTACCCGCTGGCACATGCGAGCAAGCCGCCCATTATCCAGATGACGTACTTTGCATTGCCTAAAGAAGGCGAGTCTTCGCTAGATACGAAACTGCTCCCAATCCCAAGCAAGGAGTAGATCAAAATAGCCCAGGCAACACCGCGTAGCCATTTGGGTTTAGTTGGTTGGGGTTGATCGTCCACTGGTTGCGCTTCCTTTCTCCTGTGCTTCTGCCGATGCTCTCACCAACAGTTCCTCATACCTCTCCTGCCTTTCCTGTGCCGCCCGAAGCAACACAGCCTTTTGTGCCTGCGTCGGTTCCGAAGATGCGCGAACTAGGCTGTCGGTGATGGGAAGGTCGGCGGTATTGGCATACTCTTATTGGTTCAACCCAGAGGAGATTTCTTCCATCTGCGGTTGACTTTCTTGTACTTCCTTTTTAGTTGCTCGTAATAACGCCGTTCCGACTGTTCACGATTACGAGGCGTGGTGCGGTTGTGTGTCGCCACTGGGTCTACTTCGGAAACCTCCACAACGCGAATGGTTATGCCATCGCCAACGTGCAGCGTCTCGTCTAACCATTTCCCAACTTCAGAGAATTCTTCTGTTCCGCAAACCGCGCTAACATGAAAATTGACTTTATTATCATGCGGATAATCACGAGGGTCTCTGACAGACTGATGCTGAAGCCATGTGAGCATTGCCGACATTAAGCCATTCCCCGTTATGCCAGTGGTACATTTCTTGCCACCATTGATACTTATCTCGAAGGCTAACACAGTTCCTCCAACTTCTGAATAAATATGTTTCCTATTCTTGTTCCACAGACGCCCGTACCAACTGCTCAGGCGGTGTCTCCACCCCTTCTGCGGCGGCGCGGAGAAGGACGGATTCCTGCGCCTGCGTCGGTTCTGATGACGCGCGAACAAGAGAATCGTGCGCGGGCAGGTGAGAGATAGTGGCAAGTTGTACGTTATTGCGCTCACAATAATCTTGCGTAAAGCGGTACAGCGTGAGCCAGGGCGCTTGCGTCTTCTTTCGTAAGAGCGACACTAGACCCAACAATGTCGGTAGGTGTTCTTTGTCCGATGACGCTTGTAGTTCTTCTGCCAATATGGTTTCAAAAACTTGGTGCCAGTCAATATGGTATCTCTTGCGTACTAACAGGGATGGTATTTCGCTTGGCTTATTAGTTTCAGGTTCGCTACCCGTCGTCGGCTCCATCTCTGCACCCTCCTGCCTGTGCTACCACATATCTTCTTCGGCTGTTTTGACCGCCTCGCAGAACTTTGAGTATTCAGGATGATCGGGTTTGAACGTACTTATGCCTGTCCAGTGCATAGTGGTTCCCTCGGCTTCGTTTACCCAGCCTGTTCCAGAACAACGCATGGTGAGCGCACCGTCAGGCAAAAAGCGAGCAGAAGAAAGGTTGTACCAGGTATAAAACTGAGTATTCTGAGCATTTGTCACCATCAGGCTCTTGATGGCCCCGGAACTATGTATTGAATACTTATCCTTCTGGATCGAAGTATAGTACATGCGCGGCTTCTTCTTTGCCACTTCCGTTTCTTTAGTCCTCTCGCTCTCAAACCGCTTCCGAATTGCTCGCACTTGTGGCGTCCACCTTCCAAGCGCTCTACTTCCCACATTCGCCGCCGCTTACCAAACTCCTGCCCTTCTGTAAATAAATGCTGCGGCAAACTGGGCGGCAGACAAATTGAGGCGCGGCAAGCAGGCGTAGCAAGAGAGTGGCACGGTAGTGCCCCTTGTCAGCCGCGCAAGCCATCCATTGCCGCCCTCTTGACGTTGCTCCCTTCCATACAAGCCAGGCCACCAATGCGCGAAGGCAGCGGACAACGGGAATAAGGAGCCACCATACCCGGTGGTGGATGCGGTGGCTTTGATGCTGTTTGCGGTTTAGAGAACCCTGCGAAAATGATTGCTGCTAAACTTTCCAGCGACCGTCTACATATTGTTTGAGTTCGTTTCGGTAATCACTCGCACTGCCGCGCTCCATTTCAGGAACATGGACATCGCAGTACCGATTGATAAACTGATAAGCACTTAGCCAATCTGCATCGCTCTGATCACGAAGCCACAAGGTCAGACCCAATCGTGTTACCACTACGCCTTCCGCAGTACGGCGGTCGATCTCTTGCGCTAACGCCTCCTCATACTTCGGGCCACGATAGGGACACGTCAGCGGATTACCAGTCAAAGACATTTTTATCTCCCTAACCTGTGTTACTCTCTATGCCCCTCCACCGCCCGCACCAATTGCTCCTCATGCCTCTCATTCCCCTCGGTTGCGGCTCTCAGCAACACGGCCTCCTGCGCCTGCAACGGTGCCAAAGAAGCGCGAACCAGAATGTCAGATGGCTGAATTGGTGGCTCTGGTTCTCCTAACAAAACCACTATCACCCGCTCTATAAACTGACGCTTCCCCGTCTTCGGCTCCATCCTTGCGCCTCCTTCCTGTCTCTATGCACTGCCGTCTCCCGCCTACGCTCCCGGCCTCGTATCCTGCCTCTGTTGGTGGGGAGGGCTTCTGCGGCTTCTGTGTCCCTGCGTGTCGGCTTACTCTTTGGCTCCGGCATGTTGGAGAAGGCTGATTACTGCCTTAACGTCTTTAGTGCGTTGGCTGGCAGGGTAGTTGTGTAAACCTACCCACCTTATAGGCAAATTGTACTTCGCGAGTTCTAAGGCTGAACTATCAGCAGGATTTTGTCGGCTGACAGTGTTGAGCCACAACCGCCAACTAGGGGTACTCACATAATAGTCTGAGAACCATAATCCCCGCGCATTTGCACCGGCTCCCTGTTGGAGCAATCGTGAAACGGCAGGAGGATCGGGAAATAAAATGGCAGCAATCAACGCTTGGTTCAACTTTGCTTGTCGCCATGCCTGCCACGTCAATACAGCAGGTACAGCCATCAGTATCACGAGCAGCCCGCAAACAAGTAAAGTCAAACGCAAAAATCGGTGTTTCTTCATACTTTCCTCTGCCCTTCCACCGCCCGTACCAATTCCTCCTCATGCCTATCCTGCCCTTCTGCGGCGGCTCTCAGTAAAACGGCCTGCTGTGCCTGCATCGGCTCGGAAGAAGCGCGTACCAGGCTGTCAGGAGCAGGAAGGTCAGCGGTATTGAAGCGGGTGAGAGGAACGCCAAGATTAATCTGGTTAGCCCTGTTTTCTGCGGCTTTGTAGGCGCGAATGGTTGCTCGCAAAGGGGTTTTCATCAGCATCAATAAATGGGAAGTCGTTTGGTGGCAGGGCGCATCTTGAGCATATAGCATTCTCGGAAAGTGTCTTATAAGGCCGTCTAAGATAGATAATATGATGAGACTTGGCAACAACACTATTACCTGACATACCACCACAATGCAATGAAAAATGCACAAAGCCATCCAAGCCTCGCGAAGGAACATTCGCCGTACATACTCCCCTTTACTCACAATCTTCTTACCCGTCGTCGGCTCCATCCCTGCGCCTCCTGCCTCTGCTGTCTGTCCTGTGGCTGTTCGTCAGTTTCGGTAGTGAACGCTCGACTCCTGCTGCCCTGCTTTCACGAATTCTATTCCTCTCTCGTCCCATACGCGCACGAAAATTAAATAAAAGCCACTCCCGCCGTCTATGCTCCCTTGATGTCCGACGCGCCATTGCCGCCAGTGGCGCAGAGGCGTCACGTAGTAATTTCGCTCCTCCAACTCTCTAAAGACCCTACCCTCGGCTGTGGTGTACGTTTTCGTATGATTGGGGAGAGGCCGAGCAATCCAACAGAGTGCCGCAAGCATCAGAACTAGGGGCATCTTCACGAGACAAGAGAGGCTGTTCATGCTCCCCACATTCGTCATTGCTACCAAGATTTCTACCTGCCTTTCGCCTCACTCCTCTGCTTCCCCGCCTGCTCTTTTCAGGTTCGCAGTCCCCTTCGACCTGTCTGTACGTCCTGCCATCTCCCGCTTACGCTCCCAGCCTCGTGTCCTGCCCCTGTGGGGAAGGTTGGGGCGGTTCTGCTGTTTCTGTGTCCCATACGGAGCCATTTTTGGTATGCTTGACGCCAAGCAACACGCGGATCGCCGTCACATAGCGCTCAAACACTTTACTGCGTTGTGAGCCGGTCTCCTGGCTCCTCAATGCTGGCTTGCTTACGTCTGCGTCAGAGGGATAGTCACAAGTATTCTGAATCCTTCGTGACTTCCCTTTCTGTCCCGACTGCTCAATCATCAGCCCCCAGCGTTCGGAACCGTTGAACGGCCCCGGCTTCTCCTGTAACCATTGCCACAGGTGTACCGCCTCCATTTCCTGCCAGAACTGCTTCCAGGCTTGGGGAGAAGGAGTGACTTCTTTGACATCTGGTATTATTATCCCGAAGTGTACCGGGAAAGTGAAGTATTCCAGTGCCTTGCCGTTCCAGTTGACTTCATAGTGGTCTTTTCTATCTTCAATATACAGTGCGAAGCACTTGGGGAGGTACGGCGCTTTTGTGTTGATAGGCGAATTCTTTTTGGACTGTGCTGGTAAGGGCAACGTATAAATGGATAAGAGAACAAAAAGCCATGCGAAACTAAGTTGATTCGTCTTCCTGTTCATCATTCCTCCTGCCCTTCCACAGCCCGCACCAACTGCTCAGGCGGCGTCTCGTGTCCCTGGGCGGCGGCGCGGAGGAGGACGGACTGCTGCGTTCTGTTGCGGTACCGAAGACGCGCGTACCAGACTGTCAGAGGCGGGAAGTTCGGCGGTGTTAGCGCGGGTGAGGGGCTGTAAGTCCCTAATAACAATTCTACTTTTATGACTTTCTCGCCACAGAACACGAAGGGTATAGCCAAGTGGCCCCAATAAGAAAAGACACCAAAAAAAAGCCATCATTGCATGTGTAATCGTAGGAACATATCTGACGTTATAACGCATCAATCCGCTCTGTTCCTGTGCGTCTAAGGCGCAGGCGGAGGGAATGTTTACCAGTAACAACACGATGCCGAGGCCGCAAACCAAAACGCTGCTACATAGAAATAATGAGAGTGACTGCGCCTTAACATATTCGCCCTTGCTCACAATCCGCTTGCCCATCTTTCGCTCCATCCCTGCGCCTCCTTCTCTCTACTCCTGTCCATTCACCGCCCGCACCAATTCCTCCGATGGTGTCTGACTTCCCTCTGAGGCGGCACGGAGCAATATGGTTTGTTGTACCTGAACCGGCTCCGAAGAAGCGCGAACAAGGCTGTCCGCGCCGGGTAGGTCGGCAGTGTTGGAGCGGGTGAGAGGGAGGCCCGAATCTGTTTCTTTCGCTTCTTTTACTGCACCTACGCCGAAGTAGAGAAGCGCAACGGATAAACCACCCATGAACAAGATTATAAACACAAGAAGCGGTAACTCCGACCATTTGAAGCGCACAAGTCCCATGCCAAACAAACCACAGGTGCAGACGAAACAAAACCCTCCGATTAGAAAAACAATTACGCCGAAGGAAGATAAGGCCAACTTACTTCCAAGATTGACGGCGTACCTGCCTTTACTCACGATCTGTTTACCCGTCTTCTGTTCCATCTTTACGCCTTTTGTTACTCTGCATGTCTGCCATTTCAGCATATTACAACTTCGAGGCTAAGAGCGTTTAGAAAAAGTAAAATCCTGCGTTTCTATTCGGCCTCAATGTCGCCTCGCAACGTATTGAAAGCGTTGCGCTTTCACTTCGATGATGCGCCTGCACGGGGCAAAGTAGGCATCAGAAAAGACTTTTTCTAAACGCTCTAACAATGCCAGCCCCAGAAATGTTGCCAGCAGTGGAAGCAGGAACATCACCAGCACAGCCATCGCATAGAAGGCATGATCGGGATAACGCCCGTTCACGGCTGTCACTGCCCAACAGCCGAAAACCACATTGACCACACTGCTGATACACAAGCCAACCATCCAAAAGGCTCCGACAACTATCATATCAGGACTGCCACTGCGAACCGCCTCTCCCAAGCGCCCTCCGATCCACATAGCGATCTGGCAGGCACATCCAGGCTGAGATAACCAACGTCCGAGACCAAGAAGTATGAATATCGTCACTGACGCAATTTTGGACATGATGGTTTCGTAGCCTCTGCACAATCGTGAAGGCAAGGTCGGTAATCACTACATTATCTGATACAGCAGTGTAGGCTTACGCCTACTGTGGTGATCTTCGCTATGGCTCATTCCGGCAAAAGGGCCAATGGCTTGCGCCGGTCGAGCCACAAATTACCGTTTCGCGCCTGCGTTGAGAAGCATTTGAACAATCTCAGGATGATGAAATTCGCGTGCATAGTGGAGCGCACCCCAATTGCTGTCTTCGTGATCGTAGACATCTACATCGGCTCCTCGGTCAAGAAGCGCTTGCACAATGTCCGTGTATCCTTCGGCAGCGGCCCAGATGAGAACAGGCAGATCGTCGTCGTTGAGAGCGTTGAAATCACGCGCGCCATGTTCAATCAGGGCTTTGACGACAACAGCATCGCCATGACTTTGTTTCATCCCTAACGCCAGTTGCAGTGTGGAGCGCGGATATTCTTCCATATCATCTGCGGCGTTTGTGACTGCGGGAGATCGCTGATAATACGCATGAAACACTTGCCAGAACGTTGGAAGTGGTTTGTCGCTGTCACGCGCATTGGCGTTGGCTCCGGCGTCTAGCGCGTTCAGCACGGCATTAGCGTTGTCGGCAAGGATAGCAGCAATCAGGTCATGGTCAACATGCTGTTGCCGATACTGCTTGTACGGCAAGGCGCATACAGCCAGCACGAACAACAAAGGAAACAGGATAGGAGAGAAATGGGCAGGACGTTGAAAATGGTGGATCATGGTTTACGCTCCGCGTCGCCGCACGTATCATCTGATCAGAAGGCTCGACAATTCATAGACACTTCTTGATCTTGAGCCTACCTCTGATTGCTGGTTGTCTTCATCCCAGTGGAACATAAACGTTCCTCGCCAGTATGCACCATCTGCTGCCAAGTTGTTAGTGTACGAATGGAGTAAACTTCTACAAAGGCAAGCAATGAACAATTCGCCTTGAAGTGTGTCTATTTCGCTCCTGCGTTCTTTAGCAGCCTGATGAGATTAGCGTTTCTATCCGCCAGCATCAGGGCTGTATCACCATTGTCATCACGAAGATTGGGATTTGCCCCATTCGAGAGCAAGATGGAAGCCGTCTGCATAAATTCATCGTTTATGGCCCACATGAGCGGCGTTCTTCCCATGTATCCTTTGGCATCCAGATTAGCCCCCTTGTTTATCAAGGCCGCCACGATAGCAGGTTCATCAGTTTCCTTTTCAAGACAGAACCGGTATCCTCTATCAGATGTCTCATAAACAATCTGCCCGTTTGTCATTGTCATTTGCGTTAGCACCGGTTGGCCTCCACCTACGGCGAGGAGCAATGCTGTTCGGCTGGAATTTTGGTTTCCCCAATGTCGGCCTCGTAGTCTCAGGAGCCATTGCTGCCAATTGGACACATTGCGATACTCGCTGTCTGTGGCATTGGGGTTTGCACCCCTGGCAAGGGCTACGAGTACAGGCTTGGTGTAGCCTTGTTCAACGGCAGCAATAAGAGCCTGATCCAACTGTGTCTGCCGCCATGCGCGCCACATCAGCACAACGGGAACCGCCAACAGCACCAACATCAGGCCAGACGCGATCAGGGTAGTACGGGAGGCGTGTGGCGTGTCATAGCGTTTATTCCTTTCTGGTGGACGACCTATTCACGCGAAAGCCGACAATTAGGCAGACGATACTCGTTATCCCGGTAACGAGCGTGTAGGTTTGAAAATCCGATGTTGCCTGAGCATTGTCGCCTAATCCACCCACCAGCCCAGTAAAGAAGGCTAGTCCCAGGGTCACGAACAATCCCAGCGCGCCGAGGCAAATCAAGGTAGTTCGCATTAACAGTTCCTTAAATGAATGTTCTGCTTCTCTCCTCCACCGATAGGTTGTCAGTGGGTGACTCCATGATCCGGCCTTCTTTTTCTTGCGGACTTATTGGATGCGTTCGAGGAAGGCTGTTTGGTGCCAAAAGGCGAGAGCAAGAAGGCATGTTGTTTGCCCTGATACACGCCACATCCTACGATCTGCCCGAAATCATTGATGCCATTGGCTTTGGAAAGCACCCACCCGCAATCTTCTGGCAGAAGGCTGTTCAAATCCACCATTTTGTGATTGCAGTATAAAAACGCATGAGGTTCGGGAGTGTACTCATACTCCTTCGTAGACCAGCCTACAATGTCTCCTCGGTTGTTGATGCCATGCGCTTCGCTCGCGTAGTGATGGGGCAAAACACCCAGGTTGATGATCTTGCCATCCGAGAACAAGACGGCGCGCTTATCTCCTTTGTCACTGGTGTCCGAGTAGCCAACAGCCTGCCCCTTATTGTTGATCCCGAAGGCTTCGCTCCAGCCCTCGTCTCCTTGAGGTTCCGAGGTTTATTCGCCATGTCTCTGCGAACTCCTGCCTCACCGCGCGCCTTTTCGTTAGCCGCCTCCACCCATTTGCGGCTTGGGCGGATGCTGATAATATTCGACCGTGGACTTGTCCAGGCGAGTGGAAGCCGTCATCCCTACCTTCACTGGAAGATCAGGCACATAGGTGGTGAACTCCGCGACACATTCGTTGGGCTTGACGCTCCTGACGATGGCGTACTTGTCTCCATCCAGGTACTTCTCGATGAACTCTGGCGTACCGTGCATGTTGCTCTACATGCCTGGTTTAAGGCCCTGCCGACTGCCTGCGCGAATGGTAAGGGCGATGATCTCTCCTGCCGCTTCTCCACTTCGGCCTTTGCCTTTCTTGCCTGTATGCACAACGGCGGTGATAGGAGCCTGAACTGGTGTGGCTAACAAGAACGTGTTCCAGGGTGTGGGCAATGCAGGCTTCCCTGTTGCTGCGTCCAATTTCATGCGCTGTGTAGTTCCCCAAGCGCACAAAATAGTCGCCGTGGATGTCGCCCCGTGGTTCTTCTCCCAAGTTGATGTCGTTACAGAAATGGCGTAAGTCCTCATCCGGGATCAGGTACAGTCGCTTACCCCAGGAAACCGCAACGAGCGTTTTTAGAGGAAACGATGGCTTTGTCTCAAAGTGCGTGAGCAGTGCCTTTGCGTGGTTCCTACACATTGAAAAAGTACGGAAGTTGGTTGTGCGAAGGCTAAAGAATTCAGACGAAGGAGTGAGCGTGACGTGGTTGTTTTGGAAGGTATAGGTTCCTGACCATTCCGCCGACTGCCCATCATCACTGGACTGGGAGAAGAAGAACGTTTTGTCGCGCTTGAGATTCAGACCATCATTTTGGCCCAAGCCATCCCCTCGGTAGTATTCCCCAACAACGCTGACCTGCGCTTTCGGCGTCTTCTGGTCATAAGCCGACGCAGGCCCAGAACAGAAGACGGCAGCCATGAGGAAGCAAAGTGAGAGGAGGAACTGAACCGCAGGTAGTTTCATAGACTTTCTCCGACAGAATGCCTCATGGTGCATAGGGACAAATAACAGCAACCTACATGCCTTTAGAAGATGGTGTGCTTGCCGGGGATACATAAGACAGGTTCCAGGTGGATAAAAACACTTGGCATGGGAGAGAAATTTCTCTCCCATGCCGACGATTATCGCACTTGCTAAGGGTATGGGAGATTGATCTGGAGAGTAATAAGACGTAGAGTATTCATAACCTTCGTTGGCAGGATCAAGGAATAATTCTTCGGATGCGACATCACGTTTCATAACTCCACTGCGGCAAGCCATCGGATTTCTTCATCAGCGAACGTGTGCTATATGCAATCTGGGTTTATTGATGTGACTTCTGTATTTCTGTTGCTCTCTCCATACCGACAATTTGCGCCAGTCGCTCATTCGCCACCGCCAAAACCTGTTCTGCCGTCGTTATACCCTCGCGCATTAGCGACATGTACTCACCGCGCGTCAACGTCAGGGGAAGGTTGAGCAGGCCGAGAGCGGCAGCAGGAATGCCGACCTCCAACTGCTTCAAGAGCATGTCCACGTCTTGAGCATTCGCGGGTACGACAATATGAACTAAGCAGGCGACCTCATGGGCGGCACGCAGGTGATAGCGTGTGTTATCCGCGAAGCGCCGAATGTCCCCGTGACTGGTCGCGCCGAACCACTGATTGGAAGTGTAGCGGCTCTCGATTTCGTCCATGTTCACACCGTCTATCCAATCCGCTAAGATGCAGGCGCGCTTACACCGCTTGATATAATCACCTTCCTGTGCCCGTTGCTGGTATAGCGTTACAATGTCCCTGCCATAGCGAACCGCAGCCCATTGCGGACAAAATGCCTCCTTTTTGCTGCCTTTGAGTGTAGGTGTATAACCGCCGTCTGATTCAGGAAGGTTCTGCACCAGCGCCATCAGACGCTCGTGAGTCAGACTATCGGGTGAGATTGTACGCAACAATTGTATCAGTCGCACGCATGAAGAATAGGCCAGGGTCGAACGACCACAGGCGCGACCAATTGGCGTCAGTTGTACGAATGCACCATCCTGTTCCACCAAGCCCCATGTCAGCATTTCATCCAGCAGAATGTTCAATCGCCCTGCAAGCGTGGCCTTCCATTCAGGATGGCGGCGTATGGCCTGGAAGCCCCCAAATGTGCTGGCGAGCAACGTCGTAATCTGGTCGCGTGAAACGCGGGCAACCTGAGCCAGCAGACGCAGCGCCCACGTTTCTACCGCCTCCACCTCAAACGACGATTTCAACGGTTCGGGGTGGCCCTGCACGTATTTGCGGAAAAGTGCATCTCGCTGGTATGCGTTCTCGGCATAAAGTAAGGATTGTCCTTCCTCTTGGAAACCCAGTCTGCCTGCACGCCCCGCCATGTTACGGTATTCTGCCACTGTGTAGTCGCGCTCGTCCTCGCCAACAAAGCGGTGATCAGCCAAGATTACAACGGAAGCGGGGGTATTGATGCCTGCTGCAACAGTTGTCGTTGCTGAAAGAACGCGCACCTTGCTTTGTGGGTCGCGATAGGCACGCTCTACAAGAGAGCGCTCCTCACGATTCAAGTTCGTATTGTGAAAAGCCGTTCCCCCTCGCAAGCACTCGCGCAATGCAGTGGAGTCTGTGGACTGGTCGGTAGCGGGTAATTGGGCAATTACTTCAGTGGCGGCTGGTAGTCCAACCCCACCCGCTTCCTGCCCTTCCGCAAGATATTTGGCGCAAGACACGGACTTGCTCCGCATGTTGCGGAAGATAATTACCTTATGGTGCGCGTCGTTCATCAACTGGCGCACCAGTGGTACGATCACATCCTGCGCGCTTGGTTCTTTGCGACGCTGGTGAATGTTCTGACGCGGAACCAATTGCTTGACCTGGGAATTACCTTCCTCGTCTTGGAATTGGCATACACCATCATGGTCAAGGACACCTTCAACCAGTTTTACGGGTCGCCTGTCCGTCACCAAAGCCTCGCAGCCCAACCATTCATGGAAGGAGTTCAAATCTCCAATGACAGCAGACAGCGCCACAATTTGCGGTTGAATACCTCGTTCACGGGCGGCGATTAGGAAAGTCAAGAGCAGTTCGACTATGATGCCACGCTTCGGCTCGCACACAAATTGTGCCTCATCTAGCACGACCAACCCGATCTGTGACAAGGTAGTAGGATTCGAGACCGCCAGCGACAGGAACATTTCGTAAGTCATGCAGGCAAGATCGTACTTGCCGCGCGCGAAAGCGGTTGCCTGGTCAACGTAATCGCCTGTGCAGCGGATTACGCGCAGTCCCAGTTCCGTCCCGTAGAGTGCATCGAACTGGTCGTACTTCTCGCTTGTTAGGGCCTTGTACGGCAGTAGAAATACGGCTTTACGTCCTTCGGTAATGGCACACACAGCAGCCATCTCCCCAATCATGGTCTTACCCGACGAGGTGGGCGCGACTATGAGCAGCGACCTTCCATCCAGTACGCGGTAGTCATTGATAGCCTGCTGTTGCAGACTATTTAGCCCAGTAAGGAAACGGTCGGCCCAAGCCCGGAGAACAGGTTCAGGTAAACCAAATGCTGCCAACTCTTTGATTGCCCCTCCAACTCTCGCGCCGTAAAGTTCTGGAAACGCCTGTGCAAATATTGGGCCAGGTCGCAAGGGTGGCAGTGTCATGCCGCCCTCCACGAGACCTTGATAGAGCATGGGAGTCTGTGTAACACCCAAGCGCGCGGATTCGGCGCGCACACGATCCATCACGGCGCTCATTGCAGCCTGGACATTGATGACATCGGAGAAGGCACACAGCGCATCAAGCAGGGCTTTTGGTAAACAGGCCATGTCGCGTTACAGGATGCTCATAGGCCGCCTCGTTTGTGTTCGCAGCGGAAATCAAAATACGGCCTCGCCCCTCCACAAGTACATCGAGCGGCATTTCGATGTCGCGCGGTATCGGCTCGTCATCCTCAAAGACACGGGCGGTCGCACCGCCCGAAAAGCAGCAGTCGAGCAGGATTAGTACGAACCGAGCCTGCGTTGCGCAAAACAAAT
Organism: uncultured Chthonomonadaceae bacterium; assembly: GCA_963817895.1. Taxonomy (GTDB): domain Bacteria; phylum Armatimonadota; class Chthonomonadetes; order Chthonomonadales; family Chthonomonadaceae; genus CAWFQB01. The sequence goes on from CAWFQB010000004.1 coordinate 58,139, forward strand.
CGCCGAGTTCACCCATCGAGAGGGATGTTTTGGCAACTTGGCTGGCGTCAGTGTCGTGCGCGAGCAAGCGGTGACTACGTGAGCCGTGCCCTGCGAATGAGACGATTACAGTGTCCTCTGGGCCTGCTGCACCCAGTGTCTCTTGCAGGGCGCTACGTATTGAGTCCTTCGTTGCCTGATCGTCCACGAGTAGCCGTGCCTGAATGCCAGGAATGCTATCGGAGAACAATGCCCAGAGCGCAGTTGCATCCCGCCGTGCGCCACTCAACTCGCGAATGTGGTCATCACGGTATTTGTTTATCCCGATGAAACTTGCCAAAACTGCCATCACTATCCATCTTTCTGCCCCAATCTAGGCACATCACTGATCGGAGGTGATTGTATCTCCCGGATCGAGGTCTTTCACATCCATCTTGCAAACTGCTGCCAATTGCTTTAGCACGTCCGCCTCTGCCTGACTGCTGGCGCTCTTGGAGCGAATGTGAATGGTTTTGGAGGAGCCGTCCGCGTTTTGCGTCTGAATGCTGATTTCGGATTCATTACGTGTAGTGTGGCGCGTGATCCAAAGCGCCAAAGCGCGCAGAGCCATGCCTGATGCTGTGATAATGGCAAGGGCAGTGGGAACATCGCGTCCGTGAGAGCCTGCTCCCGTCTCTTGCTCAAAACGCACAGTATCAGGTGGAAGTGTATTTGCGAGAGCAGCACAGTCCTCTTCCGACAGGTCAAGCACTGTGAGTGTACGAAGCACTGGTTCCATAATCTTCTCCTTTAAGTTCAAAGCCTCACATAGCGAACAAAATGCTACTAAGATGACGGATGCTGCAAAGAAAAAGTGTCGCACTACACGAAATTATTCTATTGTTTTTCCTTCCAAACGAAGAAAATGGACAAAATTTCTTTAATTTTTACGTCCGATTAACCAATCAGCCAACTGCGCTTTCAGGCATTAACACCGTATCTCCATCCCCCTTGTGCGTTTTTACATTCTCTGGCACGAGCATAGCCTCAAAACGCGCTCGCTACCCTATGTCCCTTCCGGGCAAAAGGCGCAGCCAGGAGAAAAACAATGCAAGAGGATATAGTTTGTGAGGCTCATGCACTCTACGCCGCAGGATTTAATGTGCTCCCCGTTCAGTTCGCCAGCAAGGAGCCTTATGGTTCCACAAGCATCTTGACTACGACTCGTATACATCCGTCGTCCATAGATCACTTATTCACCAGCAGCGGCATCGGCGTTATGATGGGTAGGCTGTCGGGCAATCTATTTGCCCTCGACTGTGACGACGATGCAACGTTCAAGTATGTCGGTGAGGAGTTGGATGCCCGCCATATTCATGCGTGGATCAGAGCTGGGAATGCGGGGTGGGCAATACTGGTTGCGCTGTGCCGAAGGAGAGGTGCAAAATGTTAATCAGGGCAAGTTGCAGGTGCTGGGCCACAGCCTTTACTCGGTTGTACCACCCTCCTGGCATCCCGGTGGTGTGATGTACGAATGGGCGCGACGTGAGGGCCAATTGCCTCCCAGTGTTTCCATTCGGCAACTCGATTTCTTGAAGTTGTCGCTCGCCGGAGATCAGAAGCCAGGCATCAAGCGCGACAAAACGACCCTCCCGCCTGCGGCCTATCGCGTTCTCGTGGAGGAGGACATCAACGGCTACAAGTCCAACAGCGAAGCCGAGTATGCCGCCTGTTTGTCGCTGCTTCGTGCGGGATGTCCCGATTTGATGATCCGAACGATCTTCGCTCAGTTCACCCCGCCGCATTACGCGAAAAGTCGAGGCCGCTCCTTCGATAAGTACACGTTGGCGTCGGCAAAAGCGTATTTGAAGGCCCAAGACGAAAAACCTGTTGCAAGAGAAGCGGTGACGAACTGGCACTCATCACATTTTGTTCAGTATGCCGATGCGCGCTCCTGGCCCGGACGCACAGGCAATTCGGACAAGGCTGTATACCTCGCGCTTTGTCAGAGAATGCGAATGGATAAAGGCGCGCGTGTTTTTCGGGCCTCCATCCGTGAACTCTCTGAACTTGCCAATGTAGGAACGCAAGCGGTTCAGGCTGCGGTGAAACGTCTGCGAACGGCAAACTTGGTCAAGTACGAGAGCAAGGACGCAGTTTCGGGTGCTGCTTTGTACTCACTTATTGTCCAGCCGGAAATGACAGCAATCACCACAGTAGGCGAAGCCTACACCCGTGTAGCGGATAGTGTGGTGATTAGTGCTATCCAAGAGGACGCTTTCCATAATCGTGGCCTGGGCAAATCGGCTTGTACGATTTGGCGTCTGTTACTCTCCGAGAACCGCGCTTTGACAGGAAAGGAAATCATTCAGGCTACGGGGCGTGTCTACAGCACGGTCAAGCAGAATTTAGTGAAGTTAGAGGCCGTTGGTTTAGCATGGCAGGAAAATGACGGTTCTCCAAGCCGCTGGTGTGGCGTACCTGCTGATCACGAGCAACTGCATGAACTCGCCGTCAAATTAGGAACGCAGGGAAAGGCAGCAGTCCGAAAGGCACGACATGTCGAGGAGCGGCAAAAGAGGGCAAGCGTTATGCTGATAAAACAGAAGGAGTGCTTCTTGGCGAGAACTAAAGCGTTGAGTATGGCTGCCTAAATTGCGACGATGCGCGTGGAAAATTTTCCACGCGCATAATTTACCCATTTACCACTGCTATTCCATGAAGCGGGACACCAGCGCAAACGAGTTAGGTACGGCGTTCTTCACCGCATCGCAGCAGATTAGCCTCAAATGTCAGACAAAGAAGCCGCAGGAGTAATCCATATAATCGGGTGAGTATGCTCTTGCGGCTTCCATTGTAATCTATTCAGCGACGGCGGAGGGCCATATCAGACGGCTGATACTCCGCCTTACACCACTCCTGAACGGAACGCTCAATATCCTCCCGTGTGCATAGATATGGCGAGGACACGTCCTCAATAGCCTCGACGATCCATCTGACGCTTTCAGTCGCACCGAATGTATAAATCTCACTCGTTACCTCACCGCCCGTATCGTTGCAATGGGTTATCACAATCTGACCCACATCCCATAAGTTGACGACCCTTTCCACGAGGGCGGGGGACAGGGTGGGACAAAATGCGGAATAAAATGCGGCATCCTCTGACATTGACTCACGGAGTGATCCGCGTAACTTGTTTGCCTCATGTATGGCAGCCTCAATCTTGCTACTGAAATAACTCACGTTTGGGCCAGTGTACTTCAGGACGGTTGCGTCATACACCTTGCTATAGGCGCAGACGATGTTTTGGGTCGTCTCCTGGTAATCACGTAGATAACGCCCTTCCTGATCGCGTTCCAAGACGAAATAAGCGTTCATCCTCTCGGCTGCGGCGGCAATGTCTTCGCTAGGGCCGCCGATATAGATTTTAAGAGACGGAATTGTACATGTTGTCATGTTTAGTTATGTCCTTCAAATAGATTTTGTATGGGGTAATGAAACGAACAGATGGCCTAGATAAGACACCATACATGTCTTGTCCTAACACATAAGAATTAACGACTTGGGCGATCTGCAAACCGTCACGATGGCCCAACATTGGCTTGGCTTGTATCTGCACAACCTAGCGGAATTGGATATGCTGGGGCGTCGTGTACGCCTGAGCGCGCCTTCTACATATAGCGAACATCGGCTTCGAGCGCCAATATGCCGCCGCCATGTGAACAGAAATTGTGGCACTCACGATACTTCCTTGCGAGTTGATCTGACACTTTGACACATCAGGAACTATGGACAGGGGAGTTCCAGTCTTGTGACGGTTTAGTTATCCATCATTGGCGCGTGTGCCAACACAACCCTCCTGACGCCCAAGCGACTGTCCTCAGACGAGTTACCGGAAATTGCCGCATTCACGAGGGTGTCGAGCGCGTTCTGCACTTCATCAAAAGACGCAAATGGGCCGGTATCGAATACTGTGTCAGGCGAGAAAATGGTAATCCCAAACTCACCAGACTCGCTCCGAAATACTTCCATTTCGATGTTCGGCTTCGACGACTTACTGCAACGCGGACACTGCATGTCCATAGTTGGTTGCACCACTGTTGATTTCTCCGCCTTCCGCAGATTGGGCGTCCGGCGAGGTAAATTATGTTTGATCATCTTCATTGCTCCTTGTAGTCCGCATTTTCCGGTCTAGCGTCGTCAACGCGGCGCTCTGGCGCGTAGCGATCTTCCGGGCGGCACTGGCATAGGTGCCAGTGCCCAAGTCTAATGCGTCACATTCCTGCACCACCCACCCCGGCAGGGTGTCAGTGCAGTTCCATAATCTGCCGATCAGCCAGCGCACCGGGCGGGTCTCGCCATCTATTTCAATGTGTTCAGTTTGCGCGCCCGCTTCCAACCAAGTGATGAACGCATCTCTCAAGTAACTAGGCATGTGCCCTGATCGTTTCGCATTGTTGTGTCTCATATTTTCTCCTTTCGCTCACGCATTTGTACTCCTCTGCATTTAGTCGCACGAAGATCGTAGTAGTCTGGCGCACCATGTTGTGTGCATTCTCCACCATGAGTGAACGTGCGTGTTTAAGGTAGCCAAGAACGAAGTTCGGTGTTTCATCGCTCACAAGTATTATGGATGATTCTGAACGAAACTTTAGTTCAAATTGAACTATGAAGAATTATTATTTTCGTACCGAAGCATATAGAGGAAAATGGTACTCTCCCAACGAAGCATTCATCAGATTTGTATGAAGGATAAGGTGTGCAAAACATGGCAGACGTAACTAAAAAGCCCAATGTAGCATTAGACGCCCAACCAGAATGCCCGGAACAAGAGAACATCGAGTCGTTTGGTCGTTGGGTGAAGGCGTGGCGTGAGTACCGGGGCATTTCCCTCAGTGAGATGGCGAGGCGTGCGGGTTGGGATGCACAGTTTCAGAATTTGCTAGAAAAGGAAGTCAGAAGAAAAAAGGATGGTAGTCCACCGATGCCTCGTGAGGAGACGGTCAAAATAGTTGCTCATGTTCTAAATGTGTCAGAGCGTGATGCGCTGTTGGCTGCTGGATATGCGCCTCTTGATCTGCGCCGTGTTTCCTATATATCTGCACCTCGACGTTCACCGGAGGGAGGCTTTATTTTCTTCCATATCTCAGACATTGACTTGTCAGACATTCACATTCCATCAACAGAGCACGTAGCAAAGCATCCGAGCGAAAAACCCGATTCATCTGACGTGGAAGTATTGCACAGACTGGAACAGATGATAGAAGAACTGCGGGGAAGAATAGCGGAATATGATCAACGTTTTCAGAAGTTAGAGGGAGAACAGAGTATTGGGTACCTTGTTCCACAACAGGATGATCGGGTTTCTCAAGCAACACGGGGTCAGACTAAATCGAAGAAAGTATCACAACCTCGGATCGTGCCTGATCCTGAGTGAAAATTGATACAACATTATTTACTATAGTCCGTATAATAAGGACATCCCTTCGGAAAATTTTGATAGGCACCGATCTCCTCTGCAATGCTATTGGCTGTCTCCTTTGGTCACATCATGGCTCCTCCTTCGGTTTTTCGATCTTGGGCAGTATTCCTGTGTAGTGAGCGCGCGGACGGATGAGTTGATCGGCTTGATATTCCTCAATGGCATGTCCAATCCAGCCGATAGTACGTCCCAATGCAAACAGCGTTATCGCCGTGCCTGGCGGCAGTTCCAGCACAAAACACAGAGTTGCCAGGGCGAAATCAATGTTGGGCTGTTCGTGAAGAACGGATCGTGCCGCTTCCGCCAGTGCCGCTGCCAACTCTACACCTGGCGATTGTGGATAGGCGGCACTCACCAGTTCCAGCAACAGTTTGCCGCGTGGATCGCCTTCGGGATAGAGCCGATGCCCGAACCCTGGCACCTCCTCGCCACGCCGCATACGCTGTGCAATCGTGCTCCGCGCCTCCTCCGGCCTGCCAGTCTCTCGAAATAAGGCTTCTACACGCACGCTCATTCCACCATGCTTCACACCCTGCAAGGCCGCCAGTCCTGCACTCACAACGGCATACGGCGGCGAACCTGCCGACGCCACACAGCGAGCCGTAAACGAGGAGACATTGAGTTCATGGTCAGCGCACAAAATCAGGGCTGCATCGAATAGCGCTGTGGCCTGTGGTTGGTCTGGAACCCAGGCGCGCTGCAACGTGGCAGCAATACCTTCCTCTGCCGATACATTCTTCTGATTGGCAGCCAGCAAAGTCATGCGCCGCAGAATACGCGCACCCGTGAGCGCTACCTGTGCAGGACGGAAATCGTAGGCCGCCAGATCATCTGTCGCCGCAAGAGGCAGGAGTGTCTGATAACGCTCCATTGGCGCGACATCGCGCAACAAAGGCATCATGGCTTCAACATGCGGCGACATTGGAGTAAGCGGCTGTGAAAAGAGGATATTCGCCTGCTTTGCGTCTCCTGTCCACAACAATGCTGCCACTTGCTCGACCGTGTTGTTTATCGCCAAGCCAAGCGCATCCTGTCCCCGATAGTAGAAGCGCCCGTCCTCTATTAACGTCAGGGCCGAAGGCAGCATCGGCGTTCCCCAATGCAGGGCCGTATCTACCACTTTTTGCGGATCACGCCGCATCTCCTGACGCTCTTTGAGCCGCTGCACATCTTCCGCATGATACCGGCGCGTCCGCTTGCTCGTATCCGCAAACTCCGACCGCAGCAATCCACGGCTGACATACGAGTAGAGCGTGGGTAGACTGATGCCCAGTTCCTCCGCGACCTCCGACGCGCTCATGTACCCGATAACTTTCTGTTTTGGCTTCTCTTTCTTCACCGCTTTGCTCACACATATATTGATTGTGGAATCAAGATTGACAATGGTTCTGCTGCTGGCCTATATTGTAGCCGGAAGTACATTCATGGCGCAAGAGGAGGAACAAGGATGACAGCAACACAGGTGAAGACAGGCTTGGACGGAGTGATTGCCGCAGAAACACGCATCAGCGGCGTGGATGGACAAGCGGGCGAGTTGATAATCGCCGGGTTTCCCGTCGAAGAACTGGCGGGACAAGCAACATTTGAGGAGGTCGTGTATTTACTCTGGCATGATGCGCTACCCAATGCCGCCCAGGTTTCGGAGTTCAAGCAGGCGTTGGCGGGACACAGAACTCTGCCACAAATTACGCTGGATGTGCTGCAAGCGTCGGCAGCCAAAAAGATGCTCCCGATGGATGCGCTGCGGATGGCAGCCAGCACTCTCAATCTGGAAGCGGGGGAGGTTGAACATCTCGGTTCAGAACGTGAAGCAGCAATGCTCGTGGCGCGCTTTCCCACCATTGTCGCGGCTTACTGGCGACTGCTTAACGGCAAAACACCCCTTGCGCCCCAGCCTGATTTGAGTCATGCCGCCAACTACCTGTACATGTTGACGGGCGAGGAACCAACACAGGAACAGGCCCGTGCGCTCGACACCTACCTGAACACTGTTGTAGATCATGGCCTGAATGCTTCCACCTTTGCGTCCCGCGTCATCATCTCTACGCAATCCGATTTAGTATCCGCGATTGTTGGGGCTGTCGGCGCGCTCAAAGGGCCGCTGCATGGCGGCGCTCCCGGCCCTGCGTTGGACATGGTATTCGAGATTAGAACAGAGGAGCGCGCCGAATCCTACCTGCGGGAGAAACTGGAACGAGGAGAACGGCTGATGGGGTTCGGACATCGCATCTACAAAGTGCGCGATCCCAGAGCCGATGTGCTGGCGCGAGCGGCGCGGCAATTGTTCAGTACGGATGGCGACAAAGCCCTGTACGCTCTTGCGCTGCATGTGGAGCAGACAGCCTTGCGACTTTTGGAAGAATATAAACCGGGACGCGATTTGCAAACGAATGTGGAGTTTTATACAGCCTTGTTGCTGCACGGCCTCGGCCTGCCGACAGAATTGTTCACGCCTACCTTTGCCATTGGACGTGTCGCCGGATGGATTGCACATTGTTTCGAGCAACAAAGCCTCAACCGCATCATTCGTCCACAATCCGTGTACGTCGGTGAGCATGAGAGAAAATGGATGTCAGTGTTGGCGCGTTAATTTCTTAACGATGAGACAGGCTTTTATTGGCCTGCACGAAAATTTTTCGTGCAGGCCAATACCAAGTTATTGTGCCCAGTGCTATGTGCTATGCTGTCGAAGCAAACACTCCACGTCCTCTCTCGCTACCCACACTGTTCGATCAACTTCAGATTAGAGCAAACACCGCCGTTGCCGTTCCTGGCAGCGATCCCAACCCCAATACACATTTGTAAGCCCTAACCCGGTGTATGGATAAAGCGTTCAGTCTCCGAGCGAACTATTTCTGTGGAACCGTTGACAAAGTGCTATCGTCCGTGTCATAAGAAAGCAGAATTATGTACGCCTATTTACATCTACATTCTGTATGGGAGGCAGCAGACTGTGATCGGATGTTTCCTGTTTGCTCACGCGGGGATTGCTGTTGAAAGAACACGTTCTGTAAATCTATGGGGTGAGGCTTTCGCATTGTGTGGCCCAGACAATACGCTTTTGGTAGTCACGGAGGAAGCGGCTCAATTCGGAGTGCGCGCTGGGCAGACATCCTCCTCGGCACGGGCACTTTGTTCGGGGCTGATTATTCTGCCTTACGACCGAGCAGCCTACGAAACGGCAATGCAAATAGCGGAATGTGTCAAGGATTTTGAGACAAAAAGCGAAAGTATTTTTATGTAGCGAGCAGTCATTCCTCGCCACTCAACCGGCAACCGGTGCTGTGCCTTCGCCAACGGGCAACGCAGGCGCATTGATCCAGACGACGTTGGGTAACTGCCCCGCCTGCGGACGCTCTCGAAAGCGTTGCGGATGCGCGGCATAGGCGTTATCTAACGTGACTTGCCGCTGCGCCAATACCTGCGTTGCTTCGCCGAAATGCACCTGTTCGGGCGTAAGCAACACCAAGCCGGTATGGTGGTGGCACGTATTGTACCCGACAAAGTAGTCCTGGCAGAACGTCTGCGCGTCTTCCTGGCTGCTAAAGCGCTCCGGGAAGTAGGCGCTGTACTTCATCGTTTTGAACCCGGCTTCCGAGTACGGGTTGTCGTTGCTGACACGCGGGCGGCTGTGCGAACGGGTCACCTGCAACGAAAGTAAGAGCTGCGCTACCGACTGGCTTTTCATCGGCCCGCCGCGATCCGCATGGAGGGTGAGTTGGTTAGGCGCGATGTTGTATTTACGACAGGTTTCTTGCAGCAGCTTGTGCGCCAGGTATTGACACTCCCGGTCTGCGAGCATCCAGCCGACCACATAACGACTGTAGATGTCCATAACCACATATAAGTAATAGAAGCGACCCCGAATGGGCGTCTTCAAGTAGGTGATGTCCCATGTCCACACCTGATTAGGGCCGGTTGCCTTAAGTTCAGGTTTGCTATACGCCGGATGCCTGCGAACCCGCCGACGCTCACAGATGGCTTGGTGTTCGTGCAGCAGGCGATACATCGTGCGATAGGAAGCGTGATACACGCCTTCTTGCAGCAATTGCGCATACACCTGCCGGGGCGAAGCGTCTACAAAGCGTTCCGACAAGAGTAGATTGAGCAACAGGGCGCGTTCCTCTTCCGACAAGCGGCGAGGAGAACCCCGTTGTGCTTTTGGGAACAAGGACGCCTTCTTGGATTGTGCCCGTACCAGCGTGTTGCTCCCGGTAGAAGCGGGCGCGGCTCAGTTGCACCGCATCACAGGCGCGGCCAATCCCGGTCGTTGCGCCCGCTTCGGCAACCAGGCTTATTCGGGCGGCGTTTCTTCCAGTGTCAGGTCGAGCAAGGCCGCTACTTTTTTTTGGAGTTCCAGCAGAACGCGCAGTTTCTGGTTCTCGGTTTCCAGAGCGGCCATCCTGCGGGCATCGCGTTGGCGGGCGGCTTCTTTGTCTTTGCGCTGCTTCTGCGCCTGGGCAGAGTTCTTCTCGCCCAACTGACCCGCCTCGCGCAGTTTGCGGAAGTTGGCAAGCGTGGAGGAGTACAGCCCTTCGCGGCGAAGCAGCGCCCCCAACTCTCCCGGCTTGACGCAGGCGTCGGCTTCTTTAAGGATGCGCAGCTTGTACGCAGCGGTAAAGCGGCGGCGCGTGGGGCGCGTTTGCACCTGCGCCTCCGGGCGCAGCGCGGGGGAGGGCGCGCTGTGGTGTCCATTGTTGGTGAGGCGAGTGGTTGGGCTGTCTGTCAACGGCGTATTCATCTGAGAAATCCATTCTCCGCCCTGGCGATCTACACTATTTCGTGTACGGGATTTTGTCTCAACCTATTGTGGCACACAGGGTAGTCTGGAATGCACTTGGAGTAGAGTCTTCAGTTGTTGAGCCTGTCAGCCCAGAGGTGGCTTATGTGGAGTTCACAGGCTTAAACATCTTCGAGCGCACCCGCGATCTTGCCAACGAACTTGCCGCCCGCATTCGCATTACTGTTCAGGTTGGGTTGGCTCGCACGAAAATGGCGGCTTACAACGCTGCTCTGCAATCCCACAATAATCAAGTGGTGGTGGTTCCTGCCGGGATGGAGGCGGAACTTCTCGCCCCAGTTCCGATAGCAGAAGTGCCACAAATTGATACGAAACTCTGCAAGGCGTTACAGCGCCTCGGCGTCCACACATTAGGCGATCTCCTCAACTTGCCGTCGCGTGAACTTCAACGCCAGTTCAAGGGGAAAGGTATTTGGTTGCAGCGATTGGCAAGCGGTGAGGATGGCGACCGTGTACGTGCGCTGTGGCCTCCTCGACGTGTGAGATGCGGAGTTGACTTTGACTATGAGGTGTACAACGTAATCGCCGTCGAGCAAACCATACGCCAATGTGCTGCAAACATCGCCGCCTCCCTCATGCGTGAGAGGGAATTTGCCCGGTCTCTAACCCTCCGTGTGCGATTAGCGGATGATAGCCATATTCAGGATGACGCTCAACTGTATACGCCCATAGACAACGAGGCTGGCGTGTACCGAATTGCTGTCCGGCTGCTCCGCAAACTACCTGTCAATCAACCTGTCATCGGCTTGGAAATAGAGGCCGGGAACTTAGGTACGGGTAGCGGAATTCAGATGGCTCTCTTTGATACTAACGAGAGCGGGCTTGGCTATCCACATGAAAGACGGCAGCGATTAGACGACACTCTGGGCTATATTCGTGGGCGTTTTGGGATTGCAGCCGTTGTTCCTCTGCGGCTTTTATCGCAAGCGCGCCGCATCCATCTATGGACATATCCTTTAGGCCATCTCCTCTGTGAACCCGTGGAAGTAGCGACGACCCGCAAAGGAACGCCGGTAAGATATTGGCGGCGCGGGCAACAGTACGAAGTTGTAGGCGTCCATGACCGCTGGCGCGAGTCCGAAGCCGTGTGGCACGAACTTATAGAGAGCATCACCTACCGTGTGGAAACTGATCCCCCGCCTGGCTTTTACGAACTGAACAAGATCGGCAAACAATGGCGGGTTGTGGGGTTGTCAGACTGATGTTTATTCACCTTCATGTACATTCTCCATACTCTTTTCTTGACGGCGCGAGTGACATTGAGAGCCTTGTCCGCCGCGCCGCCTCGTTTGGTATGCCTGCCCTTGCTCTCACCGATCATGACAGCGTTGCCGCCGCCGTCAAGTTTGTATCCTGTTGTCAGCAGTACAGCATCCATCCGATTTTGGGCGCTGAAGTGACGATGGAGGACGAGAGCCATCTTACGCTTCTGGCCCAGAACCGCGCCGGGTACACAAACCTCTGTCGCCTTCTGACTTCTTCTTATGTGAACGGCGGAAGACTTACGCCGCGCCTGCCGTGGAAGGCCCTGCCTGATTATGCCAGCGGTTTGTTCTGTCTCTCAGGATGCCGAAGGGGATTGGTGTCGGCTCATGTTCGGGAACATCGTTATGAGCAGGCAAAGGAAGTGGCGGCGCGGCTCAAGGGATGGTTTGGGTCTGAACATTTCTTCATTGAGTTGCAGGACGATCTAACTCCTGGCAGCCATCGGGTCTGTCACGATTTGGTTGAACTTGCCGAACATATTGGTGTCGGAGTGGTCGCCACGAACAATGTCCATCACGCAGATCGGGTAGATTACATAACTTGGGACGTTCTTCGTATCATTGCGACAGGCGGTACTTCCGAACAAGTCCATCCAGACCGCCCCTTTAATGCTGAACGCTTCTTGAAGTCGCCGCATTCCATGTCTGCTCTATTCGCGTGGTGCCCAGAGGCCGTAGCGAACACACATCGTATCGCCGAAGTATGTGAATTGGCATTGCCGATGGGAGAGGAAATCACGCCCCGGTTCAGCATTCCAGAAGCCCACAATGACTCCCATGCGTATCTTCGTCACCTCACCTATAAAGGCGCGCAAGCCCGCTATAAAACGCTTACTCCGAAGATTATCTCTCGACTAGAACATGAACTCGATGTAATCTGTACGCTTGGTTTTGCGGACTACATGCTCCTGTGCTGGGACATTGTGAGGTGGGCTAGAAAACAAGGTATCAGAGCGACAGGCAGGGGATCGGCGGCGGATAGTTGTGTGGCGTTTTCCTTGATGCTCACCGATGTAGACGTGATCCAACGACAACTTCCCTTCGCACGCTTCTTGGTTCCCGGCAAGACGCCTGACGTTGATGTAGACTTCCCCTCTGACAGGCGCGATGACGTTTTCCGCCACATCATCGAAAAGTATGGAGAAGATCATGTTGGGATGTGCTGTACCTTCCACACATACTGGGCGCGGTCAGCAGTTCGGGACGTTGGCAAAGCAATGGGACTGCCGAAGGATGCTGTGGAAATTCTTTCCGACCGGCTGGCAGGTTTTGTGCGAGCGGATCAGATTGAGGAAGCATTCGACTGCTACGCCGAGTTAAAGCCATTCCAAAACTACAAAGAACGGTTCCGGCTCTTGTTCTTACTGTGTTCTCGTATCGCGGGTTTTCCACGCCACATCGGAACGCACTCCTCCGGCGTTGTCATCTCGCGAGTTCCGTTGTCCACGATTGCCCCATTACAGCCGAGTGCGCGCGGCCTCACTCAAATCTGGACGCTGGACAAAGACGACGCCGAGGCAGTCGGTGGGATCAAATTTGATGTTTTATCTCTCCGCGCGCTGTCGGCTGTTGGGGATGCGGAAAAGGACATCGCACGCGTTGATCCTGCTTTCCATTATGACCGCATACCGCTCAATGACAAGGCCACCTATCAGATGATCCAGAGCGGAAAAGCCGTTGGAACGTTTCAGTTGGAGAGTGCCGCGCAGATGTCGCTCGCCACGACACTCCATCCCACCAATTTTGAACATCTGGTAGCCTCCGTTGCCCTCATTCGTCCTGGGCCGATCCGTGGTAATGCTGTCAGGCGGTATGTCGCTGCCCGCAATGGATGGTCGCGCATGGACGTGCTGCATCCATGCTTGGCCCCACTACTTGCCAAAACGTATGGGGTAATAGTTTTTCAAGAGCAAGTGAATGATGTATTCGCCGCCATAACCGGGTGTAACGATGCTCAGGCGGATGCACTTCGGAAGGCCCTCACCAAGCACGCAAAGATGGGCACTATGGATCAGGCCCGTGAGGAGTTCGTGAGCCGCGCACGCACGCGCCATCCCGATCTATCACCGGAAAAAGCACATCTTCTATTCGACCAACTTGAAGGGTGGAGCGGCTTGGGATTTATTGAGGGCCATGCTGCTGCCTTTGCTTTGACAGGCTACAAGACGGCCCACCTATCTGTTCATCATGTTGCCGAGTTCTATGCTGCGCTTCTCAATCACATGCCAATGGGCTACTTCAATGCGAACTCGTATGCGGCAGAAGCAAGGCGGAGAGGTGTTCAAATATTGCCCGTGGACATCAACGCAAGCGGGGATAAATCTTATGCTGAACGTCCTGATGCGATCCGATTGGGATTGCGGCTCGTGGCGGAGATGCGGGAACAGGACATTGCAGCCATTGTTCAGCAGCGAGCGGAAAATGGTCTTTTCCGCTCGCTGCTGGAATTCTGTGTAAGAGTGCCATTGCCCAAGAATGTTGTTGAAAACCTGGTTTTGTGTGGGGCGTTTGAAAGTCTTCACCCTCAACGCCGGGGACTGTTGTGGCGGCTGGATGAAACCCTGGCCCTGGCAAATACATTACGGGCCGGGATGAGTTCGTCAGGACAAGAAACCTTTGCCTTTGGAGATATGGAAAATGTAGTAACTCCCGCAGCGTATAACATTGAGGAGTTTTCGCCGTGGGAAGCCTACATGTGGACATGGAGGATCACAGGTGTTGCTGCGGACTGTCACCCAATGGCTCATATTCGAGAGCAGTTGCAACGATGGCGTATTCTCACCACGCAAGAAGCAGAGCAACAGAAGAACGGCGTGCTTGTAACAGTTGCAGGGATCAACATTCGGCCCCACCGCCCGCCGACGAGGAGTGGACGTTCTGTTTTGTTTTCTACCATTGAAGATGAATTCGGCTTCGTCCAAGTGGTATGTTTGGGTGATGCGCTCGAAGCCTGTACCCCAGTCTTCTTATTGTCACCGGCTGTAATCGTTCGTGGAATTGTTGAGCGGCATGGGAGTGGAGTGTCGTTGCGAGTGGAGCGGGTCAAACCTTTGTACATGAGTCTTGGATATGAAGATCAAAGGCACCTTGTAACCGACATACTTACAGATAAAAACAAGGATAGAAGGCGTCCTGCCAACGCCCCGGCGAGCAGTAGTGTCTCGTAACAAGAACATAACCGACATTAACGGTAATCACCTTCTCTATTTCAAGCCCACGCCTGGAGGCGAACAGTGATGACACGCATTACCGTTGGTGGGCTTGACCTATAACATGAAAGCGCCACGCGGAAAATTTCCGCGTGGTTTATTCGTTCATGCCCACCAGCGTTAGGCCAGAGGCACACTCACTTCAATCCTCGTCCCCTGGCCCGGCGTACAGGTGAGATGGCACTCCCCACCGATCTCTCTGGCACGTTCGCGCATACTGGTTATGCCGAAGCCACCACCTTGCGCGGGAGCCTGCGGATCGAAACCGACACCATCATCGTGTATGTGCAATTGCACCTGACCGGGAGCGAAGATAAGGTACAGGGTAATCTGGCTGGCCTGGGCGTACTTGAGGGCGTTAGTAAGGGCTTCCTGAGCAATCCGGTAAAGATGGCTTTCCACCTCCGGCAACAGGAACACGGGCGTACCGTGCCGCTCACACTGAACAGGGATGCCGCTGTCGGCAGTCGTCTGCTCGGCGAGTTGAAATAAAGCGGAGGGCAGGTCTGCGCCTTGCAGGGCATGAGGCCGCAACGCCTGCACTGTCCGTCGCGTTTCTGCCAAACTTTCGCGGGCGATGTCACAAGCGCGGAGAATACGGGGGCGAGCCTCCTGCGGAGCCGTATCGAGCAAGTCTTCGGCTACCATGAGTTGCAGCACTATTGCCGTTAGCCCCCCTGCCAGCGTGTCATGTAACTCGTGCGCCATACGGCTGCGTTCACGCATGAGGGTAATCTGGCGCTCGTGTTGCAGACGCAATGCCTCTGCCGCTTCTCGATGGACTTCCGCTTCATGCGTCGCGGTACGGTCGCGTAAAATCTTGATGTAGCCGCGCAGAGTGCCCGCCTCATCACGCAGGGCATGAAGGATACCGCTGGCCCAGAAGCGGCAGCCATCTTTGCGAAGATGCCAGCGCTCATCTTCGGCGCGTCCTTCCGTGCGGGCTTGGCCCATCTCCTGCCCCGGCGCACCCTGCTGTCGGTCTTCGGGCGTGAAGATAATGGCCCCGGATTGTCCCAGGGCTTCGCTGGTGGTATAGCCCAAGATACGCTGCGCTCCCACATTCCAACTGGTGATGCGCCCTTCATTATCGAAGGTGAAAATGGCGTAGTCCGTAACGCATTCCTCAATCAAGCGCAACCGCTCGCCATCGCTGACGCTCTGTGGCTCCTCGAAGCCGGAAACAACCTTTGTGGGAGCCAATATGATCTTCTTTCATCGGGCAAGGCGTTTGCAGGGCTGATGCCTCGCAACTATACCTAATGGTCTACTGTACCACGCTTTTCGAGTTTAATCGGCATAAAGGCAGTTTAAGAAACATGCCGAAGGGTATAGGCACACAACACCGCAGGATACGTCTTGTAGGGCATAATCATAGGGTTATCGTCAATGCCTCGTATGAAGACATACAGGAGTATCGCAGAGCGTGCGGGGCAAGAGCAAGACCGTGTGGGTGAGAATGAAAGGTGCAAGGCCCGTGGTTGGATAGGAAAGACGTGATTCGTATTTTGATTGCAGACGATCATCCGGTCGTGCGCGAAGGCTTGCTCGCCTTGCTCTCCCGCGCCGAAGCCATGCAGGTAGTGGCAGAAGCCAGCAACGGTGCAGAAGCCGTGGAGTTGTTCCGTCAGCATCAACCCGATGTGGTGCTGATGGACTTGCGAATGCCTGTGATGAATGGCGTAGAGGCAACGGCAGCCATCTGCCGAGAGTTCCCCGATGCTCGTATTGTGTTGCTGACCACTTCGGAAGCCCCACTTGACATTCGAGACGCGCTGCGCGCCGGAGCGAAGCGGTATCTGGTGAAGGGTGGGGAACGTGAGGAACTGCTGGAAACGATCCGGGCCGTTTATGTGGATGCGCCAGAAGGTTCGCATGGGAAGTAACAGTTTCGCCTTGACGTGGTTCAGGTTTCAGTTGGAGCCTCAACGGGGAAGGTGACAACAACACGCCCGCCGCCCTGCTCTCGGTTCTCGTAATGACTTCGCCGCGCAAGTCCCAGCGCGCGGTGCTGTCAATGAGTTCCAGACCTGTATGGGCAGCCTTGCGGGGATCGAAGCCATGTGGAAAGCCGGGGCCATCGTCGCACACTTCCAGGCGTGCGGTATCGCCTTCGACATCAAGAGTAATTTCCACTTCTCCCTGCGCGTGTTTGATGGCATTGCTGACGCATTCGCTGACGAGCAGGGCCAATGCCGTGGCTTTCTGCACGGGAAGCAGTGACACGTCGGCAACATCGGCCTTGATGTGCCTGTCGCCGGTGGTGGCCTGCAACATGGGGATCAGAGCGTTGCAGCACGTCATTAGCATTGACAACGGACGTGTTGGCATCGGCCTTTGCCTGCTGCGTCAGCAGGTCATGGATCGTGGCGAGAGAACGGACGTGCTGCTTGATGCGCTGCACCGCCGAACCGTTGCCCAACTCGTCTGCTTGCATTTCCACAAGTGCCGCGATTACTTGCAGGTTGTTCTTGACGCGGTGATGAGTCTCTTGCATGGCGCGGGCCAGGCGGACGTTCAAGCCTTCGATTTCAGACTGATGGTGCCGCAGAGCATTCTCAATCTCGCGCTGCTTGGTGATGTCGGTATTCGTGCCGCACCAAAGGGTGATGTCCCCATTCTCGTCTCGTATAGGATGAACGCGCGTGAGGAAGGGACGGAAGATGCCATCGGCTCCCTTGAGCGGGAACTCCATGTCGAAGTATTCGCCACTGGCGATGCTGGCCTTCCAGCGTCTCCAATACCTGGGGACGTAGCGGGGTGATGCACCCTCTGCCATCCCCACCCCTCCATCTGTGCAGGCGTCGTACCTGTATATTCATACCAGCGGCGGTTATACCAGAAAATCCACCCCGTCACATCTGCCATCCATGCCAATTGCGCGATGTTGTCAGCCAGGGCGCGGAAGCGCGTCTCGCTGTCACGCAACGCTTCTTCGGCGTGTGCGCGTTCCAGACGCGGGAACAGACGGTTTGCCAGTTCGCGGAACAGTTCGATTTCATCCAGACGCCAATCGCGGGCGACGGCAGCGTTGACGGTGAGCAAGTATTTCCATTGGTCGTCGTGATGAAACGGCACGGTAACGAAGGAACGGATGCCGAACCCGGCGTAAGCCGAGGCATCAATGCGCGGATCGGTCTGCGTGTCGCGGACGACGATGGTTTCTCCGGCCCGTGCCGCTTGCTGAAACTCCTCACTCACAAACTCGGAAAGTCGGTACGTGCCCACCAAGTCCAGCGTCGCGGTGGGTTTCCAGACATGTACGACCCTTACCCTATCCTGGGCTTCCTCTATCTCCGCGAACAGACAATGGGAGAGATGCAGATACGCGCCGAGTTTTCCCCCAACGGCTTGCAGGATGGCGTCGGCGGAGGTGAGACAGGCAAAATCAACCTCTAGTTCGGCGAGAAAAGCAACGTTCGCCTGACGATGCTTACGCTCCGTAAGGTCTCGAAAGATTTTCACATAGCCTTGCAAGACGCCGCTTTCGTAGACGGGCTGCACCAAGCCGCTTCCAAAAAAGCGTGTGCCATTTTTGCGAAGGTGCCAACGCTCGTCTTCGGCGCGTCCGTTTTCACGCGCGTTACGCAACTCCTGTTCGGGAGCGCCTGTCGCGCGGTCTTCGGGCGTGAAGAAGATGGCGGCAGGTTGCCCCACGATTTCAGCCTCTTGCCAGCCCATCACATTTTCTGCCCCTGTATTCCAGAGGACGATGCTTCCTTGCGTGTCCATCATCACAATGGCGAAATCCGTGGCGTTTTCTATGAGGAGTTGTAGCATTCTGTCTTGGTAGGGCATAGTGGGGTGTGGGTTCTTTTCTTTGGGCATTGCGAACAGACAAACCTCCTTGCGTAATGTATACGCTTGGAGGTCGTTTTCATTTCCAGATGGTTCAACCCCAGTTCCGTGACGGCATTTACCTGCCTTCCAGCAGAAGATGGATCGTTGTCCCTGCGCTTCGTTGGATTATTGTCATAGATAAAATGCGGTACAAGAGTATCCTGGTCGTGCCTGTTGCAGAACGGGCCGGGAAATTTTCTCCGCCCCATTCTGCAACGTGTAGTCACAATTCAATCAGCATACTCCATCGTGCCACTCTTATCCCTCACCATGACGCTACTGGTTGCTTCGGCTGTGGTGAGGGCGAATGTGGAACCATCCTCCATATCTAAATCAAGTGTAGTGCCAGCCTGCCGCACAGCCTTGATTGTGCCGCCGCTACTCGCGCTATTCGACGATCCTGCCGTTTTGACGGTCATGTGCGAGCCATCCGTAAAAGTGATGGTCAGTTTGCCGTCTTGGTTTTGAGTGCCAGAGATTGTCCGGCCCTTGATGACGCTCGTGAGTTTGTGATTGGCTGCCATTTAGTTCGTGCCTCCGCCTGCCGCATGATACCCGGCTTTGATCGCTTCCGCTCTCCGTCATATATTTGCCTTCTTTGGTCTTGCCATAGTAGCGCGTTCCCGGACGCCAGTACGCGCCACTTTTTGTATTCACCCACACTTGCCCGTCTGTTGCGCCTGTCGGCGCAGAGGAAGAAGCTGTCTGGTTCTAGGGCGCGTTTGGCGTCCGTTGCTGCGCGCATTTGTTAACGGTGATCGGTGTGAAAGTATTTCTTGTACGCCGCGATCCAATCTCTGGCAATGTCCTGTTGCGCCGTTTTCAGTTCAATCGTGCCGTCGCAGACATCCTTATGCAGCCGGTTTTCCAGCGCATCTTTGACATGTGCGTTCCAGGGCTCGCTCTTATACGATTCAGGCCACAGGTTTTTAATACTGTTGCTGCCGCCAAGTTCCAGCGAGATGAGGTGATCCACTTCGTATTCGCCCGGAGCATGGCTCGTAATGCCATATTCCTGATACACCTGATCCTTCACAGCCTTTGGGACATTGCGGACTTTCTTCGTGTAGCCAGGAACGCAGATGTCGGCTTTCGTGACATCCAGCACATCGCCGGGCGTCATTTTGGGATCGGGCAGAATGGGCGGGTTGTTGCCGCGTTGGGCCAGGCCAGAAGAAGCGAGGGCAAGAACGATGCCTGCGGCGGCAAAGAGGTTGGTTCGGAGGTGCATAGAATGTCCTTTCATCATAGGGAGTTTAGTAAAGCCGGGTCTTCAATGGTCGGGATGTTCACGCGCTTATCCACAGCATACGCTTCCATGAGTTCGGCGGGATAGGGATGGAGCAGGCCAATCACGTCAGCGGATTTGTTCAGCGCGACATTGAGCCAGGCTTCCTCATCTTCGGGCAGGAGGATTGCAGGCATCCGGTCGTGAATTGGCTCCAACACTGCGTTGGGCGAAGTCGTGATGATGGTGCAGGTGCGGAGAGGCGTTCCGTCCGGCTGTTTCCATTCTTCCCACAATCCAGCGAAGCCAAACAACTCCCCATCTTTGCGGCGGATGTGCATGGGCTGGCGCGCGCCGTCTTCCGTTTTCCACTCATAAAAACCGTCCGCAGGAATGATGCAGCGGCGGCGTGACAGAGCGACTTTGAAGGCAGGTTTTTCGGAAAGGGTCTCGGCGCGCGCGTTGATCATCTTCCTGGCGAGGCCCGGTTCTTTGGCCCAAGAGGGAATCAACCCCCATTGCATCGTGTCCAGGAAACGTGCGCCGTCTCCCTCCACGACGATAGGAACCGGCTGCATTGGCGCAATGTTGTAGCGCTCTGTGGGAGTCGCCCGCGCCTCGGTGATGCCGAAGCGCATCTCCACCTGTTGCGGCGAATGGTGCATCGTATAGCGTCCACACATTTTCCTGCCTCCGTGTTTTCAGCGTTGAACTATTGATGACTACGGATACGCACCACCATCAGAAACATCGCGTGAACACTGCTGCTTACATCGACATCCTAAAACCGGCTCAAATTGCGCACACTCGCCACATGCTCTATAAACTGCACGGTTGATTTTGCCACAAACGCCGCGAATTCCGATTGAGATGATGGCACTGCCGAAAATCGGGCACTTACATCCTCGCGGATTGATTTCCCCAACGGAGCCGCTGTTTGATATGTTGTGTACGTTTCAATTAGGAACGGTTCGGCTTGGGCAAGCCGCCTTGTGGACGGCAGAAGATGCTTCTTGACATGGGAGTTATAGTGCGCGTCCGAAGGCACCAGGTTCCACATCTCGTTAATCGGCATGACCGCAATCGGGATTATGTGGTCAACGTCGTACTCGCCGGGCTTGAGTAAGCGTTCTGTCCACGGGCAATGGAAGTCATTCCCTTCCATCATTAACAGGTCGATCTGGTTACGTTCCCAGGTAAGTGGACGACGGTTATCGGGCCGGTCTGTGAGCAAACGGTAAACTTCTCCGCGGTCAACTTGCTTTGGATCGTTGCGAGTGGTGTTTTCAGTGAACAAACACCATTCGTGGATGCACAACGCTTCGATCCACAGCGACAGGTCAGCAAAGAGGTTCCATAAGTCCTTTGTCACGACGAGGCACATATCGGAGGTGCTTGTACCGGGCAATGGAATTACGGTGCCGGGCGTATCTTTTAACCGCCTGGGCTTGTCAAACACTGTCCACTTGCCAGGCCCGGCGTAACAGATAGGCATTTCGAGGGCCTTGCTAATCTCTTTGAGGCAGGCTTCATAAGCGTTCAGTAGGCTTGCAGGATAGGTGGCCCTCTTGCGCTCTATCCGTAGTTCATTGACAAGGAAGAAGCCATCCGCAGGGCGCGCAACACCTACCACCAACTCCCAATGCGACCGCAGTTGAGTAAGTTGTGGTCGGAAAGCAACATCGTTTTTGGCGGACTGTTTCTGCCCCTGCCGGATCGGGCTGTCAGCATCCATGAAGGGGAAGTAGTAACTAATCCATGATGCGGCGAGCATGTTCAGCGGAATGGCAACGTCGGCTTCTTGTGCGTGCATCGTTGGAAACGAAAGGACGACATCATTGATTGCCCGCAGCAGAGCAATTTTGTACGAGGTCACTTTAGCGTCATGCTTGAGGATTGTAGAAATGATGGTTCCGGCAGGCGTTGACATTGATACCAATACTCTCAAGCATCCTTAGAAACTGGACGCGCTCTCATCCATTCCCGTAATTGCGGCAAACGAAGGGATAACTCACTCCCTGTTTGCTCGCACTGTTTTCTGATGCTCGAAACAGTAGATACGCCCCTCGAACTGGGCTGCATGATTATGGCAGTAGGCTTCCACTTTCTCGGACACGGCTTTACCACAGAGAGCGCAATTAGCCACGGATGCAGAAGACCGTGGAACCACCGCCGTACTTGATGCGGCACTCGCAGGCGTAGGTTCTTGTTCTGAACGCGACTGCATGAATGGCCCTGGCTTACGAGAAGAACGAAGATAGTGCTTGATCCCGAACAGAACGGCAAGCAATAGGATGTAGGGCCAAAATACCTGTATGAGCGTAGGTATTGCCATGAGCATCCCCTTGTTAATGAGGCCGCTCCAATCTATGCTGGGTGGTGCAGGTTGCATTTTCCCTCTATGATCAATAAGACAACGACCTTTTAGTGCATCTTGAACGGTTCGCCATGCGGTTCGGGTGTAAGATCAGGACGGCTGGAATCCTGAATGACCTCGTGGACTTCCAGTTTGTTTGGGGCGCTGAACGCTTCCTTCGGCAAGGAGCCTGACTTCGCATGTCCCTGCATGAACGCATCAGAGTTTATCCACGCCTCAAAATCGGTACGCGCATTCCACAATGTCAGAACAATGTATGGGTCGCCAGGATTGACCGGACGCAATACTTGGTTGGAGATGAAGCCAGGCATTCCATCCACAAGGCCCGCACGCTTGCGGAAGGCTTCCTCAAACTGGTCGGCATATTCAGGGGCTACAAAAATGCGATTGGCAACAGTAATCATTTCTATCTCCTTTGACTTCTGGTTGAGTTCAGGTCAGCGTCCTTGAGTTTACAAGTCATCAGCAAGAGGTGACGCATCCAAAATAAGGATGGAATGTGGAAAGCAGAAAGACGGATAGTGTACTCCCATGATAGAAGCCGTTTTGTGCCTTTATGTACACTTACGCAGATGGTGGAACATTCCATCGTAGGCAAAGGGCCATGCCTCCCGCAACCACAGCAACGATGCCGCAAACCACACCGAGGGGGGAGGACAATCCCCAATGAATGCTGCCAGCAACTCCTGCGATGAGCGCAATACAAGCCGTCCGCCATACATGCCCCTGTAAAGTGCGTCCGCCAAACGTGCAGTTGAGCAGAAACATGAGCACACCGAGCCAAATACCGACAGAAGTGCGCGCACTCGGAAAATGGTTGAGCCAGATGACTAAAATCAAGCCCATCGCCATACCACTCAAGACATGACCCTTGTGACGCGCAAAGTAAGCCGCAGAAAGGCGTTGACGCCCAGCCTCTACACTGTTCATTCTTCGTTCGACCATTTCCGTAAACCACAATGCGGACAGGCATTCAGAAGTTGATTGACGCTCCATGCGCTTGGTTTGAAGAAGGGTTGATGGCAGCGAGGGCACGGGAACAGACTCCAACGTGACCCGGATATAAAGAACGCAAGCGCCCACAGAGGAAACGCATAAACGGTCTTATTTCCCAGAAGGCTGCTGATAATTCCCATCACGACAAAACCGCCGAGCCAGCACACGAAGAACATGATCATGCGCTGTCGTAAATCTTGCCACTGGGCCGAGTAATCTGGTGTTTGATCTTGCACCTTCACCTCTTTGACAACGTATGCCGCCGCTCATAGACACAAATTCGTCACGCTTTCCTATATTCTACCGCACGGCAAGTTACGAGAGAGGAGCCGCGATTGTGAGGAAAGTGGGTTCAAAGCGCTCTGTCTCATGGTGCGTGACCTTGACAATGCGATGAGTGCTGGCAAGGTCGCCGTCTTCGTTTTCAGCACAACGGGCCAGTTCGATCAAGTAGCCGACTGTTCTCACCATATACAAACCAGCCGGAATCTCGCCAATATCAACAGCCAGCCGCAGAACGTCGCCGGATTGTAGGCTTTCTGACCAAACTGTTGAAGTGTCGCCAGCCTGTTCTTTGTCTGCTTCATCCGAACATCGAATTGTAAACCGTTCATCGCATTGGCTGCATTGGACAAACGCGGTGGCGGGATCGGAGTCGTATGCTTCCGAGGAGTGAGGTGCTACCATGCAAAACAATGTGCTGCCGCAGTTTGGGCAAGTTTCAATGGGCTTATTGTGTGCAGGATCATCTTCTTTCATATTGCTAATTATTTCCGGCATGGCTATTGCTGCTAGTCTCGATGGCAGGGAATTGCACCAAACACAACTTGACATATTCAAATCACATCACATGTAAAAACTGTATCGTGGCTCTATATGATCGTCCTCGTCGATATATTTCAGAATGCCGCTCACCTGATGCGCGGCCCGAAGCGTGATCGGCTCTCCACCATCATATTGTGTGTTGTTCCAATTCATCTTCGTGAGAGCAAGAATTTCTTGCGCCAGAAACTTTGGGGTTTTAACCGTCTGCGCACAACGAATGTGACGTGGCAGGTAACAATAGCAGATTTTTATTTGGCAAACAAGTAGACGGCCCGAATGCTTCGCAGCCATCAGCCTTCCTGATGAAGACGAATATAGATATAGAAAAGTGTCGTATGGTTGAAGGTTTTTCCTGATGGAATGGAAAACATTTAGAGGCTGTGTGCCTGATAATCCGATTTGTGATTGCCTATCATTGAAAAGAGTATTTATGCACCCACTTGAAAAATACCTCCGTAACCTGCATGAAATTCATGCTTCTGGTTCCGCCGTCAAAGAGACCTCCTATTATGGCGCGCTCTCCAACTTGCTGAATGATGTTAGAAAATCCCTCAATCCGCGTGTTCGCTGTATTATCAATATCCAGAACCGGGGCGCAGGCATCCCGGATGGTGGATTATTTACATCGGATCAGTATGAGCGCGCCAGCGGAACGGAGTTGAAACAAGGTACGTTGCCTTCGCGGGGTGTTATCAAGGTGAAGGGAACTGGCGAGGATGCTTGGGTGGTGACCGATGGGCAGCAGGTGTCCAAGTATTGGGGCAAGTACCGCCAGGTATTAGTGACCAACTACCGCGATTTCGTGCTGGTTGGACAGGATGCCAACGGACATGCGGTGAAAATGGAGACGTACCTCTTGGCTCCCAGTGAAGCGACCTTCTGGGCGGGAACCGCCGATCTACACGCTCTGGTTCAAGAACATGGCGAACGCCTCGTTGAGTATTTGCAGCGTGTAATGCTACATGCTGCTCCGCTCGCGTCCCCCTTAGATGTGCGGATCGGCGACATCCGGGTGCGTAGCATCGAATTTGCGCTTGACGGTGAGTTGGAGAGCGTGGGGCGGACATTCCTAGCAGATTTGATGGGGTCATTCTGATTTTCCGTCCATTTCCGATTTGTTGACCAAAAAGCCCTAATCCTACGAAACTTGGTAAGTCACCTTCCCTGTCTTTCTTCTGGGATTATGCTAGGCTATTCGTAGTATAATCCTGCTATTGCTCTGAAGCACAATAGTAGTGGCTCTGTTATGGTGGTGTAAAAACAGAAAGTTCGACATATCGAGCATCCTGAGCGCCATTCTACATCCACGGGAATCAGCACTGTACTGATTGTTGAACACACGCGCTTGGAGATTTATCTCGGTGCGCTTCATCAGGCTGCCACGCGAAGCAGTTCTGCCATCACTATATGGCCTTGTGCAATGGCCCGCTCCTCTGGCGTTTTCTGATCAATGTCCTGCACATGGACATCAGCCCCGGCACCAAGCAACAATTGCGCAATGGCTACTAAGTCCGTTTCTGCCGCGACATGCAGAGGTGTCATGTGCCAGTGGTCAATGCACATAGCGGCAGATTTGTCCTGTTGCAGTAGTGCTTTAAGCCTATCAGCATCACCATCAAGAACCGCGCGAAATACGGGTATAATACGCCGTGAGGCTCTTGTAAGCAAACGCACCTGTGGTCGTGACATGGCTTCTTCATAGGTTGTCAAGCCTCTGGGCGCAAAATCCTTGATAGCCACCTCCAATGGCGAACGTCCATGAAAATCTCGTATTGAGATGTCAGCGCCCGCCGTCAGCAAAATGTCTATAATTTGCGCCTGCCGCTTAATGCGCTCATCCTCATCCGACTTGTCGCCACCAATTGGTGACACTCCCGAATGAACGCCATACCATTTTCCATTATCCCAGCCAATGTTTGAGGCAGCCAAGTGCAACGGTGCGCGCGATAGACTATCCTGAGCATTAACCCACGCACCTGCATCAATCAATGCCTGAACAGTTGACGGACTATAACTAAGTGCCGCATTATGCAACGGAGTTTCTTCAAAGAAGCATCTAGCCGCGAGATTGGCTCCATATCCAATCAAACATTCTACAATCTCCGAATGGCCTGTTGTTGCTGCCAGGCTAAGAGCAGTCTTGTAACCCTGCTTGGTTTGCTCAGTGCGCGCACCCATCTCAAGGAGGACGCGCACCACTTCTACTCGTTTGTTAAAAATCGCGACCAGAAGCGGTGTCGGATAAACACTATCATTGGCTACGGAATTGACCAACTCAGGTTGTTGTTGAAGCAGTTGTCTAAGGATTTCGACTTTACCCAACCCTGCGGCTTGATATACAGCCTCAATCTCTCTTTGTTGACGTGCCGCAGTCTCACGTATAGTCCGCATCTGTGTGGATGCCACTTCTTCTGCGCCTGCTAGGACGCCCGTTATTTCTGTGTTGCCATGATACACTCTAGCCCAATACCAGGGGGCATATCCACGTCTATCGCAGGCGTACACATCTGCTCCTCTCGATAATAGTAATCTTGCTACATCCGCGTGTCCGCCTGCCGCTGCCCAATGGAGTGCTGTCCAACCGTCGTTTCCGGGCCGATTGAGGCATTCAGCATCTTCAATCAGCAGGCGCTCCACTTCCGCCACGTCGCCTTGCTCGGCTGCACGATAGATAGTCTTCTCGTCAAAAATACCCATGCCTCTCCTCCAATACCGGTCGTCGTGAAGCAAACATTTTCACTTAAAAATATACCATGTTTTCACTTGTAAACCTATTGAGGACTACAAACTTGCGATAATGGCACACTCCCTTTGAATGGATTGTGCTAATGCCGCGTGGCGCTCCCAGATTACGTGCAGGTGATGGAAAAAAGAACCAAGTGGGTTTGCGTGTGCGGCAACGCCGGGCGGAACTGCAACTCACTCAAGACGCCGTAAGCGCACACTTGGCAACGGCAACCGATGGAGAGTGGAGCCCCACTTTGCAAGAGATACTACACATCGAAAATGGTAGCCGCATTGTATCCGATGTTGAAGTGGTTGCTCTGGCACGCGCATTAAAGTGTGATGCGTGCTGGCTCCTGGTAGGAAACGTGGATAGAACAAACGCTTGATTGCCCGTATGAAATGTTTTTCACACGGGCAATCAAGCGTTTAATGAAGTATTAACCACCTCAAACTTGTCGCTCCTGCTCGAAGCAAATTATTTTCTCTATTTAATCGGTTGCAGAATCCATTATGGAAAGCGACATTCCACATTACTCCTCCATTTTCACAGGTGTACTTGCTGGTTTCCACAGCATCCTTGCGGGATTTTGCAACGAGCAGGTAATCATACGATACGGAATGGTTTTCCAGTGACCAAAGATTGTTTTGCCGCTGTATTAGCGGCAAATCTAAATCTCGTCATCGGAAGTTTATGGATACCAATCTTGAATTCGATCAGAACATTTTCACCTGTCACACCTTGCCGCTCGCGGGCTACCTTGAACCAGAAGGTTATGCGGAGATCGCTCCCAAAAAGAAGGTGGGGGCTGCTGACTACGAGCGTTTGGTGCCGAAGACAACCAACATCGCGCGTGCGATGTTTTCAGCGCTTCCTCAGCGTGATCGGTGGGGACGGCAGGTATATGGAAGGATAGGAGGGCAGTGGGTAACGGAGGTAAGGGGCAAGTGGTATCCGGCGCGCAATGGCGCGAAGCGTCCCGGTAAACCCCTGACGGCTCACAACCTGCTGCGCTCTCTTGCCCGGCCCGGCGTGTTTGCTTTCGGGCGCACAGATGCCCATGTCGAGGAGGTTGAGTTTCCTCGGTACCGGACTGAGGAGTTTCACACTACTCGCGTGGATTGTCTTTGTCTTGATGTGGATATGGATTTCGCTTGGGAGCGGCAGGACGCTGGAATGATCCATCACGAGATTGCCCGTGAGCGCGAGATTGCCCGCGCGTTGGGTTTGTCCTTTCGTGTTTTTCGTACAGGTTGCAGAGGGCATCAGGCGGTAATACCGCTCCCGTGTGCTGTTGACCGAAGTGTTGCGACTTGGCTGTTGCACACGTTCATCGTGCTTCTCGAACCGTACCACCTTCGTGATGCTGCGGAGAATGGCAATTGCCTGCTTGCCAAAGCCGATGTCTCCAATCTGGAAAAGATCGTCCGTCTCGCAGGTGGCAGGCATATCAGAACGGGCAGGCTTGCTTTATGGATTGATCCCGACAGTGGACACCTCCACGACCTGGCACAACAAGGTGAATTGATGCGTCGAGGCTATCGGTATCCGGGAAATGGGCAAGTCGTGCGCGAGGATTTCATTGCCGCCGCCGAGGAGATTGCGGCTTACCTTGAGTCCCAAATGGTGTTTCGCCACGAATGTCCTAAGATGCCTTTCCGCGCAAACATGTTCCATGTGGTAGTGAAAGCGTTACCGACGAATCTACTGGTGGAACGCTTCCTTTCGGCTCAAGACGAATGGGCATTGTCCGTGCCCTCTAAGCGTTTATCAAAGGTGAATACGCCTGGTGTTGGCACGATCCAAATGGCAGATCAGGCGAACGCTGGCGAGTGGCAGCAGGCACCGGAAGGCATACAGCAGTGGGCGGTTCGCGTTTGGGCCATGCAGTGGGGCGAGGGTACATTTTGGTCTTGGGTAAACGAGGGAGGCGAGCGGGCCATCACAGCCGCCAAAGTCCTGTTCGGCGATCAGGCACTCAGAAAACTGATCGAACGAACGTATAGCGCACCGCACCGAACATCAGGAGAACCGAATGAATGGCGCAGGGTGATCAATGCTCTGTACCAGCGCCATGCGATGCTCGGATACAAAGTGCGGCTAAACCCTAACACCGTCTTCGGAAGCCTGTCGGATGACGAAGCCGCCTTGATTCCGACGATAATAGATGCGCTGAACGCACACAAGAAAATCCAGGCGCGCAACCGGGAGGACATCGAACACATCATCTACATCTTGCTGCTGGCGTTCAAGCAGTCTGTCGAAGGCTATATTGATCTTTCACAGGAGGCCATCCGAGACTCCATTCGTACCCGATGGCCTGATGCTAACATTGATGTCTCGACGATTTGGAGGCATTTGCGCCGCCTGAAAGAAGGCGACCCTGCCTGCGGCTTTTCCCTATTACAATCAATCCAGGTGGATCGTTCGGGCCAAAATTACGCGGCTAGGTATCGTCCTGCCCCAGACCTGCGCAAAACACCGTTTGGCGCGACACTGCCTGTTGACGCTTGCGAGGATGCTCCAGAGCGTACGTCAGGCCGATTAGAGATGGAGATCATATCGCGTGTCACAGGCAAGATCGAAACCATTGATCTCACTCCTAAACAACGAGGACGCAGGCGAAAACAACAAAGTCAAGAGGAACACACACAGTAATAAGGTAATTCACTTTTATGGGGAGGTGTCAATCTGTGATGGCCTTAATGAAACCATCCCGCACATCCACATAGTAGACGATAGTAATTCGTGCCGCCATGTCATCGGAAAGATCGTTTAACTGACGGCGCGCGCTGACTGGAAACAGGATAGTTTGTGCGCCTTTTTCGACCGCCAGTTCCGTCACCGCTATGGCATTGTGGATCGGCTCAAAGCAATAGCCCATACTCATGTGCTGACAACCACGAACACCAAAACTATCCTGATACCAAAACAATTCCATGTCTGACCTTGACATTTTATCTGTAAGATCAACTCTTATCTTATTCACTAAACCGGAGTTTCGCAGTTGCTTTGGCAAGAATGGCATTCAGTTTCGTGGCAGATTCAGCGGCTTGATCGCCTTCAGCACTAATGGAAACCTCAAAGGCAAATGTTAATGTGGGCGCTTCCGCGGTTAGTTCGCTAAGTATGTCGCTGATTTTGCTGAACTCCAGCGCACTGATCGTGGCTCCTGCGATGATCGTGTTGGAAGGAGTGGGTAGTGGAAGCGCCCCCCCTGTGCCTGTACCTGTACTTGCATTGGTTTTCAATTCAAGAGTTACCTGGCCCGCTTTATTGGGGGCGCAAGGCCACGAATTGGCGTCCACTACGGTAAATATTCCCCGCTGTCTGCCGGTATCCACCGCACCTCGCAAGAGAGACCAGGGAACTGCATAACCACGCTTCTGGTTGATGCCCTGCCAGATTTGTTCCAACGACGCCTGCTTGTCCTGCCAGACATATCCCAGTGCATCCGGCATAAGGTCTTCAGGTTTGAGGGCATCCGGGGGGGCGAGTAGTTCCAACTCGTCCACCAGTGCTTCAGCAAGCATGAGTTCCCTGTAATAGGAGCGTGATGGAGTGCGCGCCCAAAGAATGCCCAGTTGAACGGCATTGGCAACGGCGGTCGTGAGTACATTCGGCAGTAGTTTGGGCGCACGCTTGCCATCGAAATAGGCTGCCAATTCGCCCATCAAAAGGGGTTCCGATGCAGATTTCCAGAGATTGGGCAGCCCTTCCGGTGCCAAGAGAACAGCATCCAATTCTGTCAATTCAACATCGGCAAGTGGTAAAACTTCCAGTTCCGGGCGGGCCAGTTCCTCATTGTTGGGACGCACGCGCCAGAGGGTGCGAAATGTTTTGTCAGGGCGCAGCAGTCGCAGTACGAGCGCGCCCTCTTTGCAACCAACGGCAAGCGTGTTGCGAAATATCTGCGCGGAGAGAAATCGAGGCAGGCGTGGGAACTGTGCAAAGGCTTTAACCATGTCTTGCGCCTTTTTTGCAGTTTCTCCCGGTGCCCACAATTCGTAGTAACTGTCGGGCAGTAGCAATTCGGCGGCAAGTTCGCCTGTGATCAGACGATCCTCTCCATTCAGCATGGCTTTGATGCGCGCGAAGGGGCGCGTGTCCTCAATGCCGAGTGTATCTGCGCTTTTGAGAGATTGCGCACGTACGTTCCCGTCCTCGTCCATATCTAAGACGACGCCATACGTGGCGCGCACATAACTCGGCATATTGTCTTCCGCCGCCTTTTTGCGCTCCGCAAGCGTTTTCTTCTGCGCAGGCGTCAGGCTTTTTCCAGTCTCGCTGCTTTCCACGCGCTGCCACGCCAGATACTCCACGACACTACGGCGCAATGGGATCAGGCGCGTGGCATCCGGGGCCAGGGCAACAAGCGCGTTTTTATAGGTACGCGGGGTTTGCGCCGCGCCGCGCGTGTCGAAAATGGCAGCAACGGCAGACGGAATGAAGGGCGGCGAGGTATCGAGGCGTACGGCGCAATCAGTGTTCAAGACAAGATAGCGCAATTCGGGCGTGTCCCCATCTACATCTTTGGGGCCTTGCGGTAATCGGTGTACTATCACGCCTACGTCTGCGCCGCCCTGTCCGCCGTCCACAGCAGACAAATCCTTAACCTTGTTAATCTGTGCGAACAGTTCGTCGTTAATGGTGTTCTGGTTCTTCTCGACCTCCTGCATCTGGTTGACGTGGATGTGGGTCAGGTTGGGCTGCGTGGTGATACGCCAGATGTTTGGCTCCTCAGTCAAAAACCAGGATAGATTACGCCAGTCTTCAAGTCCCGTTTCCAATGCCGCCATGTCCACGCCCGGATGCACGAGCAGGGCATATAGATCGGAGTTTTCGGCTTTGTAGGTTTGGGGCTGGCAGTGCAGAAAGGTTGCTAGAACGGCCTGTTCAATCTCACGCTGCGTCAGGGCTTTGGCTTTATCCTGCGCCTCGCGTGCCCGATCCATCTCCTCATTCAGTTTCGTTGTCCACACATCCTGACCATCAGAACAGATGCGCGCCATTTCCGATATAATGGACGGCAGGAGTTTATCCGGGCCGAGGAACGCATGAATGCCTGCAACTGGCGAAGGATCGTTTCCATTGCTTTGCTGTAAGGCTTGGGCCAGCAGACGCAGCGCACCGCGCGTACGCTGAAAGCGCGGCAGTTCCGTCCATTTCGCATAAAACACTTCCAGCACATCGGGATGAAATGGATAGGATTTCAGATGGCGCTGATAGGCGGCATTGTCGGTTTGCCCTTGTCTCAACTGTTTGCAATTATTATAAGCGGCGAAAACGGCGTCAATGATCGGGCGGCGCTCGTTTTCATTCGGAACATATTCAAACAGACGACGGCGCAGCACTTCCGCCAGGTCATCACGGCCCACAGGATCGTTGGTGGTGGCGAGGCGTCCGAAGACATCTTCCAGCGCGCGCAGCACACGCGCTCCCGTTACGTCATCGGCCTCGTTTTCGGAGGCAAGCAGGGTGGCAACGATGCACGCGCGCGGCGTGGCGGCGACCGCCTGCGTTAAAACCTGAAAAAAATCTTTGAGCGTTCCCAAGTTCTTGTCGTTGGCATTGACCGCTTTGCGGCAATAGATCACGGCCTCATCCACGAGGATCAGGGTGGCTTTGCCTTCGGCTTGCGGGGCTCCCAACAGTTCTTTCAACAGCGGCTCCGCAGGCGGCTCATAGTTTTCCTCGTGCTGCTGCACTTTCGCGTAGCCTGCATCGCCTGCCAGTTGGTAGGCCAACGCGCCCCACGGCGTTTTTACACGGCGGGGCGTTCCATCCGGGCCGATAACCTCGAAGCCTTCCAGATACCCAAAATCGTCCAGGGGGAGCAAGGCTACGCGGGCCGAGGGCATCGTGGGCAATCCGGTGCTCGCGACAAACTCCTTCACAGTCGGGTTTGCGGCTACTTCCTCGGCGCGCTCGGCAAGGTGCAATAGCGTGATCAAGGCATGGGTTTTGCCTCCGCCATAGGATACTTGTAAGCGCACGACCGGCTTTCCACCTTTATCCGCAAGTCTCTGAAAGACATCGCGGACGAGTTCCTTCATCCGAAGCGTGGGGAATGTACGGGAGAAGAATTTCTCTGGGGCACGGTATACCTCTGGCGTATTGCCGCCGATGCGTACGCCGTTGAGTTTGGCGGCGAAATCGGCCTCTTGGAGTGTGCCGGTTTTTACGTCTTCGCGGAGTTTACAAAGGGAGTGCCAGGTGGGTGCAATGGGCATTATTTTTCTCGATAGACTTGATTTACCGGCATAACCCGGCAGGGAGTTATTCTGGTGTCTGATGTCGTTCAAAGAATGGCTGCCACTCTGCCAAGTCGAAATGACCAGGCGGTGGCAATGGGGCATGACGAACGGGCGTCATCTCGGTATAGAGTTCATCGGTAGCGTACTTATATTCCGCAAACGCATAGAAAACGCCGTTTGGAGCCAACAGATCAAGCGTTCGTTCGTACCAGGCTACATAGGCCGGATCAGGGCCGTATCCAACAGCGGCAATCACAGGATAATGCCGAATGTACTGTTTTGCGAGTGCGTACGGGGACATGAACCATGTTTCCGGGTTCTCAAAAGCGCGTTGTTCCTTGCCACTTGTATAGAAATGCACCGAACTATCCTGTCCAAGCAGTTGTACGATACCATCGGGCAACTCAAACGCTAGTGCGTCAGATGTCTGCTCACGGCTCGCGTGTATCCATGCCGCGGGCGCAATCATACATCGCCATGTTCCCAAACCGGAAACGTAGGCACAGGCGCGCAGGCGCTCGAACCCCATACGGTGCAACTCGCGCACCATCAACAACACGTTCCTATATGGGGAAACGCACAGCGTTTCCGCTGTCGCAAGCATCGCCAGATCGCGCTGGCGTGTTGTCACGCTTGCGGAGTTCTGAATACGCGCGCGGGCCTCATTAGAAGTCATACCACCGCAGTGCTGCCGTATCGGAATGCACATCGCACGCGCAATCGCGGATCAGACCAGCAAAATACCAACTGACGCTATTCGGCGTAATCCAGACATTGCCAACAGGATAGGCGCTGACGCTTGCCTGTCCAACCTGCTCTTGCAGGCACCGAATAAGCGCGGCGGATGGCCTTTCGCCTGGTATCCTCTTGACCTTGCTGAATGTAGCGCTAACACTATAGGGATGGCCCCGTGGTTCAGCGACAAGGAATTGTCCTGCCTGGTTGACGGGAACAAAACCAATGTGTGTCACGCCCGCAGGTACAATCGTATCTATGGGTTCCTGTCAGTCCCTCTGGGATCATCTGTCCTCCAATGGAGGCTTCGCCGTCAGATCACAGTCGCCTTCCACGGTGATGATGGGCGGATCAACATTCTGGTATTGCCTGTGGCGTCGCCCGCGGAACTTTACATGAAGCATATTACCATCGCGCGGCCCCAATGTGAGTTCAAGAACATGCTCAACCGTTCCGCTGGTTTTCAGATTAAATATCGCCCACAGACGCGCCAATGGTAAGAAAATTTCCTCTTGATCGCGCATTCGCTCCCATATCTCCGGGAAGATGCTGCCCACCACCTTGAGACGCCCGCTAAGTCCTCGCACTGTAGTCAGCAGCAGCAGATCATTCGGATCAGTACGGTTTTGCGTACTCTTAGAGGGTAACTCGTTTAGCAACAACAGCCGCGCGCGCAGGGTGGCTATATCGTCCGCAGAGTAACCATTGATGCCGATTTCGTTAAACATGCCGGATGACACATCTTGCGGTTTCAAGACAATAGACCACACCTTGCCGGAGGCATTGGCTATTGAGGTTGGGGGTTGTACCGTTGCGAAACCACCATCATTTTGAATGGCAAAAAGAAGCGGTTCGCTACGCTGGTATGGCTGCGCGCGCAACGATTTGACAAACGCATCATCTTCTGCACCATTAGAGGTTGTCTCGATTACAATGCTGCCGTCATCAGCATCTTTGATGCTTTCAGCAAGAAAAACTTTTTCATTCAGCAGAACCCACATGCCGGAACTGTTGACCTGTGCAGGAGAGGAGGGCCGGCAAACCATCTTGTCTTGTTGCGACGGATCATGGGGCGGCTGCACCGGCGCAGGCGGGCTGGGTGGCTGAACGTTACGAGATGCGAGCCATTGCTGCACCTGTCGGTTAAACTTAGCACGAAAATCGGCAGTGTCGGTAAAGTCACCAATTAAGCCACGAGAAAAGAGTTCTTCACGGAACTGCATGACCTTAAACTTTTGCTCGGCTTCCTTCGCATTGGCGGGGTTGTAAGCCTCCTGCTTGAAATAAAACATAATGTCCGGCTTTCCGTGCTGCTCAAATGCTTTCACAGCCCGCTCGAACTCCTCCACAGTGCCAGACGCAGCACGCGGCGTCTCGTAGCCAAATCGATTCCACATGATCGCCACAAAGAGATCATACTTAGTCATGTCACCAATTTCATCGTTAAGTTTCTCTTGTCCATCGCCCCCAAATGATGGGAATGAGTCAGTGTCCCAGCCAACGACATCGAAAATGATGTTTTTATCTCGTCCAACTGTGCGGTTGAGGTCTTCAATGACGGCGCGCATCGCTTCACGCTCGGCTTGCACGTCTCCAGGAGAGGCCAGAAATACGGTCAGTTTCTCAACGCTTGCCATTGTTTGTTACTTCCCCTCATAGTCCATCGTCATTGTTTCCGGTTTGACAGCAGGCGCGGTTACAGAGATACTACGCCCTCGGCCCCAGGCTATTACGGCTTCGAGCAGGGTGCGCTCACGGGACTGTGGTGCGTGCATTTCGGCAAACGCCTGTGCCACGCGCCAGAACAGATCGTTGTCGCCCAAGCCGTGCCGAGAGGCATATTCGGCAACGCGCGTGACATCACCGCCAGCCCACTCGCGTACAAGTCGGTGCAGCATATCAATATAGAGCACACCATCCGTAGGATGCGGTTCTCCCAGGTCGTCACGCTTGCGCTCATCCCAACGCAGCAGGCGCAGTTCTGATCCGCTGCCGCCACCAGTTTCATCGGCATCGGCGGGCGCGTCTGGAGCATCTTCATCTACTGCGGGTGCAGGTTTGCTTTTCGCTTTGCCCAAGATACCGCGCGGCCCGGACAACGCTCCCAAAGCGAGATTATACGCACTCGACAGCAAAATACATTCTCCAACCGGCGCACCCTCAATACCGAAGTTGCTTTGGTGCATTAAGGCGTAGCGCGTCCACTCATCCAGACCTTCCGTGCCTCCCTCTACAATTTGCCCCAGCGCAAAATCAGTGGTGATGCGGCGCACTTCCTTCAAAAACTCACTGACAGAAAATGGCTTGGCATCGTTGCGACGCACTTCATCATACGCGGAAAATGCTTCAAGGCCGGGGCCGACGGCGGCCCATAAGAAGTCAGGCCCGCGTACACCGATGTCCCAAAAATAGCGCAGGCGTTCTGTGATGCGCTCCTTCATGCGCGGCTGGACTTGTTTGTACCAGCCTTTGCCTGCATCAGCAGGACGCTTGCGGCAGACCAGCCACACGGAGGAGGACAATGCGGCAGAATTCTGTGCGCGCGTCCGGTTGCCCATTTCGGTATCGATGGGCCATGACGCCGTAACAACAAACCCTGCGCGTATCATGGCAGCCGTAAGTGTTTCCCAGGCATCCGGCTGTTTATGCGCGAATACAACCACCATGCGTCCATCTGTTTTCAGGGCGCGACAAGCAGCGCAAAATGCCTCCGCCATGCCGTCCTCATAAAACTGCTTCGCAGCCTCCTTATTCGCATGTCGGTCTGCGTGCTGCACCAATTCGCCGCGTTTGGGTGTGAGTGGTTCCGCAAAGGTCGCTCCGTAAGCATCCCCAACCGTGCGCCGCAACCATACATAGAAGAAGTCCGACAAGTCAGCATACGGAATGGCATCATAATACGGTGGGTCTGTCACAACAGCGTCGAAAATGTTACTGCCAGCCACTTCGGTTGCAGACCCATTTATCATGTCAACTGCATTGCCGGACACTGCTTCGCACGCATGTTTCACGACAAGTTCAATCCACTCGATGCCACCCCAATAACCTCCTGTTGTATCACTTGTTGTCTTGACTTCTGTGAAATCCCAGTTCATCGAGAAGCGCAAAACGCGAGAAGGTGTTGGACATTTTTTCGCCGCTGACATGCCAATGTGTGAATACTGCTGCCATAATCTGCAAGACGGTCAATGGCAATGGCAAGATAAGCCGTCACTCCTTCAGGCAGGATAGTGCGATCCGCAGTGGTAATGAAAGCATACGCAATTTGCATTGCGGCACGGGCAACCCGCGTGTGCTTGACGAATGTTCCTAGCGCGAACAATTGACGTGGTGTGAACAGTTTGCCCCATTGGTCTAATCCATACTGCGCCACGTTAAAGGCTGAACCGCCGCCTGTTCGACTGGCACCAACAGGAGTTGGCTCGCATGGCAACCCATACGGCAGTTGAGCGGCAAGAGTGTCCACCGCATCCAGCGCACTTTCTGCGGCCTCATCCTCATACGGTGTTGGCGGGCGATACTCCTTGCCAGGCTTGATGCCCGCCTGCAAACGAGCCGTGCGCACTTGGGGCAAATTTTTGGGAGCCTGTGGCACGTCCACGACAACGGCTGTGCAAATTGCCCCCATCTGCCCATTTTTGCCGCACGATTGCAGATAATCGCTTCGCAGGAAAACGCCCGTTTTGCCATCGCCAGTAGGTGGGACACTGCACGCCCGTTCGTAGACATTGTGCCTGATACCTACCTCGCTGTCATGCGCAGGCGTGAACACCTCGAAATCGAAGCGGTTGTGGCGCGCATTGTACTCCATGCGGAGGGCGCGTTTTTTGCCCGCCTTTTTGCACAGCCACATGGTTTTCAACAGCGGCACACGCAGGCCATTCAATCGTGGATCGGGGTGCGGCACGGTGCGTGCCCATAGATAGGCCACGGTCGGGCAAAGAGGATTTATGTCGCTTTCCGGCGCGTCAGGGTTGAGCGGCAGCGTAGGATAATACGCGGCTAGATCGCGGCGGGCGCGTTCCAGCACCCAGTTGCCCCACCAGCGCACATGCGCGGCAAGATCGCCGGTCTGCACGGGAACATCCTCGCCCAGGGCGCGCTGTGTACCGTCGAGAGCCAGTGCGCCCTGCTTGGGCATCAGGCCCGGCTCCGATTCTGCCGATTGTGCGGGCAGAGGCCAGGTCTTGCCAGCGAGTTTTTGGGGGTATTCCAGCGTACATTTCAGTAAAAACCAAGCGACCGGGTTGTAATCTATCGCCGTCACATCGCAGCCCAGGCGCATGGCTTCCAGTGGGATCGCGCCGCCCCCGCGAACATGTCCAGAACGCGGGGCGCGCGTCCGCCATACGCCGCGCGGATTTCCTCGCGGAATCGGGCCATTTCTGCGTCCGTGCGCGCTTTCTCCTGCTGCCGTTTCTTGTCGGCCTTCGGATCGCCTTCCCAATGCAGGATGCCGCCCACCGTCTCCTCAACCGTTTTTGCTTCCGACTGACTGGTGGCCTCCTTGTGAACGGTGACGACCTCGCCCCCGATACGGCTGACCAGTTCAGCGCGCGCCTGTGCGGTGCCGGGGTCGGGCAGCAGCGCGGCAATCAAGGCGGCGCGGCAGGCAGCAAGCGGACGGCGGGCAGGCCAGATGTGCAGGGTGCTGATGTGCCCGTGCCGGACGTTTTTCTCATGCACACAGTTCAGACTGGCTTGCTTTAGGGGAAAGGCTTCTTCAATGAGGCGTTTATCGGTCATTGTGTGTTCTGGTCGTTGCTTTCTGAGATACTTTGCTGAAGGTAGGCTAATGGAACAGAATCCTTTTGAACGCCATAGGAAAGTTTCGGCTGCTCCTCCTTATACTCGAAAACCAATTTTACTGGTTCTTTCGCTTCCAGTTCTTCTGGTATGGATTGCAGCATTGCGTCGAGTTTGTGAAAGCCAGATTCAAAGAGGCTATTGATCTGCTCCTGAGTCGGGTTTGATAAAAGAAGATGAACCTCCATTTTCCTCTCCGCTTTTTCTACGGCGAACCGGAAATCAAGTATGTTCTCTTGGGCTTGCGGATTTGTAGGTTGCACATTTTTGCCGTGGTAAAAGCGGCCTAATCTCCTTTTCAAACTATCGTATCCATCCGCACCTACCTTTTGCAGAAAGCCAACAGCAACATTCCCGGCTAGGAAAATACCTGCTGTAATGAGAAGCACAGACACAGGTTCCATTGAAAACTTGAGCATTTCACTCATGTTTTCATCCGACCCAGAAAGACGAGTAATCTCCTCAATAAAATCTTTGTCTTCCGGTGTCACGAACGACGCATCATACTCCACCTTGAACGTTTCTATCTCGTCAGTACACACAACGATGGTTCTGCCATCTCCGCGAAAATTTTCAAGTGCGCTGTCCTCATCGTCTGACGCAAACAGTTCGGTTGTGCCCATCAATGCGTACTCACCATCTTCAAGTTGCACAACGCTAACGTCAATCACTCTGCCAACAGGGGGAATGCGTATATCGTGTTCAATGTTGACGGGAATATAGTATTCTCTGGCAGAATCCACCTGCCTTTCTAAATCTTCGCGGGTAAACCGTGTCCCATCAGGCAATAGGTGGGTCGTGACCAAAATACCCTGCAAACGTTTCATGTTGACTTCCTTATGAGACAACTCACACTGAATATATTGTGAGTGCGGTGTGCTGGATAACGCGGGGCTGAGGCGCTACGCTTCTGCGCCATCCATGCCGTTTACGGCAGCGCGATTTCCACATAGTCAATGCCTAGCAGCAAACATTTGGAGCGCACGTCATCGGGAACAGACGGCGCTACAAGAATGCTGCGGATTTGCGCGCATGGTACGCCCTGCTCGACGGCAAGCAGATGTTTGTATTTCACCGCCTGCCATACGCCCCCATATTCACCAGGCTGGATACCCGGCTTGACTTCGACAGACACGGGAGAACCTGTGGCATTTTGCAGCAGCACGTCCACTTTATCGCCGGACGGGAACTGGTACTCCGGCTGCACCAGGGTCAGCCCCGGCCCGCATAAATGGGGATTGTTGGCGATTTTGGCTTTCAGCGCTTGATGGATTTCTCCCTCACCGCCACCGCCGCCAGAACCGGAGCCGCCGCTGCCAGTCGTGTTCCCCGTCCTGCCATGCGAAGTGCCACCGGAATAGTGACCGGCTCCTGATGGGGGCAGTGCAAGGTTCTCATTTCGGTTCGGGGGCGGTTGCCGCGTATCTGATCCGGGGCTGTTCTGGGTGTCGTCAGGACGGTTCCCAGGTGGAGAGTTGAAATTACTGGCGTTGTTGCCGGTATTGCCTGTCCCACGCGGCGCACCGGAATTATTCGCCTGTGAACTGCCATTTTCCTCTGTCGCGGCCCCGTCTGTTTCGTCTTGTTCGGCGTTGTCGGGCGCGGAATGGCCCGCCTCCGGTTCCCGTTCGGTTTCCGGCTGTTCTTCATCGTGGGATGGCTCTGATTCGGGCGGCTGCTGATAGCGCAGCCCGCGCTTTTTCCAGCGGGCCAACACACGCTCCCACTCACGTTCCGTGTTGGCTTTCAGCAGACTGGAAACAAACTCGCGCAATTGCGCAACGCCGAAGTAGGTTTGCAAGGCATCGCCAATCGAATCGGGGTATTCGGCATCATCGGCTTTCAGCGTAATCCATAGGGTTGCTGTCGCTTCGTCGGCTTGCAAGTGACTTAATAGCGGCTCTGGGTCGGCAACCTCTGCGCCGCCCAAGTGGTAGATAACTTGAGCGTCTTCTACCAGAGCAACAGTTAAATCGCGGAGTATTTCGGTAGTTGCATTTTCATTTAGCCCTTGATTTAAGTGTGGGGATGCTAGAAAATTGGCAACCGGGGTTTGAAGACGCTGTGTTTTTCGCATCCAATTTTCAAGATCAGAGCGTGCCCCCAATGGAATAAATTCGGTTTGCGCGTGAGAACAACGGGTCACTTCCAAGTAGTGGGCAAGCGATTCAACATCTACATAGGGCCAGAACGGTAGTACGCCGCTAAAAAGATCGGCATGATAGTCGTGGTCGTTCCACACCAACTCGGAGCGATGATAGAATCCCCACTGATCACCGCGACGCCCCAGCCAACAGTGCGCGCCCCACAAGTCCTGCCAGAGCGCCAGCCGCTCGGCCTCCTGGGGAGCCGTTGCTGCCATTTCGGGCGCTGCATTGGGCAGTTCCGCAAAAAAGCGTTTGTATAGTGTGTGCAGCCGTGTGCGGGCGTGGTCAGACACGTCAATTCGGGCTGCCATTTCCAGAGCAGCCTCGACATAATCCGCAAATTTGGCGCTGGGTTCCACCCCCTGCGCGACAAAAAACGCTTGTAGCGTAGGTGCATAATGCACTTTTAGGTAGCCACGTTCATCGCCGAAGATAGTGTTTTCATCATCCCAGAACGCTTTGTTTGCTCTCCACCATCGGGGAGTCGGGGCTGGCGTGTACAGCAGAGGCTCCAAAGCAAAAAGGGGCTGTCGTGCGCCGATGCTCTGGTCTTGCAAAAACCGGTAGATGCGCTCTACGTCCTTCACGTCAACGCTTTGCTCGCTCAAATCCTGTAGCCGCCGAAGCGCCTGCTCCGTCTTCACCGCTAGGTTCACACCAAGCGCTCTGGCAAGCGATTCAGCAGGTCGTTCCTTCACTCCCAAGTCAGAGTGCAGGTAGTGTACACTGTCGCCAAGCACCGCTCGTGTTTCTGC
The DNA here is from genome assembly GCA_963817895.1 of uncultured Chthonomonadaceae bacterium. Classification (GTDB taxonomy): domain Bacteria; phylum Armatimonadota; class Chthonomonadetes; order Chthonomonadales; family Chthonomonadaceae; genus CAWFQB01. The sequence continues at coordinate 99,545 of CAWFQB010000004.1, forward strand.
AATGTCGGCAAAAAGTGTCTCTGGCGTGTAAAACTCGGCATTCGTATCTGGTATCCATGCCGTGGTCATCAATTTTTCTGCAAAGGTCGCGTAGAAATTTTTTGGCTGATATTCTGTGTTGCGATTCTTCCATCGGTATATGCCGAAGAAATACCGATCCTGTTCCATTTTATCTGTTGGAATACCCCGAACAAGTAGTCGCCAGAGGGCATACGCTGTTGGCAAAGCGGTTTCGCCTCGCATAGCGATGCGTTCGAGCGCTTTGTCTAAGCCATCCAATTCCCAGTTGATAATATCAATGTCGGAAGTATACGCAGCCCCAGAGCGGATATGTGCCTTTCGCTCTGGGGATAGTTCATTTGTACTCTTACGCCGTGGAACCACTTCGACGCCGAGGCGCTTGAACAGGGTACACCACCGTTCCACATCTCCATCCTCGTTCAAGTAACTCTCATCCACAAACCGCTTGTTGGCATCGGCAAAGTAGGTTTCCAAGTCGCTCGACCCAGTGTAAGCCTGGGGCAGATAGGCTCGTTTCGGACTGACATAGCACTGTGTCTCGCCCATTTCCCTGCGGGCAAGCAGGAAGGGCTGCTCATTGATACTTTCTGATAATGCTTTTGACTTGTCTGACGGAAGCGATTCCAATGTTTTGGCGAGAAAAGCAACATGAAACCGGTTTTCGGCCTCCGTAAAATTATGCTTTCTCTTGTACTTGGGCAGCAACCATCCACTTAAGAAGCGCTCCGGGTTCAGCGGTTCAACCCCTATATTCTTGAGGAAAAGTCTGACTTCTTCAACCGCATCCCCTTCGAGCAATGCCATTCTAAAGAAGGGCAGGTTACTAAGAAACGGACGGAACGTGGTCTGCTGTGCCTCATCATCCGGGGTGAAAAAGCACCATTCCTGATCAGCGATGACGTGTTCACCATTCTCTAGTCTGGCTAATGGGGCGACTTTCAATCCCTCGTGTTCCACTTTCTGCTGCGCCAAATAGACATATAATGTGTGCAGCCAATCATCGTCTTTCGCCGCATACCAATCAGCCTCTTTGGTACATAACCACGTTGCGATCTGCGTCGCAGTGACCTCACGAACCCGTACATCACGTACTATCTGTAATGCTCGCTCATTAGCCTGCACATCAGGATGAAGCCACGCGGCTCCCTCTGTTTTAGTAATTTCTGCCAAGTCCGAGGCCGAAAATAGTGCGCGCACATTCCGCGTGCGCGGGAAGAACACGCGACTGGCGTGTAGGCAACTTCCATCTTCGGTAGGGATCAGTTCGCCATCAAGCAGGGCGTTGCGGGCTGCCACTTGTACAGGCTTGAAGAATAGTGGAAATTGGTCACTAGGGGCTGGCAACGCTTCTAAAAGGTTTACGGTGAGCAGTCCGGCAGTCTTCAAACGTTCCAGAGCGGCTGGAAGCAGTTCCGCTGTTTCTTCCATTAGCCAATGGTTCCAAAGAACATCCGTGTTTATGTCGTTGCGAGAGGGAATTGTCTGGTAGCGCGCCTGGATAATAAAACGCAAATGGGTTTCGATGCTTGTAGGTAGGTAGGCAAAGAGGACGGAGTTTTGTATGGAAGCCACCAAGTCATTCTGCGTAGCGAAAGCGATTTCGACCGGCTGCAAACTCTCCGCCGAGCGCTTAATGCGTTCGCGCTCATCATCGTATTCCGCCCGTTCCAATAAATCAGCAATCACTTCTTGGGGCGGGGAAACATCGCACCGGAAAACTACAAACGATTCCAGAACTGGTTTGCCCCCTCCGGCATCGCTCATCAATTCAACATGCTGTGCGTCCATTACGCGGGCGTGTGGCTGCCGAGAAGAACAGTATGTGCCTTGTAGGTTCTGGCGCTCGTCTCTCCATTCGATGGCTTCCAGATTCCGCAAAAACAGAAGCGCCCATTTGTCTAACTCCTGCAATTGAGTTCCAATTCGTTCAATTTCTCCGTCGCGTAGTCGCTCTTTGAAGGGCAGGCGAAACACCGTTCTGCCAGATGTGACGAGTTGCTGAAATCTCTGTAGACGGAATGGGGATTGGTTCGGGTTGGATACCTCCAATGATGCGGAATTGACGCTCCCCAGAGTAGATTTCCGGTTGGTCGGTGCAGGTGTAAACTGCCTTGAACCCTATACCATGTGTCCCAATCTGGGTGAGGTCTTTGGTACTCTCGCCTATGGAGCATATCGCATGAACACCGGCTTCATCGAAACGCCGCCCGTTGTTCGACACCAGCATTTCACCGGCACGCAGGACGATGGCAATGCCTTTGCTATTTCCATCAGCGGTTGCAGCAACGCCTGCAAGGGCATCATTGGCGTTCTGAATTAATTCGTATACAAAATGCGATCCGTTCGGGTAAAGGCGCGTGATAATTCCGATGGCGCGGGAGAGAACGTGGCGAAGTCGTTCATAATCCATTGGGGGAAGGGTGTTTGTCTGCATAGGATACGTTTCAAAACCTTTCTGATGCCTGCTGGAATGGACTACAATTTGAACTCTTTTTGTTCACGCCTGGCTTCTGCGCGTGCCATGCGCGCAAACCGCAATACGTCATTCGAGGCGACACTCTCCGCGTTTGGCGGTACGCCCGTAAAGACCAGTGCAGGCAAGCGTAATGCTCCACCATCGATTCTCAATTCGAGCGTTCCCTGGGCTGGAGCATAGCGCAGTATCAAAGGCTTTTCATCGGGGAGGGCATCTTTCTCGCCGCAATAGCACAGAAAGCGGAAGGCGGCGAAGATGCCGAGGCGAACAGGTTCCTGCCATGTCCCCGGATCATCCACAGCAATATCGAATTCCATACCCCGCCCTAACTGGAAGGTGTGAATGGGCGTGATCGTCAACTTGGCGTTACCAAATTCGGAAGATACGGAAAGAAGAATTTCCTGATCCATGCCTAAACCATCGCGCGTCAGGAAGCGCGCAATTTCTTTTATGGCGCGGGTGTCGATCCGCAAGCATTGGCTGCCATCCGGCAGCGGAAGGCGTGTGTCCGGGCGCGCATACCCTTCGCAAGCAAGAAAACGATGTAGCACGCCTCCAAATCAGCGTCAAGCCAAACGGGAGAAATGTACAATTCATTCAGAAGGCAATATCCCAGCAGACAAGCCCCTCGATCCGGCATCATCTCTGCGGAGGCTCCTATTTGCGCATGGTTGCTGTAAAGAACATGCCTTACGTCTTCATCCGCGAGCAATTCACCAAGCATCCCCAGATTTTGGACTCCTCGCAGATACAATGTCAAATCCTTACCGTTGACGAGAATACCACGTCCATCCTTGTCCATTTCATGTAGACTGACAGAGGGCGCGCATTTGGTAGGGTCGTATTGAATTCCGATTGGGATTGGATGGCTCATTGGTATCACATAATGTTCGGTATTGCGGCTCCCAGCACGCTGGCAGCAGGGATGACAACGCCTCCGCCTTTTGCCAGCAGATTGCCAAAGGGGTCAGCAACGCGATGAAGTTGCGGCGTGTCCGTGTCACAGTGATACACTGTATACAACCAGTATTTGTCCCGATGATTGGCAGCCTGCCGCCATTCGTTTTCCGTCAGTTGCACAGGCGCAAGCCCCGCCCGCCCTTTAACCTCGATGTAAAGCACGAAGCCATCAGGCCGATGTGAGCGTAGGTCGTAGCCCGTGGCGAGGTTGGGATTGGAAACATCCTCTATCCATGCGCCCTGTTCTTCCTCATGCTGGCGTACTACCTTAAGCGCGACCACTTCGGCCTGCACATCACGACGGCGTACAGCCTCCTCTGGCGGCAAGGGCAGGACAAGCGCCCGCGCATAGATCGTGACCGGCCCAAAATTCAGCAAATCAATTTCCTGATACAGTGTGCTGATTGCCATATCGCGGGCATCATCCAACCCGGTGAGTTCCTTTTCCAGCCTGTCTAATTTGCTTTTTGCCGCAGGCACACCCTTTGTTACATCGTCCTTCAGACGGCGGCGCTGCGTCATCCCTTCGGCGGCGCGCAAGTTGTACGCCTGTACGAGTTGGTTTTTGCGCTGCGGCAGACGGGCCTGTAATTCTGAACGCAGGCGTTCCACCAGGGGAATGCCCTTTTCCTCCATGATATAGCCCTCTATGGGAGCCGGATTGTCCACAATATCACAAAGCACTTGAGGAATAGTAGGAGGCGCGCTTTCTGCACTCGCAGGCGTCGCATCCATGTCTAGTGTCAGCAGCAGATGCGCGGGGACAGTTTGCATAGCGCCATTGGGCCGCAACACTACACCGATCATTTCCTCGCCCAGGGTTTCACGCGCATCGGTCGGCTGCCCCTCACCGTCCAGAACCGGGCGCACAACGGCAATCTTTGCCAGCGCGAATACATACGCTTCCGTCGTGTTCGGGTCGTAAAAAGTCGCACCGCGCTCCGTGCCGTCCTCAAACCTGCCCAGAAACAAATCCATGATACTCTCGAATACCGCCTCACCCGGATGCAGGTAAATTGCTTCCGGGCGCATGGCATTCGTGGGCAGGGCGAGGTAGCGGTCGAATGTCAGCCGCGAATGGAGTTCGGGCGGATACGTTTCGATGGCACGCCGCACGGTTTCCGGGGAGTCCGCCAGCGTGAAAATGCCGTCCAAATCTCCTGCGAAACGAAGCCCCAGCAACGGGGCAGCATCGCGGAAAAAGCCACGCACATAGGCGGGCATCATACGACGCTCCTCCGCGGTTTCCTGTCCCCGGCGCAGAGTTTGCAGCAGTGCCCGTACTTCGCTGACCTCCACGCGGCTTTCCTGAGCCTTCAATTTTTCCGCGAATGTCGCGGGATCGAACGCTTGCGCCACCACTGCCGCCGCCGCAGTTGCTTCCCCCTGTACTGCGGCTTGGAACAGTAAGTCGGCGAGTGAGATGCCTCCCAACTGCTCGCCGATAACGTCGAAAACCTTGTCGTTCCCCAACCGCTGACGAATAATCTCAATTTTATCCAGCAGAGTTTGCAGAACCGCGCCTTCGCGTGTCTTTTCCGCCACTAGCGAAAGTAGCAGTACATCGTGGGTTTGCTTGTACCGATGCACACGCCCCATACGCTGCTCCAGGCGGGCAGGATTCCACGGGATGTCATAATTGATTAACAGCCAGCAAAATTGTAGATTGATACCTTCACCTGCCGCATCCGTTGCGATCATATAGGGGCACTCAGGGGATCGAAAGCGTGCCGTCTGCCGCTCACGCTCACGGTAATCCATGCCGCCATGAACGGTCGCGATGCGGTCGGTGTAGCCCATACCCTCCATACGCGCCACGAGGAAATTCAGCGTGTCCTTGTGTTCGGTGAAAATGAGTATCTTCGTATCGGGGTGTTCTTTAAGAAGTTCCTGCAACCGAAGAAATTTGCTCTCCTGCTGTGCATCGTACACAGCGCGTGCCAGTGCCGCAAGCGCCTGCACTTCCAGAAGTTCTTTGGCAAGTTCTTCCGGGCTGCGCGCAGGCGTCGCGCGGCTCACCACGTCATCGAACCGTTCGCCTTCCTCGGTGCCGTCTTCGCTTTCTTCCTCGTCCCCTGTTTTTTCCTCACGCAAATCCTGCGTGGGCAATTTGCCCTGTTCGAGGGCAAATTCGTCCGCGGTCAGCATTGCGTCCTGCAAACGTTTCAAATTTTCGGCGAGGATCGCAGCCCGACGTTCCAGGGAGCGCAGCAACGCCCAGGCGGAGGACGCCAGGCGGCGCTGAATCACCGATAGGGCAAGCCCAACCGAGGAGCGGTTCCCTGCTGTGGTCTTGCGGTAGTATTCCTCCACGTATTGCGACACGGCTTCGTAGAGCGTACGCTCATCCGCGTTGAGAGGATAAGACACCGTTTTGCTTTCGCGCGGTGGGTACAGAGGCGTGCCATCGAAGCGTACCATCTCCTCTTTCATGCGCCGCAGCAAATGGCGTCGCCGCACTTCGGGCCGGGTACGATAAAGCGCGTCGGGCGTGGAAAACTGCTGCGGATCAAGCAGACGCCAGAGGAAAAAGTAGGGGTCATCCTTGCCCATGTGGGGCGTCGCCGACAATAGGAGAAGGTGCTGGCAGCGCGCCGCAATTTCCTCAACCGTTTCATAGCGTTTGGATTTATCCGCGCTCAAGTCAGGATTGCGCCGGGCAGAGAGTTTATGCGCTTCGTCGCAGATTACCAGGTCATACGCAGGCGCATCGTTCAGGGCGGCGCGCACACGATCCTGTCGCGCGGTGTCAATGGATAAGATGGCATGGTCGAAGCGGGCGTCCGCAAAAGGATTATCGTCGGGACGCACATCCCGGGAGTTTACAATCCGAAACCGCAGGCGAAACAAGTTGCGGAGTTCCTGTTCCCAGTTGCCCACCAGTCCGGCTGGCGGGATGACCAGAATCCGGCGAACCATCCGGCGCAGCATCATTTCACGGACATACAGACCAGCCATAATCGTCTTGCCCGCCCCGGCATCGTCAGCGAGGAGAAAGCGCAGGCGCGGGTGTGATACAAGCCCTTCAAGGCCATCAGGATGGTCAGCATCGGGTGGTATACCGTACACCGCGACCAATTGGTGCGGGAGCGGATCAATCAGGCTGGTTTCCGTAGCGAAAACAGGATTAAACAGATAAGCATGGTTCAGGCGATGCGCTTCCGCCACCAGGCGCACCAGACACGCATCGGCGCGATATACGGCACTATCGCCTTCCAGCAGTTCAAAGCGCTTGGACAACTCGGCTATGACGTAGGGCCTGCGCTCAACCTCCCCGGTCTTAGCATCGCGCAATGTGAGAAACACCACGCTTGCCTGCGTTTCAACGGATTGCACAAGCCGCTCTTTTGCGCGTTGCCGATCATACAACCGTGTATTCGGTTTGATACTATTCAAAAAATCGCTCATGCGGTCTCCCATACATTCACACAGCAAACGTATTGACGTTATTGTGACTGCATGGTTGGGAAGGAAAACGGAAGTGATAAATAGATTCAACACGCTGCTAAGTGCCACCAGCGTTTCTATTATGCAATAGGATCAGGCATAGTGGCAAGGGAAAAGGCTGCCGGTACGTGTTATAGATTTGCCTCGCGGATTCCTCCTGATGGACTCTCTTTAACGTGTATTCTCGTTTCTGTACTTGTAAGACTCTTATATGCCTATACATTGGGGTTCAAAAATCAGAAAATGTTGGGACGGTTTTGCCCGGTATGTGAGCAGATTTTGGGTGTAACCCTTCGAGGGGAACATGAGCAATTTCTGTAAACGGCGAGCCGCTGGGTGTGCTAAAAGGCAAGCGAAGGCACGACAATAACTTCCAATCACAAAAAAGCAAGCGGAGACGGACGTACAGTATCTTTGCACTTTTTCAACTTTTGAGATGTGAGCAAGCGAACCGGCAAAATCATCTTCCTATCTCATTTTCCGAAAAGTGCAAAGATACTGGGACGTATTCGCCCCGCTACATGCAGATTTCTGCTCCTTTTTGTTTGTTGGGCTAATAATGTGCAGACCCGGCGAGAAGAATAATGTCTTCGCGCCGGGCCCGCACATATAAGCAACCAATTGCCAAGTCTGCCAACCTGGGTGCGTATCAGGGGTAAAGCACATTCTGCTTCGTGTTGGCTCTATGGCAATGGTCGAAACCCTCTTTATTACGGCAGTTGGGATTGCTCCTCATTTCCTGCTCAAAGAGGGCTTCCATCTCCGCCGAACTCATCGTCTCTGGGTTTAGAACATGGTAGTGCTTGCTGTACGCCAAGAGCAGGGCGGCTGTCTCGTAGTTGCGGCAGCCGATAGCCACATGGATCGGTGTGATCCCCGAAACATCCGGCGCATCGGGATCAGCCCCCGCTTCCAAAAGCAGGCGAGTAATGTTTATCGTGCGCTGCATCCTAGCAACGGCATCGGTATAGCGCTTTTCTAAAACAGCACCAGGGCGCGGTTTCAGAACAAAACTGCTGACGTGCTGCATCGCTATTCGGTATAAGGCCGTTACGCCTCGGCAGTTCGCGGCTTGAACATCGGCTCCATGAGAAAGAAGAAGGCGCACCATTTCTTCCTTGTTGTACTGGGCCGCAAGGTTCAAGGCAGTTTCGCCGAGAGCATTGCGCGCGTTGACATTGGCGTTGCATTCCAGCAACACCCTCACCAGCACTGTCCCATCATAAACGATGGCGTTGTGTAGGCAGGTGTCACCGGTCTCATCGTCTTGTCTGTTGACATCTGCCCCGGCTTCGATTAAGGCGCGAGCAATGTTGGGGTACCATCGTATCTGATCTGGGACGTGCATCAGGTAAGCCTGCTCAGGATCGGCTCCGCACTCACACAGCGCACGGATGGACGCTTCTTCTCCACGATCAAGAGCCAGATCGAAGGGCGTCATATCTTTGTAGCACACCTTATCGAGACGGTCAGGGTGGCGGGAGAATATCAGGCGGATCGAGATCAGCATCGCCGCGTATGATGGCACAGCGCACCGCCGACATCCCCGACTTGGGCGTGGCAAACACATCTGCGCCATGTTCAATGAGAAGGCGAACAACCTGATGTATTTGCGAAGTGTCGCCCGTGAGGTGCATCGCTAGGTCGAATGCTGTATTATAGGCGCTCCTTCGGAGTTGTTGGCTGGCTCCGCGCGCCAGCAGGAAACCCACCATCTTGGGATTAACCTGCTCGATTGCTTTGTGCAGCAGCGTGTAGTTGGAGGGATCGTGTTTATCGATCAGTTCCGGGCTGTCATCTAACAGTACCGTGAGACTGTCATAATCGTGCGCTTCGAGAGCGTGGAATAACTCCCGTTTCTGCTCTGCCAATATGTTTCTGTTCTTCTGAATAGTGGTCATTTCTTTAGTCTCCAATCAGGAAGTGCCAGGGGCACGCCCGCCAGTACAGTATAGATGTCCACCTAAATAGTCATTTCCTACATGCCCTCAACGTCACGACGATGAGTTGGCGGGCGGGTTGCCTGCAGGGGCAGAGTGCCTTTGGAGTATGTCTCGTTGGAGGACACACTTTGAACATGCCAAAGGCACTTTGCTGGTGGTTACTTTTCACGGCAACGAGGCAGAAGAAAATTTGCTTCTGCCTCGTCGCCGCGCTTACGGAAAATTGTGCGTGAGGTTTCCATATCAACTTGCCACGTAAGTCACCAACCCAATCCACCGCAACTGCCGTACCTTCCGCCTACGCTCACGTTCGACCTTATCGGCGAGGCAATAGCGCGTCGGATTCATCACACCTGTTTCATCTCTCAGTCCATCCAGCAGGCAATTGATACGCTTCATTTTGTTTTCCTTTCTCTGGTATTAGCCCAGAAGATAGTCCTGATAGTTGACAGTGTGCGAGTCTAGGGCGGCTCCGGCCTGCACTAAAACATGCGCCGTGTCTGATGTGCCATACCGCAGCGCATAGTAGAGCGCGTTCTTGCCATTCTTGTCGCAGGCGTGGACATCGGCATGGCGCGCGAGCAGACAAGACACGAGTTCGGAGTTGCCTCGCGACGCGGCATACATCAGCGCAGTGCAGCCTCTCTCATCGCGCGCTTCGATGTCGCTTCCTCCATCGAGTAATGCTTGCACGACCGCCTCCTTGTTGCACCATGCCGCGTACTGCAAGGCCGTAAGTCCAAGTTCATTTCGCGCCTCCAGATCGCGGGCCGCCGCCACAACCAGGCGATTGATGCGAGGCGAGAACCCCATTAGCGAGTGCAATTCAGTGTTTCCGTCCGCCTGTTTTGCGCTTGGATCAATTCCCAATTGGCATAGGGCTTCCACCACCTCCACCCTGTCGCATATTTCTGCCAGTCGGAGAACCGTCATCGACTTATGCACAGGATGGTAAATGTCCACGCCCTGTTCGATCAAACAGCGCACTTGATCCACGTTGCCAGTCAGTACCGCGTTGCCCATCCTTGTGTAGCCCCCGTCTCCAATAGCGTTCAAGTTACCGTTGTCGGGAGTCCAGCCTCGTTGGGTTGCTTGGCTCTGCGGAGGTAAGCCGCTCTCGCCAGCGCTGTGTTGCCGCTCCTCTGCAATTGGATGTTGCTGTCGAGGCGCGTGTGTTGTTTCTGTTTCGTAGCCATTTTGTATCTCCTTCATTGTGTGGGCTCGCCTTGTAGTGCGATAGTGGCGATAAGAGCGTAGTACAACCGAGTTGAGAATTGGCAGCATCCTTGCTTGAATGAAACGTGTAGAGCCGCCGCAGGGCTAACCGCACATCAGCCCTTGCAGCGGGCGTGGGAGGGCGGGCAATCCCGCACAGAAACACCCGCAATTATTTCCCACAAACTACATAGGCAACCCCAAAATCGATATTTCTGAATCCGTGCCATTTTTAGCCCCTTTCAGGTGTCCGCTGAAAAAAGTTTTTCAGCGGACACCTGAACCATGACAAACCCCGGCGAAAAATCTTCGTCGGGGTTTGTCATACGCCAGTTTATATGGGTGTGCAGAGGATAGAACCTATAGTGTTAGCAGTCGAGTTTCTGACGCTCAATTCTCATCACACAGCATGATCGTGGTGGTGCTCCTATCGGCCTCGGTGATGATGTATACCTGCTTCTCGCCAACATGATGCACCGACAGGAGCCGCCCTTCTTCCATCAGCGCCCGCTCGTTCCGCTGCCAATCTTCCTGGCTCACGTCTCCCCATTCTCCTCGATGATGCCTTTCGAGCAGGGATTGGGGCGTCAATTCCGGTTTCGTCAAGCATCGCCACGACTGCACCTGTCGCCTCGGTATGCCCCAGTACAAACATGCCCGCCAATGCTTCCTGCTGTCGTCTTTCCAGTGCCTCCCAGTCTTCACGCCACACCTTGTCATCCCAGTCATAGGTAATCACCTTTTCCGCCCATTCTGCCAAATCCTGGGTCGAACAACCGCGATGACGGAAAACCTCAAAATCGGGATTAACCGCATCGTAGACACATTGAGGCTGGTAGGGAGCGTAAACGCAACAAATACCCTCTCCTGAGATTGATCTGTGGACTTCCAGAACGATGCGATACTCGTGATGGTCACGCCGTACAATCATGCCTGCTTTAATGTCGGCGGACGTGAGGGGTTGAGCAGGTGTGATGCCTAGTTCCATGATTTCGTCATCATCCAGATAGAAGATGTGTGACATTTCTGCTGTGCGCTGGGTAGGTGACATGCGCCTGATGCGTTCGCGCCTCGCGCCAGAGTGCAGGCGCAGTAGGCTGAGTTCGTATGCCGTGAATTGGTAACTGGCGCGTCTGGTACGTTTAGCCGTTGGAAACCGCGCCAACTTGGGAAGATCAGGGAGATACCCTGTCTTGGAGCCAGCAAGAACGTGTTCGTCTTCCAAGCCCAGCAATTCCCAACCAACGCGATGTATGTCATTTTGCTCAGGACTGGTTTCTATCCACAGGCGCATCCGAAGGACACCATACTCTGTGCGCGCTTGGTCAGCGTAGGCCACGTCGAGTTGGCACGGCGCTTCTCCCTTTGCGAGCAAATCTGCGTCGGGCGTGTAGGCATAACCTTCAATGACGCCCTTCTTATCTGCCCCCAACGTAAAATCAAGCAACGCACTCGTGTGCTTGCTCAACTGGCAAAGGCGCGCGAGTTGTTCCGGCATTCCGTTCATTGGTTTATCTCCTTTATGCGGTAAAGAAATGGGTTGGTAGTGTGGGCGGGCAGGCGATCCCGCACAGAAGCGCCCGCCGCATTATTTCCCACAATATATCTAGTCAAGGCGACATTTGATATTTCTGAATCCGAGCCGCTTTTGGCCCCATTCTGGGTTCCTCCGAAAAAACTTTTTCAGCGGACACCGGAACCATGACAAACCCCGGCGAAAAATCTTCGTCGGGGTTTGTCATACGCCAGTTTAATGAACTCGCGGAAGATAGAACCTACAGGTTAGCAGTCGGGTTTCTGACGCTCAATACTCGTCTGCCAGCATGATTGTTGTCGCACTCCGGTCGGCTTCGGTGATAACGTACACCTTCTGCTCTCCCACCTTGTACACCGAAAACAGCCGATCCCCTTCCACTAGCGCCCTCTCATTTGCTTGCCAGTCGTCCTCGTCAACATTGCCCCAAAAGCCCATGTGATGCCTCTCAAACAGGGATTGGGCTGTCACACCAGCCTCCTCAAGCATAGCCATAACCCCTGGAGTGCCCGATGTTCTCCCCATCTCGAACAAGCCCATTTTCTCTCCTTTCAAAACATCCGGGACACTTAACTGCTTGTTTGCGCTGGACTCTTGTTCTATCGAAAATACGGGCGCAAGCCAGTTCCCGTGAGTAACGCAGGAGCCGAAATATCTGTTCGGCTCCTGCGACCAAGATTAAACGGGCCAAATGCCAAGCCAATGAATTAGGCTGATGCAGATACTTGGGTCATCTTATCCTGCGCGTAGTTAAATCGCACGATAGAAAGATATTCTATGAGATTATAACCCTGCTGCCGTTCCAAATAATGCCAGTAATCCTTCCTCTCCTTGCGAATACAATCTGACAAGTAATCCCATCCTCGTTGGGCGAGTTGGCGCAGTTCGTGGCGGCTGCTCCTGGCTGTGAGCAAGACACTGGCTTGTCTATTGAAGGATTTCACAGCCACCTCAATCGGCGTGATGCCAACATGGTTGGAAACATCAGGATCGGCACCGGCGTCCAGCAGCATAGTCAAAACGTCTACACTCCCGTTCATGGCGGCGCGATGCAGGGCTGTATTGCCATTCTCATCGCTGACATGAACATTCGCCCTTCTTTCGAGGAGCAGGCGCACGGGCGTGTTGTGACCGACACGCGCAGCAAACATGAGTGGAGTGTCGCAAGGAGTGCCTTGTGCCTCGATGTCGGCCCCCGCATCCAGCAAGAAGGCGACGTACTTTCCATCCGCCTGGAGAGTGGCAATATGTAGGGGCATAAAATAGGCGTGCGAATAGGAGTTCAATCGCGGCTCCGGCATCAAGCAACAAACGAGCCACGTCCAGACTACCATCTTTTTCGACGACCATGTGCAGTGGCGTCTCACCGTTCGCGTCTGTGGCATTCACATTTGCGCCGGATTCTAGCAGGACGCGCACAAGGTCTAAAGGCGTATCCTTTTGGATGTAATGTAAGGCAGTTATGTCATGTTCGCCCCGGATGTCAGGGTCAGCGCCACATTCCTGGCACAGCACACGCACGGTTTCGGTGTGCCCGCACTTGACAGCGAGATGGAGAGGGTATTGGTTGTTGCAGGAGGTACAGTTTACCTGATCAGGGTTGTTGGTAAAGATGGTGCGCACCAGAGCGGCGTCGTTCTGTTGTATGGCAAGACAGGCAAGGCATCCAAACTGTCTTGCAGGCAAAAAGGCGTTCGCTCCATGTGCGGCGATTAGACGCAGCAATTGCTGTCCATGCGCATTTTTGCTGGGTACATCCCATGCTATGTTGATGGCAGTATATCCACTCGCATTGGGGATGTCGGCGCGCGCACCATGCTCAAGCAGCAAGGCGACCAGATCAGCCTCGCCCCACCATACCGCGCGGTGCAAGAGTGTGCGCCCGCCTGCGTCTACCGCGTCTACAAGGGTGGGTGTTTCAGTGAGCATGGCCTGGATAACGTCCATTTGCCGGTAGTGAAACGCTTGGTGAATGTCTCGTACCTGTCGTGTGATTGAAGCCATCATTTTATCCTTTGTTGTCTAGCGATAGTAGCAATGCAGTTGTCAATCAGTTTTCGTCGTCAAAGCCCAAATCTTCGATGTTTTGTGCTACTTGGATTGGACAGCGCCCAGTCAATTTGAGATTGCAATATAAACATGCCTCGCAAGCGGTGGCAACGATTTCATCGTGGTCTTGCGCATCTTGAAATGCCGCCGCCAGCGCGCCCACTTCGAGGTTGATCCCTTTCAAATCTGCTCCTCGCCAGGTTGTTACTTGCACTTCATCGCTGGTGACGGAGTGGATTTCCAGCCGATAGCGTTTGTACCCTTCGTGTTTGTAGCGAAACTTCGCCACGGCTAAATCCATCCATGCCTGGTGAATGTGCAGCGGCTTGTCCCCACACGCCAGATCAACGACAACGAGAGTTTCACCATCCTCGTCCACCTCAACTCGGTCAAGGCGGGCAGAAACTTGGGCAACATGACGACCCTGGTAATGTAGTGGGAAGTCTGCGCTTTGCTCCACTGCCAACACTTGTCGTCCAGGCTCATGGAAATCTAAATAGGTAGTTACTAGGCTCGAAATCCAGCCACTCGCCATCTGTTTAGCAATCTCGTCAGGATAAGCCTCTGATGCAACTGCGCGCCGCAAAGCCACTTCGAGGCGGTCAGTATGTGGTGGGTTCAATCCATATTTGGGATCAAACAACTCGCGGAATACTGCGTGAGCGGCACGACCATTCAGCAAAAATGTGGACTGCGTGCGTTGTTTAGGCCAGCGTCTCAAAATGCGAAGTTCTCGATATTTGAATCCACATCCGAGATCACGGATACTGGTTGGGGATATTGGTATAGGGTCGGTCACAATGTCCTCCATAGGTTAAAACGTTGCATGTAGTTACTGTGTCGCTACAATTATAGCGCATCTGTCGCTACGTGTCAAGGGGTTTGACAAAATAGCGGTTTCGTCGCTACGTTGAAGGGTATAATGTTGATGGAGGAGATTTATGACAGACCAAAAGAAACCTAGTAGAGAAACGCTACCTACGAGCGTTAGGCTGTCACCTACTGCAATGCGGCTATGGCAACAATTAGCCAAAGAGATGCACCTTAGTAAAACGGGCGTATTGGAAAGTGCGATTCGAGAACTCGCTCGGCGCGAAGGGGTTAAAGACACAGAGGTGGATACAGGGTTGTAACATGGCACCGCTGACATAACGTATTGATATAGTTATATTTGCACCTTCAAGATGGTGTAGGTGCGACTTCGTAGGAAAGGGCGCGTAACTTCCATAACAGCGGTGCAGCGCCATTGATTAAGTCAACCGGAGCCACTGAATAGCAACACGCGCCTTGCACAGTCCCAGTATAGAATTTCCCAATCTATGCGAGGGGTAGTGTGGCCCAAGTATTACGCCAGCGAGCGGGCATTTCAATATCAAAATTAGTGTACTGCATCAAGTTTTTGTTGGCTAAAACGATACGCTGGCGAAGTTGCGAGGAAGTGTTGGAGGGCGGCTGAACGCTGAGTTCTACCGATTGTGCTTGCAGGAAGGAAGATGGTGAGGTGTTCGCGATGAGGAAGCGGGCCAGGGAGTTGTGGATCGTACAAGCGTTTGAAAACTTCGTGGCAGGCAGTCCAGAAGGACAGTATGCTGCTGCATTGAGATTTAACAGCATGATACTGGCGCTTGACGGCGAGGCGGTCGAAGCGCTTGGTGCATTGGGATAGCCAGAGGGCGTTGCTGGGCGTCAGAGTCAAGGTCATAACCTTCTCCTTTGGTTGCCCTGCAAACGCGGTGTGCGGCACGCGATGCAGGTGGTGTATAGTTATTATGGCACAGCCCAAATTTGGCTGTCAAGAAGGAGATTATGGTATCATCAGGTATCACAGAAACACAGTCGTCATATTCCCGAAATTCCCCATACTCGGAGGCAAAATGGCAGCAGAAGAACGATACGCAATGACGATGCGACTTCCAATATCCCTGGCAAACGAAATCAAAAAAATCGCAGCGGAAGACAGACGCAAAATAACAGCAACAATAGAAATGGCGTTGGAAGACTTTGTACGCCAGCGCACAGAGGCAAATGAACGCACAACGAAGCAAAAGGAACCAGAGGAGGCTTGACATTGTTGGTTTGTTTTGGTATCATGTGGTATCAAATTGAACAAACGTTCTTTCGAGCGTTTTGAAGGTACTACCATGACCACACAAACTGATGAAAAAGAGTATTCAATCAACCACGACGCAGACGCTCTCACCATCACCATCACTGCGACAAACGCAAGGGTGTATTCGATACTGCTGGATGAGGTGCAGAGATCAGCAAGTCGCCTTGATGACACAGCCAGAAACGAGATGGAAGATCGCAAAAGGCAACAAACATTATCAACAAAAAACGCGATTTCCGATTCGATTTACGATTTCTTTGAGCGTGACGACATTATGCTCAAAGTGTGGCTCAAAAACGGCGACAAACGTATCTATCTGAACAACAACAACGAACAGTTTCAGGTGACGTATTATCATACAGGTAATCGCTGGCATTGCCCATCTGAAGTCGCGTTTGCCAACGCGCCTGCGTACGCAGTCAACAACAAAGAGGCATTGGTCAAATTGTTTGAAACAATTTGCAAACAGTACAACGCATTTAACTTGCTGTGTGACTATGCGACTGATGAAACCCGCGCAAATGTTAAAGCGCGTATAGCAGAGCGCCAGGCGAAGCCAAAATCTGTTTGATGGCTGCTTAAAAGGGCAAGTCGCAGACTAGCACTTTCTGCGACTTGCCCTTTTATTTTCCCTCGCCTATAAACCCAAATGGAGTGTAGATATGCCTGCTAACATTATCAGAGAGTGATTGAGTGGCTAACAAGTGTTTTTGAGCACGGTGAGCAGTGACTTATCGCGCTCAAATTCGTCTTTCGTGCTATACGTCGCAGACACTTTCTGCTGCTTGCCATGCACGTTCAGTGTCCGCTGAATTCGACCAAACGCCGTAACGACTAATTTTTCGTGTCGCGCGATTTCGGCATCAGTTGTGTAATATGCGTATGCAAAGATAAAATCTTTGAAGTTGATGCGTTGCGTATCTTGGCTCTCGTCGCGTGTCCATGCCGTCAACTTTGAATCGTCGAAAGGCGTAGTTCGCGCCAGCATGTCGTTTTTGTACTCTGTCATCCAAGTGTAAAAGCGAACTGGCTCAAACTCCTCAATTTCGAGGCGACTCACGCCAGTCGCATTTGCAATTATGCTATCCGTCTCCATCATTTTCTCCCTTTTCCTTGCGCCCGTCGTTGTTCGGCTGCCGCGCGGCGCGCGGCAAGCCATTCCTGAATATGCTGGTGAGATACGTGCCCGGTTGTCAAGGCTGGTATGTGCTTGTTCACTCCCGACTCCGACAGGCCCATCAGCCGGGCGGCCTCGGCTTTGGGTACAGCGCGATCCGGGGTTTGGACGCTTGCGGCCTGCGCTTCGAGGGCAGTGGCGATGCGTTCCACCAGGGGCATTAGGGCCCTGGTGGTGTTTTCGCCAGATTGCCGAATTGCCGCGCCCACGACCTCCGCTATCAGTGAAAGTGCGGACGTTGAACTTTCGACCCCCAAGTCGAAAGGTGAACTTCCGGTCGTTTTGGTAAGGGCGGCGGACTTGGGCGCAATATCGAGTGTCCGCAGGTATTCGTCGGCATTGGCAGCGCTCACCAGGGGGTTGGTGACGAGGTAGTGCATTTTGTCAACGGCGCTCTCCGGGTAACGAAAGCCTTTGCCACCAGCCCGTTGCGCGTAAAGAAGTTCGCGTACGGACTCATGGGCGACGAGGCGCTTGATTTTGGCGAGAACGGCGGCGTGCTTGTTTTCGTCCGTCTCGATGCGCCGGGCGATCTCTACCAGCGTCAGCAGTCCATCCGGGGCATCGTCGTTGTTGAGCGAAAGTGCGAGAGTTGAACTTTCGTCCTGGTGGTTGAAAAATGAACTTTCGGTTTTTCCGTTTTGCCCATTTTGTGCGGGCATTGTCGTAGATGTCATCGTGTTAATCTCTCTTCTAGGCCATTACGCGGCCTTATCCATCGTGCTTTTGTTGTCTCGCATCAACGCATCCAGGCAACGCAAGTGCAACTCCTGTTGTCCCATCAGTGAAGCAAGCCACTTTTTGCCTGAGTTTACCTGCTTGCCGTACCGCTGCAAGATTACTGCGCTTTCGCGGCCCTTGATCTCCTCTTGCTTTGCCAGCGTCAACGACTCCCAACGCCTATCTGCCTCCTCACGCTCACGTCGCACTGTTTCTGCCGCCTGGAAACGGTGTTGTGCCTTTCGTTTTTGTTTTGCTCCCTGTTCGATTTGCTCTGCTCCTTTTTCACGGGCGGCAATGTAGGCGAGCGGCAAATCGCGATGTGTGTCAAGGGCGGCTATGAGATAGCCAGCGGCATTCTCGAAATTGCAAAACGGCAGGGCGTCAATCCAGCCGAGGCAGCGTTCCTCTCCATGCTCCTTCACCAAGCGCGTTGCAGTGGACATAGGCTTTATGCCCTGCTCCATGAGTGACGCCACAGCCGCGCGGCCTGCCTGGAGCCTCACCAGTTCTCCTGGCGTGTCCCCAGGCGCGATAATCTCCCCTACTGCCGTCATGTCCGACGCAGGGCGTGTGGAGGGACAGGCTCTCCCTTCGGTTGGACGCCCAGTAGGGCGCTCAACCGTCTTGGTGGAACAGGTATTCCGAATCTCATTTTCAGAAACAACAACAACAAGCGCTTCCGCTTGCGACTGCGCTTTTGGTGGCGCGGGTGTCTTTGTTGTTGTCTTTGCTGTATTCTTTGTCGTAGTCTCTGCTGTAATCTCTGTTACAAGTTGTCCCGATTCGGTGACAACCAACTCACCGTTTGGCATAATGTTCTCACCAAACGGTGAGAACCATTTTGCGCAGGCGGTGAGAACGTTGTCACCGTTTGGTGAGAACCACTTCCTCTCTCATCCGATTCCGGTGATATGGTTCTCACGGTTTGGTGAGAACGCTTTTTGGAGTCGGACTGGTAGGGGTTTGTGGGCGGATTGGTGACGATCTCATCAAGCAGAGGCAACAGCACATCCCACACAATCCTAATGTGCGTGGTGGGGCTGCCATCAAACTTCCAGGTGCGAGTTTCGATAATGCCCTTGCTTTCCAGGAGGGGCAGCAGGCGGTCGGACTGGCGTGGAGAGATACGACACTCCTCCCACCAATCCTCACGCGCCTTCGCCAGCCACATGCACCCTTCGCGCTCGATCCTTAGTTTGCTGTGACCATGCTCATCCGGCAAGTACCAGTAAACAATCTGCGACAACAGTACGCCTGCGCTCAGATCACCCGCCACGTCAATATACATGCGCTTGACATCAATGGCGTTGTGGGAGGCCCGCTCCCAGGCTAGGAATTCCCGGAGCGTTTTCATTTCACCGCCTCGCTTTCTAACCCGGCAAGCAACGCGATTGCAGTTGTCGTTTCGACAGCGGGCATGGTGGAAACGGCGAGGCGCAAATAGTGGATCATCGTGCGCGGAGACAGAAAGAGGGCGTGGGCAATCTCCTTGATGAAATGCCCCTGATCGGCAAAATGAAGAATTGTTGCCGCGCGCTTGCGCACGGAGTAAGGTTCAGGTAAAATAAAACACACGGCGAAAACCTCCTCGAAAGGTTTGTAGTCCAGGGCGTGATAGGTGCCGCACAACACCTGTCACGCCCGATTTTATTTTTAGATGATGCGCGGCTTGCGCTGGCGCACCACCGCCTGCTTGCCCAAGATGCCCGCGAGAGGCGCAGCGGCCTCATGGACTTCTCGGTTGTGTTCCCGGTCGCTCTCGGCATAAATCTGCGTTGTTTTGAGCGACTCGTGCCCCAGTATGTCCTTTGCCGCCAGAGTGCTACGCTTGGCAAGTTTAGTGCCGGTGAAGTGGCGCAGCGCGTGCGGCGTAAACCTCTTGGTGCCCGCGTATTTGACAAACTTTTGAAAATGTTTGCCATAGTACGACACCGACAGCGGCTCTCCATTATGTGAGAAAAAGAGCAGGTCGGTTTTTAAGCCCAGTTTCGCGCGCACCTTGAGCCAGGCTTGCAGTAGCGTGGCCCATTCCGCTGAAATAGGTATGGTGCGCGGCTGTCCGGTTTTGCTCTTGCGTACAGTCGCTTCCTTAGCGTCGAAATTAAGATCGTTAAGGGTGAGCGCCAGCAATTCGCCTTCGCGCACCCCCGTGTCCACCAAACCGGCAATGATACAATAATCGCGAGCGGCGTAGAAGCGGCGCTGCGGAGGCGTCAGGTAGCGCACATCCTCGTTTTTGCGTGGGTCGTAGCGCTCTTGGATTGCAGCCATTATAGCCGTCAACTCCGCCTGCGTGGGCACGGGAATACTCACCTTATCAGGCTTGTCGATCTTGTATCCCGCAAGCGGGTTCCGGGCAATCAAACCGCGCAGTGAACAAAACTTGAAAAGCGCTGTCGCAGCGATCTTGTCGTGGTAGAGGGTGCCGTCCGCAACCGGCTTGCCCCTGCGCCCGCCGTTGGTTTTGCGCCACACAAGATATTCGTCCATCTGCTTCAAGCCAAACTGATGGAGCGTGACGCCCTGCTCCTCGCACCAGCGCACCAGAACGGTGAGTTGTGTGCGGTAGTAATGCAAAGTTTTTTCACGGGTTTCTGCGTGTTTGTGGACAATGAAATTGTCCACTGCCGTTTCCCAGGTCGCGTCCAGATTGCCTTTGTGCCTGCGTATTTGCCGCAGGGCTTTTTCCAGGACGAGGGCAAGTTCTTCGTTGCCCTCATTCTGCTCATTTGTCGTCTCGATCAGGTCAGCGAGACGGGTGGGGGTTGTCATACCGAGTATCCTCCTAAAATGGTGTTTTTCACTCACAAGCAATGTGATTAACGGTCACAACTGGTAAAAACTTGAGGGGTAGAGAAAAATATTTTTCTCTACCCCTCCAAAAACTACGGTATTTAGTTTGAGATGCGCCCGGAAAGATTCGAACTTTCGGCCTGCTGATCCGAAGTCAGCTGCTCTATCCACTGGGCTACGGGCGCAAACGAGAGCGTGTTATTACTCGTATCTTATTGTGACGGCTGGAAAGAGAATTGTCAAGGGCGAATTGGGAAAACCTGCGCGGGATTGTTTTAATACGGGGCAAAGCAGGCAAGGAACGGTTGGGTATGGATAAAGCGAAATGGAAGAAACGGCTGGCAAAAACAATGCTTGTCGGTATGGGTACGGCAGGAGTAATCGGCGGTTGGGGCGCGTGGACGGTTTACAGCGTGGCGCAGCATCTTCCAGTCATTACCAGTCTGACCGCGACACAGGCGAATCAAGCCACAACAATTGTTTCCAGCGACGGAATTCTCCTTGCCGCCCTCCGCACTCGTGATCAGCGCCCCGTTCGTTTGGACGCCATTGCGCCCCTGCTCGTCAGCGCCACTGTTGCCACCGAGGACAGCCGTTTTTACGACCATAGCGGCGTGGACGGGCGCGGCGTGCTTCGCGCCCTGTTCGCCAATCTGCGCAGCGGGAACGGGCGCGGACAGGGCGGCAGCACCTTGACGCAGCAACTTGTTCGCAACCTCACGCTTTCCCGCGAGAAAACCTATCGCCGCAAAATCGCGGAAATGCTGCTCGCCCGCCGCATCGAAGCGCAGTTTTCCAAAAACGACATACTGGAAGCCTATCTCAATACCGTTTATTACGGCAGCGGCAATTATGGCGTGGAAGCCGCGGCGCGGGGTTACTTCGGCAAGTCGGTAAAAGATTTGACATTGGGCGAGGCCGCGCTGCTTGCCGGGATTCCGCAACGGCCCTCCGCGTTTACGCCCACCACGCATCTGCGGGCGGCATTGGAGCGGCGGCAGGACGTGCTTGCCCGTCTCGCGGCCACCGGGCAAATCACGCCTGAACAGCGAACCCGCGCCGAAGCCGAACAGCCTCACATTCTGCGCCCCAACGTGGAGGGGCTGAAATCGTGGAAAGCGCCGTACCTTGTGGCCGATGTCATCGCGAAATTGCGCGAACAGTACGGGCAGGAGTTCCTTTATTCTGGCGCGACCATAGAAACCACGATTAACTGGCAGATGCAGCAGCAGGCGGAACAAACCCTGCGCGAAGCCGTTCAAAGCGGCAAAAAGTCCGGCGCGAACCCCAATACCGGCGCCATTGTCAGCCTTGACCCGCATACCGGCTATGTTCGCGCCCTCGTCGGCGGGCCGGACTTTCTGCGGGATCAGTTCGATGCCGTCACGCGGGGCATACGGCAGCCGGGTTCCGCCTTCAAGCCCCTGCTGTACGCGACCGCGTTCGATGCCGGACTGTGCAGCCTTGTCTCCACCTACAAAGACGCGCCCCTGATCTATCCGAGCGGCGGCAAAGATTACGTCGTACACAATTTCGACTCCGGCTATCGCGGCGAAGTCACCGTTCTGGACGCCCTGCGCCACTCGCTCAATACTGTTGCCGTCAAAATCGGCGAAGATGTTGGCCCCGCGAATGTTGTCACCTGCGCCGAAAAATTAGGGATTCATACGCCGCTGGAGCCAACATTGCCTCTCGCGTTGGGAGCAAGCGGCGTACATCCGCTTGACCTGTGTTCCGCGTACACCGCTTTCGCCAATGGCGGCGACCGTTACGAGCCGACCCTGATTTCCAAAATAACGAGCGCGCGTGGCAAAATCGTATGGCAGGACGACCCTGTCACACGCCTCACCCCCCATTTTCTCAAGCCCCGTACCCTCGACCAGATCAACGTAGCCCTGCGCGAAGTGGTGACAAGCGGCACGGCGCAAACCGCCAATGTCATTCCCGACGCGCATGGCAAAACCGGAACCACCAACAGCCACCGCGACGCCTGGTTCGTGGGCTATACGAGGGAACTGGCAACCGCTATCTGGGTCGCCCATTCCCGCAAAGAGACGCATCTTGAAAACGGCGTCACAACCGTTGTTACCCTGTACGCGCCGATGGAGGGCGCGACGGGCGGGCGTTTGTGCGCGCCAATGTGGGTAAAGTACATGCAGGCCGCGCTTCCCATTCAGCAAAAGGTAAATCAATCGCGCGGGATTACGCCCTGCATCGTGACGGCCCCGACAACGGAAGTTTTAGTCGCGGATTTACGCGCCGACGCCAAACGCCTTGCGGCGGAAAAAAGGGCGAAACACGCGGAAGGAATCGCTTCCAGTCGAACCCGGAGCCGTCATCCCCGACAACTACGAGCCGGCGGAAAACGGCAGCGCGCCGATTACAGTTACGGCTCCCAACGATGCGGAGGAAAAAACAACGGAAACCACGGGGAACACGGGGAGTACGGAAAAAGGGGAGGGGCAGAGGGAACCACAGGATAAACCGTAGGGGCAAACCCCCGTGTTTGCCCCAATCTCGTGTTTGTCCGCGCCCGTGTTTGCCCCGCCTCTCATGTTTGCGCGCGCCGCCGAAAGTTATTGTTTATAAACCGTAGCGCAAATCACTGATTTAGAATTTTGGCGTGGTTCCCTGCATCATTCGTAATTGCGTGATCCTGCCCAGGTGGTAGGCGTCGTGAATCAGGTGGTAGCGAACGCGGTCAATATCTTGATGCTCGTCCTGAATTGCGAACCCGATAGCTTCCTGTGTGTGCTTCAGCGCGGCAACGGTTTCGTTCCACGCGGCTTCGGTGACAAGAGCGGGCGCGGCAAATTCAAATTGTTCGATGGTTTGTTCGTCGGGCGCGTTCCCGCCAGCCATGCGCGTCAGGGTCACGGTTCGCCAGAAAGTGACGTGAACCACCTCCTGCCAGATGGAGTGACAACCGGGGTTGGGCGACCATGCGGCGTCCGTGGCGCTCAACTCCGCAAGGCTGTCCGGCCACGAAGGAATCCAGTTGCCCTCTTTCCACATGTCGTTCCAGAGTTCGAGCAGTTCTTTACGATCCAAAGCCATGTCCTCCCCTGATAATTATGGAGGCTACGCGCATGTACGCTGAACATGCCCGACGCATCCAATGCTGACAAATTCCTTGCAGTCAAAGTAGATGAACATAGATTATCGAGCGGAAAGCCAATTTCCTGCTTATTCAAGAAAATGGAGTGTCCAGATGGGTTTTGACCAGTACCACGAGCCGCCGGGGGAACTGCCCGAAGAGACGCGCACGTTTGCGCGTATGATGCTGTCGCTGATCGAGGAGGCGCAGGCGATTGATTGGTATGAGCAGCGAATGGCGGTGGAAAAAGACCGGCAAGCCAAAGCCATCATGCAGAACGCCCAGCAGGAGGAGTTCAAGCACTTCGGAATGGATTTAGAGTTTCTGCTGCGCAAAAAGCCGAAGTGGCAGGCCATTCTCCGCGAAATTCTCTTCACCGAAGGCGATATCGTCGAACATGGCGAAAAGGCGGAAGACGAGGCAAGCTGATACGCGACAAAGAGCCTAATTTCGATAGGTTCCCCTTCTCCCAAGTTTGGGAGAAGGGGTTAGGGGTTGAGGGCCATTTGGAATACAATCGGCAATTTTCCCAAATCAAGGAGAGCAGTTTATGAACCGAATGTTGATTTTGTTGGCAATCTTTCTACTGGCGCGGGTTCCCGCCTCGGCGCAGGATTGGGCCAAAGCGCGGCTGGAAAAATCGCCGCGCCATCAGGAGTGGGTGAAGATCAAGCAGGGCAAGCGGGAAGTGCAGAGTTTCGTGGTCTACCCGGAAGTGAAAGACAAAGCAATGGCGGTTGTCATCGTCCATGAGATTTTCGGCCTGAGCGATTGGGTGCGGGGCGTGGCCGATCAGCTTGCCGAAGCCGGATACATCGCTATCGCGCCCGACCTGCTTTCCGGCCTGGGGCCGAAGGGCGGCGGAACGGCGGAGTTAGGCGGCCCGGATGCGGCGGTAAAATACATCTCCATGCTGCCGCCCGAACAGGTGACAGCCGACCTGAACGCGGTCACAAAGTACGTGACGAAACTGCCCGCCTGCAACGGCAAGGTAGCGGTGGCGGGGTTCTGTTGGGGCGGCGGGCAGGCGTTCCGATTCGCCACCAACAACAAGAGCGTAAAAGCCGCCTTCGTATTCTACGGGCCGGGGCCAACGGCGGAAGCGGACATGGCCCGTATCATGTGTCCGGTCTACGGTTTTTATGCAGGCAACGACGCCCGCATCGGCGCGACCCTTCCCACTACCACCGAACTGGCGAAGAAACTGAACAAGACCTACGAGCCGGTGACGTATGACGGCGCGGGACACGGCTTTATGCGCGCCGGGGAAGCCCCCGATGCCAACGCCGCCAACAAAAAAGCCCGCGACGACGCCTGGGAACGCTGGAAAACCCTGCTAAAGGGCGTTGGATAACTTTACATTCACAACTTGTAGTTCAAACGCCTGCGCAACCAACTCGTAGGAGCGCAGGCGTTCCTGCTGTCCGTAGGTAAAGGTTGTCACCATCACCTCATCGGCCATCGTTCGCGTAACTAAATTCTCAATGCGCTGCTTGACTGTTGCGGGCGAACCCACGATGTGCAGGGGGCGAATGGATTCCACAACGGCGCGTTCCTGCGGCGTAAAGGGATAGGCCAGCGCATCGTCGGGACGGAGCAGGATAGATTTTTGCCCTGTGCGCAGGCGGACAAACGCGACAAGCAGACTGGACGCCAAACGTTCGGCCTCCGCATCTGTATCGGCGCACACGACGGAAACGGTCAGAATGGCGTGGGGCTGCCGCAACGCGCCGGGAGTGAACTGTTCGCGATACGCGCGCAGGGAGGCTTCCGGGGGAAAGTCGCTGAAGTGCGCGGCGAACGCATAACCCATACCGAGCATGGCCGCAAGCTGCGCGCTGAAATCGCTTGACCCGAGCAGCCACAGCGGGGGCAGGGGAACATCCGGGGGCATGGCGGCAACCGTCGCCGTAGAATTGCGAACCGAAAGGCTGCCCCTTCCGAACGCCACCAACTCGGCAAGCCGGTCAGGAAAATCATCGGCGTGAAGCGACTCGCGGGAACCCCGCAACGCCAATGCCGTCGCGGGATCGGTTCCGGGCGCGCGTCCGAGTCCCAGATCAATGCGCCCCGGATGCAGCGACTCCAGCATCTTGAAACTCTCGGCAACCTTGAGCGGGGCGTGGTTGGGCAGCATCACGCCGCCCGACCCGACCCGGATATGCCGCGTCTGCTCTGCCGTCAGCGCGATCATGATTTCCGGCGTCGTGCTGACTACAGTGGGCATGTTGTGGTGTTCGGCAAACCAGTAGCGCGTGTAGCCAAGCTGATCGGCAAAACGCGCAAGTTCAAGGCTGTTGCGCAAGGCCTGATGACTGGTGGAATCATCGGCAAGCGGAATTAAATCTAAAACGGAGAGTGGCAGGTTCATCATAGCGTTTTCTACGAATCGCCGCGCCCGAATGTGGCAGGCGCAACAACAATGCCCCGCTCTGTTATCAGGCAGAGCGGGGCGTCGTAATCTCACAGCGGCATCCGGGTTTATCGCGCCGCGTTTTCAGGTTACGCCGAGGTTTCTTCCGGCTGCGCAGACGCGGTTATCTCCTGCGGCGCATTTTGGGACGCGGGCTGTACAGTTTGCGGCACATTCGCGCTGTTGTTGACGGCGATGCGAACGGGCCGATGCTTCTGCGCTTTGAGGAAGCGCATGCACAGCAGGCCGTTCTCATATTTCGCCTGCGACTGCTCCGCCTGTACCCCGCAGGGAAGCCCGAACGTGAACGAGAAACGTCCGAAGCGCGGAATACCTTGCAGATGCCGCGTCATGTTCTCTTCAGGTTCAAAGCACAGGAACGAGTTCTGCTCGCCCGTAAGCGTGAGTTGGTCTTCCAGTATTTGAATGTCCAGTTTGTCGGCATCAAGGCCGGGCAGACTGGCGGCAATAATCACTTCCTCGTTCGTTTCGTAAATGTCTACCGGGGGAACGTAGGAGTTGACCTCGCCGAAAAGTTTGCTGATGGGCGTGTGTCCCATCGGAGTCATAAACCAGTCCCACATGCGGGATTGCACAGGGTCAATTGCGCCGAACGGGTTGCGACGCATCAGAGAAGTAGTCATTGCTGTTACCTCCTTAACACATTCTCAACAGGTTAGACGATAGGATAAGCGGCTTTGCGCCTGCTTTCATCTAATATTACGGAACACCAATACCGTTGTGTTCCCAAATTTTCAGACTTTTCAAAATTTTACACGGAATTTGTGCCGAGCAGACGCGAGGAAATTAGAGCGGCAAATGGCGCGGCGAAGGTTAAATTTTGCTGTATCTCCCGTTTCCTCATCTTTTGGTGTACCATAACGGATGGGAGCGGAGGCTTCAATGACGAACATACTCCTGCCGCTCACTACGGAAAGTTGAATAGTACCCTTTCGCATGTCTTCAGATTTCAATGGGGAACCGCAATCCCCGCTTGTACGCTGGAATTTTCTCGCTCTGCTGCTGGATGTCACCTTTTTTTCGGTGGGCATGGCCTTTACGGACAGCAACGCCGTACTGCCCCTGCTGATGGAGCGATTGGGCGCGTCCAGTCCGCTCATCGGCGCGTTCGCGGCGGTTCGGTTTCTCGCCTTCAGCTTTTTTCAGGTATTCGTATCGCAGCTGACGCACGGACGAACCCGCCAGAAACCCCCGCTGATATGGATAGCCACGCTGACCCGCCTGCCCCTGTTGCTGCTGCCGTTTCTGCTGTGGAATGCGGATACCGGGGAAACAGCGCGGCTTGTCGGGCTATGGGCCACCATTATCATCCTTTCCATTTGGGCGTTGGGCGACGGATTGGGCTACATCCCCTGGATGGAGATTGTGGCGCGGACTTTTTCGGACAAAACGCGGGGGCGGTTTTTCGCCACCACGCAACTGCTGTCCGGCCTGAGCAGTATCGCCATTGCCGCGCTTGTGGTGCGGGGTGTGCTGGCCTCGTCGCGCCTGCCGTTTCCGCACAACTACGCGCTGCTGACCGGCATTGCCGCGCTGATGTTTCAAATCTCGCTTGCCGGGGTTCTGCTGATTCGGGAACCCCCGCCCCCGGCAACGCCGCCGATTCCGCATCCGCCGCTGCGGGCATATTTTCGCCGTTTGCCGCAACTGCTGCGCGACAATCCCGTTTTCGCGCGTCTCGCGGTTGTGCAATTGTTTGTCGGTTTCGGAGCCACTGCCGCGCCGTTTTATGTGCTGTACGCGGCTTCCCACTTCGGATTGGGCGATCAGTGGGGCGGCACGTATCAGGTGATGCAGGCGATTGGCGTGGTCGCGCTGATGCCCGCGTGGGCCTGGCTCAGTGAAAAGCGGGGACCGGCAGCCTCCATTCGGGGCGTTGCGATTGCCTGCCTGCTGACACCCCTGCTCGCCATGACAATCGGCAATATCAACCCCTGGCTGTTCGGATTGGTGTTTCTGCTCATGGGCGGCAGTCTGGGGTGGGGACTCTGGATTACCTTCAACCACTATCTGCTGGCGCATGTGCGGGAAGCCGAGCGTTCCATTTTCGTCGCCCTGTTCAATCTGCTGTTCGCGCCCTCCGCCATCTATCCCTATCTCGGCGGCCTGTTGGTGCAGAACAGGCATTTCGTTTCCCTGGGTGGCCTGCCCGCGCTGTTCGTCCTGACGGCGGGCGTGATTCTGATTGGTCTGTTGCTTGCGCTGCGCCTCCCACCCCCTGTAGAAGAGCTTTAGCCTGTTCAAGAGATTTGTTTATTAGAGCATGAAAAGTCCCTCTCTTAGCGACGAAGGAGCGGCCAGGAGAGAGGTTGGGGTGAGGTACTCCAGGAAATTTCTTGACACGCGAACGGTAAATGCTGTATGCTGATTTGTGCGCAACCAACGATGGGGTTTGAACTGCCGCATGACCGATGACAACCCGACACAACGCCCCGGCACACTCCCCGACCTTGCCACGGACGCCGCCACTGCTGCGACGCCTGACGCGAACAAGCTTGCTCGACAGTCTTTGATTGATGGCGCGCAGACATTCGGACTGGTTCTGGAACCCGCCGTCGTATCGCGCTTTCAACGCTTTGCCCTGCTTCTCGATGAGGGGAACCGCCAATTGAATTTGACGCGCATCCGCCCCGAAGACGTGACCGCGCTGCATTTTCTGGACTCGCTTGTTCTGGCGGCGGCGCATCGCCCCGCGTCCGGCGCTCGCCTGCTGGATGTCGGAACGGGCGCGGGATTTCCCGGCGTGCCGCTTGCCCTCGTGTTTCCCGGTATCAACGTGACCCTGATGGACAGCACGCGCAAACGGCTGGCATGGCTGGACGGCGCGCTTGCCGACCTGAAGTTGACCAACGCCCACACGCTTCACGCCCGCGCCGAAGAGTTGACGCGGGACAGTAAGCACCGCGAACGCTATGACGTGGTGACGGCCCGGGCGGTTGCCCCGCTGTCCAAACTTGCAGACTGGCTGCTGCCGTTTGTCCGTCCGGGCGGGATTGCCGTCGCGTATAAAAGTCAGGAAATTGCCGCAGAAATTAAGGACGCGCAGGCGACATTGCAGGCGCAAGGCGCAATCGTGGAGCAGGTTGCCGAAATCCCTTTGCCGGGTACGGACATCCTGCGCAAACTGATTATCCTGCGCAAGATTCATTCCGTACCCATGCCGCAAAAGCGGGAGAAAACAAGGATTAGCCGCAAATAAACGCGAATATACGCAATTAAGAACGGCGCGAATGATATTTTGTATTGGGAAAGAGGAGCGGAAATGAGGACAGGAATGTTTCGCAGGAGTGTGGCATTTACCGTGTGCGGAATTGTTACCGGTTTGGCCTTGTGGCCGCGTCCCGCCGGGGCGGAGCATTTTGACATTACCCTGCGCGTGTCCGCGCCGAATAGTCACGGCGAAGCCTTTATGGACACCTCGCCGCCAATCGGCGGCGTCAACAAGCGCCCGCTTGTCAAGGCGAAACCCGGCGAAATGGTACGCATTACGTGGAAGATGAAGAACGCTTCGCCGCACGGCGTTTTGAAGAACGTTACCATCCACTTTTTTGTTGTCAAGGAAGCGGAGATCGGCCAGAAGCCCACGCCCGACCCGTCAGGTGAGGCGGGAATTGTGGATAACAGCGTCACGCAGGACCTCGCGCCCAAATCCGGCGTCAATGGCAGTCTGCGTCTGAAAGCCCCGGAAGCCGGCAACTATCTCATTCGCGTCCAGAGTGAAGACACCAATGAAGAATTCGGCCACGAACACTTTTCCGCGATTGATTTGCAAGTCCAGCCGTAAGCGGAACAAGCCTATTTGAACCCTGTTCTGCTTGAAGTCAGTCGAACGAAAATCAGCCACAGGCCGCAGCGATGCGGTTCCTGTGGCTGATGTGTTGTACCTTTCGGAAAGCGGCAATTAACATCTGTGCTTGTTGGGCTTGCCCTGCAAACTGTTAAACAACACACCCAATGAACCCTGCGCTATATGAAACTCCTCCGTGTAGATAGGGCGCAGGCGTTTGGCTCCTCATGCGCCGATTGTCACGAGGATTATAGCGAGAATGTGGGGAAAGTTCAGGGGGGCGCGGCACATTGCGAAATATTTCCTCCTGTCTTTTCACCTGCTGATAGCCACTGGCGATAGCCCTTTCGACTGGCGCAATTGCTCAAATCGCCGAACTTCGTCGTTGCTCACTTGTGTGTTGTCAAGTGAGAGATATTGCAGTTGGGTTAGGGCATTCAGGGGTGTCAGGTCGCTTACTGGGGTGTTAGCGAGGTAGAGCAATTGCAGTTCGGTGAGTTCACTCAATGGTGTTAAGTCATGCGTCTGCGTGCTGACAAGGGAAAGTTCCAATAGTTTAGTGAGTTTGCTGATAGGAGTCAAATCACTAACCTGTGTGTTGTCGGCGGAGAGTATCTGCAGTCGTGTGAATTTGGCGAGAGGAGTCAAGTCGCTTACTTGCGTGTTATCGAGGTCGAGCCATTGCAGTTCGGTAAGGCTGCTCAGAGGCGTCAAGTCTCGCGTCTGTGTATTCGTAAGAAAGAGCCTTTGTAACTGGGTGAGACTACTGAGAGGAGTCAAATCGCGAATATAGGGGCGATACGCTTCCACTGTACCCTCAAATATTTGCAGTCCTGCTAGAATAGAGGGTATCTGGGCGTAGGTGACAACAGCCAGCAGGTCTTCGGGGGGCAGAAGGGCGGCAAGTTCATTCAGCACGGCGGCGCGATGATCCTGATGTAGGTAGTCGCGCAAACATTCGCGCGCCCGTTCGCTCTGCATCTTGCCCAGTCCTCGCACACACGCCGCCGCATCCTTTTCCGGCATGTCTTTGCGCCATGCCAGGAACTCTACGGCGGTTTCCCCGGCTCCCGCCAGTGCTTCCGCTTTCTTGAACGTGTTGATGGGCAGCATCCGCTTGCGCAGACCGCTTACCTGCTGTTCCAGCGTTGTGTCGAGCCGATACGCCAGACGCCCGTGCGCTTTGAGGACTATCACTTCACGCCGCTGACGGCATTTCTTGTCCAGCCCCTGCATGTTCATCAGGGCTTCCATTAGGCTTTGCACGTATGTCCGGCTGCTATCCGACCCGGCGGCAAACAGCAGGATAGGCTCCCACCGCTCCACGTCCCCGGCATCTACCTTCTTCATCAGGAACTCGATCTCACCCTGCTCCACAAACTCCAGCGCGGCCAGATAGTCGCGCAGGGAGTTGTGAACGAACTCCACATCGTTCTGCCCGCACGGGCGTATCAGGCCGCTACGTTGTTCCAGGCCGCACAACACCTGTTCCGCTTCCACATAGTCGTGGTTTTGTGCGCCCCCTATCGCGGTCGCCACTTCCCGCGCTGCATTGGCGCGTCCGATACGCGACCCCTCCTCCCGCGCAATGAGCCACGCCAGATGCTGCGCCACAGCCAGCCGCATTGTTCTGTTCAGCGCATAGTAGGCGGGCGGGAACACTTCGCGCGGCACTTTATTGAGCCAGTCCCGGTCAAAAGCCAGCATGTTACACGCGCTCTGGCACAAATCATGCTCGTTTTGCGGCAGCGATTCTCGGTACAATCGGTTCAGAGCGCACAGCAGGGCGCACAGCAGCGGATTGGCCGCCAGCAGCCCCACTGCATAGTTTGTCTTCATCTCCGCAAGCAGGCGCTGCTCGCGCTCTGCCAGTTCCTTCACGTCCTCCTTCGCATCGCCCAACTGCTGCCGCACGGCCTCATGCCAGCGCCGAACACACTCTGCCCGACCAAACGGCGACAGGTCGCGTATCTCGTACTCAACGAAATCCGCGTCTTTCAGCGCGTTCTCCTCCAACGCCGCCGGTCGGCTCGTTACGACAATCACATTCTCCGCAGAATAATCGCGTGTCAGTCCGCGTATCCATTTCAGCGCATCCTGCCGCCGCGCCTGCGACAGCTCATCCAATCCATCCAGCAGCAGCAGGCCACGCCCCTCGTTCAAAATACGTTTGGCCCACCCCGGCGGCGGTTCCTCATCGGGAGCGCCGCCCTTATGAAACTCTTCGGGCGTCGGCAATGTTCCCGTTTCCCAATCCCGCAGCCGCAGGTAAAACGGCGTTTTCTCACGCCATGCGGACATTCGCCTACCCTCGTCAAACTGCTTTCCATAGTCTTTGTCCACGGGCCGCATTTCGAGTTCCGGCCATTGCCTCTGCGCCGCTTCCAGCGCCAGCCAGCGCATCATCGTGGTTTTACCACACCCCGCCTTGCCGACAACCAGGGCGCGCTTCGTGGGGGATTTCAGCGCGTCCAGCAGCGCATCCGCCTGCACATCGCCGGGCAGTTCCGACAGCGACCGCCCTTGAGTCAGCGTCAGCGTCACATACGCTACCGAAAGCGTCTGCTTGCGCGACTCTTTGTGCAGCGGCTTCCCCTCGATAAACAACTCCACGTAATTGAGCGTGTCCGCCACAACCGCGCGATACTTGCGCTCGAAATCTGCGTATTCCTCCCAATGCGTTGCGGCCTGCGCGTTTTGCTCATTTAGCGTATCCGTGATATACGCCAGCAATTTCTCCTGATAGTCTGGCATATTCGGAAGCAATGGAAGAAACGCCCGAAGGTTTTTCACTATCAGTAGGTCGTGATACCTATCGTACTCTACATTGCCGCGCCCCAGAGGAACCGCGCGTTTCGCGTTCCAAAGGGCGGGCAGCCTTTCCAGCATTACACGATTTTTCAGCAGTTCCGCAAAGTCGAAACCCGCTTCCATCGTGATCCAAGCCTCTCTGTCTAAGTCATCGATGTCCAGAGTGCAGCCTTCGCGTTGTGCCTGTTGTTTCACTTCTTTCAGAATTTGTCGCCGATTCTCTTCCAAGCGCAGATTGTGAAGAATGGCTTCCTGTTGCTTTTCCAGCACATCGCTGCCAAGTGCGAGCGTGCCCGTCACCGCGCCTGCATAATTGCCGGAGCCGACGGCAATCAGCACGTTCGCCACTTTCAGGCCAAAAGCACTTGCAGATTTCAAAGAAGTCGCTATTGGTTGTTTTCGTTTGTCTCTGTCTACCACTACCTTGCTACCTCGTGCCTCTCCTTATGCCAACAATAATTTCGTTAGAATAGCAACAATGAGTTGGACACAATGTGTTCGATCTACTACTCATGGACAACAAGCCGGTAACAGATGAATGGCAAGGGCGCATAGAGATACTCACAGTGCTATAATGTGGTTAATCATATAATAATTGGTATTGCTGAAAGTCCTTTCGATTGACGAAGCCTCTGAAGGTTCTGAATTTCCTCGTCGCTCACCTGGGTGTTGGTGAGATAGAGCATTTGCAGTTGGTCTAGTCCGCTCAGGGGCGTCAGGTCGCTCACCTGGGTGTTGGTAAGATCGAGCCATTGCAGTTGGTCTAGTCCGCTCAGAGGCGTCAGGTCGCTCACCTGGGTATCATTGAGGACAAGCCGTTGTAGTTGGTTTAGTCCGCTCAGAGGCGTCAGGTCGCTCACCTGGGTGTTGGTGAGATAGAGCATTTGCAGTTGGTCTAGTCCGCTCAGGGGCGTCAGGTCGCTCACCTGGGTGTTGGTAAGATCGAGCCATTGCAGTTGGTCTAGTCCGCTCAGAGGCGTCAGGTCGCTCACCTGGGTATCATTGAGGACAAGCCGTTGTAGTTGGTTTAGTCCGCTCAGGGGCGTCAGGTCGCTCACCTGGGTGTTGGTGAGATAGAGCATTTGCAGTTGGTCTAGTCCGCTCAGAGGCGTCAGGTCGCTCACCTGGGTATCATTGAGGACAAGCCGTTGTAGTTGGTTTAGTCCGCTCAGAGGCGTCAGGTCGCGAATGTAGGGACGGTACGCTTCCGGTAAGCCGTTATATGTTTGTAGTCCTGACAGAACGAAAGGAATATCAAATATGTTTACCACGGCAAGCACATCTTCCGGTAGCAGAATGTTAGCGAGTTCGTCTAGCACAGCAGGACATGGCTTATTATGAAGATAAACCAAAAGAGCATCGCACGCTTGTTCGTTCTCTATACGCCCCAGGCCGCGTACGCAAGTAATTGCAATATCTTCCGTCTGGCACTCATGCCATTCCAAGTACTCGACGGCTGCCGCTCCCGCTTTCGCAAGTGCCTCCGCCTTCTCTATCGTATCTACTGGCAGTAATTGCTTGCGAATGGTGGTAATTTGTGTTGTCAACTCCGCGCCTAACGGTATCGGAATGTGCGCGGCCACTTTCAGTGCAATCAGTTCACGATAGTGGTAGTCGTCAGAATTTTGCCTGCGTTTATCTAATATCTTAGTTAATAACGCTCGTCCGAACTCATAGTTACGGTCAGTTGCAGCGGCAAACAGCAATACTGGCTCCCATCGTTCCAAATCTCCCGAAGCTATCTGCCTTACCAGAAAAGCGGTCTCGTTACGTTGCACCAGAAGGAGCGATGCCAGATAGTCACGCAGAGCGTTGTGGACGAACTCAATTTCATCTTCATCCACTTCCCGCAGCAGACTACTCCGGTCAATCAAGCCTTTCAGCACATTTTCGGCTTCTGTCTGGTCGGGATTCGCCGCGCCGTGCAGCGTGGTCGCCACAATGTCTATCGCCCCCGCCCTTGACAGCGCCGGGACGCTTTCTTTCACCAGCGCGTAGGCGAGATGCTGCGCCACGAGCAGGCGCGTCGGATAGTTCAAATTGTCGTAATCGGGAAGGAAATTTTGTGTCGCTATGCCCTGAAGCTGGTCGCGGTCGTACAGCAGCATTTTGCACGCGCTTTCGCACAGGTCGCGCAGGTTTTGCGGCAGCGAGGCGACATACACGCGGTTGAGGGCGCACAGTAGCGCGCACAGCAGGGGATTGGCCGCAAGCAGGGCAATGGAGCGGTTGGTTTGCAGTTCATGCAGCAATCGCGTCTGCTTCTCATCCAGGTTTGCAATTCTGTCCGGCAGGACGCTAAGGCGTTTGCGCACCGCCGCATGCCACTTCTGCACGAACTCCACTTTGCCCGACGGCGACAGGTCACGCACCCCGTACTCGCGGAAGCCTTCTGCGGCCAGCGCGTCCGTCTTCACTGCCTGCGGACGGCTGCTCGCCACAAACACGTTTTCGGACGGCAGGTTTGTGGTCAGTTCCCGTATCCACTCCAACGCGAGTAGACGGCGCGCGGGCGCAAGTTCATCCAGGCCATCCAGCAGGACAAGGCCGCGCCCCGCATCCAGAATACGCTGCGCCCACCCCGGCGGCGGTTTATGCCCCGTAATTCCCCAGGCGTGAAACCCGTCCGTGTCCGGGAACGTCCCGTCCTTGCAGTCGCGCAACCGAATGAGAAACGGGATTTTGCTGCGCCACGATTCGGCTGTCCCCCGTTCGCGCTCCAATCCGCGCCGCATCGCTTCTTCCGGCTCCGCGTCCATATCCACCTCGCGCATACGGGCCGCTTCCAATCCGATCCAGCGCAGCAGCGTGGTTTTGCCGCACCCTGCCGGCCCGACCACCAGAACACGGCGCGGACCTTCCGGCAGATTGTCCAGCAGGCTGTCTGCCGGTACACTGCCCACCAGACTTTCGCCCTCCCGTCCCCGCGTCAATTCCAGGGTGACGTACGCGACCGTGAGTTCCTGCCGGCGCGCCTCATCGGGAACATCCTGCCGCTCGATAAACAACTCCACGCGATCCAGTTTCTTCATCAGGGCATCGCGGTACGTGTATTCGAACTGCAAGTCATGCGCTTGCTCTTGACTGAGTGGTACTACTGTATGTGAAAGTGATACATCAAAGGATGTTGTTAGAGGTGGCTCTACATCATCTGGCTCTAAGTCCAAGCCAACGGCCTTGAATAAGGCACGAATAGAACTTAATCGTACAGTTTGAGCATTTTGTCGCCCATATCTAATAGTTCGCACTGTGCTTCGTCCAAGATTAGAACTTTGTGTTAAAAGTTCCTCTGTCCATCTTTTTTGTTGAGTACCATCGCTAGTCGTAGGCAGACCTGACCCTTGAGTAATGGCTACCTCAAGTCGCGCTACGCCCTTTTGCGATAAAATGTAAGCATTTTCTTTTGTCATACAACGTTCTCCTTCGTGTTCATATAGATATTCTACCCCAAATGACGAAATTTCTCAAACAAATTCAAACAAACTGAAACAAACAGCATTATGGTGTCGTCTGCAAGTACATACGCTAGGTACTGAAGATGAAAATCAGTACGTTTCTCGGACCGTGATCTATCTATTGTGATAAGAGAGGACATGCAACAATGACACGCCAGGCACTCCATATCTTCTTTGCCGCGTTTAGTGGCGCTCTAAGCGTTTACGTTTTCGCGCTGGCAGCCAATTACCAGAAGGCACCTTCCCAGTTCCATATGCCTTCATTCAATGATGTGATCGCCAAGATCATTATAGTAACATTCTACACCATCATTCATCTCTTGGTTGCTGTCCTCAGCGCAAACAAGAAACAAGCCAGCAATGAAGACGTCACCAAACAGGTGGCAATCGCGTTTCTCGCTAATATGGTCTTGGAACTTGTGCAGGCTGTGGTCTCTGGTCATTGATTTTGCATCATGTGACTGCTTGATTCTAACCTTATCATTGGTCAGCCTGCCTACAAGTAAGAAGGTAGCCTATGGCCGGATGAGGGTAGAATCTCATGCCTGCACAATCGCCTCCAAGGTTCAAATTTATCTGAAATATTTTCGCGAAAACAGTCTGGGGGTACTTCTAAAATCGCCGCCCAGTGTTAATATACGGCGTGTACAAAAACCGAATACCGTCCCCACTAACAAGGGAGGGAGGTGCAAAAGATGCCTGTTCACATCCGACCGCCCTGACGCTTACGAGGTCACGACGCCTCTACTGACAATTAAATAACACAACGAGACCGAGTGCTGAAAGCGCTGCATTGCCATTATTTCGACAACGTCTCCCTATATTGTTAGGACACAAACGCGAACAGGAGCCACCCCATAGACCGGGAAGACTCCTGTTCGCATTTACCCATCAATTCAGAAGAAAAAGGAACTTCCTCCTTCACCCTTCCACACTTCATCCTTTGCCTCAGTGCGCCATTGTGGCCGCTTCCTGTGGCGGGGCGGCGTTGTCTATGTCGTCCGCGATGGAGCCGCGCTTGCTGAACAGGATCGCGCCCGTCAAAGCCGCGCCCACGACGCCGCAGATCAGGATGCGAACCTTCACGCCAATGTCCTGAATCACGATCCCCGCGATGAGGATGCCTGTCAGGTTCATAACCTTGATGAGCGGGTTCAGGGCGGGGCCGGCGGTGTCCTTGAACGGGTCGCCAACCGTGTCGCAGATAATCGCCGCTTTGTGGAACTCGGTTCCCTTGCCGCCGAACAGGCCGTCCTCAATCTTCTTCTTGGCGTTGTCCCACGCGCCGCCCGAATTGGACAGCAGGACGGCCAGCAGTTGCCCGCTGACAATCGCCCCGGCAAGATACCCGCCCAATGCCGCCGCGCCCGTTTGCGGATTGCGGAAGCCCAGCCCGAAGCCGACGAGAATCGGCAGGCCGATGGCGAGAATGCCCGGTCCGAGCAGTTCCTTTTGCGCCGCTGCGGTGGAAATAGCGACGCAGCGCGCATAATCCGGCTTGCTGGTTCCCAACATGATGCCCGGATCGTTGCGGAATTGGCGGCGAACTTCTTCAATCAGTTGAAAGGCCGCGCGTCCGACCGCGTTGATGGCGAAACTGGAGAACAGATACGGGAGCCGCGCCGCCAATCAGCAGGCCGATGAACACTTCCGGCACTTCCAGCCGGATACCCACGTTCCAACAGCCCCGCGTCCGTCATAAACGAGCGGAACAGGGCGACGGCCGCGATAACCGCTGTGGCAATCGCAAAGCCTTTGGTCAGGGCTTTGGTGGTGTTGCCGACCGCGTCCAGTTTGGTCACGATGCGGTGTCCCGACATGCCGCTCTTGGTTTCCGTTCGCCCTGCCGCCGCGTCCTCTTCCAACACGCCCGACATCTCGAAAATGCCGTTCGCGTTGTCGGTAATCGGGCCGAAAGTGTCCATTGCCAGAATGTAGCCCGTTGTCGTCAGCAGTCCCAACCCGGAAAGCGCGATGCCATACGCGGCGAGCAGCGGGTTGTTGGGGAAGATGGACAGGGCGAATACCAGGGTCAGGGCAATGGCGAGCGCGCTCCAGACGGAACTCTCCAGCCCATAGGAAAAGCCGGAAATAATCATCGTGGCCGGCCCGGTTTTGGAGTTGTACGCGATTTCGCGGACAGGCTTCTTTTCAACGGACGTAAAGTATTCCGTCATCCAGCCGATGACAAGCGCGAGAATGATACCGAGGAACGTACACGCGAAGAAGCGCCACCACTCCACAACCGCATGCCCATTGGCATCCGGCAACTCTACGCCATGCGCTCGGACGCCATTCACCACATTGAAGACATCGAAGTACAGATAGGAGCCGATGCCGAAGAACACAGTTGCGAGAGCGGCAGAAACATAAAAGCCCGTGTTGATGGGCTTCATGGGATCGAGGTCTTCGCGGTCTTCGCCTTTCACGGCCAGAACGCCGATAATACTGGCAAACACGCCCGCCGCGCGCACAATCAGCGGGTACATAATCAACTGCAACGCGCTGTGCGCAAGCGCGGTGCTGCTTCCCCAACTGCTTGCGGGAACAATGGCCGCGCCCAGAATGATGGCGGCAACCAGCGTCACTTCGTAGCTCTCGAACACGTCGGCGGCCATGCCCGCGCAGTCGCCCACGTTATCGCCCACGTTGTCGGCAATGGTTGCGGGGTTGCGGGGGTCGTCTTCGGGAATACCCGCTTCCACTTTGCCCACAAGGTCCGCGCCCACATCAGCGGCTTTGGTGAAGATACCGCCGCCCACGCGCATAAACAGCGCGGCGAGCGACCCGCCGAAGCCGAAGCCGACCAGAATCAGCATCGCCTTTTCTTTGTAAATCAGAAAGACCAGACACGCGCCGACAAGCCCAAGCCCGACGGTCATCATGCCCGACACGGCCCCGGCCCGGAACGCGGTTTCCAATGCGCCTTTAAACGTGGTGCGCGCCTGATTTGCCGTGCGCTGGTTGGCAAGGGTCGCCATGCCCATGCCGACATAACCGGCGACATACGAGGCCGCGACGCCCAGAATGAAGAACAGCGATACGCCCAACGCTTCATTTATGCCATAGCCAAGTTTGTCCTGACCCTTGTACAGCACAAACAGCAGGACGGCAATCACGACGACAAGCGGCGACATCGTCTTCACCTGCTGCAGCAGATACGGCCAGCGCGCCATCTCGAATGGCTTTGCCGACCTCTTCCATTTTCGCCGTGCCTGCGCTCTGGCTTTTCACCTGCCCGAACCAGACAGCGCCCACGATCAGCGAAATAATACCGGAAATCATCGCAAACCAGATCAGACTGGTTTCCGAAGAAGTGAACGTGGGAAGCTGGACGGCTTCCGAAGCATGCGCCGCGTTTGCCAACGTCAGCAGCCCCAATCCCATCAAAGGCGGAAGCCAGCTTGCCTTCCGCCGCGCGCACCCGGGCCGCCAAAGCCCCATACGGCGTTCTCTCATTGTGTTGCCATTCCTCCATATCTGCAAGTATTTGCAGAATTATATGCGATTTGCGGCACATTAGTCAAGTAGAATTTTGGTTTATTCGTGCCGTAGGGCGTCTATGGGATTCAGGCGGGACGCGCGCACAGCCGGAGCCACGCCGAAGAGGACGCCCACAAGGGTACATACGGCCAGGGCAAGCCCTACTAAAGCCCAGGTGATGATGGGCGTCAGGGGCGAATAGTGGGCAATCAGGCGGCATAATCCCCACGATACCATCAGGCCGAGGATGCCGCCGAGCAGGGACAGGACAACCGCTTCCACGAGAAATTGCAGGAAAATGTCGCTGCGCCGCGCCCCGACGGTTTTGCGGACGCCGATTTCGCGCGTCCGTTCCGTCACAGTGACAAGCATGATATTCATAATGCCCACGCCCGCCACAAACAGAGAAATGCCCGCGATAAGCACGAGCAGGGATTGCGCCATGTTCAGGATGCGAATGACAAGGGCCAGTCCCTTTTCCTGCGTAATCACGCCGAAGTCTTCATGCCCCTCATGCGTTTTGAGCAGGGCGGCGTTGATTTGGGACGACATTTTTTCCGCCGGGTGTTTGTAATCGGTTTCCAGCGCGATACGGTTCACCTGACTTCCGGGCAACAACTTCTTGATGGTATCGGAGGGGACGTATACAAGCGTATTCAGGGCAAGCAACGCGCTGCCGAGCGAACCGCCTGCATCGGGTTTGCCCAGCACACCGACAATTTTCCAGTCGTGTCCCTGAACATGGACGGTTTTGCCCAGTACAGGCGCGTCCCCGAACAGATCGTGGCGCGGGCGGTAGCCTAAGATACAAACCTGTCCGTCGCTATCCTCGAAATAGCGGCCTTCCGAAAGCAGGGTGGGGTTCATCTGGACGCCCACTTTATTGGTGGCGACCACAAACGCGCTGGCGGTTTTTTTCGCGTCCCCTTCAATGCTGCCCGACACGATGTAAACCGGAGAAATCTTCTCCACGCCGGGAACGCGGCGCAACGCGGCTACGTCCTCTTCCGACAGGGTAGACAATCCGGCAAGCGCGCCGGGATTGGGCTGCCCGTTTTCATCCAGTTTGCCGGGAACGACCATGACGAGATTGGTTCCCAAACCCTCAACCTGCTTGCGAATTTC
The DNA here is from genome assembly GCA_963817895.1 of uncultured Chthonomonadaceae bacterium. GTDB lineage: Bacteria > Armatimonadota > Chthonomonadetes > Chthonomonadales > Chthonomonadaceae > CAWFQB01. The sequence goes on from CAWFQB010000004.1 coordinate 140,185, forward strand.
CACTTTCACGCCCTGCAAAATAGCAATCAGGGTGACAATGGCGATCATGCCGATGACAATCCCCGTCAGGGTCAGGGCGGAGCGCAGGCCATTTTGCACAAGGGCAAACAGGGCGGCGCGAATGTTGTCACTCAGGGAAGCGACCACTCGGCGCGCGCCGGCGCGGGCGGCAGGAACATATTCTTCAGTTTGCAGCATAATTGACGTAAATAGACTTTCGTTGTTCAAAATAGGGCGCGGCAGAACGGCGGCGATACAGGCCGAATCGCGCAAAGCGCCGCTTCTTATTACGCATAATCGAAGGATATTGACGTACTCACAGGTAAAATACTTTGTAGATGGTTCTTGTAGATTTGGTTAGTAGATGTCGCCGACGCCGACGCCGAGGGCTTGACCGGCGGGGCCGCGATTGAAGCGGTTGGTGGAGGGGAGGCCTTTCACCCGGAGCGCGAAGTAGATTTGGCGGTCGCTGTAAAAGCTGTTGGGGTTTTCGGAGTAGGACACGCTGGCTTCCAGACAGTCCCATTCATGCACCAGTTCCGCCGCCCGCGACTCGAACAGGCCCGTGCCGCCGTTGAAGCGCAGTAGTCCCGCGAACCGCCAGCCGCGCGCAAAGGGAACGTCGAACTGCGTGTTGATCTGGCTGAACTTGCGCCGAATACCCGGTTGCTGCGGGTCCACGCGGGAAACCAGATCAAACGCCAAATCGTTCGCGCCGCGCAGTCGCATTTGATTGGTGAGCGCGAGGAATTTGCCCGTGTTCGGGTCGTAACTGGTCAGCGAGTCGAAGCGGAGGGTACTGCGGGGCTGCCACATCAGGCGGGCGGACAGGGTTTGAAACGGCCTGCCGCTCGTTTGCCCCGAGTAAATCATAGCCGGTTCTTAGCGTGGCCTGAAAATGCTTGTCGTCCAGATACCCGCCCTCGCCGGTCATATTAGTGGGAGCGGGTGTACTGGTCGAAAGTAAACGGTGTGCCGCCTTCCGGCTGGTCGTATAGATAGTTGATGTCGAAGCCGCTGCGCCCCAGAATGTGCTGCCGCAATCGCGTGTTGTTGCGGGTTTCATACTGCGCCGCGCCATCCCCGTACAACCGCTGCTCGAATCCGCCGCCCGTGACAATTTCCGTTCGTCCCCGTATAACGGTTATCTGAGGAATGTTGAAGCCGACGAGCAGGCGTTCGGTAAATGTTTTGCTGGCGGGTTCGTTGAATTTGCCCAGATCGGCGGTAAAGGTTGTCGGCAGTTGCCGCAGCAGTCCGCCCTTGAAGTTGATGGTATCCGCTGTGAACTGGAATTCGGGCAATTTTTCCAGTGTGCCAATCGAAGTTCCCGCCGACTGAAAGCCGATGGGCGTACTCTTGTTGGCAGACAGCATGTACTGGTACTCGCGGGCCGTATGCTGAAACTGGAACTGCGTATCGGCCCGGGCGGTACGGTTGATGGTATCCGATAGCGGGCGTAGTGTCGGTGGCAATGGTGGACTGCGTGTTGAGCAGGCGCGACACGTCAATCTGGTACGACAGGGAGTTGCGGTTGCTGCCCTGCGACGCGAACTGAAACGAGTTGCGCAGGCTGCCGGAAATCTGATTGGTGGAGTAGGTCGTCGAGTCGTTGGTCTGGATGTTGATGGAGCCGAGCAGATTGACGCCATGTACGCTGTCATCGTGGGCAAGATCGAAGCGCGTGTTTTGCGTGGTCTGCCCGGAAGAAACCAGATAGCTTTGCTTGGTCAGTTCCGTGCTGAAGCCGAAGCGGTTGTTGCCGCCGAACCCCTGCTGATGCCGCAAACTGGTGGTGAAGTTGCGGTTGAATCCGCTGCTGGTATAGCCCTGAATGGTGAAAATGCCGCCGCTTGCCGGACCAAGCCCCGTTCCCAATTGCGGCAGGCGCGGCCCAATGTTGCCGTATCCGTAGGCCGAAGTGACGGCTCCGCCCGGATCGCTGCTCAGACTGCCCGCCCCGCTGAATCCGCCGCCATACCCGTACCCGGACGTATCGAACTGGCTGGCCTGTTTGCCCGCAAGATACTCCTGCTCGAAGCGCAGGCGTTCGCCGAGTTTCTGCGTGAGCGCTGACCTGCACGTAACTGGCCGCGTCCTGTCCGATGGGGAACTCGTAGGGGAAACGTCCGTAATAGCCCTCCTGCACGTTCTGGCCGAATTCGGGAAAGTAGCTGGGGCGGTCGCGACGTTTGGGCGGTTTTTTGTCAAGTGGTATGACGATGTAGGGAATGGTTATCAGTTTCACGCCGAACAGAATAACGCTTGTCTGGTGCAGCACAAGCCGCTGACCCGGCAGCAGATAGGCATCGCGTGACCGCAGTTCGTAATGGTGAAACGGCTCGATACACGTTGTCTCGGTCGTGTTGTCGGCAAACGTGGTTCCCTGCCGGTTGCCGAACACATCGCGGCCCGTAACGAACACGTTGTCGTACACCCGGTTTTGCAGCACGTCGGGCGTCAGGATGCTGCGCGGATTGTCCAATCTGTAGCGGCGAGTTTGCGGGTAAAAGTGAATGGTATCGGCGTAGGCGGTGGTGGTGGCCGTGACGATGCGCGCGTTTCCGGTGAGAATAACTTCCGTATTGAGATTGCCGGACGCGCGATCTGCGGTAATGGTAGCGCCATTTCCGGCGATACTCACGTCTTCAGCCTCGAAACTACCTGTTATTGGGTTCGCGCTGTAAACTTTAGCCGTAATTTCCGGCAATTTCGCTTCGGGCGGGACATTATTGGGAGTGACGGCATCGGCAGGCGAGGGCGTTCCCTGCCGGGCTGCGGGCTGCGGGGCATTGCCTACAGGCGGACTTCCGGCAGGGGAGGCTTGACCTTTCGTTACAACCGGCGTCGTACCCGGCGCGGCAGGCGGCGGTTGTGTTCCGGCTTGTGTTTGCTGCGCTTGCGCCGGACTGCTGTTCCCTGTCCCCTGTTCCCTGTTCCCTGAAGCAGGCGTGACGGGAGGAGCCTTGTCCTGACAGGCAGAAAGGCGGGGGAGCAGGGCTAAAATAAGGGCAGCCAACAGCGCAGCGCGGGGGGGTACGATGCGGGGGCGATGGATGGTTGGGAACAGCGTCATGTTCCTTCCGCAAAGGTTAAAAGCCTGCGAAAGCAGAAGCGAAGACGAACATCAGGCAATCGTATGTCATTATAGCATGTCAGGCAAACGTTTTCATCGTTTTGCCGCCGGACACGAATCTTTAACACGCCCGCTTACGGCAATCGTGACAGCAACACGCGCCCAAATTATGTGTAACCATTTGGTTTTAGATTGGATAGGTTATGTTTACGTCGAATACGGTTGTGATGCGGGGGGAAGCGGCAAAGATCATGCCGCGCATTTATCAGTTGGTGGCGGACATTCAGGATTGGCCGACCCTGTTGCCGCACTACCGCTATATGCATATTTTAGAGCAATCCGAAAGCCATAAAACGGCGGATTTCGGGGCGACGCGGACGTTCCGGTTTGGCCCGCTTGCAATTAGATTTCCGTGCAAGTGGCAGGCGCGGCAAGAATTATTCCCGGATGATATGCGTATCACGTATAAACATGTTCGGGGAATCACGCGGGGCATGTGGGTGGAGTGGCGGCTGGAAGATTGCGGCGATCACGTCAACGTGACCATTGACCACGAACTTACCTACAATATTCCCATTCTCGGCCCCCTGTTCGCGCAGTACATTGTCGGCAATTTGTTCGTTCATCCCATCGCGGGGACAACACTTAATTGCATCAAAACGAAGGTCGAGACAGAGGCATAGGTTGTTAGTTGTTAGTTGTTAGGTTTTTGGGTGGCTAACGGGTTAGTCCGCGCAGGCGGACTTCGTTATCACAGCCGCGCATTTCAATGCACGGCCTGCTGCGCGCGGATTTGTATCAGAAAGTGAACGCGAATGACAATAGTACGCCGTGTTGTTGTAACGGGAATTGGGGCCGTCACCAGCATTGGGATTGGCGGGGAGGGGCTTTGGAGCGGGGTGAAGTGTGGACGCTCTGGTGTTGGGCCAATCACACACTTTGACGCGAGCAATCTCCCGTGTCGGATAGCCGCCGAAGTGCATGATTTCGACCCGACTCCCTATTTTGAAGCCAAAGCCTTGAAACGGCTGGATCGCCCGGTTCAGTTCGCCATTGTCAGCAGCAAACAGGCCGTTGCGGATGCGAAATTGGACATTGGGCAGGAGGACGCGGAGCGGATTGGCGTGTGCGTGGGCAGCGCGTTGGGCGGCTCTGCGTTTGCGGAACAGCAGCATACGGCGTACTTGCAGGAGGGATTGCGGGGCGTCAGCCCGCATGTTGCCCTGCAAACGTTTGTCGGCGCGAGCAGTTGCAGCGTGGCGATTGCGCTTGGCGTGACGGGGTATAGTTCGTCCAATGCGGATAGCTGCGCGTCCGGGCCGATTGCGATAGGCAATGCGTGGAACGCGATTCGGCGCGGCGAAGTGGATGTGATGCTTGCCGGGGCGACGGAGGCGTCGCTCGCGCCCCTGTGTTTCGGCGCGTTCGCTCTGATTCGCGCCATGTCCACGCGCAATGATGACCCGGAAAGCGCGTGTCGTCCGTTTGACCGCAACCGTGACGGCTTTGTGATGGGTGAGGGCGCGGCGGTTCTGGTTCTGGAAGAGCGCGAACACGCGCTGAATCGTGGGGCGCGGATTTACGCGGAACTGACCGGGTTTGCCTGTACCAATGACGCTTTTCACATGACCGCCCCCCGTCCCGATGGCACAAGCGCGGCTCGGTGTTTGAAAAACGCCATGCGTATCGGCGGCGTAACGCCCGAACAGGTGGACTACATCAACGCGCACGGCTCTTCCACGCCGCTCAACGACTCGACGGAAACATCGGCCCTGAAGCAGGCGTTGGGCGAAGATGTCGTCCGTCATATCCCTATCAGCGCGACCAAATCCATGCACGGTCACGCGCTCGGCGCGTCCGGCGCGATTGAGGCCGCGATCTGCTGCCTCGCGATGGAAAACAATTGGATACCGCCGACCATCAACTACGAAACTCCCGACCCGGAATGTGACCTCGACTATGTGCCGAATGTGGGACGCCCGAAAACGCTCAACACGGTGCTTTCCAACTCGTTCGGTTTCGGCGGCATCAACGCGGCGCTGGTATTCAAACGAGATTAAGCCAGTTGCTTTTCGCGGCTAAGTCCTTCGACCTCGTTGTCTTGCAGGAAGTTGCGAACAAATGTGTGCAGGTCGTACTTCTGGTCTTCCATCAGTAGATGCCCCGCGCCCGCCAATCGCACCATGCGTTGCCGGTTGAACAGGTTGTGCCAGCGATCCAGCGAATCCAGATGAATGAACGGGTCCTGCATTCCCCACAGCAGCAGGGTAGGAATATCCTGTATCGCTTCGCGGGACCGCCACAGGCTTTCAAACCAGTCGCTCGAACCGATCAGTTCCCGCGCAGCGGTCAGGTTGCCTTTGCGCGAGTCGGGCGTGGGAAGGGCGTTGATATACTGCGCCTGTATGTTTTTGGGCAGATTGTTTGTGTCTTCCACCGCCTGCTTGAGCATAAACCGCGTCTGGAAGTTCATCTTCTCGTAAAGCCACGCGCCCACTTTCTTGTTCAAAAACGTATTCGCTTTTTCCAGCGTCGGGTCGCCTTTGAGTGACCACATCCATGTGTTCATCACGACAAGGCGGCTGATGTTGTGCGGGTTATTGATAGCATAATTGAGGCCAATCGGCCCGCCATAATCATGCACCATGAGAATGATGTTTTTCAGGTTCAATTCGCGGATCAGCGATTCGAGATTGTCCGCGTGGTCGGCGGGTTTGTAGGAGAACTTTTTCAGTTTGTCCGACAGGCCGAAACCCAGATGGTCGGGCGCGATGCAGCGGTACTCGCCCGACAACTGCTTGATGAGATGGCGGTACGCGAATGACCACGTAGGATTGCCGTGTACCATCACGATAGGCTGGCCGCGCCCTACGTCCACGTAGTGCATCCGCCCGCCCCGCGCCTTCTGATAGTAGTGGGACTCGAACGGGTATTCCTCGCGGTCAATCCACACGGAACTTTTCACGGTCTTGACGGACTTCTTCATAGCGCGGCTCTCCTGCAAAAATCAACAAATGCCGAAATCATCCAACTTCCCCGTTGGTTTACGGAGGCTCTTTCCATCATTATGGCACAGACGGCGCGGTTCAGAGAATCAATGTGCCGGAAGCGAACAAGAACAATATGGGAGGGGCGTCATTTCCCTGTGGCGCAAAATTTGTGTACAGTTACGCGCTTCGCAGCACAGGCTCTGGCGTGGCATAATCGCGCAGAATTTCTGCGGGAGATTTCTCCTCCCACTCCGCGAGTAAATCCTCCAGTGGATGCCCCGCTTTCACCAAATTGCTTAACAGTTCTACCATCCGCGCATCCTGCTCTAACTCTTCTCTGGTCACTCCCGTAGCCAGCCATTCATTATCTATGTGTTCTCTTGCTTGTTGAAGGGCGCGTTCATACTTATTATCGCTGTTCATACATCTACTCCTTAGGTGATTTATTCTATCAATTACATCCATAGTTGTTTGTATATATGAGCGTCATCCCTACCTCAGACAAACCGCTTCAAGTAACACATTTGCTTCAGCGACATTGAGAATGTAACGGTGCCGCTTCACTGACTATACCGACTTGAAGCCAAGCGCTTTGTAGAAATCTTCTGTGCCGGGTCGCGCCTGAACCAACACTCTTCCCTGCCCGCCAAGCAAAATACTCTTTGCAACCAGTCTTGCTACCAGTACACGTCCTACACCATGATACGCTCGTCGCGTATACCAGTGTTGATTGAAGGGCGCGGCTTCCAAAAGACTGTTCATAAGAAAAATATCGTTTGGCTCAACTTCGCCCAAATGGAGAATTCCTTGAATACGCTGATCCTCTGTATCATCAGCAATCAATTTGAGAACCCGTTTGCTGCCGACAAGCTGAAGCCAGTTTAGCGCGAAAATGGCCTGTGACCAGTCCTCATTTTTCAATTCTGCCGCATCTTCCGCCAACAAAGGCGCAAAGTGTACGGGAACAATACTTCCTGTTTCGGCATCCGTGATGAAGTAAGGCCGCGTGTTTGCGTCTAGGTCCGACAAGTCTCTCTCCAACAGGTTCATCTTGTAGATATTTGCTTTCAATCCGTCAGCATTTAGACGGAACAGGACGGTAGAAGTTTCATGCCCGGCAGCTTAGGGAGGCACTTAGAACTCAGTTGGACTCACTTGGACTCAATCTTTACCACTTAAACGTAAAAAATTTATGAAGCGGCGGAAGGAAAAGGAGTCAGGCGTGGAGAAATACGCGCCGGAATCATGTTTTTGCCGTATGATAGCGGTAAGTCGCGGTTCTTGGTTTCAGAATCTCATTCCCGAACATTGTTCCAGCACCTTCGGAACGATGCGCAGATTTTCATCACTCCCTAAAAGTTTCAACGTCCCTTTCCCGCTGCGGCTTCGCGATTCCTGCGCTGCTGACGCGGGTACGAGTCTCGCATGTCCAAACCCAAATCCCGGAAATCGTCCCGAACCCGCGTGTCCTCGAAAGCGCAGGCCGAACCTGAGCCGCCCGCTTTGCCCGTCAACAGAGTCTCTGAAAGGCGATTGCCGCGAATTGCTGGCGACCCTGCCACCCAAATCCGTTGACCTGATCTTTGCCGACCCGCCGTACAACCTGCAATTGAAGCATGAACTCTGGCGGCCTAACCTGACCCACGTAGATGGGGTGGACGACGCATGGGACAAGTTCAACAGCTTCGCGGAGTACGACTGCTTTACCCGCGAATGGCTGGCCGGCTGCCGCCACGTTCTGAAAGATACGGGCGCAATCTGGGTATGCGGTTCTTACCACAATATCTATCGCGTGGGAAGCATCTTGCAGGATTTGGGCTACTGGATACTTAATGACGTGAGCTGGGTTAAAAAAAATCCGCTGCCCAACTTCAGGGGAACGCGGTTTTGCAACGCGCATGAAACGCTGCTGTGGGCGAAAAAGTCGGAAAAGCAGCCGAAATACACGTTCAACTACAAGGCGCTGAAAGCCGGTAACGACGATTTGCAGATGCGAAGCGACTGGCACATTTCCACCTGCGGCGGCGAGGAGCGGCTGAAAGTAAACGGGCATAAAGCCCACGCGACCCAAAAGCCCGAAGCCCTGCTGCACCGTATCATTCGCGCCTGCACCCATCCCGGCGATGTTGTGCTGGACCCGTTTTTTGGGACAGGAACGACGGGCGCGGTTGCGGCCCGCCTGCGTCGGCAGTGGATCGGTATCGAGCGCGAAGCCGCGTATGTGGAACTGGCCGAAGACCGAATCGCGCAGATTGTCCCGCCCCTTCTGCCGGATGAGATGACGCCGCCGCCACTGGATACGCCCAAACGCAAAATCCCGTTCGCCACGCTGCTGGAACATGGCCTGCTGGCTCCCGGCGATACGCTGCGATTGGGACGCTCGGAATTTGAAGCGACGATTCTCGACGACGCCACTATTGCCTGCGGGGGCGAACGCGGCAGTATTCACAGCGTGGCCGCCCGCTGCCTGAACAAACCCTCCTGCAACGGCTGGGAACACTGGCACTATCGCCACCCTCTGACGAGCGAATACCTCCCCCTCGATACCCTGCGCGAACGCATGAGAGCCTTGATTGAAAATAATGGGCAGGTAAAACCGACTATTGCGGCGAAATGAACAGGCAAGGGTATTCGGTATTCGGCGTTCGGTATTCGGAAAATCCAATAGCAGACGAATTTTCTTTTACGGAATAAACTATCAGCCGAACACCGAACACCGGATACCGAATACCGACATTGGGAAGGGAGCGTGTTGAAATGAGCGAAGAAATCAAAGGCGTATCGCGACGGCAACTGCTCGGTACGGCGGGGCTTGTGGGAACCAGTCTGGCGGCGGGAATTCTGCCGGTTCACGCGGAACCGATAACGCGAACGCGCAGAGTGGGCGCGAATGACAAAATTGTTCTCGGCTTGATCGGGTGCGGCGGCATGGGGCCAAGCGATATGCGGGAGCTGATGGGCAAGCCGGAAGTGGAAATGGCCGCGCTGTGCGATGTGGACAGCGCGCAAATGGGCAAGCAAGTCGGTAATGTGGAAAAGAAGTACGGTAAATCGCCCGAACTGTTTTCCGATTACCGCAAGACTGCTGGAGCGCAAGGATATTGACGGCGTTATTGTCGGCACACCCGATCACTGGCACGCCCTGAACCTGATTCACGCGGTCGAGGCGGGCAAGGATGCGTACTGCGAAAAACCGATTTCGCACGACATCATCGAAGCGAAAACGATGGACGCAGCCGTGAAGCATTACAATAAAATCGTGCAGGTGGGAACGTGGCAGCGCAGCACAGCGGAGTTCCATAGCGCGGTGGAGTACGTGCGGTCAGGCAAGTTGGGCAAAGTGGTTCTGGCGCGGGCATGGAAGGTGGAGGAGCGGGGCGCAGGCAAAGCGATGCCGACAACGCCACCCGCCTCGCTGGATTTCAATACATGGGTCGGGCCCGCCGCCATGTTCCCCTATCAGGCGAACAAAGTTCACAACAACTGGCGCTGGTTCTTCAACACGGGCACGGGCAAAACCGGGGACTGGGGCGTACACATGATTGATATCGCCCTGCTCGGCATGAGCAAGGATACCGATCTGGTGATGCCGACCGAAGTGACCGCTTATGGCGGCAAAACTCACTTTCTGAACGATGACCGCGAAGCCCCCGACACGGTTCAGGCGATCATGCGCTTCAAAGACCCGGACTTTATGCTGCACTGGCAGACCGGGCAGGACTATCCGGGCGTCCCGATCACGGCACGGAATGGGTGGGCGCGGACGGCAGAACCGTGCGCGTCTGGCGTGGCGGGTGGGAAATCCTCGACCCGAAGGGCGAACAGATGCCCAAAGAGCGCGTTCCCGCCACCAACGACCACTGGCAAAACTGGCTGGACTGCGTGAAATCCCGCGAACAGCCCCGTTCCAATCTGGCTTCCATGGCGCAAACGACCATCACCTGCCACTTAATCAACGTGTCGCTGCTGGCGGGCGAAACCGTCCATTGGAGCAAGGAGAAGATGGATTTGGTCGGCAAAGCGGGCCGCAACTCTATCTACTACTCCCGCGAGTACCGCAAACCCTGGCATCTGCCGGTCTACAAGGCGTAAAGAAGAGGAGAGTGGGAACCGCGAAACACACGAAATAAACGAAAAATGACAAAATGAAGGCAAAAGGAAATAGACAGGATTAACAGGATTTTCAGGATTAAACAGGATTGCTCACAAGGAAGGTTTGACCTGATGTTCTTATCCGTGGGTATCCGTTTCATCCGTTCTATCCGTGGTTCGTATCTCCGCTTTTGACTTTTTTCGATTGTTTCGCGTTTCCCATTCTTCTTTTCTGCGTATGTTGGAAACAACTATGAAACTGATAGTAGGGCTGGGCAATCCGGGGGCGGAGTATGTGGGGACGCGGCACAACGTCGGCTTTGAGGTTGTGGACGTGTTGGCGAAGCGGCATGGCATTGCGGTCACGAAGCGCAATTTCAAGGCGGTTTATGGCGAGGGCGTGATTGGGCCGGAGAAAATTCTGCTGGCGCGTCCTATGACGTATATGAATCTGTCGGGAGAAGCGGTAGGCGCGATTGCGCATTTCTACAAAATTGAGACGGCGGACATAATTATTGCGCTGGATGACCTTGCCCTGCCCATTGGGAAACTGCGGCTGCGCTTCAAGGGTTCGGCGGGCGGGCAGAATGGATTGGACAATGTGATCCGGCATTTGAATACGCAGGAGGTGCCGCGTATCCGGCTTGGGGTGGGGGGCGCGCCGCCGGGAGATATGCGCGGACATGTTCTTTCTCGCTTCCGCAAAGAAGAACTGCCGGTGATTCAGGAGGCGTATGAACTGGCTGCCGATGCCGTTGAGTGCGCCGTCAAAGAGGGCTTTGATATTGCGATGAACCGCTTCAATGTTGGAGAAAAGCCCGCCGCAAATATCAAGAAGGCGGAAAAGACACAACAAAAGGATGCAGGCGATGCGGGGCGCGAGGTCGCGCCGGAAAAGGCGGACGGCCATGCACATTGATTTACAGGGTAAAGTGGCGCTGGTGACGGGCGCGGGGCGCGGCATCGGCAAAACCATTGCGCTGACGCTGGCCGCAGAGGGCGTGACAACGGTTGGCACGGATATAGAGGCGGGCGGACTGGCGGAATTGGCGCAGGTATTTGCCGAACAGGGCTGGAAAGGCGGGGCGCAGGTCTGCGATGTTCGGAACCCCGACGCTATTGCCGCGCTGGTCGCCAACATGGTTCAGAACTACGGGCGCATAGATATTCTGGTCAATAACGCCGGCGTCGCCATTACGAACCCGATTGACAAACAGGAGCCTGCCGATTGGAATTTGAATATTGACACCAATCTGACGGGCGTATTTCTGATGTGCCGCGCCGTCGTTCCCGTGATGAAGCAGCAGAAGCAGGGGCGAATACTGAATGCCGCATCGTTTGCCGCAATTGTACCTTCGATTGGCAGCGCGGCGTATGCGGCATCGAAGGCGGGCGTTGTGGCGTTTACCCGTGTGCTTGCGGGCGAAGTGGGTCCTTGGAACATCACAGCGAACTGCTACGCGCCCGGCATGATACCCACGCAAATGAACCATTTTGCCGAAGCGTCGCCGGAGCGTCAGGAGAGGTTGCTGGATACGCTCACGCTGCGGCGTTGGGGCGAAAAAGAGGACATTGCGCGATTGATCTGCTTCCTTGCGTCGGATTTAGCAGGGTACATCACAGGCGCGATGATTGACATCAGCGGCGGCAAACTGGCGACGCAGATACCGCGTCTGGCCTATGAGCAGGCCGCGCAGGAGGGCGCGTTTACGTTTGAATAAACGGCGGAAAGTTCCGTAACCACTTGACAGAGATGTAAACGTTTCGATATAATACGCCGTTCGCTGTAGTAAATTGTTCATCAGGAAACGTTCGTCAGGAAACTATGGAAGCCTGCCCGCGCGCTCGACAGACCCTCCTGTACGAGTTGTTGTTTGGAAGCAGGCGAAGGAGAAATTCATGCGCTGCAATCGTTTAGGTTCGTCACGCCGTTCACTGTTTGGCGCTATGGGCGCGCTGCTTGCTGTTGGAGTGCTGGCGGGCTGTGGTGGTGGCGGTTCCTCAACCACGCTCAACAGCAACCCGGTGACATCCACCCCGCGCACCGTTGACAATCTGCAATTCACCCTTTCGGCGGACAAAACCGTTTATGCCAGCGCCGCGCCTGTCAACATCACTTTCACGGTGAAGAACGTCAGCGCGGCCCCCATCAGCGTCACGTATGCCACTCTCGGACCGGACTTTGTTCAGGTCGCGCAGGGCGGCACGGCAACATGGAGCGCGCAAAACGGAACCGGCGCGCCGCCACAGGTTTTAACGTTTGCGGCGGGCGAAACGAAGACCTTTACGGAAACCTGGAACCATCAGAATCTGGAAACCGGGGCGCAGGCCAGTGGCGGCACATACAACGTGGATGCGCAACTGCGCGCCATCGCGATTAATGGCGTGACAGTGGCGGCGCAGACCAGCCGCGATTTAGCGGCAAGCACCATCCAGGTGACCATCCAGTAGCTTGATTCTAATCTGTTTCTAAAAAGTTTAAAATACACCCTTGACAAATCCGAGCCGAGGGTGTATATTAACCTTGCTTCCATACACGGAGGTAGAAAATGGTCAACCGACAATTTTCTACATACCGAAAATGGGAGTGATTTCAAAAGTAAAGACGGCGATGAAGAATGACAAAAATCGTCCTTGACAAATGAAATCAAGTATGGCATACTAGAGTGTTGCCGCGAAGAACTCCAGAGTGAGCGCGGAAACAAATGAACCTTTACAATCACGTTTTTGACGTTTTGTGTGGACTTTGAGTTCTTGCGTCATACGTACCATAGTGACTTCGGAAATTGCAGTTGGCTGAAAGGCCGACTGCGGAATGAAACGAGCAAGGATTCGTTCTTTCCGCTTTCGAGTGGATGAACAAAAACAGTTTGTAATCTCGTCTTCTGGATTTATTCAGAAGTTCGAGTTCGCATCAAGTTAAATTGATGGAGAGTTTGATCCTGGCTCAGGACGAACGCTTGCGGCGTGCCTAAGAAATGCAAGTCGAGCGGAAGCAGCAATGCTTTAGCGGCGAACGGTCGCGTAACACGTAAGCAACCTGCCCGAAAGACCGGGACAACACTCCGAAAGGGGTGCTAATACCGGATGTGCCCACTCTCTTGCATGTGAGGGTGAGTAAAACGCGCAAAAAACAGATATTAGGTAGTAGATATTAGATATTAGGGAAAGCCCGGTTGGGTTCGCTCTAATATCTAATATCTAGTATCTCCTATCTGTTCCTGTGGCGGCTTTTGGAGGGGCTTGCGGCCTATCAGATAGTTGGTGGGGTAACGGCCTACCAAGTCATCGACGGGTAGCTGGTCTGAGAGGATGGTCAGCCGGACTGGGACTGAGATACGGCCCAAACTCCTACGGGGGGCAGCAATTAGGAATCTTGTACAATGGGGGCAACCCTGATACAGCGACGCCGCGTGAGGGAGGAAGGCCTTCGGGTTGTAAACCTCTTTTAACCGGGAAGAAACAAATGACGGTACCGGTGGAATAAGCCCCGGCTAACTCCGTGCCAGCAGCCGCGGTAATACGGAGGGGGCGAGCGTTGTCCGAAGTTACTGGGCGTAAAGCGCGCGTAGGCGGGTTGGCAAGTCCGCTGTGAAAGCCCGGCGCTTAACGCCGGAGGGTCGGTGGATACTGCCAGTCTTGAAGGTGCCAGGGGAAGATGGAATTACCAGTGTAGCGGTGAAATGCGTAGATATTGGTAGGAACACCAGTGGCGAAGGCGGTCTTCTGGAGCACTCTTGACGCTGAGGCGCGAAAGCTGGGGGAGCGAACGGGATTAGATACCCCGGTAGTCCCAGCCCTAAACGATGGATACTAGGTGTCGGGGGTATCGACCCCCCCGGTGCCGCCGCTAACGCAGTAAGTATCCCGCCTGGGGAGTACGGCCGCAAGGTTGAAACTCAAAGGAATTGACGGGGGCCCGCACAAGCGGTGGAGCATGTTGTTTAATACGTCACTAACCGTAGAACCTTACCAGGGTTTGACATGTGAGGCACCGGCATGAAAGTGTCGTTCCTAGCAATAGGACCTCAACACAGGTGTTGCATGGCTGTCGTCAGCTCGTGTCGTGAGATGTTGGGTTAAGTCCCGCAACGAGCGCAACCCTCATCCTATGTTGCCAGCGAGTGAAGTCGGGAACTCTTAGGAAACTGCCGGGGTAACTCGGAGGAAGGTGAGGATGACGTCAAGTCAGCATGGCCCTTACATCCTGGGCTACAAACATGCTACAATGGACGGCACACAAAGGGATCCGAGACCGCGAGGTGGAGGCAATCTCAAAAATCCGTTCTCAGTTCGGATCGCAGGCTGCAACTCGCCTGCGTGAAGCCGGAATCGCTAGTAACCGCAGATCAGATAAGCTGCGGTGAATACGTTCCCGGGCCTTGTACACACCGCCCGTCACGTCACTTGAGTTGTCTGCACCCGAAGTCGGTGGGGTAACCCCCAACTGTAGGTTGTTAAGGTTTGCGGGTTGTAGGTGGTTAGGGAAGCGTTCCCTAAAAGCTTAGAACCTTAGAACCCTAATCCCCTAGAGTTGGGGGAGCCAGCCGCCGAAGGTGTGGGGAGCGAGAGGGACGAAGTCGTAACAAGGTAGCCGTATCGGAAGGTGCGGCTGGATCACCTCCTTTCTATGGACGCGGAAATTATGTGGGATGTTTGAGGCTTACGTTCTGCTCTTCGGAGTGGCAACGCTTGAACATGATCACCTTCCCTCCTAGGTCGGTTCTTTGCTCAGAAGTCACATTAGGTTCGTAAGAAGCAAGCCTCAGAGTCCACACAAGACTAATTAACGTGATTGTAAATAGTTCAAACAAGGCCGGAAAAGCACACGCTTTTCCGGCCTTGTTTGTTTGGCAGGGTATAATGCATCTGGTGGAGGTTCGAGTCCTTCCGTTCCCAATGGGAATGTAGCTCCAACTGGCAGAGCAAAAAGCCCCGGCAACAACATGAAGATTGTTGTTGCCGGGGCTTTTTACATCAAGGATTTCATTAGTTTTTCAACGGTTGATTAGTCTCGAACGAAAATCCCGCGAGAAACTGAACCGCTTGCGTAAGCGGCACACGGAATTGCCCCTTTGCGGTTGTGTAACCATGTTCTAATCCAGCTTCGCCGTGTGGCGTGTACGTGTTGCCGTGCGGGTTCCAGAGTGTCACCCAATCAATCGTCGGGTCGTAATCCAGAATGGCATACGCATGGTTGCTGGTGACGCCGGGAACCTTGACGCCCGCGCCCGTTCCCGCGCACACGAGACGCTTGTTCTGCATGGCTTCCGTCAACATTCCGCGCAACCTCTCCAATCCCTCCTGCTTCTGCGGTTCTGTTATATCTGACTTGCGCAACGGAGTACAGGAAAACCGCTTAATCTGATGGCCCGTGACAAACGCCACCATCGTTCCCGCCGAACCGCCTTTGCCTAACACGTCCAGCGGGGATGCGCTGCTGTCGGGTGACAAGGTTTCCTTGCGGCATATACCTACCGCTTTCTCGTACAGGTTGACCCACACGCCGTCCAGACTGCTTGAAGAGGTCAGCGCGATTTCGGCATCTGTCGGGGCGGAAAGACTGACACGCTTTTTGTTGCCGAACTGCACCAGAATTGTGCCGTCGGCATTGGCCTGAAACATCTTCACCACGTCCTGCGGATCCCGGTGCAGCATCGCCCCAAGCGGAGCCAGACAAAAGCAATCTCCTAACCGTCCCTGATGTAGCGTGTCCAGATTGGGCGAACCGGACACAAACAGATCGCGCTTGATGCTTTGTATCCGCTTCCACGCCCCCATGTACAACGCCTCATAATCCGGCTGTTTGCCCCGCATTTCTTGCGTCATGGGAATACAGCGCGTGATGTTGTCCAGAGTGAGCGCAGGCGGCGTAAACGTCTTGCTGCGCAGGGAGCGTTTCAGCGCGACAATCGCGGCAGCCGATTTGCCCGTTGTTTGCGGGTCGGAAACGGCCTTATCCACCTCCTGCTCGGAAAGCGTACCGTCGTGGTCACTGTCCCATTGGACAAAATGCGCCGTCACTTGTTCCAGAAACGGCGAGGAAACCGAAGCAGGCGCGGAAGCGGCAGGCTGTTGCGGAGCCGTCTGCGAAGAAGATTGCGCCCACGAAGCAGTGTTTACGCTAAGGGCTAAAAAACAGATGTTTGCGGCAAGCAGGGAAAAACGACGCGCAGTTCGCATAATGGGAAAACCTCGGAAAATGGAGAGTTAGGGAGAACCAAGATAACACCGGTATTTGGACGCAGACTGACCCCTAATGTTCATGTATAAGGCACAAACCCACATTGAAAACAGTATACAAGAGAAATGCTGTTTTCTGTATGCGGAGACAACCATGAATTCCGAATTACAACCTTCTCATCTTCCTCCAAAACTGAAGCAGGAACTTCAATCCTCGAAAGAAGCGAAACAGGCAGCCGAGCTACAGGCAATGCGGCTACAGACTGCCATGATGAAAACTCTGCTGTTGCTTCGCGGGTTAGGAGTTACACTGGGAGAACCGAAACAATTCTTAATGGAAGTCTATGAAGACGCGGAACGAAAACAGCACGTTATCCTCGCCAGATGGAACTTGAAACCGACCAAAAAGGAACGTTGCAAGTTGTTGTTCGAGTTTAGTTTCGACAAGGACGAACTCACCATGCGATGGTTTGACAAATCCGTTGCTGCAAACTTGCCGGATACACAGGAGCGTAAAGCTGTAGATGCCAAACGCTGGCAGGCGCTCTATAAATGCTTTATAGACCTCGATAAGAGAGATAACCTGTCTGATATTATTAGCTTCTCGATCTCTGATTCTGAAAACGAGGAAGACAGACAGCCCTGTGTGCCACAATAGGTTGAGACAAAATCCCGTACACGAAATAGTGTAGATCGCCAGGGCGGAGAATGGATTTCTCAGATGAATACGCCGTTGACAGACAGCCCAACCACTCGCCTCACCAACAATGGACACCACAGCGCGCCCTCCCCCGCGCTGCGCCCGGAGGCGCAGGTGCAAACGCGCCCCACGCGCCGCCGCTTTACCGCTGCGTACAAGCTGCGCATCCTTAAAGAAGCCGACGCCTGCGTCAAGCCGGGAGAGTTGGGGGCGCTGCTTCGCCGCGAAGGGCTGTACTCCTCCACGCTTGCCAACTTCCGCAAACTGCGCGAGGCGGGTCAGTTGGGCGAGAAGAACTCTGCCCAGGCGCAGAAGCAGCGCAAAGACAAAGAAGCCGCCCGCCAACGCGATGCCCGCAGGATGGCCGCTCTGGAAACCGAGAACCAGAAACTGCGCGTTCTGCTGGAACTCCAAAAAAAAGTAGCGGCCTTGCTCGACCTGACACTGGAAGAAACGCCGCCCGAATAAGCCTGGTTGCCGAAGCGGGCGCAACGACCGGGATTGGCCGCGCCTGTGATGCGGTGCAACTGAGCCGCGCCCGCTTCTACCGGGAGCAACACGCTGGTACGGGCACAATCCAAGAAGGCGTCCTTGTTCCCAAAGCACAACGGGGTTCTCCTCGCCGCTTGTCGGAAGAGGAACGCGCCCTGTTGCTCAATCTACTCTTGTCGGAACGCTTTGTAGACGCTTCGCCCCGGCAGGTGTATGCGCAATTGCTGCAAGAAGGCGTGTATCACGCTTCCTATCGCACGATGTATCGCCTGCTGCACGAACACCAAGCCATCTGTGAGCGTCGGCGGGTTCGCAGGCATCCGGCGTATAGCAAACCTGAACTTAAGGCAACCGGCCCTAATCAGGTGTGGACATGGGACATCACCTACTTGAAGACGCCCATTCGGGGTCGCTTCTATTACTTATATGTGGTTATGGACATCTACAGTCGTTATGTGGTCGGCTGGATGCTCGCAGACCGGGAGTGTCAATACCTGGCGCACAAGCTGCTGCAAGAAACCTGTCGTAAATACAACATCGCGCCTAACCAACTCACCCTCCATGCGGATCGCGGCGGGCCGATGAAAAGCCAGTCGGTAGCGCAGCTCTTACTTTCGTTGCAGGTGACCCGTTCGCACAGCCGCCCGCGTGTCAGCAACGACAACCCGTACTCGGAAGCCGGGTTCAAAACGATGAAGTACAGCGCCTACTTCCCGGAGCGCTTTAGCAGCCAGGAAGACGCGCAGACGTTCTGCCAGGACTACTTTGTCGGGTACAATACGTGCCACCACCATACCGGCTTGGTGTTGCTTACGCCCGAACAGGTGCATTTCGGCGAAGCAACGCAGGTATTGGCGCAGCGGCAAGTCACGTTAGATAACGCCTATGCCGCGCATCCGCAACGCTTTCGAGAGCGTCCGCAGGCGGGGCAGTTACCCGACGTCGTCTGGATCAATGCGCCTGCGTTGCCCGTTGGCGAAGGCACAGCACCGGTTGCCGGTTGAGTGGCGAGGAATGACTGCTCGCTACATAAAAATACTTTCGCTTTTTGTCTCAAAATCCTTGACACATTCCGCAGCAGTATTTTATCTGTCTGAGAGTTAGCAGGCGGATGATCTGTAGGTATGGAATTGATAGCAATCTAATCATTCGAACTCAAGGTTCCAGTTTCATATATGAGCGACAGCGGTAATTCCGGTAGAATCAGGACCGAGAGTGTCATGGATACACAACATTGCTTGCAGGCGCTAGCGGCACATGGCATTACAGAAGCCGATAGCGCTATGCTGTTGCCTCTATTGTTGGATGGATTGCGTCTCAGCCCCGACTCGGATCGCGCTTTTGCCGCGTTTGAACGCTGGCTTGCCGCGCTGGAAACGCCACGCGACTATCTGCCCCTGTTGCAATCGCTGGATGTCCTCAACCGCTTCTGCCTCGTCACCGGAAGCAGTCAGTATTTTGCCGACCTGCTGATTCGTAATCCTGACGATATTCATATTCTTGTACACCCGGAAGGCTATGGCGAACGGGAGACGCCCGCGCATCGCTATCGCGAAGTCTCCCGACTGATGGAGGGCTGCGACACACCCGAACAGCAGCGCGACGTTCTGCGCCAGTGGAAAGCCCGCGAGATGCTGCAAATCGGTGTGCGCGACCTGCTCGGACTGGACGATATGCCCACAGCCGCCCGCGAATTTTCTAATCTGGCCGATGCTTGCGTACAAATGGCGCTGGAGATTGCATACGCGACGCTGGAGGAGAAAGGAGAAGGGAAAAAGGAAAAAGCAACGGATAGTGGGTCTTTCTCCTTTCTCCTTTCTCCTCTCTCCTCTCCTCTGACCGTTTTTGCTCTGGGCAAGCACGGCGGGCAGGAACTCAACTACAGCAGCGACATTGATCTGATTTTCGTTCATGCCGATGGATTGCCCGCTTACATCACATTGGAAAGCGGCAGGCGAATGGAATCGCCTGCGTATCTTGCGAAATTGGCGGAAACGTTGATTAGCGTTTTGAGTGAAGACGGCGGGCAGGGGAATGTGTTCAGGGTAGACATGCGCTTGCGCCCGGAGGGACGGTTTCGGGGCGTTATCGCGGTCGCTGACGGGGTATCGCGCTTATTATGAAAAGTGGGCGGAAAACTGGGAGCGGCAGGTGTTGCTTAAAGCGCGGTTTGTAGCCGGAAATCGCGCGCTTGGCGACGCTTTTATGGCGATGATTGCGCCGCTTGTGTACCGCCGCCAGATTTCGAGCGCGTTTCTCAATGATATTCGTGTCAACAAACGGCGTATCGAGCAGACCTGCGCCAAAAAGGGCGAAACCGAAACCAACATCAAAACGGGGTGGGGCGGCATCCGCGATATTGAATTTATCGTACAACTGCTGCAATTAGAGTTCGGGGCTACGCATCCGCGTTTGCGAACTCCCAATACGCTTACAGCCCTGCGTCGCCTGAACGAAGCCAACTTTTTGACGGATAAGCAGACCGAAGACCTGGAGGATGATTACCGGTGGCTGCGAACGCTGGAACACCGGCTTCAACTGCTGCACAACTTTCAAACGCAAACTCTGCCGCCCGAATCCAAACCACAGGAGCGCGAGTCTTTAGCCCGTCGTATGGGCTTTGCCGATCTTGAAAATTTTGAGGCGGAACTGAAAACTCGCCGGACGCGCGTTCGTAACTATCTGGACACGCTGTTTTACGATCAGGAACGCCGCTTTTTCCCCGCAATGCCCGCTGCTGTTGATCCCCTCTGGAAGGATGTTTCCATACTCCTTGCCGATCTGGAAGGGGAAGAAGGGCAAATACAACTGCGCGAGAAATTGACGCAGGCCAGTTTTCGGGATGCATCCAACGCCCTGCGCCTGCTGGAACTCATGCGCCACAGTCAAGAGTTTCAGGACGCGCCGCCGGTTGTTTCCGAACGGTTCCTGAATCTCGCGCACTCTCTGCTGGACACGATTGCGCATAGTCCCGACCCTGACGCGGCTCTGGCGGGCATCGAAGCGCTTGCCGTGCCATATCGCGACCCGCTGTACATGCTGTTCGAGGGCCGTCCCGATATTATGTGGCGGCTTGTCCGGCTTGCCTGCGTCCCCGTCCTTATCAATAGCCTCGCGAAACATCAGGAGTGGCTGTACCCTCTGCTCAACGAGGATGAAGCGGTTCCCGAAGCCCTGCGCGAACCGGGCGAAGATACGGAAAACAGCGAAACTCTTTCCGCCCGCTATGTGCAGGAGTTGTCCGGTCGTATCGGCAAACTGCGCAATCGGGACGCGCAATGGAAGATGATCGCCCTGTTTTATCAGCGGGAACGGCTGCGTATCGGGGCGCGGGACGTATGGGATGAGGCCGATGTTGCCGACGTGATGAAACGCCTGACCCGATTGGCCGAGTCCACGCTGCATATTCTGCTGACGCTATGCGCCCAATCGCGGGCTGAAGCGCATCCTCGCCCCGAATGGGCGCAAACCGTCCTGAACCGGGTTGCCATAGTCGGGCTTGGACGATTGGGCGGGGCGGAACTCAATTACAGCAGCGATTGGGACATGCTGTTCGTGTATGACGTGGAACGCCCGCGCGATGACGAATCGCGCGGCGAACGGAACGCCCTTGCCGCCGGGTTAGCGCAGGACGTACTCGCCGCCATTGACGCGCTGAACCTGCGGGGCGCGAATATCGAGGTAGATTTGCGCTTGCGCCCGTGGGGAAGCAAAGGCAATCTGATTTATACCACGCGCGGCTATCTGGATTATTTCAAAAATCACGCCGAAACATGGGAGCGGCAGGCGGTGTTGAAATCGCGTTATGTGGCAGGCAATCCAACCGTAGGCAGGCGATTGGAGCGCGTGTTGCGGGCCGTCAGCGCGGGCAGAGGCGTAACGCCCGAAGAGGAATCTGCCATCCACGCCATGAAAACCCGCATCGAAACGGAACGCTTAAAACCACAGGAACGCGAAACCGATTTGAAACTCGGCAACGGCGGCCTGAGCGACATAGAATGGCTGGCGCAACGGCTGCAATTACGGCACGGCCCGCAGCACCCGAATGTTCGCGCAACCTCCACGCTACGCGCCCTTGACGCGCTGGAAACCCTTCACGCCCTCGACCGCTCGGAAGTCAACGTTCTCACATCCGCGTACCGCCTCCTGACGCGCGTTCGCAACGCCATGACCCTGCTTGCCGGAACCCCGACCAACGTATTCCCCGCCGACCCGCAGCGCAGGCGCGTCCTTGCCCGTTTGCTCGGCTACGAAGACCGCCTCGTCGTCCGCGCCGAACAGATGCTGCAAGAGGACGTGCAGGCCGACATGCAGGAAGTCCGCCGCATCTTCAGCCGGAGATTTTGAAATCCACCACCCGCTGCGCTAGAGACACAGAGAGGGAACACAGAGAGAAGATACAAGATACGAGAGAAGAGAACGAACCGCAAAGGGGCAAAGGAACGCAAAGTGGAACCCACAAGCACAACAAGAGTTAATGACTGATTTCCAGAGGCTTCTGTATTCCTTTCTCTTTTCTGTTCTTTGCGTTCTTTGCCCCTTTGCGGTTCTCCTCTCTTTGTCTTTCTCGTATTGGCTTTTCCTCGGTGTCTCGGTGTCTCTAGCGCAGCGGGTGGTAAATTCTTGTATAGCGGTTTGGCAGCGGAATGGGTATACTTTGGACATATTGCGGGGGCAGGGGGAAGTATGGCGCAGGCGGGCATCATCGGGTTATTGTTGGCGGGGAGTTACCTGCTCGGTTCCATACCGTTCGGGCTGTGGCTGGTCAAGAAGTGGAAGGGCGTGGACATCCGCGAGGTGGGCAGCGGCAACATCGGCTCTACCAATGTCGGGCGCGTAACCGGGCCGTTGGGGTACGCCATTGTCTTCGCGTTTGACGTGTGCAAAGGACTTGTGCCGCCCCTGGTCGCGCTGTACGCGTTGCATCTAAGCGCTGGTTGGCAGGTAGCAAGCGCGTTGTGCGCGATCATCGGGCATAACTACTCCATATTTTTGGGCGGCAAGGGCGGCAAGGGGATCGCGACGAGTTTGGGCGCGTTGCTTGGCGTGATGCCCCTCGTAGGCATTGCCGCGCTGGGAATTTTCCTGCTGGAACTGCTGACGTTGCGCTGGGTATCGCTTGGTTCCATTCTCGCCGCGCTGTCGCTGCCGTTTCTCACCCTATGGCTGCATCCCGGCGACCCGTACCGACTGGCGTTCGCCTGCGCCGCCTGCGTCCTCGCCGTCTACAAGCACCGCGCCAACATCCAACGCCTGCGCGCGGGCATCGAACCTAAAGTCTGTATGCCGTGGCAGAAACGCGCTGCTAACCCGCCTGTACTCACCCCTGAGATCGAAGCAGCCGCCATCAACACAAACGGGGACTAAAATTAAGAAGCACCATGGAAAATACAGCCCCATTCGAAAATTCTAAATCGAAAATCGAAAATCCTTATGTTGACTCGCTGTGGGAAGAGTATGCCGAGATTGATATTGCGGATGTTGTGGTAGATATTGACGCGCCGGATTTGCAGGATTCGTACTCGTACCGCGTTCCTGAAATTTTGCAAAATACGCTTGTCGCAGGCGCGTGTGTGCATATCCCGTTTGCGGGGCGGGAGACTTTGGGCTACGTGCTGGCGCGGCGCAAACTGCCCTCCAACGATCCGCTGTGCGGCAAACTGAAAAGCATTATCGGGATTGTGGAAGACGCCATAACCATCAATTCCGAACAACTGCACATCATTCAGTGGATGAGTCAGCGGTATGTGTGCGATCTGCTGGACGCGCTGCGCTGTGTCGCGCCCGCGAATTTAGGCGCGCGGGTGGCGACGGTTGCGCGGCTGGCGGATACAAGTTACCGGGGCGTAGATGTAGGCGCGTCCATTCCGCAGGCGCATGTTCTGGAAACGTTGCGGGCATTGGATGGCGAGGCGGAGGTGGACGCCCTGCGCGAAGCCGCGCATCTGCCCAACTTTGCGGGCGCGTATGCCGCCCTGCTGAAAAAAGGATTGCTGATCGAATCCCGCACCATTGTTCGCGCCAAAACAGTGGGCAAAATGCGTCGGGCGTACACACTGGGCGCGGCGGCAGTCGCGCTGACACAGGGCGGGAGCGTGGGCAACCGCAGCCCGCAGCAGCAGCGCATCCTCAACGAACTGGTACAACGCGCCCGCCACAATGAAGGCCCCATTCCCGGCGATGAACTGGTACGGGTCAGTCAGGCGTCTGCCCGCGTCCCTGCGCGGACTGGTGGACAAGGGACTGGTGCAGGCGCATGAGATCATGGTGCGCCGCGCGCCCGTATCCGCGTCCGGCGAACGCACGGTCGCGCCCGTTCTCACGCCCGGACAGCAGAACGCGACGGACAAATTACGCGCCTGTCTGGAAAGCGGCGAAACGCAAACCGTTCTGCTGTTCGGCGTCACGGCAAGCGGCAAAACTGAAGTGTATCTCAATGCCATTGCGCACACGCTGGAACAGGGCCGTAGCGCGATTGTGCTTGTGCCGGAAATCGCGCTGACCGCGCAGATCGTGGATACGTTTGTCGGAAGGTTCGGCGAACAGGTGGCCGTTCTCCATTCCAAATTATCCGAAGGCGAGCGGCACGACGAGTGGAGGCGGATGCAGGCGGGCAAGGCGCGTATCGTGGTCGGCGCGCGTTCCGCCATTTTCGCGCCTGTGCAAAATGTCGGTCTGATCGTGATGGATGAGGAACACGAGGCGTCCTACAAGCAGGAGAACACCCCCCGTTATAACGCCAAAGACCTCGCCATGGAACGCGCCCGCCTGAGCCGCGCCACGCTTGTTCTTGGCAGCGCGACGCCTTCGTTGGAGAGTTACTTTGCGGCTACGCCACAGGGAGTAGGGAGTAGGGAGTGGGGAGTAGGAAAAACCAGCGCGCGTATCGAAGAGCCGCGAGACTCGTATGCAGCGAAAAACCATCATAAAGCGAACTCCTACTCCCCACTCCCTACTCCCTACTCCCTTATCACCATGCCTGACCGCATAGACAACCGCCCCCTGCCCCGCGTGGAGGTGGTGGATTTGCGCGAAGAGTTTAAGAAGCAGAAGACGTTGTTTTCCGAGCGGCTGGTTGCGGCGATGATGGAGCGATTAAAAAAGAAGCAGCAGACCATTCTGTTTTTGAACCGACGCGGCTACGCGCAATTCGTGCTGTGCCGGGACTGCGGCTGGACGGCGAAGTGTCCGAATTGCGCCGTGTCGCTGGCGTACCACAACTATGAGCGTTCGTTGAAGTGTCACCATTGCGATTACAACGGGCGCGTACCCCTGAAATGCCCGGACTGCGGCGGCATGAAGGTGAAAGCGTTCGGCATCGGCACGGAAAAGGTCGAGGAAGAGGTTTTGCGCGTGTTTCCCACCGCCCGCGTCGCCCGCATGGATCGGGATACCACTTCGCAAAAGGGGGCGCATACCCGGATTATGCGGGCATTTCGGCAGGGCAACTCGGACATTCTTATCGGGACGCAGATGGTGGCGAAAGGGCTTGATTTCCCCAACGTTACGCTCGTCGGCGTTATCAGCGCGGACACGGCCATCAACATGCCGGACTTCCGGGCAGCCGAACGCACGTTTCAATTGCTGACGCAGGTGGCGGGGCGCGCGGGGCGGGGCAACACGCCCGGTGAAGTGATTATACAAACGTTCAGCCCCGACCACTACGCGGTGCAGGCGGCCATTCAGCACGACTACCCCCGCTTTTACAAGCAGGAGATTCTATTTCGGCAGGAATTGAAGTATCCGCCGTACAGCCGTTTCGTCAACCTGATTTGCGCCGATGAGATCGAAGCCAAAGCGCAGGCGCGTTCTAACGCCCTCGTTGTCGCGCTCGAACGCCTCAACCCGCCGGATGTGGAGATCATCGGGCCAAGCCCCGCGCCGCTCGCCCGCCTGAAAAACCAGTACCGCTTCCACGTCGCCCTGCGCGCTCCGGTAGACTATCCGCTTTCCGAACTGGTGCGCTCCGCCATTGCCTGCCTTACTCCGTCTGACCGCCTGGGCTTGTACGTGGACATTGATCCTTTGAGCATGGCGTAGACAAATAACCCTCAACCCGGGCGTCCACAAGTGGACATACCCCTTCTCCCAAAAAAGCCTGGGAGAAGGGGAATTTATTTTACAGGGGGAACAGGGCTGAAGGTGAAGGCGCGTATCACAATCTCTACTTCTTTGTTATCAGTAGGAGGCTGACCGCGAAACAGCCACAGATTTAGGTGAATGGGTAGGGGCTGCTGCGGAATCAGGCGAGTCTCGTCAGGCGTGTATTCCCAATGGCTGATCTCCTTTGTTTTGTCGTCCGTTTCGCCGCGAAATGAGCGAAAGGAGATTTGCTTGCTTTGCCACAGGAATTGATGCGTAGTGAGGTCGCCGCTGCCTGCCAGTCCGAACACGGCATGGTTATCGGGCGGACGCGCACCCGATGCCTGCCAGACGGTGAAATTGCCGACAGGAGCCAGCGCGTCGCCCCAGCGCGCGAACTCAATATCAATCTCGTTTGTGCCATCCTTCCCGACATCCGAGGTCGGATAATTGAACAGTCCCAAAACCGTATTGCGGTCAAATTGATCCAGACGCCCGGACACTTGAAACTGGTAGCGTCCAAAGCCGAAGCGTTGCCGCGAACGTCAGTTCCGCGCACCGCCATTCGCCCGACACATGGGAGATTTTCAGGTGCAGCCAGCCGCGCGCATCCACCCACACATTACTCGCGTCCCAATGGTTCGGCCCCGGCCCGCCCAATCCCATTCCCCGAACGTCCCACGTATAGCCGGAGAATTGCAATCCCGCAGCCTTGCTCTGTTGGGCATAGCTGACACTGACAAGATTTAACAGGGCAGTCAATGTCAACAGAACTGCCGCAAGATTTACTCTCAATTGAATTCTCTCCTTCGGAACGGCGAAATTAATCGTCGAGTGTTCCAATGCAGTCACAAATACAAAGCGCCCGTTCAAAATTCCTGCTATTGAAGGTACATTTAACATAAAGGATAAAGAGGAGGACACATGAACGCTTACGTTGAGGCAATTTTAACGAAGTATCTGCCGCAAATCATCAACGGGGATGCCGTTGCGGTTCCTGATGATCCCGAAGAGATGAACTGGCGGCTGTTCTTTGCGCATAGTCAGGATATGCAGGGGTTTCGCGCCGATGTCTTTACAGGTGGATTGAATGAGGGCAAGCATCCCAGAGACTCATCATTCGTTGGTTTGCGGCCCCGGTGGGGCAAAGACAGTGTTTCGCTTATGCGCGATTTAGCCAGTCTTTGGGAGGATAGCGTGACACGCGCCGCGTTGATGAAGAACAGTTCTCTTATGCGTTCGGAAGGGCAAAAACCAGAAGATGTAAGACCGGGAATTTCACTGCTGAGAAACAGCGGGATTAGTGGCGCTCTTGTTTTTGCAGACACTCTGGAGACATTTCATGGCGAATGGGTAGCGCGAAAAACAAATGCCATGATACGCGCCTACATCCAAAACGCGCATCTGCTTGCGCCACAAGGATATAGTTTCCGCGCCTACTTGCAGAGCCTGTTGCCTGCTGGAGAATTTCCTCCTGCCAATGTCGAGCAAGCCGAGAAAATATGGATAGCGCGTATACAGCAGGACTTTTATAACGTCGGCCCTGCGCTTTCACGCTATCTTATCTGTGATTGGCTGTTCTGGCTCTGGCGCGAAGAGCGAATTGAGTGGTTTACGGCCTATAAGCCGGACAGCGTACACACGCGCATTGTTGCCGAAGGCCGCTTACCCAAACAAGCTGAAGCGGACTTTGTTGGCTACTGCAAAACGTTATTGATTCCAGAAGGGTTTGGAATATTGAGCGGCAAGCCATGCCCACCGCGCATTTTGAACGAATGTATCTGGCTGCGCGAAAACCGTTCCAGTCATTAATTTCGCTAGACAGTAATACTCATAATGGGGTTGTGAGCGTTGAAGTACAAGCCGCCATAATTGTGTTGGAATGTCGCTCATGGCTGTTGCGTGTTCTCTGAAATATGACGCTGTGTTCGCAGTTTCAGCAGTGATAGCCATTCCGCCATGTCCACAAGCCCTTCCGCTTCTTCCTGTTCTGCAGACGTTATAGATTGACCCTGATCTTGTTTATCCAGCAAGTCTTGAAGGCGGCGTTGTACGCCCTGTGGCAAATGAAAGTCATTAAAGTCATCGGGCATTTCGACAGTGACAGTGGATGATGACATGTTATTCTGCTTCCTCATCAGGTTCAGCCGTGTAGGATCTGCGATTGTCGAACAGGGCCAATTGCTGTACGATGCCGTCGTCGCCTTTGAGGTAGGTTCGGGGCGGTTCCTGATTGTCGTCCAATCCGCCCATTTTGTTGACCGCTTCGGCAATGCGCGGGACGCAGTACGTTTCCATCTCCTCGCGGATTTGCGCGGTGATAAAGCGCATGACCTGCCATCCCTGCGCGGCAAGGGCATTGTTGCGACGATTATCTTCCGGCGCGCGTTCGGTATTGATGTGCCAGAAGTCGCCGTCCGTTTCGAGATCAATCTTGCCGTCCGCGCAAAACAGGGCAAAATCCAGTTTGTACTTGCCGTCCACGACCTGAATGTCGTGCTGCCGCTCGGCGCGCATGTTAAGGCGTTTGAGTTGTTCCCATAGTTCATTTTCCAACGGGCTGTCGTCCCACAAGTCGTTGATTTCGTCTGCGGACAGCAGTTTGGAGTAGGTAGTGGGAATGAACACGATACGGCGCAGGCGCAGGCTGACATCGGAGCGGGCAGAGCATCCAGACGGTGCAGAAAGATTTGATAGTACAGTTTCTCTGATTTGGCGTTGGGAAACTCTTCAGGGAACAACTCCCGTCGCGGCACGCGGCGAATCATGCGCACCCTGCCGTGCCAGCGAACGGAATATGCCTCGTCCTTAAAGATTTTTGTCTGGTAGAAGGCGAGCCATTGCGGAGGCCAGCGGCGGGGCGCTTTATCCACCGGGATACGATACCAGAGTTGTTCCTGCACCCGCCGCCAGTCGGTTGGGGCCCTCATAATGGCGACAAGGGCTTCGCCCCGTTTGGTTGTAGATTTGCCCACAAGCACATCCTTCCGCTTTTTCAGTAGCGCAGGCAGTAGAAATCTGCGAGAAACGTAGATTTCAATTCCTGCCGCCCCGCGTTTTTTCCTGCATGAAGCAGCGGCAATTTATCGGAAAGGCGGAACCGGAGTATGATTGGAGAGTTTGCGGGCGAACATCGCTTTTTGTCCAACTTCTACAAGTCACCCATTGAATTTGAGGGTGACACGTACCCGACCGTAGAACATGCGTTTCAGGCGGCGAAAACGTCCGATGCGGAAGAACGCGCCACCATTCGCGCCAACGCCAACCCTGTTATCGCCAAACGAAAAGGGCGTCGCGTCACCCTCCGCGCCGATTGGGAAACGGTGAAGCAGGACATTATGCGCGACCTGCTGCGCATAAAATTCGCAAATGAGGAACTGCGCGAACGCCTGCTGCAAACGGAAGATGAAGAATTGATGGAAGGCAACCGCTGGCACGACAAATACTGGGGCCGCTGTCTGTGCGCGAAATGCGACAACACAGGCCAAAACGTCCTCGGCGAATTGCTGATGCAGATGCGGCGCGAACTGATGGAAGAGGGGCAGAATAGGGCGTGTCGCAAATAGCAAGCCGACAAACAGGAAATTCGCGTTCCGACAGAGAATAGAACGGCAACTACCCTCTGTAATCTGTTGGAGCGCGATGTATGAACCTGCAAACCGAACTGGAACGTGTGCGCGAGTACCTGACGAACGTTGATAAGCGTCCGACCAATGAAGCCAATACCTGCGGCAAAATTATCACACCACTACTGCTGCAATGCGGCTATCATCATGACGATATTCATGAGCAGGGACATGATGCAGGAGGCAACATTCCCGATTACACCTTTCTGCCTAATACGCCACACACATGGTTTTTGGAAGCAAAGGCGTGGCAGTCAAATTTTACGGAAACGCATGTGATACAGGCAACGGGCTACCCACACGCGCAAGGTAAACGTTGGGTCGTGCTTTCCAATGGGCGCGAATGGCGGTTGTACGACAACTATAACGTGCAGGTTCCGCCGCCAAACCGTCTGGTAGCAACTGCGCGATTGGGTCATGGTACGGAATTAGAAGACCTGCTTACCGCGTTGAGCAAAGAGGCCGTGCAAGGCGGCGGTTTAGAAAAGTTTGTGTTGCAAACGGTGCTGAGTACCACTCTGCAACAGGAACTTGCTTTATCAACAAGCGATGTCATCCTAGCCATCGTCAACGCTCTCAAAGTCAAAAGCAGCATATCCACTATTACGCCCGATGCTGTTGTATCCTATTTTCACGCTTTGCAAACTAATGCAACCGCGCTCCCACCACCTGTGCAGCCGTCAATCGTACCCGTTGCCACCCCTACTCAAGCAGTACCAGCTTCGCCTGCATCACCTGCTGATGTGCTGAATCTGCTGCAACTGGCGGCTGCAAGCGCAGCTATCAAAGGCAAGAAGCCACTGCTGGTCGCCTTTCCAGACGGGAGTAGTCGATCTGTATCAACTTGGCGTGACGTGACAACCGAAATAGTGTCTTGGCTGTTCCCAAGATGGAAAGCGCCTGTCATACCGTTTTATGGAAATAAGAGCAAGAAGTATTACTTCATAAATACGTCACCTGTGCATCCGACTAACAAGCCTATGCATAATCGAACAATCAATATTGACAGCAATGTGTACTATATTGATACAGGAAAATTCGTGCGAGATCAGCTACACTGTCTCTACGAGCTATGTAAAGAAGTAGGGGAAGCGCCGGAGGGGTTTCGGGTGACGTTGCAGTAGGGGCGCATTGACGGGGGGTTCTACCCTCATCCGGCCTCCGGCCACCTTCTCCCTGCAAGGGAGAAGGCTAAACTATTCAATGGACGCGTTGGTTACAGGTTTGTTTCAGACGTATGGCGTTCTTATGCCGTTCTAACGGCAAACCTGTTTTCTGTTCACCCGCCCATTGATCACACTGGCCTTCTCCCTTGCAGGGAGAAGGTGGCCGGAGGCCGGATGAGGGTAGAAACTCTCATGTATGCGCGCGTGAGGTCAGCAAATCGCCGATACGCAACTTCACGCCCCCAATCAAGAAACCTTAAACGCGAACGTAATTGCAGCTGGCAACGAGGCGGCCCGGAGAGCGCTCCACGACCGCAATGCCGTTCGCGCTGCCGTCATTGTTGGAGTTGCCCTCGATAGTCATGTAGCGATCATTGCTTTTGACCGGACCGGCCACGAAACCGGTATGGAAATGACCGGACTCGCCGCCGATGCACAGGAAAATATCTCCCGGCCTCGGGCTGGAAACCAGTTTGTTATTCGCCTTTGCCCACCGGTAGACCGCGCTGCAACTGGCTTTGCCGTTGATATTCGCCATTGGATTGGCAACACCCATCTGGCTGGCCGCCAACTTCACGCAATGGTACACAAACGCCATGCACCACGGATCACCCGGCGACGCGCCCGCATCTATCAAATACTGGCTCACTTCCGGCCCTTTATTGCTGCCGAGCGGCTGTTCATGGACGCCGATCAGCGTGGTCGCGATTTGCAGGGCTGCGCCGCTCAGGTCGTTGCTATCCGCCGCTTTGGTGAACAGCGCCTGCCACGTATTCGGCCCCACCTGCCATCCGCTTCCAGCCCCACCGACCTTTGAAACGCGGATACGGTTTCCTCGGTGGTCGGGCCGAATAATCCTGTTTGCTGCACCCCCAGGCGCTTCTGAATAAGTTTCACATTATCGCCTGTGCTGCCCGATTGCAGTATTGTGCCGGGTAAGGGATATTGTCCAGCGCGGGGGCGGCAAACAGCGCGCTCCAGGTATTCTGGCCGACAATGCCATCAGCCGTCAGCCCCTGCGCGGCCTGAAACGCTTTGACGAAATTCTCCGTCGTGGGTCCGAACAGCCCGGTTTGCTGTACTCCCAGCCGTTGCTGAATTTCTTTACATCGTCGCCGGTAGCGCCGGCCTGAATGTTGTTGCCCGGAAATTCGTCTGCCACAGTAATCCTGCCTCCCATTTTTACAAGCATGGTTTCGATGATAATTGCTACATAGAAGAGTATAACCGAAAACTCGGCTGTTCGATGTGATAATATTCACAGGCTGCAAGAGAGATAATGCGCTTATCCGGTCAGGACTGTAGCGGGAAAGTGACGATCACTTGCGCTCCGCCCTGTTGATGGTTGCTATAAGCGACTTCGCCGCGCAAATCCCACCGCGCTACGCTTTCCACCAATTCCAGCCCCGTGTTTGCGGCCTGCTCGTGCATTGAAAGCAAGCGGAAACCCCGGCCCGTCGTCGCGCACTTCCAGGCGCACCTGGTCGCCTGCCTGCCGCAAATCCAGCGTAATATCCTGCCTGCCGTGCTTGACCGCGTTACTGATAAGTTCGTTAATGAGCAGGCTGAGCGCCGCGCCGTCCTTGATGGAAAGCGGCACATCTGTCAATGTGGGTGTGCAAATGCCGGCCTTCGAGCGTGCTGGCGATCAGGCCGAGCAGTTTGTGCAGCAGGGGGCGCGTGGAAAGATGCGTCAGGTCGGCATCGGTTTTGGCCTGTATGGTCAGCAGGTCGTGAATGGCGGCCAGGGTGCGGACATGCTGCGAAACGCGGTTCAGGGCAACGATGGAGGCCGCTTCCGTCACCTGGTCCCGCTGCACTTCGATAAGCGCGTTGATGACTTGCAGGTTGTTTTTCACCCGATGGTGGGTTTCCTGCATGGCCCGACGCAGGCGGATGTTGAGCGCTTCCATTTCTTCCTGATGCGTCCGCAGGGTTTCTTCCGTCTGCTTTTGCCGGTCTATATCCGTCAGCGTTCCGAAGTACCGGCGTGTTGCGCCCTCGCTATCCCGAACCGGCACAATGCGTCCCAGATACCAGCGATACGCGCCGTCCATGCCCCGAAACCGATACTCAATATCGAAACTGCCTTGATCGGCCTGTTCGCGCCACTCGCGCAGCGTCTTGTCCAGATCGTCGGGATGAATAGCGCGCGTCCAGCCCCGCCCCAGCGACTCCTCTTCCGTCAGTCCCGTATACTCGTACCAGCGCTGATTGAGATACTGGCAGCCGCCCTCCGGTGTTGCCATGAGCGCAATAGTGGGAACGGATTCGGTCAGGGTACGGTAGTGCGCCTCGCTCCATTTCAGCGCGTCTTCCAGACGTTTGTGCTCGCTGATGTCGCGCGTGGTTCCCACCACGCGCAGGGGCGTTACCCTCCTCATTGCGTATGGCCCGCCCGCGTATCTCTATCCAGCGTATCGTTCCGTCCACGCGCTGAATACGGGTTTGCGTAACTATCTCTGTTCCTGCCTGTATGTTCCGCCGCATCTCCGTCAGCAGCCGTTCGCGCTCTTCAGGGACGACATGCGCGATAAACTGCGTCGTTCGTCCAGGCGGGTTGTGGCGCATCATAGCCGAATATCCGTTCATGATGTGGCGAAGTCGAGACAAACCCGTTGGCTAAATCCAGTTCCCACAGCCCCAACTCCGCCGTATCCAGGCAGAAGTTGATACGCGGGTCGCCGTCCGCCAGAGCGGTGTTTAAAGGCTCGGCTATAGCGTCAAGAGAGAGTTCGGACATAGTTTGTTCGGAAAGATTCTCTGCGTGTACACATCCCGTATGCGGCGGACGCCGTTCGCGGGAAAGCGCACCATTTTGGTGTGCCAGTAGTGGCCCTCTTCGCTGCCGCGTACCAGTTTTGTCGCCGCGGGGTTTCCATCTATATACGAGCGGAAAGACGTAAATGTCGTGCGCGGCGGCGTATGCTGTATATCTTCCGCGCCGTTTTCCTCATCGGGATCGTTTGCCCCGCTGCCCTCATCCGGGAAGCCCATGCGGACGGCGCAGGCCGGCCCGGTGTTTGTAAACACGAAGCGGCAGTCTACCGTATACCCGTCTTTGTCCACGACGATGTTGATAACTTCGCTGGTCATGGATACGGAGGGATGCCCTGAGAGCAGGCGCGGCGTACCCCCCATAGAAATGCCGCCGTCGTTGGCGGAAGCGTGGGGAGACAGGGCGCACAAACCGCCGAGCGCGAGAATGCCGATAAACAGCGCGCGAAACGAAACAGAACCAGTCGTGAACATGCGGGCGGGGAACATCGGTTTCTAACCTCCGGCGAATGAAAACAGGAAATGAAGCGTATACAAATTAATTATGTATTTGTCTTAAATTCAGAATACCTGAACAACGGCAGTTGGTCTATAACGTTATGTATATCCTGACTGTGAATTTTAGCACAGGGTTAACGCAGAGAAGGGTTCTCATGGTATAATGGGCAAGCAGGACTCTCGTGACGCTGCCAAATCGGGTTCCCCGCCACACCCTCTTTTTCAACACACCAGAGTCAGTTCTTTATTCCCAACTGCATTACTAAACTGCCGATAACGCGAATGTGTCAGAAGCGCGCAAACACGCCTGCGCGAACTGCGCAGCAGTCAGATTAGAACATCAGGAAATGTGATGTGCCTCGGAGCACTGGAAAGCGGGTGGAATTGTTATCTCATGGTACGGAAAAATTTTAAGCAATTATTCAGCATTGCGCTTGCCGTTTTGTTTGGCTGCATCGGCCTGCTGATTGGCGTGGCCGTGATGCAGCAGATTCAGCAGCCGGAGCCAACCGGCGTTCTCAACCTGTTCAAAGACGCGACCAAAGACCGCCCCTATTATCTGAGCGCGATTGTGCTGGCAATGGGCATGATCGGCCTGCTTGTTGGCGGCGTGATTGCGCCCAAACTCGCGCAACGCCTGATTGACGCGGGGAACATGGTCGAGCAGATGTCGGCCAAAGACAAAGTCGCCGTCGGCATTGGAACCACAATTGGCATCCTGATTTCCCTGCCGTTTTTCGTTATTACGCTGCTAATCTCCCCCACGCCGCTTTACAAAGTGATGAGCGTCTTGATTTCTATCGTGCTGGCAGTCGCCTTTGTCTATCTGAGCATACGGGGCATTATGAGCATGAAGGACGAGCTGCGTTTTGTCGGGCCTGCCGCCGTCGCGCCGGAGCCGGAAGAGGTCAATCCCACCGTCAACTGCAAAATTCTGGATACCAACGTCATTATTGACGGGCGTATCGCCGACGTGTGCCGCACGGGATTTCTGGAAGGGCCGCTGTATGTGCCGGGGTTCGTGCTGGAAGAGTTGCAGCATATCGCGGATTCGGGCGACGGCCTGAAGCGGGCGCGCGGGCGGCGCGGGCTGGACATTCTGAACACGATGCAGAAGGAACTGCCGCTTATCGTGCGCACCTGGGACAAGGCGCTGGACAAAGCGTACCAGAACGAAGAAGTGGATACCAGACTGGTTCGGCTGGCGAAGGCGCTCGAAGGCATGATCGTCACCAACGATTTCAACCTGAACAAAGTGGCGATGCTGCAGGGCGTACAGGTACTCAACGTCAACGAACTGGCGAACGCGCTGAAACCCGTCGTGCTGCCCGGTGAGATTATGATGGTCGGGATCGTCAAAGAGGGCAAGGAGCCGAATCAGGGCGTGGCGTATCTGGACGACGGCACGATGATCGTTGTCGAGGACGGGCGGCGCTATATCGGCGATACGCATGGCGTGATCGTAACCAGCGTGCTGCAAACCTCGGCAGGTAAAATGATTTTTGCCCGCGTCCGCACCGAAGAGGATGGAGACCAGTTTGACTACAACGGGGGCAGGGACGGACGAAATGACAGCAACGGCAGCGGCAACTACCAGACCAACAGTGGCAGTGGTTTTACCCGCCGCGGGCCAGGCAAGAAGGTTCGGTAGCCCGGAAAACAAAATATGGGCGATGCTCGGCGGGCGTCCCGTCATCGAATGGACACTGGCCGCGTTCCAGAACCATCCAGGCGTGGACAGCATCACGATTGCCGCCGGGGAAAGCGAAATCGAGCGATTGCGGGAAACTGTCGTTCAATTTTCCAAAGTAACGGGCGTGGTTGTTGGCGGCGCGACGCGGGCCGAGTCGGTGCGCAACGGCCTGAACGCGCTGCCTCCGGACTCCGAACTCGTCCTTGCGCATGACGCCGCCCGTCCGCTCGTCAGCGCGGAACTGATTGGCCGCGTGATTGAAGCGACGGCGCGGGTGGGCGCGGCGGTTCCCGGCCTGCCCCTGTCCGACACCATAAAACGCGCGGACGCGAACGGAATTGTACGCGCCACGCTTCCCCGCTCTATCACCAAAAACGGCGAAACACTTTCCGGCCTGACAGCGGTGCAAACGCCACAGGGCGCGCGCGTGTCTCTGCTTCGCGTCAGGCGTATGCCCGTTTTGATTTCGCCCAATCCGAGCCGACCGACGAAGCCTCCCTTATCGAAGCGCTTGGCGAACCCGTCCAAATCGTTCCCGGCGACCTGCGCAACCTGAAAATCACACGGCAGGAAGACCTCATAATTGCCGAAGCGTTGGGTATTCAGGTGTTCGGTTATTCAGGTATTCAGAACAATGCCGCGTCTTCCCCTGAACAACCCAATCCCGAATACCTGAACACCGAAACCCGAACCGGCCTGGGCTACGACGTTCACGCATTTGCGGAGCGTGGAAGCGGGGCGCAGGCTGTTTTTAGGCGGAATTGAGATACCGCACGACCGAGGGTTGGAGGGGCATAGCGACGCGGACGTGCTGCTTCACGCGGTTTGCGACGCGTTGCTCGGCGCAGCCTCGCTCGGCGACATCGGGATTCTGTTTCCCAACACGGACGAGGCGTACAAAGGAATCGCCAGCCTGAAATTGCTGGAAGTGGTTGCCGAACGACTGCGCGAAGCGGGGTGGCAAATCGTCAACATAGACGCGACGGTTGTTGCCGAAGCGCCCAAACTGATGCCGCACCGCATTCAGATGCAGGAGGCGATGGCAGCGTGTTTACGGATTGAACCAAATCGCGTCAGCGTCAAGGCAACTACTTCTGAAAAATTGGGTTTTGTCGGAAGGCGCGAAGGCATGGAAGCGACGGCCATAGCCACTGTTGTACGCGGCATCTAATCCCACTGGAGGAGTTAAACTCATGCCGGACGATCCCAACGCTGCCCCCAATCCTAATGTGCTTTCGCGGGAACTCTACAACCTGATTGTGGGCGGTTCCGCGATACCTGTCCTGCTGTTACTAATCGGACTCAGTTGGTACCTCATCAATCGCTATATGAATCCTGAACATCGGCAGGAGCGGCGAAACCGTGAAATCCGGCAGGCAATCGCAATGCGTGAAGAGCGGGCGGAAAGAATGGCGCTGGAGAAAGCAAAAGAGGACGCGAAGGGCGGCAATACAACTCCCTGAATGACTCAACCAAAATTATGGGCCGCAAACTGAAAAAAGCGCTTGTCAAATGCCGTCAGGTGTGGTAAGTTTAACTAAAGAATTTTAACTGATACTGTTTTAGCTCTGTTTGCCGTGTGCGTCTCTCCCGATGGAGGCGTGTCGGACGTTCAAGCGCGTTTCGCGCTCACTTCCCGCGCTGGTTTTGTCTATTGTTGCTTGTCCATCGTTTTCTGGAGGTCGCATCGTGAATGATATTCGAGAGACTGCCTGCCCGCTTCCTGAATCGCCTGTCCAATCCCGCCCCGCGTACGCGCAATCTCTGGTATCCGTTTTGTCGTTCGTGCCTCGCATTTTCGCGCTGCTGGTGCTGATTATTTACGCGCCTGTTGTCGTAGCCGCCGGCCTGCTGGTTATGCTTACTTCCCCCGGCCCCGCGTTTGTCAAAAAAGCGTACCGCCGCAGCAAAGGCTCTCAGGACGTAGTGTATCTGTATGAACTGCGTACAGAATGTTGGCGCACCTGGCAGCCCACATCGCTAGGACGCTGGCTCCTCCATCTGGATATTCCCCGCATCCCGCGCCTCGTCAACGTGCTGCAAGGCGAAATCAACGCCGGTGAGCGCGTCCACCGCATAAACGCTTGAGGAATTCACCACAGAGGCACAGAGACACAGAGGTTTCACAGAGGGATTGGAGAGAAGGGAAGAGAACAATTGATTTTCTCCAGTTTCCTCTTCTTAAATCTCTGTGAAACCTCTGTGTCTCTGTGCCTCTGTGGTGAAGTATTGCTCCTACCAGCCGCGATTTGCCATCAGTTCGGTTTCGGGCAGGGCGCGAATATCTAATCCCGGCATGGCTTCGCCGATTCCCATCGAGACTTCCGCAAGATACGCGGGGTCCTGATAGTGGGCAACCGCGTCCACAATGGCGCGGGCGCGTCCGGCGGGATCGGACGATTTGAAGATGCCGGAGCCGACAAAAACGGCTTCCGCGCCCAAGTACATCATCAGGGCGGCGTCGGCGGGCGTGGCGATACCGCCGGCGGAAAAGTTCGGCACGGGCAGGCGTCCCGTTTTGTGGACTTCCTCAATCAGATGATAGGGAGCGCGGAACTCTTTGGCCGCCACCATCAGTTCATCCTCCTGCATGACGTGAACGCGGCGAATGTCGCGCATCAGCGTTCGCATGTGCCGAACCGCCTCGACAACATTGCCGGTTCCCGCTTCGCCTTTGGTGCGGATCATGGCCGCGCCCTCGCCGATACGCCGCAACGCTTCGCCCAAATCTCTGCAGCCGCACACGAACGGCGCTTTGAACGGGTGCTTGTTGACGTGGTTCTCTTCGTCAGCGGGCGTCAGCACTTCGCTTTCGTCAATGAAGTCCACGCCAATAGATTCCAGAATCTGCGCTTCGACAAAATGCCCGATGCGGCACTTCGCCATAACGGGAATCTCATGCCCCTTGATGGCGTCCATAATCTCGCGTATCATCTTCGGGTCGGACATACGGGCTACGCCGCCATCCCTGCGTATATCAGACGGCACACGCTCCAATGCCATTACCGCCGTCGCGCCCGCTTCCGCCGCAATCACGGCCTGCTCCGGGTTCGCCACATCCATGATGACGCCGCCCTTGAGCATCTCCGCCAATCCTACTTTTGTGCGCCATGTTGACTTCTGCGCATTGATATCGTTCATACTTCTACTCTCCATTGCTGTACCCTGCTTTGGGTTGTCGCCCGCCTGCTACTTACCTATGGGTACGCCGTTAGTCGTCATTGTCATACTGAGTGTTTTAGAACGCTTTCTGAGCCAGCCACTCCCCGTTTTAATCCATAAATCTTCGGCAGTTTCATCGCCTGACATTTTCTGAGAAGTTTTCGCATCCCCGATGGTTACGCCGGAAATGTGGTTTTTGACCACAACTGTAGCCTGGTTACTCTTCTTCAGCGTAAGCGTCTGAACTTTCTGCGTGATCGTAAGGGTTTTCATGCTTATCATCACGGATTTTGCCGCGTCTTTGGTCTGTTCCAAATTCTTCTTCTCGCCCTTTTCGTTGATGGACACGTAATCCGGCGCATAACTGCGAAAAGTGGCGTTTACATCGTGTTTGCTGATTGCAACGCTTTCGGCATCATAGAACGCTTGAATATTTTTCCGCGCATCTGAAGCCGCGTCTGCGAACGCAAGGCCAGCTGACGCGCAAACCAGTGAGCAGGTTAAAGCAAACGCGGTTCGCTTCCATGTCTGCGTACATTGAAATGACATTGTTTGTCTCCAACTTTCAGTGAGGCTATTACGCCGTGCCTGCCTTCAAAGTACAGTTTTTACATTTCTCGTCGCCATTGCAGGGCGGAAATCAGGGTTGCCTGATCCGCGTAATCCAGGTCGCCGCCGGCGGGCAGGCCGTGCGCGATTTGCGACACTTTCACGCCCAGCGGTTTCAGGCGGTTCGCCAGATACAGCGCGGTTGTCTGCCCTTCCGTTGTCGGGTTCAGGGCGAGAATCACTTCCTGAATGCCGTCGGCGACGCGGGGAAACAGTTCGCGGATTTTCAGCAGTTCGGGCGTGATGTTGTCCATCGGCGAGATCACGCCCTGCAGGACATGGTACAGCCCCTTGAACTCGTTGGTCTTTTCCATCGCGATCAGGTCGCGGGTTTCGGCCACGACGCACATCAGCGTTCGGTCGCGCTTCGTGTCGCGGCACACTTCGCATAATTCCTGATCGGTGAAATTGGCGCAAACTTTGCACAATTTAATGTGCTGCTTGACGGACAAGGATGGCTTCGGCAAGCTGCGCCGCCTCTTCCTGCGGCTGCCGCAGAATATAAAACGCCATGCGCTGCGCCGATTTCGGCCCAATGCCGGGCAGTTTTTCCAGTTCCGCCACCAATCGGGCCAGCGGTTTCGCATAGTGTAGCATGGTAATATCCGGGGAGTGGGTAGTAGGGGGTAGGGAGTAGTTAGTGTGCTTTGTTACGAACGAAGCCCAATTATAGAATTCGTACTTTCCTACTCCCTATTCCCCACTCACTACTCCCTATCCCAACAGTCCCGGCGGCAGGTTGAGGTCGCCAAGCCCGCCGGTGATCTCTTTCATGCGGGCTTCCTGACCGGCCTGCGCCTGGGCCGTCGCTTCTTTCGCGGCGGTGATAATCAGGTCTTCCAGAATCTCCACGTCGTCGGGGTCCACGACGGCGGGATTGATTTTCACTTCCACGAGATGGCCGTGTCCGTTGACGGTGACAGTCACCATGCCGCCGCCGGCCTGCGCGGGAACGCGCAATGTTTCCAGATCGTTTTGCAGTTTCTCGGCGTCTTCCTGCATCTTTTGCGCCTGCTTCATCAACTTCTGCATGTCGCCGAAACCCGGCATTCCGCCGCCACCGCCACCGCCGCCAAATCGTGCCATGTTTAGTATCTCCTTGTGTGGGTCCAAAACCGGAAAAATACGCCGAAATTCAGAGTGTCTGTTCTATTATACGTTTATTGTATCCGATGCAGCCGCAAATTGCGCGTGGATTGCTGCCGCAAACGGTTAGCCCTTTTCGGTATGGACGACCTGACCGCCAAAAATGTCCAGCACTTCCTTCAACATGCCGATGCTGCGGTCTTCTTCGGGTTGCGGCGTGTAGGCGGGTGGGGCGGGAGTGGGTTTCGCTGCCCCGTTGCCGTTGCCATTTCCATTAGTGGAAGCCGCGACGCCGGAAACGCCGGAAGCATTGTTGGGGGAGGGAACAGGGGAAATGTTCGCGCCATTAGAGCTACCGGCAGGCGCGGCGGGCTGTAAAATAGCAGTGTCAGCCGTCCGAAAGTTATTTGCGCCATCGTTGGGAACACTGTTGGAAGTGGTGGGCGGCGCATAGGAAGTGGGTGGCGGCGCGGCGGTCGGAACTTCGTAATCCATCACCCGCGTCGGGCCGGTCGGCGCGGCAATAATCGCGCGGAGAATCCAGCAGCGTTCCCGTTCCCATGCTTGCGGCCATGCCTGTTCCATTGGAAGGCGGGTCAGTCGGCAATTTCGCGCCCACACCCGCGCCCCCGGAACCGTTCTGCCCGTCCAGAAGGCATTGGATGCGATAGCCTTCTGTTTTCAAGCCCTCATTAATCTTCTTTTCAACTAACTCTTTGGCCTTGTTCTGGATACGGTCACGGGCAAACGCTTCTTTGAACGAAAGAATAATCGTATTGCCCTGCAACGCGCTTACCTGCGCTTTTTCCAGAAACCCGCCCCCGGCAGGACTAATTTTGTGTACCGATTTTACAATGCGATCCCATGATCGGCGAATCACGTCCAGCGTAACGCCTTCGGCAAACTGATGCCCGCTGAAATCGGGAGCGGGAGAGGCAGGATTGCCGTTGCCCGCGCCATTGGAAGCGTTGAACGTCGCTGTCGTGGAAACGGCGGGCGTGGATTCCTGTATAAGTGGAACAGCGGTTATCGTCAGCGGCGGGGGCGCAAGGATCTCTTCCGGTTCCGTTTCCAGCGCGTCAGCCTCGTCCTCGTCTTCGTCATCCTCGTCTTGCGTTGCGCCGTTTGCGCCGAATGAGGCAGTGGACGCGAGGGTTTGCGCGGTTTCCTGCGTGGGCGGGCGCGGCACGTTGGTCGGGGAAGCGGCGACATTGGCGCGGGAGGGCAGTTCAATGTCGTCCGTGTGCTGCAATGGGGAGGATTTGCCGTTCGCGGCAGCAGTCTGCGTTTGCGGACGCGCGGAAGGCGACGCTGTTTTCTCCTGCGGGCGGATGGCGGGGCGGGCTTGCGGTTCCGCCGTAACAACGCCCTGCCCGATCTGCATCAGGCGCACAAGGGTTCGTTCCAGAATCCAGCGGTGCTGATTGCTATTGCGGCACTCGCGCTCCGCTGCCGACAATTCGCCCATCATTTCCAGCAGGGAAGCGGGAGCGAAAACACCTGCCTGCGATTTGAGTAGGGCGAGTTTGTCCGCGCCCAACTCCTGCGCGGCTGCCTGTTTCGCGCCCGTCGCCAGCAGCATCAGGTCGCGCAAATGTCCGGCAAGCGCGGTCAGCAGTTGGCGAACGTCCGTACCGCTGTCCACAAGGTCGGACGCGATTCCCAGTGTCGCCGCCCAATCCCCCCGGCCAGCGTTTCCGTCACCTGCGCCAGCATCTCGGTTCCCACCGTGCCAAGCGCGCGGTGTACAATCGCAGCCGTGATATGCCCGTCCGAATACGCGAGTACCTGCTCCAGAATGGAAAGGGCGTCGCGCCACGAGCCTTCCGCGCTGCGGGCAACCGCCTGTACCGCTTCCGGTTCGGCAGTAAACCCTTCGGCCAGAATCACCCGCTCGATGGACGCGCTCAAATCATGCAGGCTGCCCCGCTTGAACTGATAGCCCTGACAGCGCGAACGAATCGTAATGGGAACTTTGTGGTACTCCGTAGTGGCGAGAATAAAGACGACGTGGGGCGGCGGCTCTTCCAGCGTTTTCAACAGGGCGTCGAACGCTTTGGCTGAAAGGTCATGCACTTCGTCAATGATGTACACTTTGTACCGCGCTTCACTCGCGGCGTATTGCACATTTTCAATGATTTTTTCGCGCACATTGTCCACGCCGGTTTCGCTGGCCGCGTCAATCTCGACCACATCCATGCACGTATTCTCGCGTATGGACACGCACAATCGGCACACCCCGCACGGTTCGGCGGAAGGGCCATCCTGCGCCACGCAGTTCAGGGCGCGGGACAGCAGGCGGGCGGTAGACGTTTTGCCGCAACCCCTCGCGCCGTGAAACAGGTAGGCGTGGGCAATGCGTCCGGTCCGAATCGCGTTTTGCAGCGTGGTCGTCACGGATTCCTGTCCCATCAACTCGTCGAAGTTCTGGGAGCGGTATTTGCGGTAAAGGGCGATGTAGGACATAAAAGTAGGGAGTAGGGAGTAGGAAGTAGGGAGTAGAGAAAACGCGGCTGGTTGTGCCGCTCACCCCGCATGACGCGGAGCCTTCTACTCCCTACTCCCTACTCCCTACTCCCTGTTTTTGCCTTCGATGCTCAGAGCCGGGGTGAGGAACGTACTCGGGAGTTCAGACTTAAGGCTGCTGGGTTCCCCCCCTGACACTGGTTCATCCAACCGCCGATACGCCCGCCCCGGCTCTCAACACCGAACGCTTCTATACACCATTATACCAAATCGGCAACAAGAACGCAACGGCTATTTTCATGGCGACATAATCGGGTCGAAAGTTGAACAGAGCGCAGATTGTTGTATGCTTGATGCGCTTTTGTAGTGTCCCGTCAGGAGGGAGGGGAAGAGTTCAGGCGTCCAGTCGCCATGTACAGCAGAATGCCCATAATTTTATCCACATCTTTAATGTAGTAGTCGGCGGCGTCAATGCGGGCAATCGCGCCTTCGAGTTCCAGAAACTTCCACTGATTGCCGATGCTGACCGCGCCGTATATCTTCGGAACATCGCTGCCTTCGCGCGCATTGAACAACTGCGCGGCAATCATTTCGGCAAGGCACTGCGCATACCCCTGTTTAATCTCCTCGTTTTTGGCCTCTGCCAGCATGAGTACGGGAGCCTCGACAAACATCTGCTGCCGGGAACGGGTCACGATGTAATCACAAAAGCCGCTCAGGTCTTGCAGCGCGTCTACGGTAAATTCCACGCCGCTAAACAGCGCGATCTCGTTATGCGCCATATAACGCGCTTCCGCCAGAATGGGCGCGATGATAAATTCGGAGCGCGACCGTTCGGTAGACACTTGCAAAGCCATTTCCATATCGCGCTGCAAGCGCCGTAAAAACGCCGGTTCAGGCGTGACGGCAGGAATTGCGCGCGAACAGATCAGCGTTGGTTTCCAGCGTCAAATTGAACTTTTTGGTTAGCCTGCTCAGTGTGAAATCAGAATAAGCCACACTGTCTCCCTGCTGCAAACATTGCTGGCCTTTCACACAACAAACCCCAACCTGTCGCCATACGAACACTATACCAAAATTGCCGCAACAAAGCAACGGCAATTTACATGCAGGCAGTGGCGCTGTCGCGCGTGTAGACATGTGGATGGAACGCTATACGGTATACTTATAATCACATATACATTTTTAAGGATGGACGGGATGAGTTATTATGAGGAACAAGCCGGGTACGCCACGCTGAAAGACGCGCTGGAGAATTATACCGTAGAGAATCTGAAGAAATTGAACGCG
Organism: uncultured Chthonomonadaceae bacterium; assembly: GCA_963817895.1. Taxonomy (GTDB): domain Bacteria; phylum Armatimonadota; class Chthonomonadetes; order Chthonomonadales; family Chthonomonadaceae; genus CAWFQB01. The sequence continues at coordinate 184,174 of CAWFQB010000004.1, forward strand.
CTGTTCAAAACGGAAAAGCCTGCGCGTAAAGCGGCGCTTGTGGATATTCTGATGGCGCAAATGAACGGCGGCAAATTGCGCGAAACGTGGGGGCGTCTGGATGCCACGCAGCAGGCGGCGGTTGCCGAAGCGCTGTACGCGCCGGATGGTCGCTACAATGCCGAGCGCTTTCAGGCCAAGTACGGCAAGTCCCCCAATTTAGGCACACGCCCGGACTGGCAAAACAGCTATCGGGAAGAAGCCTCGCTGTTGAGCATGTTTCTGCACCGCAACGTATTGCCCGAAGACTTGAAACCCCGCTTGAAGGCGTTCGTGCCGGTTCCGCCGCGCATTGTGCTGGAATCGCAGGATGAGATTGAGGATGTATTCGACCTGTTTGAAAAATCCTATGATTATGAGACGAAAAAATATACGGACGTGGTCACGCCCCTCCCGGTTGTTCGCCGCGAAACAGAGCGCGACGCGCTACAGGATGCGCCCGTGCTGCTGCGGCTTATCAGCGCGGGCAAAGTGAGCGTGAGCGAGAAAACAAGCCTGCCGACAGCGGGTTCCGTGAAAGCCATCGGCGCATTGCTGCACGGCGGCGACTTTTACGATAATATGCCCGGTGTAGAAGGGGAAGACGATGCGCGTGATGAGAATGAAGAAGCGGTTGGGCCGGTGAAAGCGTTCGCGTGGCCGTTGCTGGTACAGGCGGGAAAGTTCGCCGTTCTGCACGGCAAGAAATTGGATTTGACACCGGCGGGGCAAAAGGCGCTGCTGACTCCACCCTCGGAAATCCTGCGCAGTATGTGGCAAAACTGGCTAAAATCGTCCCTGTACGACGAACTCCGGCGCATCAACAACATACGCGGGCAGACCGGCAATGGCCTGAAGAGCCTGACTTCGCCCAAAACTCGGCGCGATTCCATTGTTAAAACGATGCAGCATTGCCCTGTCGGAAAATGGGTGAATGTGGATCATTTTCTGCGCTACCTTCATGCCGAACACGATTTCGAGGTGTCGCGCGACGAGTGGACACTGTATATCTCGTCCGCGGATTACGGCAGCCTGGGTTATGACTTTGGCGCGGGAGCCAGTCAGTGGAACATTTTGCAGGCGCGTTATACCCTGTGTTTTCTGTTCGAGTACGCGGCCACGCTCGGCCTGATTGATGTTGCCTATACCCGCCCCGCCGGGGTTCGTTCCGATTATAGCGGCTTCTGGGGCGCGGATGATCTGTACTTTTTCAGCCGCTACGATGGCTTGCAGTATCTGCGCCTGAACAGTTTGGGCGCGTACTGCCTCGGCTTGGCCGACACCTACACGCTTGCGCCGCAGGAACACCGCCCGACCCTGCGCGTTCTGCCCAACCGCGATGTCGTGATTACCGATTTGGAGGCAGCAGCGGGAGACATGCTGATTTTGAGTCTGTACGCGGAAAAGAGTTCCGAGCGCGTGTGGCGATTGGAGCAGGCAAAAATGCTGGCCGCTGTGGAGAGTGGGCGTGACCTGAAAGAATTGCGCAACCTGCTGCAAACCCGCAGCGAAAACGAATTGCCGGAAGTAATCGCGCGGTTTCTGGATGATGTGGAGGAGCGCAGCCGCCGCGTACTGGATCGGGGCATGGCGCGGCTTATCGAGTGCGCCGACAAAGATACCGCCCAACTGCTGTCACACGACCCGCGCACCAAACGCTACTGCATGGCGGCGGGCGAACGTCATATCGTGGTATCAGCAGAAAATGAGGCCGCGTTCCGCAAGGGATTGCGCCAGTTGGGGTATATCCTGCCTGCCGCGCTGCCGGAGCGGAAGTAAGAGAACAAAAGAAGGAATACGCACATCGAAACGATAGAAAAGGCGGCTCGCCTGTTGTTGGAAAGTGACGCGGTTTTGTTCGATCTGGATAACACGCTGATTGAAACCCATATAGACTTTGCGGAGATGAAGCGGAAGACGCTGGCGTTGGGCGTGGAGTGGGGCGTGAATACAGAGACTATGGGCGATATGGACATTCTTGCCATTGTCGAAAAAGTGACAGCGATTTTGCAGAGCATTACCATGAGCGGAGCGCATAAAGATTTCCACGAAGCCGCGTATGCGATGCTGGCCGCGCAGGAGGCCGAACAGTGCGCCGACCCCGTTTTGCTGCCCGGAGCGTCCGAACTGCTGTCGTGCCTAAATCGGCGCGGCGTTCCCATCGGCGTAGTCACGCGCAATTGCCGCATGGTGGCGGACCGTCTGCTCGTGGAGGGCGATTTGCAGTGCGACGTTCTGCTGGCTCGAGAAGATGCGACTCAGGTCAAGCCGCATCCCGATCATCTGCGCGACGCCCTGCGCGTCCTGCGAACCAAATTCCCCGAACGACGCTTGCAATCGCAAAATTGCCTGATGGTGGGCGATCACGTCATGGACATTCAGGCAGGCCGCGCCGCGCAAATGCGTACGCTGGGTTTACACCGACAACACCCGCCCGAAGCGTTCGCCGATTGCCCGCCCGATGTGCTGCTCAAGGATGTTGCCGAACTCTGGGAAGGGGTGTCAGGTGTCAGGTGTCGGGTGTTGGGAAAGGGGCGTAACTTGCGTTAAATGTTTCCATTTGACAGCAAGCGCGAAATGCGCGTATGGACAATTCAAACACCCAAACACCCGACACCCGACACCCGACACCCGACACCCTCCTCTCTATTTGCATCGTCAACTGGAACACGCGCGATCTGCTGCTCGACGCGCTTGCCAGCATCTATAACGCGCCGCCAAACTTTGGGTTTGAAGTGGTTGTTGTGGATAACGCTTCGCATGATGGCAGCGCCCTCGCGGTACGGGAACGGTTTCCGCAGGCAACGCTTATCGCCAACGAAGAAAATATCGGGTACGCGGAGGGCAACAATCAGGCGATGCAGCGGGCTTGCGCCGCGTATAATCTGTTATTGAACCCCGATGTGATTTTGCCTCCGGGGGGATTGGCAAAAGCCGTCGCGTTTATGGAACAACATCCTGACGCGGGCGCATTGGGCGTCCGGCAGGTACACCCGGACGGCAGTTTGCAGAAGTCAGTACGCGGATTTCCCACGCCGCTCACCGTGCTGTGGGAACTGATCGGCCTGAGTCGCCTGTTGTCCCACAGCCCCTTCTTCGGCGCGTACCGCATGACATGGTTCGATTACAGGCATGTTGCGGAAGTGGATCAGCCGATGGGCACATTTCTACTATTGCGCCGTCAAACCATAGAAGAGATTGGAATGATGGATCTGGCCTTCCCGATTTTCTTCAACGAAGTGGATTGGTGTTTGCGCTGCAAGCGGGCGGGCTGGAAAATCTGGTTCACGCCCGATGTCGAAATTATCCATTATGGTGGCGCAAGCACGATACAGGTGGGCGGCGCGATGGCATGGGAGTCCCGGCGCGGGCTGCTGCGCTTTTATGCCAAACACTACCGCACCATCTGGCTCTGGCCCCTGCGCCTGCTTATCGCCGCCGCTTCCTGGCCCCATGCCTGGCTGCAAGCGCGAAAAAGGCAGAAGCAAGTGATGAGTGATGAACAATGAGTGATGAGTAACATCCCATTCATCATTCAGCACTCCTCGTTCAGCATTGTTGATGGAGGTGTTTCGTGATTACGCGCGTTCGGGTGAAAAATTTTCGCAGTCTGGCGGATATAGATGTGACGCTCGGCCCACTGACAGTGCTGGTCGGGCGCAACGGCGCGGGTAAAAGCGCGTTTTTGGACGTGTTGCGTTTTGTAGGTGAAGCCCTACAGCCAGGAATGGGATTGGAAGCCGCATTTGGTCAGCGAGGAGCAATTTCGTCTGTGCGCCGTCGAGAACCGGAGCGTCTTTGCCATGATCTTGCCATCACGGTGAATGTCGAAGCGGAAGATCTATGGGCGGAGTATGGCTTCGTTATTGATACATGCGATGACAGTCTGATGCGCGTAAAGAGGGAGAGTTTGCGGCAGGGAACAAGCGAAGCATCTGCTCAGACCATTTTTGAAATTGAAAATGGAACGTGGAAAACGTCGGCATCTACACCGTTTGGCTCACTTGACTCAGAAGAGCAAATTCCACGCGGTCATTTATTGATGGGAACATTGTCTTCATTCAGAATAGATACCGCGAACATGTTGCGGCATCTAGTGAATACAACAGTATACAACTTCAACCCGGCGACACTTCCTACTCTCCAACAGAAACGTGATGACCGTTTGTTGTCGCAGACCGGCGATAATCTCGCCTCGATGCTGCAAAGAGCGGATGAAGACGGTTGGTTATCTCCCATTAAAGCCACTCTGCGCTTGATTGTCAGCGATATTAAAGACGTTCGTGTAGATGCTATCAACGATCATCTACTGATAGGTTTGCTTCATAGTGACTACAAAGAGAGTGCGCTTTGGTTCGACCTGAAAATGGAGTCCTCCGGCACGATAAGGCTTCTTGCGCTACTAACGGCTTTGTACCAGAGAGCGACGTACCCCTTGATTGCTATTGAGGAACCAGAATTGTTCTTATACCCAAACTCCATGCCGATTTTGGCAGGTGTCATCAAAGAAACCGCGCTCAATCATCAAGTGATTGTAACCACGCAAAGCCCGGACTTTATTTCTGAGTTTGATGTGGAGCAGTTGCTTATTGCAGAGCGTAAAGGGGGCATGACACTCATCGGTCCATTGTTGCCTGAACAAATGGATGCTGTTCACAAGCAATTGTTTACAACCGGCGACCTGCTGCGCATTGAAGGGCTACGCGCTACGCCTTTTGAAGCGGTGAGCGCCGCCGATGTCTAAAGTTGTACCGATTGTGGAAGGCCATGGTGATGTCGGCGCAGTGCCTGTTCTCTGCTACAAACTGTTGAGGGATAGTCAGCGGTACGATGTTCAGGTAGATGTCGCCATTGATGCGAAGGGGCGCAGTAATCTGACCAAAAAGGGCGGGTTAGAGCAGTTGATTGAACGCGCCTGGAACCGACCGGGGTGTAATGCTGTTCTGATACTCGTGGATGCGGATGATAATTGCGCGGTTCATCTGGCAAGGGATTTTACAAGGCGTATTCTGGCGATGGGCAATCCGCGCTGCGCCGTTGTTGTAGCAGTCGCTGCAATGGAATACGAAGCCTGGTTTCTGGCAATCATGGAAACACTGGCAGGTCAAATTGTTAGAGACGGTCTGATGTTACCGATAGAAACCAGCTTCACAGGAGATGTTGAAGCAATCAGGGATGTAAAGGCATGGATAACCAGCCAACTGCCCCGTGTAGGTGGATACAGGCGGGTAGCCTACGATGAAGCACAAGACCAACTTACTATGACGCGCTTGATTGACCCAACACTGGCCCGCGCCAACTCGCGCTCGTTTCGGCGGCTGTGCCATGCTATCGAACAAATTCTGGACGCGGTTGATAACAACAAGATTGTGGTGACGCCGGAAGCGGTATGAACAACCGTAAAAGAACAGGATGGGATGATAGCTGTGGAAGAGACAGGGATGATACGGGTGCAGGAAGCAGACTTTGAGGAGGTAGCGGCGCAGCATGTAGACTTTTTCCTGCAAGTCAAAGGCATGTCCCTGATTGTGGGCGATGCCGCCCTGAACAAAGCCCGCGAAGTGCAGCAGCTTGTCAACGAACTGAAAGCCATCGGCGCGACGGACGCGGATATTAAATTGCTCGGCGTACAGGCGGACGCTTCCACCGGCATTTTAGGCCGCCACTCTTCCGCAACCTACTCGCTGAAAGCGCATTGCGCGAAATTGGAAACCATGCCGGATTATCTCGGCGTCATCACATCGCAAAAGAACACAACCGTCAACTATCTGCAATGGGATTACGGCGACCTGCGCGACATACAATTGCGCCTGCTGGATCGCTGCATCGAATGGGCAAATGAAAAAGCGCAGCGTATTGCAAAAGGCTTGAATGTAACCATTGCTGGCGTGTACCGGTTTACAGATGCAATAAGTACATCAGAGGGAGATTTCACGTCTGCTGAACAGAGCATGGCGATGATGAGACGAAGACTTCAAGAGCAGGAGTTTGACGAGCGAGACAGACCTAGCGGAATGAACGCAAATAGGAAATACGCACTTGAGGAGAGACCACGTCGCATTACTGTGCAGGAACTCGGAATGGAGATTTCTCACAACAATCATGTTGTTATTGGGGTCAGCATCGAGTACCGAATTGCGCCGCAGAGTAACCAATCCGGCCAATCATAATCAATGCGCGACGCTGACAGTTTAGCCTTCTCCCATTCTGGGAGAAGGTGGGCGAAGCCCGGATGAGGGCGCAGTCTCGTAGCCAACGCAGAAAGCCGTAACCAAGTGGATGTATCCGTTATAATTCTCAATTGGAATACCCGCAAACTGCTACAGGAGTGCCTGCAAACCCTGACACATCCGCAAATTGGCGTTGATGTGGAAGTAATTGTTGTGGACAATGCCAGCAGCGACGACAGCCGCGACATGGTACGGCGCGATTTTCCGCAAGTGACGCTGATTGCCAATCCCATGAATATAGGCTTCGGCGCAGGTAACAATGTAGGCATTCCCGCGTCAACCGGTCGGTACGTGCTGTTCCTGAACTCGGATACACAGGTGACGGAGGGCGCGTTGAAGGCAATGGTGGATTACGCCGACGCCAATCCCGATGTCGGTATTCTCGGCCCCAAACTGCTCAACGCGGATGGCAGCCTGCAATACTCGTGCCGCCAGTATCCCAATCTCGCAACCGGCTTTCTGCACAACACGCCGCTCGGACGCCTGCTGCCCAAAAATCGCTTCGCCGCCGACTACCTGATGAAGAATTGGGATCACGCTACGCCGCGCAACGTGGATTGGGTATCCGGGGCCGCCCTGATGATCCGCCGAACCCTGCTCGACCAAATCGGCGGCTTCGATGAAGATTATTACATGTATTGCGAAGACGTAGATTTGTGCTGGCGGGCCAATCACGCAGAATATAGACAGGGAGAAGAGGAGACAAGGAGACAAGGAGACAACAACGTCTCCCTATCTCCCTATCTCCCTATCTCCCTATCTGCTACATGGTGCGTTACTTATTTACCGGATGCCGTTATCTATCACTACATCGGCAAAAGCAGCGATCTGGCTCCGACGCGCATGACGTATGAGTTTCATCGCAGTCAGTATCTGTTTTATAAGAAACACTATCGGGCGCAAACGCCTGTTTTGCTGCGCCCGCTGATTTTGCCCGGCATTGCTCTGCGCGCGGTCGGGCAGATGGCGCGCTGGCGCGTCCGCTACTGGCAGCGCAAAATTATGAAGTTGCGCAAAAAGCCCGCGCCGATTGAAAAGAACATTGTACCCTTGACGAACGCGGCGGCGGCCCCCTCGGATTCTTCCGGTTTGCGCCGCCCCGGAGATGCTTCGTGACCGAACCACCGCCCTTGCGACTTGTTGATACCGCTGCGGATACCGCTGCCAACACAAAATCCGCGCCCGATTCGGGCAATGTCGGGCCTGCGCGTAATGCCCGCGCCCTGTCATCGCTGGATCGCATTTCCCTGTATTTGATTGGCTTTGTTCTGCTGCTGTCCCCCATCATGGCGGGACTGTTCGCGTCCCTGTCGTTGAGCGCGATTCCACCTCAGGATGTGGTCAGTTGGCTGCAAATTTTGAGCGTTCCCATTGTGAGTATTGTGGTTGCCCTTGCGCTTGGCGTGACAGTTGCGCGGGAGTGGCAAAAGCCGGTTGCGATTGGCCCGGTTGGAGGGTTGGCGGGCGGCGCGTGTGTGTTGGCAATATGGGCGGCGATTTCGCTGTTCGCGCATCCTCCCCTCAACGCTATGAAGCTGGATACGTGGTTCCTGCTGCTGGCTTCGCTGACGACGGGCGGGCTGGCGTCGCGTTTGGGACGTGACCGCAACGCCCTGCTTGCCCTGATGCTGGCCGTTGTGGCGGGGGGGAGTCTGGCGGGCGCGTGGGGCATTCACGAGTATCTGGAACACTGGAAACAGGGCAACGTCGCCCATCGCGTGTTCGGCACGTTCCTCAACCCGGACTTTCTCGCCGGGTATCTGCTGCTGACTCTGCCCCTGACGCTGGCTTGCTTTGTGTCTGCCCACGAGCGCATGACCCGGCTGCTGATCGGATTGGGGCTTGGATTGCAAACCGCGTGTCTGCTGTTCACGGTTTCGCGGGCGGGCGTGGGGATGCTGTTTGTCGTGGTAGGGGCATGGCTGCTGTTGCTCTGGCGTCTCGGCATGGCGCGAGGCAAGGGGCGAGAACTGCTTGCCGGATTGGGGCTGATGCTGTTTTCCGCGCTTCTCGCTTCGTCGCCCCTGCTGATACGCCTGACCAATACGGGCAAGCAAACGGCGGGCGGGCCGGTCGTTGCCGTTTCCAGCATCGGGGAAGCCGCGGATACGCAGGCCCATTCGGGCAAGTTCCGGCAGGTGACATGGACGGCGACCCTGCGCATGGCCCGCGCCAACCCGCTCACGGGAACCGGAATCGGCAGTTACGAAAACGCCTACCGACGCTACGCCATCGCCGCGCCCACCGTCCACGCCCACAACAGTTACCTGCAATGGATGGCGGAAACAGGCATACCCGGCGCGATCTGCCTGCTTGTCGTCCTCGCGTCTTCGACGGCCTTTGCCGTCTACGTTCTCGTCCTGAACGCCCCCCGCAAATCCCGCCCAAAAGGAACAAACGCGAACCTTCCCGCTACGCAGCCCCATACCAATGACCTTTACATAGACGATATAGAACTTGACACAAAGGGAAAAGGCAATCCCCAATCGTCAATCGAAAATCGTCAATCGCCAATTCTGCTGACTGGCCTTCTGGCGGCGATTGTGTGTTCCATCCTGCACAGTCTGTTCGATTCGGACTGGTATATCATGGCGACCGCGCTGACGTTGAGCGCGATGGTGGGATTACTGGTGGCGCAGGCGCGGGATATTGCGCCGCTTGCCACGCAAACGCCGCGCCCGCTCTCGAAGGGGATGTTGGCGGCCTGTGGGGTTGTGGTTTTGCTGTTGTTGTGGCGCGGGGGCGTGACGTATCTGTCGCGGTTTCAGGCGGCGCAGGGGATGGTGTCCGAGGCCGAGTTTCGGGAGCAGGCGGCGCAGGGATTGCCTGCCGCGAAGGACACGCTGCAAAACGCCCTGCATAGTTACCAGTCGGCGGCGGACATAGACCCGTTTGCGACCGAACCCTACTCCAAACTTAGCGGCCTGTACCAGACAACAGGCGAACCGGAAAAGGCGCGAACGGCGCTGGAACAGGCAACCCGGCTTGCGCCCTCCGGCATAACGTATTACCAACTGGGGCAATTTATCCGGCGGCAGGCGAGTCAGCAGGCAATCCAAAGCGCGTCCGGGCAGGCATCCGGCGACCCGATGGCATTGAGCGGGGAAATGATTGCCGCGCCCACCGCCGCCTATCCGCCCGCGCTGAACGCTTTTGCGCGCGCCCGCGAGTTTGACCCGCACAACCTGCAAACCCTCCGCGCCCTTGCCGAAACGTATGCGCAGTCGGGCAACACGGCGCAATCCGTACAAACCTATCAGGACATGATTGATCTGGAAACGACACCCGTAGGCACAGTTCGCGCCATGCCGGAAGCGACCGAAACCGAGTTCGCTTACGCCCATACCCGCATCGGCAAACGGCTGCTGGAACAGGGGAAAGCGGGGGAAGCTGTCTCTCAATTCCAGCAGGCAGCCGCAATCCTGAGAACCTGGTGGCAGCACAGGGGCTATGAAATCTACCAGTTGCAGCGGGCGCAGCACCCGGATAAAGCGCAAAGCCTGACCGCGCTATATGACCGAACCCTGACGGAGTGGCAGAACGCGCTTCAAAAACAGGGCGCGACGGAAAACGCCCATCGCGCTCAGGTGGAAATGGAGCAGGCGACGTTCCATCAGGAGCAGAAAGCGGACGAAGAGGCCACGCAGAAAGCCGCCGCGCAAACCAATTCCGCGCCCGAACAGAATACGCCGTGATGCAGACAACTCGCCATAAAGTGGTTGTGCCGCATCTGCCGCCGTCCTTGAACGGCCTGCGCGTAGCCCAACTGTCGGACTTCCACCGCAGCCGCCTGACGCCCGACGCCCTGATAGCGGAATCCGTTGCCCGCGTTGTCCGCGAGTCGCCCGATCTTATCCTGCTTACAGGCGATTTCGTCAACGACGACCCCGCCGACATTGCGCCCTGCATGAAACTGCTGTCCCCACTCATGGATTCGGGGATTGCGCCCTTCGGCGTGTACGCGGTTCACGGCAACCACGATGTAAAAGCCGATTTAGCCAAATTACAGCAGGCGTTGGAAGACAGCGGCATCGCCTATCTGTGTAACCAAAGCCATCGCCTTCCTAACGGCCTGTGGGTTGTCGGACTGGATGAAGACTGGTACGGGACGCCGGATGTGGCGCAGGCGTTTGCTGATGTGCCGCCCGATGCGCCCGTTCTGGTTCTCGCGCACAATCCGGGCGAAGCCGACCTTGTTTCTGATCGCGCCTGCGTCGTCTTTTCCGGCCACACGCACGGCGGGCAAATCCGCCTGCCCCTCGTTACGAAACGCGCCCTGAAGTGGATCAAAGCCAAACACTACCGCGCGGGCTGGTACACAACCGGCAAAGCGCAATTGTACGTCAATCGCGGCATCGGCAACGCTGACGTGCCGTTCCGCTTCCTCTGCCCGCCCGAAGTATCGTTTTTTACCCTCAGCCCCGGCTCTTCCCCCTGAGTTTCGTATTCCTGGTTCGCTTTGGGAACACGACTTTGCTGCGTTCGGAGGGAAAAGGGAGTGAGTGTGGTAGCTTTACCTGTTGAACGTGGAGTTGAGCGCATCTGTAAACCTTGCGGTTTTACGCGCTCAGGTTACGCCGGGTCGGCGCATCTAAATGGAAAAGAAAGAGAATATGTAGAGACGTTGTCGAAATAGTGGCAATGCAGCGCTTCCAGCACTCGGTCTCGTTGTGTCTAGTTTTTAAGTAGAGGCGTCGTGACCTCCGAATGGTTAAGACGGTCGGATGTGAACAGGCATCTTTTTGCACCTCCCTCCCTTGTTTGTGGGGACTGTATTCGGTTTTGGCAAGCAACGTTATATTAACATTCGCCCCCGATTTTAGAAGTATCCAAAAGCTGTTTTTGCGAAAAAAGTTTGGAAATAATTAGGGGCTATCCTCTCCCTGATTCGTTCTTTGCGCGGACAGGGAGAAGGGAGTAAGCGAGTTCACTTTGTTTGTTGAATACGGGAGGAGTAGGTTCGTACAGTTTATAATCTACGCGCGCAACTTGCGCCTTCGCTCCCTTCTCCCTCCGAACGCAGAGAGGGAATCAGGGAGAAGGGCCGGGGTTGAGGGTACAAGCCCCCGGCGTCGCGCAAGTCTATCGAACGCGCTCCTCTCCTCTACATGCCCTGTTTAGCCCGTCTGCGGCGCAGCAGCCATCCCGTTCCGGTCAAACCGCCTGCCAGAAGCAAGGCGATTGTGCCGGGTTCGGGAACAGGGGAATCAGAAGCCGGACGCCGAAACGCCAATCCCGCAGGAAAACTCAGGCCCGTCGCGAAGTCGCCCATATCATGGCCGGTTACGGAAAACTCTCGCACGGTCGAGCCACCGAAATTAACAACGTACAGGTTACCGTTTGTGTCAAATGCAAGAATTCGTGGGCACATTTAAGCCTGTCGTGGCGAAGTCACCCATATCCACTCCCGTCGGCGAAAAACGGCGAATGGCGTTCTTGGCCCGATTTACGACGTACAGGTTGCCTGACGTGTCGAAAGCCAAACCTTGTGGACTGGATAGCCCGGAGGCAAACACGCCTAGGTCTTGGCCGGTTGCGGAAAACTCTCGCACGGTCGAGCCACCGTAATTGGCGACATACAGATTGCCGTTTGCATCAACGGCCATCCCCACGGGATTGGATAACCCTGATGAAGCGAACACGCCTAAATCCGCTCCGGTTGAGGAGAAGCGATGCACCGTATTGCCAGCATAGTTGCTGACATACAGGGTGTCGTTGTGGTCAAAAACAAGTCCATCAGCATCACTCAATCCCGTCGCTGCGAAGTTGCCCAGATCAACCCCCGTCGGCGAAAAGCGGCGAACGTTGTTGGTAAGCGCACCGGCAATATAGAGGTAGCCTTTGGAGTCAAAAGCCATGTCGTAAAAACGAAAGGTTCCGCCTGAGGAGGTGAAGAGGCCCAGGTTCGTTCCATTCGGTGAAAAATCGTAGGCGCGATTATTGTAGTATTCGCCCACAATGAGGTGCTGAGCGTTGGCAATGGTGGACAGCAAGGAAAAAGCAGAGGCAGCGACGACGGCGGCAAACTTGCAGGTAAAACGAAACATAAAAGTTTCTCCTTTTTGAGAAAGCATTGTCAGCAGATGCGGCAAGAAAGATGCCGAGACAACATTGTTGGCTGTTGTCCAGGAAAGGGGAGAAATCGCGCAAAGTATGACACGGTTTCTCCCCTTTCTCCTCAATCCATCAGATTTTTAGCGCATAGACGCCATCATCAGGTAACTACCGCCCCGGCGTACCGCCGGGATTGCCCGTTCCCGTTCCCGGCTTGCCCGGGCCATTGCCGCCCGTTCCCGGTCTGCCTGGGCCGCCACCCGTTCCCGGTCTGCCTGGGCCGCCACCCGTTCCCGGTCTGCCCGGGCCATTGCCGCCAGTCCCCGGCTTGCCCGGCTGGCCTCCGCCAGTCCCCGGCTTGCCGCCACCGCCGTGTGGATGTTGGCGACCCTGGGCGCTTGCCGGATGCGACAGCGCCAGAGAGCAGAGTAGCGCGACTACCATAACAGGAGCGACGCCACTCAACCTGTGTGAGAGTCGAGTTGATAGAAGGAACATTAGATCAATCTCCTATTTCAGCCTGCCAGGCGCAGACTGAATCTTGGAATTTACTGTCCGAAAGCCTGGACAAACAATGTGGAGTGAAGCTCAGTAGAGTGGCCGGATGCGAATTGCCGAAACCCCGCGCCGCTCTCATTTGCATAGTTGGTGTAAACTTTGCCTCGCTTACAATATATCTACAAATTTTTGAATTATTTTTCTCCGTTCTTTTATTCATCAAGAGGAAGGTATTCGTGCCGTCGAAACAAAACTTACCTGTAAATAGCGGAGTATTGAATAGCGCAGCACATTCATCCACACATAGACATGCGCTTTTACACGTTTGCCGGGAATGATATCGAAAGAGGGTTTTTTATGCGGTTTACCTCACGTATTCTTGGTGTTGTTACCGTGCTGTATGTCGGTGGATACTGCCAGATGCCCATGCCTGCATCCCCGCATCACAGACAGGCGCAACCGGCAAATGACGCGCACACGTTCGGGGTGGTGGTTGAGGCGGTTGAACCCGGCTCCACTGCGGCAAAGGCCGGGCTATGTGTCGGCGATGTTTTACAGGAGTATGGCGGGCGTTCATTACGCACTGTGTTTAAATTTATGGCGGCACAGGAAAACACGGTTGCCGCGTCCATCACGCTCAAAGGGTTGCGGTCTGGTCAGCCTTTGTTGGCGCAGTTACCAATGCAGTCGCCGGGCATACCGTCACCGGATGTAACGCCAAACATGCGCGTTCACCCACAATGGTCGAATATTGCGCAGGCTTTGTATCAAGCCGGACAGACAAGCATTTTAGGAGGGCGTATCGAAGAGGGTGTTGTTTCCTGGCGAAATGCGATAGTAGAACTAGAAAATTCTGGCGATGCCGTTGAAGCGGGCTGGCTCTGCTGGCGGACGGGCGAAGCATATAGTGTTCGGGGTGACTGGAAGCAGGCGCAGCAATGGCAGGAACACGCCTGGAAGAATGTGAAGTCGGGGAATGACGCGGCTGCGCAAACATGCGTACTACATTCACTGGGAGAAGTATGGGAACATCAGGGTGATCTTGCAAGAGCCTTCGATTGGTATGAGCAGGCGCGAAAACTGAACATCGCAAATCAGAACGTCTTCTGGCAAGCCAACGATCTGGATAGTGAGGGCGATCTTGCATTTGCGCGTCAAAAATGGAATGAAGCGAACAAATTGTATGAGCAGGCGCTCACGGTCTGCCAGCCGCAGGCTCCCGCCGCATGGCAGACCGCGAGTATACTTTATCGCCTGGGCAAGAACGCCGAGGCACAGGCGAACCATCTACAGGCGCAAAAGCGCTATCAGGCGAACCATTACAGGCGCAAAAGCGCTATGAAGATGCCCTCGCTATCATACAAAAACAGACACCTGACTCGTGGGATGCAGCCTCAATTTGCTTCGACATGGGGTTAATGGAATTCCATCAGGAGAACTGGACTAAAGGGATAGAATATTCGCGGCAGGCGCTGATCCTCTTTCGCCGGAAAGCCCCCAACTCCAGGGAGGTGATGCAAGCCCTTCTCAACATGGGACAAGCCGCCGAGAAACAGGATGATCTGAGCCATGCCTATGCGTATCTTGAAGAAGCCCTTCATGTAATCCGAAACCACAAAACTGACGCTGGCGCGTTCACCGATATAACAGTCGAGGCGACGTGTTGCGCGCATCTTGGGATTCTTGCCTTGCGACAGGGGCATTCAGAAGATGCGCAGAAGTACGCGCAGGCTGCAATTGCCATTTATGAAACGCAAAAGCCTGTGTTACTTGATATGGTGGCTCCTCTGGGAACCTTGGGAACTCTCGCGCTTAATGAAGGAGATTTGCCACAGTCGCAGAATTACTATAAATACGCTCTCGAAATTTGTAAACGTTATGGTTCGCCGCCTGGTCAAACATTGGATGTTTTGCGCCTGCTGGATGGGGTTACAATGCTACAGGGCGCATCGTCAAACGCGCAACTATACATTCAGAGAGCGGCTAAATTACTAAAATCTACTTCCGACCCAGCGGAAAAGGCTGCTTTGCTGGACGGTCTAAGTCTGGCAGCCGTTCAACAAGGGCGCTGGAAACTAGCGCAGCAGTACGCGCAGCAGTTACTGACAATTCAACAACGCTTCTCCCCTGCCTCTTCGAGCCTGATAGAAATCTATGCTCTGCTCGGATATATTGAGGCGCAGCAGAAAGACTCCACGAACGCCCAACTCCATTTTCAGCAGATGCTCGCCCTGACGCAGAAATTTGCTCCCGACTCACTGGAGGAAGCCAATGCGCGCGCTTTCCTGGGACATGTACTGCTGGTAAAACGCGACTATGAAGGCGCTTTGAAGCAGTTTGAAGACGCCGTTACCATTGTCGAAGCGCGGCGGCAGCGGCTTGCCAACCCCGAAAACCGCGCGTTTCTGCTGGAACAACATTCCGTCCCTTTCATCGGCATGATGCAGGCGCAAATCGCCCTGAACCAGAAAGAACAGGCGTTTG
The DNA here is from genome assembly GCA_963817895.1 of uncultured Chthonomonadaceae bacterium. GTDB lineage: Bacteria > Armatimonadota > Chthonomonadetes > Chthonomonadales > Chthonomonadaceae > CAWFQB01. The sequence continues at coordinate 199,458 of CAWFQB010000004.1, forward strand.
AAACGCTGGAACGCGCCCGCGCCCGCAGCCTTGTAGACCTGATCCGCGAACGGAAACCATCGGCCTCCATGCCTCCCCTGCCGGACGCGCCCCCGGACTCGGCGGAACAGCAGAAGCTCATCCGGCAGCGTAGCGCGTTGTCGCAACAACTGCTTGTCGCGGCTGCCGATCCGCAGCAGACCAAAGCCAATGAACTGCGCGAGAAGATTCAGACGCTCGACGCGAAACAGCGCGAATTGGAAACCGCCATTCGCCAATCCTCGCCGCATTACGCCGGTCTGAACTATCCCAAACCGTTGACCTTTGCGGAAGCGCGGCAAACGCTGGATGATGGAACCCTGCTGCTGGCCTACGCGCTCGGCGCAAAGCAAAGCTACCTGTTTGTCGTGACCAACAAAACCGAACTGCGCATTGTTCCGCTTGCGGTTGGCGAGGAGGCGCTTGGGCGGGAGGTGAAGGAGCTGAATGACGCGCTGAAATCGAAGGGGAGTTACCTAAATCCTGCCCGCCTGCTTTACCGGCAGTTGGTTGCGCCCGCGTGGAAGGAGATTGCCGCTTCCCGGCGCATCCTGCTGTGTCCCGACGGCGTTCTGAATACCCTCTCCTTTGCCGCTCTGGTCACGTCCCCGCCGGACAAACCCGGTAAGCCGGGGCAGCCGGCCACGCATCTGGTGGAAGCCAAACCGCTGCACGTCATCGCGTCCCTGAGCCTGTACCGCGAATTGCAACAAATGCAGGTTTCCCGCTCCGGCAAAATACTCGCGCTTGCCGACCCGGATTCCACAAAAAGTGGGCTGCATCTCGATCCGATCCGCAAACCCTTCAGCAGATTACCGATCTGAAAAAACTGTACGGCAATCGCGTGGAAGCGTATACCGGCAAACAGGCGACCACAGCCGTTGTTCGGCAGCAGGGATTGCAGGCTTCCATTCTGCATTTCGCCTGTCACGGCCTGCTGGAAAATGGCGACCCGCTCTCCTCCGCCCTCGCGCTCAGTTCGGACGGCGCGGATAAGGGGCTATTGACGGCTGCGGGTATTCTGCGCCTGCATCTGCCCGCCGATCTGGTCATGCTTTCCGCCTGTAAAACGGGTTTGGGAAAGCAAACGCAATTCGAGGGCGTAGTGGGCTTGACGCGGGCATTCCAGTATGCGCGCGGCGCAGCGTGGGCGTGAGTTTATGGCAGGTGGACGCGGACAGCGCGAACGCCCTGATGAACCATTTTTATACCGAATACAAAGCGGGCATCGGTAAGGATGTCGCGTTACAGAGGGCGCAGGTCTCGATACTGCGCGATACGAAAAATCGTGGCTGGCAGCATCCCTACTATTGGGCGGCGTTCCAGATGGTCGGCGATTGGAAATAAGTCAGCGCGGAGAAGGCATGGAATCAGAGCAACCCGAACGGCTGTCACGTCTGCTTGACGAATACTACGCTGCTGATGCGGCTGATTTGAAGGCGTCCGGCCGTCTGGAAGAAGCAATTCTGGAGGAACTTGCGCCGCTCGTCCGTAGAAAAATAGCGTCCGAGGGGTTTCCGCGCGCCGAGGCCGAAGACATATTTCAGACAGCGTATTCCAGAACCCTTCACAGATTGAGAAGATACCGCGACAGCAAAACTCCCATTCCGAATATCTTGGGATTGGCGGCAAGAATCACAGCCTGCCTCCTTGCTGAAGAATTTCGGCGGAATTCTCCCGAGTATCGCATGGAACGCGATGTGCGCGACAGGCTGCGGCGTCCCCCGCTGAACACCCTGCTGGCGCGCTGGCAGCTGGCGGAGTGGTTGATCGGACTTGTCGAATGGCATGGCACACCCTTTCAGAAGACGCCACGCTATGCCGAATTTTGCCGCGATGACACGCGGTTCGCGCAGGAGGGATTGGAGGGACGCCATCCCGCCAACCACAAACAGGTCAAACTACCGGAACTTTTGCTGAAATTTTTACAATGGGTGGAAACGCCACTGGAAGAAAGCAATCTGATCGCGTGTCTGGTGAGATTGCGGGGTGAATTGCCGCGCGTCATTGTTGCGTTCCCGGAAAACGAGGAGAATGAGGAATGGCTCGCCGCGCCAAAACCGCCGGAAGCCAGATGGAACTGGGAATCCTGGTGGCAGGGACTATGCGAATTGCCTCTGATGAGCCGCGCCGCCATTCTGCTGGTCAGGGAACCGGCAGAACTTGTTTTTATAACCACGCTGGAGAATCCCTGCGCCTACGTTGCCGCCGCGCTGAACATTGATCCCGACGAGATGGAGCGTTTGTGGGAGAAACTGCCGCTGACAGACACAGACATCGCTAACCGCTATGAAACCACAGCCAATAACATTCAACAAAGGCGTTCTTACTATCTGCCCCGGTTGTGGAGGCGGCTTATAGAGCCTTAACCTTTGAAGTTTGCTTGTGTAAGTTTGCTTGCTGTCAGGCGCTTTGATGTAAGAATCCTGAAATCGCGCCAACTATTGTGTAGGAGAGCAACCCAATAGACTGCAAAATTGTTCTCAAAAACTGACCCTGAAATTGGATAAATCACTTTCGATGAACGAAACCAATCCACATTTGACACCCTCGGAAATTGACCGCATCCTCGCCAATGCGCGGCATCCTGACCCTTCCGCTGAAGCCGCGAACGCGCATCTGAGGGAGTGTGAGCCATGCCGCCGCGCCCTGCGCTCCCACGCGCCCGCCGTCGAAGCCCGTCTGCTGCATCTGTTTGCCCGAACGGAAAGCGATGCGCCGACAACGAAATCAGCAAATACTACAGGGGCGGCAAGCGAATGGGAGCAAGAGGAATGGGCTGATGAGGAATGGATGCGGGCGGAGGACACGGAAAGCGGCTGGCTGCAAGAGGAGTGGGGATGTGTCGCGCAGGAGGATTTGTCCCGCTACGTTGCCGATGAACTCAGCGCGTCCGACAGAACGCGCGTCGAGACACATCTTCAGGAGTGCCATCTGTGCCGCCGGGACGCGCGGGAACTACTACAGCTTCACAAAGATGCCGAAGAACTGGTTCAATCCCTGTCCGGTTCCGCCACCTTTGCGCCGCAAGTCGCGCCACCTGTTACAGCCCCCGCTTCCCCGCAGCCTGAAATCTGACTCCGCCGCGCCTGCCGAAACGCCGAAAGTTGACGCGCCGCCTGTCAATGACGCAAAAACGGTATGGCAGCGTTGGCGCGCGAAATGGCTGCCCGACCCTCTGTTCGCGCCGAACTCGCTTTTCCCGTTGGGAGTGGGCGCGGCGTTTGCGGCCAGCGTACTGATGTTCGGGTTTATCCTGCCCCTGCGCCAACAGCTAAACGCGCAAGTTGAAGCGCAAAAGGGGGCGGCTGCCCTGCGAATAAAGGAAGATGCCGCGCAATCCGCGCGTCTTCAGGCCGAACGGGAACAGGCCGGACAACAGCAGGCGCAAGCGCTTGCGCAAAACCGAGCGCAAGCGGCCCAACTCCAAAAAACGCAGCGGGAATTGGCAATGGCGCGTGAGTTACAGAAGCAGAATCCTCTAGCCGGGGCGACTCCGTTGCCGAATAACGCATCGGGCGAACAAATTTTCAGCGACAAACAGGGCAGATTGGTTCGCTTGCAGAGGATAGACGCAGGCATAAGCAAAATTTATTCTCATCCTGACCTCGCCTTTGCGGAAGGCCAAAGTCGGGTTGGCAATCTTGCGTCCGGGCGAGGTGTTACGTTGGGCAGCGGGCACGATCCGACAGCCGCCATTACGTTGCTTACGCCAGTCGCCTGCGTGGTCGCCTCCACAACACCGAAATTCCAATGGCGTCCTCTTAACGGTACTGTGCGCTATCAGGTTCAGATACGGGAGGTGAACAGTTCCGTTGAACTCTCTGCAAGCAGGGAACTTGATGCTGCGGAATGGACTCGCGGTGAGCCATTGCGTCGGGGCGTCCTGTATTCGTGGCAGGTTGTCGCCATAAAGAGCAACGGCGAGAAAATCCCTTCCGACAGCAAAACGTTCCAGGTGTTGGACGCGCAAACGGCGGCGCAAATAGACAGTCTTGCGGGTTCCCCCCTCCTGCGCGGCCTGCTGTATACCAACGCGGGCGCATTTTTGGAGGCCGAACAGGAGTTCAGGCAGTATCAACAGGCCAACCCCCATTCGCCACAGGCGCGTTCGCTGTTGAAGCGAATTCAGGCGCTCCGGCAAACCTTCCAAAAGTAAGGGCAGGGCAAGTCCTCGAATTAACGTGGAAACAGAAACGTACATAAAGCAACTGTAGCGTAGAAAAATGCATGCCGTCTGGCAGCGTAAATTGCCGACACGTTTTTCGTCCGCAGGATGATTGGCCGCAGGCCTAACAACTGGCATTTTATATGCCGGTTCCAATGATTTCACTCGCGTTCATTCGCGTTTATTCGCGGCTCTATTTTGGATGTCAGGAGAGTGGTATGTCTGCTGTCGCGCTTGTTCCCGGTCCGAAAGGCAGTGCCATTTGGGGAAACATGCCCGCGTTTCGGCGCGACCCGCTGAACTTTTTGCTGCATTGCGTTCAGGAGTACGGCGACTGGGTTCCGCTGCGGCTTGGCCCGCGCCGCGCTTTTTTCGTCAACAGCCCGGATGACATTGAAGAGATTCTGGTGGCGCAGTATCGCCACTTCAGCAAAGGCCCCGGCCTGCGCCGCAGCAAAATGCTGTTCGGCAACGGCCTGCTGACAAGCGAGGGGGATTTCTGGCGGCGACAGCGCAAACTCGCGCAGCCGGCGTTCCATCGCGAACGCATCGCGGGTTACGCGCAAATCATGGTGGACGAAACGCGCTCGTATGTGGCGGGCTGGAAAGCAGGCGAAACGCGCGATATTCACCGCGAAATGACGCGATTGACAATGCCGATTGCCCTCAAAACCCTGTTCGGCTCGGAACTGGAAAATCTGGAAAGAGTCTCCAAATCCATAGAATTGACGCAGAGCCATTTCCAAAAGTGGATACACTTCTTCGCCATGCTGCCCGCCTGGATTCCCACGCCCCGCCTGCCCGAACTGACTCGCGCCGTTACCGAACTGGACGCGATTGTGTACAAGTTGATTGCCCACCGCCGCGCGAGCGGCGAAGATAGGGGCGATCTGCTTTCCATGTTGCTGCGCGCGCAGGTGGAGGAAGTCGAAGGGGAAAACAAGAGTGAAATTGGCGAGGCAATGACGGATAAGCAACTGCGCGACGAGGTGCTGACGCTGTTTCTCGCCGGACACGAAACCACCGCGCTGGCCCTGACGTGGACACTCTATCTGCTGGCGCAGTATCCCGACGTGGAAGCGAAACTGCGCGCGGAAGTGGAAGCCGTATTGGGCAATCGTCCCGCCACAGCAGCCGACAAACCCAATCTGAAATACGCGGAGCAGGTGATACAGGAATCTCTTCGCCTGTACCCGCCCGCGTGGGTCATGGGGCGCACCCCGTTTGAAGATTGTACGATTAACGGACACCCGGTAGCGCAGGGCAGTACAATCATCATCAGCCAGTGGGTCGCGCATCGCAATCCGCGCTTCTTTCCCGACCCCGAAACGTTCCAACCGGAGCGTTGGGAGGGGGATTTCGCCCGCGCGCTGCCCAAATACGCTTATTTCCCGTTCGGCGGCGGGCCGCGCGTGTGCATCGGCAACACCTTCGCCCTCATGGAGTCTGTACTCGTGCTGGCAACCCTGCTGCAATCCTGCCGCTTCCAACTCGTACCCGGTCAGAATATCGTTTTACAGCCCGCCGTCACCCTCCGCCCCCGCGACGGAATCCAAATGAAACTGCTATGAGATTCGCCTTCTGATGAGGATTGGACAAATACCATTCTCAACTATCTCAACGGCAAAGCAAAAAAGCCTGAAACACAGAAATATGTGCCGATTTATTCTCGGCGGAACGTTGTATAATGAAAATATAACTGTCTACCTCAGAAGGAGGATGTACCTATGAACGCGCATCGCATTGAAACAACTTTATCCTCAGATCGCACTTTGATCTTGCTGGACTTGCCGTTCAAACCCGGCGCGTCCATTGAGGTAATCATATTAGAAACGCCTGAATCTGATGATGTTGCGCCCCGTTATCCGTTACGCGGCACACCTTACCGCTTTGACTCTCCATTTGAGCCTGTTGCTGCCGGGGAGTGGGAATCCGCAAAATGAGCGCTGAAGAAACGACCCTCCACGAGATGCTCATTATTGACACTCATATCTGGATTTGGTGGGTACAAGGTGACGCTCAACTTGACGCTGAAAATGCGCAGATATTAAGTGACAACGAACCTTATGGCATCGGCGTTAGCGCTATTTCCTGTTGGGAGATTGCAAAACTGGTTGAGTACGGTAAACTGCAACTTCCGCTTCCTGTGGAACAATGGCTTCAAGTTGCCCTGAATTACCCCGGCGTTCGCCTCCTCGATCTCAGTCCGCGTATCGCTGTTGAATCAACGCAACTACCCGGCGCTTTCCATAAAGACCCTGCGGATCAAATCATTGTTGCGACTGCTCGCGTTTACGGCTGTCCCCTGATGACTGTGGATCATAAGATACTTGCGTACCCGCATGTCAGAAAAATTGGTGTTGTATAGCCTGATCAGGAGTACATTCTATCAGACAACCGGGAGAAGTTCAGACACGCGAATATGGGTATCGGGACGGGCGAACGTGGTAATGTCGGCTTCCTCGTTGTATGCGGTTATTTCCGCGTAGCCGGTCGGCGTGGGATTGCGGTGTACCGCAAACCGACGTTCCTTGAGGTCGGCAACCCAGTATTCCACGATACCGGCGCGGGCGTACAGCAGGGCTTTGTTGTTTAAATCGAAGTTCACAGTCAAGGCGGACACTTCCACGACAAGCAAAACCTCGGCAGGGGACGGTTCGTTACCGGACAGGGACGCGAGTGGAAGCGACAATACGGACACATCCGGTTCCGGCGCATTGATTTCCGCATCCGTCAGGTCAACGCCCACCGACATCTGGCACTGTATGAAAGCGTCCCCGATACGCGCGCCAACCAGAGGGTAATCAGCATTACAGTGACAGTATCTTTGCACTTTTCCACTTTTTGAGATACAAGCAAGCGAACAGGCAATATCACTTTCCTATCTCATTTTTCAAAAAGTGCAAAGATACTGCAGTGATTCTGTGCGGTAAATTCTGCGCCATTTTGAAAACAATCTCCCCGTCAATCAGTTCGTAACGCGCGGTCAGCAATCCGCTTTCTTCCAGAAACTCGCACTCTTGCCGGGTAAACCGTTTGCGGTTCGGCGTTGGTCCCCACCCGGTCGGCGTCAATGTATCCGTCATGGCGTTCCTCCTCATTTCTTTGTCCAGATATTCTCGAAAACTCTCTATGAAACCTCTGTGTCTCTGTGTCTCTGTGGTGAAATGCTTGTTTCAAACGTCTAGCGCGAATTCATACGGCAGATAGGCGCGATGACGAACAATTGCGCGGCCATCCATACGGGCGCAAGGGACTGCCGACTGTCGCGGGCAATGCGGCGAATGATCTGTGGGAACAGTCTTTGCAGCATTTTGGTTTGCGCAAACGTCGGCAGGGTATTGATGGCCTGCCGCACCTGCTTGCGCGCGTCTGCGAACGCGCCGGCTTTGCTGGAAGCGTCTGCCGCCTGCACACCCACCAACCCGGTCACGAGCGGATACAGGAACTGGTAATAGGCGGGCAGGGACGACGTTTCGCACCCGGCGAAGATACTCCTGCGCAGGCTGCGGTTGCGCCGGACAGCGCGGCATCGAGGGCCAGCCAGAGGGCGTGTCTGGCCGTGCAGTTATCCCCCCGCAGGGTCAGGGCATGGCGATGAATGGGCGCGGCTTCTTCGTCGCGGTTCAGGTTGCGCAGGGACACGGCGCGGTTGAGCAGCATCCAGCTTTGCGCGTCGCTTCGGGTTTGCCAGTCCTGCGTCCACTCCACCGCCTTCTCGTGCTGCCGCAGGGTTGTCAGCGCATACGCCACGCTGCCCCAGGTTTCATCGTGTCGGCGCAGCAGGGCGCGATGCAGATGCGCGAATTTGTTGAACGCTTCCACGTTTTTCGCTTCGCTCAACGCCTGCCACCCAACCGGCAAGAGCGCGAACGCCGATCTTGCCCCGCGCCGCCAGACGTTCCAAACGCGATTCCGCCTGCCACTCGCCCCGCTGTACGCAGTCTTTGGCCCAGTGCCAACCCACAACCGGCTGCGCATCCGGCTGCTCGACTAATTGCGCCAGGAGGGGCGTTAGCGATTGCCCATAACCGGCATTCCGCAGCCGTTTCAGGGCTTCCTCAATGTCGTCGCTAATATCGCCGGGAAGCAGGCAAAGCGCGTGAAGGTAATGAAGAGCGGTTCGCTCGTCCTTGCGATGCAGGGCCAGGCGAATGGCGAGAACATGCGACCAGCCTTCCCGCCCCCGCGCCAGCAGCGCGTCAACCGTCTGCTGCGCCAGAGGGGTTTCCCCATCCTCCATCTGCATCTCGAACAGGGCGACGCCCGCATACGCCGCGTCCGATGACACCATAATCGCTCGCCAGAACGCCTGTTTCGCGCCGTTTTTATCGCCGCTTTTGCGCAAAGCGTCGGCAAGGTACGTGTGGGAAATGGCGTCCTGCGGATCAAGGGCGACCATGCGCCGCGCGGCCTCCTGGTACACGTCCACGACGTTCTGGCTGCGGCTCCAGCGCGCCAGTTGTGTCCATCCCCACAGGTAGTTGGGATCATCGGCAAGCAGAGTTCGCATCTGCGTCAGGGCCTCGCGTACATGGCCCCGTTCCGCCGTGACCCAGGCCATTCGCGCCCGCAGGGAGGTCGGCACAGCCTGCCCCGCAGGAGGCTGGCAGGCGCGCAGGGCGTCGTCGAATCGTCCCTGTTCCGTCAGCAATACCGCCTTGAGCGCATACGCCTCGTAACTGCGGGGATTGAGGAGAATGGCGCGATCCAACGCCGCCAACCGTTCGTCCAGCAGTTCAGGGCGATCCAGCGCCTTCGCCAGCATCAGCCACGAGCGCACTTCGCCCGGACGCCTGCGTGTCAGGTCGCGCAGGGCTTCTTCGGCCTCGTTGCGCCTTCCGGTCTGCTCCGACCAGTCGTGCAGGGCTTCCCACGCCCATCCATAGGCCGGTTCCAGGCGGGTAATGGCGCGGGCCTGCTCCACGGCCTCCTCGCGTTTCCCCATCTGCCAGAGCGTGTACGCCATGCCGGACAGGGTTTCCACGTCCTGCGGGTCGCGCATCAGGGCGGTCTGGAGAACCTGCCGCGACTCGTCCCATCGTCCCTGATCGCGATAACTTACGCCCAACTGCCGCGCCAGGGGCGCGTAATCGGGAAACATCCGCATAGCCTGCTGTAGTATTTCCTGTTCGCCCGCCGGGTTCGCCTGCGCTTTTCGCGCGCCCGCCAGATCTTGCCACAACGCGGGATTGAGCGGAAAGCGGGTCGTAGCCTGCATTGCCAGTTGTTCGGCTTCGGGGGCGCGATCCAGGCCAATCAACTGCTGAATGGCGGCAGACCAGGCATGCCACAGGTCAGGGCGCTCCCGCAGGGTTACGTAAACTGCGCTGTATATCTCTTCGGGCGACAGGATACCCTTCGCGTGCTGCCGGAATCCGAGCAGTCCGTCGCCATAGACCGTTTGCCGCTGCAATTCCGTCTGAATGAAGTAGATCGCTTCCCGTTTTTGCGCGGGCGTGTCACACGCGCCGACGAAACGGCCCAGAGCGTAATCGTTGTCAACAGAAAGCGTGATGGCGCGGCGATAATGGTCGCGCGCCGCGTCCCATTTGCCCATTTGCCCGCACAAATCGCCGAACACGGCGTAACCATAGGTGGTGTTGGGTTCCAGCAGGAGGGCCTGCTCCGCATGAAGCAGCGCCTCGTCTATGCGGTTCTGGTCGCCAAGCAGATGCGCCAGTTCGCGCCGCGCCCAGGCATCGGCGGGGTCAATGTCAATCAAGTGGCGCAAAACGCGCTCGTGGGCGGCGGCATCGTGTTCCAGATCGTTGCCGCGCATCCATTTGGCCCACTGCTGATGCAGGCCGCAGTGGTGCGGGAAGCGGGCGGTAATCGCCTCGAAATGCTGCTGTACCGCGCCCGGTCCGATGGATTGAAGCAGCAGATTGGCAACAGCCGCGTGCGCGTCAAGCGCCAGCGGGGCAAGGGCTAAAACCTCGCGCCAGCAGGCGAGAGAGAGCGTGTTATCATTGGCATGGCCGGCAATTTGCGCCTGCGCCCGCAGCCAGTCCACGCGGGGCGTTTTGTCGCGAGCGGCTTCCAGCAGGGTTTGGGCGGCGGGCAGTTGGTTGTGCCGGGCGCGCTGTCGGGCCGCGAACAGCAGCAGTTTGCCATCCTCCGGTCGGCGCGACAGCGCCTGTTCCAGAACGGCAAACGCCTCCTGCGAACGATCCAACTCCATCAGAGCGGCATACAGCGTGTGCGCGGGGAGCGTGGATTGCTTGCCCAATCGTTCAAAGCGATTGCGCAGAAATGCCAACGCGCTTTCGGTCTGCCGCAGATAGCGGGCCGCCGCGAAATACGCGCGCGCCAGACTTTCACTGGTATTTTCCAGACACGCGGCGAAACGGTACAGGGTAAACGCTTCGTCAAACTCCTGCCGCTCCCACAGGATGTTGGCGAGTATAAACAGATTGCCCGCTTCCGGGGACGGCGGCGAATGGCGCGTTTCAGCAGAAGCAGGGCGCGTTCGTGTTCGCGGGCATCATCGGCAAGCTCCTGCGCGTACTGCTGCCAGAACAGGGGCGCGGCGGCGGCAAGAGAAAACTGCGTGGAAGCGGCATCTCTGCCCGTTTCCGGCGTTGCGGCATCCTCTTGCGCCTCTGTTTTTCCCCATGCGGACGCCTGCCGGCATAATGTTTGCAGCAAATTCAGGCGCTCGTCACGGCGCGACAGGCGATGCAGACACGAGATATGCGCCATTTTCAGGTTCGCGTCTTCGGGAAAGCGCGCTTCCAGTTGTTGCGTGCAGGCGAGAATTTCCACCCCGTCCTCATCGTAAAAGGCCAGGGCGCGGCGGGCCTCCAGGACAAGAGTATGCTCCCCCGCCTGCGCCTGCATGATCTCGTATTCGTTCTGCGCGGCAGCGCGGTCATGCCGCACAAGGGCGCGGGAAAGCCGGTAGTAGCGGTCGTACAAAGCCTCATCGGGCAGTTCGATGCCGTCCAGCAGATGGGCGCTTTCCGGTGGCGCGAAGACCATGCCGGTCGGCCCGATGGCGCGCAGGGATTGCAGCATCTCCTCCGCCAGCGCCTCGCGAATGGCGCGAACGTATGGGTCGCGTATCAGGAACGTGCCTCGCCGCGAATCGTAGCCGATCACGGCCTGCAAATGCGCGTAGCCCGGCCCTGCGGTTGTCAGCGTAAACGGGACGCCCCTGTCCAGCAACTGCCGCGCGCTGTCCCACGTCACGCGGAAATCGCGGGCCGTCCAGCCGCGCGATTCGGCCCAGTATCGCTCATTGTGCCAGGGCGTCCCGTTGTAGCAGATGTCGTCCGCGATTTCCAGATGGTCTACCGTCTGCTGCCAGAATCGGCCCAGAGTGGCGAGCGTAGCCGGGGCGCAGGTCATGTGATGCTGCCGCACCCATCCGACGGGCAGTTGTACGCGGGTGGCGTCGGGAAGCGCGGCTTCCATGTTGGCGACAATGCGCGCGAAATACGGCGACTCGGATTGCTGCGCAAGCGCAATGGCGGCAGCGTAATCGCCGTTATGGTACGCCAGGTCGGAACGGATGCTTGCGATCCATAAATGCAGCTCTTTGCCCGCAAGCGGCGCCAGGATTTCCAGGCGTTCCAGCGCCACGCCGGCTTCCGGGTACATCTGCCGTTCCAACAGCATACCAAGCAGTTGATGCGTGATAACCGTGCTTTCCAGGCGTTCCGAAGCGGATTGGAGCTGTTCCAGCGCCTCCTCATCGCGGCCCAGGAGAACCAGTCCCTGCGCGACCGCCTGCACACCCGCCCGATACCAGGGCTGCAATTGCAGCGATTTTTTGGCCGCGCTCAGAGCCTCCTCGTAACGGTCGGCCTGCTCCAATGCGCTCGACCGCTCCACCCATACCCAGGGATTGTCGGGCGCAAGGGCGACGGCCTGCGCAAACCAGGCGTCGGCGGTATCGAAATCGCGCAGGGTGGCCGCGACCAGACCGCGCAGGGACAGCCATTCGGCCCGGTCGCTGCTTTCCGCTGCGGGATGCGCGTCATCGGGTTCTCCCAACCGGTTCATGGTTTTCCAGGCGGCGAGCGGCCCTTTGCGCTCCATCACAACCCGCGCATAAGCGTAACGGGCGCGGGGATGCCTGCGATCCAGGCGGTACGCGCGCAGGTGCAGCCAGTCCGCCAGTTCCTCATCGCCCAGATTGGCGGCCAGCCGCCCCGCCAGGTCACAGGAGGAGGCATCCCGCAGACCGGTGAACGGCAAATAGGGTTCCAGAACGGCATACGCCTGCAGGTACAATCCCTGCTCGACGAGTTCGCGCGCCCGCCCCATATCCCTGTTGGAAAAACGCGAAGAATCGTTGGCAGGCGAGTCGGTAAAGGAAGCGGAAAGCGCCTCGGTTGGGTTCGTTATCGTGAGCATTGACATAATGAATTTGACAGTTCAGGGCAGGAAAAAGGTTCAGGTTCTCTTCTTCTCTTCTGTTCTTTTCCTCTGTGAAACCTCTGTGTCTCTGTGCCTCTGTGGTGAATGATTTTTCCATTTGCAGGGCAGGAATATCGCGCCTTCGTGGGGAATGTTTCCGGCACAGCGGACGCCTGCGCCCGCGTAACTTTGTATCACAGGAGATATTCGCCAATGAACACCCCGCTTCCTGCCCACCGCCTGAACACCCCTCTGCCCAAAATCGGCATACGCCCCGCCATTGACGGACGCTACGGCGGCATCCGCGAGTCGCTGGAAGGCCCGGTTATGCAAATGGCGCGGAATGTGGCCGAGTTTCTCACTGCCAATCTGCTTCATTCCTGCGGCCTGCCCGTCGAGTGCGTGATCGCGGACGAGTGCATTGGCGGCGTGGCTGAAGCCGCCCGTTGCGCCGCCAAATTCGCCCGTGAGGGCGTTGGCGTGTCTCTGACCGTCACGAACTGCTGGTGCTACGGAAGCGAAACAATGGACATGGACCCCGTTTTGCCGAAAGCGATCTGGGGATTCAACGGCACACAGCGACCCGGAGCCGTGTACCTCGCCGCCACGCTCGCCGCGCACAACCAGAAAGGCTTGCCGACATTCGGCATTTACGGGCGCGACGTTCAGGATTTGGAAGAGACTACGATTCCCGCCGATGTTCAGGAAAAACTGTTGCAATTCGCCCGCGCGGGTATCGCTGTCGCCACTATGCGCGGCACGTCCTATTTAGGCATGGGCGGCATGTCTATGGGCATTTTGGGAAGCATGGTAGACCCCGATTTCTGGCAGGACTATTTCGGGATGCGTACCGAAGTCGTGGACATGACCGAATTTGTCCGCCGCATGGATGAGAAAATTTACGACCCGGAAGAGTACGAACGCGCCCTTGCATGGACGCGCGAACACTGCAAGGAGGGCGAAGACCTGCAACCCGCCCAGCAAACAACACGACCGCGCGCAAAAAGACAAAGATTGGGAAATCTGCGTACAAATGACCCTGATTGCCCGCGACCTGATGGCAGGAAACCCACGTCTCGCGGAACTCGGCTTTAAGGAGGAGGCGCAGGGGCATAACGCGCTTGCCGGAGGGTTTCAGGGGCAGCGGCAGTGGACAGACCACTTTCCCAATGGCGACTTCATGGAGGCGATGCTCAACACCAGTTTTGATTGGAACGGGATACGCCAGCCGTATATGGTGGCGACGGAAAACGACGCGCTCAACGCCGCGTCCATGCTGTTGGGGCATCTGCTGACGGGAACCGCGCAACTGTTCGCGGACGTGCGAACGTACTGGAGTCCCGAAGCCGTGCAGCGCGTGACCGGGCATGTTCTGGAGGGCGCAGGCGTAAACGGCTTTTTGCATCTCATCAATTCCGGCCCTGCCGCTCTCGACTGGACGGGAGAGCAAACCGAAAACGGTAAGCCTGTCCTCAAACGCTTTGGCGACATCACGCCCGAAGACGCCGACAAATGCCTGAACGCGACCCTGTTCCGACCGGGTACGCTGGAATACTTCCGGGGCGGCGGATACTCGACGGATTTCACCACGCGGGGCGGGATGCCCGTGACGATGTGCCGCGTCAATCTCGTCAAGGAACTCGGCCCCGTCCTGCAAATCGCCGAAGGGTACACCCTCGACCTGCCCGAAGCCGTTCACAACGTCCTCGACCAGCGCACCGACCCGACATGGCCGACAACCTGGTTCGTGCCGAACTTAACGGGACAGGGGGCGTTTGCCGACGTGTACAGCGTGATGAACGCCTGGGGAGCCAATCACGGCGCGATCTGTTACGGCCACATCGGAGCCGATTTAATCACGCTCGCGTCCATGCTGCGCCTCCCCGTTGACATGCACAACGTCGCCGAAAACCGCCTGTTCCGTCCGAGCGCGTGGGCGCGTTTCGGCGCGGGCATGGACAGCGTAGGAGCCGACTTCCGCGCCTGCGCCGCGTATGGTCCTCTCTACCGGTGACAACTCCCCAGGCGTGAACGCCGGGGCTTCTACGGTCATGCTCCGTGTCCTTCCCTGCGGGTGGACGCCCGGTGTGCTGCCCCACGCCCACTCTATTGTGCCTTCCACACAAATGCGTTGTTTCGGATTAGCCGTTCGCGCAGGCTGATCTGCAACTAAAGAAAAAATCCTGAAGGCTGCTCTATTACTTCGTCAATTTACCCCTACGTTCTAAATTGTAGGGGTTCTGCTTGCTGAACCCTCCTCATACAAGGGCTGAACCCTCCTCAAATAAGGCGCAGCAAGCAACGCCCCTACACTTGCCTTCTACCTTGACGGAGTAGTGGCCTGCGAATCACTGTCTATAAAGTGCTGGAGTATCTCGCCTCAGAAATGACGGAGCAGGAGATACTTGAGGATTTCCCCGATCTGACACACGCGGACTTGAAAGCCTGTCTCGCCTACGCCGCTGACCGTGAGCGGCGGTTTATGACCTCTCCTCTTGCCGCATGAAACTGCTTTTTGATGCGAATTTATCGCCACGTCTCGCCTTGCGTCTTGCCGATCTTTCCCGGCTTCAACGCATGTTCGGGATATTGGGTTGCGGGCGGCGGATGACCCTGCTGTTTGGGAATACGCGCGCCAAAACGAGTTTATCATTGTTTCCAAAGATGCCGATATGCACGATTTGAGTCTGCTTTTCGGCAATCCTCCCAAAGTTATCTGGCTGCGATTGGGAAACTGTTCCACAGTTCAGGCAGAGAATCTCCTGCGGCGTGAGTTCGCGGCGATTAAGACATTCTACGACGATACTACCGTTTCCTTGCTTGCCTTACGCTGAACAGCCTTAAACTGCGCCAATTTGTTCTCAACGAGAGCGGCTTCTTCCGGCGTTAGTTCCAGAAATTCTGCTGTCGTTCCCACTTTCCAGCTTTTAGCTTCTAATCTCTCCTGCTTTGCTTTATCCATTGTTTGCATCTTGTTTGTCGTCAACCTTTTACTGCCCCCGCTGTTAAACCTGCCATAAACTCTTTTTGCAATGCCAAAAACAGAATTACTACCGGAACGACGCTTATCAGAGTTCCGGCCATCAACATGCCTATCTCATTGTCGTAAGAGCCGCGCAGTTGGTTGAGGGCGATGGGGAGCGTGAACAGTTCCTTGCGGTGCAGCATGATTTGCGGCCACAGGAAACTGTTCCATGTCCCCATGAAACTCATCAGGCTGAACGCGCCGATCATGGGACGCGAAATCGGCATGACTATATCCCAATAGATGCGAAACTCGGAACAGCCGTCTATCCGCGCGGCCTGCAACAGTTCGTCGGGAACCTGTACGATGGATTGCCGGAACAGGAAGATGCCGAACACGCTTACGGCTCCGGGGATAATCAAGCCCAAATGCGTATCCACCAGCCCCAGATGGTGCAGCAGTTCGTACATCGGGGCCATTGTCAACTGTCCGGGGATCATCAGGGTGGCGAGCATCAGCACGACGAGGGCGCGTTTGCCCCGAAACTCGTATTTGGCAAGCGCGAACCCGGCCAGCGAACTGAAAAAGAGTTGTACAATCACCACACTGCTCGCCAGAAACGCGCTGTTGAGCAGGCCGCGCGGCAGCATATCGGATTTCTGCGCCAGTTTGACAAAGTTCTCCCCCGTCCAATGCGGCGCGAAGAACAGGTAGTGAAACTGGTCGGCGTCGCTTTTAGTCGTTGCGGCAATCAGCCAGATCAGGGGCGTCAGCACGATCAGCGCGCAGGCCGCCAGCAGAATATAAAAGCCGATTTTAGAGATGACAGCAGCGGTTTTGCGGTTCACGCCTGCGCGGTTTTTAGCGCGAACAAAAGTATTGTCGCTCATGCGGCCTCCGTCTTCCATGCGCCCGTTATGCGCAACTGAAACAGGCTGACAATCAACACGCCCACCGCCAGCGTCCAGCCGATGGCGGACGCCAGCCCTAAATCGCCGTTGATAAAGCCGTTGTCGTACAGGTACATCACGATGGTCAGGCCGGCTTTATTGGGGCCGGCCGAGTTGTTGAGCAGGATGTAGGGCAGCTCGAACAGTTGAAACGAGCCGATTGTGGCGGTAATCAGCACGAATACGGCAACGGGTTTAATTCCCGGCAATGTCACCGCCCGGAACTGATGCCAGCCGTTCGCGCCATCTATTCTCGCGGCCTCGTACAATTCCAGATCCACCGATTGCAGCGCGGCGAGAAAATAGATCATGTTGAAACCTACGTACATCCACAGCGACGTAAGCACGAGCGCGGGCATGACAAGGGCGGGATTGGAAAGCCATTTGGTTTCCAGAGGAAAACGGGGAATCGCGCCGTGCAGGGTGGTATTGACAAGCCCGTATTTGGGCGCGTACAGCGTTCCGAACAGCACGGCGACAAACGCCTGCCCGACAAGATGCGGCGAAAAGAACGCGAACCGCCAGAACGCCCGCCCCTTCAGCCACGCTTGATTGAGGAAAATCGCCAGTCCCAGCGCGAGCGGCAACTGCAAAAAGACGGACCAGAACGCATAATGGGCGGTATTCCACAAAGCCGTGTGGAAATCCGGGTCATGCAGAATGAAGGCGTAATTGCTCATTCCGACATAGACATGATCGCGCGGCCCATTCGTGGCATACAGCGACAGTGACAGGCTTTTCACAATCGGATACAGCCCGAAAACGCAAAAAGTGAGCAGAAACGGCGCAATAAACAGGTAGGGGGCATATTGGCGAGCGCGTGTTGGCATGGTGTCAGGTTGTCCGGTTGTCCGGGCGTCAGGCTGTCAGGCGCAGGACAAGCAGCAGGGACGCCATTGGAACGGTATTGGGGCTAATCCTATTTTAACTCAGGCGAAGCCAGCAGCCGGAACCGGCGGGAACCGCAACGCTGACGCTCGCTTCCACGACATTGAGAACGGCATCGGCAAGAACATCCCGCGCTTCTGTGTAGGGTAGGGATACAGGAAGGGCAACGCTGCGTTCTTCCGCGCTGTCGTTGATGAGAAAGACGTGTTCGGCGTTCTGGCTAGTGCGGCGGAACTGCAAACAGCCGGTCAGCCCCGGCAGTTCGGTTTGCCTGCTGCCAAGAATGTAGGACAGCAAACTCAGTTGCGCGTTGGGCAGGTTTTCATCGGCGTTAATTTGAGACAGCGGCAGGTTGATGAGCAAGGCGCGGCCTTTGCCAACGCGATTTTCCGTAAAGGCCGGGACTTCGCCGGAACCGCCGCCCGCCCTTGCGGTTGTCGTGACGATCTGAGCGCGTAATTGCGCAGGTGTGGGAGCGTCTTTCGGATTGGGCAGGTCCGCATAAAACACGCCTGCAATGCTGACGCCGAAAAGCTGCTCGAAGGACGAGCCGGGGCGCGTGTTCAGCAAGTTCGCCCTTGTCATTGTACAAGCCCGTCGGCAGTTCGGTAACAAGGCGCGTTCCATTTTCAACAAGTGTCTTCAACTTTGTCAGCAATGTTTCTGAAATGCGCTCTGAACCGGGAAGGAAGAGAATTGGAGCGAGGAGCGAACCGTAGCGTTCATCAGTTGCTCTTCCGTGACAAAAGCGAGTGGTACATTGGCATTGACTAATGCGCGCGTCGCGCCAAAGGGTCGCTTGCAGAGGCGCGGCCTGTGGCTAAAATATGCGCCTGCGGCACGGACTGCGAGTGCCATAATTCCTGTTGCCAGCGTTCCACAGCCTGCGCCATACGTCCGGCGGTTTGTGCAGCGGGCGTGACGCGGTCCAGCCAGTCCAAAAAACCGGTGTTGCCTATATTGTATATCTTGGCTGCCACTGGTCAAACCAAACCGATTTGAAGCCTGATGCCAGCGCAATCAGCAGAATGCGCGTCATTATCCCTGCCGTCATTGTGAACGAACGCGCGCTGCCGTAACCTGTGGTTCCTCCGGTACAATCATACAAAATGGGCAAGAGCGGGGCTGTGCTGTCAACGCCCTGTTTTGCCATTGCGTAGAAGGGACGATCCCAGTTCTCGACTGCCTTCTGTTGCAATGATAACTAGATTTCCCGGAGCGCCAAACAAAGTGTGAACCGAATCCAATCCGTAGGCCTTGAGGTGACTGATGGGCGTATGGCAATAATGATTTTTGGTCAGGATGGGATGGTTGGGATCGGCATCATAACAAGCGCGCAGCAAGCCCGCCGCCTCTTCCTGTGACTTGCGGAAACTCGCTTCCGTCTGAAAGTCTGTCTTATCCGGGTCCCATAAAAATCCCCGGATTTCCATAATCCACGCCAGTAAAGCGGGATGTTCGCGATATTGTCGAACAAACCTTTGTACCCATTTGGTAACATCGGCAAACGCGCCAACATTCCAACTGCCGGAATCGTCGTCCGTTCTTAAACTGTGGTGCGGCTCATTACCCGGTTCGCACCACAGTTTTAATCCGGCCTGTTCTGCGGCGTCGAAAAAACGGTCGGGATTGCGCCAGTTCATCATGCCGAGAGATTTCTCAATGTCTGTGTCACGGTTGAACGTTACGCGAACGGTTTGAAAGCCCGTGTCTCGGATGCGCTTCAACTCGTCGCGCAAGGCGGCATCCGACCACTGCTCCCAATTCTGCAAGGCCACGCCGATTGTTAAGGGACACTCTTCATCCCATTTGCTGCGCCAATTCTGTTCCGGTTCCGCCACTGTGTTCCCCTTTGTCTGCTGAATAGCCCTCAACCCCCGACCCCTTCTCCCAAAAAGCCTGGGAGAAGGGGAGCCACTCACTTTCATGAACTGAGGCAAACAGAGTTGATGAGGGTTGTTGTGCAGGTGATTTCGACGCGCCCGACAATCTTCCCTGCAAGGGGAATGTCGGGATAACGCCGAAGTTTTCGCCGTCGTATTGAAGATACGTGAATCGGTGTTCAATGGATTGACCTGTTTTGCAGTTGGCGTACTCCCAAAGCTGTAGTTTAGTGGCATATCCACGCAAAATTGAGAACCCTGTACCGTAAATGGAGCGTATAGGCAAGTAGGGGACACTGCGCGACGGTTGCAGAGAGAACGTAATAATGTTATACTGTTGGTGTTCGCACCTCAAAATGCGTTGATGTTTCCGCCCGTTTTGCCACTGTTTCCGCCCTGTTTTTGGGCGCTATGTTCGATTTTGGGAGATTTGTCATGCCAGCCAACCGGAATGCCAACGGTCGTCCTTATGCCCGCCGCAATCAGCGCCAACAGTCGGGCAACAAATCCAATGATACGCTTGCCGCGCTTGCCGCCTTCGGCCTGATCGCCGTACTCGCGCTTGCCGCCTTTGTGCTGCTTGGCAATCGCTCCCCCGGCACGAAACTGAACCTGCTTGTCGCGGCGGATGTGACCAACAGCGTCGGTAAGGGCGACCGGCAAAAACTGTTTGGGATTCTGGATAATACCATTGACGGGGCGTTGCCCAAAGGCACCGAAATTCGGCTGTGGGCGTTTGACGTGAACGCGCACGAGATCAGCGATAAAACGCCGCGCAAATCCGAAGACCTGTGGCCGGACGAGGATCAGTGCATCGCCCATCATCAGGACGCGCAGGGAACATTGCCTGCCAAAGCGCTAAGTGAGATGGATGCGGCTATTCAGACTGCCCAAAGTAAAGGTGAAAACGTCGCCTGCCTGCTGCTCACGGATGGCGAAGATACAGACACCAACAAAAAAGCGGAGGAACAGGCCGCGCAGAAGATTGCCGATCACAGCAATGTGAAAGCCGTCTGGTTCGCGGGCGCGTCAACGGAGAATGGCTTTCGCTCCACGCTGGAGCGGCGTTTAGGTTCCATTCTTGGCAACCGCCTTGTGATTTCCAGTAACGGCGACGCGCAGGATGGCTTGAATAAGTTTCGAGCGTTGCTTGAGAAGAAGTAGGGATGAGATACGAGATACGAGTCAATCCTTGTTGATTTCAACTTTCCAGCAACAATTGAGAGGCTATAAAATAGTTCCTCCTCGTATCTCGTATCTCGTATCTCATCCCTACAAAGGATTTTCCTATGGACGACAACATGGGCGACGTGGAACTGCCGGAAGTGGCGGTCGTGGCGGGGAACGGGCATCATGCCGTAGACGCGGGCGTGGAAACGACCCGCGTTTTGTCCCATGCCGCCGGGCTGGAATCGGCGCGTGTCGCGCCGGCTGATGTTTTGCCCAATGGCGTTGCGGGAGCCTCCGCTTATGGAGTGACGCAGCGAACGCGGGAGGGGAACGCGCCCATGTCGGACGGGGAAACAAACGGAACCAACCGCAAACATAACGATGCGCCCTCGCTGTTCTGGAACAGTTCGCTGTCGGATCAGGAGGAGCTGAACTGGTTTGTGCCGCCCCTCCCGCATAGCGAGAAAGCGGACGCGCCCACAGAGGAGATGCTGAACCAGTTCGGGCAAATGTTGCCGCAGCAGCCCAAACGCGCGTGGATGCTGAAGTGGAACTACCGTACCCGTTCCGCCGCCACCGCAGCGGAGCAGGCGCATGTCGAGCAGGAGGCGCAGGGGCAGTTTGCCCGCATTAAAGAGCAGGCCGAGCGCGAAATTCAGCGTATTGATTCCGATGTGAAGCGGCTGAACGCGACAGCAGCAGGAATTGGAGCACAATCTGCTTCAACGCGCAAAACGCTTTTGCCGAGTCCGCCGCCCGCGCGGGACTGCACTGCGAAATGTCCGAGCCTGCGCCCGTTGTCACGCCCGCGCGTTCCCGTCGGGGCCGGCGCGAGGCAGCGGAAGAGGATAGCAACGCTCTGTCGCGGAACCGGTCGGCAGAATCAATCCGCAAGTGGTGGAGGACGCGCTCAATGACGCGGTTCCCACGTTGCAGGAGATGGCGGGCGAGTACGGGGTCGGGCCGGTCGGACACACGGACACGCTGGCAAGAATTTTGTCGTTTTTCATGCAGTTTCTGGCCCCGCTTGTGGCAGGCATGATGCTTGCCCTGTGTTTGGGTACGCTTGTCGGAATTCTGGATATTGACACCTTGCAGCGTTCCGACAGCGCGCCGCAGCTTGCCCTTTCCGGCGCGTTGGGCTTTGTGATTGTCTATCTGATGGGTGAACTGTTTCATACGGCTGTGGCGACGCTGGCTCGCAGTCTGGAAACGCGGGACGCGGACATGGCGCACAAGCCTAATGTGCCGCGCTTCCGCAGCAACATGGGCATTGCGGTTGTCCTGATTGTGGTCGCGCTTGGGTTAGGCGTGGCGGAAGTGACGGCGGAGGGGCTGGGTATCCGGCAACTGCATCAGCAGCAGATTGCTCGCCAGAATCGCTTCAAGGGAACGCCCGTTGCCAATCCTTCTACTGCAAACGCGCGTCCCAATGGCAGCGCGGCGCAGCCGGTTGCCCCCGCCCCGGCTCCCGTTTCGGAAGAGTTGCCTCTGATTGTCTATCTTGTAATCGGCACACTTATCAGCGGGCCATATCTCGCCTATAAAACGGCGCGAGGGTGGGGCGAAAACGAAACGCATTTGCGCGAAGCGTGGCTGACGCATCGGCAGCGCGTTTGGCTGGACGAGCGGCGGGCGCAGCCGGACGTGCAGATGGCGTTCCACCATGCGTATACGGTCGAGCAGATCGAATCCAATTTAACTCGGACGCGCTGGCAACTGCAAAATCTGGAAGAGCAGCGAACCCGCGCCCTGAACGTGGAACTCCCCGCCGGACTGCAAACGCGGCGGCGCGAAGCGCGGGCGGCGGCGGTTGGCGAAGCGGCCCGCTTGCAGCAGTCCATCGAAGACCTGATAGATGTTCACGAGCCTTTGCCACGCGCGGGACAGCAGATGTCTCCGTCGCAGGCCGGAATGAACCCGCGACAGGGCGTAAATGGCGCGAGCCTGCACCCCTCCTCGCTTCCCAACTACGGACAGGAGCCGAACCAGTTTGATTTTGACTGGTCAGGTTCCCGCAAACCCAGGGCATAAGGCTGATGTTTCGATTTCGACTGCTATTTGCCCTGATTGGCGTTCTGAGCTGCCTCACAATGGCGGGCGGCATGGAGTGGTTTTTTCGGCGCGTCAATCTGGCGGCGAATCTGGATGACCGCGCCTCGCGTGTCCTGATTGTTCGCAGCGAAATCTCGCAGCGCGTGGAACAGGCGGGCGGGCAGTCAGGCGACGTGCAGATTACCCTGACATGGAACAACCGCAACGATCTGGATTTATCCTGTATTGATCCCAAAGGGGAAAAAATCTGGTTTCAGCACAAGCGTTCCCGTTCGGGCGGCGAACTGGATGTAGACAGCAACGCTATTTTTGGGCGGCTGACCTCGCGCCCCGTAGAAAACATCCGCTGGCCCTATGGCAGCGCGCCAATGGGAACGTACCGCGTATACGTAGACCACTACCGCAATAATGGGGATGTGGACCCGACGCCGTTCAAAGTATCTATCTTGGAAAAGGGACGGCTGCATGAAGTGCGCGGTTCCGTTGCGCACGTAGCCGCCGATGAGCCTGCCATCAAGGTGTACGAGTTTAATAATACAGGGGAAGAGTATGGCTGGAGCGGGCTGCTGCCAGCCATTTTACGCGCCCTTCTGATTACCGGAATTTGGACAAGCTTACTGGCGCTGCTGTTTACGACCGCAATTTGGGCGGGGCAAACCGTGTTCTTTCGGCGCGTTTACAAAAAACGCTGGCTGAAACCGCGCGCGATTTGGCTGCTCATCGGGTGGGGAGCGTTATCCGGTTTGCTGGCGGGCGTGGCGGGACAGCTTGTGTTTGGCCTACTGGCGGTTGTGCCTTCCATTCCGATTCAGATCAGTCGCTATGTAGGATGGATCGTATTGGGAGGGTTGTTCGGGTGGCTGATTTCGCTGCGGATGCCAAATCTGCCCCGCTGGCCCGCGCTTGCGGGCGGCGTATTCGGCAGTTGGTTGGGTTCCATCGCGTTTCTGATTTCACTGCAAAACAGTTCCGGGGGGTGGGGGCGATTAGAAGGCGCGATGTTGCTTGGCGGCATGGTGGGCGTGATGATAACGCTGTATCTGCCCTACAAAGAGATTATAGAACCGCTGCAAGACCTGCGCATAAGCATTGCCGCCCAACGTTTACGCCCGCATCGCAGCCGGGGAGTAGGAACGTTGAAGAGGTGATTGGTGGTTGGTGGCTGGTTAAGCATGTTTGAACTGTCAATGTGTGTATTCATATCCGCAAGTCCTGCATTGGAACAACCAATCACCAGCCACCAACCACCAATCACCAACATGGAGAGGACAGGATTCGAACCTGCGATACCCGAAGGTACTGCGCGTTAGCAACACGCCGCCATCAGCCAGAACTCGGCCACCTCCCCAGAAAAAGGATGAAGGATGAAGACAGCACGCGGTTTTCCTGTTCCTTCTTCTGTTTTGGAGATGAGGCTTTTGGAATAGTGTAGTGCCTTCATCCTTCATCCTTCATCCCTCATCCTTTGTAATATGCCGCAGGTCCGAGTTGAACGGACGACGTCCACGTTTTCAGCATGGCGCTCTACCACTGAATTTTGAGGCGTCAGGGGTTTAAGTCGGGGCTGCGCGTGGTACAGTCCTGTGCTGTACATAGGCATGAAGCCTTTTTGTGACTCTACCCATCTATGTCGCTGATAATAGCACCCCATTCTAGCCACTGCCCCGCGAAAGACACAAGCCGCATGTTTGTACGTCCTCTTGTGTGAACGCAAAGGCGTCTACAAGAAGTATTCTCCATTGGAGAAATGCGGGGTTTTGCAGAAAAAGTGAGGCAAAGGGCGCAAACGTGGCGGTTTGGCATGAATCTTGCAATGGGTATAGGAAACGGTAGTCTTTTCGATACCTTCACTGCTTCTATACTTTCATTGGTGTTCACAAAGGAGACTTCTTCATGCGTTTTTGTAAACTCGCTCTTGGTATGTTTTCACCTGCCCTACTCATTGGTTTCGCCAGCACCTGCGCCCCTGTCCAAGCACAACTGCTTGTCGTCTCTGGGGATGAAAACATCACGAATGCACTCGTCGGCAATGGAACTGCCGTCAATGTCGGCAACCAACTCTTCTTCTCCAACGTGCTTGCCAATGCTCCCGGCAGCAACCGTGTTCTTGTACAGGGGACAGATATCAGCGGATTTGATGCACCTGTCGCCAGCATCAATACGTTCTACAATACGCTTCCCGGTGTGACCTCTACCATCCAAGCCGGACCTGTAACCGCGGCTTCGTTAAGCGGCGTCAATCTGTTCGTTAGCGCCATTCCCGCCACCGCCTTTACACCCGCTGAAATCACCGCACTGTCCAACTTCTCCACAGGAGGCGGCTCCATTTTCCTGTTGGGTGACGGAGCAAACTTTGCCCCTGTGCCGGATGCGAACCTCAATGCTTTATTGGTAGGCCTGGGCAGTTCCCTGCTCATTGTTCCTGATAATCTTGACCCGGGTTTCCAAACGGTTGGCGGATCGCAGATTGCGGCGGGCAACCCCTTGACGGCAGGCGTTACCTCCTTCACCTATACCTTCGTTTCACAGGTGTCTGGAGGCACTTCTCTGTTCACAGCATCGGGGGGGCAGACATACATCGCCGCCACAGGCATACGCCCAACTGCCGTTCCCGAACCCGGCTCTATCGCCCTCCTCACCGGCCTGAGTCTCACCGGAGCCGCCTTCCTGCGCCGTCGCAAACACGCTCACGAAGCCGCCTAAACGCCCCGCATAGTGAAGCCAAAAGCGTACACAGTCATACAGCCACAGGAACCGCGAACGTGCGGCCTGTGGCTGTTGTGCGTTGCAGTCTCCCCATTTGGAGAAACTTACCTGCAATGTCTCCTACCTGACGACAGAAGCGGCCTGTTCGCGAACAAGGAACAGGCCGCTGTCACCATCGGATACGCGCATCACGGCTCAACAGGCATATCTTTCCATTCGCTTACCACACCGCTTCTGAAAGTGACCGACTTTCGCCCGTATTCCGCATAGTCCCATTGCTCCGTATAGGTAAAATCGTGTACGGTTTGCGGTTTGCCAAACACGCGCCGTACTTTCTCCATTGCGTCGCCCCGGTGAACAACTTCCTCAGACGCGGGTTGCGCTGCTGGTTCCTTTTCCGCGCTCCTGCTCACTTTGCTTGCGGACGGCGCGGGCGCTTCGATACGCTGATAGATGATTTTCGGCTTGACGTTCTTTACAGCTTCAATGTCCTGTGCCAGTTGCTTGTTGTCTTCTTCCAGCGCGGCTATGCGGGCATTGGCGGCGTCCAGTTCGCCTCTCTGCTGTTCAAGGGCTTGCAATCGGGTTTCCAGCGCGGTGATCCGGTTACGTTCGGCAGGCGATTGTTCCGGGAAAACCTGACCGAAGCGCAATGTCACAAAGCGAGAACCGAACATGATGAGAACGAAACTGAAGGAACATAGAAGGATGTAGCGGCCTAACTTACTGTCAAGTTTCATGGTTTGCCTCGTGTGTCAAAAGTGAGAAGGAGCAAACATACGACAGAAGCAACAAAACGCCTCTATCGAGCAGGGAATTGAATCACTGTACCCGATGAAGGCGTAAATTTCGCAGTATACTGTCTCCATTGGCAGGGCCGGCGCATCTTAACTGACGAGAACTTGCTCTAAATAGGCGTTGTCCCATCCGGCTTTCTTCTGCCGGGCCTTGATGCCGCGCTCACAGGTCTTCTCCTGCCGGATCAGGTTGAGCGCGATGTGGCGCAGAACGGCCATGTTCTCGGCTCCATGCTCTTTGCGGATGCGGCAGGCGTCTTCGTTGAGGCTGACATCCAGGACATAGTGTAAGCGGTTCTCAATGCCCCAGTGTTGCCGCACCGCTTTGAGAACTTTGCGGGCCTCATGAGGGACACTGCTAATGAAGTAACGCGCTTCCTCGCTGGTGGTGTCGCCGATGTGGCGGGTGCAGGTGACACGCGCCAGACTGCGCAAGCCTTTCCAGTGCTGCTGCGCGTCGCCCCAACAAAGATCGTCAAGATCAAGGGTGAGCAGGTCACACCGTCGTATGTCTACACGCCCGTGTCCGCGCCCGCTCGTGGTATGGCAACTATGATTGCAGTCGCGCCAGTGCTTTTCTTCGGCATAGGCGAAGCGGGCTTGTATATCCTGATGTAGATGAGGCTGATTGTCCTTGACCGCAATCACGTAGTCGCCTCCCTGTTGGACAATCTGCGCGACCGTTTCGGTCTGGCAGCTCATCGCGACCGTTTCGGTCTGGCAGCTCATCGCGTCCGTGGTGACGATGCAGCCCTTGATGTCGAGCAGATGCAGCAGGGCGGGAACCATGGGGATTTCGTTGGTTTTCTCTTCAATCTTGAGTTGCCCCAACACCAGACGCGCGCTTGCCGCCCAGGCGCTGACCATGTACATGGCTTTTTGCCCACACGCCAGATCAAAGCTGTGGCGCAACGCCTTGCCGTCGAGGGCAATGGTCTCGCCTTCGGTAAACTGATGCAGCGTTTGCGTCCACAGCCGAAAACACGCTTGCAAGGCCGTTGGCTCCAGGCGGGCAAAGACCCGCCGAAACGTGTCTGCCGAGGGGATGCCGTTGGGCAACGCCAGACGTTCTTGCAGCCACGCTTGCTTGGCAGTCCCAAAAGCGGCCATGTCGTCCCACCCTTCCGCGCCGCACAGCACGGCGCAGATGGCAATCACCAGAATGTCCATTAAGGAATGCAGGCGGGTACGTTCCACGCGCGGATCGGGCAAGTCCGACAGGCACTCCACGAGCGTAGGAAAAGCAGACACAGACATCAGGCAGGCTCCTCAAAGATGAATGGGGTGCCATTCACCATTGGCGAGACGAGTTCCTGTCTCAAACTATTTTAGATGCGCCGGCCCTGCGGCTGATCCGCCTTGATTTCGGGCGCGTGGGTTGGTCCGGGAAATGCAGGTTTTCGCGTCTGTCGGCTTTGCGCATGGGTTCATCGGGCGGCGTCTGGTTCCGTAGAACGGTCAATTCGCTGATGTTGCGCAGTTGTTCCTCGGACGAATGGCAGTAGATCGCGGTGACAGTCAGGCTGCTGTGTCCCAAGAACGCCTGCACATCCCTGATGTTCGCGCCGCTCCGTAGCAGGTCGGTGGCCCGCCAGTGACGTATCGAATGGGGTTTGATGTTGTCATGTCCCGCAAGTCCCGCTTGATGTTTTACGTCTTCCACGAGCATCTGCAAACTTGTGTGTCCCAAGCGGCGGTTCACATCATACGTGAACAGATAGGGATGCTTGCAGTTGTTGGGACGCAGGGCAAGCCATTCTTTCAGCGCGGCAATGGCTTCCTCGGGCAGGTAGATTTTCCTTGACTTGCCGCCTTTGCCACTGCGTACCAGCAAGCTGCCCTTGCTCTTACCGTTCTTCGGATCGGGAAGCGTCACATCGTCCAGATGCAGATCGCACAGTTCCGAACGGCGCAAACCGCCATAAACCAGAACGCACAAGACAGCGCGACACAGCGCGACGCGGCGCGGACTGCGATTGCGGCGGCAGGCATCGAGAAGAAGCGCGATTTCTTCATCGGTAATCGTCTTGCGAATGGCGGCGTCTTTCTTTGGAAGGGTGACAGTCTTTGCCGGGTTGTCGGCGATGACACCGTTGCGGATAAGGAATTCTCCCAAGCCTTTCAGCGGGTGAAAGTAACTTCGGATGCTGCGCGGGCGCAATCCCTTGCCGCTCAAGTAGTAGAGGAAGCGGCGGCAAACGGGCGGGTTGAAGTCGCTTAATGTCGGTTCCGGGTAGCCGTTTTCCGTCAGCCAGGTGTGGAAGTGGCGTAACTGCGCCCCGTAGCCTTTCTGCGTGGTCGCCGCTGCGCCTTGTTCGACGCGCAGGGCTTGCAGGTAGTCGTGAATGAGAGTGTCCAGTTGCATGTTGGGCTGCCTTTCAGAGTGCTTAAAGACAGCGACATAGCGGGGTAGAGCGGTGACTTAAACCCGCAACGCGCACAGGTAGGACAAAGTCCTGTACCTATGCGCCATGCTCAAAATGCCGCAGGTCCGAGTTGAACGGACAACGTCCACGTTTTCAGCATGGCGCTCTACCACTGAGCTACTGCGGCGTACCTACCTGTTTCCTAAAATCTTAGAACCCTAACACCCTAACCCCATGCGCCCGGAAAGAATCGAACTTTCGTCGCGCGGTTATCAGCCGCGTGCTTTCCCATTAAGCTACGAGCGCAAAACTCCCCCGGCTGGATTCGAACCAGCAACCGTTCGGTTAACAGCCGAATGCTCTACCATTGAGCCACAGAGGATCAGAAACGGAAACGCAATTACCTCACCCCGGGCGTCCACCCGAAGGGAAGGACACCCCTCTCCTTGCCGCTCCTTCGTCACCAAAAGAGGGGCTTTTTGTATCCTCATTCCCGTGTTTGAATCGGGTTCAACCCCTTATAAGGAGGCCGCTCTACCCATGAGCTAAACGAGGCGCTCAATTCCTACGAACAACCAAACTGTCACAACGCACATTTACCAACATATCAGGCGAGAGACGGGATTCGAACCCGCGACCTTTTCGATGGCAACGAAACGCGCTTCCAATTGCGCCACTCTCGCATATTGCAGGGAGTAGGGGATAGGCAGTAGGGAGTAGACCTGTACTGTAATATCCTGTCTTTCCTATTCACCACTCCCCACTCTCTACTCCCTACCCATGCCCCCGGCAGGAATCGAACCTGCTGTCTTCACGTCCGAAGCGTGACGCCGTTTCCAGTTGACTTCAGAGGCACATTCAACCACAACAACCAGTGCGCAAGGCAGGATTTGAACCCGCAGCCGTTTCTTTGTAAGAGAGCCGCTCCACCGGATTGAGCTACTCGCGCTTATTGAGTGAGAGTGAGAGAAAATGCGGCTTGTTCTCTCACTCTTCACTTTTCTATACGGAGGACGGGAGTCGAACCCGCGTTTTGTCCTTGAAAGAGACGCCTCCTGACCGTTAGAGGACCCCCGCGCAGCACACAACAAATTATCGGGGTAACAGGAATCGAACCTGTGACAGATAGGCCCAAGCTATCCGTTATACCATTTCACTACACCCCGTTTTGCGCCCAGGCCGACGAGCGGATTTGAACCGCTGACCTGCTGTTTACGAAACAGCTGCTCTACCTCTGAGCTAAGTCGGCGCTTGAAGAGAGTTTACAGATGATAGTTGATTCACTATCGGACACATTCTTGCCAGGGGTTGAAAACCCCTGTCTACATGGCCTGCGGCCAAGCGTCCTTCGGACGCAAATGCTTGTTTACAAATTCTCGCGTCCGAAGGACGCTTGGCCGTAGGCCACTCAGACGGGTATTTTCAATGCCCGGTAAAATGTGTCCAGTAGTGAAATAGTTGATAAACACGCGCCTTTCCTATCAACTAATAACCATCAACTTCTTAGCGGATGCCAATCGGGGGATTCGAACCCCCAACACGTTAGTTCTGAACCAACGGCCTCTACCAGTTGGGCTAGATCGGCGTCTTCCCTCCTCTTTTCCGTTTATCAAACAGGGGCGGCAGGATTCGAACCCGCAACAGATGGTTTTGGAAACCATGGCTCTACCGTTGAACTACACCCCTTCGTCGGTATTCGGTGTTCGGTATTCGGAACTACAGGACAGGAGCTTTATAGTGCATAGAAGGCTTTTGACTGAATACCGAATACCGAACACCGAATACCGTTTCTGCATGGAAGCGAGAGGATTCGAACCTCCAACTCTTTGCTTAAAAGGCAAATACTCTGACCGTTGAGTTACGCTTCCGAAGAAGTTGAGAGTTGATAGTCCATAGTTGATAGTAAAATTCTCCGACTATCAACTATCAACTACAAACTATCAACTCTCCCCAAGCGCCGGGTCGGAGTTGAACCGACACAATACGGCTTTGCAGACCGCTCCCTTAACCGTTCGGGCACCGACGCGAAACAAACACAAACTTGTATATGCAGTTATCAAGGTACAAAATGGGGATGGGAGGACTCGAACCTCCGGCCTTCACCTTCGCAGAGTGACGCGCTAATCCACTGCGCCACATCCCCAAACTCTCACTCTCCACTCTCACTCTTCACTTCTCAAACGCGCTCGACGAGAGTTGAACTCGCTTCTTCTGCTCGACAGGCAGGCATGTTGACCGGTACACCACAAGCGCAGGAGAGGCATCAGGCATTAATATTAGGTAGTAGCTAAAAGCCACAAGACACGAGAGACAAGTTGAAAACCCAACACCGAACAAACGAGCAATTCAGCCAAAAAAAGCCCACTGTGCCTTTGGAGTTGGGACAGTGGGCGAAGAATTCGCGCTGGTTGAGGAAACGGTTAAGCGTCTCCTCCTGTCCCAACAAGGCATTTGCAATTATTGCCACAACCGCGCAGGCCAATACTATCCATCAGGCGCGGGCAGGCAAGACGTATCTCATCGTTACAACTCGGAATCGCGAGCTGCGTTTGCCATTTGCGTCTGCGGCCTGTCTGCGGTTGTCGGTTGGTTTCAAACATTGTGTGCTTGCCTGATCCTCAAAATTGCGTTTGTTTGGCGCGGTTCGTTTTGTATTTTCCGTTTCCGCGTCCTTCACACCTATTGATTGGATTGCGCGGAGATTAGTTGCACCCTCTTGAAAAGAAATTTTGAGCCACTCAAATAAGTCTCACCACATAGCGCATGAAATACAGAAGGAGCAGCAGTGTCACCGCAGCCAGTAGGGAAGATAAAATACCCAGTTTTCGGGAACGAATCCACCCGCTTGTTCCCAGACTGGCAAGCAACGCGACCATTCCCAGCATAAACCCCATTCCCGCCCACCGTACCGCGCCCATGATCGCTGCCCGTACTTCCAGGGGCAAATCCGTAGCCGAGCGCAGGGCAGGACGATCCACGATGTAGAACACGCCTGTCACGCTGACAACCGCGCAGACAATCAGGCAGACGGCGGCAACCAGTGCCGCTCCTGCCGTATAATCTACGGATCGGCGGTTTGTCGGGGCGTTCAAAAGGCCAACCAGAAACGTTACGGCAAACCCTGCCAGCACAGTGCCAAGAAAGGCAAGTTGACGCAACGTTTCAGCGACAGATTCCATAAAAATTCAACTCTCAACAGGGAAAAAGGGTACGCCGCACAAATAAAAGCGCGAGTTTCCGTAGCGGGCAGACAGGACAGAACGCGCCTGTTGCTTTACGGGCGCAGCGCTGTCTTACCCGAAGTCGCTTGATCTGTCCAGGGCGAAAGAACAGACGCGGGTATGATTTCAGAGGGAACGTTTCCGGTTTGACCGGGCTTGAGCCAGCCGACGGAAAGGCTGTCGCCGCCCACATCCTGTTTTTGCAGGGCTTCGATGTAGTAACGCTTGCCTGCCTGTAAATGGACAGGGGCGGATTTTTGTTCGGGCAGTTTGTTCCACTCGCGCCGCCCGGTATAGCCGTCGCCCGTTGTCACACTTGCGATTTTGACCGCGCCGGCAGGTTTGTCGTCCATTCCTAAACGCAACTCGCAGTTGTCGTCGCCCGCAATCCAAAAGGTGTAGTCGCCCGTTGTCGGCGGCGTCAGATACCCGCGCAGGCGCGTGCCGTAGTTGATGCCGACACTGGTGGGCGCTTCAAAATCGCGCAGGTAGGTGACGGAGTGGGGCTTGCTGGCGACGGGAATGTCCGATACCTGCTTGCCGCGTATGTCCGTCCAGACTTCGCGCGTCAGATGGTTGTTGAGCGCTTTGTCGGTGGCGCGATAGGCGGCGATTTGCGCGGCATTGGCTTTGGACTGGTACACGCGCACATAGTCGCACTGCATCTTCCAGGGCATGGAAGCCTCGTCAACCTGCCAGGGCTTATACGGCGTTTTGTTGGCGTCCATCTCCTGCGAGTACCACTGCCCACCAACGGCGAGATTGATGAGCAGGTACATCGGACGGTTGAACGCGGGCGCGGTTTTGCTCTTCGCCCATACCTTGCCGTCGAAAGTGAATACCATGTCTTCCGGCGTCCATTCCAAACCCCACGTATGGAAATCTTTGGAAATGTCCGCGCCCACTTCGTTGTAGCCGAACTTCCACGGGATTTCCTCGCCCTCGCGGGGTAGGATGCCCGCGCTGTGCTTGGTGGGGCGATGGCCGAAGAATTCAAACAAGTCCACTTCCGGCGGCCACTGATGCGCTTCATCTTCGGTGGCTTTGGTCGGATCGTCGCCCAACAGCCAGAACGCGGGCCACGCGCCGCGAACTCCGGGCAATTTGAATCGCCCCTCCACATAGCCATACTGAAACGTGAACCGCTTGTCGGAGATCAGCAGGCCGGAAGAAAAGGGCCGCTGTTCGCCCATATAAAACTTGCGCCACAATTCTTCGGGCGTTTTCCACGCTTTAATGGTCAAAATTCCGGGCGTTTCAAACGAAAAGGGATTGAGGCTGCCATTGGCTTCGGGATGAATGTTGCCCTCGCCGTTGTAGTCCTTATCCACGTAATACTGCGCCTCGACGTTGCTGAACAGCGACCGTTGACTCGAACCCTGCCAGAACGTCGTCTGCCATTTGGAACGGTCAATGTACGGCTTGCCGTCCTTATCGGGAACCGCGTCGAATTCATCATGCCATACAAGGGAAAGCGGGTGTCCGAGGGGCGAAGTGATGGTTTGGGGAACAGAGGCAGTTGCGGCTTTGTCTGCTTTCGGCGGGGCGGCACACGCGCAGGATACGCTCAGAACAATCGCGCTCAGGGCGCACAAAGCCGATACGAATGTGTTTCTCATACGAATACTGGTTCCTTATGTATCGCGGGAAAGAAACGTGAAAAAGTGCACGTTGCGCCGCAAAGGTTCCGGGGTACGGACCATTCTGGCGACGCCGACACCATAGTTTTCGGGCGGGCCGTCAAACGCGATTTCGTCAAACCCCGCAAGCCCCACCCACTGCCGAACATCGTTGCGCAAATCGGGGCCGGAACGGAACGCGCCCCGCGTCCAGATCACCGTCGCGCCGGACGTGCACAGCATCGGCCACGCATGGATGGTATTCAGAATATCCTCATCGCTCACATTGCCGAACACGCCGCAGCACAGCAGCAGATTGGCGGGAACCGCGCCCGCATATGCATCGCTCAACCCGGCGTCACGGCAGGCAATCTCGATACCCGGAGGCGCGTCTGCCCGCGCCCGTTCCGCCAATATCGAATCCAACTCCACCAACCGCCCCGAAACATCCCCGGCGCGAGGATGATTTTGCAGGACGCCAAGCAAATCCCGCCCATCCCCCGCGCACATACTCACGACACGAACAGGGCCGGGAGGACGCTGATCCAACGCCTCACCAATTCGCTGCCGAACCACGGCCAGCCGTCGAGACAGCGAGGAGTCCGGACTCTGGTAGTTCTCATGCCATTGCTGCCAGTACGTCAACTCTGCCCTGTTCTCCTGCAATCCCATAATTCACCTTGATTGAAAATCATCGTTGATGCTCAGAGGCTAAAGCGTGGGCCTAATCTTCCATACCCTCTTCTGCCATTTGCCGGTCTTCTTCGGCAAACTCCGCATACAGCGCAGCCAGTTGCGCATCTTCCAGCAGGGATATTT
Organism: uncultured Chthonomonadaceae bacterium; assembly: GCA_963817895.1. Lineage (GTDB taxonomy): Bacteria > Armatimonadota > Chthonomonadetes > Chthonomonadales > Chthonomonadaceae > CAWFQB01. The sequence goes on from CAWFQB010000004.1 coordinate 233,450, forward strand.
TAGGCCGCGACTGAAACCGCAGAAAGGCCAGATAATCAGCGACCTGCTGCAATTTCGTGTCATCCAAACAGTCAATTTCTTGCGCGACACGCTCTTTCAGGGACATGCGAATACCTCCATTGACATGCTTCATAAACCCATGTATCTAATTTGATGCCCACAAACTTGATGCTTTAGAGATTCCAGTAAGTGCCGATCTCATACACCCTCAAAATCCGCAAGGGTCGGGTCCGGCAAAGGCGCGTCAAAATCATCAGGAACCGCAAATTCACTGGCACAAAGACCAAACGGGCGCAACGCCTTTTCGGAAGACGGTTCCGAAATAAGTTTGAGTTCTGCTACCGGGTGATTATCCTGAACAATCAGCACGGTTTCCCCTGCATGAAGGCGTTGCAGATAGCCGGGAAGGTCATGGGAAATAACGTTGAGGTCAATGGTTATCATATTTACTGTACCTTCAAAAGTGCCAGCATGGTTTCGGTGAGAACGCGAGGATGCTCAACGTGCGGAACGCCTTAATTGTTAAAACTACAATTCTTGTGCTGAATTGTAGTTGCGCATCTACATAGCGGCAATAATACGAGATTTTATGAGTTCTTTCTTTCGATAATCCATCATTTCCTCGGTAACTTCAAGCGCATAGTTCAGGTTTCCTCTACTAATAGCAATATCCACTATCTGTTCTAATTGGGACTGCTTCATTCTGTAATCCATCATAGTTCTGATAACGACTAATTTCGTCTCTAAATCTTGCATGTCGGGATTGACTTGCCTAGAGCCTAAGCGTCCATGTACATCTGGAACGGGTATACCGCCTAAGTATATTGTTTTCGCATGAGAATACAGTTGAGTATCCGTGCGGGGAATGACTTGTGGTAGGAGGTCATCCGAAGGTTTCTCAGTACTGTTACTGCGTTTCTTCTTGGTTGTAAGAAGAGTGACATAGATGCCGAAGCATGGAATCAATACTGCTCCGATGATCCATTTTATAGTTTCAACTTCCAACTTGGCCTCCTTCTGGTAACATCCGAGTGGTGTATCGCTCACAACATAAAGCGGAGTATGTGGATGTGCACTGTTAGAACATTATAACAAGTCGAATACAAGGTGTCAATAGCGTCTTACGGAGAATTCAGCGTCTTCAACCATTCATTTATAGCAGATCGCCTCAACACCATCTGGAGTAAGATCAGTAGATCACATTTTATAGATAAGCAGTCCAACTGTTGCGTGAAGCAACAGTTGGACTGCGTTGTTGGTTTTACTGGCCGCCGGCAGTGGAGGGCTGCTTTTTGGTTTTTTGGGCGAGGGTGGGGGAGGAGGAGGATTCGCCCAATCGCTGCATGTAGAGTTCGTACAGGCGCGTGTGCTTGCTTTCCAGCAGGATGGGCTTGCCCGCAATGAACAGGTTGTGGACGCAGGTTGTCACTTCCAGCGGGTCGCCGTCCGTGACGATGATGTTTGCCAGTTTGCCCGCGTCCAGACTGCCCATGCTGTCCGCAACGCCCAGCGTTTCCGCCGCGTCGAGCGTCAGAGCGCGAAGAGCGGCCTGTTTGGGCAGGCCATACGCGCACATGATGCCTACCTGACGCGGCAGGTTTTTGGCTTCGGCGGCGCTCAGGGTTTCAAACGACAGCTTTACGCCCGCCCGCTGCAAGACAGCGGGGGCCGTCCACGGGGTATCCGTCGGGTCGTAGTCGTTGGCGGGCGGCATGTCGTTGATGCTGTTGTTGATGGGGATGTTGTAGATGTAAGGCACTTTCTTCTTTGCCAGCAGGTCGGCCACTTTCCACACGTCCGGGCCGCCCGAAAGGATGATTTTCAGGCCCAGATCGTCCGCGAACTGAATCGCCCGTTTCGCGCCCGTCGCCGTGGAAACCGTGAAGATGATCGGCGCTTTGCCCGTCACATACGGCGTCATGGCTTCGAGAGAGGGTTCCAGCAGGGTGCCGGTCGGGTTTGCTTTGCGGGCATTCGCGTACAGTTTGGCATGCTCGAAGTAGTCGCGCAATAGGCGGGCGCGGGCGGTATCGCGCTGTGATACCTGCTGAAGCAGCTCGGGCGTCAGGAACGCGGCGAACCGTCCGCCGCGCTGCGATTCGGGAAAGTTCACCTGCAAGAGCAACCGGACTCTTGACGCGCATCAGTTCGGGCGTCCAACCGGCAAGGTCAATGATGCCGATCTGCCCCGATACCGTGCCGCCCGAAGGCCGCACCGCCGCGCTCGTAATGCCGTTGCCCCGCGCAATGGCAAGCATCTCGCTGCCGGGATTGACCGCTGTTGCCGCCAGCAGGTCGGGCTGAAACTCGCCGCTCTCGGACGTGTCAATGGTCGCCCGGATGCTTTCAATCTCCTGCAAGCCCACTTCGGAACCCGCATCTATCAGGCCGGGGTAAACGTGCATCCCTTTGGCGTGAAGCACATACGCGCCGGAGGGAATCGCCACGTTTTTGCCCACCGCTTTGATTTTGCCGTCTTCAATGACAACCGTGCCGCCGACAATATCTGCCGAAGAAACGGGATGCACGGTCGCGCCCACAATGGCATACGCGCGGCGAACGGGCGGCACGAGCGGCACGGTCGGTTCCGCGACATGCGTATCCAGAACCTGCGTCGCGCTGGCCTGCTTGTCCACGCCGAACGGGTCTTTGCGCTGATAAAATACGTCGCCCTCCACAAGCGTCATGCGCGGTTTGGAGAACACGCTCAGGGGGTGTCCATCCCAGATCGTGATGTCGCCGTCCTTGCCCACATCCAGACTGCCCGCCCGTTTGTCAATCCCCAATTGCATCGCGGGGTTGATGGTGACGAGGCGCAGGGCTTCGTTTTCGTTCAGGCCGCCGTACTTCATGCTGTTGGCGGCTTCGATGTTGAGCCGGTACGTGCCTGCCGTGTTGTCGGAATTGACGCTGGTAACAATCCCCGCCCGGGTACACAGCGCGGCGTTGTAGGGAATGGCGTCGAACGCCTCCTCCTTATAGGCCCACGCATCCGCGAATGTGGATACCTGAACGCCCGCAGCCGCTATCTCCGGCGCGATTTTATACGCTTCCAAACCGTGCTGAAAGACCAGTTTGAAATGGTACTCCTGACTTAATCGCACCATCATCAGCATCTCATCGGCGCGGTAGGAGTGGCACTGCACCCATATTTTGCCGTTGAGAATGTCGGCAAGGGTTTCCAACCGCAGGTCACGGCGGGGCGGAAGGGCGTTGGGATTGCCGCTCTTTCCCGCGTTGTATTTGTCCCATAGCCCGTTGTACTTGCGGGCTTCGGCAAAGGCGCGGCGATAGACCGCTTCCACGCCCATGCGCGTGCCGGGAAAGCGCGACGGCCCCTGATTGAATCCGCCGCCGTTCGACTGCTTCACGTTTTCCCCAAGCGCGAACTTGATCATGCGGGGCGCGTCCGGCACAATCAGCTCCTCGACAGGCCGCTTGTACTTCATCTTCACGACCACGCTTTGCCCGCCGATGGGGTTCGCGCTGCCGTGCAGGAGGAGCGAACTCGTGACGCCATTGGACAGGCCGCGATAAATTGACAGGCTTTGCGGATTAATAACATCGTGCATTCGCACTTCGGCGGTAATGGCGTCGCTGCCCTCATTGACCGAATCCAGCGCGATATGCGAGTGCGCGTCAATCAGTCCCGGCGACACGAATTTACCGGTCGCGTCAATGGTGACGACACCGGCAGGCGCGGTTAAATTCTTGCCGATGGCCGCGATCTTGCCGTTCTGAATCAGAACATCCGTAGCAGGCAAAATGCCATGCGTGACCGTGAGCAGTGTTCCGTTTTTAATCAGGCAGTTGCCTTTGGTGACGGTGGCAGGCGTTCGGTCCGAGTCCAGTTCCAGAATCGTCTGCGTACTGGCGGGCAAGGCAGGGGGCAGGGGTTGAGGGTTGAGGGTGGCATTGCCCTGTGGCCGAGTCGCCTGCGTTCCGGGCGTTCCGACGGGCCGTGTTCGCGGAACCTGATTGGTGGTTTGCGGCGTTTGCGCGCCGACCTGCGCGGTTAAAAGGGCGCATCCGAGCGGCAGTGTCCAGCGTGAGTTTTTCACTCATCGTTCCTTTCTGAAAACCAATGCAGCAAAAATGGAAAAGAGAATACAAGAAGAATTAGCCGCGAATGAACGCGAATGAACGCGAATATGCAGAGAGGAGGTGAGGCGGATTCTCATCATGGCTCTGTTACCCTCTGTGACCCCTCGGTGTCTCTGTGCCTCTGTGGTGAAATCCCATTCGCGTTTATTCGCGTTCATTCGCGGCTAAATTCTCCTCCTAGTCGCCGTCATCGTCATCGGCGGGGCGGCGGCGCTGCGGCAGGGCGGGCAGCGGGCCTAAATCCCGATCCGGCTCGAACTTGTTCTTGTCTATGAACAGGTAACGGACGCGGGTTGTCGGCTGAACAAAATCGCCCGACATAACCACTAAGGCCGCCACTTTGCCCGCTTCAACCGTACCCATCTGCTTGTCCACGCCCATCAAACGCGCGGCGTCAATGGTCAGGGCGCGAAGCGCGGCGTCGCGGGGCAATCCCGCGGTAATGGCGCGGCGCAGGTTGGTCAGGAACTCGGCCTGACTGCGGTTGCCTCGCGTGGTGAAGGCGATGGGAACGCCCGCTTTGCTCAACATGCCCGCGTTCGCGACTTTCTCTTCCCATTTGAGATGCCGCTCTTTCAGCACGGGCGCAGGAAGGGCGGTATCTTCGGCGTCCGTGTTGCTGGTGTTGACGGTGCTGTTCGGGCGGCGCGTTGGGGTCAACGGGTTTGTTGGCCTGATTGGGGTTGGCGTTGGGCGGAACGGCATCCTCTTTGTCGGGCTTGGGCGGAACGGGCTTGCCCTGATCCTGTCCGGGCTTTTCGTTGGTGGCCGGTTTGTTGGCGTCCGTTTGCGCGGGCGCGGCGGGATTGGGAACCGCTGCGGGCTGGACGGCGGGCGGATCGGAGGGGGGCGGAACAGTTGTCGGAGGGTTCGCGGGGGGATTGGTTCCGGGCGCGCCGGGAACGCCGGGCGCGCCACCGGGCTGGCGATTGCCTCTTCCCTGCCGGTTGCCCAAACCGCCGGGACGTCCGCCCACGCCGCCACCGCTGCCGGGGAAACCGCCGCCCTGACCGGCGGGAGCCGTCACGCCGGGTTCCTGCCCGAAATTAAGGCTGACGATTACGGGGATTTTGCGCTGCGACAAGACGGGCAGGGCTTTATAGGCTTCGGTTCCGCCGCTGACCATCAGCTTCAGGCCGAACTCATCCGACATGCGAATGGCGCGCCGAATCTCGTTTTCGCTGTCGGCATCGAACAGGACGGGCATCGCGCCGCTCAAAACCGGCTGAAGCGCGGCCAGCGACGCATCGGCGGGCGGGCGGTGGCTGCCGCCATGCGCGAACGAGGTTTGCGCCATCTGAAAATACTGCGCGTCCAGCAGGGTTTGCCGCGTCAGGGCTTGAATCCCCATCAGGCTGCCGGGGTAGCCGCTTCCACTGGTGGTAAACGTGAAATTCATCGCCACATCGGGCCGCACGATGCTGTCCCGGCGCGGCATCCCCGTCAGGTTGACCAGCGTTCCGATGCCGTTCATGGTTCCGCCCGTCGGCATCACCAGTTCCGTTGTAAATCCACTGGCGCGGGCCGGAGTGAGCAGGTCGTCCGTCAGCGTCAGGTAGTCCCCGGCGCGGAGTTCGGGCCGGATACCCTTGCGGTTGGCTTCCCGCATGAACGGGGGAGCGCCCGCGCTGATGTCGGGCGCGACATCCTGAATTGGCTGCGCGTCGGGCGGCGTGACGCCTCGGATGGAATGGGCGTCAATGAAGCCGGGGTACACGGTCAGGCCGTCGCCCTTGATAATTTCGGCTTCCGGCGGAACTTTCACGTCCACGCCCACAGCCTCAATCATGCCGTCGCGGACAAGCACGGTTCCCTTTTCGATCACTTTGCCGTTGCCGACTTCGATACGCGCCCCGACAACCGCGTACACGCTGTTGACCGAAGAGAACGGCGTCTGCGCGTGTACCGCAGGCAGTGAAAAGCCTGACAGCAGGCAGGCAAGCCCCGGCAATAGTAGAATGTGTCTGCGCAATGGATGGTTCCTCCCGAAGCGTGGTAAATACTCTGCAACGCTTCCCATGCGAACAAGGCCAAACGGTTACAGGCTCAATTGAAGAACAGGTTGAGAATGAAGAACGCGGCAAACAGCATACGATTGCCGCAAAATGTCTCTGGAAGAACGGGTAAATCGCTGACAATTCTGATAGGAGCGTATCAGCGGATACTTCCGAACAGCAGTGTTGGGGAAGGTTGGATGAGTGCGGGGAACTCCGGCGCGAATTTGCGCGTCGAAATTCGGGCCACAATTAACGTCAGATTAAGAATAGCGCAAACGGGCTTGCCTTGTCAATGCGTTGTCTTGAACCATAAATTTTCGTGATTTCAGGATTAGCATGATTGAGAAGGCGCGTTCCTCATGGGTATCCAATAATCATAAAATCATGGTTCGAGACAAAAAGCAGTGAGAGTAAAAGGATTCGGAACGAAGATTGCTAAATAAGGACTTATGAACATAGTCTTTATCGTGATTGACACTTTGCGGGCCAGCCGACTGGGATGTTACGGGTATCCGCTTCCCACCAGTCCGGCCATAGACGCGCTGGCCGAACAGGGGGCGCGGTTCGAGCGGTGCTTTGCGCCCGGTATCCCCACAACGCCCGCGCATACAACGATGTATACCGGTCTGCATCCCCTTTCGCACAACATCGTGTGTCACGGCGGGCAGGCGGATTTAGACCGCAAAATCCCCGTTCTGCCGGAACTGCTGCAAAACACCGGGTATACGACCTGCGCTGTGGATAATCTTTACGATATCAAAGCGTGGCTGGCGCGGGGCTACGAGTTTTACATCAACCCCTCGTTTCGGCATAAACTGCGCCTGCTTGTGTCCTGTGACGAAATCAACGCCCGCGCCATTCCGTGGATCAAAGACCATGCGCGGGAACAGTTCTTTCTGTTTCTGCACTACTGGGAACCGCATACACCCTATACGCCTCCCAAACGCTACCAGAATTTCTACCCCTCCGAACGCGACCCCTACTCGCCCGAATTCAGCAGTTTCGAGGCCGTGAAGCAGCAGCCGATTTACGGCATGTTCGGCGATTTATGGTTCCACAAGTTGGGGCCGATTACGGATGCCGATTACGTGGCGTCGCTGTATGACGCGGAAATCCGGCGCGTGGACGATGGCATAGCCGAGATTTTGCGAACGCTGGACGAGACGGGATTGAGCGAGGATACGCTTGTCGTTCTGACCGGCGATCACGGCGAAAGCCTGACCGAACACGACATTTATTTCGAGCATCACGGTTTATACGACGAAACCATTCACGTCCCCCTGATGATGCGCTGTCCGGGCAAAATCGCGCCGAACACATCTGTCAAGCCGATGGTACAGCATCTTGACCTTGCGCCGACCCTGCTGGACGCCTGCGGCGTTGCCGTTCCCGACAAAATGGAGGGGCGCAGTTTGTGGGCGAGGGCGACTGGTAAGGAGGAAACAGGAGGGTGGGAACAGGTCATTTGCTGTGAAAGCACATGGCAAAGCAAGTGGTGTCTGCGTACCGATGAGGTCAAGTTCATCCTGTCCCGGCAGCCCGATCATCACGGACAGCCGATGCGCGAACTCTATGACCTGACAACCGACCCGGCAGAAAACCACAACCTTGCCGACACGCGCCCCGAACAAGCCGCGCAACTGGAAGCGGAATTGGAAGTGTGGATCGCGGCCAGTCTTGCGCGGACGGGCAAAACGGAAGACCCCTTGATTACGCAGGGCGTCACGCTTGGCAAGCGCTGGGAAGAATGGGTAAAAAAAGGCGGCAGCAAATCCTGAGTACCACTTTGGAATTATATGCCGCTCTACAGTGTATAATACATGCGGCTCGCAGGAGCCGATAAATTTTGTTCGTAGAAAGAAACCCTAACACATGCAGGCTCCCACTGCGCCATCGGCGAAAACCAAGACACCCCACGCGGAAGCAAACACCCACACGGCTTTCAATGCAACCACCGAAGTATACACAAAACCCGATACCGAATCGAAGCCGAACACCGGCACCAAAAAGACGGACTTCAAAACAAGAACCCGGCCCTTCCTTGAAAAGTTCGGTATGTTTCTGGCGGTTGTCGTGCCGCCGTGTGGCGCGTTGTATGCCGCTGTCCTCCTGACGCGCGGGCATGTTTTCTGGGGCTACCCCATTCTCGCCTTTGTGCTGGCGTCGCTGACCAATCTGGGAACTACGGCGGGCTACCACCGGATGCTGACCCATCAGGCGTTCAAAGCGCACCCCGTCGTGCAGTACGCGCTGCTCATTTTAGGCGCGGTTGCGGGGATGAGTTCGCCCATTGTGTGGGCGCACGACCATATATACCACCATTCCCATAGCGATACGGATAACGATCTTCATTCCCCGCATACGCGACGTTATGAGGGTTGGGGAGTTGAGGTCTTCTGGCAATGGCTACATGCCCACATCGGCTGGCTGTTTTGCAGCACCATCCCCTTCGACAAAGCTACGCAGGCGACGGACACGCCTGCCGCCCGCTTCGTGCATAAAACCTGCTACGTCTGGCTTTTGGCGGGGATTTTCGTTCCCCTTTGCTTTGGTTGGAACGCATTTATATGGGCGGGACTGGTGCGCCTGTTCCTGAGCCACCACATCACCTGGAGCGTAAACTCCATCTGTCACCTGTGGGGACAGCAGCCGTTTCAGGGAACCAAAGACAAAAGTAAGAACAACGTCCTTGTCGGCATACTCGCGCTTGGCGAAGGCTGGCACAACAACCACCACTTCCGCCCCGCCTCGGCGCAGCACGGGATGCTGCCGCGCCAGTTGGACATCACCTATTCCGTAATTTGCCTGCTGGAGCGCTGCAAACTGGTATGGCAGGTAAAGCGGTACGCCCCCTGCCCGACGTGCCAGACATGGCAGGCCGCCGACGCATGCAAAAACGTTACCTGTACACAGTGCCGTGTTGTGGCGTAGTGACCTCACCCCAACCCCTCTCTTGGCCGCGCAACGCGCTAGGAGAGGGGAGCAGTTAGTTGGAAAAATTTGTGGCCGCAATGAAACTGATGTGATGTTTTGGCAGGCTCAAGTAAGTATTTTAGGGAGGCTAACATCTACGCTCTCCCCTCTCCTGGCGCGTTGCGCGGCCAGGAGAGGGGTTGGGGTGAGGTCATAAAAGCAGCCGATAACAGTGCCATTCAGGCAAATGTTGTGCGCCGAATTTCTGATAGAACGTTTGCGCGTCCGTATTCCAATCCAGCACCACCCACTCCATGCGTCCGCAATCCCGCGCTTCAGCCTCCCGTTTGAGATGTTCCATAAAGAACGTTCCGATTCCATGACGCCGAAATTCGGGCAAGACGAAAATATCTTCGATGTAGAAGGTGGGGAGGCACAAAAACGAAGAGTAGGTCAGGAAGGTAATGGCGTAGGCGGCGGGCGTGTTTTCTCCCGTCTGAGCGTCCCGAACATACGTCAGCCAGGCGTTGAAAAGGGGCGGCTGTCCGTCTTTGGGCCAGCCGTGCTGTTCCAATCGCTGCCGGGCGTCCGCATCCGGCGGAGCCAGTTTCTCGAAATCCGCAAGCGCGTCAATCAGGCGCAGCAGGGTAGGAATGTCTTCGCGTTCGGCTCGTTTAATCGTTAAATGATGTGTGGTTGAATTCTCGTTCATGGTTTGACCTTGCTTGTTTTTGTCTTGAACCATGATTTCACATGATTGGGATGATTAACATGAAGAACGCGCCTCCTCAATCATGGTAATCACAAAAATCATGCCTAATCATGGTTCAAGACAATTTCTACCGAACCCCCGTAAGCCGATCCAGTTTGCGCAGCAGCGGCTTTTGTTCGATGAGTTTTGTCAGGGAAACGCGCTCGGCAAGGATGTGCAGGCCGATAAGCAGCGACAGAGCAAGCAAGCGGAAGGGAATAGCGATTGGCGATGTGGCTAGAGCAAGTCCAAGCGTGGCCCCCAACAGATTGCTACCCGTATCGCCCATCATCACCTGCGCCTTCGCGTCGCGCTGCCAGACGGGGAGGGTGGGGATAAGAACTAAGAGCAGGAGGGGCGTTCCCGCTTCCCCGGAAAACAGCGTCAGGGCGCACAGGGGAAAGGCGACGAGAATAAACACGCTGCCCGCGCGTCCGGGGCGCAAATCCAACAGGTTTATGGCGTTCGCGCTCAGGGCAATCAGCGCGGCGGCAAGCAGGGCAAGGGCAAAATCTTCCGGGTACAAACGCCAGCCGAGCAACAGCGCCAACACTCCGCCGCCAACGGCTTTGACAAACCCGGTTGTAATCGTTCGTTCCCGAAACGCGGCGCGAAAATGGCCGCGCAGCCCCTTGATGCGTTTGGTTCCCCACGTATCGTCAATAAATCCGAGCAGTCCGAAGCCGGTTACGGCAAATAGCCAGAGCAGGCTTTCTCCCCGCTGAACGGCAAACAGCCATGCGTTCAATGCCAGCATCATTCCCGCCCACAACCAAATTGCCAATCCGAAACTTTGCGGAATTTTTTCGCCCCGGAAGTTGGCTTCCATGCGGTTTGCGCGGCGCAATAAACCGTTTACCGCGCCAAGAACAAGCGGAAGCAGCAGCAGGCCGACAAGAGCGAACAACAGGCCGCGTGATGACAGCAACCCCTGCGCGCGTACCGCGCCGAGGATGCCGAAACGCTGCCCCAAATGCTGTATCAGGCGGTCAAGGCTGTCAAAAAGCCCGCTCAAACCGTTGACAGGGAAGGACGCGCCCGGATCGCCGCCGATTTCATCCATCGCGCTGTTCCTTATTTACAGGGGTGGGGGCAGGAGGCAGGGAAGAAGTTTGAGGTGGTGACAGTTGACTTGTAATGCGGGGGAGGGGATTCCGCCATAACCGAAACAGGATACCGGCTGCCGCAAGGAACTGTTTTGCCCGGTGCAGAATCGCGCCCCACGTTCGCCCGGTCACGCGGTGCGACATCTGCGTCGGCACTTCCTGAACCCGATAGCCCTGCTGCAAGGCGCGAACCGTCAAAGCCACTTCCACGCCCCACCCGGACGCGAAGCCGCCGCCGTTCACAATCACCTCGCGCCGAATAGCCCGTTGCCCGGAAAGCGGGGCCTGCATAGTTCGTCCGGTAAGCCTGCGTATGCCCCACCGCGATAGTTTTACCACAAGCCCCATGCCGCCGCCCTTGCCCGGAATGACGGGGAAAGTGGCAATCGTCATGTCAGCCTGTTCAGCCAAAACAGGGGCGAGCAACAGTCCTGCATTAAACGCCGTTGACCCTAAATCCGCGTCAACCAGCAGCACAATATCGCCGCTCGACATGGCAAACCCCGCCTGCAACGCCGCGCCCTTGCCCGCGTTAGTCTGCCGCAATACCACATCCGCGCCCCCGGCTTCGGCAAGGTGGGCGGTATCGTCCGTAGAGCCATCGTCTACCACGATAATTTCACCGATTGAGACTGCATCCGCGTCCGAAAGGGCTTGCAGCGCCCGAAGCGTTTGCCCGATGAATTCGGCCTCATTATATGCGGGAATGATGATGGAGATCATGGCGTGGAATTGGCGAGAGCGGTGACAAGCTGCCAGCGGCCCGGATCGGTGTTGGCGCGTTCAATGGCGGTCAGGGCGAGGCCGGCGGCGTGGTACGCGGTAAAACTGGAAGTAGTCACATCCTGCGCTTCACAGGCGTACACGGGAACCCCGGCTTTTTGCAGCGCGGCAATCAGCGGCACATCCACATTCTGCGCCAGACTTGTGGCTTCGCTGCGGCTGCCGGTCAGCAGAATCACCGCCCGCGCAGGCGCATCATAACGGCTGTCCGGTTCGCTGCGAAGAAATCCGGCCTCCTGTAACTCCGACATGAAGGTTTTGGAAGCCGAGTCGCTATTTGAATTTGCGCCGTTGGAATTCGCGTTGTCTGTTGCGCTGTTGTTCGGTATATCTCTGGAAGCGTCTGAATTGGCAGGCACATTCTTCGTTGCGGAGGGCGGTGACTCGCCGGACTGCAAAATGGAGGCGAAACGGGCAACAAGTTCTGCGCGGTCAGCAGGAAAGCGGTTGTTGCCTACCCGCTGTTCCGTTAAACGGGGCAGAAGCAATTCGTCCGGCTGATTGAAGGGCCGTTCCAGCAGGGTAATGGAAACCACGCGCGCCCCGGCCTGCGTCAGCGTGTCGCGTATGTCGTTTGTCAGTCCGCTCGCGTCTGCCGACGTTTGCACAATCGCCAGAGAAAGCCCGCTCAATCGGCCTTTTAGCGCAAAGGGAAGGGATTGATGCAGGCTTGTTTGCAGCGTGTCCCGCTCCTGCTTCACGTCCAGCGTGTTCTTTTCCAGTATTGCCTGCGACTTTTTCAGCGCTTCAATGGCGATAACCGTGGTTTGCGGCACGCGGGGCGAACCGAAAAGGCTGCCGACAACAAGGCCAATCGTCAGCGCGAAAAAGATGGCGGCAATTGTCACCACATGGTATTTGAAGCCGGGTCCCACGCTACTGTTTTTTCCTTTGCGCTTCGCGTCGCTGCTGCCGGTTTACCGGCGTTGTATTGGGACGGGCGGCGTTGCGGGCATCCTGCATGCTTTTGCGAACCTGCTGCGGCGTCATGGGCGGCTGTTTCGCGGCCTGCTGTTTCATCTGATCCATCAGTTGCTTCTTAATCAGCGGAACTAGCCGGTCTTTGAATTTGAACACCAGCAACGCGACAACCAGGCCCAATACCAGCAGAACAATTCTGGCAATCAGTGAGGGAATAAGGAAAATTCCCATCAGAAAGAACGCCACGCCGACGCCGCCCGTCACCTGACTGATGGTAGGCAATCGTTCCAGCATTTGAAGCGATTTTTTCACTTTGGGATCGGACTCGGCCATTAATGCGTGAAGCTGGCGCGGAAACCCGTCCATAAACGACTTGACGGCCTTACGCGCCGACATCATCACGGTTGCGGCGACCATCGCCACCGTGCCAAGCAGAAGAAGCAGAATTGCAAGCGCTATGCCCATTAGTTGACCCTTTTGCCCTCACCCCCGCCCCTCTCCCAAAAAGGCTTGGGAGAGGGGAGACTGATTACTTAGAAGATGGGACGAATGTAAACTGTTTTTGAAGTAAGTTATCTGTGAAAATGGATGCGAAGCCAGACGCCGAGGGCTTGCAGCAGAGTTTGCCCGCCGGTTGTCAGCAGAAATGTGGCGATAATGGGCGTGGCTGCCGCGAAAATCACGAGAACAATGCTGCCCATATTGACCCGGTTGCCTTTCCACAGGCGGGCAATACCTTTGGCGTCTACCAGTTTTGAGCCGATGCGCAGGCGCGTCAGAAACGTGCTTGCCATCCCGCGCCGGCCCTTGTCAAGAAAATCTTCCAGACTGAAGTGCGTTCCGACCGCCACAATCAATTGCGCGCCGAGTTCATCCGCCAGCAGCATCGCGACATCTTCGCTCGTGCCTGACGCATGGAAAACCGTCGCTTCCACGCCCAACGCCTGCGTCCGTTCCAGGCCGGGAACGCCACGCGCATCGCCCCTCGCGTAGCCATGCACAATGATTTCCGCGCCGCAACGCAGGGCGGCGTCGCTCACGCTATCCATGTCGCCCAATATGATGTGTGGGCGCAGGCGGGCTTCCAAAAGCGCGTCTGCGCCGCCATCTACCGCGATCAGAACGGGGCGAACATCCCGAAGATACTGATGTAGCAGGGCTAGATCGTCCTTATAACCCTCGCCGCGCACTACAATAAGCGCATGTTTGTTGTGAAAACTTGTTCTCAACTTCGGCACATCAACCGGATCGAACAACAGCGCCTTTTCATTATTGAGATATTCCAGCGTATTGCGCGCGAAATGATCCAGTTCCACGCTGAGATTTTCGCGCGCCGCTTCCATCTGCCGCGCAACCAGTTCGGGCGTCAGCAGTGTGCCGTGAATACAGGCTCCGTTTTCCAAACGCAGGCAGTCGCCGTTGAGAGTTGCTGCGCTGCCATCGGCAATAGCATCGAACGCCTCAATGCCGATGTTGTCGAGCAGAGGAATACCGGCTTCCAGCAGCACGTTCGGGCCGCGATTGGGATAGCGACCGGAGATGCTCGGCACGGCATTTACGACAGCGGCAACATGGCAATCCACCAGAGCGCGGGCCGCAGTCGAATCGAGGTCGGCGTGATGAATAACCGCCACCTCTCCCGGACGCAATCGTCGCGTCAGGTTCTTGGTGCGTTTGTCTTTACGCGCCCGCAGCGTGGGCGCGTTTGTCGAAGGCGTAGACAGCGTTTCTCTGCTCAACAGGGGCATATCAACAACACCAGACCATCGTAGCGCCTGAGTTCAGCGTTGCAGACGGATTTCGGAACATGCAAACGCTTCAAGCATTATGCGGATTTTAGCGGCAATTGTCAACGGCAATGCGGCATGTGCCGCCGAACAAAACCCTCTATCTGGTACAATACATCACTTAACTCTGCATACGTTAGCGAGAGGAGAGGCGTTTCGAGAAAAGCCTGTAACTCGCGCTGCGCAGGCAAACAATTCTAAACGTAGATTTTGTGAACGGATGCGAACCATGCCGGATACCATATTGATTGAGGGGCTGGAGTTCTACGGCTATCACGGCGTTCCTGACGAGGAACAGGCCATCGGACATCGCTACGGCGTGGATGTTCGGCTCACGGTAGATACGCGCCACGCCGCGCAAACCGACAATGTGAAAGACACGACAAACTATTCCAAAGTGGCGCGCGCGCTTATCGAAGTTGGCACGAAAACGCAATTTCGCCTACTGGAACGCCTTGCCGAACGTATGATACAGGAGATATTCGCGAATTTTGAACAAGTTCAGGCGGTAAACTTGTGCCTGCGCAAACTGATGCCGCCGATGAACGTGATTGTTTCGGCTGTCGGCGTGGAAATCACGCGGCAGCGCATCGAGGAGTGAACCTATCATGTTACAGCAGCCTTTGCCTGTGGAACTGACGAAATTGACGCCGGAAGAAACGGACGCGCGCATTGCCCGCGCCCGCCGGTGTCTGGGCGAAGACCTGATTATTCTGGGCCACCATTACCAGCGGGATGAGATTATTAAATGGGCGGATTTTCGGGGCGACAGCCTGAAATTGTCCCAACTGGCCGCGCAACACCCGGAAGCTAAAACCATTATTTTTTGTGGCGTTCACTTTATGGCCGAGTCCGCCGATGTGTTGACAACGGATGAACAGGTTGTGATACTGCCCAATATGAGCGCGGGCTGCTCTATGGCGGACATGGCGAACATCCGGCAGGTGGAGGACGCCTGGGAAGACATTGGCAGCGTAACGGATACCTCCAAAATCATTCCCATCACCTACGTCAACTCCACAGCGGCTATCAAAGCCTTTGTGGGGCGCAATGGCGGGGCGTGCTGCACCTCCTCCAATGCGCGAAAAGTGATCGAATGGGCGTTCGCGAACGGCGAAAAACTGATGTTTTTCCCCGACCAGCACCTTGGCCGCAATACGTGCGTCGCGCTCGGCCTTGACCCCGACAAAGACATGCTTTTATGGGACCCGCACAAGCCGTTCGGCGGCAATTCGCCCGAAGATGTGGCAAGCAAAAAAGTGCTGCTGTGGAAAGGCCACTGTTCCGTTCATGCCCGCTTTACCGTCGAGCAGATCGCGAAAGCGCGGCAGGATTATCCCGGTGTTCAGGCCATCGTCCACCCGGAATGTTCGCTGGACGTGGTACGCGCTTCAGATTTGAACGGCTCGACAGAATACATTATTGATACGATCCGCAAAGCGCCCGCAGGCACAACATGGGCGGTGGGAACCGAAATCAATCTGGTCAGCCGACTCGCCCACGAGATGCCCGATAAAACGATTTTCTGCCTCGACCCGGTGGTGTGTCCCTGCTCCACGATGTACCGCATCCATCCGAGCTACCTGCTGTGGACAATGGAAAACCTGCTGGAAGGCAAAATCGTCAATCAGGTAAAGGTGAAGACGGAAATCGCCGATGATGCGCGGCTGTCCCTGAACCGTATGCTGCAAATTACATAACTCACCACAGAGACACAGAGACACAGAGGCTTCACAGAGAAAAGCAGAGGGAATGATATGAAAGGGGCCGTTGATCTTCTCCTTTTCTCTTTTTCCCTCTGTGAAACCTCTGTGTCTCTGTGTCTCTGTGGTGAAGCATTATCCCGGCGTAACATCCAGCGTTTGTTCGTTCAGGTAGTCGGCGGCTCCCGGCGCGGAACCGCGCGGCTTGCGGACGTACTTTTTGAGCGTGTAGTCTACCGAGACAAGGGACGAGTGTTTCTGCTGGCTGTGCTGGGCGCAGATCAGGGCAGCGCGTTCCAGAACGGGGCGCGGCACTTCGTAGGGCTTGCCATGTGAACGGACGACGACGTGCGCGCTGACGGCGGCGCGGACATGCAGCCACCAGTCGTTAGGCGCGGCGACGCGCAGGGTAAGATAATCGTTGGCGGTCGCGCTCTCCCCAACCAGTATGTCGAATCCCCGCTCATGGAAACGCCGGATTTTATGTCCGGCGAATTCCGATTCGTTGCCGCGTTTGGAACTGTCGTTTCCGGCGGCAGCGGCCCGTAAAACGTGGCGGGCCAGCAGGTCGGCGCGTAAAGCGCGTAATTCTTCTTCCGTATGCGCGTGGTTCAGGGCGGCCATTGCCACGCGAAGTTCCTCGCCTTGATCTGCTATGCGAATGTTGTCTTCAAGGGCGCGTTCCTCGGCGTCCCGCGCCTTGCGATACCGCTTGAAGTAGTGGTCGGCATTCTCCTGCGCATTCAAGCGCGGGTCCAGTTCGATGCTGCGGTCAGGAAAGTTCGGATCGTAGTAATCCTGAACCACAATCTCTTTTGCGCCCGTCTGGTATTTCCACAGGTTGGCGAGGATCAATTCCCCGGTTTGTTTATACAGTTCGCTGCGCTCCGCTTCGGCAAGCGTTTTCAGGACGGATTGCAGTTGTCGCTCGACGCGCTTGCTTTCCTGCTGCAACTGGCCGCGCAGTTCGCCCGCAATGGCGACAAACCCCGCCTGTTCCGCCTGAAACGTAAACGCATCGTCAAGGGCAGCGTTCAGCGAGGCAACGGGTGTCTGGCGCAGGTTCGGCAGGCGCGTAATTGGAATGGGGTAAGCGCCGATGACGTGACCGGCTTCGTCGCGTATTTGGATGGGGCTGACCTCACCCCAACCCCTCTCCTTGCCGCGCAACGCGCCAGGAGAGGGGCTATCTAAGTTGAAAGTTTGTGTCCACAATGCCGTTAGCGCGTCCTTTAAATTGGAGGAGGGCATGGAAAGAACTTCTGAAACCTCTTCCGCGCTATTGTTTAGTTGAGCCGCAAACCTGTGCGCCATTTCTCGCGCCAGAAAAGGGGACAGGCCGACATACAGCGACAGCAGCATGTCGGCAAACTCCTGCTGTGATATGTGCAGGTTTGAGCCGATTTCTTTGACCAGAAACGGCACGGCGTCGCGCACAAACGGGCTGACCTTATCGGATTGTGTGGGCGGCGGCTGATAGACTAGACCGGGCAGAATTTCGCGGACGCGGTTGATGCGCTTGCTGATGCGCTTAACGGCGTCTAAAATTGTGCCCTCCTCGTTGATTAAAATCAGGTTGCTGTGTTTGCCCATCAGTTCTGCAACGAGGGAGAACGTTTGCGCCTCCTCTTCCGGGTTCCGAGGCCCTACCTCGATTTCCAGTATCCTGTCGAAACCGATTTGCCGAATATCGCGTATCCACGAATCTTCCAGATATTTTCGCAGCACCATGCAGAAGTTCGGCGGCGTGGACGGGTTGGGGCGTCGGCGCGTGGTCAGGTGCGCGCGGGCGAACTGCGGGTCAACCGACAGCAGCAATACATGCGTTTTGTTCAGGTTGCGAACCGTCAGGGTAATATCCGCAGGCGCGGGCTGCCGTATCTCCTGTATCTGCCCGCCAACGAGCAGTGAACCTAATTCCTCCACAACGCCGCGAAGTGTCAGGCTGTCGAAAGGAATTTTAGCGGTATTGGGTGTTTGTTTTTCGGTGTTCGGCATAGTAGTTTCAATGATTGCACAGGAAAAACCGCCCGTCAAGGGGAAAGATAAGGACAAATTTCAAGAGGTAGATTATTATGCGATTCGGCGCGGATTATTATCCTGAGCATTGGCCGGAACAGCGTTGGGAAACGGATGCCCGCTTGATGCGGGCAGCGGGCTTTAATGTAGTACGCATGGCAGAGTTTGCCTGGGCGAAACTGGAACCGGAAGAGGGTACATACGATTTCGACTGGCTGGACAAGGCGATTTCGCTGTTGGGCAGGCACGGAATTCAGACCGTGTTGGGGACGCCGACCGCCATTCCACCCGACTGGCTTGTGGCGCGACACCCCGACATTATGCCCGTTGATGAGCGCGGCCTGACGCGGCGCGAAGGGACGCGGCGGCACTATCGCTATGGCAGCAAGGCGTATCAGGATTTTTGCGCCCGCATTGTCCGCGTCATGGCGGCACACTATTCCGACAACCTGGATGTCATCGGCTGGCAGATAGACAACGAATGGGGCTGTCACAGCACGACGTATGATTACAGCGAAGAGTCAAGGCTGCAATTTCAAGCGTGGCTGCGGCTAAAGTACGAGAGTTTGCATGAACTGAACCGGCGGTGGGGAACCGTGTTCTGGAGCCAGACATTCCATACGTGGGACGCGATTCCTCTGCCCTGGTACGCTCCCGCCGATCACAACCCGTCTCTGATGCTGGATTTTCAGCGCTGGTCGAGCGATACGGTGGCGGATTTTCAGCGGATGCAGATTGAGATTCTGCGCCGCGCCAACCCCGATTGGTTTATCACGCACAACTTCATGGGCGCGTTTGACGAAGTGGATGGCGCGGCATTGTCGCGTGACCTTGATTTTGCCTCGTGGGACAATTATCCGCTGACGACGTGGGGCGGCAGCAAGGTCGAATCTGAGTCACGCCGCATTTGCCCACGACATTACGCGCGGGTTCAAAAACCGCAACTTCTGGGTGATGGAGCAGCTTGCCGGCCCGACCGGAGCGGGAACCCTGTCTCCCACGCCGCGCCCCGGCCAGATTCCGTTTCTCGCCTGGCAAGCTATCGCGCATGGGGCGGACGGGCTGGTATTTTTCCGTTGGCGAACGTGTCCCTTCGGAGCGGAGCAATACTGGCACGGCATTCTGGAGCATGACGGCAGCGCGCGGCGGCGCTACCGGGAAGTGGCGGGAATGGGGGCGCAACTGGCGCTTGTCGGCGCGGCTATCGAAGGGGCGAGGGTTCCCGCCGAGATCGCCATTCTGCGCGACTTCAACTCGTGCCGCGCGTATCGTATCCAGAAGCAGACGCCGGGTTTCTCCTACGACGGCGAACTGGAAAGCTACCATGCCGCCCTGCGAACCTCGCATCTGCCCTGCGATGTTGTCGGTTCCGAAACCGATTTTAGTTGGTATAAAGCCTTATTAGCGCCCTGCCTGCATCTTGTCAGCGAAGCAACGGCGGCGCGACTGCGAACCTGGGTGGAAAACGGCGGCGTTCTGCTTGGCGGGTTCCGGTTTGGCGTGAAAGATGTGGATAACAGGGTCGTGGAAACGCCCCTGCCCGGACTGTTGCGCGATGTTTTTGGCGTGATGGTGGAAGAGTACGACGCGATGGGAACCACGCTTGTCAATCACGTTTCACCCGGACTGACACAAACCGGTGGGCATCTGCTCGGCAGTCACGGCTATGAAACCCGCCTGTGGTCGGACGTATTGCGCATCGAAAGCCCAACTGCGGAAGCGCTGGCGCGTTATGACCTGGATTACTACGATGATCAGCCCGCGATTACGCTGAACCGGGTGGGTAAGGGCTGCGCCATTTATGTGGGAACCAGTTCGCCCAACAGCCACTTTTACGACGCGCTTGTCCGCCTGATAACAACCCGCGCCAACATCCAACGCCCCGCGCCCGAACTGAACGCGCCGCCCTGGATAGAGCTGATGCCCCGCATAACACCTTCAGGCCGCACCCTGATGTTCGCGCTGAACGGGAGTTCCGAACCCTCCGGCATAGAGGGAACCGAAGGCTACGTCAATCTGCTTGCGGACGGGGAAGCGGAACCGCTCGGCCCGCAACTTTTCCTGCCTCCCTGGGGCGTCGCGCTGCTTGCCAAAACTTAACACGCTCTTAACAAGTACGTTACAAACTTCTACGTAACTTTTTCAGGTTTATTCCGTCCAATACTTTGTAATCTACGGACGCGCTTGCCTGTCCGGTTGCAGGCCGACCCGGAAATATGCTATAATGGCGCGAAAACTGTGAAATCATCAAGCCACCTGTCCCCGTATAAGAACTGTGCTTCGCGGGGCGGGAACGCTTGCTGGAGGTAGCGTCCGTGCCAAAAGTAGATACCGCCGACTTCAAAAACGGCCTGTCGTTTATTCTGGATGGCGACATTTGTACGATTATCTGGTTTCAGCACCACAAGCCCGGTAAGGGCGGAGCGGTGATGCGAACCAAGTTCCGCAACCTGCGTTCCGGCGCGACCGTCGAGCGCACGTTCAACGCGGGCGAAAAATTTGAACAGGCGATTCTGGATCGTCACCCGATGCAGTACCTGTATCATCAGGACGACGAGTACGTGCTGATGCACCCGGAAACCTTCGATCAGGCCAGCGTCAGCAAAGCCGCCTTCGGCGACGGTATCAAATACCTCAAAGACGGCGTGGAAGTGAACGTTCTGGAACACGACGGCAAAATTCTGAGCTGCGAAGTTCCCAACTTCATGGAATTAGAGGTTGTGAACACCGACCCCAGTTACAAGGGCGATACGGCTTCAGGCAGTTCCAAGCCCGCCTCACTGGAAACCGGCGCGGTTATCAATGTCCCCTTCTTCGTAAACATCGGCGACAAAGTGAAAGTGGATACGCGCTCTGACACGTATCTTGAGCGAGTCAAGTAGTCCCGGGGGCTATACGAACCCCGATCCATCGGGAGCTTGCCGCATGCGCCTGTTTGTTTCTTGATGCAATACCCACCGCGCGCCGGAGCCTGGCTTCGCGCCGCATAGAAACAGGTGATTCCCGTGCCTACCATCAACCATGCGGACGGTTCTTCCGAAAGTTTTCTGCCCCAGGCTGTCGTAGACATTCTGGCGAAAGTGTTTATTGTCGCTCTGATTGTAACAATCTGCGCGTTCGGCTATCTGCTGTACGGCCTGTTTTCCGGTGAACTTGCCGGCGCAACGAGCACACACGAAATCCGGCTTCACGCCCTGCAACTGGTTCAAAGCGCGTCCAACATTCTCAGTATTAGTCTGGCAGTCACGCTTGTCTGTGGCCTGCTGCTGTTTTATGAGAATGAGGCCGTTGCTATTATCATGCTGGCCGTGTCGGCGTTTTTGCTGTTCGGCCTGAAGTTTCTGCTGGATTACTTTGGTTCACAGACCAGTCTGACGGCGGGACCGGCGGCAACATCCACCCTGCGCGAGATCAAGCAGGCGGCCATAATGATCGGCGTGCCGGGCGTCCTGCTGTTCCTGTGGAATATGCTTCAGCGTATCCGTGACGCGCGTTCGGGCGTTGACCTTGCCAACATGAAATACGGCAAGGAGGCGTCTGAGGAGGAGGTTCGCGGCTCTCTCATCGGCGCGTTCGCCAAATGCTGGCAACTGCCGTTCTGCCGCGAGGGTATCCGCGTCAAATGCCCCATCTACCATGCCCGCACCAAATGCTGGAAACAGCGCGTCGGGTGCATGTGCGAAGAAAACATACTGCGCCTCGCCGCCGGTGGCGACGAGAACAAGCCGATAGACATGACGCAAAGCGCGGGCTTTGTCCCTATCGGCGACCTGATTATCAAAAGCGAAAAGGAAGCGCGTCCCTCCATTCCGACCAAAGCCGGACCGCGCGGCGTTCGCATTCCGACCAATCCGCACCTCACGGAGCATCAGAAGCGCGAACGCTGCCGTAACTGCGTGATTTACAACGAGCATCAGCGCCAGAAATACGGCCTGGCGTCGCCGCTGGTAACGATTGCGGTTCCTATTCTCGTCTTCCTGAACTTCGACATGCTCAAGGATTTGCTGACAAGCCTGCTCACCACTCTTGACCGCATTATCGGGCATCTGAATTTCAATCCCGCCGCCACTACACATGGTCCGTCGCAGTTAAGCATGGACATCAACGGTTCCCTGCCCATCGCTGCCATTCTCATCATGGCCCTGACCCTGTTGGTTATGACATGGGCGCTGCGGTTCCTTGAATACTGTATGTTTCAGATAAAGATATAGGGGGTAGATGGGTAGATGGGTAGATGGGTAGATGGGTAGATACATAGTCGAAGCGCTGATTTTCTCAGAAATGTCTGAAGCGCAAGGCTACTCATCTACCCATCTACCCATCTACCCATCTACCTCTGACCATGAACGTCTCCGAACTTGAACAACTTGTCACTCTGGTACAGGGCGCGAACATTCGCGAACTGACGCTCCGGCACAATGGCGCGCGGGTTACAATTCGCAAGTCGCCCACCGTTTCCGAAATAGGCGCGGAGGAGGGGGAATCGGCATCTGAAGGGGAACTCGAAGCCGACAGTAACACGCAAACCGGGAAAACCGAATCGGATTTGCCGGAAGTGGATGGCACGGTTCCCGTCACTTCTCCCCTGGTCGGAACCTTCAAGCCTGCCAAAAATCCGGTAGCGTTAGGCGCGCTCGTCGAGTCGGGGCAGGTTATCGGCATCATCGAAGCCATGAAACTGCCCAACGAAGTGACGGCTCCCTGCGCGGGAAAAGTGGTGGAGGTGTTTGTGGAAGAGGGGCAATTCGTGGAGTACGGGCAGGAGTTGTTCGCGCTGGAACCCCAAAATTAAACATTTTTAATTCAGCCCTGTACGCCCGTTTGCGCCGTACAGGGCCTTTTTGCGTCTGTTCGCCGGAACGTAGCGCGTCAAAGCGTCCGATTGTGCTACTATGTTAGTACAACTTTTTCTAGTAACCGCAGAGTGTTCCCCGTTTTCGGATAGTTCAGACTGGAACGAGAAGGAGACTATTATGTTGCCTCAGAACAGATTACGTTTCTTCAAAACGAACAACGCGCAGGGTGGTTTCGCGCTGATCGAACTGCTGGTCGTGATGGCGCTGATCGTGGTTTTGAGCGCGGGAATGTACAAGTTCTATCTTGGCAAAGGAACCGGCAAGCCCGGTGAAGCCAAAACTCCCATGACTGCCACCTATGACAGCGTATGCCTGCAAAATCTGCGCAGCGTCCGTCAGTGCGTGGAAGCCGCGCATACCGGCGACACGGACACGAAATTCCCCGCCTCGCTCACGGAAATCAAAGAACTCTCGTCTGACCTACGCGCCTGTCCTGAAGGCAAAGAACCCTACGCCTACAATGCCCAAACCGGGGAAGTGCATTGCATCCACCCCGGACATGAAAAATACTAAAATGCAGGTTGTTAGTTGTTAGGTTGTTAGGGAAATACCAGAACGTTATGGTTGCTATGTAGTACAGGAACAACCTGACTTACGCGCAAATCTAACAACTAACAACCTAACAACTAACAACCTGACAACTCCCTCCCAACCATGTTTAAAAAAATTTTAATCGCCAATCGCGGCGAAATCGCGGTTCGGATTATCCGCGCCTGCAAAGAACTGAAAATAAAAACGGTCGCGGTTCATTCGACGGCGGACGAACACTCGCTGCACGTCCACCTTGCCGATGAAGCCGTGTGTATCGGACCGCCGCCGCCCCGCGACAGTTATCTCAATGATGTCAATATCATCAGCGCGGCCTTAATTACGGGCGCGGAAGCCATTCATCCAGGCATCGGTTTTCTGTCCGAGCGGGCCAGTTTCGCGGAAGCCTGCGAAGCGCACGGCTTGAAGTTTATCGGCCCATCCGCTGCGGTGATGGAGCGGATGGGCGACAAATCCGTAGCGCGGGAAACTATGCGCGCGGCAGGCGTCCCCGTCGTGCCGGGTTCCAACGGCCCGCTGGAAACCGTAGAAGAGGCGCAGCAGTTCGCCCAAAAAATCGGCTTTCCGCTGCTCATCAAGGCGTCATTGGGCGGCGGCGGCAGGGGAATCCGGCTTGTGCAAAACGAGGACGAGCTGCCGCGCCAGTTTGATATGGCGCGGGCGGAAGCCGCTTCCTCGTTCGGCAAGCCCGACGTGTATATGGAAAAATTTGTCGAAGAGCCGCGCCACGTCGAGATACAAATATTGGCGGACGAACACGGGCATGTGGTACATTTAGGGGAGCGCGAATGTTCCATCCAGAATCTGCGCCATCAGAAGGTTATTGAAGAGTCTCCCTGGGAGAAAATGCCCACCAGCCTGCGAAATAAGATGGGCGACGCGGCGATTCGCGCCGCGAAAGCCATCAATTACGCGAACGCGGGAACCGTAGAGTTTCTCGTGGACGCCAACAATGACTTTTATTTTATGGAGATGAACAAGCGGCTTCAGGTGGAACACTGCGTTACCGAACAGGTGACTGGGATTGATCTGGTGAAGCAGCAGTTGCGCATCGCGTCCGGGGAAAAACTGTCGTTCGGGCAGCGCGATATTAGGTGGGAAGGCCACGCTATCGAGTGCCGCATCAACGCCGAAGACCCCGATAGAAATTTTGCCCCAAGCGCGGGGCGTATCGAGCGCGTCGTCCTGCCAGGTGGCTACGGCGTCCGCGTGGATACGCACATCACGGCGGGCTACGATGTGCCGCCTTATTACGATCCCCTGCTGGCAAAAATCATCGTGTGGGACAAAGACCGCATGGGCGCGATTACCCGGATGCAGCGTTGCTTACAGGAAACCGAAATCGTCGGCGTGAAAACAAACATCGCCCTGCAACTCAAAATCCTCGCCAATGCGTTTTACCGGCGCGGCGAACTGTCCACAGACTTTTTACAACGCCGTATCATTGACGGCGGCACTGGTAAATAGTTTTTGCCGTTGCGCCTCTGGACACATTTTGCCGGGCATTGAAAATACCTGTCTGTGTGGCGTTCCGCCAGGCGTCCTTCGGACGCGATTCACTGCAAACAAAGGCTGGACACTGGAGAATAACAAGCAATGACAATGCTGGAAACGGCTGAAGAAGTTGTCGGTAAACTGTCTCTTGATGAACTGACTCGTTTCCGCAAATGGTTTGCGGAGTTCGACGGCAAAGCGTGGGATGAACAGATCGAAGCCGATGCCAATGCGGGCAAACTGGACGCGCTCGCCGAAGAAGCCTTGACAGAATATCGCGCAGGCAAGGCAAAAGAGATTTGAAGCACCTCGCTTCAGAGCGGTTCTGGCGCTGTTTTGATGCGTTGCCGGAACATATTCAGCAACTCGCTCGGCGTAACTATGCGCTGTTGCGGCAGAACTCCGCGCATCCCTCCTTGCAGTTCAAGACGGTCAAGGAAGGCAAATACTACAGTGCGCGCGTCGGCCTGCATTATCGCGCGCGCTCGGCGTAGCTGTGCCGGAAGGGATACTATGGTTCTGGATCGGCCCTCATGCGCAGTACGACCATCTGATTGCGTGAAGCAGTTCCGAAAGTATCGCGGCCTTTCTACGGGATTGGGAAGTTTGATTTTGGAATATGAATATTATTTCCAGACATTTGAAAACTTGTTATACCATTGGAGCGGTTATGACCGTAGGGCTGTTTTCCACTCTGGTTATTGCGGCAAGCTTGCCACCGTCTGCCAAAAGCATCGGTATTAAAGAGGATGGCGGGGAGGCGCAATTTCGTCAGGAGATTCAGCCGCTTCTCAAAAAGTATTGCTACGCCTGTCACGCGGGCGGGGCGAAATCCGGTAACGTGTCTTTTGATGAAGTCAAATCGTATGCGGCGTTGCGGCAAAATCGCAAACTTTTCGAGCGGGTCTTGAAGAATTTGCGCAGCGGGCTGATGCCGCCGATGGGTATGGAACAGCCGCCGGAGACAGCAAAGCGCAGCATCGAGCAGTGGATTAAAACGCATGTTTACGAGATAAATCCCGCCAACCCCGATCCGGGGCGCGTCACCGTGCGCCGCCTAAATCGCGTCGAATACGGCAATACCGTTCACGATCTCATGGGCGTTAATTTCGATACGCAAACGGAGTTCCCCGCCGATGACGCGGGACACGGTTTCGACAACATCAGCGACGCTCTTACCCTGTCGCCTCTGCTGATGGAAAAATACCTCAACACCGCCCAAACCATCGTGTCGCAGGCGGTTCCCACAGCCTCAAAGGTGGTCGCGGAAACCGAGATTTCCGGCGGCAGTTTCGCGCGGGAGGGCGCAACGTCTGCAACGGATAAAGCCGGCGATTTCCGTTCGCTGTCCTACTACGAGCCGGCGACGGTTGCCCATACCCTGCAAGTCGAACATCCCGGCAATTATCAGCTTGTTCTGGATATGTCCGCCAATGAGCGGTATGTTGACAATGTATTCGATTACAACCGCTGCCGACTTATCATCAAATCCGATGGTCAGGAGTTGTTGCGCAGAGACTACAACCGCGAAGGCGGCAAGCGCCTGCATTTCGAATTCGATCAGAAATGGCAGGCGGGTGGGCATAATCTTTCGTTTGAAGTTCAGCCGTTGACGCCGGGGACGGAGCAGGTTCGCGCGCTCACGTTGCGCATCAATAAAGTGACCCTGCGCGGCCCGATGAACGCGAAATACGAGGTGGAGCCGCGTAACTACCGCGCCTTCTTCCCCAAACCGGTTCCCGCTTCTGCCCCGGAACGCCGGGCCTATGCGCGCGAACTGCTCAACAATTTTGCCCGCCGCGCGTTCCGCCGTCCTGTGGAGGCGAAAACGCTTGTCCGGCTTGTCGCGTTGGCGGAGGGCGTTTACACCCAACCCGGCCAGACATTCGAGGGGGGCATTGCGCAGGCTATGGCCGCTGTTCTCGCTTCGCCCCGGTTCCTGTTCCGCGAAGAGGGCGTTGCAGTCGAAAAGAGTAACCATTCGTATGCTCTGATAGATGAGTACGCCCTTGCGTCGCGCCTCTCCTACTTTTTGTGGTCTTCCATGCCGGATGATGAACTGTTCCGGCTGGCCGGTCAGGGACAACTGCGAAAAAACATGGCCTCACAGGTGAAGCGCATGTTGCAGGACCATCGTTCAGAAGCCTTGATTCAGAACTTCAGCGGGCAATGGCTGCAAACGCGCGACATTGAGAAGGTCGCCATCAATCCCTTTGCCGTGCTGAACCGTGAGGCTGACCCGACTGCGAGTGGGCAGGGGAATAATGGGCGTCGTGGCGGCAACCGCCCCCGCGTTCGGTTCGACGATCCGTTGCGCAAAGATTTACGGCGCGAAGCGGACATGTACTTCGGGCATATCGTCCGCGAAGATCGCAGCGTTTGCGAACTGATTGACAGCGACTACACGTTCCTCAATGCGCGTCTGGCGCAGTATTACGGGATTGCGGATACGGGAATAACCGGTGATGACTTCCGCAAGGTCACGCTTCCCGCCAACAGCCCACGCGGCGGAATGTTGACGATGGGCAGCGTTCTGGCGGTCACTTCCAACCCAACGCGCACATCGCCCGTCAAGCGCGGCCTGTTTATTCTAGACAACATTCTCGGCGCGCCCGCCCCGCCCCCGCCGCCGGATATTCCGCCGCTCGAAGCCGCCGCGACGGGTTTGAAAAACAGTAAGCCGACACTGCGCGAAATTTTAACGGCGCACCGCAGCAAGCCGGAGTGCGCGTCGTGCCATCAGCGTCTCGACCCGCCCGGACTGGCTCTGGAAAACTTCAACGCGCTCGGCTTATACCGCGACAAAGAGTTCGGCCAGCCGATTGAACCCGGCGGAACGCTGGTAACGGGCGAGTCCTTCAAAGACATTCGCGAGTTGAAGCATATTCTGGTCAGTCGCCACAGCGCGGAGTTTTACCGCTGCCTGACCGAAAAACTGCTCACCTACGCTTTGGGACGCGGGCTGGAAGATTATGATGTAGAATCAGTAGACCGCATTGTAAAACGAATGGAACAGGACAAGGGACAATTCTCCACTCTCCTGACAGGCGTAATCGAATCCGCGCCCTTCCAAAAGTGCCGAAATACATCTGCGATAGCAGACATTAAGCCTTCAAAGCAGGAGTTGTCCTCGCAAAAATTGAAGGTGGCCGCAATAAAAATCAAGTAGAGGGCCAGTTTGAAAGGAAGCCAAAGCCATGAAAGAGGATCGCGCTATGCAGGCGGAGATTGCCGCGCGGCAACGGGATAGTTTCAGCAGACGCGCCTTTCTGCGCGGGGCCGGGGTGTGCCTCGCCCTGCCTGCTCTGGAATCGCTGCTGCCGGGGAATGCGCTTGCCGCCCTCACGGACGCAGGCGCGAAAACCGGCGGGTTGGCGACAACGGCAACCGGCGCGCCCCTGCGTACCGCGTATATTTATTTCCCAAATGGCGCGATTCAGTCCAACTGGTGGCCAGGCGGAACCGGGGCCAACTTCAAACTGAACGCCACGCTTCAGCCCCTTGAATCCCTTCGCCAGCATATTCGCGTGTTGGGAGGACTGGATCACGCCTGCGCGGTGGGCGGAGCCGATGGCGGGGGCGACCATGCCCGCGCAAACGCCGTTTTCCTGTCCGGCGTCCGTCCGAAAAAAAGCGCGACCGACATTCACCTCGGCGTGTCCATTGACCAGATAATGGCGCGTCAGGTGGGGCATCTGACCCGCTTGCCGTCGCTGGAATTGACGTGCGATGACACCCGCAAATCTTCTGCCTGCGACTCGGATTACGCCTGCGCCTACCAGTACAACATTTCGTGGAGTTCGCCCACCACGCCGGTTGCGGCAGAGGCCAATCCGCGCCTTGCTTTCGAGCGTTTGTTTGGGACGGGTGCGCCCGGTGAGCGCGCGGAGAACACCAAACGCCGCCAACTCGCGCAAAAATCCGTGCTTGATTTTGTGATGGACGATGCCCGCAGTATGCAGCAGCGGTTGGGCGGGAATGACAAAGCCAAACTGGAGCAGTACCTGACCGGAGTGCGGGAAATCGAGGCGCGTATCCAGAAGGCGGAACGCTTTGGAACCGCGCATGACCCGGCAGTAGAAACCCCGTCAGGCATACCTTCAGATCAGGCGGAGTACGTCGGCATCATGTACGACCTGATGGTCATGGCCTTTCAGACTGATTCCACCCGCGTCGCCTCCTTCTGTCTGGCGCACGACGGCGATAACCGCTCGTTCAGCCACATCGGAATTCCCGAAGGTCACCACGACCTGTCCCATCATCAAAATGACCCGGATCGCGTGGCGAAAGTGGCAAAGATAGACCTCTGGTACGTGCAGCAGTTCGCCGCCTTTTTGACGAAACTGCGCGACACGAAAGATATAGATGGCAACTCCCTGCTTCACAATTCCATGATCGTGTACGGCAGCGGCGACGCGGACGGCAATAGCCACACCCACAGTAATCTGCCGATTGTGCTTGCGGGCAGTGGCGGCGGCACTCTGTCCCCCTCCGGTTACACAAGTTACAAATCTACGCCCGCCTGCAACCTGTACCTGAGTCTGTCCGACCGCATGGGCCTGAAAAATCTGGAACGGTTCGGGGACTCTACAGGAAGAATCAGCATCTAAACCCAATACCGTTCAAATAAGAGTTCGTAGTGACACAACTTGTTGTGTCCTCCTCCAATTTACGAGAAGGCGACAAAACCAATGCGTATAAAACTTCTTATCGGTCTGGCCCTGCTTGCGCTTCCGCTTGCGCTCCCGATGCCGGGAACAGCGCAGGGAACTCCGCAGGCCGCAACTCAAAACGGTACTGCAAACGCGCATCCCGTCGTGTATCTGTGGCCCAACGGCGCGCCCGGTTTCGAGTCGCGCAAAGACATACCCGAACAGGCGGCGAGTTACTGGGTGAAGGGCGTGAACAACCCGTCCCTTACCGTGTTTCTGCCTCCGAAAGAAAAGGCGACCGGGGCGGCGGTAATCCTGTGTCCCGGCGGCGGCTTTCGGGAACTCGGATTTATCCCCGAAGGGATTCAGGCGGCGGAGTATTTCAACAGCATCGGCGTGGCCGCCTTTGCCCTCAAATACCGCCTGCCCCGCGAGCCGGGTTCCGTTTACAACATGACGCACCCCCGTCAGGACGGATTACGCGCTATGCGATTAGTGCGCAGTCGGGCGACGGAATGGGGCATTGACCCGAACCGAATCGGCATGGTGGGCTTTTCGGCGGGCGGCGAAGTGGTTTCCATGACCGCGTTTAGCGACAATGCCGGAGATACGAGCGCCACCGATCCCATTGATAAACTCAGCGCGCGTCCTGATTTTATTGCGGAGATTTATCCGGGCGGCGCGGGAATTCCCCAATCCCTGCCTCCTAACGCGCCGACAGCGTTCCTGCTTGTAGCGAACGATGACGACCACACGGATTCTGTGTTAAAAATTTTTCGCCTGTACCGGGAAGCCAAACTTCCCGTCGAGGTTCATGTTTTCACCAAAGGCCAGCACGCTTTCAACATGGGCAGCCGCTCGAAACTGAAAACGATCAAAAACTGGCCGCAGCGACTGGCGGATTGGATGGGCGACAACAACCTGCTCGACCCCGCCGTACCCGCCAAAAATGCCAGATAATCGGCATCATGCGCAAAACAGGGATATGGTATGTTCGTTTACACGCAGGAAAACATTCAAACGCGTTCGCAACTCAAGCAGATCGTCAACCTTGCGCAGTGCAGCCATATCACTATTTTGCTGTCGGACAAGCACTACATCATTGCGCATTTCGGCAAGGAAGAGCGTGTGCCGCTGGCAAAAGCCGATACCTTGCCGGAAGCGGAAGGGTTGCTGCGCCTGATCTTGCAGTCTATCGCCAATCAAGTTCCTACGCTGGACTTGACTGAACCCAACGTCGAAGGGATGCGTCGCTCACTGTCGCCGCGATAGTCTCTACAATTCCAAATACCAAACGGGGAGAGTACAAATAATGAAGTTTAACTCTATCGTGTGTGCCGGTCTACTCGCGGCAAGTTTGTCCGCTGTTGCGCCAATCGCGGCGCGGGCGGCGGAACCACGCGCCGCCCATGCGCCGCGCAAAGCCGCAACGTTCTTCCTCAAAGACAATGACCGCGTGGTGTTCTATGGCGACAGCATCACGGATCAGCGCCAGTACACCACGTATATCGAAAGCTACTGCGTCACCCGTTTTCCGAAAAAGAATCTTACGTTTGTTCATTCGGGATGGGGCGGGGATCGGGTCACGGGTGGCGGCGGCGGTCCGATTGATCTGCGCCTGCAACGCGACGTGCTGCCGTACAAGCCCACTGTGGTAACGATCTGTCTGGGCATGAACGACGGAAGTTACAAGGCTTTCGACCAGAACATTTTCAACACCTACGTCAGCGGCTATCGCCATATCATCGAAACGCTGCAAAAGGAGTTGCCGGGTGTCCGCCTGACCCTGATTACCGCGTCCGCGTATGATGATGTGACCAAAACGCCCGGATTTGCGGGGGGCTACAACAGCACGCTTGTGGCGTATGGCGAGGCTGTCCGAGAACTGGGACATGAGTACAACATTCCCGTCGCCGATACCAACGCGCCCCTTGTCGCCGCCCTGAGCCGCGCCAATACGGTCAATCCGGCTGTGGCTTCCAAAATTATGCCGGATCGCGTTCATCCGCAGCATGGCGGGCATCTGATTATGGCGGCTGCCGTGCTGAAAGCCTGGAACGCGCCCGCCACTGTCGCCGACATTGAAATCAACGCGCAAAACGGGCAGGTGACGCGGGCGGAAAATACCAAAGTTTCCAGTGTATCCACGAGTGGCGACACGCTTGCCTTTACGGAACAGGACATCGCGCTTCCCTGGCCGCTCGACCGCGACCCGGAACGCGATCAGGATACGCAGTTGTCGCTTGGCGTGACGGAAATCGAGCAGGATTTAAACCGCTACATGCTGAAAGTAACGGGGCTGAAATCCGCCCGCTATCAGATGTCAGTTGACGGCAAGGCTCTCGGAACCTTCGCGAGCGGCGACCTTGCCAACGGTATTGACCTTGCCGCCATCACCGCCCTTCCCTCCAACGAGCAGGCGCGATTGGTGCTGGGCGTAACACGCAAGCACAACGACCTGCATTTCCGCAAGTGGCGCGAAATCCAGTTGGGCAACAAGCGCAAGGGCATTGACGATGTTCCCGCCGACGCGCGGACGCAAATGGACGCTCTGGACGCGCAGGAAGTGGATGCCGTCAAGGAGCAACGCGCCCTGGCGCAGCCCCGCCCGCACCGCGTCGAGTTGAAGCCGGAAGCGTAGGACAAAGGATGAAGGATGAAGGATGAAGGATGAAGACTGCTTGTTTCCCCACGTCGTAAATGATGCAGAACATGATCCAGCAGACGTTGGCGATGCAGACGATTTTTCATCCTTCATCCTTCATCCTTCATCCTTTGCCGACATCCCTCATCCCTCATCCCTTGCCGAACTGGACACGGTTCTGCGCGTGATGTGCGCGGCGTTTGAGTTGCCGTATGAGGTGGCGCGTCCTATTTTCTATGCAGACCCGTATTTCGATGCGGCGAACAAGCGGGTGTGGCGCGTGAACGGGGAAATCGTGTCGTGCCTGACGCTGACTTCGGCGCAGTGCCGGGTTGGAAAAGCCGTGCTGTCTGTTGCGGGCATTGCGGGCGTGGCGACGCTGCCGGAACATCAGCGCAGGGGCTACGCCAGCCGGTTGATTATGGACGCCCTGCAAACCCTGCGAAAGCGCGGGCATGGCCTTGCCGGATTATTCCCCTACGATTACGGCTATTATCGCCGCCTGGGATGGGAAACCGCCAGTACAGGCTGCAAGTATTCCATTGCGCCAATGTTGTTGCCCGCTTATTCCGAAACTGCGGCGGGTGACGGTGATTTGCGAAATGCGATGCTGCATCATATGGATGGAATGGCGAATGTGTACCGGCAGTGCGCGGACGGGCAGGCGCTATGGGCCGAACGGGACCGGAAACGCTGGCAGTACGTGATGGACAGAGTGGCGCATAAATACGTGGCTGTCAATTCCAATGAAACCGTCGAGGGGTATCTGCTGTATGATATACAGTCGGGCATTGTGCAAATCGGCGCGGCGCAACGGGAACAGCCGCCCGTTCTGCGTATACTGGAACTGTGCGCGGTCACAGGACAGGCAAAGCGCGGACTGATCGCGCATCTTTCCGCGCAACGACAGGTTGGCAGAATCGAGTACGTCACCACAGCGCGGCATCTGGAATTTACAGGCTTATTGCCCGGTCTGTGTCCCGTCCAAACGGAAGAACCCTTCGCGCGCATTGAACTTGCGCCTGACCTGATGCTTCGCATAGTGGATTTTCCGCGCCTGCTGCAAGTTTTGCGCGTGAATTGGGAGGACTTTGCGGGTGAAATCGTATTAAAACTGCGTGATGAGGTTTGTGAGCAATTTTCGGCAAGCGTCCGTGTTATCGGCAACGGTTCGGGTCTGCCGCAAGTTCTGGCAGTATCGGAATGGCCGACTGCGCATGACCAGAACGGGCGTAATTCGACGGGGATGGACTTGCCCCCGGAGTTAAACCGCGTAGAGGGGGATGTGCGCGCCTGGTCGCAGGTCGTTGTCGGACATTGTAGCGGCGAGGATGCCTGCGCGTATGGACGGCTGCATGCCTCCACGCCTGCCGCCGCGCATCTGATGGGACTGCTATTCCCCACCCGCGCGCCGTTTCTGCCCGCCCCGGACCATTTTTAGCGTTTGCCCGCCTGTCGGATAACCCGAAAGCGTTGCCCGCGTCTGTATTAGATGAAGTCGTTTTGGAAAGGAAACTTGAAATATGATTCGTGCCGCCTGTCTTCGCGCTTACGCGCTGCTTCTCCTGGCCGCTGCGAGCAGCGGGGGAACACGCGCGCAAGCGGAACAGCCGGAACCTGCTCACCAGAATAAGCAGGCCGATATGCAAATCGCTTCCGCGCCGCGTTCGCCACAGACTGCTTCCGCGCCCGTTCCACAGTCGCCTGCCCCTCCCGTTGCTCCACAGGGAGGCGGTACCGGCGGGGCGCAATTGCCCAATGCCAACGCGCCCCTGCCAAACGCAGCCACTCTACAAACGCCCGCGCAACTGCAATACAACATTCCGCGTAACCCGCTTACCGGCGGTTTGGTTGACCTGAGTTTGAACAAGCCGCTTTCGCTGGATCGCGCTATTCGCATCGGCCTGCTGCGGCAAAACTCAATCGCCATTGCGCAAACGCAGATTGACGTGGCGCGTAACCGGCTGGTGCAGGCGCGTTCCAGTTACTTCCCGCAGGTGACGCCAACTTTTCAGTATCAATCTAACCTTTCCCCCGGCCAGCGAACCATTTTTACCACTCCCATTACGACGGGCGGCACAACGGGAACCACGACCGGCGGAATTACGCAGTCCGTCACAGGCCGACAAACCACCGGTGGCACCGGCACGGGAAGCGGCAGCAATCCGGGAACCGGAAGCAGTACGGGCAGCGGCACGGGGACAGGAACGGGAACGGGGACAGGAACCGGGACAGGAAGTACGGGTACAGGAACCGGTACGGGAACAGGAACCGGCACTGGCACAGGAGGGACAGGGACGGGAACCGGGCAAACCACTGTCTTCGGCTCCTTTGCTTCCGATTCGCGCACCGAACTGCTGACAGCCTCGCAAACTCTTTACGACTCGGGCAAGCGCGAGGCCAATGTCGGGGCGGCGCGGCGCAATGTGTTTGCGGCTGAATTCGGCGTCGGCAATGACGCGTCAAGCCGTCGTGCTGAACGTCACGGAAAGCTACTATAATCTGCTTCGGTTTCGGGAACTGGTGCGCGTTCAGGAAGAGAGCGTTCGGCGCGCGCAGACGACATTGGAAGCGATTCAGGCGCAGGTACAGGCGGGAACAGCGGCGCAAAGCGACACATTGCAAGCGCAGTCCGACCTCGCCAACGCCCGCATCAATCAGCTTTCGGCGCAAAACGATGTGCGCAATGGGGAAGCAACCCTGAAAAACGCGATGGGCGTGATTACTTCGCAGCCTCTGGTACTGGCGGATGAGATCATACCGACGCCTGACCCTACTCCCGACCCGACGACCGATAGACGCTTATACGCAGCTTGCGTTTGCCAACCGCTTTGATTTGCGGCAGCAGCAGGAGAACATCTACGCGCAGGGCTACAATGTCCGCATCGCCCGCATCAACAACGGCGTACAGGTGAATGCCAGCGTGAATGAGGGCTACCAACTGAACCCAGATCAGGGGGAAGTGCGTTCGTTTGTGGTCGCGCTCTCGTATCCTCTGTTCGACGCCGGGAATACGCGGGCGGCAGTGCGGGAAACGCAGGCGCAGTTGGAATCGCAGCGCCGCAGCCTCGACCAGTTACAGCAGAACGTGCGCCTTGATCTGGAACAGGCGCTGAATACGCGCGAGTTGGCGCGTTTGCGGGTGGGCGCGGCAGATCTGGCGGTGCAGGCGGGGCAGGTGAACTACAACGCCGCGCTGGAAAAACAGCGCAACGGACTGGTCAACATTCTGGACGTTATCAACGCCGAAGTGCAGCTTGTCAATGCGCAGGTTTCGCAGGTGCAGGCGATTTATGACTTTTATGTCGCCGACGCCCGCCTGCGTCGCGATACTGGACAGAACGACCCGGACTTCATTCCCAACGTCCCCGGCAGCAAAGCTCCCCGCCGCGAATTTACCCGGAAGTAGCAACAATAGCCCTCAACCCCCGGCCCCTTCTCCCAAAAAAGCCTGGGAGAAGGGGAGTTATAAATAGCCCCTCTCCTGGCGAGGAACGAGCGGTCAGGAGAGGGTGTCCACAAGTGGACGCCCGGGGTGAGGTGATTGTGAAAGACGGTTCTAACTGGCCGGAGGAACCCCGGCGTTTAGCATAAGCGCGACGCGCAAAGGAGATTCAGCAGATGCAGCGAACAACGCGGAAACACATTCAGACAGCGCATGTTACTGGCAGTTGTGGCGGCGATAGGGGCCGCATGGCGCACAGGCGCAGCCCCCGCCTCCCCCTGCGGGCGGACAGGGCGCTCCCGGCGGTATGCGTCCCGGTGGCCCCGGTGGCCCCGGCGGTCGCGGCATGGGACGGGGCTGGCCCTTTCGCGCAAATGGGGGGAAGAGCATAAAAACGTAATGGCGGTCAGCCGCAAACTGCGCCGTATCGGGGAGATGAACAAAACCCCGGATATGAAGCTGAACAAACAGCAGTCCGCAAAATTGCT
This sequence comes from uncultured Chthonomonadaceae bacterium, assembly GCA_963817895.1. Classification (GTDB taxonomy): domain Bacteria; phylum Armatimonadota; class Chthonomonadetes; order Chthonomonadales; family Chthonomonadaceae; genus CAWFQB01. The sequence continues at coordinate 269,662 of CAWFQB010000004.1, forward strand.
GGCAATCATCAATACCTGGAAAAGCAAGCCCTCCATGTCTGAAGATCAGGCCAAAAGCGTGGATGGCCAGATCACGGCGTTGTTGAATGACAAGCAGCGCAAGGAACTGGAGGCTCGCAGGCCGGGTGGCTTCGGCGGCGGGGGCGGCGGTATGCGTCCGGGCGGTGGCGGAATGCAGGGTGGCGGGCAAGGGTGTTGCCGGTGGTCCAGGCGGTATGCGTCCGGGTGGTCCGGGCGGCGCGGGAGCAAAGGGCGGACCGGGAGCGCCTGGTGGTCCCGGTGGCCCCGGCGGTATGCGTCCGGGCGGGCCGGGTGGGTCTCGGCGGCGGTGGTATGCGCCCCGGTGGTGGTCCCGGCGGTCCCGGCGGTGCGGGCTTCACCCTGCCGAAAACGATCAACCCCCTGAACCCGGCAACCATGCCTGCCATGATGCAGGAGCGAGCCAAAAAAAGCATGGAGGAGTTTACCGCTGATCTGCAAAAACAGGCGAAGTAGGTGATTGGTGGTTGATGGTTAGTGTCTGGTTATACTAACGGCGTGTGAAAAGTTCATGTTGTAGGGGCTTAATTCATTAAGCCCGCTTGTCACAGTCACCAACCACCAACCACCGGAGTTTCAACATGCCGGACACCATTATCGAAGTTGTCAACGCTTCCAAAGTCTACAAGATGGGCAAAATGGAGGTGCGGGCGTTGCGGGGCGTGTCCGTTTCCATTGCGCGCGGCGAGTTTGTGGCGATCATGGGGCCGTCCGGGTCGGGCAAATCCACGTTTATGAATATGATCGGCTGTCTGGACAAGCCCACGCAAGGCTCGTACAAACTGGACGGCATCGAAGTCGCCGAACTCAACGACAATCAGCTTGCCGAAATCCGTAACCGCAAAATCGGGTTTGTTTTCCAGACGTTCAACCTGTTGCCGCGCACGACCGCGCTGCGAAACGTGGAACTGCCCATGCTGTACAGCAACGCCCGCAACCGTGTACAGGTGGCAAAGCAGGCATTGGCAATCGTCGGACTGGAAGACCGGATGGATCACAAGCCCAACGAACTCTCCGGCGGACAGCAGCAGCGCGTTGCCATTGCCCGCGCCCTTGTCAACGATCCGCCCATCATTTTCGGGGACGAACCAACCGGAAATCTGGACACGCGCACCAGTGAAGAGATCATGGCGATTTTCCAGCGGCTGCATGGCGAAGGTAAAACCGTCGTTATCGTCACTCACGAGCAGGACATTGCCGAACACGCCGAGCGCATCATCCGCTTCAAGGACGGCAAAGTAATCGCGGATGAGCGCGTCACAACGCGCTACAACGCCGCCGAGGAGATCATAAAACTGGACGCGCAGCGGGAGGAGCAGGAAGAGGTGTCAGGTGTCAGGTTTTAGGTGTCAGGGCCAGACCTTCTACTCGTTTCTTACTCTTCAAAATACACGCTGAAGCAACGATGCATTACCCTGACACCTGACACCTAAAACCTGACACCTTTTTAAATGCTTTCCGCCGTATTGACATCGAAGTGGTCGGTATGTTCTTTGGGGTCGAAAGTGGCGCAGTGGGCCATGCCGTTGACAAGCGCGACTTCGATGGAACCGGCGTAACAGCGACGCATTTTGTTAAAGCGGCAGACGGTGACGCCGCACTCGCCCACATAAGAATCCGATTCCTGTTCCGTCTGATCGGTCTGTAGCGGTTCGTCGCCCGGTATGGCGGTTAAATCTGTATTTGACATGCGAGTGGCCTCCGAAATGAATGGTTCTGTTCAGACAAAACACGCCGGAGGATTGTTCCGAGACATTGCGCCGAAGGGCAGGCAATAAAGAGTGTGGTGATAGAAGCGTAAAGAGAGGCAGGGGATGCAGATGAATTGGGCAATGCGGTTGGGAAATCTTGCTCTGCGCCTGTCGGTAACGGCAGGATGCGCCGCGCTGCTGGTTGCCCTGCCCGACCCTGCGCCGGACGAAACCCTGCGCCTCAAAAACGCGATTGTGGTGCTTGTTGCTATCGTGGTGGCCGGCAAGCAGTTGTGCGATACGCTGTTTTATGACCGCTATTACGGCAGACTATAAAGCGTCAGGCAAGCGCGGCAAGCAGTTTTGGCGGCAGAAGCCATTGCAGAACGCCCCGTCCCGGTTCCGCGCGATCCGCTTCCACATACGCGAGGCAGGCCGTTTTCATTTCGCACACGCCCCCGGTAAGCCGCTCGACAACCTCGCTCAAATCCGGCTCGTGGCCCACAAACAGCAGGGAAGCGTTTGCCCCATGTCCCGCCGTCAGGGTTTGCAGGTCGCCCATACCGAAATGCCCCGACGCCAGTTCCTCTGTTGCTTTCAAACGCGCCGACAATCCCAATCCTTCCGCGACAATGGCAGCCGTTTCCGCCGCGCGAGGGTAGGGGCTTGTATAAATAGCGGTGAACGATACATTGAGGGCTTGAAGTTTCGCGGCAAGCGCGGCTGCATCCTCCACGCCTCGCTGCGTCAGACGCCGTTCTCGGTCGGATTTACTGACGGTATACTCTTCTGCCTTGCCGTGCCGCAGGAAATAAAGATGCATAACTCTGCCCTTCATAAATTTAGCCGCAAATAAACGCGAATGGACGCAAATTTGAAACCCGCATTCCAATTACATTAAAAGTTCGTATGCGGTGGAGGGGCAAACCCCTGTGTTTGCCCCTCCTGTGTTTGCCCGAACCCCCATAAGCACAAAGAGCGATGCATCGGCGCATCGCTCTTTGAAGTAACGGTTCAGACATAAACACATGGGAACAAGCAATACAGCCTCTTGTTCGTCACGCTTGCGGATTGTTATTGTTGAAGGAAACGGCTCTACTCTTCGATAAGCGGGTTCGGGATCGCGTTGAGATTTTCGAGGGCATGATGAAAATCGCGCATTTCGTCGAGGGTAATGCCCCCCAACTGGGCAAAGCGGGACTTTTCGCCTTCCACCACGTCACTGGTGTTTTCCCGCAACATACCGTCTTCCCACTCCTCCTGCTTGACAAAGTGTTCGCCCAATTTCTTACAGCGTGAGCAGCGATACTTGACATAAACGTAACTCGGGCCGGCCTGCCGGACATACATCCCCTGCTGCATCACATCGCGACGCAATATGCGCTGACCACAATGGCACTTAAGGCTGGTCTTCATGCCGTCTCACCTCCGTACCGCTGCACGTAACTCCGGTACTCGAAAGCTCGTGCTGCGCGGTCGCGCCACGCAACGTTATGGGCGTATTTTAACTTCAAGCGGGCAGCGCTATGGTACTGTCCACTGCTTTATTATACCATAAGTAGGGGGTAGGGAGTAGAGAGTGGGCCGGTAGAAAACTTTACATGCCATAATTTTACGTAAAGTATGTCTAAAGTTGCACAACCATCTACTGCCTACTCTTTACTCCCTACTCCCTACGCAAAATCGCTTGGCCTCATGCCACGCGGGACGAAATGGCCCTGAAAGCGGGTGACGGCGTACCGGTCTGTCATGCCGGCGATAAAATCGCAAACGTACACGGCGCGTTCGGGCAGGGGCAGAGCGCACAGGGATTTGTTGCCGTTCATCAATTCCGGCTGTTCCATGTACAGGCGGAACAGGAAGCGAATGACGTGCTGCGACTTGCGCAAATCCTGATTGCCCGTTGCCGCGTTCCAGTACACCCGCTCGAACATGAACTCTTTCAGGCGGTCGGTCGCGTCTCCGATGGGCGGCGACATTTCCACGACGGGACGTTCCGCGCTGTAGTTCACAATATCAATCACCATGTTGGAAATGCGTTCCGAGTGGGAGTGTCCCAACGTTTCCAGTTCCTCGCGAGGCAAGTCCTGCGGCTTGATGACCCCGGCGCGGAGGGCATCGTCAATGTCATGGTTGATGTAGGCCACCCGGTCGGCAATACGCACGGCCTTGCCTTCCAGCGTTTGCGCCCGCTCCGCCGAAGTGTCCGCAAGGTCTTTGCGCCCCTTGCTATGGTGAGCAATGCCGTCGCGCACTTCCCACGTCAAGTTTAATCCGCGCTGAACGTGATGGGAAGCGGCGTCTGCATCCTGTGCAAACGTTTCCCCCGTGCCGTATTCCAGCAGTTCCACGACGCGCAGGCTCTGCTCGTAGTGGCGAAAGCCGGCTTCCGGCACGAACTCGCGCAGGGCGGCGTCGAGCGCTTCCTCCCCGGCGTGTCCAAACGGGGGATGTCCCAAATCGTGCGCGAGGGCAATGGCTTCGGTCAAGTCTTCGTTCAGGCGCAGGGCGCGGGCAATGGTTCGGGCGATCTGCGACACTTCCAGCGTGTGCGTCAGGCGCGTGCGGTAATGGTCCTCTTCGGGATCAATGAAGACCTGTGTTTTATGTTTCAGGCGGCGAAAGGCTTTGGAATGTAAAATCCGGTCGCGGTCGCGCTGAAAGGCCGTGCGGACCGGGTCGGGCGATTCGGGGCGTAACCGTCCCTGCGAAAGCGCGGATTTCGCCGCCCATTCCGCCAGACTGTTTATTTCCCACTGTTCCTGTCGTTCGCGAGGCGTCTGCATCTGGTTCATAGCGCCTCCCGTCGCGCAAAATGAAGTTTCATCCGGCAAGCAATTCCACCCATGTTTCCACTTCAAACAAGCGTTCCAGCAGGTGTTCCAAACGTTCCAGACTGGTAGAGCTTTGTACAATGCTCAGAACTGTCGCATCCGGCTCACCCAGGCGTTTGCGTCCCAATCTCAGCAGCAATTTACGCGCTTCCTTTATCTCACCTTCGGCGTATCCTTGCGCGACAATAGCCTGATACGTGACGGAATCTTCCAGCCAGGAGGGGAATGATTTTGACAAGGCTCTCGCTCCTTTGAGCAACTCTCCCACTTTTGTCAGGCAAGCAATTCCGACCACGTTTCTACTTCCAACAGGCGTCCGCCTAACTGTTCTAAACGCGCAAGTTCCGTAATCGTATCCAGCGCATTTAGGGTTGCCGCGTCGGGTTCTCCGAATCGCTTCCGGCCCAAAAGAAGAAGCCAGTTCCGCGCTTCTTCGGCCCGGCCTATGACTTCCCCTTCGGCGCGTCCTTCAACACGTCCTTCGGCGCGTCCTTTGGCTTCGCCTTTGGCGATAATATCTTGATACGTGACGGAATCTTCCAAAGCGATCACTCCTTTCAGCAATACGGCTGCTTCATCTAGCGGGTAACGCACACCCATGAGTAGATACGTTGATGTCCACAAAAAATCTGCTTCGGAAGCCGTTGCTTCCTGCTGAATACGGCTTTCCATACTCCGAATCACGTCGGGCAGGCGGTCTGCGGCTTCATCGGTGAGCGGGGCCAGTGGCAAGGCTGCCAGCGCGCCGCTCAACAACTCGTCAAGAGACAATTCCCATACTCGGATGATGCGGTAACGGAACGAGAGCGAACCGTCTGGAGCCGTCGCGTAATCCACCCGGCTTGTCATGCGTGGGCCATCGGCTGAGGGACGCATCAGGAAAATCACGCTTTGTACCGGCAGGCCGTATTCGTAGTACACAATAACGTTGTAGCGCAGAGTGCGATCCGGCAGGTCGGGCTTATATCGAGTCTGAAACTCCATGTGCGCAAGGTAAGGGTTAGCGCTTTTCACGCGCAATACTCTGTCAGCTTCGGTGCTGATAGTCGCAAGGTCCGTGCCGAGTAGTTCGGTTGGGCCAACGGGAAGACCAGCCAGACGTATAAACGCTTCGGGGTCAGCCTCTACAAGTTCTTTCGTTGTCACATCATACGGTTTCGACAAGGTTTCAGGTTTCCTGTTGAGTGGAATTTTCCGCAGCAGCGTGTTTGCAGCAAAACAAGGCGTCACAAACCAAAAGTATCGCGTAGATAGCGGCGGCTTGCCTGCATATCGGCCAGCGGGTCGGCAGACGGGTCTTGTTCCACAACGAGATACTCTAAGTTAGGCAGATGCGGCAACAGGGCAATTTGCGCCGCCAAATCTATGTCGCCCTGTCCGAGCGGAACCGACTGCGCCCCGTGAAAATCGCGCAGATGCAGAAAGTGAACGCGCTGCCCGTAATTGGCAAGAAATTCTGCCGCGTTTTGGCCTGCCCGTTCTGCCCAACCCGCATCAAAGCAGAGCGTCACCGCCTCCGGGTCAAGTTCCAAAAGCAGCAAATCCATCGCCGTTTGTTCGCCATCCACTTATGCAAACTCGAATTCGTGATTGTGGTAATGCAGGCGGATTCCGTGTTCGCGCAAACGACGGCCTTTAGCGTTGAGAAACGCCGCCGTTCGTCGGTAATCGTCTGCAGTTCGCGCGTTCCATTGCAGCGGGCCGGAACTGCAAACATGGCGGGCGGCAACTTCCTGAAGAAAATCAAGCAGGGGTTCCAGCGGTTCAAGGTTCTGCGGGGTTAGATGAGTCGCGCCATAAGCGATTCCGGCGGTTTGCAGCGTTGCGGCCTCGTGGGGCGCTTTGCCCATCATCCCCTCGACCGACTCGTACCCCGCTTCCGCCAACCCGCGCAGCAAGTCGGCAATTTGCCCATCCAGATCAGGCGTTTGAGTGAAAATCCACAACTGCGCTGCAATAACCATTTTCCTGCCTTTAATATGTGTTCATTGTGGCAATAGCATACCACAGCAGGCCAAACTTCTTCAATGTTCGTTAGGGCGCGTTGCAAACTTAAGGCGCTCACATTGGCGCGGGTTGCCAGGGATTGAAAATCCCTGTCTGGAAAAAGCAAGCGTCCTGCGGACGCGCCTCTCTATGCAGATTCCCGCGTCTGAAAGACGCTTGCACTTTCCTGCCGGGTATTTTCAATCCCCGGCGCAGACAATGCCTTAAATTCGCAGCGCACACTGTTCGTTACAAGATGGAAAAGATGAAAACCTGAAAATAACTGCCCCGGCTTTGCCGTTTATTGCTTCGGGCGGGTAGTAATTGAGTAAAACTCGCCGTGTCCTCATTATCTACTGGGAGACAACCAACCATGATTGAAACTGCCATACCCGCCGAACACACGCAGACTATTTTTGCCTTTATCAAACAAGGCGACACAGAAAGCATTGCCCGACTGCTGGACGCCGATGCGATGCTGGTTCATGCGCGACACGCCGACCCGAATCTGCATCACTGGACAACCCTGCAATTCGCCGCTTCGGAGGGGCAACTCGCCGCCTGTCGGTTGTTAGTCGAGCGCGGCGCGGAAGTCTACACGAACCCGATGAGTACGTACCCGCCTGTGATTCAGGCGGCATGGAAAAACCATCAGGACGTGGTAGATTATTTCCTCAAGGAGATACCGGATAAGGCGGAGGGGACAAACGGGCTGGGCGTAGCGATCAACCTTGCAGGGCGGGAAGGGTGGATCGAGATTGTGCGCAGGCATATCGAGGCCGATCCTCTTAGCGTTCATCAGCGCGGCTGGATTGGCGACACGCCGCTGCATTGGCCGGCCCACAACGGCTACATTGCAATCGTCCGCCTGCTCCTGGAACACGGGGCCGACTCGACCGCCCATGAAATCAACTGGATGGGCGGAACGCCGCTGCACTGGGCCAGCGAACGGCATCCCCACATCGCGCAACTGCTCATAGACGCCGGGGCGGATGTGAACGCCCGCGTGGTTCGTCCCGGTTCGGATCATCTGGGCGGAACCCCGCTGCACTGGTGCGCCCGCCAGAAAGACGACTGCGCCGAAGTCATCGCCGTCCTGCTCAAAAACGGCGGCGACCCAACCTTGACCGACGCTTTCGGCAAGACAGCCCTCCAATACGCCCAAGCCGCCGGACACGCCCGCGTTGCCGAAGCCCTCCGCTCGAATGCCGCATAAAGCGAACCGCAAGTTTATGGAGATAGAAGCGGACGAATATTGAAAACAATCGCGTGTATAAATGTCAGCACATTGAGGTATAATATACATGCGAATCATTGTTGCATGGGGCAACTTTTAAGGTGAAGCTATTGATGCTAACAAGACTGCATGTGCTGCATTTACATCAATGTATATTTCGTCAATAATTTGTGACTGAACACTATAACTTCGGCAAGCATGTTAAAGCTTGCCACGGCCATGAGGAGGGAATAATTGTCAACTTTTGAAGAATTTCTGGCTCTAACACCTGCACGGCAGGAACAAACGCTCAATAAGATACGCTTCAGATTCGCAAAAGAATACCAAGCTACTGCAAAGCCTGCAAGTCCACCTATTGAAGCTGTAGCTGAAGCAGTTACAACAGTAAAACGGTTGAAAGCAACGTATGTGCGCTCTAACGCCATCACTAAATTAGCGCAAATCAAAAATCTTGAAGAAGCTAGATTTAGAGAGATTAAAGCGTTGCTAAACTGGGTTGATACGATCAGTCCGTGAGCAACGACAAACTATGCCCTCATACAAACGCATTCAATGGATCGGCTTCTAACTAATGCGCCCCGGATCAGTAATGATCCGGGGCGCATTAGGATTGGAAAATAAAATGTTTTCCAACATATTGTTTTGACGCTTCAATTTAACTTCAAGAGTAGAGAACAAGATTAAGTAGCAACCACCGGTAGGATAATTACTCAGCATCTTTGGGAGCGTGGTGTTTAGGATTGAGGATTTCCCATGTTGGATTAAGTTTGTTAGCGTCAAGCTGCTTTTCACTAAAAAAGTATTTCATTGCACGAATGAGGCCCCAACCTATACCAGTTCCCGCAATGGGAAGTGCTGCCGCTACTGTAATTCCGGCAACCATACCTCCCCCGACAAGAGCGCCGAGAGCGGCTAATCCAGAAGATATACCCGCAGCAGAAAGCCCTGCAACAGAACCCATTAGGCTAACTGCTGCCGTAACTGAGCCAAAGCCGACAACTCCTCCTCCCACAGTACCTATCTTCTCTGAGAGTTGCTTACGTTCAGCATGAGTTAGTTTAGAGTAACGGACAAAACCTAACTCGATCAAAACCGCACACTGTTTAAGCATCTCATCGGACGGTAATGTATAACCAACGAGAAGGCGGAGGATTGTAGACTCAGAGCATGTTAGTGCTTTTGCAATGCGGCGGTAGGCAAGATTTTCCTTCTCCATAAATGCAGCCATTACTAATGCAAAGTTGTCACGGCTCATTGATTCCATTATGTTTTCTCCAAGTTGGCAAGGTCAGAGTGCCAAAGGTAGCTAGCTGATCTCTATAAGGGCCAGCAGGATGAGGCGAACACTACATGTTTATCTCTCACCTATAATTTATCCTGCTGGAAAAAGTGAAATATTGTACTTTTTCCAAAAATTTCACATGACGGCGACGGTGAATAACTTCCACATTTTACATAGGGTAAATCAATGTTGAATCAGGCAAGCAGTTCCGACCATATTTCCACTTCCAGCAATCGTTCGCCTACCTGTCCTAAACAACAGCATAGTCCACCAAACCAGCAAAAAATTCAGAAAAAAAGAGCCGCACAACGCAAAAAACACGAAACCTTCGCTCGACTCCACATGTCAAATGCAGTACACAAAAATCTACATATCCGGCAGGTACTATACAGAAGCCAGACACACAGGAGGGGAGGTGCAAGAAGATGCCTGTCCACTCCCGTGCGCCCTGACGCTCACGAGGTCACGACGCCTCTACCTAAAAACTTGACACAACGAGACAGAGTGCTGAAAGCGCTGCATTGCCAATATTTCGACAACGTCTCTACATACTCTCCTTCTTTTGCCTGCGTCGGAACGTGACGTACAGCAGAGGGACGAAAAACAGCGTAAATAGGGTGGAGAAACTCAGGCCGCCGATGACGGCGACGGCGAGCGGTTTCTGCATTTCCGCGCCTGCGCCCAAGCCGAGCGCGAGGGGAACGAGGCCGAGAATGGCCGTTAAGGTTGTCATCAGAATGGGGCGAAGGCGGACTTCAGCGGCGTGGACGACCGCTTCTTCCAGTCCCATGCCGTTCTGTTCGCCCTTTTGCGCCTGATCCAGCAGCAGAATTCCGTTCTTTACCACGATGCCGACCAGCATGATCGCGCCCATGAACGAACTGACGTTGAGCGCGGTATGTGTTGTCCACAATCCGAGCGTGACGCCGAACAGGGACAGAGGCATGACGAGCAGAATCACGAGCGGCGCGGTGAAGTTGCGGAACTGGAACAGCATCACGGCGAACACGAGCAGAATCGCCAATGCCAGCACTTGCATCAGGTTGCGGAACGATTCGGTCTGGCTTTGCGCCTGCCCTGCCAGCAGGTACGTGACGCCGGCCGGAAGCGTGGTTTGTTTCATCAGCGCGGACACGTCTTTGCATCGCGCTGCCCAGATCGCGGTTTTCCAGATCGCCCCGATACGGATACCACGCGCCGCTGATCTTCGCGGTTGATTTCCGTTGTGCCGGGAACGGTTTCGATCTGCCCAAGCGAAATCAGGGGCAGATTGAAACCGCCGGGTGTGCGAATCGGCAACAGGGCCATTTGCGTTTTGTCCGCGCGGAACGCGAGGGGATAGCGAACCCGAACGCCGATCTGCCGGTCGCCTTGCAGCAATTGCGTGACCGTATCGCCGAACATCGCCGCGTTCGCCTGATCCGCAACCGCGTTCGTCGTCAGGCCAACCCGCCCCGCTTTCAAAGGATCAATGCGCGTTACCAGTTCCGGCCCGGTTTCCACCACGCCGGATTTCACGTCCACCATGCCCTTCACTTTGCCCAGTTTGTCGGCAAGGCTTTTGGCAATCGCCATCAACTTTGCCTGGTCTTCCCCGAACAGTTTGATTTCGATCGGACTCGGCGCGCCGGACAGGTCGCCAATCAAGTCCTGCAAGATTTGAATGAAATCCACGTCAATGCCCGCCACATCCGACTTGATCTTGCCCCGCACGTCGTCAATCACGGCATCAATGCTCTTTTTGCGATCCGCTTTCAGCACCACCGCAAAGTCGCCGGTATTCTGCTCGTGTATTTCAAAGCCCAATCCCGCTCCCGTGCGCCGAGAATAGCCGGACACTTCGGGCGTCTCGTGGAGAATGGTTTCGATCTGCTTCAGCACACGGTCGCTCTCCGCCAGACTCGTGCCGGGTGGCAGCACATAATCCAGCACGAACGCGCCCTCATCCATTTCCGGCATAAGCCCGGTTTGCAGATGCCCGCCCATCCAGACCGTCGCGCCGATAATGGCAATCGCGCCAATCGGCAGCAGCCACTTGTGATGCAGGGTGAAGCGCAGCGCTTTTTCGTAAACGCGCAAAAACCGCTCGAACAGACGGCCATGTTCCTGCGCCCCCGCCCGAGTCTTCAGAAACGCCGCGCACAGGGTAGGACTGACAAGCAGGGCAAGCGCAAGCGAGACAAGCAGCGCAATCGTGAGAGTGACGGCAAGGGCGGTGAAAAACGCGCCGTACACGCCCGCCACAAGCACAAGCGGCAGAAACACGACAACCGTTGTCAGCGTGGAAGAGATCATCGGCACGGCGATCTCCTGCGCCGCCAGTTGAACCGCGTCCTCCCGGCTTGTTCCCGCCGCCAGATGCCGAAACACGTTCTCCACTACCACAATCGCGTCGTCAATCACCAATCCGATACCAACCGCTAACGCTCCCAGTGTCATTAAATTCAGCGTCAGCCCGGACAGCCGCATCAGCAGAAACGTGATGAGAACCGTTGCCGGGATAATGGCGGCGGTGACAAGGGTTGCCCGCAAATCGCCCAAAAACAGCAGCAGCACCACGACCGCCAGAACCGCGCCGATGAGAACCGCGTCACGGACACTGTTGATAGCGTCGTGAATCAACACGGACTGGTCATAAAACGTGCCAACCTGTGTACCCGAAGGGAGCGTTTTGCGCAGGCCGTTGATCTCCTGCCGAACCCCCTCGACAACCGTCACCGTATTGGCATCCGGCTGCCGCGAAATGTTGAGCAGAACGCTCTCCGCGCCGTCCGCCGTGATAACCGTTGTCGGGTCCTGCGTGGAGGGCGCAACCGTCGCCACCATATCTATGGTAATGGGAACGCCGCCCCGCTGCGTGATAACGATTTTATTGAGTTGGCTGGCATCTGTGATTTCGCCGGAAACGAGCGCCTGATACTGCTGATATTGCCGGTTGAGGACGCCGACGGAACGCACGACATTGGACTGCTGCAGCGCCTGTTCCACATCCAGCAGCGAAAGTTTATATGCGGCCAGTTTCTGCGGGTTGACCTGTACGGCCATTTCGGGGATGCGCCCGCCCTGCACATTGACACGGGCCACGCCGGGTACGCGGGTCAATACAGGCTTGAGCGTGTACGTGGCGAAATTCCACAATTCGGTTTGCGACAGATGATTGGAACGCAGCGACAGCCCCATAATCGGGAACACGGTCGGGTTCATGCGCTCGACGCGAACCTGCGTTTCCGGCGGCAGTTGCGAACGTACCTCATCCACTTTGCCGTTAATAAGCTGCTGCGCGGTCAGCATGTCCGTTCCCCACGCCATGTCAACCGACATTTCGCTTGTGCCGCGCGTCGTATTGGAACGCAGGCGGGCCACGTTGGGAACTGTAGAAATCGCCTCTTCCAGCGGGCGCGTGATACCGGCAACCATCATGCGGGCAGGCCGCTCGCCCGCATCCGCAATCAGCTTGACGCGGGGAAACGTCACATCGGGCAGAATGGAAACGGGAAACGAGCCGAGCAGCATCACGCCGATCAAGCACAAAACAACCGTGACAAACAGCACGGCCTTGATGTTATTGGTGGCGAAGCGGCTGAGGTTCACGGCTTGCCTCCTTTTGCGTCTGCCCCTGCGCTTTTGTCATCCGCTTTATCAGCGCTTTTACCCTTGTCATTGGCATCGCTCTTGTCCGCGCTTTTCTCGTCCGCTTTGTCCTCGGACTTTTTGCTTGCTGCGTCGGTTTTGTCGTCACCGCCCGTTTCCGCCGCTTTGGTTTTCGCGCCGTCCGTGAGTTCATAGTTGCCGACGCTGACGACCGGCTGACCGGCTTGCAGTCCACTGAGCAGGGCGACCATTTTGCCTCCGTTCACTTCGGGGCCAAGCGTGACCACATGAGCCTTTGCCGTGTCGTCTTTGGCAACCGTGTAAACAGTGGGCTTGCCGTCCTGCGTGACAACCGCGCTTTTGGGAACCACAATAGCGCGACTAATGCGGCGGAGGACAATATCCGCAGTGGCGAACGCGCCCACGCGCAGGCTACCGGGATTGGCGACCTCGATGCGAATGGATAACAAATTGGTTTGCGGGTCCACCTGCCCCACATTGAGAACGCGCCCCGCGAATGTTTTGCCGGGAACATCGGATGTAGCGACATGTGCCTCCATCCCCGCCTTCACCTTCAAGCCGTCCTCGGCAGGCAGATTGGCGACAAGATTCAGGCCGCGCGTGTTGGATATTTCTAAAATAGGCGTGGTCACATCCGCCATATCGCCCGCGTTGGCATTGCGTTTGGTGATCGTGCCGTCAATGGGCGCGCGGATTTCGGCGTAACTGGCAGTTGCCTGCGCCGCCGCGTAATCGGCCTGCTTCTGGTTCACCATGTCCTGCATGGCCTGCGCGTCCGACTGCTTTACGCTCACGTTCAGGCGACTGCGCTCGGCCTGCTGCAAGGCGGCGCGCGCCTGCAAAATTCTGGCATCCCCACTCTTTTGCGCCTGAACCAGCGCGTCACGGGCGGCGTCTACCCGTAATTGCGCGGCGCGTAGCTCTTCCGGTCGCGCTCCTGCCCGCACCAGACTGGACGCCTGCTGCGCGCTTGTCAGCCCGGAATTGGCGACGGCAAGCGCGGTTTGCGCGTCATCCAGTTGCCGTTTTGCCGAGATTCCCTTATCGAAGAGAAACTGTACCCGCGTCAATTCCGTTTGCGCCCGGTCACGGGTGGCCTGCGCCTGCGCAATCGTCTGCTCGGCCTGCGCGATTTCCTGCGGACGCGCCCCCGCCCGCGTTCGCGCCAGATCGGTTTGCGCCGATTCCAGCGCGTTTTGCGCCTGCCGAACGGTTGCTTCCCGGTCTAAATTGGCGGATTCCAGCGCAAGCCGCGCCGTTCGTACCGAGCCGGTTTGATCCACCTGCGCCGCGCCCGCCGCCAACCGCGCCGAACGCGCCTGCGCTGCCGAAGCGATGAGAGCGGCCTGTGCGCTCCGCGCCTGCGCCTGTTGTGGCCGGTTATCCACAACCGCCAATTTTTGCCCCATCGTCACATGCTGGCCTTCGCTGGCATACACCCCAAGCAGCCTTCCGGCAACGGGGGCGGTCACGCGAACATTCGCGCCCTGTCCCGGCGAAAGCGTCCCCTGCGCTCCAACCGTGATTTCCACCGCTTGCACCGTAGGCGTCGCCATTTCAACCGTGACAGGCGCGGCGGTTTCGGCCTCCCCGCCCGCCGCTTCGCCACCCGCTGCCGCGTCTTTCTTGCCGCACCCGCTCAATACACAACCGCAGAGGACGCAGAAAAAAAGGAACCGCAAAGGACGCGAGGGAAGCAAAGTAGAGTTAAAAGAATTATATAAAATCATGGGAGTTGTCCACCTACGGCGCGTTGCAGCGCGGCGAGGGCAATGTTGTAATCCGCGAGGGCGCGGGTGTAATCGGTCTGTTCGGTACGATACACCTGCTGCGCGTCCAGAAGTTCCAGATAGGTCGTCGCGCCCTGATTGTAGCCGATTTGCGCCATGTTGAGCAGTTCGCGCGAGTTGTCCAATCGCCCGCCTCGAAATCCCTCTACTGTTAATCGCGCCTGCTGCAAATTGCGGTACGCGGTTTCTACTTCCAGAAGCGCGACGCGGCGGGCTTCGGCAATCACAGCCTCCTGCTCCGACACGGCGGCTTTGGCGCTGGCAGCGTCGGCGCGGTTGCGCCCGAAATCGTAAAGGGGGAACAGCAGGCCGGCGCGGAGAGTATTGCCGCCCTGCGTGGGATCAATGTTGCCATGCCGCGCTTCCACAAACAAATCGGGCTGTGACGACGCCCGCGCCCCGTGCAGCAGGGCTTCGCGATTGGCGCGGGTTTGTAGCGCGGACTGCAAATCGGGGCGGCGGGCGAGGGCGAGTTGCTGCAAATCTTCCAGTTTATATGCGGCGGGAGTAAACGGCAGGGTGGGAGCAACCGCAAAATCCGAATTGCCCTCCATGCGGGTCAGGCTGCGGAGGGTGGCGAAACGGTTGGCGCGTTCGGTTTGGGCGGCGGCAACCGCTTGCTCCGCTCGACTCTGCTCGATGCGGCTGCGGACAACCTGTGTTCGGGCTACATCCCCGGCGGTAAACTGCAATTGCGCGGTTTCGGCAAATTTGCGGGCGTTGTCCAGCGCGTCCAGCGCGAGCTGCCGCGCCGCTTCGGAACGCTGCGCCTCATAATACGCGGACTGCACCGCAAACACAAGATCGTTCCGCGCCGCCTGCCGATCCAGCGTGACCGATTCGCGCTCCGCCCGCGCCGCAAGAACGCGCTGCCGCCGCTTATCGCCCAACTCGAACGATTGGGAAATCAGATAATCCTCGTCCGTGCCGCCCGTATTCTGTCCGACGTGCGCGGCGATACTCGCAACCGGATTCAGCAGCCGACCCGCGCCCGTCAATCGCGCCCCCGCCCCGACCACGCGGGCATCGAACTGCTGCGTGGTGAAACTCCGTTGCTGCGCGAAGTTCAGCGCGTCCGTCAGCGCGAGCGTTTGGGTATTCGCAGACAGAGCAGGCGGTGTTTGACCCGTAGGAGTTTGCGCAGTCGGAGTGGCGGCAGGCGTTTGTACGGGTGTTACTGGAGCGGGTTGAGGCGTGGTTTGCCCGAATACGGCTACACGCGACAAGCCACAGAACCCGATGATAGCGAATAAACAAGACGAACGCACGATAGCGATTAGCCTTTCAGTCTTTTGTCTTGAACCATGATTAAGATGATTACCATGATTGAGGAGGCGAGTCATCGAAAACTCTTCTCATTAAAAAGATCATTACTCAACAGGGGTCATGTTAATCATCGTAATCATGCCTAATCATGGTTCAAGACAATCCGTTACTTCTTGCCCATACTCGGCTCAAATACCAGAATTACGGCGGTGTTCGGTTCCATAGTGGGACGGCCCTGCTGACCGGCAGCCATCGGCTTGAATTTGGCGGTAATCAGGTAGATGCGGTGCGTTTTCGGGTCCAGAGTCATGGTGCGCGCGCCGGTTTGCGTGGGTACTGTGGCGGCAACCGAGAACTTGTTTTTGCTGTCCTCATGCACGAGGGTCATGGTTCCGTCCTGCCCGTTGGAACTGACGGCCAGCTTGAGCGTAGGATCGAACACGCTGGCATCCGGGCCGTTGCCAATAGCCGGCATGGCGACAACCTTGCCGCTGTCCGCGTCCACAACCGCCATTTTCTGATTGCCGCACACCGCGAACAGGCGGCGCGTGGCTTTGTCGAACGATAGGCCGGAAGGTTCTTCGCAGGGATCAATCTTCCAGTGCTGCATGGCCTTCATCTCTTTGGCGTCAATGGCGACGATCTCGTTTTTATCTTCGACATTGCAGTACACCATCCCTTTTTCATCGGTGACGGCGAATTCAGGCTTGCCGCCGACAGGAATGGTTGACAACACCTTGCCGGAACGGGCGTCCAGAACGGTCACATCGCTGCTGCTGCCGTTGAAAGTAAAGACGCGATGGGTGGCGGGATCGTACAGAATGGCGTCCGGGTTTTTGCCGACCGCAACGCGCTGCAATTCTTTGAGCGTCTTCAAATCGAAAATCGTGACGCTATTTTCGCGCCCGTTGCTGGTATAGCCCCGGTTGAGGGCGGGCGCGAGCGCGACGCCGTGAACGCCCGGAGTATTGGGAATATCGCCGACTACAGCGTCTTTTACGGTGTCAATCACCATAACATGCGTACCCCGCGTGACATAAAGACGATGCGCCGCGCTGTCTACGTTGAGATAGTCCCAGCCGCCCTCGCCGCCGATGGCGATTTTGGAAATTTGATGGTAGGCGGGGGAGGCGGGTTCCGCCGCCTGCGAGGAGAGAGTGGAAAACCCTGTCAGCAACGCGGTAACGCCTGCGCTGCAAGCCAGAAGAGAAGCAAACCGTTGGAAACGTGACATAGAACAACCTTTCTTCAATACAAGGAGAAATTTAGCCGCGAATACACGCGAATGAACGCGAATAAAGGACATAGATTATAAGACGGACATATCCGGCGGAAAAGAAACTGTTGCTGTTACCCACCCGGCGCTGCAAGCGAGAGACAACTGCCAGTCATTAGAAGCGGCGACGGCTTTGCAGATGGCTAACCCTAATCCGTTGCCGCCCGTTCGTAGATTGCGCGAAGCGTCCGGGCGGTAGAACGGCTCGAACCACTTTTCCGGCGTCCAATCTACGTTCGGGTCGCAGGAATTGGCGATTTCCAGCAGTGCCGCAGTGTCGTTCATCGTCAGTCGCAGATGAATTTGTCCGCCGAACGTGGCATACCGTACCGCATTTTCCAGCAGATTGCGAACCAAAATATCGGCATGGGTAGACGCGGCGGAAACAAGGGCCTCGTCCGCTATCTGAACATTGAATGTCAGGCCGTGCGCCTGCGCCTGTGACGCAAGCGCGCGCAGGGTTCGGGTACAGACTTCAGCCAGATCAACCGGCTCCTGAGTGGGCCGCGGATTGCCCTCCAACTGATGCAGGCGCAACAGGTCGCGCGTCAGCGAGGTCAGCCGCCGGGTTTGGGTGTCCGCTTCCTGCACGACAGCATGGTACTCTTCGCGGGTACGTGGACGCTGCAGGGCCAATTCCAAATGCCCGGAAAGCGCCTGCAACGGGGTGCGAAGTTCGTGCGAGGCGGCGGCGTAAAAGCGTCCCCGCGATTGAATGGTTTCCTGTTGGCGCGTCAGCAGATCGTTCAGGGTTTGAACCAGTTCCCGCACTTCCGCGTCCTGCGAGGGCGACTTTAGTTGAATTTGCTCTTCACTCCCCACGATAACTCGCGCCTGCTGCGACAGTTTGCCGATGGGCGACAGGGTTCTTCCCACCAGTACCCACGCTCCCAATGTGGCGAGCAGGCCGGTGGCAAAACTGAAAATCGCCAGTGTCCGCGCCTGACGATCTAATGCGCGCTGCGTATGCGTCCACGGCAGGCCGATGACCACTTTATACGCGCCGGTGGGAACCGCCAGAGTACGCCACTCCGACGCCCGCGCGCTGCCCGGCAGGGCTTGCGCAAGTTGAGACGTTGAAGGCGAGACTTCCACCACACTGCCCTGCGGATTCAGCAACATCAGCGAAACATGATTGTCGCCCAAATCGCTTTCCACTTCGCGCAGTTCCACCAGATTGAGCGCGGGCGCGTCGGCGGGCAGTTCATGCCCCACCTGCGTGGCCGCATTACGCAAAAGCGCGTCCGCGCTGTTTTCCGTCTGCTGCTGCGCATAGCGAACCATCAGCAGGCACGACGCCAGCATCAGCGCGAAAATGCACAGCGCGAATTGCAATGTCAACCGGGCGCGAATGGAACCGAGCATGAGAAAATCCTGTGGGGAAGATACGAGATAGGAGATACGAGATACAAGGCACAAGCAATCCTACTCTTATCTCGTATCTCCTATCTCGTATCTTCCTCCAGCCGATACCCCGCGCCGCGCACGGTATGGATCAGCGGGTGAGGTTGGCCCTTATCAATTTTGCCGCGCAGGTAGCTGATATATACGTCCAGCACATTATCGTTGCCCTCGAAATCGTACTGCCAGACGTGTTCCAGAATCATGGCGCGGGTTAAAACGCGACCCGTATTGCGCATCAGGTATTCCAGAAGCGTGTACTCCGTTGCGGAGAGCAGGATGGCCTTGCCGTCTCGAGTGGCTTTGCGAGAAGCCGGGTCCAGCGTTAAATCGCCCACTTGCAGCACAACAGGGGCAGGATGGGCGCGGCGGAGAAGAGCGCGGGTACGCGCCAGCAGTTCTCCGATCTGGAAGGGCTTGACAATGTAATCGTCCGCGCCGCTGTCCAGTCCGGTGATTTTGTCTTGCAGCGCGTCGCGGGCCGTAATCAGCAGAATGGGCGTAAAAACGCGCTCGGCGCGAAGGCGGCGGCAAACCTCGAAGCCATCCATACGCGGAAGCATGATGTCCAATAAAATCAAATCGAAGTTCTGAACGCGCGCCAACTCATAAGCCGTCACGCCATCTTCGGCCACTCGCGCAGCGTATCCGGCTTCCGTCAGCGCCTGTTTCAAAAACCGGGCTACGCTGTCATCATCTTCCACAATCAGCGCATTGACAGTCACCAACGGTTGCTGCTTTCCCACGCTTCTCGCTCCGCGCCTGTTCCTTTGTACGAGTCGCCTGTTGTTTGTATGTACAGTATGCAGGAAGAATGTTAAATTTCCATAAAATTCTCCTGAGAGTTTGTTAAGGTTGAGAATGGCGGGGGCAGAAGGCGGAGTATGCAGTCAGTCGCGCCATATAGACGCGCTAAAGCCCGTATGGATAACACAGAATCAAAGTAATGCAATGTCGTGATGATTCCTTCCCTGTATTTTAGCGGGATACCGCCGATGATAAAGGTATTATAACATTGGTTTTTGGCTGGAACGCGGGCGAAGGGGGTTAGTAATGCGACGTTTGATGCGAACGGGGCAATGGGAACGTAGGGCAGGACGCTTGTTAACGTGGTCACTGGCGGCAACTATTTTGAGCGGCTGTGGGGGCGGGAGTGGCAGTTCGCAGCCCGTACAAAGCGCGGCAATACCGCAGCAATCCGCTACGATTGTGGCAACTCCTGCTGCTATCCCGACGCCGAGCGCGTCAAGCGGGTGCAGCGTCAACAGTTTTATCCCCAACTTCGCGACGGAAACTGACCCGGCCACCAATCTGCCTAACCAACTTTTTCACTGGACGGCATTTCCTGCGCGCGTCTATTTTGCGCCCGGTTCCTATTTAACACCGGGTCTGAAAGCGCAAACGCTTGCCGGGTTTGATTGGTGGCAGCAGGCGACGGGTTCTGCCACGCAGTATCAGGAGGTGGCGACTGCCGCCGCCGCCAATATCGTGGTGCAGTATGAAGCGCGGGGCGATACCAATTACGGCGCGATTACCGAATATCACGCCAACGGCAAGCGGCAGTTGGCAGATGCGACCATTACGTTCAACATGACTTATCTGGTCAACGTGGACAACATCACGCCGGTTGCCGCGCATGAGTTCGGCCACGCGCTCGGAATTGGCGGACACAGCACGGATACCAGTGACGTGATGAGCAGTTCCCCGCAGGTGTATACCCGCGTCCTGCTCTCCGTTCGGGATGTGAATACGCTGAAAACCGCGTATTGCGGCCTGCCGGACAGTCTCGGTTCCCCGGACGGAGAGAGTTCCGGCAGTTCTAAAGGAACGGGGCCAACCATCGTCGTGCGCTGTGGGCTGGGCGTTCATTAAGCGGGTATACCAATAGCCCTCAACCCCTGACCCCTTCTCCCAACTTTCGGGAGAAGGGGAACTTGTCAGGACAGGCTTTGAGCGGGTAAGTTGGAAACGTCCGGCAGGAAATTTGACAGCGAGGGGCTTATCAATCTATAATCGCGTATGCGAATCGCTGTTTTCACAGAATGTTATGTTCCCGTCACGAACGGGGTAGTTACGTCGGTGGTCACGCTGCGCGAAACGCTGCAAGCGTGGGGGCATCGCGTATTTGTGTTTGCGCCCGGTATGCCGCAGCCGGGTGAAGAGGATGTGTTTCGACTGCCGGCACTGGCGTTTCCCCGCTACCCGTTTCAGCCCGCCCGCCCGTTCCCGCGTATGCCCGTTGATTTCGCGTCCCTCAACGTAGATGTTATTCATTGCCAGCATCCTTTTACCGTCGGGCGTCTTGGCGCGGAAACCGCGCGCAAGCAGGGGCTGCCGATGGTCTACACCGCCCATTCCCTCTATGACCTGATGGCCTCCAATTCCAAACTGCGCGTGGTTCGGGCGGTCGGGCAACCGTATGCGCGGGGCGTCGTGCGCCGTTTTTGCGCCCGGGCGCAGGCTGTCATTGTACCCACGCAGCACACGCGCCAATCTCTGATCGCGGACGGGGTGAACGCTCGTTTCATTACTGTGCCGACCGGCGTTCCTCCCATTCTGCCCTCTCCAAACGGACGGGCGCGTATTCGGGAGTGCCTGAATATGGAGGAAGAAACGCCCCTGTTGCTTTATCTGGGCCGAGTCGCGCCCGAAAAGCGGCTGGATTTGTTGCTTGCCGTCTGCGTTGTCTTAAAAGGGCGAAATTTGCCACCCCCCCTGAACGATTTTCGACTGGCGATTGTGGGCGATGGACAGATACGCGCCGATGTGGAAGCGCAGGCGGAAGAGATGGGATTGGGCGGGCGCGTCGTGTTTACAGGCCGATTGCCGCATGAAGAAATCGCGGATTGGTACGCCGCTTCGGACGTGTTCACGCTGGCCTCCCCTTATGAAACGCAGGGATTGGCGCTTGTGGAAGCGATGCAGGCCGGGTTGCCGTGCGTGGCCGTAAATCGGGGCGGGCCAACCGAAGTGGTTCAAAACGGACGCACCGGGCGGCTTGTCTCCTTTGAAGTGGAAGCGTTCGCCGATGCCGTCGAGGAGTTGCTGCGCAACCCACGCCTGCGCCAAACGTGGGGACAAGCCGGACAAATCGCCGGAAAAGCGTTTACGCCCGAAGCGATGGCGCGGGGGGTGCTGGAAGTGTATGCAGAGGTAGTCAGTAGATGAGTAGATGGGTAGAAAAGCCCATTTTGAAAGTTGATACTGTCTTGTACAACTTTGAGTAGCGTGGTATTTCTACCATCTACCCATCTATTCATCTACCTCCTCAAAGGATGATTTTTCCCGCAAAACGTTTTCCACTTCCGTTTGCGCCAGTCGAGGGCGAGGGCGGCGTCTTCCTGAAGACCGGCCTGACAGAGCAGGGCGTGGATGCGCGGCCATGCTTCACCCACCGCCTGACGCGCCAGCCAGTAGGCCATCTCAAAGTCTACCACCTTGTCGGGTACGCGCTTATCGGCCAGCAGTCCGTGCAGGCGCAGAACGCGGGTTTGCGCGTACCAGTACGAGGGATACGCCTGCCGACTTGTGGCGTGGAGCCATTCTACGGTAAACAGGGGCAGGCGCGGCGCATAAAGGGCGAGCCGGGTTGCGATACGGGCATATCGCGCCTGAATTTCGGTTTGGGTTCGGCGGTTGGGCGCGTTCAGAAACAGTTCCCATTGCGCGGTTTCCACGCCCTGCTGCGCGTTTTGCCGCGCAATCAGGTCGCCGCACCGGGATTGATAGAAAGCGTCCCAATGCCGTTTGCGCCACTGCTCGGAGCGGACGTAGAGTTCCCCCAACCCGCGCTGTTCCAGTTCTTTGTCCACCACGCCGCCCCGGTGCGCGTGTTTGTAACGCTGTGGCAGTCCCGACCCGAAACCGTGCGCGTAGTGCGCCAGTTCATGCGCGAGGGTTCCATCCACGACGTAAACGGGAACGAACGGATCGGCGTACAGACGATTGACCTGGATGAGCGCGGTGTTGTCGCGGGCGCAGATGCAGCCAAGCCGGTATTTGGCCCGCGTGGAAAACCGCGTGACAATCGGATAGCCCTGCGGCACATCGGCAAAATGGTTTTCGCGCAACAGCCGTACTCGTTCGGTCAGCCACGCATCGTCACGGACGATTGCAGCAGTATCATCTTCAACATCTTCAAATAGGTTGGAAAGAGGGTTTGTCATAAGGGCAATAGCAATAGCGCAATTAGAAGTTTTGGTCCTACGATCAGGCGCAATTTCCGGGTGTTGAAAACACCCGGAATTCCAAACCGGATTTGCGTTGACCTGTAGTTGGTATGACGTTTCGACGCGCTACGGTTTGTATCCTTCTGGATTACCGCGAGAAAATTGTATGAACGTTTCTGAGATCGAACAACAAGTAAATAGGGACGGTTTTGCCATTGTTAAAGATGTCGTTCCGGTGGAAACCGTTGCCGCGTTGCAAAGCGCGGTTGAAAAGGTGATTGACGAGAACGGCTTGCGCAGCGGCAGCGCCTACGGTACGCGCAGTCTGTTGGAAAAGGTGGCGGCGGTTCGTGAACTTGCCTGTTCTGCATCCCTGCGCAAAATTGTGGAAACTATTCTGGGCAGGGATTGTTTTGCGGTTCGCGGAATATGGTTTGACAAAGTGGAGAGCGCGAACTGGAAAGTGCCGTGGCATCAGGACTTGAGCATTGCGGTTCGCGAACGGCGGGACGTGGAGGGGTTTGGCGCGTGGACGCGCAAGGAGGGCGTCGTTCATGCCCATGCGCCCACAGAACTGCTGGAACGTATGGTGACGCTGCGCCTGCATCTTGACGATTGCGACGAAACAAACGGCCCTGTGCGCGTTTTGCCCGGTACGCACCATGTTGGAAAACTAACGGCGGAACAGATACAAACGCGCCGAACGGAAATTGCCGAAGTTGCCTGCGTCGTTCCCGCTGGTGGCGTCCTCGTCATGCGCCCACTCCTGCTTCACGCCTCCTCGCCCGCGCAATCGCCCCGGCATCGCCGCGTAGTTCATCTTGAGTACACCGCCGATTGCTTACCGGACGGTTTGGAATGGCAATCGCAAGTTAAACCTGATGCAAATAGTCTATCTTTTAGATTGAAAAGCCCCTCTCCTGGCGCGTTGCGCGGCAAGGAGAGGGTGTCCACAAGTGGACGCCCGGAGTGAGGTAATTGACCACAACAAATTTCGATAAACAATCTTCGGCCCGTTGCTATACGGGGGAACAGTTGCGCGCGGTCGCTATGCCGCTTGGCGGCATTGGAACCGGAAGCGTAGCGCTGTGCGGCGACGGCAGTTTGCGGCAGTGGCAGCTCAATAACAACGTCAATCATCTGGCGTATGTGCCGCACAGCTTCTTTGCGGTTCAGGCGCAGCGGGAGGGGCAGGCCGCTGTCAGTCGCGTTCTGCAATCCGGCGCGCTTTATAAGGAAGACTTTGCGCCGGTTCCATCCGTCAACGATTACATCATTCCTGACGAGTGCAAACGTCTGCTGGAAACTCTTCCCGGCGTAGCGGCGACGGAGTTTCGGGGCGAGTATCCCCTTGCCAAAGTCACGTATCGGGATGCAGCGTTGCCCGTCGAGATTACCCTGACCGCGTATTCGCCGTTCTGCCCGCTGGATGCGGAAACGTCGGGACTGCCCGCCGTTGTCTTCCAATTTTCCGTCCACAATCCCGCCGAGCGTCCCGCAAACGCGCATATCGTCGCCACACTGCAAAACTTTGTCGGGTGGGACGGCATACAGAACATTACGGGCGTGGAGTGCGCCAGCTATGGCGGCAACCTGAACCACGTCCTGCGGCTGCGGGGCCTGACGGCGATTGTGATGGAGAACCTGAAACTGCCGGCCAATCATCCGCAGAACGGTTCGCTGTGCCTTGTCGCGCTGAGTGAGACTGCCAACGCCTGCGCCGCGTGGAGCGATCCGCTAACGTTCTGGAACGATTTCACCCGCAACGCGCCCTCGCTGGCAAATGTCCCCACGTCCGCCCCTTCCCCGGATGGCAGAACCGTGAACGGCGGATTGTCCGTTCCCCTGCGGCTGGAACCGGGCGAAACCAAAACCGTGACGTTTGTACTCTGCTGGCACTTCCCGAACCGCTATGTGAACTGGGGGCAGGGGTTCAGCGGCATCGAAGACCGCAAAAGCCTGTTCTGGCAGGGCAACGCCTACTGCAAGCGGTTCGGCGGGGCGGCAGCCGTTGCCGAGTACGTCCGCGACAACTTTGAACATCTGGACGCAATCACGCGTCGTTTCCACGCTACCTTTTATGACAGCGCGCTGCCGTATGAGATTCTGGATGTAGTCGGTTCGCAAATGTCCATTATCCGTACTCCGACATGCCTGTGGACGGAAGACGGACGCTTTTTCGGGTTTGAAGGCTGCTGCGGCGCAAGCACAAACTGGCAGGCATCCGGCGGCTGCTGTCCTATGAATTGTACGCACGTCTTCGCGTATGAGATGAGCTTGTCCGCGCTGTTTCCCGATCTGGAACGCGCCATGCGCGAAACGGAACTGTTCCACCAACTGCATCCGACCGGCTATCTGCCCCATCGCGTTACCCTGCCGCTGTACCTGCCGCGCCCGTGGGAACGGGTGATTGGCGGGCCGGAAAAGCCCGCGCTTGACGGCCTGTTGAGTCTGGTTTTGAAAACCTATCGGGAACATCGGCGCAATCCTGACCCGAAATGGCTGCTGCGCGCCTGGCCCAAAATCAAGCAGGCCATGCAGCATGTCATGACCGCCCATGATACCGAAGGCGACGGCGTGATACGCGGCGAACAGCCCAACACCTACGACATTTCCATTTTCGGCCCCAATACGTTTATCGGAACCCTGTATCTGGCCGCTCTGCGGGCTGCCGAAGCAATGGCAAAATTGCAGGGGGAGAACGAACTGGCGGAATCGTACCGCGAACGCTATGAAAAGGGCAGAACCGGATACGACGACCTGCTGTGGAACGGCGAATACTGGATACAGATTTACGACCCGACTGCGAACCCGGAACAGAATTACGGCACAGGCTGCCACTCCGACCATTTGTTCGGGCAGTGGTGGGCGCACAATCTCGGATTAGGACACGTTTTACCACAGGAGCGGGTTCGGCAGGCCGCGCAAAGCATCGTCAAGTACAATTTCCGCGCGAACTTTGTGGGGCATAAGCAGCAGCCCCGCGTGTACGCCTGCGACGATGAAGCCGGACTGCTGATCTGTTCATGGCCGCAGGGCGGACGCCCGCCCGTGCCGACGCTGTATTCCGATGAAATCTGGACGGGCATCGAGTACGAAGTGGCCGCCCTCTGTTTCTATGAGGGCATGACCGGGGAGGGATTGGCGATCTTACGCGCTGTCCGGCAACGCTACAACGGCGAACGGCGCAGTCCGTGGAACGATGTGGAGTGTGGCGACCACTACGCCCGCGCCCTGTCGAGTTGGGCATTGCTGGACGCGGCCTGCGGTTATCAATATGACGCTTCGACAAACGCCCTGACTATTCAGCCGCGCATTATGGAAACTGAGTTCCGCGCGTTCTGCATCACGGCGACAGGCTGGGGAACCGCTTCCATGAGCCGAACAGAAACAACACTGACCGCGCAATTGCGCGTCGCGTGGGGCGCAATGCAAATTGCCGTTTTGACTCTCCCCGCAACCAGCGCGACAGGCGTATCTGCGCAGCTAAATGGTTCAGCCGTTTTATGTGCCATTGCGCCGGATGGAGAGGGTACGCGATTGCAGTTCAATAGCGCTGTTGTCATTCCAACGGAGCAGGCATTGACGGTTGAATTGAGTTGGTGACAATGCTCGCTTCGTAAGGACACAGGCCTGAGGCGTGTTCTCCTGATAAAATTATGACGGATTAGTCCTAAAATGAGGAACCTTGCGCGGTATTCGGTGGTACTATATCATAGGCTTAGATAACTTTAGTGTGGTACGCGCAAGGCTGAAAGCGGCAGCGAAGAAAATCCACAGGCGGTGAAACAATGCGCGGCTGCGATGCGTATACCCTTCACTGCATTATGGATTCCTGTTGCGCGATCCCCGCATAGTGACAAGAGGGGAGGGTGGGACAAAGAATGGCAAGACGAGAGTATAATCCGCTTGATGTGTTCCTGCTGCTGGATTCCGACATTGGCCGTATGCCGGTAAATGCGCAGCGGGCGGTGCAATTTCAGCCTGCGATTGACATGTACGAGACCGCAGCCGCCCTGGTCGTGGAGATGGAACTGGCGGGCATTGTGCCGGAGCGTCTGAGCATCACCCTGTCGGCGGATGATCGCATTCTCAGCGTCACGGGCGAACGGCGCGAACCGCAGGCCGAACAGCGGGAACGGACGCGCTGTTACCATCTGGAAATTTTCTTCGGGCAGTTTGAACGGCAGATCGTCTTGCCCTCCACGGTCGCCTTCGACCGCGACAACATTACCGCCCATTACCGCGATGGCTTTCTCATCATCGCCCTGCCCAAACGCGCCGAACCCCGTCATGAGAAGCGGGTGATTGAGATACAGAAGTAGATGGGTAGATAGGTAGATAGTAGATAGGTAGACAATGCCGCATCTTAAAATCTTTTGCCTTATAGAAAGTAGTGAGTAGGATGGCTACCTGTCTACCATCTACCTATCTACCTCTGGAGCCAACATGGACCCGATAAATTTAGCGAACATATTAGACGAAATAGACAACCAATCGGATGCGCCGGACGCGATAGAGATAAACGGCGACAGCGATTCGGAAATGAAACAGAACATTCCCGACGAAATCAATCTGCTTCCCCTGCGAGAAGTGGTGATGTTCCCGGTCGTGGTCGCGCCGCTTGGCGTGGGGCGGGAAAACAGCATCAAGCTGGTCAATGAGAGCGTGGTGGGCGGCAACCGCCTGATCGCCGTCGCCTGCATGAAAGACCCGCAGATCGAAAACCCGACGCTGGACGACGTGTATAAAATCGGCAGCGTGGTGGCGATACGCATGATGGCGCAGGTTCCCGAAGGGATTCGCCTGATTGTGCAGGGCATACAGCGGTTTGAAATTTTGGAAGCCGTACAGACGACGCCCTATTTGCGCGTGAAAATTCGACCGATTGAGGAGCCGGAGATTGCGGAAGAGGATCGGCTGGAAATCGAGGCGTTGCGCCGACAGATCAGCCAGATGTTCACCCGTATCGTACAGTTGTCGCCCGACCTGCCGGACGAGATGCAGAACGTGTCCAGCAATGTGCAGGACGCGGGTACGCTGACGGACATCATCGCGCAGCAGATGCCCCGCCTGACGTTTGAGGAGCGGCAGGAGATACTGGAACTTGTAGAGATCAAGCCTCGCATGACCCGCCTGATGGAACTGCTGGGACGCGAAGTACAGGTGCTGGAATTGGGCAACCGCTTGCAGTCCGAAGTGGCGCAGGAGTTGGGCAAAACGCAGCGCGACTACTATCTGCGCGAACAGATTCGCCAGATTCAGAAGGAATTGGGTGAGGGCGACGACCGGACGCAGGAGATTGACGAACTGCGCGAAAAGATCGCCGCAGCGGGCATGACCGAAGAGGCGCGCAAGGAAGCTGACCGCGAACTCGACCGGTTGGGCCGCATGAATCCCGCCGCGCCCGAATACAACGTCACGCGCACCTATCTGGACTGGATGGTGCAGATGCCCTGGACGACGGCCAGTGAGGACAATCTGGACATTGCCGCCGTCAAGGAGATTCTGGACGCCGACCACTACGGCCTGGAAAAGATCAAAGACCGTATTCTGGAATACCTGTCGGTGCGCAAGTTCAAGGCGGACGGTACGGCGCGGCAGCCCATTCTGTGCTTCTCCGGCCCTCCCGGCGTGGGCAAAACCAGTCTGGGCAAATCCGTCGCCAAAGCGATGGGGCGCAAGTTCGTGCGTATGTCGCTGGGCGGCGTTCGGGACGAGGCCGAAATTCGGGGACACCGGCGTACGTACATCGGCGCACTCCCCGGCCAGTTCATACAGGGAATCAAGCGGGCGGAAACCAATAACCCGGTCTTTCTGCTGGACGAGATTGACAAGGTGCAGGCCGATTTCCGGGGCGACCCATCGGGAGCCTTGCTGGAAGCCCTCGACCCGGAGCAGAACAACTCGTTCCGCGACCACTATCTGGACGTGCCGTTCGACCTGAGCAAAGTGCTGTTTATCACGACGGCGAACGTGCTGGATACCATTCTGCCGCCCCTGCGCGACCGCATGGAGATCATCGAACTGGCGGGCTATACGGAAGAGGAAAAAATCGCCATTGCCGAAAAGCACCTGATACCCAAACAGGCGGCGGAACACGGCATTGAAGAGAGAATCACGTTCACGCCGCAGGCCGTGCAGTTGATAGTGCGCGGGTATACGAAAGAGGCGGGCGTTCGCAGTCTGGAACGGGAAATCGCGACCGTGTGCCGCAAAGCCACGCGAGCGTTCGCTGAAGGCAAGTTCGAGACGCTGGACGTGACGGATGCTGTTGTGCAGGAGTATCTGGGCGCGCCCCGCTTCGAGCAGGAGGAAGCCATTGAGCGCGTAGAGCATACGGGTGTGGCGACCGGATTGGTGTGGACGCCGATGGGCGGCGACATCATCTTCATCGAAGCGACGGCTATGCCAAGCCCGTCCAATCGTCCGTCAAGCCTGACGATTACGGGGCAGTTGGGGGATGTGATGCGCGAGTCGGCGCAGGCCGCGCTCTCGTATGTCCGCGCCCACGCCGTGGAAATCGGCGCGCCCGCAGACTTCTACGAGAAGCACGACATACACATCCATGTTCCGGCAGGCGCGATCCCGAAAG
Source organism: uncultured Chthonomonadaceae bacterium (assembly GCA_963817895.1). Classification (GTDB taxonomy): domain Bacteria; phylum Armatimonadota; class Chthonomonadetes; order Chthonomonadales; family Chthonomonadaceae; genus CAWFQB01. The sequence goes on from CAWFQB010000004.1 coordinate 298,840, forward strand.
ACGGGCCGAGCGCGGGCGTGACGATGACAACCGCGCTGGCATCTCTGTTCAGCGGGCGACACGCCAAACCGTTGTTAGCCATGACGGGCGAAGTCACGCTATCGGGCAAAGTGCTGCCGATTGGCGGTGTGAAGGAGAAAGCATTGGGGGCGCGTCGGGCGGGCATCAAGACTATTCTTGTGCCGGAACGCAACCGCAAGGACGTGATGGAAGACCTGCCCGAAGAGGTGCGCAAGGATCTCGACATCCACTTCATGTCCGAAGTAAAAGACGTGCTGGCACTCGCGCTGGAGCCAAAAGCGGGCGCGGCAGTGGGCGAAAACCCGGAGGGCAGCAAGCCGCCCACTCCGCCGAAAAAAGGCAACACGCGCCGCGCCCCTGCCGTGCCAAAGGTAGTTCCCGAAATGCCCGGCGCAGGTTCGCCACTGCATTAGGAGAGACGTTAGCCGCGAATACACGCGAATGAACGCGAATAGGCTGTCCGTTTTGCCCCTCTTTTCAACTTGGAAAAGAGGGGTTTTTCTCTTTGTGCGCTACGTTCCTGCATGAACGAGAAAAAGCATCATTGTACGTGGGAAAGTGTATTGACGGGCTGCAACGTGTCGTGTTATACTAACTTCACCACCAACCGCTACACTCTGAAACTACAATATTCGCAGGCATGTTGGTGTGTTCTATCGCATATTTACGACAGAATTCTACGTTGGGGTAGGTTCTAACGTGGTGGGTTTTGGAGGACACGATGGATGAAGCTATAAGAAAATTAGCCGCTATAGGTTTGCCCGCAGTTATATTGTTGATTGCTATGGCGACGACAGGGCTTGCTGGAGCGGCTGCGATAACAGCCGCACTAGCCATGCTCGGGCCTGGCGGAATGCTTGGGGGCATTCTCCTTCTCGGTATCATCGGTATAGCGGCTGATGTACTAGCAAAGTACGGAATTGACAAGGCTCTAACAATGATTTACGAGACGCGCAAAGAAAAAGGAGAAGCAGTAGAAGCACTGTGCAAAGAGGTTAAAAAACTGCCTATTTCCACAGACCTCAAACGCAAACTTACGGATGTGATTAAAGGTTAATCCTCCTTTTATCGATCTGACTGAATCGAAATTATGCTAAAATATATCAAATGTAAATTTATATAATAATATTAAATTATATAAATAATTTTTTAAATAAATAGAACAACTGAATCCTAGTTCAACTAAGTACACTGGAGTTGTTGATGAATTCGAAGTCAAGTTACATTTTTACGAAACGTTGAGCGGTTAGACAAAATGAATTTACTGAACAACCTAAGTACGGCTCAATGGTTGGTTGCGGCAAAAACTTTCGGCAACAACCATGCTACTCTCATTGGTCTTATGGTCAATTGGTGGATTACTGCCGCCTCTGAAACGCATTGGGTTTTAGAGAGTGGCCCCTCGTTTGGTTATCGGCCAAATGGTGAAGGCGGTGGACTTTGTGACGCTTTATTGTGTGAAGGCAACAGCGTACTTGGAGTGCTTGAGGTGGAAGGTACACGCGGCAAGTATACTGCTGAGAAGATTGGCTATTTTTTCGCGGCTGAACTAGAACACTATACAACACTAAAATTTGCTATACTTTTGTTATACTCCTACAGCCCGACAGGAAAAGGAGTAAGCAGAACTATGCAGCCTGCGCGTAACCCCGAAACATTCGATGAAGTATGTCGTGTGTCTGCGTTGTATCCAGAAAAGTCAATAGTCGTCATTACAATTGACAAAATTTATGAACGTCCTACCGAAGGCATCCGCAAGCGTAGTGAATACTATTTCAGTAAACCTAGTGTAATAACTGGTTACCTCTTCCAGCAAGGTCAAGAAGTGGACTCCCGTGTGCTATACGACATGCAAAGTAGAGCAGCCTAACCCTCATCTAGCACTTGGTATTCCATCAAGGTAGAATGGCAGGTACATAGTAAGGGTTCTGCTTACTGAACGCTGCAAAGGAACGGTATGACGACGCTTTCGATAAAGACAAAAGTGACGGTAGACGACTTTGTTGAGGCGGCGGAGCAACTCCCAAACGCCGAATTGGAACAACTGGCCCACCGCCTGCTGCACATTCAGGCGCGTCGGAAAGCCCCGCATCTGTCTCAGCGAGAAGCGGAACTTCTTGAAGGGATTGCGCAATCCGGCACATTTCCTAAACAGGCCAGATACCACTACCTGAACAAAGAGTTAGAACACCGTCTCCTGACATACGACGAGCAAAACGAATTGCGTGAACTTATCGTGCTGTCCGAATCCCATACTGCTCAACGTCTTGCCCTGCTTGTCGAACTCTCGCAACTACGCTAAGTTCCCCTTCCTTCCCTGATGAAACAACTCCAAATCAAGGCTCCCGGCGTTATATAAATATGTGTCGAAGGACTCCGCTCTGGCTGGTATCTATTCTCTATGCTGTTAATGCTGTTCCGCTTTACAGTTGCTTCTCCCCGCAAGGGAGAAGGCTGATTTGCGCATCCGAACGCGTTGGTTATAGGTTCGCTTCAGGCGTAGGACTTGCTTGTTGATTCCTCCATTCCCTGTTCAATGGGCGGCTAAACAGGAAACAGAGGCAACCAATGGAAAATCTACACGCCTGAACAAACCCCATCATCAGCGCACTCAACTCCCAATTAAGCCTTCTCCCTAGCAGGGAGAAGGTGGGCGAAGCCCGGATGAGGGTAGAAACCCCCAATTATTTTCAAAAAACTTCTTGGAGATACTTCTAAAACAGTGGACCAATGTTAATATACAGGGTGCGTAAAAACTGAATACCGCCCCCAGTAACAAGGAAGGGAGGTGCAAAAAGATGCCGGTTCACATCCGAGCGCCTTAACCATTACAGAGGCCATGAACGTCTCTTCTTAAAAATTTGACACAACGAGACAGAGTGCTGAAAGCGCTGCATTGCCACTATTTCGACGCTGTCTCTACATATTGCCCTCTTTTTCCATTTAGAGGCGCTGGCCCTGTTGCAGGGTACACTAAAACATTGTGGTTGGGCACTGCTATGAAATCACGAAATGAGACGATATGAAAGCGTTATTGCGAGACGGAGAAGAGATTGAGATATGCAGTCGTGGGCATCATTGGCTCGTGTCATGGCATCCGCCCGACGTTGCGCCTGTTGGCAGGCCGGATGGGGCTGCCGGGATTTGTGTGAACCGGGACGGCGAAGTGGTCATTATCTCTACGGATGAAATCTTATGGGACTTTCCTGCCGGGCAGGCCCGAAGGCGACGAAGATTGGGAACAGACGTTGTGCCGGGAGATGCTTGAGGAGGCTTGCGCCATCGTTACTGAGGCGCGGCTGCTTGGCTATTGCGCGGGGACGCCGGGTGGAGGGCGCGGAAATCGGTGAACCTACTGTCCGCTCTATCTGGCTCGCGCAGGTCGAGGTACTGGAGTGGAACCCGCAGTTTGAGATACGCTTTCGCAGGGTAGTTCCCGCTTTGGAAGCGATCAAACTTGTGCTGCCGGAATATGAGTTGTTTTGGAAGCGGGCTTTTCACGAGGCAGGCATCGGCTAACAACATCTCGCCCACGCGGGCGCAAGGATTATACGGAGGGGCGGGGCAACAGGCGGTCGTGGTGGACAAGGGCGGCTTCGCGCTTGCGTCCGCTGCGCTCATACAGGCCGAGCAGGGCGCTATACAGGCGGTCAGGCTGACGTCCGCGTTCGCCACAACACAGCGACAGCGCGTTCAGGTACTCGCGTTCGGCTCCCGGCCAGATCGCTTTGGGCCAGCAGCGCATCACCGAGGGCTTCGCGCACATCGGGGTCATACGGGTCGTCGTGGACAACCACGCGCCACAACGCCTGCGATTTCAAACTCGCGTCGGCGGCGTCGGCGAATTGCGCCAGCGCGTCTGCGGCAACCTCGTAAATGTCGGCTTCGGGATGGTCGGCTCCCAAATCCCACTCCCAGGTGCGCGTACACAGCGGCAATAGCGCCTGCGCCACCGTCCACCAGTTTTGGGTGGCCCGCGCGTAATTGCCCCGTTCCCGATGCACGTCCGCTATCAGGTAGGCGGGATCGCCGAACCAGGGCGCGGCCTCGCTTGCCCGGTAGAAAAAGTCCAGCGCGCGTTCCCCGTCCCCCCGCGCCCGCCGCGCGCAGCCCAGGTGACACAGGCTGGCGGCATCCTGCGGGTCCAGCAGCAGCAGGCGCTCATGCAGTTCCGTGTCGTTGCGGGGCGTGGTTCCGAACAGCAGTTCGGTGGGCAGATCGAAGGCGCGGGCGAATTCGCGCTGTTCATCCGTCTCCTGCCAATCCTCAGAAGAGACATCATTCGCGTCCGACTCGTCTTCGGTTTCGTATCGGCCCATCAGGACGCAATGGCGCAGAAACGCGGGAAAGTCCGACGCAACGGGGCGAAGCGTCATTTCGTCCTCATCCCAGTACAAAACGGGCCATCTGCCGGACAGGGTTTCGGGCGTGACGTAAAAGCCATACGTGCCGCCATCCCCAACCCCGCGCCCGAACGGCAGGTATTGCGGCAGCAGCCCGAAATCACGCCCCGCGCCCTGCGCTATCGCATCCAGCGCGAAGAACTCGCACGGCGCGAGAAACGGGTGGGGCGCATGGGCGTACAGTTTGCGAAAGGCGGCGGGCGGACGCGCCTGCCAGAACCGCTCGACCGCGCGCAAGCCGTCCGCAACCTCTCCCTGCTGCTCATATTCGCTTTTTCCGTATTCACTCTGGCTCATAAGGCTTCTACCCTGAAAATAGCCCTCAACCCCCTTACACTCAACATTGTCTGGAGAAGGGGAGCCGCTTGCCAGGGGTTGAAAACCCCTGTCTTGATGGCCTGCGGCCAAGCGTCCTACGTACGCAAATGCTTATTTAACAGATAGTGAAATCAAGGCTAATTTGTAATCCTGTTCATCCTGTTCATCCTGTCTAATTCCTCACGCTTCTTTTCAGGGAGCCGGGGCAGCCGGGGTTGGGCGGGGCGTTTTGTCAGGGTCATGCGTGGGCGCGTCCGGGGCTTCGCCCGCGTGAACATCGCATTGTCTGCGGCAGGTCGGGCTTGCCCGCTTCCAGCCAGGCCGAGTACCACAGCGACGCCAAATCCTGCCCGCTGGCTTCCAATCGCTGAACCGCAATGGAGCGCGTCTTGCTGCCGAACAGCGTGTAGTAGCTGTCGCCGTACGCGCTGTCCTGCGCCGCCGCCTCTTTGTCGGCGTCCAGAATGTTTTTCGTCACATGCAGGCTGTCATGCGCCCACTCGAAAGCCGCTTTGACGGGGCTGGCAATACGATGCGCCGTATGGGTTTTCAGGTCCTCGAACGTGATCTGCTTTTCCACCATCACGCTTTCAAACCGCGCATGAATGCCTTTCTGCCCGGTCAACTGCCCGTCGTAATTGGCGACCGCGTGGAACGGAACATGAACGTCGGCGGCGTAATGTCCCAGCCATGCGGACGGTTTCGATAATGGCGCGGGCGTCTTTGGCTTTGAAGGCCCGCACCAGTTTGCCGTAATACTGCTCGATGCGCCAGGGAACCAGCCCGTTTTTATCCACTTCGGCTTTGCCGTACAGGCCACACGCCAGCCAGTAGTCCTGCGGATAGTGTTCGGCCACGTCCGCGCCCCACGTATCCATGTCAATGAAGTGGTTGGGGCCTTCCGCGCGATCCCCGTTGCGCCAGTTGTCAGGGTCAACGGAGTGCTGCACGATCCAGTCCCGATTGGCGGCGTACAGGGGCTGTAATTCGGCAGGCAGGTCAGCGACGGCAAGGCGATTGGCATAGCGGTGTCCGACAACGCCCCACGCAAGCGCGGCATGGGGCGCGGCCAAAGCCGCAAGCAGGGAAAGGCCAAGAGCAATACGGGTACGGTTAAAACGCTTCACGAGACAACTTCCTATTCTAAAACTCCGGCAGAACAAAACGCCGGGTGGAAAATGCGCTACAGATTTCAGTTCAGGTAAGTTCAGTATACCCACACGGCAGAAAGCAATACAAGCCAGAAGAGGGGTTAAATTTCCCGACACCCGGCAGGGCGATTTATCCCCGCGTCTGTGATTTTGTGTCATAATGAGGGTGACTTGTTCCCCTTTCTATCGAAACACCCACTGTCGCGTGTCTCACCGATTTTCATGGCGGCTCTGTTCTTTCCGGCATTGTGTAAACAGGAGGTACTATTCATGTTTCGACTATCTCGTGGCGCGGGCCTGTGCCTGCTCCTGCCGCTCGCGCTATTGCCCAATCTGGCGCTCGCGCAGCAAACCCCGGACACATCGGGCGATGTGATCGCGCGCATCAAAGACGAGGGGCTGAACCACTCGCAGGTGATGCAGACGCTCAGTTACTTGATCGGATGTGATCGGGCCGCGCCTGACCGGTTCGCCGAGCATGAAGCGGGCCAATGAGTGGACGCGCGACACGCTGACCGAGTGGGGTCTGCAAAACGCGCATCTGGAAGCGTGGGGGCCGTTCGGCAAGGGCTGGGAACTGGAACGGTTTTCCGCGCAGGTCACCTCCCCGCAAACCATTCCGCTGATCGCGTTCCCCAAAGCCTGGTCGCCCGGTATCAAAGGGGCGCATGTCGCCGATGTGGTGTATCTGGACGCCAAAACCCCGGAAGATTTGGACAAGTACAAAGGCAAACTGAAAGGCGCGATTGTGCTTGTCGCGCCAATCCGCGACCTTCCGGCGCATTTCACCTCGCCCGGTTCGCGCTACACGGACGAAGAGCTTGCAAACGATGGAAAACGCGACGGCTGCTGCCGGTGGCCGACGCGCCAATGGGGGTGGGGGCGGTGGACAGGGTAGGGCGGGCGGCGCGGGCGGTGGCGTGGCTGGTCAGCCGCCTGCCGGTGGTACTCCCGCAGGTGGGCCCGCCCAATGGCGCTCCGAACCCGAATGGCGGCAGACCGGGCGCAGGCGGTTTCCCCGGCGGCTTGCCCCCGGCGGCGCGGCAGCAGGCCGCGCTTGCGTCGCGCCGACTGCAATTCTGTCTGGATGAGGGCGCGATTCTGCTGGTAGACCCCGGCACGCGGGGCGATGGCGGCACGCTGTTTGTGCAGCAGGCGACGGTTCCGCAGCCCATTCCGCCCACTCCACCGGCAACGCCGACAACTCCGCCCGCGGACGGCGCCGGTTCGCCGGCTCAACCCGGCGCGACGGCACGGTACGCCCGGCAGGCACGCCCGGAGCCGCGCGGGGGACAGGCGCGCGGCGGCGAACGGCAGCCGTGACTCGCGTATCCCCGTGGGACAAAGACGCGCCCCGCACCGTGCCGCAAATCGTGGTTGCGGCAGAACAGTACAACCGCATGGTACGCATGATTCAGCAGGGCGAAAAGCTGAAAATGGCCGTTGATCTGGACGTGAAGTTCTACGACAAAGACCTGATGGCCTACAACACGGTTGCCGAAATTCCCGGTTCCGACCTCAAAGACCAACTCGTCATGCTCGGCGGACACATGGACTCGTGGCATAGCGGCACGGGCGCGACGGACAACGGCGCGGGCGTAGCCGTGTGCATGGAGGCCGTTCGCATTTTGAAAGCGCTCAAATTGCAGCCCCGCCGCACGATTCGCGTCGCGCTGTGGAGCGGCGAGGAGGAGGGCCTGTACGGTTCCACTGCCTACGTCAAGGAGCATTTCGCGTCTCGCGCCCGTCCCGCGAATGGGGCCGCCGGAGCGCCCGGAGCGTTCGGCGGCCCGGGCGGAGCCAATCTCGGCCCGCTGGAAACCAAACCGGAATACGATAAACTGTCCGGGTACTTCAATCTGGACAACGGCACGGGCAAAATACGCGGAATTTACGCGCAGGGAAACGAGGCCATTCGCCCCCTCTTCCACGAGTGGCTGACGCCGTTTAAGGATATGGGCGCGTCCACTGTGACCATTCGCAACACGGGCAGCACGGATCACGCCTCTTTTGACGGCGTGGGATTGCCGGGTTTCCAGTTTATTCAGGACACGGTTGAGTACGACACGCGCACCCACCATTCCAATCAGGACGTGTACGACCGTATCCAGGCGGATGATATGAAGCAGGCTGCTGTCATCATGGCCGCGTTCGTGTACAACACGGCCATGCGCGACGAAAAACTGCCCCGCAAGCCGCAGCCCACGCCGACACCGGCGGCAGGCGCGACAACGGCAGCGGCCACTCCCGCCGCGCGCTGATGTTCGCGCAGGCGCAAAAATCTGAAACACCCCTCAATTTTTCGCCCCTCTTTCACAGCCTGTTGGAAGAGGGGCGGAAGATTGAGGGGTGTTTTTACACCTCCACAAGTCTCTTAATTCGTTGGCTCCGAAGAAAGAGATAGAAAAAGTTTCCTCTTTCAGCCATCCCCTTAGCGGCTCCCGCAAACGTCTATATAGAACGCGCAGAAGAGACAGCATGGCTAAACTGCCGGTTTTTGAACTGTACTCTATTGTTTGGCACAAAACTTGCATCATAGACATAGACATACATCATAAACTAAGAGAAGCGCGCGGACGCTTGCCGCGCGCCCAATGAAAACTCCACACGTCAGGAAACACCATTATGCGTTTTATTTCAGGCGGTCTCTCATTTCCGCGCTCACGCCATTGTATCTGCTGTTCTACGGCGTTTATTGCTCGACAAACGCGCGATTTGCACTGTTCGCCGGAATGTTGGAACCGCTGGAACCAACGCCTGCAAACTATGCTACAGTTGTCGCCGCAGCAAAGGGACATGCGCAAAAACGACTTGCCCGCGCTCAGGCGCTATTCGCCGTCATTAACGTCTCTTTGGACAATTAAAATGGGCGGTTATAGAGACGAAGATTCGCTTTCGCTTTAGACTATCAGCGGCAAACGGACGCGGCACGAAAACCTAAAGGAAAGGCAGAGAAAAATGCAAAGAACAATATCACCGGCAGAGGCAAGCGTACTGTTTATTGCTGACAACTCCGTCTTCAGCAATATTGCTTCGCGTTGCGTTGCTGAAGCCTTTGGCAATGTTACCACTGTCTTCTATGAACGCGGCGATTATCCTAAACCGGAACTCAACGGATGGGAGGGCGATTGGATCATCAGTTTCAAGTCGGATTTGATTTTGCCTAAGCGGATTTTGAAGCGGGCAACATGTGGCAGCATCAATATTCATCCCGCCCCGCCGAAATACCGGGGCGTCGGAGGCTATATATGGGCGCTGCGGAACCGTGATGAGCGGTACGGCATTACCTGCCACCAGATGGTGGAAAGACTGGATGCCGGGTCTATCATTTGTGTCCGCTATTTTCCGATTTTGCCCTGCGAATGTTCTACCAGCCTGAAAATGCGGGCGGGAATTTACTGCCTGCAAGTGCTGAATGACCTGTTGCCCCTGCTGATCGCGAATCGCGAACTCCCGACATCCGATGAAGTTTGGAGCGAAAGGTTGTACACCTATCGCGACCTGGATCAAATCACCAACTGAAAGGGCGCGTAGAACGAAACTTACGCGCCCTTTCAATTAAGAGCAATACCGTTCAATAAGCGTTTGTAGGGACACAACTTGTTGTGTCCGCATTGTCCGTCGTGTCCGCATTGCGCCATGACGGAGAAGGACACAACAAGTTGTGTCCCTACATGGTTTCTTTCGAGGTGAAAAACGCCTTATTTGAACGGTGCAATTAAGAGCCTATCTCGATAGGTTCCCCTTCTCCCAAAGTTGGGAGAAGGGGTCAGGGTTGAGGGCCAATTGGGGTAGGCTCTAAGCCGGTTGAAGTAATGCCTGATTTTTGTTGGTGGCTCCGCCCAAAATGTCTGCTATCTTCGCCTGCTGACGGTGGAGTTCGTCCAGAAGTGGCGCGTAAACCGGGCGTCGTCCCTGATTATCCGCCTCGCCCCACAGTCCCATGAGCATCGGTTCGCCGCTCTGCCACTCCGGGTAGTCCAGAATGGGATACAGCGTGATGCCTTCCACCTGTACGCCCGCCCGAATCGCGCGAACACACTCCTCCGTAATCTGCGCCAGCCAGGGCGCGCGCCGGTCTCCCGCTTCTGCGGTTTCGCTGACAAAGAGCGGCCGCTCATAACGCTCCCATACCTCCCGCAAGAGCGAAGCGAATGACCGACGGCGCGCATCGTCCCCGGCAAGCTCCGGGCCATCGAGAAGAAGCTGGTTGTTGGCGTAGTAGTTGACCCCGATGATGTCGAGAAGGTCGGGACTGCCGCCCAGTTCCGGTTCTGCGCGACCGGAAAGCATGTCCCATCCCTCATACACGCAAATGTTGCGCTTGCGGGTTTTCTCCTCCTCTTCCGGGCTGTTAGCGACGAGATAAATCAGAGGATCGGTATGCGCCAGGCGCGCCTGCGGGAGAACCTCGCGAATGGCGCGGCACATCGCCACCGCGCACCGGACAAGCTGCCGCTTGGCTTCGGGCGCGCGATCTCTGGCAAACGGGTTCATAAGACCCTTGTCGCCGCCCGCCCACGCAAAGTAGTTGATTTCGTTCGCCGGGGCAAGGAAGGGGCGTTCGATCCCCGCATCGCGCAGGCAGCGGGCCACCGCCCCGGCATAAGCGCCCGCCCGTTCCACCATCTCTTCCGACCAGAAATCAAGGCCGTCCGGCCAGCCATAGTGAAACAGGTCCCATATACACGTAATGCCCGTTTCCGCAGCGGCCCGGACGGTGCGGAGCAGTTCCTGCGGCTCGTAGCGTCCGGGCGCAGGTTCAAACAGATACCAGCGAACGTTCTCGCGCGCCACGAGCAGCCCCGCGTCGGCAAGGCGTTGGTAGTCCTGAAAAACAAACGTATCGTGCTGAGTGGCGGCAACGGAGTCTACGCGCTTTCCATCCGGTCTGTGATGATACGCGCTCTCGAAACCCGCCCCGAAAAACGATGGGAATAGCGCCTGTTCGCGCTGCTGTTGTCGTTCCAATGGCGCGTTTCCTTTCCATAACCGCTCTGCGCCGGAACGTTTCCGTAACCGCTTTGCGCCGGAACTCTCGCTTTACGCGACGAAATCAAGATAGCCCTTTTCCACATCCACGCCTGCCAGCCGGATGCTGATACGCTCTCCCACCTCCACCTTGCGCTTGCGGGAGCCGATCATGCCCTCCACAGGCGGATGCAGAACGCGGGCGTACACGCCCTTCGGCGTCACGCTCGTTACAATCGCTTTAAACCACTCTCCCACGCGCCGTGAAAGCAGGACGGCGGCGGCGGTTCGCTGCATCTGGCGTTCCACGCGATCCGCCATGTCCTCCTTCCAGGTGCAGTGCTGCGCCAGTTCCGCCAGTTCCGCTTCGGAATAGGGACATGGCCTGCCCTGCAAGACCGCTTTGAGAATCCGCTGCGTAATCAGGTCGGGATAGCGGCGGTTGGGGGCGGTAGAGTGCGCGTAGTCGCGCGCGGCCAGTCCGAAGTGGCCTGCGGGCGGTTCCCCCGGCAGATGCAGGGCGTATTCTCCCGGCCCCATGAGTTTCACAACGAGCAGGGATAAATCAGGGAAACGCAGCGGGTCGGCTTGCCGCTGTTGGCGCAAAAAATCCGCGAGCGCGCGGGAATCCGGAACATTGGGAAGCGTCGCGCCGTGTTCCGCCGCCACTCGCATAATGCTGTCCCATCGCTGCGGAATATGCACCACGCGCCGCAGGGTGGGAAACCCCTGCTGTTCCAGAAACTGCGCGGTTGCCCCGTTGACCGCGATCATCAGGTCTTCGATCAGTTCCTCGGCCCGGTTTTGCGGCTCATCTTTCAAATCCACGACCTGCCCGTTGCGCAGTACGGCTTTGGGCTGAACCGTGTCCAATTCCAGCGCGCCATGCTCCTGCCGCCGCGCCCGCAATCGCTGCGCGACATCATCCTGCAAGCGCAATTGTCCGGGTAGATCGGCAATGGAGTTCAGGGCTTCGGGCATGGGAACGCTCCCGTCCAGCCATGCCGTCACGCCCCCGTAGGTCAGTTTCGCCTTGTTGCGCGCAGTCGCTTGGAATATCTCCGCGTCTTCCAGCAACCCGGTGTCGTTGACGACAAAAGACACGACAACCGCAAGCCGATCCTGTTCCTCGCGCAACGAGGTAAGGTCGTGGGATAATCGTTCGGGCAGCATGGGGAAGATTTGCGATACCGTATACACCGAGGTGGTATTGTAGCGGGCATGGAGATCGAGGGGAGAGTCTCTGGCGACGAAAGCGTCCACGTCCGCAATGGCGACATAAACGCGGGCGCGCCCGTTTCCCAGGTCTTCGGCAACGGAAATCTGGTCAATGTCCTGAGAAGTCTCGTTGTCTATAGAGAGCCAGTCCAGCCCGCGCAGGTCGCGCAACGGGGAACTCTCCTCCAAAGGACTTTCCAGACCGGCGGCCTGCTCCAGCGCTTCGGGCGAAAACTCCGGCCTCAGATGTCTTTCCCACATCACGCGCTGCGCCATTTCCGACAGGTCTACACGGCTCTGCTGTCTCATAACCCCTCCCTTACACGTTCCTTTGTCTTCTCCCGCGTTTGACCGCGCCATTGCGACGCTTTGCGCCAAACCATTGATTTACTTCTGGATAGGCAATGTCATATAAGAGCCTGTTTAAGGAAGGGAAAAAAGAAGGTCGTGATGGATTGGTTTTGGAGGTGAGGCCTCTGAAAGGAGAAATGAAATTCAAAGGGGGATGAAATGCAGTCGCATACGCGCGACACGTCCGGCGTATGATTTATCGGTCAGCGTGGGCGCGTATGCTGAGACAGCGGCTACTTGATCAGGTCGTAGGTTTGGGAGAGGGAGCCAAGACGTGTTACGCGATTGTCCGGCCCGCACAAAAAGAAAGAGGGAGTAGCCTCTACCCCCAGCGCGTCGCCGTCGTTCATATCCTTCTCGACCTGCTTCTCCGCTTCTCGCCTGTGAACCTGCTTCAACTTTTCCAAATTGGGACGCGGCCCGGCGGAAAGCCGGGAGAGGAAGGCTTCTGACATCTCCTGTTGATGCGTATACAGGGAGTCGTGTACCGGCCAGAACTGCCCTTCGATACGCGCGGTTTCCGCGACAATCGCCGCCTCATACGCGCGCGGATGCATGTCGCGCAGGGGGTAATTGCGAAAAGTAAACCGCAGTCGCCCCTTAAAGCGTGTCAGAAGAGGGCGGATCGCTTCATTGACGCGCGCGCATGGCGGACACTGGTAATCCGCAAATTCGACTAAGGTATAGGAGGCCGAGGGTGAACCTGAAAAAACGGCATGGCTGCCGATAACTTTGTCCGGCAACGCCGCGATACGGGCGTAAGGCGTAACACGCGACCCGCTCAAATCCTGCAATCGCCGCGAATAAATATGGCTGCCGACCACAAGCATAAGAGTCAGAACTCCGACAGCCACAAGCCATTCTCGACGAGAGGCGTTCTCTTGCGGAGGGTTATCTTTGATGGACATCAGCAGGCTCCCACTCCGTGCCAAGAAGATAGCCAAAGTCAACGTCTTTTACATGGTAATCCGCAAACATCTCATTGCACCGCGCATCAAGGAAATCTGATCCGCCATGCCATCCGGGAGAGTAGTCAGACATCAACAGGGCCGCCGATGAGTTTTCAAAGGATGTTTCCGTCCATCCCAGCAACGGCGGATACCTCGCGTACTCATAACTGCACCCGTAGGTATCGGAAAGGTTCTCGACAATACCACTGTCCGCAAAATGATGCTCGGAGGGGCAACGGTAGACAGCGCGCGAACGAACGTACGGGTTCAGTATCTGAGGAAGAACAGGCATCGTTCGGGCCGTTGTCAAATAGGGGTCGGGATACACATCGTCCATGATGCTTCGCGTGTACGGGTCTAACGCAAAGGGCAGACGGTCGTCGTAATCGCTTACGTATATGGCAATGGCGCTGCCAATCTGGTGAAGGTTGGACAGGCAGGCGGCGCGTCGGGCGTTTTCCCGCGCTATTGCCAGAACCGGGAACAGAAGCGCGGCAAGGATGCCTGTGATGCCCATCGCCACAAGCAACTCCAGGAGAGTAAAAGCAAGCCGGTAAGGTTTCATCTCTGCTCGAAATCTCCTTTGGCGTTACATGCGGGCCTTGTCGGACAAGTTCGCAATAACATTTTTCGCTTCTGTGCGCACTGTCAAATTCTCATCGTGCAGCAGGAGTTCGGCGCTTGAGCGGACATCAGGCGCTTTCAACTTGTCTAACGCCTTTAACGCTCTTTGCCGCACCACCCACTCAGGATCAGACAGGCAGGCGCGAGCAATCCGCGGCTTCGCATGCGTGAGCCGAATCCGTCAGGTGGCTTAACGCGGAAAGGACACGCACGCGTATTTGCCAGCTGCTGTTCTGGCTTAATACTCTCATGCGCGCGATTTCATCCAGGGAAAGATTGTTTTCGTTTTGCGCTTTTCGTTGAAGGGAGCGGGCATCAATATAACTGCGCGGGTCTGCGCCGATAAGCGCGGCCTCACGCGCCTCCGGGCTAAGGCGCGTGGGATAAAGCGCAAGGAAGCCGCTGAAGGTTAGCAATGCGCCGATTGAAAATCCCACTATCCATTAAATCCATAAGCGTTTCATCTTTGTCTCCTGCATTATCACGCTTGCGCAAGGTCCGCCTGCCGTTGCCTTCTAACTTACTGTGGCCGAAGTTAAGGGACAGGCGGACGACAGTCAGGGATTAGCCCGGACACGCCGAAGAGCAATTTGTCTGATCCGCTTTCGAGGCCTTCGCGCAGGCGGTGGTACAGCAGGTCTGACAGGCATCGCCCTCCGTTTTCTTGTTGCACCCGCCTTTTTTGGCGCAATCAGGCCATGTGGTGTCCGTAATACTATTTGCCAGCGCCGCAGAGGAGACGACGAGGCCGAGAAGGACAGGGAACAGGTAAGCCTTGACAATTCGCATTGCGTGAACCTTTCTTGATGATGGAAATAGCCGTTCCTCATGGCAAAGCAGAGAGCGGCGCGCAGATTGCAGCCTGCGCGCGTTCGGGCCATCATAACATTCCCGAAGCGCTGATGATTGTTGCGCGCATCGTGGTTTCGGTAACAAAAATGTTCCGAGCAAAAAGCGCGCTAACCATGTGTGTTTTGAAGGCTGCCCACCCATAAATATGAAAAAGCAGGCTTAAATTAATCTATTATTCATTATGATGAATTAATCCTTCTATTTGAGCATGTAAATTTGAAATTTAGCAAAATTGTACAATAATATTTATTTTGGAGTAGATAATTGGTTGTAAATTTACTTATATAGGGTTGTGACGGGCAGAGCATGTGAACAATCGCCTATTTTGCGCGTCACAACATTTATGATAAATCGTTTCCCACCGTGAGTCCGTGCCATAATTTTCGCATCTTTTCAGGAGCGCCTGACATGCCGCGTACTATTCTGTGTCTCGTCCTGCTGATGGGAGCGCTGTCGCCCCTGGCCGCGCAGACCCCTGCCATTCCCACACTCGCCGCATCCCCGTCCACATCCGACACGATGCTGACGCTCGGCTCCGATGTGCTGACTTTCCCTGAAATCGCGCGAAAATTGTCGGTTGGCGGGCATAAGGTGATGTGCGCGCCCGCTCTGGAACAGTTTGCCGCGTATGTGTCTCTGAAAAACCGCTCGTGGGAAAAAACAAGCCGCCTGCTGGAGCAGGGCTTGCAGATACAACTGTTTCCGGGCAAAGACGACCCCACTCGTTTCTCAATGGAGTGGGATCGGGACACCCGCAGGCGCGAACGCGCCTGGCTCAGTCGCTTTGCCGGCAATCTGCTTCAGTTACCTACAGGAGAAAATGGCGGTTCGCGCCGATTATTTCAAACAGCCCCCGGACGCGCTCAAACAGCAGTATGACAGCGCGAACACCGAAGTGGAAGCGTTCTACAAGCAGAATGATTTCTCCAAAAGCACACCTTATATCCGTCAGCAAATCAAGCTGTGCCGGGATATGTATCCTGTTATCAGCAACGCGGACGAGAATCATCTTGGGCTGCTGTGGGCGCAAAATAACATGCCGACGCAGGGACAGATAACGCAGGCGGTTCGGCAGGGGGTTGTGTATCGCGTTCAGGAAACCGGCCAGATGCCGCCGGATTTGATGAATGCGATTGCGGCGCGAAACCCCCTGCTGTCCAAGAGGAGAAAAAGCCGCTGTTTCGCTATCTTGCCGAATCTTGGAAGTTGGGCAGTTCCTCCACCATACTGGGATTCTCGTCGCCGGCGCGGATGATGTCGCTGAATGAGTTCGGCTTCTCCCTACAGATGGGACTGGACGCGCAGTTGCCGCCGCTGCTTCAGGATCAGGAGCCGTCCCTGATTTAATGGGTGTTCGCGGGAGTGCCGGAGGGGGATCAGCACCGTTTCATCGGACTGGGCAGGGCGGCCATGCAGTGGCTGCAAGCAGAGCAACAGCATACCCGCGCCGCGCTGACCAAAGCGCGTACTCTGGATAGGGATGTGTTCAATCCCAATGACGGGGCTGGCGACCAATCACGGCGGCTGGAAGCGTGGAGTTGGCGGAGGGATGTGGAAGCCATGAGCGTGGTGTGGCCGTTGCGGGAAATCTGCCAGGGGCGTACGGGGAAAGCCGCATACGGACACGCCGCAAGATGCTGATGCGGACGCGCCGACCCTTCAGCAATGGGCGATGGAAGAAACGGACGGGGTATGGCGCGTTCAGAGCCTGATGGCGTTTATGGACCGCGAACGTATGCTGCCCATCGCCGCGCTGATTGAATTCAGGCGTCCTGAACACGTCACGCAGGAATCGAAAACGCCCGCGAACCCGGAACAGGCAGTGGGATCCGCGTGGAACTATGAAAAACTGCGCCGCTTATTGCGAATCCGATGAAAACGCGCCCCTCCCTTTCTGGCGGTATCCTATGGGGCTGGCAGGTTATCGGGGCGTCAGCACGTCCTCACTGGATGAGAGTGTCGGCGCGATGTTTTTGTGGGAACGCCTGTCCCCGAAAGAACGCGCCACGATATGGGAACAGGGGCGCAAAGCCTATGCCACCAACTTCGACAGCGCCGCCGTGCCTCTCACGCGATTCAATCCGCGCGACCTCGCCGAAATTCGCCCGGATTATGCAAGGGTGGGGCATGGAGTATATGCAAGCAAATCTGCCCGGTTTTGCCGACGCGCTGAGTGGCTGTATGCTTTACGTCCGCGTGGAAACCCAGCCCGCCAACAGGCCGTCTCGCGTCCCCCTGAGTGTGCGCGGCCCCGAAGGTTCCGGTTTCGATGTGCGCTGCTGCGACGCGCAATTTTTCTGGATGCCCTGAACGCGCGCCGCTTGCGTAAATCGCCATTTCGTAGGATAATAAGAGTATGGTGGCGTAACTTCCGCTTACGTCAAACGTCTTTAGCGTATACCCATTTTGTTTGGCTGTTTTCGCCCGTGTGGCTGAAGGAGTTTTTTCGCATGTCCTATCGTCGGCGTCGCCCTGCTGCAACCCTGCCGTCCGCGCTTGCGCTCACCGCGCTGGCTGCCCTGAGTCTTGCCGCCACTTCAGTCCATGCCGCGCCGCAAAACGGCAAAAGCAAGCCTGTCTCGGCCAAAATACCCTTTAGCGGCCCTGCGAAAAAAGCGCTTGATCCTGTTTTGCTCGACGCCATCAAGAACGCGCCCCCGGCAACCCAGTATCCGAACAGCAGTTACGCGCGTTTGCTGGATTTGGGAACGGTTGCAGTGAAGTCGGACGGCACGACCGTTGCCGAGTACCGCGTCACCTACAAACTTTATAAAAACAACGCCATTTCGCAGCGGCTTGCCGAAGTGGTGCTTCCATATAACGCCAGTTATCAGGATTTGCGCGTCCTGAGCGCGCGCACGATTAAAAAAGACGGCACGGTTCTGGACGTGAAGCGCGAAGATATGCGCGACGGCGGCATTGCGGGCGATTATCTGATGTACGACGACGCGCACGGCATCAACTTTTCCATGCCCGGAATTGAAGACGAGTGCGTTATTGATTACACCTTCCAGATGATTACGCATCCGATGTTTCTGCCCGGACAATTTACGACTTACTGGGGCTTTTCCGGCTTTGAACCCGTCGGCGTCAGCCGCCTGACCCTGAAAACGCCCGCCGACAAGCCGATGAAGTTCAAGATGTACAACGACAAGCTGGAACCGGTTGTCACGACATCGGTGGACGGCCACACCAAAACCTACGTGTGGGAAAAGAAGAATCTGGCCCCGTTGGAGTTTGAGCCGAGTATGCCAAAAGCCGATGACGTGAAAATCTGGATGGAAGCCTCGTCGCTTGACGGCTGGCAGGACATCGCGGGCTGGTTCTGGGGCTTGCAGCAGCCGCAGGCCAAATCCACGGACGCCATTCGCAAAACCGTCGCATCGGTTACGGCGGGCAAAACAACGGACGCGGACAAGTGCCGCGCCATTTATGATTGGGTTGCCAACCGGACGCGCTATGTCGGCATCGAGTTCGGCATTTCGGCTTATAAGCCGCACCCGGCTTCCGATGTTCACGACAAGATGTACGGCGACTGCAAGGACAAAGCCAACCTGCTGATTACCATGCTCAATCTCGCCAACATCAAGGCGCACCCGGTTCTGCTTCATGCGGGAGAGCGGCGCATGGTTGGGGACGGCCTGCCCACGCTGAACGCTTTTAACCACTGCATCGCGGTTGCCGATGTGGACGGCAAGGAAGTCTGGCTGGACGCCACTGCGGAAACCTGCGCGTATGGCGACATTCCCGATGGCGACCGGGGCGTTCAGGCGCTTGTGGTTCGGGACGGCAAGGGCAAGTTCGAGACGATTCCCATGTACAACCCGACCGAAAACAGCATGGACGTGAAGACCACTATCAAAATGCTGGCGGACGGCAGCGCGCAGACTCAATCGCAGGCCAACATGAGCGGCGAGTTCGGGCAATCCATGCGCTATTCGGTTCGGCTCATCACGCCCGACAAGCGCAAGGACGTGATGCAAAGCATGGCGGGCAAACTGGGACTATCAGGCAAGGTGAAAGAGTTCGGCCTGCCGGACGGACAGGACAAGACCGGCCCGTTCACGATGAACATGACGCTGGACTCGGCGCATTACGGCAAGCCAACCGGCAAAAGCCTGCTGATTCTGCCGCTTGTGAGCAGCATAAACGGTTTCAAGGAAAACCCGTACAAAGCCGAAAAGCGCATCTGGCCGATTGTGGAAGAGGATACGTCCTCCATTCGCAGCGAAACGGTTTTGACAATTCCCGACGGCTTTGAGATTGATGACTTGCCCGGAAACGTGGATTTGACCTGCCCGATTCAGGAGTACCATCGCGCCATCACCAAATCTGCTGACGGTAAAACGGTGACGATTACGGACTCGTTCGTATCCAAACCCGGAACCGTTCCCGCCGCCGATTACGCAAAAGTGCGCGGCTTCTACGACGAAATGCTGAAAGCGTCCGATGACCAGATCGTTCTGAAAAAATCCGGCCATTAGCAACCTTTAAGACGTTATCCACCAATTTACACGGACTATTGCGAAAACCTATTTTCGCAGCAGATCGGCGTGAGTTCGTGGATAACGTCTTTTTACGTCTTTATTTTGTGCATACTATATTAAGGAGGGTTAGCGTTGTGTCACTCGCACAGGCGAAAAGTAAATTGGATGAGATTGAGGCCCGCTACGATGAACTGATTGCGGCAGATGAACGATCCCGAAGTGAGCAGCGACTATCAGCGCTATACGCAGGCGGCAAAAGGCAAAACCGAAATTGAAGACGTGGCGACCGCGTACAAAGCGTATAAGAGTACGCTGGAAGATATTCCCGTCGCGGAAGAGATGCTCGGCATGGCGGATGGCGACGAGCGCGTGTATTATCAGGAGGAGCTGGAAAACGCCAAGCGCAAAGCCGACGAATTGGAACTGCATATCCGGCTGCTGCTGATGCCCAAAGACCCCAAAGACGATCGCAACGTGATTATTGAAATCCGAGCGGCGGCGGGCGGCGAAGAGGCCAAACTGTTCGCGTTCGAACTGTTCCGCATGTACACGCGCTACGCGGAACGCCGCAAGTGGAAAACCGACATTATCAACTTGCAGGAAACCGGCATCGGCGGACTGCACGAAGCGACGTTTGAAATCGAAGGCAAGGGCGCGTACAGTCAGTTGAAATTCGAGGGCGGCGTTCATCGGGTTCAGCGCGTACCCGTCACCGAGTCGAGCGGGCGCATGCAAACGTCTACCGCTACCGTTGCGGTAATGCCGGTCGTGGAAGACGTGGAAGTGGAACTTAACGAGGCCGACATCAAGGAAGAAATTTATCATTCGGCGGGCGCGGGCGGCCAGAACGTGCAGAAAGTGGCGACGGCCATCCGGCTTATCCACAAACCGACCGGCCTTGTCGTCACCTGTCAGGACGAGCGCAGCCAACTGCAAAACAAGATCAAGGCGCGGGCGGTTCTGCGGTCGCGTTTGTACGAGATGCAGCTACAGGAGGCCAACGCGGAGCAGGCGGGTACGCGCCGTTCGCAGGTGGGAACCGGGGAACGCTCGGAAAAAATTCGCACCTATCACTTTCAGGATGGCCGCGTCACCGATCACCGCATCGGCCTGACCATTCACAACATCCCCGCCGTGATGGATGGCGACATTCAGGCGTTTATCGACTCGCTGATAACGGCGGATCAGGCGGAAAAAATGCGGGCAAGCAGCGAGGCTTAACGATTGTCTTGAACCATGATTAGGCATGATTTTGATGATTACCATGATTGAATTTGGTCTTCATCATGGTCGCAGCCAAAATTTTCAGAATTCTGGTTCAAGATCAAAAGAGCGCCTCCTGACATCATGGTAATCATCAAAATCATGGAAAATCATGGTTCAGACAGAGACGAATGGAATCCTGTCTCTGATTCTGTAAATTGGGCGACGCGGCAGTTGGCGCAGGCGGGCGTGGAGAACGCCCGGTTTGAGGCGCAACTGCTGCTCGGTCTTGCGCTGAATGTATCGCGGACGGCGGTTGTGGCGCAAACGTATCCTGCGCTCACGGACGTTCAGCAGCAACGGTTTATCGAACTGGTGACGCGGCGTAGTCAGCGGGTTCCATTCGCGTATTTGCGGGGAACGCAGGAGTTTTACGGACTGGAATTCGTTGTTACGCCCGATGTGCTGATTCCGCGACCGGAAACCGAAACTTTGGTGGAACTGGCATTGGCGTGGGCGGCTGAACTGCTGCAAACGCAATCAACTGTAACACTTGCCGATGTGGGAACCGGAAGCGGGTGTATTCCGGTAGCGATACTCAAGAATCAGGCGGGGTTGAGGGCAGTTGCCGTAGATATTTCGCCGTCCGCGCTGAAGGTTGCGGAGCAGAACGCGCGCCGCCATGAGGTTGCCGACCGTCTGCGGTTGGTACAAGCGGATTTGCTTGCCTGCGCCGGTTCCCATGAATTCGACATCATTGTGTCCAATCCGCCGTATATTTCGAGCCGAGACGTGGATGCGCTGCAGCCGGAAGTGGCCCGTTACGAGCCGCGCCTCGCGCTGGATGGCGGCAGTGACGGCCTGATACTCTATCGTACTTTAGTATCAGCAGGCCAAACATGCCCTGAAACCGAATGGCTGGCTGTGGATGGAAGTGGCGCAGGGGCAGGCGCGGGATGTGAGCGCGTTGCTGCAACAGGCAGGGTATAGTAAGATACAAACCTATCTCGACCTTGCCGGCATCGAGCGGATTGTGGGCGGGAGTTTTTATGGATGATGCGTCACCGAACAGCATGATTGTCTGCCGGAACCTGACCAAAGAGTTCGGCAGCATGACCGCTGTGGATAACCTCAATCTGGAAATCGGCGCGGGCGAACTGTTCGGGTTTTTAGGGCCGAACGGGGCAGGCAAAACCACGACCATTAAAATGCTGATCGGGCTGTTGCGTCCCACAACCGGCATATGTCGTATCGGCGGTTTTGACGTTCACGCGCAGCCGCTCGATGCGCGGCGCGTTTTGGGCTACATTCCCGACAACCCATTTTTGTACGAAAAACTGACGGGGCGCGAGTTTCTGAACTTCATGGCCGACCTGTACCGCGTATCGCAGGAACAGCGCGAGGAGCGTATCCGCGACCTGCTGGAACTGCTGGATTTGAGCGACAAAGGCAACGACCTGATCGGCGGCTATTCGCGCGGTATGCGGCAGAAAATCGCCCTTGCGGGCGCGTTCATCCACTCTCCGAAAGTGATTTTTCTGGACGAGCCGACGGTGGGACTTGACCCACGCGGGGCGCGTACCATGCGCGACATTCTGCGCGAAATGACCCACCGGGGCACAACCGTCTTCATCTCCACGCACATTCTGGAAATCGCCGAACGCCTGTGCGACCGCGTCGCCATCATCAACAAAGGCCACATCATCGCGCAGGGGACGATGGACGATTTGCGGAGCATGACGGCAAAGGCAAGGGAAGAGGGAAAGGGAAAAGGGAAGAGAAGATACGAGATACGAGATACGAGATACGAGAAGGAGAGGATTCATCCTTCATCCTTCATCCTTCATCCTACCTGCTCCCTCTTCCCTTATTTCTCTGGAAGAGATATTCCTCCAACTGACTGGCACGGCGGAGAATGCGGACCCGGCGAAATATCTGGGATGAGAGCGGTGGATGGCATGTCCAATGCGGCGTCTGGCGGGCTGTTATTCGGGCTGATTGCGCAGAACCTGCTGTTTATTGGCATGGCGCTGTGGTGGATGCGGCGTGGAGGACGAACGTTCGCGTCTATTGGTTTGGCGCGTCCGACGCGGCGGGAAGTGGTGACAGGGATTGGCGGCGGCGTTGCGGTTGCAATCGTGGGTTACGGGTTCGGGGAAGTGGAAGTATGGCTGTTGCGCGGACTGCTTGCGCCCGCAGCGTTTCAGCGTCTGCAGCGGTTCACGGACGCTTACGGGGCCGAACACGCTTTTCTGCAATTGCCCGCATTCTGGATGATGGCAGGTTTTGCCCTGATTGGCTCGCTGCTGGCCCCGGTTGCCGAGGAGATGCTGTTTCGGGGCGTGATTTTTCACAGTCTGCAGGAGCGGTGGCGATTTGGGAACAGGGGGCGCGATTGTCGGCAGCAGCCTGCTGTTCGCGCTTGCGCATGTCAGCCCGCTTGCCCTGTTGCCCCTGTTTCTGATGGGTATGGCGTTTGCAGCCATGTACGTCCGTACCGGTTCCCTGTGGGTTCCCATCGGGATGCATGTCGCCAATAATGCCGTCAGTTTCGCGTTGCTGGCGTGGATGGTCATGCGAGCATCTTTTGAGGAGAATGTATGGAAGCGCCGCCTTCTGAGTCCCAAGCGAATATCCCCCGTTTGCCCTGCTGTTTCCGGTTGTCGAGCGTGTTGCTTGTGATGGGATTGATGGGATGGCAGATGCGGCGGCGCAGCGGCCGGTGGAAATACCGGAACTGACGGCGGCGGGCAATGCGCTGAAAGCCAACAATGTCGAAAAGGCGCGGCAGCAGTTTGAGAAAGCTCTGAGCAAAGCCTCCGATACGCCGCTGCTGTATCGCGCCATAATGGGCGAGTGTACCGAAGTTGGGCCGATATGGATCTGGCCTGCGAGTACGGCGAACGCGCGATTCAGGTCTGCCGGTACGTTCCCGAATGCGGACCGCGCGGAATTGTACGAAACGCTGGCGAGTTGTTACGCGGATGGTCACGAACCGCCGCCCGCAACCTCGCGCTATCGAGTACGCGCGCCGCGCGCTTGGAACTCGCGCCGGACGATGCCAACGCGCTGAACACTCTGGGCTATATTATGTCGGAAAACGTTCAGACGGAACCGGAAGCCAACATCGCGCTCGGCTATGTCAATCATGCGCTGAACCTGCTGCGCGAACAGGTCGGCGCTCCGCCGCGAACTGCTGGCGCTGGTCGAAGACAGTTATGGGTGGGCGCTGTACAAGCGGGGCCGATTCCATGCGGAAGACTACGCCCACGCCGCCGATGCGCTGCGTCAGGCCATTGCGGATATACCGCCGGGGTTGCCGGACGCGGCGCAAAAAGTAATGTACTATCATCTTGGAGCCGCCTGCCGCGCCGCCGGTCAAATCGAAGAGGCGCGTCACGCGCTTCAGATCGCGCTGTTATACGACCCACAGTATGCCGAAGCGCAAAGAGGAACTGAACGCGCTTCCGCCTCAAGCGCCGTACTGCGCCTTCCAAGGGCGTTCCCACAACGAACACAACAAACCGACGACGCTTGCCATCCCGAAAACCCCTGTCCCCGCTGTGCCGGTGCAGACACTCGGATGGCAAGCCTATCTTCAAACCCCTGCGCGACAGCAAGCCCGTCAAAATGAAATTCTTAACTTCTTATTTATAAAAAACTTGAAAATTCTGAAACCATCTTTAGAAGTTTTGAAGTATTCAAGAGTAGATCGCCATCGCGAAGAGCGCGGAAGTTAAGATTCCCGTAAACGGTCCCTCGGCTGCCGGAGGAACTCTCTATGGCGAAAATATTGACGCGCTGCCCCGTTTGTGAGGCCGCGCTGAAAGTAACGGAACTGACGTGCCTGCGCTGCAAAACGCAGGTGCGCAGCACGTTTGATACGTGCCGCTTTTGCCGTCTTGCGCCCGAACATCTGGCCTTTGTGGAACTGTTTCTGCGCAATGAGGGCAATCTCAGCCGCGTGGAAAAACAACTCGGCCTTTCGTATCCCACCGTGCGCAACAAACTGTCGGCCGCGCTGGCCGCGCTGGGATTCACCGAAGAAGCCGAAAGCAACTCTGCCGTCGGACACACAGAGAACGAGGGCGGCGACTTGGAAACGCTTCAGCGCCGCCGCAATGTGCTGGAAGCGCTGGCGCGCGGCGACATTCGCGCCGACGAAGCCGCTGAACTGCTGAAAGACGTGATGTAGGTTGTTAGGTTGTTAGTTGTTAGGTTGCGTAGGTTCATCGTAAATGTATCCTGATTAAACCTAAAGACCTAACAACTAACAACCTAACAACTAACAACCTAGTGAGGAACCCAACCATGGATGAAAACGTAATGCGCGTCCTGCAAATGTTGCAGGAGGGGAAAATCAGCGCGTCAGGAAGCCGAAACGCTGATTGCCGCTTTGCGCGGCGAGTCGCCCGAATCTGCCGCCGCCGCTGCTGAAACTGAAGCGGCGGCAAGCGGGGAAGCCGAAGACAAGAAGGCGGAAAAAGAGGACAGGTCCCTGTTTGATAGCCTGCCGTTCGACAAGTTCAAGGACATCAAACCACCCAAAATCGAACTCAGCAATCTGGGCGACCGCATCTCCAAAGCCGTTGCCCGCGTACAGCCGGAAAAAATCGTCAAGCGGGTGCAAACCGAACTGCGCAAAGCGACAAAGGCCGGAGCCAACTGGGGTACGTCCGTCACGTCGCGGGTTCGGACTTGGTCGGACGGCGAGGGCGGACGGCCTACGAACAGCATGGATTTGCCGCAGCACACCGAAAGCGTGGATCAGGAATTTCATCTGGAACCCGGCGCGAAAGTGTATGTGGAAAACCCGCTTGGCAGCGTGAAAGTGACCGGTATCGCGGAGGGAACCGCGTCGGTTACGATCAGCAAAGTGGCGTGGGGTACGACCGTAGAGGAGGCCCAGGCCGCTGTCGCGCAAATGGAAATCAACCTGCACGGCACGGATGCGCGTCTGGACATCAAAGTGTCCACGACGGATACGTTCCGCGAGGGAACCGTTGATCTGGAACTGAAAGTACCGCGCAACGCCGCCAACGTTCGCGTCAACAGCCATTACGGGATCGTGGAATTGACGGAACTGGACGGCCTGGCGGAGGGCGTGACCACAAGCGGCCTGCTGCATCTGCACGATCTTGGTGGCGATGTTCGGGGCGAAACCGCCAATGGCGATGTGAAAGTGGAGCGGATTGCGGGTTCGGCAACTGTCGCGTCGCAGTCGGGCGACATTACCGCCGATGATGTGAAGCGCGGCCTGATTGCCAATGCTGCCAGTGGCGACGTGAAGGCGTCCAACATCGAGGGCGGGCGCGTGGAGTGCAAGTCCGTATCGGGGGATTCCACGCTGGAAAAAGCGGGGCAGCAGAACCCGGTGGATATTGTCGTCGAGTCCGTATCAGGCAACGCCACGCTGCTGGACGCGAGCGGCAGCATCTCCGTCAAGGCCGTATCGGGCGATGTCAAGGCGGAAAACCTTGTCGCGACTCGCTTGCAGGCGCAGACCGTGAGCGGTGATGTAACCCTGAAACTCAAAGAAGCCTTTTCCAGCACGATGCAGGTGAATACCGTTTCGGGTGACGTGACTATAGGCCTGATCGAAGGCAGCAACGTCCGCCTGTCGCTGGCAACCACGTCCGGAGACCTGAAAACCGATTTTGAGGCGCAGGACGTGAACGCGGGAGAAACCCTGTGGACAGGCGTCCTCGGAACCGGCGCAGGAACGCTCAACGTGCAGACCATTTCGGGCGATGTGAACATTCAGAAGGGTTAGATAGGAGATACAAGATACAAGATAAGAGGAGTTGTATGTGAGTGCCTCGTATCTCGTATCTCGTATCTCTCATCTCATCCCTTTCAAGGAGTGACCCCATGAACGACGCCAACCGCGAAAGCATTATGAAGATGGTTGGGGATGGCACGTTGCGCCCGGAGGAAGCCGCCCAACTCCTCGCGAAACTGAGCGACGAGGAGGAGGCCGCGAAAACGCAGGCCAGCGCCAAAACCAGAGCCGAGGCTGACAAAGAAAAAATTGAAAAAGCGGAAAAGACGAAGCCCACAATGGAGAAAATCACCATTCCGAGCGCGGACGGGTCGGAGCGCACCATTGAAGTGCCTTCCAGCCTGATGCCGATGATCGGCAGAATGGTGGGCGAAGCGGTCAAGCAGCATACCAAAAAAGTCGTCAAAGAGTCGGTGGCGGGCGCGAAAATCATGGCCCAAAACAAGTACGACGAGGTGAAGGATACGCTTAAAACCGCCATCAAGGGCAACAAGAAGGCGAAAGAAGACGACAAACCGGAAATCGCGCCGACCGAAGACAAGCGGTTCGCGGCCCGAAAGCAGATATTGCAGATGGTGCAGAACGGACGCATCACGGCAACCGATGCTGGACGGCTGATTCAGGAACTGGACGCGCTGGAAGCCTACGAGGAGAAGCAATCGCAGCCGCCCCAGCCGCCCAACTCCGAGGGCGGCAGGCAGGCAAAGGACAAGCGCAAATGAAATATTTTCTGATAGTGCCGGATGGCGCGGCGGACGAACCCATGCCGGAACTCGACGGCAAAACGCCTCTGGAAGTGGCGCGTACCCCCAATCTGGACAAACTGGCGGAAAAGGGGCTTGTGGGTTCCGTGCAGGTGACGCCGCTCGACATGTATCCGGGCAGCGACGCGGCAAATATGGCGTTGCTTGGTTACGACCCAACGCGTTACTATACCGGACGCGGCCCGATTGAGGCGGCGGCAATGGAGATTCCGCTCGACCCGAAAGACGTGGCGTTTCGCTGTTCGCTCATCAGCACGGACGGGGAAACCCTGCTGGATTACAGTTCGGGGCATATCACGACGGAAGAAGCCCGTCCCATTATCGAACTGGCAAACCAGAAGTTGTGTTCGCGGGCGCAGCGTTTGTTTACGGGTGTGCAGTATCGGCATATCATGCGCTGGACGGACGGGCCGACGGAAGTGCAGACGCATCCGCCGCATGAGAGTCATGGGCAAGAAACTGACGGAAGTTTACCCGCAGGGCGAAGGCGACAGCAAAATTCGCGCCTTCGCAGAGGATTCCCTGAACCTGCTGCACGACCTGCCGTTCAACAAAAAACGCCGGGATGAGGGCAAAATGCCCGCCAATATGCTGTGGCCGTGGAGTCCGGGGCGAACGCCGGAACTGCCCACATTCTTGAAAAAGCGCGGCATGACCGGGGCCGTGATTTCCGCTGTGGACGTGGTGCGCGGCTTGGGCAAACTGACGGGACTGGAAATACTCAGCGTTCCGGGCGCGACAGGGTATTTCGATACCAACTATGCGGGTAAAGCGCAGGCCGCTGTGGACGCGACTGAACGGCACGATTTTGTGTGGATACACGTCGAGGCGCCGGATGAGGCGGGGCATGAAGGCAACCTTGACGAGAAAATCCGGGCGATTGAGAACATAGACAAACTGGTCATTGGAACCCTGCTGGAGCAGATGCGCAAGCGGGACGATTTTCGACTGCTAATCTCGCCTGACCATAAAACTCCCGTCGCTACGCGCCGTCACGCCGTCGGCCCGGTTCCTTTCCTGCTGTACGACTCGCGCCGCGCCCTCCGTTCAGGCGGCGCGTTGCCGTATGATGAACGCGCCCTGCACGAAGCCCGAACCAACCTGCCGGAAGGCTACCGTCTGATAGAGGAGTTGTTTGGGGAGTGAGCAAAGGTTGTTAGTTGTTAGGTTGTTAGGTTGTTAGCGCGCGAACCTAACAACCTAACAACTAGGGCCTTGTGCTAGTTAGGGAAGGCCAGTGCCTTGATCTGCAAGAACTCTGCCTTGCCGAGCAAGCGGTTTAGATAGATGCACACGGTATGGGCGGTCAACTTGGCGTACAAGCGGGTACACAAGCCCCAAAAACTATGCGCATGATTGGTTTCGACGTTGAACTGTTGCGTGAGTTGCCCATTGACCGTCTCGATTATCTGCCGCAAACGGTTGAAGCGGTACTTGGTTTCGCGACTAACCTGTTGTTTCTGGTTGGAACGCGGCAGGGTTAGCAGACGGACATTGCGTTGGGCACACTGTTCCTTCGCTTCCTGACTGATGTAGCCTTTGTCGCCCATGACCAGCAAATTCGCGTGGGCCGACAGGATTTCCTGCCCCACGCTCAGGTCGGTTTCGTTGGCAGGGGCGAGTTCAAAGTCCAGAATAGTTCCGTTGACAGCTAACAACAAGTGCAGTTTGTAGCCGAAGATTGTCCACTTCTTGGAACTGACTTTGCCGAAGGTCGCGCCGTGTTCTTTCCAGCCGCTGCCCGCCTGCGGAGCCAGATGAAAGCCGACAACGGGAACCGGCAGGCTGTCAAGCAAGCATTGTCCATCTTGGGCTAAGTCCAACAAGCCAAGTACACCTTGACGGATCAGGTTCATCGCCTGACACAGGGTACGGCGGCGACGATTGAAGCGCGAACGCTCGGGCAAATGCGGGAATAAGTGGCGGTACATCCGCCATTCCTGCATCATCTCCGTTTCTTTGTCCCACCCCCGGCACTCGCCCACAAGGGCGAGCGTGAGCAATTCGGCATCACTGCACTCGGATTGGGGGCCGGGATGGGTGAACTGACTGCCGATTTCTTGCCAGATACTGTCAATCACATAGTAGACCCACAAGCAGAAGTCGTCAAAATGCGTTATCATGGAAGTGCCTTTCGTTACGCGCGGAGTTTGTGTGATGATAAACTCTTGTACGTAACGAAGGCACAAACTGAACAAAGGACAGGCCACACAATGACGTGCTAACTAGCACAAGGCCCAACTAACAACCTAACAACTCAAACCAAAAGCCCGAAACCACAACAATGGTTTCGGGCTTTTAGTTTGTTTGCGGGACGCGCAGGGAAAAGCGCGACCGCGAACAAAACGGCAGGGGCTACATTTTGCCGCCCTTGTCCATTTTGTCGCCGCCCATTTTGCCCTTGTCGCCGCTCATCTTGCTCTTATCGGTCATTTTGCCCTTGCCGGTCATCTTGCCCTTGCCGGTCATTTTGCCTTTGCTGGTCATCTTGCCCTTGCTGGTCATTTTGCCTTTGCCGGACATCTTGCTTTTGTCGGCCATCTTGCCGCCCATTTTGTCCTGAGACATTTTGCCCTTGTCCATCTTGTCTTTATCCATCTTGTCCTGGGCGACGCTGGAACCTACGACACCGAACATCAGAGTGGCGACGCTCAACAATGCAAGCAACTTCTTCATGACAAATCCTCCCACGGTTATTATACTCACGTTGATTGGGCGCTCTGCATCGGCATGAGATAAAATTCAGCATGGCATAAGGATGCAGGCATTTCCCCGCATATATTAGGCAAACAGCCCTGCTATTCCTGCCTGCCCTGCGCAAAAGAATCTTTTTTATTAAAAATTTTCATAGAATATATCGAAAGTTGTAGTATTTACAGGCGGCATGTCTTCTTTTGCGCGGAAGCGTTGCGGCAACGGCGTCGGGTATAATGTTGCCGTCCACTTTCCAATAACAAGATTAGAAACCCAGGCGAAAATTTCTGTGGACAGCACCGGTTTGGAGGCTTTAAGACAATGACGCAAACGCCCCTGCCGCCTGTGAGCGATAACATCACGCGGCTGATTCCTTATACTCCCGGCAAACCTGTGGATGAGGTGAAGCGAGAGCTTGGCCTGACGCATGTGGTCAAGCTGGCGAGCAATGAAAACTCGCTCGGCCCCGCGCCCAAAGCTATAGAAGCGGTTCAGAAGATGGCCGCGAAAATGCACATCTACCCGGATGCCGATGTTCACGAACTGCGGCAGGCGCTTGCCGCGCATCTGGAGGTCGCGCCCGAAACGCTTGTGTTCGGCAACGGCTCGGACGACATCATTCATCTGCTCGGACTTACGCTGCTTTTGCCGGGCGATGAAATTATACAGGCCGATCCCAGTTTCGTGCGCTACGAGGCCGCCGCCATTTTCAACAACGCGGTCTGCCATTTTGTGCCATTAACGCCAGATTTCCGCCACGACCTGAAGGCAATGGCCGACCGCGTCAATGACCGGACCCGCCTGATTTTTATCTGCAATCCCAATAACCCCACTTCGACGATTGTAACGCGGGAGGAACTGGAAGCGTTTCTGGCGATTGTTCCGCCTCGTGTCGTGGTGGTTCTGGATGAGGCGTATTACGAGTACGCGATGGGAGCGGCGGAGTACCCGGACAGCCTGCGCTATGTACGCGAAGGGCGCAACGTGGTTGTGCTGCGTACCTTTTCCAAAGCCTACGGGCTGGCAGGGCATCGTATCGGGTACGGCGTGATGCGCCCCGAAATCGCCGGATGGCTGAACCGGACGCGCGAACCGTTCAATGTCAACTATATGGCGCAGGTGGCTGCCGTCGCCGCCCTGTCCGATGCGGAGCATATCGCGCGTACCCTTGCCATGAACGAACGGGGTAAATGCGATCTGTACGCGGGCTGCGAAGAACTTGGCCTGACGGTTACGCCCACGTATGCCAATTTCGTCTGGATTGATCTCAAAACCGATGCGAAAGCCATATTTCAGGGCTTGCTGCATCGGGGCGTGATTGCCCGCGTCAGCGACAGTTTCCGCGCCCCGACCCATATCCGCGTCACCATCGGCACACCCGAAGAGAACGCATGCTTCCTGTCCGCTCTGCGCGAAGTGTTGAAAGATGTGTAGCCCTCAACCCCCAGCCCCTGCTCCCAAAAAAGCCTGGGAGAAGGGGAGCTATTAAGCTTACTGCTGGGCGAGATTAGTGAAACCGACCTCGCGTAATTTTCGTCATGCCTGGTTAAACCGTTGCGGCTTTGAGCCACAAATAGCCTTCATTCTTAAGATTAGACCTCATGAACTCCGTTCGCCGTAGAGAATAAGATAAGCGACTCCCCTTCTCCCAGGCTTTTTGGGAGAAGGGGCTGGGGGTTGAGAGCTACTCACAATGCTTTGAGGAGAAAACATGCCTGAACGCAAACTCCGTTCGCTGCTGCTTGTGACCGGCGCGATCCTGCTGACGCTTGCCCTTCTGCCTGCCACGCGCTGGCTGCTGTGCCTGCAAACGCGGGCGCTGGTCCTGCCCTCATTTCTGGCAGGCAATCGCGAAGACCGCGAAAGCTGCGTTGCCCAATCCCATCCCGGCGATTATCCCATTCAAGTGGCCCGCGCCCTGTCCATGCCATTGTCGCCGGGTACGCCTGCCGCCGCCAGAATTCAGCGATTGAACGCGCTGACCGAACGGTTCCCGAATGAGCCAACACTGTACGCGCATCTGCTGCGCTACTATACGATGGGAACCGTGGGACTGCATCGCGAAGAACAGAATGAGCTTTCTCCCGAACCTGTCAGCCATGCCGACAAGCCCAAACACTCCCTGCCCGCCGACCTTGCCGCCTTCGATGCCGCCGCCGCGCAGGGCGAACGGCTCGACCCAAACAACGCCTATTTTCCCTTTATACGGGCGGCGGGATTGTATGAAGCGGGCCGGGATGCGGACGCCATCGCCGCCGTTCATCGCGCCGCGCAAAAAACGCGCTATGAGGACTACGCAAGCGCGGAATTTCAGGCGAAAGACCGCTTTTACGCCCTTGCGCATGGCCGACAGAACGGCATTGAGCGCGTGTCGCTTTCCGCCGCCCTGCTGTTTCCGCACTTCGCCATTCTGCGCGGCGTCGCCCGCATGAACACCATCAGCGCGGTTCACGCGGAACTGGCCGGAAATTCGGAACTGGGCATACAGCTTCGCCACGATACTATGCGGATGGGCGATATGATGCGCGTACAGGGTCGCTCCCTGATCGCCAATCTTGTCGGCATTGCCATTGCCGCCATTCCGCAAAGCCGTCCGGGCGGCGCGCCTGTCGTGAAAAGTTCCAGCAATGCGACGACGGACGCGGAGCGGGAAAAGCTGCTGCAAGCGAAGCGCGAAAAATACTACGCCTATCTGCGTTCTATCGGGCATGACGACGAGGCGAGATTCGCAAAAGCGGAACTGGAAGCGGGTCTTCAGGCCAGAAACGTATCCAAGAAAATCACGGACAACATGACAGAAAAGGGGCCGTACGGGATTCGTTCGCTTGTGAAAACCGGCGTGTGGTGGGTGGCGACGCTGCTCACGCTGTCCAACGCGCTTGGCCTGCTGATAGTGGGCAGTCTGGCGTTTCTGGCGGCGAAAGCGCACCCTGCCAAAAACGCGAATATGTGGCGGGGCGCGCTCGGCGTTGCTGCCGCTGTTCTGCTTGGCCTGCTTGTCGTCAACGTGAACCGGCTGGCTGTAGACATGTACGCGACGCCCATTCAGCTGATGAATCTGTCCGGCAATTCCGTGTACGACGCGCATACGGGAGAACTCGTCACTCGCGCATTGGGAACGGTCTTCGCGCTTGGCTTCCCCCTCCTTCTGCTTGGCATGGTTGCTGTCGTTAGCCGGAAGGCGTGGGCGGATTTTTCGGCTAATCTGGGCCGCTGGCTACGCTCCCTTGCCGTTCCGATGGCCTGCGGCCTGCTCATAATCTACAGCCTGCTGCTATTGGGAACGGCGCGGCAGGAGGAGCAGCTTCGCGTCGGGCTGGATAAAATGGTCACGCATGAAGCCGTCTACAACGCCTCGCAAGCCGGTTTGACATGGCCCGGTCCTGTTCGGTAACGGACGCGAAACGTTGTTGAAAGGGGGAAAATATGGAACGGTATGGCCTGTTCAGCAATGAATGTGCTTGGTGTGGGCGGGAAGTCAATCGTAAATTCCATCAAGATTGTCCCGATTGTGGAAAAGATTTGCAGACGCGGCCCTGTCCCTCGTGCGGCAGTTCGATAAGCTCAACGGGAACCCTCTGCCCTGTCTGCAACTGGTCGGCGTTCAGCCAGCCGGGTTTCAAAGCGCAATATATCCTGATGATTGTGGGTATGGTCGCCCTTATCATTTACGCGATACTGATGGTGATGGGCTATCCTGTGCCGAATCTGCGCCCGTTTCATCCCTGAAAATCCGAAGTGATCCTGGTTTGACATAATGACGTGAAGGGAAGGCAGAACAGTGCGGTTTATCGGGCTTGATCTGGCATGGGGCGCGAAGAACACGACGGGCGGCGTGACGCTGCGGCTGGAAACTGTCGCGCCTGCGCAATCAAAACTGGTGGTGGAAGCGCAGTCCGATGCGCTGTTGACGGATGACGATATTCTGGACTTTGTGCGCCGGTCGGATACGGATGCGGGAATCGTAATCGGCGTTGACGCGCCCTTGGATGTGCCGAATTGGACGGGCGAACGTCCCGTCGAGTCCCTGCTGCGGCGTTGCTTCGGCAAGTATCAGGCGGGGGCGCATCCGGCCAACCGGCAGCGGTTCGGCGACAATGTTCGCGGTGAACGGCTGACAGCCCGGTTGGAAGCCGAGCAGGATATACGCAACGACTACGCTTTTGGGGCAGGGGATACCGGCGTTCGCGCCTGTCTGGAAGTGTTTCCGCATCCCGCGCATGTGGTGCTGTTCGGGTTGGCGCGAACGCTCAAGTACAAGGCGAAATCGGGACGCGACACGGCTTCGCGCATGGCCGCGTATGCGCAATTGGTGGAGGGAATCCGAAGTCTGGAAGCGCGGGAACCCGGCCTTGTGGCTCCTGAGTGGCTGCGCGTTCCCGCCGACAAACAGGGATTGGCTCTGAAGCGGTATGAGGATTTGCTGGACGCGCTGATTTGCGCGTATGTGGCGGCGTACTACTGGCGTTGGGGCGATGGCGAACGCTGCATGGTCATCGGCGACAAAACCAACGGCTACATTATCTCGCCGATCACGCCCGAACTTCGCGCCTGCATCAAGGCAAACAGCGCATAGCAAAATTCAGCACAAGAGCGTATTACGAAACGTTTGCTTTTTCTTCCACTTCGCCGCTTTGCCCTCTGGCTCTCCTTCTATCCAATTCGTCCGAAAGTTCCTTCATAAAGTTATCTTTGCGGTCGGGCAGAAGAATCAGCGGCACCAGGCCGAAAACCCAGGCAAATCCAAGCAATCCTAAATAGGGCGAGTAGCCTTTGCTTTTGCTGTAAAAGGTACAGCCCGCGACAAAGGTTGCCAGAGCAGGCAGCATGCAAATCCACCGGATTGCAGGCGGGACTTGCGGATACACAAAGTTTACAAGCACCACCGCCATCAAAATGCCGATGCCAATGCCGAAACTGCCTTTTACGCGATCTTCTGAAAGCATCCTCGTTTCTCCCATCACTTGTTATGTTTAGTATACCTTGTAGGTGGCGGGGTCTGCTTGAATGTTGGGTTGAGCGCGAGACGGTGAGACAGGATGCCGCCCCTCCGCATCAACAGCACAAACGGGGCGGTTTGCAGTGGGGGCGGCAATGGCTCGTAGCGTTGGCGTATCCAGGAGTAAACGCGGGGATTGCGGTAATCCAGAGGCGTCTGTTTGTACGCTTCCCGCAGGCTGATAAGTTCGGGCGGGCGGCGTTCCAGGGAAGCGATCACGCGATCCGCGAACTGTTCCGCCCGCGCGCCCTTTACGGTCGCTTCGGAGTAAAAAACGCCGCACTGCATGGGCCGTTTGGCGGTGAAATACAGTTCCGGGTTCGTGGACGCATCGTAGAAGATTTCGTTGGGAAGCAGCAGCGTGTTGATGCGATGGGCGACGGTATCGGCATTAATGAAAATGTCGTTGGAGTATTTCAGAATGGAGAGTTCTGCAACCGTTTGCCGCTGAAACTTCGCTTCGCGCCAGCCAATCAAGCCGACGCAGGCGAACCCGAGAACAAGCGCCGCAATTCGGGTTTGTGGCGGGCGGGCCTGCGCCAGCGTGCTTGTGGCCCAACTGATGCCGGCCATGAGCGGCGGCATCAGTAAGACATAATAGTAGCTCAGGTAGACGCCGGGGAGGATCACGGCGATGTACGCGCCCAGGGCAAACGCCCACAGCAGCAGCCAGGCCGAACGTAGTTGCGACTTCAAACTCAGCAGTCCAACCGGAAGCGTCAGCAGGTACAGAATGGAAAACAGGCGGAAAAAGCGGGCGTCCCAGCGATTGCGATCCAGCCCGTTGAGCAGGTTTGTGGTCAGGCTGCCGGTATACGCCCGATTGTACGTAATTACGGCGTAGTAGAAATCGCCAAAACGTCCATGCGCGGCGAAGTACAGGCAAACGCCCGTCCACGCGGCCACAATCACGCCCAGTATCAGCACGGCGCGACTCAGCGCGACACTCCGGTTGGATTTGCCGCCCGGTGGAAACGCCACATAAACCGTCAGCAGCAACAGAGGAATAACGCCAATGTTGGGTTTGTACAGCGTTGCCAGCGCGAATAGCAGACCCGCCGCGAATGTGGGTAAAAACGCGAGTGGCTTCTGCTTCGCGCCGACAAGCAGGGCAAACCCCCATATCAGACAGGCGTTGATGAACACTTCGGCATTGGGCTGATTGGCCTGAATCACGATGTCGCCGCAGGCAAGCGCGTACCCTGCCGCGCCCAACAGCCCGTAGCGACGGTCTTCCACAAGGGCCGCGCCTGCCGCGTACACGCCGAGCAGCGTGACGCAGGCGGCAATCGCCTGCAAAATGAAAATGGTTTCGCGCCCGTATCCGAACGCCCGCTCCGCCAGCGCGAACGTGCCGTAAATCGCCGGGGGCTTCTGGTCGAAAATATCCGTGTACAGCATACGCCCGCCGAGCATCTCATGCCCGATAAGCGCGTACTGCGGCATATTGTTTTCCAGCGGTTCGTGGCGCGTATGCGCCAGCAGCAAAACGCAAATCGCCAGCAGCGCGATCAGACTGAAAAAAATCAGCCGCCCGGAAGGGGGCGGCTTGTCCCTCGCGCCGGTTGAAGAAGCCTGTGCGGTAACAGCCATCGTTTCGCTCCAATCAGGTTGTCAGGTTGTCAGGTTGTCAGGTTACAGCCGGATTACACATACCAGAATTGAGTGGTCTTTGTAACTAAATAACCTAACAACTAACAACCTAACAACCTAACAACCTACTCCCGACTGTGGAGTTCGCCTGCGGCGCGAATGTCGCCATCCTTGATAATACTTCGACGGATGAAATGCGGTCGCTGCTTCACTTCTTCAAAGATTTTAGCGATATATTCGCCGATGATACCGAGCGCGAAAAGATTCACGGCCCCGAAAAACAGAATCGCGATTAGAACGGTGGTGATACCGGCGGGCGCGGAGGCGGGGAACAGGATTTTCGCGATAATCTGCACGAACGCCAGTCCGATTGCAATCACGAACATCAGCGTGCCGAAGTAACTGAGCATGGTCAGCGGCGTGTTGCTGTACGAGAGTATCCCTTTTTTGGCCCACCCGATGTTTTTGCCCAGGCTGTTGGTGGTTTTGCCGAACCTCCGCTCCGGGCGAACGTAGTCCACGCCGATTTGCTTGAAGCCGACAAATGCCCGCACCCCGCGCAGGAACAAATCCCGCTCCGGGAATTTCAGCATGTTCTGCACCACGCGATAATCCATCAGAGAGAAATCGCCCGCATCGTGGGGAATGGTCAGATACGAAAACTTGTCGAACAGGCGATAAAATGCTTTATACGCGATCTGCATCAGGAATGTGGCTTCGCGCTTAATACGCTTGCCATAAACCACATCATAGCCCTTCGCGCCATTTTTCCACGAACTCCGCGATGAGTTCGGGCGGGTCCTGCAAATCGCCGTCCAGCAGAACCGCCGCGTTTTTCGTCATGATCTCCATGCCGCTGCGGAAGGCCGCCTGCGAACCGAAATTGCGCGAGTGGGAAATGCCGATAACGCGCCGGTCGTTGCGCGAAATGCCGCGTATCACCTCTTCGCTGTCGTCGGGGCTGCAATCGTTGACCAGAATGATCTCGTACTCGATGCGCAGGCTTTCAAACGTTGTTTTCAGCCGCTCCACCATGATGGGAATGGCCTGCCCGTCCTTGTAGCAGGCCACAATCGCGCTCACGCTGTATTTGGTATCCAGCCCGAATTTTTTGGAGGATTGGTGATACCGCTCTTTGTTTTCAATGCCTTTGTACCATGCGACCATGCGCAATAGTCCGTCTTCAAAACGGGTGCGCGTCTGCCAGCCCAACCTCTCTCTGGCGCGGATAGGATTGGCGTACCAGTCCGACACGTCCCAGGCGCGGGCTTCGGCCTTGAAAACCGGCTCCTCCTGAATCTCGAACACCTTTTTGGCGGCTTGCGCGATGTCGGCAATGGTGGTTTTGCAGCCGCTGCCGATGTTGAACGACTTGCCATAATCCTGTTCGCGCAGGTTCAGGGCGGTATCCACAAACGCTTCCGTCACATCATCCACGTACACAAAGTCGCGCGAAATATCCGGGCGCACGAACTCCGGGTAGCGGCCCTCCAGCCCGTTCTTAATCAGCGTGGGGAGCAGGCGCGAACTGTCTTCCAGCGGGCCGAACACCGAATACAGGCGCAGATTGGCGCAGGGAAATTTTTTGTGCGTCCCATAGTAGCGCAGCAGGTTGGCGCAGGCCACTTTGGAAACCGAATAGTCGCTGTTGGGTTCGGGCAGTTCCTCTTCGCCCGGTCCGCTGGCATGGTCGCCATACTCGGAACTGCTGCCGGAATGGACGTAGCAGGCAATTCCCCGTCCCGCCAGTCGCGCCACGAGTTTGGCGGTCATGTTGAAATTGGTCTGATAAATCAACGCGCCATCGGTTTCAAAGGAGTACGCGCCATACGCGATGCAGTTGAAAATAGTGCGGGGGCAAACGTCGTCCAGCAGCGCGTCCAGGTTGCTGTCCACCAGCAGGTCGGTCACGCGAATGTGTTCTTCCGCAATGCCCTCCAGCCGCCAGGTGGGGACATGCGTTGCCGTTCCGAATACGTCCTTGCGCGTGGCAAGCAGCGTCCGAAAAAGGTTTGCGCCCACAAAGCCGCTCGCGCCCAAAACTAAAATAGGGCCTTGCAGTTTATTGATTTTCTGTTCCAAGTCTGTCATATCAGCTGTCATATCCAAATAATTTTCCTGATTTGCGTCCTGATTTCTATATTAATCCTCGCGTGTCGCCAAAGCAGTATACCCCAGGCAATCGTCTCCACCGGGCAGGAGCAGAGAAACGTTGGCGACAATCGCCACAATCAGCAGCAGCGGCAGAAACAGCAGCCCCAACAATCGGCTGAAACACTTCACGGCGATGTTGTCAATCGGTTTGAGAAGCAGGGGAATAAACAGCGCCATCACTTTGTAACACGCGACTGTGAGCGCGTTGCCCCGCGCATAAATGCCGACATTCGTAAAATGCGCCTCGTTCAGCAGATGTTTCAGGCTTGCGGGCGTGTAGCGCCAGTAGTCGTGTGGCACGAAATGCCAGCGGGCGGCAAAGGGAACCGTAATCAACATGCGCCCGCCCGGACGCAGGCAGCGGTAGGCCTCGTTGAGCAGGGTTTCCGGCTTCAGGACATGTTCCAGCGTTTCCGTACACAGGATAAAGTCAATGCTCTGGTCGGGCAAGGGCCAGGCGCTGCCGCTGAAATACACGGTATCCGGCATGGAATAGCCAAAGTGGTCTTCCGCGTCCGCCGTATCCAGGCCGATGTAGACCGCGCCGGGGGACAGCAGGCTGCGATACGGCTGCGCGCCGCAGCCCACATCGAGCATCGTGCCGGTGACGGCGCTGATCTCCGTTTTGAGGTCGGGCCAGGCGGAACCCGCCTGCAAATCAAAGAAACGCCGTATGCCCGCCGCGAACTTTTCGGACGTGGTTCGCATCGGGGCATGGAGGGGCGGACGCCAGTGTTCGGATTGGCGATCCGCCATGTTGGGGCGCTGCCGACTGCGTTCTGGATAGTCAGTCATTTTGTTCAGGTCTCTTTCGCTCGGGGAATTGTCTCGCAAAGTGAGCGCGCGTTCATGGAGTGGCTGTATCCGCCGGTCGGAGCGATCTGGCGCGCATACAGGGGCGGCAAATTCTCTACCGTGACGGGATGCAGCGGGTATTTGGCATAAACGTAAATGTTCAGGACTAATAAACAGAGCATGAGAAGAATGGCAGCGGCCCATTTCAAGCGACGCGGAAAGAGCGCCAGCCAGCCTGCGGCAGTCAAAATCCCGAAAGGAACCAGCAGCGGGAAGAAATAGCGTCCCTGCGGGGAGCAGTGCCACCAGTTGAACTTGTAGTATTGATAAACCAGCACCAGCGTCATCGCGCTTATGGCGAGAAAGGTTCGCCCGCGAAGGCCCTGAAACCAGCCGCGAAAATAGAGGAGGACAACCCCCGCCAACGTCAGCAGGTTCAGCAGGCCCAGGCATGTATAAACGCGCTGCGGCATCGTTTTGTAAATCCTATCAAAACACCCCCAGAAGCTCATCCATCCGAATTCAGTAATTTGAGCGGTATAGCGCTTCCACGATACCTGCGTTCGGGCATGACGCTCTTTGAAACCATCAATGTCGGGCCAGTAGTGTTCCCATACTTTCAGGCGGAATAAATCCCCGTACAGCATCAGATTTCGCAGCAGGAACCATCCGACGCCCAACGCGCTCAGACCGACAACCACGCTCATCATTTGCAGCGTTACTCTGGAGGGCTGTTGCCGTCTGCGCCCTGTCCACCACAATGCCAGCCACGCTGCGGGAATAATGCCCGCGCAGGTATATTTGCTGCACACGCCGATGGCGATCCACAATGACATTAGCAGCGTTTCGCGCCACCCAAAGCCTCGCTTCATTCCCAGTGTCAGATAGTACAGGGCTACGGCGGCGGCAAAGGCGCTCAGTATCTCGTTGCTGACCGAGGCCGCGACATCCACGAACATCGGAATACCGGCAACACAGGCGGCGGCCAGCAGCGCGGTCTGTTTCGTCGTCAGGAGGCGGGCGGTCCGATATGTGTAGACCACGACGCCCGCGCCCATCAATCCCGACAGCAGGCGCAACAGGAGAATCGTTCCCGCTCGTCCTAAAAGGGGGTGCGCGATGGCCCAAATAGCGGCGCAAAGGACATAGTAGCAGGGCGGATGATATGAGTCCGCGTAAAGCTGCATCTCCTTGTGCGTTCCGAACGGCGGCAGGCGATGGTAGTTCGCCATATATTCGATCTGCGCCACATGGCGCGGTTCATCGCAATGGTACTGTTCCCGCGGGGCATGACCCAGTACGTCGGGTACTCGCGGGGAACGGTCGGGGTGACGATGGTGAAGGTAAGCAGGGTACAAAACCCCAGGAACACCGCCAGCAGCAGCAGCAGGCTTTTGGGAAGAGGAAAAGCCCGCGCTGTCCGCGAACGACGGCGAGAAATGGGGATTGCTTCCGAAGCAACACCTGTTCCTGATGGAGCATTTCCCTGACTATCGGCACGGTTCATACAGATGGTTCCTCATTTACAAAAGCGCGCCTTGATAACGCTTGCATCGCGGCCACGCGAGAAAACTATGCTTTCAAAGGTACTCTCAAAGGGTATTAAAATCAACCGGGCGGTAAGGCACGCTTGCATTGGTTCCAGTAGCGGGTTAATTGCTTTTTGTCCTCGAACACGTCGGCAAACCGCTTGCTGCAAATCAGGATCAGGGGAAATCCCAGGAGCAGCAACAAGCCAAATTCCAGATTGCGGGAAATGTGTCCGCGCAGCGGCAAAATGATATAGTCGGTGAGCAATGCCAAAAGCGGCAGATGCAGCAGATAGATGCTGTACAGATAGGTTCCCATGTTCGCGAGTGGCTTCCAGGATAGCAGTTTGAAGCCACCGAGAGCGCCCTGTACCAAAACAGCCGTCATCATCAGCGCTGTGTACAGTTCCATTTTCTCCATAGCGGAAGTATCTATCGGCGATGCTTGTACCAGAACTGCATACAGCAGCGGATAACCCAACATCAAGCCTGCTGCCAGGAGGCCAAACAAGCGACGATTCACGAATCGCGCGTGGTTCTCCGTCAGAACCAGCGATGCCGCCAGGACACCTAAAAGGAAGTAGAAATAGAAGTGCGTATTTGCGCCATTCAGGTTCAATCCCCGCCAGTTGTGACGCAGAAACAGATTATGAAGCGCCGCCGTCAAAACGGCTGCAACCGCCAGAATCCAGTACATGCCTGTTCGCTTCCACATCCAGACCACCAGAGGAAACCAGAAATAAATCTGCCATTCCAGCGCGATAGTCCAGTACACAGAATTGATCTCGGTATTGCCGAATTGCCCCATAGGCGCATGGCCCGCGCTATTGTTGACAAAATTGTTTAGCAGAAGAGAGTGACAGAGAATGCCGCGCATGGTTACAGGAAGGCTCAGATCGAACATGGTATTGCGTGGTTGGCGGATAAGCGTTCCTATCAGCAATAGTGTGACCAGCATTGCTGCCCAGTAAGCAGGCAAAATACGCAGCGCGCGTCCCCGGTAAAACTCCCTCGCTCCGCCGCGCAGAGAACCCGAAAGCGCGACAGGGCGCATAAGGCAAAAGCCCGAAAGCACGATAAAGGCGACGACGGCAAACCGTCCCTGGCAAAGCCACAAATAAACCTTCCCCATTCTTCCCTGTGGCGTTACGAGCCACCAAATTTGCTGGAAGGCGTGATTGACAATCACGATCAGCGCGGCCAGCGCGCGCAATCCATCAATGTAGCGCAATCGGTCTTTCGGCGGAGTTTTAGAAGTTAAGGATAGTTCTTGACCTGTCTCGACAGTTACTAAAAAGGTGCCGGGTAACAGCGCATCGGGCATGATGTACCTGAATTCTTTCAACAGATAATACCTGACTTTGAACAATTCTCCGCAACATCGTGATAACGCTGGAAATCCTCTTTTCAAGCATCTTGAATATTGTTCAGCGTTTCCAGACATCGTAAGCGCCGCAGCGGTGATCGAACGTGTAGCGCAGGCGGACTGTTTTTCGCGCCGCCGCGTAAACGTCCGCTGTTTTCAGAGGATACCAGGTTTCAAAGGACTTCCAGGGTTCTTCCGAGGGCAGGAAAACGTAATCCACGGGTTTGGCTGCCAGCGTTTCCAGGACGCGATTAAGCTGCTTTCTGCTGATAAGACTGGGCAGCATGGGAGCGTAGCGATACCATAGCGGCGCTCCGGTCGCCAGGTAAAGCGAAGTGTCGTCATTGGAAATAATAGCGACAGTACGGTGTTCCGAGAGTATTTCCTTCACTTCCTTTGCCACTACAGTGTACTGTCCGGCGGCAAGCGCATCCGCCGCCGTCAGGCGTATGTCGGGCATATTCGGGTACAGGGCGAGCGTGTGCGGATCGTAAGGGCGCAGGAACCGCCGGAACAGATTGGGATAGTTACACGCGCAGGCGTTGGACAGGTAAAGCGGAACAAATACTGCCGCCATTAAAGGGATCGCGGTCTTATCTGAAATTGCAAATCCCACTTTTCGTTGCTTCGGATTGCGCGCCGACAGGAGCATCTTCTGCGCAATGGCGGCAAACCGCTGTAAGAATACTGTGAGAATAGTGACAAATCCTAACGCGGCGACATACAAATTCACCGGATGGGAGCGGCCCATAAAGTGCAGCAGGGAGCAGGTTCCGTACAAAGCGACACAGACAAGCGCCAGGTCTTCCCGGCAGGATGCGGCCTCGTCGGGGCGTGGCTTCAAATCCCCATTCGCGCCCGGATTTAAGTCCTGATCGGGACGCGGCTTCAGTCCCGAAGCCGCAGGTGGAATCGGGTGAACCCGCCGCAAAAGATGAAAAGCCAGCCCCGACAGCAGAACCGCGCAGAACACGAAACTGAGATTGATTCCGCTGACATGCTCGATCACGGGCATCATGCTGATACCGGCGGGATACGCGGTAAAACACTCCATCCATCCTCGCCAGAACGCGCTGTGCCACATCGCGCCGCGACTGCCGACGGCCATACCCGACAGCAACACGCCCGCCGCCAAAAGCCAGGCAAAAGCGACCGTGTTCCACTTTGACCGGAAAGAACGCGCGGCGTTGAAGGCATACGATCCCGGCTGCCATAAGACGCAATACGCGCCGAATGTGAACGCGATGTAGATGCCTGTATCGGTTTCAAATAGCAGGGACAGCCCGGCCAGCGCGCCCGCAAGCAGCAGCCAGCCCATGCGCCGGGACTGCTGATGCAGCAGCAACAGCAGCAGAAACCAGACATCGAAGGGCGCGCGCAAAATCGTGTTGGAGGGCAGTTCCCACACGACCAGCCATTCTCCCGACCAGGCGAACATCTTTAGCCACACCAGGTAAACCACGCCCAGGGTAGACCAGTACG
This sequence comes from uncultured Chthonomonadaceae bacterium, assembly GCA_963817895.1. Lineage (GTDB taxonomy): Bacteria > Armatimonadota > Chthonomonadetes > Chthonomonadales > Chthonomonadaceae > CAWFQB01. Next base: position 342,547 of record CAWFQB010000004.1, read on the forward strand.
GGTTCAGCCGCAGGCGACGCAAAAAGAGATAAACGCCACAGAAATACAGGCAGGCGTACAACATTGCGGCCTGAATTAAATGTCCGTAGCCGAGCGCGTAGTACGGATTCAGCCGCGCGAACAGCAGGGGAAGCCCGATGCCGTACTGCGCGTATATCTGCGAACATAACGCCCCGCCATGCAGGTAGCCGACCGCAGGCCCCATCACAAAATAGTCCCAGTGATGGAAATGCTCGTTGTGAAAAATATCGCCCGCCAGCCGTTCCGGGTGGGGAATGTAAATCAACGCGCACAGCAGCAGGGGCGTGAGAACATCCAGCAACCGTCCCCTGCGCGGATTGAGTATGGGAGGCGTGTCTCGCATTTCCGCCCGCGCGTAGCGTGAAAGCCCCACGCTTAAAATACGCTCCGGCAGGGGCAGGCGCAGGGGACGCTTTCGGCGCAGGCAGAACGTCAGTCCTGCCGCTTCCAGCGCGAGCGGGAACAGGAGCAGGGCGGCGGCGCGGCGCGGCGAGGGATGCGCGGTCAGAACCAGGCTCCGCGCCGTATAAAAGGCCGGAACGTACAATGCCATTCCCGCCAGGCTGAACGCCAGATACGCGCTGCACCGTGATAACGCGACGGCATGTTCGGGCGCGGGCGGCGCAGCGTCCGGGGCGATTGCGTCGGATATTCTCCGCCGGTCGAGCGCGGCCAGCAAAAAACAGAGCAGAACCGTGAGCGCGGAGCCGACGATATACAGGGGAATGTCGCGTTCCGGGCGATACAACTCCCCGCCCCATTGCGTGAACGCCGCGAGTTCCCCGACGGTAACGGGTTTCGGGCCAAAAAAAAGCAAACCCGCATACAGCAGTTGAAGGCCAATAAGGACGCCCATGCCGACCGCGCAGGCCCTGCTAAAAGCAAGCAGGGGAGCGGGCAGCGCGGGGGGCAAAGAAGCCTCCATCGTTGCCGCGCTATCCTGTGTTGCTGTATCGGATTCAGAATTGCCGATGGTCATAATTGAGCCTGCGCGCGTTTCAAAAGGCGGCTCCTAACGCTTCCACACTTCGTAAATGCCCGCTGTATGATCGAACGTGTAGTGCCGCGCGGTGAACTGCCGCAGCTCGCGCCATACATCCGTTGTATACAGGGCGAGAGGATGCCAGGCGACAAAAGTTGTGGACGGCGTGGCGGCCTCGATACAAACATAGTCCACACGGTCGGCCAGCAGCGCGGACTCGGCGCGCGTCAACTGCGCTTTGGTCATCAGGTTCGGGTACAGCGGCGAGTAGCGAAACCAGGGCGTGGCCCCGGAAGCCAGGTACAGCCAGGTTTCGTCATTGGCGAGAATGGCGACTTTTTTGCCCTGTGATTCCCATTGCCGCGCTTCCTCAATGACAGGCGCGTACTGCTGAAGTTTGGGCAGAACTGAGCGCGGCAGTGTGACGCCGCTGCCAGGATACAGCGTTATGGCAGTGGTGTCGACATGCCCCACAAAGCGGGGCCACATCGCCACATGCGGGTCCCCTTTGCGTCCGCTGTCGTCTATGTACAGGCTGATTTCACGCGGCGGGTCCGGCTTCAGCAGCAGGCGGATGCAGTTGGGATAGGCGCGAACGTGCGGCTCATGCCACCAGGTAAACAGCCCGAACAGGCAGCACGCTCCCCAACCAATCCGCGTGATTTTAATTCCGGCGAAGTATTCCTGTCCCCCGCGCAGGGCGTATTGCGTGAGGGTATGCAGGCCCGTGACGCCGAGAAGCAGAAAGCCCAAAAAGCCGACATGCAGATTGGTGGGGTGCGAACGCCCCATAAAGTGCAGCATGGAACAGGTTCCATACAGGGCCACGCACAACAGCGCCAGATGCGGACGGAACGCCGAACTCTCTTCCCCCTCATCCGTTGAAATCTCTTCCGCGCTGTCGGCTGAAATAGTTTTCTCATCCTGCCGCTCATGCAATCGGTGAAAATAGTAGCACAGGGCGAACAGATACACCCCGACCAGAATCATGCCGTAAAACATACCACTCATGTACTGCGCGACGGGAACCATACTCAGCCCGTTGGGATACGCGGTGAAACATTCGATCCAGCCGCGCCAGAACGCCGCCTGACCTATCGTGCCGCGACTGGCAATCGCCATGCCGCTCAGAAACATGCCCGAAAACAGCAGCCACGCGCCTCCAACCATTGCCATTCGTCCGGCAAAGGAACCCGCATGGGCTTCACGCCTAACGCCGCGCAGGTAGAAGACGCTGTAAACGACAAAGGTAAAGGTGATGTAAACGCCCGTATCGGTTTCAAACAGCAGCGACAATCCGGCCAACGCGCCCGCAAACAGCAGCCAGCCCATGCGCCGGGATTGCTGATGCAGCAGCAGGACAAGCAGAAACCAGATGTCGAACGGGCCGCGCAAAACCGTGTTCGAGGGCAACTGGTAGGGGGGAAACCATACCGTTGTCCAGTTGAAAAGTTTGTAAAAGGCAAAGATAAACGCGCCAAGCGCGGCCCATCGCGGACTGCGCAACAGCAGGCGCAGGAACAGATACACGCCGCACAGATAAAAACAGGTGTAGATGTTGGTGAACTGAAAGATGTGGCCGTAGCTCAAACGATAGATCGGATTCAGCAGGGCGAACAGCAGGGGGAAGCCGATACCGTACTGGCTGTATACCTGCGTGTTGAGCGCCTGCCCGTGAATATAGCCGAGCGCGGGCGCGGTGACAAAATAGTCCCAGTGGTGAAAATGCTCGGATTGAAACACGAACCCGGCCATGATGTCCGCGCGCGGGCTGTAAAAAAACAGCCAGATTAGAAACAGAAAACCCGCGTCGCGCCAGTTCCAGGCCGTTCCCGCAGCAGGCGAATCGCCGGTATTTGAGCAGGGACGATTCTCTTCGCCTTTGCGAATCAGGGTTTCCAGCATCCGCCGGACACGCGCTAAAAATCCCGATTCCATTCCATTGCGGCCCAACAGCCAGAGGAAGCAGGCGATTTCCACCCACACGGGCAGCGTCATGACCAATTCGCCCGCAACCCAGTGCGGTCTGAGCATCCGCGCCAGCCGTTTGGCCGTGAAAAACCAGAGCGGATTGACAAGGGTTGCCGTCAGCGCAAGGGTCAGGTTCGCGGCGATATTGCCCACCGTAAACCGATATTTGTTTTCCGGGGATAGGGACGCATAGCGTCGGTTCCACAGGAGCATCATCGCGTAACAGGCGGCAAAAGTCAGCCCGCAAAAGACGATGTACAGCGGAATGTCGCGCTCAGGATGGTAATTCTCCTGTCCCCATGCGGTAAAGATAGCCACATCGGCGGGTTTGGGTTGTTTGAAGCCCAGGCAGAAACAGCGCGGAAAACAGCAGATGGACGCCGAAGAGAACGCCCGTCCAGACAACCGCAACGGTACGAAACCGCGCCAGTTGCGGGGACAGCGTGGTGTTTACTGAAGGCGCGTCGCTTCCGGCGGCGGATTCATGGGAAAGCCTGCTCATCATACTTCCTTGTTACGCAGCGGCCAGAGCGGCCAGAATGGAGTCGGGGTCAAGCCCGCTTTCCCTGCGATGATAGACCTGTGAACCGTATTTGCCGGAAAGATACCCCACCGCGCAGTGGTGCGTGAATTTAGCCGGAGCCTGTCCCATTTGCAGCAGCAGGTGCGCCAATCCCTGACCCGCGCCCCCCTGCGCCACATGTTCCTCAATCACAAACAGATGCCCTGACTGTTTGATGTCCGTCAGCAGCATCGGGGGCAGCGTATCGGCGCGAAAAGGGAGTTCGGTCGCCACCCAGAAGTTCGGACGTTGTTCGTCCGGCAGCGCGGCAAGGGGTTCGAGAAAACTGCCTGCCAGCGGTCCGACAACAACGAGGGTCGGTCCACCGCCCTGAAGCAGCCGCCGCCAGGGAGCATAGGGGGGGAGCGTAAAGTCTGCGGGTTTCTCGTCGCGTCCCAGGCGCAGGTACGCGGGATGCTGGAATTCGCGCAGCGTTTCCACGATGGGCGGCACGTCCGCGCCGAAAGCGGGTACAAAGGCATGCATGTTGCGCAGGCACAGCATCGCGCCGTAATCTTCCAGCGCGTGGTGTGTGCCGCCCATCACGCCGTAGCCGTAGCCGCCGCCGTTGCCGACGAGTTTCACGGGCAGGTCGTGCAGGCAAACGTCGTTGCGTATCTGCTCGAAAGGACGGGCGTAGACAAACGGGGCGATGCTGTACGCCCAGGGGCGCAATCCGGTCGCCGCCATGCCCGCCGCCACAGAAATCATGTTCTGCTCGGCCACGCCCGCGTTGATAAAGCGCGAACCGGCGGCTTCCATCAGGGGTTCCAGAGCGTTGTAGCCCAAATCTCCCGTTAAAAACACAAAGCGCGGATCATCGGCGCATTTTACCAGACTGGCGCTTACTTCATTACGCATAACCGCCTGCCTCCCATCCGAACACCGAACACCGAACACCGAACACCGAACGAGGTTCATTCCGCATTGCCGCACACCTCCAGAATGGCCTGCGCGTAGTGTTCCGCGTTCATGGGCAGGTAGTGCCATTCCATTTTGTTTTCCATGAAGCTGACGCCCGAACCCTTGCTGGTTTTCGCCACGATTGCTTTCAGGCCGTCCGGCGCATTGGAAAGCGCAGCCGTCAACGCCTTGCAGTCGTGTCCGTCCACTTCCTGCACGTCCGGTACGCCGAAGGCGCGGAACCGCTCGGCAAGCGATCCCTGACTGGCAATCTCCTGCGTGCTTCCAAACCCTTGCAGGCCGTTGGTATCCACAATCAGGGTAATGGGGAGTTTGTTGTGCGCGGCGAAAATCAGGGCTTCCCAGTTAGAGCCTTCCTGCCATTCGCCGTCCGACAGCAGGCAATACACTCGCCCCGGCTGATTTTGAAGCTGCTTGCCCATCGCGATTCCCGCTGACAGCGAAAGGCCGTGACCCAAACTGCCGGTCGCGAACGGGATATGCGGCAGGTGGTTGGGGGCGGGATGCCCGCTGAGTTTGGTGTCGTCTTTGTGGAACTGGCGCAGGTCGTCGTCTTCCAGAACGCCCAACGACCACAGCGTTACGTACAGCGCCCCGGCGGAGTGGCCTTTGGAAAGCACGAACACGTCGTCGGCCTGCATGATGTTGTGATGCAGCACCATCATGGCGTCCAGACAGGACAGGTTGCCGCCGATGTGGCCCACTTTGCTCTCATAGTGCATTTGCAGCAGGCGGCGTTTCGCCGCGCTGATGACTTGAACGATGTCTGGCATAAAAATGGTTTCTCCCGAAAAATGGCAGGAAGAGAAGCGTGGCTACAGTATGATAAAAGCGGAATTGATGTAACGCTTGGGTTGACGGCGGGACGCGAACGCATCCAAAATACATCGCAGCAGACCGCAAATCGGGGGAAGAACTTGCGCGGATAAAGCCGTCAACAAAACACAATGCGCTTAGTATACCACACAGCGCGGCAGACACTTCAATAAGCGGAAGGCGTATTCAGGGCCGGCGTATATAAATGAAAAAAGAGTATGTAGAGACAGCGTCGAAATAGTGGCAATGCAGCGCTTCCAGCCCAGTGTCTCGTTGTGTCAAGTTGTAAGAAGAGGCGTCGTGACCTCATGCGCGTCAGGGCGAACGAGAAGTATATACAGGCATCTTCCAGCACCTCCCTTCCGGGTTAGTTAATAGTTGATAGTTGAGAAGAACTCCAAACTTTCAACGTCCCGCCACCTGGCTTGTTAGCATACCTGTTAGTAGACATGCGTAAGTTCTTAGACGAGGTAAATGCAACGGGAGTTCGATTGTTCTACTGATAATGTAGATAAATTTCTACATTTTTGCGCGTTCTTTCTAAATCTGGCAATCAGGAGGAGGGGGCAGGCGCAAGGCATTGGCGAATGTGCCACGACGAGATAGGTGTTGAGCATTTTTGACGCATCGGCTCTGGAAGGCGTATTCTCGCGGCAACAATCCTGTGTACCTTGATAATAGAGGAAAATCAGGGGTAAACTAACACTATTAGAAATTTCACGATGCCGAAAAATAATATGCCTTTTCGTCAACGCCTGCGTAAAGCCTTTAGCGCTGCAAATGCCGCTATGACGCCCGCCTTCATGGTTCGCAGTATGCTCCGATCAATTACGATTGTCGGCGCTGCTTGCATAGCGATGCTGGTTACGGGTTTGGAGCCGTTTGTAGGGACATTCGTAAAAGCGCATGGCTGGTTGATACTCAAAACGTTTGCAGTCTACATCGTATTTTATCCAATCTCCTATTTAATCACGCGCTTTACGTATGCGTTTTCTCAAGGCTTATTTGGCGTTGGCTTGCCCGATGAATCCGATTAAGACAAGCCTGAAAGTAATCAGCGAAACCTTGCCCGCTTCGTCAGAGTAGTTATTGAAGAGGGCGGCATTACGAACTGACGCTATGCAGACGAGCAGTTGTCTGCGCTAACTCGCCGACGCGCCTCCTTGAACAACATCATGCCCGTTGCAACTATCTCTAATTTAACCGTGCGCTATGGCGCGAAAACGGCGGTCAATGATCTCAGCGTGGAAATTCCTGAAGGCTGTGTCGGGCTGTTGGGGCCGAACGGCGCGGGCAAAACCACGCTGATTAAGACCCTGCTTGGTTTTGTGCAGCCGTCGAGCGGGAGCGGGCAGGTGCTGGGCTTCAATGTGGCGACGCAGGGTTTGGCGCTGCGGCAGCAAATCGGCCTGATGCCTGAAATTGACTGCCATATACCGGGCATGAACGCCGTAACATTTGTGGCGTATGCGGGCGAACTGGCCGGGATGCCCGCCAAACACGCCCTGCGCCGCGCCCACGAAGTGCTGGAATACTGCGGCCTGAACGAAGCGCGGTATCGCAATGTGGAGACGTATTCGACGGGCATGAAGCAGCGCATCAAACTGGCGCAGGCGCTTGTGCATGGGCCGAAACTGCTGTTTCTGGACGAACCCTCCAACGGGCTTGACCCGGCGGGACGGGATGAGATGCTGGCCCTTGTGCGCGACATTTCGCATGGCAAGGGTGTCAACGTGATTGTCTCCTCTCACCTTCTGCCCGACATCGAGCGGACGTGCGACAGCCTGATTGTGATGCGCAAGGGGCAGATCGCTTCAGAAGGCACAATCGAAAGTTTACGGGAAACGCAGGGAACGCAAATTGTCGTGACCCTGCGCGAAACCTCTGCCGCGTTTGTGCAGTCCATGCAAAGGCGCGGCGCGGAAATCCTGCACGAGAGCGGCAGCCTGCTGCGTTTCGGTCTGACCCCGCCCCAAAAACAGCAGGTCGGCGATATGGTGTTTGAAGTGTTGCCCGAAGTGGGTAAAATGGTGTTTGAAGCCGCCCGCGAGTCGGGGGCGCAGGTGCGCGGTTTTCAGCCCGCGCAAAAGTCACTGGAAGACATATTTATGGGAGCCGTGGATTGAACATTCCCCCCGCGCAAAACGCTTCTCTTTCTCCGGCTTCCATTGCGTTGAACGGAGGTAATCCCGCCGCGCAGTTGGCTTCGCCCATTGCCGACCTGACGTACCGCAACTACGACGGGCCGCTGAAAACGCGGGCGGTTCGCTGGTGGATCGTGGCCGTGTCCGGGCTGCGGCAGGCGTTTCGCAAGCCCGGTTTCTGGATCAGCGTCGTCTTGTGCGCCCTGCCCTGTTTCTTCATCGCGCTGATGCTATATTTTCAGGGGATGGCCGGACTGATGCCGCGCGGCGCAGCCGCCAACGTTGCCGAAGAGGGGGGCATATTCGCCCGCCGTTTTTTCAGGTGATGCAGATTCAAGGGTTGTTCGTGTTTATCGTCGCTTTGAATGTCGGCGCGGGCAGCATTGCCGCAGATAATGGCGCGAACGCCCTGCTTGTCTATCTGTCCAAGCCGCTTACAAAAGGGGATTACCTGCTCGGCAAGTGGATGGCGCTGTTTCTGCTGATCTTTGGCGCGATTGCGATTCCCAACCTGCTGCTGTACGTGTTCTGCCTGCTGATGTTTTTGAAGGACGGTTTTCTCAGCAACGAACCCCTGCTGATAGGCCGCGTGTTGCTGGCCTGCGCGGTTCCGGGCGCGTTGTATGCCAGTCTGCTGGTGGGCGTGTCGGCGTGGTCGAAGTCGACGCGAGCGGCAGGCGGAATGATCGCCGCGCTGTATTTTCTGAGTCTTTTTTTATCCGCCCGATTGTTCGTCATTTTTACCCTGAAAACGCATGAGCCTACGGACGCCCAATTGCTGCTGCAAAATGCGTCGCTACAGGGAATTATCAGTGGACTGGCGCAGCACATCTACGGGCTGGCATCGCGGCATATAGGCCGGGGCATGAATGTTGCCGCCGCCCCTTTGTGGCCCCTGCTGCTGGTGTTCGCGGTCATTGTTGCATTGGGCATCGGGGCGGCGCGGGCCAAAGTGAAGGCTGTGGAGGTAGTGCGCGGATGATTACCCTGCAAAACGCTTCCCGCTGGTACAAGCAGGTGCTTGGCGTCAATGATATTACGTGCCAGATAGGGCCGGGTATTACGGCCCTGCTCGGACCCAATGGCGCGGGCAAATCCACGATGCTGAAACTGATTACGGGGCAGTTGCGGCCCACGACGGGCAGGGTTCAGGTTTTCAACATGGCCCCGTTCGCCAACCCCGCCGTATACCGCCGATTGGGGTACTGCCCGGAAATCGAAGAGAATTATACGGAAATGACCGGGCGCGATTTTGTCACCTTGCTGGCGGCGATGGGCGGCATACCCACAAATAAGCGAACGCAGCGCGTCAGTGAAGTGATTGAAACGGTTGGCATGACAGCGAACGCGGATCGCAAAATCGGCGGCTACTCGAAGGGGATGCGGCAGCGCATCAAAGTGGCGCAGGGCATTGTCCATGATCCCGATGTGCTGATACTGGACGAGCCGCTCAACGGGCTTGATCCGGTCGGGCGGCGCGACATGGGCGTACTCCTGCACAGTCTCGCCGCGCAGGGCAAATGTATCCTGATTTCCAGCCATATTCTGTACGAAGTGGAGCAACTCACCCGCAACATTATCTTGTTGAGCAAGGGGCGGCTGATGGCGCAGGGCGATATTTACGCCATTCGTGGCCTGATTGACCGTCACCCGCACCACATTGCCATTACGACGAACCGCGCCCGCGAACTGGGCAAGCATCTTCTGGACATGCCTTATATACTCAGCGTCCGCTTCAACGCGACGGACGCCACGCAACTCGAAATCGAAACCCATTCGCCCGATCTGTTTTACACGCAGTTTCCCGACATCGCGCTGGCAGGCGGCTACGACATCAGCAGTTTCGACTCGCCCGACAACAATCTCGAATCTGTCTTCAAATATCTGGTGAACGGGTAAAAGCCCTCAACCCCGCTTGTTTTGAATACACCTCACCCCCGGCCCCTCTCCTTGCCGCGCAACGCGCTAGGAGAGGGGAGGCGCGTTGATAAAGGGTTGTGGATGAAGTTCATAACTTCTTCTCCCATAACAGGATGGGAGGAGGGGAACTTTTGAGAATTATTTTATGAGTGATGTTTACTTGTTTCGGACAACTTTACGCGAACTGCTGCGGCCTAAGAATCTTGTCGGCATCGGACTGCTGCTTCTGCTCAGTCCGATTGTGGCCGGGTTGTGGCGCGTCAGCGCGGTTTCCGCCGGGGATTACAACGCCGGGGCCGTGTACAACGACATGATGACGGACATGGTGTACGGCTTTGTCGTGCTGATACTGGCGGTTGTTTTCGGCACGTCGGCCATCTCGCAGGAGGTGGAGGGCAAGACCATCGTCTATCTGCTGACGCGCCCGGTTCCGCGTTGGCGTATTCTGCTGATGAAGTTTCTGGCCGTCAATATCGTGGTGTTGGGAGTGGCGTGGCTGTCCACGCTGCTGATCGCGCTGGTGACGTTCGGGCCGGGCGGGTTGAGCGTTTCGCCCCTGCCGCGTGATCTGGGCATTTTGCCGCTTGCCGTCGCCGCGTATGGCGGATTGTTTCTGCTGCTGGGCGTAATGGTGAACCGGGCGATGCTGTACGGCCTGCTGTTCGCGTTCGGGTGGGAATCGTGGGTTCCAAGCCTGCCGGGTTCGTTTCATCGGGTTTCGCTGATGGCATACGTGCGCGTTCTGTCGCCCCACATCAACGACAACCCCGCAGCGCAAATGGCGGCTGCTCTGACCGGCGCGACGGAAGAAGTGATTTCCAGCGGCATGGCATGGACAATTCTGCTCACCGTAATTGCTGTTACCCTGCTCGCGGCCCTGAGCATGTTTTCCACCGGCGAGTATGTGCCGCGCGAAGAGGCCGGGTAGATGCTACGCGAATGATAAATGTTATGACCAATCCTATTCTCATTTCTCTGCAAGTCGGTACGCCGCGCAAACTGGATTTTCACGGCAAAGCGTGGGAAAGCGCGATTTTCAAAGCGCCGGTTGATGTTCGCGTACCCTTAGCGCGTACCAATCTGGACGGCGACCGGCAATACAACCTCAAGTTTCATGGTGGGCCGGACAAAGCCGTGTGCTGCTTCTCGTCGGAACACTATCCCTACTGGCAAACTGAGTTCGGCATGGGCGATACGTTCACCTATGGCGCGTTCGGGGAGAACTTCACAGTTTCGGGACTGCCGGAAACGGAAGCATGTATCGGCGACGTATACGCGGTTGGCACGGCAAAAGTACAGGTCAGCCAGCCGCGCCAACCGTGCATCAATGTGGCCCGCAAGTGGGATCGCAGAGACATGCCCGAACGCATGATGGAGTTGGGACATACGGGCTACTATCTGCGAGTCACCCAAACCGGCGAAGTGGGCGCGGGCGATGAACTGCGCCTGCTGGAACGCCCCTGTCCCGGTATTACAGTTCATCTGCTTAACCGCGCCATGTATCAGGACGAAAGTACGCGGGAACAGGACGAGTATCTGGCGCGCCTGCCCCTGCTCGCGGCCAGCGGCAGGCGCATTTTCCAGCGACGATTAAATAAGGAGTGAACCACGAGGAAGACCGGGGAACACGGGGAGGAGAGGGGAAGAAAAGGAGGGGCGGACAATGTTGTATACGCTGATTGCGGGTTTTGCTGTTGTGATGTCGCTGCTTGTTATCATAGTGCAAAAACGCGAGGTCGAGGCGCGAAAAAAGGCTCTGTCGCAAACCACAGCGAACGATGGGGCAATACCAACAACCCAATCCTTTCCTGTACCCCCACAGGAGATTGTCGCGAGTGATGGCCTGAGCCGTGTTCCCGCTTATGTGCATCGGCTTATGCAGTCGCAAAAAACGGCGACCGTGTTGATGATTTCCGCGCTGGATGGGCAGGAATTTATGAGCATTTTGCGCATGAACAGCGGATTTATACAATTCCACTTTCTTGCCAACTGGCCTGAAACATCGGACAGGCATCAAAGAGCGCGGGACTTTTTTACCCGGCTAAACATTACGTCGGAGGAGTCGCAGGCGAATGGTTCGCGTATTTTCACATTTCCCGAAACCGGCAAGGAAGCGGATATTGCGTTCATGGTGAAAACCACGCTGATACAGGTTATGGATGTGAAGCAAAACGCGGGACTGAAGTTTACTTATGAAGAGCGCGATTTATAAATTCTGTTAATTTTGTTTATCCTCTTATTTGCTCTTCTTTATTGTCTTTTTTCGTGTGTTTCGCGTATTTCGCGGTTCCCCTCTCCTCCCCGTGTTCCCCGTGGTTTAGCTGTTTTCCGGTTTTGTGATGCAGAAGTGAGTGGTTGTACGTATGTAGACAAAAAGGGAGTTCTCCCTGCCGCTAAAGGAGCGCGTTCCGCATGGCCGAGCAAGCCGAAATCTCCGATCTGGATACCCCTGTACCATCTAATACTCCGCCTCCCACCATTGCCCAAACGGGAAAAAAACTGGTGCTGGTGGATGCGTACGCGCTGCTGTTTCGCGCGTTTTTCTCCGGGCGCTATCTGTCTACAACTGACAACCGGCCAACGGGCGCGTTGTTCGGCTTTACCAACATGATACTGTCCATTCTCAACAACGAGAAGCCGGACGCCATTGTGGTCTGTTGGGACGCGCCGCACCGGACGCACCGCAGCGTGGCCTTTGAAGAGTACAAAGCGCATCGCCCGCCCGTAGACCCGCAACTATCCGCGCAGCAGCCGGTTGCCCGTGAAATCGTGGCCGCGTTCGGCATACAATCGGCGGAAATGGCCGGGTATGAGGCCGACGACCTGATTGGGACGCTGGCGCGACAGGGCGTTCAGGACGGCTACCATGTCATTGTGCTGACCGGCGATTCGGATACGCTGCAACTGGTCAACGACCATGTTCATGTGCAGATTACGCAGCGCGGCGTGTCGGAAGTGAAGGTTTACGACGAGGCCGCCGTGCGGGAGCGGTACGGCATCGGGCCGGAGTGTATCGCGGATTTCAAAGCGCTCACGGGCGACACCAGCGACAACATTCCGGGCGTACCCGGCATTGGCGACAAAACCGCGTCCGCCCTGCTGCAAAAGTTCGGTTCGCTGGAAAAACTGCTGCAAGTGGCGGAAGCCGGGGGCGAGGGCATCGCGCCGCCCAAAGCCAAAGCCGCGCTGGAAGCCAATGTAGAGCAGGCGCGGTTCTCGAAAAAACTGGCAACCATTGTCTGCGACGCGCCGATGGAATTCGCCATCGAACCCTACGCGCCAACCGAAGCCAACTGGCAGGACGCGCGGCAGAAGTTTCACGAACTGGAATTCAAGTCGCTGTTAGGCCGCCTGCCCGCGCCGAGCAAAACGGGAGCGGGAACAGCGGAGGATGCGGCGGAAGAGCGGCGCGTTCCCGAAGCCACGTTCAGCGCGGTTGGCATTGCCATTCATTCGCTGGAAGAGTTGGCGGACGCCCTTGCCGCCGTCCAGAAAAGCAAAACGGCTGGTATCCGCTTTGAAACCGATGGCGAACTGCCCATGCTCGCTACCCTGACCGGGTTGGCCTTTGCCCCTTCCAGAGAGGTTAGTTATTACGTCGCTATACGTGATGCCGCGCCCGCCGCAACGCCTGCAATCGCCGCGATTTCAACCGCCAATGCGCAAACCGGGTTGTTCGATGAAGACACCGTAGAGGAACAGGTAGCAAGTAAAAAGGCAAAAGGCAAAGGGAAAAAGCAGGAAGCGCAAAATCCAATAGATGAGAATAGATTTGCGGTCAGCATAGAAGATTTACAACCCCTGTTTGAAGACGCCGCAATCAATAAAACCGGTTACAACGTCAAACCGCTGGAAATCATTCTGGAACGGGCGGGCGTGAAGGTTGCGCCGTTCACCTTTGATGTGCTGATTGCCGCGTATCTGCTGGAAGCGGGGCGCTCCTCTTACCCCCTCCTCGATCTGGCGGAAACGCATCTCGACGCGGTTGTGGAAGCCGATGACGCCTATGTGGAGGGCGCGATGCTGATGCAGGAGTCCGCGCTGCTTGTGGCACTTGTGCCGCCTCTGCGCGAAGCCCTTGCCGCCGTGAAAATGACAGACATCATGGACACGATGGAAATGCCGCTCGTGCCTGTGCTGTGCAAAATGGAGCAGGCGGGACTTGGCGTGGACGTGCCATATCTCAGCACACTTGGCGAACGCATGGGCCGACAGATGGACGCGCTTGCCGAAGAGATTTACACTCTTGCGGACGAGCGGTTCAACATCGGTTCCATCAAAAAACTACAGGAGATTCTGTTCGACAAACTGCAATTGCCATCCGGCAAAAAGACCAAGACCGGGTATTCCACAGGCGCGGACGTGCTGGAAGCGCTGGCAGTGGAACACCCCATCGCCCGCAAAATCATTGACTGGCGCGAAATCGCCAAGCTGAAATCCACGTATGCCGACGCGCTGATTCGCCTTATCAATCCCGAAACCGGGCGCGTCCATACCAGCCTGAACCAGACGGTTGCAAGCACGGGACGCTTGAGTTCGTCCGACCCGAACCTGCAAAACATCCCTATTCGCAGCGAAATCGGGCGCGAAATCCGGCAGCGCGTTTATCGCGCCCAAAGGCAAAATGCTGCTGTCGTGCGATTATTCGCAGGTGGAACTGCGGCTGCTTGCCCATGTCACCGGCGACCCGACATTGACGCAGGCGTTTCTCGCGGATGAGGACATTCACAAAGCCACTGCCGCGCAGGTCTTTGAGGTTCCTCTCGAAGAGGTCACATCCGATCAGCGGCGGCAGGCGAAAACCATCAATTTCGCCGTGATTTACGGGCAGTCCGGCTTCGCGCTTGCGGCCATGCTGGGCGTCGGCACGGGCGTCGCGACCACATGGATCAAGGAATACTTCGAGCGGCTGCCCGGAGTTAAGAAATACGTAGACGATACCACCGCGCTCGCCCACAAGCAAAAGTACGTGCAAACCCTGCTTGGCAGGCGGCGTTACGTGCCGGAACTCGACAGCGGCAATGCGCAGGTGCGGCAGGCGGCGGAACGCGCAGCCGTCAACATGCCCATTCAGGGCACGGCTGCCGACATCATTAAACTCGCCATGATCCACGTCAAGAAGTACCTTGACGAAACCTGTCACGACGGCTGTACCCTGCTGCTTCAGGTGCATGACGAACTGCTGTTCGAGGTGGATGCCGACATGGTGCAGACCATCACGCCCGAAATCAAGCGTATTCTGGAATCCGCCTTTCCGCTCAACGTTCCCCTCCGCGCCGACGCCAAGTACGGGCAAACGTGGGCGGAAATGTCGCCCGTGCAAACGAAATAAACCACGGGGAACACGGGGGACACGGGGAGAAGAGTGGAAATGAGAGAAAAACTGCTTTCTCTTCCCTTCTCCTCCCCGTGTCCCCCGTGTTCCCCGTGGTTTAGCCTTCAACGTAGCGTTTCAGCAGGGCAATGGTTTTACGTGCGCCGCCAATTTCGTCGCCGTCACGGGGTACGGATTCGATGCCCCAGCAGCCTTTGTAGTTGGCGTCCAGCAGGATGTGAATGGCGGAAACAGCATCTTCATCTGATATTTCATTGCCGTCCGCGCCGAATTCAAAGGTTTTGAGATGCGTCGCCGTCGCGTAGGGCGCGCATATTCGCCTGCCCTCGTCACGCAGTTCCCGTTTCCAGTTGTGCATGTCCAGCAGCAAGCCCAAACTATCAATGCCCTCCAGAAGTTTAATAACGTTGTCGGGTATTACCGTTGGCCCCCAGTGATTTTCCACGACAATCTCAATTCCAAGCGGCGCGGCGCGGTCAATCAGGTCGCGGTAGCCTTCGCGTATAATGGCAAATACGGGATCGGGCATATCTTCCGGCCCGCCCGCGTCAATACGTATCTGGCTTGCCCCTAATTGATGCGCGATGTCGAGCCACTTGTAGGCGCGTTCGCGGTTCGCCTGCCGCGCTTCTTTGGTCGGCTCGTAGATGTGCGCCCCGTCAACGGCAATGCAGCCGAACGGCAATCCAGCCTTATCCGCCGCCTGCCGAACGCGGGAAATGTAGTCCTCGTCCGCAGCCGTTAAATGCTGAAATTGACCGGGACTGCGCCCGACGTGAGAAGCGTCGTCACTGCTTTTCAAGTCGGCCAGATGCGCGTTCCAGGGATCGAGTTGGGTGCAGCCGAGCGCTTTGCAGTCCTGAATGTACTGAAAAATGTCCTGCTTACCGTCCGCGAGCAAGCGATGAAAACTAAATGAGCAGATTCCGATTTGCATAGATAACCTCACATGACGAGACGAAAAGAATTTAGCCGCGAATATACGCGAATACACACGAATGTTAATACGAGAGGAGAGAGCGATTTTCCTGTTACGATTGGAATTCCGGCAGGGAACAGGCGGCCAGGGCGCGAATTTAAGCGTATTACATTGTGAGGAGCAAACCAAATATGACGACACATACCGCATCGCGAGTTGGCGTTTCCACCTATAGTTTGAGCCGCGCATTGGGCGCGACGTACCAGGACACGCCCGCCAATCCTGAGCGAACGCGCCGGGAACCTGCCACGCCGGGAAACCTGACGCTGCTGGAATTGCCTGCCCGAATCGCGGACGCGGGCATCCATTCGCTGGAGATTTCGCACCCGCATCTGCCGAACCGCGACGCCTCATATCTGAACGAGCTGCGAAGCGCGTTGGACGGGGCGGGCGTCGAGTTGTTCTCCGTGCTGATTGAAACCGGCGACATTACCCATCCCGAACATGCCCGCCGGGACTTGGATTGGATAGCGGGCTGGATGGAAACCGCTTCGCAACTGGGCGCGGAACGGGCGCGCGTAATTGCGGGACATGCCGCGTATACTCCCGAAACCTTGCGGCGCAGTCGGTGTGGA
The DNA here is from genome assembly GCA_963817895.1 of uncultured Chthonomonadaceae bacterium. GTDB lineage: Bacteria > Armatimonadota > Chthonomonadetes > Chthonomonadales > Chthonomonadaceae > CAWFQB01. Next base: position 358,776 of record CAWFQB010000004.1, read on the forward strand.
TTGGAAGAACTAGCGCAGCGCGGCAACGATTTGGGCGTTCGGGTGACGACGGAAAACTGGTTCGACCTGCTGGCGACGCCGGATGCGGTTCACGCGCTCATGGGCAGTCTGGAGGGGCGTATCGGCTTCAATCTGGATTTCGGCAACTGGGGCGGCGCGAACAAGTATGAGAATCTGGCCTCCATTTTCTCGTATGCCGAATCCTGCCACGCCAAATGCGATTTCGTCGCGCCTTATGAAGCGAATAAAGACGATTTTAACCGCTGTCTGGAACTCAGTCGCGCCGCCAATTTCGCCGGACCCTATACGCTGATTTACAACGATGGCGCGGGCAGCGACGAGTGGCGCGGCCTTGCGGCAGAACGAGAATTGGTTATGCCCTACTTGAAAGTGGAGTAGGAGAGGCTGAACAGGCGTGGCGGAATCGGGATGCGCAAAGGGGCGGGGGATGAATTTACCGACTGGAACCGTGACGTTTCTCTTTACCGACATCGAAGGCAGCACAAAAATATGGGAGCGTTGTCCTGAAGCGATGCGCCTTGCTCTGGCGCGTCACGATGCTTTATTGCGGCAAGCCATCGAGGGACACAGCGGCTGCGTGTTCAAAACCGTGGGCGATGCCTTTTGCGTTGCCTTTCCGAATGCCCCGGACGCGCTTCACGCCGCCCTGGATTCGCAGTTGATTCTCACAGGCGCAGGAATGGGGCGAAACCGGGCCGCTGAAAGTCAGGATGGGCCTGCATACGGGCGAGGCCGAGGAGCGCGACAACGACTATTTCGGGCCAACGCTCAATCGCGCCGCCCGCCTGCAATCAATCGCGTATGGCGGGCAAACGCTTGTTTCGCAAGCCACGTATGAACTCGCGCGAGATCGTCTGCCAGACGACGTGAAACTTCAGCCGCTCGGATTACACCGCCTGAAAGACCTGAACCGAGCCGAACAGGTACATCAGATACTCCATCCGCAATTGCCCTCCGACTTTCCGCCTCTCCGGTCACTGGACAGTTTTCCCAACAATCTGCCCATTCAGCTTACCAGTTTTGTGGGGCGCGAACCGGAAATGGAAGCCATCAGGAATTTGCTGGCTGCGCATCCCCTCGTCACGCTGCTTGGACCCGGCGGAACGGGCAAGACCCGGTTAAGTATGCAAGTGGGCGCGGACATGCTGGAACGGTTTCCCGATGGCGTCTGGCTTATCGAACTGGCCCCGCTGTCCGATCCTGCGCTGGTTGCGCAGGCGGTAGCCTCGGTAATCGGGGCAAAGGAGGCGGCAGGCTGTTCCCTGACGCAGACGCTTGTGGAAACCCTGAAACCGCGCGCCACGCTGCTGATTCTGGACAACTGCGAACATCTCATCGCTTCCTGCGCCCGGTTAGCCCAAACGCTGTTACAATCCTGTCCGCATCTACAGATTTTAGCCAGCAGCCGCGAGGGGCTGAACATTCCGGGCGAATTCTGGTACCGCGTCCCCTCCCTGCGTCTGCCCGACCCGAAGAAAAGGCATACGCTTGCTTCACTCTCCCAATTCGAGGCCGTCCTTTTGTTTGTGGATCGCGCCGTGTGTATTCAAAGCGCGTTTGCCGTCACCAACCAGAACGCCCCAGCCCTTGCGCAATTGTGCAGCCGACTGGATGGAATTCCGCTTGCGATAGAACTGGCCGCCGCCCGTATCCGTTCCCTGAGCGTAGAAGAGATCAACGCCAAACTGGACAATTGCTTCCGCCTGCTCACGGGCGGAAGCCGAACCGCGCTGCCGCGCCAGCAAACCCTCCGCGCCCTGATTGACTGGTCCTATGACATGCTTGCCGCGCCGGAAAAGACGCTGCTGCGCCGCCTGTCCGTGTTTACGGGCGGATGGACGCTGAAAGCCGCTGAAGTGGTGGGCGCGGGCGAGGAGGTGGAGGATTGGGAGGTTCTGGACCTGCTTACAAGTTTGAGCGATAAGAGTCTGGTTGTGGCCGAGCAGGAGGGGGAACACACGCGCTACCGCTTACTGGAAACCATTCGACAGTATGCCCGTGACCGATTGATGGAAAGCGGGGAAGCCGAAGCCATAAGGCAGCAACATCATGTTTGGTTCGCGCTATTTGTGGAGGAGACTTCCGCCCATCTTTCGGGGGCGAGGCAGCAGTCCACCCTGGAAATGCTGGAAAAAGAGCATGACAACCTGCGAACCGCGCTGGAATGGGCGATTGCGAGTGAGGCCGACACCGCGCTGGCAATGGCGGCGACAATGGGAGTTTTCTGGTATCTCAGCGGCTATCTGCGCGAGGGTAGCGAGCAACTGGAACGAGCGCTTGCAATCCGTCCAACAAAGCAGACGCCCGAGATACAGGTGGAAGCCTGCTTTCAGATAGGCCGATTGTGGGTTGAACAGAGCAATTTCCAGTTTGCGCGTCCGTATCTGGAGCGGTGCGTGACTCTGGCGCAACAAACGGGAAACAAACGCCGCGCCGCCTCCGCGCTGAACAGCCTGGGTATCATCACGCTTCAGCAGGGCGAACATGCGTCCGCCCGCTCGCTGTTTGAAGAGAGTTTGGTATTGCACCGGGAGCTTGGGAATACCACAGGCATCGCGTCCGGCCTGAGCAACCTGGGAAATCTGGTACAGGATCAGGGCGATTACGCGGCAGCAAGAGCGTTCCAAGAGGAGAGCTGGGCGCTGTATGAGAAATCGGGCGATAAGCGCGGCGTTGCCAATGCCCTCATCAACCTTGGCAGCACACTCTATCTTGCCGGCGAGATTGACAGGGCGCGGGTTCTAACCGAACAGAGTCTGGCAGTTGGACAGGAATTAAACGATGAGTGGTACTGTTCTTACTCGCTATGCAATCTGGCAATGATTTTGAAGCATCAGGGCGAGTATGCGCGCGCAAAGCAACTGGCTGAAGAGAGCCTTGCCATCGTGCGCGGTATCGGGGATACCGGGGAAACGGCAGCCGTCCTTGCTGTTCTGGGTGAAATCGCCTGCGTGGAGCGGGACTATGTTTCAGCGCGTTCGCTGTTTGAAGAAAGCTTGGCGTTACAACAGCAACTCGGACAAAAAAGCCAGTGCGTGAGTTTGCTGGAAGATTTCACCGCGCTTGCCGTAGCCCTGCTGGAAGACTCAAACCAGCCTGAAACCGCGCGCCCGTATGCCCTGCAAGCCACGCGATTGTTGGGCGCGGCGGAAGCGCAACGGACGCTTTTGGGAACGCCTCTGCCTCCTGTTGCTCAACCATCTTATGCCGCTACAATGAAAACTCTAGAATGCTTTGTCGCCCCCGAAGATTTTGCCGCCGCCCGCGCAGAGGGAGAGGCCATGAAGCTGGAACAAGCGATTGCCTGCGCATTGTCTGATCCCAACCAGAAGAAGTGACAACCTGAACGAGTTCTCCATGCCAACCAGTCTCTACAAGTATCGCAAACAACAGGTACGCGCCCGGTCACGTGACATGCGCTGCGGTTTAGGCTACCAACGCTTTGACGCTTTGTGGCGCTTTGCTTCTATCCCCAAACACAAGAAACGGGCGGAACACGCGGCAACTGCTTGCTCGCGCCAAAACGCTGATGCAAACCGATCCGGGCGCATATTAACCCAAGTTGCTACCTAACTTTTTAGCCAGTGATGGCAAAGGCCAGCACGGTGAGGAACACCTTCAACTCAAAGCCGCGTGGTGTCACGGCATGAATGCACTTGGCAAACCGCAAGTTGATCTGACTAAAGGTGGTTTCCACTCGTTTGCGCGTGTATTGGCTGAGGTACGTGACCCAACCCGGCACTTGACGGGTGCTGTTCTTTTTGCGCGCCGCAATCAACTCGATCTTGGCGTGTTGGCCTAAGAAGTCCTCGACCGTATAATCGGTGTAAGCGGCATCGGCATGTACTTCGGCATCTGGGGGCAAGTCCAGCGGCAAGCTCCGAAACGCATTGATGTCGGCGACGCTGCCGGGTTCTATCAGGATTTCGACGGGCTGACCATTGGCCGCAATCAGCAAATGCACCTTCACGCCGTAGAAATAGCGCTTTTTGCTGGCGATAACGCCGCGAAACGCCGCGTCCGGGTACAATTTGCACCGCCAGATGCGAATGTTGTCACACACCGGTACCGGGCAACTGTCCACGACATACTCGCCCGACGGGTTGGTGTGGATCGCACACAGCGCCAGAACGTGCCAGAGCGCTTGCCAGAGCGTGTCGGGCAAAGCGTGCAGGCGACGATTGAGCCGGCTTTTGGAGAGCATTGTGGGAATGTAGCCGTGTTCTTTGAGGAAAATGCGGCTTAGTTCCTGATTGCCGACGAAGAACGTGGCGGCCACCAGCACGGTGGTCATCACTTCGGCATCGGTCATGCGGGCTTGCGGGTCTTCTTTATGCCCATAAGCTAAAAGAAAGTCGGCACAAACACAGTAAATTGTGATAATCTTTTCTTGCATAACGGAACTCCTGTCTAGTGTGGGTTGGCACTTTCACTATACCAGAGACCGTTATGCGCTTCACAAAATGCTCGGCTGCTTGCTACACGCTTAGGTAGCAACTTGGGTTATTACCAATCTCCGGCAGGACGCGCGTGGGGAGAAGAATGAGTACAAGACGGACATGGACACGATTCGTTTCGCCGTAGAGTACAGTTCGCAGTATAATCTACATTCCGTTGCGATTTACATAAATGGTCGTAGCCTTCTTGATTATGTTCGTGAAGTGGAACTGCCGTTTGCCACACAGGAAGGGCATCCTGAAATGGCTGGGGGATACGTTGGCTTGCCGCCCGAAGATGTATTGTTCCCTTCCGAACACTTTCTCGGCCAGCCACTTCAACGGCAGGAGGTCACGGAAGCAGGCAAAATCGCTGTGATGCAATGCTGCTGCGGTGTACCGGGCTGCTGGTCGCTCGTGGCGAGGGTAGATGTTGGCGCTGAAGTTGTAACATGGAGCGACTTTGAGCAGCCACAGCGGATGCCGAATTGGGGGCCATGCCATTGGAAGTATGAGGGTTGCGGGACATTTTACTTTGGGCGCAAACAGTACGAACAGGCATTGCTAAATTTGTGGAAAGAAGAGTTGAACAGGGTGTCGCCTATTCTTGATCTGGAAGGATTGCCTTATCTGCCGCAATTGGAAGCGCTGATGGCTGCCGCGCCGCTGATATGGGAGCGCCCGGAAGTTGTCGCGCTCTGGATTGGCGGGAGTATTGCGCGGGGCAACGCGGATTGTTACAGCGATGTGGATCTGCGCGTCGCCGTTGCGCCGGATGCGCTGGATGCGTGGCGGCAGGTTGACTTGAATACGCTGTTTGCCGGTAACTGCGTGGCGCGTGTCCTGCTGACATTTGGCGAACACACCCTTTTGCATCATCTGGTACTGGCGTCTGGCGACATTTACGACGTGTGGGTTCAAAGCGCAGACGAAGCCGTACACGATGAATTTATTTTAACGCTGGCCTGCCGTAATGAGAAATTCGCGGCCAAACTGCGCGCGCCGGAGTGTGCGCCTCTAACCGCGCCGCAACCCGCCGATGGAGAAACTGTTCGGCGATTGCTGGAGAGTTTCTGGATCAACACGCACAAGCACCGTAAAGTGCTGCATCGCGGCCTGCATCTGCTTGCCCTGACCGGCGTCCACAACGAGCGGCAACTTCTAATGCGGCTGTGGCACATTCAAGCAACCAACTGCGACTGCGGCGAAATGCAAACCCAAACCATTCACGGCCTGACGCATCTCATGCAAACCGTAGAGCAGATCAGGGGCAGTGAAGCGCTGGAAGTTATTGGCGCATCTGTTGCAAGCCGAAATGACATTTATCGCGCAATCGAACAGTTGCGAGATCAGGTGACACAGACAGGGCGTATGTTGTCGCAAACGCTGAATTTCCCTTACCCCGATGCCATCGAACAAGTTGCGCGGCAAGGCTGGCAGGAATATATGCGGCAGCAATCCTGAAAATAGCCCTCAACCCGGGCGTCCACCTGGGGACATGCCCCTTCTCCCAAAAAGCCTGGGAGAAGGGGAGTCATTTGTTTTCATGCGGGACAAACAGAAGCGGCAGACTGAGAATGTCAGACTACCGCCTTTATTTCATGGCGCTGAATTATTCAACGCCTGCAAACAGCGTTACATTTTGTGCATACGCTTGTAAGAGGCAAGTTCGCGCTGATCAAACTTCAATTTCTGCGCGTGGCGGTATTTAGCCTGCTGCGCTTTGTGAATGTCCTTTGAGGTCTGTTTCGCATAAGCGAACTGGCTGTGCGCCTTCTGGTCGTCGCGCTTGGTCATCATATCGTGGATATGCTGCTGGTCCTGCTGAACGGCATCAAGATCGCGGCGAACGTTAGCGTTCAACTTGTCATACGTCGCATCGGCGCGCGCGCCGGAAATACTGCCCACTCCAAACAAGACCACGCTCAAACCCAACAGGGCGGTGGCTTTCATTAATCTTGACATGTCGGTCTCTCCTTAAACGGTGCTGTACTTCTGTTTGCGGCTCATACAAGCCAAAACGCAGAAGTGAATACGAGCAGGCTTGCCGCGCTCAAAGCGCCCAATGCCTGTACGCTGCATAAACGACGGAACACAGGGGCAGAATGTTCGCTTTTATCTGCAAGATACATTTTCTGCGTGGAAGACACCCTTCTGATAAGGTGGTAGAATACAATCAGCAGAATTGTTTACGCGCAGGAATCAGGCATACAGGAACAAGCATGAGTGTACAGGAACATAACAGCGGAAGAAACGGCAGGGGCAGCAGGCGACAGCATTGCGCCGCGCGACACATACAAATTGTATTAACGCTCGGCCTCGCCATGCTATCCCTTGCCGCCGCGTGTCAGCAGGCGCGTCAGGGAACAGTAGGGAGCCAGGGAGATAGGGAGACAGGGACACACGGAGACAAGGAGCCTCAATCAAAAATCGAAAATCGAAAATCGGCAATCCCTTCATCCCTCATCCCTCATCCCTCATCCCTGAGTGATATTCGTCCGCTTCTGGAAGCGAAATGTCTGGGCTGCCATGGGGTGGGGAACCGATTGGCGGGACTGGATTTGCGAACCCGCGAGTCCGCGCTGAAAGGTGGGACGCGGGGCGCGGCGTTTGTGCCGGGTAAATCCGATAAAAGCCTGCTGATACAACTGGTCAATGGCAATCGCGCGCCCCTGATGCCGCCAACCGGCAAACTGCCTGCCGGAGAAATCGCCCTGCTCAAACATTGGATTGACAGCGGCGCGACATGGCCTTCGGGCGCGATCACCAAAGCGCAGCCGCAAGTGTGGTGGTCGTTTCGCGCGCCTAAAACGCCGCCCATTCCCAATATCCATTCCGCGTGGATACGCAACCCCATTGACGCTTTTGTACTTGCCAAACTTCAGGAAAACGGCTTGAAGCCGTCCCCGCCCGCGCCCCGTCGCGTTCTCATTCGCCGCGCCTATTTCGACCTGATTGGCCTGCCGCCCACGCCCGCCGAAACGGAAGCGTTTCTTAACGATAAATCTCCGACTGCTTGGGAAAAGGTTGTGGATGGCCTGCTGGCTTCACCGCGCTATGGCGAACGGTGGGGACGGCACTGGCTGGATTTGGCGCGTTATGCCGACAGCGGCGGGTTTGAGGGCGACAAAGACCGGACGCTCGCGTGGCGGTATCGCGACTACGTGATAGACGCCTTCAATCAGGACAAGCCGTACAACGAATTTGTGCGCGAACAGATTGCGGGCGACGAACTCAAGCCCAATGACCCCAACGCCCTCATCGCCACCGGCTATCTCGCCTGCGGGCCGCAGGACATTGTGGAAAACAACGCCCGAACCCGCGCCAACGAACTCGATGACCTTGTGGCGACAACGGGTTCAGTCATGCTCGGCCTGACTGTGGGTTGCGCCCGCTGCCACGACCACAAATACGATCCGGTCAAGCAGACGGATTATTACCGGCTGTCCGCCATTTTCGCCCCGACCGAACGGCGCGAAGTGGAGTGCGCGAGTGTGGAAGAGCGCCGCGTGGTTACGGAACATAACGCGCCCCTGGAAAAACAACTGGCTGCGTTGCGTCCACAGGCGGACGCTTTGCGCAAGCAGGGCGAAGAAGCGGCGAAAAAGGCGGGACAGGCAAAGCCCGATGACGCGCAAATACTCGCCGCGCTGCCGCAAACACAGCGCGGGCAACTTCAAGCCTTGCAACAGCAAATCAAGGGACTGGAAGCGCAGCGCATGGACGTTCCCCACGCGCAAGTCGTTATGGACAAAGGCCGCGACTTTCCCGCCGCGCATTTATTATTGCGCGGCGACGCTTATCATCCCGGCGATGAGGTGAAACCCGGCTTCGTGTGTTCCCTTCCGGATGGCGCGACCGACATCGCTCCCGCCCCCGCGAACGCGACCACAACCGGCAGGCGTACCGCGCTTGCCGACTGGCTGACAAGCGCGCAAAATCCGCTCACCGCCCGCGTGTGGGTCAACCGCGTCTGGCGGCAGCACTTCGGCAGAGGCTTGGTCAACACCCCAAGCAACTTCGGACTGAATGGCGAACTCCCTTCCCACCCGGAACTGCTGGACTGGCTGGCAAGCCGCTTTGCTGCAAAGGATGAAGGCGGAAGGATGAAGGATGAAGGGAAGATACGAGATACAAGATACGAGATACGAGAAGGAGAGAATTCATCCTCCATCCTTCATCCTTCATCCTTTGCATGGCATCTCAAACCTCTGCACCGCCTGATGCTGCTTTCGTCCACGTATCAGCAGGCGTCGGATATGCGCGAGGAGGGGATGAAAGCCGACGCGCAGGATAAATACTACTGGCGGATGCCTGTGCGCCGGTTGGAAGCCGAACCTATCCGCGACAGTATTCTGAAGCTGGCCGGAAGTTTGAATTTGCAGATGGGCGGCCCGCCCGTGTATCCGCCCATTGACCCGTCCCTGCGCGCCGACACGTTTCAAGGCCCCAACTGGCATGATGGCGAGGATGGGCCTTCCACATGGCGGCGCAGCGTGTACGTCAAGGTGAAACGCTCGACTCTCCTGCCCGAACTGGAAGTGTTCGACTGCCCGGAAATCACGTACACCGTCGCGCAGCGCAATGTCACGACCACGCCCCTGCAAGCCCTGACCCTGCTCAACGATCCGCTGATTCTGCGGCAGGCGGGATTGTTCGCGCAGCGGCTCCAAAAAGAGTATCCCGACAATCCGCGTCAACAGGTAGAACGCGCCTACCAATTAGCCTTTAGCCGACTGCCCTCCGCGCAGGAATTAAGTCTAAGTCTAGCGTTTATGCAAAAGCGCGACGCGTCCGCCCTGCCCGACTTCTGCCACGCCCTGTTCAACCTGAACGAGTTCGTCTACGTGCCATAATATACAATGATGAAGCAAAGGTTGAATGGCTGATGATTTCCACTGCTGATCTAAAATTAATCGCTCGCGCTCGGTTGAAGGATGCAGATGTTCTTTTTCGCAACAAGCGTTACGATTGTGCCGTCTATGTATGTGGATATGCCGTTGAAGTAGCTTTGAAAGCGCGGGTTTGTCAGACATTGAGCTGGGCAGGCTTCCCGGAAACTAACAGCGAATTTGCACAATACAAAAGTTTGCAGACACATAATCTTGATACTCTATTGCATTTGTCTGGCATTGAAGCCGCTATTAAAACAGGCTTCTATCGCAATGGTCTGATGTCTTAACTTGGAATTCGGAAATGCGTTATCAGCGTATTGGAACAACAACGGATGTAAGGGCTTTGATCATAATTCGCGCAGCGCGTGTTCTGGTCAAGAGGATAATTCCATGAATACATCAGTACTCCAACTTCTGGATAAACTAACCCGATTAGAACAAGAATTTGCCAGTAACTACGGCGCATTCTCCTTATTTGCTCTAATGTTGCGTGAAGAAGCGAATGATCGGTGGGATTTAGTTGTTTCCGCAACATGGCTTGAACAGATTAATACCAATCCTGTCACGACCATTTTCTCAAAAAGTTTGGGGATATATCGTCCTAACCATGACAGCTTTTTTTTCAGGTTAGGGCAGGTTCTCACCTCTGATGAACTCATCATGCTATCACGGGTAGTTACGCTGGCTCCAGATACAAGTTTTGTTCAAACTATGAACAAACTTTATAGCCTTGAACATGCTATAAGCGAATTTACGAACCTTGAAGTTGACGGCGTAGATTTCAAGCGTGGTTATGTGATTACGTCACAATCAACTGCTGCGACAATGCCTCAACAATATGCTAAGGTTGTTTTGTAAGAGGATGTAACCATGGCGGAACATGACGATCATAGTGGGCCGGACACCATTGCGCGGCGGGACTTTCTGGCGCGCGCGGGCGGCGGCATCGGCGGACTGGCGCTGGCGTTTCTGCTCGGCGAAGAGGGCGCTTCAGGAGAAGGGGTCAGGAGTCAGGCGGCAGGGGACAGGGGAAAACCACTGCTCGACACCCAAAACCCTTTGTTTCCGAAAAAGCCGCATTTCGCGCCCAAAGTGAAGCGGGTGATTTCCTTATTTATGTTCGGAGGAATCAGCCATATTGATACGTTCGACCCGAAAAGCGAACTTATCAAGCAGGATGGCGCTTCGGTTGCGGGGCGTCCCGGCTTTGATACGGGCGGGCGGAGCGCGCCCGGGAAACTGATGAAAAGCCCCTGGCAGTTCAAGCCCTATGGACAGTGCGGAATGCCCGTGTCCGACCTGTTGCCCCACATCGGAAGCTGCGCCGACGATATTGCCCTGATTCGTTCCATGAAGTCCGACAGCAATAACCACGTTCCGGCTGTGTACCACATGCTGACCGGCAGTATTTTGAGTGGCAGGCCGGGATTGGGCAACTGGATTACCTATGGATTGGGAACCGAAAACCAGAACCTGCCCGCGTTTGTCGTAATGACCGATCCGCGCGCTCTTGTCGGCGGCGGCGCGGGCAACTGGAGCGCGGGCTTTCTTCCCTCCAACTATCAGGGCGTACAGTTCCGCAGTCAGGGTTTGCCAGTTCTCAACCTGAAGCCGCCCGCAGGCGTGACGCCCGAAAAGCAGCGCGAACATCTGGATTTCATCGGGAAACTCAATGAGGAGTTTCTGCGCGGACGTCCGGGCGAGCAGGAATTGGCGGCGCGAATACGGGCGTATGAACTGGCGTATCGAATGCAGTCGGAAGCGACTGAAGCCGTAGATTTGAGCCGCGAGTCCGAAGCCACGAAAACCCTGTACGGTCTGGACAAACCCCAAACCGAAATCGTCGGGCGGCAATGCCTGCTGGCGCGTCGGCTGGTGGAGCGCGGCGTTCGGTTCGTGCAGATCTATTCGGGCGGCGGCGTGTTCGACCAGAGTTGGGACGCGCATAACGCGATGGTTCCCAACCACACGATGCGGGCGGGCGAAATTGACCTGCCGATAGCCGGATTGATTCGCGACCTGAAACAGCGCGGTCTATTTGAAGATACCCTGCTCGTGTTCCATACCGAGTTTGGCCGGATGCCGTTTACCGAGGGCAGCGTGGGCCGTGACCACAACCCCAAAGCGTTTTCCGTGTGGCTGGCGGGCGGCGGCATTAAAGGCGGGACCATCTATGGCGCGTCCGATGAAATCGGCTATGTCGCGTCGGAAAACGTCCAGACGGTGTACGACCTGAACGCCACCATTCTGCACCTGCTCGGTCTGGAACACACCCATCTGACCTATCAATACGGTGGCCGCAACATGCGCCTGACCGACGTAAGCGGCGAAGTCATTCATCCTATATTGGCGTAAAGGAGTTTAGCGCGTGAAGAAGCATCTTTCAACAACGGCAGCGGGCGTACTTGCGCTAGGTTTGGGAATGGGAGTGTTGGCGGTGGGAGCGCAGAATGTGGATAAGCCGGGGAATGTGGTTCCTGTCGCACAGGCGGGGCGGGTGAAGTGGCGCAAGGTGGTCATCAACCCCAACTCGGATTTTGAGGCGGCAAGCGCGGCGGACATCAACGGCGATGGCAAACTCGACATCGTGAGCGGCGATACATGGTACGAAGCCCCGAACTGGACGCCGCACAAGTTTCGCGAGATCGGCGTATGGGGACGCGACGCCAACAACAGCGGTTATCGCGCCGACTTCGCCGATTTGCCCGTAGACTGCAACGGCGACGGGAATATAGACATTGTTTCGTCCGATTACGCGACGGGAGAGATTTTCTGGCACGAGAACCCCGGCAAGGCGAAATTGAATGGCGCGATGTGGGAAAAGCATCTGATTGCCAAACCCGGCAGCGCGGAAACAACGGTCTTCGCGCCCCTGCTCGGCAAGAAAGACATTTGCGTTTTGCCCAATTGCGGCGGGCAGGTCGTGTGGTACGAACTACGTAAAGGCGCGTCGAAGAGCGACAAGCCGCAGTGGGTGGAACATGTTGTCGGCAAGGAGGGCGCGGGACACGGTATTGGCTTTGGCGATGTGAACGGCGACGGCAAATGCGATTTAATCACGCCGCATGGCTGGTACGAGAATGTGGACGCCCGCAACGACAAATGGACATGGCACAAGGATTGGGAGTGCAATCCGGGCGATTTAGGCATTGGAACGCCAACTCTGGATGTGGACGGGAGCGGGCATAACTCCATCGTGTTCGGCAGCGGACACCATTACGGCCTGTACTGGCTGCGCCCGACAATGGAAAACGGTGCGGCAAAGTGGACACAGGAGCCGATAGATACAAGTTGGTCACAGGCGCATACCCTGATTCTGGCCGATCTGGAAGGCAACAAGCAGCCGGTGATTCTGACGGGCAAGCGGTACAAAGCGCACGACCACGATCCGGGCGCGGGCGACCCGCTTTGCATATACTATTATAAATATGACCGCAAGGGCAAGGCATGGCAGAAAGTCGTGGTTGACGAAGGGACGCAGGCGGGAACCGGGCTGCAATTAACCGCCGTTGATTTGCGGCATACGGGACGGCTGGACATTATCGCGCCCGGTAAAAGCGGCCTGTATTTGTTTTGCAATGATGGATATGTGAAGGGCGACACCAAAGGCGCAGCCGCAAAATGAATTACTTGCTGCCGGACAGACAAATGCTTTCAACTTCGGGCCTTCAATTAAAAGGCTCCCCTTCTCCCAAAAGAGCCTGGGAGAAGGGGCTGGGGGTTGAGGGCTATTTTCAAATCAGACGCCTGCTGCCCGTGTTATGCCTGTTGCTGTCCCTTATGATTTGCGGAATTTCGGCAGGCGCAGACATTTCGCCGCAGCTTCTTGCGCGGGCGAAAGGCGCGACCGCGCTGGTGGAAGTGAGAAGCGGCGAGGGGTTCGGTTCGGCCTTTTGCATTGACCCGGCAGGCATATTCGTGACCAATCAGCATGTCGTCGAATCCGCCGAAAACAAGACCGTCAAACTAATTCTCAATCCGGGTGAAGCCGGTCAGAAAGCGGTTGTCGCGCAGGTTTTGCGGGCGGACAAAGTATTAGATTTAGCCCTCCTGCAAGTGAATCCACCGGGCGCGTTTACCACTCTGCCCGTTGGCAACAGCGATGGCCTGATGGAAACCGCGTCCGTGATTGCGCTTGGCTACCCGTTCGGCAAAGATTTGGCAACGCAACAGGGCGAATATCCCAATGTGTCGGTAAGTCTGGGGCATATTACGGCCCTGCGCAAAAGCCGGGGAGCCTTGAACTCCATTCAACTGGACGCCGCGCTCAATCCGGGGAATTCTGGCGGACCGGTGCTGAATTCATCCGGGCAGGTCATCGGCATTGTGCAGGCGGGCATCCCCGGCGCGTCCATCAATTTCGCCATTCCCATCAACGCGCTCACCAGACTACAGAACGCGACAGACTTGAGCTTATCCCCGCTTCAAATTCCAACGCTTCAGTGCCACGACGCGCAAACCTTCCTGATTCACATCGTCAGCTTGCGCCACTCCCGCGCCAATATCACGATAGATATGGAATTAGACGCGGGCAATGGCCCGCGCCGCTTTTCCGCAAAAGCAAAAGACGCGACAACGTTTACCGTGAGCGCGGTTCCCGTGCCGTCCGGCAATGCTTCACTACGCGAAACGCGGGGAGCGCGCTATCATCTTGTGGCGCGATTGGACGGCGCCATTATCGGCGAACAATCGGGCATCATCCGTATCGGAGAGATAGCCCCGCCCATGTTGCCAAAAGAGACTGCCGACGGAGCATTTGGGACCCCGTTTCACAGCGACATGCGCCGACTTATCGCGGCGGCGGACAAAGGCTTCGCGTCTATCAAAGGCGCAGTACAGGGCGGAGAAAGCAAGCCGACCCTGTTGTTGCCCGGAAGCGTGGACGCGGTTCTCGAAGAAGCGGGAACGCTGCATCTGGCAACGTACATCTACCGCTTCGCAAATCATGGCGAGGCCGAGCATCAGCGAAATAAATGTATAGACGCGCTCAAGAATCTGCTGCTGAAAGACTGGACATTGGAAGACCGCAATACCACAATGGCCTTCCTGCGCCACAATCCCGACGGGGAACCGGGCGCGAAACAGCCCATCGTCACTATTCTGGTATCTCGTCCCCTGAACGACTCCGGCAATTTTTTCTGGCTGAAAGTAACTTCGGTGGCTTCCCACTAGAGCCTATCCCAACAGGCGATTGCATTTGCGTCCGAAGGACGCTTGGCCGCAGGCCACTCAGACGGGTACGTTCTTTGTACCCGGCCTATTGGAATAGGCACTAAACTAAAGGTGAACGTATGAAACTGTGGAAACAAGCGGGAATAGGTTTGCTGTTACTCGCGATGAACGCGACCGGGCGGGCGGATAATATCGCGCCGACCAGCGTAAAGCATGTCAATCTGATTACGCGGGAACTGCTTTATGAGCCGGTGTCAAAGAAAATCTATGCCAGCGTCCCCGGAAACGCGGGACCGGGCGGCAATAGCGTGGTGGCGATTGACCCGCTGACGGCGGAAGTGAGCGCCCCAATTCCGGTTGGCAGCGAACCCGGCCACATGGCGGCTTCCGATGATGGCAAATACCTGTACGTGGCGTTGGATACGGGGGATATACGGCGCGTGGATTTGACCACACGCAAACCGGCGGGACTGTTCCATACGGGCGGGATTCGGCAGTTGGAAGTTCTGCCCGGACAGCATGACATTCTAATTGTTTCGCGGGGCGGGGGAGCGGGCATGGGTGATGGCGTTGCCATTCTGGATAACGGCGCGATGCGGCCCAAAACGGGCAGCCCGAACTCCTTTGCGCGGACATTCGGCAATCGGGTGCATACCTACCAGAACGAAATATCCTCGTGGGATTTCAGCACGTATGCCGTAGACGCGACGGGATTGAACGGCAGAGCCAACACGGCAAGCCTGCTGTTCGGCAACTGCCATCTGCTCGGCGATGGCAACGGGCGCGTGTTCACCGACAACGGGCAGGTGGTTGATCCCGAAACGCAGCGCATATTGGGGCGTTTCCCGAACACGACATGGGGAACGCGCCCCCTGCCGGATGCGGGAACGAATCGCGTATTCTTCCTCAACGGCAGCCATATCACGAGCGACGATTACACCACGTATGTCACGCTCGATTCAATGGACGTGCCGGAAGTAAAGGGCGGAACCAACAACCTGATTCGCTGGGGAACGGACGGGTTGGCGTTCCGCTCGGATCAGCAGGTAACTCTGGTACGCTCACGCATTGTCGCGCCACCCGTTGCGCCCATAGATTTGGCATTAACGGTGACGCACTCGCCACAGGCTGTCACGGTGGGGCGTTCCATTACCTGTACAGTTGCGGTTGTCAACAACGGGCATGGACAGGCAACGGGTGTCAGTCTCTCCTACCGCCTGCCGGAAGGACTGGAACTGGTGTCCGCGCAATCCACGCAGGGGCAGGTATCCCAAACCAACCGGCTTGTGTCCGTAGACGTGGGAGACATGGCGGCGAGAAGCAGAGTAACTCTGACGGTTGTAGTAACACCTGTAGGCGAAAAGAAGTTTATGACGACTGCGGTTGTACGCGGCAATCAGCCTGACGACCATCCCAACAACAATCTGAGCGACCACGAGATCAACAACATGCTTGACGGCGCGACTGCAAAAGTCGAATGAAATAAAGCGGCGGAAAAACAGTAAGAAAACAACCATGAACAAAATGACGCGACGGGAAATTCTGCAAGCCGGAACCGACGTGATGCTGACAGGACTGCTGATTGGCGGTTTGGAAGCGAACAGCAGGGGCGCAGTGAGGGCGGCGGGCAGGGCAGTCAAATGCGTAGCCCTGAGCAGTGATGGCGTGTTGCTGGCCGCGCCGATTGCCGGGAAGGGTATCGGCCTGTTCGATTACGCGAGCGCGATGAGATTGCGAACGCTGGAACTGCCTGCGGAGATCGAGGTTCTCGCGCTGGCGTTTGCGGGCAAAGGTTCGCGGCTGGCCGTCCTGCAACTGGACGCGAACGCGGCGATACTGGCGGCGGGTTGCTCGGACGGGGCTGTTCGGCTGTGGGACGCGCAAACCGGCAAAACACTGGGAACCATCCTTGCGCACAAGGCAGGCGTGACGGCGATTTGCCTGACGCCGGACGGCAAAACGCTGGTGACAGCCGCCGACAGCGAACCAACCCTGCGCGTGTGGGATGTCACGTCCCGCAACCTGAGCGGCGAATTTGCCGGACACGCCAACGGCATTGCCGGCATCGCCCTGAGTCCCGACGGCAAAACGCTGGCGGCGGGCGGGCGCGGCTTCGACCCTACCATCCATCTGTACGACATGGCGCGGGGCGGCCAAAGCAAAATGTTCACCGCCTACCTCAAAGGCGAACATAAACTCTCCATTAGCGCGCTGGCCTTTAGCTCGGACGGCAAGCGGCTTGCAAGCGGCAGTCTGGACAAAACCGCCCGCGTGTGGAACATCGCCGAACGCAAGGCGACCGCGAAATTCGACGAGCATGAAGCGTCCATTCTCAGCATCGCCTTCCACCCGAACGGCAGAAACGTCGTCAGCGGCAGCCCGGACAAGACCGTTCGGCAGTGGGACGCGGACACCGGCAAATTAATTCAAATGTTGGGCAGTTTCAAGGGCGAAGTGTACGCCATTGCCTTCGCGCCCAACGGCCAATCGCTGGCAGTTGTCGGGCAGGACGGCTTGATGCGCGTGTCCGTTCCCGAAAAGTAGACTGTAAAAGAGAGAGGATTACGCGATTTACCCATCTACTCGCCACATGTGTTTTGGAAATTTATAGTAAAATACATAACTTGGCATTAAGGCGCGGTAAGTTGTCTGGATTTGTACGCGGCTTTGCTTTGCTCGATGTATTCGCGTAACGCGCCTTCCACATCGGGAACCTGAATCAGCGGAACGCCGATTACCAGAATATCCGCGCCCATGCCTGCCGCGCGAACGCCGTCTTCCACGCTGAAGGTTCCCACGCCGACAGGAATGGTCACGGCTTTCAGAACCGCGCTGAGTTCCGTCAGGGCGTCATACGCGGGGTCGGCGTTACGCTGGTCGGCTCCCCAATGGACGTATACGCTGTCAATTCCCATATCGGCCAGTTGACGGGCGCGAAGGGCCGCATCGGGCGCGGCGTACAAATCGCAAAGCACGACAACGCCCGCTTCCTGTCCGGCGCGAATGGCTTCCCGCAGGCTGGCATCGCTGGCAACCGCGCAGATGGTGGCGATACGCCCGCCCTGTTTCGCCGTTTCCACGACATACTTGCGAACCCCGTCCATCATCTTATAGTCGGCCAGAACCGGGACATGGGGAAACTCCCGCGCCAACGCGCCAATCGCCCGTACCCCCTCGAACGTGACAAGAGGCGTTCCCACTTCCAGCCAGTCCACGCCCGCCCGTACCGCCGCTTCCCCAAGCCGCAACGCGTCGTCTATATTCAGCACATCAATCGCCACCTGCACAATCGGCGGCTGTATACGCAGTTTCTCCATTTATTTTTCTTTCCGTCCGGGTTTACCCCGAAGCGTGTTTCTTGACGCCGACAAGAAGCGGCGACTCGGTTTGCATCTGCCTGCTTTTGCGAATGGATTCCCGAAGGCGGTACAGGCTTGCCATGTGGCATTGCATGTGCAGGTGCATCGCAAAGGGCGCTTTCCACATAGAACCGGACACGCTCATGCCCCGGCGCTTCATCATGGCGATCACTTCCAGATTGCGACTCAGGGTGAGGATGTGCCGCCCGCGCTGTTCGGCCCGCTCCCAGGCCGCGGCGTAAAGTTCGCGTCCCAATCCCCGGCCCCGGAACGCGGGAACCACATACAACACGGCAATATCCGTCCAGCCGAAACGCAGGTCTTTGCTGATACAAGCGCCCGCCAATGCGCCATCCTCCTCCGCGACCCACACGTCGGAACAGCCCAACAGTTCCCGAACGGTGTAGCCGAGAATGTTAGGCGTGGTTTTCAATTCCGCGTGAAGCAGCGCGGCTTCCTCTAATGTGAGTTTGCGATGGTTCAGCATGGCTCTCGATTCTAAAGTAGTCTAATTCCGCAAACCGTACCGCTCGTAAAGGTCGCTATTTGCAAGGGGCAGCAGGGGCGAGGGAACGCCACAATAGCAGATGTACAGGTCGTGCAGGGCGCGGGTACAGGCCGTGTACAGCAGTTTGCGCTCCGCTTCCCGCTCATAACGCGCCTGACTCGCGTCGTGCAGAACAACGGCATCGAATTCAAGCCCTTTGGCAAGCTGCACCGGCATTACGAGAACGCCCTGCGTCAATGCCGCGCTGCCGCTCAATAGAGTCAGCGGCGTATCCTTCGGCATCAGGGGCCGTAACTGGCGATACAATTCCGCGCTGTCCCGCCGCGTTTTACATATAACCGCGATAGAGTTGACCCTCTTATCGGCTATATCTGTCAACAGCGTGGCGAGGGTGGCGGGGAGTTTGCCATCCGGCGCGGCAAGCACTTTCGGCTTGCTTCCCGTTCGACGCACATTATCAATGGCCGGACTGCCCTTTAGTATCTGCCGCGCGAAGTCCGTGATTTCCACGCTGGAGCGGTAGCTGCGTTTCAGTTCCAGGCGCGTGATTCGTTTGGTGAAAACGTCTTCCAGTCCCTCGTAATCGTGCAGGTTCAGCGCGGGGCTGATGGCCTGATTGGTATCCCCGACAATCGTGAAACTACAGGAATCGGGCAGGCAATTCTTGATGTACTCGTAATGCGGCAGGGAGTAGTCCTGCGCTTCATCAATCACGGCATGGTCTACATCGCTCCACTGCGGAAAGCCGCGATAGTGTCCACTCAACAACAGCAGGGGAACAATATCTTCATACGCCACTTTGCGCTCTTGCGCAAAGGAAGCTGTGTACGCGCCTGCCTCTGCGGAAAGTCCGGCAGTTTCGTCTGATAGAGATTCGTCGGACGGCAACAGCGCGTTTTGCAGCAGAGTCGCGTATAAATCCAGCAGGGCGCGGTTCATATACGGTTGCAGCAGATTTTCAATGCGCAATTTCTCCTGCTGCAGGCGTCGCATCGTAATCGCAAGGGGATTTCTGCCGTTGCCATCGCCGCGCGGAATCCAACTTGTCTGTTCAAATTCCACAAGGCGCGTGTCAATGTTTTCCAGCACATCTTTGAGACTGTCCACAACGGAACTCGCCGCGCGGGACAGGCGATACCGCTCCTGAAATTCCGATTTGCTGTAAAAAATGCGTTGCTTCGCATCCGCAATTACCTGCCCGTAAACGCTGAGTTCCATGTCCTCAAACGCCGCTTCTATCTGTCTGTCAAGCTGTTCCAGAAACGTTTCTCATAGCGGACAGCATGGCAAGGGAAGATTTGAAAGCAGAAGCCGATACGCGCGCCTGGTACAGCGCGTCGATTGTTTGCAGCAGAATGTACTCAAAGTAGTCTTCGCGGGCTTCCACCTGCCAGCGCTCGCCCCGAATTGCTTTGGGCAGGCATTTACGAACTTCGGCCTGAATGGTGTTTTCCAGAATGGTTTGCGTAATCTGCTCTTCGTTCAGGTCGGGCAGGACGCGCGAAATATAGCTTGAAAAGATGCTGTTGGGGGAGAAGACCAGCATCTGCTGCGCGGAAACCCGGCCAAAACGCTGCGCGAGTCGCTCCTGTTCCTGCCGCTTATGGTATAGCAGATAGGCGGCGCGATGCAGCGCGACGACGGTTTTGCCGCTGCCCGCCGGTCCCTGAACAATCACCACGCCACCACGAACACGGATAACTTCATCCTGTTCCGCCTGTATGCTCTGCACGATTTGCCGCATTTCGCCCGAACTGTTGCGCTTCAACATGCCAAGCAGGATAGCATCCTCGGTTTCCGCGATCTGCGTTTTGCTGCTGCCCACATCCTGATACGAGGCCAACGCTCCCTTGCGGATTTCCAGATGACGCTTCAGAAATATTTCGCCGCCAAACACGCCGCCCGGCGCATGGTAACTGGCGGAACCCACATTGTGGCGATAGTACAGGGTACAAATCGGATCGCGCCAGTCATAGATGAGAAAGCTATCGGAACCGGTTTCGAGCATCGCGCGCCCGATGTAGATCAACTCTACCGCGTCAGCATCCTCCCCGGCAAAATCAATACGCGCGAAATAGGGGTCGCCTAAAATGGTTTAAATCGCCTCCTGTTTGCGCCGCGCTTCCGTTCGCAGCCAGGCGTCCGCCGCCCCGCTGTGAATCGAGCGTCGCCCCTTCGCGTGGGCTTTGCGGCTGTATTCCACCACCTGTTCCGCCGCCACTTGCAGCGTGTACCGGAGGTAATGCTCCTCATGCGCTTTTTCCAATAGCGCAACGGGCGTCTCACTCCCCGTATAGCGTTGCTGCGGCGCTTCCAACTCTGTTGCCTGTACTTGCGGAGTGGAAAGCGCCTGTGTGGGTGTTTGAAAAGATTTGACGCAGGCGAGACAGGCGTTATCCGGCGCACTGACGGAATGGTCAATAACGACGCGCCGGGGCTTGCCGCACTCGAACGCATTACCCGCTGCGGAACTGTCATAATAGTGAAACAGGCCATCATCCCGGCTCATTCCCCACATAGTCCCTTGCCTTTCTGAAGTGTGTTGTTTTAGCGGCTGAAATATTCCAGACAATAAATTAGACGCAGAAGAAGAAAATCCTTCCCCTGCGCCTGAATAGAATTCTACATTTTTACAGGTGCGAACGTTGCCTACCCAACTAACTGATTTTTCATGGGTGGCAGTGTCACTTCAGTCAGCGTTATATGCGGAAACAAGCGCTTGAGGTTTTCGTAACCCATTGCTTTGTTTTCAGCAATTGCCGCATCAATTTCGTCAGGAAACGCTTCGTAATAATTGAGCGCGGCCTGCGCTTTCCATGTCGGCCAGCCGAAATGCTGCGCCGTTGTTGCCGCGTCCAGTCTGTATTGCTGCGCCACTTCGATGACCTGCCAGACTTGCAGCAGTCCCTTCAAACACGCCTGCCGTTCACCGCCAAATGCGCGAAACTCTATTTCCGCGAACTCGCTGACGCGCCGCGCTTCTTCAAACAACGACACGCCCAAATCGTTGAGCGAACGCCCGGTACGCCGCGCCGACGCTTCGAGCCAGTCGGCTACCTCATCTGGTAATTGCAACGTTACAGTCTGTGACATACTGTGCTTCTGCTTCTCTCAAACAGTGTAAAATCCTATACGCATTGTAAACAAATATAGCAGGTCATACAATAAATTTGGAGATTTTAAAGTATTACTGAAATTGTCCCCGAAACATGACTAACCCGCTGTCTGTGAGGAACGGAGAGTGTCGGCGTCTGGATAGCTGATTCGCATGCCATAGCGGACGCCATCAGGCCGTTTTTGATAAGTGCGCATGGAGGCGGTCATGTCGTCCTCATCTATTTCGTACTCGCCTGTCTCAATGTCAATCACAAGGAACTTGCCTGTGTTCTCCGGTTCCAACAAGCCGCGCAACTGCTGCTCGTATATTTCCCGGCCTCGCGTGGCTACCTGCTGCGCGGTAGGACGTATTTGTCCCATTGCTGTTCCTTCCCCGTCATCTACTATCAAAGCCAGTCCTCAACAATCAATGTTGAATGACTTTTGATGTCTTCAAAGATTTTATCGGCAGAGAGTAGCTTCGCGCGGTTTACAATGACTATGCATGCTATTTGCAAATCCATCGTTCCACATGCGCGTAACTCTCTGATTTGTTTCAGGCGTACAAATTCTGTGGCCGCTCTGTCGTCGAACGGCAACAATATCCACTCCGCAAAGAACTCAAAAATCTGATGCAGATAATGATAAGGAGGCACCTTCTCGTGTGCAGTCTTCGCTTTATTGATCTCTGACAAACACCCATTCACCGCTTCATGTACGGTAATGATGTTTGTGCAAACATCTTCTCCGCTTGCCTGTAGTTTGCGCATCAACTTGTCACATGCGATCCCCGGTCTTCTGAGTACCCGCATGTGATTAGATTCTACGATGATCATGTTTCGTTGCGCTCGTCTTCCCTCAACCTATTCCCTTCTTCAAAAATCCTGTCAAGGGGAGAACCTTCAGGATATTTGCCTGCTGTTTTTATCCAGCTATCGCGAGGGCGAGGCGTTGGCTTACCTCTCATAGCAAGGAGAGAAACTTGCCCCGAACGCCCCTCGTCCTCTGCAACATCAGACGCGGCAACAGTATCACTCCAGAACTCAACAGAGGATTCCAGTTCTGATGCTTGTTCCGCAGGCGCGGAGTTGCTATTTAAATTTGATGCTTCAATGGTCATATTCAAATACAGGTTCAGTAGCCGGAGCGCTTTGTTCGTATTACGCGATCAGTTCGGGAATCACGTTGCCGTATACGTCGGTCAGTCGGTAGTCGCGTCCGGCGTAGCGGTACGTGAGATGCGTATGGTCGAAGCCCAGCAATTTTAGCTGCGTGGCGTGAAGGTCGTGGACATGGACGGGTTTTTCCTGCGCTCGGAAGCCGAAATCGTCTGTTGCGCCGTAGGTTTGACCGCCCTTGACGCCGCCGCCCGCCATCCACATCGAAAAGCCCCAGTGGTTGTGGTCGCGCCCGTTCTGCTTGCCCGCGTTCGAGCCGGGAGTGGGCAGTTCCACAGTGGGCGTTCGCCCGAACTCGCCGCCCCAGATAACGAGCGTGTCTTCCAGCATCCCGCGCTGTTTGAGGTCTTTGAGCAGCGCGCCGATCGCCTGATCGGTTTGACGGGCAAGGGCGCGGTGGCCGTCCGCAATATCGTCGTGGTTGTCCCAGGGCTGGCCCGCGCCCGTGTACAGTTGCAGGAACCGGACGCCGCGCTCCAGCAAACGGCGGCCAATCAGCAGTTGGCGGGCATACACGCCCTCGCCGTACATTTCGCGGATATGCGCGGGTTCCTTGCTGATGTCGAAAGCGTCCGTAGCGTCCATCTGCATCCGATACGCCAGTTCAAACGACTGGATACGCGACTCTAGCTGCGCGTCTTCTTCGCGCTGCGCCGCGTGTTTGGCGTTCAATTCGTGCAGCAAATCCAACTGCTGCCGCTGCGCGGGCATGGACTCGTAGTTGTTCTTGATATGCTCGATGACCTTCTGCATGTCGGTTTGCGATGGGTCAATATAGGTTCCCTGATACACGCCGGGGAGAAAACCGGCCTGCCAGTTCTGCGTGTCCTGAATGGGATAGCCGCCCGGACACATGGCGATGAAACCGGGCAGGTTCTGGTTTTCGGTTCCCAATCCGTATGTCACCCACGAACCCATGCTTGGGCGCACCAGTCGTCCCTCGCCGCAGTTCATCAGCAGCAGGGACGGCTCATGGTTCGGCACATCGGCATGCATGGAGCGGATCACGGCAATGTCGTCAATGCAGCTTGCCATGTGGGGGAAGATTTCCGACACTTCGATGCCCGATTGCCCGTGTTTTTCAAATTTGAAAGGCGACCCGAAGCAGGTTCCCGTTTTGCGCTCGGTGGGAAGCGTGGAATAGGGCAGGGGCTTGCCGTGATACTGCGTCAGCATCGGCTTGGGATCGAACGTATCTACGTGCGACGGCCCGCCATTCATAAACAGAAAAATTACGCGCTTGGCGGTAGCGGGAAACGGCGGCTGCTTCACGGCCAACGGATTCAAGGAGGGTGATTGGTGGTTGGTGACTGGTGGTTGGTGGGAAGACTGAGTTCCCCCTTTTCCCTTGCCAGCCTTCCCATCTGCCAGCGCGATGTCGCTCAACAGCCCGGTCAGGCCGAGCGCGGCGAAGCCGTTGCCCATGCGCGACAGCATTTCCCGCCGCGTCAGAAACATGTCTTTCCAGTCAAAATTGCCGTGCGCCATGCGTACCGTCTCCTGATGTGGCCTGAGCCTTGAAAGTGCGATTTAGAGTTCGTATGTGGGTTTATTATATCGTATTTGTCGCGCGAATGCCGACCATTTTGAAGGGGCGGCAACACAAGATGGTTAGACGCGCCTGACCGATTTTAGTGACGAATTTTGCAGCGCGTACTCTGGCATATACGCGCCACGCGCTAAAAAGCCGAAACGCTTTTTGCAGAGCGTTCCGGCAATGAACTTTGGTGATGAGTTGAAGCAGTTACTATCAACTATCAACCATCAACTCTCAACTTATTTATCTCCCCGGCGCAGAAGGCTCATGCTGTCGGTTTGATTGGGAGTGCTGAGAGGCGTGATGCTTCCGTTCCACAGGGCGGGATTGGTCGGGCCGACGTTGGCAGGCAATTGCTGCGGGCCGAAGACCCCGATACCGGCGAAGAAGTTGTCGCCCCACCCGAAGTTCTGCGCGGTCAGGCAGTCGGATTCAGATGTGAATCCTTTGCCTTTTCCCCCCGTAATGTCGCCCCATCCGAAGTTCTCCGACGTGATACCCTTGCCCTTGCCCCCGGTAATGTCGCCCCAACCGAAGTTGGAACCGGCGATATTGCCGCCCCAGCCGATGCCCGTAATGTCTACAGTGCCATCCGCGTTACGGGTGAGGGAGGGGCTGAGGGCGTGATCCGCCGTCACCTGCGTCAGCGCCAGCGCGCCGACAACATTAAGATATCCCGCGCCGTAAGACATATAATCCATGCTGGCCGTTTTCGTGGCGGAAAGCATCAATCGCGCTTTGATGGTATCCGGGGTGAGGGTCGGGTCGGCTTGCAGCAGCAGGGCGGCTCCGCCCGCAACAACGGGAGCGGCCATGGAGGTTCCTGACAGCACAAGGTACGACCTGGCGCCTGTCCCGCCGTAGAGAGTTGGATCGAGCAGACTGCTGCCCGCCTGCGTCACCAGTGTGCTGCCCGCTGCGGCCAGACTCACCATTGCGTTCCCGGGGGCAACGAGGTCGGGCTTGAGAACCAGATCGCCGGCAGAGGGGCCGCGCGAACTATACGTGCAAATAATGTCATCGTCGCGCAGGAGGGTACCCCTTGTATTCATAGCTCCGACGGTAATCACTTTCGGGTCGTTGCCGGGACTGGTGATGGAGCCGTATTGCGTCGGACTGTTCGGATCGCTCGCCACGCTACGCCCGCTGTTGCCGGCCGCCACCACAACCACAATCCCCGCGTTCCAGGCGCGTTCGCAGGCCTGACACAGTGGGTCAGTCGCATAACTTTCGCCAATGGGATGCCCGACGCTCAGATTCAGGATGCGGATGTTGTATACAGCGCGATTGGCAATGCACCAATCAATACCCGCAATTACCGTGCTGACGTTGCCGCCGCCGTTCGCGTCCAGAACTTTGACGCCGACAAATCGGGTATTGGGAGCCATGCGCGTGAAACTGACATTGTAACCGTTGGCGGCAGCCGTCGCGCCGTTGCCGCCAATCAGTCCGGCAACGTGTGTGCCATGCCCGTTATCATCCCCGGGATACCCGGTATTGTTCACCAGATCGTTCCAGCCGACGATGCGCGACGAGGAAGAAGTCAGGTCGCCGTGTGGGGCAATGCCCGTATCCACGACCGCGACCGTCACGCCCGCCCCGGTTAGATTGTGGTTGGTTTGCAGAAAATCCGCGCCGGTAGTTTCCAGCGCGTAATCCGCATACGCCGCGCCCATGTCACACGCTCGCAGGGGCAGGTCGGGTGATACGTGAAGCGTGTGGCTGTCCGCCGCCAGCGCGGCAATGTCACGGGGATGCAGCCGCGCCGCCAGCGTATTGCCGTTGCCGAGCGTGATAAGCGCCCGCGTGTTTTGACCGCGTTTCGCGGCAAACGTGGCAAGCGAGATTTTGCCGATAAGCGGCTTGACCACTGCGGGAACCGCGCCATCCGTTTGAATAATCACGGCTTGCAGACTGTCGGAGTCGGCGGAAAACGTTTTCAGGCTTTCACGCACTTTGGGCGCGAGTTTGGCTGAAGCGGCGGGCATCATCTGCGCCAACGCGGAGGGCTTTGCCTGCGCGTGAACCGGGAAGGACGCGCCCCAGAACAGCAGCGAAATCATGCCTGTCAGCAGGCAAATACCTGCCAGGCGAGTGGAGTGAGACGCGTTCTGCGCTGAGGCAGAAACCGCGCTTTGCGTAGTTTGGGATTTAAAGGACAAAACAGACATTTTTCTCTCCTTGCAGAAAGATAGAAGCAAACATTGTTGAAGTGTCTACAGCCGAAACCTTGCGTGGGTGTCTTCTCCTGGCAATTAAGCGGTAAATTGCATGGGAAGGGCTGCGTTAAGCGTAGCAATAACAGCAAAGAATAAGACACAAAAGGCGGTCGCAATCGGGGCAGGATACGCGGCATGGCGTTTGCGCTGCAAGGCGCAGGATCGGGGAAAAGAATAAACAGCGGGAGTCGCGCGCAAATTGATACTTGCGCTGCAAGGCCCGCGCTTAAAAATAATCTCTCATTTCGATTATCGGGTGGGCTGCATAGTAAATTTAGGGGTTTTTTGACATTTTTATAAAAAAAGACAAAAAAAGTTATTTTGGTCTATAAAGATTGGTAAGCGAACTGCCGATATTGGACAAATACTGTTTTGTTCGGCCACACCCCTCTTAATAAACGCCTTGCATTTCTCCCGCCTGACCAGTATCATTGTAATACCCGTCCGGCAAACGCAGTTACCTTGTGAGGACACCTAATCTTATGTCATCGAATTCTCCCGCCGAGCGCAATTATCTGTGTTTTGTCTGTCTGTTGGGATTGTCGGCTTTCGTTGCGACACTGCGACTGCCCCCGGTTGCGGGGGATAATTTCGCCCTGTTGCCTGTGGGCATAGCTGTCCTGTTCGCTGTAGGGGCGGGCATGTGTAAAGTGCAACTCCCCTCCTCCAAACGGCAGCCTGAGCAGGCGCGTTATGTAACGCTTGCTTTTCTGGTAACCTTCGGAACGCTGTTGGTCCTGGGCATACGCGCGGGCGTACTGGCCGGAGTGATTTCACAGCTTGCCACGGATTTGTATCCTCGTCCCAACAAACTGCGCCCGCTGCTGTTCAATGCCGCGTCCCTGGCAACCACAGCCTGGTGTTCCGGCCAAATTTTCGCCTGGCTCAATCATGGGGTGGGCGCGGAAAAGCCCCAATCCCTTTTCGCGATTCTCGCCGCTTTTAGCGCCTACTTTTTGCTGAACACCGGGTTGCTGGCGATTATGATCGCTTTGCGTGCCGCGTCAATCGGTATTCGAGGTCTGGCGCAGAGATTTTACATGGGCTATTCCGCTGCATCTGACGCAAGCCGCCGTTGCCGCATTTGCCTTCCTGTTTGTCAAGGATCTTCGCGCGCTGCTGCTGTTCGTTCCCATCGTGCCGCTTGCGCTTCAATACTATAGGTTCTATACCGACTCGGCCTCCAAGACACAGCAGCTTATTGATACGCTGGAAGCGGGCAAGGAGGAGATGGCGGAACTGTACCTGTCTACAGTAAAATCGCTGGCGACAGCTATTGCCGCCAAAGATCAATACACGCACGCGCACATTCATCGCGTCCAGCACTACGCGGTCGCCATCGCGGAAGCCATGTGTGTTTCTGAAGACGATATGGGGGCTATTCGCACCGGGGCCGTGCTGCATGACATCGGCAAACTGGGTGTGCCGGATTACGTGCTGCTCAAGCCCGGCCGCCTGACGCCGGAAGAGTTCGAGAAAATGAAGCGGCATCCGGTTGTGGGGGCGGACATACTGGAACCCGTCAAATTTCCCTGGCCGGTGGTGGACGTGGTGCGCCACCACCATGAGCGCTGGGATGGCGCGGGCTATCCCGACAAATTGACAGGCGAAGCAATCCCTTTGAGCGCGCGCATACTATCGGTTGCCGACGTTTATGACGCGCTGACCTCGGATCGTCCTTACCGCGCGGCGTGGCCGCCCCGGAAAACACAGGATTATCTGATTACCGAAGCCGGCGTACAATTCGATCCGCGCGTGGTTGCGGCGTTCTTGAAGGTTGTAGATCAGGTTGATCTGACGATGCGGGAACTCGACAACGTGGCGGCAAACGCGGAAGCGGTTACGGGACATCTCTC
Organism: uncultured Chthonomonadaceae bacterium; assembly: GCA_963817895.1. Lineage (GTDB taxonomy): Bacteria > Armatimonadota > Chthonomonadetes > Chthonomonadales > Chthonomonadaceae > CAWFQB01. Next base: position 387,053 of record CAWFQB010000004.1, read on the forward strand.
CCCGGAAGGCGTGGCTCTGGGCGCGTCGCGGCAGATTCGCCACTCCGCCTCAGAGTTGTGGGTGTTCTATGAGGTCAGTCAGGCGCTCAATTCGCCCATCTCCATGCAGCAACGGCTGGCATTGCTCGGCCAAAAACTGACCGCCATTATGCCGGGAACAACCTGCGCGTTCCTGCTGTATGAGACGCCGGAAAGCCTTCTGGCGACCACAACGTCCTCAAGTGGATTTGCATTGTCGCAGGATCAGGAGTTGATACTGTCTGAGGCGAAGGCCGAGAATGTGGATGCCGGTAAAGTTCATTCGGATCGCAGAAAACGGCAAGAGGAAAAGATTGGCCTGCCGCGCCTGCGCGTTTATGCGGCGGCGGGGCAGAATGTGGACGTGTTACAATCAAATGTAATTATCAACGTCAATTCGCCCTCGTCCATCGCGGCGCGCAGCCGCCGCCCGTATCGGGGCGCTTATGTGGATGAGGGGCTGACCTGGTCTATGTCGGCGGGCGAAGCGCGGCCTGTGCGCTCGGTCATGGTTGTGCCGCTTTTGCATGGCGAGGAGACTCTGGGAACCATGACGTTCTATCATCGCGATCTGGCCGGGTTCAGCGCGGATGATGAGCATCTGCTGAGTATGATCGGCGAACAGGTACAATCCGCGCTGCATCAGGAACGAGAGTATGCGCGTACCTACAGCGACGCGAACACGGACGCGCTGACCGGACTGAACAACATGCGCTGCCTGCGTCAGAAGATGGACGGAATGCCGCTTCTGCACCCGCAAATTGAGTGCGCCGTGTTATATCTGGATTTAGACAATTTCAAGAATGTGAACACGCGCTTCGGCCATCCCCTCGGCAGCCGGGTTTTGCGCGAAGTGGCGCAATTGCTGCCGCGCGAACTGCGTCCGACAGACATGGCCGTGCGCTATGGCGGCGATGAGTTTGTGATTGTTTTGCCGCAGACCGATGAAGCGGGCGCGCGCGAAGTGGCCGCGCGTATTCGCGCCGAAGTGCAAAACTACCGCCCCGCGTTTCTTGCGGACTTCGACGCTTCCTGTTATCTGGACGTGAGCATCGGCCTTGCCTGCGCTCCCCCGGACGGCATGGATATGGAAGAACTGGTGGCCATTGCCGACCGGCGCATGTATGAGATCAAATCGCGGCAAAAAGCGACGGAAGACGCTCTGGCTTGCGTGAATTCAAGGGTGAATGAAGACGTAGCCTCCGAACTGCGCTGCCTGTTCGCCCAACCCCTGTGTCTGGATACCGCTGTGGTTGCCCGCGTCATGGAACAGTTGGCAACAGCGGGCGGTTAGTGGCGTCTGGTGGTTGACTTCCGGCCTGCAAACACCGTATAATGAGAAAAGATTTGTCACTATCAGCCCTCCGCGCCCTATCGCGGATGGCTGTTTTTTAAGTGAGAGTGAAGAGTGAGAGTGAGAGAAAAGACCTGTTCACTCTCACTCTCCACTCTTCACTCTTACTTCTAAAGGAACACTGCTTTGCGGATTTTGCGAGTGGCTCAGGATGGATACGAGCGTTGCCGCGCGGCTCTGGCGCGTACCACGCTACAGGACAACCCCCGCGTGGAAGCGATAGTACGCGACATCATTGCGGACACGCGGGCGCGGGGTGACGCGGCCCTGCTGGAACTCAGCCGTCGCTTCGATTCACCGCATCTGGACACGCTGGAAGTTCTCCGCGCCGATTGGGACGAGGCAGAGGCCGAGATCGCGCCCGCTTTGCGCGACGCCGTGCGCCAATCCGCCGCCAACATCGAAAAGTTTCATGTTCAGCAGCGCAAAACAAGCTGGCTGGACGCGCAGCCCGACCGTATTCTGGGGCAGCTTGTGCGCCCCTTAGATAAAGTGGGCGTGTACGTTCCCGGCGGCACGGCGGCGTATCCGAGTACGGTGCTGATGGCGGCGATTCCCGCGATTGTGGCGGGTGTGCCGGAGGTGATTCTGTGTACTCCCGTTCAGAAGGACGGGAAAGTTCCGCCGCTTGTGCTGTACGCGGCCAAAGTGGCGGGCGTACAGCGCGTCATCACGGTCGGGGGAGCGCAGGCGATAGCCGCTCTTGCTTATGGAACTGCAACCGTACCTGCTGTGGATAAGATTGTCGGACCGGGCAACGTGTATGTCAACATCGCCAAAAAACAGTTGTGGGGCGTAGTGGATATTGACATGCTTGCCGGACCGAGCGAAGTGTGCGTGGTCGCCGACGAACACGCCAACCCCATCTTTGCCGCAATGGACCTGCTCACGCAGGCCGAACACGACGTGGAAGCCGCCGCCTTCCTGATTACGCCCTCGGAAACGCTGGCGCAGGCGGTTTTGAAAGAGATCGAGCGGCAACTGACGCGATTGCCCCGGCGCGACATTCTGCTCAAATCGCTGGAAGACAACAGCGCGGTTCTTGTCACCGAAACGCTGGCGCAGGCTTACGACCTCGCCAACGCCTGCGCCCCGGAACATCTGGCTCTGATGGTGCGCGACCCGCTTGCCGCGCTCGGCCACATCCGCAACGCGGGCGCGATTCTGATGGGCGATTACACGCCGCAGACACTGGGCGACTACTTCGCGGGGCCAAGCCATACGCTTCCCACCAGCGGAACCGCGCGTTTCGCCTCGCCCCTGCACGTAGATACCTTTGTAAAAAAGTCCAGCTTCCTGTACTACACCAAAACCGCGCTTGAAGATGTGGCGGATTCACTCACGTCCTTTGCCTGCGCCGAAGGTTTTGACGCCCACGCCGAAGCCGTCCGCGTCCGCGTCGCAGGTTCCCCTGACCCGACAAGTTGACACATGACTGCTATTATGCAGCCATATATCGCGCTTTGCAATGAAATGCTGTAACTGTTCACCACCAAGACGCCAAGAACACCAAGAAGAACGAGAAGAACGACATTATAAACTTGTCGAAACTCTCCTGCGTTCCAAGCCTTTGTAGTTGCTTTTGATCTTGGTGTTCTTGGCGTCTTGGTGGTGAACAGTTATAAAATGCGTATCTACTTCATCGCCGCCTGAACCGTTTGTATCAGCGACGCGAAAACGCCCCTGCCGTCCGCGGAACCGAGGATTTTCTCGCAGGCGCGTTCGGGGTGGGGCATCATGCCCATCACGTTGAAACGGGCGTTGGCGATTCCGGCAATGCTGTCGAGGGAGCCGTTCGGGTTGGCGTCGGGCGCGGGTTCGCCGTTTTCATTGACGTAGCGGAATAAAATGCGCCCGTTCGCTTCCATTTCCAGACGCGCTTCCTCGTCGCACACATAGCAGCCCTCGCCGTGCGCGACGGGAATACGCAGCAGTTGTCCGGCTTTGTAGCCGCCCGTAAACGGCGTGGTATTGTTTTCCACGCGCAGGATTGTGCTTTTGCACACGAATTTGCAGCCCGCGTTGCGGACAAGCGCGCCGGGTAACAGATGCGCCTCGCACAGCACCTGAAAGCCGTTGCAAATGCCGATAACGTAGCCGCCCCGATCCGCATGGGCGCGTACCGCGTCCATCACGGGCGCGAACCGGGCAACCGCCCCCGTGCGCAGATAGTCGCCATACGAAAATCCGCCCGGAAGGACGATCACATCGAAACCTTTTAGACTGGTCTCCTGATGCCACACGTACTCGACTGGCACATTCAGCACATCCTTCAGCGCGTAATAGGCGTCCTGATCGCAGTTGGAACCGGGAAAGCGCACAACCGCGAACTTCGGGGCGCGTCCGCCCGTTTTTGCCACATTCGGCATTGCTGTCGCCGTCATTTCATCACCTCGTAACGATAATTCTCGATGACGGGATTGGCAAGCAGGCGGTCGCACATCTCTTTGATTTGCGCTTCCATGCCCGCCTGATCTTTGTTCCCCTCGATTTCCAGTTCCATATACTTGCCGATGCGAACCTGCGAAACATCCCCGTAGCCCATAGAATGAAGGGCGTCCTGCACCACGCGCCCCTGCGCATCCAGCAGCGTGGGCTTCAGGGTCACAAACACTTTTACCTGCGGCATATTTTCTCCTTCGGAGAAGTGAGAGTGGAGAGTGAGAGTAAATGCTTGTTCTCTCACTCTCCACTCTCACTTCTGTTCACTGTCCAAACACTGCAAAGCCCAATAGCGTAATCAATCCATTATGAATACCGTGCAATATCATGCCCGGCAGCAGCGAACCGCGCTTTTCGTACACGAGCGCGAGCGCGATTCCAATGGCCCAGATGGTCAGAAAGCCTCCGGGCAGGGTGGGGTGTACGAGCGAGAAGATGGCAGCGGATAGCATCGCCGCGCCCATAACGCCGAACCGTTGGCGCAGAGCCGAATACAGCAGGCCGCGAAACATCGTCTCTTCCACTATCGGCGCGATGACGGCAGCTATCACGAAGATCATGATTTTGTCCGGCAATTGCAGCGCGGCCATTGTCTCGAATTGCGCGGGGTTGACCGGCGTGTGAAAGCGGTGAAAGAGAAAGTGAGAAACCGCGCCCGCCAGCAGCAGTCCGGGCATCAGCAGGAGATAGGCGACGGTTCCCGCTTTCACTTCGGCAAACAGGCTGCGGCAGCGGTAGCCAAGATGCGCCAGCAACGCCCGCATTGTCAGGGGGCGGGGGAACGGCATGGAGGACGCGAGCCGCGCCCGAAGCGCGTACAAAGGAACCAGAAAAATGGGTATGTACAGCGCGTAACGCAGCGCGGAGTACACGCGCAGCAGTTGGGTATAGTTCAGATCATCCAGACGGGGGGAAAAGGGGCGCATCGCGTAGCCGAGCAACAGGCCGAAAACCGTATGCCCGACAAGATAAACGATAAACGCCACAAGCAGCCCGGAAGCAACCATCGCGGGCGGCGCATCAAGCAAACGGAGCGGAAATGTGGCGCGTCCTTCCCTGCCCGCCTCGACTTCGGCAAGGGGCGCGCTGTTGACGTGGAAGGCTGTTGACGGCGTGGGCGCGTATGTTTGCGCGGAAAACGCGCGGGCGGCCTGCTCATCCCGCGCGTCGCGGTTCCGGTGCAAGCGACGGGCAATTGCCGAAATGCTGTAGCAGAGCGCTAACAGACACCCCAACTCCAAACCATTGATCTGAACATTTTCCAGTTCGCGCGTGTTTCTGGCCGAGTGGTCGGCAGCCTCTGCCGCTCTCACTGCCTCGGAATGGAGTCCGGCCTTCCGGTACAACTGCGCCAGCGCGACGTTTTCAAACCAGCCGAGCCGAAGCTGTTTGAGCGTATTCCGCAGGCCGGGAACCTGTGTCGCAGTGATTGTCCGCGTACTGTATAATGCCTGCCATGCCACCAGTTCCTGCGCTGCGTCTATGCCGGTTTGCCCGTGTCCGAACGGGTCTACATCGCTGTTGCCCGTAATGGCGGCGCGTTTGGGGCGGGGCTGCGCGGGGGGCAGTGGAAACTTGTCCCCGACATGCGCAAGAGCATCCAGCGCGCCCGGACGCTGAAACAGAGCCAGAACAATGCCCAATCGCCGCCATTCCGCCGCCCGCGCCTGGTTGTTTCGTACCGTGCCGCGCCATTTCTCAACGACCTCATCTTCCCGCGTCCGCGCCGGGGATTTGAAAACTTTCGAGCCTGTTTTTGTGCCTGAAACCGTTTTTGAAGACGATTTCGACGAAGAACTCGCGCCCGAAACCTGAAACGGCGGAAGGCGTAAAGGGGCGCTTTGGGATTGCGGCGGAAGCGGGGCGCGCAAAAACCAGATCGGGAGTATACGCGGACTTGGTGGAAATCAGCGCGTCATACGAAGCCATATACAGGTCGGAAAGCGCGCGGCGGGACGGCGTTTCGGGGGCAATGAGAAGCGTTTGCGCCACCAGTCCCGACACGACAAGGAACAGGACGACGCCCAACAGCCGACGATTAAGGAGCAGCGCCCCGGCGCGAAGCCGCAGGCGGTTTCCGCGCGAAACGGCAGGCGTTATGCCTGTATCGAGCGGCGTATCGGGCGCGGAAGTGTCGAATGTCATGGGGCAGGTCTTTGTGTCAAACGTTTTGGCGAAGTTCAGCGCAGAGTATTATAGCGATCTCAGGAAGCCTGCGACCATTTGAATGATAACGATGGCGATGGCGGGCGAAATGTCAATGCCGCCAAAAGCGCGGGGCGGAATCACGCGCCGGATGGGATCAAGAATCGGGTCCGACAGTTTTTTGACGGTCAGGAAGAACGGCGAGGAGTTCCGACAGAACCCGCAGAACAACCAGCCAACTGACCGCCCATTCCACAACAATCAGCGTGGTCAGCGCGTCCAGCAGAAGCGCGAAAATTCCTCCAACAGTCATAGTCATTACGTACATGGCGCAATTCTACCCCTTATGCTTGTCCCGTTCCTGTTTGGCGCGTTCCAGGCGAATGGGAGCCAATTTATCATCCGGGTAGCGCGTCGCGCCCTCCCATGCGGATACGGATTTATCCCACTGCTCTGTTTTTTCGTAGCACAAAGCCAGACTGTGCCACGTTGCCCAGGGGCATTTGAACTTTACGGCTTTTTCGTAGTAGGGGATTGCGGTACTCGCGTCCCGCAAGTGAAGCCAGTAGTGAGCGCCCATCTCGTCATACAGATAATACGTGTCAGGATTGGCCTGTATTCCCTGCTGCAAAAAAGCGATGGCCTGATCGTTGCGGTCAGTGCTCCACAGCAGCAGCGCGGCGGTGCCATACGCTTCGACATTATGTGGGTCGCCCTGTACCACGATGCGGTTGATATTGATCGCATGATTGTACTCGCCCTCATGAAAATGGTCATCCGCTTTCTCGTAAATCTGTCTCAAACTGTCTGCGAGAATGGCGTCCGCCGTTTCCTGCGCGCTTGTGGGATACAGCTTGATTGTCTGTGCCTTGCTCGCCTTGCCCGCTTTGGGATTCGAGACGGAGGGCGGCGCGGGTTTGGTATGGAAAACGGAGGGAGGATGGCGCAGAACCGGCGACTGCGAAGCCGGAGCCTGCGCCGTCGCAGGCAATGCCCACAACAAACTCGCTGCAACAAGGCATCCAAAAGAGTAGAAGCGGGTTTTTAGAATAAATATAGGTAGCGGCATATATGTATAGTCTGCTTATTGATGGCGTGGCGACAATCGGGCCACGACATCGGCAGCGGCTTCGCGCACGGACGGGTCTTTATGGGTGAGAGGGCGCGAACTTGCGGCAGCGCGCCCGCGTCGCCGATACGCCCGATGGCAAGCGCGGCGGCTTTGGGAATGGCCTCGTCGCTGTCGCCGAAAACGCCGATCAACGCGGGTACGGCGGATTTGTCGCCGATTTTGCCCAACGCTTTCGCGCTTTGTTCGCGCACATCCTCATTCGGGTCTTTCAAGCCCCTGCACAACGCGCCAACCGCCCGCTTGTCGCGCAATATTTCCCAGCGCCTGCGCCGCGTTCCAGCGCGCCAGAACGAACGAGTCCGTATGCAGCATGCGGGTCAGCGGTTCCACGCCCCGCGCATCGCGCAGCATGCCAAGCGCGTTGGCCGCCTGCCTGCGCAAAAACTTATCCTGATCTTTCAATCCGGCAATCAGCATGGGCGCGGCGGATTTATCGCCTAACGCGCCAAGCGCATACGCCGCATAAAAGCGCAATCCGAACGGCTGCGTATCCGTGCCCTGCGCGATTTTAAGCAGGGTGGGAACGGCGGATTTGTCGCCGATAGCGGCAAGGGATACGGCTGCCGCGCTTTGCACATCATGGCGCGAGTCCCGCAAAAGCGCGAGGAGCGGCGTCACGCTGGCTTTGTCGCGGACACGTCCGAGCGCGGCGGCGGCTTTCAGGCGGACGCGCGGGTTCGGGTCGGAAAGCAGGGGGCGCAGCGCATCCCCGGCGCGCGGGTCGCCAATAGTGCCCAACGCTTCCGTCGCCGCGCTTCGCACCAGAGGATTCGCGTCTTTTGTGGCAACCGCAAGCCCGTTCGCCGCGCGCTTGTCACCCATAATGCCCAACAGCGTTGCCGCGCCTGCCCGACGATATCCGTTGCTTTTATCCTGCAACGCGGCCAGCAGCGGGGGAAGCGTATTCGCGTCTTTGCTGTCGAGCGTGGAAGCCAGGGCGCGAACCGCCTGCCCCCGCACGGATTCTTCCGCATCCCCGGAAGCCGTAATCAGGGCCGGAATCGCGCGCTTGCTTTTTTCGCGCACAAGCGCTTCCGCCGCATCCGAGCGCAGGGAAACATGCGGCGAACTCAACTGCTTTATCAGGTCGTCCACGTGGTCTGCGCGAACGGCGCTTGCCGGAAAAGCAAGGATTACGATAGTCGCCAGATTTTGCGCCCAACGGCCCTGTCGCATGTCACGCTTTCAGTTTCTCGTCAACGGCGGCATTGACGTCTTTCGGGTCGAGTTTGCCGCCTCCGGCTTTCATCACCTGCCCGACAAGGAAGCCGCGCTTGTTGACCAGGCCTTTTTCTTTGATGGCCGTGACCACATCGGCGTTTTCGGCAAACACGTTTGTCGATGATCGCCTGTCAGCGCGCCCGTGTCCTTGACCGTTTTCAAGCCCTTCGCGGTCGGCAATCAGGTTCGGTTCCTCGCCCGTCGCGAACATCTGTTCCAGCAGTTCTTTGGCGATATTGCCGCTGATGGTGCCGTCCGCAATCATTCGATCATGCCCGCGAGATGCGCGGGCGAGATCGGGCAGTCGGTGATGTCCTGTGCCGCCGCGTTCAGCAGGCGGCTCAGGTCGCCCATCATCCAGTTGGCGGCGGCTTTCGGGTTGCCGCCGCGCTGTAGCGGCTTCCTCGAAATAGTCGGCCAGCTGGCGCGAGTCCGTCAGCCATGCGGCGTCGTGCGGCGGGCAGGCCGAACTCGGACATAAACCGCGCTTTGCGCGACATCGGGCAGTTCCGGCATGGTCGCGCGAATCTGCTTCGATCCATTCCGGCGTGATATGCAGCGGCACCAGATCGGGTTCGGGGAAGTAGCGGTACTCCTGCTCCACTTCCTTGCTGCGCTGCGAGAACGTCTCCTGCTTCGCGTCGTTCCAGCCCCGCGTCTCCTGCGCGATCCGTTCGCCCCGCTCCAGCAGCTTCCGCCTGCCGCTCCACTTCGTACTCGATGCCCTTCTGCACGGCCCGGAACGAGTTCAGGTTCTTGATTTCGGTTTTGGTTCCGAACGTATCGGAACCCTTGGGACGGATGGAGACGTTCGGCTCGCAGCGCAGCGACCCCTCTTCCATTTTGCCGTCACACACCTCAATATACGTGAGGATGGCGCGAAGTTTCGTGAGATAGGCGCGGGCCTCGTCGGCGGAGTGGATGTCGGGCGGAAACTCCGTCACGATCTCCATCAGCGGCACGCCGCTGCGGTTCAAATCCACATAACTGTCGTTGCCCGCGACATGAAACAGTTTGCCCGTATCCTCTTCCAGATGGACGCGCCGGATGTGGATGCGCTTGGTTTCGCCGTTCACTTCGACGTCCAGCCAGCCGTTGACGCCGATGGGAAAATCGTACTCGCTGATCTGGTAGCCTTTGGGCAGGTCGGGATAGAAGTAGTTTTTGCGGTCGAATTTGGCGTTCGGATTGATCGTGCAGTTCAGCGCGAGCGCGGTGCGCATCACATGCTCGACCGCCTTTTTGTTCATCACGGGCAGGCGACCGGGCATTCCCAGGCAGACGGGGCAGCAGCGCGTATTCGGCTCGCCGCCGAACTTGTTCTCGCACCCGCAGAACATTTTGCTTTCCGTCAGCAGTTCCGCATGGCACTCCATGCCGACAACCGGTTCATACTCAATTGCGATTTTATTTTCGATTGCTGTCATTGTTCCCCTTCATTCCATTTTCTTGACCATACATATTTTCATTACGTGAGTGGCGGCAGTCAGCAGTTGCATATAAACCACGTCCAGCCACTGGTCGAATTTGTAAACCACTTCTTTGAAGTCGGGCCACCTGCTCAAAGCCGAAAGCCGCATGAAGGCGGATACTGGCCTCGTTGCTGCCGTCAATGCTGGCGAGAATGGAGTGGAAGCCGTGTGCCGCCGCGTGTTCAATCAGGGGCGGCAAGCAGCAGTTTGCCCACGCCCTGCCCGCGCCACTCGGCATGAACGTACACGGAGTTTTCTACCGTGAAGCGATAGCCGATGCGGGTGTGATAGGGGCCATACGCGCTCCAGCCCACAATCTGTTCCGGCTGTTCCGAATTGGTGTGGACGGCAACGAAGATGGGAAAGCCTTTCTCCGTTCGCTCGGCAAACCACGCCTGCCGCATTTCCAGCGTGTGCGGTTCGTAATCCGCAGTCGCGGTGCTGTGCGCGACGGCATGGTTGTAAATTTCCAGAATACCGGGCAGGTCATGCCCGTTTGCCGGACGTACAGCAATGCTCACGGGACTCTCTCCTCTTCGACGCGCGCCGGGTTTATTCCTGCCCACCCGATGGACGTACAAGCTGTTCCGGCTGCCGCTCTTCCGCGTACGCGGCGGGGCGCAGCATCTCTTGCGGCGGGGTGTGCGAACTGATGGAGCGCAACAACGTAGCCTGCGAAAGCTGCACGGGTTTCTCAGCAGCGCGTACCAGCGTTTCCGCAGCGGGCAGATGCCCCGTATTGGCTGCCGTCAACGGGACGCCGACCTCTGCTTCCTCCGCTTTCCTGATCCAGACATTCGCGCCTACGATACAGCTCAGGATAATCAGCGGGAAGATGGTCAGGTGGAACAGACACCAGGGCAGCCAGTTCGCCGGAAGAGGCATGCCCTTCGTCAGCACCTTAGATGAAGTAGGCTCAGTCTCAGGCTGGGGAGAGCCAGCTATGGGCTGAAAAGTGTCTACCGTGAGTTTCGTGCCGTAATTAGATACAATCTCATGAGGCTGACTTGCCAGATAAGTATCAATGTCATCGCCGATGCAGATAACGCCTGCCAACAGCACACCCGCCCCTACCACTAAAAAACCCATTCCTGCGCCGGCCTTGCGAAAACGCCTGCCCTGCGCCTGCATATAATTGCGCCAGGGAAGCACACGGGGTGGACGAGCGGACATTTGTGCCTGCTCGCTTAAAGCGTCCGAATTTTGTTCGCTTCCATGATCCGAAGCCTGCTCTGTTGGCGTATCCTCCGTCTGTTCCGCTGGCCGTCCTCGATGCAGATGATAGTCGGCATCGTATTCAAGCGCTTCCAGAAAGGGCGTTATGCTGATGCGTGGTCGGGTTTTCGATGCCGGTTCTTCGCTCATGCCAACGTCTCCGATCTTTAGAAAGCGATCCCTGAAAAGCGTACAGGGGCGTGAGATAACTCACGCCCCTGCGTGCAACCCTTGATTTCGGCTGCGGGAAAGTTCAGGCGGCGCGCGATAACGCTCTGGTTGTTTGCTGTCCACTGGGCGGGCGACAGCGCAGGATTTCGTCAGTTTCGGGCCGCGCGCTCCCAACAGCGCGATGTCCTCCACGCTTCGCGCCTGCCACAGGCTTGCCATCGCCTGCGCCATCTGCTGCGCGGCGAATTCCGCTTCGTCCAGCAGGCGGCGCGGGTCGGGAGATTGCGCCACGTAGTACACAAGGCATTCGCGTCCGTCCGACTGCTCATGGGTCCAGCCGTACTGCGCGAACAGGCTGTCCATCCGATGCTTGCGCATATCGGTGAACGTTTCCGGCAGCAGAAATTGCACCATCAAATGGCACTTCGCGCCGCCCTGTACGCTCACTTGCAGCCAGTCATGCAAGTTTTCTCGACTCGCGACCTGATGAAGCGGCTGATCCGCCCGATTGTCGGCCCACGTCAGCGCGTGTCCCGGCCCCATGCAGATGATTTCCTGTAGCTGTACGGTCAAATACTCAGCGAGAGGCAGGTGATTGGAATTATGTCTGCGTATTCGGTTGTGTATGCAATTGCGTGGTCATGGTGTTTACTTCCTGTTGCGAACGCTATGGCTCGCGCCGTTTCAGAAAGCAGGAAGATGGCGGAATTGCCGCTGTTATCACGGACAATTCGCCACTTCACCATGCGGGCCGCCTGCTTTCAGAAACGACGTGTTATGTTTTCTGAGTGTCGGCTGAAAACCCTATTTTGTTCATGCACTTACAGACTTTTACGCAAACAAGCGGGCAAAAATTGTTTGCTTACAGTGTTGGGCGCTGCTTGTGCCATTCGGTTGCCTGCTCGTAGGTGTAGGCGATCGCGCAGCAGGGTGGCCTCGTCGATACGCTTTGCCGATCAGTTGCAGGCCGACGGGCAGGCCGTCCACAAAGCCGCACGGCAGCGACAGTCCGGGCAGTCCCGCCATGTTGACGGGCAGGGTGCAGATGTCGAGCAGTTTCATCGCCAGCGGGTCGGCCTTTTCGCCGATGCGGGGCGCGACAACGGGCGACGTGGGCGTTAGCAGCGCATCGAAGGTCTCGAAAGCGCGGTCGAAGTCCTGCCGGATCAGCGTGCGCACCTGCTGCGCCCGCTTGTAGTAGGCGTCGTAATAGCCCGCTGACAGCGCGTAGGTTCCGATCATGATGCGCTGTTTCACTTCCGCGCCGAACCCCTCGTCCCGCGTTTTTTCGGTCAGGCCGATATGTCCCGCCAGTTCTTTGGTGCGCAGGCCGTACTTCACGCCGTCGAAACGGGCCAGATTGCTGCTGCACTCGGCGGGCGCGAGGATGTAGTAGGCGGCAAGGCAGTAATCGGTGTAGGGCAGGGAACACTCTCCCACCGTCGCGCCCATTTCGGTCAGTTTCGCGATCGCCTGCTGCACCACTTTCGCCACTTCCGGCGTAACGCCCGCGCCGAAATACTCTTTCGGAATGCCGATTCGCAGCCCTTTGACGCCCGCCCTGCAACGCGGCTTGTCGAAGTCGGGAACGGGCATATCGGTACTGGTGCTGTCGAGCGGGTCGTGTCCGGCAATGGCGTTGAGCATCAGGGCGCAGTCGCGCACATCTTTGCTCAACGGCCCGATCTGATCCAGCGAACTGGCGTAGGCGATCAGGCCGTAGCGGCTGACGCGCCCATACGTGGGTTTCAGGCCGACGATGCCGCACAGACTGGCGGGCTGCCGGATAGAACCGCCCGTATCCGAGCCGAGCGCGATCAGCGCTTCGCCTGCCGCCACCGCCGCCGCCGACCCGCCCGAAGAGCCGCCCGGCATGCGCGTCAAGTCCCACGGGTTGTGGCTGGTGTGAAAGCCGGAATTTTCGGTAGACGACCCCATCGCGAACTCGTCCAGATTGGCCTTGCCGACAAACACGGCTCCCGCGTCTCGCAGTTTCTGAACAACCGTCGCGTCATACGGCGGCACGAAGTTATACAGGATCCGCGACCCCGCCGTCGTGGTCACGCCCGTCGTACACATGTTGTCTTTGAGCGCGACGGGAATACCCGCAAGCGGCGGCAGCGTCTTCGCCCCGCACGCCGCTTAGCGTCCGCCTGCTCCGCCTGCGCCAGCGCCTGTTCCGGCAGTATGGTCAGGAACGACTGCACCCGCGCTTCGACCGCGTCAATCCGCTCCAGAACGGCCTGCGTCAGTTCGCGGCGAAGAAATCTGTCTGGCGGCAAGCTGCTCCCGCGCTTCCCCAACCGTCAATTCGATAAAGTTCCGGCATCCATGAATCCTTGTTTCTCGTTCATCATTCGCCTAAAATACGGGGCACCACAAAGCAGCCCTCGCGCTGTTCCGGGGCGTTGGCAAGCGCCTGTTCGCGGGACAGGGAGGGGCGTATCGCGTCTTCGCGCAGCACATTGAAGACGGGAATGGAGTGGGAGGTCGGCTCGATGCCGGTCACATCCAGATTTTGCAGCGCCTCGAACTGCGCCAGCAGGTTGTTGAGGTTGGTACGCCTGCGCGTCGATTTCCTCGTCCGTCAATTCCAGTCGGGCCAGAAGCGCGACTTTGCGCACTTCTTCAGCGGATAAAGCCATAACCAAAACTCCTGTCATGCGTTCCCATTTGCCGGACACAGGAAAAGACGACTGTGCAGCAAAGCATTGCGCTATTTCCTCTACCGACAAGTCCAAGCCGCAAATAGTTTCCCGCCAAGCCGTCATTACAACATCGTCAACGCGGGAAAAGTTTCCTCATTATAACTGTTTTGTACGAGCGCTGACAAGAGGGGCAGTGGCAATACCGTTCAACTAAGCGTTCGTAGGGACACAACTTGTTGTATCCTCCCCCTTCTACACCGTCAAGGTAGAAGAGTAGGGTACGTTGTAGGGGTTCTGCTTGCTGAACCCTCACCGCAACAAACCAGACCGGACTGCGCCCCCGCTCCATCCTCAGGTTGTAGGGGTTCCGCTTGCTGAACCCTCCTCAACATTGGTTGAACCCTCCCCGTAACAGGGCGCGGCAAGCAGCGCCCCTACTTAACTGTTCTCTCTGAATGGTGTGTCAGCGCGTAAAACTATCTGCCCTCACTCCTGTCCATTGACTGCCCGGACAAGTTGTTCCTCATACTTTCCCTGTCCTTCTGTAGCAGCCCGCAGCAACACGGCTTCCTGTGCCTGCATCGGCTCTGAACTGGCGCGTACAAGGCTGTCGAGGGTGGGCAGGTCGGCGGTATTAGCGCGGGTGAGTGGAACGTCAACATTGATGCGTCTAACCGCTCTAATTGCCGTTACCACCGTTAAACCGTAGCTCATTAACATAACAGCCACCGCACAGATTATGGCAAAGCCGCTGCTTATAGCCATGCCCTCCGGCCTTGTGAGCCAGAGCCGCAGCATATTTTTCAGGCAAGCAAACATAACAATACTTGCGATTGCGCCGAGGAACAGCAGAATAGATTTGGTGACTACCTGCCTCGCATACTCTCCTTTGCTCACAATCCGCTTGCCCGTCTTCGTATAATGACCCCAAGAATTCGGACAGTGGTTTAAGGTGGTGGCTGTGTCACAATAAACACAGGAGAACCCACTATGTCTACCATCCGTAAACGCTATTCTGCCGAGTTCAAAGCAAAACTGGCTTTGGAAGTGGTCAAAGGCAACCACACTCTTGCCGAGATTGCCAGTGACGCGCAAGTGCATCCCAATCTGCTGATGCAGTGGAAAAAGCAACTGCTCGACAGTTTGCCTACGGTCTTTGCCGATAAGCGCGTCAAAGACACCAAAGACCAGGAAGAGAAAGAAGCCCAACTTTACCAGCAGATCGGCCAACTCAAGGTTGAACTGGACTGGCTCAAAAAAAAATCAGGTCGCCTCGGTTGAGACGCTGCGGCAGCGCGTGGAAGTCGGGCATCCGCATCTGAGCATTGGGCGTCAATGTGAACTGCTCGGTCTGTCGCGTTCCGGCTACTACTACCAGCCAACAGGTGAAAACGCGTTCAATCTGCTTCTCATGCAGCTCATAGATAAGGAGTATACCAAGCATCCATTCTTCGGCTACCGGAAGATGGTTCATGTCTTGCGCGAAGACGGGCATCTTGTCAACAAGAAGCGGATTGCCCGCTTGATGCAGGTTATGGGATTGCAGGCCATGGTTCCCGGCCCGAATACGAGCCGCCCGCATCCTGAAAATCCCATCTACCCGTACCTTTTGCGCGGCGTCAAGATAAACGCAGTCAATCAGGTGTGGAGTTGCGACATCACCTATATTCCCTTAGAGAAAGGATTTGTCTACCTGTTTGCCATTATCGATTGGTACAGTCGCTTCGTTCTGACGTGGCAATTGTCCAACACGCTCGACACGGCTTTTTGCTGCGAAGGACTGGATCAGGCTCTGGGAAGCGGTAAGCCCATGATCTTCAATTCGGATCAGGGCGTCCAATTTACCAGCAAGGAGTTCACGGGTCGCTTGCTATCCGCCGACATTACCATCAGCATGGATGGACGAGGCCGGGCGCTGGACAACATCTTCGTGGAACGCTTGTGGCGAACGGTCAAATACGAAGACGTGTATCTCAAAGGCTACGAAACGCCAAAAGCCGTGTACAACGGATTGCACAGCTACTTCCAGTTCTATAATGAAGCGCGTCCGCACCAAGCGCTGGCCTACAAAACACCAGCCCAAGTGTATCAACAAGCGCTCGGTTGCTAGAGCAAAACAACCGATGCGGCGACCACCTTAAACATGACGAAAATTTGTCTTGACAAAGGGGGTCACTATATCAACTCCATCCCTGCGCCTCCTAAAAATGGTACGTGGCTTCGGCATACGCGAAGGTGGCTTCGTGGCCGCGATAAACGCTGCTGATGACGTTGCCGCCATTGGCATAGGCGAAGTACAGGGACAGGGTGAGGGCGCGATACGCCTGATAATCTACGCTGATGTCGTACAGGTTGGCGAGATTGCTATGCCCGTTGCTCGGTCTGCCCGTGAAGCCGAAATTGCGGATTTCATACGCGCCGTTGCCCGAATACCACAAATCCTGACTCTGGGCGAGGCGCAGGCTGTGGGCGTCGGCGCGAATGGAAACGCGCGGGTCGGGCCGCAATATCACCTGCGCGAACAGGTCTTCCAGATTGGCCTGATTGAAGAACGGGAAGCGCGCGAACGTGCGGGACGTATATTCCGGGGCGGTAAACGTGCCGTGAATATTATCGTTGGGATTGCCGTCGCCGCTGTAGTAGTTGTAGCCCGCGCGCAGCCAGGGTTTCAGAACGGGAAAGTGGGGCTGATACCCGGCTTCCGCCGCGAACGCGAACGCGCCGTGTCGCAAACTGCCCCACCGCCCCATTTGCCCCGCGCCCCAAAACATGGCGTCCACTTTGCCGTTTCCCAACGGTTCCACGCGGGTATAATTGCCGCCCAGCGTGAGAATCGTAATGTCGCCCGTATCCCCGGCGCGAATCGGCTGATTCTGCGCGTTCGTCAACGGGCGATTGTCCACCTTTACTACCTTACCATCCCGCCCGTCATTGTACAGTAGGGCGAACAAACGCCCCTCCCCGCTGGCATGAGGGCCGGACTGTGGGTAGGTTGCCGCAAGGTAGCCAAGCTGAATGTCGGCAAGCGTGTCCCATCCGTTCAGGTCGTAATTGCCCCGCGTGGGCAGGATAAACATGGCTGTGATGTTGCGCCCGGACGTATTGTTGACCGCCTGTATACCGTCGAAACTGCGCCCGATGTTGGTATACACCGAAGGGCTGATTAATCGCTGCCCGATACGGTTTTGTTTGATCCACGTCAGGGAGGGATCGAGGCTGACGGTTTCCAATCCGTCCGTCGCCTCGAAACGGCCTAAGCGAACGGTATTATTAGGGTTGCCCGCGTTCTTGAAACGAACATAGCCCTGCTTCAGAAAGAAGCCCGCCGATTGATTATGGTCGGCGTTCTGATAATTCGCGCCCTGTCCCAACGCGCCCTCCGCGCCGGACGCAATCGCCCGCGTGGGCAATCCTGCCAGAAACGGCGCGTCGAATTCCACGACAACATCTTCCGTGCGCGTCGCCCGACTGATACCCGCCCGTACAAATCCGCCAAAAAACGTGTACGCGCCATTGGCCTTTGCAGCCGGAAACCAGTTATAGTCCTCTTCGCGCACACGAATCGTTCCGAACGCCTGATAGCCGACGCAATTCAGGGGCGGGGGGGTTGCCGAACCGGGCGAAAAGTAGGCGGGCAGTATCGCGCCGGGGGCAGTGGTTTGCGGCGCGGTCGTCGTGGTTGTTTGCGTCGCGGGCATTTCTGTTTTGACGGGGGCAACTTTGACGGGCGTGGCGGGCGTTTCGGCGGTCTGCCCGCCTGCAATCAGGGTAAACGCAAGCAGGCAGGGCAACACTGAAGGGAACATTCAATAATCCTTGTTGTTTTTAAGACGTGGTTACTACCGGGTCGCTCCGGCTTTGACCAGCGCATCCACCATCGCCGGGAAATGCTGCTGTTTTGCAATTGTCAGCGGGGTGACGCCACTGGAATCGGCGGCGTTGGCATTTGCGCCATGCGCGGCCAGCAGGCTGATACGCTCCGGGGCCATGCGCGTGACGGCGTGATGCAGGGGCGTCTGTCCGTGATAGTCTCGCGCGTTGGCGTCCGCGCCATGTTCCAGCAGCGCGGCAACCACGTTGTTATAGGAGGTCCGCATCAGGGCGGTCTGGCCCTGCGAGTCGCGCTCGTCCACCTTTGCGCCCCGCGCGATCAGCAGGGCAACCATTTCGGGCGTGGAAGCGCGGGCAATCAGCATCGTATCCTGCGTTCCGCCGCCGGCATTTGCCCCCGCTTTCAGCAAGAGCCGCATCACTTCGCTGCTCTGAGTGTGCATTAAGGCGGTATTGCCCTGATGATCGCGGGCATTAACTTCAACTCCATGCGCCAGCAGCACCTGCGTTGCGGCGGGAGAATCGCAGGCAAGCATCAGGGGCGTTTCCCCCCGCGTGTTCTGCGCGTGGACATCGGCTCCATGCTCTATCAGGAATTGGACAATGTCGCCATTGGTCGCGTTCGCCGCCGCCATCAGGGGCGTTGTTCCCCCGGTTGCGGGGTCCAGAACCGGATTCACTTTCGCGCCGCGTTCTACAAGTAGGCGGCAGATGGGAAGGTCGTGCATGGCCGCAGCGGTTATCAGCGGCGTAGAGTAGACAGACAGAGCGGATTGGCGCGGGCCGGCTGCAATGGGCGACGGCTCGACGGAAACGTCCCTGTCCAGCAACGCTTTGACAGCCTCCGGTTTGCCGGAATGAATGGCGCTGGTCAGCGCGGCAGTCCCCATCATCTGGCGCGTCTCGGCATCCAGTTTCTTGTCCCAGATCGCGACAATCAGCGCGGCGGAACCCTGCTGCGCGGCCCATAGCAGCGGCGTCCGCTGTTGCTGCATAACGGGCCGATTGTAGGGCATATTGAATTGCGAACCATTGCCCTCAGGCATGATTGGCGGAGTTTCCAGCGCGTCCAGATTGGCTCCCCGCGCCAGCAGCAGTTTTATCGCGTCCTCATGGCGGTTGCCGCAGGCGAGGCAAAGGGCGGTCTGTCCCTGCGCGTCTTTCTCCTCGATGTCGGCCCCGGCGTTCAGCAGCAGGGCGGCAACGTCCGTGTTGCCGGATAGGGCGGCCAGATGCAACGGGGAGTGGCCCTCGCTGTTATGGACGCGGATATCGGCTCCCTTCGCCAGCAGCAGCCTGATTGTGTTCGCGTCGGGAGTGGTGGCGGCGGCCAGCAGCGCGGTCAGGCCATTGGCGAGTTTGACGTTGACGTTCGCGCCATGCGCCAGCAATTCATTGACGATCCCCTCGCTGTCCGAACTTGCCGCCATCATCAGCAGCGTTCGGCTTTTGCCGGTACCCGGATTGGCAGGCCAGCCCGGAAGGTAGCGCAGCAATCCCGGCGTTTCATCCGGCGTGTGAACGAATCGCTGATTCGGGTCGGCCCCGCCACGCAGCAAATCGCGGACTTCCGCCACATCATGCTCCATCACCGCTGCCCGCAGCGCGTCATTGGCGCGAATATGCCGGACGTGAAGGAATTCGCCCCCGGCCACAAGCAGCGCGAGGGCAAGCAGCAGATGCCGGTTGCGCCGTTTGGAAGCCAGTGGCGTGGTGACAAGTTTTTCGTAATAGTCGGCGGACGACGGCGCGACTGCGGGCGCATCGTTCGGCTGCGAGGAGAGTGGAGTGGTCATAATAACGGTTCTCCCAAAACGTCAGGTGAAAGCAGTGACGGCAAAGCGTGGCTGACAGGAAGGTTTCGACGCGGCGAACGTGGTTCCTGCCAGCCGAAACAAAAAGGAAACAAAAAAGTTCTTCCTGCGAATATATGCCTAATTATAACCCAAAACAACGTAAAGGGGTTTCCTTCCGTCCCGCATTTTGCTATAATGGCGCAGTCCATGTTTATCGCATTCTCATTTTAATACGCGCCTTGCGCTTTTGTTGAAAGTCGCTGAACGCGAGAACACTAAAGAAAGAGATGTATACCGCGCTATGAATGAAACCACCAACCCCGAAGTAAAGAAACTGCACGATTGGATTGACAGCCATCAAGAGCAGATTGTCACCGCCTTGCAGGGCGTCCTGCGCATCCCAAGCCTGAAAGCCGACCCGGAACCTGATGCGCCCTTTGGCCCGACCTGCCGCGCCGCGCTGGATTACACGCTGAATTTGTGCGATAGCCTCGGCTTCCGCGTCAAAGACGTAGGCGGCTACGCGGGCCATGCGGAGTTCGGCGAGGGCGCGGAGTACGTGGGCGCGCTCGGCCATCTGGATGTTGTGCCGGAGGGCGACGGCTGGCAGCATCCGCCGTATGGCGCGGAACTGGATGGGGGCTATATCTATGCGCGGGGCAGTTCCGATGATAAAGGCCCGACCTATGCCGCCCTTTTCGCCGCCAAAGCCATTCTGGACAGCGGCCTGCCCCTGAGCCGCCGTATCCGCGTGATTTTCGGATGCGATGAAGAGTCCGGTTTCGGCTGCGTCCACCACTATTTTGACGTTGCCAACGAAGAGCGGCCCGCGCTTGGCTTCACGCCCGATGCCGGGTTCCCGCTGATTTACGCGGAAAAGGGGATCGCCAACCTGATACTGGAAAAACAGCGCCCCGCGCCGAACGGCGACCTGCGGATTGTCAGCGCAAGCGGCGGGCGGCGTCCCAACATGGTTCCCGATGCCGCCGAAGCCCTGCTCATCGGGGAAGCCAACGCCCTTGCCCGCGCGGCGGAACAACTGGACAACTACTGGGACCGCAACGTGATTCTGGTTCCGGGCGCGGACACGCTGAAAATTACCGCGTTCGGCAAATCCGCGCACGGCGCGCGCCCCGCCAATGGCGATAACGCTGTTGCCCGTCTTGCCCGCGTTCTCGCCACCCTGAACCTGCCCGATACCGAGTTGTGGCTCGACTGGATTGCCGACACGGTTGACCCGACCGGGCAGGCGCTTGGCATCGCGCATACGGACGACGTTGCCGGCCCGCTGACCAGCAATCTGGGCATACTGGAAGCGACGGAAGAAAAAGTCCGCATCACGTACAACATCCGCTATCCCGTGACGTGGAGCAAGGACGAACTGCTTGCCGCCTATGCGCCCGTAGGCGAAAAAGCCGGCTGGACAATCGCGGAAATCCACGATCAAGCCCCGCTGTATGTGCCATTGGATCAGGAACCCGTCGCTACGCTGCTGCGCGTGTACCGCGAAAACACGGGCGACGAGGACTCGCAGCCGGGGACAATGGGCGGCGGAACCTACGCCCGCGCCACCCCACACATCGTTGCATACGGCGCGGCCTTTCCCGGCGGCAGTGACGGCCCCGCCCACGAACCCGACGAGCGCATCGCCGTAGAAACCCTCCTCAACGCCGCCAAAATCTACGCGCAGGCGCTCTATGAGATGGCGAAGTAAACACACGACATGTGCTGTTAGCTATAACTGAAGCGTAATGTAGTTCGTAAAGTTCAGTGTCCCGGTTGATGTATTTCTGATGTCGTCAGGAGATGCCAATGGGACACTGAATTTTTTAGAAGGATATGCGGTAAAGCGCCACGAATAAAGTTACCATGACAATGGTTGCTGAGTCTTTGGCAGGAACAGACAAATGGCAGATTTAGATGACAGAATACCTGCTTTGCTGGCAGAGGAACAAAACGAGAAGTCACCCAAGCATTTTACGGTAGATGCCCGAACGATACTCCAATTGGGGCGACAGAGCATCAAAGATAATGTTACGGCTGTACTTGAATTGGTTAAGAACAGTTATGATGCCGACGCTGATATTGTGGAAGTAGAAATTGCCACACAGCAGGAAAATGGATACATTCGTATTGCTGACAATGGCTGTGGCATGACCGAAGATGTGATTGATGACAGTTGGCTACGTATCGGATTTTCCGACAAAAGAGTTGAGCGATTCAGCAAACGAGGCCGCAGAAAAACCGGTGAAAAAGGGGTGGGAAGAATATCAGCGGATCGGCTAGGCTCTACGCTGGAGTTGCGAACACGAGCGGAAAACAAAGGCGATTTCGGACTGGTTATTGACTGGAATTTGTTCGATGTTGAGGGTGTGACGTTATCAGACATTCCTATCGAAACGTTGACTAACGTTAGAGCAGAGTTGCCGAGACATGGCACAAAATTATCTTCCGGCACGGAATTGATCGTTCGTGATCTGCGTGAACCGTGGACCGCCAATGAAATTCGTAACTTATATGATGAATTGTCTGTTCTCACGCCTCCATTTCAGCAGGTTCAGGATTTCAAAATCTATCTGAAAACAGATGTTGCACCAGATTACAACGGCCTTATCACATCTTCTTTTGAAGAAGCTGCTCTTATTGAGTTAGAGGCAAGTTTTGACGGAGAATTGTTGCGTTACTGCCTGCTTGACCGTACCAACAATGCTGCGCCTGTCAAGCAGGATGTTGAAGTGAAATGGAAGCAAATTGTTCAGAGCGTGACGCCAGGCACAGAGGTTCGCGCCCATGCGCTTGTCGGACCTGTTCGCCTCAAATTAATGTTTTATCTGCGTAGCCAGACGGATTTATTATCGAAGGCCGACTTTAAATTGTCAGATTTGCGTGAGTTTCTCGACAGAAATGCTGGCGTGAAGATATACCGTGATAATATTCGCGTTCGACCTTACGGCGACCCCGCAACTACCGAGGGGGATTGGCTGGGCTTGAATGAACGTAAAGCGCGTGACCCTGCCGGGTTAAGTCGTGGAACTTACCATTTCACTGCAAATCAGGTTGTTGGAGCGGTATTTCTGAGCCGAGATGATAATTCTGCGCTGATAGATAGCGCTAGTCGGGAAGGCCTAATTCATAGCGAAGCATTCGCAGATATGAGGGCTTTAACGCTGGCCTGTTTGTCATTGATGGAAATGCACCGGCATGACACTTATCAATCGAAACGTCACGAAAAGGAACAGTTATCCCCGGATGAAGTACTGACCAATTTCACAAAGGAACTTTCAACCCTCACAGAAGGGCTGGAGCAAGTTCAAAATGAGCTAGCGGGCAATATATTCGGTACATCCCCTGAAGTTACGCAGGCACTTGCGCAAGTGGCTCGTATCGCCAATAGTGCGCAATTTGCAACAGAGTCCTTGAACGAGATCATGTCTCAGGCAGGGGTGCTAAGAGGTTTGGCTACGCTTGGCATTGCAACCTCTGTTTTTGGGCACGAGACACAAAGCGCGTTGACGCAGTTTGTTGGCTCTACAGCATTTGCGCGAGATCTGTTGCAAGTGGAAGAGCCAGATATAGCTGCCACGCGAAAGCAAGTAGAAACTGCGCTTCATTCTGCGCTTCAAGTCAGAGCATGGGGAGCCTTTTCCCTTGAGCGCGTAAAGCGCAACAAACGCGAAAAGCGATTAATCAATGTCAGAGAAACCGTTCTCCGTGTAGCGAAAGAATTGCAGCCTGCGTTTCAAGCGGCGAGCATTGATCTGAATTGGACGCGAATGGAAGATGTTTGTGCCAGTCTCTTCGAGATGGATGTTGAGTCTATCATTCTCAATCTGCTGACAAATGCTTATACTGCCTGTCAGCAAATTCAGAAAATAAGGCGTCCGCGCAAAGTGCAAATTGAGCTAAGCAAAGTTGCTTACAACAATAGAGATGGCTTTGAACTTGTTGTCTCCGATACCGGCCCCGGGGTTTCCGATGATCTTGCGGGCAAAATTTGGAAACCATTAGTGTCTTTCAAGAAAAACGCTAAGGGGAATGAAGAAGGAACAGGATTGGGTTTAACTATCGTGAATTCGATTGTTACAGAGGCCAAAGGACACAAGGCTGTTTCTCTGAGTTCGGAATTAGGCGGTGCGCTTTTTTCAATATGGCTCCCAGTTGAGTAAAGGAGTTTTGTATGCCTACAATCGGCGTTGTTGATGATAGAAAAGATCAGCGGGAACTTCTTGTAGGTCAGATTAGACACCATCTGCGCAATTATTCAGAATGGGAAGCACTCGAAACTCCCCCATTCGAGGATATTAATGATTATCCGAGTTGGATATCAGAGAATAATATCTCTGTTTTGATACTTGACGAGCGGCTACATGAAGGCATTGATGAACAGGAAGGAACTGAAAATACTGTATTGCCTGTTGAATATGAGGGCCATAATGTAGTTGATTTGCTACGTGATCGGTATCATTCACTGCCCATCTGGATTGTGACAGCATATGCTGACGCCCCGGAATTACTGAGTAGACAATCAAAGATAAAGAATGTACTTCCGCGAGATGATTTCTCGTTGAATGCAGGTAATTACGTTTCACGATTTGTGAGACTTGGGACCGATTTTTATCAAGAGAATAGGGAGGAACTTGAAAGACTTGCAGAGTTGTCTCGAAAGATAGCCAGAGATGAAGCTACGGAGGAAGAAATCCGCGAAGCGGGTGGTTTACAACTGAGCCAGTCTCTACCGTTTCAGCCACTTCAATTGCGCAGTGAGTGGATTACCAAAATGGAACAGGCTGTAGACGAGTTAGCCGATCTTGAAAAGCGCATACGTCAGCATCTTGAGGGCAAAGAAGGATGAGTTGGTTTAGAATTGAGAAGGAAAACACGAAACAACCCGCAAAAGGCTCCTACAAGGATTGGAAAGAAATACTGGCTGTAGAGGGCGGGCATCAGTGTGTTTATTGCGCTGTTTCCGAACGCTCGTTTGGCGGTATACGCAATTTTCATGTTGAGCATTACAGGCCGAAGAGTTTCAAGCGCTTTGAGACGCTGACGAATGACATACGCAATTTATACTATGCTTGTCCAATCTGCAACACGTTCAAGGGAGATGATTGGCCGAACGATCCTTCCGATGATTTAGCAGAGGAGTGTTACGCGGAGCCGTCTGCAATAGATTATACTTACCTGTTTATGCTTACAACCACATCGGAAATCACCGGCAAGAATGTTGCCGCAAGGTACATGGTTGAAAAACTCTACCTGAACCGACCTCAACTGATAATGGAGCGAAGAGAAGAACAGATTTTCGTTCGCTTGAATAATATTAACCAACATTTGAGGCAGGATATCGAGATGCTATTAAGGCGCACAGATACAGAAAGCCATAACTTGGTAGTTGAGTACATACAAAATAGAGACAAAATGAATGCAATACTGATTGAAGCAAGGAAGTTGCCTCCATATCACAGCGAAGATGTGAGCCGCTGAAATTCTCAACCTGCCTCATTATTCATCAAGGTTTTTCCCTTTTTCAATAGATGCTTGTCAAACCTGTAATTACCAGCACCCTGGAAACGCCTCTGACGCAGACGATTTCTGGCACGTTCAAGACAGGGCTGCAATTCCGCGTATTCCGGTAGCATACAGCCAAGCAGTTGATCCGTTGCCGTAACCAGCAAATTCGAAGCGTCGCGCTGACCGCCTGCCTGTCGGCTGATCGTATCTAATCTTTCCAGATAGGGGCGCGTGTTTAGTACGGGAACGACGAGGCGGGCAAGTTCGGAAGGAACCAGTTCGAGGACGCCGCCTCCGTAGGTACGGCCTTCCAATTCGGCGGAAAGCAGGGTCAGGGAGTTGTGAAAGCCGGATACCAGATCGGTTTCCCGGTCGGCAAAGGCAGGCGTCATTTCGCCCCGGTAAATGGTGTCCGTCGTGAATACGCGCGGCTGGTTGAGCAGCAGGCGGTGATGCTGGTGGGACCGCTTGGGCAGCATCAGGTTTCCCGCTTTGATGTGCGGAACCCGATACCACGGCGTTCGGATACGGCATTTGTAGCGTCCGGGCAGGTTGCGCTCCACGCCCGTTTGCAGATATTGCGCGGCAAGCGGATGCAGCATGGGATCGGGCCGGGGCGCGCTGAAATCCAGCAGCCAGCATTTGCGCCCCTGCTGCCGCGCCTGTTCCTGATCTGCCGCGTTGTAAACAATCCCCAAACTGTCCGCCGTTCGCGCCAGAAGGGGACGCGCCCACTCCCATAATTCAAACTTCTCTACTACGCTTTCATCTACGGTGAAAAAGTCGTTGGCTCCCGTCACAATGGCAACCCCGATTGTGGCGACGCTTTTAAGAGGGTGAAAACCGGCAAGCCTTCGCGCCCTGCCGAACGCTTCCCATTCCGGCGCGGTCAGCAGATAGCGCATCCACGACTCGCCCGAAGCCGAAACAACATGCTGCCACGTTTGTATGCCCCCTGACGCATGTTCGCAAAACGTCGCCGTCCGTTCAGTCTGCGCATGGGGCGCGTAAGTGCCGCTGACAATTACCACGTCCTGCAAAATGTCGGGGAAAGCGTCACGAGGATACAGGTCTATTTGCAAATCGGCGCAATGGCGACTCAGTTCCAACCGTATCTGCCCCGCCGAAATGGTTGTCAGCAGTTCGCTCGGCAATACAAGCGCGAACGCCCCGCCGGGTTTCAATAGCCGCAGACTCAACAGCGCGAAAGGTATCCAGAGGTTGGAAACGCCTTGCAATACCAGCCCCTCCGCGCGCAGCAATTGTTCGGCAAGGGTTCGGTCCTGTGCTGTGACAAACTGGTAGCGGACAAACGGGGGATTGCCCACAACGGCATCGAAGCGTTCCGCGTTGCCGTCCGCCCACGCGAAGAAACTGCCCGCGATTGTCTGGCCCGCAATGCCGTAACAGGTCATCGCGTCCCGGCATTTGGCGGCTTCTTCCTCATCAAGTTCAATACAGGTAAGGGTAGGCAACCGCAACTGCCCGCGTATTACGAAATCACGAAAGCCGCGCGCAAACGCGCCATCCCCCGCAGAGGGTTCCAGTACGCGCAAAGAGCGGTTGGCGTCCGTCAATGTGGCGATACGTTCCAAACAGGCGGCCACAAGTAATGGCGACGTGTAGTACGCTCCACGCAGTTTGACCGCTCCCATGTCTTCCACCAACTTCAATCCGTCCACTCCCTGCCGCAAACAAAGCGCATAGGGTACACTCATCAAATAAAATCCCGTAGGGACACAACATGTTGTGTCCTCCCCTGCGCCGTGTCTTCCTCTAATGATGCGGGCGAGAACATAACATACGCCAATGCGGACACAACATGTTGTGTCCCTACGGGGTTGTTCTTTTGTAAACAAGTGGGTTCAGTTCGCTGGCGGCGGGTTCGCCCGGTTTTATGCCGGGAAGCCACGAGTCCAGATCGTTCTGGCGGTTTGGGTTGTCGGGGTTCAGGGCGAGTGTGCCGTCCGCGAAGTAGATGATGGTCATCACTTCGCGGGTAGACGTTCCCGCGTTTCCCGGCGCGGAGTGCAGCGTCCAGCCCGCGTGGAAAGTGGCGTCGCCCGCCTGCATCACCGTATTCGTGACGTTGTAGCCTTTGTCTTTGACGATCTGCGCATACATGGCTTCGGATTCATCGGAAATAGCGACGTTTCCCAAAAAACCCTCCTGATGGGAACCGGTCGCGAACGTCAACGCGCCCATGTCAATCGGCACATCCACGAGCGGCATCCATAATGTAACCGTGTTCGCGGTATTGAGCGGCCAGTAGTATTGATCCTGATGCCAAGGCGTATGCCCGCCGCCCGCTTCCTTGTACAGCGATTGGTCATGGTACAAACGGACGCCCTCCACGCCCATCAAATCGGCAGCTATTTTGGCGAACCGGCGGGCAAGGGTGAATTTGCGGGCGGCGGGGTCATCGCGCCACAGGTTCATCGTCTGCAAAAACGCGCGTCCGTACGTGTCGCGCTCTGACATGGGGCGCGTTTCGTTATTAAGCGCATACGTGGCGTTGTTGAGAACGGGGCGGTACACGGCGATCTCATCCGGCGCGCAAACATGGCGCAGCAGCACATGGCCGTCGCGCCGATACGCGGCAATCTGTTCCGCGCGCAGCGCGTACTCGCCGGAAAGGTCGGGCAGGTTTTCCAGAGCAGGCGCGGCTTCAAACGTCGTTGTTGTCATGGTTTTCCACTCCTCACAGGTTGCAGACGTTGAAAACGCCCGCCAATTCAGGGTAACAGCATTGTCAATTACCGCCGTATTTCCACGCGCTGCAAGTAAACTCCTGCATTTTGTGAGAACATCAAGGACACTCTACAAGGACACTCCACAGGTTATGACCGCAACCAATTCGCCGCCATCCGCAACACCCGAAATGCAGACAGGAACAGACGCCGCGCCCTGGAAGCAGATGCTGTCCGGCGCAATCCGGCCCTGGCTCACGCTTGCTCTCGTCTGCGCCCTGTTTTCGCTGCACCCGGATTTTCGGCGCATCTTCTGGATGCGGGACAATTTTCCTGACGTGTTACAGCAGTCGGGGCGCAATGTGGTACTGGCTGTCGGTATGTCGTTTGTGATTTTGACGGGCGGCATTGATCTGTCCATCGGCTCGGTTCTCGCGCTTTCCGGGGTCGGTATGGCAATGGCGCTGACCGGCAAACCTGTTATGCCCGGCTGGCTCGCCTGCTTTGCCGCCGCGCCCCCTGCCGCTCTGTGCGCCTGGATTGCCTCCCGAAAACAGCGAACCACAGCGTTCCGCAGCGCAAACGCCTATCTAAACCCGCAGACCGTAACGCCGCTTGTAGTCTTTATTCTGGTGGAAGCGCTAATGAGTTTGCTGCTGTCGAGGTTGGTTGCGGGTGGCCTGAAAGTGGAGGGCGCGATTGTTGTTGGATTGCTGATTGGTATGGGGTGTGGGTTAGTGAACGGGCTTGTGGTTTCGCTCGGGCGCGTGCCGCCGTTTGTGGCGACGCTGGGAATGCTCACCGCTGCGCGCGGCCTGACGCTGACGGCAACGGATGGCAGCAGCATTGCCACGCCCTACCCGCGCCTGCTGGCATTGGGGCAGGGCTTGCCGCTTGTGGTTATCACCCTGCTGATGGTGCTGCTCGGAACCTGGCTGCTGACCAAAACCCGGCCCGGAAGGTACATTCTCTCCATCGGCGGCAACGAGCAGGCGTCGCGATTGAGCGGCGTGGACGTGGCGGCAAACAAAACTCTGGCCTACGTTCTGGCGGGACTGGCGGCGGGAGTGGGGGCATTACTGGTTACGGCGAAATTCGGGCTGGCAAGCACCAACGCGGGTACGGGAGCCGAACTCGACGCCATTGCCGCCGTCGTTATCGGCGGCACAAGCCTGAGCGGGGGCCGGGGCAATATCATGGGCGCGTTAATCGGCGCGTTGACCATTACCGTCATCACAATGGGCCTGGTATTGGTGCATGTGAAAAACGACCTGCAACCCGTGATTTTAGGCGCGGTCATCATCCTCACTGTCTTTCTGGACAACCTCCGGGGAAGGGGTAAGGTGTAAGGGATAAGGGATAAGTAAAATGCTTTCTGCTTACCACTTATCCCTTACACCTTACCCCTTCCCCGGCACTATTATGCCCGTCAGCGCGTAGAAAGGGGAGAGTAAATTATTAATTTGTATGTCGTAAGGTCGTGATAATGGTTGTGACGATGGATGGAACATCCCGCCAACGGGAGCCGATAGAAGATGCCGTGATGGAGGCCGCAATGGATGCCATTGTGATTATGGATCACGAGGGCCGCGTGGCGCGCTGGAACCCGGCAGCCGAACAAATATTCGGCTACACCCGCGAAGAAGCGGTGGGGCATGAAATGGCTTCGCTTATCATTCCGCCCGATCTGCGCGACAGCCACCGCAACGGGCTTGTCCGCTATCTGGAAACCGGGGAAAATGTGGTTGTCGGCGAGCGGTTCGAGATTACCGCTGTGAGGCGCAACGGCGAAGAGTTTCCCATTGAACTCTCCATTTCGCGTCTGGAACAGCCCGGAAATCCTCTGTTTGTCGGCTATTTGCGCGACCTGACCGACACCCGGCGCGTACAAACCGAACGGGCGCAGCTTGCGCTCAACAACGACCTGTTGCTCAATTCCACCGTAGAGGGCATTTATGGCGTGGATTCGAACGGCAACTGCACCTTTATCAACAAGGCGGGAGCGCGGCTGCTCGGCTATTGTCCCGACGACCTTATCGGTAAAAATATCCACGAGCTTTCCCACCATCACCGGCTGGATGGCTCGCCCTATCCCGCCGAAAAATGCCCCATATATCAGGCGTTCCGCACCGGTAAATCCTGTCGCCGCGATGATGAGGTTTTCTGGCGGCGCGACGGCAGCAGTTTCCCCGTAGAATACTCGTCCGCGCCCATTATCGTCAGCGGCGAGATTCAGGGCGCGGGCGTGACTTTTACCGATGTCACCAAGCGCAAAAAGGCCGAAGACGACCTGCGCCACAGCGAAGAGCGTTTCCGTTCCCTGATTGAAGCGACCTCGCAGATCGTCTGGACCAACACGGCGCAGGGCGAAATGCGCGGCGATCAGCCGGACTGGGGCCGGTATACCGGCCAGAGATACGCGGAGTATCAGGGCTTTGGCTGGGCGGAGGCCGTTCACCCGGATGACCGCGAACGCTCCATTGCCGAATGGAAGAAGGCGGTCGAAAGCCGCTCCATCTATCATAATGAGATGCGGGTTCGGCGCAAGGATAGCGCGTATCGCCAGTTCCTCGTGCGCGGCGTACCCGTTCTGGAAACGGATGGCAGTATCCGCGAATGGGTCGGGGTTCACATTGACATCACGGAGCGCAAGGCGAGCGAAGAGGAACTGCTGCGGGCCAAAGACGCGGCGGAAGCCGCCACACGGGCCAAAAGCGAGTTTCTGGCGACCATGAGCCACGAGATACGCACACCCATGAATGCGGTTATCGGCATGACCGGGCTGCTGCTTGATACCAGCATGTCCCCGGAGCAGCAGGAGTACGCCAATATCATACGCGACAGCGGCGATGCCCTGCTGACGATCATCAACGACATTCTGGACTATTCCAAAATTGAAGCCGGACAACTGGAAGTGGAGCATCGTCCGTTCGATGTGCGCGAGTGCATCGAAACCGCGATGGATCTGCTTGCCACGCGGGCGGCGGAAAAGGGGCTGGAACTGGCGTATGTGATCGCGCCGGACGTGCCGACAACTGTTGTGGGCGATGTTACGCGCGTCCGGCAAATTCTGGTCAACCTGCTCAGTAACGCGGTGAAATTTACGGCAGTCGGCGAAGTGGTTCTCAGATTGTCAGCCAAATCTCTGGATGGATTGCGAAGCGAATTTGAGTTTGCCGTACGGGATACCGGGATCGGCATCCCCCCCGCGCGCATGGATCGCCTGTTCCGCTCGTTCAGTCAGGTGGACGCTTCCACGACCCGCAAGTACGGCGGAACCGGGCTTGGCCTTGTAATCTGCAAGCGATTGAGCGAAATGATGAACGGGCATATTCGGGTGGAAAGCGTTCTGGGAGAAGGCTCGACGTTTTTTGTCACCTTGCCCTTCGAGGTATCCTCCGTAGATGTGAAAACGCCTCTCGAACCCTCGCCGCTTGTGCTGCGGGGCTGCCATGCCCTGATCGTGGACGACAATCAGACCAACCGGCAGATACTGCTGTTACAGGCGCAAAGCTGGGGCATGGAAACAACCGAGTGCGCGAGCGGGCGGGAAGCGCTGGAACACATTCGCCGTCAGGAACGCTTCGACCTCGCCATTCTGGACATTCAAATGCCGGACATGGATGGCATCACGCTGGCAAAGGAGATACGCCGCGCAGAGGGCGCGGAACTGTTGCCATTAGTCGGGCTGAGTTCGGTGGGGCCGCGCTTTGCCGAAATCGAGGAGGGCGGTTTCGCGGCCATGCTGACCAAGCCCGTGAAGCAGTCGCAATTGTACAACGTGCTGGCAAATATCCTGTCCGCGCAGCCTCGCTTGGTTTTGCATCACGAAGCGCCCCTGTATGACCGCGCGCTGGCGCAAAAGTTGCCCCTGCGGATTCTGATGGCCGAAGACCTTGCCGTGAATCAGAAACTGATGTCGAGTTTGCTGGGCAAGTACGGGTATCGCGCCGACGCGGCGGGGAACGGATTGGAGGTGCTGGCCGCGCTGGAGCGACAATCCTACGACGTGATTTTAATGGATGTGCAGATGCCCGAAATGGACGGGCTGGAAGCGTCGCGCCTGATCAATCTGCATTACGATGAGGCGAACCGCCCGCGCATTGTGGCCCTGACCGCAAACGCGATGCGAGAAGACCAACAAAAGTGCATTGACGCGGGCATGGACGATTACCTTTCCAAGCCGGTGAACCCTGCCGCGCTACAGGCCGCCCTGACCCGGTGCGGACAGTGGGCGCAGACGCGCAGGGCCGAACGAATGGAAAAAGCAAATGCTTCTCCCGACTCATCCGCCGCCCCTTCCGATGCTACCGCCGAACCCGGCGCAGACGAAACCATTCTGGCTCCGTCAGACAGCGCGGACGCTTCCGCGCAAATAAATAATGAACCCGTCGCGCCCCCTTCGGCAACACCGCCTGATGTGAAATCAATGGAGGAACCCGCCGTGCAAACAGATGCCAGCGTAAGTAACTTAACAGCGAATGTTGCCGTAACGGAGAGTTCAAACGATAACAACGTTGTTGTGGCAGAGGTGATTGATCCGGCGTTTCTGGAAGATTTGCGCCTGATGCGCGACCTGTTGCCTGAACTGCTGGAAACCCTCCGCGCCGACGTTATTCCGCGTCTGGAAGCCATGAAGCAGGCTGAAATAGACAACAATCCCGCCGCGCTGGCTTCTGCCGCGCATGGCGTCAAGGGCGTATCGGCCAATCTAGGAGGGCGCAAACTGTCAGGATTGTGCGCGGAGCTGGAGAAAAAGGGGCGTTCGGGAGTGGTGGACGGAACCGCCGCCCTGATGCCGCAGATTGAGGCGGAGTTCGAAAAGTTGTGCCGCGCGCTGCTGATCGTCGCGGAAGAGCCGGAATGAGCGATACGATGCCCGATGAAAGCGATTTGACGTTTGCGGCAAGCGCGGAGGGTTCTTCCGTGCCGGTTCCTTTATCCACGTCCCTGCCGACGGTTACGCCCCGCAGCGGTCTGGGATTGCCGGCGCGGGCAAGCCATGTCCTGATTGTAGACGACCTTGCCACGATTCGGCTGATGCTGGCGCGGCAGGTGCGCGAACTGGGGCATCAGGTGACGATGGTAGGGGATGGCCGCGCCGCGCTGGAACAGCTACAGGCGCAATCGTTCGATCTGGTCTTGCTGGACATGATGATGCCGGAAATGGACGGGTACGCCGTTCTGGAGCAGATCAAGCAGAACCCGTGTATGCGCGAAATTCCTGTTGTGATGATTTCCGGCGTGGATGATTTGAAACTGGTTACGCGCTGCATCGAAATCGGGGCCGAAGACTATTTGACCAAGCCGTTCGAGCCGGCCCTGCTGCGGGCGCGTATCCGCGCCTGTCTGGACAAAAAGCAGCTGTGGGACGAGCTGGAAAGCCGTTATTCGCAACTGAAAGAGCTGGAGCAGCTGCGCGACAGTCTGACGTACATGATCGTGCATGACCTGCGCACTCCGCTGACCTCGCTGCTCACCGGCCTGCAAACGCTGGAAGCGGTTAGCGACGATATGGACGCGATGCAGGCCGAACTGCTGGAAATGAGCGTGGAGGGCGGCAATACCCTGCTCGGCATGATCAACGACCTGCTGGATGTGAGCAAAATGGAGGATGGTTCGCTCACGCTGGAACAGAGCGAAATCGCGCCGGACGCGCTGATACAGGAAGCATTGAAGCAGGTGAAGGCGCTGGTGCAGCTGAAACATCTCCACATTCATCAGGAAATCGCGCCCGGTCTGCCGATTTTACGGGCCGATGCGGAAAAACTGCGCCGCGTTCTGGTCAATCTCGTCAGCAACGCCATCAAGTTCACGCCCGAAGGCGGGGACGTGACGCTTTCCGTTCGGCTGGAAGCGGGCGGAAACGGCCTGCTGTTTACCGTGCGGGATACGGGCGAAGGGATTCCCCGGGAAGCGTTCGGGCGCATTTTTGAAAAATTCGGGCAGGTGGAATCCCGCAAGGCCGGACGCAAAATGTCAACAGGGCTGGGCCTGACGTTCTGCAAAATGGTCGTGGAAGCGCACGGCGGCAGAATATGGGTGGAAAGCGAACTTGGGCAGGGCAGCGAGTTCCTGTTCACCATTCCCGCCCGAAGCGCCATTGCGCATGTTCAGGCGCTTGCGGCCTGAACTGCATCGCCCAACCTTTGCCCCTGTGCAGGGTTGGGCAAACACAGGGGTTTGCCCCTGCTCGAATCCTTATATGTCGCAAATTTGAATGGCCTGCCGCAGCGAGGTCATGGGGTCGCGCGTTGGCAGAAACTCATGGGCCACAATGCCGCGATACCCGCTCTCGGCAATGGTTCGGCACACGCGGGCGTAATTCAATTCCTGCGTTTCGTCTATCTCGTGCCGCCCCGGAACGCCGCCCGTATGGAAATGCCCGATAAAAGCGATGTTGTCGCGAATCGTCGCGCACACATCCCCGTCCATGATCTGCGCATGGTAGATGTCGTACAGCAGTTTGACCCGTTCTGAACCCACACGTTTGCACATCTCCACGCCCCAGGCCGTGTGGTCACACTGGTAATCCTTATGGTCATGCCTGCTGTTAAGCAGTTCCAGGCAGACGGTTACGTGGTTCTGTTCAGCGGTTTTGGCGATGCGTTTCAGCCCCGCCACGCAGTTTTGTAATCCCTGCTCATCGGAAATGCCTTTGCGGTTGCCGGAAAAAGTAATCACGTTATTCCAGCCGGCCCCGGCCACTTTGGGAATGATCTGCTCCGCTTCCGCAACCAGACGGTCATGGTTTTCCACTCGGTTCCAGCCGTCCGGGATGCTACCGATACCATAGGCCATGCTGCAAATGAGGCCATGACTTTTCACCGTTTCCCACTCGTTCTCATGCAGCAGGTCAATGCCGACCAATCCCATTACTTTGGCCTGTCGGCATAGCTCGTCGAGCGGCATTTTTCCATAGCACCAGCGGCAGACGGATTGCCGGATACGCCCTTTGAGCGGTTTGGCGGGTTCTGCCGCAGGGTTTGCCTGCCCCGCCTGTACGCCACTCGTTATCAGCGTTCCCACCGCGCCCATTGCCAGCGAAATCGCCGCGCGGCGACTCATAGCGGTTTTGTCATTTTTCTGATTCATATTTGTTCTCCTGCCGGTTGGCTTGCTGCGGGAAGGTGGACGTAAAACGCGGTTCCCACTCCGGGTTCGCTTTCAACCGTGATGGTTCCGCCGTGCGCCTGCGCGATGGCCTGCGCGATTGCCAGTCCCAGCCCCGCGCCGCCCGAAGCGCGGGTTCGAGAAAGGTCCGCGCGATAAAACCGATGGAAAATACGGGCGGCATCGTCGGGCGATAGCCCCGGTCCATGATCGCGCGCTTCCAACCGGCACTCCTGCCCCTGCCGCCGCGTGGCGATTTCTACGGTGGACCCGGCAGGCGCGTATTTGAGGGCGTTGTCCAGCAGATTGTCAATGACCTGCCGCAGCCGGTCCGTGTCGCCGTAAATGGGAGTCGGGTGGGGCGTGGAAATCTGAATCTCGACGCCGTTTTGCTCGGCGCGGACGCGATACGCCTGCGCGGAAGCGCGCGCAATCCCGCCTAAATCAGCCGCCTGCCGATTCAGGGGAAACTGCCCCGCATCCGCCCGCGACAGGGTCAGCAAATCTTCCACCAGGCGCGACAGGCGTTGAATTTCGGAAAGCGCGACCGACAGGGTTTCGCGGTAATCTTCCGGGGCGCGCGGGCGGCGAAGCGCGACCTCGACGGTTCCATATAAATTCGACAGGGGCGAACGCAGTTCATGGGAGGCGTCCGCCGCAAACCGTTGCTGCGCGATAACAAACGCCTGCTGCTGCGTAAACGCGGTTTCCAGACGCGCCAGCATCTCATTCAGCACTTCGGTCACGTCGCGCAGTTCGGCATCCTGCGACACTTCGGGGATGCGCGCGTGAAGATTGCCTTCGCCGACGTTGTGGGCGAAGGCGGCAATTTCGGCAAGCGGGCGGGTCAGACGCACCGACAGGCGGAACGAAGCAATGGCAAAGCCCATCCCGCCAATCGCCAGCGAACCGCACAACAGCGCGGTGAGCGAACGCAGACTGCCGACAATCGGCTCTTCCGAAACGGCGACAATTGCTACCATGCGCAAATGGCGCGAATTCACGAAAGGATAATACAGGCAGCGTACCGGCTTCGCGCCGGGTAACACGTCCTCAAAAAAGAGAGTGTCCGTCTGCTTTCGCGCTTTTCGCAGTTTGTCCGGGTTCCAGAACGGCGGGCGCGGCAGGTTTGCCGTATGCGCGAGAACCCGCCCCTGAGCATCCATGATGGTGGCGTAGGTGTCCAGCGTGGAACCGGGCGGCATGGGAAACAGGAGCCTACTGCCGCCCGGCGTGGGCAGAATGTCGCCGACCGTGCTGGCTACCGACGCGGCTTCGGCCTGCGCGATGCTCCGTAAAGCGGCGTCCAGATTGTTCTGAAACATGCTGCGCCGCCCCAAAAACACGATCACATCCACCAGCGCCAGTATCGTCAGCGCCAGCAGGGTCATGACCAGGGTGATACGCGCCCGAAACGTGGCGGGGCGCAGCCGTCCCAATCCCTGCGCCTGTCCTGCCATTGCGCTGTTGTCGCGTGAGTTCCGGTTCATGCTGCCCTTGCTCAATTTAGGGTTCATCCACTTTACTTTCCGGCGCGTTCGGCGCGTTCAGCATGTACCCGGCCCCGCGCACGGTTTCGATGATGGTGGGCGAACGTCCCAGTTTGTTGCGCAGGTAGCGCACGTACACATCTACCACATTGGAATCCGGCTCTTCATCCCCGTTCCAAACATGCGCCCATATATCGGCGCGGGTGACGACCTTGCCGGCATTGAGCGCGAAGTATTCCAGCAGGCGGTACTCCCGCGCCGTGAAGGGAACCACTTCACCGCCCCGCGTCACGCGCCGCCGTTCCGTGTCGAGTTCAAGATCGGCGGCGCGCAGGCGGGTATGGGGCGTGGGAGAGCCGCCCCGCCGCAGCACGGCGTGAACGCGGGCCAGCAGTTCGTCAAAGGCGAACGGCTTTACCAGATAGTCGTCGCCGCCCAGATTCAGGCCGTGAACGCGGTCGGTAATACTATCAAGGGCGGTCAAAAACAGAATCGGCGTGGTAATCCCACTGTTGCGCCAGCGCAGGCAAAGGTCAAAGCCACTGCCCCCCGGCAGCATCACATCAAGCAGTATCACATCGTAACAGGCCATCTCTACAGCCTCTTCAGCGGCGGGAATACTGGCTGCGACATCAACGGCAAAGCCCTCTTCGCTCATCCCAAGCCGCAGATACGCAGCCGTGGGCGCTTCATCCTCCACAATCAACAATTTCATGAGTATGGCTTCCTGGCAATAGATATTTCAAATGCAGAACCATGTTCAAGCAAAGGCCTGTTGCTTCCTCCTGCAAACGCGAGAATAAATGCGCTCAGTCTTTTTTCAGGCAGGAAGTGGAGGCGTCAACGGTTAAATAGCCCTTCACAGGAGAACATAGACAATGCGATTACATTTTGCGCCCTTTGTGGCGTTGTTTGGATTGGTGGCGTTATCGGGGTGCGGCAAGGAGCAGACGGAAACCACCACTGCCGCAACCGCGCCGAAAACGACGGCTGCCGCTCCCAATTCTAACGGACAGAATGGCGAGGCCGCTAAACCCGCCGCGCAGGCGATTTCTACAGAGGAACTGGACGGGGTGACGAGCGCGAAAGACCCGTATAAGATTGTGCTGATCGTGAAAACGCGCAACAATCCGTTTTTCAAGCCGATGATTGCCGCGTTTGAGGAGGCGGCGACGAAGTCTGGGCGTAAAGGGGGAAGTGCAGGCCGCTTCCGATGAAACCAGCGTGGAGCAGCAGGTAAGCCTGGTGCAAACGGAAGTGAACAACGGCGTCAAAGCGATTCTGATTACTCCGGCGGACAGCAAAGCGCTCGTCCCCGCCCTGAAAGCCGCGCAGGACAAGGGCGTTCTCATCATCAACCTTGACAACCGGCTCGACCCCGAAACCGCAAAGGCGCAGGGATTAGAAACGGGCGGCTATGTGGGCGCGGACAACGAGGAGGGCGGCAAACTGGCCGGCGAGGAGATGCTGGCGGCAACGGGCGGCAAAGGGAAAATCGCCATTCTGGAGGGCATCCGGGGCGTGGACAACGCCGAGGCCCGCAAGCGCGGCTTTCTGGGCGCGATCACGTCCAACATGGATATGAAGGTGGTGGCGACGGAAACCGCGAACTGGAAGACCGAAGAGGCGTATGCCAAAACGCAAACCATCCTGAAAACCGATCCCGATCTGGCGGGCATCTTCTGCGCCAACGACAACATGGCTATCGGCGCGCTGAAAGCTATTTCTGAAGCGGGCAAAAAGGGACAAATCAAAGTCGTTGGCTACGACAACATTCCCGACGTGAAAGACGCGCTGGCATCCGGCGACATGACGGCCACGGTTGAGCAGCATCCCGATTTGATGGGCCGGTACGGCCTGAAACTCGCGGTGGGCATCCTCAATGGCGCGGTTCAAAAGGGCGGCGACCTGCTTGTGCATCTGGACACAGTGAAGCAGCCGTGAGGAAGATAGTAGATAGTAGATATTAGATATTAGATACTCCGACAAATAGTATATAGGCTGTTTTGAGGCAGGCTAGCGCTCAGGTGGAGCAGACACACTCCACCCGTCGAAAACCCTTTTTCCGCGTTTACTTTTCCCGGCTTACGCGCCTTGCGGCTCGCGTGTCAGCGCGATCAATTGCACCAGACCCACCACACAGAAGCAAGTGCGACGGAACAATCCCGTCGCCAGACGATATTCATCACGCACCATCCGAAACGCTTTGACGCGCCGGATACTATGTTCGACACGCACACGCCCTGAGGAAAAGGCGCGGTTCTCTTCTTTCTGCACAGCGCTCAACGCGCCTCCGCGTGGCTTCTTGTGCGGCACTTCGCTGTGGGGTAAGCCTTGATAGGCCAGATCGCCTTTGACCGTCGCATGGGGAAACTGCTTGGCAACCGTACTCTGCTCATGCACTTTCTTGTCCGACTTCGGGCCGCGATAGCCCGCATCCACATCAAGAATGTCGCCATTGCGGTTGGTGATGACCTCGGTCTTGAGCGTGTGGTCTTTCTTCTTGCCCGAGTAGAAGGCGCGTTGCTTGGGTTCAATCGAGGGACGCGGAACCGGCGTCTCGAAACTATCCACAATCACCTGATCCACCTCCTCGGGCTTCCAGGAGGGTTCTTTCTTGGTCCAGCGTTTCTCCGCTTCCCAGCGGTTGGCCGGACACACGTCTTTGAGGACGCCGACAATCTCATGGAAGGTGTTCTCCGCCACATCGGCGCTGACGCCAAACAGCATGCCCACCACAGAGAAGGCGACGTTGTGGCGCAGGTACAGCAGCGTCAGCAACACTTCCTGGTAGGGCTTGAGCAGGCGTTTGCGGCCGCCTCCCACCTTGCGGCGGCGCGTGGGCTTGTTGGCCTGTTCTTGTTGGCGACGGCGCTCGATTTCGGGAAGCGCTGCCAGGAAGAGTTCAGCTAAGGCGGCGTGGGGTAGTCCGAAGAGCGAACGGACTTTGTTTTCGGGATAGCGGCCAAGTTCGTGAAGGTTCATACGTCTATTCTACCCGCGCCAAGAATAAATCCAAACTTATTTGTCGGAGTATCTATTAGGATGGAAGGAGAAAAATCCCCTGCTTTCCCTTGAAAAAGCAGGGGCGCAAGGATTTTGCTTCTATGTCGTTTTGTTGTTTTCAGTATACTACAAAATAGTTGGTCAATAGCCAATGTGACATGAAATTTGCCTGTTTATATTGAACGGCGATGTATTGAACGGCCTGCGGTCTTTGAAGACCGCAGGCCGTCAGCATTGGCAGGTTTATTCTCTCTGTATTCTGTGAAAGGTAGCGGCAAGTGGAACAGGAGAATAGCGGATAGCCTGACTACAAGGACTGCTGCGCGAACTTACGGCGACGCAGGAAAGCGGCTCCGGTAACGCTCATGCCGACCAGAAGCGCGATGCTGCCCGGCTCGGGAACGGCGGCAGAGGCGGTGCTGAATACCCCGATTGTGTGCAGGTCGAACCCGATTTGGGGGGGGAATGTAGCGCCTCCCCCGGTAACAGTAAAGCGATTAGAGTCGACTAAATCATATTGGAAACTATGGCCGGCTGAAAGCGTGTTGGCGGCGATGGTGACGCCAGGCGTAGCAAAGGGGAGGAATCCCGCGTTGTAAACGAGAGTTCCCGATGTGGTATCGAAGATGGTGAAGAATTCATCTTGCTCGGCGGCGGAAGCATTGGCGGCGAAGGGGCTGAAATGTACCGTGATGGGGGCGCTGGCGGAAACGTTTTGTAAATCCGTGTAATCCGTGCCGGTGAGATACGGCTGCGCGGTCGGATAGCCGTCTGCCGTATAGTCCAGCGTCGCTGTTGCCGGTCCCGCGCTGCCGCCCGTAGCCGAATAGGTGTAGGTTCCCATTGGGAAAGCGGTGTCCATGTCTGCCTGTGTCGCGAAGAACGGGGTTTGATAGCTGAAGGCGGTGGGCGCGCTCTGGGTAAGCGTTACCGGGCTGGCGGGACCGGAATAGGCGAGCGACCCGCCCGTGAAATCCCCGGCATGTTGTGAAAACAGGGTCGCCGAGAAATAGTAGCCTTGAAGCGCCAGCGTGTTGCCATTGCCCGTTTGCAGGGCGGTATCCGAACGGAACATGTTTACGAACGAGACCTGCGCCCGGACGCGACCGGCAGGAATTGCCGCGAGCAGGCATGCGGTTACAGTGGCGATGGCGCGTACAGAAAAACGTGGTATGGAAATCAACATTGCGAGGCTCCTTGTCCTGATCCCTCAAGAGAAACGGCGAACGTGAAGTCACCTGATGGAATAGCTTTTACACTATCCATTGCATAATTCATGCCAAATTGCCGTTTTTGAACACAACGTCAAAAATTTGTAGGATTTTCAAGAAAATCAAATAAATCGGCGCGAAATCATTCCGCGTCGGCGTCGAAGAGTTGGGGATGGGCGAGGGTTTCGGTGACGGTTCGGGCGGATTTGAGAACTTCCAGGCTCATGGGAATGTCCAGACGCGAACCGGCTTCAAGCATTTCGGCAATGGTGACAATGAGGATGCGGGGATAGGTTTTGCCCATCAGCGGGTGCGCGTAAAAGCCCGCCGCGCTCGCCTCGTCGCGCATTCCTCTGGTGGCGTCTTGCAGCGTAAGGAACACGGCGAGTTCGGCCCCTACACGCTGCCGGTCATTGTTGAGTTTGGCAATGTCGCCCCGTCCCACGTTCCCGCTTTTCACCTGAAACACGATTTTGGCGTTGTCGTCCTTGCCCGTGAGGAAATAGGCCATGCCGTCAATGCCGCCATCCCCGCCCTTTTTGTCGTTGATAAGCGCGCGGTTGTGCGAATACGTGAGGACGGCCCACTTCTCGAACTCTTTGCGAACGCGGTCATCCTTTTTGTGGGCAAGCGCGTTGGCCGCTTCCATATCGCGGGGAACGCCGTTGAGCGTGAGCGTGTCCAGAACGCCCTTGCCGTACTGCGCTTCCAATCGGCGCAAAATCAGGGCAATGCTCTGGTAGGTAATGTCTATGCCGATCCATTTGCGTTTGAGGCGTTCGGCAACCGCGACCGTAGTTCCGCACCCGCAGTAAGCGTCCAGAACCACATCGCCCTCGTTGGAAGACGCGGCAATAATTCTTTCGAGAAGCGATTCCGGCTTTTGTGTTGGGTAGCCAAGACGTTCTGATGCCGTATTTCCAATGCGTTCAATATCTGCCCACACGCTGCCGATGGGCTTCCCTTGCTTCTCGTCAAGAAACACTTTGCGCCCGTCAAGGCGCGGAGTGCCGTCTTGTTTCGTTAAAATCAAGCCCTGTTCCCATAACGCTTCCAGTTGTTCTTCGGAAAAGCCCCAACCTCTGTGCGGCGGCGGAGTCGATCCACGCCATGTAAAATTACGGTGCGCGTTGCCGGTCATTGTCAAATCCTGCCCCGTGACCATGCGCCCCGTAGCCGCGTCAAGACTGTAGCGCTTCAATTGTTGCGGCGCGAAATCGGTGTACTGAGGATTCCATGTATACCTGTCCGATTTGGTATAGAAGAAAATTGTATCCTGAACGCGGGCAAAGTATTTTGACGCGACATTATGGGAGTTTGTGCGC
Organism: uncultured Chthonomonadaceae bacterium; assembly: GCA_963817895.1. Taxonomy (GTDB): domain Bacteria; phylum Armatimonadota; class Chthonomonadetes; order Chthonomonadales; family Chthonomonadaceae; genus CAWFQB01. Next base: position 428,844 of record CAWFQB010000004.1, read on the forward strand.
GTCCAGACAATCTCGTTTTTGAAGTCACCGCCATTGGATACGAAAATCGTGTCCAGAACAAGTTTGAGATAATGTGACGCGGTGGGGTCGCAATGCAGGTAGAAACTGCCGGTGGGTTTGAGGACGCGGTGAATTTCGGTTATGCGCAGGGCCATGCTGACGAGATAGGCGAGCAGGCTGCCCTTTTTCAGCACGGGCGCGAGTCCTTTGAGCAGGTCTACAGTTTGGGACGCGAACCGGGCGTGGTCGTTGGCGAGGATTTCCGCGAAGCCCGCGTCCGCCTGCGCGTCCCACACCCATGTATCCACAAACGCCTGCGCCTGCGCCCGGTCTTCGCTCCCGACGTTGTTATAAATCTGGTTGTAATTTCGTTTGGATTGAAAGGGGGATCAGAGTAGCAAAGGTCAATGGTTTCATCCCGGACGTATTTGCGCAGAACTTCCAGATTATCGCCGTAGTAGAGTGTGTTCACCCAATCCCCCGATTTCCTGTCCTGCCGCGTTCGCCGCGCAGGAGAGGGGCAGACAGTTTGCTGATCTATTTGTTGGAAGGCGTCGGAGTTGTTAAAGGCCGGGAGGATTGTCTGTTGGCGCTGCGCGACTGTTTCGGAGTCGTGACAGTACCTGAAGAGGTCGGATTTGCCCGAACGATGCTTTCCAAATCAGAAACCGTGCAGCTATAACCGATGTTTGTTAGCTGCTGAACAGGATTCCAATCTAATGGTTCCGGTCGTCCCTGCTTGCCCCATGCCCAACGCGCCCCGCGTGAAATCCAGTCCTCACGCAGTTCCGCAACCGTCCAATCTACGTCGTTAACGTAGAAGGCAAAGAAACAGCAGGGGCAAAGGGCGTCCACTTCCGGCGCAAAGTCGAGTTCGTAACCACACACCGGGCAATTGCTGCCATATTTTACATTGTTCATCTTGCACACTCATCCAAAAAATACTGGTAGTTGCTGGTACGCTTATGCGTCTTGTCGCGTGGCGTACCGGGAGGCGCAGCGCTGTACATCATCGGCTTGAAGTACGTCTTGATAATGCCGTTGGCGCGTACAACAGCAAACTCATTGGTGTTCTTGTCGTAGCGAACCGTCTCTCCATTGGAGCGGGTACATTCTTCAATATCTCCACCCGAAACAAGGGGTTTGTTCAAGAAATCGCGCGCCTGACTCTCATAGTCGTAGGCATCAATCACACTGAAGTCACTGCCATGGTTTCCATAATGGTCAAGACGGAAGAGTGGGTCAAAGTTGGTAGCGACTGGCACTATACGTAACCTCTGTTTAGATTATACCATTCAAACAGAAATAGATTATACCACGACGCGGCAACCGCAGGCGAAGGTCAGTTGAACGGGTGAATCGTGTTCCTCCGTCTGTCCGTCGTGATAGTGGGAAACGCGATTGCTTGCCGGATCAAAGAGTACAATGTCGGGAATGGCTTGCGCGAGATAGAACGGCAGGCTGATTTCTGTATCCTTCTTCTCGTAGCCCGCGCTGATGATTTCAATCACGGCTTCGGGCAGGGCGGTAATGGCTCTGTCCTGATTCGCAGGCTCGGCACAGTAGACGGCAATATCGGGGCGTTTGAGGGAACCATCGGGAAACAGAATCGTTACATCGGCGACGGGAATACAGGCGTAGCCGTCGTGACCGGCGTTGGAAAGCAGCGATACCTGCATATCAAGCGTTTTCTTCTGGTGGCGATACACGGGCATCGCTTCCCATACCGGAATCCCATTGACGTATTCCAGTTTGACGCCCGCCTGCCCCGGCCCGGTTTCCATCGCGTCCGTTATCAGCGTGAAAAGTTCGTCCGCGCCCGGCGTTCTCGTTGCCAACAGCCTGCCCCCGCTTTCTCATCGTGACACGTAAAATGGAGTTCCACAACAGCAGAACCCCCGGCAAAACTATGTCCGGATTTTCGACGCGCAGGCGGAAGATTCCTGCGCGGGAGGCTACTTGCCCACCGACTTCAAGCAGGAAATGCTTCTCCCCCTGGCGAACATCCGCTCAAAATAGATAGCAGAAGAAAGCAGGAGGCAGAGCATGTCGGATACCTTGAAGATTTTTGTCGGGACGGCGGGGCAGGCGGTTTGGCGCAGCATGGACGGCGGCGAGACGTTTCGGCTGGCATGTGGCGACATGTTTATCGAAGCGGAAGTTCGCGTCCTCGCGGTTCATCCAACGGAACCGAATGTGCTTTATGCGGGTACGGACGCGGGTTTGTACCGTTCTGACAACGGCGGTGAACAGTGGGCGCGATTGGAAACGCCCTGGGACGAGGGGCAGGGCTGGCAGGCGGGAACGCTTGTCTGGTCCCTGCTCGTCCATCCGCAGAATCCGCAGCAACTTTATGCGGGTACGTGTCCGGGCGCGTTGTACCGTTCGCGGGACGCGGGCAAGTCGTGGCAGAAATTAAATGCGCCCATTAGCCCGACCTGCAACTACATCCGCTACACGCGGGTAACGTGCTTTTGCGCCGACCCGTCCGACGCCAACGTTGTCTGGGCAGGCGTGGAGATTGATGGCCTGTGGCGCAGCGGGGATGGCGGCGAAACCTGGGAACGGCGCGACACAGGCATGAGTTCGCCCGACATTCATTCCCTCACCATCCTGCCTTCTACGGATACGCGCCCGCAAACCATTATCGCCAGCACCAATAATGACCTGAACATCAGCGTGGATGGGGGCCAAACCTGGCAGCCGCAGAACGTCGCGTCCCATTTTCCGCACCGCTACTGCCGGGGCATTGTCCACAAAGCCGACGATCCGCAAACCCTCTTTGTCGGTAATGGCAGTGGCCCTCCCGGCAACACCGGCAACCTGCAAATATCACGCGACGGCGGACGTTCGTGGCAGCAGGCCGAACTCGCCCCCACGCCCAACAGCACACTTTGGACATTCGCCACCCATCCCGCCCTGCCCGACACCATTGTTGCCGCCTGCATTTTGGGTTACGTCTATATCAGTGAAAATGGCGGAACCGCGTGGCGCAAACTGTCCCATGAGTTTGGAGAAATCCGTTCCCTCGCGCTCACCCCCTGACATTTTCCTGCGGTTGAATTTACGCTGTAAATGATGCAACCTGAAAAGCGTTACGCCTGTCATAGCGATAGGCGTTCGTTTCCACGTCATAAGCCTTGTTCAGTGTGACATCAGGGAGAGGAACGCTTTTCAGAAGGATGCCCAACAAGAAACAACGAATATATCGCCATGCTGAACACTACGCCGATTACGCCCGGAAAACTGTACGATTGCCTGCACACGCTGTACCAATTGCGCCTGCCCGCCTATCTTGCCGGCCCGCCCGGTATCGGCAAATCGGCCGTGATACGCAAGTACGCGCAGGAGAACGGCCTGCAATTGGTTACGCTCATGCTGTCGCAGATTGAGCCTTCCGATGTGCGCGGCCTGCCGTTTCTGGATAAGGAGGCGGGGCGAACCCGCTGGCTGATTCCCGAATTCTACCCGGACAGCGACTCCGACTCGCGGGGCATCCTGTTTCTGGATGAACTGGCGAACGCCGAACCCCGCGTACAGGTGGCCGCGTATCAACTGCTGCTGGATCGCAAGGTGGGCGAGTATGAATTGCCGCCGGGTTGGGTGTGCTTTGCGGCGGGAAACCGGCTGGAAGACAACGCCAACGTGTACGAAATGTCGTCCGCGCTGGCCGACCGGCTGGTTTTCTTCAACGTTTCGTGCGAACCCCGCGACTGGCTGAAATGGGCGCGCGACAACGACATCGCGCCTGAAGTTCTCGCCTTTATTCAGGTGAAGCCGGACTTTCTCAACGGCAACCAGATGCAGCAGGCGGCGGATCAGATTATTGTGCCGACGCCGCGCAGTTGGGAGCGCGTGTCGCAAATCGTGAAGGCGGAAAAGAACGCCGAAGTGCGTCAGTTTCTGCTGTCGGGCATCATCGGGGAGGGCGCGAGCGTGGAGTTCTTTCATGTGTTGGAGGAGATACGCGAACTGCCGCCGATGGAAACCCTGTTCCGCCTGTCCCCGGAAGAGGCGCGGCGCGTGTTTCCTAAAAGCGTGGCGGGCCTGTACGGACTGGCGTACAGCGTCACCGCGTACTGCAATGACCTGGAAACCTTCCGCAGGGGCGTGTTGATTTTCAACGAACTGGATCAGGTCGGCCGCAATCTCCCCGGCGCGGAAATCCAGACGCTGGCAATGGAAATCCTGAATGACAAAGCCGGCAAAATGGGCCTGTGGCAGAAACTGGCCCTGTCGCCGGAGTATGGCATCTACCGCAAAAAAGGGCAGCAGGTCTCCCATGTTGGATTGTAAAAGGCAAACGTATGGAAACTCCTGACAACGCTAACCAACAGACAGCGGCCAGTCACAATATAGAGCAGGAAGACGCGGTAAAACGGGCCATGCGCTACGCGGTTACGCAAAGTCCCGGCTTTGCCGCGATTGCGCTCTGGTGTCCCTGGAAAATAGACAACAAAGCGGAGTGGGTGGCCTGCACGGACGGCAAAACCATTCGCTTCGGACAGCGATTTTTCACCAATTACACGCCCCTGGAGCAGACAGCCATTCTGACGCATGAGATCATGCACGTCGCGCTGCGCCATATTCCGCGCCTGAAAAAAGGCCGTTTCGACCCGCTTGTGTGGAACATCGCTACAGATGCGATCATCAATGAGGCTGTGGGCAAAATGGCCTGGCTGAACCTGCCCGAAGACGGCGTTCGACTGAATAAATTGCTGACCGCGCAGGAGTTGCAGGATACGCCCGCGCATGAGTGGACGAGCGAAAGTTTGTACGCGCATCTGCTTAAAAACAAGTCGCATCTGTTGAGACTGCTGAAAGATTTTTTTGGCGACCTGATTCTGGTTCCCGGTGGAAGCGGCATCTTCGGTGAGGGTGATCTGGCAGACACGACGGACCTGCCGCTGGAAGAGAAAATCTGGAAGGAGCGGCTGATGCGGGCGCAGGCGGGCGACCGTCCGGGCGGCCTGATGCGCGCCATGAGCCACGATTTTCCCGAGGACAAAGTGGAATGGGAGAAACTGTTGCGCCGTTTGATGACGCAGCCACTCCTGCCGCAAACCAAACTCAACTGGAATCGTCCAAGCCGTCGGACACTGGCGCTTGGCGGCGATTACTGGGAACCCGGCAACCGCCCGCGCGATGGCCTGCCAACGGCGGGCGTTGTCGTGGATACGTCCGGCAGTATTGATGATGCTCTGCTGACGCGATTCGCGACGGAAATTCAGGGCATACAGCAGCGTGTCGGCTGCCACATCTATCTCCTCAGCGCGGACGCCGAAGTGCAATCGGAACAGGTCATCCGCAACGACGGCAAATCGTTCAAGGAAAAAGTGAGGCAGGGCGCGGTACAATTCAAGGGGGGCGGCGGCACAGACTTTTACCCGGCCTTGCAGCGCATGAAGGAAAAGAGAGTGCGCGTCTGCGTGTACCTGACCGACCTGTACGGCAACTTCGGTGAGGAAACCAAATATCCGTTTCCCATTATCTGGGCCAGCATCACGAAAGACCTGCAAGCGCCCTTCGGCAAAACCATTTATATTGGCGAGGATTAAGCGAGATGCGAAACAAACATTCGATGCCTCTATCTGAAACCAACGCATTGCCGCCCAGTAATCCGACATTGTATTTTTCGGGATGGGGCTACGATGAGCGCAATGACCAATCAAGTCAGGATAAAGGGGCGAACGTTCAGGTTGTAACAACAGCCGGGCAATCGTTTGTGTTGCGCAAAATTCGAGACTACATATTTTTCCGTCGTTGTGGCGAAACAGACGAGCGCGTCAGTTGGTTTCTGCTGGAACACTGCGCGGATGCGTGTAAGTACAAAATTAAGATGTTTCTACAGGAACCCGCCCCTGATGATTGGAAGGACGATATCAGGGAGTTTCCACAGGAGAAATTTGCAGAAGCGTATGCGCGTCAGGCGTATGGCCGCTGCCTGCTGCATGTTTCTCCTTCCGCGCAAAAGGGCGAAAGTGGGATGGTGTGCCTGTCACCCGACAACTGCGATTCCTTTGTCCTGAACCGGTCAGGATGTCTCATGGTGCGCTTCGACTTTCAAAGCGTGATGGAAATGTCCTGGGAGGAACTGCTGTCTGCCGACCTTGAAGCATTGCGCCCCCGGTGTCAATTGTTGCTTAAGATGGCAGCACTGAGAGAAAAGGGACTTCATTCGACATCCATACCGTGGATCACACGCGAGTTTGTCAGCGGTTCTGAAGTGGAACTGCGCCGCCTGACGACCATCATTGCCCAGACCGAGCCGGAACTGTTTGAGAAGAGCGCAGAACCGGTGACAGTGATATATCAGGCGGAAACGGCTGTTAAGCTGGCCCACATAATGCAGATACAGCGTCGCGGCGCCGGTGGCTACATGGAGGAGTATACCGCTCCTCTGAAAAGATTACGGTATTTATGCGCTCTCGCCCTCCATCAAAACACTTTCATCGGCGAGGATTGCAGAACGCGCTTCGACTACGGGCAGCAGTGTGGGAGAGTTGTTTACTTTGCGGCTTGGTACGGCGGATTCGACAAAGTTGTGGCGAAGGTGGAAATTACTGTGCATCCTCCTTCCAACCATGAGCGCGCTGAGTCGCTTTTGAGCCTGTCTGACTGGCTGGAAGGCAAAGTGTCTTCGCCAAAACGCCTGCGCCTGCTGGGGCTGGACGAGAAAAGATAGCAGGACAACAACGCAGAGGCGCAAGAGCAAAAGCCATGAGCATCGAAACGTAAGAAGAAAATCATAAAAGTAGAGCCGTAAGGACACAAGCTATGGATACAGAGGAAGAAATGCAGACCGGACTCTTCTTTTCCTGCGGGTATTATGACAGCCGCGAGGCGGAACAGTATGAGCGCGAAGAGGGTCTGGATGCCGTCGCCGTGAAAATCGGCAGGCGCATATTCGCCGCGAGAACGATGGCCGGGTACGCCCTGTTCCGGGATGTGGAAGACGAAGATGAGCGAGCGGCTTTGTTTATCGCGCAGCCCTATGTGGCAAGCGAATCCGATCCGCGCTATTTCAACAGGCAGTGGTTTGTTCAACAATGGAAACAGGGCGCGTTCGGACGCTGCTTAATCTTCGTTGCCCCCTATATGACGCAGTGGCAGTGCGCCCATATTCTGTTTCGGCCCGACGGCACAGGGCTTGCGGCAGACACCTTTGAAAATCCCTTGTTGGAGTTTGTGTGGAGGGAAGCGACGCCGCTGTCATGGCCGGAACTGCTACAGGCCGACCCGGACGATTTGCAGCCGCTTTGCAAAACCATTTTCGAGACACAGGTGAATACGCGCATTGTCAACGCCTACCTTGCGCCGCTTGGCATAACGCCCGAAGATTTTGTGGACGTGCCGCCCCGGTTCGAGTGTGGTTCCGAGCAGGAATTGCGCCGACTTACCGTTGCCATTCTCCATTCGCACCCCGGCTTGTTTGAAGATAACGCGAAGACGATTACCATCAAGTATCGCGCCAGAACCGCGAACAAGCGGGCGTTTATGGCACTGATAGATCGGTATGACGCGGAACCCATGCCGCATCTGGGACGGCTGCAATCCCTGTGCGATCTGGCCCTGCGCCTGAATACCTTTGTGGGCGAAACCTGGACACACTGGATGGACACGCCCACCCGCAAGGGTGACTTCGACAAACAGATGCACAAAATATTTGTGGAAGCGCAGCCGCCCTCCGCCCACGAACGCGCCGAGTCCCTCCTGCTGCTTAACGATTGGCTCATGAATAAAGTTCGCCCGGAAAAACGCCTGCGCCTGCTCGGTATTGACGCGGAAGAATAGAATTACACCACATGAAAGAGCCAACGAGATGAATTGGTTTCGTAAGCGCGGGGAGACCACCCCGAAGATAGCCACCCTGCATTTTGCCGGGTGGGGCTACGATGATCGCGAGGACGCCAACGTTTATCGTGAGGAGGGTGCGAATGTTCTCGTCGTGGAAACGGGCAAACAGGCGTTTATTCTGCGTGAAATGACTAATTATGTGTTCTTCCGGCGTCGGGACGAATCCGATGAACGCGCCTCCTGGTTCCTGCTGGAAGATTACAAACATGGCTTTCTAAATGGTGGCTGGCGGGGCGATATAAAGAGATTTCCGCCGCAGACGTTTATTGAAGATCACGCGAAACAGGCATATGGCCGTTGCCTGCTGTATGTGGCCGACTTTATGAAGGAGCATCAGTGCGCGTTTCTGTGCTTTGCCCCCGATGGAACCGGCTTTGCCATTGACTACACCGAGGAACGATTGGTGGATTTTCGCTGGCAGGACATAACGCGAATGGAGTGGCCGGAACTGCGCGAAGCCGACCCGGAGAGTTTGCGCCCCCTCTGTCGGGCCGTGTTCGATTCGCTGGTACATCCGCGCCTGACCAATCCTTACATTAACCCCAACAGCCTGAAAGACATTCCGCATGAGTTTATCAGCGGCTCCGAGCAGGAACTCCGCCGCCTGACAACGATTATTGTTCAAACGCAGCCGGGATTATTTGACGAGGAGTTGAAACCCGTTACCGTCGTTTATCGGGCGCAGACGCCCACAAAGCGGGCGTATATGGTGCGGGTAATGCGCGGAGGGGAGAATGACTATGCGGAAAGCGTCACCGAACGATTGGGACGGCTGCAATCTCTGTGCGACCTTGCTTTGCGCCTGAACACCTTTACGGGCGTGAAATGGGAGGAATGGGACGAAAATCCGAATCGCCTGGGGCATTTCATAAAAGAGGTTCGGCAAGCGCGTATCGAAGTGCAGCCCCCCACCGCCCACGAACGCGCCGAGTCGCTGTTGAGCCTTGCCGACTGGCTGCAAGGCAAAGTGCGCGAGGAGAAAAGGCTGCGACTGCTCGGCGTGGAAAATGATTCATGAAACTATGGAAACAGATAAAAGCGCTATGGAGCGGGCCAACGCCTGAACGCGCAGACTCGCCCCATAACGACCTGACGGAAACGCTGCCGGATGCGGCCATTACGCCGCGTCCGCTCGTGGATACGGCAGGCTGGCAGAAAAAGCCAATCCTGCCTCCACTTGCCAAACCAACGCTGTACTTTTCAGGATGGGGGTTTGATGAGCGCGCGGGACACTGGAGTAGCAAAGACCGGGGCAAACAGACGGTGGACTTGGAAGCGGCGGGGCGGCGCTACATTATACGGCGCGACAGCAGGCATTTGCTGTTTCGCGAACGCGGCGACAGTGATGAACGCGCGTCCCTGTATTTGACCCGACTGCTGGAAAATGCCTGGTCGTTCAATCTCTCGAGCTATTCGGCGCGCTCTTTTGCCGAACAGATTGAACACGGAAAGTACGGGCGTTGGCTGTTGTACGTTGCCGACAACATGAAACCGGATCAGTGCGCGTTTCTGGCCTTTGATCCGAACGGCAGCGGATTTGCGATAGATGAACGCCTGACCGAACTGGCGGTTTTCCACTGGCAGGCGGCCACGCGGCTGTCCTGGCGGGAACTGCTGTCCGCAGACCCGGAAACCCTGCGCCCCCTGTGCGCCGACCTGTTTGCCACGCAGATTAATCCTGCCAGCAGTAACCCGTACATTGACCCGGCAAACCTGGAAACCATTCCACACCGTTTTTTGTCGGGTTCGGAGGAAGAGTTGCGCCGCCTTACCCTTGCCATCGCGCACACCGAACCCGGACTGTTCGACAGCAGTCTGGAACCGGTTACGATCACGTACCGGGCGCAAACGCCGCGCAAACGGGCGGGCATGACGCGGGCGCAGCAGGGGAAAGCTCAACTCACACGGGGGCGGGTGACTTCGCTGTGCGATCTGGCCCTGCGCCTGAATACCTTTGTTGGCATCGAGTGGGAACCGAACCAACCCGAACCGAAGCGGCTGGGACATTTTGAGAAGCGCGTCCACAAAGTCAGCGTGACCGCGCATCCCCCATCCGCGCACGAACGCGCCGAATCCCTGCTGATACTGGCGGACTGGCTGGAAGGCAAAGTGCGGGAGGAGAAACGTCTGCGCCTGCTGGGAATAGAGGAGTACACGAATGACTGTGGAAAGCGCGTATGATTTTCCGCTGCCGGGGTTCTGGTCGGATCGCGCGGTCGCGGAGCAGGTATGTGATATTGACGGCACACGCTATCTGCTACGGCAACTGGATGAACATGTGCTTTACCGCGTAAGTGACCGCAACTGCGTGGAACATACGTTCTTCGTGCCTTATCGTACTGCCTCGGGGCGAAAGAGAAGCGGTTCCCGACAGCCAGCGGAAACAAATACTCGGACGAGCAGGCATAGGTATAATGCCCTTGCCGCTCGGATTAGAAAACCGCCGCGTATGTACTCTCAAAGCGTTTTTACGAAACAAATCTCAAAAGGTGAAAACGGGCGTGTAACGTTATACTGCTGCCCGGATGCGAGGGACTGCAATACAATTCTTTTCTTCCGGCAAGATGGCACAGGCTATTTTTTGGACTTTCACACCGCGAACGGTTATAGTAGACATGAGCCGACGGAACAGGTAGATTTTGTGTGGGACGGAACTCGTTACGACATTGCCGGAGGCGCAGGAATTTTGACGGCGAAATGGGCGCAGTTGGAACCGCTGTGTCACGAGGTTTTTACAAAACAAGTATGGCGGCGTATGAAAAACCCGTTCGTTCGCTACAAAAAGACGCCAGATGCGCCACTTGTCTGGCAGCGCGGCTCACAGGAAGAGTTGTTCCGTATCTCGCATTGCATTTTCCATACGCAACCCGGCGATTGGTCGGAACTGGAACTACAGGCGCCTGATAAGTGGACGATTGAAAACCATTGTTTTGGCTTGATCTATGTGGCCGAAATGGAAGCAAGCGCTGGTGGGGCCTCAAAGGACTGGCCGGAGCGGATACGCGCCCTGTGCGATCTCGCCTTTCAGCACAACACGTTTACAGGTTATCAATGGGTGTACAGTCGCTACAACAAATCACGCCGCAAAAGTTATACGATGCAGCCCTTGACACTAACGTGCCGCATCGCGCCGCCCTCCGCCCACGAACGCGCTGAAGCCTTGCTCACGCTCTGGGACTGGCTGGAAGACAAAGTTTCAGAGGCAGAGCGGCGGGCCTACTGTGGAGTAGATTAACAGTGTGAAGCAACCCTATTTGTGTGCTGAAAGTTTGCGCTCCAGATTGGATGTGTATCGCAGGAGACCGGTCGGGCAAGGTACAATTATTCCATGAACATTAATTCCGTATCTGAAGATGAAACAACCGCTTACATGCTAAGGCTGTCCGAAAAACAGTTTGCGACGCCGGAAGATTTGGCTATGTATCAAGTGTTGGATGGACAGCATGTAATTCAGGTCGAAGGAATGGCTTTTCGTCTGGAAGCGGATAACGTGCCGGACAAACTCGACGCGAAAGAACAGGAAGAAGCCAGCAGCCACATTCCTCATTGGAATGACGAAACGAACCAACCTGATCTTGAGGAATGTGCAGATGTAGTTGACCGTACTTCATTGCAGGTAGCACCGCATTAAACGGTGAAAAGTAGGGTTGCGGCGCAACAGGGTGGGTGAATGCGCAAGTGGGTTCGGCTGCTTCGTAGAGTTGGTTACCACACCAAAACTCACGGAGGTCGCCATGAACCCACACCCCCTATTCTGCCTTAATCTGGCCTGTTCGTCAAGAGGCTTGCAAAATGCAGGCAACATCATCGTTCACGACAGTCTGCGCGACCGCTTTCGCTGCAAGACCTGCGGACACACCTTTAGCGCCAGCAAAGGAACCCTGTTCTACCGGCTGCGCACCGACCCCAAGATCGTCATCTGTGTGCTGACACTTCTCGCCTGTGGGTGTCCGCTTCCTGCCATTGTCCGCGCTTTCGGCTTTGACGAGCGAACCGTCACGAACTGGCAGCACAAAGCGGGGCAACATTGTGAAGCCGTCCACACGCATCTGGTGACAGGACACGCGCGCGACTTGCAGCAGGTGCAAGCCGATGAGGTTCGCGTCAAGCTGCAAGCGCGTCTGGTGATCTGGATGGCGATGGCAATCTGCGTTCCCTCGCGCTTGTGGCTGGGCGGGGTTCTCTCGCCGCACCGAGACAAACGCCTGATTGTCCGTCTGGTCGCTGTGGTCAAAGCCTGTGCGCAACACGCGCCCTTGCTGCTGATGAGCGATGGCTTGAGCAGTTATGTTCCGGCCTGGTGCCACGCCTTCCGCGAGGCGGTTCGTACCGGCAAGGTAGGTCGCCCGCGTTTACAGACGTGGCCGCATCTGGTAATCGGGCAAGTGGTCAAGCAGTACGAACGTGGGCGCGTGATTGGCGTCGCGCAACGTCTGATACACGGCACGGTGGATCAACTGCAAGGCTTGCAGCCCGACGAACACAAACTCAACACGGCCTATATCGAACGGCTCAATGCGACCTTCCGGCAACGGCTGTGTTGCTTGACACGGCGCGGTCGGTGTTTAGTTCGCCACGAAGCCACATTGCAGGCGGGCATGTACTTGCTCGGTTGCGTGTACAACTTCTGTACGTTTCACAAGAGCCTGCGCCAGGAGCAGGGCAAAGGTTCGGGCAAGTGGCAACAGCGTACTCCGGCGATGGCCGCGGGGATCACGCAAGAGTGCTGGAGCGTGACCGATTTGTTCGCCTACCGAGTACCGCCTGCGCCGTTTGTTGCCAGAAAGCGGCGGGGCCGCCCACCGGGAAGCGGCAAGAAAACGGCGCAAACGAGCGCACAAGCATAATCACACTTAACTGTGGGGCTACCTTCATTGCAAACTCCCGTAAGAAATCAAGAGGATCGCGGAACATGTGTCTGTTTTGCGTCCTTAGCCAACCTCGAAGTTCCATTGAAAGCGCAACTACAGGAAGATGTTGATCTTTCCGAACAGTATGCTAACTGGCTCTACATGGACATTGCAGGAAATGATTGGTGTAAGGATGGCCTGAAAACCACGCTGACGGCTCAGTATCTCACGCAATACGGGGTTTGTATGGAGGGGCTTTGCGCCTCTGAGGACGCCTCTGCTATTGCAGCGCATTGCAGCGATAAACCTTCTATCAAAGCGCGGCAGGAAGCAAAGTATGGAATAGGGGAGTATGCTCTTATTGACAATTTAGGCATACTCGGACCAAGCATTGCCAATCCAAGTTATTTAGAGGCAATTTTATGTCACGGGCATGATATTGTTTTCGGAGTACATGTGGCCTGGGGCAAAACCCCTGATACAAATGGCGTCTTTGACATAATTTTAGATAAGCATGGCATGTCCGCTTCAGTCCAGAGGCGGACATGCCATGCTTATAGTAGGCTATAACCGGAGCGCGCCGATACCGTACATCATTTGCAAGAACAGTTGGGGAACTTCGGTTGGCGTAAGCGGGTACTACAACTTATCCTTTGATTATATTCGGCAGTATGCGCGTTACAGCTACATCGTTCAGAAATTTCGGCTGGATATGCTGTCACATCCCTAAAAGAGAGTTGGAGTTGTTTAATGGATACTGCGAAGATAAACGAAATGCTTCACAGAGATAACATTCAGCAGCGTTATTGCATCCATGTCGGAAGTGATATTGTAGTTGCAGGGCCGCGCATACCGATGACTCGTTATACAGAGTTCGTTTCCGTCGAGCCTGAGAAGCAAGGTGATATAAGTAGTTTTCGCGTTTATACGAGTACCTCAGATGAAGGTGAAGGCCACCTGGCACTGCAAAATGTCGGAGTGCAATCTATAAGCCCCGGCACGTTGCATCTGAGTTTTGTCGCTAAAGACAGTTTGACAGGGGAAGCTATTGCAGGCGTAGAACCGGTGAACGTTACTATCGAGGCGGCATAGAGTGCCAACAAGGTTTCTATGGGCAATGCAGTTGCATAATCTTGACAAAAGCAGCTTCGGCTTGCTATACTATATTCGTTTCCCTGCCGACATGGCTCAGTGGTAGAGCAGCTGTTTCGTAAACAGCAGGTCAGCGGTTCGAAATCCGCTTGTCGGCTTTGTCTGTTTCTCTAACTTGACTGCACATGTAAAAGCCGCCGCAATTTGTTATCAGCAAATTGCGGCGGCTCTGTTTGTACTCCCGTACGGTGAGTTGGGGTTGACGAACAAAGGGTCAGCTGGTGGGCTGCGGGGTGGTGCGCAGGTAGGGCTTGATCTCTTTATAGTCGGGGAACAGGGTTTTGGCGTCCTCATTGGACACGGCTGCCGTGATAATCACATCGTCGCCCTGCTTCCAGTCGGACGGGGTTGCCACTTTGTGTTTGGCCGTCAATTGCAGGCTGTCAATCACGCGCAGGATTTCCTGAAAGTTGCGTCCCGTGCTGGCCGGGTAGGTGAGCGTCAGTTTCACCTTTTTGTCGGGGCCGATGATGAAAACGGAACGCACGGTCATGGTATCGCTGGCGTTGGGATGGATCATGCCGTACAAATCCGACACTTTGCGATCCGTATCCGCAATCAGGGGGAAATTGAGCGCGGCTCCCTGCGTCTCCTCAATGTCTTTGCTCCAGCCCGCGTGATTGGTCAGTTGATCCACGCTCAGGCCGACAACTTTGACATTGCGCTTGTCGAATTCCGGCTTCAATCTTGCCACCGCGCCCAGTTCCGTCGTGCAAACGGGCGTAAAGTCTTTGGGGTGCGAGAACAGCACGACCCAGCTATCTCCCGCCCACTCGTACAGATGAAGCGGGCCTTCCGTCGATTCCTGCGTAAAATCCGGGGCGACATCCCCAAGCTGAACAGCCATTGTAATGCTCCTTCGCGTCCTGTCAACATTCGGCAAGCGGCGGCTATGCCGCTTGCCGTTGTGAATGGTTACTTAATCTATCAGGTTTGTAGAGTATCTCTATTTTGACACACGCGCAGCCATCCTGTCAACCGGAATTGTCGCTTCCATCAATCAACGATATGTCATTTACGGTACGCCACAATCATGCCGTCGCGCAGGGGTACGAGCGTGGAGATGAATTCCGGGTCGGTTGTCAGCATCCGCGTCACTTCCATCACGCCCTCATTGTCCGGCGTGTGGTCGTTCGGATCGAAAATGGCCCCGTGCCACAGCATATTGTCAATCACCAATGCCCCGCCGGGTTTCAACGTCTGCTTGATGATTGGCATGGAGGCCGGGTACATGTGCTTGTCAATGTCGTTGAACAGGATGTCGTAGGTTCCGCCCGTTTGGGTCAAGGCTTCCGTAGCCTCCCCGACGTGGTACTGGATAATGTCATCGTAGCCCAACCGTCCGAGATAGCCGCACGCTTTCGCGGACAGGTCGTTATCCCAGACGACGTGATGCACCGTTCCGCCGCCGTTTTCCCGAACGGCTTTGGCGAACCATGCGGTCGAGTAACCGTAGCCCGAACCGAGTTCAAAAATCTGGGTGGCTTTCAGCATTCGGGCGAGTTGGTAGAGATAATAGCCGCCGGGGATGCCGATAATGGGAAAGCGGACTTCCCGCGCGTAGGCTTCCATTTCCAGCATGATCGGGTCACGCGGCGGCACAAGGCTCTCCAGATAGGCGGGCAAGTCCGGGTGGTACATTTGGGGTTCGGGCATGGTTTTCTCCTGAAACGTTATTGGGTGTTCGGTGTTCGGTATTGGGACAGCCTGTATTTCCTGCTTAAACTGAATACGCCTGCTGTCAACAAAATGTTGACAGCAGGCGTAAGGAATGTGATTTCGGCGTGGCAGGTTACTTGCCGGATTTGGCGGGTTCTTTGATCTCGTTGCTGCCGTTGGAAAGGATTTTCTGCGCCAGCTGCGGCTCTTGTACCAGAACGTCTTTGTGCGCGTCTCTGGTATCCGCCGCCAGTTCGTCCGGCTCAATGAAGAAATGCAGTTCGTGGCAGAACTTTTCGCGTTCGCCGATAAAGTTCTCAATCTGGCTCGCGTCGAACACGTCTTTGATCTCATCGGTCAACTCGTGCGTTTCGCGGAGCTTATGCAAACTCGTGACTGTGCCGACAATATCATTGGCAAGCATTTCCTTCAAGTCGAACAGGTCGTCACCCTCCGGTTTGACAGGCGAAATCTTTTCAAACTCGCTCATCGTGGAGATGGGAATGCCGCCAAAGTAGGTGATGCGCTCGGCAAAGAAATCGGCCTGTTCCAACAGTTGACCGGCAACCTCATCCAGCAGCAGATGAATGTCGTGCCACTGTGGGCCGCGCACCAACCAGTGATGCTTCTTCACCTGAAAATACAGCACATAAGTCAGGCTCAGATGTTCGTTGAACGCTTTGACGATCTTTTCGGCGTCTTCCTGTTTGTACCCAATCGGGTTGGGCAATACGTCCTTCACGCGCTGATAAGCGGTAGGCATTACAGTATCTCCTGTGACAATCACTAAATGGCAATCAATGGCAATTCTATGTTCGCCCCGGCCTGTCATAAGCGCAGCCCTGAAGCGGGGGCTTGCAGGGCTACATTCGCAAACGTTGACGTGGGGGCGTCCGGTAAACAGACGCACCATTCGCCCCTCCTGTTCCCCGTTCTAAATTGGGTATACTGTCGGGTTAGGTGGTTGATGGTTGATATACATCATAGATGGAGCAGGCGAATGGATAAACTGATTGTGAACTCGACGGTGATTTACGCGGTCGGATATGACGCTAAACGGGGCGATCTGGAGATTGAGTTCAAAGAGGGCGGCGTGTACCTGTATCTCGGCGTACCGGCCCCGCTCTACCTTGAACTGATGAACGCTGAAAGCACAGGCGCGTATTTCGACGATAAAATCAAAAACCAGTTTGTGTTTCGCAAACTGGATAAATAACCCGTAGGGACACAACTTGTTGTGTCCTCCTTCTACGGCGTTTTCTGCGTTAAATGGGCGCGGACACATGTTGTGTCCCTACGGGACTGCTTTTGCAGCAGATTAGCTTTGCTTGAACAATATTGTGTAGATGCTGAGTGGAGAGTGAATGAACGAAGTGAGCAATACGAAACCTACAGAAACGTTTTCGGGGGAGTGTATTTCAGAGCCTGAAGACGGCAGGGCGTGGATTGGCTACGTCGCGCCGATGGCGCTGTTTATGGTTCTTTCGATGTTTGAGGGCGACACAAACAGATATGTCTGGATTTACATTCTGAAAGTGGTGGTTGTCAGCCTGAGTCTGATCGTGTTTCGCAAGACCCTGCGCGACTACCGCTTTGAATGGCGCGTCCTGCTGCCTGCACTGCTTGTCGGTCTGTTTGTTTTTGTGGAATGGATTTGGATTGACCCGCACACGCCGCATCTGGCGTTCGGGAAGCGTATCGCTTTCGATCCGCTTGCCCTGAGCGAACCGCAGCGTACCCTGTTCCTGACCTTCCGCCTGTTCGGGCTGGCGGTCATGGTTCCCATCATGGAGGAACTGTTCTGGCGCTCGTTCCTCATCCGTTACATCACGACGGAAAAATTCCAGTCTATCCCGCCGTATGCGTTTTCATGGGGCGCGTTCGCCGCAGTTACGGGAGCCTTTGCCCTTGCGCACCCGGAATGGCTGGCCGCTATCATCTGCGCTGTCGCGTATGGCCTGCTTCTGCGCCAAACCAAAAGCCTCTTCGCCTGCTGCATCGCCCACGCCGTTACCAACTTAACCCTCGGCATTTACGTTCTCACCACGCACAACTGGCTGTACTGGTGACGGAGGAGAAAAGGAGAAAAGGAGAAAAGGAGAAAAGGAGAAGAGGAGAAGAGGAGAGGGCGAGAATCTGTTTCTTCTCTCCTCTTCTCCTTTTCTCCTTTTCTTTGCAACTACCAGCCTTGCGGCAGTTGAATCCAGTTGCGGGTGACGTAATCGCCCAGAGTGCCGAACATCAGCAGGAACCAGACGAAGCCGATGCTGGCCCATACCCATGTCAGGCGCGTGCCGTGTTTCACGCCCATGAAGAACAGCACGACAAGCACCGCTTTGACGACGGCGATAATCAGTGCAAGGATGACATTCATCGCCTCGAAAGGCAGTTTCCAGTACGACGCCCAAATGGTAAGCCCCATGAGAAGCATCAGCGCGAGATAGACGAGGCCGTACTCTTTAATCGGTCGGATGTGATGCGATAGATCGTGCGTGTCTTCGGAATGGTGTTCGGTGTGCGCGGTCATGTTTACGGATGCCCTCCTACCAGATAGAGGATGGGGAACAGGAATATCCAGACAATATCAACGAAATGCCAGTACAGGCCGGTCATTTCCAGCGTCATGTAGTCTTCTACGTTGGGATGCCGGAAAAGGTACATTGATCCACAGTATGCCCATCACGAGGATGCCGATAATAATGTGGATGGCGTGAAGCCCCGTCATAATGAAGTACAGGCAGAAAAACAACTGCTTGCCGTCTTCCGCCAGTCCTTTTTGATTGGTTTCAGCAGTGTTCGCCCCCGTCTCCGAACTTACGGACGAGTTGGGCAAATCACCGGCGGAGCGGACTATCGGGCCGCGCTCGTGGTACGCGCCGGGGCCTTCGCCAAGCGAAGTGCGCTGACGAGATTCCGCCGATGTTTCATTGGGATTGCTTTCGGCCCCGACAGATTCGTAGTGGAACGTAGGGCCGGGTATCAGGTGGTGATCCCACTTCTCTTTGTATTCGACGGTCTTTACGCCTAAAAAGATGAACGCGCCGATCAGGGTAAGTCCCAAAAAGGCAAGCGTTCCGCGGCGACTTGCCAGCATTGCGCAACGCACAGCGAGTACCATTGAGAAACTGCTGCTCAGGAGAACGACCGTATTGAAGCTGCCCCAAAATGTGTTGAGGTGCTTGTGCGCGTCGTCAAAGTCCGTGACGTGGATAGAGCGATATATCGTCAGCGCAAGGAACAACGCGCCGAAAAACATAATCTCGGTGACGAGAAACGTCCACATGCCGACGATATACGCCTCGTTCTGCTGTTCGATGTCCTCGAACTGGTGCGACACATGCTGATGCGCGTATTCCTGATGTCTGGCCTCAACACTCATGTAATCAACTCCGGGCAACCCTGCTATATCGCAAAGGTGTCTGACTTATAGCTCTTCGCTGCTGCGCCCTTTTTGTGGCGTGTTGTTATTGGTCATGTGTTCGTCGTTGTATGCCTCTTCTTCGACGGCGCCAGACAGACCGGGCATAATCTCGCGGTCATGCCGCGCCTGCTCTTCCATCTCCTCATCGTAGGCATACGCTTCAAAGGTGACAATCGGCGTCTCATCGAAGTTGTGCGAGGGCGGCGGGGAGGGGATACTCCACTCCAGACCGCGCGCGTCCCACGGATTCGGGCCGGCAATCGCGCCGTATTTCAGCGACCAGATCAGATAGAACAGGGGCAGGGCGTAGCCAACACCTAAGACGGAAGAGCCTGCGGATGACAGCACATGCCATACCTGAAATTCCGGCGCGTAGTAGTGATACCGGCGCGGCATCCCCATGTAGCCGACAATGAACTGCGGGAAGAACGTCAGGTTGAAGCCGACGAACGTAATCGCAGCGGCCAGTTTTGCCCAGTTTTCCGGGTACATGCGCCCCGTCATTTTCGGCCACCAGTAGTGTATGCCGCCGAGATACGCCATGATCGCGCCGCCCACCATGACATAGTGGAAGTGCGCCACGACAAAGTACGTCTGGTTCAGGTGAACGTCAACCGCGAGCGCGGCAAGGAACAGACCGGTCAATCCGCCAAGCGTGAACAGTCCCATGAAGCCGAGCGCGTAGCAGAACGGAGCCGTAAACGAAACCTGTCCTTTGTAAATCGTCGCCGTCCAGTTGAAGATTTTGATGGCGGTCGGCACGGCGATCATGAAGCTGATGATGGAGAACACCATGCTTGAATACATGGACTGCCCCGTCACAAACATGTGATGGCCCCACACCAGAAAGCCGAGAACGGCAATCGCCATACTGGAAAAAGCGACAAAGCTGTATCCGAAGATGCGCCGCCGGGTAAACGCCGCCATCAGTTCGCTGATAACGCCGAAACCGGGCAAGATCATAATGTACACAGCCGGGTGCGAGTAGAACCAGAACATGTGCTGGAACAGAATCGGGTCGCCGCCATTGGCCGGGTCGAAAATGCCTAAATGCAGGGTGCGCTCGGCAATCACGAGCAGCAGGGTAATGGCGACAACGGGCGTCCCCAAAATCTGAATCACGCTTGTGGCGTACATAGACCAGCAGAACAGGGGCATACGGAACCACGTCATACCCGGCGCGCGCATTTTATGGATCGTAACGATGAAGTTGATACCCGTAAAGATGGACGAGAACCCCGCTAAAAACGCCGCCACTATAGTTAGAACCACGTTGGTATTGCTGTACATCGAACTGTACGGCGTGTAGAACGTCCAGCCGGTATCTACGCCGCCCGCCACAATGGACGCGACCGCGAACAACCCGGCGACTGTGTACACATACCAACTAAGCAGGTTCAGGCGCGGAAAGGCGAGATCGCGCGCTCCGATCATCAGCGGTATCAGGAAGTTTCCTAATACGGCGGGAATGGACGGTATCAAGAAAAAGAAGATCATCACGACGCCGTGAATCGTGAAAAGCTTGTTGTACGTTTCCGACTGAAACCATGTGTCGTGCGGCGTTGTGAGGGCAATGCGAATCATGCCCGCCGCGATGCCGCCAATACCGAAGAAGAAGGTAATGGACACAAGGTACAGAATAGCGATACGCTTATGGTCAACCGTGAGCAGCCACGAACTGATCGTGTGCTTCACGTTGAGGTAGTTTTCGCGCATCACTTCGCGCTCTCCCGGCAATTCGTTTGGCTGAATAGAATATCCACTCATAGTGTTTTCCTGCTATTGTTCAACGCTGATTAGCGATCTATCTTAGTTGTTCGGGCAAACACAGGGGTTTGCCCCTACATCTATTCGGAAACTCAATCTTTTACGGCTGCTTTGCGTTGCGCTATGGGGCGCTCGGCGCGCCCGACGGCACACCCGACGTACTGGCTGCCGAAGCGGCGGGAATGGCGACCCGACCCGGCTGTAATGCCGGACTGCCGGCAGGCGGCGCGGACGCATTGCCATTCGGCTTTTCGGGCGAACCAGTGTCCGTCGGTTTTGGCGCAGCATTGTTTGTCGTCGTGTTTGTCGCTGCCGGCGCGTTTGTTGTCGTCGGGCTTGTCGTCGTTGCAACGCCGAGTGTCTTGATGTACGCGACGAGAGAAAGCACCTGCTCTTCCGTCAACTGTCCCTGCTGCGGGCCGACCGGATACGCGGGCATTCCCCACGAGGAGTAGCCTTTCACGACCTGCGCTGTCGGGTTGACAATGGATGTGCGCAGATAGTTGTCGTCCGCAATCGCCGTGCTGCCGTTCGTGAACTGGCGCACCTTGTTGTAAATCCCGTACAGGGTGGGGCCGTGAACATTGTTTTGCGCCGCGTGGCAGTTCGCGCATCCCAGCGTATTATACAGGCTTTCGCCCTGCGTGGTGATGGTTTCATGCGCCTGCGTGTCTCGCGTTCCGCCTGTGTCCGTCCACACCTGATAATCGGCGGGGTCCATCACGTACACCCATCCGGTCATTTCCGAATGGTTCGTGCCGCAATACTCCGAGCAGAACAGGTGGTACTTGCCCGGACGAGTGGGCAGGAACCAGCAGGTATTGTACCGACCCGGCAGCACATCGCGCTTTACCCGGAAGGCGGGGACGAAAAAGCCGTGAATCACGTCCTGCGAAATCATCGTCAATTTGATGGGCTTGCCGACAGGGATATGCAGTTCGTTGTTTTCGCGTATCCCGTTGGCGTGTTGTACGTGCCACATCCAGCGTTTGCCGATAACGAATATCTCTGTGGCGTCCGCGGGTGGGCGATACACCTCCGTAAACGGTTTCGCCGCCCACAGAAACACGCCGAGCGCGAGAAACAGCGGCCCGATAGACCACGACAATTCCAGAATGATATGCTCATCTACAGCACCCTTGCGCGAGTACCGCGACCCGCGCCGGTAGCGAATGGCGAGAAACATCATAATGGACGGCACTACGAGCGTGAAAAACAGCGTCAGCAGGCACAGGACAATAAAGATGTTATCTACGTCTACGGCAAACGTCGAAGCCTGTTCGGGGGCTATGGGAAAGTTCATATCTGCCCATCTACCTTTCTACCATCCAGCAGTATCTGCTTTTTCTCCGCCGAAGCATCAGGCCGATGCTGCATCCGAGTATCAGCACGGTCGCGATGCCCAAAACCTGACTGATGCGGGTTACGAACAGGCCGTACTTGCCGGTCGTCGGGTCGTAATGGTAGCACAGGATGAGAATCTGGTCTATTTTTGAGCCGATTTTGTTTTCGCCGGCTTCGGTCAGCGCCAGTTTCATATCGCGGGCAATGTAATCGCTGCCATAAAAGTAGCGGAATGTTTTGCCTGTTGGGGATAGCACGACAAAGCCGGTGGCGTGTCCGAACTGCTGCGTTTGCAGGTTTTTAACGTAGTGGAAGCCGATAGTTTCCGCCAGTTTGGAAATATTCGCGTCCGTGCCGGTCAGATAGTGGATACCCTGCGCCGAGTCTTTGTTCGTCAGTGTGGACGTGTATTCTGTTTTCCTCGCTTTGGAAATTGCCGGTGTTTCAGCGGGATTGATGCTGACCATGATTACCTGAAAGTCGCGTCCCGGCTGATACTTCATGTTGTTGAACGCGCTCATCAAGCCGGCCTGTTCCGTGTTGCAGGCTCCGGCGCATTTGTAGAAGGGCATCATCAGAATGGAGGGTTGTTTGCCGTTGATGTAATCGCGCAGCATCACGTTTTTGCCGTCTTCGTCCACGAACGACAGGTCAACCGGCACATCCGTATTCACCTTCTGATCGAAATGCACATCCGGCGTAGCGGTCAGAACGGATTGTCCCTGCGCCAGTCCGACATCGGGCTTCTGTGTCTGCGCCGACACGCCGGATTGCGCGAACGCGGCAAGGCAAGCCGCCACACCCAAATTCAACGCCTGTGCGCCCCATGAAAACCGGGTTGTTCGTACCATGCGTTCATCCAACTTTCTACTCTCATCAACCATCTTAAAAGCGTTAACCGGTACATCTCTGTACAGTTATTTTTACAATTCAGGAACGCGGAACATTGCGTTTGTACCGGCTTACGAAATGCCGGTTTGCCGCAGGATAGGCTCTAATGCGACCCTGTAGAATTGGGATCAGACAGGGGCAAAGGCAGGCCGCCGCCGCTGTTGGTTCCATTCCCATTTGTTGGGGAGGGCGTGGAAACACCGGGCGCGTTGGGCGTCGGCTTTGTGCCGCGCTCCGAATTCACGCCACCCTGTCCCACATAGCCGCCGTTCCCGCTCCCGTCCATTGTGCCGGAGGTTGGCGGCACACCGGAACCGGCATCTTTGCCGTCCATAATCGGGGGCGAATACGGCTGTGTCGTTGCCCGCATGTCCACCGGCCCCGCGCCCGGACGGATGGGCAGTTCCGGCAATACCAGCGTCATTGCGCGGTCAATGGGAATATGAATCGCGCCCGTGCGCGGATCGCGTCCGTATCCATTGATGGCGGCGAATTCGTTCTGGCGGTAATCTTTAATGTCCTGCACGGCATTGGCTTGCAGGCGCGGACCGGGCGGCAGTTGGCGCGAATACGTCAGCGGGAACTGCGATTTCTCCTCGCCTCCCGGCACATACACAAACCGGAACAGCACCCACGTCACGGACGCCGCGCCTGCCACGAACACGAACAGGAAGGCGACCCATTTGGCGATGGCGCTGAGAGATACGTCCCGCGTTTCGTACAATCGTCCCGTGTCGGGTATGGGAGTCGGGTTGTCATGCCCGTGAGAATCGTTGTTATTACGCATGAGCCTCCTCCACGTAATTCAGGTCTGCCGCGTCTTCAATAGTGACTAAGGAGTTGCGGCGGGCGAACCAGAAGAAGCCGAACATCCACACGCCGCCAATACCGATAACCGCCAGCGGATACGCGAAATTAAACTGCGTGACCAGTTCCGTGTACAGGTTTTTCTGGTAAAACGGCACAATGTTCCAGAACGATTCCAGTATGCGGATACCGAATATCCACATTGCCACGTTGCGCAGCAGCATCGGACTGCGCTTGGTCTTGCCGGACAGCAGGCACAAGAACGGCCCGAAGAACATGGCAAAGACGAGAAACGTTGTCACATACGCTGTCGTGCCGTTGTTGCGCTGTATGTAGTAGGTAATCTCTTCCGGCAGGTTGCCCGACCATGTAATGATGAACTGCGATACCGAGAAGTACGCCCACACCATGCACAGGGTCAACATCAGGTTGCCCCAATCCTTGAGGGGCTTGGCGGTGACAACTCTGGTATAAATCGCGTCTCCACGCATCCGCAGCGTGGTAGCCATAATGGTTGTAAACGCCAGCGCGGTCAGCGCGGAACCGGCCATATACCACGCGGCATAAATGGTCGAATACCAGTGCCGATCCAGCGACATTACCCAATGCACATACGCGAACGTGCCTGAGAGCATAAAAGCGCAGAAACTAAGGGCGGCATAGTCTACGCGAGTCTGAATGATTCTGGCGTCACGGGTGCGATCCTGATCGGCAGACAGACGTGTTTGCATGGCTGTAATCAGCGTCCAGAGGCCGAAGTAAGTAACTGTGCCGATAGTCCAGGCAGTCGGGTTCATAAACAGATAACGGTGCGCCATTTTCTCGTCGGCGTGAGCAACGGCGTAGTCACCCCACGGATAAATGCTGCGCGCGCCCATCCAGACATTGGCAATGATGGGCAGAAACAGCACGAACATCCATGGGAACATCTTCGCGCCCGCTTCCCATAAGCGCAGAACGGGAAAACCCCACGTTCCCCGCGTGATATTGGTCAGCAGCATGAGCGCGAAGCAGCCGAGCGTGACGGACATCCAGAATATCCAGCCGTACAGCCATGCCTGATAAAATATAGTTTCCGTGCCGCCGCCAAGATGCAGCAGAAAGCATCCCAATACAAGTCCGACAAGCGCGGCAATGCCCACAATGCCCGCTTTTTGTCCGAACGGCTCCCAATCGGCGGGGAACAGCCTTGTATTATCTGTTGCCTGTGCCATTTGTCCCCCCCATCGGCGGCGTCGCAGTACCTGCGGACGGCGGCCTTGCGCCACTCTGGTTATCGTGTTCCGGCACTTCCGGCGCGTGGCGAATCGTCCCCGAACCTGTTCTGCCGGACGGCATAGTATTTGTCGGCGCTCCGGGCGCGTTGCCTGTTGCGGGAGTTCCCGGCGCGTTTCCACTTTGGGGCGTACCCGGCCCGTTTGTGGTTGCCTGCGGTGGTGTGCCGGGGGCGGGCTGCCGATTGCCGTTTTCGGGCGTGTTCGGAACCGGGGTATCCGCAAGCGGCGCGTGGTCTGTTACCGAACCCGTGCCATTTGCGCCCGGCGTATTATTGTTTCCCGGCTGCGGAACAAAATTGTCAATCTGCGCTTTGGCGGCGGGCGATATTTTGGTATCGTCTACATCGCCGCGACCCGCGTTCTGGCTGCGCTGAAGGGCGCGAATGTAGGCCACAATCCGCCATCGGTCATCCGGCTCAACACGCGACGCATAAGAGTACATCGTGCCGTAGCCGTTGGTAATCACGTCGTAGAAGTGACCGACGGGCGCGTTACGCAGGCGCTCCTCGTGGTAGTTACCCGGCGGGCGGCGCAGGGCAAAGCCGCGCTGCGCGATCATCCCCTGCCCGTTGCCCAATGCGCCGTGACAGGGCGAACAGTAGATGCTGAATCGCTCCTGTCCCCGCGCCATATCCTGTGAGGTAATTTTGAACGGGAACGTGGTCGCCACCTGAAGATGGTTGTCAAAGCCGGTATAACGCGCCGAATCCGTCCAGTATTGGCCCCGCGCGACGGTATTGTTGATCGGCTTGCGCTGCGCCTGCTGATCCGGGAAAAAGTCGCTCGGATACTGCGGCTTCACTTTGGGTTGTATCCACATATCGGTGTGGCAGCCGGACAACCCGACGAGCAGCAATAGGCCGGAGTACCTCACCCCAACCCCTCTCCTTGCCGCTCCTGCGTCGCCAGGAGAGGGGCTATTTGAGGTGGCGGCTGTGCCAGTGGTTATATTATTGCGTTGTATGCGGAAGGGAACTCGCATGTTCACTTTCCTAAACCTCAATTCTCGACTTCTGACACCTGTAGCGGGTTCAGGCCAAGCAGGAAATCTTCGGTTTCTTCGCGGTCGAATTTCGGGTCTTTCGACTCGATGCACAGGAAAAAGCGCGTTTGCGACGCCAGTTCAAAGCGCGGCGCGTTGAAAATGGGATGGTGCGGGCGCGGCAGGCCGTTGAAAGCGAGCATCGCACCGGCAGCCGTCAGCGCAGCCAGCAAAATGGTACATTCAAATGTGACCGGAATAAACTGCGGCCAACTGAACGCGGGTTTGCCGCCCACATTCCAGGGATAGTCGCAAACGCTGGTATACCATTGCAGCCCCATGCCGCCCGCCGCCCCGGACAACCCGGCCAGAAACACAGCCCACGGAATACGCCAGTCGTTTAGGTCGAGCGCGTCTTCCTCATACAGACCCGCGACCGGAAACGGCGTATACGCATCCATGACCCGGTAGCCCGCCGCTTTCGCCGCTTTGACCGCCGTGATCAGATCTTCGGGCGTATCAAACTCCGCCGTCATGCCGTATAAGCGGGGTAATGTCGTCTCGTGTAACACGTTCGTTCCTCAGGCATCAGGCATCAGGCATTAGGCATTAGGAAAATCCTGCTGTTATCCAATATGCGCAATTTTAAGTATCATAGCATCAGTCAAGTTCTTCCTAATGCCTAATGCCTGATGCCTGATGCCTCTATTCGTGCTTAAGTCCCGCAGGACTGGTAATCGCGTTGGCTTGTTCGCCGCCCGGACTGACATGGCCGTGATGACCGTCCGTGCCGTGTTCGCCACCATGCGTGTGGTTTTCGTGGTGCAGCAGTTCGCGCATTTCAAAGATCGAAATCATCGGCAGGAACCGGATGAACAGGAACATCAGGAAAATGAACTGCCCGATGGTTCCCAAAAACATCGTATAGTCGAACGGGCGCGGCACATAGTAGTTCCAGCTTGACGGCAAATAGTCGCGGTGCAGGCTGACCGGAATAATCACGAACCGCTCGAACCACATCCCGATACTGACCGACTGGCACACAAGGAACAGCACTTTCAGGTTGGTACGGAACTTCTTAAACCACATCAGTTGCGGAATCAGGATGTTTGTGCAAATCAGCACCCAGTACGACCAGCCATACGCGGGGCTGAAAATGCGGAACCGCAGCATGTCCATCTCGTACTTGTCGCCGCCGTACCAGCCGAAGAATACTTCCATCAGGTAGCCGTAAGCGACAATCAGGCCCGTCGTGAGCATGATTTTCGCCATCCAGTCAAGATGCTTCATCGTAATGAAGTCTTCCAGATGGTACCATCTTACGAAGGGGAATGGCGAACGTGATAACCATCGCGAACCCGGCGAAAACCGCGCCCGCGACAAAGTACGGCGGGAAAATCGTCGTATGCCAGCCCGGGACGATTCCAACGGAGAAGTCGAAACTCACGATGGAGTGGACCGAAAGCACCAGCGGCGTCGAAAGTCCGGCAAGTATCAGGTACGCGCTCTCATACCGCTGCCAGTGCGAGGCGGAACCGCGCCATCCCAACGCGCCCGCGCCGAACAGCACTTTGGCGTACACGTTCGTCGCCCTGTCGCGCAGACTGGCAAGGTCGGGTATCAGGCCGATAAACCAGAACACCGCTGATACCGTCGCATACGTGGAAACCGCGAACACGTCCCAGATAAGCGGGCTGCGGAACTGCGGCCACATCGCCAGAATGCTCGGATACGGGAACATCCAGTACGCGCACCAGGGTCGCCCCGTATGCAGCAGTGGGAACAGACCGGCGCACGAAACCGCGAACAGCGTCATGGCTTCCGCAAAGCGGTTGATACTGGTGCGCCACTGCTGTCTGAGCAGCAGCAGAATGGCCGAAATCAGGGTTCCCGCGTGGCCGATACCGATCCACCACACGAAGTTGATGATGTCGAAGCCCCACGCGGACGGCTCATTGATGCCCCAGATACCAACACCCATCCACAGCAGATAGACGATGGTGTACATCAGCAGGTTGAGCAGCAGAAATCCGATGCCCACCATGACGTACCAGGGCATCGGGTGTCCGGCCTGATTCAGCACGATCCGCCCGATACGATCCGTGATCGTTTCGTAGGTGTTTCTGCCGCCAATCAGGCGGTTTCCGGTCGGTTCTGTATTTTCTCCCGGCGCAGGGGTCGGGGTCGGGTAAACGTCAGCCAACGGGTTACTCCGTGAGGAGAAGATACGAGATACGAGATACGAGATACGAGATATTAGTTAAAACTATAAATTGTGCGCTTCTATGTTAAAGTGAACATACCAAAACATAGACTAATATCTCGTATCTCGTATCTCTTATCTCGTATCTATCCTCCTAGCTCTGGATTCGGATTATGCACGCGCCCTAGATAGGACGTGCGGGGGCGCGTGTTCAGGTCGGCAAGCACGCCGTAGTTGTGCGGCTCGGCTTTCAGTTTCGAGACTTCGCTGTTCGGGTCGTTGATGTTGCCGAACACGATGGCGTTGGTCGGGCACGTCTGCTGGCAGGCGGTTTTTATTTCGCCGTCCGCCAGGTCGCGCTCCTGCATTTTGGCGGTCTGCCGCGCGATATTGATGCGCTGGACGCAGAACGAGCATTTTTCCATCACGCCGCGCCCGCGCACGGTTACTTCCGGGTTGTTGCGCATCTTCACTACAGGAATCTCGAAGAAGTTGGCGTAGTTCAGGAAGTTGAAGCGGCGCACTTTGTACGGGCAGTTGTTGGAACAGTATTTGGTTCCGATGCACCGATTGTAAATCATCTGATTCAGGCCCTCGTGGCTGTGAATCGTGGCGGCAACCGGGCAGACGGGTTCGCACGGAGCCTGTTCGCAATGCTGGCACATCATGGGCTGGAAGTACGTGCCCGGATTGTTGACGTAATCCTCGTGATGCTCCGGGTTCGCTTCGTAATACGTGTCAATGCGAATCCAGTTCATGTGCCGCCCGATGAGAACCTGCTGCTTGCCGACAATCGGAATATTGTTTTCGGCCTGACACGCCACCATACAGGCGTTACAGCCGATACACGCGGTTTGGTCTACCACCATGCCCCAGGCGTACGCGCCATACTGCGTGTCACCGGGCTGCGGCCATTTCCACTCTGCCGAGGGGTACATGTTGGGCTGATCTTCAGCGCTTTGCCGCCGTTTTCGTTTTTGATGGCGAGGTTTTCTTCGCGGTTGGGCGTTTCGGTGTTTGTCCGCGCCCTTTTCGCCAACCTGTCCCTCACCCTCTTCGGGCGCGAGGCTTGGGCGGCGCTTGAATTCCGCGATGCTGCCCACGCGCACAATGTCGCGCCCGTACATCGTCTGATGGTGCGTGGTCACGGCAAGCGGGTAGGTATCGGATAGCTTCTGCACGTCGGCGGCGAAGTGCCAGGGCGCGGACGTGGTAAACAGATTATAAGCGTTGTAGCCGATGTCGTTGCCGATACTGCCTGCCCGCGTCCGTCCATACCCTAAAAACAGGTTGATGGTATCGTCAGGTACTCCCGGCTGAATGATGACCGGCACTTTTTCCGTTCGGGACGTACCGTTGGCATCTTTGAACGATACCTCAATAATGTCGGACGGGTGCGCGTAATCGGTATCTAACTGAATATGCAGTTTGTTGGCCGTGTTGATGTTGATGTACGCGGCGTTGTCCCACGTCACTTTCACGAACGGCTTGGGCAGTTCTTGCAGCCAGCCGTTGTTGCTGTGCCGTCCGTCCCATATATGCGGGTCGGGGCGCATGGTGATTTCAAAGCCATTGCCGGACGCGGGCGCAGCAGGCAGGGCGGCAATCGCGCCCGCCGCAACCGTAACGGTTCGCGGCGCGGCAGCCGTGTTCAGGATCACGCCGTCGTGCAGCAGTTTGTTGAAATCGAAGGTTCCGGTCGTGTTCTGGCTTGCCCAATGCTCCTGCACAAGCGCGTAACCGTCGCGCGGTTCGCCAATCAGCCCGGAAAGAACTTCATGCGCGGACTTGTTGCCGTAAAGTGGTTCGATGAGCGGCTGAATGATGGACGCGGTTCCGTCATAAGCGCGAATGTCGCTCCACGCTTCCAGAAAATGGGTTTCCGGCAGATGCCACTGGCACAACTCGGAAGTCTCGTCCTCGTACAATCCTAAATGCGCGCGGAAAGCGGGCTTGCGTATTTGTTCGCGCAGTCCCAAATCTTTCGGCGCGTTGTAAACCGGGTTGCCGCCCAGAATCAGCAGCACATCCACTTTGCCTGCGCGCAGGTCGCTCGTCAACTGCACAAGGTCCGCGAACTGGTTGGTCGGCGCGGCTTCTACCGGGTCGGTATGGGTTACGGATACGCCCGCGCTGCCCAATGCTTCGTTAATGGCATGGGCGAGAACGTGTACAGCGGGAGATTGGAAATCGCCGGGAATAACCACGCTGGAACCATGCGGCGCGGATTGCAGGTCTTTCACCGCCGCTGCGACAAACTTTTGCGTACCCGCGTCCAACGCGCCTGCCGTCATGCCCGCCACGCCCAAGCCTGCGGCAATCGCGCGGGCAATGGGTTCAATCTGGCTCGGCTTCATGGGCAATTTATGGTCTGCCATTGCCCCGGTAATGCTCGGCGAACACTCCACAACGTACAGGCGGCTCATGTCCCCTTCCGAAGTGGCGCTGCGAACGCGCCGCCCGTTGATGAAGTCGCGGGCATAGCGGACGCTTCCGGGCATGGACATCAAAAAGTCGGCGTCCAGCGACAGAATACGCTTGGCTTTATCCAGATTGTAAATCGTGTTGACGGGAGTTCCGAACGCCAGCCGCGCGCCCTCTCGAACGTTGTCGCGCCCCGCCGGTTCGTACTGTACCCAACGGGCATTAGGATACTGCGCCAGCAGGTTTGTCATCTGCGCGGCAAGGGTGGGGGATGTAATAGTTTCCGTCAGAATACGGATACCCGCGCCGCCCGAAGCCCGCTGCAAAGCGAACGCGCCCCGCGCTTTGTCAAAGAACTCTTTCCACGAACTCACTTCATCCTGACTGGTGACAACCTGCGAACGGTCAGGGTCGTACAGCGGCAGAATGGAAGCCTGTCCAAGCGCGTCCAATCGTCCCAGACTTGCCGGATGGTCGGGATTGCCCTCCATCTTGATCGGGCGGCCTTCCCGTGACGTGACAAGCGAACCCACGCCGTACCCGCCGATGCTCGGAATGGCGGTGGCATACACCATTGGGATGCCTTCGATGACCTCTTCGGGCTTGCGCACGTAGGGGACGAGTTTCTTCTGTTCCTTGTAGCGGCAGCCGCTCAAACCCGCGAGGGCCAGCGACGCCCCGGCAAGCGTCAGGAACTGGCGGCGATCCATGTGCATACCCGCCATGCGCGTGGTTTGCGGAATCTCGTCGGCCAGAAACTCCTGCGTGTCCTGCGTTGCCCAGCAGTTCGCCCAACGTGCGCCAGTACTGCTTGCCCCGCGCGCCCGATAGCCGCGCCCGGATAGCGTCCATATTTAAGGGGTTGTTGTTGTTCATGGTTGGCTCAGGAGTAGATAGGTAGATGGGTAGATGGGTAGATGGGTAGATGACATGACTGGACTCTACCTTTCTGCCGCTATTCGCCTGCATCCACATAACGCAAGCGCATTTTCTACCTATCTACCTGCCTACCTATCTACCTATCTACCTTACCGGTGGCATATCCAACAGTCGGCAAGTTGCTGCTTCTTGACGCGGTATTTCGGGATCAGTTGCTGCGCGGTTTCGGTTTCGGCGTCGTTGTTCATGTACGATCCGCCTTCGGCGAGCGCGTACTGGCGCGGCGTCAAACCCTCCCGTTTGGGGTCGTTCTCGTCCTTGCCGCTGGAATCAACCGCGTAGCCGAAGCGCTGAATGTCCTGATACAGTTTGAAGACGTTTTCGCGGGGCTGAATGAACTTCTCCGGCTGGCGGTGGCAGTTTAAGCACCACACCATAAAGAAGGTTTTGCCCTTGTACACCATCATCATCTTCTGAATGGGGCCGTGACAGTAGTTGCACGAAACGCCCCGGTTGATGTGAATGTTGTGCGGGAAGTAGACAAAATCGGGAACGGCGTTCACGTTGTTCCAAAGCAGGGGCTTGCCCTCGGCGTAGCTTTTGCGCGCGGGATCGAGCAGGGGGCTGTCGGTCCAGATTTGCGAGTGGCATGACATGCACACTTCCGTTGCGGGCAGGGGAGAGTACGAAGACTTCTCCACGCCGCCGTGACAATAGCGGCAGTCAATGCCCAGTTCGACGGCATGATGCTCGTGGCTGAAGGGAATCGGCTGCGGCAGGGGAACGCCCACTTTGGTATTCAGGGGCAACCTCGACACGCCGGTCGCGATCAGCAGCGTCGCGCCGGGGCCGAGGACGCCGAAAACCAGCAGGCTTAATCGCGCAAGCACATTGGTTGCGGGGTGAAAAATTTGAGCCATCAATACGCTCCGGGCTGCCATGCGCGGTCAACACGGCGTCACGCGACGCTTGTTACCGGCACGGGGAATTCAGTTCTGAATGAACACGCGCAACAGGCGCTTCAACGAATTGGACGGCACACGTCTAACTTACTTAATCGGGGCAGGTTTGGCAGCAATTACGCGCTGTACGCGGGATGGTTCCCCGTCTTAGCCTGCCAATTCCGGGCTAACCTTTTATCATCATTGGTATTTTTACGAGCGGCTTGCAGATTCCTGCCGCATTTCAGGGACTTTCAGCAAAAGTTTGTGTTTTTTTTCACGATGCCTGCGCTACCAGTCTGCTCTTGAGCCTTGTTCGCGAGTTGAAGCCCGCGAAAAGTATTTCTGCTGTCATCAACAAGATTGGGAATTGCGCGATTGTGGAGCGGGTCAGGCAGGTTCAGTATGTAAACTGTGTCCGCAGTATACCCTCTCCCTCTTGTCTTTGTCTAGGGCTATGCCGCTCAAAGAATGTTCGTAGGGACACAACATGTTGTGTCCTCTGCTGTACGCCACGTCAAGGTGTCAGTACATTATGATCAATCGCCATCACGAGAAATAGCGCGGCCAGATAGATCATCGAATAGTGAAACAGGTGCGACGCCTGCGGGCGTTCCGGCTTGTGATACAGTTTTATCGTATAGGATACTAGAAACACGTTCAGAAGTCCCGCGCCCGCAAGGTACAGATAACTCGCCTGATGCTGCGCGAACGGCAGCAGGGTCACGGCAATGGTCATCGCCGTGTAGTAACTGATTTGTCGAACCGTGACGCGCTCGCCGCGCACGGACGGCAGCATCGGAATGCCCGCTTTGGTGTAATCCTCTTTGAGCAGGATCGCCAGCGCCCAGAAGTGTACGGGCGTCCAGACAAAGATGATGGCGAACAGCGTCCATGCCAGCGGGTGCATCGCGTGCGTTACCGCTGTCCACCCGACAAGCGGCGGGAACGAGCCTGCCGCGCCGCCCCACACGATGTTTTGCCACGTCCGGCGTTTCAAAATCAGCGTGTACACCACCACATAAAAGGCCAGTCCCGCAAACGCGAACAGGGCGGATTGCAGGCAGCCGAAATGCCACAACAGGCCAAAGGATAAAACCGCAAGCGTCAGCGCGAACAGCAGGGCATTGCGCGACGTGATAAACTGCGTGACGGTCGGGCGTTTGGCGGTTCGCGCCATGCGCCCGTCAATATCGCGGTCAATCACCATGTTGATCGCGTTTGCCGCGCCTGCCATCATGTAACCGCCGATAGCAACCGCCATAAACAGCGCGAAACCGACCGGATGCCGCGCGTCATTGGCGATATACATGGCTGCAAGCGTGGTGAACAGCAGCAGGCTGATAATGCGCGGCTTGGTCAGCGCGATATAGGCGTTGATGGTTCCACGCAGGGACGGCGGCGCGAGAACATGCGGAACCGTCACTTCCGGCGTCATGCAGGGCGTGGTTTCACTTGCGACAACGGCTTCGCGCAGTGGCGAACCGGCAGTGGCAAGCGTGTCTTTGGTCAGGGTGTCAACGGTCGAAATCTTCACTCGGGTAAAACCTTTG
Organism: uncultured Chthonomonadaceae bacterium; assembly: GCA_963817895.1. Lineage (GTDB taxonomy): Bacteria > Armatimonadota > Chthonomonadetes > Chthonomonadales > Chthonomonadaceae > CAWFQB01. The sequence continues at coordinate 462,851 of CAWFQB010000004.1, forward strand.
CGCCAGCGTGGAGGCGCTTAACAGAACCATGACAATCCACAGTAAATCTGCGAGCAGGAGATGCAGCAACTGCATTCCAATGGGCGTGAGCGTGACAACGTTGAGAAATCCCACCGCGATGTTGATGCCAAATAGTATTACGACATATCGGGCAAATCGCTGCGTATCTACCGTCGGGCGAAGGCGGACAGCGGCGCGGGCAACGAACAGGGAATAGATGCCGACCGCAATGGCAATGGGCGGATGCAGCAATCTCAGGCGAATAATCAGATGCGCGCCGGGGTTCAAGTCCTGCTGTAACGCGGCATAGAGATTATTGGCGGGGTACAGCGTGTCGCTCAGGGCGGTAATCGCGCCCGTCACCGCCAGAAACAGCGTTGCAATCAGGCCGATGCCAAGCGCGAGGCCGAGCGTTCCCGAATGGCGAAAGGAGAAGCGGGGCCGGCCGCCGCTCCACCAGGCGGTGAGCGCGAGACACATCAGCAGCACAAAGGTATTGACAAGGTGCAGTGACATCATCACGACGCGGGCGGCGGATTCGTTCCCGGCCACCAGTCCGAACAGCACCAGAATTGCGCCGAACGCGGCTTCCGTGAGCGTGAACAGCAGGGACAGGTTGACGCCGAGCCGAACGGGATGGAAACGGGGAAACACGCGGTACGCCCACACAACCAACAGTCCGATGAGCGGCAAAATCAGTCCGGTTGAAACGCGATGGGAAAACTCGACAAGGGTGGCAAGCCGCTGAAACGCGGGAATCAGATGCCCGCCACAGAACGGCCAGTGCTTGCCGCAGCCGTCGCCCGATCCCGAAGCGCGAACGACAGCGCCCCACACGACGACAAACAGCATGTACACCAACACGCCCCACGCATACTGCGGAAACCGAATTCTGGCAAGTGTCTTGACACGCAACAGGTATGCCCCCACTCAAAGGACAGAAGTTAAAGAAGGATAAACACTTATCCCTTTCCCCTTACCTCTTATCCCTTCCATTGTACCCCGCATTTTCGCTGTTGCCTAGTCTACGAACGAAGGTTGTGAAAAATTGCACAAACAAAGGAAAGGAAAAAGGAGAAAGGGAAAAGGAAAAAGAAACGAAAGGCTACTGTGTCCCTGTCTCCCTGTCTCCTCTTCTCCTTTTCTACTTCTTGTTCTTGCGGCGGCGCAGGAATGCCGCGCCGGTTACGAACAGGCCGGATAGGAAGGCAACGCTGGAGGGTTCCGGCACGGGGGGAGCAGCGGGCGCAATGAAGCCCTGTACCACGAGGACTCGGTTTCCTCCGCCGAACGTGGAAAATACAAAATCGCCTGTCAGCGGATCAATCACGGCGCCTTCCGCTCCGCCAAGGCCGGTAATAAAGTCTCGGCGTGACGCGACATTCAAATCGCCTGTGGCCGTGACGTCATAGGCTCCAACAGTGCCGGAGCCGTACTCTGACAGCAAGGCGCTGTCGCCTGCGAAATCCGCGTTGCCGCCTGCGACAAAGGCGATACCTTCCGGCCCACGATTGGGCTGGCTTTGCAGCGTGGCTCCGGTAATGTCGTAAGTGCCGGTTCCATCCGACGACAGCGTGGCGCTATACTGGCCGCCCCCGCTGTAGGAGAGGATTTTGAACCCGCCTGCGCCTCCGAATCCCGCAGGCACGAAGTTCAGCGAGCCGACCGAGGAGGTCACGCCGGACAGAGAGACGATTTTGTCCGGGCTGCTGCTGCCCGGTTTGATCTCGCCGATTTGATTGTTTGGAAAGGCCGTGTAAAATAACACGCCGCCCGGACCATACGCCAATCCGCCATCAATGTTGGGCGCAGTGGAAAACAGCGTGGCGCTGCCGGAAAAACCTGTGATGTGGTTGCCACTGCCGCGCACGACGTTCACGGAATAGATGCTCCCGGAACCATTGTTGGCATTTCCCCCGATGAGGAGGCTATTGGTATTGCCCGCCTGAAAGACAAGGCCGCCATAAGGCCCCGGCAGTCCTGAAACCGAGCCAACATTTGTCAGTGTGTAATCGCTTGCGAAGGGTGCCGAAAGCGTTTGCGCGTGAGACGTAGCGGCAGTCATCAAGAGCAACACTGCCAATCCGAGTGTACGATGACGCATGATGAAACTCTCCTTTGTGAGATCATGAGTTCAAGAAACAACGATATTCAACAGACTACCATTAAAATATGTATTGCAAGATTCATGCCAATCTGCTACTTGTGCGCTTTGTGACGTAAAATATACCGACTTTTTTTCGATACCGGTAAAATTGACGGGACATTATCGTTGTTTCGTCTGCTGTCTGGGCTGTGGATGGCGGTTTGGGAGGAAACCTCCGGTGCAATGACGAACGCACAGGCATCTTACAAGATTGGGAGAAACGAACTCTGTGGATGTGTTAAAACCGCTTTGTGAAACCTATCTGCGCGAACTGCGGGATCAGCGCAATCAATCCAACAGCACGGACGAACTCTCGTACCGGGACTATCCGGGCAAGTTCCTGCAGGGGGTGAAAGACGCGCCTAGCAAACCGGCGGATTTCACCGGCGAAGCCAATCAGGGTTCTTCGGTTTCGGACTGCTCTTCCAGCATAGCTTCCAGTTCCGCCAGTGCTTCAAGGTCTTTGGGACGCCCGACCGCCCGCTTCACAAAGATAAGTCGATCCAGTCCGAGACAATGGCAACGCACTCCAAAAACGTCGAGAACAACACTGTACGCCAGCAAATCTTCGTACCCGCCGCCTGCCGTGATCTCGCCCAACAGGTCAATTTCACCAAGCGTGGTGGTCAGTGTGAAATTCAGCCCGTTGCGAATCGTTTGCCCCTCCAGATGAAACGGCAGACCCGGCGGCATTCCGCGCAAATAGGGTTCATAGGGGGCAAGCGCGGCAGCCAGGCGATTGGCGTTTTCCGAGTCCCGACGGTACACAATATCAAGATCAAGTGTCAGTTGGCTGGCTCCATGCGCGGTTGCCGCCGCGCCGCCAATGATAATGTACTCGACACCGCCCTCCGTCAGCGCCTGTAAAAGAGCGCGAAAGTTGGTCATGGTCGCCGCCGCGCTTCGCGTCCGGCGCGTTGTAGCTCTTCCGCAAAACGTTGGAGTTCCATCAGACGCTCGAAACGCTCTTCAACCGTGCGCTTCATATTTTCTCGAATCAGCGTTCGGTCTATGTCCTTCTTGTAGGCTTCGATGACGGGATCAGGGGGAAAGGGAAACGGTTGTTTTGCCATGCGCTTTGTTCTCTTTTCCTGCGGTTCTTTGTCCGCAATGAAGTAACGGCAATATACCCGACTCCGGGCTAAAGTTCGACTCTAGTTCAATAATCCTGTTCCATCCTGAAAATCCTGTTAATCCTGTCTATTTCCCTTTGCCTTATTTTGGCACAACAGCAAAGCAAAATTGTTACTGTTTAGCCCCGGCTTGCCGGAGCAATTGTTTGATTTTGCGCCGAATGACGGGATTGTCTATCCTATCCGCGTGAGTCCATGCAGTGTTGTTGGGAGCCGGATTATTGACATCCACTTTGTGGGCGATAAGCAGGGCCACCATAGCCGGATCATTGGCGCCAATGGCATACGTCAGGGGTATTCCACCCTGCCGATTGCTGTGATTGACATCGGCTCCGCGTTCGAGCAGCAGGCGGGCTATCTCTAAATTTCCCGCGCCACACGCTTGCGTGAAAGGCGTGTCGCCCGCTCCATCACTGGTGTCCACCCACGCGCCCGCGTCCAGCAAAGCCCGCGCTATTTCGACGTTGTGGGAGATCACCGGCCCCATCAGCAGCGGATCATCTATGCCGGAACTTAGCAGTAGATTGTTGGGGTTTGCTCCGCGCTGTAACAGCGCTTTGACAAGCCGGATGTTGTCGTGATCCACTGCCAGCGGCAGAAGCGGCTCGTCCATATAAGGAGTTTGCGGCTGTCGAAACTGCTCCCACCGCCATCTGAGCCATGCTCCCATCGCGTGTGGCGGTTCGGGGGAGTAGAAGGGCAACGCGACAGTCATTTTCGCGTCGCCCCCCTCTTGCAGCGCAAGCAGAGCCGCTTCCGTGTTATTGTTTGTGACCGCTTCCAGCAGCGCGCTGTTGCGTTGTTCTTGTTTGCGATCTCGCCACATCTGCGCGGCAGGCATGGCGGCCAATGCCGCCAAAAGGCCGCAGACGAGGAGAACACTACGGGAGGGCCAGAAGCGTCTCATTATAAAGCAAGTCTCCTTTTCTCGTCTTTTCCGGCTTAATCCTCATCTTTGTCGCTTGTTTTGCGGGTCACGCCCACGACGCTGCGCACGGGCGCGGGGTAGGGAACCTTTTCGCCCTTCACGCTGGCCCACAGGACGCGGTTCAGTTTGTTCTCATCCGCGCGGTCATAATCGGAGAAGTCCAGTTTGCGGGATGTGGCCGCGCCAACCGCGTTGTTGCCGTTTTTCGCGGCAAGGTCAATGCGCGGCGGAATGAGCGTGTACCCGGACATATCGGCGTTGCGGGTGAAACTGGCGAACATGGGCGGCGCGGACGCATCGTACTGCGTCATCGGGTTCAGTCCGAGTATCAGTTCCATCGTGCGCAGCATGGACGCTTGCGAGTACATGGAACTGTCCACGTAGTTGCGCTTGGTATACGGGCTGACGACGAGCGCGACGGTGCGGTGCGAATCAACGTGATCCGGGCCGTTCTGCGCGTCATCCTCCACGATGAAAATAGCCGTATCCTTCCATGACGCGGAATGGGAAATGCCATCCACGATTTTGCCGATGGCCTGATCGTTGGAAGCCACTGCCGCTTTGGGCGTGAACGCGCCCGGTGTCGTTCCCCGCGTGTGGTCTTCGCCAAGCGACATCACCATGAAGTTCGGCAGGGCGTTTTTCTGCTCGAAATCCTTCCACTCCGACAAGAAACATATCGGCCTTGTCGGTATCCCGGAACGGTTTGCCCTTCGGCCAGCCCACGCCCACGAACCTCGCGCTGCCATGCCCGATAAGGCTGGTGGTTGCGGCTTCGACGGGTTCGGGTTCGGTCGCGCTGGTTGTCGCCTTGAACAACTCGCCATACGAGCGGAACGACAAACCCTTCGCTTTGCAGGCGTCCCAAATATAACCGGATTGCGGCTCACTCACGCTCGGCGACTCGCGCAGGCTGCCCTTGCCGGAATAGGAATATACCCACGCCCGCTGCATGAACTCCGTGACAATCCCCGCGTCGCACCACTGATGCCCGTCAACCGACACTTCGCCATTGCAGTAGAAATTGTCCAGAAGGACAAACTGTTCGGCAAGCGCATGGTGATTGGGCGTTACGTCGCGCCCGAACAGGGTTAAATCCGGGTCGCCGTTGCCTTTGGGAATGTCGCCGAATACCTGATCGTAAGTGCGGTTCTCTTTGATGATGTAAACGATATGCTTGATGGGTGAGGGTTCGCCTACATTGCGTCGGCACGGCAGTTCCTTCGCTCAACTGCGCGGTTTTGATGATGGCTCCGGGCGTGTTGGCATACACCTGCTGCGAGTATTTTTGCAGTTGCGGGTCATCCGGCACATCCACGAAACTCAAAAAGCCGTTCAGCTGCGCCCCGATGTACTGGAACTTATAATCGGCGGGCGCGACCGGCGCGGCGGGCTTCACTTTGCCGGGGTTGGGATGCGAACCAACGCCTTTGCCGCTGCCGACAATCAGTTTCTTCCCGTCCGGGCTGATGTGAATCGAAGTGGGATACCAGCCGGTCGGAATAAAGCCTTTTACTTTGCTTTCGCCGGGTTTGGAAACATCAATCACGCATACGTCGTTGTTGTCGGCATTGGCGACGTACAGGGTTTTGTCGTCCGGGGAAAGCGCAACCGCAACGGGCGTGCTGCCGGTCGGGTCTTTGGGCAGAAGCGTAGTGCGGATTTTCTCCGACAGTTTGCCGTCCGCAAGGGTATAAGCGTAAACGGCATCCGCGTTGCCGCACGATACGAAGATGCGCCCATCTCTGGAAAACGCGAATTCGTTGGGATGTTCGCCCGTTTCCACTTTGCCCGCGACTTTCGGGTTCATCGGATCGTGAACGTCCACCGCCGCGCCGGATTTGCCGCCCAAGCAGGTGACGGACAAGATGGTTCCGTTTGCCACCAACTGACATGCGTAGGGATGATCGCCGACTTCCACGCTGGATTTGGCGTCGCCCGTATTGGCGTCCAGAATGTAGAGTTTGTTGTCCGAGTTGTTTAGCGCGTACAGGATTTTGCCGTCCGGGGAAAGCGCGATTCCCGCCACGCAGGTTGTTTTCGCGCCGTTGCCCGTGAGTTTGAGGATTTTGCCCTCCGCCCATTTGCCGCCCGTATTCTCAATCGTGTAAATGTCGTTGCCTGCTGTGGAAACGCCGCCGCCGACATAGATTTTCGTGCCGTCCGGCGACCATGCAAGGCCATTCCACGTATGCGGAATGGCGAATTTTGGCAACCTCTTTTTCACCGGCAATGTCCACAATATGCAGCGCGTGTTTGGCGTAGCCAGCGTTGCAAATGGCAAGCAATTTCCCATCAGGGCTGATGGCCCCGCCGAGCAGCATATCTCCTGTGGGGATTGCCGGACGACCTGCCGGCGTAATTTTCCAGCCGTTGAAAAGCAGCGTGGCGTCGTTGTCTTTGCCGGGAACCGTGAGCGGCTGCCCGGTATGGGGGTGGGTAGTGTGGGCCTCCAGCAGCCGGGGCAATCGCGCCGCCGCGCCCAATCCAATCGCAACAATGCCTGCGCCGACAAGCGCGGCAGTGGAAGCGCGTACTCGCATAATAACAACTCCTTTGCTCAGACAGCAGAACAATTCTAACGATCAACTCTATTCAAGCATAGCCGCGAATGAACGCGAATAAACGCGAATGGCTTCGACGTTTTGATGCGCAGAGCGTTCTGCTGCGTATGGCAGATCGCTTTGAAGGTAATGCGCGATTGTAGCATATCCGCGTTAAGGTAATGTTAAACTTTAGCTGCCAAGCGGAATCCCGCAATGGGGGCAGATGGAGTACGCCTGCGACATGGAGGAATCGCAGTGGCGGCAATAGGCGTGGTTGCGGGGCGCGGCGGTGGGCGCGTCCTCTTCCGGTTCCAGCGGACGCGATTTTTCCCGTTCCTCCACAACGCGCAGTTGATTCAGGTCATAGCGGTTCCGGTTTCGCCACTTGCGCCACGCTTCCAAAAGCGGAAAGGCCATTTTAATCTCCTCTGACAGCTTCCCTGAAACCCTGATGCGGAAACCGAGCGTAGATCAACGTATCGCGCAGCGCGCCATCCGGCGCGACCCTCTCGTTGACGAGCGTGGCTTCCAGAGCATAGCCCGCGCGCTCCGCTACCCTGCGGCTTCGCAGATTGCGCGCGTCGCAGCGTATCTCGATGCGACGCGCGCCGAACACCTCAAAACCGATGCGCGTCAGCGCTTGTACCGTTTCCGTGACATACCCCTGTCCCTGACAGGTGGCGCGACACCAGTAACCGATCTCGAATGAGGGAACCTGCCAGTGTAATGGGTGCAATCCCGCGCATAGCGCCAACGCGCCGGTTGTTTTCAGATACGCCCGGACGTTGAAATCTTCGCCCGCGAGGAACTGCACCCGCGCGCCCGCCTGTCGCTGTTCGGTCTCCTCCACTTCCGGCATATAGCTGGCCCACTCCATCCAGGTATGCAGGTCGGCGTATGTTTCGCGGATGGCGGCATTTATTTCGCTTCCATCGCCTTCGCGCGGCGCGCGGATCAGCAGTCGCGCCGTCTCGATCTGCTCAGGGAATACAGGCCGTTCCCGGGCTGCCATCAGCGTCTATCCTCTTGCTCAGGAAGCGGCGGTAACAGGTTTGCGACATTAATTGAGGTTTGCGGCAATGCCAACGGCGCAACGCTGTCAGTTTCGGTGTAAACGGTCAATGTCTGGTAGGCGAACACTGAAGGCTGGTTGGGCAGGGGCGCGGGGTCGCGGCGCACTTGCAAGGTTCGGTTGTTGACATTGAGCAGCCAGTAATCGGCAAGCCCCGCTTCGGCGTACAACGCGGCTTTTTGGTTCTGGTCGTAGCGCAACGTCGTGTCCGAGATTTCAATCAGCAGTACCACGTCCGCCTGCGTTGGATGCTGTATATAATCTTCCCACGAGCCGGGTACAACCAGAATATCGGGTTCCGGTTCGCCATCCGTTGACAGCAGAAGCGGCAACTGCTGGCGCACATCAAATCCCGGCCCGAATACTCGCGTTGTGGTTTGTGATGAAGCGCGTAACGCAAGCGTATGCGGCGGATTTTGCGGCATTTTGATGTACACTTTTCCTTTAATGAGTTCCACGCGCTGACCATCAAACCAGCCCAACTCCGCAGCCTGCTCGTACTCCCTGCGCGTCCAACGCCATTCCTCCCCGAGATATTTGTAATAGACAGTGCCGCCGAGAAGTTCGACCTTTTCATCACCATTGAACCAGCCAAGTTCTCCTGCCTGATAGTACAAGCGGCGCGTCATCTGCCATTTGTGTACGCCTTCCTCTTTTACAAACTCATTCAGTTCTTCATTTTCGATTTCGAGAACGCTCATGATATTGTCCTCATGGATTAGCGCAAAATCGCTTCCAGTAGTTTTCCCACGCCTGATACGCCACTCTTGCGTCCGCAAACCCTTCCTGTTCTGTCGCCATAAACGTCAGGAACGCGCAAATTGCAGCAGATTGTTCCAGTGTGAACAGACGGAATTTCTCCATGCAATGCTCCCGCAGGCGCGGAGTAAAGTTCAGGGCATAGATGGTGTTATCAACAGACGTTGAACCGGAATGTTCGTAGTTTTGCAGCGTCCACACCATATAAGCAGGCAGGTAGTACCGAAAGCCTATTGGGTCCAGGAACGACAATATCGAGTAATAATTTTCGATGTCTGAGGCGGGAACATCTTCCCATCGTCGTTCCGTGTCCAGTTTACGGGCGCGAACACGTTGTTTGTCGGAGGCGCAGCAATCTATCAGCCACGCCTCATGCAGTGTGACGCCGCCTTCCCGCTTGACGCCTTTGAAAGCGGCGTGTATTTGCGCAATCAGCGTTGATTTGTGCTGCTCAAGATTCATATGGATTTCATCCATTATCAATCTGAAAGCCCCTCAACCAGCCACCGGCACATCTACCACGCGATTCTCTTCCCAACTGGTTTTGGCGGCTTCGATGATCTCCTGCACCGCAAGGCCGTCCTCGCCGCTTGCTTCGATCTCTTCACGCGGAACTTTGGCGTCAATCTGCTCCAGCCAGCGGGCGATGCGCTTGTCGAACGTTTGGCCGAAACTGGTCATTCCGCCCATGATGCTGTTGCGCGTGACGGTCAATTCCTGACTGCGGCGCGGAAACAGCGTCAGTTCCTCGTACAAATTGTCCAGCACAAAGCGGCCTTCGCTTCCCATCAGTTCGCAACGCTCCAGGTTGTGCGCGGGGTTGGCGTCGTAACTGCCCGTCAAATGCCCGACTACGCCGTTCTGAAACAGAATGTTGACCTGCGCGTTCGACCAGCACACGCGCTTGCCGTCCGGCCCATCTTCGCGGGGGGCGCGGTTGAAGAACGCCTGCACCTTTTGGGCGTTGCCGCAAAAATAGCGCATGATGTCCAGACTGTGCGGATGCAGGGCGCGAATGTGGAACCAGGGCGAAGTTTCGTTCGGGTTGCCGATCCACATGGTCATGTTCATCAGCAGGGGCGTTCCCAATTTGCCTTCGGTCAGCCATTCTTTGGCTTTGGCGGTCGGCGGCGTGAAGCGGTGGTTGAGATTGATGCCGTAGTACACGCCTTTCGCTTTGGCCGTCGCCACCATTTCCCGCGCGTGTTCGATATTGTTGCTGATGGGTTTTTCGCCCAGTACGTGCAATCCCGCGTTTAGGCACTCCATTGTGGGCGGATAGTGGTCGCCTCCATTATCCGCGCCCGCCGAGCAGACCGAAACCGCGTCCAGTTCGCTCCCCACGTCGGAAAGCATCTCCTGAACGCTGTACCACTTTTTCACGCCGTCGCGCGCCGCCGACTTATCCGCCCGCTCCTGATTGATGTCGCAGTAGCCGAGCAGTTCGGAAAGCGGATGCTTCAAATAAATAGGCCCGTGCGTGTTGCCGATGCCGCCACAGCCGATTACGGCCACTTTCAACGCCATTGTAGTTTGTCTCCTTGGAAGTATGTTGATTACAACAAAGGTAGGTTCGTTATGGAACAGGCGCGTACCTGCCTGATTTTGAACTCCGCCCTGCTAAATCAAGAGGCGTATAGAGAAATCAATAGCTTCGTCCGGCATGATGAAGCAGAACGGGGGATACCGCTTTGAGGCCATCCTCGTCCGCGAGATCGGATAGTATCTGCCACATTGCCTGCCATAATTCACATTCGCGTTCTAAGATGGCGCGTTCCCGGGGTTCCAGATCGCCGATTTCTTTGCGCCGCGCAAGCTCATGGCGGGCATGATACCAATGCGATTGCGTCAGCCAGAAATCCGGTTCCTCGACAAACCCGAAACGCGCATGCCAGGCCGTACTCGCCTCATTTGCCGGATGGTAGCTGCTGCTTATATGGGAATAGCCCTGAGTGTACAGCGCGTTCATCGCGTCGGATACAAGCGCGGATGCCAGTCCCTGACGCTGCCAGGCCGGACGAACGTACAGCAGGTCCAGAAATGGCCCAAGAGGATCGCGCACAACCAGCGCCGCGCCTGCAATCTGTGACGGCTCCTGATCCGTCGCAGCTGTCACCGCCACGCGCGACACCTCCAGACGTTCTCCTCGCCGCCCCCGATACCAGCCTCCCACGCATCTTTCCGCCGAGCCGAGAAACTTCTCTTCCGACCAATCGCAATACTCCACGCTGTCATGAAAACATTCCAGAAACGCTTCGCATAACTCCGGTTCGTCTTCGGGCAGCGCGGGGCGCAATGTCAGACCGCCGCGAACCTCGCGCAAAGTCACAGGCACACGCGCGTAAACCGCCCATTCGCGGGGCTGAATATGCGCTTCCCCGTCCCAATATTCATACTTCCAGCCAAATTTACGTGGTATCCGATGATACTCTTCAATGGACATAGGAATAATTCGCGTTTGCATCGTTTTATAGGATTTCAAGGACGGTTTCCTTTTCGCAACGGCAGGGAAACAGGCTTGCCGAGTCGAACGTAAGCATAAGAAGATTTTACCCTCTTGAAAACCGATACTAAATAGAACGGGAGAATAGAGTTTCAATGCTGCGCGCGTGTGTTATCGGGCTAGGGCCTATCGGCAATCTTCATGCCGACATTTATCAATCTATTCAGCGTACCGAACAATTGGCGGAACTGGCGGGCGTATGCGACACGAACCCGGAACGCGCCCGCAAAGCCGGAGAACGCCTGAAGGTTCCCTTTTATACGAATACGGCGGAGATGCTGAAAGCGGAAACGCCGGACGTTTGCAGCGTGGCGACGGGCGGTTATGAGTATTCCAGCGACCACCACGCGCCAACCCTTCAGGCATTGCGGGCGGGCTGCCATGTGCTGTGCGAAAAACCCATCAGCAACGAAATCGCCCACGCCGAAGAGATGGTTCAGGTAGCCCGCGAACTGGGCCGTTGTTTCGGCATTGACTTCAACCACCGCTTTACGCCTGCCGCCCGCCTTGCGAAACAGTGGCTTGATGAGGGCAGATTGGGCGACCTGCTGTTTGTCAATGTGGCGCTGTGGATCGGCAGGCCCGAACCGTTCGAGTCGCCATACTACCATCTCAAAGCCCTCAATCCGCACTCCATTGATCTGATACGACGCTTTTGCGGAGATATTGAAAAGGTACAGTGTTTTGCGATGCAGGCTCCGGGCCGTAATATCTGGTCTACCGCGTCCTTCAACTTCCAACTGGCGAACGGCATGGTGGGGCATTTAACGAGCAGTTACGACATTGCGCGCGGGCATCCCATGGAACGGTGCGAAGTGGCAGGAACAGGTGGTCGGTTCGTGATTGACGATATGTGGCGCGAAGCCACGCTGTACCCGGCAGGCGATTCCACCAAATCCGTTTACACGAACCCGGTATTCGGCGGCTATCGGGATTTCAACGATACCTTTCGCGCCCGCATCCTCGGCTTTGTCCAACAGGTGGCGGACGGAACCGCTCCCGAATCTATTGACGGTTCGGGCGCGGACGGACTGGCCGCGCAAAAAGTGATACAGGCCGCCATCGAATCGCTGAATACGGGACAAATCGTTGCCGTCAGCAGCCTCTAAAATGGAGAGTGGAGAGTGAAGAGTGGAGAGATAGGTGACTGCGAACTTTCCGAATACCAATTGGCTCTAATTTCCCTGAACGCTTCCCGCGAAATTCCCCTGAATTGTACGGTAAATGCCGCCGATAATGAGACAGGATACTCCAGCCAGCAGAATTTTACTCCCCTTTCCCGGCTATCCCTGTTGTCATCATCCTGTCCCATTCTCGCGGAGGCCGTTTGCAATGCAGATCAAAGAATATGAGGCGTATACGCTGAAAGAGTGCCTCCAACAGGTGCGCGACGACCTCGGCCCCGAAGCGGTGATTCTGGAAACGCGCAAAATCCGCAAGGGCGGCGTGTTGGGAATGGGCTCGCGGGATGCGGTCTGCATTGTGGCGGCCATCGGCATCAGCGTGAAAGAGGATCTGGCGTCACGGCGCAGTGCCGCTCCTGCCGCAGCCACGCGCGGACAAGCAAGCGCCCCGACGCGGGCTGCCAAAGCGGAAAACGACATGGTTGCGCGCGCCAAATCTGTGATTGCGGCGGACAGAAGTAGCGGCAGCGCGAGGCAGGAACCGGATGTGGAACCGCGCGGCAGCCGCCCCGCCCCGCGCAACACTTCCCCCGCCTTGAATTCACCCGATTTCCCCGCCACCGAAGTGCCCGCCCGAACTGCGCCCACCACAGGGCAAAATTCCGCCGTCGCCGCCGCCCGCAACGCTTATGCCCGTTCCAATGGCGGTTCGGCTGCGAAAAACGTTCCGGCTTCCAATGCCCCCACGTCCCGCGCCGCCGCGTCCCAGCCCGTTTCGCAAACGGCGCAGGAACGCCGGCCCGCCCCGGCCTACGAGTTACGCATGGACGAAGTTGAGGAAGAGGAAGAAAAGGAGACGCAATCCTCAATCGGCAACCGGCAATCCACAATCGTCAATCGCCAATCGTCAATCGCCAATCTAGCGGAGGAGGCGCGTTTTGCTATTCTGGAACAGGCGATGCGCGAAATTCGCGAGGGTCTGTCGGCTTTGCAGCGCGAACAGAAGACGAGCCATGAACGGACGGTTTCCGCTGTTGTTTCCGCTGTCACGCCTGCCATTAACGCCGCCACCCATACCGCTCAGTTGACTTCGCTGGCGGACGCGAACACGCCGCGCTTTCCCGAAATCCATGCCCGTTTGGTAGAAACCGGCGTATCTTCCGCCCTTGCGCACGAACTGCTGGACGAACTGCCGGATTTCAGCGCGTGGAGCGAGGAGGCGCAGGAACCTCTGGCTATTTCCGGCTTGCGGGACCTGATTGCGCGCCGCGTGTGCAGCGCAGGCCCTATTGACCTGACGCCGGGGCAACTGAAAGCGGTTGCCTTAATCGGGCCGACGGGCGTAGGTAAAACTACCACGATTGCCAAACTCGCCGCGCATTTCGCGCTTGTGGAAAAGAAAAAAGTGGCACTGCTGACGATGGACACGTATCGTATCGCCGCGGTCGAGCAGTTAAAGATTTACAGCCAGATTTTGGACATTCCGGTTGGCGTAGCGTACAGTCAGGCGGAACTCGCGCCGGTCATCGCGCAGTTTGTGGATTTCGATCTGCTGCTCATTGATACCGCCGGACGCAGCCAGAAGAACATCATGCAGGTCGGGGAGTTGAAATCGCTGCTGGAAGCGGTCGGCTGCGAAACGCATCTGGTTTTATCTTCGCAAACCAAAGAGCAGGATATGCTGGAATCCATACAGCGGTTCGCCGCCGCCCGCGTGGATCGCCTGATTTTCAGCAAGCTGGACGAGACCGACAGTTACGGCACACTGCTCAACGTGGCGTACCGAACCGGTCTTCCGCTTTCTTATCTGACAACCGGGCAGAAAGTGCCGGAAGATTTAGAACTGGCCGATGGCGGCAAACTGGCTGGCCTGCTGCTTGCCTGACCCATTTCCTGAACTTCCGCAAAAGCGGAATACGATGTAGAAGCCAACCGAAAACTTCACAAATTTTCAACTCCTGCCCTTCAATGTCTGTCAGACCTCGAAGGGCAGGGGTGTTTTTGCTGTACGACTGCCCGGCTTTTAGTGTTGACGGCAATATAAAAATTTCCGTATAATAGCAAGTATGGACGTAGGCGGAACAAGAAGCGCGTCTCAAAGGAAGAAACAACATGGAACGCTACTTCTGTCTTTTTCCCATTGTGGGAGGTATTCTTATCCTGCTATACCCTTCTCAGGCGAGAGAAGTTTATGCGGCTCTCAGCGCGTCCAAATGGCAGCGCGATTTCACGCTGCGTTGCAGTGACTTTGCCTTTCGCGTGTTGGGCGTAGGGATCATTGCGTTTGGTATCTTCTTTCTGTGTCTGTTACAAACAACCCCTCATTAAGTTATTTCGCGGCATTTCAGAACGGACAATTTCATGCCATCTCCCACTTACCAAATGTGTCCAAAATGCAGGCAACAAGTCTACACCGTTGAGCCGTTTTGTGGACGCTGTGGGAACCAGTATCCACCCGTCTCGTCAGGAATGTACGCTTCCGCAACGCCGCCTTCAACTCCCCTGCCCACGTCTCCCCCAATCGCGGCTTCAGAGCCGGGAAGCGCGCTTCAAGAGAACGCGCCTTTGCGATGGCGCGATTTGTCCGATCAACTGAAATACAGTATCTGGCTGATGTGGGGAGGGAGTGTGGTGAGTTCCTTATGGGCCGTAGATTTTGGATTGAATGGACACATGGAGCCTTTCCCAAGAGCGGCGATTGGGGCTATCGTGGGCATTTTTGTTGCCTGTAGCCTACAAAATGAGCCTGCTAAGATCGCAAAGATGCATGGTCGCGCCGCGCTTGGCGCTTTATCACGCCATTAAGAGAATATTCAAAGCCCAAAATCCGGGTGGTTGATAAAGAACGTACCCGCAGAGGCAGGAGGCGCAGGGATGGAACCGAAGACGGGTAAGCGCATTGTGAGCAAGGGCAGATATATCAAGTTAATGGGTATGAGACTCTAGTCTTCTTGCCTGCGGAGCCGTTTGCATGCTGTGTGTGTTTGTGCTGTCGCCGCCATATTGGGGGTAATGGAAGGCGTGAATGATGTTATCAGAGGCTCTGTGGGAACAAACTTTTCGTTGCCTTCTGCTAACGGATTTTACGCTACTTGTCTGGTCTGTTTTCTCGTTGGAGTATGTTGTGTATTTCTCGGTGAAAAGGTGAAAGAAGATGTCATTCCCCTCATCCGCGCCAACATCGCCAACCTTCCTGCTCCCGATAGTCTGGTACGCGCTAGTTCAGAGCCGATACAGGCGCAAGAGGCCGTGTTACTGAGAGCCGCCGTAAAGGGACAGGAAACGCCGCCTGAGAAATTGGTGCGGGCATCCGGCGCGGAGGTTGATTACTATGACTATTTATATCCCCAACCTGCATGCCTTGCCAGAGCATCAACTGTCCCGCCTCGCGCCGGATGCGCGTTTCTCCGTGATGCGGGCGAATGGCGTCGTCTCTGCTTACGTTTACGAGTGGAGCTGACATGAAGATTGTTATACACGCAGTGCCATGCGCCGTAAGTGGCAACAAGGCTCACCTTGAGGGGTTTATCGGCTGGTCTCAATCCGTTGCGGGCAGGCGCAGGGCCGAGTTGTGGATGAGGCCCTTCTGCGGCGGATCAGGGCGACTTCAATCATCTGGCTTCGGGGCGGAGGGTACGACGAACCGGGATGTGTGGCACAACCGTGTTCAGGACCTAATCGAGCGATGATTTTGCTATAGAAATACCGGGGCACTTATTCTTCTCGGAGGGCAAATCAATTTCTTTGAACAGATGAATTGCCAGCAACTCCTGCCTGAAATTGCCTGACGCCAATCAGCAACCTCTCCCACGCGAATGACAGAAAAATCTATCATATCTAAAGCCAAACGGAAAAAGCGTAATTTTGGCTTTGGACTTTGAAACGCAAAGTTCTTTGATTACGTAACCTATTTGTGTAGCCGTTAAGTTCTTATGCGGTTCTTTCTGTTTGCTGCCGAAAATAGACTAGAGCGGCGCGAAATTGAGGAGAAATACGTTATGACTGGAAATAGCATCTGTGTCCCGATGATGCCCCATACCCGGCGCATTGTGGTTGCGGAAGTGGCCGGGTTTTGCTTTGGCGTGAAGCGGGCGGTAGACATGGCGACGCAGGCGCGGCAGGAGCGGGGCGGCAAAATGACCGTTCTCGGCCCCATCGTGCATAATGAGCAGGTGATTGCCCGCCTCAAATCGCAGGGTATAGATACGCTGCCTGTTCTGGATGCCATTCGGGAAGGAACGGTAGTGCTGTCCGCGCATGGCGTTGCACCGGACGTTGTCGCGCAGGCGAAAACACAGGGACTGAACATTCTGGATGTCACCTGTCCCTTCGTCACCAAAGTGCATCGAACCGCCAAACATCTATACGATCAGGGCTATCAGGTTCTGCTTGTGGGCGATCAGGGGCATACGGAAGTGAAGGGAATCGTCGGGGCTGTGGAAGAATTGGGCGGCGAAGTCACGGTCGTATCGTGTGTGGAAGACGTTCGGGCGTTGTTTCTGGAAGCGAAATTGGGCAAAAAGGTCGGCATTGTCAGTCAGACGACGCAGCGTAGCGCGGACTTCGGCGCTATTGTGGGCGAGGTCGCCAAAACCGCAACCGATATACGCGCCGTCAACACCATCTGCTACGCGACGGATGAGTTGCAGGAAGCGGCGATTCGACTGGCCCGACAGGTGGATGTCGCCCTCGTCATCGGCGGCAAGAAAAGCGCGAACACGCGACGCCTGCGCCAGTTGTGCGAGGAGCAGGGCATCCCCGCCTACCATATCGAAACTCCCGAAGAGATCAACCCGGACTGGCTGGACGGCAAGGATACGATTGGCCTGACGGCAGGCGCGTCCACGCCCGATTGGATTATCGAAGACGTGGCCCGCGCCCTCAACAACGGCCAACTCCCCGCAGACTGGCAACTGCGCCACCCGGAAGTGTAGATGCGGTGGTTGGTGGTTGGTGGTTGGTGGTTGGTGGCTTGCTCGTATCTCGTATCTCCTATCTCGTATCTACTTATCCCTTATCCCTTACCACTTCCCCCTTATTGCAGGTATAATGAGCGGACAGAAACCGTCGCCATGAGGGAGAAACCGCTTTGGAGCCGAAAGACGCCGCCGCGCGCAGAGCCGTGCAGTATGTACAGCCGAATACCATTATTGGTATCGGCACGGGAAGCACTTCAGCGTATGCCATTCGCGCCCTTGCGGAGCGGGTGCAGCGCGAGGGGCTGAAGATCGCTGCCGTTCCCACATCGGAACAGTCGCGCGTCCTTGCCGAACAGCTTGGATATTCCGCTTGCGGATTTATCTGAAGTGGGTACGCTCGACCTGACTTTTGATGGCGCGGACGAAGTAGACGCGGACTTGAACCTCATCAAAGGCGGCGGGGGCGCATTGCTGCGAGAAAAGATTGTTGCCAGCGCCAGCCGCGAACTGGTCATTATTGTGGATGACAGCAAGGTAAAGCCGAAACTGGGGGCGTTCCCGCTGCCCATCGCCGTTGTGCCGTTCGGACACGAAGCCACGCACCGCCGCCTGCTGGAATTCACGCCCAATGTCGCGCTGCGCATGGACAAAACCGAACCCTCCCAACCCTTCATCACCGACGACCACCTGTACATTTACGATATGCAGATGGGACATATTGACGATCCGCCCGCTCTGGAAATCGCAATCCGCCGCATTGTGGGCGTTGCGGAAGTGGGGCTTTTTATCCGCATGACTTCGCGGTTGGTGATCGGCTACGCGGACGGGCACACAGAGGAAAGAATGAAGGAAGAAGGATGAAGGATGGAGACTCTCCTTCTCCTAGGATGCCCGGAGTGAGGTAATGAATTGGGAAGAGGAAGCGCGGCGGCTGGATGCGGAGGACGAACTTGCCGGGTTTCGGCAGAAATTTTATTTGCAGCCGAATACGATCTATCTGGACGGCAACTCGCTCGGGCTGCTGTCGCGGCAATCCGAGGCCGCGCTCCTTCGCATCGTGGATATGTGGAAAATGTCTTGCCATTGACGGCTGGACGAGTGGCGAGACTCCGTGGTTTTTCCTTGCAGAAGAACTGGCGAAACTCACGGCTCCTCTGATTGGCGCGGATGCGGATGAGGTAATCGTCACCAATTCCACTACCGTCAACCTTCACCAACTGATAGCCACACTGTATGTCGCCCGATGCCGCGTCGTTCGTATATTCTCGCGGATGCCCTCAATTTCCCCTCCGATTTGTACGCACTGCAAAGCCAACTGCGCCTGCGTGGATTTGATCCTGCCACGCATCTGGTACTTGTGCCGGGGCGCGACGGCCTGCTGAATGAAGATGATATTGTGGCGGGCATGTCCGGGCAAGTACAAATTGCCCTGCTTCCGTCTGTGGTTTATACAAGTGGACAATTGCTGGACATCGGCGTATCTGACCGCGCAGGCGCATCGCCGAAATATTCTTATCGGCTTCGATTGTTCCCACTCCATCGGCAGCGTGCCGCACGATTTCGATGCGCAGGACGTGGATTTCGCCTTCTGGTGCAGCTACAAGTATCTGAATGGAGGGCCAGGGGCAAGCGGGGGATTGTACCTGAACCGGCGGCATTTCGGACGCGCGCCGGGATTGGCGGGTTGGTTCGGCAGCGCGAAAGAGCGTCAGTTCGACATGGGGGGTGAACTTCATGCGGCCTCCCATGCGGGCGCGTTACAGATCGGGACCCCCAACATTCTGAGCATGGCTCCTTTACAGGGCGCTTTGGAACTGTTCGCGCAGGCGGGAATAAACGCGCTGCGGCGTAAATCCCTGCTGCTGACGGATTTCCTTATGCGGATGGCGGATGCTGAATTAGGTTCAGCCGGAGTCAGTATTGTCAACCCACGCGAAGCGCATCGCCGGGGCGGGCATGTCGCGCTTCAGCACCCGGAAGCCATGCGAATTTGCCGCGCTCTGCGGGCGCAGGGCGTTGTTCCCGATTTCCGACCCGCCAGTATCATTCGTCTTGCCCCCGCGCCCCTGTATAATTCGTTCACCGACTGCCGCCGCGCCGTACAAATTCTCTCCAAAATATTACAGCAGCGTACCTACGAAACCTATGCTACAACCCGCGAAATGGTTTCTTGAAAATTTAAGTTCTTTGTCTTGAACCATGAATTCACTACCGGACACATTTTCCGAGTATTGAAAATACCCGTCTGAGTGGCGTTCCGCCAAGCGTCCTTCGGACGCGGAAATCTATGCAACAAAGAATCGCGTCCGAAGGACGCTTGGCCGCAGGCCATGTAGACAGGGTTTTTCAACCCCTGGCAAAAGGTGTCCGGTAGTGAATTCATGGTTCAAGACAAAAAGGAACGCCAACCACCCATGCCCTTCTACGACATTACGCTTCCGCTTACCTCCGACATTGCGCCCTGGCCAGGAGACACGCCTTTTCGCTGACGCGGAATCTGGCGCTTGCGAATGGCGACAGCGTGAACCTGAGTTCATCTGCATGAGCGTTCACAATGGAACCCATACGGATGCGCCGTACCATTTTTCGGAGGCGGGAGCGACAGCAGAAAAACTGGACATTTCCGCGTATATCGGGCCAGCGGTTGTTCTGGATGTATCGGGTAGAACGTTGATTACTATTGAAAATTTGGCAGGTATTGAGATTAGCCGGACGCCGCGCGTTTTGTTCAAGACGGGCGGCATGGCAGGATCACAGCCGGTTTCCCGAACATATTCCCACCCTGATGCCCGATGTACCCGCATATCTCCATTCGCGGGGCGTGGTTCTCGTCGGCTTCGACGTGCCTTCGGTAGACGCGCTCGACAGCAAAGACCTGCCGGTTCATCACGCGCTTGGCAAATATAATATCGCCATTCTCGAATCGCTGCTGCTGAAAGATGTGCCGCCGGGTGAATACGAACTGTTGGCGTTGCCGCTCAAATTAGTCGGCGCGGATGGCGCTCCGGTTCGCGCCGTTCTGCGTTCTTTGTGATACCGGCTTTGCGTTCACTGCTTGCGGGGCCGAAATATCAAGTAAAACTGGCTGGCATGGCGCAGGAAATCTTGACGTTCGGCCAGTTCCCATCCCGCTTCTTCCGCTTCCCGAATCACGTCTTGTTCCCCGACCCAATGCCCTTCGGGAGCCGATGGATCGCCTTTGATGCCCGCATCAAAATCAATGATCGCTAATCGCGCGTCCGGGGAAGCCGACTTGCGGAGCGTCTGAAGAAACGCGACGGGATTTTCCACCTCGTGGTAGACAGTGAGCAGCACGAAGCAATCCACGCTGCCTCGCGGCAATTTCGGATCGTCCGCGCGTCCTAAAATCACATGAACATTACGATGTGACTGCGCTTTTTGTCGCAGGGTCGGCAGGAACGCCGCCTGTATCTCCTCCTCGAACACGCAGCCCCGCGCCCCGACGCCCCTGCTCAAATACGGCAGGAGATACCCTGAGCCTGCGCCGATGTCCGCTACAATCTCGCCCGGTTTTAAGCGCAGCATTTCCACCAATCTCTGCGGCTGCTGCCATTTGTCGCGCTTCTCTCCTTCCAGCAGTTCCCCGGCATGTTCAGGGTTGAATAAGGGCGATACGGAACGCGGCGGGGGAAGCAAGGAGAGCGGGGGCAGTTCGCGCGACGGCGCAAGGGGATAGCTGCTGCGTTGAACTTGCGCCACGCGCAGCAGTGTGCAAAGGCTCAAAACCGAGCAGGCGGCAATCAATAAACCGCGAAACCGCAAAGCGTTCACGGCAACACTCCCACCGTGTACAGCGCATGATGATAGCAAAAACTTAGATGTTCCCCATCCGGCAGCCAGCGAACATCCTGAATTTCATCCTGACAGGAACGCCCTGCAATCGGCGCGCCGAGCCGCGTTGTTCTCCGCAGCTTCATGTCCACTGTTACGCCGCCGATCTCGCGCATGTCACTGCCATCCAAATGCGACACCTGTAGGCTCATCCACTGATAGGAGGGCGCTTCGAACCGGGGGTAAAGCGGCGCAGCAGGGCGCGAAGAGGAGGCGTATAAGCGCGCGAGTGAAACAGCCAGAAGACGCGATTGCCCTGCGGCGAAATCCGGGCAGAATCGCCGTCAGCGCTGTTACACGCGGCGAAGGTCAGGCCGGGGGGCGCGTGAACCACATGTTTGACGGCGGCTGATCCGGGCGTAAGAGATTGCAGCAGCAGGACGCGCGTATCGTTTTCCTCATAAGCGGACGCATACGCATACAGCAGGCCACTGGCCGTAAGCATGGGCGGGCTGTAGTATTGCGCGGCTCCAAATTCGGGCAGAAAAGGAATAGTGAGGAGTTTTAAATTTTGAATTTCAGTTTGCGGATTAACTATGATCGCGCTTCCGTCTTCTGACGAGATTTGCGCATCCAATTTTCGCGCGTCTAAAAACGGAAGGCGCAGAAAGTTGTCGGAAAGGGGGGCGGTTGCATTGTTCAAATTAGGCAGGAACACAAGGCGTCCGTTCGCCAGCCAGAACGGAGCGCCATTGGCAATGTTCTGATTGTCCGGCGGCGTGTTCCACTGGCAGGATTGCAGCCGGGTTCCTTTCGTCGTGAAAAGTTGAGGCGTGGCCGAGCCATGATAAACGACATGCTTGCCATCCGGCGAGACTTTGAGGAAATAGGGCATATCCGAAGTGTTGGACAGGCTGCGCTGAAGTTCGGGCAAGGGAACCTTTGTTCCCGTCAGCGTGTCCAGACGGAAGCAGTTCCAGCCATGCTCCGGCGCGCGGTCAAATACCAACAATTCATGGTTGGAAAGCCATTGATACGGCGCGTCGCCCGAAAAAGCGGTTCGGGCAGCCTTTTGAAGCAGGTCAGGGCGCGGCGTCAGGCAGAGCAGAAGCAAAGCCCATCCGCCGAAAACAAGCGCGCCGATAAGGATAATGGACAATCGTCGCATGGTTTTACAGCGGATGGCAATTTGAAAGCAAATTGCCATCCGGCAGAACAGATCAGGGCAGGGAACTTCCGTCCCAGGCGTGTTCCGGGTCGGGGTAAAAGGTGACGTTGCTGTTGCAGGTGACGCCGGTGTTGTGCAGCAGAATAAGCCAGCCGCCCGGCACTTTCGCGCGGTAGACCTCGCACAGATAGGGATGATTTTTGAGATGTTGCCACTCGATAGACATTGCCGCGTCCTTTCCGAATTCACCGATGAATTGCTATGCTTCTCATGTTGAGAAGACCTACATTACCGGAACGCCAAACATCATGCGCCAAACACTTTTGATGTTGCAACTTAGAATTCTACAATGGCCTTAATAACTCCTGTTTCCGGCTTGATCCAATCGGGAAAATGCGCAATCATATTTTCGCAATCGGCGCGATGGGTAATCCAGGGAGCGGTATTGATTTTCCCGGTTTCCATCAGGCCGATAATGCGGCGGAAATCATCCCCGGTGGAGTTGCGGGTCGCCAGCAGGGTCAGTTCGCGGCGGTGGAAATCCGGGTCCTGAAAAGTGACCTCGCCGAGAAACAGGCCGACAAACACCAATTTGCCGCCCGCCGCAGGGTACTGAAACGCGCCGTGCATGGACGCGGAATTGCCCGTCGCGTCGAAAACTATGGTGGGCAGGTCGCTGTGTGTCCGTTCCTTAATGTCCAGAAACGCGCCTTCACCGGCAAGAACGGTTTCCGAAACCCCCATATTTTGCCGGCAAAATTCCAGCCGACCGGGATTGGTGTCCATCACAAGAACCCGCGCTCCCCGCGCCTGTACAAACTGAATCACGGCAAGGCCGATAGGTCCCGCGCCAATAACTAACGCGGTATCGTCCGCCTGAACATCAGCCCGCTGCACGGCGTGAGCGCCGATACCCAATGTTTCCACAAGCGCCAGTTGGTCCAGCGAAAGTTTGTCGGATTTGTGCAGCTTTCGGGCGGGAACTTCGATAATTTCGCGCATCCCGCCGTCCGTATGCACCCCCAATACTTGCAGGGATGTGCAGCAATTGATTTTGCCCCGCCGACACGCGATGCAATGACCGCAATTCAGATAAGGCTCTACCGCGCAGAAATCACCCGCCTTCAAGTCCGTAACGTTCGCGCCAACCTCAACCACTTCCACGCCCAGTTCGTGGCCGAGGATACGCGGGTAAGTGAAGAACGGCTGCCGTCCGGCAAAAGCGTGAATATCCGTGCCGCAAATGCCTACGCGCCGGACGCGGACGAGTACGCCGTTTTCGGAGGAGAGCATCGGCGCGTCCGTATCGCTGTGCGCCAGTTGGCCGGGTTCGTGCAGGGTGATTGTTTTCATAGTGGTAGGGGGTAGAGAGTAGGGTGTGGGGAGTAGGGAGTCGGTCTTGTCTACTCCCTGCTTCCTACTCCCCACACCCTAATTATTTTCCGGCCTGCCGTTGGGCCATGTCTTGTTGTGAATGGGTTCTAAAATGGCGAGTACGTCGCGCAGTAAATCAGGGTCGGGCGCGACGCCGACGCAGGCGAGATTTTGCGCGAGTTGTTGACGATTGGCGATGCCGCTCAGGGTGGAAGCCACGTCGTTGTTGGATAAAGAGAATTGCAGGCCCAGCGCGGCTATGTCCGTGCCGCGTTCCCGGCATAGCGCGGCGGCGCGAGCGCAGGCGGCTCTCATTTCCGCATCGGCGGAATGCCATGCGGGCGGCGGGTGATTGGTCAGCAGGCCCATGCCAAGCGGCGAGGCGTTGATGATGCCGACGTTTTTGGCTTGCAGATAAGGAATCGTTGCTTCCAGTGTCGTGTCGTTAAGGGAATAGTGACAGTACGTGATGATGGCGTCCACATCCACGCGGTCAAGCACTTTCGGGTAAATGGCGAGTGGCAGGCCGCTAAATCCGACAAACCGAACCTTGCCCGTATCCCGTACCTTATACAAAGCGGGAATGGCCTCCTCTACAACCTGATTGATGTCCACGAACTCTATGTCGTGGCATAAGATCAGGTCAATGTAATCCACGTTCAGGCGCTGAAGGCTTTCATCTATGCTGCGGGTTACGCGCCCGGCGGAAAAATCGAAATCGCTGTTGCCATAGCGCCCGACTTTGGTGGAAAGAATATAGCGGTCGCGCGGCACAGTTTTCAGCGCTTTACCGAGTACAATTTCCGCCTTCAACACGCCATAATACGGGGACACGTCCACATAGTTGATACCCGCATCGAACGCGGCGTGAACTGTAGCGATGCCGTCCGCCTCATCCAGTTCCCCGAACACGCCCCCAAGCGGCGCGGCTCCCAATCCGAGGACGGAGAGTTCCAGTCCGGTTTGTCCTAATGGTCTTGTTTCCATAATCTTGATTCTCACCTGCAATATGACGCGCGCAATCGGCAGACGAAGCAAAGCCGGAAATGTATTCACATGCTTTGCCACTTCCGATTTTTCAACGACACAGGTTAAGCCGCTAACTGCCACCCTGTAACGCCGCAATTATCGCGAGCAGCCGCGCATTCTCCGCGTCGGCGTTGTCTGCGCGTTGGACTGCTTCATTGGCGCGTTGCGCTTCTTGCTCGGCGCGTTGCGTTGCTTCATTAGCGCGTTGCGCTTCCATATCCACGCGCTGCATGGCTTCCAGAGGCGTGAGCAGCACAATATCGCGAATGGGATCATACAGGCGCAACGTGTTGCCTTCCAGCATCAAATCAAGCCCTAACTGCTCACTGCGCATCCGGTTCTCTACCAGAGGAATGGCCACATAGTGGCCTTCCACCAGCCTGTAACCTTGCAGGCGCGGGCGCAGGTAATCCCCTGTTGGATCGAACATGAAATATTCCGGCACGCGCAGAATACGCTCGTACATCGGACGCTTCCGGTCTGTATCCTGCCGCCTTGTCTTTTTAGACGTTATCTCAAAGACTACGTTCGGCGTCCTGCCATTCTCTTTCCAGACCATGAATGTGTCGCGTTCGTGTTTGGGTACATCGAACACCACATAGCAGTCCGGCGACACGACCGCGTGAGGGTTGCCCTGCTCGAAGTACAGAAAGTTGTTGCCGGCCACATAGATATTCGGATCGTCGGCATAATGCGCCGCCAGCCCGTTAATCATGTAAAACATCTGATTCAAGTGAATATCGGTTTCTGCTATTGGTTTGCCGTCACTCGTCGGATACATATCGTCCTCATTACGAGGGCGTTTGGAACGGAGTGGAATCGTCGCAGTCATCAGCGTTTCTCCTCGACATTCGCGGGTAGTTCAGAATTCAAGGCGATAGTGTCCCGCATTTGGCTTCAAAGTTCGGCCAGAAAGTCGAAAATGCGGTCATTGCATCCGGGCAGTCCCTCGTGGCCGTAGTCCGGGTAGATGAGCAGGTCTTTGGGCGCGGTAATCTTATTGTACGCGGCGAACTGCGTGGACGGCGGGCAAATCGTGTCCATCAGGCCGACTGCCATGAGAACGCGGGCGCGTATCCGATGCGCGAGATGCTGGTTGTCAATATAGCCAAGCCGGGTGAATATCTCAGCCTCGCGCTCGTGCAGCGGATCGAACTGGCGCAGATATGTTCGTAACTCCTCATACGCGCCCACTGCCAGATCCATTTCCCATACGCGTTGATAATCGCACAGGAACGGATAGACCGGCGCGGCGCGTTTGATGCGCGGTTCGAGGGCGGCGCAGGCAAGCGTCAATGCCCCGCCCTGTGAACCTCCGGTTGCGCCCACCCGGTTCGCGTCCACTTCGGGCAGGTTCATCACGATGCCTGCCAGTTGCGCCGTGTCCAGATACACCTGCCGGAAATACAATTTTTCGGGCGCGTCGTCCAACCCGCGTATGATATGCCCGCGCAGCGTGTTGCCCCGAACGCCCTCGATGTTTTCCGACAATCCGCCCTGTCCGCGCGCGTCCAACGCGGCCACGCAAAAGCCCTGCCCGACGTAATTGAGTTTGTCCGCCCAATCGCCGCTGTTGCCGGAATACCCGTGAAACATCAGCGCGGCGGGACAACCGTTTGGATTTAGCGCGGGCGCGTTTTTGGGGCGCAGGTATTTGGCATGAACGCGCGACCCGCCCACGCCCGTAAAATACAGATCGAAACATTCGGCATGGGGCGCGTTCAGTTTATGCGGAACCAACTCCACGCGGGCGTCAACGCTGCGCATCTCTTCCAGAGCGTGATCCCAGTACGCTTCCATATCGTCGGGGCGCGGGTTGCGGCCCTCGTACACTTTCAATCGTTCCAGCGGCATATCAACCTGTGGCATGGCAGAACCTCCGGGGAGGGGAGTAGGGAGTGGGTTGTAGGGAGTAGGTATGCGCGAAATTTAGTAACATCTCAGTGTTTCCTACTCCTTGCAACCTACTCCCTACTCCCCGCTTTTCCAACATCTTGGCGCGATTATAAAAAACGAGTGAAAATTTAAGAAGCATAGCGCTAATTACGGCGGATGGCGGTTCAACTCCTGCCTGCAAAACATTGTAGAACAGAGAATTACCTGTTTTTGAACAAACTTATTTTCCTTCTGTCGGCTATTGCTTTTTCCACATGCCAGTAGGGTAATATGAAAAAGTAGATTGTGCTTTTTGGAACTCCTTTGGATGCCGGATTGTTTATCAGGCTGGCGCGTCGTTTTCTGCAACGCGCTCGCCCATTCAACAGAATTCATTGGCGCGTTATCCCTCCCACAGTTTTGCCGTTGTTTGTGTCGCCGCTTGCAAGATTCCGCATTGCCGTTGTTGCTGTATTGGTCACATTCGCTGTATTCTGCACACGAGAAGAGGAAGACATGCGCTGCCTTGCCGGGTTCCTGCTGCTGATACTGCTGTTGCTTTTTGCCGGGTGCGGGGGCAACTTAGGCGCTCCGACCGGGCTTGTCGCCGCAACGGTGACGTTTACCGCAACCGTTCCGCCAATGCCCTCCCCGCAACCCAAATCGGTGCAACTGGCGATTGCGAAAGCGAACCTGAACGGCTCCGATTTCACGGTCACGCAGAATATCAATCCCACCAACGGCGGCATGTTTCCCGTTCCCGCGGACGGACACCCGCTTGGCCCCCTGCGTCCCATCACGACCACGCTGAGTTCACGCTTTTATTCCGGGCCGGATGCCAGCGGCGACGTGATTTCCAGCGCGAATGTACCCATTACGCTTCATTCCGGCCCCAACCAGTTCGGTTTCGCTTCCAATGCCGCTGTCGCGTCCATTGCCCTCGTTCCCGATCAATCGCTTGTTCTGGGACAGTCTCGCGCCCTCGATGCTATTTTGCGGGACAAGGACGGCAACTACGTGGCGGTTCCCGGCAGCCAGATCAGTTTTACGGTTACGCAGGGACAGGATGTGGTTCAGGCCGTCAACAACAACACGCAGCTGAAGGGCCTGAAACTCGGAACCGCGACCGTAACAATCACCGCGCAGGGTCTGACCAGCGCGCCGGGTACGGTTCAGGTGGTGGCGGGCGTGTTCATCAATCCGACAAGCGCGTCTGTCGCGCCCGGAGCGCAGCAGACGTTTACGGCCAGCCAGCCCGTCGTGTGGAGCATTCAGGAGGGCGCGGCGGGCGGAACCATCGTCACCAACACCGACGGCTCGGCAACGTATACCGCCCCGGTCGGCGCGGGAACCTTCCACGTCGTTGCCACCAGTCAGGCCAACTCCACGCAATCGGCGACGGCAGCGGTCACGGTGCAGTCCGGCACGGGCGGCTTCATTATTCAATAGCCGCCTGTACAGAATTTTTGAACCGCAAAGAAGCAAAGACAGCAAAGAAATAGCAAGGGAAGAAAAGCAAGGAAACAACGGTTATGAAGCGCTTGATTGCCTGTATTCTTGTGGTTGGAATGGCGCTCCTGTTGAGTGGATGCGGCGGCGGGGGATCGGGGTCGAACGGCTCCTCATCCTCTACCACAGGCCGACAAACAGGACAGGCCACCTTTACCATCGCCTGGCCCACATCCGGCAAACAGGCGGCCATCCAACCCGCCCCCGGTAAACCCGCGTCCCGCGTTTCGCGGGTGATACCGGATTCCGTCGCCAGCATCCGCATTACGATTACAAACGGGGGTGTGATTGTCGGCGATAAACTGTTTCCGCGCCCATCACAGGGCGGGCAAACGAGCGCGGCTATCAGCGGCCTGCCTGCCGGTGTTCCGCTCACGGCAACGGTGTACGCTTTCCCCAACGCGGCGGGAACCGGCGTTCCGGTCGCGCAGGCGTCCATTCCCATTGCCATTGTCGCCAACCAGAACACGCAGGCTCCCACGATTACGCTCGACAGCGCGATTAACCATGTGGATGTGACGCCGGGTACGCTGCTTGCCGCCGGCCAAAGTGTTACGGTTTCTGCGGGCCAGACCCTATCCCTTACAGTCGGGCAAACTCTTCCCCTTGTCGCCACCCCCCGCGACAGCTCCAACAACGTCGTGCTGATCGCGCCCGGCAATCTGACGTGGGCTTCCAACAATGCCGCCGTTGCGATTGACCCGGCTTCGGGCGTCATCACGGCGAAACAGCCCGGCGCGGCCAACATCGTGGCAACCGTGAAAGTGGCGAACGGCGATCCCGGCATCGCGTCCCCCGCCTTTCCGGTTGTCGTCCATGTCAACATCGCCTTTAATCCCACTGCGGTTGTTATGACCATCGGGCAAAGCGTGACCTTTTCCGCCACGCTCACGCCTGCGGGCAGTGGCGGCGTCACGTACAGCGTTCAGGAGGGGAGTTCGGGCGGCAGCGTCAACCCGTCTACGGGAGCCTATACCGCCCCCGGCACAGCCGGAACGTACCACCTCGTAGCCACCAGTCAGGCCGATCCAAGCCAGAGCGCGACAGCAACTATCGTGGTGCAGGAAGCGGCTCACGCGGTTGTCACTGCCAGCCTGCAATTCGCCACCATCACGCCGCAAAGTTCTCTCACTCTTGCCGCGTCCGTGCAGGGCAAGACCAATACGGGCGTCGCGTGGAGCATACAGGAGGGCGCGGCGGGCGGAACCCTGACAGCCGATGCCAGCGGAACCGAAACCTACACCGCCTCGAACAACCCCGGCATTTATCACATCGTCGCCACCAGTCAGGCCGATCCGTCGCAGGCAGCCGTATCCACGATTGTCGTTCAATTCGCGCCTGCCGCCATCTACTCCACCCTGAGCGCGGCCACTCTTGCCCCGCAAACAAATGTGACGCTGCGGGCCATTGTCGCCAACCAGACAAGTACGGGCGTGACGTATACCATTCAGGAGGGCAGCGCAGGCGGCATCCTGACCGCGAACCAGGACGGAACCGAAACCTATACCGCGCCGGGTACAGCAGGCACGTACCACATTGTCGCCACCAGTCAGGCCAATCCTTCGCTTGTGGCGGTTTCCACAATCACGGTTCTGGGCCAGGCGGGAGCCGCCATCCATCCGAACCTGACGGCTGCGATTGTGTTCCCGCAAAGCGCCCTGACGCTGCGAACTATCGTGACCGGCTACGCGAATACGGGCGTGACCTATACCATTCAGGAGGGCGCGAGTGGCGGAACTCTGGTTGCGAACCCGGATGGAACTGAAACCTACACGTCGCCGAACACGGCGGGAACCTATCACATCATGGCGGTCAGTCAGGCCGATAATACGCTTGTTGCTGTGATCCCGATCTCTGTAACGGGAAGCCAGTCAGCAGTGATTATCATTCCGCCCACAGTGACGCTTACCTTGCAGCAAACCACGTCGTTCTGCGCGGCTGTCGCCAATATGATCAACAATACGGTTACGTGGAGTATTCAGGAGGGCGCGAGTGGGGGCGCGTTGTCAGGGCAGGCGGGCAACACAACCAACTATACGGCTCCCACCACGCCGGGAACCTATCACCTGATTGCCACCAGCCAGGCGAACGGGGCATTGCAGGCAACCGCAACAATCACAGTGAAAGCGGGCGCGCTCAACGTCACGGTAAATTAGGAGCAACACGTTTATGCGCGGTTTAACACAATCTATCTCCATGGCTCTGCTTCTGCCGCTTGCCGTATTTCTGTGCGGATGCGGCGGCGGAGCGGGCAAAAACGCGCTTGCCGGGGCGGGGCGCAAGGGCGGCAAGGGCAAGCTGACCGTAACCTTCAAATGGCCCACGCCCGCAAAGGCGGCAAAACGCCATCGCTTTATTCCGCTCGCGTCCATGAGCGTAGTTGTCAGCGTAAACGGGCCGACCGGCTACACGGCCACCTCCCCGCCCCTGACGCCAACCGGCAGCGGGGTGGGCGCGACAAGCACGTATACTTTCAATACCGTTCCCACCGGCACGATTGCGGTGACATCCAAAGCGTTTCCCAACCCGGATGGAACCGGAACCGCGCAGGCCGGCGCGACCAATCCCAACGTCACCATTCAGGCCGATCAGACTGCTAATCTGAATCTGACAATGGACACCACCATTGATAACGGTCACACGACGATTACCGGGTTAGGCCAACTAACGCGGACGCGCGCTTCCAATTACACCGTCATCTTTCAGGATGGCGGCGGCAACACGGTACTGGTGGCTCCCAATACCGTCACATGGGGTACGGATGACCCTACCATCGCCCTGGTGACAGTGGTTTCCCCGGATGGATTGACAGCAGCCGTATCGGGCATTTCGGCGCGTGAAACCAACATTCACGCCATCTATCAGGAACCCGGCGAGGCGGCGCAGTTTCCCAACAACCCGAACCGCTCCGGCAATTTCGACCTGAAAGTTTTGCCCATCATCTATATCTGCGACAATGGCAACAACAACATCGTGGAAATAGATAACATCAACGGGGATAATCGCGCCACACTGCCCCCCTCCGGCGCAGGCTATGCGTTTTCGCAGCCGCAGGGTGTTGCTGTTGATTCCGTTGGTGGGGTGTACGTGGCGGATACGGGCAACAATCGCCTGGTTCGGATCAACAGGGCGGACGGTTCGGATTTAGTGTCCGTGTCAACCCTCAACGGCAGGAACCTCAATACGCCGACCGCCGTTGCCATTGATAACAGCGACAACATCTATATACTGGACGACGGCAATTCCCGCGTAGTACAGTGTACCTACACCCCGAACAACTCGATCAATTTCGTACAGGAGTGGCCCATCAGTTCCGGGCTATTTCACAATGCCCTGACCTCTACGGACCCCGGAACGTTCACGTATACTGAAGTCCTTACGAGCCGCGCCAATGGCCCCTCACCCGCTATCGTTCAATTCGACGGCTCGGCTTCCAGCGTTTTCCACGGGCAGGGCGTGGTTGCGCTGAAATTTCCCTGGGGCGTTGTCAACAACTCCGGCAGCCTGATTGTGGCCGACCGGGACGGCAACCAACTGCTTCAACTGGACGGGCAAGGCAGCAGCAACGGCATTATCAACTTCGATACCATCACCGTCGCTTCCCGCCTCAACTCGTTCAATAATATCGCGCTGAACGCGCCTCGCGGACTCGCGGCGGACGGCTACAGCAACCTGTATATCGCGGACACGGGAAACCAACGCATCATCCAGAACTCCAATTTTATCCGCCTGGGGCTGTTTTCTTCCTCTCCCACGTATACCCCGTCCGGCGGTTCTGCGCTGAACGCTCCCTACGCCGTAGCCGTAGACCCGCCGGAACCGCCACGATTTTAAAGGTATCAGGTATCAGGTGTCAGGTGGCCTGATTTTTCCCGATTATCGCGGTTAAGATAATGAGGATCATGTACTGACACCTGATACCTGATACCTTCCTTAAAGGAGACATGCCTTGCAGCGCAAACAGGGTTTACACATATTGGCGATGCTGATGCTTTGCCTGGGGCTTGCTCCCGCCGCGCGCGCGCAATTTGCCGGCGGCAGCGCGCTTGTCCGATTTGACGCGACGCGCAAAGAGCAAACAAGAGTATATGGCGCATTCGACGTTTATCCGTTTGCGCCGTTTACCACTGGTGGCAATTTTGCGAATGGTTCTTCCGGCACACAGACGAATTTCGGCGCGCTCATTGCGACCAACATCGGAATCAAACCGGCGAAATCGCGCAATGCCGTGGAAGTTGGGGGCTGGTTTTGGACGCGGGGCGGTTCCAGTCTGAGCCAATACCATATACGGGGATTTTTCACGCCCGAATTCGGCGTTCAATTCAGCTATTTGCAATCCTCGCGCGCTCCCGGCGCGGCATACACGGCGTTTTTTGTTTATGACCTGCTTTCCACCCGCGTCAATCCGCAGTCCACGCGCCACTGGTCTATTGAAGGCGGTCTGGGCGGCTTCTTCGATCTTGCGGCGGGACGCAGCACGTCTTCCGTCACCATGTACGTGCAGGGCAGCTACCAATTGGTCGGCAATCTCAGCGCCAATGCCGGTATCTGGTATCTGCGCGACCGCTCCGACGACCTGAACCGCTTTACCGTTGGCTTAGGGTACAATTTCTGAAATTCTTGTTAGCCGCGAATGAACGCGAATAAACGCAAATGAGAGACAAAAATATTCAACGCTGTTTGCTGCCCTATGTTTTTTTTGCAGCCCGCTATATTTATACGTGGATGCTGACTGTTTGTAACACTCGGCCCATTCGCGTGTATTCGCGTGTATTCGCGGCTAACCTTGCATTTTTCCTCTGCTTCACTCTGGCAAACGCGGCGTGGAGTGACGAGGCTCCGATTCTGCGCGTCAATCCGGGCGGGCATACCGCGCAGGTGCGGGCGGTGCAGTTCACGCCGGATGGACAGCAGTTGATTTCCGCCGGGTTCGACAAAGTGGCGCGGGTCTGGAATTTGCGGACGGGGCGGCAAAGCGCGATACGGT
This sequence comes from uncultured Chthonomonadaceae bacterium, assembly GCA_963817895.1. Lineage (GTDB taxonomy): Bacteria > Armatimonadota > Chthonomonadetes > Chthonomonadales > Chthonomonadaceae > CAWFQB01. The sequence continues at coordinate 495,715 of CAWFQB010000004.1, forward strand.
TTCAGATCGGGCCGGATTTGGACGGGGCCGTAAAATCCGCGGTGATTTCCCCCGACTCGGCTTCGCATCTGCTCGCGCTGGGCCTGACGAGTTCGCACGGCAACATTCTGCTGCTGGATTACACAACGGGCAAACTGGTCGGCAAACTGAGCGGCCACGCGGCCCGCATCCAGACCGCGCATGGCGATATTCTGAATACCATCACGGGCCTTGCGTTCTCGGGTGACGGCAAAACGCTGGCATCGTGCGACACGGACGGAACTGTTCGATTGTGGGACGTTGCCGGACAGAAATCGCTGCACGAGTGGTCATTAAAGGATCGGCAATCCCGCCCGTATCTTGCCGGGATCGCCCTTTCGCCGGACGGTTCGCAGCTTGCGGTCGCCAGCAATCATGAAACAACCCGCAACGCTTTCAGCGGGGATGTGCTTGTGTGGGACACGCATACTTTCAAGCAGACGCAAAAATGGCAGTGGCGCGATTTAATCAACTGTATTGCCTGGTCGTCGCAGAACGCGCTCGCGTTCGGCAGCCGGGACGGAACCATTCAAATCTGGAACGCCCGAACCGCTTCCAAACCCGAACGCCTGCCCCGCCAGAAAGATACGGTTGTGTGCCTCGCGTTCAGCCCGGACGGGCGCGAACTGCTCAGTGGCGGTGGCGAAGGCGGGCAGGATTTGTCGGCAAGCGTATGGACCGGTCCCGATTTCCACCTTACCCGTACCTATCTCACTCATGCCGCGCCGATTTTCGCCTGCGCCCTTGCCCCGGACGGAGCGCAGGCTGCAACCGGCGATCTGTTCGGAACCATTCACGTCTGGAAAACCGATACCGGTGATGAAGTTCGCGCTTTGCAGGGAACCGGCAAGCCTGTGTTCGCCGTCGCCTGGTCGCCGGACAACGCGCAGGTCGCCTGGAACACGACGTTCAAAAGCGCGAAACTGGAAGCCGGGTTCGATCTGTCCCGCGCCGTACCCGCCGATGCGTTCGACCCGACGCTGCCCTGGAAGGGTGGGGAAACGCAGGGCGCGGGCGGTCAAATCAACATCGCTTTCGACAACGCCAGCCTGACAATGGGGGAGAAACCCGGCGGCAAGGGCGGCAACCCGAAGCGTATTTCCGCGCAAACCGGCGATCTGTTCCGTTGCGCCACATATGCCCCGGAAGGCGGCGTAATTGTCGGCTCGGATCAGTATCTCGCGCTGTACGCCAAACCGGACGGCCCGCCCACGCGCCTGTTTGAGGGACACGAAGGCCCCGTCACTGCGGTTGCCGTTTCACCCAACGGCAAATTTCTGGCCTCCGCTTCGATGGATCAGACCGTTCGCGTCTGGAGTCTCGACCCCAAAGACGAGGTTGTCGTTCTTGGGCGGCGCGTTGTCCGTCCCCTGCTGTCCATTTTTCAGGCCAACGACGATGATTGGGTGGCATGGACGCCGCAGGGGTATTACAACGCTTCGGCAACGGGCGACCGCTTGATCGGCTGGCACGTCAATCACGGCCTGGACAAACTGCCCGACTACTATTCCGCCGACCGGTTCGCGCCCCTGCTGTACCGCCCGGACATCATCTTTTACCAGTTCAAAACTGGCAGCCTTGTCGAAGCCTTGCAGGAAGCGGACAAGGCGCGGGGCAAGCAGACCGTTGCCTACGACATCAATCAGGATTTAACCCGCCTCGCCCCGCGTCCCGTCGCGATTCAGTTTCCCGCCGAAGGCAGCGCTGTAGACAGCCCGGAACTGATAATAGGCGTGAAGTACGAGGGCAACGCGCAGAAAAGCGTCAGCGTGGGCGCGGTCGTGCTGGAAGCGCCAAGCGCGCGCAGCGTTGTCGAAGTGGATGCGGGCGCGGCGGCTAACGGGCAGAAACTCACAGTTCCCCTTGTGCCGGGACGCAACACGATTCGCGTTTATGCCGTCAATGCGCAGGGGGTGCGCGGCCTGGCTTCGGAACTACACGTCACCTACAACGCGCCCGCCGGTGAAGAATCCGGCCCGCATTTCGACACGCTGCATCTGCTGACAGTGGGCATCGGCAAATTCCCGAAACTGGATGAAAAGTGGCAGTTAGGGTACACCACGCAGGACGCCAAAGCCGTAGACGCCCTGTACCGCGCCCAACAGGACAAACTGTTCAGCCATGTAGACGCGAAATCCCTGCTGGATTCAGAAGCGACGGGCGACAACATCATGCGATCCATCGAAGACCTGAGCAAACAGGTCGGCAAAAAGAAGCGCGATTTCGTTGTCTTGTTCGTCTCCTCGCACGGTTTTCCCGGCGGCCCGGACAAAACCTCGCTGTTCTTCGCGCCCTCCAACCTTGACGCTTCCAGTCAGGCGAAGATGGAGGAAACGGGCGTGGCGTGGAACAAGATCATCGAACAGTTAAAGCAGCTCCCCTGCCCCGTTCTGCTGCTGATTGACACCTGCCATTCCGGGGGCGTAGGCATTGAACTGTTCCGCTCGTTCGACCCGGTAAAAGGGCGCGGATTCGACCCGCGCCGCGAAGCCATCCGAGAAGCGACGGAAAGCGGCCTGTACGTCCTGTCCGCCTGCCGCCCCACCGAGCAGAGCCTGGAAACCGAAGCGTGGATGCACGGCGCGTTCACCAAAGCGTTTCTGGAAATGGGGCAGGCGCAAAATAAAGCCCGCGTAGACCCGGACGGCGTGATTATCTTCCGCAACGCCTTCGACTACGTGTTCAACCGCGTCCGCGAACTCGTCGCCCCCGGCAAGCAAAGCCCCAAACTCTACGAACCGCTCGACTCCGCCGGCGACCTACCCTTGCTGAAAGTGCGCTGAACGCCTTTTTGCCCTCCCGCGCATCTTCCCAATGCGTGGTGAACTCAATTACTACATGTGAATTTTCAAGCCTCATGCCTAAATTTTTACTGCATTGATGCGCTACAAGATACGCATTTTTTATTTTTCGCCTCCTGTTGATGATTGCAATAGCGACAACGAACCAGTTCTTCGCCAGGCTGAGGCAGGCCATATCCGTTCGCCATATTGCGCTTCGCTTGCTCGCGTCTGTCGAGTTTTTGTGTTTGCGCTTCAGCGCGGTGTTTCTCATGATCTTCCTGGGAGATGGACAACTGCTGACCAATCGCCTTCTGAATTTCAGGAGCAATTTCATTCGGATTGAACCTGGATACCAGATAGGCGCGACCAGCATACAACCCCATGCTCACGACGAGAATAAGAGAACTCCCTGCCAGTTCCCATTTGCCTGCCGTACTGCTTTTAGCTGTTAAGGTCGCCACTCCTACAAGCATACCCACGATAGCCACCACCAGTGTCATACCGCCTGCTGTAATCATCCACCTCTTCTGTCTTCCTTTAGTAATCGGGATCATGTCAGCTTGTAACCAACCGCAAGAAGGGCATGGGACTGGTTCAATAGCGCTATTAAGCACGGCATCAAGTATGTAATTGACATTATGGCGTTTAGGTTCCATTAGGCTGCTTAAAGGACCGGTTGCCTTACGAGTTACCTGATAAACGTAACCAACCTGACACTTCTCGCACTTGACCGTTTTGGCGCGTGTGCCTGTAATGGTTCCCGTACTCGATTCGCCCTTGATTTTTGAAACACCTTCCGCCCCATACACTATCAATCTCAAGAGTAAACGAAGCATTATTCCTCTCCTCAAGGCGTCATGTAGATGCCACGCTATCCACAAGCATGAAACGTTATCTTGATGCCTGTTCGGAACGACGTGAGACTACTCGTATAGATACGCCCCTAATGCCGCGCCGTCCATTGCTGCGGTTCTGTGTTTCAATGACATACTCGACTTCATCCCCTATTTGGCATTGGGATACTAGACTTTGCTTGCTGACAGTGACAAGCGGCGGGCAGCTGGCCCAATTCATGTCAGTATCTATCCGCTCTTGTTGCCAGAAAGCCTTCAATTCCGCTGAGTTTTGTACACGAATGTTCCGCTGATTGCTACTAAACGGCACGATTTCGCCACGAACAGTAAACTGTGCCATCTTCTTGCCCTTTCGATGCTACTCTACAGCTTTTGCGTTAGCTCCAAGCAGGATACTTCCCGCCAGATACCAGAGGAAGGCATGGGTATCTACGAAATGCTTTGTTTCCACTAAAGTTCAATGTCCTCATGCCACTCCGCGCCCTTAAAATCTTCTTCCGTCAGCGATTGAAGTTGAGGAAACATCCCAAAGGTTATCAACTGTGACGTTGTGGCTGGCGTTGGGTCGTCAGGAGTAACCGTAATCTTGTATTTGCGTGTACCCGGCAACTGGCTCAACTGCTTCACAAGTTGTTCCGGCGTTCCTTCATGAATCTGCGCGTGTGCCATTGTCTTTGCCTCCGGTTCGATTCTGCCAATTATAACACACTCGTCAAGATAGTACAAACAGTTTAATAAATAATCGAAACACCGATTCAATTCAATTAGCGTAACGCGGGTACAGGCTGTTTGGCGCGGGGCAGTAACTTCTTCAAGTCCCGCGCGTCCGGCGCGATGACGACCACAACACTCCTTATGCATCGTCACGTCACCCGGAGAACGATGCAGGAAACGTCTGTACCCTTCCGCTTCCTCCAAGTTGGTGGGATATGCGTCCACTACAATGGCGACGTTTGCCAGTGATGTCGAAATTTGGATTGCCTATCCAACCCGTTTAAACCTGTGCCTGCCACAGGGTCCAGTTGCCGTTGAACACGCGGAATGGTTTGTCCGGCGCAAACAGCAGCAGTTGTGTGGCGACCTTGTCCAGAAAGAAACGGTCGTGACTGACGACTACCACCGCGCCGGGGAAATGGATCAACGCCTGCTCCATCACCTGGGTACTGGTCAGATCCAGGTGATTTGTTGGCTCGTCCAGAACCAGCACCTGGGCGCCCGAAAGCAGGCACTGCGCGAGCGCCACCCGCGCCTTCTGCCCGCCGGAAAGCGTTCCGATCCTTTGCTGCATATCCATCTCCGAAAACTGAAGCAAGGAAAGAAAGCGATTCACCTGCTTTTTCTGCGCCTGGCCCGCCATGCTGAACTGACCACCGGTTGTGTTGACGGCATGTGTCACTGTGTCTTTCAGGTCAAGGTCGCGCTCAGCCGCATTAAAATCCGCAAAGATGACGCCCCGTTCCCATACAACTTTGCCGGAACCGGGAGCTTCCTGCCCGGTCAGCAGGCGCAGCAGTGTGGACTTGCCGCTCCCATTAGGCCCGACAATCCCCCACCGCTCTCCTTTCCCCACCTCCAGCGTGACGCTGTCAAAGAGGCGATTGTCGCCGTAAGCATGAGCCACCGCTTCCACCCGACACAACCGGTCGGGGATACGCAACCCCTGATAAATAGCGGTGATAATGGTGTCTACGGGGCGGGGAGCGCGACGTTTTCGGATGTCGGCCAGTTTGCGCTGCAGACTGTCACTGGGATTGCGCGCCAGTTCCTCGCGGTCAGAAGCCGCTTCCCCCTCCAGGGTCAGCAATTCTTCCTCATGTTCGAACTGCCGTTCCAGGTTTTTGAGGCGAAAAGGCTTGGTACGCACATAATTGGTGTAGGTCCCCGGATAATCGTGGAGATGATAGTTTTCGACCTCCACAACGCGCGTCACGACCTGGTCCAGAAACTGGCGGTCATGCGAAACCAGGAGCAATCCGCCACGGTAGTCCCGCAGCCACGTTTCCAGCCAGGCCAGACCTTCCACATCCAGAAAGTTGGTCGGTTCATCCAGGAGCAGCACGTCGGGTTGTTCCAGCAGGATACGCGCAAGGGACGCGCGAATGCGCCATCCGCCCGAAAGCTCCTCAATCGGTTGATGGCGGCGGGTGGCGTTAAACCCCAATTTGGTGAGAACGGTGTCTATCTGGCGCGGATAATCCCATCCGCCTCTCCTGTCCATCTCTTCCAACAGGTGCGCCTGTCGGTCAATCAACGTTTCCATCTCCTGCATATCGGTGACGCTTTGCAGCGCCAGGCCGAGCCGATCCAATTCGTCCTCAACGGCCTTCAGGTCGGCGAACAACGCTTCCAATATCTGCTGAATGGAATCAGAACCGCTTAAATCGGAGAACTGAGAGAAGTAGCCCAGTCGTACGCCCTGAGTGACATCCACCTCCCCTTCGTCCGGCTCCTCCTGTCCCAGAATCAGACGCAGCAGGGTCGTCTTGCCCGCGCCATTTCTGCCGAGCAACCCGACACGTTCTCCCGCTCGTAGTCGGAAAGAGACGTCGCGCAAAACCATCCGGTCGCCGTAACGCTTGGTGACGCGGCTCAACCGTACGAGGCTCATGATTGCACCATAAAAATTGTTGTACTCATGAGCTGAGTATACCTGTTCTACGAACCACTCGACTCAGCGGGCGACTTACCCTTGCTAAAGGCGCGCTGAAAGCTGGTTTGCCCGCCCGAATCACACTGAGAACATCCCCTGCAACACAAAGGCTGCGCTCCCGTAACAGGAACGCAGCCTTTTATTTGATTGGTAGCCAACCATTAAAACTTGTGTGGCTGGCTGCCGAACATTAGAAACGCTTCAAGAGGACAGGAAGAGGCTGCGTAGGAGCTACCCTCTTTTGAAACCCGAATGGTTCTGTCCTCTTCAAGCCACGTTCGCTTGACCGCGCGGGTTGTGTCAATGCGAATAGCGACGATGCGCGCGCAAGCGCGCTCGGATCGCGTTCGCTTTCAGATGCGCGCGCTCGGCGGCGGCGCGGTTGCCATGGTTGATCTCCTGCGCGTAGACACCATGCAGTTTCTGCAGACGCTGCCGCGCCTGACGAACCATAGGGCGATGGTGTCCATAATCCATCTCACGATGCTCATACCCCTGTGCAATGGCGCCGTTGCCGATACCGGCGAATAAGGCGCACAAACCGCCCAATGCGACAACCCTGGCGACTAAAACCTTCATGGGTTCATCCTCAACTTTCAAATTGAATTAGATGGGGGCATAAATGCTCCCTTCCTTTATGTCCACAGACGAAGGGAACAATGCGACGGTTAGTTCGCTCTGCGCCTCAAGTTCATCTGTAGTCATTTTCAAAAAGACGAAGCGCGATGCCTGACGTGACACATCTATCCTATGGGATTGCTGAAAGAACGAACGCATCATCCCTGTTACGGGTTGGGAGTTACCTTTAAGCTCCGACAGTGCCTGTCTTGACTTCTGCAGGTCCGCCTATCCTGTTTCCCTTGCGCATCGGAGATAGGCGTTCAGCCGCGACGAGCTGCCTCGATGGTCGCGATGTCGATCTTCTTCATCTGCATCATCGCCTCGAATGCGCGTTTGGCGACAGCGGGGTCGGCGTCTGTTACCGCCTGGATCAGAGCGACCGGCGTGATCTGCCAGGACAATCCCCACTTATCCTTGCACCAGCCACACTCACTCTCTTCGCCGCCATTACCGACGATGGCGTTCCAGTAACGATCCGTTTCCGCCTGATCAACGGTTGAGACCTGAAACGAGAATGCTTCGCTGTGCTTGAACGCAGGCCCGCCATTAAGCCCGAGGCAGGGAATCCCCATCACGGTGAACTCGACCGTCAACACGTCCCCTTGCTTCCCGGCCGGATAGTCGCCCGGCGCGCGGTGTACCGCGCGGACGGTCGAGTCGGGGAATGTCTCGGCGTAAAATCGCGCCGCGTCCTCGGCGTCCCCGTCGTACCACAGACAGATCGTGTTCTTTGCTGGCTTTTCCATTTCATCTCTCCTTCTTGATGAGCTGCCCCGAAGCCGGAGCCGTCGGCGCACCCGAAGTCAAAGGCATCCGTCCCGCAGACGTTTTTCACGCGCTTAAGCGCCGCAAGCTCCTGATGACTTCTGCTATGACGGCTGTAACGGTTTTCGGGCGAGCCGGTTTCCTTACCCTCACTCATAGTCGAACGGCCGAACCGGAATTCGACAAATCATTCAATAAATTTTCCGGCGATTGCCTGACTGTACTTAGTGAGTTGACGCCAACGGTTTTCTCAAGACCAGCAGAGGGCGCTTATCAAGAGTTAAAAGGGCGTGACCCCCTGATCAGGATGTCTATCAGGCGTGTGGCGCTTGCTTTCCAGTCTTCGCTCGGCCCAAAGAACGTGACGCCGACGATAGCCAGAATATGATCTACCGGGTTAATATCCGGTCGGATATCGCCCGATTGGATGGCCCGCTCATAGATCATCGTGGCCGCTCCTCGAACTTTCGACATGCTCTCCTCAAATACCGGGCTGCTGCCCACAAGACCGTTCAATGCGGCCGCAATAATCTTCTTGGTGGCAAGGTACTCAATAAAGAGTTGCAGCCAGGCCCGAATAGCCTCCTCTGGAGACAACTCTCGAGAGAGTTGCTCGGCAGCATCAGCGAGCTTCTCCACCTCAGCTCGGTAGACCGCCCCCAGAAGCGCCTCTCGTGAGGGAAAGTGACGGTAAAGGGTGCCTGCGCCGACGCCAGCCTGTTTCGCGATGTCATCCAGGCTCGCGCCGGCGCCGTTTTCCGTGAAAGCCTCTTTAGCGATTTGAATGATTAACTCCCTGTTGCGCTGACCGTCAGATCGGGGCTTTCGTGATGATTGTGGGTTTTCCGCAGTTGGGGATGTTTTTTCGAGTTTCATAGGATTATGGCAAAATCGCGCTTGACAAACGGAGACTATCTCCGGTAATATATTAAGCGGAGATAGTCTCCATTATACCGATTTATTGCTGCGGGAGTCAACCGAGCGCGGGGAGTCGGACGTTTGTGACTATCGAAGGAGAAAGCAATGAGAGTATTCATAACGGGAGCAACCGGATTCATTGGTTCAGCCTTGATTCCTGAGTTGATTCAGGCGGGCCACACGGTTCTGGGCATGACGCGGTCGGAGAAAGGCGCCGAAAGGCTGACGAAGGCCGGGGCTGACGTTCATTACGGCACTCTTGAGGAGATCGAGAGCCTGAAATCAGGAGCCTCTCTGGCCGACGCCGTCATCCATCTGGCGTTCAATCATGACTTTTCAAGGATTCAGGCAAGCTGCGAGGAGGATCAACGCGCAATTGAGGCGATAGGGGAAGCACTCGCGGGTTCGGGGCGACCGTTCATCGGCACGGCAGGCGTTTTGGTTGACAACCTGACCACCGGAAAGCCTTTTGATGAGGACGATACGAAGCCCGCCTCCCAATTCCCCCGGGTATCGGAAGAAGCCACTCTGGCGACGGTCGAAAAAGGAGTGAAGGGAAGCGTGATGCGCTTATCCCAGATTTACGACACGCGGCAGCAAGGACTTGTGAGTTTCTTGATTCAGATTGCCCTGGCGAAAAAGGTAGCGGCCTATGTCGGCGATGGCGGCAGCCGGTGGGCGGCGGCGCACGTCAGCGATACCGCGCGGCTTTACCGGTTGGCTCTGGAAAAGGGCGAGGCTGGATTCAAATGGCATGCCGTTGGCGAACAGGGCGTGACTGCCAGGGACATAGCGGAAGCGCTTGGCCGACGTTTGAACCTGCCGGTGGTTTCAATTACTCCTGAAGAGGCTCCTGCGCACTTCGGTTTTCTCGGCCATTTCATGGCGCTTGACTCGCCCACTGCGAATACGAAGACCCGCGAACGGCTGGGATGGGAGCCGACGGGACCCTCGCTTATCGAAGATCTAAATCAACTTGTTTTGCCGGAAGAAGCCTGAGTTTATCCGGTGATTGTCGCGGGTTGAGTTTGTGGTATAACAACATCACGACTCCTTCATTAGACCTCTTTCATAAGTTCTTGTAAGCGCGGCAGGTTTCATCTCATTCAACAGACTTACGAAAGAGGTCTATTTACCCCATTCCGCCCCAATCCTTTGCAGGATTCCGCCTGTTTCTGTTGAATTCTAACGTCGCTGCTCAAACAGGTTGCCCATCCGGTCGTGATGAGTCCTCTTACCGCGCCCTGAGAGCCTATCCCGATAGGTTCCCCTTCCCCCAGGTTGCGTATTTCCAAAGCGAAGCAGAAATACGCAACCTGGGGGAAGGGGTATGTCTACAAGAGGACGCCCGGATTGAGGGCTAATTGGGATAGGCTCTTAGTTGGCTGGCTACAATTTGTTAAGATGGAGAAACCAATGCAATATGGATTGAATATAAACCCTGCGCGTGGGCTGGACTTAGTCTCACTGGGGGCACTTGTCCACCGCCTGGATACCGGGATCATTCCCTTCCGCAAGGCAACCGAGTGCCAGATTCATGTCAGCGGCGGCGAGTTCAACGTGGCCGCCAATATGGCGGACTGCTTCCGGCTCAAGACGGGGATTGTCACCGCGATGGTGGATTACCCGGTCGGGGATTTGGTTGCGGATCGGGTCCGGGCGATGGGGGTCGAGCCATTCTACAAACGCTACTCACACGATGGCGTCAGCGGCCCCAATATCGCCTCCGTTTACAGCGACCGTGGTTTTGGGAGCGCGCGCGCCCGTTGTCTTTTACAACCGCGCCAATGAGGCCGCCGCGCAGCTCAAGCCGGGCAACTTCGACTGGACGGCCATCTTCGCGAACGGGGCGCGTTGGTTTCACAGTGGCGGCATTTTCGCCGCGCTTTCCGAAACAACCTCCGAGGTAATTCTGGAGGGAATGGCGGCGGCAAAGGCTGCCGGCGCAATCATCTCCCTCGATCTCAATTTCCGCGAGAAGCTCTGGCGGAAGTCGGGAGGCGCGGCCCGCGCCCAGGAAGTATTAGGGCGCATCATGGCGTATGTGGACGTGCTTGTCGGAAACGAAGAAGACATGCAGAAGGGACTCGGCATCTATGGCCCGGAGGTTTCCGAGAAGTCTAGCCTCGACCCCAGCACCTTCTTCGGGATGATTGATCGCGTGGTGGAACAGTACCCGCAGGTGAAGATCGTGGCGACGACCCTGCGGGAAGTACATTCCACAAACCGGCATACATGGAGCGCGGTCGCCTGGGTGGACGGCCAGACATACGTGGCTCCGACCTGTGATCTAGATGTTTATGATCGCGTCGGCGGGGGCGATGGATTTGCCTCCGGCTTCTTCTACGGCCTGCTCACGGGCGAGACGCCGCAGGCAGCAATCAACCTGGGATGGGCGCACGGGGCGCTGCTGACGACGTTTCCCGGCGATACGACAATGGCAACGCTGGATCAAGTCCGCGCCTACGCGCAGGGTGGCTCCGCGCGAATTCAGCGTTAATCAAGCGCCCCTCCGGGCAAGTGAAAAGAGCGGCTGCCTGGCCGCTCTTCCATCAAGGTTGACCGCGACAGACCTCAAGTCAAAGAACTGCTCATGCGAGAATCAGCGTTGTTTCGTAGAACGTCGGGGGCGTCTACCCACCCCATTCCGACTTCCTCCGAAAGACGTTTCACCGTTGCTTTATCTGCCGTCATGGGCAAACCCTTTGGGGGAAGCGTCCGAGTTTCGGCAGGCTGCGCTGCTTCGATAATCATTCTTTCGAAACCCGCCGGGGTATAAGAGTTCAAAACGCGCGCCGTTTCGGTATCCACGCGAAAGCTGTGGACGGTGCCAGGCGGCACAGTGACGAAGGAGCCTGCGCCGGCCGTGATGGTTTCGTCGCCAACGAGGAAGGTGATCTCGCCCTCGAGAATATAGAACATCTCCCGCTGTTCGTGCGTGTGAGGCGGTGGCCCGGAGTCCTTCGGGCAAAGTTGTTCCATCAGGGAATATTGACCGTTGGTGGTTTCGCCGGTGGCGAGAATGAGCCAGAGAATGTCCACCTCCCAATAGGCGGGAGCATGGGAATTACTCTGAACAAGCGCGTTGAGTATCATCATTTTACCTCTTCCTGATTTCACCTGGGTTCAGGAACGTTTTCCAATCGCGTCCTGTAGTTTCGTCCATACGACATCGGGATAACGGGCGTTATCCAGTGATTGATGATGCGCGCTGAACATGCTCTGCATGTACTGACTCTGCTGCCAGCCTGCATACAGCTCGTTCTCGCCCTCGGGATGCGCGGCGCGTTCGCGCTTGTTGTACACACCCAAATCTTCCAGACTTCCTATGCGCGCGAGCGTGAAAGGCGTTTTCAAAGTCTCCCCGGTGAACTTGACAAGATCATTGGGGCTGACTTGAAAACTCGCAATCTTCAGAGCGCGCGGCGTTGTGGGATCGAGGGCGGCGGCGGCGGTATAGGCGGCGGTGTCATCCATCGTGGTGAAGTCAATATGCCAATCAGGATCTTCCCAATACCCGACCGTCTTCTTTTCAAAGTCCAGAAGCGGAACGTTATAGGTCAGAATTTCGCCGAAGGCTCCGTTGAAGATGGAGGTCGAAGCGATGGGCGCGACATCCAGGCGTTTGTGAAACTCGCGCCGCAGATCAAAATTGCGATTCTCGCCTTCCGGCAACGTGGTGAAGTCGGTGCAAAAATCCGACGGAATGAACCGTGGCACTCCCGCCGCAATAGCCGCTTCCAGCAAAACGGACTGAGCCTCAACAATCACGTCCCGCAGTCCTTGAAATCGCAGAAACCACGCAACCTGATCCGGCGCATGCTCTGGCGATGTCGGCGGCGCTTGACATGTCAACGACAGCGACCTTTACGCCAAATTCTTCTAACGCCTTGATTTTGTCGGCCTCCGCTCCGACCCGCGTAAGCGCGACCACGTTGGCTCCTCGTCCGAGGAGAGCCTTTGTGATGCGCTTGCCAAGATTACCTGTCGCGCCCGCTACCACGATTGTCGTCATTGCCACGCTCCTTACCCGATGTCTTTAATCGGGGTTTGTGAAACCACTGCTTTCCGACCTTTGGAAGGAAACTGCCTCAGAATAAGTTACCACTGGTAACTAATCTTAAACAGAGTGTAGCACAGAGTAACCACCGGTTACAAGACTAATGGAAATATTATCAAGGAAAATTTTCAGGGGACGATTTTCTTAGCGGTTTCTGTGGCGCGCCTGCGAGGAGGGGCTTACAAACTAAGTGCGCTCCCATCAGGAGAAGGCTTCCGGCTCTGAAGCGATTGTTTTCAGGCCCGCCCACATGATCTTGATGGATTGCTCCACGACGCTGGCCGGCGACGACAGGTGCGGAATGTTTCCCTGGACGATCAAAACCATGGTCAGCCCGAAAATGGAGTTCCACCAGGTATGCGCGTCCAGCAGTGGGTCTGCCATGCTCAACCCGCTGTAGCGCGAACACTCAATGAATACCTTCACCAGGCGTTCGAACAGGGGTCTGCCAATGGCGTTGATGTAGTCTCCAGCGCGGATGCCGTTGCGGTCTTCCGGCCCGAAGAAGACGATGCGAAAATGCTGGGGGTGCGTCAAACCGAAGCGAACGAAGCCGCGTGAGGTTTGGAAGAGACAATCTTCGGGGTTCGCCGCCGCGACCGCGATGGCGTCGAACTCGGCGACAAGGAGGGCGAACGTCTCGCGACAAAGTTCGGCGAGAAGATGCGATTTATCAGGAAAGTATCGGTACAAACTGGCGTGCGTACAACCCATTTCTTCTGCAATCGCGCGTAACGTCACGTTTTCGTAACCTAATTTAGAAAAAAGGCGGCTGGCAACGTCGAGAATATCTTTGCGGCGCTGATCGCGGCGCTCTTCTTTGCGACTGCTCGATGGGGTACTCATTATATATTAGAATACCCGGGTTCGGCCAACATTTGGATATAGAGAAGATTGCCATGACCGATAGTTGGATCAATCGTGATGCTCCAGCAATTCACGGCCTGGCGGCTAATAAATGTTTTTGTACAAACGCCATGATGTGCGTCACCGCTTCCTGCGGATTTTTGCCGAAATCGGCATGGCCTGCCCCTTCCAGACGCAGAAAGTCCACATCTGCCCCCTTCTCTTTGAGCTTTGCCGCAAACTCCTCCGACTGGGTAATAGACACCAGCGTATCCGCCGTGCCATGCGTCAGGAGCGTCGGAACCGTCTTCTTGCTGACATACGATATGGGACTGGCCGCCCGGTATTGCGCTGCCTCCTGCGAAGGTGTTCCTCCCAAAAATCCTTCCAGCGCGCTGCGCAGTCCGCGCCCCTCCTCTTCCTTCTGCTGAAACGTGTCGCGATATATCCGCGCGAGATCGTAGGGGCCGCTCATGCAAATCATGGCGCAAATGGCGCTGGACTGTTCGGGATTCCCTCCCGTGCCTTCCCACCTCTTCTCCCCATTGGTCGTTCCCAGCAGCGCCACGAGATGCGCCCCGGCGGAGCCACCCAATGCCCCGATACGCCTGGGGTCAATGTGGTATTTGTCGGCATTAGCCCGCAGCCAGCGCACCGCGCACTTCACGTCTTCAACCTGCGCGGGAAAGCGGTATTTTGGAGCGAATCGGTATTCAATCGAGATACACACGATGCCCTGTTGCGCAAGGGAATATAAGAAGGGACGCAAGCTCTCTTTGTCGCCGCCGATCCACCCACCGCCATGCACCAACACCAGCGCCGGAAAGGGGCCGCTTCCCTGTTTGGGACGAGCCAGGTCCAGATGCAGTGGCTGCTGGCCTCCAGTTCCGAAGACAAGGTTGGTTTCCAGCGCGATGTTGGGCGGAGGAGCCTGCGCCTGTTTCTTGACGAAGGCTGCCAGAACCAGAAAGCTCAACAGAGCTAGACAACTCAGCAGCAAGACTGACAAAGCGCGTTTGCGCATTTGCACTCCTTTTCGATACTCCCGGTACGGTTCACATGGGAGGAGCCTGTCCGGTTTCACGAGTAACACCGACAGAGAGAGAGATAAACGAACCGGCAGAAAGGAACCACTTCATCAGGTAATATTTAGACCGTGAACTGATGTGATTGGTTTCAGATCGCTTATATTAATTAACACACAAGGACGTTATCTTACCTGATCAAGCAGCCGGACAATCGAAAGCGAGGATTTCAAAATGGACAAACAGCATACCGGGCAAGTTTCCTGCGCGAATTTCGAATTCAGTGGGACGATCTGGTACTGGAAAGGTCCGTCTCCGTATCATTTTCTGACGGTTCCCGCCGCGCAATCAGGTGAGTTGAAGGAGATTGTCCATCTTGTCACTTATGGTTGGGGAATGATTCCCGTCCAGGCCCATCTTGGCAGTACAAGTTTCACAACGTCGCTGTTTCACAAAGACGGGCGCTATGTCTTGCCCCTCAAGGACAGCGTCCGAAAGGCGGAAGGCGTAACAGAAGGGGATCAGGTGACTGCGCGTATTGAGGTGAAAGTCCGGAGCAGAGAATCGTTATAGCAATCGCTGAAACTGGCGTTGCGCGGCAGGAAACCAATCGCCGCTAAAATCGTACCTTCACTATCGGCGTTTACATTTTTTAAGCTGATAAGGCTCATTCCGAGTTCCTTCCGATGTGGACAGGCGAACATTGTTTTCCTGTTATTCATTTTTAGGAGATGCTTTCATGGTCAAGCTGCCTATTGGTTTCCGCAAGCGAACGAGCGCGCCGTCCCCTTCCACACAGCCGTACAGCCCGCAAACGCTGCGCAAGGCGTCGCGATTGGATGGCGCGACTTTGACGAAAAGCATCTGTCCGTATTGCGCGGTCGGGTGCAGTCTGGATGTGTATACCAAGGGCGGCAAGCTGATTGACATCGAGGGCAACCCGGACAGCCCCATCAATGAGGGTACGCTGTGTCCCAAAGGCGCGAACAGTTTCCAACTCGCCGTCAATCCGCATCGCGTGAAAACCGTGCTGTACCGCGCGCCCTATTCGGATAAGTGGGAACAGAAGCCTCTGGCGTGGGCGATGGAGCAGATCGCGCAACGCGTCAAAATGGCGCGGGATAAAGGCTGGAAAGATACGTCCGAAGAGGGGCTTCAGCTCAACCACGTTACCAACGTCGGCACCCTGGGCGGCGCGACTCTGGACAACGAAGAAAACTACCTCATCAAGAAACTGTTCTCAGCCGGGTTGGGCATCCTTTCCGTAGAGAATCAGGCGCGCATTTGACACTCCGCTTCCGTCCCCGGTCTGGGGGCGTCATTCGGCAGGGGCGCGGCCACCACCAATCAGCAGGACTTGCAGAACAGCGATTGCATTCTCATCATGGGTTCCAATATGGCCGAAGCGCATCCCGTCGGCTTCCGCTGGCCCATGAAAGCCAAAGCGAAGGGCGGCAAAATCATCCATGTTGACCCGCGCTTTTCCCGCACGTCTGCCCTTGCCGACGTGTACGTTCCCATTCGGGCGGGAACCGACATCGCATTTTTAGGCGGGCTAATCAACTACGTTCTGACGCAGGAGCGCTGGTTCAGGGAGTACGTTCTCGCGTATACCAACGCTTCCACGATCATCGCGGAGGGTTTTGAAGGCGCGGAGGATTTGGACGGCCTGTTCAGCGGCTATGACCCAAAACAGCGCAGATATGAGGCGGCAAAGGGGCATTGGGGCTACAAAGATTCCGCAAGCGATAAGCCACCAGAGGAGCAGGAACAGCAGGGACAGGGGGGTGGTATGAAAGGTTCGCAGGGGGTTCAGGGCCACGCTCTGGATGGCAATTCCAGCGCGCACGATACGCCGCAGGCAAGCGGCGTCCGAGAACCGGGACAGGAAATCCCACGCGACGAAACGCTGCAAGACCCGAATTGCGTGATGCAGTTATTGCGCAAGCACTTTGCCCGCTACACGCCCGAAACGGCTGCGCAAATTTGCGGCTGCTCACCCGAACAGATTATTCACACGGCCCAACTGCTGTGCGACAATTCAGGACGGGAACGCACAAGCGCGATCTGCTACGCGGTCGGCTGGACGCAACATTCCACGGGCGTACAGATAATTCGCGCGGCTGGTATTCTACAACTGCTGCTCGGCAACATCGGGCGTCCCGGCGGCGGAATTCTCGCGTTGCGCGGTCACGCCAGTATTCAAGGTTCAACGGATGTTCCCACGTTGTATGACCTGCTGCCCGGTTATCTGCCGCAGCCGGTTTCCGCGCCCACTCACGCTACGCTGGACGGCTATTGCGAGTATGAGAGTATGCCGACGGGTTACTGGGTGAACTTCCGCAAGTTCACGGTCAGCCTGCTCAAAGCGTGGTATGGCGACGCGGCGCAGCCGGAAAACGAGTTCCGGTTCGGCTGGCTGCCCCGTCTGGACGACGATTATTCGATGGTTCCGTTTTTCGATAAAATGGCGAAGGGCGAAGTGGAGGGCTATCTCATTTTCGGGCAGAACCCCGCCGCCGGCACGTCCAACGGCAAGCGGGCGCGGCAGGGTTTGCGCAATTTGAAGTGGCTCGTGGTTGCCGACTGGTTTGAAACGGAAACCGCCGCGTTCTGGCGCGACGATCCGAACGCCCCGCCGCCTTCAGAAATCGGAACCGAAGTGTTTTTCATGCCCGCCGCAACTTCGCCGGAAAAAGAGGGTAGTTTTACGAATACGCAGCGCCTGCTTCAGTGGCACGACAAAGCCCTCGACCCGCCACAAGACTGCCGTTCCGATGCGTGGTTCATGTACAATCTGGGCAAAAAACTCAAGGAGTTGTATCGCGACAGCATTGATGCCAAAGACGCGGCTTTGCTGAATCTGACGTGGGATTATGACCCGGACGAACCGCCGCGTCTGCCGGATGGTTCGTTGAGCCGCATTGAGGGCGAACCGGACGGACACAAAATCCTTCAGGAGATGAACGGCTACCACGTTGGCGAAATAGACCCACGCAGCGGCAAGCCCAGACTGCTTTTAGATTTTTCTGAGTGCAAAGACGACGGCAGCACGGCCTGCGGCGTGTGGATTTACAGCGGCGTGTTTCCCGAACCTGGACGCAACCGCGCCCGCGAACGGGAGGGACACGACAGCAACCCCATCCATCCGAACTGGGGCTTTGCCTGGCCGCACAACCGCCATATTCTGTACAACCGGGCAAGCGCGGACCCCGAAGGCAACCCCTGGTCGGAGCGTAAAAAATACCTGTGGTGGGACAAAAACGCGCAGAAATGGATGGGCAACGATGAGCCGGATTTCGAGCCGAACAAACCGCCCGATTACAAACCGACTGCCGACTGCAAGGGCATGGACGCGATTGGCGGCGCGGACCCGTTCATTATGAAGCCGGACGGCAAGGGATGGCTGTTTGCGCCCGGTGGAACCAAAGACGGTCCGTTCCCCGCGCATTACGAACCCATTGAATCGCCCGTCCGTAACCTGCTGTACCCGAAACACGTAGATAGCCCAACGGTACGCTATCTGGAATCGCCCGGCAATCCGATTGCCCACGCGCCCACGCAGCAGTTCCCCATTGTGGCCTGCACGTTCCGCATGACCGAGCATTACCTGAGCGGGCCAATGAGCCGCTTCAACAGTTGGCTCAACGAACTGATGCCCGCCATGTTCGTGGAACTCAGCCCGGAACTGGCGGCAGAAAAAGGTATTGCGAACGGCGACTGGTTGACCGTTTTCAGCCCGCGCGGCGAAATCGAAGCCCGCGCCCTCGTCACGCGGCGTATCCATCCGCTGCATGTCGAGGGACAGACCATTCACCAGATCGGCATCCCGTTCCAGTGGGGCTACGCGGGTGAAACAGTCGGCAGCAGCGTCAACGATCTAATCGCCATGTCTGCCGACGCCAATGTGTCCATGCACGAAACCAAAGTATTCGCGTGTCAAATCCATGCGGGACGCGCCCAAAACCAGCCCACCAAACCAACGGTAGAAGTCGCGCCCTGGGCCAACCGCGAAGCCATTCCCGACACGCCACAATCGGCACAACCGGAAGGCCACATGCGGCGAGAATAAACAGAGGAATATTTCACCACCAAGACACCAAGTACACCAAGAGGGAGAAGAGAAGAGGAGAAATAAACTGCTTTGCGACCTTTGCCTCTTTGCGGTTTTCTTTGTATTCTCTTATCTTGGTGTACTTGGTGTCTTGGTGGTGAAATATTCCCCAATGTTGATGAGGAGTGTTGAAAATGCTGGAGCCTGTACGGGATATATTGAAGTTGGTGCGGCCTGAAGAGATCGCGCTGATTGAGCGGGGAGGGGAGGGCAACAAGCCCGCAATGGGGTTTTTCACGGACACCACGCTTTGCATCGGGTGTAAGGCGTGTGAAGTGGCCTGCAAGCAGTGGAACCAACTGCCTTCGGACGGCTTCCACTTTACGGGCAACAGCTACGACAACACCAGTCAACTCTCGGAAACGACATGGCGGCACGTCGCGTTTGTGGAGCAGATGGATCGGAAACGGGACGACGGCGGGCGATGGCTGATGATGAGCGATGTGTGCAAGCACTGCGTGGAAGCGCCCTGTCAGGAATCGTGTCCCACCGGCAGCATCATTTACAACGAGTTCGGGAACGTGTACGTGCAGCCCGACATTTGCAACGGCTGCGGGTACTGCGTGATTGCGTGTCCGTTCGGCGTATTGGGGCGCAGCCACCACGACGGCCATGTTCACAAATGCACCCTTTGCTATGACCGGCAAAAAGGCGACATGACTCCCGCCTGCGCCAAAGCCTGCCCCACCGCCAGTATTCAGTTCGGCGAAGTGGAAACGCTGAAAGTTCACGCGCAGGCGCGGGTCGAGGAATTGAAAGCGCAGGGAGAAGCCGGAGCATACCTGTACGGCGCGGACGCCACCGAAGAATACAGTTCCCTCAACGCCTTCTTTCTATTGACGGACTCCCCCAACACCTACAACCTGCCCGAAGCCCCGAAAAAACCCACCACCGGCATGAAGCAGCGCTACGCCTGGAGCTTGCTTACCGGCATCGCCCTGACCGCCGCTTCCGCCCTCATCTTCGCCCGCAACAAAAGTTAAGCCCTGTCCCTGAGTTGGCTTCTTCCTTCATGCTGATGCAGGGCAGCACGGTGTACTCTCCAATCAGTCTACCAAGAACGCATCAACTTAGCGGCAGAGAAGGCAGATGAGCAGGCGATGCCCGGAAAACAAATGTCGCAGGGAAAGCAGGAATAACCCGGAAAATTGGTCAATAATGGTGTATACATCAACGTTGAGGAGTTGACGAATACGAACATCGGCGGATTTCTGTAGCGACCGCAATCTTTGCAGATATTCCGTGCAGTTATTCTGTCTGTTTCCGTACCCGATTGGAGTTTCTAATGCTGAATATGCAAGAACCTGTCACTATCTATCCCGCCACCTCCAAAGCCCTTCACGGAGTGCGTAAGCGGCTGCTATGTATCGCCCTGCCTGTCAACTTGATGATGTTTATCCTGTTGAGCATGTCGCCGGTTCCTCTTGACGGGTTTACCAATCTGCTGCGCTGGATGCTGCTGGCGGAACTCCCTCTCCTCTACTTTTTGATGGCTCGAAAACTCGCGAAACAAACCAGCCCAATCGTATCTTTGTCCTCGCAGGGCATTACGGTCAACGCGCTTTGGAGTCGGGTCGGTTTCCTGCGGTGGGACGAAATCAAGGATGTACACGCCTACAGCCTGGGCTACCGTTTTGTCGGCATCACGCTCAACGATCCTAAAACCGTGTATCGGCGTCTCGGCCTGAAGCGTAGTTGGATACTGCGAATGAACGGGGCTGTCGTACCCCTGTACAAACTGTTCAGGATGCGCGTCGCGCCCATCAACATTCCGCATGAGTTCCTGCCGATGAGCGCCGATGAGCTGACAGCGCAGATACAAGCGTACCGCGCCACCTATGCGTAGGCCGCATAAACAACAACAGTGCATTAAGTAAATATGAAGCAAGAGAACATGAAGCAAGTCAACTGGGCGGGAAATCTGGAATACCGGGCGGCAAGGTGGCATTGCCCGGAAACGGTTGCGGAAGCGCAGGAGTTGGTGGCGAAAAGCCGCAAGGTGAAAGTCCTCGGTTCGCGCCACTCCTTCAACGCCATTGCCGACACAACCGAAGATATGCTCGACCTGTCGCGTTTCGATCAGGTTGTAGGTCTGGACAGGGAACGGCATCAGGTAACGGTCGAAGCCGGTATTCGGTACGGGACGCTGTGTAAGTTTCTGCACGGTGAAGGCTACGCGCTGCACAATCTGGCTTCCCTGCCGCATATTTCGGTTGCGGGCGCTTGCGCGACGGCTACGCACGGTTCGGGAAACGGAAACGGCAATCTGGCGACGATTGTTTCCGGGCTGGAACTGATTACCGCAACCGGGCAAGTCAAGACATTCTCGCGTGAACAGGATGAGGAACAGTTTCCGGGCATGGTTGTTGGATTGGGCGCGTTGGGGATGGTTACAAAACTCACGCTGGATGTGCTTCCCGCCTTTGTCATGCGACAGGACGTGTACGAAAATTTGCCCCTGAGCCAACTGGAAGCGCATTTCGACGAAATTACGAACAGCGCGTACAGCGTGAGCCTGTTCACGGAATGGAAAACCGCCAGTTTCAATCAGGTGTGGCGCAAAAGCCGCGTGGACGCCGACGCGAATGTGGAAACGTTTGCTGAAATGACTGCCGAATGGTTCGGGGCCACTCTCGCTCAACGTCCGCTGCATCCTATTCCCGGCGTGTCGGCGGAAAACTGTACCGAACAAAGGGGCGTTGTCGGCGCGTGGCACGAGCGCCTTCCCCACTTCCGCATGGAATTCACGCCAAGCTGCGGCGAGGAACTGCAAACCGAATACCTTGTACCTCGCCAACACGCGCTGGATGCTTTACGCGCCATTTATGAACTGCGGGAACAGATCGCGCCCCTGCTCTTAATCTCTGAAATCCGAACGGTTGCGGCGGATGATTTGTGGATGAGTCCCTGTTACCATCAGCCGTGCGTCGCCATTCATTTCACATGGAGACTGGATTGGCCCGCCGTCCGCGAATTGCTGCCGCGTATCGAAGCCGCGCTTGCGCCCTTTCAGGCCCGCCCTCACTGGGGCAAATTGTTCACTATGCGCGGGGAATCCCTGAAATCGCTATATCCACGCCTGCCGGATTTTCAGCGTCTTTGCCGCGCCTTCTGATCCACAGGGCAAATTCCGCAACGCGTTTCTGGATGTGAATTTGTTTGCCGTTTAACAGCTTCAGGTATTCGTATTTTGCCTGCTTCCATACCGCTTCAGGAGTTTCAATGGTGACACTGCGACGAGTATCTGAACACATAACGCGCCGTTGTCAAGGCGCAATCGCTGTCTGCGCGGGCATTGCCGCCCTGCTTGCATTGCCCGCTCTGGGTTTGCGTCCCGGCCAGGCTCCCCGGACGGGCAAACCTGCTGCTTCTCTGGCCAGTTCCGCCTGGGTTCCCATTTCCGGCTACCTGCTCAAAAAACTCGCGGACGAGGGGAAAAAAGTCAGTTCTCCCAATGGCACTGCGGGAGTGAGCGTGGATCGTAAGACGGGCGATGTCATTGTTGTTGTGCCGAATCAGGGACTTTGGAGAAGCAAGAACAAAGGGAGGACCTTTGAGCGCATGGATGGGGGCAGTATCGGGGGCTTCTGTCAAACCGGATATGCGCTGAATGCCGACCCTGCGGGAAGTCGGCTGGCCTGTTTCATGCTGGATGGGCCGAGCGGAATCACTCTGGATGATGGCAAGACCTGGGATGTGTTTGCGATAAGTGGGCGTGACGCGCGTGGATGGGATTACGGCGTTGTGGATTGGAGTCGAAGCGCTCCGCAGGAGATGCTTGCCGTCCGCCATGAGTTCGGGCGGCGAACTCAACCGCAGCGCGGATGGCGGTAAAACTTGGAATGTGTTGGGAAAAGGTTTTACCGCTATCGGCATTATTGGCCCCCGTACCTATGTCGCAAGCAAGGGGGATGGGACATTGCGCAGCGTGGATGGCGGCGCGACGTGGACGAAGGTTTCCAAAATAACCCCGACTGGCCGAACCCTGTGCATGTTCAATCAGGTCGCCTATTGGATTGCCCCGGAAGGCTTGCTCTTCAGCCTGGATCGGGGCTATAGCTGGCACTATTCAGGCAGTCCGATGGAAGCCGTATGGGGACCCTTTTTTGGTGTGGACGAGACGCAGATAGCGGTTGTAGGGCGTAAGGGGAAAGACCTGGGTATCTGGCGAACGGACAACTCGACAAAAACCTGGAAATTCGCCGCGTCCTTTCCGGGTTACGCATTGAACGCGAGTCCCAATTTAACTCCTTATGTAGACGGAGGAGCCGGATGGGGATATTGCTTCGGCTGGGATTGGAAGAGCCATGTCTTTTATACCTCGAACCTGAATTTCCCAACACTTGCTGTTATATCAAAATGACCGATGCCCGCAACTTTTGAGATTGGAAGCCTGAATGAGACGCCGTGATTTTCTCGTTCGCTTATCCTGCGCAGCCGGGGCTATGGAAGCCGCGCGGCGCGGATCGTTCGCGTTCGCCGCAAAGCGGACGCGGATCGGGGAGGGGGACGCTTACGCCCACTACGTCCGCTCGTCGCGCGATTTTCAGCGCGTGAAGCAGGATCGCGGCTGGCTGGACAAAGCCTATCCCGGCTGGATTTATATGCCCTGGACGTATCAATGGACGCTCGGTTATACGGAAGCGTCCGGCAAGTGGAGTCAGGCGCATGGGTATAATGGCGCGTTTCTGGACGGAAATGGCGGCGACCCCGATTCACCCAGAGGCAAACTGGATTGGATCAACCGTTTTGGCCTGCGCTTCTACATGGACCATACCGCCCGTAAAGGCTACCTGCACCTGTGGGACGGCGACAAAAAGCAGGCGCATTTAGCCGAACTGCACGGAACCGGGGTTCGC
Organism: uncultured Chthonomonadaceae bacterium; assembly: GCA_963817895.1. GTDB lineage: Bacteria > Armatimonadota > Chthonomonadetes > Chthonomonadales > Chthonomonadaceae > CAWFQB01. The sequence continues at coordinate 519,228 of CAWFQB010000004.1, forward strand.
CCCGTTCCGCTCAACGACACCCTGCAAACCAAATTGCGCGGGTTCATTCAGGAAAACGTAACCAGAGTAAAATCGTCGCCCTTCCGGGCCGCCTATGCGCTGGATGATGAAGCGTCGTGGGGGCATTTTGTGCATCCGACCATGTGGCGCGTTACGGACGACGAGGCCGCGTATCCCAACTGGTTACGGGAAGTATACGGCGCAGGCAACGCGCCCACGCGAAGCAAATGGGTGGGGTATGAGGACATTCGCCCCAATCTCGAAACGTGGTCCATCCGTGATTTCGACGCAAGCCCGCTCATGGATCAGTGGAGTTTCAACGACTCGCATTGGTGCAATTTCGTGGGCGATCTGGTGACGTATGCGAATACGGTTGACCCGGATACGCCCTGCGGACTTGTCGGCGGGCAGGCTCCCAATGCGTTCGGCGGTTACGATTACGCCAAATTAATGCGCAAGATTCAGTACATCGAGGCGTACAACCTCGGCTCCTCGCAGGCCATCATCCGCTCATTCAATCCTCACAACGCCGTTCCCGCCGTGACAAGCCACTTTCACCAGAAGGCGGAAGACGACATCTGGCAGACGTGGTACTATCTCGCGCATGGCAACCGGGGACATATCGGCTGGGTGGAAAACTGGTTCGAGGGGCAAACCCCCAAAGGATGGCAAGAGCAGGTAGCCCCGCACTATCTGGAAGCGGGCAAAAAGATCGGCCCACTGCTGCGCGACGCGGAATGGAAGCATGACGGGGTTGCCCTGTACTACAGCCACGCTTCCATTCAATTAGGCTGGATACTGGACGCGCAGGCGCACGGCAAAACATGGGTCAACCGGGACGGCGACCACCGATTGGGCGCGTCGCATCACGTCCGGCAGGCATGGGAAAACATGCTGCGCGATTCCGGCCTGCAATACAGTTTCCTCAGTTACGCGGACGCGATTCAGAACAACATTCCCGCCGACATAAAGGTACTGATTCTGCCCGCGTGTTTGTGCCTGTCGGACGTGGAGGCGCAAATCATCGAAGCGTTTTGCAGACGGGGAGGAACGGTCATTGCCGACTATCTGCCCGGCGTGTGGGATCAGCATGGCAAGGGACGGGCGGGCGGCGGCGCGTTGGACAAGCTGTTCGGCGTTCGGCACGACCCGGCTATGACCGCGAAAGATGTGTTCAATGGCGGCAAATTGTGGTGCGAAGTGGATCAGGACGCCAATTTCGGCTGGAAGACCTACAAGGAGTTCCTGACCAATGCCAATACCTGCCTGAAAGACGCAAGCGGATTTCAACAAAGCCGTCCGCAACATGAAAACGGAAACCGTCAGCCATGTCGGAAATGGAACCGCCGTGCTGCTGAACCTGTCGCCGCAATGGTTCAACGCTTACCGCGTGGAGGGTTACGAGGCCGCGAAAAAACGCGAAGTGTTTATGAAGCACGTCCATGCAGGGGGTGCAGAGCGGTGGGTAGAGATTGAAAACGCGGGCGAGGCCGAGTTCGGCTACGAGATCACCTATTTCCACAGACCGGACGGCAGAACCGTCCTTTTCGTCTGCTCCAACCCGGAAACGGTCGGAACCGAATTGGGCGGCGGCAACGCTGTAGGATTGAAAACCGGTGTTCGGAAAGTTGTGTTGAAGTTCCATAAGCCTGTCCGCAACGTCCGTGACGAACGAAAAGGAACCGATTTTGGTAACGGAGAGCGGTTCTCGTTTACATGGGCGCAGAATGAAGCGGTTGTGTTGTCTTTCAATCAAATGTAACGTTCGTAGGGACACAACATGTTGTGTCCGCATGGGCAATGTTGTGTCCCTATCCTTCACTACTGGAGGAACATAACGCTGCCAGCAGAGGACACAACATGTTGTGTCCCTACGGATGTTTGTTTGCGCAGTATTGGTTTCAACCCGGCGTATAATGTTCAAACCGTAACCAAAACGTCTTTGAATTCAATTTCGCCGCCTTCGCAGAACCAGAACAGGCGAGCGCCGCTTTTTTCGGGCAGGCGATTGATGAGGCAGCGGCTGTCAGCGACGCAAACATCTATAATATCGCCCCGGCAAATTACAACAAGGTCGAACGGTTCGGTGATTTCACTCACGCCCACAATGGATTGGTCGGCAAGGGTGACAGTTTGGGTTCCCGGTTCAAAGGCAAGCGCGTAAAAGGATTCATAATCGCCACTACCGCGCAATCCCAACCCGAAACGGGCATTGTCGCCGCGTGGATGGATGCGGCAGCGCAGTTGAAAATCGCGGGGTAGATCGTCGAAAGCGGCTACGGACTGTCCGTTCAGGGCTTCCAGATAGATGTTTTCAGCATCGCCTTCCACGTTCGGGGTGAGCGGCTGCAAAGTGGGTTCGAGGCGCGTCGCGCCGGGGCGGGAGAGTTCGGGTACAAACCGGGTGGAAAGCATATCGTCGTCGCGCTGAACCAACTCGCGCAGCACAAGATTGCCGCCCCACACTATGCCCTCGTTATCCTTATCGGCTTTGCGCGAACCAATCCACGCCGCGCCGATGCGCCGATTGTCGCCGAACGGGGCTGTTTTCATTACGGCAATCAGGCGGCTGTCTAAAAGCGGGTTGGGGGGCGTATGCCACAATCCCAGCGGATAATCGCTGACGCGATAGTGCGTTTCCAGTCCATTCCCGAACACAAGATAATGCCGGTCGTTCCACTCAAAAACATCGGGACATTCGGGGATGCCCGCGTAATCCTTTGCGTTGCCCGGTATCAGAAGGGGTTCTTCTACATTCCAGTCGGTTAAGTTCGGGGAACTCAGGCGCAGCAGGCAGCCGCCGCGTTTGGGTAGGGGATAATCGGCCTGCCGCGCCGTAATGACCATCTGGAAAATGCCGTTTTCGTCCTGAAACACAAACGGATCGCGGAAGTGCAGCGGATCGTAACCCGGCGGAACCGGCAGTACGGGAACCGGGCGCGTTTTTACAAAGGTGATGCCGTCGTCGCTTTGCGCGTGGCTGAGATGCTGCGTCCAATCCGGCTTGCGCGTAGCGTAAAAGGCGTGGAAAACGCCCTCGTGCCAGAATACCGATCCGGTACAAATGGACGCTTCCCAATCCTCCTCAACGGGCAGGGCGAGCGGATGGTGTTCCCACTGTATAAGGTCGGTTGAGGAAGCATGCGCCCACTGATGCCCGCCCAATCCATTCAGCCCCTGATGGTGGTTCTCGTCCCGCAGATAAAACAGGTGAAACACGCCGTCGTGAAAAAACGGCATACAGTCGCCCACAAAATAGTCGCCTTCCGGCTTGAAGTATTGCATTTCGATTTTTGGCCTGTCGGTTGAGATAGAAAAAGTGTACCAGAAACACGCGCATGGTCGCGCAATGTTCACAATCCCCAATGATGAGAGGAACGATTATGATTGATCTGGAAGAACTGCCAATGCGGGTCGCGGTCGGGCAGATGAACGAACTGACGGACGAGCAACTCGCGTTCGCGCAACAGTGCGGCGTTGAAGATATTCAACTGAATACGCCCACGCTTCCGGGTGAAGAGCGGTGGGAACGGGAAGACCTTTGCGCCTTGCAGGAACGGGCGCAGGCGCATAACCTGCGCCTGATCGCGCTGGAAAACGTTCCTGTCCGCTTTTACGACAAAATCATGCTCGGTTTGGAGGGACGCGAACGGCAGTTGGAGAATATGAGCGCGACGATCCGCAATATGGGGCAGGCGGGAATTCCCATTCTTGGCTACCACTGGATGCCCAACGGCGTATGGCGCACGGATTTCGCCACGCCGGTACGCGGCGGGGCCATTTCCAACTCGTTCAAATACGCGCTGGCGAAAGACCTGCTCCTGACGCACGGCGAAGAGTTTTCCGAAGCCGTGATGTGGGCCAACTACGACTGGTATCTGGAACGCATTTTGCCCGTGTGCGAGGAGGCCGGGGTACGGTTTGCCCTGCATCCCGACGATCCACCCGTACCCACGCTTGGCGGCGTCGCCCGATTGTTTCACAGTTTCGACAACTTCAGGCGGGCGATAGAAACGCATCCCAGCCCCATGCACGGACTGGATTTTTGTCACGGCTGCTGGTCGGAAATGCGCGGCGGCGCGGGCATTCTGGAAGCTATCGAATGGTTCGGCAGCCGCAACCGCATTTTGTACGTTCATTTGCGCGACGTGCAGGGCTGCGCCGAAGACTTTACGGAGTGTTTCATAGACGAGGGGAACAGCGACATTGTTGCGGTTGTGCAGAAATTGAAGGACGTGGGCTTTCGTGGCTTCATTCTCGATGACCACGTTCCGCATCTGGTGAACGATTCGACATGGGGGCATCGCGGGCGGGCGTTCGCCACCGGCTATCTGCTCGGCATCCTCCACTCCGTTGTGGGGCGTAAATAAGGGTCTGTAAATCTATAACGTTCCGGCGGACACAACATGTTGTGTCCCTACGTTCGGAACCTTACACTGTCTCAGATTCTAAAGGGAGATCATTACTGTTGAAAACATCGGCCCTGTTTGCTTCTCGTTTTCTCATCCTTTTGGCGTTATTGGCTTCAGGCGTTGGTTCCGCTTTGGCGCAGGGCAAGCCCAGACAGGCAACGCCGAAACAGGCTGCGTCAAAGCCGCCCGCAGCAAAACCCGTCGCGTCGAAAGCGGCGTGGACGCTGATGATTTATGAGGATGCCGATAATTCGCTCGAAACTCCGCAAATGGCGAACGTCAAGGAGATGCTGCAAGTGGGCAGCAGCGAACAGGTACAGATCGTGATGCTGTGCGACCGCAGCCCGAAAAGCGTCCCGAAAGACCAGTACACGGACGAGGCTATTGGCGAATTGCCCGATTGGGCCGGGGCGAAACTGCTGCATGTGGAAAAAGGCAAACTGAAAGAACTGGCGGATTGGCACGAAACCAACATGGCGGATTCAGCCACCCTGCGCCGGTTTCTGGAAGCGGGCGCGAAAGCGTACCCTGCAGACCATTACGGCCTGATTATCGCCGATCACGGTTCAGGATGGGAAGCGCTGTGCGTGGACGAGAGCAGCGGCGATAAGGTCATGAGCCTGCGCGATCTGCGGGCGGGATTGGAAGCGTTTACAGCCGCGCATGGCAAACTGGAAATGGTAGGATTGGATGCCTGCCTGATGGCGAGTTTTGAAACGGCGCAGGCTCTACAGCCGGTCGCGCATTACATGGTAGCGTCGGAAGAACTGGCTCCGGGGCGGGGCTGGAACTACGACGCGCTACTGAAAAAACTTGTTGAAACGCCAACAATGACGGGTTACGATCTGGGACGAACCATTGTAGATGCGTACACCATCCATTTTCGCGAATCCAAAGACCCCCTTGCGCAGTTTGAAGCGATGGGTACAACCCTTTCCGTGCTCGATTTGGAACAACTCCCCCTGCTTGTCAGCGCGATGAACGTGGCGGGAGATCGCTGTTCCAACGCGCTACGGGGCGGGCGTCCGGGCTGGATTAAAGTGGCGCGTTCGCGGGCGGCTTCCGAAGAATACGGCGCGTCGGGAGTGCGGGGCGAAGGCAGCGAGGAGGAGATGCACGACCTGATGGGCATCGCGCAATCGCTGGAAGCGTCGGGCGATCCCGCTGTGGCCGACGCGGGACGGCAGGTGGATGAGGCCATTCGCAAGGTAGTGCGTTATCTCATGCGCGGCCTTTGCCGTCCCCACGCGGGCGGCATCTCGGTGTATTTCCCCACAGATGGTATCACGCTGCAAGACGCGACGGGCGCGGCGTATCTGCATCGCACGTATGCCGGGGAGTGCCGCTGGATCAATTTTCTGAGTCTGTACTCCGTCGCCATCAACGACTTCGCGGAAAAACCCGTTCTGTTCCCCCTGAAATTTACCGGGAAAACAGCCTCGCTCAACAAACCCATTGAAATTCTTTCTAAGACGGCTGATAAAGATGTAGACAAAGTCCACTTCCTGATGCTTGCCCATGACGGCCCGGATTTGCTTGTGATTGGACGCCTGCCCACCTTCGCCACGCCCGACGGCACGTTAGGGCAGCAGTTCAAGGGCTTATGGTTCATGTTGAGCGACAAGAAGCGGATTGTGACGTGTCCGATTACCTCGTTCGAGTCGCTGGACAGCAAGGGGACGCGCTATCTGGCCTACGTTCCCGCGCAAATCCGGCGGCGCGATACCGCCAAATGGATAGACGTGGAATTCACTTTTCTGATAGACTCTCAGGGCAAAGCGCCGCACGGACAACTGCTGTATGCGTTTGCCGAAACCCCGCAGGGGCCACTGCAAATTCCGCTTTTGCCCGGTGATTCAATTTTGCCCGTGTACACCCGTCTGACCGCCGAGGGCGGCATAAAGGACTGGACGGGCGGAGAAAAGGCCGCGATACATCTGGAGAATCCGGGCGATTTTACACTGGGATGGGGCCAGATCAGCAAGGGCGCGTACCAACTCGGCTTTGAGGTAATTAATCTAGCGGGACTGCCTGCCGTGAAACTGGAAGATTTTATATTGGAGTAAATCTACGGACGTAGATTTTCACAAGATGCAAAGGAGCAACATGAAACTGGGAGCGAATTCCGTGCTGTTTGGCGGGCATGATCTGGAAACGGCCTTCAAATATCTGAAACTGTCGGGCTATGACGGACTGGAACTGTCCGCCATTGACGGCATGAGCGAGCATCTGGTACTGGACAACTGGCGCGAACTGGCCCCGGAAATCAAGCGGCTGTCAATGGAATATGGGCTGGAACTGCTGGCAATGGAGCAGCCGAACCAGAACCCCGAAAAGATGGAACTGGCGTTTCAAGCTGCTGCGGAGATCGGTATTCCCATCGTCAACTGCGGCCCGGGCGGCAAATCGGATGATGAAAGCAGTTTGCAGGAAAGCATCAACTCGCTTGGAGCGCTTGCGGACAGGGCGCAAACATACGGCGTCATTCTGTGTGTGAAGGCGCACGTCGGCGCAAGCATTTACAACACGCCCACAACATTACGGGCAATGGAAGCGATAACGTCTTCGGCATTCGGCATTGACATGGACCCTTCGCACATCTGGCGGGCGGGCGAAAACCCCGTTGACGCCATTACCGCCGTCCTTTCCCGCGTGAAACACGTCCATATCCGCGACTGCAAAGGCCGCCAGCAAAACCCCGGCAAGCCGGAAGACCAGGCGAACGGCAGGGGCGACATTGATCTCGTCGGCTACATTCGCGCCCTGCATACGGGCGGCTATGATGGCCCGGTGAACCTTGAAATCATCGGCGCGAAAACTTACGGAGTAGAACAATGCTGCATCATCGCCGCTAAATCGCGTGGTCACATGCAGGCGTGTTTGCAGGCTTGCGGAGCGCGTTAAGCCTTGCCGGGTCTTTATCAGGAGGAGACGAAACGGTTAGTACGACTATGCTGTCACTGAAAAAGCAATAGCATAAGAATGTATATGCAAACTGCTCCAGTTGCGGTATAATAAAACCCTGCTCGCTTCCTGATTGTTACCGGTGGATGTAGTCGTTCCTTGCTTATACAGATGGATTTCCCAATGTCACGACGCGGCAGAGACGTACTCCAATCATCTGCGGATGATTAAATCTTTGCGCGAAATCGCGCTGACAAGGAACAACCACATGTCTCTTGCTTTCCGTTCTCTGCTGTGCGACTGCCGTAAATTTGTCCGTCCGGTTCAACCAGAAAACCTGACTCGCGGCCTGCGAACCGGCATGGCCTGTTTTGCGCTGGCGTTTCTGATTGTCGGAACCTGCCCGCTAACCGCCGGGGCGCAACTGACGATTGACAATCCCAATGGCGTGGGAAGCACGGTCTTTTCGGGTATGGACGGCAACAACGTCGTGGGCGGGTATGTAGACAGCATGATGCGCGACCATGGCTTCCTCTACAATGGTCAAACCTTCACACCAATAGACGTCCCTAACGCCCTGTTAACCGATCCCTTCGCAGTTTCAGGAAACAACATCGTGGGTTCCTATACGGATAGCATGATGCGCGATCATGGCTTCCTCTACAATGGCGCTACTTTCACAACGCTTGATGTTGCCGGGAGTATCGGAACACAGGCGCACGGCATTTCGGGCAATCATATCGTCGGCGAATACGTGGACAGCTCGTTTAATGTTCTCGGTTTTCTGTACGACGGCGCTAACTTCACCACGCTGAACGGCCCGATTGGAGCAACGCAAACTGTCGCCTACGGTATTGAGGGCAACAACATCGTGGGAACCTATGCGGACGCCACCGGCACGGATCACGGTTTCCTGTACGACGGCGCGACCTATACAACGTTCACCGACCCGAACGCGGGAACCGGTTTCGACATCGGCACGTACGCCAGCGCGATTTCAAGGCAGCACAATCCTGGGTTCCTATACCGATGCAGGTGGAACCAATCACGGCTTCCTGTACGACGGCTTCCACTTCACTGCGATAGACAATCCGCTTGCCGGACCGAGGGGAACATTTGCCTTCGGACTTTCCAATGGCAGAATCTCCGGCACCTACTACGACGCGCTCGGAAACACGCATGGCTATATCGTTCCCGAACCCGGCAGTCTCGCCCTGCTCGGCGGGCTTGTTCTGTCCCTGCTTCCGCTCAAACGCCGCCGACACAGGAAACAGACTGCGCCGTAAATCATTCCGTACCATCGGCGCGTGAAACGTTCGTGTCTGTGTTATAATTTGGTAAGAATAGGAATGGAGGCAGAGAAAAATGGCACAAGCACAAACTTATGAAGGAACCCCTGAGCAACTTGTGAAGCAGTTGAGCAAATTGCCGGGTACGCGCAAATACAAGATTACGGTTACGCCTGACGAGTCGCCCACAGCCACAACGTCAAAGATGATTACCTTCGGTATGTTTCCTCAACTCCAATCGCTGACGGAAGAGGATTTCAAAAGCGCAGAATGGCGAGAGGACGTTGAGTTTTAGTGGAAACCAAGCACTTTGTAGATACTCACGCCTTCCTCTGGTATCTGGCGGGAAGTCCCTTGCTTGGCGAGAACGCAAAAGCGATTTTGCAGGAACCTGCTAGCGCATTACTTCTTCCCGCCACCGCTCTGGCAGAAGCCTGCTGGATTGTGCAGCGAGGCCGCGTGGCGCTTACCATCTCAGATATATTGACGGCTATTGATAATGACCCTCGTATTGTCATTGTTCCTCTTGACCGAACGATCATTGAGCGAAGTAATACGCTGACTGCCATCGGAGAAATGCACGACCGGCAGATCGTAGCCACAGCCCTTGTTTTTCAGGATCAGGGCGAGACAGTTGATTTGCTAGACGTGTACCCTGTTTTCTGGTTCACCGCTGCTTTTGGTGAGCGGGAGGCAGGCTCTGTTGTCCGTACAATTTTGCCGTCTGTTTCAGGTGGCTTGCACCCTCGGCAGCACCCGCGCCCGCAGCAGATCGAAACTTGGCGCGTCCGTACATGGAACGCTTCACCAGTTTGAGACGGTTCACCTGCCCTCAATCTGACCATTGCTCCATGGCAGCGACAAACCGGCTTCGACCGCTGCCAAGTCCTGCTTGAGACTGGCAGCAAAACGGGCCAACACCGTATTGCCGCTGTCGGTGGCGGCTTGCATCCAGGCGGGCAGCGCCGCTTTATTGCGCTTACGTACCATGCCCAGGAACTGCTGCGCCAGATCATAGGCGCTCTGCAAGGCGGGACATTGCTGCCACAAAGCCGTGAGAAATGCTTGTTGCTTGGCGTCTAAGTCTTGCGTTCGGCACAGGAACCAGGCCGCAATTTGCCGTGTCGCGGGTACTTTGGGCATAGGGGCTTTCTCCTGCGCCTGACGCAGAGCGGTGACATAGCGGCATACCCACGAGGCGACGCCCGTGTAGCCCTGCTCTTTGAGTTCACGCGCCAGTTGGCAGGCATTGCGGCAGCCTTCCTGCCAGCGTTTATGCAGATACGGCTTGAACGGGTCTAACGAGGTTGGCTCAGGCGAACGCGGGGCGCGCTCCGGGAACGTCCCTGCCCGTATATAGTGAGCGACCGTCGCCCGCGCTACATCCAGTCGGCGCGCAATCTCGCGTTGCTCGATGCCTTGCTGGTGCAGTTGCACCACCTGTTCATAGCGTTCCAAGCGTTTGCGACGGCGCTCCTGGCTTTCTTCCTCCGCCATCTTGCCCTTCGTAGGCGGCCAAGCAACGGCGATAGGTTCTTGCAAGGCAGGCGCGGCCTGTTTCAACGCGGCCCGGTTCTGGTCGAGAACCCGCTCCAGCGTTTCAGACAGGTTCTTGAGCAAGTGCCAGCGATCCGCCACCTGAACGGCGTTGGGAGCGCCTTGCCTGGCTCCGTCAGCATACGCGCCTGCGCGGTCACGGCTGAGTATCTCCACGCCGGGATGCGCTTGCAGCCAGGTTGTCAGGCTCTGCGAAGTGGCATCGGGGAGCAGGTCAACGACGCGATGCTGCTCCAGGTCCACCAGAATGGTTCCATAACGGCGGCCTTTGCGGAACGCCCAATCGTCTACACCCAACACCCGCACGGGGGCAGCGCCTCGTTGCGGCGCCGACACTGGCCTGCCGAAGACGGCGCAGGAGGGTGTTGGGACTGACGAGCAGCCCTAAACTGACGGCCAACCGCGCTCCGGCTTCGCCGCCCAGAGCGTAGCCGAGCAGATACAAAGCATGGTGCAGGCGGTTTGTCTTGCGCGCATAGCGGGCCGCGAGATCAGGAAGCGGCTCGGTGAAGATGCGGCGTGAGCATCCAGGCTGGTCGCAGAAGAACTTGCGCGCCTGCACATTGATCTGCACGGCAACGCGGTTCCAGGGCATGTCGGCCAGAGTACGCGCGTAGCGGCTATGCACTCGCGCCGAAGCGTGTTGGCACACAGGGGCAGGTCGCCGAAGTCGCCACGACAGCCAGGTCAATGACGATCTTGTCGGCCGTGCTGGTGACTTGCACAACGCGCAGGCCGTCGCCTGTGGGCAGCAAAGTAGAAGTAGACATACTTCTTTTTACTGGCTGCCATTTACCCGCAGTTCCTTTTCACCAAAAGCGGCGGTGAACCAATTTATCGGGGGACAGGTCAAATTACGCATGGCTGCCACCCGTACGCTTGTACAAAATAAAGGAGTAGGCGGCGGGAATCAACAGGGCCACCATCAGGAAGATTGTACTCGCCGCTACCGGCGCGCCCAACCAGATGGCAATGGCCCCGATAATGCCTGCGCCCGTCAGCAAATAGCCCCCCAGACGATGCGTTGCCACCCATACCTCATCGCTCGCCAGTGTCCAGGGGGTGCGTATGCCCATCCACAAATTGCGCTTTACGCGCCCAAGCACGTTGCCCATCAGCGCCAGAAGCAGAAACAGGCCAACCAGCAGGCTGCGTCCGAATTCCAGAGTGGGATGCAGCGCCGCCTGTAGCATAATGATGTGGATATAGCCCATTAGCGCCGTACATATCAGCATCAGGTAATCGAACGTTTTGCGGAACGATGTTACGCTGAAATTGTCGGGCGACCGCAGCGGCAGCGTCACCTGCATCCCGATCAATGCCAGCATCACGCTCGGCATCAGCCACACCGCCAGACTTTTTCTCGGCCCAGCCATCTACCTGCCCGCGCAGGTTCCAGTGGATCGGGATGCTGTCCGGCAATTGCGGGTAAAGCGCCAGGGAATATACGATTGCGGCGGCGAGTAATCCGCCCGCGATAAACAATGCCTGTCTGGATTTCATAGGTCTGACCTCGCTGCGCTGGAAACGGCGTCACATGCGATCGTTGTTGGGAATGGATCCTCGCCCGGCTGAAGTGTTTCGCCAGGTTCCGGCGCGAACACATTCAGCAGAACGCTCATTACGTCCTGAAAAACCGTTGTATTGAGGGCATACACGATCTGCTGCCCTTTGCGCGTGGCCGTCACCAGTTCCGCCTGCTTGAGCAGATTGAAATGGTGCGACATGGAAGGGGCAGAAATACCGAAATGCGCCGCCAACTCCCCGGCAGGCATCTCGCGCTGCCGCAGCAGTTTGAGAATGTGCCGACGGGTAGGGTCCGCCAATGCTTTGAACACCAAATCCATAGGCTGCCGTCCTCTTCGCTGTATATTAGATGATTAGTCAATTGTCTAATATACAGTGTACTGACAAGACTCTCGTTTGTCAAGGGTGGGAAGGAGTAAATTGAACATGCGCGAACCGAAAATGGCGAACCTGAGTTATATTGACAATTTGCCGCGTTCTGTACGCCGCCACACATGGAGAATCAGGTAGGAAGTGAGCATCCACACACAACTGCGCGTGACAACAATGCAGATTCCCGCAGGCAAGTAGAACGAAGCGCCACTACTCTTGCCGGGAAACTCGTTCTACAGGCGCAAAGAGTTTGCGCCTGCTCCCGTATCATCTCCGCTATACTTCACGCAGCCATCAATCTTCGCTGATTTCTACGCCATGTGTTCTGGCGGCTTGTTTGATACGATTCTTGATCTTGGTTACGTCAGCCGCCTCGTACCTGGCGGCATTGTCCTTATGGTTGATGTATTGCCAGGCGGCGCGCACATGTTCGGGCGTATCAATGGGGTATTTCTTGTTCGTTGTATCCGCGAACTCCACATCTCCGTAGCGATGTTCGCCCTCGTCGGGGTTTACATCGTCTCGTTTTTCCACCTTGCTGCCGGACTGACTTTTCGTATCGCTCATCGTTGATCTCCTTTGCACTGATCACCGCATCGTGACAGTCTCTATTCTTCATGACTGTATATCTGTTTCAAGCCATTTAGGCAGGAGAATGACTTCTGCCGTTTTCAACAAAGAGACTGTGCCAATAACTTACGATGTTCCAAAAAGTCCGCGTGTCCATGTGCCGAAGCGCAATGAGAAACACGCGGATTCCTCTACTCCTGGCAGGATTTCCGCAACCCCGTCTGTAATCATTAGTGAAATGGGAAACATAGCTATGGCGGTTTCCATTGAAGGGCGACACCTTTACCGTCTCATGTCGGAACAGTTGGAATACTATAACCGCAACAGGCGTCTCGTCCACTTGCCCTGATAGAAAGGCCTCCTGATGCGACATTCTTCTGACCAGGTTGCTATTGACCTGATTGCCCTTGCTATTGTGCGTCACGAAGACAAAATTGTGCTTGTCCAGCAGCGATTGAGCGATGGCGTTGCGCCTACGTGGGTGATTCCAGGTGGCCTGGTAGAAGCGGGAGAACTCGTTAGCGAAGCCCTGGTTCGGGAAGTACGGGAAGAAGCGGGCGTACATGTTGAGGAAGTGGGACATCTCGCCTGTGTGATGCAGATTGATCGTCCCGTCCATCACGCGCAAACTCTTGCCTACTTCTTCGAGGTCGCGAAATGGCACGGAGAGTTGGGCGTCCATGATCCTGATAACGAAGTGCTGGCGGTGGAACTCGTGTCGCTCGTTGATGTTATTACAAGGCTACAGAGCAATGGCGGCTGGCCCTGTATTCAAACGCCTCTAATCGCCTATCTGAAGCGCGAAATGGCAGCAGGGGCCTTCTGGCTCTATCGAGAAGACGTAAAGGGGCAGCATCTTATCGCCCGGATGCCAAAGTAACATGAAAAACTTCGCGCCCAAAATGCCGCTTTGTAGAACTTAACCGCTCACGCGCCATTGTGAACCGACAACCTCAACCGGTGCGTCGCATCCACATCATCGGCATGGCAGGCAGTGACAAAACCACGCTGGCTCGTCAAGTTGCCGCTCGTTTGAAGGCATCCTGCTACGAATTGGATGTGATCGGTTATGAAAACGGTTCGGGCGCGAAACGCTCACGGGAACAACGTCAGGCCGACATTCAGAGCATTCTCGCGCAACCCTGTTGGCAAGGTCGTACATTGTCGCCGTCCTGCTGATGTCAAAGTGTTCTTGAAGCAGATCGCATAAGGACATTCAGATACATCATCAATCAACATGATCTCCGCCCTTTTCCACTTATGGCGCCTTGTTCTCCCCTGACCTGTTTGCATCTTGTGGCTTGCGATAGCGGGGAAACGCTTTACGAACGTGAAATCCCACGCTGCCATACAGGTTTTTGGCCTGCGTTGGAAACTCCGAAACGGTGTGCAGCCGAACCACGCTGACGCCCTGCCCTTGCAAAGCGCGTAATCCGAAAGCCAGCAGACCGCGCGCCAGACCGCGCCGTCGCCACTGTGGACCTACACTCACTTCGTACACTTCCCCACGCCCGCGCTCGATCTTGCACAACACCTGTCCGGCGACTTCCTCACCATCCCAGGCGACCTGCCACAAAGCCGGATCATGCCCGGATGCCTCAAAGTAGGCGCGGAACCGTTCCTCGGTGGGGTCTTCTGCGTAGCGCCCTTTCGCATACGATTCTTGAATGCTGCCCCAAACGGCGCGGTAGTGTAGGGGTGTCAGCGGACGCAGTTCCAGGCTGGCGGGCAAGTTCGGTTCCGGCATACGCGAGAAGTCGGTGAGTTCCATATCCAGAACCGTGTACGCTGCATAGTAGCCGTTTTCACATAACAAGGCGGTGGCTTCGACTTCCGTGTTGGTGGCGTTAGAGGCATATTCCCATTGACCCTGTGTGGGATGCTCGAAGGCCAGTTTTTGGATGCGCGTTTCGGCCCAGTATAGCATGGCGGTTCCAATGCCTTTGCCACGCCAAGTGGGAACCACCCAGCCAGTCGTCAGATACACCCACATGCCATCCGTCTCTGTCCACCAGTTGATCCGGCTGTACCCGATAACTTCCCCGTTGACCTCTGCGATCAGCCAATTGGAGTTGTGTCCTTCTTGAACGACTTGCGCGATCCAGCGAGCAAGGTCTTCTTGCGTCGGCGTATGTTCTATTGAGGACAGCCGATCTGTCTGGTCGTGGTCGGCGCGCTGCTCATGGACGCGAAACAACGCTTCGGCATCCCTCGCATCAGAGACATGGCGAAAGCGCAGTCCCGCGATAGCAGGAGCCTTTTCGAGAACAGGGTTCATGGCTTGAGATTGGTTCATATCGCGTCTCCTGGGGTAGAACACTGCGCCTGCCACTCATGGTCAAGAATTGCATACAGAAGACCGTCCCACCACCTGCCCTTAAAAAACTCTTTCTCTCGAAAATACCCTTCGCGCTGCATCCCAATCTTTTCCAGAACGCGCGCGGAGACGACATTCTCCGCTACGCAGCCCGCCCATATGCGATGTAGATTGTGTTCTTCAAAGCCCACGCGCAGCATTTCGCGGGCCGCTTCAGTGGCATAGCCACGTCCCCAATATCGGCTGTCGAGTTCGTAGCCAATATTGCCTTCACGTAAAGAAATATCATTGACGCGCAGACCACAATTGCCAATCAGCTTTCCGCTTGTTGGAAGGATAATGGCGAGTTGAAATTTCGCGCGCGGCTGTTCATGTTGCTGAGACACAAACCTGCCGACGAACTCAC
The DNA here is from genome assembly GCA_963817895.1 of uncultured Chthonomonadaceae bacterium. Taxonomy (GTDB): domain Bacteria; phylum Armatimonadota; class Chthonomonadetes; order Chthonomonadales; family Chthonomonadaceae; genus CAWFQB01. Next base: position 534,582 of record CAWFQB010000004.1, read on the forward strand.
GCGCTTCCGTTTCGGTAGGTTGTTCCCAGGCGTGATAGCGTGTGTAAAGGGGATCAGACTGGTACGCCTGAACGGCTTTCCAATCCTCTGCCACAAACTCGCGCAACAGCAGTCGGGAGGTTGTCAATTGCATGGCTTACCGCTCTCCTTCCAATTCTCCAACAACTCCTCTGGATTTAAGGGTTTCTTTTTTGTCGCGCGCTTGTGGATAGATGCTAAAGGGATATACAATCAGAGGTGACTATCGAGATGCAGGCACAGGCGATAAGATTCTCGCCTGTGACTGCGAACAAAATGAGAAGCGGGCCTTGTGGAAGCCTTGCTGTCAGGGCCGTTTGGGAACAAGGCTGTCAATGCGCTTGAGTTCTTCCTCTGTGAAAGTAATGTTGCTCAGGGCAGCGACGTTTTCCTCGATCTGCTGCACACTGGATGCGCCGATCAGCGCGCTGGTGATACTCGGCAGGCGCAAAATCCAGGCCAGCGCCATCTGCGCCAGGGTTTGGCCGCGCTCTTTCGCAAGGCCGTTCAAACCGTTGAGCGCGGTTTTCTTTTCCGCGTTGAGGTTCTTCTCCACCCACTCCGCGCCCCATTTCTGCGCCGCGCGGCTTTCGGCAGGGATGTCGCCGCCCAGATACTTATCCGTGAGCAGACCCGATGCGAGAGGACAAAAGGGAATGACACCCGTTCCCGCCCGCTGTGTCTGCGGCAGCAAATCCCACTCGATCCCGCGTCCGAGCATGTTGTAGTAGGGCTGATGAATGGTGATAGGCGCAAGGTTCATGCGTTCGCAAACACGAACGGCCTCCGCAAATTGCGTGCCGCTGTAGCTGCTGACGCCGATGTAGAGCGCTTTGCCCTGCTTCACCAGATGGTCGAGGGCTGCCATCGTCTCTTCGAGGGGCGTATCCGGGTCAGGACGATGCGAGTAGAAAATGTCGAAATAGTCCACGCCCATGCGCTTGAGGGACTGGTCGCAACTGGCAATCAGGTACTTTCGGCTACCCCACTCTCCATAAGGGCCAGGCCACATGCGGTAGCCTGCCTTGCTGGAGAGAATGAGTTCGTCGCGGGGCATCTCCTGGATGATCCTGCCGCAGACGATTTCTGCGTTTCCAGGTGGAGTGCCGTAGTTATTCGCCAGGTCAAAATGCGTAATGCCCAGGTCGAAAGCGCGATACAGGCACTCTTTCGCCACCTCCGCGTCCCGGTACCCGCCGAACGTTTCCCAGGCTCCGAGGGAAATGGCGGGCAGCAACAAGCCGCTCCTGCCGCACCGCCGATACTGCATCGTGTCGTACCGATCCGCCGCCCATTGCTCTGTCATAATCTCACTTCCTTTGCGCGCTTGCCGATTCGTCCCCTGCCTGTATTGCTCGAAGGGATCACCAGCCTATTTTGCGCTCGATTTTTATTTTCCTTCTGTCTGTTAGAGATGGGGATGCAAAAGTCCTCCACTTTCAGACCTCTATCTTAACAGCCTGGTTCTCTTTGTGCCGGGCAGTGACGCCATTAAAATTAAGATGCGGGGACTGTGGCCTGCAGGCGACATGGGGAAGCGTTCAATTGGCCCAAGGTTCCATCTGGCGGCACTCGCTGACAGAGGGGGACAAGCCGTTCGCCTTTAGGCGACGGTAGTTGACTCTTTTGTTACTGTTCTTTATCCTGTTCTACCGGTTTATGCCAGCGCAGGCGCAGGAAGCGCCTGTTTATACAGAGCCATTGGGTATCGCGCTGGAATCCTATCCCTATCCATACTCTGTCCACTCCCTACTCTTGACGATTGAGGGGCAATCTGTCCGCATGGCCTACATGGATGTCGCCGCCACAGGAGCGGGCAATGGACAGGCTGTTTGGGCAACTATCCGCTTATCATAGAAGGAGAAATACAACGCGCCGGAGAAATGTTCTCCGGCGCGTTGTGCTATGCGGCGAGTTGATGAACACAGGACGAGGAGGGGCGAGAGCGACTCCATAATTGAATCAGCAGATCGAAGAAAACGTCGCTGCCTTGAGCAATCTTGCCTTCACAGCAGAACTCAAACGCATTGACAGCCTTGTTCCAAAACGGCCCTGACAGCAAGCCGTCGCGCTGAAAGTTTATAGAGGAAGTGCCTGTGAGCGATGAACGATTCCGCCTTTTATTTGAGAACAGCCTGGATGCGATGGTGCTTGCCGACGATCACGGCAGGTATCTGGATGTGAATCAGGCCGCCTGTGACCTGTTTGGATACTCGCGGAAGCAGATGCTTGCTATGAGCGTTGGCGACTTGATGACCCTGCAATCCCCCGAAGCCGCAGAGCGCTATCAGGCGTATCTCCAGTCCGGCCGCGAAGTCGGAGAGTTCCCCTTCAGGCGAGCGGGCGGCGAAGCGCGTATCGCCTCCTATTCTGCCTGCCGCCTCGATCAAGGCCAACACCTCAGTATGCTGCGCGACATTACACAGGCCAGGCGCGCCGAACAGAGACTCAGGGACACGGAGCAGGAACGCGCGCATGTGCTTTCCAGCGCGCGTTGTCAGTTGTGGTATGCCGACATCACAGACAGCGACCATCCCGATCAACTTTTTTGGGACGCCCACTTTGTGGATGTGGAGGCCGCGCAGCGCTTCTTACCCCTGAATATGCAGCCAGGCGAGTCGTACCAGGATGCTCGCCGCCGCGCAAGGCTGCCGGAAGATCGGGAAACGAGCGACCGCGCGGGAACCGCCTCCATTCGCGCCGGACGCAGTTACGAACAGGAGTTCCGTTGCTATGCGGCGGATGGAACCATTCACTGGCTGCACGAAGACATTCGCGTGGAAACGGTCGTGGAGGGCAGACAGTGGACAGCCGTAGGCGTCTGCACCGACATCACGGCGCGTAAGCAGGCGGAACAAGCCTTACAGCAAAGCGAAGCGCGATTCCGCTCCTTAATCGAGAACGCGCTGGACATTATTAGCATCATGGATGCCGAGGGGATCATCCGCTATCAGAGTCCGGCTCTGGAACAGGTACTGGGTTACACTCCCGATGAGTTGACCGGCAAGTCTGCTTTTGGTTTCGTTCATCCTGACGATCTGCCCACGCTGGTAGCCGCCTTTTTACGCATCCTTTCCAATCCCGGCGTCACCGTTGCGACAGAGTACCGTTTCCGCCACACAGACGGCTCATGGAGGTTGCTGGAATCACGGGGCAGAAATGCCTTTGACAATCCTGCCGTATCCGGCGTGATTATCAATTCCCGCGACATCACCGAACGAGCGCAGTACCTTCAAGAGATCGAGAGCCTGAATTCCCGCTTGCGGCGCTCCATTCAAGAAACGCACCATCGGGTCAAGAACAACCTGCAAATCATCTCCGCGCTGGCAGAATTGCAAACCGAAGAGGGCGAGGATACCGTTCCCGCAACAGCGATGAAGCGTATCGGGCAGCATACCCGTTCGCTGGCGGCGATTCACGATCTGCTCACCCATGAAACCAAAACCGACGCGCACGCCGACAGCATTTCCATCAAAGCGGCTCTGGATAAACTTATGCCTCTGCTGCAAGTCACCACCGGCGGGCGGCGCATCCAGCGCGTGGTTGAGGATTTCCGCCTGCCCGTGCGGGAAGGAGCCTCGCTTGCTCTGTTGGTATCGGAACTTGTCAGCAATGCCGTCAAGCACGGGCATAACGAAATCGAAGTGTCGCTGACGGTAAAGAGAGACAGCGCCTGCCTGCAAGTAAGTGATGATGGGCCGGGATTTCCCCCGAACTTCGATTGGCGTAAGGCCGCGAATACCGGACTTGGATTGATTGACAGCACAGGTCGGCACGACCTTCGCGGCAGTATCTCATATCAGAATCGCCCGGAAGGCGGCGCGCGCGTCGTTGTAAATTTCCCCATCCCTCAACAGGCAGGCTGATCTCTAACGTGGCAGGCAGGGAACTCCCTGCCTGCCACACATGAATCGCGGCCAGATTTTCTATTCGGCAGCCGCCAGCGATCCCATGGGATGCCAGGGCGGAAGGCCAATCGGTTCCGTGTCCAGCAGGGCCAGCAGTTCAGGCGCGACGTACTGCTTTTCCACCACAACCTCATAGTTGAACTGATCGAACCAGGCGTCGGTCATCAGCATAAAGCCCTTGTCGCCGTTCTTGTCGCCCCAACTGTTTTCCACGCGCCATTTGCGGGGCTGTTCGCTGTCATCCAAATCTACGCCCGTGAACACCATCGCGTGGGTCATCAGGCTTGCGCCGTAATCCAGCCGCTCGGCTTTGGTCATGTGGAAGGGAACGCCGTACACGCCCTCGAAATCGTACAACTCCGTATCCATCAGGCCCAGGTCGCGGTCGAACATCTTGCCCACATCGCAGCCGAACCAGACAGGCTTGCCGTCCTTAATCATGGCGACACTGGCCTTTTTCAGCACGTCCATCTCGACATTCAGATAACGAACCCCATGCCCGCCGACCACATTGCCCAGATAGTTGACCGTGTACATGGTGTTGTAAGGGGTTTCCTGCGTGGGGCAGTGGATCAGGCAGACCATCGAATCGAGGTCAATCGGCACGTATTTTTCGCGGAACTGCTGCGGCGTCAGGGTTCCGTCGCGATGGAACTCTTTGTCCTTGTCGCGCCACTGCCACTGGAAGTCGGTCGGCGGCTCGCCTAGATGGATGCACAGCATGCGGTACACTTCCGAAAGCATCTGCGTTTTCTGCGCGCGCAGTTCGTCCAGATCCAGCCCCTCCCGATGCGCCCCCGCAGCCGCGCCGCGTATTCGCGCAGTTTGTTGGTGATGCGGTCGTTCATGATATGGCTGGCGCTGCTGCTTTCGGTTTCCGGCATGGCCTCTTTGGGAACTACGCCGTACTTCTTCACCAGATTGACGAACATATCCCACTGCCCGCCGTCCTGTATGGGCGACTGCATCAGCCACGCGATCAGGCGGCTGTCCGCGTCCTCATGCAGCGTACCCAGAATGCTTTCCAGAAAGAAATTGGATTTTTCCAGTTTATCCCACAGAAAAAGATAGTTCTGCGACAGCTCGAAGTCTTCCAGATTCATGATTTCCGCCGCTTTCATGCGGAACAGGTTCAGTCCGGCGAACATCCAGCAGCGCCCGCTTTTGTTCTGGCTCGTCGCCGCGCCCGCTTTGACCAGATGCGAATACGTGTGGTTGGCGCGAACCACAGCCTTCCGATTCATGGCAATCTGCTTCAGCGGGGTTTTCGTCACCGCGTTGAGCGCGGCCTGATGCTGCGGCTCGGCGGCAAACGCCGCCTGAAACTGCGCCAGTTCTTCCGTTCCAATCCCATGCGTGGCTCTGACAAGAGTATCCAAAACGTTCTCCTTTTTTGCGTGCAACGATGATTGTTGTAATTCGACGCGCAGGTACTGGATTCCTTACATTATGCGGTTCGCGCAAAGAATATACTGCCGAAGTTTGGAAAGTTCTCCCCTGTATCGCTGGAATCGCCGCAAAATTCCCCTGAGCAACCCTCTGCAAACTGCCACAATTACCGGTGTAGGCAGTCGCCGACTGTCCCACAGACGTACACCCTGAACCCTCGTTATTTCCCGCTTCTGGAGATTTGCTATGCGAAGTCCCTTCCCGCTGTCCGGCTGCGCCCTGTCGGTTGCCGTTCTTCTTACCGCGACCCCGGCGCAATCAAAGCGCGTATCGCCGTCCGCCCACATCGCGTCGCGCAATGCGTCCGTCAGCGCGGACGGACAAACGGACGCGCCGGACGATGAAACCCCCGAAGAGCGAACCGCCCGGTTAAAAAGAAGGGCTGCGCAAAATCAGAAACAACAGCCCGATAAAAAGACGCTGCCGGAACGCGACCCACTGCCCAACGAGCAGCCGGAAGATGTGCCGGAGGATACAACCGATTCTCCCGACGCGCCCAAATCCCACACTCGCCGCAATTCCGATGCTGATAAATCCGGCAAAAAGAAGAAGATGGATACGACTGTGGAAGCGAACGATGTGGACGAGGAAGACAACACGCCCCTGCGCAACGCTCCTGGCGCATTGCGCAAAAAAGCGCAGCCCCTTGAACTGTTCGGCTACTCCTACTTTACGCAGGCGCGGGAAACCATTCAAATACGCCGCAACACGCTGCGCCAGTACGCAGGGAATGGGCAGGCGGGCGTTGCCGGCATGAGTGGGAAACGCGACAGCGGCAAAGAAATTTCCACTTCAAACTCAAGGGGCGAGGAAGCCACTCAGAACCGCAATTCAGGCGAACGTAACGGGCGCGAGTTGGGACAGGACAGAAGCGGTCAGGAAAAATCCGGGCGGGACGGAATTGGACAGGACAAAACCGGTCAGGAAACGGACGAGCAGGGCAAGGAAAACGCCTCCAATCGGAAACATTCCAATTCCATTGATGCCCGCCAGAGTATTCTTGGCCCGGACGATATGCAGGCATTGAATGTGTTCGCGCCTGCCCCCGAACGCTACCAATTGGGCGCGGGCGATACCGTCACCATACGCTACTGGAGCCGAACGCTGGAAGCGACCGAAGCAACCCTGACGGTAGACGCGGGCGGAACGCTGGCCCTGCCGAGCGGCGACCGCATTGTCGCGCGCGGCCAAACGGCGTCACAGGCGCAGGAGGCCATTCGCGCTCATCTTGCCCGCAAATTCCGCCAGATACAGGTGACGCTTGCCCTGAAGGAGCTGCGGACGATTACGGTTCTGGTGACGGGCGAGGCGTATGCCCCCGGTTCGTACCAGATGCCAGCAACGGTTACGCTGTTCAACATGCTGTACGCCTGTGGCGGCGCGAGCGAGCGGGGAACGTTGCGCAACATTCAGGTGCGCCGCACAGACGGAACCACGCGCCCCTTCGACTTTTACCATTTTCTGCTGCGCGGCGACAGCAGCCAGGACACGCCCCTGCAACCCGGCGATGTGATCTTTATTCCCCCCTCAGAAACCCGCGTTTCCGTGACGGGTGAAGTATTCCGTCCCGCCATTTTTGAACTGCTGAAAAATGAAAAATTGCGCGACGCGGTTGGCTTCGCGGGCGGCGTGAAACCGTCCGGTATCGCGCAGCGCGTGTCCGTGCAATCGGTACAACCCGGCAGCGAGCATCGGCTGGTAGACGCCAACCTGAATTTGCAGGATGCCACCAACAACCCCACTCTCTATGATGGCGACATTGTGGAATTGCTGAGTATCCGCTCGCAAATCGCCAATCTGGTCAGCGTGGAGGGCGCGGTAGACCAGCCGAGCCGCTACGCCCTTGCGCCCAACATGACCGCCGCCGACCTGATAGACCGGGCGCGCGGCCTGCGCGATGATGTGTATATGCTTCGCGCCGACCTGTTTCGCGCCAATCCCGACAACACGCAAAAACTGGTGTCGCTTGACCTGACCAAAGTTCAGAAACGCGAACCCGGCGCGAACCCTGTTTTGCAGCCCCGCGACCGGCTGGTTGTGTACAGCGCGAGTGACGTGCAGTTTATGGGCTTTCGCCGCGTGACCGTGAAGGGCGCGATCCGCAAACCGGGCGCGTACTACCGCGCCGACAACATGCGGGTTGGCGACCTGCTCTTGCAGGCGGGCGGGCCGCAGCCGGACGCTTCGCTCCGACAGGCGTTTTTGCAGCGGCGCAACGACGACGGCACGTATGGCCCCCTTGTCAAAGTGGATGTCGGCAAGGCGCTTGCGGGCGACGGCGCGGAAAACATCGAGGTGCAGGATAGGGATACGCTCACGCTCTTCACGCTCAAGGACGCGCAGTTCACGCCCGAATCCAGCGTGGAAATTTCCGGCCCGGTGCAGCGCGAAGGCAAGTACACGCTTGCCGCAGGCATGAAGTTGAGTGACCTGCTTCAATTATCGGGCGGCGCGTTGCCAAAAGCGGGGGAACGTATCGAAATCGCCCACGCCCACGCCGAGTCCGGTATGAAACCGCTTGTAGTTGCCTTAGATATGCGAACGAAGCAGTGCAGCGATGATCCGGTTTTACTGCCGGGCGACATCGTGATTTTGAAAGCGCGGGGCGAGTACGAGGACAAACCTCGCATCGTGCGGGTGTACGGCGCGGTGGATCGTCCCGGCCCTGTGATATTGCACACCCGCTCCATGCGCCTGAGCGATGTTATTAAGGAAGCGGGCGGCTTGACGACAGATGCGTACATGCCGGGAAGCGAATTTACGCGCAATTCCGAAATGCTGGAAACGGGGACGCAGAAACAATACGCCCTGCTCATCAGCCATTTAATGGACGGCCAGAATCAAGCCGAGTACAAGCGAGAAATGGCAAAGGCGGATATGGAACGATTGAAATCCGTCAACAGCGCGTCCAAAAGCGACTTTCCCATCAGTATCCCCGGATTAACCGGCGGCGCGGGAGACGGGGCCACAACCGCCGCCGCTAGTTCCAAAACGCTGGACAAACTGCTCAGTCAGGATTTGGTTTCCACGCCCCGCGTCCTATCCGCGCAGGATTTGGAGCCGAAGGGCAACGTGTTTGTCAACCTGACGGGCGCGATGCAGAAACCGGGCGGAAACGATGATCTGGTGATGATGGACGGCGACGTGATTACCGTTCCCACCAAACCCTCGACCATTCAGGTTGTCGGCGGCGTCACCCAATCCCGCGCCGTTCCGTTCCAGCAGGGCGCGACTGCCGAGTATTACGTCACTTCAGCGGGCGGTTTCGCCCCCGATGCCGCCAGAGACCACATCATCGTCATCCGGTTGGGCGGTGGCCTGATGCCGCTCAACAAAGTCCATGCCCTGCTGCCGGGTGACGTGATTATGGTTCCCACAAAGGTACAGGCCGAGCAGTTGAGCAAGCGTTCCAACGGCGTAGACAGCTTCTTCAAGTCGCTCACCTCCTCGTCGCTGTTGTTCTTCGGCGCGAAGAAATTGTTGGGGTTTTAGAACAATATCCGGCCCGTAGGGACACAACTTGTTGTGTCCGCATTGGCGGATTGTGTCCGCGTTGCTCTCTGCCGGAGGAGGACACAACCTCTGCCGGAGGAGGACACAACAAGTTGTGTCCCTACGGGCGTGTTTTGAAGGATGTTCACCGTGACGCATAACGAAGTCGAAGAACCTATCATAGATGTACAGCGCGTGGGGCAGATTGCGCGGCGACGCTGGAAAGTCTGGGCGTTGTTGGGGACGGGATTGTTCGGGGCGGGAATGGCGGGCGGGCTGTGCCTGCTGCCGCAAACGTTCACGTCTGTAGTCTCCATTTCCGTGCAGCGTCCGGGCGGGAGCAGTTCGCCGCTTGGCGGGCTGATAGGATTGGGCGGCGGGCAGAAAAGTTACGGCGGCGTGGTGAAGAGCCTGCGCATGGCGGGTGAAGTCGAGTCCGAAGTCGGCCTGCGACAGTTGTACCGGCTGCCCTCCCCGGAAGAGGCCGCGCGCAGGTTGTCGAAGAGCGTCGGGCTGGACGACAACGCGGCGGAGGGCCTGCTGTACATCACGGTTGCCCTGCCCGCGCCGCCCCGCTATGCCGGTCACGCGAACGTGTTGCGAGACGGCGCGCGGCAGGCATCGGCGCGAGCGGCCAATGCGTATGCGGAAGCCCTGCGCCGGTATACGGTGGAAACCGACAACGACAAAGAGGCCGTGATGCTGCGCATGGCCGAAAACCAGATTCGGGAAGCGCGGGCAGGGTACGACAGCGCGATTGACCGCCTGCAAATGTTCGTGCATGAGCATCGCGGCGGGAATATAGCAACGGCGCAGCCCGCCGGGGATGAGAAAGTGGGGGGCGCGTCCACGCTTGCCGCCGCCGGGGGATTGGGCGGGCTGTACAGCGAGCGGGCGCAGTTGGAACAGGAGATTCAGACGCGGGAAGCGACCCGAACGGCGCGAATCGCCATGCTGGACAGCCAACTCCATTCGCTGGCGACGCTGCCGGGAGAAGACCCGCTTCTGGCCGGGGCCAGAGCCGGGGAGCGCAGGGCGGATGAGGAACTGCAAGCCCTGCGCATCCAGTTTGAGGCCGAACATCCACAGGTGATCGCCGCGCAGGAGAAACTGCGGATCGCGCGGAGAGCGGGTTCGCCGGGAAGCGGACGGCCTGAAAAACGGCCTGACCAGTGACCGCGCCACCAATCTGGCGGAAACAAGCGGCCTGCGCAGCCGACTGGAAAAGGTTCGCGCGCAGATCGCCCTTGCCGAAGGGCAGGCGCAAACCGGGCGCGAACAAACGGCGGAACTGGAAAAACTGCGCAATGAAGCCATTCTCCGTCTGGAAGTGCTGAAAACCACGTCCACGCAGGTTGCCACGCTGCGGGTGCAAACGGCATCGAGCCAGAGCCGCATCCTGGTGATAGATCAGGCGCGGCCCGCAGAAGTGAGCAGTCCCGGCCTGATGCTTATCAGCCTGTTCAGCGGGTTTGCGAGCCTAGCGATTCTGCTTTTATGGTTGATAGCGGAATACGCCTTCGGCAAGCGCGAACCAATGCTTGTCGTTACGCCTCTTGCGCGGACTGCCCAACGATTTCGGCGCCACTGCGGTTATCAACATCCACGCGAACGGCGCTTACGGCAGCGGGGTGCATGTCAACACGGTTCACGCCAACAACGGCGGGAGCGCGCGGAAGGAAACCGCAAGTGTCGCGTATGCCAACGGCACAAACGGGCATGGGACACATGCGGAACCCATGATGATTATCTCTGATTTAGACGCGGAAGGAACGAACGGATGAAAGTTCTGGTGACGGGCGCGGCCGGGTACATCGGCAGTATTTTATGTGAGCATCTGCTTGCCGCAGGGCATGACGTGATCGCCCTTGACAGCCTGCTGTACGGCCAGGCGTCCCTGTTCCACCTGTGCGCCAATCCCCGTTTTGAATTTGTGCGGGGCGACGCGCGCGACGAGAGCCTGCTGCGCCAACTGGTACGCAAAGCCGACGTTATTATTCCCCTTGCCGCCATTGTGGGCGCGCCCGCCTGCAAGCAGGACCCATACCTCACCACGTCTATCAATCTCGACGCGGTACGCCTGCTCAACCGTCTGCGCTGCCCCGACCAACTGATGATCTATCCCACGACCAACAGCGGCTACGGCACACAGTCCGGCGACGAATATTGTACAGAGGAGACTCCCCTACAGCCAATATCACTGTATGGGCAGACCAAATCCGATGCCGAGGCCGACGTGCTGGCGTCCGAAAACGCGATCACGCTGCGATTGGCAACCGTGTTCGGAACTTCGCCCCGGATGCGGCTGGATTTGCTGGTAAACCACTTCACGTATGCCGCTGTGACGGACAGCTACCTCGTCCTGTTCGAGAAAGATTTCAAGCGCAACTTCGTGCATGTCCGCGACGTGGCGGATTGCTTCCTGTATTGCATGACACACGCCGACAGCATGACCGGCAGGCCGTACAACCTCGGTCTGGACGCGGCCAACCTGTCCAAAGAACAACTCGCGTTGAAGGTACAGGAACACGTTCCGCATTTCTACCTGCACTACTCCGAAGTGGGCAGCGACCCTGACAAGCGCAACTACATCGTCTCCAACCAGCGCCTGCGCGAAGCCGGATTTGAAGCGCGGCACTCCCTCGACGACGGCATCCGCGAACTGCTCAAAGGCTACGCGATGCTGGGTAGAGGGACGTTTAAGAATATTTAGTTACAGGGAGTAGGTTGTAGGGAGTAGGCAAATACTATCTCGTTCGCGTTGCCATCTTACAACAAGAGGGCATTGCCCCTACTCCCTACAACCTACTCCCCAGGATGTACTTCTTATGATTATCACCAGAACCCCCCTGCGCATCAGTTTCTTTGGCGGGGGTACGGATTATCCTGACCACTTTCGCGAACATGGCGGCCAGACATTAGGCGTCGCCATCAACTACTACTCCTACATTACTGTGAAGTCGTTGGCTCCCCTGTTTGATTACGCGATCCGGGTTGGTTATCGGCGCACGGAACTCGTGCAGCGATTGGACGAAGTAGAGCATCCTTCGGTGCGGGAGTGTATGCGCTATATGGGCGTTGAGGGCAATGTGGAAGTGGATTACATCGGCGATTTGCCCGCCCGCAGCGGGCTGGGATCGTCGTCCTCGTTCACGGTCGGCCTGCTTCACGCGCTTCACGCCTACAAGGGCGAACTGACCACGCGGGACCAGCTTGCGCGGGAAGCCGTGTATGTGGAACAGCAGATGATCGGGGAGCGCGTCGGCGTTCAGGATCAGTACCTGTGCGCTCATGGCGGCCTGACGCATCTCAAAATGCGCCGGGACGGGCAAATCAAGGCGCAGGCCGTACCCTTGCGTTCAAGCCGATTGGAAGATTTCCATTCGCATCTGATGCTGTTTTATACGGGCTTGCAGCGCAACGCGCACGACGTGTTGGACGAGCAGATCGCGAACACGCGGCAGGGAACCGTAACGGCTGACCTGCATCAAATGTCCGATCTGGTGGATCAGGGCATCGAGGTATTGACGAGTGAGCGGCCCCTGTCCGTCTTCGGCGAATTGCTGCACGATGCGTGGGAAATCAAGCGCGGCCTGTCCAGTAAAATCAGCAACGCGGATATTGACCGGCATTACGCCGAGGCGCGGCGGGCGGGCGCGGTGGGCGGCAAATTGCTGGGGGCGGGGGGCGGCGGGTTCCTGCTGTTTGTGGCTCCTCCCGAACGTCAGGCAGGCATTGCCCGCGCCCTGTGGCCGCTAAAGCAGGTTCCATTCCAGTTCGATTTTACGGGTTCCGACATCGCGTTCTATCATCCCGAAGGCCATCTGGTCACGCCGCAGGCCGTCACGCTGGAACGCGCCGCGTAATCTCTGATTCACTTCAAAAAGATCAAAGGCTAACAAAATGAGCAATCAGATTGCTGACATGGTGGGAAAGACGCCCCGGCGAGTGGCGGGGGCGGCGAAACGGAAACTGGTCACGTCGCTGTGGCATGTGGAGCACTCGCTGGCGCGGCGAAAGGGCGGGGCGGAAATGGACGGGCGGCAAGCCTCGTGGGTGGCGACATTGGAAAATAAGCTGCCCAACAGCGGGCCGATTCCGGTTGACGCCGACGCCAACCCCGACACCATTATTCAGGCCGCGCAGGATGTGACGAAGCGGCAAACGGCGGCTGAAGGCTTTGAGGGATTGGCGCTGGATGACGCGCTTGTGTACACCAACGCCTACAAGGACATGAGTTTCTTTCCGCTCACACAGGCTATCGCGCAGATTTGCCGCGCGGCTCGGAACGCGCCCCTGACTTCCGTGCTGGAATTGGGCTGCGGCAGCGGACACATGCGCCGGTTCTTCGAGTCCTTCGGCGCGAACGATTATCTGGGCGTGGACGCCAATCCTATCGCGTTCCGGCATAGCTGCCATATCGTCGGGTACGAGGAACACTATCGCCTGCTGAACTTGCAGGAGGAGATAGATTTCGCCGCCGAATTCGATCTTGTCTGCACGTTCGAGGTTCTGGAACACATTCACGAGGCGAAACTGGACGGGATGCTGGCGACGATTCGCAATCATATACGCCCCAACTCGCTGTTCATCGGAACCGCGTCGCTGGTGGCGGATTTCGACGTGCATATCACGGTTCATCCCCGCGAATGGTGGCTGGAACGGTTCGCCAAACATGGCCTTGTGCCGCACCCCGATCAGGAGGGGGCGATCCGCCTGCTGGCGCGGAACCATCCCTTCAACTGGAACGGCAACAACACCAATCTGTTCGTGTTGAAATTGGCGGAGGGCGGCAATGGTCATGCGTGAGGTTCGCGAATTCTTACAGGGGAAGCGGGTTCTCGTCACGGGCGCGAGCGGGTTTGTCGGGCGCAATCTGGTTCCCATGCTGGAACGGGTTGACTGCGAACTGCTCACGCCCACGCGCCGACAATATGACCTGCTGGAACAGGAGCAAATACGCGCCCTGCTTGCGGACACGCGCCCGGATGTGGTTCTGCACCTTGCCGGTTTAATCGGGGGCATCATGGCGAACAAGCAGCGGCCCGCCGACTTTTGTACTCAAAACCTGCTGATGGGAACCCTGATGCTGCACGAATCCTATCAGGCGGGCGTCAGCAAATACATTACGCTGATGGGGGGATGCAGCTATCCGGCCCACGCGCCCTCGCCAATTCGCGAAACCGAACTGTGGAACGGCTACCCGCAGCCGGAAAGCGCGCCGTACTCGCTGGCGAAAGCCATGAGCGCGGTGCAGGCGCAATCGTACCGTCGTCAATATGGATTCAATGCGGTCGTATTGGTTCCCGGCAACATCTACGGCCCACACGACAACTTTGACCTGACGAACTCGCACGTCATTCCCGCCCTGATACGCAAGTTTTCGGAAGCGCGGCGGGACGGACAGCGCGAAATCGTGTCGTGGGGAACGGGCCGGGCAACCCGCGACTTTATCTACATCAAAGACGCCTGCGAAGCCATTCTGCTCGGCGCGGCCACGTACAGCGGCAGTGACATCATCAACCTGTCGTCCGGCAACGCGACCACGATACGAACCCTTGTGGAAACCATTGCCGACCTGACCGGCTACCGGGGCGCAATCGTGTGGGACGCGAGCAAGCCTGAAGGCCAGTTGGAAAAAGGCTTCGACGTAACGCGGATGCGCGACATTTTGGGTTACGAGTGTCCCACATCCCTGCGCGAAGGTTTGAAACGCTCGATAGAGTGGTACGAGTGTAATCACGGAACGGCGCGTTTGATAGCCGCCTGATCCGTTTCTAATTGGCCCTCAACCCCTAACCCCTTCTCCCAAAAAAGCCTGGGAGAAGGGGAACCTGAGAGTAAGAAAAATCATCATGCCCCAAACTGCCACCCAAACACAACCCATCTCCTTCTTCCAGAGCCACATTGCGCCCGAAGCCATCGAACTCGTCAACGAAGTATTGCGTTCCGGGTGGGTCAATGAGGGCGAAATGGTCAAGCGGTTCGAGCGTTCCCTGACGGCAACGCTTGGGATGCGCCATCCCGTCACCGTGAACAGCGGAACCGCCGCGCTGCATCTCGCGCTTGCGACCGCCAATGTCGGGCCGGGGGATGAGGTGATTTTGCCCGCGCAAACGTTTATGGCGACGGGACTGGCGATTCTGATGCAGCGGGCCACGCCGGTTTTTGCCGATATTGACCCGCATACCGGCAATATCGCGCCCGCTTCGATTGCATCCCGCATTACGTCCAAAACTCGCGCCATTATGCCCGTGCATTGGGGCGGCTATCCGTGCGAACTGGACGAAATAAACGCCCTTGCCGAACAGCATCATTTGACGGTTATCGAAGACGCCGCCCACGCGCTCGGCGCGACCTATAAAGGGCAGGTTGTCGGCAACATTTCGCGCTTTACGGCCTTCTCGTTTCAGGCTATCAAGCACCTGACGACGGGGGACGGCGGCATGTTGTGCTGCGCTTCGGAAGAGGACGAGAAGCAGGCGGTTATCGGCAGGTGGTTCGGCATTGACCGCGCCAACATGCAGAAAACCCCGGAGGGCGCGCGGGGCTACGACGTGTCCACACTGGGTTACAAGTACCACATGAACAACATCGCCGCTGCCGTAGGGTTGGGCAATCTGGTAGATTTCCCTGCCCGCTTGGCCCGCCGCCGCCAAGTCGGGGCCATGTACCGGGAGCAATTGAACAACATACCCGGAGTCGAACTGCTGGAATGTAAGCCCGACCGCGAACACGCCTACTGGCTGTTCACCCTGCTTGTGGAACGCCGCGAAGATTTCGCGCGCAAACTGGCGTCGCGGGGCATCCCGTGTTCCGTCGTGGATTTCGGCATTGACCGCAACTCGGTCTTCAGCGTAACCCGCCACAACCTGCCCGGTCAGGACGCGTTCGACGCCCACCAGATTTCCCTGCCCGTCCACGAGGGGTTGAGCGACGCGGATGTCCATCATATCGTGGAAACGATTTGTTCGGGCTGGTAGGGGAGAATTGATTATGACGGCAACCGAAATAGTACGCGAAACCAAAAGCGAAGAATTTACGCTGCGCTGCGCCCGCAACGATGCCGACGACGGCGCAGCGTTTCTGCGAACTTTCCAATTCGCTGTATGCGCGAAAAGTGAATCTGGACTATTACCGCTGGCAGTTTTTCGGCGGGCCGTTTCCGAGCGCGTTGAGCATGGTGTACGCGCCGAACGGTGATCTGGCGGGTTGCTACGGATTTCACCTGCGACGGCTGGCCGGTTCCGACGCGCATATCAGCATGGCGCTGGAAGCGATGATTGCGCCCGCGTATCAGGCGAAAGGGCTGCTGAAACAACTCATAGAACACGGCAGCGAACAGTTCGCTGCAGACCATCCCATCGGCATCATGGGCATGGCGAACGCGCGGGCGGGACGTTTGTACAAACTGAAAATGGGCTGGTCGGAAGTGGCCGGCTTGCAGGACTGGAACTCTTGCCGCCGACGCGCTGCCGCCTTCCGAACTCTGCCGAACTCCGGCTCATCCCCTTGACGGCATTGGGCGCGGAAGAAGACGCCTGTTTGCGCGCGGCTTCTGAGCGCCGGGGCAAAGTCGGGATCGGGTTGGCGCGTGACGCCGCGTTGTGGCAATGGCGGTTTCTGGACAATCCCCGCTACCGTTACGAACTGTTCCGGGCGGAGAAGCAGGGCGTTTTAGTCGGGCTGCTGGCGCTGAAAATGTTCGTTGATCCGGTAACAGATGAACGCTACGGAGACATTGTAGACATTGCATGGCGCACGGAAGACGCCGCTATTCTGCCCCATTTGCTGACCGGCGCGGCGAACCATTTGCGCGATCAGGGGGCGCAACAGATTTCCACATGGCTGCAAACCAACACGGAACTGGATGAAGCGGGGTGTAAATTAGGATTTCAGCCAACAAGCCGCCAACGAAATCTGGTATGCAAAGTTCTGGACACGAATTGCGCGTGGCTGGAAGACCCGCTGCGCTGGTGTACCACAATGGCCGATACAGAAATGTACTGAAGTCAGGTTGTCAGGTTGTTAGGAATTTATCTACTGTCTACCGTCTACAGTCTACCGTCTACCGTTGTGAGGATTTTTCTTGTCAATCGCTGCTGTTAATCAGGCCGGAAGGACGCGCTTTTTCGGGGGGCGTTCTTCCGGCTTTGTGGTAAATCTGGTGTCCGTTGGCGGCGCGACGGTGCTGATACGCCTGCTGAATCTGGTCATTCTCAGCTACGCGGGGCGCAAGCGCTTGGGCCGGAGAGTTTCGGCAAAATGGGGTTTGCGGCTGCCGTAATCGCATACGCCTCCATGCTGCTGTCGCCGGGAATGGGGCAGTGGGGAACGCGCAGCATTGCGCAGGATCGGGAACGCGCAGGCCGTACCCTGATTGAAATCAACGGAATTCAGTGTGTGCTGGCCTGCGCTGCTTATACGGGATTGGTTGTTTTGAGCGCCGGTTTGTGGCATGACGCTGTTTTGCGCCCGCTGATTTTGATACAGGGATTGTCGCTGTTTGTAGTCGCGCTGTCCGTAGATTGGGTGTTCAACGGCTTCGAGCAGATGCGCGTTCCCGCCCTGCTCAACCTGCTCAACTACGCGCTGCAAGTGTTGGGATATGGTTTGTGGGTGCATCGTCCCGAAGATTTGCTGCGGTTCGCGCTGATTGGATTGCTATGCAGCCTGTGTACAACCCTGCTCGGTTATGCCGCGCTGTTTCGCCGCCTGCGCCTGAAGCTTGTGCTGCCACAAATAAAAGAGTTGCGGCACACGCTGCGCCAATCCCTGCCGCTTGGCGCGACAATGGCCCTTGCCCTAGCCCTGCGCCACGCCACGACGCTGGGCGTGGAGCATGTCTGCGCCGCCGCCATGCTGGGCTGCTTCCTCGCCGCCTTCCGCATCTTTGAACTGACCACCACCCTGCCGAATACGCTTGTCGCCGTGTTTCTGCCGCGTCTGGCCCGACTGGTGGCGCAGGACAGGGCCGGGGCGCAACGGCAGGCGCAATGGTTCGCGCAAATCAACATGCTTCTCGGCTTCGGATTGGCGGCGATTGTGGCGGGGGAAGCGCCCGCCATCATTCAGCTTATCTATGGGGCGCGGTATGCCGATGCCGCGTTGCTGCTGCGCCTGATGGCGGTCGGGATCGTCTTTAATCATGCCGTGTTCGGCTACACCAACTGTCTGATTCCGTTCGGCAAGGATCGCGCCCTGCTGCGCTGTGTGGCGGTTTCCGCCTGTCTTGCGTTTGCCGGCAGCCTGTTTCTGGTTCCCCACTGGGGCGCAAAAGGAGCCGCGCTGACGATTGCCGGGCTGGACCTGCTGGCATGGGCCGCCACCCTGCGCGACTACCGCAAAACTATCGGCCCGCTGAACCTGAGCGGCTGGACGGCGCCCCTGTGCGCCGGTTTACTTCTGCTTTTCGCGGCCCTCGCGTTGCAGCAAATGCGCGTCCCTCTGTTTGCGCGCCTGCCTGTATACTTGCTCTTCTATTTGCCTGTATTGAGTCGTTACAGGCGTGGATACGCCGGGTATCAACCTACAAGTGTTGAAAGCCCGCCTGCTTAAACGCCATATAGTCACAAAGGAATTTATTCAGTTGCAGCAAGCGAAATTTCAACAGGCATAGTTTTCAATTCGGTGTGAGCCTCGAATGTTATATAGCAGGAATCCTCCCCTGAGTACGCGAATACATGCGTATGAAGATTATCGCGAACATTTCCTTCCAAATATTGCCGGTGTTGAGTCTTGCCTGCCTGCTCACCATTTCTTCCCGCGCCCAGAATACAACGCCTGCCCGGAAGCAACCTTCTCCGGCGGGTAAGTCTGCCACCGCCAAACCAACGGTCGCCAGTGCTTCGGAAGCATCCGTGAAACTAATCGCTACGCTCACGGATACGCGCATCACGGAGAGTTCCGGGCTGGCGGTTTCCCGCGTCAACAACGGGATTTTCTGGACGCATAATGACAGCGGCGACGGACCGTATCTTTACGCGCTCGACCGGAGCGGCAAAACCGTTGCCCGCGTGACGATTCCCGGCGCGACGAATGTGGATTGGGAGGACATGGCGAGCGGGCCGGGAGAGGACGCGCGCCCCGCGCTGTATGTAGCCGACTTTGGCGACAACAACCACAACCGGGATAATCTGGTTCTTTACCGTATTCCCGAACCCGTTTTCGATCCCAAACAGCCCCAACCGGAACTGAAGTCGGAACTGCCCGACAAGTTTTTCTTCCGCTTCCCCGACGGGGCGCATGACACGGAAACCCTGCTCGTCCATCCCCAAACCGGAGAAATGGTCGTTGTCACCAAAGAGGGCAGCGGACAGAGCGGCGTGTACGCCTTTCCGATCCCGCTCACTCCGGGCGGCAAAACAACGCTGCAAAAGGTGGGAACGCTCACCTTCGCGGGGCAACTGCTTTCCGGGTTCAGCAAGCGGTTCTCCGAAGGCGAGCGCATGGCAACCGGCGGCGCGGTATCCCCGGATGGCAAGCGCGTATTCATCCGCACCTATCTGGAGGGGTACGAGTGGACCATTGCGTCGGGGCAGTCCATTGCGCAGGCGCTGAAAGGCAAGCCGCAGCAGATGCTTTTGCCCCTGATGAAGCAGGGCGAATCCGTCTGCTACCGGGCCGACAGCAAAGCCATTTACCTGACAACAGAGGGCGCTCACTCCCCGCTTTATGAAGTAACGTTGCGGTAGGTTATTGGGTTGTTAGTCGGTAACTATTCAGCCTCTTCTTTTCATTCAAGAATAGCCCCTCTCCCAGGCTTTTTGGGAGAGGGGTTGGGGTGAGGGCTATTCATTACTGAGGAGGCGCTATGCAGGCGACAATTTTAGAAGCGAGCGTAGAATTTGTGCCGCAAACATTGCGCGTTCCGATGCGCCTGAGTTCCGGCGTGATTACCGAAATCACGGAAGCGCAAGCGGCAGTCACGGTGGAAGTGGATGGCAGGCGCGGGGTGGGGCGAGGAAGCATTTATCTCAGCGACGTGTGGGCGTGGCCCGACCCGATCCTCTCTCACGCGCAACGGGATGCCGAACTGCGCGGTTTGTGTACGCGCATAGCACACGAATTGAAAGAACTTTGCGGAGATGAGGCCGCTCACCCGACGGAATTGGGATTGCGCCTGCATGACCGTCTTCAGCAGGAGACAGGTTCGTCCGTTCCGACCGTTCTGGCGCGAATAATGTGCGGCAGTCCGTTCGACGCCGCCATTCACGACGCGGTTGGAGTCGCTTTGGACCGTTCTGCCTTCTCCTTTTATAACGATCCTGTTCCGCTTCCTTCCGCCGACGCGTATTTTCCCGAAACCGGCGCGTGTGGGGCGGTTGCCCGAACGTTGCGCCCGAACCCGTTAAAGCAGTTCGACGCATGGCTGTGCGTGAGCAAGGATGATACGCTGGAACGCGACATCGCGCCCTGGATTCGGGAACGGAATTATCGCAGTTTCAAATTGAAACTGATGGGCAAGGACAGCGTAGCGGATGCCGCCCGCACCGTTGAAATTTATCGGGGCGTACAGGAATGGGGAGCCGTTCGCCCGCGCCTCTCCGTTGACAGCAACGAGGGCAACCCCGATGCCGCAAGCGTCCTGGAGTATCTGCTGCGCCTGCAAGCCGACGCCCCGGACGTATTCGCCGCGCTGGAATATCTCGAACAGCCCACAAGCCGCGACATTCTCGGTTCGCCGCAAAACTGGCGTGACGTTACCAAACTTAAACCCGTGATACTGGATGAGGGACTAACGGGAATGGAACTGCTTCACGCGGTTCAGGAACAGGGCTGGAGCGGTATCGCGATTAAAACCTGCAAGGGACACAGTTTCTCGCTTGTCGCTGCTGCATGGGCGCGACAAAAGGGGCTTGAAGTCTGCTTGCAGGACTTGACCAATCCGGGCCTGTCCGCCATTCATTCCGCCCTTGTCGCCGCGCTGTGTTCCCACCCTGAACGGCATAGAACTCAATTCGCCACAATATACGCCGGACGCCAACGCCGATTGGCTGCCCCGTCTCAGCGGACTGTTCGCGCCCACGGATGGCCTGCACCGCCTGCCCGATACCATCCCTGCCGGACTTGGTTCACAACTATGAGCGACGCTATGATACCCAACGAGGAGACGCTGGAAGACCTGCTCAGTACGCCCACGCCCGCCGTCATCGAAATGATGCGGCAGATTGCAGGGCGATATTCTGGTGTTAGGCGTTGGCGGGAAAATGGGGCCGACGCTGGCGCGGATGGCGAAACGGGCGTCGGAGCAGGCGGGAACAAATCGGCGCGTTATCGGCGTGTCGCGGTTCAACAGTGGGGGTATGGAAGCGAAGTTGAACGCGCATGGCGTGGAAACCAAGCGCTGTGACCTGCTTGATACCGATGCTCTCGCCGCCCTGCCGGACGCGCCCAATATTGTGTACATGGCGGGAATGAAGTTCGGCGCGACGGACAACGAGCCGCTGACGTGGGCCATGAACAGTTACCTGCCCGGTATGGTGTGCCAGAAGTTCAGACATAGCCGCATTGTGGCGTTTTCAACGGGCAACGTGTATGGCCTGACTGCCCCTCCAGACAGGCGGCTCGGTGGAAACGGATATTTGCGCGCCGGTCGGGGATTACGCGATGAGTTGTCTGGGGCGCGAACGCATTTTCGCGCATTTCAGCCGGACGCTCCAAATTCCCGTTGCCCTGATACGCCTGAACTACGCGGTGGAAATGCGCTACGGCGTATTGCTGGATGTCGCGCGGCGCGTCTGGTCAGGCGAACCCGTCAATCTGAATATGGCAATGGCGAATGTGATCTGGCAGGCGGACGCCAACGCGCACAGCCTGCTTGCGTTCGCGCATTGCGCCCATCCGCCCTTTGTCGTCAACGTCACCGGCCCGGAAACCTTGAGCATCCGCCGCGTTGCGGAACAGTTCGGGCAGATGTTCGGCAAGCCTCCCCGTTTTGAAGGGCGAGGAAGCGACGCAGGCATTGTTAAGCAACGCCCAACTGTCTCACCATTTGTTCGGCTATCCCACTGTACCTGTGCAGCAGATCATGCAATGGACTGCCGATTGGGTACAGCGCGGCGGCCCTACGCTCAACAAACCAACGCATTTTGAAACGCGTGATGGCAAGTTTTAGTCAGGAGCGAACATTGCGCCTTGATCCGAACATTCATACCGCGTTGCAGCAGGGGCTTGTCATTCCGGCCAGTCCGCTGGCGTTGAACGCGGCCCGGAAATGGGATGAGCGGCGGCAGCAAGCGTTGTGGCGGTATTATGCGGCGGCGGGAGTGGGCGGAATCGCGTTCGCGGTTCATACCACGCAGTTTGCCATCCGCGACTCGCGTATCGGGCTGTTTGAACCTTTGCTGTCCCTGGCGCGGGAGGAGATGACGCGACTGGATGCGGGCCGGGAAACGCCCCTTGTTCGCATCGCAGGCATTTGCGGCGCAATGCGGCAGGCGGCTGCGGAAGCCACCATCCTGCGCGAACACGGGTTTCATGCCGGATTGCTCAGTCTCGCCGCCCTATCCGATGTAAACGAAGAAGACTTGATTGCCCATTGCCAAACCGTTGCCGACATCGTTCCCATCATCGGCTTTTACTTGCAGCCATCCGTTGGCGGAAGGCTGCTTTCGTACCGGTTCTGGCGGCGTTTCGCGGAAATTGAAAATGTTGCCGCCATCAAGATCGCGCCGTTCAACCGTTATCAGACGCTGGATGTGGTTCGCGCCATTGCGGAATCGGGGCGGGACGATATTGCCCTGTACACCGGCAACGACGACAACATCGTGCTGGATTTAATCACGCCGTACCGTTTTCAGGTGAACGGTAAACCGGTAGAACGGCGCATCGTTGGCGGTTTGCTCGGACACTGGGCCGTGTGGACGCGCCGCGCTGTGGAACTGCTCAACGATTGTCACCACATAATAAAGGACGACGAGGCAATACCATCAGAGTTGCTTCGCCGGGGTGTGGAAATTACGGACTGCAACGCGGCCTTTTTCGATGCCGCAAACGGCTTCCGGGGCTGCATTGCCGGACTGCATGAGGTTCTGCGCCGTCAGGGATTGCTGGAGGGGATCTGGTGTCTGAACCCCTCAGAAACCCTCAGTCCCGGCCAACAGGATGAAATTGACCGCGTATACCGGGCGTACCCCCATTTGCATGACGACGAATTTATAAACCGACATCGGGCCGAGTAACTTTGCAAGTTAGATTGTATCTACAGAAACGGAAGCCATACAGATAAACTGCTTCTTTTTCAGGAGATTACACCCATGAACCGCAAACAATTCCTTTGTTCAGTCGCGGGGGCAAGCCTGACTGAAGCAATCCCTTCTCTA
Organism: uncultured Chthonomonadaceae bacterium; assembly: GCA_963817895.1. Lineage (GTDB taxonomy): Bacteria > Armatimonadota > Chthonomonadetes > Chthonomonadales > Chthonomonadaceae > CAWFQB01. The sequence continues at coordinate 557,773 of CAWFQB010000004.1, forward strand.
GCAAGCGGCATACCGAAATCGCCTCTGGCTCTCACCATTCTCTCAACATCCATACGCCTCAATGCTTACATGAGTCCTCATGGGGAGACGCCGACGCGCTGCCTGAAAATGTCTCCGACTACTCCTCACTTCAATGTCGCTATCCAGAACATTTCACAAAATCCCATCAGACTTTGGAATGAGGATAGCAGTTGGGGTTCGGGCAACCTGACGCTGGAAATCAGTGCTGTAGGCGCAAAGTGGTTCGGGGCGCCGATCAGAGTGGAACGCAAACGAGATGTTTGGTACTCAAATATGGCTCAGTTCTCGATTTTGTATCCCGGTGAAATGATTATGCGGGAAGTGACGCTGGAGGTTCCTGACGCCCAGGCTGGCGGTCATGCTCAAAAGGGTCGCTGGCCTTACAAAGGTTTCCCCCTTGCCGCCGTTGGCCTGGTTAATTCTGTACAAATGCGCGCTGTTTATGAAATTCTGCCGGATAAATTGTCAGCGCAAGAGAATGTCTGGACCGGCAAAATTATTTCCCCGGAGAACACCTACGTTCTTTACATGACTGAATTCGATTAAAATGATAGATTTGACGCTCCTGTAATTTCAAGGCTCTGGTTTGAACGGCCTTTGATTTTAGGTATACTCTTGGAAGCGTGTTCGGCATGGAGTAGATTTTGACAGACTTCGCCGTCCGCCACGCGCCACTATTTTGAAAAGGAATCACAATCGTTATGGCCGAGAAAGTACGGATCGGGATCGTCGGATGCGGCGGTATCGCCAACGGAAAGCATTTCCCCAGCCTTTCCAAACTCTCCAATGTAGAACTGGTCGCATTCTGCGACATTGTGCCGGAGCGCGCGGAACTGGGCATGGCGAAGTACGGCGCGAAAGACGCCAAAACCTACACGGATTATCGCAAGCTGCTGGAAGACAAGACTATTGATGTTGTCCACGTCCTGACGCCCAACGACGCCCACGCGGAAGTTTCTATCGCCGCAATGGAAGCGGGCAAGCACTGCATGTCCGAAAAACCGATGGCGAAAACGGCGGAGGGCGCGCGGCGCATGGTGGAAGCAGCCAAGCGCACGGGCAAGAAATTGACGATTGGCTACAACAACCGCTTCCGGCCCGATAGCCAGTATCTGCACAACATCTGCGAAGCGGGCGACCTGGGCGAGATTTACTTTGCCAAAGCCCACGCCATTCGACGGCGCGCGGTTCCCACCTGGGGCGTGTTTCTGGACGAAGAGAAACAGGGCGGCGGGCCGCTGATTGATATTGGAACCCACGCGCTCGACCTGACCTTGTGGATGATGAACAACTACGAGCCGAAAACGGTAGTCGGCACGACCTACCACAAACTGGCGCACAAAGAAAACGCCGCCAATGCCTTCGGCCCCTGGGACCCGAAAAAGTTCACGGTAGAAGATTCGGCGTTCGGTTTCATCACGATGAAGAACGGCGCGACTGTAGTGCTGGAATCCTCGTGGGCGCTCAACACGCTGCAAGTGGACGAGGCGAAATGTACCCTGTGCGGCACAGAAGGCGGCGCGGACATGATCGGCGGCCTGCGCTTGAACGGCGAAAATCTCGGACGCATGTACCAGACGCAGGTAGACGTAAAATCCGGCGGCGTGGCGTTTTATGAGGGTAAGACCGAAAGCGACGCTGATCTGGAAGCCCGTTTGTGGATCGAGGCCATCCTCAACGATACGCAGCCTGTGACCACGCCCGAACAGGCTTGTGTCGTGTCCGAGATTCTGGAAGCCATCTACACCTCGGCCCGTACCGGTCAGGCTGTCACTTTCCCGTAAAACATTAGCCGATACCTTTCACAGGTTACAGCGTTATCAACATTCAGCGCCCGCCACAGGCTTCCGGGCTTGTGGCGGGCGCTGAACTGCTTTGCCTGCGCTCAGGGCGCATCGGCAAGCGCGTCTTTACGGCTTGTTTCAGTAGGGATTGTCAATGTCGTAGTCGTTGTTAGTTTCGATGAACTCCGGCACCTGATTGAGCGCGTCCACGGTGAAGCGCAGATATTTATGCGGCGCGTGGATATTGACCGGCGTGGCGATCAGCACGTATACGGACTGTCCGGGCGCAATCGCAGGAACGTTGGCGTCGCCGATTTGCAGATAGTTGATGCCCTCATACAGATTGTACGTCAGCTTGCACGGCGTCGAGGCGAGCGTACCCTGATTGTTGACAAGTACGCGGGCGTAGTTCGGGTTGTATTTGTTGCTGCGGTCGAAGTAGTCAGCCACGCCCGTAATACGCAGTTCCGCCAGATGCAGGCCGTCCGCCTGCGCCTGCGTCGGTCGCGCCAATGGCATCGCTAGCGGCAATGCCGCCAATCCACAAAGCAGGGCGCGTTTCACGCCGAGCCACATTTTGCCGACAGTGGTACGGGTTGGCGCGTTCATTGTCGCGCTGATATTTGAAGTGTTTTTCATCGTTAAAGATTCCTTTTCTTGTTCTGGAAAGTGGTTTCGCTCTGTCATTGAGCGTATTCAGGCTGCAATTCAGGGAATAACAACCGAGTAAGTGTTGTTGAATTCGTTCTTTTCGTCCACGTCGTTGTAGGTGTCCGCCTCGAACAGCGTGGTCGTGCCAGGCGCGAAGATCGGTGTGGACATACTCACGGTCACATTGGCCGCTTCCCCCGGATGCAGCGCGGGTACAGGGTAGTAAAGCGAGTAGCTTCCAGCCCCCTTTGTGAACTGCACCCGCAGCGTGCAGGGTTTGGACGCGGTCATTCTCTGGTTCAGGATTTTAGGCCAGACATGGTAGGGGTCTGCCTGCCCGCCCGGCTTTGCCAGAACGATAACACCGAGGATGGTCAGGTCAGGCCGCGTATCCTGCCTGATAATGGGCGGGGGCGCGGCGGTTTCGGCGACAGCGGCGGAGTGTAATGATGGGATCATCAGGGTCAATCCGGCTAGGCCGCACAGCAAGGCGCGTTTCATCGGCATTTTCAGGCCGGAGGTTGTCGCGTTCGTTTTCACAGTCACACTCTTCGTCGTATACATGGTTAAAGCTTCCTTCCAGGGAATAGTGTTCCGCTCTGGACTGCCGCGCTCGTTTGCGTCAGAAACGTCCGGCGGGTCATTTGTCATGTCGCGCGTTCGCGTTGTTTTAGCATGGTAATCGTGTACTCCTTTGCCTTGCCTGTCGTTGTTCCGTCTGCCTTATCGAACTGCATTGGGTACAGGATACAAGCCTTGCGTCAGCGTAATGTCAGATTACCGTGATAACAGCGTTATATTTGGCGATTTTTATTTTTGATGCCAAGTGACACCAGAAAACCCCTGACCTGACGCATTAAGCGACCGGAAAGGGGTTGGGGTGAGGTTAAAACCTGCTATTCTTCCGAAGAGGAAAGCGAGAAAGGCAGAGCATCGGGGGGGAGTTGCGGCGTAATAAACGCCGTATCCGACATTTGGAATTTCAGCGTACCGCCCTGCGCGACTTCGGCATGGGACAGCCAGCATCGCTCCTGCTTTGCGCTATTCAACGTGACTTGCTGAACATAGCGGCGTTCGTCGGAAACATCCCCGCCTTCAATGGTCAGTTCACTGCCGTTTTCGAAGTGGAGAACGGCGCGGGGAAAGAGGGGCGCGCTCAGTGTCCATGAGGGATGGCCGGGACATAGCGGATACAAACCCAATGCGCTCAGAATATACCACGCGGACATTTCGCCGTTGTCTTCGTCGCCGGGAAACACATCGGGCGTGTACAACTCGTTCAGGACGCGGCGTACCCAATGCTGCGTGAGATCGGGACGCCCTGCCGCCGTGAACAGATACAAAGCGTGGTGTACGGGCTGATTGGAGTGCGCATACTGCCCGAAACCCGGCGCAGGCCATTTCGGTCATTTCGTGTATCTCAAAACCGTAATGCCCCACTTCAAAGCGCGGCGGCAGGGACAGCATCTGTTCCAGTTTGGCGACGAACGCTTCCGCGCCACCCATTAAAGCAATCAGTCCAGCAGGGTCGTGCGGAACCGCCCATGTAGACTGCCACGGCCCGCCCTCCACGTAAGGGTCGCCCCACTGCCACTCATTGTACGCGGCCCATTCGCCACTTGCCTTACGCCCACGCATAAAACCAACGGACAAGTCATACAAATGCTTGTAGTTTTGGGAACGAGCGAGGAAAAGCTGCGCATCCTCATTCTTTCCAAGCGCGTGGGCAATCTGCGCGAGGCAGAAATCATCGTAAGCGTAATCCAGCGAACGGGCAACGGATTCGTGATGATTATCTGAGGCGACATACCCTTTTTCAAGATAATCCGCGATGCCTATCCGCCCAAAGTTGCCTGCCGCGTCGCCGGCTTCAAAGGCGTGTTTGCGCATCCCGGCATACGCCGTTTCCAGATCGAACCCGCGTATGCCCCGCGACGGCATCGGCAAACACAGCGTCAATGTGCGTTCCCACCATGCAGGCGCGATAACCCGGACTGGCCCACTGCGGAAACCAGCCGCCCTCGCGGTACGCCTGCGTCCAGCCCTCCAGTATTTCGTTTAATTGCGCGGGCATCAGCAGGGCGAACAGCGGATAAACCGTTCGGTACGTGTCCCAAAAGCCGTTATCCGCGTACAACACGCCGTCATGCGCCTGCCCGTCGTAGGGGCTGAAGTGAACGGGCCTGTCGTTCGCGTCAAACTCGTGCCACCGGCGCGGAAACAGATGAACGCGGTACAGGCAGGAATAAAATACGCGGCGCTGCGCGTCCGTGCCGCCCTCGATCTGTATTCGGTTCAGCGCGTTTTCCCAAACCTCCTGCGCCTGCGCCCGGATTTCGTCAAAACCTACGCTCCCAATCTCGCGCTCCAAATTACGTTCCGCCTGCTCGATGCTCAGAAACGATGTGGCGATCTTCATTTCCACACTTGCGCCGGTTTCCAGCGCGAACGTAACCGCCGCGCCCGCCCGCGTTCCCCTGCGCTCGCCTCCCTCATCACCCTCCTGAACAATGTCCCTGCTGGCGGCAAACGTCGCCTGTTCCGAAAACGGGCGGTCAAACGTCGCCACAAAATAGCAGGCGAAGTTGTCCGGCGCGCCGCCCGTTTTCCCGCGCGTGTAGCCAACCACGCGATTACGTTCCGGCTCAATCCGTACCCACAACTCGCCATGACACGGCTCAATCAACACGCGCGCCTGTCGGGTTGCGGGAAACTGAAACCGGAATACGGCGCAGCGCTCGGTGGGCGTGATTTCCAGCCGCGTGTCATACCGCAGCAAATCGGCGCAGAAATAATCGGGACGAAACTGGCTTGTTTCCGGCTGATACCCTGAAGACCGCGCCTCATTTCCCGGCAGCAGCGCGCCCACCTGCGGCATGACGACGAAATGGCCGTAATCTCCGATCCACGGACTGGGCTGGTGTGTGGCGCGAACGCCCTGCAATTTGCGCGCCCGCGCATCGAAGAACCAGTTGCCTTCCGCCGTTTGCGGACTCCAGTGCGTCATGCCAAAAGGTCGGGCAACGAGGGGAAAACAGTTACCCTGCGAAAATCCGAAGTGCGAATTGGCTCCCTGCCGCAAATTGACAAGGTTCAGCGGATCTGTTTCAGAGTTGGTTTGGGGGTTTGATGTAGACATGCCGTGTTGTTCCACACGGGCGTATCAGGAACCTGCTTCATTTTCGCGCAAACAGATCATGTCGGCAGCCGCAGATAAATCGGGGAGGATGTAGTCAGGATGCGGGGCGGGAAACTCAGCAGCGTCAAACGCGGAAGTATGTCCCGTCAATACCAGAATGGCGCGGCATCCGGCAGCATGGGCGGCATGAATATCGCGGGGCGTATCGCCAATCGCATAGCACTGCGCCAGATCGAAATGGTGTTCCCGCGCCGCTTGCAGCAACATTCCGGGCAGGGGCTTGCGGCACTCGCAGCCGTCATCGGGATGGTGCGGGCAAAAATAAATGGCGCGGATTTCGCCGCCCGCAACGGCAATCTCCGCCCGCAGTTTCGCGTGAATCAAATCCAGCGTTTCCGCCGTGAAGCGCCCGCGCCCGATGCCCGCCTGATTGGTGAACACAATCATCGGCCAGCCCGCCCGATGCAACCGCGCAAGGGCGTCCGCCACACCAGGCAGCAGTTCCAAATCTTCCGGGCGCGTGACATACCCGCCCAATTCCCGGTTCAGCACCCCGTCCCGATCCACAAACACCGCTCGCCCCAACTCGCTCACGTTCAGCCTCCAACACAGAATAAACCACGGGGAACACGGGGGACACGGGGGAGAAAAACCGGGGAATCAAGAATCGAGAGCAACTGCTAAATACACGAAGTTCTTCCCCTGTCTTTCCCCTCTCCTCCCCGTGTCCCCCGTGTTCCCCGTGGTTTAGCCTCTTTGCGTTTCCAGTTTGGCGCGTTCTTGCAGGGTGGAGAAGATCAGGTGCAGGAGGATCATGTGAACGTCTTCGATGCGCTGCATGTTGTCGCTTGCCACCACGATGCACTGCTGCGCGGCCTGCTTGAGTTTGCCGCCCGCAAAGCCCGCCAGTCCGAGCGTGGTGCGCTCCCGCTTCATTGGCGGCGACAATGCCGTTGATGATGTTCATGCTGTTGCCGCTGCCGCTGACGCCGAGAACCACATCGCCCGGTTCGGCCCAGCACTGTACCTGCGGCGTGAAAACGTTGTCCCAACTGGTGTCATTGGCCCACGCCATCATCAGCGGGGTGCAGTCGGACAGACAAAGGGTGCGCAGGGGCTTGCCGGCTTCCAGATGAATGTTCTTCTGCATGTCGTTGACGATGTGGCTTACGCTGCTGCTGCTGCCGCCGTTGCCCATCAACAGCACGCGCTTGCCATCCCGCCACGCCGTCAGCAGCACATCCACCATCGGCTCCACCTGCGCCGCGTCAATCTCCTGAATGAGATTTTGCACATCCGCCAGATAATCACAAACAAACTTTTTCGTGTCCATATTCTTCCTTTTGTTGAGATACCTCACCCCAACCCCTCTCCTTGCCGCTCCTACGTCGCTAGGAGAGGGGCTAATGTATGTTGTAACTCCTCTCCTTGCCGCTCGTTCCTCACTTGGAGAGGGGCTATTCTTGAATGAGGGAAAGAGGCTGAATGGTTACTCTTTTCTCTGCATCCCTCTGTGAAACCTCTGTGTCTCTGTGCCTCTGTGGTGAAAGTTTCACATTGCCGCCGCGCGTTCCACAATGGTTCGGGCGACGCTGAGGGACGCGGTTGCCGCCGGGGAGGGCGCATTGACCACATCCAGAATGTGCGGGCGCTCCACAATGGCGAAATCGTCCACCAGTTTGCCGTCCGGCGCAATCGCCTGCGCGCGCACTCCGGCGGGCGCGGGAACAAGATGCCGCGCTTCAATTTCGGGAATCAGTTTTTGCAGGGCGCGGACAAACGCGGCTTTGCTGACCGAGCGGTGAAATTCGCCCATGCCCACTTTGCCGTACTTTCGCGCCAGTCGCAAAAATCCGCTATACGTCAGAGTTTGCCAGGCGTCTCGCAGATTCACATCGGTTTTGCGGTAGCCTTCCCGCGCAAGGGCGAGAACCGCATTAGGTCCACACTCCACCCCACCGGCAATCATGCGCGTAAAGTGGACACCGAGAAAGGGGAAGCGGGGATCAGGCACGGGATAAATCAGGGCGCGGCACAGGTGTTGCGCAGTCGGTGTCAGCTCGAAATACTCGCCCCGAAACGGCACGATCTGCGCGTTCGGCTTGCCGCCGCCGAATTTCGCGACCCGGTCCGAGTGCAGACCGGCGCAGTTGATAACCAGACTGGCCTCGAAGTCCCCGGCTGTGCTTTGTACGACAACGCCCCGTTCACGGCGTTCGCATACTCCAGTACGCGCGTTCCGAGCAGGATACGATTGCCCGCCTCCTGTATACGCCGCGCAAGGCTCTGGCACACCGCCATGTAGTCCACAATTCCGGCTTCCGGCACATGCACGGCCTGTATGCCCGCGCAATGCGGTTCCAATTCACGCAGACGTTCCGGGCCGATCATTTCACAGGCGATGCCGTTGGCCTGCCCCCGCGCATAAATATCGTTGAGACGGGGCAGTTCGTCCTCGCTGCGTGGCGACAATCACCTTGCCGCAGCGGTCGAAGGGAACATTTTCCTGTTCGCAAAACGCCTCCATTCGCGCTTTGCCCTCGCGGCATGTCGTCGCCTTCAGGGAACCGGGCTTGTAATAAATGCCCGAATGGAGAACGCCGGAATTGCGCCCCGTCTGGTGTTGCGCCAGTCCCGTCTCTTTTTCCAGAACCGTAATGCACCGGTCGGGATACTGTTGCGACAATTCATACGCCGTCGCCAACCCGACAATGCCGCCGCCGATGATAAGGGTGTGTGTGGTCGTCATTTACGCTGCTTTCGCAAGCTGTCGCACAGTTGCCAATTCCGGCTCCACGTTGAGGAATCTATCCTGTTGCAGGGCGTGGAACGACGTGTTTTCTTCATTGAGCAGGGACAGGCACTCTTCGCGCAGGAATTTCACGTTGCTGTAACGGGCGTCGCGATAGTCCTGCACAAGCCCGCTGTTCAGGGCGGAAATTACTTGCCCAAGCCCGCGTTCCAGCGTCCATTCCGGCTGAAAGTTCAGTTGGCGGCGGATACGGGCGAAACTGACGCGGTAGTTGCGATGGTCGTTGCCACAGTCGGAATCGCTGATCTGCGCGGTGGGAACCATGCTGCGTATCAACTCGCCCACTTGCAGCAGGGTATAATTCTGATGATCCGCGCCCACATTGAGCGTCTGGTTTTCCACGCTGTGCGCCGGGCGCTTCTACGGCCAGGCACACGGCGCGGGCGGCATCCTGCACATGCACGAAGGGACGCCACTGGTCGCCGCCGAACAGCGTGATCTGGTTTTCCACAACGGCTTTCGCCGCCAGCAGGTTGACGACAAGATCAAAGCGCGTCCGCCCCGAAAACCCGAAAATGGTTCCGAAGCGCAAAATAACCGGCTTGAAATGGGCGTCCGCCATCTCTTTAAGAACCCTCTCGGAGGCGATTTTACTGTGCGCGTACAGGGAGAGGGGGTTCAGACTGGAATTTTCGTCCAGAACTTCTTCGCTTGCGCCGTATACGGAACATGTGCTGGCGAACACGAACCGCTTCACCTGACAGCCTTTGGCGATCTCCGCAATCATGCGCGTCGCCATCAGGTTGATTTCAATCGTCAGGTTCTCATCCAGCGCGCAGGCGGGATCGCCCACAATCGCGCCCAGATGGACAACGGTATCCACGTCCTGCATGGCTTCCACCACTTTATGCACCTGACGAAAATCGCCGCGTATCAGTTCCAGCGCGGGATGGTTCCGCACATCGCTCAATGGCTCTTCACCGAACATAAACAAGTCCAGAATGCGAACCTGATACCCGGCTTTCAGCAATTGGGGAACCAGCGCGGAACCGATGTAGCCCGCGCCGCCGATAACTAAGACGCGCGGCTTGGCCGGAACCTGCATGGCAAGGGCAGGGGCGGGTTCTCCTGTCTGGCGCGTTTTCCTGCTTTTGCCAGGAACGCCATACATGCGACCAGACGCGCCCGCCGACGACAAAACACAGCGTCCACGCCCACGCCTGCGCTTCCACGCTGCGCGGCAGGGAAATCAAGTTGGGGCAGCATAAAATTCAGCGCGGCTGTCAGTAAATATACCAGAGAAACCGCCTGTGCGACAACAATGGCTTTGTAGCGCCCCCGATAACTGCGGCCATGCGTGTAAAATCCGCTGGCATAAAACACGCCGAGACTGAGAATCGTGATCAATCCGGCATTGGAAACGTAGGCGTCCGCAAACCGCTGGCCGAGAATGGGAAGGACGGCCGCATGAGGCGCGGCAGACACCTGCCACAGATAGCGCGTCAGCAGCGCCAAGGCAAGCGCGGCATTGACCAGAGCCCGTCCGCGCCCATGCGAACCAGCCGTTCCAGCAAAGCGCTGTGGGAAACACGTTGTTTTTGCACGATGGGAAAACTCCTTGTAGGGAGTAGGAAGTAGGTTGTAGGGAGTAGGCTAATGCGCGAGTTGAACAAGGCTTTTCCTAACTCCCTACTCCCTACAACCTACTCCCTATTTCCGGTACTTGCCAACCAATGACATGACGGCTGCAATCACGTCCTGAACGTCCGCGTCGGATAAGCGGGGCGCGAGGGGCAGGCTCAACATGCGCTCATAGTTGCCATGGGTGACGGGGAAATCGTTGGGCTGATAGCCGTATTTGTCGCGGTAGAACGGGTGCAGGTGAATGGGAATGTAGTGTACGGACGTGCCGATGTTGCGGGCTTTGAGTTCTTCGATCACCTGATTGCGGTCTATGCGCCAGGCTTCGGAGTTCAGGCGCAGCACGTACAGATGCCAGGTATGCTCCACATCATCGCGCTCGACGGGACATTCCAGCATCTCTTCATTTCCGAAAGCGTTCTGGTACATGGCTACGATTTCGCGCCGCCGCTGCTGAAACCCGGCCAGTTTGCGCAGTTGCCACATCCCGATACTGGCCTCGATGTCCGTCATGTTGCACTTGAAACCGGGCGCGGTCACTTCGTAATACCAGCTTCCGGTTTTGTCGAAGCGTTTCCAGGCGTCTTTGTTCATGCCGTGCAGCGACAGGACTTTGGCGCGGGCGATCAATTCCGGGTCGCCGGTCAGCATCCCGCCCTCGCCAGTCGTTAAATTTTTGGTAGCGTAAAAACTGAACGCGGCGAAGTTGGAACCGGAGCCGATAGGACGGCCTTTGTATTTGCCCGAAACTCCATGCGCCGCGTCTTCAATGACATGCAGGTTATGCGCCTGTGCAATGGCATGGATGGCATCCAGGTCAACCGGATGGCCCGCGTAATGCACGGGGATAATGGCTTTTGTGCGCGGCGTAATGGCGGCGGCAACGCGGGAGGGATCAATGTTGAGCGTGTCGGGTTCCACATCTACGAGAACCGGACGCGCGCCGACGTGTTCAATCACGTTGACAGTGGCGCAAAATGTGAGGGCTGTGGTAATCACCTCATCCCCCGGCCCGATACCCAGTGCGGCAAGCGCGATATGCAGGCCCGCCGTGCAGGAACTGAGCGCGAGCGCGCCCGGAGCCTGCGCGTAATCGGCGAACTGCGTTTCAAAAGCCCGCGTCTTTGGCCCGGTCGTAATCCAGTCCGAGCGCAGGGTGTCAATCACTTCGCAAACCTCTTCATCGCCAATCAGCGGCGGCGAAAATGGCAGAAAGGTGGCGCGGGGCGCGGGTTCAAGGACGGATGGCATGGCGGATTGCATGATGGGTGGCATGGCGGAAACTTTCGTTGGCAGCGGGGTTCGGTTCCGGCTTGTGCTGCAAGGGATTGGGATTCAACACGCCGAATGTTGGCAGTGTCGAACGATTTCAGTAGCAAACGTTGGCAGTGTCGAAGGCGTCACACGGAGGCATCAAGTGTCTCACCCATAATATTGACAGGTTGCGAGACAATCTTCAGGCAAATTTGAGTGACTGGCGGTTGTTGAATTCAGGGAAGCAGTTTGCGGAACGTGAGGCTGCTGCCGGACAGACGGAACCCGCAGTTTTCGTACAGGCGTCCGGCGGCGATGTTGCGGATTTGCGTCCCCACTTCTACAAATTGAACGCCCTGCCCGCGCATCCAGCGCAAAGCCGCCAGTGTCGCCTGTTTCCCGACGCCGCGCCCCCGCGCCGCTTCCGCCGTCGCGACAAGAACGATGGTTCCTGTGGGAGCGCCGAAATGCGCGGTGGTATCCCGGTTCAATTTGCAGGTGACGAAACCGAGCAGTTCTTGTCCCTCTTCGGCAATGATTACAGCATCCGCCGCCTGTCCCGCGCATGAGTTGCGCAGCCAGCAGGCGTGAAGGCTGTCAGCGCGTTCTCTGGAAATGGCAGGGTCGGCATGAAAACGGTCTTGCCTGTAAGCGTGTCTTGCTAATTCCGCTGTTCGTTCCGCATCGTCCGAGATTGCCAGCCGCAGATGGAACGTGTTGGGAAGTTTGCGCAGGGAAAGGTCGGTTATGTCCAGCGCAAAGGTGAGCAGGCCGTCAATGAGTTCCATGCCCGCGTGTTCCAAAGCGTGAATCGCGGCAAGGTCGCCCGCATCCACCCGCGCGCTGAGATGCTGAATGTTTTGTTCCCCCGCCTGCGTCAGCAACCGTTCGAGAAGCGCGTCAATAAACTTGCCGCTGCTGCGCGTAACCGCCCTGCGCGATGAGGTAGTCCAGACGAGCGGCAGACAGGCCGATTTGTTCGCTGTCCCAGGGCAGGGGCGTCAATACGCCCATACCAATAGGCGTGTCCTCAACAAGCGCGGTCACAGCTTGAGCGTGAGGATTGGCAAGCGTATGCGCCATTCGTTCCAGACACAGCGCGGTGGCGGCGGGCTTGCCGTATCCGCTTTGCGCGTAAGGCAAAAATTCCCATTGCGCCAACAACCGCGCCGCGCAAGACCACATTTCCGGTTTATAAGGGGTAACAAATGTATTTGCATCTTGATACTTCCTGATTATTTTTTTGCGGCAGGCGCAGGCGCAGAAGCGTTTACGCCATGTTGAAGCAGGACATAGGGCAGGGTTCGAGCCAGAATGACAAGATCGGAGCGCAGCGACCATTGTTGCACATAGGTTATGTCCAACTGCTTGCGGGCTTCCCACGACAGCGTATTGCGCCCGCTGATCTGCGCAAGTCCCGTAATACCGGGCTTTACCGCCAATCGCAGCTTTTCCGCTTCCGTATAATACGCGAGTTGATCCGCCTGATCGGGGCGCGGGCCGACCAGACTCATGCTGCCGCCCAGCACATTCAGGAATTGCGGCAGTTCGTCCAGACTGGTTTTGCGCAGCCATTTTCCAACCGGAGTGACGCGCGGATCGTTTTCGCTGCTGAACGCCGAGCCGTCCGCGTTGCGAATATCCGGCGCATCCACGCGCATCGTGCGGAATTTGCAAATGGCGAACACTTTCCCGTTGCGCCCTAACCGCTTTTGCCGAAACAGTACGGGGCCGGGTGAAGTCAGGCGAACCATCAGCCCGGTTAAAATCAGAAGCGGACTGAGCAGGACAAGCAACAGCAGGGATACGCCTATATCCATAGCGCGCTTGATGCCCCGCTTCCATAAAGGAAGGCGCAAGTTGCCATTCGTCAGTATTCCTGTTACATCAGAGGCCGCGTATGTCAGTGCAGTAACATCAGGTTGTTTGCGTGGTGTGAACGGGTACGCCATGAGGCTGCCTTTCTGCCGACAGTGTGAGGTATAACTCCCATGTTTCCCGGCACATGCGGTCTATGGTATAGCGTTTCAGCGCGCGCTGTCGCGCATTATCGCCGCAGCGTTCCGCCAGTTCCGGGTCTGTTGGCAAACCGCGCAATCGCGTGGGCTAGGGCTTCGGGCGAATGGATGGGAACCAGCAGGCCCGTCACCTCGTGTTCGATCAGTTCCGCGTTGGGGGCAATAGATGTGGTGACGATCGGCAGTCCCGCCGCCATCGCTTCCAGCAGGGAGATGGACAACCCTTCCCGCAGCGACGGGCTGACAAACACATCCAGCGATTGCAAAAAGCCGGGTATATCCCGCGTAAACCCGAGAAATTCCACGATTGGCGGTTAATCCCAATTCGTCGGCAAGCGCCTGCAACCGCGCCCGCTCCGGCCCATCCCCCGCCAACCGCAATGTCAACTTCGTATCCGGCAACAGAATCTGCAATATCGGCAGGGCATGCAGAAGGGTGGCATTGTCCTTTTGCGCCGCCAGCCGCCCGCTGTTACCGATGAACAAAGGATGAAGGATGAAGGATGAAGGATGAATCATCTTCTCCTCGTATCTCGTATCTCGTATCTCGTATCTTTTCTCCTTTTCTTCTCTGAAACGGCCCTGCGTCAATGCCATTGCAGATGGTGACGAGTTTGTTGAGGGGGGCGAGGCGTTCCTGCTGCGCCTGCTGCATGGTGGCGTGGCTGACGCAGATGGCGCGGGTGGACAGCGCGGTTGCCAGATATTCGAGGCGCGAAAAGACAATGCGCTTCAGCCCGGAGGAGAACTCGTTGATCGTCCAGCCCGCTTGATGGTGCAGGATTACGGGAACACCCGCGAGACGAGCGGCGAGTCGGCCTACGAAGCCGGGTACTGCCGTATACGTATGCGCCACATCATAGCGATTGCGGCGCATGAGCGAAATCAGGCGCGTCAGGGCGCGTATATCCTGCCCCGGCGACACATCGCGCGGTATCAGAATGTCGTTGATCACGCGCACACCCGGAATATCCTGCAAGCGTTCGCGGGTAGCCGCGTCTGTCGTCAGCACATCCACCTCGCAGCCCTGTTCGCGCAGAAACCGACACCATGCCAGCAGCAAAATCGTCGCCCCGCCAAAACTTAGAATCGCCCACAATTTGTAGTGTTTTCATCACATTTGTACCTTTTAAACGCTAAATGCGAATTCCTGTTGTGGTTGCGCGGCAATGCGGCGCTGTAAGGCGAGTACCTGTATGGGAACCATGACACACGCCAGTAAACAGTAGAGAAACGCCCGATGCCGCGTGTCGCCCGTACCCTGATAAATAAAGGAGTAAGCGACGATGACGGCAAGCGAGGGCGCGGCCATGTCATAGGCGCGGCGGAGCGTGTCGCGCAGGGCGCGGGGACGCTGAAACCAGACAACGCCGCAGATGGCAAGCGTCAGCCACCACTGAATACTGCCTTCCAGTACGGCTACATCCCCGGTTCGCGCCGAATTGACAAATACATCCCCGGTCACTACCTGCTCTGCCGCCCGTATCGGCCCCGGCCCGGTCACAAACCGAACCACGTAAAACGGAAACGCCCCGGTTCTGCCGAACGCCTGCGTCGCGCCCTCGACTGCGGTTCCCGAAGTCGTCTGCTGCAAAGCCCCGAACGCTTCCAGCGTGCGTACCCGTTCCGCGCCGACAAGGGCCTCAAACAAATCCGGTTTCACGGTCAGCAGGAGTATGCCCATACCGGCGGCGGCGATGATGGCTTTACCCACAGAATCTTCGCTTGCGACTTCCCGATTGCAGCAGGCACAGACGCAATAAGTGCGCGGCCAGAAAAATGGACGCGAACGCGCCGCCGAACGGACGGATGTTTTCCAGCGGCCACACGGCGCAAACGGTCAGTACGGCAATGCAGCAGGTTTTGGCGGTCCGGTTCAAGCGTTCGGAATCCGTGATGGCGACAATTGCGGCAATGTAGGCCATCAGCAGCGCCAGCAGCAAATTTTCCTTGATGTTGCGTATCACCATCCAGACCACAACGCCATTGGCGAATGAGGCCCACGTTGTCCACAGCAGCAGGCGCAGGGTTCGCGGCGTGGCGTCGGGGAATCGCCGATAAATCAGGCCGAACACGAACAAAAAGGCGTTGCACGTCAGCAGCAGGTTGCCGATTTTCACCCATATCACGGCTTCGGGCGCGGATTGGATTATCTGCGCCCCCCACCACACGTACACCCTGCCGTCGTGGTTTGCGGCGCGGGTAAAGCCGTGCGACACGCTTTGCATACACTGCCAGTAGTAGCGCGCGTCGCTGCCATACGTGCCGTCGGGACTGTACGCGCTCAGATTAATTTGCAGCGCGCAAAGCCAGCCCGCGTAGTAGGCCAGCAGCAGCAGGGCCGCGCCCAAAACCGGACCCGCATACGGCCCGAAGCGCAGGCCATTAACGAGCAGCAACAGCAGCAGAGCGAACAGGAGTATCATAGGCGTTGAAGACCGAATCGTAAAGGGCAAGCAGCCGGGACTCCATCAGTTCCCAACTGAAATGCTGCGTATAAGTGTCGCGGACGCGGCAGGCAAAAGCGGTTTTCTGCGCCGTATCCCAGTTTGCTATCTCCGCCAGCGCGCTCTGTAACGCGCTCGTATCGCCATAAGGCACGACAAAGCCAAGATCGTATTGCCGGACTAGCGCGTCCATGCCCGTGCCTTCCGCCACAATCACCGGCTTGCCCAGCATCATGGCTTCGAACAGTTTGTTGGGACTGGAACAGCGGTGGTTGGGAATCGCCGGGTCGTAGGTAATCACAATCGCGTCCACTTCGGCGTAGATTTCCAGACACCGCGCATACTCCACGCGCCCCAAAAATTCCACATTGGCAACGCCTTCCGCCTGTGTCCGCAACTCCTGCTCATCTTCGCCAAACCCGCCAAGCGTCAAATGCCAGTTCGCGTTCCGCCCGATGACCTCAATCAACTGTTCCAGCCCCCGGACAACCGACAGGATACCGATAAAGCCGACAGCAAAGGATGAAGGATGAAGGATGAAGGATGAATCCTCTTCTTCTTGTATCTCCTCTTCTCCTTTTCTCCTTTTCTCCTTTTCTTTCCTCACCGGCGGCGTATTATAAATGAACTCAAGGCGGCGGGGCTGCACGTTGCCTAACTGTTTGCGGCGGCTCTCGTCGGCGAGAATTACGGCGTCGGCGCGGCGCATCGCCCACCATTCCAGCCCGCGCGCAAAGGCTTGCAATTGCCGGGGAACATAGCGCGACTCGACGTAGAAATCGGCAATATCGTAGACCACGCGCTTGCCCATTAGCATTTTCGCCAGCAGCGCGGGAACAACCGTATCCAGATCACACGCCTGAATACCGTCATAGTCGCGGCGATTGGCGAATAGCCACTGCGTCAGCGCGAGTTGCCAGCGCAGCAGGGGAACCAGATTGCGTATGCCGCTGCCGAACACGGACGGGATCGCAAGGCGCGTCACGAGAACCGCGTTGCAGGCGGCATCCTTTCCGATCCCCGAACGATCCCATCCCACAATATGCGTCTCGTACCCTGCCTGCCGCAACGCCAGCGCGGGCTTTTCCACGCGGGGGCAGGGCGCAATCGCATTGGTGCGTAAGAAAACGATGCGCTTGTTCATGGTCACTCCAGAGGTTTCAGGTTTCAGGTGTCAGGAAATGCTTCTCTTAATCATACTTGATGCTGATCGAGCAAAGGGAATATAGTAGAGTTCCTAGCCCCTGACACCTGACACCTGACACCTGAAACCTCTCCTGCTTCGCCACATCCGCAGCCAGCGCAAGGGACGAAACCCCAGTTTTTTGCTGATACTGCCGACGGCATGGGAGGCGCGGACGCACAGCACGTCTTTGCGGCTGCCGTAGCGGCGCACGAACGTCAGACGGTCATCAATCAGGGCGCGTCCCCGCGTGAAGGTTCCGTTCTGTCCGGTGAAATAGTAATCGAAAATCACGTCGGGAATCAGCCCCATGCGCAGGCCGCTGTACGCCGCTCGCGTCCAGAACTCAATGTCGCCGCAGGCGCAGTCTTCCGGCAACAGGCCGATGCTATCGAACACGCTCCGGCGCACAAAGGCGGTGGGACTGGAAACGCCCTCCGTGCCGCGCAGCCAGCTTTGCAGCGACAGCCGATTGGGATCAGTGATGTTGGTTTCATAAAGAAACCGCGCGTCGCCGTCGCGCTCTTCCCAGATTGCCGCCTGCGCGAACATAATGTCAATATCCGGGTTCGACGCGAAGAAATTTGCCGCAAGGCGCAGCGCGCCCGGACGCAGGGTATCGTCGTCCGTCATGATTTTCACGATTTCGCCGGTTGCGCGGGGGATCACTTTGTTGTAAGCGTTGAATTCGCCCGTATCCGGTTCCGACAGCCAGAAAGTAATGCGATTGCCATAGGATTTCAGCACGTCAACCGTGCCATCTTGAGAGCCTCCGTCCGCGACAATCACTTCCAGATTGGGATAATCGTCCTCGAACAGGCGATCCAACATGCGCTTCAGGTACGCGGCGCGGTTCCATGTGGCGATAACAACCGAAATTTTGGGGTTCGTGGACATAACACAACTCCGAAACGGGAAATGGGCGCAAAGGACACGCAAGTCAAGCATGAGGACAGAAACATCATGTCCCACCCGTAATATTGGCAGGCGCAACGCCAAACACAAGGGGAATTATGAAACTAAGAATTATATGCCAGCACAGCGATGCAGGCAAGCAGGAACATGTTCGCTCTTCAAACTTGTCGGAATATAGCCAATAATGAAAGGAAATCACGATGAAAGTCTGTCAGGAGCGGTATGAAATCAACTATTAACGTGTACGGATTGGGCTACATCGGGCTGCCTACTGCCGCCACGTTCGCGAACGTGGGGTATCAGGTTCTTGGCGTGGATATTTGCCCCGAAGTAGTTCGCAGAATCAATTTGGGCGACACGCACATTCAGGAACCGGGGCTGCATCTGCTGGTACACTCCGCCCTGCATCGCCGCGCCCTTTCCGCTTCTCTGACGCCCGCCCCGGCAGAAGTTCATATTATCGCGGTTCCCACGCCCGTAAACAGCGACTTTTCGGGCCGCAAATCCCCGGATTTAAGTTATGTGGATGCGGCGGCGCGAACGCTTGCCTCGGTTCTGCAACCGGGCGATCTGGTGGTTCTGGAATCTACCGTGCCGCCGAATACCTGCCTGCAACTCGTCGCGCCTCTGATTTACCAATTGACCGGGCTGCGGCATGGCGAGGATTACGATCTGGCGCATTGCCCGGAGCGGGTGATTCCCGGTTCTATTCTGCATGAAATCATTGCCAATGACCGCATTATTGGCGGCACGACACCGGAAGCCACGCGCCGAACCGTAAACCTGTACGCTTCATTCGCGAAAGGCAGGCTGCTTGCCACCGACGCCACGACTGCGGAAACGTGCAAGCTGATGGAAAACACCTTTCGCGATGTAAATATCGCGCTTGCCAACGAGTTTGCCGCGATTTCGGAACGGCTTGGCATTGACGCGGAGGAAGCGATACGGCTGGCAAACCACCATCCCCGCGTCAACATCCACGCGCCCGGTATAGGTGTGGGCGGGCATTGCATCCCCGTTGACCCCTGGTTCCTCGTTCATGCCGCGCCGGATGTCGCGCCCCTGATGCGAACCGCCAGAAGCATCAACGACGCCCGCCCGCAGCAAGTTGCGAATGAGATATTGCAAACCATGCGGCAGTATCCGGGTAAGCCGCCCGCGCTTCTCGGCCTGAGTTACAAGGCGGACGTGGACGATATACGCGAGTCTCCCGCGCTGGAAATCGCGCAGCGTATCGCGGCAGGCACAACCGCGCCCCTTTACGTTGTCGAACCGCACCTTTCCCGTCTTCCGCCTGCCCTACGCGCGTATTCAAATGTCCAATTCGTCACGCTGGAACACGCGCTGGAAGCAGGGGACATTATGGTGGGACTCGTCGGGCATAGCGTTTTTCGCCAGATAAGCCCAGAGCAATTACGGAACAAACTGCGGATTGATCCGCTGCATCTCTGGCCCGCGCAGAAGGACTTTCCGGCGGCAACCGCTGTTTGCCGCACTCGTGACAATCAGATAAACATAGTGGAAGAGTACATTCCCGCGCTTGCGGCGTGAAAGTGCCAGGGATTGAAAACCCCTGTTTCAAAAAAGCAAGCGTCCTTCGGACGCAACCCTCTTGCAAAACTCCCGCGTCCGAAGGACGCTTGCACTTTCCTGCCGGGTGTTTTCAACACCCGGTCAACAGAGAAGGATTCTGGTTGTGTGGAGGCGAACAGGCAAGCAAGGACGCGCCGCAATGCAAAGGCGCGGGTGATTTATGCTTCCTGCACAGCCACAACACAATACTGGAGACGAGGCAGACGGCCTTCCTGCCGCCACAACAGGGGAACTGCGCAGCGTGAGCGGGCGCGTGGTAGCCCTTTCCATGCTGCTGATTGGCATGATGTGCTGGTGGATCGCGTACTCGGAAATCAAAACCTCCACAACGGAGATTACCTGCACCGCCCTGCCCATCGGCGTGATTTTTGTCGTGTTTGTGGTTGCCTGCGTGAATGCCCTCGTTGCGAAGAAGTTGCCCCGTTTCGCCCTGTCGCCGGGAGAACTGGCGACGCTGTATATTCTGGTTGCCGTCGGTTCGTCCCTTGCGGGCATCGGCATGATCGGCTTTTTGACGCCCGCGATTGCCAACCCCGTCTGGTTCACAAATGACAAGTGGGGCCGTTTTGCCGATTCTGTTCCCGCGTGGTGGTCGCCCCGTGACGCGAACGCGGTACGCGATTTCTATTTCGGCAACAGCACCTTGTATACGTGGCCGCATGTGCGCGCGTGGTTCTTTCCCATTGTGATCTGGGGTGGTTTCCTGTTTCTCCTGTTGCTGATGACCTTATGCTTTGCCGTGATTTTGCGGCGACAATGGGTGGAGCATGAGCGGCTGAGTTTCCCGATTACGATTCTGCCGATAGCTATGACCGCGCAGCCCGGCGGCGTGGCCGGCCTGCTGCGCAATCGGATGTTTCTGTTTGGGTTCCTGTTGCCGGTGATACTGCAAAGCGTGAATAACCTGCACTGGCTGTTCCCCAATCTGCCGGAGATTCCCCTCAAACCCACCGCGAACGGCCCGCTCGACATCGGCGCGATGCTGAAAACGCCGCCCTGGAACGCGCTCGGCTATTTCCCGCTTGCTTTCCATCCCAACACCATCGGCCTGTCGTATCTGCTGGCAACGGATGTGTCGTTCTCCTGCTGGTTCTTCTATCTGGCGCGGAAACTGCTGGATGTGGCCTGCGTGACGTATGGTTATCGCGATCCGGGCGCGAGCAGCGCGAGTTCGCGGATGCCGTACATGCAGGAGCAGGGCGTGGGCGCGTGGCTGTGCCTTGCCGCCTTGTCGCTGTGGATGGCGCGGCGGCATCTGGCTTCGGTTGTACGGGGCGCGCTGCATCCCGACAAAGCCGATGACGCGCGGGAAGCCATGTCGTACCGGCTGGCCTTAGTGGGCTGCGGCTTCTGCTTTGCCTGCGCGACGGCGTTCGCGTGGTGGGGCGGATTGCCGCTCGGCGCGTCCGTTTTGCTGTTCGTTTTGTTCGCCGCGTACATGCTGGCGCTGACGCGCATCCGCGCGGAAGCGGGAACGGCCTGGCATTTCGGCCCGTTTGTCACGGCCCCCGAAATGGTGACGCGCATTTTCGGCCCCATGTCGCTCAACGTATCCGCTATAAGCGTTCTTGCCTATCACACCTGGTACAACATAGATTACCGTTCCGTCACCACGCCGCACCTGTTTGAAGCCTACAAAGTGGCGGAAGCGGGCAAACTGCACCTGCGGCGATTGACGGCGGCGATGGTTCTGGCGATGCTGGTGGGGATTGTCTGCGCGTCGTGGACAGTGCTGCACCTGTATTACATTTACGGGGCCAGTACCGCGCACGTCAACCCCTGGCGCATCAACATGGGCAAAATCCCGTATCAGGTCGCCAACAGCCACCTGTCGGGCAACCGGGTCGGCACGGACACATCGGGACTGACCGCGCTCGGCGTGGGCGCGTTAATTACGCTCTTGTTGCACTTCGCCCGCATCTCCCTCCCCAACTGGCCGTTTCATCCCGCCGGTTACGCCATTGCCAACACCTTTATTCCCGACTTGCTCTGGTTCCCGTTCTTTCTGGGCTGGCTGGCAAAAAGCCTGATACTGCGCTACGGCGGCATGAGAGCGTACCGCAATTTCCTGCCGTTCTTTATCGGCCTGATACTGGGCGATTACGTGATCGCCAGCCTGTGGACGTTCGTAGGCATGTTCCTGAACATCGAAATGTACCGATGCTTCCCGAACTGAGGGCAAGAAGAGGAGACAAGGAGATTGGGAACCGCGAAATACGCTGAATACACGAAAAAAGATAAAAAATAAGAGAAGAACGAATATGAAAATTTATGGAATGGTGTTGTTGCTGTTGGTGGTTTTGTTGTTGATTGCGCTTACAGGGGCGGGCGCGAATGAGGCGAGGCTACGCTGTACGGCGGATACCAATGTGTCGTCCTATGAGGGTGAGCGGAATGCGAATTACGGGCAGAGTACGCGGCTGCGGTTGAAGGGCATTCAGATGCTCGCCCTGTTTCAGTTCGATACCGCGCCGATTGCAGGCTGGAAAGTGTCGAAGGCCACGCTGCATTTGCGCTATGCCAATGCGGATCGAAAGCTGCGCACACTGGGTATATCCACCATCAGCGCGCCCTGGCAGGAAGGGACGGGCGTACAGGAGGCGAAGCCGGGAGAAACCAGTTTCCTGTGGCGAGAAAACGGCAAAACGCGGTGGACGGGGCCGGATACGGATTTTACGGATGTGTCGTATACGGCGGGACACACAATCGCAAGTTACGCCGACATTCGCATGGAACCGGGCAAGGCGGGAGAAGAAGGCTGGTTTACGGTAAATGTCGAGCCGAAACTGGTGCAGGCATTGGTAGCGGGCGTGTCTTACGGGCTGGCGGTTTCGGATGAGAAGGGGCAAACCGCCGCCAATAACGACGTGTATTCGCGGGAACAGTCGAATTCACAACCCTATTTGACGGTAGAGGGTTCGCCGGACAAGAACGTCATTGTGGACGCTCTCGAAGTCAACGATTTTGCGCAAGATACACGTCATGCGGGATTTGGCGCGGGAGCCGTTCGCTTCACTCTGACGCCTCCACGGGGCGCGTTTGCTTATAATGTGAGCGTGTCTTTGCCGGAAGGTCAACGTCCGCCAGTCGTTCCACGCTGTCAACTTCCGCTTGCAACGCCGGAGCAGCCACAAACGCTGCTGCTCACAGGTTTACCGCCTGCACAGTGGATACAGGTGAAGTTGGAAGCCATAAGCGCAAGTGGTAAACCGAGTACCCCGCAATATTTTGCCTGCAAAACTTCGCCTGCCAAAAACGAACCTGCTGTGCTGCCCCGTCCTCCCATCGGCCCGCCCACAAACGCCTTTGCGCCTGCCAACGATGCTCTGCGCGTATGGGCGTACCCGGATACGGAGAAAGCCGATCCGGTTTACGGCAATTTGCTGGAAGAAGCGGGCGCGGCCCGGTATGCAATCTCAACAGGTCCTAACTTTCGCCGAACGAACGCGGTTTGGAGCGGACAGACCATTCGCCTGAACGGGGCGCGGAATGAGATCATTGGCTTCAATTTGTTGATAGATGCCGTAAAGCCGACGCTTCATAATGTCCGCATAGAACGTGGAATGCTGTTTCAGGATGCGCGTGGAAAACCCGCGTGGAAATTGCAGGCAGACTTGTTCCGCGATTGGTATGTGAAGGACGGCAACTGGTATCCCGAAATCTGCGTTCCGCTCACCAAGCCGTTTGACATTCCCACAACAGATAATGCGGTTCCCGGCCAGCGCAATCAGTCCGTATTTGTCGAGTTTCTGGTTCCGCGAACTGTTGCGCCGGGAACCTATCATAGCGGGATTACCGTTACCTCAGAGGGGAACACGCCCCTTCAAGTTCCGGTTGAACTTGTCGTCAATAATTTGACACTGCCGGATACCCTTGGCTTTGACATCAGCCTTAATACGTATGGCACGGTCGGGCAGTATTTCGGCATGGACGACCATACGCCCGAATATCGCGCCCTCGAACGCGAGTATCACCGCATGGCGCACCGGCATCGAAGCACTCTGGCAATTCTGGGGTACTCCCATACCGGCAACATTTCCACCAATTACGCGCCGCCGTTGGCAGGGGAGGGCGCGAACCTGAGCGTAGCGGACTGGCAGGCGTGGGATACGCAGTTCGGGCCGTATCTGGATGGCACGGCGTTTGCCGATTTGCCCCGCGCCGGGGTTCCCATCACGCATTTCTATCTGCCATTCCACGAAGCCTGGCCGGGTGACATTCGCGGCCATTACAAATACAAAGCCACAACAACGGATTACCCCGCCCTGATTGCGGAACACGCCCTGAATGCGCCACCGATTGCGCAGGCGTTGGACGCGGGTTTTGCAGCCGGGTTTACCAATGTCGCGCGTCAGTTTGCCGAGCATTTCAAGCAGAAGAATTGGACGCGAACGGATTTTCAGTTCTACCAGAATGACAAATACTACTACAAAGACCCGAAAACGGGCGGCAGGGGAACGTCGTGGTGGCTGCTGGATGAGCCGAACCATCGGGATGACTGGCTGGCGCTTGCCTACTTCGACCGCCTGTTCGCGGTGGGAACGCGAACAGTGAAAGGCGTGTCCCTGCCCATGCGCGAAGACATATCTCGCCCGCAATGGCAGCGCGACTATCTGGACAATAACGTAGATTTGATGGCAGTGAGCGGCGAATTGTTTACCAAAGGGCCGCGCCTGCGCGAAATGCAGGAGCAGTGGGGTGTTCGGCTGTGGAACTACGGCACGGCAAACGCGGTCAATCGCTCGAATACGGAAGCGGAAGCGTGGGCCATCCGCGCATGGCTTGCGGGCGCGGACGCGGTTGTCCCCTGGCAAACAGTTGGCAGTGATGAGAACTACACAAAGGCGGAGGATACGGCCCTGCTGCTTCCTGGCAAGCGTTACGGCATTACCGGCCCGGTTGCCAGCCTGCGCCTGAAAGCCCTGCGCCGCGCCCAACAGGACGTGGAATATCTCCTCCTCCTCGCCAAATCCAGACATTGGGACAGAGAACAGGTCGGCGCTGCGCTGCGCAATCTGCTCACTACCAACGGCGCGTTCCATAAAAACAATGCTGATGACGCGGGCAGTTATCAGTTCGGGACATTACGGGCGGGTAATTTCATGGATGTGAGACGGGGAGCGGCAATGGCAGCGAAGTGATTCGTTCTGTATCTGTCCCACATTGTCAGCGCGACGGTCTAAATCTATTCGCGCGCTTATATGTATGCCTGTTGCATTTATTCGCGTGTATTTGCGTTCATTCGCGGCTAACCTCGTCTTCACGCGGTTCCGGCGAAATTGGAGTTGTCGCCGAGGCCTTCGCTGCCTAACGCGAGGTAGCCGCCGTCTACGGGGAGTTCCGCGCCTGTGATAAAACTGGCGTCATCGCTGCATAAGAACAGAATGGCGCGGGCAATTTCGCGCGGTTCGGCGCAACGCCGCAGCATGGAAAAGCGGCCCCAGATCGGTTCCCATCTGGCCCGGTCGCCCTGCGCGGCTTTGTCCACTTCCGGGCGTCCATGTCCAGCCGGGGCTGACCACGTTGACGCGGATGTTATCGGTTGCCATGTCCAGCGCCTGGCAGCGCGTCAGGGCGAGAATGGCTCCTTTGCAGGCGTTATAAGTCCAGCGATTAGGTTGGGCGATATGGGCGGATATGCTGCTGATATTCACAATCGCGCCGCCACCTGATTGTTTCTGCGAACCGGTTTGCTTCATCAGGGGATGACACGCCTGCGCCATGTTCGCGTTGCCCTGCACGTTCACGCTCAGGCTACGCTCCCAATCGGGCGGCGTCGCGTCCAAACCCTTGCCGATGAAACTGACCGCGCTGTTGACCAAGTAATCCAGTCGCCCCTGCTGTGACGCAAATCCCAGGGCGGCAGATTGACATTGGGCGGCATCGGATACATCTACGCGGGCAAAAATCGCTTTGCCACCCTCCTGCCGCAACTCCCCCGCAAGATTTTCGCCCGCTTCCGCGTTGATGTCGAAAACGGCAACCGCTACGCCCTCGCGAACAAACTCGCGGGCTGTCGCCTCTCCAATTCCCGACGCGCCCCCGGTTACAATCGCCGTTCTCCCATTCCAATTCATGTTGTTTCTCCTCTGTCACTAAAGATATAAAAGCAGCGACAACCGCCATCGGATGTCACTGAACCCGCGGAAAAGGGAACATTACTCGGAATTCCTCTGTCTATCATGTAACGAGTTGAACGGCTTATCTGTCTGCACCATCGCCTTACAAAGCGGCTGGCAGGAGAGGCGTTAATTATGTAAGACAGACTCGTTGCGCGCCAGGCAGCGCGCGTTTATGCCAGGAGGCTTTACCATGATTTCGAGAACATCTGATACCTTGCGAAAAGCAGGGAATCCATTGATACTGCGACGTTCCCTTGCGCTTGCCGGCAGCCTGTCGGCGCTGCTTCTACTGTTGGCGGGGACACAGGCCGACGCCAAACAGGCGCATTTTCGTTATAACGGAGGGCGCTGGGGCCATGAGCGTCATGCGGGCTGGAATCGCTACTGGGGTGGCCCCTCCATCGGTTTCTATTACGCGCCCTCTCCTGTTTACGTCGTTCCCGGCTACGCGGCTTCGTCCTACTATAGCGGGCCTGACTTTTGGACTTCCAATCCATCGTTCGGCATAAGCCTCAACTTTGGCGGCGGCGGATATTACGGTGGGGGTGGCTACTATCCGGGTAGGTACAGCGGCAGGGATTACCATCGAGGCTACTATGGCGGCAGCGGGGCGCGCTACCACGTCAGCCCCTCCTACAATGGCGGACACACCTACGGCGGCGGCCACACTTATGGTGGTCAGACGGGTCACACTTATGGCGGCGGGCGCTCCTCGGGAGGCGAACGCTCCTTTGAGGGTCGTGGGCGCAGATAAGATTCAAAGCCACTTTTATAAGCGTGTCTATCAAGCGTCAGGCAAATTTGCGAGTTTGCCTGACGCTTGCCGTTTGGCCTGTATGAATTCTTTACCCTGTTCGCGCCTGTTCTGAAGCGTAGCAAGCGTGGTACAGGTTATGAAACTGTGCCTACTTTGCCCCCTGATGCAGCCGAATGACCGTGTAGGAGTAGGGCGCGACGTTCAGCGTAAAATGTTCGCCTGCGTCGTTCAGCGTGGAAGAGACGCTGCGGGTTTGTTCGGGAGTGTCGGGCGTGTTGACGGCCTTTAAGTCGCCGCTGAGTGTCCACACATCGGCGCGGGGCGCGACATTGCTAAATCCCGAAAGGGAAATGGGAAGGGTATGGGAAGCGTTGCCGATGTTGACGATGTGCAGCGCGAGGGTTTTGCCGTCTTCGCTGCGCGTGGCGGTCACGTCTATATCCCCATTCGCGATTTTCGATTTTACTCTCCACGCAAAGCGGCTGATAGTTACTCGCCGCCATCTGCTGCGCGTAAAAGGGCGGCATGCCCCATACTTTATCGGGCGTGAAGAAGATCTGGCCCTGATCCCAGCCGTTGTCGTTTTGCAGCCAGGGCTGAAGGCAGTTGGCGGGGCAGTCCATCAGGACAAAATCGCCATGCCGCTGCGTGACATTCAGGATATGCGCGTGTCCGAGCGCGCGCTGCAGGTCGTGCCGTCCGCCGTTCTCCTCGAAAATGCAGGCTTTCAGTTTGGTTCCGGGCGACCATGCTTGAAACAACTGCCGCATCTGCGTTAATTGCCGGTCTACGTTCGCGCCCTCGCGCAGATCGTCGCCCCCGACATGAACATCCCATAGCGCGGCTTTGTCGCCCAATTCCTGCACAATCTGCTTGCAGAACGGTTCTTCCGGTCGCCACCACGCCGCAATTACGAATTGAAGTTCGGGATTGCGCGTTGTGCATCGCCGCGTACAGCAGTTTGAACCGTTCAAGATAGCGGGCATACCAATGCTTTGTTGCCGTCAATGGCTTCCTCGTTGCCGATTTCGATATATTTGACATGGTAGGGCGCGGGATGGCCGTTCTGAGCGCGGACTTTGCCCCATCGCGAAGTTTCGGGGCCGTTCAGATACTCCACCATATCGGCTACGTCTTCGGGCGTTTCGTCGATGTTGATGGCAAACGCGGGTTCGATATGCGCGGCCTCGCAAAACTGCAAAAACTCTTCAATGCCGAATCCGTTGGTGGACTGCGGGATTCCACCAGCCTTTTACCTGCGGGCGTTTGTCGCGCGGGCCGAGCATGTATTTCCAGCGATAGGTGGGCGCGTTTACCATCGAGCCGCCGTAGCGCAGAAACGTCAGTCCCTGTTTTACGAAGGCGTTGGCAATGTCGGCGCGAATGGGCAGATTGTGAAACAAATCCTTCCCGGTCGGCATGAGTTCCACGTAATCTATCCACAGCGTACCCGGCGTGTCAATCCAGAGGGCAAAGCGGGCACGCGGATCAGAAGTGTTCGAGCTGCAGGGTAAAGTCGCGGCGCGTCCATTCGGAGCTTACCGAGCGTAAGTTCCTGTCGGGCATACGTGCGGCTGCCATCCGCGCTTTGCAGAGCAACCGTGACGTGTCCCGCAAAATTCTGCCCGACGCAGGTAAACGTACCCCTGTGAACTGCTGCCCCTTACGCGACAGCAATTCCCCAACGGTTCAGGCCGCTATTGGCGACTCCCGCGATACCTTCGTCCTTCTCCTCGCTCGATGCGCTGCGAATAGGCGGTATTGTAGGCGTCCTTGCTGATCCCACGTATAGCGCGTGGGCGCGTTCCCCGTTTGTACCCGGTCCCACATTCCGCTGATGGTGTCGCTGCCTGCGGGTATAGTGGACTGTTGTAGCGTGTCTGTCGGTTTTGCCCTGCGCGGTTGTGATGACGCAGATTGCGAAAGGCGGCGTTTGTATTCCAGGTGCGCAGCCCGGCCTTGCCCGCTAGAATAGCGTCCGCGCCGTCCGTATATTCCAGTTGCGGGGTTGCCGCGTTATCCAGCGTGACGCGCAGGGTCGGCCCGGTCAGTTCCACGCGCAGATGATGCCATTTTCCCGGCTGAATATCGGCGGGAACGGTTTTGAGCAGATGCCAGTCGTCGCGATGCCGGTGCAGCGCGAGATTATGGTCACTCGCGCTCAGGCTGACCTCGTAGCCCGTCCAGGTATCCGCGCCGACGCGGGGATTGGACACGCGAACAATCAGCGCGGCATTTCCCGCGCGGGCGTCCGCGAATTGCAGATCACACTCTACAACGCCGTCTCGGATTTCCCCGTCACCGCGCACCAGTTTCGCGCCCGCATCCGCCTCCACATGCAAGGCCTCGTCCTGAACGCGCCACTGCCCGCCATACGCCATCCAGATCGGAAGCGGGCTGCGGGAAAGCGGCGGCTCCTCGAAACTCTCCCCGAAAATCAACTGCGCGTACAGCCCGCCATAAATCTCATGGTTGACATCTTCGATACACGACCCGGTCATCCAGGGCGTGATACGGTTCGTCACTTTGTCCGCATTGACATGAATAGTTCATTGGCGTACTGTTGGACGCAGACGTTTGCCCGCATAGCTGTAACTGCGACTGACATAACAGACAAAGCGTTAAACAGGTAGATTCCGGTTCAACCGGCATATAAAAAACCCCGGCTGTCATGGCCTGCGGCCAACCGTCCTGCGGACGAAGATTGCGCTACGTTCATAGGAATTTGCCTGTAATTGGGAATGTCGGTGAGAAGAGCGCATTTTCGGCGCAACGTTTCATCCTTCATTCTTCATCCTTCATCCTTTTCAAGAGTGCATCACCTGCCCGCCGTCCACGTTGAGCGTTTGCCCGGTGATGTTTTTGGCGTGGGGAGAGGCGAGATATACGGCAAGGGCGGCGATCTCCTGCGGTTCCTGCCATTGTCCGAGCGGCGCGACCTGCCGCACTTTCGCCGCCCCCCAATCCTCATAGCTCAATTGGTTTTCCGGCTCTTGTCTGTCGTTCCACGCCTGCCAGACAGCCCGGTTCAATTCCGTCTGCACCATGCCGGGACAGATAACATTGACGCGAACGCCATAGGGCGCGAGGTCTTTGGCGGCGCACTGCGCGAAGTTGATAACCCCGGCTTTGGCCGCGCTGTAGGGCGGGTCGGTTTGCGAACCGATCTGCCCCGCAATGGAGGCCAGAAACAGCATCGTGCCGTTTCGGTTCTGCGCCATAGTGGGCGCGAACGCATGGGCGGCATTGACCGCGCCCATGAGATTGATTTCCAACACGCGCTGCCAATCGCCCGGTTCCAGATTCCAGAACGGGAACCCGAATTTGCCCGAACCCCGGCCCGCCGCATAAATCAGATGTGCGCAGGTTCCCAATCGCGGCTTGAATGGCTTGAGCCGCGCTTTGCACAGCGGCGTAATCGGTGGCATCCACCTGCAAGCCAAGCGTTTGTACGCCATACTGCGCCGCCACTTCCGCCGCCGTCGTTTCCACAGCCGGCGCAATGTCCAGCAGCGCGACATTCGCTTTTTCGGCGGCAAACGCTTCCGCAATCGCCCGTCCCATCCCCTGCGCCGCCCCGATAACAACGGCGGTTTGTCCTTCAAGTTGTAAGTTCATAATTAGGTCTCAGTCGGAACGTTTCACCACCAAGACAGCCAAGACACCAAGAACACCAAGAAATGCAAAGAGAAAAACGCTGATAAAATCGATTGGGATAAGTCTTCTTTTCTTCTCTTGGTGTTCTTGGCGTCTTGGTGGTGAATAACTACTTCTGGTCATAGCCGGTCACAGGACGAATCCAGATGTTGCGGAAGCGGACGAGGTCGCCGTGATCCTGTAGGCGAAGCGGGCCGACAGGCGGATGCGAACCTTTGGGCGCAAGGTTGCGGTGCTGTGTCGGGCCTTGCAGGGGCGTGGCGTGGTGCAGCACGAACGCCATTGAGCAGAACCGTGACGACGGCGGGATGCTTGATCTCTTCGCCTTCAAAGCGGGGCGCGCTCCAGAGGATGTCGTAGGTTTGCCATTCGCCGGGTTTGCGGCAGGCGTTGACAAGGGGCGGATACTGCCCGTACAACGCGCCCGTCGTGCCGTCCGCATACGTGGGGTTGTCGTAGCAGTCCAATACCTGAATTTCGTAGCGTCCCATCAGGAACACGCCGCTGTTGCCCCGGCCCTGACTGTCGCCTTTGACGACGGAAGGCGCGGCCCATTCCAGATGCAGTTGACAGTCGCCGAACTCCTGCGCGGTTTGAATGTCGCCCGTTCCCGGCGCGACTTCCATAAACCCGTTTTCCACTTTCCACGTTGCCGGCCCGCCTTTTACGGCTGTCCAACCCGACAGATCGGTTCCATCGAACAAAACAATGGCATCGGAGGGCGGCTGTCCGGGCGCGTCGGGCGTACTGCCGGTTCCCGGCTGAATGACGCGCGGCTGCGGGCGTTGAGAATCGTGGACCCGGTACGCCATTCCGGGGATCATGGGCGTATCGTCATATCCAACATTGGGCATGATAAATCTCCTTCGATAACATCGGTGTTCGGTATTCGGAGTTCGGTATTCGGTGTTGGCATTTGCACTTTGGTTATTTCGCATCGAACCGGGAAATGCCTGCATGAACCGCAAATTTCTCGCCCATTGCGCCAAAATTTTCACTACCAAGACGCCAGGTACACCAAGAAGAACGAGAAGAAGACGTTCTGAGCCTTTGGAGTTACCTCCTTATCTTGGTGTTCTTAGCGTCTTGGTAGTGAAAATTTTGGCGCAACATAAAGAAGGAACCCAAGGCTTGTGGCGAATACCTACCTGACAGGGTTTTCCATACCTGCAACAATTCACGCGAAGGTAAACACCATGCAGATGCTGACCATACCGAACACGAACCTGACAGTTTCCGCGCTTTCACTGGGCGGGGTAGGATTGGGAACGCGCACAACCGTAGAGGATTCGATGCGCCTGCTCGACGCTTATGTGGAACTGGGCGGCAACTTTCTGGACAGCGCGCATATCTATGCGGCGTGGGTTCCGGGCGGGGAAGGGACGAGCGAGCGGACAATCGGCAAATGGCTGCAAACGCGCGGCAATCGTTCGCAGATCGTGATTGGGACAAAGGGCGGGCATCCGCACATGAACACGATGCACATTCCGCGCCTGTCGCCCGAAGAGATCAAGCAGGACTTGCAGGAGAGTCTGGAACGGCTGCAGGTAGACACGATTGACGTTTACTGGCTGCATCGCGACGATCCTGCCCGCCCGGTCGGGGAAATGCTGGAAACGCTGAACGCGGCTGTTGCGCAGGAACAAAATCCGCTGTTACGGCTGTTCCAACTGGTCGGTCGAGCGTATGGAGGAAGCGCGGCAATATGCGCAAGCGCGGAATTTGACCGGCTTTGTCGCCAATCAGGTCGGCTGGAGTTTTGCGGAGCGCAACCCGAATGTCGGGGATACGACCATGCGCTTCATGGACTGAGGAAACCCTGGCATATCATCAGCAAACCGGCTTGATGGCGGCGGCGTACTCGGCACAGGCAAGCGGCTTTTTCGCGGGCGCGTATGGGCGCGGCAAACTTCCGCCCGCTCCCGGCGTCCATGCAGGCGTCGTAGATGCTTATTACAACGAGGCCAATTTCAGCCGTCTGGAACGCGCCGAACAATTGGCCGCGCGTTACAGCTGTACCGCCAACGCCATCGCGCTCGCCTATCTGCTCGGCCAATCTTTCCCCGCCTGCGCCATTATCGGCTGCGGCACTCTCGACCATCTGCGCGAAAGCTGCGCCTACGCCGACCTGCGACTTCAGCCGGAAGAAGTGAAATGGCTGGATAGGTGAGAGCAAGGAACTCCCAAATGAACTTAAATCCTCCGGTAGAACGATTAAATCTGATAGAAACGTGGACTTTCCTGCGAGAAACCACCAATCTGATCTGGTGTCCCGAAAAAGTTGATGGAGAAGCGGATGTAGACTTTACAGATGCTAACCTTGAAGAGTGTGATATGCGTCGCTGCACTTTTGAAAACGTTCGCTTTGTTCAGGCAAATTTAAGTGGCGCAGATCTGAGAATGTCTTCATTTGAGAATTGCGACTTCACGGGCGCGAACATGGCAGGCGCGAAGATGAGACGCTCTCAAGCCAAAGGTATAAGCCTGTCGGAACAACAAAGGCAACAAATAGATTGGAAGCGTAGAGACGGCAAAGAACCTCCAGGAGGTTAACGGTTGCAGTTTTACATGTTTATGGAGGCGGTGGAGTTGGAGGAGGATTAACGGCAAGGCCAATGGCGTTGGCAAAGGTCTGTTCAACTTTCAGAAGGTCAGCGGCGGATATAGCGCCCAATCTACGAACAACAAGGGACTGTTCGACTGTGCCAAGTATGCCTTTTACGACTGATGGCTTGATCAATCCGGCGACTGCCCAATCCGTCAGCGCGGTGTCATCAGGCTGCCCGCTGGAAAGATTACTGGTAATGGGCGCGACAATAATATCGGCGCGGCGAGTGTTGTAGGCGGTTGTGCTGAAGATGAGGGCAGGACGGCGTTTGGAGCCGGATTGATTCGTGTAGGGGAAGGGTAGGAGGACGACTTCACCCCGTTTATAGATCGTCATAAACGGAGTCCTCGTCATTATCCCAAACCTTTGCAAATGCGGGTTCGGAAAGACGCATCAGGGAACGGGTCAATTCAGCGTCGGCAATCTCATCGTCCGTAGGCAACTGTAGCAAATCGCGCCCCAAAATACGCCAGTTGCGTCCAATTTTGACGCCGCGCGCAAGCCCGGCATCCAGTAGATGCTGGACGCTTCGCCGCGAAACCCGCAGCATCGCCGCTGCTTCTTCGGGTGTGTAGTAGATATTCGGACTGATTTCGAGGTTTTGCATAATCATAAACGAGGATTCCCCTCGACTTCCGAAATGATATATTCTATATTCTTGAAGGAGTGGGAGGCTTCCCGTTGTGCTTCCGGTACAGGTAATTCTCCTGTCTTTGTAAAGTATACCACGTTGCTGCCTGATTAACAATCACTCTACTCGCCCGCGCTTGCTCTGGCGGCTTCGCGCAACCGGCCCACGTCACGTAGCGGCGGCAGTCCGAAGAGCCGCTTGTACTCCCGATTGAAGTGCGCGGCATCCTCATAGCCTACGCGGTAGCCTGCGCTTGCGGCGTCAATATCTTCTCCCAACAGGAGGCGTCGCGCTTCCTGAAGGCGCAACTGCTTCTGAAACTGCAAGGGCGTCATGGCGGTCACGGTCTTGAAGTGGTGGTGCAAGCCGGAAGCGCTCATTCCCAATTCCCGCGCGAGGTGGTCAATCCGTAGCGGTTGATCGAAGTTGTCGCGTATCCGTTCTACGGCGCGGGCAATGCGGTCGGCGCAGCCGCCCCGGGCTACCAGGTGTCGCAGCCGCCCGCCCTGTTCCCCCATCAAAAGCCGAAAGACGATTTCGCGGGTGATTAGCGGAAGCAGCACGCGCGCTTCCACCGCGCTGTCGAGAAGCCGAACGAGCCGCAGAGTGGCGTCGAGCAGACCCGCATCCAGCGAACTGACATGAATGGCCCTCACGTCGGCGTTACCCTGCGGCGTGGATTGCTCGGCCTCGACCAGTACCGAGCCGACGAGGACAGGGTCCAGATTGAGGCGAAAACTCAGGTACGGCTGCGCCCGCGACGCCTCAATGACGTGGCTCACGATGGGCAACTCGACCGTGTTCAGAAGATAGTGGGCAGGGTCGTATCGGAACCGCTCTTCCCCCACAACGATCTCTTTATTCCCCTGCGCGATAACGCAGAAGGAGGGTTCCGATACCGCGTGGAACGGTTGGGTAGGCGAAGAGGAGCGGCGCAGAAAAATTCCCTTCAGCGGCTCAACCACGCCATCTTCAGGAACGGCCTGCGCGATACGCTCCTTCAACTCCTCTCGATTAACTTGCTCCCTCTGCTCCGCTCGCTCGCTGTTTACTCCCATGCTGCCATCTCCCTTTATTCTTCACTGTTTGCAGGATTGTACAAAAATATTCCACAATCGTTATACCACGTTCCGCCCCCTCAACGTAGAATGGCATGAAAGCAGGGAGAAATTTTCTTCGCTGCAAACAATTCCCTGGATTAATGTTCAATAGAACGTTCGATTTGACAGGAAACGTTTGCGCGACGGTAGCTTTCGCCATGAGCCAGCCAGAAGACATGGACATCAACCAAATTCTGTTTCGGCTCACCCATCAGGAACTGTAAGGGAGAAATTTATGCAGACACAAATGCCAACACGCGCGCTCGGAAAAAGCGGCCTCCAGGTTTCGGCTATGGGGCTTGGCTGCATGCGGATGAGTTTTGGCGACAAACCCATTGGCGACAAGCAGGAGATGATCGCCTTTCTTCACGCTTCTGTGGAGCGCGGCGTCACCTTTTTTGATACGGCCGAGGTCTACGGCCCCTTCACCAATGAGGAACTCGTCGGCGAAGCGCTCGCGCCTTACAAAGGGCAGGTGGTAATCGCCACAAAGTTTGGTTTCAAACACGATGGCGAGAAGGGACCTCATCCTACAATTGGTCTTGATAGTCGGCCTGAGCAGATCAAGCGGGTCGCGGAGGCGTCCCTGAAGCGACTTCGAGTAGAGGCCATTGACCTGTTCTACCAGCACCGGCCAGACCCGAACGTACCGGTCGAGGACGTGGCCGGAGCTGTCAAGGAGTTGATTCAGCAGGGCAAGGTCAAGCATTTCGGACTGTCGGAATCCGGCGCAGAACCATCCGTCGCGCCCACGCGGTTCAACCGGTCGCGGCCATTCAGAGCGAGTATTCGCTGTGGTGGCGGGAACCGGAAGCCGAAGTGTTGCCTGCCTGCGAGGAACTTGGCATCGGCTTCGTCCCTTACAGCCCGCTCGGTCGGGGCTATCTCACCGGCAAAATTGATGAAAACACCACTTTTGACAGTTCGGATATTCGCAGCCGCAATCCCCGCTTCACGCCTGAAGCGATAAAGGCGAACCAGGTGGTAATAAACCTGCTTTCTCGGTTTGGAGAGGAGAAAGGAGCGACGCCCGCGCAGATCGCGCTCGCCTGGCTCCTCGCTCAGAAGCCCTGGATCGTTCCCATTCCCGGCAGCCGAAAGATTGAGCGTTTGGAAGAGAATAACGCCGCCGTCGCAGTCGAACTAACTCCCGACAACCTGCGGGAGATTGACAGCGCGTTGGCAAACATCACGGTTCAGGGACATCGGTATTAAGCCGGTCAGTCCACGACCACGCCCGAAGCCCGCGCGGAGAAGAGCCTGGAAGTTCAATAGCAGATTGCGTGTTAACGCAGCTTTTGCCACTCATCGGCTACCCACGCGCTCAACGGACTTAAGGCAACCAATGATGTGGCGCCCACCCATTAACCAGTAAAGGCAGAACCTGAAAAATGTAATTGTAGTAATTGGCCCCGGCCTGATCGGACAGGCGATTGCCCGTCGCGTCGGCGTCGGGAAACAGATAGTGCTGGCGGATGTGCGGCTTGACAACGCCAACGCGGCGGAGGTGCTGAGTAACGCCGGATATGAGGTGAGTGTTTCGACCGTTGATGTCTCCTCACGCGAAGCCGTGAAGGCGCTGGTGGAAACAGCGACAAGCCTGGGCGATGTGACCGGCCTTATCCATGCCGCCGGCGTGTCTCCCTCCCAGGCGTCGCCGGAAACTATTCTCAAGGTGGACCTCTACGGCACGGCGCTTGTGTTGGAAGCGTTCGGCGCGGTCATGGCACAGGGCGGGTCCGGCGTCGTCATCACCTCGCAATCCGGGCATCGGCTTCCCGCGCTCACGGAGGAGCAGAACATGGCGCTCGCCACCACGTCTGTCGAGGAATTGCTTGCCCTGCCCTTCCTCCAACTCGATCAGGTGCAAAACTCGCTCCATGCCTACCAACTCGCCAAGCGCGGGAACTCGCTTCGCGTTATGACGGAGGCTTTACACTGGGGCAAGCGCGGCGCGCGCATTAAAGCGTTTAGAAAAGTCTTTCTGATGCCTACTTTGCCCCGTGCAGGCGCATCATCGAGTGAAAGCGCAACGCTTTCAATACGTTGCGAGGCGAAATAAAAAAAAAGTTTACTTTTCCCCCCCTAAATCCCCGGTCCGCTCGCTAAGGACGAACTGACCGGGCCGCGAGGAGAAACCTATCGAAATATGATCGAGGGATCGGTTGCGGGGCGGGCAGGAACTCCGGACGAGGTGGGCAACGTCGCGGCGCTTCTAATGGGGCCGGACGGCGGGTTCATCACGGGCAGCGACTTCCTGATGGATGGAGGCGTCACCGCAGCCTACTGGTTCGGTGGGCTTGCGCAACCCGGCTCCTGAACGCGCGCCGACGAACCCTTACTTTTACGAACGAATGGACAACATTATGAAAGCGGCAATCTTCAAGGGAATTGGAAAGGTCGAAATCGAGGAGCGTCCGAAACCGGTGCTCAAGGAGGGAACCGACGCCGTCGTCCGCGTCACGCGGTCATGCGTGTGCGGATCGGACCTCTGGTATTTCCGCGGACACTCGGAACATACGGTTGGCCCCATCGGCCACGAGTTCATCGGCGTGGTTGAGGAAATTGGCTCTGACGTGAAGGCCATAAAGCCGGGTGATTTCGTTATCACGCCGTTCGCCTTCAGCGACGGCACTTGCCCCAACTGCGCCCGCGGCTTCCACACGGCCTGCGTTCACGGCGGCTTTTTCGGAAGCGGTGACGAGGGGATGGGATGCCAGGCCGAGTATGTCCGTGTGCCGCAGGCGGACGGAACGCTCGTGGTCGTTCCTGGCTCGGATTTTTCCGACGACGTTCTGGCGTCCCTCCTGACACTCAGCGACGTGACGGGAACCGGCTATCACGCCGCCGTAAGCGCCGAAGTGAAGGCAGGCGATACGGTAGCGGTAGTCGGCGACGGAGCCGTGGGACTTGCGGGAGTCCTCTCGGCAAAACTTCTCGGAGCAACGCGCATCCTTGCGTTCAGCAGGCATGAAGACCGGCAAAGGCTCGCCCGCGAGTTCGGCGCGACCGACATCATCGCGGAACGCGGGCAAGCCGCCATTGAAGCGATCAAGAAGCGAACCGAGGGCATCGGCGTTGACGCGGTTTTGGAGTGTGTCGGCACCGGCGAAGCGAACGATACCTCCTTTGCAATTGCCCGCGCAGGAGCGATTGTCGGTCGAGTCGGCGTGCCGCATGAGGTTGAAATTGACGCTACCGGCACGTTCTTCCGTAACGTCGGGATGCGCGGCGGCCCGGCGCCGGTTCGAGCCTACATGGACGCGCTGTTGCCCGCCGTACTGGAAGGCCAGATTAATCCCGGCAAGGTATTCGACTTCGTGACGGATCTCGAGGGATCGCGGAGGCATACGCGGCTATGGATGAACGGCGGGCGGTCAAGTCGCTCCTGAAAGTCAGCGAGATTAGGTAGCAAGGAAAGAGACGCTATGGAAATCGCTAAAAATGGATATCAAGCGTCGCAATACACGGGTTCCGCAGCAAGCGTGATTTGCCCGAGTGGCGTGAAGTGAAGGAGCAAACAATGCAGAAAGAGATACTCGGTAATAGCGGGCTTGTTCCGGTCAACACGAAACCGCATCGGCTGGCGGTGAACATGAAAGCGAGAAGGTTTTGCTTTTCGGCACATCAGCGCTGATTTTGTGCCTGTTGTGCGCGTATATGCGCCTCCTCGCTCAACAGAAGCAGAAGCTACGTCGCGCGGTTGGCGGAACTTGAGATTGACCCTGCGCAGCTAAAAAGCTATAAGGCGGCGCTGCGGGAAGAAATTGAGACTTCCATTCGCATGGAATCGGGAGTTCTGAACCTGTATGCCGTGTCTGTTAAGGGACATCCCGCGCAGATCAGGCTTTTTGAGCTGTATGCCGATGAGGGCGCGTACAGGGCGCACCTGCAAACGCCGCATTTCAAGAAATACAAGAACGGCACGCAGGGAATGGTCAAGTTCCTCAATCTCGTCGAGACAGACCCCATCTTGCTCGGCGCGAAGGCGAAGTGAACGGAAGGAAAGAGAGAAAGATCAGATGGAATACACGAAACTGGGAAATACGGGAATGGACGTGTCCCGAATCTGCCTCGGCTGCATGGGGTTTGGGGACGCGGAGCGTTGGACGTCACAAATGGGTGCTCAATGAGGAAGACAGCCGGCCCATCATCCAGAAAGCCCTCGAACTGGGGATCAATTTCTTCGATACGGCCAACGTCTATTCCATCGGGAAGAGTGAGGAGATCCTCGGACGCGCCTTGAAGGACTTCGCGAACCGGGACGAGGTTGTCATCGCCACCAAGGTGCGCGGCAAGATGCAGCGACGGACCGAATGGCGAAGGGCTGTCGCGCAAGGCGATTCTGAGCGAGATCGACAAGAGCCTGAAGCGGCTTGAAACGGATTACGTGGACCTCTACCAGATCCATCGCTGGGATTACCAAACCCCCATCGAGGAGACGATGGAAGCGCTGCATGACGTGGTGAAGGCGGGCAAGGCCCGCTATATCGGCGCTTCCGCCATGTTCGCGTGGCAGTTCCAGAAGGCGCTGCACGTCGCCGAAAAGCACGGGTGGACCCGCTTCGTCTCGATGCAGGATCACCTGAACCTCATCTACCGCGAAGAGGAGCGGGAGATGCTGCCGCTCTGCCGCGAGGAGAAGATCGGCGTGATTCCCTACAGTCCGCTCGCGTCGGGAAGATTGACGCGGGACTTCGTCGGCGGAAAGCACGCTCCGCTCCGAAACCGATCAGATCGCCAAAAGCAAATACGATGCGACCGCCGAAACAGATCGGCGGGTGGTGGAGCGGGTCGCGGAAATCGCGGAAAAGCACGGGGTTCCGCGCGTTCATATCGCGCTTGCCTGGCTGCTGCAGAAGAAGCCGGTGACGGCGCCCATCATCGGGGCAACGAAGATCACGCATCTGGAAGATGCCGTCGGCGCCCTGGCCGTCAAGCTGACCCCGGAAGAGGTCGCCTACCTGGAAGAGCCGTATGTGCCGCATCCCATCGTCGGCCATCAGTGAATAGAAGGTGCAGTGGGCATTGTTGAGCACGGGGGCAATTTGTATAAGAAAGCCGGCTGCCGCAGGGAGCAAAAAGGAGAAAACATGGAAATCAGAAGAAACGGGTCGCGGCCCTCCGGCAAAGGGCCGGAAGCATGGTTTACGGGTACTGTGCGCATAGACCCTCTCTTTCAGGCGGACGAGCCCGCCGCGCGCTGCCGGCGCGAGTGTCACCTTTGAGCCGGGGGCGCGTACCGCCTGGCACACGCATCCGCTGGGACAGACCCTCATTGTGACGGCGGGATTGGGATGGGCGCAGCGCGAGGGCGGCCCGGTTGAGGAAATCCGGCCCGGGAGACGTGG
Source organism: uncultured Chthonomonadaceae bacterium (assembly GCA_963817895.1). Classification (GTDB taxonomy): domain Bacteria; phylum Armatimonadota; class Chthonomonadetes; order Chthonomonadales; family Chthonomonadaceae; genus CAWFQB01. Next base: position 597,397 of record CAWFQB010000004.1, read on the forward strand.
TCTGGTTTCTGCCGGACGAGAAGCACTGGCACGGCGCTACGCCAACCACCGCCATGACGCACATCGCCATTCAGGAAAATCTTAACGGCAAGGTCGTGGAGTGGATGGAGCATGTCAGCGACGAACAATACCGGAAGTGAGGACTGACAAACTGAGGAGGCTGATTTAATCACGAATCAGCCTCCTTTGCGCGAAAGCTGCGCCTTCGCCCACTTGAAACAGCAACTTGAAGAAGCAGCATGGCTGGATAAAGATTGACCTCACATCACGCCTGCTCCTTTGTGTAAAGAGTACACCCTGACTTTATTCCAGCGAACGATTAAAGGTGGATTGATTGCAAAATACCAGCCCCGCGCGGGTTCCAATCCACAGTCCGCCGGGTACATAGCAAAGCGCCTGCGCTTCCGCCGAGAGGTTTGGTGAGACAAGATGAATACATTTCAAGTCGCCATTGATAGATTGATGCCACACGTCATGCCGTGTTGCGATATATAAGCCGCCGCTTGCATCGGGTTCCAGAGCGGTGACGTTTTCTCCTTTCAATTCTTTTGGAGAAGTCCATGCTGCGCCGTTCCATTCTGCCAGACCGTCCACGAATGTGCCTGCATAAATTTTGTCATTCATGCAGACCAGGGCTGTAATCCAGTCGTCTGTCAGCCCGTTCCGCTCGTCATGCCAGCGCAGTGTGTGGGAATCTCGCGAATATTCTGCCAGTCCGCGCCCCTGTGTGCCAATCCAGAACGTATCGTTTTGCGGGCACAGGGCGGTTACGGGCAAACCCTGCAATTCCGGCACATCCAGATGATGCGTCCACGCCTGCCCGTCGAACTCGCTCCATCCGCCCCATTGCGCCACATACAAACGGTGTTCGTCTAGCGGCCAGAGCGGATACTTCCCGGCGCGGCAATTGGCTGCAAACGTTGCGTTCCCATCTGCCGTTCGCAAACCGATCCACTTTGCCGTTGCCGTGCCGCAAATACAGGGCATTGCCGAATGTCGCCATCTGACGCGGCGAATTAGAAGAAATCGCGCCCGTGCGGTAATGTCCCCATCCGTTGGTCGCGCGAACCGCCATGCCGTCTTCCAGCGTACTGACCCACAGCGAGCCACCGACCATGCGCAACGCCTGACAGTTGTGATCTACCGGCTCTCGCGGCAAGTTGATGCGCCTTCCAGTGACCATCCTTATATTCCCATATTCCCGCCCGCCGCGTTCCAAGCCACAGATGCTCGCTGACTGCCTGCCAGCGCGGTAATTTCCCGCGCTCCAGTCGGCAGGCCGATGTTGACGCGCTGCCAGTCCTGTCCGTTCCATTCCCAAAGCCCTTCGCCGAACAGCGCAGCCAGTAAGAGATCATTTTGCGGCAGCAGCGCGGTGATATGCGTGCCACTTGAAGGTGGCTGCGGCAGCGTGTGCCACTTGTTTCCCGCCTGCACACGCAATCCGGCAAGGGTTGCCGCGTAGTTTCTGCCCTGCCATACTGCCGCGCAAGTCTGGTCAGGAAGCGGGAAAGGGGTTTGCGCCCGTTCCTCCGGCGTTGTCGGCTGCCAGTTTCCGTTGCGCCATACCATGCTGCTCGTTGGAAAGGTCGCCACAATCGCGCCATTGCGCCATTCCAAGCCGCGAACTTCATTTGCAGGCAGTCCGTCCATGCGCGTGAACTTTTGCCAGGTTCCGTTCACACGGCGCCGCAATATTCCGCCGAGCGTACCGGCCCACAATTCCCCATCTGGCGCGATTAGCAGGCAGGTCGTGTAGCGCGTGCTGGTAAACACAGCGTCCGCAGCGGGCGTGACGGATGGAACTGTGGAGCGTGGCGCAGTCCGATGCCGCCAGATTCCGAACAACAGCAGGACGCCGACTGCCGCCGCGAACCAACGTCCTGCGCCCCGATGAACCAGAGGTCTTACGGAAAACATGATCTATTTCTCCATGTCTACCGTGATGACCGTTCGGTTATGCGCCTTGTCCGTGAGAATGTAGGTGACAGCGCCTTTCTGAGCCGATAGTTGCTGACCCGATTGTTTTGGACTTCGCGGGCGCGGACGGCAGGGAAACGAGGGCGAAGAAAGTATGCGGGCGCGTACCCGGCTGTAAAGAGATTTCTTCGCCCCGCGGCAGAAGCGCCTTGACGCGGGCGGTGTCCGGGCTGGCTTCCAGTTCCAGACGCAGGGTTGGATGCGCCAGATTCACGGTCAGGGCACGCCCCAAACCTGTCGGCGGCGTGACATCCACATGGTAATGGAAAACTGCATTTTGCGCGTCCCGTCAGCAAGCACAATGACAATCTTAATGACATACGCGCCTTCTGCCGCATACGTCGGAATGTCGAAACGCGCTTCCCAGTGATGGCTTGCGGCATTGTACGCCAATCGCTTGATTTCGCCGCCGGGCATAATGGCGATAACCTGCTGCGCGTCGGGCGGGGCTTCGATGGTGAGAAGCGGGTCGCCGTGCCGCGCCTGTAGTCCCTGATTGACATAATCCTGCGTGCGCAGTCCGGTCAGGTGGGCAAGCCGCTCCATTTCCGCAAGCGTTTGGGCCGACCGGGAAGCGTCATTCCGCTGTGAAGCCAACTCCTGTCCCAGTGCCTGCAGTTTCTGGTTTACCACCCAGAACGCGACGAAATTGGTATACTCGCCCTGATGGTTCTTGTACTGCGCGATCCGGTCCAGTTCCATTCGGAGTTTACGCGCTTCCGTCGTGCTTTCCGCATGATGGATATACAAGTCCGAAAGCGTTTCGCCGAAGTGATTGTATCGGTATTCAAAGTAGTTGTCCAGCGCGGTATTCGCGTCCTGTCCGGCTTTGCGGCACAACTGGCGCAGTTGTTCGCGCAGTTTGCGCGCCGTGGGACTGTTCGGGCGGTTGTTCAAAATCTCTTCGGCCAGTCGGCGCGTGACCGGTTCGCGCTTCGCTTCCGCAATCTCTTTTTCGTAACGCAGCATTTCCAGTTGGGGTACGGCAAGCCACGAGGTAAAGCGAGAGGGCATCCCGTACCGCTTGCTTAACGCGATAACCGTAGCGCGGCGGCTGTTGTCCGCGCTCAGGGTGGACATGTAGGCCGCCGCCCACAGTTTGGAAGCAGGATTGTTCGGAACATTGCGCGTGGGGAAAAGCAACGGCTGCGCCAGTGTAACCCGGCCTTCGCCAATCCAGTCTTTGTAACGCCAACTGCCACCCGTTTGAGGACCTTGATCCTGCTGCGACATCGAGTACCGTACGTTGGGCGATGTGCCGGATAGAAACACGCGCGCCTTCCCACTGCCTTTGTAACGTCCCACGACAGTATAAGCATGATGCGCTTTGATTGTGGCTGCCCCATCCGGCACGACCTGATACGTGGTGACGCCCTGAATACGTACTTTGGGAATGGCAATCAGGCGGTTCGGCGTCAGGACAAGCACAAAAAAGCCATCTTTGCCCCGTGTGGAGGGCGCGGCGTACAAAACGGCGCGAAGCGGCATCGGGGCGCGGCGCAAAAGAATCTGCAGGTCCTTTTGCGGTCGGTAATTGGTTCCATGCAGCCGAATGTCAACTCCGCTTGCGGTATGTTGAACAGGCAGGCCGTTCGCGTTGGTGACGCGCGTCACATCCCGGCTTGGTTTAACGTGTACTCTGACATCTACCGAATCCAGCGAACTCCCGCGCGGCATTTGCAGCGGAAACGTGTAGCTGGTTCCCTGCGCGTCGGAAGGCAGGGTTTGTACCAGCGTCATTTCTACTTTCAGGTCGCTGTTGGGCAGGACGGGGAAGATGCGGGCGCGAAACGAGTTCTTGCCGACCATCTCAACGAGCGCGGGATCCCTCATGCGCGTCGTGATGTGCCGGTAAATCGCGGCGGCCTCCTGCTTTTCCACAATGTGGGCAACCACTTTTTCATGCCCGTACCAGTAGGCGAAAGCGGTAACAAGGGTGTTGGGCGGAAGCGTATAGATAAAATCGGCTTCGATCTGTTCCGCAGTTTCGTTCTGGAAGGTGAGCGCGAGTTTGTTGACGGCGGTCTGCCCCTCGATAGCGATATTCGCCTGAATCGCTTTGGTACGCAGGGGAACGGCATTGCGTCCATTGGGTTTGAGAATTACCTGCGTTCGGGCGTTCTGTGGGCAAGCTAAGGAAGCAAGAACAAGCAAAAGTATTGGCGCACAGCGAAACAATCGGAACATCAGGGATACCTCCAGAAAGTGCGGCTTACATTCGAGACATTGCCAGTGTACAGCAAGGCTCGTGTCCGAAACCGTGTCCGAATTCAAGAGAATGTGTGTCACGAAGGCAGGAGTGGCGTGTCCGAAGAAGAAAAGTAAGTAGAATAGTGACGGCATTGAAAGAGCATGAAAAGAAGAAAGAAAGCGCAGGCAACACGAAAGTATGGAACGCGACGGTGAAAATAGTACGCCTCCCCTGATAATCAAGTTGTTCGGCGCGATGGAAGTGCAGGTCAATGGCGTGTCCCTGCCCGGACTGCGTTCGCGTAAGGAGTTGTGGCTGCTGGCGCTGCTCACTTTGCAAAATGGCAGGCCGGTGAAACGCGCGTGGCTTGCGCAGGAGCTATGGCCGTTTCCCGACCATGCCGTAGATCAGGCGGCCTACAACCTGCGCCGGGGGCTGACCAATCTGCGCAAAGCATTGGGAACGGAAGCGCATCGGCTGCAATCCCCCACGCACGACACGCTGCGCCTGAATGTTGAGAATGCAAGTGTTGATACAGCCGAATGGGAGGCTGCGCGGCAACTGAAGGATGTCGGATCGCTGGAATCCGCGCTGGCCTGTTACGCGGGGCCGTTGCTTCGGGAGTGTACCGAACTATGGGCCGCGCAGCAGCGGACGGAAAAGGAACAGCAGTATCTACAGGTGTTGCAGGCGCGGAGCGAATTGGCCGGTTTAGAGGAGGATTGGGAAACGGTAGTACGCTGTTTGCGGCGCGTTGTCGAAATTGATCCGTTTTGTGAATTGGCGCAGCGCGGCCTGATGCGCGGGCTGGCGCAGAGTGGAAACCACTACGCCGCGCTGCAAGCGTATCAGGAATTCAGCCTGCGCCTGCACCGTGAGCGCAACACCCTGCCCGAACCGGAAACTACAGCTCTGTATGAAAAACTCCGCGCGGAACTGCGGGACCGACCACGCGCCGAAAACAGAAAACATAGAAGCGGCATCCGCATTGCCGAACGCGGAAGGGGATGCGAAAACCGCTGCGCCACTTCGCCGCCTGCCCGTTCCCCTGACCGCATTGATCGGGCGCGCGCAGGAGTTGGAAGCCATTCGCAGCCGCTTCCAACAGGCGCGTTTGCTGACGCTCACGGGCGCGGGCGGCATCGGCAAAACCCGGCTGGCAATCCAACTCGCTGAAGAACTCAGCGAGGGAATTCGCGGACGGCGTTTGTTTTGTGGATATGTCTGCCCTGACGGACGGGGAACAGATCGCGCAAATGGCTGTCGCCGCGCTGACGATACGCGAAACATCGCAGAGTTCGCCCCTGCAAACGCTGCTGGACTATCTCCGCGACAAACACCTGCTTCTGCTGCTGGACAACTGCGAACATCTGGTGGATACGTGCGCCGCGCTTGCCGAAACGCTCTTGCAGCATTGCCGCGCATCTGCATATTCTGGCGACAAGCCGACAGCCGCTGGACGTGCAGGGGGAGAGCGTGTGGCGCGTATCCTCCCTGTCCCTGCCGGACGCAAAGCAGTTGCCGGGTGACAATGCTTCCCTGACAAATCTGCTGCAAACCTACGCCGCCATTCAACTGTTCGTGGAGCGCGCGATGCAGGCGCAATCCGATTTTGTGTTGACCCCGCAGAACGCGCCCGCCGTGCTGCAAATCTGCCGGCAATTGGACGGTATTCCTCTCGCCCTCGAATTGGCCGCCGCCCGCGTCAAAGCTTTGCCGGTAGAACAAATCGCCATTCGCCTGGATGACCGTTTCCGACTGCTGACAAACGGCCCGCGCACCGCCCTGTCCCGGCAGCGCACGTTGGAAGCCGCCATTAAATGGAGTTTCGACCTGTTATCTGAGGAGGACCGCGCCATGCTGTCCGCCCTGTCCGTGTTCGTCGGCGGCTGGACACTGGAAGCGGCGGAAGCGGTTTGTGAGGAAAGAAAAGGAGAAAAGGAGAAGAGGAGAAAAGGAGAAGAGGAGAACCAATCCACGATGAACGGTTTAGCGCGTCTGGTGGATCGGTCATTGGCAATTTATGAGCAGGAGGGCGGGCAGGCGCGGTATCGTTTGCTGGAAACAGTGCGGCAGTACAGCCGGGAAGAACTGGCGGATGAGGCAGCCGCGCAATAGGGGCGGGAACGGCATCTGGATTACTTATCTGCGATCTGGCGGAGGAAGCCAGTCCGCATCTTCAGGGGAAGCAGCAGGCGCAGTGGCTGACGCGGCTGGAAACGGAGCATGATAATCTGCGCGCCGCATTGGAATGGAGTTTGCACCCATTCCCCGGCGGCAGAGCGCGGCCTGCAAATGGCGTCGCTGTTATGGCGTTTCTGGCACAAGCGCGGCTATTTGAGTTTGGGACGGCAAATGCTGGCGAACGCGCTGGAACGGACAGCATCCGTTGGGGACACGCCAATTCGCGCCGAAGCCCTGAACGGCGCGGGAATGTTGGCCTGCTTGCAGGGAGATCACGCGGCGGCGGGGGCGTACTTTCAGGCAAGCCTCGCGATTGGAAACGAGCGCGGGGATGCGATGCTGCGAGCCAACGCGCTGCACAGTCTGGGACAAATGGCGTGGAACCGCCACGATTACGCGCAGGCGCGGCATTATTTCGCGCACGCGCTTGCGCATGCATCGGGAATGTCTCCGGGCCGGCGCAGGTTGCCGATCACGCTGAACTATCTCGGCGTGGTTGCCAGTGATGAGGGGGATCACGACGCGGCGCAGCAGTATTTCGAGGAGGGGCTGGCAATCGGCACGGAACTGGACGATGAGAATTTGATTGCGAGTTCGCTGCACGGATTGGCGCACCGCGCCTTTTACTGCAAGGATTACCCGGAAGCGCGGCGGTTTTACAGCGAAGAACTGACGCTTGCGCGGCGTCTGCACGACCGCGAATTGACGGCGAAAACGCTGCACCGTCTGGGCTGCGTGGAACACGAACTGCACAATTACCCTGCCGCCCGCGCCCTGTTTGAGGAGAGTCTGACGCTTGCCAGAAAACTGTCGTACCGCGATTTGCTGTCCGCCGTGCTGTACAGTCTTGGCAAAACGGCTTCCGCGCAGCAATACTACGCCTTTGCCCGCGACTGTTTTGCGGAACGGCTGGCAATCAGCGCACAGGCCGGGGACAAGCCGGGATTGTTTTACACGCTGGACGCGGTTGCCGCCATGCTGGCAGCGCAGGGACAGGCGTTTCGCGCCGTGATGCTGTTCGCCGTCGTTCAAACGCTTCGCGAATCGCTGCTGCTGCCGCCGCCGCCCGAAATTGTCTCAGAAACGCCGCGCCTGCAAGCCGCCCGCGCCGCATTGGGCGAGACAGAATTTATGCGGGCATGGGAACAGGGACGTCTCTTATCTTTGGAAGAAGCCATTGAACAGGCTGTGCAATAAGTTGCGCGGCTGTGATAACGAAGTCTGCCTTCGCGGACTGAAGGCCAACGGTTTGCCTCAAAGGTGAAGTATGAAATTTCGCGTGTTCCTGATGATAACGACTCTGGGGTTGCTGGTACTTGCGCTTGCTGTCGTCTGGCAACTGCATCGGCAGCGTCAGGGCAGTGAATTATGTGCCGCTATTCGGAATGGAGATACAAGTGTTGCTCTGGCACTGCTGCACAATGGCGCGGATCCAAATACGCGGCAACCTTTCAACCCGGATACCACACCAATGCAGGCATTGCAGCGCCTTTCGGAACCATTGGCGCAATCCACAAAAAGCCGCCAATGCATACTACGGCGCGTCCGTGCTGCAACTCGCGGTTCAAAAAGACAATGTTGTTGTTATCAAATATCTCTTGGAGCATGGAGCAAGCGATATTAACGCACTCGCCATACATGATGGGAATTATCCCTTTGAAGAACCCCCTGCGCTTGTTGCTGTAGTTACGGCGTTCAAGCATCCTGACTTAGCGTGGATGTTTTTGAAGCGAGGGGCAACGCGTTCGCAAGAAGATAAAGAACGCTTGTTGTGCGCAGCAGCTTACGCGGACAACATGGAACTGGTTCGTTATCTGGTAAATACCGGCATCAATGCCAATGGCGGCGCAAAGTGGGATGAGTTCAACAATCCTGACAGAACTCCTCCACTGTTGGACTCCGTTCGCAATCGAAATATCGAAATGGCAACCTTGTTGCTGGAACATAATGCCCGAATTAATTTTACCTTTGCGCTCACATCAGTCATGACAGAGGCTGCGGAAAATGGCGACAACGCCATAATCAAACTGCTGTTAGCGCGCGGCGCGAATGTAGATGTGGCAGTAGATTTAGGAACACCCTTGTGCGTTGCGGCTGAAAACGGGCATTTAGATGTGGTGAAAACCCTCGTGGCTGCAGGGGCTAATGTCAACTATAAGAACAACATGGGGGCGGTGCTGACACGCACGGAAGGGATAGATGGTTCTGATAATAATCGCTTGTCCATTCTGAAACTGCTGCTTACAAAAGGCGCTAAAGTGAATGAGCCGGAGGAAGATGGCTGGACAGCATTACTGGGAGAAGCCTATGCGGGCAAAGCAGTATTGGTAAAACTCCTGCTGGACTATGGCGCGGATGTAAACCATTATGACATCCACTGCAATACGGCATTGACGGATGCTATCACTGAAAACCATGTCAACGTTGCCCGCTTGCTGCTGTTACGAGGCGCAAAAATCAGAATGGCAGTCAGGAATAAATACGGCAATAACCCCGCGCAAATACACATTGATGCAATGAAGAAGGAGAAAACGCCCGCCATGAAAGCGTTGCTGCGGCGTTATGACAAGCATTAGCCAGTTTGTCAGGGATTTTCAACACCCGGAACAGGGTGTCTCGCGCCGGATAAAGTTTGCTTCCTCAAGGAACGCCAAAAAAAGAGTATACTATTCTATGCGTTTTGTTAGGCGCGTGTTACCTGCTTTGTGGAGGGAACTATGACGGCGACCGTTTCGGCAAAAACCGCTTCCAAAATCAAAAAACCATATTACCCGACCCGGGATGGAGAACCGATGGCCGAGTTTGATTTGCACTGGGACGTAACCGCATACTGCTGTAATGCGCTGCGCTCGCGCTATGCGTCTCAGCCCAATGTGTATGTTGCCAGCGACAACTTTCTCTACTATGAACGGGGCCAGCCGAAATCGGTCGTTTCGCCGGACTGTTACGTGATCTTTGGCGCGGGGATGCGGATGCGCGAACTCGTACAAGGCATGGGAAAACGGCGGACTTCTGCCGGATGTGGTTATCGAAATCACTTCCAAAAAAACCCGAAGCGTAGACATAGGGAGTAAGTATCAGACGTATCAGGATGTCTTGCGCGTGTCGGAGTATTTTCTGTTCGATCCGACAGCGGATTATATAGACACGCGGCTGCGCGGCTACCGACTCGGCGAGAACGGCTACGAACCGATTGTGCCGGATGCGCAAGGACGTCTGCACAGCGAACAACTTGGGCTGGAACTGACCGTACAGGGAAATCGCTTGAAGTTTTTCGACGCGCAGACGGGCATGTACTTGCTGACTTACTATGAATTAGAGGCGGCAAAACGGTCTGAAGCGCAACGCGCCAATGAAGAAGCGCAACGCGCCAATGAAGAAGCGCAACGCGCCAATGAAGAAGCGCAACGCGCCAATGAAGAAGCGCAGGCAAGAGCTGAAGTGGAAGCGGAAAACACTCGCTTACGGGCGGAACTTGCAAAGTTCCAATCCGGCGGAATGTAGCGCCGGATTGCAGCGTGTTCAAGCCTGCCGCCAATCAGAAAAAGTATTTTCTACAATCTGAAAACCAGGAAGCAAGGAAGTAACGATTATGCCGGTTTGTGTCGGCGTCGCGTTCAAGCGCGTCGCCAAATCGTATTGGTTCGATCCCGATGGGCTGACGCTCGATGAGAACGACCGCGTGATTGTGGAAACCACGCGGGGCGCGGAACTCGGCATCGTGAAAATCGGGCAGCGCAGTGTCGGCGACGAGGAGATTCAGTCGCCGCTGAAGCGCGTGATGCGCCGCGCCGAAGACCGCGATCTCGAACAGGAGCGCCAGAACCGCATCAAAGCGCGGCAGGCGCTTGCCCTGTGTCAGGAGCGCGTGAAATCCTACAACATGCCAATGAAACTGTTGCAGGCCGAGTACAATTTCGATGGCAGTCAGGTCACGGTCTATTTCGCGGCGGAAGCGCGCGTGGATTTCCGCGAACTCGTGCGCGATGTGGCCGGACATTTGCGCTGCAAGGTACAATTACATCAGGTTGGGGCGCGGGATCAGGCCAAAATGATTGGCGGCATCGGGCCGTGTGGCCTGACGCTGTGCTGCGCTACCTTCCTTTCTGATTTCGCGCCCATTTCCATGAAAATGGCGAAAGATCAGAGCCTGTTCCTGAACCCCGTAAAATTTTCGGGCGTATGCGGCAAATTGATGTGCTGCCTGCGTTACGAACACGACCCCGAAGGCGAGGCGAAACCGCGCCTGCCGCAAATCGGGGAAATCGTGATGTCGTCGAGCGGGCAGGGCAAGGTTCTGGACCTGAACTTGAAAACCAGTATCGCCCTTGTGCAGTTGCTGGACGGCAAAGCGGAACTGGAATTCCCGGCAGACGAACTGCGTATCGAAAAAACGGAAAAGTGCCACGACTGTCAGGGGGTGCAGCGTGGATCAATTGCAGGAGGATGCCGAAGAAGCCGTGACCGTAGATGTGGACACGCGGCGGAATGCCCTTGAAACGGCTTCCACGCGCGCTTCCGATCTGGCGGCGGAAATGCTGGCGCTGGCGAGAGAATCGCCGGACAGCGAACTTTGAAGCAGAGGATAACAATCATGCCCATTTATGAGTTTCTATGCAAGGATTGCCGACACGAGTTCAAAACGCTGAAACGCGCCGAACAACTGGCGCAGGTGACGTGTCCGACGTGTGGCGCGGGAAAAGTGTCCCGCCTGCTATCCGTAACCGCCCGAACCGCTTCCGATGGCAACGCGCAGGGGGCGGAGATGCAGGACTGCGGCAGGCCGGGTGGCTGCTGTATGGGCATGGGCGGCTGTGGAATCAATTAGGAGCTCACCTTACGCAGGCGAGCAGTTTGTAGTCACAGATTTGCTGTTGTTGACGGTAGAATAGTGTCATGGACAAACAACTTCTGGACCTTTACTCAGACTATCTCCTTTGTTCGTTCGGCCTGACTACCGCGACGGGCCTTTCCACCCTGCTCGACGGCGCGATTAGCCACGACAAGATCACGCGGTTCTTGTCAGGACGTGACTTCACTTCTTCGGACCTGTGGCATCTGGTCAAACCCTTGGTACGGCAGGTACAATGTGAAGACGCAGTTCTGGTCTTCGATGACAGCATCGAAGAAAAACTCTATACGGATGAAAGCGAACTCATTTGCTGGCATTGGGATCATTGCTTCAACCGCAACGTGAAGGGCATCAACATTCTGACCTGTTTGTATCGCGCGCCCACTGCCGCTCTGCCCGTTGCCTTCGAGTTGATCCAAAAGTCGGCTTGGGAAACGCATAAGAAGACGGGCAAACCCAAGCGAGTGTGTCCCAAGACCAAGAACGAATACCTGCGCGAGATGGTGGCGCAATGTCAGAAGAACCAATTGCCTTTTCGCTATGTCCTGGCCGACGCTTGGTTCAGCGCGGCAGAAACGATGATGCACCTCAAAAACGAAGGCAAAACCGACTTTATCTTCCCGATTAAGGCCAACCGCAAGGTGGCTTTGTCCCAGGAAGACAAGTTGGCAGGCCGCTATATGCCCGTATCCTCGCTTTGCTGCGAAGCGGACGCCGTATTGAACATCTGGCTGGAGGGGGTAAACTTCCCCCTTCTGCTGTGTAAGCAGGTCTTTACAAACAAGGACGGCAGCCAGGGCGTTCTCTATCTCGTGACGAGTGACACGACGTTAAGCGGTTGCGACATCCAGACGATCTACCAAAAACGGTGGAAAGTGGAAGAGTATCACAAATCGGTCAAGAGCAATGCGAGTTTCGCCAAGTCGCCGACCAAAACTATTCGGACCCAGAGCAACCATATCTTCGCCTGTTTATGGGCGTATGTGAAGTTGGAAAGTCTGCGTTTGCAGACGCGCTTGAACCATTTTGCGATGAAAGGCAGGCTCTACAAAGCGGCCCTTGCCAGCGCCTACCGCGAACTACAACTGCTCAAAGGCATGAGTGCGCCTGCGTAAGGTGAGTTAGGAGCAAGCAATGTCGGATATGACTGATGGCAACCCGGATGTGGAAGCCGCTCGTTTTCAGGGCGCGAGTTCTGCCCACGCCGCTGCGGGCGCAACTTTTGTGGGCAATGAACCTGTCCTCATTTTTACCGCGATGGACAACGAAGAAGCAGACGTGGTTCGCGCCACGCTGGCGGCGGCGGGTATCCCCGCCATGCTGCAAAGCGCGAGCGTAACAACCGTCATGGGCGCGGTTGATGCTGTCACGCGGGATACGCACAATTTAGGTATTGTCGTCGCGCCCTCGCACGTCGAAGCCGCCCGCGCCCTGCTCAACGCGCCCGCGCTCACCGAAGAAGAACTCGCGGCGGAAGCCGCCGCCGACCCGACTACGCTGGCGCAGGCCGAAGCGGAAGTGAGAAAGGCGTGAAAGGTAGATAAGTAGACGGTAGATAGTAGTATCAATCTACAATTTTACTGCCGGACACATTTTGCCAGGGGTTGAAACCCCTGTCTACATAGCCTACGGCCAAGCGTCCTTCGGACGCAAATGCTTATTTTCAGTGGATCGCGTCCGAAGGACGCCTGGCGGAACGCCACTCAGACGGGTATTTTCAATGCCCGGCAAAATGTGTCTGGTAGTGAATCTACCCATCTATTCTTATGAAACCCTACTACATCACGACGCCTATCTATTATGTAAACGGCCTGCCGCATGTCGGCTCTGCCCTGACGACGGTTGCCTGCGATGTTCTGGCGCGTTATCAGCGCCTGCGCGGACGGGAAACGTTCCTGCTGACGGGAACCGACGAGAACGCTACCAAAGTGCAGGAAGCGGCGATTGCGGCGAATGTGCCGCCGCAGCAGTTTGTGAACGAACTTGCCGGCGCTTTCGAGGAGTGCTGGAAGCAGCTGCACGTCGCCTACGACGTATTCATGCGAACGACAGACCCGCGTCACGTTCAGGCCGTACAGACGTTCTTCACGCGCCTGCTGGAACGCGGGTATGTGTATAAAGATGTGTACGAGGGCTGGTACAGCGTCAGCGATGAGACGTTTTTCCGCGATAGCGACGTGAATATTCAAGATGACGAACACGGCACGGCCAAAGAAACGGGCAAGCCTGTTCAGCGAATGAAAGAAGAGAACTATTTCTTTCGATTGTCCGCGTTCGGAGATCGCCTGCTGGCGCGTATCGAAGCCGACCCCTCCTTCCTGCTGCCCGAATTCCGCCGCAATGAAGTCGTCGCCTTTGTCAAAGACGGCCTGCGCGATATGTGCATCACCCGTTCCAATCAGGGGTGGGGCATCCCCTTTCCCGGCGACGACAGCAAAGTCATTTATGTCTGGTTCGACGCCCTCATCAACTATTTAACGGCGACGGGATGGCCCACAGGTCAGTGGTCAGGAGAAAAGGAAGAGCAAGGCCTGGCCCCTGACCACTGGCCCCTGACCACTGACCTGTGGCCTGCCGACGCGCATATCATGGGCAAAGAGATATTTGTGCGGTTTCATGCCACGCTGTGGCCCGCAATGCTGATGGCGCTGGATTTGCCGCTGCCGAAACAGGTGTTCGCGCACGGCTGGTGGACACTGCCGTCCGCGTGGAAATTGAAAGAGGGCGAAAAGGCGGGGAAAAGCACGGGCGGGCTGCCGCATCCGACACGGTTTTCCGAGTTTCTGGCGGAGCGGGCGGGGATGTCGTTCGATCTGGGCGCGGACGCGCAGCGGTATCTGCTGTGCCGCGAAATGAACTTCGGCATGGATACCGAGTTTACGGTAGAAAACTGCCTGCGCCGTTTCAATACCGATCTTGCCAACGATCTGGGAAACCTGCTCAACCGTACCATCAACATGATGATGAAGTATTATGACAGCGTGGTTCCGCAAACCCGTGACCATGACCATGAAATCGCCGCGCTGTCCCTACAGGTACAGGAGGATTATACCAAAGCGCTGGCCGAGTTCCGCCTGAACCTCGCGCTCGAAGCCGTGTGGAAACTTGTTGCCCGCATGAACAAGTACATTGACGAAAAAGCGCCCTGGGCATTGGCAAAAGCGGCGAACAGCGGGGACGAGGCCGCGAAGGAGCAGCTTGCCCTTGTGCTGTACACCTGTCTGGAAGCCACGCGAATTGTTTCCCTGCTGATAGCGCCATTCATGCCCGTCGCCGCCGACGCCATCCGCGCCCAACTGGGTTTGCGCCAGTCGGCAACGGATGCCCACTGGAACGATCTGATATGGGGCGGGTTGCCTGCGGGTACGCGCGTCAGCGCCCCGCAGCCGATTTTCCCCCGTTTGCAGGACTTGACCGTAGACAGGGACGCCCACGCCCGGTTGGGAAGCCTGCCGAAAGAGGGGAAAGAAGACAAGGAGACAAGGAGAAGAGGAGAAGAGGAGAATCAATCTTCAGTATCCAATCTAAAATCTAAAATCGAAAATCCAAAATCGAATATCGCCTCAAAGGAGAATGCGAACGCTGTGAGTGATACAACAAATACGGATCAACCAACCACCAACTATCGACCACCAACCACCGTGCCGGGTACGCCGGTCGCGCCGGTTGCCGCCGCGCCGGAAAACGCGCCGATTACCATTGATGATTTCATGAAGGTGGAACTGCGGGTGGGCGAAGTGCTGGCGGCGGAGCCGGTTCCCAACGCCACAAAACTGCTGCGCCTGACGGTGCAACTAAGCGAGGATGATACGCGCACAATTCTGGCCGGTATCGCGGAATTTTATCAGCCGGATGAACTGGTAGGGCGGAACGTTGTTGTTGTGGCGAATTTGCAGCCGCGCAAGATGCGGGGTATCGAGTCGCAGGGCATGTTACTGGCTGCCGATGTGGAGGGCCGCGCCATACTGGTCAAGCCCGATGGGGATGTTCCTGTCGGCGCGCGGGTTCGCTGATTTTCGGCATTGGATTTGATGTCTGGAACTTAGTCGCGTAAATAGTTGTAAAGGATACCAAAACTTTTGTAACCATTGCGCGTCTATCAGGCGGCACATCAACAGCGAGTGGGTGACATGACAAGAGGGGCAGATTTCTGCTGTGAAACCTCAATAATCTCCCGCTCCCTTCAATCATCTACTTCAGGGAAGGATGTAAACGAATGAAACACAATTCTATGGGGCTGCTGGGCCTGACCGCGCTGATGCTGGTCGGCACCGGCATAACGGTACTGGCGCAGGACGCTCCCCCGGCTGCCGGACAGGCTCCGGCGGCGGGCGCAGGGCGTCAGGGTGGCGGTCGTCAGGGTGGACGGGGCGGCCAATTCGGTGGGGGCGGCGTTACGCTGTCCAGCCTGTCGGTTGACTCCCTCGACTCCGGACTGACGCTTACCGCCGATCAGAAAACCAAAATCAAGGCGATTCTGGCACAGAAAGATACGGACACCAAAGCGCTTCCGGCTCTGCCCGCGTTTACGCCCGGCCAGCAGCCGGACCCTGCGGATCAGCAGGCCCGACAGGATGGCATGCAGAAGCGGCGCGAGATTAGCACAAAAGCCGATACTGACATTCAGGCGTTGCTGACGGATGAGCAGAAGACGAAATGGACCGCCTATCAGCGGGAGTTGGGCGCGATGCAGCAGGCAGGTCTTCCCGCCGGCGTTCTGGGCGACCTGAAACTGACCGCCGACCAGAAGACGAAAATTATGGCACAGGCGAAAGCCAATCAGCAGGAGATGCAGGACAAAATGCAGGCCGCGCAACAGTCCGGCCAGCGCATGTCCCGCGAAGACATGATGGCGATGCGCAAGGATGCTACGGATAAAGTCTCTGCGATACTGACCCCCACGCAACGCGCCATGCTGGAAAAATACAACCGCGATCATCCGCAGGCCGCGTTCGGCGGCTTCGGTGGCGGACGCCGCCAGAATGGCCCCGGCGCAGCGGCAGGCGCTCCCGGCGCGTAACAAAGGATGAAGGATGAAGGATGAAAACATTCCTGTCGCTTCATCTACATTATCAAACAGCCCCTTTCCGTAATTGGAAAGGGGCTGTTTTTGGTATCTGTAATGGCACACCGTCAAGGCCGAACAGGTAGGGGCGCTGCTTGCTGCGCCCTGCATTGCTCATTGGGCGTCACATTCCAAGAGGGTTCAGCAAGCAGAACCCCTACGATGTACCCTGCCGTTCTACCTTGACGGTGGGATAGTTGGCCTGTACCGTAGATAAGGTAAAGAGCGCTTTCTATCTCTTACCCCCATCCCTCATCCCTTCCTCATGTATTCATCCACAGTGGCGAGGGCGAACTCGTTGCCGTGCTGACGGGCTTCCAGGGCGATGGACAGGGCGCGGGCGGTATCCAGACTGGTGAGACAGGGGACTCCGGCTTCTACGGAGGCGCGGCGGATACGCGCTCCCTCGCGCTCGATGCGTTTGTCTTTGGAAAGCGTGTTGATGAGCAGGCTGATTTCGCCGCTGCGAATCAGGTCAACGATATTGCCCTCGCCCTGATGAAGTTTCTTCACGGTTTCCGCCGGGATGTTCTGTTCCTGTAGGAAACGGGCCGTACCCTCGGTTGCGATGACGTGAAAGCCCAATCGCGCGAATTCCCGCGCGATGGGAACCACTTCCGCTTTGTCTGCGTCCGCGACCGTGACAATCATTTTACCCCCGGTGGGAACCCCGATACCTGACGCCACCATCGCTTTGTACAGCGCGAGCGGATACTGCGCGTCCATTCCCATGACTTCGCCCGTGCTTTTCATCTCCGGCCCCAAACTGATGTCCACTTTCGCCAGTTTTTGAAACGAAAATACGGGGGCTTTCACGGCGATACTGCCCTGATCGGGATGCAGGCCGGATTCGTAACCCTGCACCTTCAGCGACTGGCCGAGCATAACCTTTGTGGCGACGTTGACCATCGGGATGCCGGTAATTTTGCTGAGATAGGGGACGGTGCGCGAGGCGCGTGGGTTTACTTCCAACACCTGCGCGGTTTGGGTTTCGTGATCCACGACAAATTGAATGTTCATCAGGCCGCGCACTTCCAGCCGCTGCGCAAGCCGGGTCGCGCTCCGCACAATCTGCGCGATAATGTCCGGGGAAAGCGATTGCGGCGGGTATACGGCCATGCTGTCGCCCGAATGGACGCCTGCCCGCTCGATGTGTTCCATGATTCCGGGCAGCAGGCAGTCTACGCCATCCGAAATAACATCCACTTCCACCTCTTTGCCCAGGATATATTTGTCCACGAGAATAGGGGCTTTGGGGGATACATCAACCGCGTACTGCATGTAGCGGAGCAGGTCTTCGCGGCTGTACACGATTTCCATCGCGCGCCCGCCAAGCACATAGGAGGGGCGAACGAGGACGGGGTAGCCGATTTCCTGCGCCACTTCAACGGCGGCTTCCGCATTGCTGATCGCGCGTCCCGCCGGTTTGGGAATGTCCAGTTCGCGCAACACTTTTTCAAAGCGGTCGCGGTCTTCGGCAAGGTCAATGCTATCATGGGAGGAACCAAAAATCTTGATACCGGCCTCGTGCAACGGTCTGGCAAGGTTGATAGCTGTTTGCCCGCCGAACTGCACGATGACGCCTTCCGGCTGTTCCCTGTCCAGAATGTTCAGCACGTCCTCGACCGTGAGCGGCTCAAAAAACAGCCGGTCCGACGTGTCAAAATCCGTAGAAACGGTTTCCGGGTTGTTGTTGATAATCAGCGCGTCATAGCCCGCTTCGCGCAGCGCCCAAACGCAATGCACGGAGCAGTAATCAAACTCAATCCCCTGTCCGATTCGTATCGGCCCCGACCCAATCACCACTATTTTCTTGCGCTGTTCATCCCCGTTCAAAAATACACCCCCGATTTGAGTTGTTAGTTGTTAGGTTGTTAGTTTTGAAGGATACGACAGGCTTTGCAATGTCGCGGATTTTCACCTGACAACCTAACAACTAACAACTTATTCCCCGTGCAGCGTTAGCATCTCCTGCACAGATTTTTCTACCGATTGCGCCATGTCCGTCACCGATTGCTGAATGTGGGTGACATGCGGCA
The DNA here is from genome assembly GCA_963817895.1 of uncultured Chthonomonadaceae bacterium. Taxonomy (GTDB): domain Bacteria; phylum Armatimonadota; class Chthonomonadetes; order Chthonomonadales; family Chthonomonadaceae; genus CAWFQB01. Next base: position 615,708 of record CAWFQB010000004.1, read on the forward strand.
CAGTAGGCTGCACCTGCGCAACGTGGCTGTGCGTGAGCGACGACTGCACCAGGGCGAACGTCTGCTGTATCACTTCCTGCTGCGCTTCCAGACGCTTCAAACTGGTTTCCAGCGAACGGGCGTTGTTCAGGCGCGTTTCGCACAGCGTCAGACTTTGCGACAGCGCGTGGCGCACGACGGAATCCTCCGCCTGCGCCAGTTGTTCGGCGATGCTGTGCCGTTGCGCTTCCAGATTGGTCACGCTGTCGTTTTGAATGGCTTCTTCGATCTGCTGCCTCTGCCGCTCCATCTGGCGGGCGTTTGCCAGCAGGCCATTCAAGTCGTGCAGGGTATGGCGCAGCGAATTTTCATCCGCGTAGTGTTCGCGGCTGACGAGCCATTGCAGCGTGTTGGCATACGTGCGCTCGAATGGCGACAGTTTCAGCAGGGGTACGACGGCATTGAGTTCTTCCACGCTGATGGTTCGGCGCAGGACATTGGCCGGACGCCGGTACGCGATCTGGTGCGACGTGGACTGCAAAATCAGCAGCCAGGTGAACAGCGCGAACATGATGCCGATGATGGGCGTGACGCTGGCGACAAGAGAACCGGCAATCGCTGCCAGAAAAAACGCGAGGAAGCGGGCGCGGGCCACGCTGCCCTGCACGTTGTCGCGCTCCAGCCGATGCTCCAGGGCGCGTCGCTCCTCTTCTGTCGCGTCGCGCTCGTTCATGCCGCGCACGAAGCCGGGAATGTTATACTGGCTCGACAACGGAAAAAATATATCATCCTGAAGATAGTGGTGCAGGGGCGCGGCCAGGCGCTCCTCCATCTTCGCGGCGATTTGCGGATCAAGATCATCTAAGCCAATCTGCATAAGGGTTGCCTCCCAAAAATCTGCATTTCTGTTTACATTCCATACGCAAATCGAGCGGCAATTTACGGCACTTTTCCCCACGAACTTATGGGCTACTAACCCATCAAGGTAGGATGGTAGGAAACATCGTAGGGGTTCTGCTTGCTGAACCCTCCTCAAACGTTGGTGGAACCCTTCTCGAAACCGGGCGCAGCAAGCACTCACGGAGGGCGCAGCAAGCAACGCCCCTACATAACCATTCTACCTTGATGGAGGACTAACAGGAAGAGCGCAACGTCAAAACTTCTTCTACCGCGCTTTCTACGGCGATTGTTTGCCGGTTCATCTGCGTTACCGACTCGGTAATGTCGTTCATGGCGAATTCGGTATTGGTGTCGGCGCGTAAATCTGCGGTAAGGTGCATACGTCCCAGTGAGGACAGCGCGGACGAAAGCGTTTGCGTAATGGCTTCCTGCTGCGTGTTCAGGCGTTCCAGTCCGATTTGCAGGTTGTGGGCGTTCTCGATGCGCGACAACACCATGCGGCGGCTCTGCTCAAGGGAAGCGCGGGTCATCGGATCGGTAGCCGTTTCCAGTCGTGATTTTAACTGGTCATATTCCGTTCGCAGTTCGGGTACGACATTGGCTCCAAGCAGGGGAATCAGGCTCAGGCGTTGTTCTTCCAGTTGTCGGCTGCTTTGCATCAGGTCATTGAGTTGGCGCAATGTCTCGCGCATCGTTTGTTCTGTGTCGGAATTGGGCTGCGCGCGGGCAAGAAACAGCAGCACGTCGCAATACACGCGCTCGGCTCGCGTCAGGGAGAGGGACGCGAAAACGTCTTTCAAACCTTCCGGCCGCAATTCCGTGATTTTAACGGATTGCGGCGCGGCATTGAGGGCGATGTGGTTTCCAGCCGATGCAGCCGCCAGCGAAACCATCAACCACAGTAGATAGAAGCCCGCAGAGGGATTACCCCGGCTGCCAAATACTATTATTGAAGCCGTGAATCCCAACACCGGCGCGACAAGCGCGTTGAGGGTCATCAGAGCCGCCACCTGTCGTGATTTGAGACGCTCTTTTAGAAGGGCGCGACAGCCGATTCCGGCTCCCACTCCCCACGTCAGTCCCCATACAGCAAACGGCGACCACCAGATATGTCGCAAATAACTATGAGAAACCAGCATGATGGCAAGCGGCAGGCCGAGCATCGGCGGCACCGCAAGCGCCGCCGCAAGCGCCGCGTGTCTGCGTTGAGACAAACGGGGACGTGGACGGGAAGCCGACACGCGGACGGCCTGAGCGGGAACCATAGCCGCATATTGGGCGGCTATGCGCGGGTCTATTTCGTCAAGAGCGATACGCATGTGAAATCATTTCTCGTCTTCGGTATCGTAGCACGAATAGAAATAGGGCGTGGCGGCCTCGAATTCCGCCGCGCACGTATCTACCATCTTATACGTTGGCACAATGCCAAGACGCTTCCGCAACGCGCGCAGTTTCATTTCCGGTATCTCGGCAATTTCCGCAAGGGTTCGATCTGAAAAACCGGCGCGTTTCGCTTCGCGCAGGAGATTAATAGTTGAGAGGTTGAGAGTTGAGAGTTGAGAGTCTCCCGGTGTTCGGTCTCCTTTTCTCCTTTTCTCCTTTTCTTCCTCTTCTTCCTCAACCAGTGCCGCCAGTGCCTTACAATGCTCTTTCAGGCGTTGTTCCAGTTGGACGAGGCCGCTGAGTTTGCGCAGAAACCAGGGGTCTATGTTGCTCAGGGCGTGGATTTCTTCGATCATCATGCCCCGGCGCAGGGCTTCCGTGATGGCCCACAACCGTTCGTCGTTGGGGACGCGAATGGCTTCTTCCAACTGCATGTCGCTGAACTGGTGGGCGGTTTTGTTGGACAATCCATAAATGCCGACTTCGAGGGAACGAATGGCTTTCATCAGGGCTGGCTCGAAGGCGCGATCAATCGCCATCACTTCGCCGGTCGCCTTCATCTGCGTGTTGATCTGCCGATCCGCGAACGTAAACTTGTCGAACGGCCAGCGCGGAATTTTCACGACGCAGTAGTCCAGCGCAGGTTCAAAGCAGGCGAGAGTTTTGCGTGTGACGGCGTTTTCGATCTCGTCAAGACGCAGGCCAATGGCGATTTTAGCGGCCACGCGGGCAATGGGATAGCCGGTCGCTTTGGAAGCCAGCGCGGATGAGCGCGACACGCGGGGATTCACTTCGATGATGTAGTAACGGAAGGAGTGAGGGTCAAGGGATAGTTGCACGTTGCAGCCGCCCTCGATGCCCAACGCGCGAATGATTTTCAGGGAGGCTGTGCGCAGCATCTGGTATTCTTTATCCGAAAGCGTTTGCGAGGGGGCAACCACGATGCTGTCGCCCGTATGAACGCCCATCGGATCGAAGTTTTCCATGTTGCAGACGGTAATGGCGGTATCGTTGGCGTCGCGCATCACCTCGTACTCGACCTCTTTCCAGCCGGAAAGGTAGCGTTCCACCATCACCTGATGCCGCATGGACAGGGCAAGCCCGCGTCTAGAAATTTCGCGTAGTTCCGTTTCATTATACGCAATGCCGCCGCCCGTTCCGCCCAGCGTGTACGCCGGACGAACGATTAGCGGCCAGATACCCGATGCGAGCGGGGCGTCCAGATGTGATTCGTCCGTGACGATCCACGATTCGGGAACGGGTTCGCCCAACTCGCGCATCAGGTCGCGGAACTCCTCGCGGTCTTCGGCTTTGCGGATGGAAGCGAGCGGGGTTCCGAGCAGGCGCACGTTGTACTTTTCCAACGCGCCCGCTTCAGCAAGCAGGGTGGCGAGATTCAGGCCGGTTTGCCCGCCGAGCGTCGCCAGCAGGCCGTCGGGACGTTCGCGCTCGATAATGCGGGTAGCAAACTCGACATTGAGCGGCTCGATGTACACGCGGTCGGCGATTTCCACGTCCGTCATAATGGTGGCGGGATTGGAATTGATGAGGACAACGGAAATGCCCTCTTCGCGCAGGGCGCGGCAGGCTTGCGTTCCCGCATAATCGAACTCAGCGGCCTGCCCGATGATAATGGGGCCGGAACCGATGAGCATGACTTTCTTGATGGTCGTATCTCTGGGCATGGAAGCGAAACAAACTCCTTATGGTTGCGTCGGCTGCGCCTGATACAACAACAGGCGAAATTTGCCGAACACAACGAAGCGCCGGATGCAATGTTGGGGCGTTATCCATTGCGGATAGTGGCGTTCCCACCAGCGCAGGGGATTGGGGCCTTCAAAGATCAGGATGTAGCAGGGACGGCCCGCAAAAGTTTCTACCGGCCTGTCGTCATTGCACAGCCCGGGGATGACATTGATTGCTGTAAATTGGCTGCGCAGGGTCAATCCCGGCGCGGGATCGCCAATCAGCACGGCGTTGGCAGGCAAATTTTGCTGCATCCAGCGGTCACAGTCGCGCTGCGTGTACCGGATATGGCCCGCCCAATCCAGCAGCCAACCGGCGTTGATAATCCCCCACAGCAGCATGAGTGATATGGGAAGCAGGCTGCGCTTATGCGCTTCGCCGACGCTGCTCATGAACCGGCTTATACCATCTAAATTCTTTTGCCGGTTAGCAAGGCCTGCGGCCAACCGTCCTGCGGACGAAGAAACAGGTTGTGTCCTCGGACTGTTATTTGGTTGTTCAGACTGGCCGACAGTTGGCGTTGCGAACCCAAGCTGTAGCAACAAGCCCGTTCCAATCGTTATTCCGTAAAGCAGCGCATCCGCGCCCGTACTGCGATGTTGCAGAGCCGCTTCCAGCAAATGATAAATCAGCAACGTCCCTAACAATGCGCGACGGATAGGCGAGGCGGTTATGATACGCGCCACTTCATGAATATGCGCCAGCGCCAGCGCGGCGAGCGCGGCGAGCGCGGGATAAAACAACACATAATAACGGGGCGGCGAATAGCGCACAAGGGCAAACGCTGTAAGCATGATACCCACCCACAGCATCAAAAAGCGAATCGCCTGTACGCTATAACGAGCGGCTTGCGGTTGCGTCGCGTCCATTCGCAGGCGCAAATCGGGCCATGCAAGCAGCCATGCCAGCGCGAGCGTCCACTGCACGGGCGAGTGGCGGAACAGATAGGAAGAAAACCCCCGTTCGTTGCCGAACAGCGAGTGTCCAATGTTGTGCCGGATTTCTTCCAGACCGCGCGGCATCAACTGCTGCGCCATATAAAAGTGGTTGACGGTTTGCAGGGACGCGCGATTGGGCAGATACCAGACGCAAATGTAGACAACAAGGCCAAGCGCAAGTCCCGTCAGCAGGCCAAAAAGTGGCAACTGCGACAGGGATTGCGGCGCGGGCAGGCTGTCAGCGGAACGTTTCGTAACGTTGGAATGTTGGCCGCGCCATGCCAGAAACAATAGCGCGGGCAGCAGCAGCGCGCTCAGTCCGCGAATGGCATACGCCGCCATCATAAGCAATCCACAACATGCCATCCAGAAGGCGTTGGAGTACCTCACCCCAACCCCTCTCCTGGCCGCTCCTTCGTCGCTAGGAGAGGGGCTATTTAGATTTACCCCCCTTTTGATTGTTCCTTCGTCATCAAGAGTGGGGCTTTTTATGGCAACGCCGGAACTATTCGGCGCGTTGTTAGCATCAATGGATGCGTTTTCAATAACGACGGGAAAGGCGCGGACGAATGCATAAAAGCAGGCGACAAGCGGCAACTGCGCGGGCGTGTCCATTAGCGCCATTCGATTGTACAGCAGGTTGATATGGTCGAAACCGAGCAATAGCAGCGCGGGCAAAGCCACTCGCGTTCCGAAAGCGCGGCGGCAGGCGGCGTAAAACAGCCCCATTGTGGCGAAACTGAACACGACCGAAATCATGCGCGACGCCACAAGGCTGACACCGAACACGCGGAAAACGCCAACCTGTATAACGTGCAGCAGGGGCATAATCAGGGCGTTATGAAAATTATCGCCCACAACGTGGATACTGCCTGTTAAAATCAGGTTACGCGCGTCATGGCAATAGAAGGCCTCGTCCGTGACAAGTTCGCTGCTCCATGTCAGTCCGGCGTAGCCGTCGCTGTCGAGCCAGAGGACGCGCAGCAATGCCAGCAAACTTACAATGAAACCGATACAAAGGATTCTGGTAAGCTGCCGGCGTTGCGTTTTAGACATGGACTGCTTTCAAAGCTATTCTCGTTCGCGTCGCTCGCAGGCTACTCCCGTTGATTTGGGTTGCCCGCTTCCGTCACGTCGTACTTGCTTTCGTGATACAACACGCGCACAAAGCGTCCCAAAACGTTTGCGCGGGGCAGCGTTCCCCAGAATCGGCCATCATCGCTGTTGTTGCGATTGTCGCCAAGCACAAACAAATGTCCGGGTGGAACGCGCAACGGCTCGTATACGGCATAAGGAAAGTCATACCCCATGCGGTTGTCTACGGGTAGGAGGGGGTAGGCTTCCGGCAACGCCTTACCGTTCACAAGCAGAGTATTCCCCTGCAACTGAATGGTATCGCCGGGGAGTCCCACCACGCGCTTAATCAAAATCTCGGACCTGCCCGAACTGGCGTTACCCGATCCGTTTTGATCCGCCCCGTCCGTGTCTTCATCCGCGTCTTGACTGGTATGGCTGCGCGTGGCCGCGTCTACCGTGTCGCTTGAAGTTAATTGCGAACCTTCGGGGGGTGGCGTGTTCGGCATCCGAAAAACAATAATGTCGCCGCGTGAGGGCATCGCGCCGAACGGATACGCCAGCCATTCACGCATGGTGACAATATGGTCACCGGGGCGCAGATTGGGTTCCATAGACTCCGAGGGAATGAAATTGTGCGTGAATCCTGCCGCAATAAAAATGGTGACGGTCAGCAGCAGGTACATGAAGCCCTGCCGAATTTTGTGTCGGTACGCGCTGCCGTTTTCAGGCTCAGGATGCGTCTTGTGGCGTATCCTTTCTGTTTTCGATTTTGTTAGCAATGCCGCTGTCATTGTCCGCTCCCCTGATTCTGGTCAGGACATCTACGAACTCGCGAAAAAAATACGCGCTGTCGGTCGGGCCGGGTGACGCTTCCGGGTGATATTGTATCGAAAATATCGGAAGCTCTTTGTGGCGCAAACCCTCTACCGTGCCGTCGTTGAGGTTGACGTGCGCCACTTCCATGCCGTTTTGCAGGCCGTCCGGGTCAACGGCATAGCCATGATTCTGAGACGTGATATACACCTTGCCGGTGCGCAGGTCTTTCACGGGATGGTTGCTGCCCCGATGCCCGAACTTCAGCTTGAAAGTGCGGCTGCCGAAGACATGCCCCAGAATCTGGTTGCCCAGACAAACGCCCATGATGGGTTTTTTGCCGACCAGTTCGCGTACCGTTTCGACCACATAGCCTAATTGTGCCGGATCGCCTGGACCAGGAGACAACATAATCCCGTCGGGGTTCTCACGCAGAAGTTCCGTCGAAGTCGCTGTACATGGATATACGATAGTCTCACAGCCCAGATTAGCCAGACTGCGCACGATGTTGTACTTTACGCCACAGTCCAGCAGAGCAATCCGCAAAGGGGCTTCCGCTCCTGACGGTTGGGCTGTATCATCGGCAATCGCGCCCGGTAACTGTAGCGGGAGGGGCTGTTGGCTGTGCGCAAGCCACCAGTACGGCTGTTCCGTCGTTACCTGACGATTGAGGTCTACACTCGCATACCGTTGGGAAGACTGCAAACGGCGGCTCGCTTGTTCCACAGTTTCATCGGTTGTGATTGTACCCATCATCACGCCCCGAACGCGCAGGGCGCGGGTGAGGGCGCGGGTATCCACGTTTTTGATCGCCACAATGTTCTTTGACTTCAAATAGGCGTCAAGGTTCATTGCGGATCGCCAGTTGCTCGGCGCGTCTTCACATTCACGGACGACAAAGCCCTCCACCTGTATGCGGCGCGACTCGAAATCATCGGGATTGATGCCGTAGTTGCCGATGAGCGGATAGGTGAGCGTGACGATCTGCCCCGCATACGAGGGATCGGTTAAAATCTCCTGATACCCGGTCATGCCGGTATTGAAAACGACTTCGCCCGTCGTCCTGCCGGACGCGCCGAGCGATTCGCCCGCAAATACGGTTCCATCTTCCAGTACAAGAAATGCTTTCATTCGGCTCCTAAACATGGCAGGTCAGGCCAGCGCGTCTTCACCATACAAACATGCGCCACCAACCCAGGTGCCTTCAACCTTTAACTGTTCCCATTCATCAATGGGTGTTTGCGTGGGATCGGCGGAAAGCAGCACAAAGTCGGCCCATTTGCCCGTTTCCAGACTACCCCGGTCGCGATCCGTGTGCGTGGCATAAGCGGGCGCGGAAGTGTAGTTGTATAAAGCAATGTCGGGCGCGAGACATTCTGCGGCATCCAGTATATGCCCGGACGGAGTTTTGCGCTCAATGGCGGCTCTCAGTCCGTCGAGGGGCGCGCCGGGTACGACCGGGCAATCGGAACTGAACGCCTGCGCGACATTTTGCTGATCCAGTGTGGCATACGGCGACAGGCGATTGGCGCGTTCTTCGCCCAATGCCATGACATACGCATCCCCCAATTGCGACAAAAACTCCGGCTGCCCGATGCTCCACACGTTCTGGCGACGCAAGCGGGCGATTAAATCCGGGTTGAGCAGCATACAGTGTTCGATGCGGTGGCCGGGACGGAAACGGGTGTTTTCCCGCTGCGCGTCGGCATACGCCGACAAAACTAGATCAACCGCCCGGTCGCCAATCGCGTGTGTGGCGATTTGCCAGCCCGCAAGGTGCGCCTTCAGGATGTACTCGCGCAATTCGTCCGGCGGATGCAGGGGGATGCCACAGTCGTTAGGCTGTCCGGCCATGCCCTCAAACGGTTCGGTCAGCCAGCACGTCCGGGTCGTAATCGCGCCGTCGCTGAACAGTTTCGCCTGCCCGACATGGAACTGATGCCAGCTTAACCCCTGCCACTCCGGCTGCAAATCATCCGGATTTGGAATAACTCCGTCACCAACATGCTTCATCACTTCGGCCCACGCGACCATCCCATTCGCGCGTACCTGCAACACTTTGTCCGCAGCCGCGCGGGCAAAAACGCCAATATCATTTGTGGCTAAATTCGAGTCCGTCGCGCTCGTGATGCCGCGTTCCAGCAGATATTGGTTGGCGCGTCCCAATGCGGCAACCTGTTCGTCCGGGCTGACGTGTGGCAAAATACGGTCAAGATCGTTCCAGCTTGCGGTTTCCAGCAGAACGCCGTTCGCTTCCCCCTGCGCGTCGCGGACAATTTCGCCGCCAACCGGGTTCGGCGTATCATTTGTAATGCCAAGCATTTGCAGGGCGCGGGTATTGACCACTGCGGCGTGTCCCGACGTATGCACAATCCGAACCGGTATTGCGGTAGAGACTAAATCCAGATCGTGTCGCGTGAGATGTTCCGGTGGCGACAGTTTGTTCTGGTCGTAGCGGTTGCCCTGAACACACGTCAACTCTGGTCGCGCATCCAATCGCTCCCGCAACAACCGAATAATGTCCCGCTTATCCTTTACGGGCGGCGAAGCCAGATTGACATGCCCTAAATTGATGCCGAGCCACTGAATGTGCAGGTGACAATCGAAAAATCCCGGCAACAGCGTTCGTCCACGCAAATCTATCTGCCGCGTTCCCGCGCCTGCCAGATTCCGAACCTCATCATTGCTTCCCACCGCCACAATGCGCCCGTCCTGCCCGACCGCAACCGCCTGCGAAGACAACTCCGCGCCCGTCATGGTCAGCACATTGCCGTTATAAAGAATTGTCGCCGTGTTAGCCATAAAAACCTCGAAAAGAAACTCAATGATGAACCGCGAAACACGCGAAATACACGAAAAGACAAAAAGAAGAACAAAAGAGAATAGACAGGATTAACAGGATTTTCAGGATGAACAGGATTATATGCAGAGAAGGTGGGGCAGTCCTTTTCTCTCCTCTGTGAAACCTCTGTGTCTCTGTGTCTCTGTGGTGAACGTCTGTTTTTGTCCTCTTTTCGTTTGTTTCGCCTGTTTCGCGGTTTATAATCGTATGACGCGCCCGCCGACAACCGTAAAGGCCGCTTTGCCCTGCACGTTCATGCCGTGAAAGGGCGTGTTTTTGGATTTAGACTGCACTTTGTCGCGGTCTATAGCCCATTCGGTTTCAAGGTCGAATACGGCTATATCGGCGGGCGCGCCGGTTTGCAGCGTTCCCACGCCTTCAGGCATGTTCAGGACGCGGGCGGGAACATGCGTCATTTTGGCGATGGCGTCCGAAAAGGTTAAAATACCGGGCTTGACCAGCGTTGTGTACACCAGCGGGAAGGAGGTTTCCAACCCTAAAATGCCGAAGGGCGCGGCATCGAACTCTACTTCCTTTTCGTATTCGGCGTGGGGCGCGTGGTCGGTCACGATGCAGTCAATGGTTCCGTCCGCCAATCCCTGCTTCACGGCTTCACAGTCTTCCGGTGTGCGCAGGGGCGGGTTCATTTTAGCGTCGGTTTTGTAGCCCATCACGGCCTCATCCGTCAGCGTCCAGTGGTGGGAGCAGGCTTCCCCGGTCACGTTGATGCCGTCCGCTTTAGCGCGGCGGAGTAGTTCAACGGTTCCCGCTGTGGAGATGTGCAGCAGGTGCAAATGGCAGCCCGTCAGTTGCGCCAGCAGGATATTACGGGCAACGGCAATGTCTTCGGCAACGCGCGGTATACCGGGAATCCCCAACACCGTTGCCGTGTAGCCCTCGTTCATCGCGCCTTTTTCGGTTAATTGTTTGTCTTCGTTGTGCGTCATCAGGCACAGGTCGAGCATCCGGCAGTATTCCATAACGCGGCGCATGGTTTCGGCGTTTTGCAGGGGAAAAGCGTCGTCGGAAATGGCGCAGGCTCCCGCCGCTTTCAATTCCGCCATTTCGGTCAATTGATCTCCCTGCATCGCCCGCGTTGCCGCGCCAATCGGATGCACCCGCGCGCTGCCGACCTGCTCCGTCCGCTCCAAAATCTGGCGAACAACCGCAGCCGTATCAATTGCGGGATTGGTATTGGGCATACAACAGACTCGCGTAAATCCGCCCGACGCAGCCGCCCTCGTTCCACTTTCGATGTCTTCCTTATACTCCTGCCCCGGTTCCCGCAAATGGACGTGAATATCTATCAGGCCGGGCGTAACCACCATGCCCCGTGCGTCCAGCTTCTCCGCGTCGGCAAACTCCGAACCCGCCGCGCCCGGATCAACAATGCCCGCAACACGGTCGCCGTCAATCAGCACATCTGCAACACAGTCTATATTTTGTGATGGGTCAACAACGCGCCCGCCAGATAGAATTTTTTTCAACACACTCTCCTCGAAAACATCAACCCTACAAATCGTCTACTGTGGCAAGTCCGCCATCTCGAAATTGCGCGACAAGTTCTTTATCGTCAAGCAAAGCCGTTCCAAGTAAAGGCCGCCTGCCTGTTGCCAGAACACGCACCGTTGTTTGTACGCCGTTCCAGCGAATGATAGCGACATGTACGGGAATGTCAACCATGCTGTCGTCTGCTAAATTGGCAGGCATACGATGCAGAAAGGGTAAGTTCAGTGCCGCGACGACCGCAGGCGGCAACGTAAGATAGCCGGTAAAACCTGTATCTAAAACAAATTCGAGCAGCAAATCAGGCTGGCCGGGCAAGCAAAACGCAATCATCATTAGGATTTGACGATTGAAGACATTGCCGTTCATCATGGTAAGGTACGCTCCAAGATACCGCCAATGGCTTCTACGGCATTGTAACCAATACGGAGGGCGTACAGCGTTGCGCCTGGATGGCGCACCTGCAAATGACGAGACGTTTCTATGCCCATATCGTCAATCTCATAATCGCCGCTGTCCACATCCATGACAATAAGTTTGCCGATGTTGGCGGGAGTTTCGATTTGTGGACGAAGTTGCTCGTATAATTGCCGCGCCCGTTCGTTCAGCGCAGTACTATTCGGAACCGTTGTCTGCATAAGTACCTCCTTTACAACTGACAGAGAAAGCCTATCTTTCAATTACGCTTTCTCCTACGGTTAATTCTTGCCAAGTGTAACGGCGTCTGTTGACGTTGTTCCGCTCAGGGCGAGGCTTGTGCGGCAGTTCGACTGCTTCTGTAAGCAGATAAAAACGGTGTTTGCCACGATTGGATGCAAAGTAGTCTGCGCGATCATGAACATATTGGCGAATACGGTCACGACTTGAAGAAGCAACAAAACGCCAAGTAGTTTCATCATGAGGATCAAGCGTGCAAACAGAATCTACTGAGTAGATTGCATCCATTTCACCACCTTTCTGTCGAAACGCGAGGTACTTATCAGCAAATTCGAGGTAAGAAGCAGGACAGGAATATACACAGTTTGTTTTTAGCGCAATGTAAGAATCAGCGGCAGGAATGGAGAAAACTTGAGTTTGTGGTGAATGGTTGGTCATGGTGTTTACTCCTCTGGTTATGCTTCTGCTCCGGTTGTCCCCTGCGTTCCCATGAGCGTGTACAAAACGGCCATGCGGACCGCGACGCCGTTTGTCACCTGTTCTTCAATCGCGCTGCGGATGCCGCCTGCGCCATCCGCGACATCGGCTGATATTTCAACGCCCCGGTTCATGGGGCCGGGGTGGAGGACAAGCACATCCGGTTTGGCGGCTTTCAGGCTGCTGCCGGTGACGCCGAACATGCGGCTGTACTCGCGCAGGCTTGGAAGCAGTCCACGCTCCTGCCGCTCGGTTTGCAGGCGCAGGACATTCACCACGTCCGCGCCTTCCAGTCCGGCGCGTAAATCATCGAAAACCTGCACGGGCAGTTTTTCGGCGTCGGGCGGCAGCAGGGTGCGCGGGCCGACAAGCCGGACGTTCGCGCCCATTTTGGATAATCCCCATATATTGGAACGGGCGACGCGGCTGTGGGTAATATCGCCGACAATCGCCACGTTCAAACCTGCCAGTTCGCCCTTGTGCTGCTGCATGGTGAGCATGTCGAGCAATCCCTGCGTGGGGTGTTCGTGCCGTCCGTCGCCCGCGTTGATAATGGGAATGTTCAGGTGTTCGGCGGCGAACTGCGGCGTACCAGAAACGGAATGGCGCATCACGATGCAGTCGGCTTTCAATGCCTGAAGCGTGAGCAGCGTATCCTTCAGGCTTTCGCCTTTGGCAACCGACGACTGCGCCACCGCGATATTGATGGCCTCTGCCGACATGATTTTGGCGGCCATTTCAAAACTGGTGCGCGTCCGCGTGCTGTTCTCGTAAAACAGGGTAATCATCGCCCGCCCGCGCAGGGTAGGCACTTTCTTGACCGGACGCGCCAGAATCTCCTGAAAGGCAATGGCCTCATTCAGCAGATAGCGTATGTCTTCGGACGTTGTTTCGCGCAGCGTGAGCAGATGTTTCATAGGATTTTCGATTTTCGATTTTCGATTTTCGATTGGGCTTGCCGCTCCTCTTCGCCTGTTGGAACAGCAAGGGGCGTCAATCGTCAATCGAAAATCGAAAATCGGCAATTCTAAGGCTTCCGTATCAATACGCCGTCGTCGCCATCCGTTTCGCGCACTTTCACCTGTACGTGTTCGTGAATGGCGGTGGGAACGTTTTTGCCGATGAAGTCCGGGCGTATGGGCAGTTCGCGATGCCCTCTGTCCAGCAGAACGGCAAGCTGTATGTTGGCGGGACGGCCTAAATCGAGCAGGGCGGAAATTGCGGCGCGGACACTGCGGCCCGTAAATAAAACATCATCCACCAGCACGATGCGCTTGCCCGTCACGTCGAAAGGAATGGCGGTTGGCGACAGGGGCGCGTTGCCGGAGGCGCGGCTGCCGTAATCGTCGCGGTACATGCCGATGTCCAGTTTGCCGACGGGAACCTCCACATTCTCAATCTGGCGCAGCAAAGCCGACAAACGCAGGGCGAGCGGAACGCCGCAGAGTCAGGATGCCGACAAGCGCCAGATCGTGTACGCCCTGATTTTTCTCGACAATTTCATGCGCGATGCGGGTCAGGGCGCGACGAATATCATCCGGTTCCATGACCGTTACGCTGTTTTCACCAATAGGTTCGCTCATGCGCCTGCTCCCGATTGTAGTTCAGCCGGATATGCCAAAAACGCCTCCCCACGACCTGAAAAGGCCGACCGGCGAAGGCGTGTAGAAAGGGGGGGCGGCAACAGAACGGGCGCAAACCGCGTTATCGGTTGCGTGTTCTTTCTGCCTGTATTCCTGCCCCTTGCCAGCCTCACCGGACCAACTTAAAAGGACGATGCTCAAAAATCATACTCTTGCTTATGAAAAGGAGTCTAGCACATATCGGATAATGAAGTCAACTGCAATCGGCGCGTTGTTTTGGTAGAGCGGGCGTTAGAGGGTTGCCGACGCGCAAGCGCATAAAGAAATCAGGACTGCGCCAGCAACGCCGTAAGCGTATCGTAGACATCGGGGCGAGGTTCGCGCAGTATCCATTCGGCCTGCAACGTCAAGCCGGGGAGAGTGGCGAACGTGACCGGTCCTTCGTTGATAACTGTTTCCGCGTAGCCCTCCTCATTGCGGCGCAGCAGGCGGATTTCCTGATTGCGAAGATGAACGAAAACCAACTCCGGTACGCCAAGCCCGAAATACTCGGCTTCCAATTCCCGTAAATGCGAAGGGCGGTCATTAGGAGAGGCGATCTCAATGATCAAGTCCGGCGCGCCGCGAACGGCCTGCTGTTGAACAATATCCATACGCTCTTGCCGCACAAAGAGCAAATCCGGCATTCTGCCGCCAAACGTATCCGTCTTGACCATGATGCGCGAACTCAGCATCTCCCCCAATCTATTCTTTTGGATAAAGATGCCCGCTACCTGATAAAGCCAGCCTGTACATAATTCGTGATCCAGTTGTATGTTCGGTTTTTCCACGACCACGCCCCGCGCTAATTCAATAAAGCGCTCTTCTGCCATAATGAGAAAACGTTCAAAGGGGATGGGGCGTTCGCCGACATGAACAACGCGGGCTTCCACACTTCGTTCGGTTTCACATTCCAGTAAAAAGTTCGCCATGTTTTTACTCCCGAAAAGTTGTATATGCCACAGAATAATACAGGCGCAAGTAGGCATAGGATACACTTGCCCTACAATTTACGACATCAAAGTGTCCGCCATCACGAAACTTTTGCGCTTGCTTCTTGATCTGTCCACGGGAAGCGGCGCATATCTATTCGTAAAATGGTCTTGTCGGCATCGATTGGCTGCGGTTCGGAAATTTTCTTTTGCCATGACAGGCTGTTCAGCAGTTTTGACAGCCCGACACGAAATGCCTGAATGTCATCCTCGCCTGCGCCCGCGTTGGCAAGGTGGGTGAGAGTAAAATAGCGGAAATAGGGGCGGTCACGTTCACTCGCGCGGTTCAGGTCGGCTTCAATTTCACGCAGAATATCGGCTTCGCTGAGGAATTTGCGGGGCGCATTGGGCTTTGCAAACTTAATTTGAGGCGCGCCCGCTTCGATCCATGCCTTCAGCGTTGCAGTTTCGTTGTCGTTGAGGGGGTTATTTTCACTGCGGGGAGGCATTGGGTCGCCGGGTGATTTCGCGGCGCGAATGAAGATACGGGATTCGTCCGGCTTTCCCGGCGCGATATGCCCGTTGTCCACCATGAACTTGTAGTCGTGGAAGGTGAAGCCCGCCGTTTTGTCTTTGCCGTGACATTTGGCGCAATGTTTCTCCAGAACGTCATAGGCTCTTGTTGCCAGGTCGTTGTTTTGCTGTGGCGCAACGGGACTGTTCGGGAACGCGACTGACGCTACCAAACTCAAACCGGCAAATGAAAACAGGCATATATCCCGCCTGTTCAACACGGTGGTCTGTTTATTATGACATGAGATACGCTTAAAACAATGTTGTTATCAGGAACCGTGCTGGAATGCCTGCCAGTGTCCGTTGCCATCCGAATTGGCTTCCGCCGCCAGTTGATAGTGTTCGATGCTGCCGCGCGGGTTGGGCAGGTAAAAGCGGACGTGGCGGAAACCGTAGGCGTAGGCATAAGGATTGACGACGCGGGTGAGCAGGTCGGTAACAATGGTGGCATCGCGTCGGGTCGCGTACAAAACCAGAATGGAACGATCTTCCAGCGCGGGCCGTCCCTCCACGACTATATCTCCGCACTGGCGGCGAAGAATGTCGTAGAAGGGCGCGCGCTGCGCTTCGTAATCATTGATGGCCTTTTGTTCCGGCGTTTGCACGGGCGCAATATTGGGCAAGGTTGAGGGTTGCGAGTTGAGAGTTGAGGGAGGAATTGAGTTTATAGTTGAGGGTTGAGAGTTGAGGGGAGTGGCTGTTCCCTGCGTGGACGCATTGGGTGCGGTTGCGCTGTTTGTGGGGAACAGGCGGGGCGCAATCAGCCACAGCACCAACGCGCAGGTGCATCCGGCGACGACAATCAGCATCAGCAGGCGTCCCATGGCATCTCCATGCAGGGAGCAGGGAGCAGGGAGCAGGGAGTGGGGTGTAGACCGCCTTTCTACTCCCTATTCCCCACTCCCTACTCCCTGAATTATCGCGTTCTCCCCCTCAATCCAGAACGCGCCGTCCGGGCAGACTTCCCGTTTCCAGATCGGCACGGTATCTTTCAGAGTATCTATGCACCAGCGGCAGGCTTCAAACGCCTGCGCGCGGTGGGGCGAGCCGACGCAAATGACGATACTGGCTTCCCCCAATTCCAGACGTCCGATGCGATGCTGCATCACGACCTGACAGTTCCAGCGAGTTTCAGCCTCTTCAGCAAGGCGCTGCATCTGCTTTTGCGCGAGTGGCACATAAGCGTTGTACTCCAGATACGCCACTTCGCGCCCTCTGGAATTATGTCGCACCTGCCCGATGAACGTACAGACCGCCCCGTTTGCCACATCGGAAACTTTCGCTTCTAATTCGGCGGCGTTGATAGACGTTTCCGAAATGATTGCTTCAGCCAATAAGAAACTCCTGCTAAAATGTTTCGCCCAATCAACCATTACCACCAGTGTTTATCCGCCGCTCATCGGGGGAAGAACGGCGACCGTATTTTCTGCCTGCAATTTCTCGTCTAAGGAAGCATACTCTTCCTCTACGGCGAAGCGGCAATGCGCGGCAATATTAACAAAGCGCGGGTCACGTTCCGCCAGAGTTTGCGCCAAATCGCGAACCGTCGCGTTTTCGGCAAGCGCAAGAGCGAGTTGCCCATTGGGAACATAATCGCTGTAATGGCCGAAAAAGAGAATGTTTACAGTCATGCGCCTGCCTCCTCTGTTGTTTCTGCGGTTTTCTGGCTGCCTGCGTCGTTTCCGGGTAATGTGGGCATTTCTCCCCGCGCCAGTTGCCGCAAGCGGGACAGATTGACGGCGTGCATGATTTCTGATTCGGGCGTTTCCAGAATGATGGGAATGTGCCGCAGGCGGGTATCCGTGACAAGGCGGGCAAAAGCCTCCATGCCGATATGTCCCTCCCCGATATGCGAGTGACGATCCACGCGGCAGCCGAGCGGCTTCTGGCAATCGTTGGCATGAATCACTTTAAGATTTTCCAGCCCGATCAGCCGGTCGAAGTCCGCCATCGTTTGCGCATACGCCGCCTCCGCGCGCAGATCGTAACCGGCGGCGAAAATGTGGCAGGTATCCATGCAAACGCCCAGACGCGGGGTAGGGCCGACTTCGCGCAAAATGCGGCTCAACTGCTCGAACTGCCAGCCTAATCCGGTTCCCTGTCCCGCCGTCGTTTCCAGCGCGACGCCTACCGTATATCCCAACTTGTCCGTATCTTCCAGTACCTGTTTCAGGCTGTCCACAAGCCGCGTCATGGCCTCGTCTTCGCCCTGGTCCCGATGCGCGCCCATGTGCGTGACCACCCACGGAATACCCAACGATTGCGCCCGATCCAGTTCCGCCCGAAACGCCGCCCGCGATTTATTTAGATCTCTACATCCGGCGCTGCCAGATTAATCAGGTGGGAATCGTGCGACACGGTTGAAGCGATGCCGGTTTGCTCCTGCGCGTCGCGGAACGCGGCGATAACGTCCGCGCTGAGTGGCCCCATCTGCCACTGTTTGGGATTGGCGGTAAACAACTGTACCGCGCTGCACCCGATTTTATGCCCCCCGAGCAGGCTGTTATGCAGGCCGCCCGTTGTCGGCATGTGCGCCCCCAACAGGTGCGCGGAATCTATATCTGTCACAATCCTTACTTTCTTTTCACTATCGGACACATTCTTACCACTGGTTTTCAACCCCTGTCTCTATGGCCTGCGGCGTAGGGACACAACTTGTTGTGTCCTCCTTTTGTTGTGTCCTCCTTCGACCTTGCGCAATGCGGACACAACAAGTTGTGTTCCTACGGTGTTGTTTTTGTGATTAGCAGGAAACCTTGCCGAAAAGTTCCGCGAGAAGCGCGTCCTGCATCGCATCCTCACTGATTTGAACGGGATAGACGCTTTTCACTTCACTTCCCGCCACCATGCGGGCGGCGTTCAGCGCGAGCGCGTTGTTCTTGTCCCGAACGCCCACAATCAGCGTTTCGCCCTCCAGGGCCATGCCAACAATTTCATGGGCGCGGGCGATGTGTTCCGGGATCAGCGCGGCGGCGCGCGGGTCAATCAGATAGCCATCGGCCCATACAGGCGGGCGTCCGCGCAGGGCGCGTTCACCCTCCACAAGGGCGCGAAAAAGCGCTTCTTCCGCAAGGGGCGACGTGCCGCGCGCCAGAAACAGATGCCAGCCAATGGTTTCGTTGCTGTAGCGCGTCCAGAACTCCACGTTTCCCCACGCCAGCGCGTCCCGCAGGTTGTCCACGCGATCCGCCAATTTCACCAGTCGAACCCACTCGCCCGATTTGCGCAATTCGGCAAAGTATCGCGCTTCACGCGCCGCCTGAACCTCGCGGGGGCCAGGCATCGGTTTTGTCAGGGTTTCTATAGCATGATAAACTTCGTTACCCGCCTCGCGAATGATGTCCTGCTCATACGCGCCACGCTGATCGCGGGGGCAGTCTTCCAGTGTATCGTGCAGCAGGCAGGTGGCAAGCGTTCGCAGGTCGAAACGCTGCCACTCGTCGGCCAGAATACGCGCCACCCGCAGCGGGTGCATGATATACGGCGTGGCTATCGGCTCCGTTTCCGCCGTGCGGAACTGTCCGGCATGGGCGCGAACGGAAATGGCGAACACCCGATCCAGCGCATCCCGCTCCGAAGAAGACAGATGCGTACGCAGCGCCTCCAGATGCCTCCGCGCATCAAAATTTCCGCTGACAGGTGGCTCCACATCGATTCCTTCCAGGGATGATGTCAAAGGTTAGGTTGTTAGGTTAGGAGGGGCAGAGAGGTATACAGGAAGCATTTCCTGATAACCTAACAACTAACAACCTAACAACCTGACTTAAGCATTGTCCCGAAACGCTTCGGGAACGGTTTGCAGGGGAACGGCAAGGGCGCGAACCAGAGCGGAAAGCATCTGCTCCTTGTAGATGCTGTTGAGCGCGAGAGCGGCCTGCGTTTGCGCGTACCCGAACGGGATGCCGATGTCGTGCCGTTCGCCGACGGCTTCAAAGGCGAGATAACGCTCACCCGACGCCCGCAGGCGTTCCTGCGCGCTGGTAAACTGGAACTCGCCCTTTTCGCGCAGGTCGTTGTCCATCGCGATATTTCAGGCAGTCGAAGATTTGCGGCGTCATAATGTGCATCCCGAAAAAGCACAGGTACATGCCATGCAGCAATCCGGCCTGCCGTAAATGCTCTTCGGCGTACTCCGGCGTGGGCTTTTCGAAAATGGCTTCCACTTCATACGCCGTCTGCCCGTGTTCTACGCTCTCTTCCAGACGCTTGCCGCAGACCGTGCCGAACAGGTGCAGCAGTTCGGTCGGGGTTTGCTGCACGGCGGAAACGCTGGCGTTATATTTCTCATATACGTCCAAAATCTGTCGGGCGCACCGTTTGTTGCCCCCCGCCGTGAAAATATGGTCGCCAAGCATCACAAGAAACGGTTCGTTGCCGACGAAACTCTGCGCCTGATAGACCGCGTGGCCGTAACCCTCCGGCTTTCTCCTGAACCACGAAATGCAGGCGCGACGCGATCTGCTGAATACGCGCCGATTGCAGCAATGCCCAATCCTTGCCTTTGAACAGGCGCAACTCTTCGGGCGAAAGCGGCGCGAAGTGCTGCTCGATCTGGGCGCGGTTGTGCGGATTGACAACCAGACAAACCTCTTCGATGCCGCTGTCCAGCGCTTCCTCAATGATGATCTGAATCGCAGGCTTGCAGATGCCGTCCCGATCCATGACCGGCAGCATCTCTTTTTGTATGGTAGTGGTGGCGGGATACATCCGCGTACCCCGTCCCGCCGCGGTAATCACCGCTTTCCGAATCTTGTTCACGCTTTCCTCCATGCGAATTTAACCACGGGGAACACGGGGGACACGGGGAGATACAGGGGAGAAATTTACCACCAATGAAAGAGATACTCTATGATGAGGCTCTTGTTTTCTCCTCCCCGTGTCCTCCGTGTTCCCCGTGGTTAAATTGTTTTATTATCCTCGCATTATCTGTCGCGCGCCGAAGAGGATGGCTCCGGGCGAACTGCCCACAATGGCGCGGGGGGTGATGCCGGTACGCTGCTGATACGCCTGACAGACTTCCACAAGCGCGTTGTCCGCGTCGGGCGATTCGTCATCGCACAACACGGCTACTGTGCCGCCCGCGCCGCCGCCCGTGATACGCGCGCCGTACAATCCGCGTTCCGGCCCGCGCTCCCGTATCAACTGTACCAGCAAATCGGTTTCGGGCGAACCGAGATTGAGCCGCTCGCCATACGACGCATGGCTGGCATACATTAATTCGCCCGCCTGCTGTAACAATTGTGGGTCGCCACGAAGGGGAATGGGCGGGATTGGCAGCGGGCGCGTTTCGGTTCCTGCTTCGCTTTGCAACGCCTCGGCTGTGTCCCGCATTTTACGTTCGGCAATCGCCTGTTCCTCTTCCGCGCGCAGGCTGGCAATGTGCATCAGGGCGTAGAACGTGCCGACTCGCTCGTTTTCCAGTATGGGATGTTCGGCGCAGGCGCGTGGATGGTAGGTGGCGGCGGGATCAACGCGGGTGACGACATCCGGCAAACGGCCATACAACTCCTGATACTCCGCGCCCGTGATGGTTTCAGGAATCAGGTCGCGGTACTGCGCGAACTCTTCGGGCTTCATTTTGCACAGGTAGTTGTCGAGCAGTTTGCCGCCGCTTTCCAGTTGAATCACTTTCAGGCCCATGAACGCGCCCACGCGGGCATGAGTGTAGCGGCTGCCGCCAACGGAGTGTTTTACGCGGCTGTCTATGCCGACAAAGCGCCATCCGGGCGGAACCTGCTGGTTGCCCAACAAATCGTGCGGCTGACAGCGCAGGGCGAGCAGCGCGTTCTGGCGTCCAAGCGCGGACGTGACCTGATCCATGATGCCGCAGGGCGCGCCGACAATGGTGTTTTCCACGCGCTGACACCACGAGGCCAGAGTCAGATCGCTGGGGTGTATGCCCGCCGCTTCGCTCAGGGCGTGCATGGTGGCGACTTCCAGCGCGGCAGAAGAAGAGACTCCGGCTCCGAGCGGCACTTCGCTCCAGATAAGGATGTTCGCGCCCACATCTCCCAGACGCGCGTCTTCTCGAACCGCGTGGGGCGCTTTCACATACGCCGTAAGCATCACATAAAAACAGCCCAACACATAACTGGCCCAGCGCGTGTGCGGGTCTGCGGTCAGGTGGGCGCGAACCTCGTCAGCCGAGCGAAGCGAACCGTCCTCGCGCAACAGTTCATCCAGCGAAATAGTGACATCATGCGCCAGCCCTTCGGCCTCCACGTCCAGACTGCGAACGCGCAGGTTCCGGTCACTGCGCCATTGAATAGCGGCGCAACAGGCGTGGGCAATCGGCATTTCAAGCACCAAACTGCCGGAGTAATCCGCCACGCCGCCCATCACATCCAATCGTCCCGGCGCGCGCGCCCCCGCGATAGGACCTTCCCCATCAAAAAACTCCTGCGCTTCATTCTGTACCAGAGTTTCAAACCGCTTCCATTGCGTCTCCGCATCGGGAAGGGGCGCAAACAGTGTTCGTAACGCGTTGTCATCCGGGTTTTGCGCTGATGCGCTCATTTCTACTCCTCAAGTTCCCTGTAATATCGTCCGCCTGGCGGCTAAAATCAAATTTCCAAAGCACGATCCCAAATACGAAGCCCACATTCAGGCGCGTTTCTGAAACTTTCCTCATGCTGTTATCCACTTGTCACGGTTCGCGCGAATTCTGCTGCGATATGATAGCCCGAAATGCGCCTCCTGTCAATCAGTCCGGCATATTTGCCGGATATAAGAATAAAGGAAAAATTAACGAACCCGCGCTGAACATTTTATGATGGCCTGCGTCGAAGAGTATGAACGGCGTTGTAAGGCAATGATTGCAAAGTTTACCGGCGTCGTTCATCGAGCTGCTGATTGAAAATTAAAACAAAAGGATTGTGAAAGGAACAATTCGATGAAGAACACACTGAACTGGAAACTCGGCCTGGGCGCGGCGGGCCTCTGTATTTTGAGCGGGGCGTTTCTTGTCCCGCAGAACACTCCGGCATCCGCGCAAAACCTTGCGCCCATTCCCGTGCTGAAACAGCGCGGCATGGAGAAGCATCCTGAAATCCGCAAGGCTATACGTAATCTGGAGCAGGCCAAAACCAATCTGACAAACGCCGCCCATGATTTCGACGGGCATCGCGAAAAGGCGCTCGACCTGACAAATCAGGCCCTCGCCGAGTGCAAACTGGCTCTCAAAGCCGACAAGTAAGCGCGCGTTCGCAGGAAGCAGTCCTGACGCTGCTGCCCATCTCCTGCCTCTGCTCACTCGTTCTAACCGGAACGGAGCCAGTGAACAGAGGCAGGCGTTTTTGTTGTTTTCCATTCCACATGAAAGGCGCAATTCTGCCGAAAAAGTGTATAATGCTGATAGGTTCTGACGCTTTGTTCGAGGCTATCAGGGATTTTCAATCCCAAGCACAAACAATGCCTTAAATCTGAAACGCGCCCCCATGTTGTCGTCTGTGAAGGATTCTACCCGCATGGTAAGATTGTCGCTTTCTTTGCAGCCTCGTTTTCGTAACAAGCCTCACGCGCTGAATTCACGCCGAATTATCAGGGCTGTTCTCCCCGTCTTCAAACTGTGTACTCCCCGGCTGCGAACCGCATTTTGTTTGCTGTGCGCGTTTGTTGCGGCGTGTGTCGCCTGCTGTATTCCCTCGGTTGCTTCCCTGCATGTGCGGGACGACGCGCCTCATGCGGAGCAGTGGTTTCGCCTGTACAATGAGTTGCCGGACGTGTGGAAAACGCGCCGCGTCGTCAAACTGCGGGAACTTCCGCCGCGCGAGATGGAGCGGCTTATCGCGAAATTAGGTGGCGGCGAAGCGGATCGGAACGACGATTCCGTTGTGGATGGCTGCTACCAGAGCGGGGATGAGGACGAGGATACGCCTGTTATTACGCTCTGCGATAATCTGCGCGGCGAACAGGCGGGACTGGTGTTTACGCACGAGTACGGACATTTCGTATGGGGGGAGTTGCTGACCAACAGTGAACGCGCCCGCTACACGCGCCTCTGGCGAACGCAAAAACGCGCCCATCATCTGGTGACGGAGTACGCGCGCGACTCGGACGAAGAGGGCTTTGCGGAAGCGTTCGCTTACTTTTTGCGCAGGCCCTCCCAACTGCAAAAGCGCGACCCCGCTTCCCTGCAATTTTGCCGCGAGTTGGTTGAAAACAGGCAGATAGGTAAGTAGGTAAATAGGTTGTTAGGTTGTTAGTTTGTTAGAGCCTGTCATAGTAGTTGCCCCTTCTCCCAAAAAAGCCTGGGAGAAGGGGCCAGGGGTTGAGGGCCATTCAGAATGGGAGATGTGGGTATGTCCGTGTTCTTGAACCGAGCGAAATCGAAACCGATGTTTGCGCCTTCCGCGTGGGTGAGTCTGCTGCTGATGGTGGCCCTGATGATCGGGGGCGGACGGGGAGCGCGAGCGACGGAGCAGTACGCGCAAAAGGAGGGCCGGGCCTGTCAATACTGCCACGTCAGCGGTCTGCCCGGCAGAATCAACGAGGTCACAAAACGGCGCGAACCCGTAGACGTTAATAAGCGCGGATTGTATTACCAGACGCACAACCATTCGATGGATGGCTATATCGAACCGCGCGTGATTCCCAACGCGCCGCCGCCCCTGTTCCGGTTCATTGCGCGGGAAATGCTGCCGGATCGCGCGCGCCGTATCGCGGTTGCGGACGTGACGGGCGACCATACGCCGCGCCTTATAACCTTGAGCGACATTCCGAATGTCAATCTCGGCAGTATCCTATCGGTGAAAAGATGGGATGGGAAAGCGTTTGTAACCGAATTCAGCGGCGAGGCTCCCGGCGCGGTAGACAAATTGGAAGTGGGGAGGTTCGCTTCGGGCGGCAAATTCGTTATCCTGACGGAACGCTCCGCGTGGGTCTGGAATGGGAAAACGTATGTTCGGAAGGACGCGCCGCAATCGCTGAACCTTTTGGGCAGCGTTCGGCTGCGCTCGGACGGCTCCGAGCGCGTGCTGGCGGCAAGTTCGCCAACGGATATACGCGCCTATCGGGTGGATGTAAACAGCGCGGCGCTGCTGGTAGACCCGATTGCGACCCCGGCTTCCGCGCAGGTGGCGCAGATGGCAATGCACAACACGCCGGAATTCTTCGACAAGATGGAGATGCCGTCCGAACTGACGCGGGGCGGCATATTCGGGTTGATGACGGCTTCCCGACTGAATAAACAACTGCTGTACCATGTGGATTTAGATCAGGATGTGGACATCAAGAACGATCCGACGGGATTGACAAAGCCGAAACTGGTGCTGAAAAGTCAGGGCTGGAAGGTGGGCGTGGTCAATCCGCGCGAGCCGAGTCTGGCGAACCAGTTTTTCACGCAACGTCTTGCCGGTGACATTTACGATGTGGCGACGGAAAGCGCGCATGGCGACGGAACCCCCGGCCTGCTGGTGTTGACCAGTGAGGGACCGGAGGGCAAAGGCCGCAGTCTGTATTTCTTCGCCCTCAATACCGCCACTACTGCCACTTCCGCAACCATCCCCGCATCGGCGACAACGCCAGAGAAAGCCCGCTGACAACAGAATAAATCTGGATAAACCACGCTGAGACAGTATGAAACCAATCTCCTTTGTATTCGGTCAATGGCATCAGGAGGTGACGTAATGTTCAACACCAAAGCGTTTGAGAATTCCCGCGCCGATGGGTTTCCCGTCCTCGAAATCGTTCAGGAAGAAACGGGAATGCAAACCGGGCGCGCGTTTGTGCCGCTGAAACATACGCGGCTGAGTGGCGATGTTGCCGGACCGCTGGCCGCGCTGACCCTGACGCAGACGTTCGGGTACGGGCGCGAACAGTCCGACAAAAAGCTGGAAGCCGTGTACCGTTTCCCCCTGCCGGGAGACGCGGCGGTGACGGGCGTTCGGGTGCAGTTCGGTGACGTGGAGATTGCCGCTGAGTTGAAGGAGCGGCAGCAGGCGGAAACGGATTATCAGGAAGCGGTACAGCAGGGGCGGCAGGCCGCGCTTGCCACCCGCGAGTCGCCCGATGTGTTTACCCTGCGCGTTGCGGGTTTGCAGCCGGATCAGGAAGTCAAGGTTGAAACCAATTATGTGCAGCTTGCGCGGGCGGAAGGAAGCCACTGGACGCTGCGGGTTCCGCTCACCACGTCGCCGCGCTATGTTCGGGCCGATGAAGCGAACAGCCGCCACGCCGAAGGCCAGCCCCTTGCCCTGCTGCGCGATCCCGGCCATCGGTTCGGTTTGGACGTAAAATTTGAACAGGCCGAAAACGTGAAAAGCGCGACACACGCGCTGGATGTGCAGGATTTGGGCGGAAACTTGAAACAGGTTCGATTACAAAACGGCGAAGTGTTGCCCGACCGGGACTGCGTTCTTTCGTGGCAGGCGGTTCAGGAGGCGGCGCGTCCCGGTTTGAGCGTCCTGCTGCACGATGATAGAGCAAGCGGTTATGCCTACTTTCTCGCGCTTGTCGCGCCACCCAAAGCGCCTGCGGGGAAGACCGATGTGCCGCGTGAAATCGTTCTGCTCGTGGATCATTCCGGCTCGATGAGCGGGGCAAAATGGGAAGCATCGGATTGGGCCGTGAAGCAGTTTCTGGGCAGCCTGACGGACAAAGACTCGTTCGCGCTCGGCCTGTTCCATAGCACAACCCAATGGTACAAGCATGGCGGACTGCACCGCGAAGCGCCCCATGCCGCCAATTCTGAGAACGTGGAACGCGCCCTGCGGTTTCTGGAGGGCAGCAAGGACAGCGGCGGAACGGAACTAGGGGTCGCGCTGGAACAGGGATTGCATTTGCACCGCGCCGGGGGCGATCTCGCCCGTCACCTGCTGATTGTCACAGACGCGGAAGTAACGGATAGCGGACGATTATTGCGTCTTGCGGAAGGGGAAGCGGCAACGCCCGACCGTCGGCGCATCAGCGTGTTGTGCGTGGACGCCGCGCCCAATGCGTTTCTGGCAACCGAACTGGCCGAACGGGGTGGCGGTATCTCCAAATTCCTGACCAGTTCGCCCGATGAGGAGGACATTACAACGGCTCTGGACGCGGTATTGGAAGACTTCGCGCAGCCCGTGCTGGCGAACCTGAAACTGGAAGTGAACCAAGCGGGCGTGGAAGCGTCCGGGCGCAACATCCTGCCGGGACGCAATGCGCAAAGCAGCGCGATTGACATGGGCGATCTGCCGCGCGGACGCGCCGTTTGGATCGTCGGGCGCGTAAAGCGTGGCGACGATGCCAATCTGGATTTCGCCGTCACGGTTGGCGGGCGGGAAGTGGCGCGAACCGGTGTCAACGCGCAGACGAACGCTGTCCGTCCCGCGATCAAGGCGCTGTTCGGGGCAAAGCGGGTTCTCGCGCTGGAATACCTGATAACGGCGCATTACGATACGGACGCGGTACGGGAACAGTTGACGCGGCTCGGTTATGATGCAAAAACCGTATTGAGCGGCTCTCCTCAGAAAAGCGTATATGCGGAAAACGCTGATGTGTCGCCGCAAACTGCGCTGAAAAATCTGCTGGTGAAGGAAGCATTGGATTACGGCCTCGCGTCTTCGGAAACCGCTTTTGTCGCCGTCCGAACCGAAGCGGGCAAGCCCATCGAAGGCACGGTTGCCGTTGCCAACGCCCTCCCCTCCGGCTGGTCGGAACAGTTTGTCGGTGGCGCGGCTCCAGCAGGCACGGTTATGATGCGCGCAATGCCCATGCTTGCGTCGGGTTCCCCGTCCCCGGCGAGGTTTGCCAGAGCGAAAATGATGCCTCAACAATCTGGTTCCGTTGATTATGACGGAAAGAATATTCTTAGCGTGGCTGCTGACGCAAGCGAAATTCTGCCGATGGCAGAACTCAATGAGGGCGTGGCGACAATGGATTGGATGGATCAGGAACAGGAACGCGGTATCACTCTGCCGCCTGCCAAGCCTGCTCTATCTGCCGCTGCCGCACAATCCTTCAGCGCGCCACCTCCATTTGCCGCTGCCACACGAAGCGGGCTGTCACTGTTTTCGGGCATCCCCGTATTTGCCGATGGCGAAGCGGTTTTGTTCGATACGGGCCGTGATGAAGACAACGCGAAACTGCCTCTGAGCGCGACATTCACAAAACTGGAAATCCGTTTCCCGAACGGCAAACCGGACCTGAACGCGCTCAGTCAAAACCTGATGATACTGCTGTTCGTGGACGATCTGGCGCAGCCGCGCGCCCGCGTTCGGCTGTCTGATTTGCTGCGTCAGGGTGGGGCGCGTCCGCTCAATGTGCAGCGCGTGTCGGGGCAGGCCGTCCGCATCGCGCTTGTGGATGATTCGGGAAACCCGCCCGCATTGCCGATGTTGGAACTCGCGCTGCGCTGGTGAAGGAAAACATGAGCCATCCAAATTCAAAGCAGAGTCGCCGCCGTTTTTTGCGCAATGCCGTTCACAGCATGGCGGCGGCTTCCCTTGCCACTGCGGCGGGGGCGGAAGAACTGCCGCCTTTGGTGGATTTGAATGCCGGGGACGCAAGCGCGGGCGGAGTGGAATGGCGCAATCGGGGTCTCCTCGGCGCGTTTCAGCGTGTTGGAACCCCGACTGTTGGCGAAGTGGGCGGCGTTCGGGCGGTTCGGTTCGACGGCAAGCAGGATGCGTACATCGGCCCGCGCTCGGTTGCGGCAATCGAAGGCAATGAGGCGCGAACCATTGAGGTTTGGGTTTATAATCCAACGATTGATGCGGCGGAAGAAACCCTTGTCGCGTGGGGCAAGCGTGGCGGGCCGGACACGTCGGATATGTCGCTCAACTACGGCAACAGCGGCGCGTATGGCGCGGTCACGCACTGGGCATCCGATATGGGCTGGAATTCATTGCCGGAACCGGGGCAATGGCATCATCTGGCGTACACCTACGACGGTAAAATGGCGCGGATTTACGACAATGGCGTGGAAAGGAACAATCGCCCGATACGCCTGAACACCGCGCCGGGAAATACCATCAACATAGGGGCGCAAAACGGCGCGAACGGCAAGCCCCAATTCCTCAATGAGTTCGACCTCACGCAGCAGGCGGGTTCCGTGTGGATCGCGTCCGTTCGCGTTTATGCGGGCGCGTTGTCGCGTGACGCCATCCGCAAACGTTTTCAGCAGGACGCCGCGCGGTACAAAGCCGTCGTTCCCCCGCCGCAGTTCGACATGCTGGAAGCGGGAACCGAAACGTACCAGACTTCGGCCTTTGCGCTGACAGTGCTGAAAAGCGCCCGCGTCGCGCAGTCCCTGACCGCCCGCGATTCCAATTTCGATTTTCTGCCCTCCGACCGCATGGAACTCCGCGCGAGTGACCATTTCTATCATCTTGGCGATGTCACGTTCCGCGTTCGGATAAAAGATGAGACTTGGAAGTCGTATTCGTCCGCAGACAAGCGCGCGGACATAAGTACAGGCAAATTGCAATTGCCGATGAGCAGTTTCGAGGCTGGAGGGCTGACTGCCCGATTTGCAAAAGATACCCTCGCGGTCTTCGGCCCCGATTGCCCGATTGCCGTTGAGCGTTGGTGGGGCGCGATGGGCGACGATCTGGTTTTACGCTTTAAACTGGCTAATCACACATCGCAGGCTGTTGAACTTGGGGCGTTTGGGGTGGCGATGGCGTTCAACAACATTTTGTCTAACCGCCCGCTGGAAGAAGCGCACGAAAAATGCGCGTTTGCCGACCCGTATATTGGGGATGAGGCCGGTTATGTGCAGGTAACGCGCTTGAACGGCAAGGGACCCGCCCTCCTCGTCCTGCCCGAACCCGGCACATCGTTTGAAGCCTACCGGCCATTGCGGGATGACCGAACGCCGTGCGATGTAACCAATGAAGGCATGTACGAATGGATGGTACATTCCAAAGCATACGCGGAAAACGAATGGAAAAACGCGCCTGCGTGGAATCAGCCGACCTCCCGTATGTTGCCCCCCGGCGCGTCGGTTACGTACGGCTTCCGCTTCGCGCTGTCTCCCGATATACGACACATCGAATCCACTTTGCTAAAGCAGAAACGCCCGATTGCCGTCAGCGTTCCCGGTTACGTGCTGCCAACCGATCAAATCGCCCGGTTGTTTGTGCATCCTTCCACTCACCTGCCGGGGTATGTCACCAGCATCCGCGTAGAACCTTTTGACGCGCTGGAAGTGCAGCCGGACGCGCAACTCTCCCTGAACGGCTGGGAGTTTTATACCGTGACGGGTAAGCGCGTCGGTCCCTGTCGCCTGAATATATTTTATTCCGACAAAACGCAGCAGTGTGTTCAATACAATGTGATCGCGCCGGAAACCGAACAGGTACGGAAATTGGGGGCGTACCATGCCACAAAGCAGTGGTACGACGATCCAAACGACCCGTTCGGCAGAACCAACTCGTTTATGCCGGTCAACCGCGAAACGGGCAAAATCGTCCTTCAACATTCGCATGTATGGATGTCCGGGCTGAGTGACGAGATGGGCGCGGGGCCATCCGTCGCAATGGCAATGAAGAATTTAGGGCAGCCGGACGCGGGCGAAATCGCCCTGCTGGAAAAATACGTCAGTACAACGCTGTGGGGCAAACTACAGAATCCCGATTACGGCGTGAAGGCAAGCCTGTTCTATTACGAGCCGAAATTGCAGCCCGGTTACTACACGATACGAAGCGGGTGGGACAAGGCGCGGGGCGAAACGACGTGGCGGGCGTACAATTATCCGCATGTCGCCTGCGTGTACTGGAGTCTGTACCGCCTTGCTCGTAACCATGAGGGGCTGGTGAAAACCCGCAAGTGGGACTGGTATCTGCGGCAGGCGTATCAGACGGCAATGGCGATGCAAACGCACTGCGGGCGTCGCCCCACAGATGGACTGGCGCAATTCGGACTGATGGTGGGCAGCGTGTTCGTGGAAATCCTGCGGGACTTGCAGCGCGAAGGCTGGAAAGCGGAAGCGGCAACATTAGAAGCTTACATGCGGCAGCGGGCGGAACACTGGAAATCCCTGCGCTATCCGTTCGGCAGCGAAATGCCCTGGGACTCGACCGGGCAGGAAGAAGTGTACAGTTGGTGTCGTTATTTCGGTTTTGACGACAAAGCGCAGGTGACGGTAGACGCCATTTTGGGCTACATGCCGACGGTTCCGAACTGGGCATACAACGGCGCGGCCCGCCGCTATTTCGACGCGCCCGTAAACGGTACGCGCTGGCCCGACATAGGCCGTATGACCAATCACTACGGCTCGTCCCTGAACGCCATTCCGGTTCTGGACAACTACCGCCGCAACTCGGAAGACTTTTATTCCCTGCGCGTGGGCTACGCGGGCATGAATCAGGTAATCGCCAACATAGATGCCAACGGACACGGCTCGTATGGCTTCGACGCCAACCCTGCCGTATTGCAATTCGACCCGTATACGGCGGATTACGGCATGGCTTTTTATGGCTACGCCCGCAATTGCGGCGCGTATGTGATTCAGCATCCCGTATTCGGCTGGCTCGGATTGGGCTGCAACCTGCGAGAAGAAAACGGGCGGCTGCACATTGCGCCCCGTGACGCTTTCCGGCAGCGCGTGTTTGTGGCCCCGCTCAATCTATATCTCACGCTGGATTCGGGAACAGTGGAAAGCATTGTCGCGCATCCGGCAGCAAAAACCGTAGAACTCACATTGGCAAAGGCAACGCCTGCTACTCCCGCCGCCCGTCTGCGCATAGAAAACACGCGGAACGAAAAGCAAAACGCGCCGCAGTGGACGCCTACCGCCAACCTGAAACAGGAACGGGGCGCGTATGTCGCGCCGCTTACTCATGCGCCCATGACGATTGGATTGAAGGTAGCCGCGAATAAACGCGAATAAACGCGAATGGGGAGAGGAATTCACTGTTTGACGCCAGCGGATTCTAGCAGATGAACGGAATCCGTTTGATGCGCTATTCTGGCAGCATCCAGCGCGGTTGTTCCCGCTCTGTTACGTATGGTGGGGTCGGCATGATATTTCAGCAGGATACGCTCAATCTCCACGAAGTTGCGGCTCGCGACCATCATAAGTGCGGTATCCCCGCTATTGGATATGGCATTAACATCTGCTCCATGCTTCAGAAGCAGCAGAGTATTGGACGCTTGTTCAAAACACGCGGCGTAAATCAATGGCGTTGTGCCGTACTTATCCTGAACATTAATCCGGGCGGAATGAGCCAGAAGCATCGAAAGTATGTCTGTGTCCTGAAATGAGGTTGCCTCCATCAACAGAGTGTTGCCGTTTGGACTGGATAGGTTGGGGTCTGCCCCGGCTTCCAGCAGGGTTTGAATGACAGCCTTCTGCCTGTCCCATACTTCCAATCCGTGCATGTCACGAGAGAAAGCACAATGAGAAACCGCAGATTGTAGAGCCGTTCGCGTCCTGTAGCGTGAGGTAAGCGCCTGCCATCTTCCACTGCGCAGATACTCCCATGTCTCCCTTACGGAATCGCTGTATTGAGCGTTAGGGTCCGCGCCGTCGCGCAATGCTTTCAGAACGATACTCGGAGAAGCGTCAATAATCCCAACCCGCAGGTCATTGTTTACGGCTGTCTGCCACTGAACGCGCAGAAAGACAAGACTCGATATGACCACAACCAGGCCAATCACGATGAGAGCGGATTGTCGGGAAGACTGTTTCATCGGCTGTTCAGAGTTAGCGTGGCATTGACATCATCTGCTTCTTCCGTTTTTCGCGGCAGTGAAAAGACATAAGGGATTGGGGTATCGGCGCGTAACAGTTGGTCGGCGGGAACGCGCGTTGTATCGCTTGCGGCGCGTAACAGGGTATGCGGTTCTGCGGCAATTGCGGAGGAGGCGCGGAGCAGTATACGGGCGTCTTGAGGGGCAGCAAGGTCAAAGTCGTAGAGGGCGTACATCGGGCGGCCATTGATGAGATAGCGCGGCTTTACTCCCTGCCGCGCGGCGACAGCAGGCAAATCTTCCGCTTCAATCCCCAACAAGTCGCTTGTCTCTTCCGCCGTGCCGAGATCGAGCAGGCGCAGGCGAGTGTTGAGCAGCCATCCGCCCACGCCGCCAATCGCCGTCCCGAAAAACAGCAAGCCCTGCGCGAAAGAGCCGTTTTCCCCGACGCGCCATCCCGCCGCCCCCTGACCGAGCGCGAGAACTATCTGCAGTATACCGCCGCCAAGCATCAGGGTACAAAACCCCGGCGTTGGAATCCCATCCCCGCCGCCCGCAAAGACAAAGGGTTCTTTCGCTTCATCCCACGCCTGCCGCTTGTTCATTGGCGTTGTATCTCCTGCAAGGGTTGCTCATCAGAAGTTTCCATCTGAATATAGGAAGGGGCGACGGCAACAGCAGGGGCAACAGTCTGCGCCGCTTCTAAATCGGAACTCGGAACACGCAGCAGTTGTTCGGGATGTGTGGATATGTCGGCAGTGGCGGGCCGCAGCAAAATCTCCTGCGTGTCGTTTGGGCGCGCGGCGGCTCGCAGCAGGATTTCGGAAGCGTTGGCGAAGTCAGCGGGATTGTAGTAGTCCATGCCGTTGATGCTCATGCGCGGTTTAATGCCTTTATCTTGCGCGACCTGTGCCAGCATCGTTTCCGGTACGCCGAACCGGTCTGAAAGCTGATCGGCAGGTTTAAGTGAAAGAATGTGCTTACGTAAACTGCGCATCCACAGGCCCATGCCGCCGAAGGTCAGCGCATGAATTCCCGATACGTAAACGAGGACGCCAATTGCGGCAGGCCATGAAAGCGTCAACAGCGCGAACAGCAGCAGCGCAAAACACACGCAGGCCGCGCAAACGCCATAGATAATAAACCCAGTTCCGACCCCCTTCAGGAGACGTTCCCAATTGCCGCTTCCCCGCCATTGACTGACGCCACGCTTGTCTTTGCCCCCGTATTTAAATCCCCATACTTGCGCCATACCTCACTCCATCATTCTTGCGCCGCCCGCAGCAACTGTTCCGGTTTTGCTTCCTCTGTCCCGACAGAAGGCCGCAACAGCATATCTCGCGTTAGCACAGGCATAGCGGACGGGCGCAGCAGGGTGTTGATGTCGCCAAAATCTCTGGGATTGTAGTAGTCCTGCCCGTTGATGTTTATCGTCGGGGTTATCTGCTTCTGTGCAGCCCACTCCTGCAAATCAGAAAAATCCATCTGGAACTGACGACACATAGCCTCGGAAGATTTCAAATGCCGTAAACGATAGCGGGTTCTCAGCATCCATACGCCGCTGCCCCCAAAAGTAAATACCCACATCGGATACATGATGACATCCCCGGCACGGCGAAAGAATTGATCCGCTTCCGGGGAAAAGAGGGGAGCATGATGCCGATGTGGTCTATTCCATTTTACAATAACGGAGGGAATCGTAAGCACAAACATAGATGCGCAAAACAGCCACACGAGCGCAAGCCAGACGGGCGGCTTATTCCAGCGGCCTTTGTACATGGGGGCGCCCGCTTCACTGACGCCTATTCGCTTGTAGCCAATCATCCTGCTTCTCCCATTTTAGTCTGCCAGTTCACCGGTAAAGCCGGTTAAATTCGCTTCCAGTGCGCGGACGGGAACCAGTTTGCCGATGAGCGAATCCAGTGAACGGGTTCCCCCGGCGGGAACGGTGAAGTTGACCATTTTCTGGGTTCGGGTGTAGCCGCTCAGACGGTTCGGGTCGCGCTGGCTGCGGCCTTCCACCAGTACCTCAAAGACCTGTCCGACCTGCGCCTGATTGATTTCCACCGTGATCTGATTCTGGCGGGCAATCAGGGCGTTCAAGCGTTCGATTTTCACTTTTTGCGGAACCTGATTTTCCATTGCGGCGGCTTTGGTGTTCGGGCGCGGGCTGTACGCGAACATGAACGCCGAGTCGAAGCGGATTTCTTCCACCATTCGCATCGTATTGGCTACTTGTTCGTCGGTTTCGCCCGGATAGCCGAGCATCATATCCGTCGTGATGGCGATGCCGGGAACGCGGGCGCGAAGGTTGTCCACGATTTCTCGGTAGCGAGCAACCGTATAGCCCCGGTGCATCTCCAGCAGCAATTCGTCGTCGCCCACTTGCAGCGGCAGGTGTACATGTTCACAGACGTGTTCCAGCCGCCCGATGGCTTCAATAAGTTCATCGGTAAAATCGCGCGGGTAGGGACTGGTGAACCGGATGCGCTGTATGCCGCGAATGGCATTGATCTGTTCCAGCAATTGCGCGAACGGAACGCGGCCTTCCGGCAGGTTTTTGCCATACGAGTTGACCGTCTGGCCGAGCAGGGTGATTTCGCGCGTCCCATTTCGCGCCAGCCCTCGATTTCCGCCAGAACCTCTTCGGTCGGGCGGCTGCGTTCTCGTCCCCGCGTGAGCGGCACGATGCAAAACGTGCAGAACTTGTCGCAGCCGTACATAATCGGCACATGCGCCTTCAATTTGGCCTTGCGCTCCACAACGCGGGCCGGAATATCCGCCACAATCGCGCCCTTGCGCGGCGGCAATTGCAGCGCGGTCAGCGTGGTCGTTTGCGTTTTGCCCCGCGACAGTCAAGAGGAAATAGGGATAAGGGATGAGGGATGAGGGATGAGAGGTACACGCCTCTTTTCCGTTCTCCTCTTCTCCTTTTCTCCTTTTCTCCTCTTCTAAAACAACCTCGCCCGACTTGACGCGCCGGACCATTTCAGGAATGGCGGAAATATTGCCCGTGCCGACGACCATATCTACATGGGGAGCGCGGCGCTTGATTTCCACGCTTTCCACCTGCGCCATGCAGCCGCACACGCCGATGACCATGTCCGGGCGGTCTCGCTTGATGTCGCGCAGTCGGCCTAATTCGCTCCATACCTTTTCTTCGGGTTTGGCGCGGACGGAACAGGTATTGAGCAGCACAACATCGGCTTTTTCCGCATCGGCAACCGGCTGGTAGCCCATAGATTCCATGTACAGCGCGATCTGCTCCGAGTCTTCCTCGTTCATCTGGCAGCCCCACGTCATAATATGATAGCCGGGCGCAGGCGAAGCGGTTTCTTGACTGGCGGCGTCAGGCAGAGCAGCGGTTTGCTCGAACAATCGTTTAGTAGGTTAGAAATGCTCACGATAATCCCAATCTTAATGCGTTATGATTACAGGGCGGCGCGATACAGGGCAGCCGTGCAGGTGAAATCGTATCTGGAAATTCCAACGGCAGCGAAAATGTGAAAGCCTTGACAAATCTCACAGGCGAAGTGTGTGAAATCTCACAATCGAAGCCCCTACTTTGGCGCGTATTAACGACTCTAGTATAGCAGATACGCCCTGTGGTTGCCGAATTCCAACATCAGGCGGCGCGTGACGGTAATAGCCCACTCGCCGCGTTGTATATGCGCTGCAAAAGATGCTAAAATTGTAGAACTTCCCGGTGACTTATGCTGAGAAACGGAAGAACGACGACAATGACGACAATGACGACAATGGAAATGACAACTCACGATACGGAACAGTTGCGCGACCAATTGCAGGAGATGCGGCAAAACGGCTGGATTTGCGCGAACGCCAACTGCATACCGTGCATGAAATCAGTTCGGCCCTCGCCTCGCAGACGCGATCTCAACTCCATTTTGCGGGAAACCCTGCGCGTGTCGCTGAAAACAGTCTGCGCGGATGCCGGCTCGCTCTTGCTGTACGACGCGGAGAAGCGCAAACTGGTATTCGAGTTCGTCGTCGGCAAAACGGAACTCATCGGGATGGAGATTGATCCCGAAACCGATTTGAACGGCAAGGCTTCGACGGTATTTCGCACCGGGCAACCGCTCATCACGCTGGACACGATGAAGGAGGGCTACAACCGACTTTCGATCAGAAGACCGGCTATAAAACGTCCAGTATCATCACGGTTCCCCTGAAAAACATGGGCGGCAAACCGCTGGGCGTGATGCAGGCGCTCAACAAAACGGAGGGGCATTTCGACGAAGAGGATCAGGAACTGCTGGAAATCGTCAGCAGTCTCGCGGCCACTTCAATTGTCAACGCGCGCCTGGCCGAAGAAGCGCAGCTTGCCGCTGTCGCCCGCGCGGTCGGGGATTTGAGCCACGACATCAAAAACGCCCTGACGCCCGTTGAGTCCATGATAGATACCACTGTAGAAGCCTTCTTTGAGCCGATGTATCAGGCGCTGGATGAGCATCAAGCCGGAATGGCAGGCGCAATCGCCCAAAGTGACGACGGAGATCATGGAGGTGGTCGAGCCGCTGCGCGCCTGGTATCCCGAAATGCAGATCTTCCGTAAAGGACGGCTGCGCCGACATTCGCGAAATGGTATCGGAAATCGCCGATTACATCAAGGGTACGCAGTCTACCTATATGGAGGAAAACGACATTCGGGAGGTGCTGGAAGAGCGGCTGCGGCGGCTGCGCGTGGTGGCAAAACAGCGGCGCATCACCCTGCACCTGAATGAGAATACGGACGCGAATGAGACGACGGTTCCCGTATTCGCTTTCGACCGGCGGCTTGGTCGGACGGGCCGTTTTCAATCTCATCAACAACGCGATGGGAGCCATCAACGACGCCGTGAAAAAGAGGACGCTGGAACTGCGCCCCTTCAACATCTGGATACGCGCCTCATCCGTTCAGGAGGGCGAATGGCCGGAAGGCCGATATTGCCTGCTGGAAGTCCGCGACGACGGGCCGGGCATCCCGCCCAAAGTGCTGGAATCGCTGTTCACGCCACAGGTCATCAGCACCACGATTGGCGGAACGGGCATCGGCACGCGCTTCGTGAAAAGCGTGGCCGACGCGCACGGCGGCGCGGTCGGCGTGGAAAGCGAACCGGGCAACGGCGCGCGTTTCTGGCTGAAACTGCCGCTTCGACAGCAAAGGAGTGAAGGAATGAAATATCATTCATCCTCTCATCCTTTGCCTCACGCGCTTTGCAGCACCTTGTCTTCCAGCCCTTTTTTGTTCAGGACGGTCAGGCGATAGCGGCTGTCTACGGAAATCAGATTTTTGGCGCGGTACGCGACCATTACTTTGTTGACGCTTTCGCGGGCCGCGCCGACGAGATCGGCGATGTCCTGCTGCGTCAGGCGGATGGGGATGAGAATGTTGCCGTCCGGCTGCGGTTCGCCATACAATTCGCAAAACTCCACGATTTGAAAGGCGACAAGGCCGTACACGTCGAGGGTACAGTGCGCCTGTATTCGCACGTTCGCCAGACGAAGGCGGCGAGCCAGAATCACGCATCATGTTGCGGGGAAAAGTGGAGCCGTCCTTCATCAGGCGGTCAAAGGCAACGCGGTCAATGCTGATCATCGTGGTCGGTTCCTGCGTGACCACATCGGCGGAGCGTCCGTTAGAGTCGATCAGGCTCATTTCGCCTACCGTATCCCCGGTGGCGAGCAGGGCGAGAAACACCTGCTGGCCGTCCGGCAGCGAAGTAGAGACACGGACGGTTCCGTGCTGAATAACGTAAAAAATGTTCGCCCGGATCTTCCTGACTGAAAAGGATCGCGTTGGCTTTGTAAGTGCGTTCGCGCGCGTGTTCGGCAATGAACGCCAGTTGGTCGGGAGTCAACCCATCGAAAAGAGCGATTTTGGGCAGGCGATGTGGATCAAGTGCCATGAACGTGCAACCCTCCCCGGACATAAGCGCCGGAACTGCGATTAAGCGCGTCAAACTGTGAAAAAAGATAAGCAATAGTACGGTGACATGAACGCATTATAGACCGCGCCGCAACACTTGTCAAGCCGATGCGCCGGGGAAATGCGTTCCTATTATAACCGGCGTTTTGGATGGCGATAAAAGCCTGTTCCTGTAGGTTCCCCTTCTCCCAATTTTGGGAGAAGGGGTTAGGGGTTGAGGGCTATTTGGGATAGACAGCAAAGGAGGCATCAAATGCCGGAAGAAATCGAATTGGATATACGGGAACAGCAGGAAAAAATGGAGGAGATGCACAGGGAACACGAGGAACATTCCGAGCATCCGCCCTCGCAACTATGGGTGCGCCTGATCTCCCTGAGTACAGCATTTCTGGCCGTGATTGCCGCTGTCGCCGCGCTGCAATCCGGTTCCCTTGTGAACGAGGCGCTGCTGGAACAGATCAAGGGGACGCAATCGCAGGCGAAAGCGTCGGATAGCTGGACGTATTATCAGGCGAAGGGACTGAAGCAGAACGGCGCGGAGCAGACCGCCGCGATTTTAGCCGCCAATCCCGCGCAGACAAAGGCGACGGAACATTACCGCGAAGAGGCGAAACGCTACTGGGAAGAGAAAGAGAAGCAAAAGGCCGACGCGGAAAAGCTGGAGGAGGAGCGCGACAAATCCAACGAAGCCTCCGAACACTTCATGCACAAGCACCATATCTTCGCCATTTGCGTGACTCTGACGCAGATCGCCATCGCGCTTTCCGCCATCGCCGCCCTGACCCGCCGCAAAGACGTCTGGTACGGAAGTCTCGCAGTTGGGTTGGTGGGATTATTTTACCTCGTTTATGGCTATGCGCAGCATTGAGAAGCGTTTTTAGTTTGCAAGGGCGGTGTTGAAGAATGTGGTTATTTGGTGGGCGTATTCGGCGGGCGCGACGTTCTGCGCGCTGATATGATCCGCGCCGGGAACATGCCACAAACTTTTGGGCTGTCCGGCGGCCTGCAAAAGCGCCTGCGTCTCTTCGGGCGGGCAGAGCGTGTCGGAACCGTCTTCAATCAATAGCAAGGGACGCGGCGCGATACGGGCGATTTCTTCAATCGGAGCAATGTCGGCGCAGCTTTTGCCGATAAGCGCCTGCCCGATGAGGCGCGTGGGAACGGCAAGGAGGGGAGCGGCTGCGCCCAAAACGGAGCGGAAATGGTTGTTGACGGCATGATCCAGTCTGGCGAACGGGCTTTCCGCAACCACGCCCTTTACGTCGGCGCAGCGGGCTGCGCCCATCAGCACAACCACCCCGCCCATAGACTCGCCAAGCAGCCCGAGAGGAACAGGCTTCATTTCCGGGCGCGATTTCACATATTCTATCGCAGCCAGTAAATCTCCCACTTCGCGGTAGCCGAGCGTGCAGCGCGTGCCTTCGCTTTCGCCCCTTGCCCGAAAATCGAACAGCAGCACGGCAAAATGGGCTTTATGCAGGATCGCGGCGGTGGCAAGCAGATCGGTTCGGTCGCTGTCCACGCCGTGACAGCAGACAATCACGCCTTTGGGCTTACCGTCAGTCGGAATAAACCAGCCATGCAGCGTCAGTTTGTCCGGCGCGGCAAAGACGATATTCTCATATTTCAGGCTATGCGCCCGTGGCGTCACCATAAGTTTGTGCTGTTTGGGCCGAACCGTTTCCCATGCCAGCCTGCCGCATATTATCAGATAAGCCGAGACATTCAGCAGCAGAAGTATCAGCACCCTCCATCGAGAGCGTTTGCGCGGTCCCGGCAACCGGCGCGTCCTCGCTTTCAAGAACGGCAGGTTCCCATTCTCTTCCTCCGCATCAGTAATCCTGTCCATCCTGAAAAATCCTGTTCATCCTGTCTATTTTCCGTTGTTTGTCTACCGTCTACCGTCTACTTCCTGCGCCGATTGCGGCGGGAGCGGGGGCTGTGTTCAAAACGGGGAATATACAGCCCGTTGCCGCGTAGGTTCGGTATCCATGCCGGAACATCCTCCTGCAACGGCAAATCGGTCACGCCCTGTTCGGCCAGCCAGAGCAGCAGTTCCTGTGAGCGCGGATCGTTGCGGGCGCGTTCGCGCAGCGTGCCAATCGCGTGTCCGGCGGCATCGCGGACAGCGGGGCCGGTGGGTTCGGCATACGTCTGGAAAATGGCGATCCACAACTCTTTGTCGTAGCGGCGGTTGCGGCAGGGACAGGCGGCGCGGAGAGCGGCGTTTTGCTTTACCGGATCGTCGCAGGCCAGTTCTTCCAGCAGGCGGGGAACATCGCGAAACGAGATGCGGGCGTCGTGTTGTTTATCTTCGGGCATGATGGCAGCAATCCTTTCAGGAATCTACGCTTATATCGAATCGCGTCCCTTGATTGCTCAATGCGCCCCGCGAAGTGGAGCCATGCAGGAATTCCATTGCGAAGCGCGAATAAACATGCAGAAAAGGAGACAGCATCATGTCTATCATTCACAGAGGAGTATTGTTTGCGCTGCTGCTGTTCATAATCGCCGCGACAAGAACCGCCGCGACAAACGCGGGCAAACCCGCCAATACCCGCCTGTACTACAGCGAGCAATGGCCCGATCACGCGCAGGTTTACGCGATGAACGCGGACGGAACGCAGCCTACATGCCTGACGCCCACTTCGGATACGGATTATCGCCCCGCCGTGTCGCCGGACGGCAGAACCATTGCGTTCACCACGCACCGCGACGGCGTCCGTTCCCTGTACCTGATGGACGCGGACGGCTCGCGTCAGCGCCGTCTGACTTCCGACAGTGACGCGGGCTTGCCCGCATGGTCGCCCGATGGCAGGCAAATAGCATTTTCCAGCAATCGCAAAAACGGGTATTGTATCTGGACGATTAACGTAGATGGATCGCAAATTCGTCGCCTGACGAACGGGCCGTCCGACGACAGCCCTGCATGGATGCCGGATGGCCGCTCGCTCGCGTATCAGGGTAAGTCCGGCAGCAAGTGGCAGTTGTTTACAATTAGCGCGGACGGAACCAACCTCCGAGCCATAACGAAAGGGTTATGGGATGACCGCTGGCCCGCCCCCTCACCCGACGGCAGCAAAATCGCTTTCACCAGTTACGAACAGGGCAATGCCGACATTTACGTGATGGACACGAAAACCCTCCATTCCACGCGCCTGACCTCGAGCGCCGCCGATGACATACAGCCCGCATGGATGGCGGACGGCAAAACTCTGCTCTTTCACAGCAACCGGGCGGGGAAGTTCGACATCTTCTCCATCACAGCAACAGGCGCGGACGAACACCGCCTGACCGCAAGCGTAAAGGATACCCGCGAAATCGCCTGCTTCGTCCCACATGTAACTTCTGTTCCGACACGCGATAAGCGCCCTGCACGAACGCAATCCAACCACAAACGTAATTGAGAACAGCATTGGTTGCGTATATAAGCGAAAGGAAGCGAAATACGTTGATGGACACAAAGAGGTGGCGCAAGGCGTGGGGGCGTTGGAGCGCAATGGCTGGTCTTGCAATAGGCTTGTTGGCGTGGGGAAGCGCTAACGCGATTGCGGCGGGAAATTTGACGCCGCTGAAGGTGGAAGGGACGCAGATTCTGGACGGCGCGAACAAGCGCGTTCGGCTGCGGGGCGTGAATGTGCCGAGTCTGGAATGGGATCGCAAAGGGGAGGGACACATTCTGGAAACGGTTCGCGTCGCCCTCAAAGACTGGCATGTCAACATCATCCGCCTGCCCGTCGCGCAGGATAGCTGGTTCGGCAAAATGCCCGATCAGGCGGATGAGGGCATGGCGTATCGCGCCCTTGTCCGGCAGGTTGTAGACCTGTGCTACGCGAACAACTGCTACGTGATTTTGGATTTGCACTGGAACGACGCGGGGCAGTGGGGGCAGAATGTCGGGCAGCACGTCATGCCGGACGAAAACAGCCTGCTGTTCTGGAAGAGCGCGGCGACCGAATACAAAAACAATCCCGCCCTCATTTTCGACCTGTACAACGAGCCGCATGACGTGAGCTGGGACATCTGGCGGGACGGCGGGCAGGTGACGGAATCCGACGGCAAGGGTGGAACGCGAACCTACAAAGCCATTGGAATGCAGCCTCTTCTCAACGCCGTTCGCGAAACCGGGGCTAAAAACGTCGCGCTCATCGGCGGCCTGAACTGGGCATACGATTTTGACGGCATACTGGCGGGACGGCAGCTGAAAGATACGACCGGGCGCGGCGTGATATACGCCAACCATGCGTACCCGCAAAAAGGCGAATCCGTTGCCGTGTGGACAAAGCGCATGGAAACGGCGACCAAAACCCTGCCGGTTTTTGTGGGGGAGTTCGGCAGCGATCCGGGCGGTGGGGTGGGCGAAACGGGCGAATCGTGGGTGCGGCACGTATTGCAGGTAATTCAGGATCACGACTGGAACTGGACGGCATGGGACCTGCATCCCGCCGCAACGCCGAAACTGGTTTCGGATTGGGAGTATCATCCGACCGCGCACTTTGGAGTTTGGGTCAAGCAGGCGCTGAATGGCACACTGGCGCATTATACGCCGCCTGATCCGGCTCTGATGGTGGCCCCTGCGCTGACGACGGGCGCGGTCTTCGCGGACGCGCTGGCGAACGGCTGGCAAAGCTACGGTTGGGCCAAACTGGACTACGGCAATACGTCCCCGGTTCACAGCGGCAAAACATCTATCAAGATACAGGCGGGGCCGTATGAGGCGATGTTCCTGCACCACGAACCCTTCCGTATCGGCAACATGCGTAATCTCACGTTCTGGATACACGGCGGGCCGGAGGGCGGGCAATCGCTGAAAGCGCAGGCGACCATTGGCGGCAAGCCGCAGACCGTGTTCACCCTGCCTAAAGTCTATCCGAACGCATGGCGCATGATCGTGGTTCCGCTTGCCGCGCTCGGCATCACGGACAAATCCAACATGGACGGCTTCTGGATAGAAAGCCTGAGCGCAACGCCTGTGCCGCCCTTCTATGTGGATGATATTGCGTTTACGCCATAGTTCCTTTTGGCTAAACAGTTTGAGATTATAATATGGCACCTAAACTTACACTAACAAACCTCTTTTGTCTCCTGTTTAGCATTGCGTTGTTGCTTGCGAGTAGCATTATGAACGCCGCGCCCGTCACACAGGGACGCGAACGCCTGCTCATGGACAGTGGCTGGAAGTTCCATTTAGGCGATCCGGCGGGCAATGCGACGCAAACACAGACCACGCGATTGCAATGGCGCTACAAGTCCGTAGCGCAGGGACAGGAGAATTTGGAAACGCCTGCCGCTCCCGATTTCCAGATGGATGAGGGCTGGAAAGACGCTGGCGTTTCGCAGGACGTGTTCAACGGGCGGCGCGGCTTCGCGTGGTATCGCGCCACGCTTCCCAACGTACCCGGCGTGACGCGGGTTCTGCATTTCGAGGGCGTGGATGACAACGCGACGGTTTATGTCAACGGCAAAAAGCTGCTGCATCACGAGGGCTACGACGAGCCGTTCAATGTGCCGCTTGCGGGCGTGTGGAAAGAGGGCGGGCCAAACGTCGTTGCTGTGCTGGTGGAAAATACGGCGGGCGCGGGCAGCATCGGCGCGGTTGGATTTCAGGAGAGCGAAGTCGCCGTAGACGAAACGTATTCCAAACCCGGTTTTCAGGACAGCGACTGGCGCAATGTCCACCTGCCGCATGACTTTGTCGTAGAAGGGAAGTTCACGCCCACTGCGGATGCCAGTCATGGGTCGCTGCCGACGGGAATCGGCTGGTATCGCAAAACGTTCACGGTTCCCGCTTCGGATAAAGACCGCGCCCTGTGGGTGGACTTCGACGGCATTTACCGCAACGCTTATATCTGGCTGAACGGCAAACTGCTCGGCAACCATAAGAGCGGCTACATCGGGGCGCATTACGACATCAGCAGATTTGTGAATTACGGCGGTACGAACACGCTGGCAGTACGGGCGGACGCGCGGGCGCAGGAGGGCTGGTGGTACGAAGGCGGCGGCATCTACCGCCACGTCTGGCTGAACAAGGCCAATGTTGTCCATATTTTGCCGAACAGCATATACGTATCCTCACGGGTACAGGGCGACAGCGCAAACCCTGAAAGCGCGAATGTGCAAGTCAAATTTAAAATGTCAAGTTGGTATTATGGGGGGCCGCGCCGCATCAGCTATCAAATTCGCGCGGAAATACGAGCATCTGACAATTCTGATACCAAAATTGTTGCCCGTGCTAGCGATTCTGGCACTGAAGCGGATGAGGAACCCGGATCAGTTCACAATCTGCAATTCACCATTCCGCATCCTCGTCTCTGGTCTCTCGAACAGCCAAATCTCTATCAAGTCGTCATCCGCATTCACCTCGACGAATACGATAATGCAGGAACAGGTAAGGCACGCGACGTTCTGGATACTACTTCGACGACATTTGGCATCCGCACCATCAAATTCGACGCGCAGAAGGGCTTTTTCCTGAACGGCAAGCCGGTCAAGATACAGGGGACGTGCAACCATCAGGACTTTGCGGGCGTGGGCATCGCCATGCCGGACAGTCTGCTGGAATGGCGCGTGAAGAAACTCAAGGCAATGGGCAGCAACGCCTATCGTATGTCGCACAACCCGCCCGCGCCCGAACTGCTCGATGCCTGCGACCGGTTGGGCATGCTGGTCATGGACGAAACGCGGCATTTAGGCGACACCTACCGGCCTAAAACCAGTCGTGGCACGCCCGTCAGCGATCTTGGCGACCTGAAAGAAATGGTGATGCGCGACCGCAACCATCCGAGCATCATTCAATGGTCACTGTTCAATGAGGAGGGCTTGCAGGGCAGTGACGAGGGCGCGCGTATCTTCAAAGCCATGAAGGAAGCCACGCTCGCGCTCGACCCGACCCGCCCCACGACGGGAGCCATGAACGGCGGGTGGGGATACGGTATTACGTTTGTTGAAGATTTGCAGGGCATCAA
The DNA here is from genome assembly GCA_963817895.1 of uncultured Chthonomonadaceae bacterium. Classification (GTDB taxonomy): domain Bacteria; phylum Armatimonadota; class Chthonomonadetes; order Chthonomonadales; family Chthonomonadaceae; genus CAWFQB01. The sequence continues at coordinate 660,655 of CAWFQB010000004.1, forward strand.
CTACGCCCCCGGAGCTTATGAGGGCTTTCACCAGAAGTTTCCCGACATGCCTTTGTTCGGCAGCGAAACGGCAAGCGCGGTGAATACGCGCGGCGAATACGTCACCGACCCGCAAAAAGGCTATGTCAGCGCATATGACGTGAACGCGCCGAGTTGGGGGCAAACGGCAGAAACGGCGTGGAAAGCTATCGGCACACGCGAATACGTAGCAGGCGGGTACGTGTGGACGGGATTCGATTACAAGGGCGAACCCACTCCCTACGGCTGGCCGTGCATCAACTCGCACTTCGGAATCATGGACGAGTGCGGCTTTCCCAAAGACACGTACTACTATTACCTCAGTTGGTGGGGCGACAAACCCGTCGCGCATATCCTGCCGCACTGGAATTGGCCGGGAGATGAGGGCAAACCTAAAGACGTGTGGATTCACAGCAACGCCGACCGGGTGGAACTGTTCCTGAACGGCGCGAGTTTGGGCGCAAAAGACATGCCGCGTTTGGGACACCTGCAATGGAGCGTCCCCTACGCCCCCGGCCAACTGGAAGCAAAGGGCTACAAAGACGGCAAAACTATTGTAACCGATGTGGTAGAAACGACGGGCAAGGCCACGCAAATCCGCCTCAAACCGGATCGCAAAACCATGACCGCGAACGGCGAAGAGGTCATCATGGTAGAAACGGAACTGCTCGACGACAAAGGCCGCGTGGTTCCCGATGCCGACAACGAAGTAATGTTTGAGGTGACGGGCGCGGCGCATATCGGCGGCGTCGGCAACGGCGATCCGAGCAGCCACGAACCCGACAAAGCCAACAAACGCCACGCCTTTCACGGCCTGTGCATGGCCGTCGTACAGGCATCCGAGCAGCCCGGTTCCGTGCAGGTCACAGCCACGTCCCCCGGCCTGAAACCCGCCAACGCCACCTTACAGACAAAGAAGTGACAGGTAAATCGGGCGAGCAGTAGCATTGACAGAGTAGATATTTGCCGTTATAATGCTCTTATATCCCTCTATTTGCAGGGACATAGAAGTTATAACTACACAACTTCTGCTTGATGAGGCGCTGACATGACTACTGACATAGAAATCACCGCGCGGCCACATACCTCCGCGCCAACTCGTCTCATGGCAATTGTGATCGCGGATATAGTTGGTTCCACGCGTTTAAGTTACGAAGCAGGCGATCTGGCATTGCATACGGGAATTGGTCAACTGCTTGCGCGTGTCTCTCATCTTTTGGAGATTCATTCAGGCCGATTAATCAAGGATATAGGCGATGGCTTCTTCGCCGTGTTCGAGGATTCTGCCGCTGCCACAGAGTTTGCTGCCGAACTGCTGCAAACTCTTGATCGGGAGCCTATTCTCGTTGGAAATAATAAGATTAGTTTAAGGATGGGATTGCATGTAGGGAGAGGGCAACTGCAACAAACTTCGTATGGGGTGGATGTGTTCGGGGCATCCGTAGAATTAGCGGCCCGCTTGAATACATACGCGCCTCCCGGGCAACTCGTTGTGTCGAAAACCGCTTTTGACACATTGCCCGATAATCTGCAAGCCTCCTTTCAGCCAATAGGAGAACTTTTCCTCAAGGGCGTCGCAACTGCAATTCAGGCGTATGTGTTGACAAAGACGGGAGAGTAGTCTGCAATGCCGCCTGATACTGTGGACGTTCCCGAAGTAGCGACAGAAGCTATTGTTATTGTAGATTTAGTCGAGTCGGCGTCTACGAGTAATTTATTTGGATGGTATGCGGTTGGCCGCTCTTTGATGCGTGACCTGCGTGGTATGATCCATGAAGTAGGCGATGCGCGGGGGCTTCAGTGCCTGAAGAGTATAGGCGATGGGTACTTGCTTGCCTTTCGAGCTAACTCCTCTGCGGAGTTAGCTGTTCTTCATGCCATAGAAAGCGCCTTGCTGCTTCTGGACTTGGTCTCGAAGCGCAATCGCGCGGTTCCAGAAGAACGTGTTATTAATTTGCGATTAGCGGTTCATTTTGGTGAAGTGGATGTTATCGCCAACGACCGCGAAGGGCCGCATGTCACGTATGCTTTTCGTCTCGAATCCATTGATAGAGATGCGCTTGCCGACGCGTTCAACCCAATTCCTCCTGAAGATTTGCCCTTGCGAAACTATATCCTGTGCAGTGAAGAGGCAGCCGGTATTCTGGAAAGGCGTTCCTCCCTGTACGCGATTACGCGCATTGGATTGTTAAAGTTACAAGGATTCCCCGGCTGGCGCGAAGTCTTTTTGGTACTGCCGATACATAGCAATGTATACACGCCTGAGTCTGCTATTTGATTAATGTACCTCTTGAAGACATCGGCAGGTTCCAGAGAACGGAAAAGCAAGGCGCATCGCGTTGTACCCGCGTCTATGGAACCTGCCGCGCAATTTTCCGAGTAACGCCGCGTGGTTCCCGACGCCGACAACGTAGGTGTTCATCGCGGAAAACTGCAATGAGCCAAAGAAGGCATAAACCATGTCTGTTACGGATAAATTGCGTTCTGCTGTTATGAAGGTACAACAAGGAAGCCGCGTACAACGAGAGTTGTACGTTGCTATACCGTTTGAAGCAGCGTTTGCAATGTGTCTGGAAGCGGTTCAGGCGATCTCCGGCTGTTCGATTAAAGCGCAGAGTCCACAGGCAGGTGTAATATGGGCTATTACGCGCGTAAACTGGCAAACTTTCGGGGATACGATTACATTGAAGCTCACCGCGTTGGATGATGGGCAAACGCGGGTAGATATTAGCAGCAACACAACTCTGTATCAATTCATAGATTATGGACGTAACGCGGGACACATACGTGCGATTACAAGCCATTTGAATAGGGAGCAGGAAACGCTGTTGCGCCACGCCGATAAACCGGAAGCTGCCGGGGTAACGCTGTTGCGCGCCGCGCAGGCGCAAACGTCTACTGCGCCGCGCGAATTGCTGCCTCTGCTGACAATGAGAACGTTTGATGGGCGTTGGCATAGCAGAAGGCATACTGTAGACCTCTTTCATAAGTCCTTGTAAGCGCGGCAGGTCTTATCTCATTCAAGAGACTTATGACAGTATCTTTGCACTTTTGGGTTCAGGCCGCCAAGAGTAGCTGCACCTGCTCTGGCGTGGTTCCTTGTTGGTAGTGGTCGAATACCCATTGCAGCAGATTGTTCTGGTGTTGTGCCTGTATTTGGCGTCTCATGTGTCCGATACTGACACTTTGCTGTCTGTTCTCAACCCTCGGCTTCGGTAGAGAGGCGCGTTGTTCTTCCAGAAACACGTAGGCCAGACACGCAAGCGTCCAGAAGCGCACGACGGCAACATCGCTCATCATCTGGTAGTGGTCGGTGCCGAAGAGTTCCTTGACATCGGCAAAGAACGTCTCGATGTGCCAGCGGACGGCGATAATGGCAACAAGCGTTGGGGTGTCCGCGTCTACCAGACTGCTGACGTAGAAGGTTGTCTTGTGCGGCGGATCCTCCAGGTGACGCTTCACGCACAGCACTTGACACGCGCCTAACTTGCGCACCAGCGTTCGCCGCCGATGCACCCAGAGAACCTGCCCGCCCGTGTCCGAAGGCCAGACCACCTTCTCGAACTGCTCGTCCGTCACAGATGCGGCGTAAACCGACAGCTTTTGCCAGACTTTGTTTTCCTGCGCGTCCGTCACGCGCAGACTGCGGTTGCAGGCTAGACCGCCGCTGAGGTCGAAGCCGCGTTGCTTGGCCGCTTTCCACAGCGCTTTGTTCATGTACCACGCATCTACCAGCGCATGCGTGTGCGTGTCGGGGGCAGGGACAAAGGTTTGCACACACGAAACCGCCATCGCGACCTTGCTCACGAACGGCGTTTCTTGCGCTTGGCACACGTTCTTGGTCCGGTACATACGTGGCAGCAAGGGACAACGCCTGCCAACAAGCACATACAACGCTTGGAACAGGCTATGCCCGCTCACCCGCTTGCCGTGTGTGCTGCTGTGGTGACGCCCTAAACCGCGCATCGTTTTGGCATACGGCTTGGCATGGGTGCTGTCATCCATAATCAGGTAACCGGTGAGCAGGGTTGCCTTCGGACGACCGGGCGCTTTGCCGCGCTGTTGTCGTTGGTGTTGATGCGCGTACTGAACGCTTGCTTGCTGCTGTTGCCGAAAACGGGCTTGCCACTGCTCTGCTAAAGCGGCTTCGCTCCACGGCGCACGGGCAAAGAAGCGCGACAGTCCGGCTAAAGTGACACTGCATTGCACTTTGTGCAACATTCCTGAGAGTGTGCGTCGGCCTTCGACTTGCATGAGCGCCAGCAGTACGGTTTCGAGGTACTTGAACTGAGGCTTGCTGAACACGCAACGAAATGCGGCTAGGAATTGACAAAGTGCCTGACTTGCGCAGATAATAGGAGTGGGCATGGTTTTCCTCGGGAATGGATGGTTGGCACTTTCCATTTTCCACAAAGAAAGCCATGTCCGCTACCCCTTCTTCAAAAAGTGCAAAGATACTGTTATGAAAGAGATCTTGTGTATGAGGAGACAGAATGGAACCAAAAACCGAACTGGAACTGTGCCGGATGCTTCTGATTATGCACCTGCGCGGGTTTGTGTATGAACTGCGGCAACTGCCTGCCGATAAATGGGATTGGACGCCCGATCAGGCCGCGCCCACTGCCCGAACGGTTGCGGTACATGCGTGGCAATGGCTGATTTGCGACCGACAGCACATTGAGGAACCGGACGCGACAAAACACGCCGATGTGCCGGATGCGCCCCACGACCCGGAAGCGTTTTGCGCCGCGTTCGAGGCGGAAACGGAGAACTGGAACCAACTATTGCGCAATCTGACGCCGGAACAACTGGACAGCCCCCGCAAACAGTTCAATTTTGCAGACTCCAGGATGAACGTGCGCGGCTTTATCGGCCATATCATTCAGAACACCATTTACAAGCACGGACAATTCAGCACCCTGTTTTTCGCGCTCGGCTGCGATGGCACGGAACCTTACGACGCGCCGTTCCCCAATCCCATCTATGCGGAGCATTGCCGCTGAAAATCACGCTTGCGTTTCTTCTTGTTCAGATTGGGACGCCCGCAATAACTGTTGGGGGCGTTCCGTGTTTGTGGGGTGAGTGGCGCGTAAGAGAGTTTCGGGTTGGGAGGTAGGCATATCGGCTGCGCGAAGAAGGGTTTCCGGCACTTCCTGCCGCAGCAGACGGGCTTCCATAATGGGAGCAAGTTCCAGCGCCTTCCAGCTTATGCGCTGATGTTGGGCGTATGTGCAGATGGTTGCGCCGAGGGCTTGCATCTGTCGCAGGGAATTGCGATTGCCGATGAGCGCGAGCGCCTGTAACGTGCGCAGGGGCAATGTCTCGTCAAAGTGTTCGCCGGAATACAGCGAAGGCACAGCCAGCCTCCAAAGCATCTCCTGCATCCTGCCGTTCAACAACCCGGCGTCCGCTTCCCTAACATGTTCGAGCAGCCGGGTAATAGCGCGTATAACTTCGGGATGCTTGCCCCATGCGAACCGCGTTCCCTGTATCAAGGCGGGCAGAACGCGCAGATCGTCGGTTTGGGTCAGAGCATAAGTGGCGAGACGCTGCCCCGGCCCCGGATCGTAGATAAAGGCGCCAAGTAATACCAACGCCATACTGATAGGGAATAAGGCGGCAACAAGCGAAGCACATCCTAAAAAAATTGCGAACGCGCCAAAGAAAATGAGAAGATACCCTGCAATTTTGGGGCGCAACGTTTCTTCCGTCGCAATGTATTCCAGCAATGCCGTAATCGTACGCGGGTCAAGTTCGTACAGTTCGGGTTCGGAAGGCCAGTCGCGTTTCAAGTGATGCAGTCGGCGTATCAACTCTTTTGCGCCGGATTGTCCTATTACTTTGGGTAGGTTCTGCGGCATTGCGGTTCCTGGAAGCGCGGCGTTGGCGCAGGGAGAAAACAGTTCAGGCGGGCATGTCGGCGTTGTCGGCACTGGTGGCGCGAAGCAATTCTCCCGCTGAAGTATCCTGTCGTTCCTCAGACGAACGCAAGAGGCTTTCAACGGCTTCGGGTTTGCGCTCAGGCCGCAGCAACACGTCTTTGCCCTCCTTCTTCGCGATACGCTCTTGAATTACCTGCGCGCAACGTTCGGCAACTACTCTCGGCTCATTCAGAAGCGACCCGTTTTCGAGAAAGCGTTCTACGTCAGGTAAGTCTCGTTTGTCGCCTACCTGCTCCAGCAGACGCAGTATCGAAAAAGCGCGTTCCGGCGTGTAAGCAGGTGTCTTAATTTCTGTAGAATTCATGGGAAACAGAAAACTGCGCATCCGTTCGCGTTGGCGCGTATTCAAGGCGTCTACATTCGCAGTCTGCATCAGGGGGAGCAGGCGCACAACGGCCTCATTTACCGACAGGATAAGGCTGGAATAAACATGGCCGGGATGCTCATCGGCATCTTTAAGTTCAAGTATGGGGCCGAGCATAATTGGGTCGCAGGTTTTCAGGATGTAGCGAGCAAGCTGTTGTTCAACTTTAATATCTTGACGCGCATAAGCGGTAAATAGGCTCGTTATCAGCATAAGAGCGCCGACGATGAGAAATGAACACCAGATAAGCGTAATCGGACCGCCAAAGATTATCCGTAGTTGGATTACAACGAATGAAATAAAGAATGAGTAAACGGTCATGTGTGCCAGAGCGATAAAATGGCTGGTATTGCGCCGTACCCGCGCCACGAGTACCCGGAACTCATCAGGAGTGAGCAGGGGAGTTTCGGCATGTTGTTCGGCTGCGGATGGAGATGACGGCTGCATGGCGTAGTATTCCGCGCGTAATCGTGATTCCTGTTGAGGGTAGAAACTCACAATTCCCGTTCCTCTCCCGTACTGGCACGCAGGAGTTGTCCCGTCGGTTCGGGAGTTGTGGCGTGAGCGGCGCGAAGAAGCGTGTCCGGTTGATTGGTGGGCGTATTAGCGGTGCGCAGGAGGGTTTCGGACACTTGCTGACGTTTCAGGCGGGCTTCCATGAGCGAGATGAGTTCTCGCACGATCTCTAAAGCAGAGACACCGCCGTATAACCACATAGAATTATGGGCGAGTTGCTTCAAGCGCGTCAGCGTGGTTTGGCTGCCGATGGCGGCCAGAATGTGCAGCGTGAGCAGCATGGTTTCACTGGATCTGGTTGACGACAGACCTTGCATCTCAACGTTAATTATCCAGAGTTGCTTTTGCTCCGCGTCGTCCAGCAGTCCGACGTGGTCTTCCGTGACGTGTTCGAGCAGGCGCAGTATGGCGGCGCGTATCTGCGGATGCCGTCCCCAGGTGTGGCGCGTCGCCTGTATAAGCGTGGGCAGTGCGGCAACGTCGTTGGTTTGCGTGAGGGCGTAGACGGCGTAGGGGTACTGTCTTGCGGCAAGGACGAACGGGAGCAGCAAGAGGGCTTCACAGGTGGCAACCCACAACCCCAGGGCGAAATCCCCCTTTAATGCGCCGGCTGCCAGAGCGAACAGCACCAGTGACCGGGCGGTAAGCGCAAGACTATGGTGTGTTTTTGCGCGGGAAGCGATGTAGTCCTGCAAGGCTTCGATTTGCAACGGAGTAAGTTGACGGAGCAGGGGTTCGTCCGCCCAGCGCCAGCCTCGGCGGGAAAGCAAGCGCATGATGCGTTTGGCTTCTCGATGCGGATGCGAGTTAAATTTGATGGCGGGCATGGCGTTGGCTTTGGGCAGTGCGGAAGATTGTACCCTCACCCCCGACCCCTCTCCCTGATTCGTCCGCTGCGCGGACAGGGAGAGGGGAGCAAGTATGGAAGCCGGGTCACAGATTCGACGGCACATCTTCCGTCTGAGCTTCGCGTTCCAGAGCGATGAGCGTGTCGCGGCGGTTCCATTCTGACCGCTCGAACATGTTCAGGCCGGGATCGCAGATGATGCCGTTTTCTTTGCGCGGTTCGCTGCTGTTCAGGAAATCCTCGTTGAGCGTCACGCCCCAGCCCGGACCGGACGGCAGATGGAAATGACCGTCAATCACTTCGGGATAGGGGCTTGCCACCTGCTTGATCTGCGAGTCGGTAAAGTCGTTGAAGTGTTCCAGAATTTTGGCGTTGCGCAGGCCGAACATCATGTGCAGCGTGGCGACAGTGGTAATCACGCCGCCGACGTTATGCGGGGCGGCCATGATGGAGTACGTTTCGGCAGTTGAGCAGATTTTCTTCGTTTCCAGCAATCCGCCGCACTGGTTCAAATCGGGCTGAATGATGTGCGCCAGCCGGTTGCCCAACAGGTCGCGGTACTGCTGCGCGTGGTACAGGCGTTCCCCCGTCGCAATCGGAATACTGGTATGTTCCATCACATAGCGCAGGGCGGGAACGTCTTCGGGGCGGCACGGCTCTTCGATCCAGCCGGGGTTTAAGTGTTCGATGGCTTTGGCGATCTCGACGGCCTGATGCGGCGCGAACCGTCCGTGCATTTCCACGAATATTTGCACATTGTCGCCTGTCACGGAATGAACCGCTTCAATTAGTTCAATGGATTTGTGGAATTCGTGGCGCGACAGTTCCAGATTGCCGTTCCCGAACGGATCAAATTTCAAGCCTAAATACCCGCGTTCCACGACTTTCTGCGCGGCCTCAATGAACGCTTCGGGAGTGCGTTCGCCCTTGTACCAGCCGTTGGCATACGCGGGAATCCGATCATGCACCTGTCCGCCAATGAGTTTGTAGACGGGCAGGTTGGCTTTTTTGCCGATGATGTCCCAACTCGCCATTTCCACCAGAGCGAGCGCGGACATAACCACTTCCCCCGGTGAGCCGAAATCCAGCAGGGTAAATCGCCGGTACAGCGCCTCGATGCCGTACACGTCATGCCCGATGAAATGCCGCCGCGCGTCCTTCAGATACTCCAGCACGGTATGGGTCTTGCCCAAAATACGCGCTTCCCCCACGCCCGTCAGTCCGTCTTCCGTTTCTAAAACAAGGTACGTCAGGTTGCGCCAGGGCGTCGAAACTACGAATGTGCGATAGCCGGTAATCTTCAAGTTCATTCTCCGATGTTATTTATTTTCTCGAAACTGCGTATCTTTCCATTCGGCAAACAGGGGGCGCAGTTTGCCGCGCTGGTATTTGCCTGTAGAGGTGACGGGGAAGGTATCCCCGAACACGACTACTTTGGGCGATTTGGCGAAGGGGAGTTTTTCGCGGCAGGCGCGGAGTATTTCCGCTTCCGAAACGCTGCTGCCCTCTTCGCGCTGTACGTATGCGCCTACTTCTTCGCCATAGAAATTGTTTTCAAAGCCCACTGCCATTGCCGTGCGAATTCCGGGGATGGCGTTCAAAACCTCATCTATATCGAACGGCGACAGGTTGATGCCGCCCCGGATGATGAGTTCCTTCAAGCGTCCCGTGATAAAGAAATAGGGCAGGCCATCCGCGCCCATGCGGTAAAAGCCCTCATCTCCCGACCGGAACCAGCCATGCGTAAAGGCGTCACGGTTTGCGTCCGGGCGTCCATAATAGTACCGCATGACATTGACGCCGCGAATCACGATTTCGCCCCGCGTTTCGGATGGCAGCGCGTTGCCTGTCCGCGTCGTGTATCTGCATTTCGTTGACGGGAAGGGGGCAGCCTATACTTGGAAACCCGCACTCGCTGCATCCAGTAGTTGTATTCTTCCTCCGTTTGCTTTGCGGGCAGGAAGCAAGAATAGCACGTTGTTTCGCTCAGGCCGTACCCGTGCGTGATGCGCAGTCCGAATTTGTCATGAAAGCGGCGGGCCACTTCGACGGTCAGCGGGCCAGCGCCACACAGGATGCGCTTGAAGCGGGAAAGGTCGTACTGCGTAATATCCTCGCCCCGTTCCGTCAGAAACGCGAGAATGGTGGGAACGACACTGACCCACGTACAGCCTTCCGCTTCCAGCGTTTTCCAGAACGAACCTGCGCTGAATTTACGATTGATAACCACGCTGCCGCCAATGACAAGCGGCGTCAGCAGTGTTACCACGATGCCGTTGACATGGTGCAGTGGCAGCACATTCATAGCGCGGTCGGCGTATCAAATTCCATCCACAGGCAAATCGCCATCGCGTCAGTATATTAGATTGCCGTGTTCAAGGACAACGCCCTTTGGGCGGGCCGGTTGTGCCGGAAGTATAGACAATCAGACATTCGGTATTGGCGTGAACAGAGGGGCGTTCGCGTAACAGAGCTGTGTTGAACAGGGGAGTGGCAACAGCGCTTTCATAATCGCAGAGGGCGGCTGAAAGCGGGTAAATCGTAGGCAGGGGATTGTCTGTGTTTGCAGTTTCGGGCGTTGATTGCGACAGTTTATTCCATTTGTCTCGGTTTTCTTCGGGTATGAACAGGGCTTTTGCGCGGGAATGGTGGAGAATGTAGCGAATACGCTCTTCATCTTCGGCAGGATTGATAGGCACAATCGTTGCGCCCAACGTCCACGCGGCAAAGTAGACAAGCGCAGTACGCGGGTCGTTGACCAGCAGCGTGGCGATGCGATCTCCAGGCATAATCTGCGCTTCAGCCTGCATCCATGCCTGCAAGCTCACGCAGGACTTCGATAAACTGCCGATAGCTGTAACTGCCCGCGTGCCCGTTTTCATCGTAGTACGTAAGCCAGTTCGCATTCCACATACGTCCGTAACGCGCTCGCAGCAAATCGCCAATGACGGAACCGTACACTCGGACGGCATACGCGCCGGAAACGTCACGCGCATGAGCGATGTTGTCCTGCGTGTCAGACGTGACATTGAATTGTACATTCGTGTCGTTGTCGCTCATGGGGAACCTGCCTCTGACGGAAAAAGCCTGCGCGCGTCGTTGGAATGTACGACGCGCGCAGGCTTTTTTCCTTCCGGCAGTAGCGGTTTAATCCGACAAAAGCGGATTAGACGCTGAGATCGCTGCTCGTTTCCCTGCCGTCAATCAGGCCAAGCTGCATCAGGGCCATAGACGTGCTGGAAGCGGAAACGGGAAGACCGCTGATACCGGCATCGGCGGTCATTTTGCGCTGAAGGTCTTCGGCAAACGCCACGTCGTTATCGGACATAGCGCGTATCAGTTTCTTCAGCGTAACAAGCGAGGTTCGGCAGAATTGCATGAGTATGAATACTCCCATCCAGAAAGAGCGACGGCCAACAGGGGCCAATGAATGAGATACGCGCGGGGCGCGTATGGGAGCAGTTGTGCTGTGTCCCTCACGGGGCAGCGGTAGTGCAAGTCATGCGCGGCGGAACGCATGGGACTTCCTATCCTTATCGGCGGAGAGCGAAGAAATGATAAACAGGAAGATACCGCATGGACACTGCAAACGAAAACAATGTTCCCGCAATGATGCAGCTTCAGGAACATTGTATCTTAATTATGGCAAATGTCAAGACATATTTTAAGGTAGACAATTGGATTAGTGAATAAAGAAGGCTTCAGAGCGGCTTCAGGTTCGCTTTGGGGCTGTCCATGCGGCGCTGAAGAACAGCGCAAGCAGGGCGCAGGCAAGGCATTGCAGAAACAATCCCACCCGGTAACTGGCTGGCTCGTAAGTGAACGCGACGATATGTGCGCCGGAAGGAAAGGCCACAGCGCGGAAAATGTTTTCGGGCGAGCGTTGGAGTTCCGCCTGTTTACCGTCTACCGTCACCTGCCAGCCGGGATAGAACTGGTCGGCAAGCATGAGGGTTGCGGGTATAGGCGCGGACACGCTCAAAACAACGCGGGTCGCCTCATCCTGCTGAAACGCGATGGAAGCGGGAGGGGAAAGCGGCAGGCCGTTCGCGTCCATCAGTCGGGCGCGATGCTGCGCGTTCGGCAGGGGATAAACGGCCATTTCATCATCCGAGTCATAGACCGCATTGGTTGTAGGGGGCAGAGTTGTACGAAACAGAGGCGCGGCGGCAGGCAGGGTAATCGCGTAAGCCGCGCCGAGAGCGGAAACTGCCGGGAGAGTCGGGTCCTGAAAAAAGACCATGTTGCCGACTTCGACCGGGCTGGCGTTTTTGTGCCATTTATTGTCCGCGACGAGCAAATTGATCGGCAAAACCTTTGTATTGTCCCGTCAGCAGCGAGTCATAACCCTGCACATCCCGCAGGCCGTAAACCAGCGCGGCATTGGGCGGCAGTACGGCAGGCGGCGGCACATTCAGGTTCCAAATTTATTGACGGGGAAAATGTGGTCATGTCCAATGGCATCCTGCGCTAATTTGATACCTGGCGTGACAGGATATACAGAGGAAGGTGGAGCGGTAGGATTGATGCGGATGCCGACAAGAAACAGGTCCGCAATGGCAAGCGCAAGGCAAATAATGGCACAGGAGAAAAGAGCAGGGATTGTGAAGTCTCTCTCCTTTTCATTAGAAACGGCAGACGTTGGCTTTGTCTTGAACAGCAGCAGGGCAATACCGGCAGCCATGAAGACAAGCAACTGCATCCAATCCGCGCCGATACGAGAGATAGCCTCGCCGAAAACAGGAACCTTGATTTTTTCCATATTGGGCAAGTTCGCGCGTAACGCCTGCGACGCCAAACTTACCCCGATGGCGAACACAAACGCGAACATTCCATGACAACGCTGATTTCGCGCTTTGTCGGAGGTTGCCGCAACAGGCTGTCTAATCCCAAACCGGCAAGTACCCCAATCGCCAGCGCCCATAACACCAGACAGCGGGCAGGTGAACCCGACTGCGCAAAACCGGGGATAAAAAAGTAGAAGAGGGCGTTGAGCGGCGTTCCCAATGCCAGCAGCAGGGCAAGAACGGCAAGCAGGGCGAAGAACAACCTTATTCCAACGCCTTTTACCTCACCCCAACCCCTCTCCTTGCCGCGCAACGCGTCAGGAGAGGGGCTTTCTGTATTACTGCCTTCTCCTGCTGTTCCTGCGTCGCTTAGAGAGGAGTATTTGTTGCTCTCATTTGAACGTGTTGCTTTGCTATTTACAATCGTTCGCGTAATTGTCAGCAAGGCCAGCAAAAGAGGAATGATGCCGACATAAATGGCGGTTTCCGCCGCGTTGTGCCGGATTGCGCCGTCACCGTCCGGGGTGTGTTTTACATAAAAGCCGTAATAGGGATTGCCCGCGTCGTAATCGTCGCCGAAGAAATCGGGCAGCGTGAGCATGGCTAAATCCATCGGCGGCAGCGCGTATTCCACATACAGCGCGTACCCTGCCGAGTGGGCTTGCCGACACGGTGCGACATGCGCGACAATTCCAGCGAGGGCAATATTTGCGGCAGGGCAAGCATCACTCCCAGAATCAGTCCGCCAATCAACAGCCCAAGCCGCCGCAAAGCAAAGGCCGCGCCATACTTCCGCCCCCGCGCTATCAGCAGCGCGATTGCCCACAAACTGCCCACCAGCAGCCCGTAGAAAGCGATCTGCAAATGTCCGGCGAGGAGCATTAGTCCTACGGTTAAGATATAAGGTACGAGATACGAGATACAGAGTCGATCGGCGCGATACTTGTATCTCGTATCTCGTATCTCTTGCCTATCTCATATATTTGCCGCAGCAGCAGGGGGAACCAGCAGGAGGTGGCGAGAAAGGTGGGGAGTTGGAGCCATTGGATTTGCCAGTTGGAAAAGGCGTAGACCACGCCTGCCAGCAGCGCGCCCGCTGCGCCGCAACCGATACGGCGCATGAAAAGGTATGTGAACCAACCGCATAATGTCAGATGAAGCAGGGCGGATGCGCCGAACGCGCGGGCAGTGGGCAGAAGATAAAATAGGAGGTTGGGCGGATAAAACACGGCGGACTGGCTGTTGGCGACAAAGGGCGTCCCGCAAAACTGATAGGGGTTCCAGAGCGGAATGTAGCCGCTGCGGATAGTCTCATGCGCGAAGTTGCGCCAGGGGTAGAACTGCGCGATGCCGTCCCAACGCAGGGGGTTCCAGGGCGGCAGGTTGTCGTGGGGAATGGCAGCCGTCCAGGGCGCAATGTGTCCGAGCAGATTGGCGGGCAGAAAAACATCTCCCGTGAACGTGGAACGCCACAAAAACAGGGCGGAAAGCAGCAGGAAAAACAGGGGCGACAACCAACCCGGCAGAACAGAGAAAGTCGAGTTGTGGGGGGAGCGGGTTTGCAAGGGATTGATAAGGGGAGGAAGATACGAGATACGAGTGGGAGAAGCCTGATTTTTGATTTACGTCCATTTAGCGAGGCGAACGTTCAACGAGGATTTCACTCGTATCTCGTATCTCGTATCTTCCTCTCTCAAACTGGGTCAGAAAAAAATTGCAGGCTGTCGAGGGCGCGTTTGTTGGCGGGGTCGCGGCGCAACACCTCCTCGAACTCCGATTTGGCTTTGTCGTACTCGCCAAGCATGGAAAACGTCAGCGCCAGATCCACGCGGGGGTCAACGCGAGTGGGCGTGAGAAGCACGGCTTTTTGCAGCTCCTCAATGGATTCGTCGAACAGGCCAATGAAGCCGTAGACCAGTCCCAATTGATGATGACCGTCCGCGGAATTGGGGTCCTGCTCTAAAAATTCGCGTATCTCGGTGACGGCCTCTTCATAGCGGCCCTCCACCTTGAACGCGATGCCACGATCCAGTTGACTGTTACCCTGACTGACCATTAATATGCTTCTCCTCGCGAGAGGTACGAAGGAGGAAATTGAAAAATGAGAATGACCGCGCCTGTTTGACAGTGCGTGTTTGTTTTACGTTGCTTAATGGCGCAAGTATAGCACGTTCCGCAGGGAAAATCAAGCGGTAGATTGTCATTCCATTGCCGGGTTTGGCTTATATTGTCGGCGCGACGTAGGGAATCACGTAAGGGCCGCGCGGAATGGCGAGCAGGCTTGCGTTTTGGCCCTGCCGTTCCAACGCGATTTGGATGCCCTGTTCCACCGAAGACGCGGGCGTGACGAAGCATTGCGCCAGTGTCGCGTCGGGGATGCCGTCCGCAATGCAGATGATGTTGGCGTGACGCGTGGCTCGCGCCAGTTCCTCGATTTCCCACTCTTCGGGTATAAACACGTTGGGCTGCGAGATGTGTTCCACAAAGGCTTCCAGATCGTCGGCAGCCAGCAGACGCGTTCGCGAAATCGGGGCTGCCCACGCCCTCGGCGCACTGCGACGCGATCACAATGGTTCCGCCCTTTTTTACAACCGGGAGAGCGCCGACCATGCCTTTCACAGCCTGATAAAATGTCGTATCGAGGGGATACCCGGCGCAGGAAGTGACTACTACATCCGCAAGGGCAGACGCCTGCGCCCGGACGTGCTTTGCGGCGAACGCGACGCCCGCTTTCCACGCCTGTTCCAGATCGCCCGCGTACACGCCCGTAATTTGGTTGGCCTCGTCCAGCGTTACGTCTACAATCATGTCCGGGCGCAGAACTCCGGCGATTGACAGCGCCTCCTCGTGAACGGGGTTGCCATCCACGACGCCCATAGTGGCGAGCGGCGATTCGAGAAAACGGGGGCAGTGCCAGTTCTGCGTGGTTTCCATCGCGGCGACACCCGGCATGACCAGTTTGCGCCCGCCCGAATAGCCCGCCATGAAATGCGGCTCAATCAGGCCGACGGTGAGGCGCAAGTCAGCATTACAATAGGTTTTGTCCAGCCAGATAGGGACGCCGTTGGGCAACTCGCCGAGATACTGATGCGTGTCCAGTTCCTTGCAGGCGTGATTGACGATGCGGTACTGCGCGGCGATCTCCGCGCCCACGAGGGTTTCCAGTTCCGCGCCCCAGTTCGGGCGGTGCGTCCCTGTCGCAATCAGAATGGTAATGGCTTCGCGGGCAATTCCGGCCTGTTCCAATGTCCGCAGCATGGGTGGCAGCAGCGTGGTATTGGGAACCGGGCGGGTGATGTCGCAAATCACGATGCAGGCGTTGGCGCGACCCTGCGCCAACTGCGTCAGCGAATGGGTTCCAATCGGGTTTTGCAGGGCGTGTTCAATGGCGCTGAGAGGATCGGCAAGGGCGGGCGCGGGCGTCAATCCCAACACGCCGATGAGATTGGCGTCCGGCAGTTCCGCCATCAGCCCTGTTTTACCATAATCCATGCGTACCCGCATAATTGATTCTCCTGAAAGTTTTTTATAATGATTCGCGTTGCCAATCTTCGGCGAATGGGCGCAGTGGGCTGTTGGGATATTGTTCCACGAACAGACGCAGTAAAACTTGCGCGTCGGCCCGTCGGTCGAGGCGATTGAGATACAGGGACGCGGTTTTCAGCAGGGCGGTTTCGGCTTCGGGACTTGCCGTTTGATCCAGAGCCAATCCGCGCAAAACATCCGCCGCCAATCCGTACTGCTGTAACTCTTCCAGCGCAATCCCCACGTTTAACAGGTTCGCGGGCGATACATCGGCAACAATTAAATCGGACTCGCGCATTTCGGAATACAGGGTTGCGGCTTCCACGCGCTGCTGCTGTTCCAGGTAGTACGCCAGTACCTGATGGTACTGCTTTAGCGCCTGTTCCCCGTCGCCAAGCATGAGCCACGCCCTCGCCAATTCCGTCCGCGCCTCCTGATCGTTAGGATTTCGCGCCAGCAGGGTTTCCCACTTTTTAATGGCCGCGCCGGGAACGCTTTTGCTCATGGCGTGCAGCGCGTCCAGGGAGAGATACGCCCGCGCCCCGTGATCTGTAAGCCGGAGCAGGTACGCGCATCCCAATCCGAACACGAAGCCGCCGATGTGCGCCCAGTGCGCCACGCCATCGCCGTTGTTTCCCCCCAGCAGATTCCACAATCCGGCGAGGATTTCCAGCGCGAGATACAGCGTGACAACCACAACCACATGGGCGCGAACCGGCAGGCCGACAAAACTGATGGTAGCGCGGTAGTAGCGGGCGGCGTACAAACCGATCAATCCGGCACATGCGGCAGACGCGCCGATGATGGGAGCGGACTGATACTCGGGCGGCAGGAGCGTGGCGGTAACAAGGCATTGCAGCGCGCCGCCGACAAGCCCGCCGAGAAAATACAGCAACAGAAACCGCCGACTTCCCACAGCGGCCTCAATTCCCGTCCCGAATACCCACAGGAAAAAGGCGTTCACGCAAAAGTGGCTCAGGCTGTCGTGAAACAGGGGATACGTGAGCAGGGCGAAAAACTGAAAGTGGTCCGGCACAAGTCCGAAAAACGAAATTAAATGCGCGGCAGTGGAAGCGTGTCCGCTCCCGCGCAGCAGCAGCACGCAGAGCGACAGCAGAAACGTCACCGCCAGCAGTCCCAGGGTTGCAGGCGGGCGGCGCGAAATCGGATTGTCACTGTAAGGCAAAATCATGGCATACTTTCGTTCGCGGTTGCCATTGTTACCGGCAAGTACATGCCTATTCGTCGTAAGTGGGTGAAATTCCTTCTGCGCAATCGAAGCGTATGTTCAGAGTTCAAGAGATCGGAACGCTGAACCCGGGCATCGCGAGATTCCCGAAGCCGAAACAGTTGTCAATCTGAGTATGCGGCTCAGTGGGGCGGGCTGTGTGCCACGCGGAAGAAGGCAAAAAAGAAAGGCGAAAGTCGCAGACACGCTACTTTCGCCTTTCTACTGTTGTCTTGTCCGAGTCAGTTACCGCTGTTGACGGGCTTGCCGGGGATGGAACCTTCTGAAGGGGCGGGATAGTAGGCGTGATTGTTGGCTCCGGCAGTGGGCGCCGCCGTCTGTGTGGATTGCTGTACGGCTCCCGGCGCAGAGCCTTTCGCGCCCACCACACCCGGAGACGGCTCATAGGCTGCGGGCTTAAGCGCGCGGGAACCAAATACCACCAGCAACGCCACCACAACCACGATAAGTCCCACTATCGCCGCAGGATGCAACTCTTGTTTCATATTTTTGATCTCCAGTGTCTTCCAGTATGCGGCTAGGGGTTGGGATTGCCGACAGTTCCGCCGGGGCAGGTGGCGTCAATGCCATCATGCTCGGGGATAATATCATGCCAGTTGCCTGTGAAGCGAATAGCGGAAGTGGGATCGCGATGCGGCCAGCAGCGGTAGCCCGGCAGAATGGCGTATTTCTGGTTCTTCGGGTCGCCGGGGGGAGAGCTTTTGGCGTGACCGTCTATATAAACGAGGTTGGCGCGCTGCGTGTGGCGATATGCCCATTCGTTGCTGCCATCGCTGACTGAACACCAGTTCCAGTCGCCGCCCACGCTGTTGCAGTTGTCGCGCTCGAAGAGCTGGAAGGTGATGGCGGGAAAGCCAATGTTCGCGAGTTTTACGCCGAACACGGTTCCGTAGCCATTGTTTTGTCCGTCCCACCACAGCCATCCCAACTGCGAGGGCATGGTATAGGAACGCTGAAGGTTGCCCGCCACTATTTTGCCCCCTGCGATATCTACGGAGGGCGAAAATTGGTCACTGGGACAGGTCATAATCTGCTGGCTTTTGGAATACGGCTGGATCAGGCGATCCCACGTCTGAGCCAGAGGCCCCGGAGCGCCCACAAACGGCGAACACATCTTCTCATCATAGTCCTGCGTATACATCATCATGCCTGTGCCAAGTTGTTTGAGATTGGAAAGGCAAGAGATAGAACGCGCTTTTTCACGCGCCTGCGCGAAGACCGGGAACAAAATGGCGGCCAGTATGGCGATGATGGCGATGACCACAAGCAGTTCAATCAGGGTGAATGCGTTTTTTGAGCGGGGTGCCATTGCTTATCTCCATTGATCTTACGAGGTATTTGCGCCCTGTATGTAATCAGGAACGATACTGGTGTAAATTTGAGCAGACGATGCGAGTAGCCTCCTTTCCATAACACTTTCTGGCGTAGCCAGATTCACGTCTTGTCATAATATTATACACAGATCGCAATGTAAATTCCTCCTTTTTCCAGCTATTTATAAAAAAAAGCCGTTTTGCTGCTACGCCTGCAAACAGACTACTTCTCGAACTATGTATTGGTGAGTACATCCTCCACGCTGCTGAAGTGGCGTTTACTACAGATAGCGTTCGCTCCTGCTTGTTCCAGCAGCGAGTTGCCTGTGGCGTGAGAAGAAACTGCAATGACGCGAGGCGTTTGTGGCAGCGCCTTGATGTCCGGCAACAGTTCCGTTCCTTTGCCATCATCCAGATCATAATCCAGCAGAATGGCATCAAATTGTCGCGAGGCAAGCGCCTGCCGCGCCAATGCCAGCGAAGGCGTGACGACAACATCATGCGTAACGAGAAACGTCTTCAGCACAATTCGCGCAAACAAACGATTGTTTTCCACCCATAGAATATTCATGATGGAGGATGAGGCGAGGACATGGCGTCCGCGCTCGTGTTACGCCTGTTTTTCAGCCGCAGGAAGGGCTTTTCCACAAGCCGCCAACTTACGAAGGCGCACAACAATGTGAGCGGAAACGCCGCCGCGAACAATATCAACGGCGGCAGATGCGGGTTCAGCCATTGCAACAGCAATTGCTGAATGGGAAAAGCGTAGAGGTAGATGCCATAGGAAAAATCGCCCCGCCGTCCCCACGCATGGAGATTCGGGCGCGGCGCAAACGCGAACGCGAACAGCAAAATCGCGCCACAGAGAGGCAATACCGCAATCAGCATGGGAATCGCAAACGCGGCCAGCGCCACAACGCCCACATGAAGCCACAGCCAGCGCGCCGACAACGCGATGCGGTCACGGTACAGCCAGGAACACATCCCGGCCAGATACTGTGTCAGGTAATGCGGCCACATATCCACCTGGCCCACAACGGGCAAAATCCTGCCGGAACAAAAGGGCGCATGGGCATAGACTTCACGCGCATATAAGCCCCAGGCCACCACAAATAGCGTCAAAACCATCCATCGCCGCCGATAAAGCCCCATCAGGCCGAAGACCGCCACCATCAGATAGCACAAAAACTCATTGCGAATTGTCCACAGACTGCCATTGGCGCTGTGATACGCTAAATTCGTGAACGTGGGCGGCAGAAAAAACTGTAGTTGCGCTGTGTTGTAAAGGTAGCGCGTTAGATGCAGCGCGCGCCAGTAAGCCGAACCATTTGCCGCGCCAGACGGCCCGACGAAAAGAGCGCACAGCAGCGTCACAACAACAAATCCCGGATAGATGCGCAGCGCGCGCTTTTTCAGGTAGTCTCCCAACCCTTTGCTGCGCTGCCAGCTTTGCGTGACCAGAAAACCGCTGACGATGAAGAAAGCATCCACCGCGAGTGAGCCGCCATCTATCTGTCCCCGCGTCAGCCACCGAATCGGCTCCCACTGTTCGTACCCCGGCAGGGCAAAACTGTGCGAAAATACCACGAGGGCGGCCAGGAAGAAGCGCAGAAAATCCAGATTGTTTTCCCGTCCCAAACTCGCCTGCGCCAGCGTCAGGCGCTGTTCTTCAGGCGTGGCGAGTGACGAGTCGTTTGTGGCTGGAGGCAGGGATGCCGACGCGAAAATACGTTGGAATATGTGTGACTGAAACATCATGCGAAAATCAAACCGCCACCTTGACTTCTGTTCCGGCTCTGGCTTTGTCCAGAATGGCGTTTACGAGCGTATCGGGGGCAATGGCTTCGGCTTCGCCCTCGAAATTCATAATCAGGCGATGGCGCAGCGCGGGAAGCGCGACGGAAGCGATGTCCTCCATGGCGACGTTGTACCGTCCGGCAAGCAGGGCTTTGATTTTGGCGGTCATCACAATCGCCTGCGCCCCGCGCGGACTGGAACCGAAGCGGACGAACTGCTTGATGGGCGGGGGCGCGTGTTCCGAGTCGGGGTGCGTTCCCAATACCACTTTGATGGCGAACTCGCGCACGGACGGGGAAATCGGCACTTCCCGCGCCAGCAAGCCGCATCTGCAAAATGGTCGCGCTATCTATGACGGCCTGAATGGGCGGCGCTTCGATCCCGTCGTGCGATCCACAATCGCGGACATATCCTCAAACGTCGGCGAAGTTACCAGCAGCTTGAACAAAAAGCGATCCAACTGCGCTTCCGGCAGGGGATACGTCCCCTCCATCTCAATCGGGTTTTGCGTTGCCAGCACGAAAAACGGTTCCTGTAGCGTATGCCGCGTCCCCGCCACCGTGACGTTATGCTCCTGCATGGCTTCCAGCATGGCCGACTGCGTTTTGGGCGTGGCGCGGTTGATTTCATCGGCAAGCACGATGTTGGCGAAAACGGGACCGGGCTGAAACTTGAACTCTTTCTGACCCGTCGCGCCCTCGCCAAGAATGTTCGTGCCGGTAATGTCGGCGGGCATCAGGTCGGGCGTGAACTGGACGCGGGCGAATTTAAGATGCACGGCCTGCGACAGCGTCCGCACCAGCAGGGTCTTGCCCAGTCCCGGCACGCCCTCCAGCAGCGCATGGCCGCTCGCCAACAGACAGATCAGTACGCCGTCAATGATTGGCTCATTGCCGACAATCACCTTGCGTATCTCATTTTTGACGCGCTCGAAATCGGTTTTGAATTGGGCGGTTTGTTGCTCAATAGTGGGCATTGTTGCTCCTACGGATGAATACTGTCGAAATAGTCTTTTACCTGCTTTTTATAGGCGGCGGGGACGGATTCTTTGTCCAGAGTGCTTTCCGCCTGCTTCTTGCTGGTTTCGTAGGCTTTGTAGTAGGGGGAACTGCTTTGCGTTGGTTCGGGGTCGCCAGTCATGTTGATTTGCAGTTCGTCGCCATTCGCGGTGCGAGTTCCCATGACCATGCCGTTGGGCGCGTGTTTGGACGGTTTGGACGACATGGCGAGGTACTCGGCAAACTTCTTCGCGTCGCCCTGCTTGCCCGCCGCTTTGCTCCACTGGCTTTTGTTGGCGACAAGCAGTTTTGCTTTGGTCGCGCCGGGGTCTTTCATCGCGTCTTTGGGGTCGCCATGCCCGCCAAAGCCGCTGCCCGGTCCTTTGCCGCCGAAGCCATTACCCATGCCCTTGCCCATTGCCATCGTCATTTTGCCGTCTTTGAGGGCCTGCATCAATTCTTCTAAGGCTTTGGCGTCCAGCATCGCCGTCATCATGCCTTTGCCCTGACCCTTCATCATGGCCGCCATGTTTTTCATCGCCTGCGCCAGTTGCTGCATCTGTTCCGCTGTCATTTTGCCCTGCATCTGCTGCATCTGTTGGGCAAGCTGCTGCATTTGATCCGACATCTGCTGCATCTGCGTGTTTTGAAGCGCCTGCGACAACTGCTGCATCTGTTGGGCCATCTGCTGCATCTGCTGCGGCGTCATTTGCGCCCCGTTCTGCTGCATCTGCTGCGCCATCTTTTCCATCGCCATTTGCATTTGCGACGTGTCGTTCATCTGCATGGCCTGCTGCATTTTCTGCATCGCCTGCTGCATCTGTTTCATGGCCTCATCAGGCTTGTTGGCGGGATCGTTCTGCGCGTTTTTGTCCTGCGGCTTCTGGCCGTTTTTGGTTTGGGGTTTGTTGGCGTTCGCCTGCTTGTCCTGCTGCGACTTTTCCACGTCCTGCTCCATTTTGTCCAGCGAGGATTTGAACTGTTTCGCGGCCTCTTCCATACTCTTTTTAGGCAGCATGGCCTCCAGCTTTTGCTTCTGCTCTGCCAGTTTTTGCGTCAATTTCGTCATGGCGACAAGGGCGGGCTTTTTCTCTATTTTGCCCAACCGCATTTTATTCGTCAGGGCTTTGATGTTCTGCGCGGCCTGCTTGGATTCGTCCAGTTTCTGAATATCGGCGGCTTTTTCTTTATCGTCCGCGACCTTCTGTATGGCGATAGCGGCTATTTTCACATCTTCTACGTCCTTTTTGCGTTCCGGCGACCAGAACACGGGCAGGGAGGGCAGGAAGAAAACGCCGAACAACAGCAAAGATAAAACCATGCCGCCATAAAATGTCCGGGGCAGGCGAACGGGGAACAGGGCGGGAATATGGATGTTACCCGCGAAGTGGTTGGCGTCCGTCCATTGCTCGTGAACAAAGGGCGCGTTGGCGTCTATGCCCGACTGCTGAAACTCGATGGCGCTGCTCAGGCGCTCTTTCAAATCGGCGCGTCGCTCTGTCAGTTTGGCAACATCCACGTCCGTCAAACGCGGCCAGAACGCGCAGGCCACCCCGATCAACACGCTGATGCCGACCAGCAAGCCCAAAGCCATCGGTATGGGCGGCGCGACAACATGCGCTTTGCCCAACCCGACAAGCACAATGGCAAGCGAAGCCGACAGCAACAGGCCAAGCGACCCGAACCGAATCAGCATGAGCGTTCGGATGCGCTGCCGCGCCTGCCGCAGTTTCACGCTTAAAGCGTTCGTCGTATCCGGCGTCGTATGCGCCTGTCCTATTCGCAATTGCGGGTTTTGAAAACACTCAATGAATTTCCTCGACGGTAGTATTTACCATCTACCTTATGTCTACCCGGGATTTCATCCTTGCATTCACATATCCGCTACGGTTTCCTCAAACGGCACATCCACATTCTTTTTCCGTTCGTTGCGCATGAGGGGCAGCAACAGCAGGAAACAGAGCAGGCCCAAACCGATCCAGCTCAAACTGACGGCTCGCCACATCGCCACTTCTTTGATGTTCAGGAAGTGTTGATATTCGTAAAAGTTGAGCGGTTCCGTAATCTGGTAAATGGCTTGCAGGGGATCCAGATAGTAGGCGTTGACCATGACGCCGGTTTTTATATCCCCGCCATTGCCTCGACTCGTAACCGGCACGACCCACACCATAATCATCAGCAGGTACGCCAGCGCCCACGCCACCCAACGATTACGAAAAACGGCAGACAGCAGCAGGCAAAAAAGCGTGTAGCCGAATGTCACTGCCAGCATCATCAGCGCGATCTGCGCGAACCCGCCGATCTTCGCCGCGTATTCGGGACTGGTGGCGCGGGCGACAATCGGGTCTATTTTGGGTGGGGGCGCGGGCTTGCCGTTGATGATTTGCGGCGTGAATCGGTGTTGGCGTCGTGATTGCCACAGCGGGCGGTTGCGCGGCGGAGTTGCCTATGTCGCCTGCCTTGCCGACAAGAACAAACGCCAGCCCGTATACGCCTATGCACAGCAGGCACGTCAGCATCAAAAACGGCAGCGCGGAGTTCAGTTTGCCGCGCATCAAGCCTCTGGGCGTCCATCCGCGCAGTAGATAACTGCCGAAGTGCCGCGCCTCGTAAGACTTTATTTCCCCCGTCGCGAAAATCGGAATAATGCAGCAGCAGCACAACGGTCGTCAGAATCAACGCGCCGGTCGGGGGGCTGATCTGCGCCATTCATCCCTCTTGCGCCCCGATGATACCAACTGTTGAGCCACCAGAGGTTCGCGGCCAGCAGTTCCAGCCCGACGATTAGCAGGGTCAGGCCGCGCAGCAGATACCCTATGCGTTCGGGAAACGTTTCCAGCCGGACGCGCGCCACCGTCGCCATCAGAATCCCGCCCATAATACAGAAGAACACAAACCCAAGACCGTCAATGGTCTGGATACCGAAAAACTGGTTGCCGAACCACGTCATACCGACGGACTGCCCCACGTTTTGACCGATGGAACCGCCGTTGTGGTCGGTGGAAAACCCGCCCGCCATCAACCCCGCGAACGACATCAGCACCATTGTCAGGTAGGTGAAAATTACGGACTGAGTTGTGTTGCGGGCAATGCTCGACCACATCAGCCCCATCGCGCCCACAAAGAAACTGCCGAGCAACATTCCGAGGTACCAGCTCAACACCAATCCGGGATCAATGCTGCCTAGCATGAAGCAGATGGAAACCAGCGGCAGCGATGTGAGAATCAGCAGGGACGTGAACGACACCGCCGCAAGCAGTTTGCCGATAACAATAGACCGCCGCGCCATGCGCGTCAAATACAGCATGTCCATCGTGCGCTGTTCGCGCTCAATGGTCAGCGAACCGCTGGTAATGGCGGGCGTGATAAACAGGACGAGAAATATCTGGGTTATCAAAATAGAGTAGAACAACTGCTGCCCCAACTCCGAAGATTGCGCTCCGCCCCCGCCCGAATTTACGACGTTGTTCCACCACGGAATATACGTGAACAGCAGCACGAGGGACAAAAACGCCAGATACCCGAACATGACCCAGTACGCCCGCGCGCCCCGCATACGGACGCGCAGTTCTTTGGTCAACACAGGATTGTCCGGCAGCAGCCGCATTACCAGAGACATGAGAACTCCAGAGGTAGATGGGTAGATAAGTAGATGTAATGTCAGCGCTACCTATCTACCTCCTCAAGCTACCTGTCCTTTTGTAACCCTTAAAAACACGTCTTCCAGATCGGTTTCAGGAGTGTGGAATGAGCGGACTTTGATGCCTGCCTGAACGAGCGCGTACAGGACTTTGTACTCTTCGTCCAGTTCGCCCACATAGCCGATCTGAATTACGCCGCCTCGTCCTGACTGTTCGATACGTTGCAGGGTCAGTTGGCGGCGTTCCTCTTCCGGCTGATTGGGAATTTCGCGCAGGCCGGTCGTCACTTTTACGTCGCTCACCATTTCGGGCATGGACATGAGAAGGGCTTCCGCCCGTTCCGTCTCTTCAATGACGCCGACATTAATAATCTGCTTGCCGCGCACCTGACGGGCAATCGTGTTCACGTCACCAGCCACAATCAGCTCGCCCCGCTCGATGATGCCGATTTTGTTGCAGAACTCTTCCATTTCCGGCAGGATGTGCGAACTGACGATAATGGTCTTGCCCATAGACTGCAATTCTTTGAGCAGTTCGCGGATTTCGATACGGGCGCGGGGGTCCAGACCGGACGCGGGTTCGTCCAGCAACATCACTTTTGGGTCATGAACGAGGACTTTGGCAAGGCATAGCCGCTGCTGCATACCGCGCGACAGTTTGTTGACATACGACTGCTTTTTCTCGGTCAGGTCGGTCAGCGCGAGAACATCGTCCACGATTTGCGTACGCTTTTCTCTTGGTATACGGTACGCGGCGGCAAAAAAGTCAAGGTACTCCCACACTTTAATATCGTCGTACAGTCCGTACACGTCGGGCATATAGCCCACAATGCTGCGTATCTGTTCGGGAAAGCGCACCACGTCAATATCGTTCAGAAGGGCGGTTCCCGCAGACGGCACTATCAGGCCGCACAGCATTTTCAGCGTGGTGGTCTTGCCCGCCCCGTTCGGCCCGATAAACCCGAAAATGTCGCCTTTTTCCAGTTCCAGACTCAAGTCTTTCACGGCAACCGCAGGCGTCCCCTTGCCCTCGGAGGGGTACTCTTTACGTAAATGCTTTATCTGAACCATCGGGGACATAGGGAACTCCTCAATTCTCAAACGCGAACCGGCGGAAGCCGGAAATCATGCGCCACAGCATCAGCGCGGTCAGGGTGACGTAACCGATCAGGCCATAGATCAGGTTCAGGCTGTCAATGGTACGGGAAGGGGAAAGCGCTTCCAGCATCATTTGAATGGGATTGAACCACATCAGGGGGCAATTCGTGATAAAGTTGTAATCGCCGACAAGCGAAGACAGCATGAACGTTACCAGTGTCGTGCCAATCATCAGACCCGCGACGACGAACGTGTACGCGGCCATGATCGCGTACAGGGTCCGCTTGAGCAGCCACGACATGAACAGCCCGAAGGTGGCAAAGAACAATCCCACGATAAACTGCGTCACATACGCGCCCGCGAATTGAAGCGGCGTTATATAGTCCGTCGTTCCCGGCCCGCCTATATCGGCATAGAACAGCGCGAACAGCGCGGCGGGAAGGCCAAGCGCCAGAACAATCAGAATCGTCAGCATACGCGACAGCAGTTTGCCAAAGATGATTTCCGAGGGGCGCAACTGCGTGAAAATCAGCATTTCCCACGTCAACTGTTCGCGTTCCTGCGTGATGGCGTTGGCGGCGGCGACGGGCGCCAGCAGGCACACGAACGCGTACTGTATCCCCAGAATAATGGCCCACGCGCCATGCCCGGACGAGGCGTGAGGGTCGCTGCGCAGGGTATTGAACACCTGATAATAGATGTAGCCGAGCAGCACAACAATGGCAATCAGTATGCCCACGCGCTGAATATTAGGCATCCGCCCGAAGCGCATGCGTATCAGCAACTCTTTTCGTAAAACGGGGTTGGAAATCATCCGTTACGACCTGCCTTTCTCGCGCCGGGGGGCAGTTGATCTTCCAGATTCAGCACGGGCTTCTGCTCGAACGGATTGGCAAGGGCGCGTATTTTGGGAGTGGCGTTGGCGGGCGTGGGCAGATGCGCGACAAGCAGGTTCACCTCTTCCCCCTGCGGCGCGGGCTTGCCGTTGATGCGCGGCGACATCAGCGAAGCGTCGAACCAGCCGACAAAAGCGTTCAGGCTGCGTCCATACCCGTGTCCGCTTTCGCCGTAGTTGCCGTATTGCCCCGAATCCCAGCCCCTGCGTCAGCGTGTCGCCAAGCGCCATAACCATCTTGTCATGCGTGGAAGCGGCCACAAATCGGTGCCGCGCGTCCTCACCCGTGTTGTTGGACAGCGGCAGATTATCGGGCAGGGACGCGAACGGAATGTTGGTGGCGTTCGGGCGAATTCCCCATGTCATGGTTTTGGGCGGGGCTGGACTGTCCGGGCATCAGGTCGCCCAATTCGACGTGCTGATCGTCGGCAAGCAGGGAACAGTGAACAAGCGGGTAGGGGGTCTGATTGGTGACGATTACCTCTACCTGATTGTTGGCAGTCATGCGCGTTTGCGCTTCGATGCCCTGTCCGAGCGATATGTTGAGCGGCGTGTCGAAACTGCGTTTGTCCCACAGCCGAATCAGGGCGTTGCGTATGCTTGAATCGCCGGATGTGCTGTCAAGCGTTAAATCGTGGACGCTTCCGCCCGAATTGCCGATAGCGTCCCGCAGTGAAAAAGCCTGCGCGTCCGTCACGCTGTCGGAAGCGATGGAGATGTCATACGAGGTTCGGCGGGGCGAGTACAGCGTCATTTGCCCATAGCCTGCCGCCTGCCCGCTGCCCGCCTGCGTTTCCACAACCACGACCCGGTTCGCGCTCAATGCCCCGCCCTTGATGCTCAGGGCGATAAAGTACGACGTAAGCACGAAAACAACAATCAAAATCGGTATGGAAATCCAGCCCAATTCGCGGCGGTCATAGCGTTTGAGAATAAGGTAGTTGACAGGCAGAAGCAGCAGAATGTAGGTAAAGAGAAAGCCGGTCAGCACGCCCCAGTGCGGAAAACTGCTGGCCTGCTTGCCGGCAAGCGCGTCCACCATTCGCTGCGCCGCGTTGCCGAACGTCGTGGCGCTGTCCAGAACTTCGCGGGGCGAAATGGCCTCGTTGCCGGTTCGCAGCAGGTCGCGCCACAGGGGAGTGATCGCGTTCCAGCCCCGGAACGTCGGGTCTACATAATCGAACGCGGTAAACACAACTCGCCCCGCGCCGTAAGGCCGCATCGTGACAAGCGGCGTGGAGGCGGTAGGGCCGGCAAGCAGCACAGTCGCGCCCCGCGCCAGTGTTCCCGACGTGAGCGCGGTCGGCGTTGTCAGGCCGAGCGAAGACTGATAGCGCGTTTCCAGCGTGGGCAGGGATCGAGCGGACACAACAGATTGCGGCACAAGCGGTAATAGATCGGCGAAAAATTGGCTGCGAAGATGGGACATGTCGCCCCCGCCCGAAACAATGAGCAACCCGCCCTGCCGAACGTAGGTTTTGATGGCGGCGGTTTGCGCGTCGGTCAGGCTGTCGAGGGGTTGGTCGGCAAGCGCGATGGCGTCTATGGCCTCATACCCCTGCGGCATCGGGGGCAGGGCGCGCGCATCGGTGTACAGCAATTGCAGGGTGGCATTGGGATCAACGCCGTTGTGTTCGGACGTGTCGCCATTGTTGCCGTTGTTCCAGCCCATGCGCGAATTGGCAAGCGTGGCGGGGTTGGTGTGGCGGTGGATCAGGCCGAGCTTCTTTTTGGTCAAGAAGTTCAGGCCGCTGTTGTCGCGGGTCATTGCCAGCACGGTATACGCGCCGGGGTCTATGGGGCCGGGCAGCGCCATCTTTTTGGACGCCAGTTTGCGCCCGTCCGCAAGCAGTTGGATTTCAAGGTCGCGGGTCTGCATCTGCCCGTACATTTCGGTATTGTGGAGGTTGAGGACAAACCCCTCCGCCTGATTCATCATGCCGTCGCGCAGCGTGACCCGGCGCGTATACGTGGTTGCGCGGCCCCCGTGATCGAGCGTGATTTGCAGTTGCCCGGTTCCCCGCGCGCTCGGCCCGGTCAGGTACACGGTGATGGGCGTCCATGTATCGGGACGATACCGCGCCCCACTGGTGACGCTTTGCCCGAAGCCGACCAGAACGTCCATATCAAGGGCATGGGCTTTCGGCGGCAACAGGCCGAAAAGCAGGGCGCACAGAACAAGCAGGACAGCGGAACCGTGCCGGACAGAACGCAGGCGCATGGATTTCAAACCCTCGCAACACAAAGCGGGTGAACGAAAGCGACAAATTCGAATACGTTTTCAAATACGATGGTGGGATATTCGACACGAAAGGCGATGTTCCCTGCGTACAAAAGAATTAACGCGCATAATCTTGCAGGCAGGCGATTACAATGGCAATACGAGGAGGAAAGCAGGCGGTTTCAGTAAGTTGCAACAAAATAGAGGTGAGGAGTTGGATGCCTTATCATTAGTAACTTACCTTGCGCAGGCGGTTTGTTCCTCTTTGCCATACGCAAAGGAATTCATTCCGTTGTGTATGGCAAAGAGTTCGACTGCGTTAAGATGAGTTACATCTAAAGTTTTGCGGCTCCCAAAACTCCGCAGGAAGACATGCCGCGCCCGTAGAGTTCAATGACGGGAAGCATCTGCCGCATAAACTGTTCGGGGCGTTCGGCGTATCCCGGCGCGAGAGAGCGACTTTGCGCAAATACTGCGCGCGGGCGGACGGAACCCGGATGTTGTAAGCAGGGGAATACAGGCTTCCAATGCGCGGCGGCGCGTGTCCGCATCTGCCGTATCCGCATGAGGTATAACACGTTCAAAGGCTTGTTGGTACGCCACTGCGCGTTCGGGCGTCATGTCGCAGGCGTCCAATTGGGTCAAACTCCGTCTGACGCGCCGCCCAGGCCTGTGATGCGGGCGAACAGAGAAGGATCTGTTCCGTACCTGAGTTGGAAACCGGCCATTCTGCTGAACCGGTTGTGGGTAAAGCGGATGTATGTAAAGGAGAACGGAGAGCAGAGTGAGTCTGGATAAACGGACATGATCGTATTTCCTTCCTGCGCAGACTTGCCAATCGGCGAATGAAGCCGCCGGAGAATTGTAACAACGATTGGCTTGTTATCGGCTGAAGCGCAGGAAGAAGAAAGCCGGATATGCTACCGGAAAAACATGAAAAGTCTCTCTTAGCACACCGTCAAGGTAGAATAGGGGGATACGTTGTAGGGGTTCTGCTTGCTGAACCCTCCTCATACAAAACGCAGCAAGCCGCCATTTTGGGCGCAGCAAGCCGCCATTTTGGGCGCAGCAAGCAGCGCCCCTACCTGGACGGTGTGCTGGCGCGTTGCGCGGCAAGGAGAGGGGTATGTCCACAAGTGGACGCCCGGTGAGGCGCATCAGGCGTTAAGTTCGGCCATCACGTCGTCGGGAATGTCGAAGTTGGCGTGGACGTTCTGCACGTCCTCGTCGTCTTCGAGCCGTTCCATCAGGCGCAGCATCAGCTCGGCGTCCTTGCTGTCAAGCTGAACCGTGTCCGTCGGCTCCATCGTGTACTCGGCGTTGGCGATGGCGATACCGGCGGTTTCTACCGCCTGCCGCACCGCGCCGAAATCTTCCGGCTGCGTGACGACTTCGTAATTTTCTTCATCGGAGCGCACATCTTCCGCGCCCGCTTCGATGGCGATGTTGAACAGGGTTTCTTCGTCCGTTGCGGTTCGCGCAATGGTAATGATGCCGATCGGACGGAACCGATACGAAACGGAGCCGGACTCGCCCATGCGCCCGCCGTTTTTGTTGAAGATGTTGCGGATGTTGGCGACGGTGCGGTTTTTGTTGTCGGTCGCCACATCTACCAGAACGGCCACGCCGCCCGGCCCGTAGCCTTCATAGACCGACTCTTCAAAAACCGCGCCCTCCACTTCGCCCGTGCCGCGCTGAATACTGCGCTTGATGTTGTCCTGCGGCATGGAGTGTTCGCGCGCTTTTTGGATGGAAAGGCGCAGGCGCAGATTGTTGTCGGGATTGCCGCCCCCGTTTTTGGCCGCCAGAATGATCTCTTTGGCGAGTTTGGTAAACAGGTTCCCCCGTTTTGCGTCCTGCGCCCCTTTGCGCAGGCGGATGTTATGCCATTTAGAATGTCCGGACATGGACGAGCGTTCCTTTCCCGACGGTTAAGCGGTTTTTGACCGCAAACGGCCTGACGTTTCAAGCCGGTTCGTCCTAGAATTATATCACTGCTAAGGCGTATTATAGCATACTCCGCCCACGCGGTCAAAACAAAACGGAAACGGGCGGGTAAAACAAAATCACAGCCATAGTTGACGATGAAGAATGATGTTTGCTATACTCCTATCTGCCTGACGGAATGAGAAACAACTCAGCGCCTATCACGACAGGCCGGGTGTTGAGAACACCCGGCGGGAGAGCGCAAGCGTCCCTCAGACGCGAATTTCATGCCTGTTAAAATAGACACTGCTGATATTTCACTGAGAACGTAACTGCCTCCTGCTATACTCTGTTTGCCCTCGCTGATGATGGCGTGAACCGTGGAAACGGCAGACGATGAGGGAAAGGAATCCTGTATGACGCGCGCGCTTGTTACCGGAGGAGCCGGATTCCTCGGTTCGCATCTTTGTGATCGCCTGCTGGCCGAAGGGCTGGACGTGATTGCGATGGACAATCTTGTTACCGGGAGCCGGGACAACCTGCTGCATCTGCAGGACAACCCGCGCTTTTCGTTTGTGCAGCAGGATGTTATCGAACCTATCACCGTAGAAGGGCAATTGGGGTACGTGTTTCATCTCGCCTCGCCCGCAAGCCCGGTGGATTTTATGACGCTTGCCGAAAGAGATTATGAAGGTGAACGCCTGGGGCACGGAACGCGCTCTCGACCTTGCGCGGGAAAAACAGGCGCGATTTTTCTTCTCCTCCACGTCCGAAGTGTACGGCGACCCGCTGATTCATCCGCAGCCCGAAGAGTATTGGGGCAACGTCAACCCCATCGGCATACGCGGCGTGTACGATGAATCCAAACGTTACGGCGAAGCGATGACCATGACGTACCGCCGCTTTTATGGCGTGGACACTAAAATTGTTCGAATCTTCAATACCTATGGTGAGCGCATGCGACTGGATGATGGGCGCGTGGTTCCTAATTTCATCGGGCAGGCATTGCGCGGCGACCCGATTACCGTTTATGGAACCGGCACACAAACCCGTTCGTTCTGCTATGTCAGCGATCTGATTGACGGCTTCTGGAAATTGGTGAATTCCGAGCAGTCCGGCCCTATCAACATCGGCAACCCGACCGAGCGTACAATGCTGGAATTTGCGCAGGAGATCAAGGCGCTGACCAACAGCAGCAGCGAAATCGTGTACGAAGCCCTGAAAACCGCCGATGATCCCAAACAGCGCCGTCCCGACATCACCAAAGCCAAATCCCTGCTCGGTTGGGAACCAAAAGTCTCGCTGGAAGAGGGCTTGAAACGCACCATCGCGTACTTCAAGACCCGGCTGTAACAATGTCACACGCTGGTACGATATGCGAATTACAGATATTATCGCGAAAAAACGGGATGGAAACGCGCTGCGTCGGGAAGAGATTCAGTTCGTGATTGCGGGCGTGACGGACGGAACCTTGCCGGATTATCAGATCAGCGCGTGGCTGATGGCAACTTTTTTGCGCGGCATGTCCGAACAGGAAACGCTGGATTTGACCCTTGCCATGCGCGAATCGGGTGAGCGCATTGACCTGTCTGATCTGCCGAATGGCCCCACATTGGACAAGCACAGCACAGGCGGAGTGGGGGATAAAACTACGCTCGTAGTCGTGCCGATACTGGCGGCGTTGGGCGTACCCATGCTGAAAATGAGCGGGCGCGGGTTGGGGTTTTCCGGCGGCACGGTAGACAAACTGGAAGCCATCCCCGGTTTTCGCGCGGATTTGACGGTTGCGGAAGCGAAAGCGCAGGTCGGGCGTATCGGCGCGGCCTTGATCGGGCAAAGCGCGTCCCTTGCGCCTGCCGATAAAATTTTATACGGCCTGCGGGACGTGACGGCAACGGTAGAAAGCGTACCTCTCATCGCAAGCAGCATTATGAGCAAGAAACTGGCATCGGGCGGACAGCGGATTGTATTGGATGTAAAAGTGGGCAGGGGCGCATTTATGAAGACGCCGGAGCAGGCGCGCGTTCTGGCGCAAACGCTGGTACGGATTGGCAACGGCGCGGGCGTTCCTACTTCGGCAGTCCTGACGCGCATGGACGAGCCGCTCGGCAGGGCAGTTGGAAACGCGCTCGAAGTGCGAGAGGCGCTGGAACTGCTTCTCCATACGGAAAGTGAACCCGCCTTCCAAAATCTATGTATCGAACTTGCTCTGCATGGACTTCTGGCAGTCAACAGCAAATTAAAGGAAGAAGAGGCGCGTATTGCAATAGCAGAAGCCTTGCTGCGCGGAAGCGCATCGGCAAAATTCGCGGATATCGTGGCGGCGCAGGGCGGGCCGGACACACCGGAAGCCATTCTGAATTCGCTTCCCGTCGCGCCCATTCAGCAGGAAGTGAATTGCGAAGTCAAGCGGACTGGTGACGGGACTAAACGCCGAAACTATCGGTCGCCTCTCCGTAGATATGGGAGCGGGACGCCTGATGAAAAGCGATACGATTGATCCCGCCGTAGGCATTATGCTTCACGCGAAAACCCGCGATATTGTAACCCCACAAATCATGCTGGCAACCCTGCATGTTCGCGCCGGAGATGAGGGGAAAGTAGACGAGTGGACGCAAATTCTGCGTTCCGCCTATACCTTTGACGCGGACGTAAACAATGTTGAAACATTTAGCAAATCCTCGCTTGTGCTGGAAGTGGTTGAATAAACTGACGTGGATTTACGAAGGCAAAACATCTTTTTCCGGGCATTGAAAATACCCGTCTGAGTGGCGTTCCGCCAAGCGTCCTTCGGACGCAAATTCATAAATACTTGAAGGATCGCGTCCGTAGGACGCTTGGCCGTAGGCCATACAGACAGGGGGGTTCAACCCCTGGCAAGAATGTGTCCTGTAGTGAACTTTGGCAGGGATGCACCGGGTTGAAAATCTATGCTGGAAAGAGCGAGTGTCCTGCGGACACGAAATTCTTCAGGATTAGGTTATGTCCGTAGGACATTCGTACTTTCCTTCGCGGAATTTATTCCGGCGTACTCTTAGTGGTCCCAATGACCGTAGGTATCGGCGGGAAGTTTGCTGCCTTCCGGGTAGATGAGATAGATCAGGTATTTGGAGCGGTTCCAGGCGCGGAGGAAGTTGGCGCGGGGAAACACGCGGCGGCAGGCTTCGCCCTTTTCGGGATGGTGGGCCGGATCGTTCAGCACAATATCGCCCTCTTTCGTAAAGCCGTCACACACCATGAGATGCCCCGGATCGTTGTCGTGGGGCTTGCCTTTGAGCAGATCATACGACACGGATACGATGGGCGGGATACCGATGGCAACCCAGTCTTCCAGTTCGCGAATGTCGGAAAGGCGCGCGACATAGGCGCGGATGCCCGGAAACGAGCCGGCAAAAGCCGTGTTGAAAGGCCAGTTGCCGGTTCCACCGTACACTTTGTCGTAAATGGCGTGAGCCGCGTCGGGAACCGGAATATCGAGTTCGGGACGATGCAGCGATTTGGCCCAGAACGCCAGCGTCATGGATGTGCTTGTCGGACTGCACCAGACGCCGCCCCCCGGATAAATTAATTGTGATTTACCCGGAACCGCGATCTCTTTGCCCCATACCTCTTTGTTCGGTTCAAGCGGCGCAAGCGGCGTATGCGTATCGGCCAATGTCGCGCCCGCAAACTTCAGGCGGGGCAGTTCCCCTCCCGCTTTGCTTTCCAGCGTGATGCGCAGTTGCAAGCCTGTCGCGGGTTTGTTCAACACCAGCGTATCGGTGTCTACATTGCCGTCCTCATCCTTCTGATGATTTACGCTTTCGCGCGGAAAACCGCTGCCGTCCTTCGACCACAACCCCAACACGTAATATTTTGTCGCTTTGTCGCCGTGAAAGGCGCGAGCTTCCATTTTGATGCCCGTTCCCGCCGGGGCGTCCGCGTTCCACGAGCAGACAACTTCGTTGGCTGCAATATCCGTCGGCAAAACCGGGGACGTCAGAACCACAGTATGCGCGTCCGGGTGTTCCAGACGGTCGAAGGCGGCAAACTCATGGAAACCGATGAAAGCGCGTCCGCGCCGTTCCAAAGTCGGTGAATTCACGCGATGTCCTTTCGTTTTAACGGCAGGCGGAGCAGGATTTATCCGCAGGGTTGGCGAAATGAGTGGGGAGCCGAGAAGCAGGCTAAGACTAAAGGCGGCAAAAGCAAGCATAAAATTTTCCCCTCACAGATAGGAGTTTATCCCAACAGGGAACAGCATTTACGTCCGAAGGACGTTTAGCCGTAGGTTACGCAGACGGGTACGTTCTCTGTACCCGGCCTGGTGAGATAGGTTCTAAAATCAGTGTTGACAACTGGCGGTATGGGCGTGTTCCTGAGTATAATCGTGGCTGTGTGTTCCCATGCGGCAGAAAAGTTCCTCCGTGTGGCAGGCGTCGCCGCACTCCGTTTCAATAGTGGAGTGCTGGACGTTGTACTCGGACGCGAGCAGGTTTTTTACGACCTGCACCACCTGCGCCGCCTGTGGCATCTCCTGTTCGCGAACGCGCAAATGGCAGGACAAGGCGTTCATGCCGTCGCCCACCGTCCATACGTGCAGGTCATGCAGGTCTATGACGCCGGGAACGGAGCGCACTCCCCGCGCCAGCGCGTCCAGATTCAGGCCGCGCGGGGTTCCTTCCAGCAGCACGTTGACGGTTTCCTGCACGATGCCCCATGACGAGTAGATGATGAACAGGCCGATGAACGTGGAAACGAGGGGGTCGGCGTACACCCAGCCCGTAAAGTGAATGGCGATACCCGCCGCCAGAACGCCAAGCGACGAAAGCGCGTCGCCCGCCATGTGGATAAACGCGCTGCGCATGTTGACGTTGTGCGCGGCCTCGCCCCGAATTCCAATCGCGATACCAGTGTTCAGCGCGAAAGCAAGCGCGGCGACAAGCATCATCGGCGCGCTGCTGATGGCGTGGGGATGCGCGAACAACTGCCACGCTTCCACAAAAATAAAGACGGCGATACCAATTAATGTAAGCGCGTTGAACAGCGCAGTGAGGATTCCCACCCGATGATAGCCGAACGTGCGCGTGGAGGACGCGGGCTTACGGGCGATCCAGATGGCGTACCACGACAGGCCGAGCGCCAGCGCGTCCGTGAAATTGTGGCCCGCGTCCGAAAGCAGGGCGAGACTGCCCGATTTCCAGCCTGCCGTCATCTCCACGACCACAAAGGCCAGAGTCAGCAGCAGGGACAGGCGCAGTTTGTTCTCGCTCATGCCTGCCGCGCTATGATGGGTGCATCCGCTATGATCATGCGCTGCCATAATTTCGGTTAGGACCTTTCCAAAGGCGTGATTCTTTTGTACTGACGAATGTTCCCAATTGATTTGCGTATGGTTCCATACGCAGCGCGGGAATAAGTTGACAGCGACAGGCAATTGTACCACGATATGGGTAGAGGAAGAAACGCCAACAGGAGAATTTACGGCAAAATACCGGGAAAATGAGGCGGGAAATTTGCCCGGTTGACGCTGTTAATGGGCTTATGTTATAATGCACAAATCCCGACAGGGAAGAACCCCGATTTTGTCGCATGGCAGAAGGGAACGAGGCAGGTGGCAGCAAGTATTATGGAAGACAACGACGCTCTCAAACAAGAAATAGCAGCCTTGCATCGGCAACTGGCCGAGCAAAAAGACAAAATAGACACTCTGGAACGCGCCCGAACCAGCGCCTCGGATGTTGGCGAAATGCCCAGCGCC
Source organism: uncultured Chthonomonadaceae bacterium (assembly GCA_963817895.1). Lineage (GTDB taxonomy): Bacteria > Armatimonadota > Chthonomonadetes > Chthonomonadales > Chthonomonadaceae > CAWFQB01. The sequence goes on from CAWFQB010000004.1 coordinate 697,531, forward strand.
ATCAGCGAATTTGAAGACACGCTGCGCCGTCTGGTGCAGCGCACGGCGATGATTGTGCAGGCGGAAAAATGCGTGATCATGGTGCGGGATCGGGAAGCCGATGAACTCGTCGCCCGCGCCCCCGCCTTCGGCATGACGGACCTGGAAGTCAAGTCGTACCGGATTGAATCGCACAGGGGCATATCGGGCGAAGTGTTTACGTCCGGCAAAGCGTCCATTCTGGAAAACAGTGGGGAAGACCCGCGCGCGCTCATGGAGCATTTGCCCGGCCTGCGCATCCGCAACGGCGTCACGGTTCCGCTTGTCGTGGAACGGCGGGATGATGAGAACCACATCACTGAACAGCAGCGCATCGGCGTCCTGCACTGCTTCAACAAGCGTTACGGCGGCGCGTTCATCGAAGAGGATGTGCGCCTGCTGGAACGCCTGTCGCGCAACGCCGCAGCCGTTATCGCCAACGCGCAGATGTATCAGGAAGTGGTTCAGGAAAAGCAAAAACTGGTACACACGCTGGAAAGCCTGACAGCGGGATTGATTCTCATCAATCAGCATGGGCGTATCAGCCAGATGAACGCGCAGGCGCGAATCATGTTCAGTATCAAAGATGGCAACGATCCGCTGCACAAGCCGTTCACTGACGTTATTCAGCACGAGCAGTGCCTCGCCATTCTGAATCGTAAAATCGAGGAGTCCAATAATCCTCCACCCCCCAGTGAAGAAGAATTAGAGCCGCGTAAACCCGATGAAATCACCATCACGGACGAGGACGGCAGCTACGTCTATCAGCTTCATGCCGCCAATGTGCGCGATGACGACAATCAGCCGTTCGGCATCGTGGTTATCTTCAACGACATCACCGATCTCCGGGCTGTGGAGCGCATGAAGACGGAATTCGTTTCCATTGTATCCCATGAGTTGCGCACCCCGCTCACGCCCATGAAGGGCTTCATTCGCACCCTGCTGGATGATGAGAAAGAAGAGTGGTACAATCAGGACGACCGGCGCGAGTTCTATACCATCATTGATGAAAACGTAGACCGTCTTGGCCGCCTTATCAATGACCTGCTCAACGTTTCGCGGATCGAGCGCGGCGCAGGACTGGAATTCAACTGGGCCGACGTGGATTTGCGTAAATCGGTGGATGACGCCATTTCGATGCAAAAAGGCCGGTCGGATACGCATCAGTTGGTTGTGGATTTCGAGCCTGAACATCTCATCGCGGAAACCGATCCCGACCTGTTCCAGAACATTCTGCACAACCTGCTTTCCAACGCGATCAAATACTCCGATGGCGGCGAAGTGCGCGTTATCGGGCGCGTGGAACCCGCGACGGAGGACGAGCCGGAAACCGTTCTTATCGGCGTGAAGGATCAGGGCCGGGGATTGTCGGAAGCGGAATTGAAAAAGGTGGGCTTGATGTTCAGCCGCTTCAAAAGCGCGGGCGGCAAACAGGGTACGGGCATCGGCCTGTACCTTGTCACCGCTATCGTGAAGGGGCATCACGGCAGGCTGATTCCCGAAAGCGACGGTCACGGCAAAGGCTCGACCTTCTGGTTCCGCTTCCCCCGCAAACAGCCAGTGCCGGAGACGAAAGTAGTGGAAGAAGCGAAGTAGGTGTTGGGTGTTCGGTATTCGGACAGTCGTCCTAAAACGAACACAAACCTTTGTACCGGCGTATTCACCGAACACCGAATACCGAACACCCAACACCTACTGTGGAACATCCCCTCGGCGAGCAGAGTCAAAATACAATGAAAGTGGTTCGTGTGGAATTTGCGCGTGAAAGGGAGAGTGAGGGGCTGCCGTTTCCTGCGTATGCGACGGTAGGGGCGGCAGGGCTGGATTTGTGCGCGGCTCTGCCTGCCGAGGCGCCCTGTACGCTTTCGCCGGGGCAGCGCGTTCTGATTACGACGGGCTTGCGGATTGTTCTTCCCGAAGGTTATGAGGGGCAGGTGCGGGCGCGCAGTGGATGGGCGGTCAAGCACGGTATCGGCGTCCTCAATGCCCCCGGAACTATTGACAGCGATTATCGCGGCGTCGTGCAGGTTCTGCTTGTGAATTGGGGACAGGCGGCGTTTACGATTGAGCGCGGGGATCGTATCGCGCAGTTGGTAGTGGCTCCTGTTGTCCGCGCCGTTGTGGTGGAAGCGGAAACCGTTTCCGAAACTCCGCGCGGCAATGGCGGATTTGGCAGTACGGGACATAGATAGAATTACCTGAACAGCTACGCTTCGAGGTTTACTTATGGAATGTACCCAATGTGAGATGCAGTTGAACGCGGACGCGAACTTTTGCGCGCGCTGTGGCAGGCAAATAGAGCGCAGCGCGTTCAAGAGTGAAGCGAACGCTGTAGAAGTTGCCGCCGTTCCGTCGCAGGCGCCTGTTGACACGGCAATGCAGGACGCGCTTGCCGCTGCCCTCCGCGCCAACACGCTTTCGGGCGGGTTGGGCGTCAAATCGCAACATGCGCCGTATGCCGTTTTGCCCACATCCCCGTCTACGGCGGCAGTGTCCGGCGAGAAGCTATCCGGGCAATCCGTTCATGCGCTGCTGGCGCAGGCCAACCTGCACCGGATGCGCCACAGGTGGGATGACGCGATTGAATGTTGCGTGGATGTGCTGCGGATTCAGCCCGCTAATCAGACAGCCCATGTATTGCTGGGGGATATATATCGGGACCAGAACCGCCTCGACGATGCTATACAATGGTACGGCATGGCCGTTGATTTACGCCCTAATCCCACCGATCAGGCGAAACTGGAACAGGTTATTCAGGCGCGCGACCGCATGGAACGCTCGAATGTATTGCGTATTCAGCGTGGCTATGGCAATTCATCGGTGTCGGCCATTGATCGGGGAACCGATCTAAACACAGGCACGACCAACCTGATGGGATTGTCGCCGCGCCGCTGGCTGCGCGGAATAACCGCAACGTCGTTGGGATTTGTCGTGCTTGTGCTGATAGGGCTTGCCTGGAACGCGAAACGCGGCCATACCGTGACAAGTTCCAAAGCGCCGAATACGCCCGCGCCGTTTGGAAGAGGCTCGTTCGACATGCCGGCCCATCGGCTGGATAAAACGCCGCCCGCGTATCAGGTGGCGCAGGCCGCGAACGGCAACCGGATCGTGGTTACGGGCGGCGCGGGACTGGCTCCCGACCGAAACCCGCGTACTACAACCGCGCCGCTTTCGCCGCAAAATACGCCCGTTCCCGGTCCATCGCGGCCCGGTTCCACTTTGCCCACGTTTGGCTCCGCCGCGCCCGCAAGCGCAGGCCCCGCGCCCCTGCTGAATATCCCGCCCGCGCCGGTTCAAAACGTTCAGCCGCTTCCCAACTCGGCGCAGCCGCAGAGTGGCGCGAGCGCGTTGGCGACAACCCCCCCGCCTTCTAACCGACTGACGGACGGCTTGCAACATGCCCAAACCGTGAATGATGGGGGCGTGGGCGCAACCGTGCTGCTGTCAGGCGCGCCCTCGCTGGTACTGGACAACAGCCCGCGCGGTCAGGAGATAATGCTGCGCAACGTGTACCGCGCGGCGCGTACCGCGTTTGCCAACAACACGATGCTGATGCGGGTAAAAGTTTTCATCGAAACCCAGACGCCGACTTCCGGGCAGGCGGTCATTCTGGAAGCGGAAGTGGATCGCAGCACGGCCAATAACGCCAACCCGGACACAGACAGCGCCACAAGCCTGCAAAGCAGACTGGCGTATTTTCATTACACCGGAAACGTGTCCGCGCCGGTCGCCTCCCCCGTCACAGAAACGGGCCAACAGTAAACTTACTATAAAACACAGGTTTAATGGTCGAACCAGGTACGCCGCGCTGTTCATCAGGAACAGCGCGGCGTATTATTTTGCTGCCTGAATCTATTTGTGTGACATTTGTATACTATGAACGGAAGAGACAAATTTTCATATCTAACCTGAAAAACAACGTCCGCGCAGGAAGTTGAACGCTCCGATGTCCTTACGGGAGTTCGGCGAAATGCTATAATAATAGAGCGGTTTCCTGTAAGATGCGGAGTCCAGTCTGATACTCCACAATGGTTGAGGCGATGTGTCGGGAAGGATGAAGAACACAGCTATGAAAGTTCTCGTCGTGGATGACGAATTGCCGATTGTAGAGGCTGTCTCCTACAATTTGAAAAAGGAGGGCTATCGCGTTCTGACTGCCGGGGACGCGGAACAGTGCCTCGAAATCGCGCGTCGCGACCAGCCGGATTTAATCATTCTGGATGTGATGCTGCCCTCCGCCAGCGGTTTTGACGTGTGCCGGATGCTGCGCAAGCAGAACAGCGTCCCCATCATTATGCTGACGGCTCGCGCCGACTCCTCGGATCGGGTTGTGGGACTGGAACTGGGCGCGGATGATTACGTGACCAAGCCTTTCAACATGCGCGAACTGATGGCGCGAGTGAAAGGCGTATTGCGGCGTACCACCTCACAGGAAATGACGGAACAACCCATACAGGCCGGGAACCTGACCATTGATCCCAATCGTTTCGAGGTTCGGGTGGGAACTCGTCCGGTCACGCTGTCACCCAAAGAGTTTGAACTGCTGCGGTTCCTCGCTTCGCATCCGGGACAGGTGTTTTCGCGACAGGTATTATTGGATCGCGTATGGGGCGCGGAAGCGTATGTGGAAGAGCGCACCGTGGACGTGCATATCCGCTGGCTGCGCGAAAAAGTGGAAGACGATCCTTCCCACCCCCGCCGCCTGCTGACCGTGCGCGGCGTCGGGTATAAATTCAGTGGATAGTACACCGTCAAGGTAGAACATAAAACATTGTAGGGGTTCTGCTTGCTGAACCCTCCTCAAACGTTGGCGGAACCCTCCTAATGTAAGGCGCAGCAAGCGTTTTCAGAGGGCGCAGCAAGCGTTTTCAGAGGGCGCAGCAAGCAACGCCCCTACCTGAACGTGCATCCTTGATGAAATGTTAGAATCAATGAAGTGTAAGAAACATCATGGATAGGTTGACGCCGTGAACAGTGTTCAGGAAAGCAATGTGATAAGCGGGGCTGTGTACCGTCTGCTGCTGGAGCAGTTGGATACCGGAGTCCTGATTGCCGATGAACAGCGGCGCATTTTAGAGGGCAATGCCGCCGCCGCGCGTTTGTTGAGCGTTCGCGGGGGAAATCTTGTCGGCAAAACGCTGCTGGAAGCGACACTCTCATACGAGATCGGAACGCTGGTAAACCGCGCGCAGGAGAGCGGCGTCCCTCAACAGCAGGAGATACATCGCCCGGAAATCGGAGGGCGAATGTTGCGAACGCGGGTGATTCCTCTTGGCGCAAATAGCAAAACCGGCGTGGGCGCGAATGAAGCGGGTTTGGAAGGGGGCAACGGCAGCCCCTGTTTTTTGCTGCTGCTGGAGGATGTGACGGAACTGCGGCGGCTGGAAACGGTGCGGCGTGACTTCGTGGCGAACGTGTCTCACGAACTGCGAACGCCCCTCGCTTCCATTCGCGCGATGGCGGAAACGCTTCAGGACGGCGCGTTGTACGATGGCGAAGTCGCTAACCGGTTTGTAAACATTATTGTGGGCGAAGTAGAGCGATTGACGCGCATACTGGAAGACCTGCTGATTCTGTCGCGCGCCGAATCGCAGGCCCCGGAGCGCGAACCATTCGCGCTGACCACGCTGGTACGCGATGTTGTCGAGCGGTCGAACGCGCAGGCGGAAAAATCAGGTTTGAAATTGTCCTATGCCGACAGCCCGCACATCGAAGTGAACGCGAACCGGGACCAGATTGAGCAGGTGCTGGTGAATCTGGTAGACAATGCTATCAAGTACACATCAAGCGGCGGCAAAATAACCGTGTGGACAGAGACAAACGACGGGCGGGCAAGCGTTCATATCAGAGATTCGGGGATTGGCGTGTTAAGTCAGGACTTGCCGCGCCTGTTCGAGCGTTTCTATCGCGTAGATAAAGCCCGCTCCCGGCAATCCGGCGGAACGGGCTTAGGTTTGTCCATTGTAAAGCATATCGTGGAAATGCACGGCGGCAGCGTACAGGTGCAAAGCGAATACGGCAAGGGCAGCGTGTTTTCGTTTACGCTTCCTGTGCAATAGAAGGTCAGGTGTCGCGTGTCGAATAAATTCATCCAGCGCCTGAAACCCAACATCTGACAACCCTCCTTTTAACCCCTAACCCCTCTTTGCGCCCCGGGCTTTCCTCTGCGTCCTTCCTACGAATCTCTGCATGACGTTCTCCAACGACAAGCCTTCGATAGCAACACGCTAAAGATACTGCGGCGGCGTGTCATAATAGATAGGCTTGACACAGAGTTATTGAATGGAAAGAACGGCGGTATATGCTCGGAGAACGCTGGCGTATTACACTGTGCGGCGGTCTGACGGCCCGACAGGGATCCCACGTTGTTACCCGTTTCAGGACACAGAAGACGGGATTGCTGCTGGCCTATCTGGCTCTACATCATGAGCGCGCGCATGGGCGCGAAGAGCTGGCCGAGCTTTTCTGGGAAGACAGCGACAAGCCGCTGCAAAGCCTGCGAATGGCGCTTACGTCGCTGCGTCGGCAGCTTGAATTGCCGGGTGTCGGACAGGGGCAGGTGCTGGCGACGGATCGCGGTTATGTCCGGCTGGCGTCAGGCGCGGTAACGACAGATCTGGACGTTTTTTATGCGGCGGTGGCGGAAGCGGAGCGTACCGACGCGATGGGGCTGAAAGGCGGAACGGCTTCAGGCTGGAGTAGAGGCTATTGGCGGGGAACTGCTGCCGGGTTGCTATGTGGACTGGGTTCTGCAGGCGCGTGAAGCTGTCGCGGAGCAAGTGCAGACGGCGCTCAAGGAGCTGATTGCGCTGTTGAGGACTCTGGGTGAGGAGGAGCAAGCGCTGGTCTATGCGCGGCGGTGGATACATCAGGCCTCTCTGAACGAGGAGGCGCATGTCACCGTTATGCAATTGCTTCTCCGGTTGAAGCGTCCAGCCGATGTGTCGCAGCATTTCGAGCGCCTGACCGCGCTGTTGGAGGAGCAACTTGGCGCTGCGCCCTGTTCGCAAGCGCAGGAGTTGGCTGCTGTGGCGAAGTCTGAACTGAAGCCGACGGTTCCTCCTGTAAGGTCAAGAGGGGTCAGCGAGTCGCCGCGCCCTGCGCCGAAGGAGGAACGTGTTCCCGCGCCGCTCGTGGTTTCGTCCAGCGTTGCCGGGGGCGCTGGCCCCGTCGTTCGCCTGCCGCTGCCGCTTACTCCCTTCTTTGGCCGGGAAGAGGAGTTGCGGCGATTATACGCGATGCTGAAGCCAGCCACAGGGGGCGCTACATACGGGTTAGATGTTAGCCCCTTGCTTCCGGTCTGGAAATCACGAAATCATAACACTGCTCGGAACCGGGGGGGCGGGAAAGACGCGCCTTGCTATAGAAGCGGCGCCGACGCCTGCGCTGCTGCGGGAAACCGCTCTGTTTACTTTGTCGGGCTGACAGACGCGGAAACGCCGGAACGGATGCTTCAGTTGGTTGCGGAAGCGGTCTGCCCGAACGCCCCCATCGAGAGCTTGTCTCTGGATGTTATTACGTCGGCGTTGAGGGCCGTGCCTACTTTGTTGGTTCTGGATAATATGGAGCAGTTGGGTGAAGCGGGAGCGGAAGTGGCGCATACGCTGCTGGAAGAGCTGCCACATTTGACATTGCTGGTTACGAGCCGGTCAAGGCTTCATCTGGACGGTGAGCGCGAACTGGCCCTGCTGCCCCTACAGACCCCGGAGAACGCTGATACGCCAGCGTGTCTTTTGGAGTTTGCGAGTGTGCAATTGTTCGTTGACCGGGCGCAGGCGGCCTGTGCAGACTTTCAATTGACGGCGCGAAATGCGGCGAGTGTCGCGGCCCTGTGCCGTCGGCTGGAAGGATTGCCGCTGGCGTTGGAATTAGCCGCGAGTTGGGCGCAGACGCTCTCCCCTGCACAGATGCTGGCGCGTCTGAAATCGGCGTTTTGAACTGCTGCGCGCGCGGCGAAAAGGGATGGCTGTCCGGCATCATGCGCTGGAGACCTGCATCGAGTGGAGTTTTCGGCTGCTGCGCGCGGATGTAAAGCCCTTTTTTTGCCGTTTATGTCTGCTGCGCGGCGAGTGGACGCTGGAGATGGCAGAGATACTGACACAGGATAGCCATGCGTTAGACAAATTGCAGCAGTTGAGGGAAACCTCTTTTTTGTCCGCTCGTGAGGACTCCGACCCGGCTGGGACGATCTGGTATTTCCGTATACTCGAGTCGCTGCGCGAATTCGGAATGGAGCGACTATCTCCCGAAGAGATTGATATGTGGCAGGCGTGTCTGGCGCATGCCCTTATCGAACTCCCGCACCCGAACCCCCTCTCAGGAATTGACGCAGAAAACTTACGCGTACTTGTGCAATGGTGTCGAACTTCAGCGGCGGAGGCAAGTTTGGAATTGAAACTGCTCAATGCCCTCAGGTATCTCTGGCTGTCTCGCGGGGGGTGGATCGAGGGGCGATACTGGCTGCAGGATGCGCTCCGAAGACATGCGGGGGAGGAGACGCGCGCGTATCGCGCCGCGTGGAATATGCTGGGCAGTCTGCACTGGCTGCTGCGCGAAACGGCGGAGGCGAAACGTTGCTTCAATGAGGCCTTAGCCGTTTCGGAGCAGGCGGGAGATGATGCGCTGGCAGCTCGCGCCCTGAACAATCTGGCGATGACGGCGACCCAGGAGGGCGATCTGGCGCTGGCGTGCGCGTTGGGAGAGCAGTCCCTGCGCTTTGCGCAAAGACTGGAAGACGAGCGGCTTGTCGCGGCGCTGTTGAACAATGTGGGCAGCGCGTACCTGTCTCTCGGACAGTACGAGACGGCGCGCAGTTATCTGGAACAGAGTTTGCATAAAAATCGGGAACAGGGTGTGCCAGGCATGGTGGCGATGTCTCTGGTGAATCTTGGCGAGATTGCACACCATCTGGGAGACAGGGCCACCGCGCGGCTGAGGTACGAGGAGGGGTTGGAAATGCTACGCGCCGTTGAAGATCAGGTGAATGTTGTGGAAACCCTGCTGTCTCTGGCTCAGGTGCTGGAAGAGCAGGGAGAAGGCGCGCAGGCGCGTCTTCTGAGGGAGGAGAGCGCCGCGCTGAGACTTCGCATGGAGGGCAAATAGAAGCAGGCTGTCTCAGCAGGATTTTGTGGGACGGAACTCAAGGAATGGACAGGCTCGCCCCAACAGATAGTCGGGGTGAGCCTGTCGTTTGGCGCAGTGTGTCCTCTGAACCATATCTTAATTTCCAGAAAAGCCGCGCAGGGCGTTTGTTGTGACGTTGTTGTGACAGTAGGCCGCTATAATGGGCGTGTGAGTGGTTCTCCAGGGATGCGGGCGCGCGGAGAAACCGCCGGCAGTATGTTTCTCCGCGCGTTGCGCGCCTAATTGAAGCACCCCTCACATCAGAAGCAACATTCGTTTGGAAAGGAACCCACCACTCATGTTCACGCGTATCTCTGTTTCTCGCGCCGCCCTGCGGAACCGGACCGGTCTTCTTCTCGCTGCCGCAGGCGCTCTCTGCGCCGCGCCGCAGGCCCATGCCCAGATATATATTGTCGGCGCCGAGCAGTTCGCTGCCGATTCGACCGGAGCGACAAGCTCCACTGTTTACCTGTCCAGCACGAACTCTGGAAGCCCTGTGACGGCGCTCAACATCACCATCAATGGTATAACCCAAAACCAGGCCATCTCCTTTGCCTTATCTAATGGCAGCAACGCCATCTCCTTTGCCGCGGACAGTTTGCCTCCCTTCTCCAGCTATGGAGGGAGTTACGGGGATATTGGCCTGTTCTTCTCCTCCACCAACACCTCGTATGATCCCTCTTCTTCGGGGCGGAATCCTGATCTGCTGATCGCCCGCGCCAGCGACGGCTCTGCGGCATTCTTCATTCCCACGGCGGGAACCCAGATCAACGGTTATGTCTACGGTGAACAGGGAACTTACAATGGAGCAACCAGCTTTACGGTGGGAACCGTTCCCATTACCGTGACACAATATAGCGTTGCGGATAACACGGTCGGGACGCTCACGTTACAACTTGGGCCTGCTCCCGTTCCCGAACCCGGCAGCGTGGGTCTGCTCGTAGGCTTGGGAGTGAGTGGCGTTGGCTATCTTGGCCGCCGTCGCGCGCAGTCTCGTAAGACAGCCTAGCCGTCAGCGAAAGTTCTGCGCGAACAATAAATCCGCCAGTCTTAACTATGAGACTGGCGGATTTCAGGTCTGGAATTCAAGAAGTTTTTAACCATGCTCGCTTATAGCATTTTCGAGTAGGCGGCAACCTGGGTCACTGTTAATACTCCTCGCCGCCCTCTTCGTTCATGTCTTCAAACTCCGTCTCTTCTTCCTCTTCTTCCATCGGGCCACCCGCGGTTCCCAGATCTTTGAGTTCGTCAAGATCGGCTCCGGCTGACAGACTGCGGCGTTCCGGCTCCGAATCCAGCAGGCCCATCGGGGTGGGGTGCTTTTGCCGCGCCTCGTCGCTGACAAACCGAACGTGAATTCCGGCCATCCACAACGGGATTTTTGGCATGGGCTTGCCCGTTTCCGAACACACCACTTCCATTACCGCTTCATCCGCTTTTCTCATAATATTTTCACTCCATTTTCCAAACAGTCGTTTCGTTGCGGGTTTGTTCGCAAACCATGCGTCTGTTAATGCGCGGCCTGTCCGCTTGCCTCTTCCACGTTTGCGCTCTCCGAAGTGGGCGCAGGCGTTTTACGCGCAGGCTCGGCGGGCGGAGGCGGGGCGATGCGAATGGACACGATGCCATTGATAAGCATCAACACGCCCGCGCCGAGATAGACCAGCGACAGGTGATCTTGAGCCGATTGACCGGGTTCCATCAGGAAGTGGTCGTGTGTGGCAAATCCGGCAAGGCTGACGCCGATAAGGATCAGCCCGATGATAACAAACATGTTCAGGTAGCGCAACATAACCGCTCCTCGCCCACAGGCGCAAATAAGTTCCACCGTTCCTTTATTTCAAACGATGGTTTGAGTTATTATACCCCAAGTTAGGTTGTTAGGGTGTCAGGTTGTTAGTTGTTAGGAGGGCAATCAAAACTCTTTTCCTGACAACCTAACAACTAACAACCTGTTTTCTCATCTTCCAACAAAAATACGCTGTACGCGGGGTCCGAGTCGCGCCAGCAGTTCGTAGACAATGGTTTGCGCGTGTTCAGCGGCTTCTTCCGGGCGCAGCGTATGGCCCGAGTAGCTGCCGTAAATCAGGGCATCCATGCCGACTTCGGCTTCAGGGATGTGGGTGACATCTACGGTCATAGAGTCCATGGAAACCCGTCCGCACAGGGGCGCGTTGTGGCCGTTGATGAGAACGTGACCCCGGTTCGACGCGCTGACCGGGATGCCGTCATGGTAGCCGATGGGCAGAACCGCTTTGCGAAATCCATCCTGCGGCACGATAAATGTGCCGTTGTAGCCGATGCGGTCGCCCTGTTGGTGGGTTTGAATGTTGACGATGCGGCTGACCAGCGCGATAGCGGGAACCAGTTCCAGCGCGCGTTGAACGGTCGGAGAGGGGGCAAGGCCGTATAACCCAAGCCCGATGCGTACCATGTCGTAACGCGCTTCGGGAAAGCGGATTGCCCCTGATGTCGCCGCCGCGTGAAGCAGAACAGAGCCATCGCGGGCTACATCGGCTTCTGTAAGCGCCTGATCAAAACGCGCTATCTGATTGTAAGTAAAATCGTCGGCATCGGGATTATCGGCAACCGCGAAATGGGTCATTATGCCCTCCACGCGGACACGCCCCGACAGGCGCAACCGGCGCAGCAGTTCGGGCAGATTCTCCGGCGGGATTCCCACGCGCCCCAATCCGGTATCCAGTTCGATATGGGCCGCGCATTGGCGATTTTCGCGCTGTAAGACGGTTTCAAGAACTCCGCGAACTCAATAGAATAGAGTACGGGCGTTAAATCATAATGCAGCAGTTTTTCTGCCTCTTCGGGTGCGCAAAGCATGACCAGAATCGGCAGGCGAACGCCGCATTTGCGCAGACTGCTGCCCTCGTCCACGCTGGAAACACCCAGATAATCCAAGCCCATGTCTTGAAGTTCCAGCCCTAAACGCGTAGCGTCGCTGCCATACGCGAGAGCTTTTACCATTGCCAGCAGGCGGACGCGCGACCCGACCAAGCGCCGGAAACGGGCGACATTCTCTTCCATGCTTTGCACATTGACATAAAACCGATTGGGGGCCATCGCTTCCAGCAGGGTGAGCGCAAGTTGATCCATGGACGCGCCACCCGTCGCATTGACGAGCAGGGCATCGCCGGGGCGCAGATGGGCAAGTAGAAACCGGCGTACCGCTTCCAAATCTTCAAAATGCCGGAAGGTTTGTTCCGGCGCGGCCTGCTGAAACGTTTCGCGGGTTGCGTCCGGTTGTTTGCCGCCCACGAGAAGCAGGAAATTGACGCCTGCCTGCGCCGCCAACTCGCCAACCTGTTTTGGCTCTATATCTCTTGTGCCGCTTGCCATGTTTTGCTGAAGCGTTTCCATGCCACCGAACACGAAAAAGCGCCTGCCGGACGCGCCCACATCGGCGAGTTCGCGCAATGCGGATTGCAGGGAAAGCGGTTCGGATGTATACGCATCGTTGATGACGGTTACGCCGTTCGGGGTTTTCCACGTCTGTCGACGGGTGAGGGTGGGCGCATAGTGGCACAGGGCGGATACGATTGCTACAGAGGAGATACGCAGCAGCCATGCGGCGCAAAGCGCGATGTGAATGTCGAAGATAATTTCCTGTGACTGCGTGGAAACGGGAATCGTTACTGATGTTTCGTCAGGAAAGCGGACACGCAGCCAGCTTCCCTCCGCTATGGACGTTTGTTCCAGAATTTGCGGCAGGGGAGAGGAGGGATCGCCGCAGCGGAACAGGGGGCAGCGCAGAGATTGGATCGCGTTTTCAAGCAGCGGTTCACCGGAAGGCATCAGAAGCCAGCCCGATTCGGAAATGCGCTGAAAAAGGCTTGTTTTTTCAGTGGCGATATTAGCGCGGCTGCCAAGCGTAGCAACGTGCGCCTCGCCGATATTGGTGACAATTCCAAAATCGGGACGAATCATCTGTTCCAATGCGGCCATGTCCCCAATTTGAGAAATGCCGGCCTCCTGAATATGAAACGGCGCATCCGTTCGGGCGCGAATCAGCGACAGGGCAACGCCAAGCCGACTGTTGAAGCTGCCGGGACTGGCGGAACAGGGATGAACGGAAGAGACAATCCGATACAGGGCGTCTTTGACAATGGTTTTGCCGTTGCTGCCCGTAACGGCAATCACCTGACCCTGAAATTGATTCCGACACCACGCGGCGAAACGGCAAAGCGCATCAAGAGGATCGTCAACAAGGATAATGGGAGCAGTTTCAGAAGCAGTATAATGCAGATGGGTTAGAGAAGCGTTCCGGGACACGAGGGCGGCAGCCGCGCCATTGCGAAACGCATGGGGTACAAACGCATGTCCGTCCTCATGTTCGCCCCGCAACGCGACAAACAGCGTTTCCGAACTTATCTGCCTCGAGTCAACGCTGATGTCGGCAATCCACGTATCTGCGTGTTGCGGTAGAACTTCACCCTCAACAAGCGCGGCAAATTCTCCCAGTGTCAGCCGCCGCATCTAATTTCCGCTCTCCTGAAAGTTCGGGCGGGGAACCACGCCATGCCCGCTTGTTATCGCGCTCAAATCCAATCTTCCGCCGTGATAAATCATGCCGCCTGTCAGCGGGCTGTCGGTCATAAACAGGGGCGTATCCAGATCAACGAAGGAAAACCCGCCTAACCCGGACAGCGAAGCAGGCGGATACCGTCATCGCTAAAATGGATTCGACCATGCCGCCGATCATCAATCCAATGTTATGCGTTTTGCACAGCGCAGCAATTTCCAATGCCTCCGCAATGCCGCACTTCATCAGTTTGATGTTGACAACATTCGCGGCTTGCGTTTCGATGAGCTTTTGTACGCCTTCCACATCGGACGCGCTCTCATCGGCGGCGATGGGAACGCCACCCTCCCGCGTAATCCTGCTCATCCCCTCCCAATCGTCTTTTGCGACGGGCTGTTCCAGCAAAACGGGTTTGATGCCGCGCTGTTGAAGCATGGCAAGCAACTGCAAGGCTGATTGGGCGGTCAATCCCTGATTGCCGTCGAGGAGCAGGGGCGAATCGGGAGCCTGCGCGTGAACCGCCGCAATCCGCGCCACATCCGTAGCCACATCCTGCGTACCAATCTTGATCTTAATGGCGCGTATGCCCCGGCTAACGATGTTTCGCGCGGAAACGGCGGCATGAGTTACGGCGTCCTCATTGCTGATACCGGTTTGCGTGGTAATGGTCATGTCGGTTTCAAGAGGGGCGTTGGCGTTTCCGAAAACCGAAGTCAGGGGTATGTTGTCGTGGCGGGCAAGGGCGTCCAGCAGAGCGGTTTCCAACGCGCAGCGGGCAGAACCGTCACGCGGAAACACACGTTTCAAGTCGGCGGCAAGTGGCAGCCATCCACGCGCTTCCCTGCCAATCATCACGGGTTGCGCGGATTTAAGCGCATGGCGGGCGCTGGCCTGTGTTTCGCCATTGAACGGGGGCAGGGGAGCCGCTTCGCCATAGCCTTTTGTGCCGTCCGCCAGTTCAACTGTTACGAGCAGGTTGTTGGCAACCGCCTGCGCCCCGCCCGCAATGCCGAACGACTCCCACAGTGGTATATCCAGAGTTTGTACTGTGATATTGCGAATAACTGTGCTTTCCGGCAAAACAAAACTCCCCTGTGACAAAAATGCAAAAATGATTTAGAGCCTATCCCAATAGGCCGGGTACAAAGAACGTACCCGTCTGAGTGGCCTGCGGCCAAGCGTCCTTCGGACGCAAATGCAATCGCCTATGGGGAAAGGCTCTTAGCCGCGAATGAACGCGAATAGACGAACTCAACTCCACACGCTGCAATAATCCTGTTCCATCCTGAAAAATCTTGTCAATCCTGTCTATTCTGAATTGCATTCGCGTTTATTCGCGTTCATTCGCGGCTAACCTTTTTCCTGACGATCAAAGTAGCGCAGGACGATATTGGCGAACATGCGGATGCCGACGGGAACCGCCTCGTCGGCAAAATTGTAGGTGGGCGTGTGCAGGGGCGTCACGTCCATGCCGACGCCGAGCCGGAACATCGCGCCGGGAGCGTGTTCCAGATACACGGCGAAATCTTCCGCGCCCATAGAAGGCGATTCAAGGTTGACGACGTTTTCCGATCCCAATATTTCCGCGCCTGTTTCGGCAACCAGCGCGTTGATGCCAAAATCATTGATGGTGACGGGTGTGCCGAAGCGGTAGCCGAACGTGTACTCGGCCCGCATGGCCTGACAGATGCCCGCCGCAATGCGTTCGACATGCTCTTTCATCTGCGGGCGCAGTTCGCGGGACAGGCAGCGCACCGTTCCTTTGATCTCCGCCGTGCCCGGAATGATGTTGTAGGCCGTACCCGCATGAAACTGCGCGACGGTTACGACTACGGGCTCCAGCGGCGATACTTCGCGGCTCGAAAGCGTTTGCAGCGCGGTGACGATTTGCGCGCCGGTGACAATGGGGTCTATGCCGATGTGGGGCATGGCTGCATGCGCGCCCCTGCCCTGAATGGTGATGTCGAACGTATCCGCGGACGCCATCATCGGGCCGGGACGAACGCCGATTTGTCCCACCGCCATACCCGGCCAGCCGTGCAGCGCGACAATGGCGTCAACCCCGTCCATCACGCCCTCCGCGCACATCTCCGTCGCGCCGCCAACCGTCTCTTCCGCAGGCTGAAATATAAATTGAATCGTGCCGGGAAGTTTGTCGCGGAGTTGGACAAGGGCGGACGCCGCGCCGAGCAGGGTGGCGGTGTGTCCATCGTGTCCGCAGGCATGCATCACGCCGGGTTTGCAGGATTTATAGGGCAGGTCGGCCTGTTCCAGAATCGGCAGCGCGTCCATATCGGCGCGAAGGGCAATCATCGGGCCGTTTCCGTTTCCGTTCGCCGTGCCGCGCAACAATCCGACAACGCCGTACCCGCCCACATTGGTACGAACTTCGTCCAGTCCAATCGCGCGCAGCCGTTGCGCCACCAGTTCGGAAGTGGCCTGTTCCTGATGGCTGAGTTCGGGATTCTGGTGCAGATGGTGGCGCGTCGCGATGGCTTCTGGCGTCACCTGCTTGATAAGTGTTTCAAACGTTTCCTGATCCACAACAGGCATGAGGGTTCCTTTTTGTACTAGATATAATGTATGTGCGCCGGTATACCGTAAGGGTACGTTGTAGGGGTTCTGCTTGCTGAACCCTCCTCAATCGAGCCGCGCAGAGGGCGCAACGTAGAGGGCGCAGCAAGCAGTCCTTTTGGGCGCAGCAAGCAGCGCCCCTACCTGATAGTTCTTATAATCCATACACGCGGGTGGCGTTGTCGTGAAACAGTTTGCGCTTGTCGGCTTCGTTCCAATGGATAACGATGGTTTGCAGGGCGACAACCCAATCGTGGAGGGACGCGCCGAGCGTGCAAACGGGCCAATCGCTGGCAAACACTACGCGGTCATGCCCGAACGCCTGTACGCAAGTCTGAACAAATGGCGCGAGAATCTGAGCCGCGTTTTCTCCCGGCTTCAATTGCGCGATAATGCCGCTGATTTTGCACACGATATTCGGCTGCTGCGCCGACGCTTCAATGCCCCGCTTCCAGTGGGATTGTTCAGGCGAATCGGGCGCGGCGTGAATGTTGGGGTTGCCGCAGTGATCCAGAACAAAGCGCGTATCCGGGCATTGCCGCGCCAGCGCAACGCCGTCTTCCAGTTCGTCCGGCCTCAAGCACAGATCGAACAGCAGTTTTCGGCTGCCGAGCAAATGCATAGCGCGGACGAACTCCGGTTTCAGGCAGGTTCCCCGCTCCTGTCCGCCGTGCAGCACCTGCCGAACGCCCTTGAAATGTTTGTCGCCGGAAAACCGTTCCACATACGCGGCAAATCCGGCATCCAGCGGGTTGCCGCCGATTACCGCGCCCGCAAGGGGAGTATCCTTCTGGCGGCACAAATCGAAAACAAGTTCGGCTTCCTTTACGCGCTGCGCTGGTTCCACATCCACTTCCATGTACACGGTTTGCGACAATGTCCAGTCCCGCCGCGTCGCGCTGATAATCCGCAAGGACGTGGCTTGTGGATAATTTGCCGCCTCCTTCCAGCCAGGGCAAATGCAGTTTGCTTAAATCCCAAAGGTGCTGATGCGTATCAATGATGGGAATCATAGTTGCCGAAATTCCTTTTTAAGTAGGATTGCGCGAATCTGTTACAACGACAATTTCACAGGCCAAAACCCGGATTCAGGCCGTCGCTCTTTTTGGAAACGGCAAGCGCTGTGGGCAGCAGCCACTTTACATGTCCATCCGCAAAGGCATAGCGCGCGCCGCCATAATGCCGGGTTCCGCCGGGAGGTTGCGAGAGAAAAAATGTGGCTAAATCCGGGTCTATTGGATGGCGGAAAAACTGTTTCAATCCCTCTGGCGTAAGCGCCGTATCAGGCGTCACTCCTTCTACCATGCCAGCGCGAGCGTCGTATAGCGTAACTGTCAGCGTGGGATTTGTGACAATTGCCTCCAGACGCCCCTCTTGTATATTGCGTTCTTTTGTGCCATGCCTGCGGCTCAGTCGCCCGTTGATGATATACCCACAAAAGGAGGAGTGTCGTTTATAATCTTCCTTAACGTCGCTCGTATCGCAAATTGGGCAGGCTGGAACCGTATTGGCATGCAAGTAGGGGAGCAGCAAATCGCCCCATATGCGGTTATGCTCCTCAACTTCGTGGTTGATAACAATGCCTTCTACGCCCATAGGATACGTGCCATCATTATCGCCTGTGTACATGGTTAGCGCCTGACTGAGCTGGCGCAGATTTTGTACGCAGGTCGCATCCTGCGCTTTTCCGCGCGAAGACGCGATTACCGGGAACAGTATCGCGGCTAAAACCGCCACAATACCAAGCACCACAAGCAACTCCGTGAGTGTAAAGCCAGGCGGACGCGAAGGCGTAGCCATCAGGTTTGAGCGTGTTTGCGGCATGTGAATGACCTGTCAGGCGAGAAGCGCGATGTCGTCGAAACGCAGCATCAGGCGTTTGGGCGTGTGATTGTTGGTTATGGGCGTCACTTCCGCGCAGGTATAAACGCCGCCCTTTTTATCGCCGGTAAGATACGCTTCCCAATCCGCCGCCAGCCGTTCCATTTCCGCTTCCGTGAAATAGAAGATGCCGATGTTTTTGGGTTCGCCCTGCGGATTTTTGAGATAAAGATGAACCGCGTTTTCTTTCATAAGTTTCCCTGAAATTCTCTAAAGAAATAGGATATAACGGTTGATAGCGCGGCATAAGTTTAGAGCCTATCCCAACAGGCGATTGCATTTGCGTCCGAAGGACGCCTGGCCGCAGGCCACTCAGACGGATACGTTCTTTGTACCCGGCCTGTTGGGATAGGCTCTTACCCGCGAACGGCGACAAATGCCAGCAACGCCCAGCCGGACAGGAAGCACAGCCCGCCAAGCGGCGTCACCGCGCCCAGTATTTTAACCCCGCTGACTGCCAGAACGTACAGGCTGCCGGAAAACAGCACAATGCCAACCGCAAACAGCCAGCCGACCCATTCCAGTTTCTTCGTTTCGCGCAGCCGGTCGGAAAGGACAGCCAGCAATATAAGCGCAAGCGCGTGTACCAGATGATACTGTACGCCCGTTTTGTACGCTTCCAGCGTTCCGTTCGCCACCAGGACGTTTTGCAGGCCATGCGCCCCGAACGCGCCGAGCGCCACGCCGATAAACGCGAACACGCTTCCCAACAGCAGCAATGATTTCACGGGTATTGTACCTTGTCCCTTGACGGTTGTGTATTTGAATCGCGCGTTTGCAGAAACGCGCGGAGTGGAACACGGATGGTAACAGGGCGCGTTTCTCGCGTCTTGAAAAATACTCTGCCTTGCAGGAAAATACGTTCCGGCAGCGTATGATGTTGCAGGGACGTTCATGCGAGTTTGCAAGGTCTATCGGGTTTGTCCCGCTACCGGCAGGTGATTGCCGGAGCCGCGTGGTATACTCTCCTTAGAGCCTCTTCCAATCAGTTACGAATTTGCGTCTGAGGGACGCTTGCACTCTCCTGTAGGGGATTTTCAATATCCGGCCTGGCATTATACGCATGAACAATACAGCAGAAAACGAAACGAACCCGCAGAACGCTTCTTCCACTCTCCATTCTCCCTCTTTTTATCTGGTGGGACTGGGGGCGTCGGCGGGCGGCATCCAGGCGCTGCAAACCTTCTTTGACGCCATGCCTCCCGACAGCGGCATGGCGTTTGTGGTGATTATGCACCTGTCGCCCGATCATGAGAGCAATCTGGCGCAGATCCTGCAGACACCGCACGGCGATGCCGGTCGTGCAGGTGACGGAACCGACACAGGTGCTTCCCGATCATGTGTATGTCATCCCGCCCGGCAAGCATCTGTCCCTGCAAGACGGCCACATTCATCTGGTCGAGCCGCAGCAGGCCAGTCGGCAAACGGCTTGCCATAGACCTGTTTTTTCGCACGCTGGCCGCGACCTATGGGCCGCGCGCGATTGCCGTCGTGCTGTCCGGGATCGGATGGGGATGGCAGCATCGGCATCAAGCACGTCAAGGAGCAGGGCGGGCTGACCATTGCGCAGGAGCCGGACGAAGCCGAGTTCGACAGCATGCCCCGCTCGGCGATTGCCACCGGCATGGTGGACTGGGTCTTGCCGGTCGGCGCAGATGCCCGGCGCAGCTTGATGGAGTTCCTGCGCAACGAAGCGCGCATGCACATCCCGCCCGAAGAGCTGCAAAGCCGAGGACGGAGCGCGCAGGCCGAAGACCGCAATTCCGGCGGCCCGCCTGCTATCCGCAAGGAGGCCGAGCGCGGCGGATGAAGAGGCGCTGCTTGGAAGTGCTGCGCTTTCTGCGCGCGCAGACCGGGCATGATTTTGCTCCACTACAAGCGCGCCACCATTCTGCGCCGCGTCGCGCGCCGCCTGCAGGTCAACCTTCTGGAAGACATCCCCGCCTATCTCGACTTTCTGCGCAGCCCATCCCGCCGAAGCCACCGCCCTGCTGCACGACCTGCTCATCAGCGTCACCAACTTCTTCCGCGATGCCGACGCGTTTGCCGCGCTGGAAAGTCACATTCCCCAGCTCTTTGCCGACAAAGCCGCCAGCGATCAGGTGCGCGTGTGGGTGGCGGCCTGCGCGACCGGGCGAGGAAGCCTATTCGGTCGCCATGCTGCTCCTCGAACATGCGGCCCGGCTGGAAACGCCCCCGACCATTCAGGTGTTCGCGACCGACCTGGATGAGGACGCCATCCAGGTCGCGCGGGCGGGGCTGTACCCGGCCACCATTGAAGCGGATGTGTCCCCGGAGCGGCTGCGGCGCTTTTTCCACAAGGAGGAGGGGCGCTACCGCGTCAAGAAAGAGCTGCGGGAGCGCGTCCTCTTTTCCGCGCACAATCTGCTCAAAGACTCGCCCTTTTCCCGCCTGGATCTGGTGACCTGCCGCAACCTGCTCATCTACCTCAAGCGCGAAGCGCAGGAGGCGGTTCTTCGACCTGTTCCATTTTGCCCTGCGTCCGGGCGGGCTGCTGTTTCTGGGCAGCTCGGAAAGCGTGTCCGACGGCCATGTCGCTGTTTGCCCCGCTGGACAGACAGCATCGGCTGTTTGTGCGCCGCGCCACGCCGCGCGCCGGGCTGGCAACTGCCGGCTCTGCCCGTCGCCTGTTCCTTCCGGCCTCCGCCCTCTGGCTCCCATTCCGATGCCACTTCAGCTTGCTTCCGCAGCAGCGACCGCGAACGGAACGCCCTCCACCGCGCCTGCGCCTGGCCCGCCGGAACGCCGCTCGGCCTCTTTTGGCGATCTGCACCTGAGCCTGCTGGAACAGTTCGCCCCGCCTTCGCTGATCGTCAACGCCGACTATGACATCGTGCATCTGTCCGAACATGCCGGTGCGTTTCCTGCAGTTCGCGGGCGAACTTTCGCGCAATCTGCTGAAGGTGGTGCATCCCGCCCTGCGCATGGAACTGCAAACCGCGCTTTTCCGCGCCTCCCATCAGCGCGTCAGCGTGACCACGGCTCCCATCCCCTTGGAAGAGGGAACCGCGTCGCTGTCTGTGACCATCCATGCACGCCCCACGCTCTCGTCGGAAGAGGCGGAGTTTCTGCTGGTCGTGTTTGAACACCGCCGACGCCCGCCAGGACGCGCCTGCGGTCGCTTCCAGACCTGCGGACACGATCACGCTCCATCTGGAGGAGGAAAGCTAGCATCTGCGGGAGCAGCTGAGCGCGACGGTGGAGCAGTACGAAGCCTCCCTGGAGGAACTCAAAGCCGCCGACGGAAGAGCAGCAGTCCATCAACGAGGAGATGCGCTCGACCGCCGAAGAACTGGAAACCAGCAAGGAAGAGCTGCAATCCATCAACGAGGAACTCACGACAGTCAATCAGGAACTCAAAAGCAACGTGGACGAACTCGGCCGCGCCAACGGCGACCTGCAGAACCTGATGGCCTCGACGGAGATCGGCACGATCTTCCTGGACCGGCAACTGCGCATCAAGCGCTTCACGCCCCGCATCCGCGAACTGTTCAACATCATTCCGACCGATATCGGACGCCCGCTTTCCGACATCACCCACAAACTCAACCACCATCCCTTTAGCGACGACGCCGAGCGCGTGCTGACGGACTTGAGCCGCAGCGAGCGCGAAGTGCGCTACAATGGAAACTATTTTCTCGCCCGCATGCTGCCGTATCGCACTCCCGACGATCACATAGATGGCGTCGTCCTGACCTTCATTGACATCACGGAGCGTAAAAAAGCCGAAGAAGCCCTGCGCGAAGCGGAAATGCGGATGCGCCTGATCGTGGAAAGCGCCCGCGACTACGCCATCTTCACAACGGATTTACAACGCCGCGTGAGCAGTTGGAACGGGGGCGCGCAGGCGCTGTTCGGGTATACGGAAGCGGAGATTTTGAACAGGCCGGGCGACATGTTGTATACGCCTGAAGACCGCGCCGCAGGCGCGCCGCAGGGGGAAGCGGAAAGGGCGCAGACTACGGGACGGGCCGAGAACGAGCGCTGGCATGAGCGTAAGGATGGCTCCCGGTTCTATGGATCGGGCGTGGTGACGCCCCTGCGCGACGATGCGGGCAACCACATCGGCTTTGTCAAAGTGATGCGCGACCTGACCGAGCAGAAGCGGGCGGAAGAGGCCTTAGCCGCCTCAGAGGAGCAGTTTCGACAGGCAATTGAGGAGGCGCCCGTTCCGATCATCATGCAGGCCGAAGATGGCGAGGTACTTCAGATCAACCGTATCTGGACGGAACTGACCGGCTGTAGACAGGCAGACATGCCGACGTTTGATGCCTGGCTCAACATGGCTAACGTGGAGAGCGCCAATGAAGTGCGAGGGCACATGCGCGACCTGTTCCAGGGGAAACAGACCATCCTGAATGTCGAGTTTTCCATCGTCACCCGGGACGGGGCGCAGCGGCGCTGGAGCTTCAGCGCGTCTTCGCCGGGTATCCTGCGCGATGGCCGCCGCTTCATCGTGGGCATGGCGATTGACATCACCGACCGCAAACGCGCTGACGAAGCCTTGCAGGTATCGGAGGAACAGTATCGCGCGCTGTTTACCTCGATGGACGAAGGTTTTTGCACAATTGAGGTTTTGTTCGACGCGCAGGGCAAATCCAGCGATTACCGTTTTCTCGAAACGAACCCGGCGTTCGCGCGGCAGACAGGTATCGAAAACGCCGTTGGCAAAACCATGCGCGAACTCGCGCCCGAACACGAAGAATTCTGGTACGAGACATACGGGCGTATTGCCCGCTCGGGAGAAGCGACGCGCTTTGAACACGAAGCCGCCGCGTTTGGAAAGTTCTACGACGTTTAAGCCTTTCGCATCGGCCAGCCGGGCGAAAACCGCATTGCCGTTATCGTCAGCGACATCTTCGCGCGCAAGCAGGCGGAAGCCGCTCTGCGCGTGTCGGAACAGCGCGCCCGCGCGCTGATTGAAAACCTGCCGGGCGGAGCCGCCTTTATCGTGGATGGCGACCTGCGCTATCTGCTTGCCGAGGGCGAAGCGCTCACGACGGTCGGGTTTACGTCGAAAGACTTTGTCGGCAAAACTGTTTTCGAGGCGCTTCCGTCCGCGTTGGCAGCGCAGCACGAGCCGATGTTCCGCCAGGCATTGGCGGGGGAACACTTCGAGCAGGAACATTTCGCGCATGGACGCTGGTATCTTTCGCGCGGCGCGCCGCTCATGGACGCGAACGGCGATGTCTACGCCGTTCTGGCGCTGTCCTACGACATCACGGCGCGCAAGCAGGCCGAAACGGGATTGCGCGAAAGCGAGGAGCGGCTGCGCATCGCCGTCGAGCCCGCCGATATGGGGACGTGGGACTGGAACTTGCTGACCAACGAGGTGACATGGAACGCGCGCCACTTTACCCTGCTCGGCATGGAGCCGCAGGAGCATCCTCTGCCGGCGGAAGAGTTCTTCCGCCACGTACACCCGGACGACCGCGACCGATTACGGGAACGGCTGGAGCAGACCCTGCGCGACAGGATTGTGTTTGAAGCCGAATACCGCATTGTACGCGAAGACGGCGAGGTCTGCTGGATGAGCGGCTACGGCAACATTGTGGAAGAAAGGGAGGGCAGGGCCACGCGGATAAGCGGAGGCATGTTGGACATCACCCGGCGCAAGGACATAGAGGAAGCCCTGCGCCTGGGCGAGGAGCGGTATCGGCTGACGGTCGAGAATATCCGCGATTATGCCATTTTCACGCTGGACACCGAGGGGCATGTGACAAGCTGGAGCGAGGGAGCGCGGCGCGTCAAAGGCTATGAACCCCACGAGATCATCGGACGGCATTTCCGCGTGTTCTATATCCCGGAAGATCAGGCAAGCCGCAAGCCGGAACACGAAATGGAACACGCTGCCGCCACGGGCCGCAATGAGGACGAGAGTTGGCGCGTGCGCAAAAATGGGACGCGCTTCTGGGGCAACGAGATCAGCACGGCCATACGCGACGAAACCGGAGCCTTGCGCGGCTTCGTCAAGATCAGCCGCGACCTGACCGAGCGCAAGCGCGTCGAAGAGGAGCGAATCGCGCTGGAACACGAAACCACCCTCCTGACCGAGCGCAACCGCATGGCGCAGGAGTTGCACGACACCCTGGCGCAGGGCTTTACCGGCATTCGGATGCAGTTGGAGATGGCGCAAGATGCCCTGCAAGCCGCGCCCCCCGAAGCAGAGGAGAGCTTGCAGCGTGTGGTAAGAGCCAGAGAAATCGCCGCCAACAGCCATCAGGAAGCCCGCCGTTCCATTCGCGCCCTGCGCTCGCCCCTGCTGGAGAATTCCACCCTGCCCGAAGCCCTGGAACGGCTTGCCGGCGATGTCAGCGATAGCGTTGTGGTCGGTTTTGCTCTGGAAGGAACGCCTTTTCCCCTGTCGGCCCTGGTGGAAAACGATCTGTACCGCATCAGTCAGGAGGCCGTGACCAATGCCGTTCGCCACAGCGAAGCGAAGCGGATCGTCCTGACGCTGACCTACTTTGACGATCAGACGCATCTCAGCATTGTGGATGATGGACGCGGCTTCGATCCGAGTACCAGCCGCGCGGGTTTCGGCGTCACGGGCATGCAGGAACGGGCGCGGCGTCTGGGAGCGGAACTGCAAATCTCCAGCCAGCCGGGGCAGGGAACGCAGGTCAACCTGGCGTACCCCATTTCTATCGGACAACAGCGCCCTGCCACATAGAGGGCGGCCTACAACTTAAGAGGGGGTTAAAAGTCTGCCGCAGGGACGCCAACGCCGCGCTTTCACATTCGTAAGCACAGGAAAGGCAGAGTGCTATGCGCAAATGAGAGCGGGAACAAGATGAGCGAAAATGCGGGCGCGGCGTATACTGATTGTTGACGACCATGAAGTCGTCCGAGAAGGATTGGTCGGTATTCTGACACGCCAGAAGATGCAGGTCGTGGCCGAAGCCGTCAATGGTCAGGAAGCCATCGCGTGTTATCGGCAGCACCGGCCCGATATTGTCCTGATGGACTTGCGAATGCCCCTTATGGATGGCCTGACGGCGACGCGCGCGATTGTATCCGAGTTCCCCCACGCGCAAATCATTATTCTGACCAACTCCGAAGGCGAGGAGGAGAACAGCCGACAGGCAGGCGCAGCCGCCTTCGTGCAAAAAGACGCGCCTTCCGAACAATTGCTTCGCGCGATCCATGCGGTTCACAATGCGTCTGCCTGACCGTTGGGCGCGGCAAGCAGGGCGCGGCAAGCAAGCAGGGCGCGGCAAGCAAGCAGGGCGCGGCAAGCAAGCAGGGCGCGGCAAGCAGCGCCCCTACTGGCATGGAGGGGCGCGTAAAGCCACTTGATGGACAACAAGAGCCTGCGCGATGGCCCTGCGCTCTGGAGAGATTGTATGAGCAATACAAACGCGATACGAATTCTGATTGCGGACGATCATCCGGTCGTTTGTGAGGGCGTGGCTGCCCTGCTTTCGCGGCAGGAAGGGTTGTGTGTGATAGCTCAGGCGCACAACGGCAAGGAAGCCACGCAACTCTATCGGCAGCATCTGCCGGATGTGGCGATTCTGGACAAAAGAATGCCGCAGATGGACGGTCTGGAAACGCTGCAAGCGATTCGCAAGGAGTTTCCCCAGGCGCGAATCATCCTGCTGTCGAATTCTTAGTTATCGAAGGAGAATGAACGATGCCTGGCCCGTTTCCCGGCATGGACCCGTATCTGGAAGCCCCGGTATTATGGCCTGATCTGCACCATAGTTTCATTACCTTTGCCCGTTCGGCGATACGCGCCGCGCTGCCGCCCGGTTACATTGCCAGAGTGGAAGAGCGCGTCATTATTCTGCCCTCGGAGCGCGGCATCGTGCCTGACGTGTTTGTTCGCCGTCGCCCTCCCCCGCAATCCTCCTCCGTAACGGGAAACGTCGCGATTGCCGACGCTCAGAACGCCCCGCGATTGATTCGCGTTCCGCCTGTAGAAACGCGGCGGCAGGGGTATATTGAAATCGTAGACGCCGTTGACCGGGAGCGCGTGATTACGACGATTGAGGTTCTCAGCCCTACCAATAAAATGGCCGGCAATTCCAGTCGGGCGAGTTACGCTCGTAAGCAGGAAGCCACTCTCCACAGCGAAACGCATTTGCTGGAAATTGATTTGCTGCGGACAGGAGAACCGACTGTCGCCGCGCCGCTTGCCGCTCTGAACGCGGAGGGCGTTGCATGGAATTATCTGGCCTGTCTGCACCGCGCCAATCAGAATCAGGACGATGACCAGACATTCGAGGTCTGGTTCAACCGGTTACGGCAACCCTTGCCGCAGAGTATATGTTCCCCTGAACAAGAGCCAACAGGATATAGAGTTGGATTTACAGGCCGTTCTCAATCGTTGCTACGAGGAGGCAGGCTACGGCGACGCGGTTGACTACGCGAACGAAGCCCTGCCGCCGCTTTCCGCCGAAGACGCGGTTTGGGCAGACGCATTGCTGCGCGAAAAAGGATTGCGACGGTGAAAAATTATCAGTACGCAGAATTCGCGTGAGCAAATCGTTGTGTAAAGCCGTTTTTATCTACGGGGAGTGGCAAACAAAAACGTTGCTGAAACCTACCGAAGGAGAATGAACGATGCCCGGCCCGTTTCCCGGCATGGACCCGTATCTGGAAGATCCGTTTAGGTGGCAGGGAGTTCACAACACCCTGATTACCTATATTGCCGCCGAACTTAACGCCACGCTTCCGCCCGATTACGTTGCGGATACAGGGGTTCGTTGCGTGGCTGAGTGGCAGTCGGGCAGTATTCTTCCTGATGTGTTCGTTCAGGAAGAACAGGGTATCGCCACGACAGGGCGTAGTGGCAGCGTGAGTGTGCTGGAGGGAACCCGCGCGATAGATGCGCCTTTGCGCTTGCAGGCTATGGAAGTAGAGGAGCGTCAGGCGTATGTCAATATCATCAACACGCGAAACGAGCAGATTGTCAGCGTGATTGAACTGCTCAGTCCGACCAACAAAAACAAAAACAACAGCGGATGGGAAGCGTACCGGCACAAACAGCGGGAGTTGTTAGCCAGCCATACAAGCCTGATCGAGATAGATTTGCTGCGCGCGGGAATTTATACGGTGGCGGTTCCAATCTCCCTGATACCGCCGCAACGGAAATGGAATTATCTGACCTGCCTGCATCGGGGCGGGCAAGGTTCCGTGTTTGAGGTATGGCCGCATACGGTACGCGAATGTCTGCCCTGCATTGCCGTGCCGCTGGGCGCAAACATGCCGGATTTGCCACTGGACTTGCAGCAGCCGTTCAACCGCTGCTACGATGAGGGGCGTTACAACCGCAAAATTCAGTACGCCCACGAGCCAATTCCGCCGCTTTCCGCCGAAGATGCGGTTTGGGCAGACGCATTGCTGCGCGAAAAAGGATTACGAAGTTGAGTCAAACCGAACGCCGCAAAAATACAGGAAGGAAAATAGCTAAAACAGGGTAAAATTAACAGGGATGTAAAGTGACACGACGCGCGTCGAGCAGAGCCTTCAAGCTGAACACAACTCTTATGCCGGTGGAGGAACTCATGGACGAGTTTGGTGATCTCAACTCCTGCGCGAAACGGCTGCGGTTTCCTGCCATGCTGGAAAACCGGTTTCTGAAGGATTACGACGACAACTCCGTCACGCTCTGCCGCACCGCCCTCGCCGCTTCCACCCTCATCTACATGCTTTTCGGCGTCCTTGACCCGTATGCCATCCCCTCCGCTCTCCACGACATCTGGTTTATCCGGTTCGGATTGGTCACGCCCCTCCTCCTTCTCCTCCTTGTCGTCAGTTTCTTCCCCCTCTTCCGTCGCTATATTCAGCCCCTCACCAGCCTGCAACTGATACCCTCCGGTATCGGCCTCATTGCCATGACCGCCCGCTCGCGTCCCGGCGAACTCGGCTATGTCTGCTATCCCATCGGCCTCCTCCTCGTCTGCATGGTCGGCTACTGCTTTCTCCGGCTGCGCTTCGGCTATGCCTCCATTGCCAACCTGATCCTCGTCCTCCTCTATCTGTTCGTCGCCCTCGACGTTCAAAAAATTCTCACTCTTCCGCAGGGGCGGCCCATTTTTATCAACAACCTCTTCTTCATCCTTGCCGCCAACGTCATCGGATTGGCAACCTGTTACGCCCTCGAACTCTACGCCCGTCGCGCCTTTGTCGCCAACTATCTTCTCGAACAGGAGCGCGTCGGCGAACAGCGCAAGCGCGAAAAGACCGAGGCCATGCTGCGAATTCTCGGTCAGGCTATCGGTGGCGTCGTTCACGATCTGGGCAACCCCTTAGCCACCATGCAAATGGGCGCGCAAACGATGGAAATGTTTCTGGATACGGGTGACGTGGACAAAGAAACGCTGAAGGAATTTACGGGAATCATCACGACGGGGGCCGAAATGCTCAACCACCTGCGCCTCTCCCTCATGGAACAAACCCGCGTTCTGGAAGGCAAACCTATTCCTGTTGACCTGAAATCCGTTTCCATTCGGCAACTCGTGGAAGCCGGAATCCACTATCAGAAACCCCGCTTCACGGAAGGCCGGAAAATCGTACAGAACGGCGACGATGTAGACATTCACGCCGATGAAATGAAACTCACCACCGTGTTCATGAATCTTATCGGCAACGCTCTGAAATACAGCGACGGCGAAGTCCACATTGTCTGGCGGGTCGCCCACAACGTTCTGCTTGTCGCCATTGCCGACGAGGGCATGGCGGGGCAGGGCATTTCCCAATCACAGGCCGACCAGTTATTTGTCGCCTTTGGCCGACTCGATAGCCATGCGCAGGTGGAAGGAACCGGACTCGGCCTCTTGTCCGCCCGCAAAATCGTCGAAGCGCACGGCGGCGAAGTGTTTATCGAAGGCCGCGCCGATGGAACGCGAACCTCCGCCCCCTTTGCCACCGCGCAGCAAGCCTATCCCTCTCTTCTCCAAGACAACCATTGCACCGCCTTCATCGTCGTCTGCCCCCTTCCGCCACAGTCGAGCAGCGCGCCACCCACGAGCCTACCCCGATAGGTTCCCCTTATTGCAATTTTGGGAGAAGGGGTCAGTACTCCGTCAATTAGAAGAGTAGGGTATGTTGTAGGGGTTCTGCTTGCTGAACCCTCCTAAAGCGCGGGCTGAACCCTCCTCAAACAGAGCGCAACCGTGTACAAGGCATGGCGCAGCAAGCCGCCCTTTTGGGCGCAGCAAGCAGCGCCCTTACCTGATTGTTCACCCTTGATGGAGTACCAGGGGTTGAGGGCCGTTTTGAATAGAAACTGGCAAGTGATGAAGGGAATTGCAGTTGGTTTGGAGGTTGGATAAGGACATGCCTGCTGAAAGAGAAATACGCGCGGATTACAACGCGACTTCTATTGTGGTCTATCAGGCGTACTCGCCCGCCATTGCCGCGCCTGCCCTCGCCGCGCAACGGTTTGTGCCGCCGTTCTCATTTGGGCGCATGACGTGGATCAAGCCCTCGTTCCTCTGGCTCATGGAGCGCAGTCACTGGGCGCAAAAGACGGGACAGGAGCAAATTCTGGCCGCGCAGATCACGCGCGCCGGATGGGAGGAAGCCCTGTCGCTTGGCGTTCTTACTGCCGCCGAAACTGGCGTCTACCCAACCTACGCGCTCTGGCAGGAGCAGTTTGCCCATGCGCAGGCGCATATTCAATGGGACCCGGAACGTTCGCTGCGAGGCGGCAGTTTGCCTTACGGCAGTATTCAAGTTGGATTGAGCCGCCACATCATTCGCCGCTATGTGGAAGAGTGGACGGTTTCGATTGAGGATTACACGCCCCGCGTAAAGAAGATCGCCACGCTGCTGCGAACCGGCAAAGAAGCGCAGGCGCGGGCATACCTGCCATCCGAGCGCGTATACCCTTTGTCGGCAGAATTAAAGCGCAAAATCGGGGCGAGTTGAACCCTGTTACAACCCGGCGGCCCGCACAAGCTGCTCATCCTGTTTGTCCTGTCTCTCCGCGACGGCGCGTACCAAAACGGATTTTTGCGCCTGTATCGGTTCGGAAGAGGGCCGCACAAGACGTTCGGGAGCGGGCAGGTAACTCGCGGTACATAGCATCAGGGGAACCCCGGTTTCTATGGCGCGAGAGCGGGTCAGACACCATCGGGCAGTCACGGAACAAAGATAAATTAGCACCGGGAAGAACAGCAGCAGCCATACCCATTCCGTGGCGACAAGCGCCCGCAGAAGAGGGAGGGGCGCGAAACGCAACACGCCGCAGGCAAAACAAAGCACAATGCCCACCCCTGCATAGGCCGCCAGAGTAAAGAACAATCCCTCAACCCACCAGAAAGCGCGACGCGCCTGCGCGCGCAAATACGCTCCCTTGCTTACAACCCGCTTACCCAACGTGTTCGATTCCATTGCCGCGCCTCCTGATTCATTCTACGCTTTGCCCTCTTATATTTTACGCCTGATGTCAACTATAGATTCAGACACCAATCGCGAAAATCCTGCCGCAAGCGTCAAAACCTTTCCTGCAAGGCGTTGTTCAGGGCGCAATATCCAGAGTTCGCAGGTACTCGCGGTCGAAGGCGGCAGAGATGCTTTCGCGGGGCGAGTAGGGGCCGGGCGTGTAGGCGCGCGAGGCTACCCCGGACTGGCTCAATTCGCAAATATGCCAGTCCTCCCGGTTCGTCCTGTCCCAGAAATCCACGCCATCATCGGGGTTGAAGCCGGGCTGCCTTGCGGCGTCCGGGTGGAACAGCCATTCACATTCGATGCGCGTCCGGTCGGGCGATTCGGGCCAGAGCGTGTGAACCATCACGTAATCGGGATGCAGACTGAGCAGCATGTTGGGATAAATCGAATAGTAGTAGACGCGATGCTGTTCTGCCCCGCGCAGGTCGCCAACCGGCAGAGCGCAGGCGTTGCCGCTCAAGGTCAGGCTGCCATAGTCCGGCTTGACCTCCATATAGCCGCCCAAAAACGCGCCTGTTACCAGATCATTCGCGCCGCTGTCGGCGGGAGAGAGTTTTACCAGCGTGGGATGCACGGGGGAACAGTGGAAGCACTCCGAATAGTTTTCAAACATCAGCTTCCAGTTGGCGCGAACATCGTAGTCTATGCGCCGCGTCCTCCGCAACGTCGGCAGATTATACGCGCTGAATTTACCCATGAGCGGCGTATGGGTAGTTTCAAACGGTTCCGGGTGTTCGGCAAGCGAAAGGAAAATAAACCCTTCCCACAGCGCGACGGACACAGGATGCAGCGGATAATCGGCAGTCGAAAAACCTTCCCGTTCGTCCATCGAAGGCGCGGCAAGCAGGCGACCGTCAAGCCCAAACGTCCACGCATGGTACGGGCAGCGAATGGCGTTCTTGAAGTGTCCCGCGTCGGCCTCGCACAAGCGCGTACCCCGATGCCGACACAGGTTATGAAACGCGCGAATGATGCCGTCGCGTCCCCGCGTGATGATAACGCTTTCCGTCCCGATTGCCCGAACGAAGTAGTCGCCCGCCTGCAGTATTCGCTCTTCGCGTCCCGCGCATATCCATTGCCGGTAAAAGATGCGCTCCCGCTCCGTATGAAATATTTCGGGTGAGGTATAAAAACGCCCCGGCAGCGTCATTGCGTCCCCCGCGCCCACCTCCGCCGCCTTCAAAAACTGCGCCATGTCGTCTCCTCGTTACCAACCAAACGATGTCTGTTCTACCTTGACGGTGTACTGGAGGCGAATGGCTAATGCGTCCGTTGTTTGCGTGTGAGCCGATAGGTTCCCGCCGCGCGGACATTCACGCCGAATTCAGGATTGCTGCCGCTTTCCGTCAGCGCGACGGCATGACGCGCGAATTTCATTGTCAGGCGATAGTTTTCGTTCCTGTAAACCGCAATGTGATTGCGCAGCGCGAGGGTTGCCTCAAATTCGCCATTGTGCGGCAAATCCGACAGCGCAGGCCACCATAAGGCCGTCAGATGAACATGAATCTTGCTTCTGTTAATCTGCTTTACATCCATAGTCGCGCTCTGATGTTCGTTGTTATTGCGCTTGACTCGCGTGTAGGTTCCGGTCAAGCGCGACGATTTCAGCGCGTAGGTCGCAGGAGGCGCCTGTCCATGACGCGCTTTGCTCTGCCCGAAACCGGGCGCAGCAAGCAGGCAAACTCCTGCCGGTATTATAGCGCGCGCCAAAAACATCTGCCATATGAACTTCTGCATCTGCATCGAAACCTCTTTAATCTTGTTCGTTGCTACTGTCATCGTAAAAGCATATTTTGAAAAGCAGGAGAAAGCAATTCAGACAAAGAATACTTGCTTGTCCTCTTTCGCGCAACGCGCTGTAGCAAAATGCGCGGCTCATGCTTGCATGAGTTTTCTACCAGAAAGGTGTTCTATGAAGCACACTCGCAGAGGTTTTACGCTGATTGAATTGCTCGTGGTGATCGCCATTATCGCGATCCTTGCCGCCATTCTGTTCCCGGTCTTCGCGCAGGCGCGGGAGCGAGCGCGCGCCATCTCCTGCGTGTCCAACATGAAGCAGATCGGGCTGGCGCTTATCATGTACACGCAGGATAATGACGAAACGTATCCCGCCGCGCAGATACTCACCGCGCCTATCAATGGCGAACCCGTCGGCGGGTTTAACAGCAGCACGCGCTGGCGCACTCCCATTGATACGCAGTTGCAGCCGTACATCAAAAACGACGGCGTGTGGGCGTGTCCCTCCGACTCCGGTCCTATTCTGAAGGTGGATACCTCCTTCTTCCACGACGGCAAGTATGACCCGGCTCTGGGCGGCAAGCTGACCCGGCGCACCTATGCCTACTGCAATACCATCAATACGGCGCAGGTAGGCGCTATTGACCCCAACACCGGCCTTTCCGACCGCAACAGCGCGACGGGCTACGCGATGGCTTCCGTAGATGCGTCTTCGGATACCGTCGCCTACGTGGAACCGCCGACGGACACAACCGGCGATGTCTCGTGGGAGTTGGGCGCGTACAATGGCGGCTATTTCACGGGCTGCGATACGTGGAAACTTCCGGGCCGCAAGCCGGGAACCGATACGGTTCCGGGATGCAGCGGAAACTATTCCCCTGTCAATTACCACCCGTACAAAGGCCATTTCGACAAAGGCAACTACATCTTCGCGGATGGACATGTCAAGTCGCTAAGTTGGAGTCAGGTACGCAACAACGACTTTTACCTGTTCAAACGCGCCAAGCCGACCCAAACCTTCTCGCCGTAGTCGCGTCTTTGTCTTGAACCATGATTTATGTGATTACAGGATACCCATGATGAACGCGCCTCTTAATCATGAATATCATCTAAATCATGTAAAATCATGGTTCAAGACAAAAACGAGGCAGGCATCAATACCTTCAAAGCGCGTGGTAAGAGTGTGAACGTAACCGGCGTGGTTCCCAATACTTCGCCGTCAATCAGCAGGGGCAGGGGAGGGTCGCTTTCAATGTGAATGGTTCGGGCGCGCAGCATGGTTACTTTGGGATGCGTGATGTGCGTTCCCTTGAAGACGCGGGGAAAGGCTCGGACGAATTCCACTCTTCCGGCCTCGGCAAGCAGGCAAATGTCGAACAGGCCGTCATCAATACGGGCATCCGGGGCGACTCTCATGCCGCCGCCATACGAAGTGGCGTTAGCGACGGAACACATCAGAGCGCGAACCTGCCGCGTTTCGCCATCCAGCGTCAGCGTCAGGTTAGAGGGTTTTAGATGCAACAGGGAATGGGCAATGGCGGCAAGGTACGCGCTCGTGCCGTGTAAAAGGCGAAATCCGCGATTCACGCGCTCGGCAACAATGGCGTCAAAGCCGCATCCGGCGATATTGATGAACCATCTTCCCTGCGCCTGACCGACATCTACGAAATGCGGATTGCCGTTAAACAGCGTGTCTGCCGCCAGCTTCAGATCGGTGCCAAGCCCGATGCAGCGCGCGAAATCGTTGCCTGTACCCATCGGCAGTAGCCCAAGCGTTACATTCCGCCTGCCCCTCTCCGCTTCCATCAGACCGTTGACGACCTCATTCAATGTGCCGTCGCCGCCCGCCGCCACAACAATCTCCGCGCCATCCTCAACCGCCCGCCGCGCCAACGTGCCGCCGTGTCCCTTCGCCTGCGTTTCCACAATGTTCCATCGAGATGAAGGTGAGGCGGCAGCCGTGAGCAGACGTTCCAGTTCTGCTCGGTTCTGTCCGCCCATACCCCTACCGGATGTAGGATTAAGTATGATTGTAACTTGCGGCATCGGCGCTGTCTCACTCGCTTCTGACCTCATAACCGAGTAACCGCGTCACCAGATAATGGGAACCACAGCCGCCGATTGAATAGCATGATCGCTTGTCAGGAGAGGCAAACCAAGCGCGAGAGCCGTCGCCGTCACAAGGCGATCAGGCATATCAGGCACTCCGTTACGAGGTACGGCTGAAACCTGTAGAAGAACCTGCTTATCCAGAGGAGATAGCGCGTAACTGCCATTGCGCGTAGCAATCAGCGCCAGTGTTCGTTGCAGCAACGTGGCATCAATGCGTCCCCGCTCAGAGAGGTAGATTAGCTCGACGAGGCAAATGATAGGAATGTAGATGCGAAGCAATCCCTGATCGGCCTGCGTGAAGCATTGGCTGGCAGCAGGCGTCAAGCGTGGAGAACCCGTCAGATACCAGATGAGGGCATTCGTGTCCGTTAGGGCATCAGAAGCAACGGGCGGATTTGCATTCAGAACCGCATCGCTCATGCGCTTTCTCCAAAGTTGTTCCACATCTCTGCGCGCATGTCCTTAATATCCTCATCGATAATGGAAACGCCCTGCCATAACCCCCCCAATTTCACAGCAACGTATGGAGTGGCATTGGCAGATTCTCTTGACCAAGATTGCGCCTGTTTCAGCAAATCATCAATAGCTTCTTGCGGCAATGCCTGTACAATCGAAATCAGTTCTTCTACTTTTGTCAGAGCGCACCTCCAGTCTCATCAGGTAATAACCCTCAGAATACGAGGTAATCGGCACAAGGTTTCATTGTTTGCGCTGCATCTTGCGCATTTTCAGGCTATACTCTCCTATCACTCTCATACTGCAAGGATTCACGCGATGATTATTAAATCCGATGAAGTTGTTACTGTGGACACGCCTACCGGCCCGATGCAAACTTATGTTTTGCGTCCTGTCGCGCCCGGTTGCTATCCGGGGATTTTGCTGTACTCCGAGATTTTTCAGGTGACAGGGCCGATACGCCGAACGGCTGCGATGCTGGCGAGTCACGGGTTTGTCGTGGCCGTGCCGGAAATCTACCACGAACTGGAACCGGCGGGAACCGTGCTGGCGTATGATGAGGCGGGCGCGGACACGGGCAACCACCATAAAACCGCCAAAGAACTCGCCGGTTATGACAGCGACGCCCGCGCCGGTCTGGATTGCCTCAAGTCGCATCCGGCCTGCACGGGCAAGTTGGGCGTGATGGGTATCTGTATCGGCGGGCATCTCGCGTTTCGCGCCGCCATGAACCCGGACGTGATGGCCGCCGCCTGCTTTTACGCGACCGACATTCACAAGCGCAGTCTTGGCAAGGGCATGAACGACAATTCTCTGGATCGCATCGGGGAGATTGCGGGGGAACTGCTGATGATCTGGGGGCGGCAGGACCCGCACGTTCCCCGCGAAGGCCGCCAGTTAATTTACAACGCCCTGAGCGACGCGAACGCATGTTTCCAATGGCACGAGTTCAACGCAGCCCACGCTTTTATGCGCGATGAAGGCCCGCGCTACGATCCGTCCACCGCACGTATCTGCTACGACATGGCGCTGGAACTGTTCAAGCGGCGATTGGGCGAGGGCGATCAAAGCGCTTCCACGAGCGAAGGCGCTACGCAGACGAAACATTAAAACACATAATATGCCAAATCATGAACCGGAACCTTTGCCTTCGCGCCGCCTGCGCATTTCTCGCGGACTGTTGGCCGCGCTGTTTATGTTCGCGGGCATTATGCACTTTGTTTTTCCGGCCCGGTTTGCCAGCGTAATTCCGCCATTTTTTCCGGCGCATCTTGCGCTTGTGTATATCAGCGGCGTGTGCGAGTTTATGGGCGGGCTTGGCGTTGTGGTTCCCCCGGTTCGCAGACAGGCCGGTTACGGCCTGATTGCTCTCCTGCTTGCCGTGTATCCCGCCAACTTTTATATGCTGTACCAACAATGGCAGGAACACGGCTGGACAGCCTTTACGTGGCTGCTCGTCGCGCGCCTGCCATTACAGTTCCCGATGATCTACTGGGTGAAGCGGGCTACTCTATAGTGCCTAATCCGTCAATGTAAACGCGCAAAGCCCGGTTCGCTTCGTCGGCTTGCGCTTTCAATCGCGCCGCCTCCTGTCGCAGATTTTCCAGTTTGGTTTCCTGCGTATCCAGTGTCGCCACATAGCGCTTGTACAAAGCGGAGTCTTTGTCCAGCGCGGCCATGTTTTTGCGTATGCGGTCTTGATCGGCGTCAATGGTCTGTGATTCTGCCGTTCGCGCTGCCGCCTGCGCCTGTAGTTCCTGAACGCGCTGCCGTCGCTTTACGACATCCTCCAAAGTGGCGCGTAGTTTGGGTGATATGTCCTTGCGCGTGGAATAGTAGGTCAGCGTGTTCAGGTCGCCGTCGAAAATAGCGAATTCCTGCGTCAGAGGCCGCTCCACAACCACTTTCAGCGTTTGCGATTTTCCGGGTGGAACCGCAACCGCGAACCGGTACAGGGTTGCCGTGCGCTCCGTCGCTTTTTCGGGCGACAGCAGTTTGTACTCGGCGTGAAACGGATGTTCGATGAGAACCGTTTTCAGTTTGTCCGATTTGGATTTCAGCGTGTATGTGGTTTCTATGTGTTCCCGGCGTGAAACAAGCAGGACACCCCGCTTTAGATTGAGCGTGGATTCAATCATGTCCGTACTCGGCCCCTGCCGTTCGCCCTCGACGGTTAAATCCACCGCGTAGGTAATCAGTCGGTTATCGCCGGGGGGAATGTCTTCCATGCGCGCGTCTCCGGCGTAGACGCCCCCATCCAGAAGCGTAACCGGCCCGCCCTTAAGATACAGGGTCGTGGTGTTGTGGATACGAACCGCGTTCATCGGAAATCTTATGCCACTGTCGGCATTGAACAGCAAAGCTCTATCGGCTTCGATTCCTTGCGCGATTACGGGTATCATGGCCGCCTGCTGTCGGGGAAGCGTGACCGGCGTGTTGATGTTATATTGAAACAACTCGCCCGCTTTTTGTCCCGCCGCCTGCGCTTTCACCGAATCGTAACGCAATACGAGCGAGTTGTCTGCGTCCAGCGCGAATATATCCTTTGAGGAGATACCGTCCAAAAAGCCCTGCGCCGCGTTTGACGGGCCGGGTTCTCCCATCGCTCCGGCATCTCCTCTTGGACCCTGCGGCGCGCGAATTCTTTGCGCCGCGCCGCTACTGCCGGGAAGACCGCCCCGTCCACCTGCCCCGCCGCCTGCCCCGCCATTTGCCCCAAAAGCGAGGGCATTCTGTAAATCTCCCTCATGGGTTTGTGGATAGGGCGAGGCCACTATATCCGGGCCGACAACCGGGCGCGGCAGATAAAGCGGCTGATACAAGTCCTGTATAAATGAAACCGGGCGCCCGGACACGAGCGACAGGCGCACGCTTTGCCAGTCCTCATCAGAAGTGTTTTCCACAACCGCCCAACCCTGTATGTAGGGTTTGCCATTCGCCTGTTCCTGCCTGCCCTGCGCGTCCGCTTTGGTTCCCAATAGCGGCTTTGGCGGCTTCGGCAGCGTTTTTAGATTCCCGGCTTTCGGCGGCTGTGCCGGTTTTGGCCCCTCCGCGCCATCCAGCATCAGGCGGTAACTCATTTTCCACAGGGGCGCTTCCGAAACGTAGCCGACCCGCACTTCGCGCCGCCCGTTGCCCGCGAAATGCAGCATCACCTGTCGTTTGGTATCGTCCGAGTTCGACGCCAGCAGAGTGAGCGCGTCCCGAAACTCTTTGTTCAGGCGGGCATCCAGAAACCGCACGGCCTGTTCGCCATCCAGCCGAAGCGATACCAGCCCGCTATCGGTAAACAAGTTCAGGTAGGACGCATTGACAGGTTTCGCGTCATCGCCGCCCACCCGCCGCTGCTCCACGCCAATGATCTGCCCCGTAACCGCAGGCTTTCCGAGCGACTGAACGGAAACGGACGCGCCGTGCAGCCGATTGAGAATGTCTTCCAGCCGAAGCGTACTCGACATATCCACGGCAAACGATTGCAGGGCGCGGCTCACGGAATCGCGAGTGGCATACGTGGCGGGCTGCACCTGCCCGGTCGCATCGAGCAGAATCATGGATTTAAGGATGTCGTTGATCTGCGTGGTACGGAACAGCAGCGGCACAGTCGCGTCCCCGTCCACCATGCCGCCGCGCTCCGTATAAGACACGCCGCTGGTAAACAGCGTTACCCGCTTTACGGGAAGCGAACTCGGCGCAATTTGTGGAGCCTGCGCCATTGCCGATGTTGTGAGCAGGAATGTAGAAGCAAGAGAGAATATTGTTTTCATAATCCGTTTAGACTTGCCCCGATGGCGAATGGTTACACTGTTGAGATTTTCGCGATTAAGAGGAATTACCTACCCGTCCGGCGAACAATCCTAATATAGTACCGACATCGTAGTTGATTCAGCCGCGCCTTCCTATTTCCCTGCATCTATTCGCGTTCATTCGCGTTTATTCGCGGCTAAATTCTCCTCATTTTGCGGCTTCATGGCTGGAGTTCCGGTTTATGCGCTATTTTCCGTTCGGCAAGGCGGCGTTCGCGATGCTGCTGCTGTCCCTCTTCAGCGGGATTTGGCTGGCCCTGCATCCGCCGC
This sequence comes from uncultured Chthonomonadaceae bacterium, assembly GCA_963817895.1. Taxonomy (GTDB): domain Bacteria; phylum Armatimonadota; class Chthonomonadetes; order Chthonomonadales; family Chthonomonadaceae; genus CAWFQB01. The sequence goes on from CAWFQB010000004.1 coordinate 736,465, forward strand.
CCCGCAAAAAATCCACGCTGACGATGTGGACGTTTGCTCGCAGCCACTATCTCAACTATTCCAAAGCCGTTGCTGATTTTGAAGCCGCGCATCCCGGCGTCACTGTCAACGTGGAACTGGTATCCAACAACGCGCTTGCCGCCCGCCTGCAAAGCGCGTTTCAGGCCGAACTCGACGTGCCGGATTTGTGCGAAATTGAAATCAGTTCCGCAGGCACATTCTTTCGCGGGCCGGTAGACCACATCGGCTTTGCCGACCTGACCGACAAAATTCACCAATCAGGGCTGTGGGACGAAATGGTGCAGTCCCGGTTCGCGCCGTATACCAGTCGGGGACATATCTTCGGCCTGCCGAACGACGTTCACCCCGTCCAGTTCGCGTACCGGCGCGACCTGTTTGAACAGCTTGGCATTGACGCCGACAAACTGCTGACGTGGGATGATTTCATTGCGGCAGGCCGTAAAATCACGGTTCCCGGCAGCCGCTACATGGCTGAATTCAGCAACTCGGACATCAGCGCGCTGGAAGTATCTCTGTTTCAGCGCGGCGGCGGGTATTTCGACGCGCAGGGATTTTGTATTCTGGACAACGAAACAGCGGTACAAACGCTGCTGTGGTACGTGCCGCTCGTGTCCGGCCCCAAGCGTATCGGCAACTCGCTCGGTGGCGGGCAACTGTTGACGCGCTCGATGGAGGACGGCTACCTCCTGTGCTATCTTGCCCCCGATTGGCGCACCCTGTATTTCCAGAAGGACACGCCCCGCGTTGGAGGCAAAATGGCGCTTATGCCCCTGCCAGCCATCACTCCGGGCGGCAGGCGAACCAGCACATGGGGCGGCACGATGCTCGGCATCACCAAACACTGCGAACATTTCGATCTCGCGTGGGAGTTCGCCAAAACTTTATACACGGACAAGCCCAAACTGGCGGAGCGCTTTGTGGAAAGCAACATTCTGCCCGCCATGAAATCCGCGTGGAATCAGGAAGCGTTCCATCGTCCCAACGCTTATTTCAGCGGCCAGAAGTTCGGCGATACATATGCCCGCCTTGCGCCCGATACGCCCGCGCAATACAGCAGTCCCTTCGCTCAAACCGCAAAAACCAAGTTCGGCGAATGCCTGGTTTCCAGCGTCCAATACTACGAAGCGAACGGCAAGCAGGGATTTGAACCGTATGTCCGCCAACAACTCAAGCAGAGCGCCAATCAAGTTCGCGCGCTGATTGCCAGAAACCCGTATAATTAGCATTAAGTAAAGCAAATGGCTGATACCTCCTGCTCTGGTAATGGGGATACAGCGATTTCCTGTGAATACGGCGATTTCACCGGCATTACAGTGGCAATACAATGAGGCGCAGGAATTGCGCAACGGACTGCCGGGTAAATCTGTAACACCACAGGCTAAAATACATCTTACAAAATAGCCGATCAAGTGGTACGATAAACCATGCTTGAAGAGGCCGAACGCGCATCAATGCGAATTTACGCGCGTTCATTGAACAGTTGCAGACGCGCAAATATACAAACAAGGCTGGAAATATGAGTCACTATTTACGACAACCCCTGACACGACGCGAAATGCTGACGCAGTGCGGCACGGGCTTTGGCATGACGGCTCTGCTCGGCCTGATGGCCGAACAATCGCAGGCCGCAAACGCCATTTCGGGCAAGTCGCTCAATCCCATGTTTCCCCATGCCCCGATGTTCGCGCCGAAAGCCAAACGAGTCATTTATCTGTTCATGCACGGCGGACCCTCACAGGTGGATACGTTCGACCCCAAACCCCTTCTGACGCGGGATAGCGGCAAACCGTTTCCCGGCGAAAAGCCGCGCGTTCAGTTCGCGCAAACGGGCAACCTGCTCGGCTCACCGTGGGAATTCAAGAAGTACGGCAAGTCCGGCATTGAAGTGTCCGATCTGTTTCCCAATGTGGCGCAGCATGTAGATGACCTGTGCGTCGTCCGGTCGCTGTATGGCAGCAATCCGGCGCATGGCGGCGCGCTGCTGGCGATGCACACCGGTTCCGATACCTTCATTCGCCCCAGCATGGGTTCGTGGATTACCTACGGATTGGGCAGCGAAAACCAGAATTTGCCCGGCTTCATCACCATCTGCCCCACGCTCGGACACGGCGGCGTACAGAACTGGTCGAGCGCGTTTCTGCCCGCCGCGTTTCAGGGTACGCCCATCGGCAACGCCAGTATTCCCGCCAAATCCGCCGCCATCAACTACATCCGCAACAACGAACTGACCGGTGACTTGCAGCGGATGCAGCTGGATATGCTCAAGGATATGAACGAGGATCAACTGAAGCACTTTGGCAGCGACCCGCAGTTGGAAGGCCGTATTCAGTCGTTTGAACTCGCCTTCCGTATGCAGACCGAAGCGCCGGAACTAATGGACATCTCCCACGAGTCGCAGTCCACGCTGGATATGTACGGCATCAACCAGAACCCGACGGATAACTTCGGGCGGCAATGCCTGCTGGCGCGGCGGTTCTGCGAAAAGGGCGTCCGGTTCGTGCAATGCACCCACAGCTACAAATGGGATCAACACGGCGATCTGAAGAACGGCCATACCAAGAACGCGCTGGAAGTGGACAAGCCCATTGCCGCGCTGCTGCACGATCTGAAACAGCGCGGATTGCTGGAAGATACCCTGGTATTGTGGGGTGGGGAGTTCGGACGAACCCCGACCGCGCAGGGCAATGATGGGCGCGACCACAACCCGCACGGCTTCTGCTGCTGGATGGCGGGCGGCGGCGTGAAACCCGGCTTCGTGTATGGCGCGACCGACGATTACGGTTATTACGCCGTCGAAGACAAAATGCACATTCACGACCTTCACGCCACGATGCTGCACCTGCTCGGTATTGACCACAAAAAATTGACGTACCGTTACGGAGGCCGCGACTACCGCCTGACCGACGTAGCCGGAGAAGTGGCAACCAAAATCATCGCTTAATCAAGGCTGCTATACGCTTCTGAATACTGCTTTCCACTGTTTTACAATGTCTTCGCGCCTTGACATTCCGCAAACCGCCGGAAGTTGATAAGCGTGAAGACACAGGTTGTTTATAAAGTATTCGAGAAACATGAACGATAAAACCATCAAATTACTGCTTGCCGGAATTGTGTTGCTGCTATGTGGGATTGCGTGGCAGGTCGGTTTTGGGGCGCGGCCAGCACACGCGCAATCGGCGAATACTGGCGGGGTTCAGCCTGTCATGTCTACGGACAAGCAATTTCTCTATATTCTGCGCGGCAATCAGTTATCTGTATACTTTATGGACAATGATATGATTGCGAAAGACCCTTCAAGCGTACTAACAGCTTTGAGTGGAGCGGGCAGGGAAAAATTGCTAAAAAGCTATAAACTTCGCAAACTTCTGACAACTGACGTGAGCCACTAAACCTCCCGCGAATATAACTGTCGCCTCGTATTTCAAGCGTATATGCCCAATAGCTTGAAGCGCGAGGCTATTTTTACAATCATCAAAATTTACAAGAATGGCTTTCCTCCTCTGTCGCGTTGAGGGTAGTGAAACAGCATAACCGTGAAATGCTGTTCTCACTTCTTAAAAGATGCTGATAGGAGGTAACATTCAATGTCAACTATGGTGAAGGAAGCGCGTTACATTCTGACGAGTCTGGAAAACAACAACAACAAGTTCTGGAACATCCGCCTGTTCGACGACCAAAGCTGTGAAACACAGTGGGGGCGCGTGGGCGAAAACGGGCAGAGCAAATCGTTCGCGGGCGCGAGCGAAACGCTGTTCAACAGCAAGTGCCGCGAAAAAGAGGGCAAGGGCTACAAACCCTCCAAAACGCTGGGCAACGGCGCGTCGTCCAAGTCTATGGAAAACGACAAACTGGCCGATGCCGCCAAAGACCAGATTGTCACCAATTCGCCCGAAACGCTCGCGCTTGTCACGTACCTTGCCAAAACCAACGTTCACAGCATTTTGCAGGCCACGACCATGCAGTACGACACCACGCGGGGAACCTTCTCCACGCCGCTCGGCATCGTGACGGCGGACGCGATTACCGAAGCGCGCGGCTTGCTGACCGACATCGGCAACTATGTGTACGCGCAGGATTACGGCAATACGTGCTTTGTGAAATCGCTCAACGATTACCTGATGCTCGTGCCGCAGAACATCGGCAGGGGACGCCCCGACCCGAAAGTTCTCTATCCCAATCTGGAAGCGGTACAGGCGCAAAACAACATTCTGGACAGTCTGGAAGCCAGTCTGCAAACCATCCTGTCCGCGCCGCAGAACGAGGAACAGGCCCCATTGCCCAAAATGTTCGAGGCGACCCTGAACCTTGTCAACGCGGCAAAAGAGATCGAGCGCATCCGGGCGAAATACAAGGCGACCCTGCAATCCATGCACGCCTGCGCCCATCTGGATGTGAAGCGCGTGTTTTCGGTTGAGATTGCCGCCATGCAGCGGGCATTCGTGGAGGGCAGCAAAGTGGGGAATGTGCAGGAACTCTGGCACGGCACGAAAGCCTCCAACCTGCTGTCCATTCTGAAAACCGGCTTTTACATTCCGCCCGGCAACGCGCCCTTTGTGACCGGCCGGATGTTCGGCCCAGGCTGCTATTTCAGCGACCAGTCCACCAAGTCCTTAAATTACGCCTACGGCTACTGGGACGGCAAGCGGCAGGACAACTGTTATATGTTCCTGTGCGATGTGGCAATGGGCGTCTCCTACACGCCGCCCGGTCCCTCGCAAAGCCTGCCCAAACCCGGAAGCGACAGCACCTTTGCTATCGGCGGCAAGTCCGGCGTCGCCAACAACGAGATGATCGTGTACAACACCAACCAGATCAATCCGACATTTTTGATTGAGTTCTCTCCGGCAGGAAAGTAGACATCAGCCGGGGAATCTACTTGTAGTTCAACGTAATGCAATCCGCCTGAGTAAGGAGGCTTCCTATGCGAAATGTCTGTAAGATAACGAGAAGACGGTTGGCAGTCATAGTAACGGGAGTGTTTCTGCTCGGTACGGGACACGCAGTTACCGCTGTGCAGGCACAGGACGAACCGGTGTTTACTCTGCGGGGGCATACCAACGCGGTTACGGCTGCCATGTATTCCCCGGATAACCAGCACATTCTCACCGGCAGTGGGGATGGTTCCTGCAAAATCTGGAATGCGCAAACCGGACGCGAGACAGAGACGTTTCGCGCCGATGAAGGCGGTGTTCTATGTGCAGTCTACTCTCCGGATGGTAAGCATATTGCCACCGGAGGCGGCAGTCACACGGTGCGGATATGGGATGCTCACACCAAGAAGCGACTGCTCACCTTCACGGAACATATCGCGCAAGTCAATGTGGTGGCGTTCTCGCCGGATGGCAAGCGCATTGCCAGCGGCGCGGGGGGCGAACGGGTAGGAGAGGATGAACGGACGCTGATATGGGATGCCGACACCGGCAAACTCCAACTCACCATTCAGGTAGGGGGATTTGGACTGCGCTCCCTCTCCTTCTCTCCCGATGGCAAGCGTCTGGCGATTTCGACGGAAGGAATTCAGCCTCCTCATATCTGGGATGCCTACACGGGGCGCAAACTGGTGACGCTCAAGACTGCCAAGGATGATGGCATCCTGTGGATTACGTTCTCTCCCGATGGTCGACAAGTGGCGACGGGCAATTGGAATGACACCGCCAACATCTGGAATGCGGTCACAGGTGAGAGGATACGCAACATGAAGGGACATACTGACTGGGTGATGGATGTGGCGTACTCCCCTGATGGGAAGCGCCTGGTGAGCGGCAGCATGACCCATGATAAAACCGCGCGCATATGGGACGTGGCAACCGGGCGGGAACTCCAGGTGTTGGTCGGGCATCAGAGTCATGCAGGATCTGTAGCTTTCTCTCCCGATGGCAAGCGCATCATTACAGGCAGCGGGCGAGCAGACAAGACTGCGAAAGTGTGGGTAGTGCGCAATGCGCAACAAACTTCCGTGATTGCGCGACGGCCCTGATGAACAAAAGCGCCTGCTTGAATGACGCAAACCTTCAACAGCGTCAACCAGAACACATTCGGCGGAACCGTTACATTCGACGCCAATGGCAACCCGCAATCGTGGAACGGCGCAGCCCTGACGTATGACGCCAACAACAAACTCGTCAGCATTAGCACAGCGTTGACCGCAGGCTTTGGGCGCGACGGTTTGCGAGCATGGAAGCAGAACAGCGCAGGCACACGCGCGTACTTCCTCTACGATGGGCTGGTTCCGGTTTGTGAACTCGACGGCAGCGGCAACGTCACCGCCGTCAACACAGTTGGTCCAACGGGAGTGCTGGCTCGGCATACAAATTGGGTTGGCGGCGGCAGCGTGTTCTACGCCTTTGACCCACAGGGCAGTGTTGCCGTTCGTCTGGATACGAGCGGAAACGTTCTCAGCAGCCATGTCAACGAGGCATGGGGTACACAGGTCAGCAGCGGAAGTGGGTACACGAGTGATCCTTATGCGGGCTATGGTGGGCAGTGGGGCTACTACCGGGATGTGGAAACCGGACTGCATTTGCTCGGACACCGCTACTATGACGTGGCACAGGGAAGGTTTATCAACCGCGATCCTATCGGGTACAGAGGCGGCATTAACCTTTACGCTTACTGCGACAACAACCCGGTAGATGGGGCCGATCCAAGCGGGTTTTTGGCACCATCAGTGCCGATGCTGTGCCGGTTAGTCGTGTCTGGCGTGGCCGGAGCAGGCGAAGTGGGTGGGGCGGCAATTATTGGGCCAGGAATGGCTGCTGGCACAGCCGGTTGGTATATCGGTTCTCCCATAGGCAATTGGATTGCCAATAAGTGGTTTGGGCCGGAAGTGGACACGCCCGAGGCAGAAGAAGCCGATCAACCGACCTTCCCCAGCTATGGGAGCAAGCCCAAGCAGTATAGCCCGGACTGCATTACGAATGGTTCTACACAAGATAATCCAACTTCGACGGCTTACAAAAATCTTCATCCAAGATGGAACCAAGACATTGAAAAAACGTGTGATGACCTCCGAGAGATGAAAAAGGCTGCCAAGACCCCGGCGGAAAAGAACGAGATTAAGCAAGCGATGAAATTTATGGGCTGTGATGGTAAGGATAGAGGAGCAGGCGATGTCAGGCCCAAATAATGAGGACATATACTACTGGTATGCAGCACACGTATTGCTGTACGTCGAATTTTTGGATAACATCCAAGACTACTATCTCGTGTGGGAAAACATATGTTTGATTAAGGCAAGTTCAGTTGCCCAAGCCTACGAAAAAGCGGATAAATTAGGACTGGAACAAGAAGAATTTGACAAAGATAGCGGACATACATTAAATGGGCGACCTGTACGCTTTCATTTTGCAGGTATACGTAGGCTGGCTGAGTGTATAGATTTTGACGACGGCCCTGAAGACGGCAAAGAAGTTACTTATCTGGAATATTCCTTCAAAGACAAAGCGACCCTAGATGCGCTATTGGAACGGCGAGAAGCAGTTGTTGTTATGGAGGCAAAGTGACCTGAGCCATACTATGCTTACGATGGCAGAGGCTTGCCGTCGAGCGTGAGCAATCCTTCTGGCGAGACGTTCGGGTGGACGTATCTGGACAACGGCTGGCTATGGCAGCAGCAATCCGGCAACGCAGAAACAGCCATATACACCTACAACGCGCTCGGACAGGTGACGGAACTTGCCCACCGGAAGAGCAGCAACAACGCCCTGCTTGCCGACTTCGCCAACCTCAGCCATGACGTCATTACCTTCAGCGCAAATCAGTGCGGGTTCATAGTCATGCTGTACAACGTATCATCTTTGCTGAACAATGCCTGAGTGCCGTGCTTGAACAGTTTTGCGCCCTGTAGCGCGGCGTCGGTGAGGAGGTTCAGGCCAGTCGCGTGAAGGCGGTTCGAGAAAATTTCCAGTTCCTCGTTTTCGTTCAAGTGCAGGCAGATGCCGTTGTCCAGCGTGACGAAGTTCAATCCCGTGTATACAATGTCATCCATAATCCGCAGATCGTAAGCCGCATACGTGGCGTCGAAGCGCAGGATAAACTTGCTGTACGCGCCCCGTTTTTCTCCCACAAGCATTAACACGTTGTTGTCGAACTTGCCGTCCACGATCCGGAAGCCGTCCAGTTCCTTGATGCGAACCGAATGGCAAATTCCGGCGCGGGGAAACAGCGAAACATAAGTCGCGCCGAGCAGGTTTTGCGCCGCAACGCCCTCGAATACCTGCGTCGCGTTGGGCAGAACGTTGGCGACTATTTTCAGGGCGGGCTGCGGGGCGGCAGGCAGTTCCAGAAACTCTACCTCGTATAATCCCATGCCGTTCTTGATGTACAGCCGATCTCCATACGTCGTAATGGCTTCCGCCGCCAGCGTGTTGAGAAGCGGTTTGTTCTGCATCACGTCGAAAAAGGACACGTTGCCATCTTTCAAACTGACGGCAAGCAGCGTGTTCATGCGTGGCGTGAAGACGATACGCGCGTTGCTGTCGGGAACCAGAATTTTGCCGCGCAACGTTACGCCCTCCGCTGTCACCCCGCACAAACACCCTGCCTGCGGAACAGGCAGAACGAGCGAAGCCGGAAACGTTCCCAAAGCCCGAATTTGCAGTTTGTCGCTGCCCGTTACGCGCTGAACGGTTGGCGTCAAAATCAGGGGCGCGTTCAGGTCGAACGGCGGGGCGCAGCGTTTGCCCTGCTCGAACACGGCCCTGTACCAGAACAGATACGCCTGCGGTATCGCGTCAAAAGCGTAGCACACTTTCGGCACGGACACAGCCGGATTCAACGCGCTGATATTCTGCATCATCCGCGCGTCCATATCGGCCAGCGTTGGATGCTTGCCCTTGTACGGATGGATTCCAATGAACATCTGGAAACTGACGATGCCAAACGAGAACCAATCGGTATCGGGCGTAAACTGATTGTTGTGGCAATGGCGGTCTCGAACGCTGTCCATCAAGGCAGTGGCTTTGAAACTCGGCGTCTGGTAACTGTCCACGTCAATAAACAAGACTTCGGCCAGTTTCGTGTCCAGCAGAAAATTCATCTCGTTCAGGTCTACAATCAACATGCCCTTGTCATGCACATGTTGTACGCCCGCTTGAAGTTTGCGCACGAGCGCGAGCATCGTGTCCGGCGATACGTTATTGCGATCCCGAAAGGCGCGGGTAAACGCCTGGCACAGCGAAACCGGGTCTTTCACGCGGGGCATGGTGTAGCCGATAGGCGTATTGCCCCTGTCCAGCAGCACGTCGCAGGGGCGTATAATCGTCGGCAGCGACAGCGCGGACAACTCCTGTATTTTGGCGACGGGAATCATTTTGCCCGCATCGGCATAGATTTTATACGCGGTATCCCCCTTCGCGTACACGGCCCCCTCGCCGCCCTGCGCCACAAAATCCCCCTGCCCAAGCCCGATTTTGCCTTTGCCCTTGATAAAAACATCCATAGTTGCCTCCGGCAAAGGATGAAGGATGAAGGATGAAAAGCAACCCTGTTTATCCTCTTTGCTATCTCGGCAAACTTAGGAATGAACAGGCATTGACTTCATCCTTCATCCTTAATCCATGCATAATTACTCCCATCGCAACATCGTCATGGTGCTGCCAGCCGCGTGACGCGCACTGCTGCTGAAACTTTTGCATCCGGCGCTGCGCGAATTGTCCGCCACTCGTTTTGAAGTTCAGCAGTTCCGGCAGGACGGTTTCAAGCGGCAGAGCGGTATTGGCGCGTCCTGCGCCCGGTTCCGTCGTGTAGAAGGAGTGAACGCCGTCGGACAGGATTGCCACCCACCAGTAATCCGCAATACTGCCGGTCACAAACGAGCAGGGATCGTCTGCCGCGCAAATTTCGCTGTGTTTTGCTGTTACCAAACCCCACGAATTTATACAAAATGTCTCAATCTGTCGCGTACTCTCTGCCTGCTGTAAGAGAACCTGCCGCCGCGCGTCATCGGCAAGATAGTTGGGGTAAAAGGGATAGCCGCCGGGATAGGATACAACGGTCACTTCCATCTCTCCCGCCCGATTTTGCGCTGCCACAACGCCATCCCCGAACACGGACGCCAGCCATTGTAATTCGCCTGCAATCAGCGTCAGCAGGGTTGCATCACAGGCCGTATCGGACAATTGCAGCGATGCGGCGTAACTTCTGGCGGCGCATATCGCTTGTTGATGGTAGTAAAGCAGGTTGCCCTCAACCCCCGGCCCCTTCTCCCAAAAAAGCCTGGGAGAAGGGGAGTTCTGAGTGGAAGTTGCGCCTTCCGATTGTGAACTGTTGGCAATGTGTGCTAGCGCGGAACGCGCTAGCAGGCGCGCTCCAATATCCGTATTCGGCGAACCGGAACAGCCATCTGCCAGCACGACGCAGGGAAACTCTCCTGTCGCCACCGCCGCATAATCCTGACAGACCAGATGCGTCTTGCCCATCCGAAACGCGCAATCTACGTGTACCATTACCACACCTCCAAAAACGACTAAACCACGGGGGACACGGGGAACACGGGAGAGGAGAAAAGGGAGGAAAATATCCGAACACATCATTGTTTGTCTCTTCCCTATCCTGCCCCCGTGTTCCCCGTGTCCCCCGTGGTTTAGTCGTTTTGTCAGAACGTCAGGATTTTCGAGGAGCCGCCGCTGCCCAGCGCCTTGCTTTGCGCGGAGATGCTGCGCGAAACGAAGTCCGCGAGTTTCGCGAGGGCTTTCGCGTCGGCCTTGTCCAGTTCGACGTACTGCGTGAACCGGCCTCGTTCTTGAAGTCCTGCAGGTACGCGCCGATGTTCGGGTCCTGCACGTTGACGCCGATGAGAATGGAAATCGAGCGATTCCAGCGCTTCGGTTTGAACCGCGCCTGTCAGGGCGTCGCGCACATTGCGAACGGTCAGCTTGGAAGCGTTGTCTTCGCCATCCGTGATGACGAACACGATGCCGTTGGTGGCGAAATCCGCCGTCCGTCAGTTGCTTGCCATAGGTGGACACAGCGGAAATGGCGTTTTCCGCCGCGTCGTACAGCGCCGTGCCGCCATACGTTTTGATGATCTTCTTGTAGTCGCTCAGATTGCACTGTTCCAGCAGTTTGAAGCCGTGCGCTTCGGTCATGCCCGTCGCAAACGTGACAAGGCGGATCATCAGGTTGTCGGCGCGGGGCGAAAACTTACACGCTTTGACGATCTCCACAAGGCAGTTTTCCATCTCTTTGACAAACCCGCTCACGCTTGGCGAAGCGTCGCAGACAATGGTGACAAGCGTGTATTCGGTTGCGCCCAGATCGTCCAGGCGGGTGGCGGAAAAGCCGTATTGCCCGGAAGGCAGCGCGTGTTGCTGCAAAGTGGCGTCGTTGAAAATAGGCATTGGTTTGCTCCTATATAGGTGTTCGGGGTTCGGTGTTCGGATAGTAGCCTGCTCACGTTAAAGCTTGCGTGGAACTCTTGCATTGTTCCGAACACCGAACACCGAACACCTATGCCAGAAAGTCTCTCGTATTGCTGATCTGCATGCCCCGCGCTTTCATCTCTTTGATGAAGTCGGTCTGGAACGGCTCGAAGCCGGGAACGGGACTGGTCGCGTCTTCCAGCAGAACCAGCCGCTTCACGTAGCTGTCATCGCCGAAGTTGTTGGCAACGTCGCGAACCGTGTTGGCAAGGCAGTGGCTGCCCGCTTCTCCGGCAATGGCAACGATGTCGGCGTCCAGCAGCGTCTTGATGAAGGCCGTATTGATCTGTGTGCCGGGATCGGACGGGTCGGGCACGTCGGCCACAATCGCGCTGTAGTGTTCCGTCCACGGATTCGAGCCTTTGGTCACGTAATCCACCATCGCGAACCGCTGCTGTTCCCAGCATTGCAGCGCCTGATGCAGTTCCGGCACGACGCAGTGACCGGGCGAACCGATCAGGCAGTGGGGCGGCCAGATGCACAGCGGGTAGCGGCCATTGGCTTCCAGCGTCTGCACATACGCCAGCATCCGCTTCATCATGCTGGGCAGCACGGGCGTCCATCTCCCGTTTTCCACATCCTTTGCCGTGATGATGGTGAACGGCGCGGGCGCGCGTCCCGTCGAATCCTTCCAGAAAATCGGATGCGCCACATCAATCAGGCGGTGCGAGTCCAGCGTGACGTGAATATCGTCGAGTTTCGTGGACAGGCGATTCACCATGCGGGCCAGCCGCGTCATATCGGTTTCCGCGCCCTTCACATACAGCGCGCCGCGCGGGTCGCAAAAATCAACCTGCGGGTCAATCACAACCAGATGTACTGATTTTGCCATCGTAGCCTCCTCTAATCTATTCGAACCTGCTTCATTAGCGGATTCTGATAAGAGTATAGGGAGGGCGCGTGACGGCTGCGTGACAAAACAGCCCTGTTTGCGTGAACAAGAAAAGGGTACAGACATTCCTGTGCCGGGTGTTGAAAAGCACCCGGCAGGAAAGTGCAAGCGTCCGGCGGACGCGGCACTTTATTCAAGACTCCCGCGTCCGAAGGACGCTTGTTTTGTCCAGACAGGGATTTTCAATCCCTGGCACCAGGAAGCGGGTACAATGATACAGCAATGACGAACATCGAATTCTTAACACCGAACACCGAACACCGAACACCGAACACCAAATTTGTCCTGAACCTGTTCGGGGCGTTCGAGTCGTATGTGGACGGCAAGCCCCTGCCGCCGCTGCGAACGGTGAAGGGCAAACATCTGCTTGGATTGCTGGCATTGCGGGCGGGGCAGGAGGTATCGCGTCAGTGGCTTGCAGAAACGCTCTGGCCGGACAGCGAAACGCCCTCGGATAGTCTGCGGCAAAGCCTGTCGGACTTGCGGCAGAAGATGGGCGAACAGGCATTTCGATTGGAAGCCCCCGCAAAATCAACCCTGCGCCTGAATTGCGAGAACGCGGCTATTGATGTAATCGCGTTTGACAGGGCTATGAAGCGGGGGACGCGGAAGAATGGCGCTACGCGATAGGATTGTATCGGGGCGATTTGCTGGAGGGCGTGGGCGAAGTGTGGGTACTGCCGGAGCGGGAAACGCGGCGGCAGGCGTATCTCAAAGCGTTAGAAACGCTTGCCGCGCAGTCCCATGTTGACGGCGATATGCAGGCTGAAATCGCGTATCTGCGCCGAACGCTCGCGAGCGATCCCTGCCGCGAAACCGCCGCCCGCAACGTTATGACTGCGCTGGAAAAAGCGGGCGAACCGCAGGCCGCGCTGGACGTGTACCATCTATTGCGTCAGCGGCTTCAGGAAGACGGAAACGCCATTCCCAAATCCGAAACGCGGGCTTTGTATCAGCGGATATTGAAACGCGGTAATGGCATAGCGAAGAACGGCAAAGCCGGTAAACCGCCTGCTTTGAACGCTGCTTCCACGCCCGCGCCGGAATGGTTGATACATTCGTCCTCATTAGCGGATGGCGGCAATATGCCCCTCGCGCTCACTCCTCTGATCGGGCGCGACATGCTGCTGCGCGAAATTGAAACGCGCGTTCTCACGCATCCGCTTGTAACGCTGGCGGGAACCGGGGGCGTGGGCAAAACGCGATTGGCGACACAGGCGGCGCAGGAACTGAAGGCCACGTTTGATGAGGGCGTCTGGTTTGTAGATTTATCCGCCGCTGTTCCTCCGGCGCAGGTCGCGCAGGAAATTGCCCGCGTCTTCGGCATACGGACGGAAACCGGGAACAACGTTGGGGAGGTCATTTCCGGCGCGTTGCGTCCGCGCCATCTGCTGCTCGTGCTGGACAACTGCGAAACCTGCCTGCAAGCGGCGGCAAGCATGGCGCAGGAGCTGCTTCGCGCCTGCCCGCATTTGCGATTGCTGGCGACAAGCCGCGAGCGATTGGGATTGTCGGGTGAATTTGTTGTGAGCGTAAAGCCGCTGGAAATCCCCTCGGTTGTGTCTCAGGAATTGGCTGAAAAGTATTTGCTGAGTTTGCGGAATGTGCCTTCGGTTCGTCTGTTTGTGGAGCGGGGGCAGGCCGCGCGGGATGATTTTGCGCTGACAGCAGACAACGCGCCCTTCGTTGCGGAAATTTGTCGGCGTCTGGATGGCCTGCCGCTCGCGCTGGAACTGGCAGGACCATTGCTGCAACTCCTGACGCCGCAGGAGATCGTCGCAAAACTAAATCAACGCTTTGCTCTGCTGACGGAGGAGGGGGGATTGCGCCCCACGCGCCACCAGTCCCTTCATGCCGTGATCGCTTCCAGCGTAGACCTGCTGCCCGAACCGGAGCGTATCCTGCTGCGCCGTCTGAGCGTCTTCGTCGGCGGCTGGACTCTGGACGCGGCAGAAGCGATTGCAAAGGATGAAGGCGGAAGGATGAAGGATGAAGAGAGGGAACAGGGAACAGGGAACAGGGAACAGTTCTCCTCAATACCCAATACCCAACACCCAATACCTGTTTCATCCTTCATCCTTCATCCTTCCGCCTTTGCCTCCCTGCGTAGCCTTGTCGCCAAATCCCTCGTTGTGGCGGAGGAGTGGAACGGGCAGATGCGGTATCGGATGCTGGAATCCATACGGGAATTTGCGGCGAAAATGCTGATAGAAGCGGGGGAAACAGCGGCCTTGCGCGTCCGGCATCTGGAGTGGATGCTGCATACGGCGCGGCAGGCGGAACCGGAACTGACCGGAGCGCGTCAGGCCGTGTGGCTGGAACGGCTGGAAGTGGAAACGGGCAACCTGCGCCACGCGCTGGATTGGGCGGAACACGACCCGCAGAGTCGCGGGCAGGGACTTGAACTGGCGAACGCATTGGGACGTTACTGGCAGATACGGGGCCATTTCGCGGAGGGGCGGGAGCGGCTTTCAAGATTGCTGGATGCGCCGGAAACACGGAAACTAACGGGTCTTCGCGCCAACGCGCTGAACTGGCTTGCGTTGTTGAGCGTGTTTGTGGGCGATCTGGAGGGCGCGGAAACCGCGTGTCGCGCCGGGTTGACGCTATGGGAACAGCAGGGTGAGGGCCGGGGCGCGGCGGGTTCGCTGGGTATTTTGGGAATCATTGCCGCCAATCGCGGCGATTATGGGAGCGCGGAAAAGTGGTATCGGCAGGCGCTGGAGGGCGCGCGGAGTGTGGGGGATCAGCACGGCGAAGCGGGAACCCTCGGCTACCTGGGCATCAACGCCGTAAATCAGGGGTATTATGAGGAGGCGCGGCAGTGTTATGAGGCCAGTCTGCGATTGCGCCGCGCCTTAAACGACGTGTGGGGTATTGCCGCCTGCCTGAACAATTTAGGACAGCTTGCCCGCAAAAATGGCGAATTGCAACGCGCCCGCGAACTGCTTTCCGAATCCCTGATTTTGCGGCGCGAGTTGCGCGACCGCCGCAATGTCGGCATAACCCTTAACGTCCTCGCTTTGCTTGCGTGGGAACAGAATAACTTACAGGAAGCCTCCGCCTGCCTGCTGGAAGCGACAGATTTGTTCGACCAACTCGGCGACCGCCGCAGCCTCGCCTACGCGCTGGAAGCGTGGGCGCGTATCGCCGCGAGGTCAGGCGAGGCCGAACGCGCCAGAGGATTGTACAAAGCGGCGAAACATCTGAGAGAAAAAATAGGTTCGCCCCTTCCCCCTGCCGAACAAACCGAACTGGAACGCTGTTTCCTCCCCGCGCCTTCCGCCGGAAACGTGGATAACGAAATTCCGCGTAACCATCAGGAACCCTGGACGCTGGAACGCGCGCTTGCCGAAGCAAGAGCAATCGGCATGGAACGCAAATTCGTGTCGCGATAAAACCTCAAGAGCCAAAAAAATAAATTTCGGGGGGCATAATGCCTGTCATCAATAATCTGCTCGACTCAGATTTGTACAAACTTACAATGCTGCAAGTGGTGTGGCATCGTTATCCGCATGTGGATGTGGAGTATCAGTTTCGCTGCCGCAGCAAGAATGTGGATTTGCGGCCCTACGCGGACGAGATACGCGAGGAGATTAACGCCTTTTGCAAGTTGACGTTTACCGGAGAAGAACTGGCGTACCTGAAAACCATCCGCTATCTCAAACCAGGTTTCGTGGACTCGCTGTTTGAAGTCCGCCTGAACCCTTCCGACGTGGAGATTACCGCGACGGATGAGTTTCGCCTGACCATTAAAGGCCACTGGGCGCGTACGATATTGTTTGAAGTGCCGGTTCTTGCCATCATCAACGAGGTATATTTCCGGCATACGCAGCCCGACGCGCCCGCCACAAACCCCTCCGGCATGGAGCGGCTGTATGAGAAATGCAGGCAGATAAACGAGTCGGATGTACCCCTGCGCATTTGCGAATTTGGAACACGGCGGCGGTACAGTGGCGAGTGGCAGTTGAAAGTAATCGAGACTTTGAAGGAGCGTATCGGCGACTCGCTGGTGGGAACAAGCAATGTGGCGGCGGCGCGGAAATTCGGCATCACGCCGTTCGGCACGATGGCGCACGAATTTTTGCAGGCGTTTCAGGCGTTTACCGCGCTGCCGGATTTCCAGAAAGCCGCTCTGGAAGCGTGGATGCAGGAGTACCGGGGCGATTTGGGTATCGCGCTTTCCGACGTGGTAGGCATGGACGCCTTTTTGCGAGATTTCGACCTGCTGTTCAGCAAAGCCTACGACGGCTGCCGCCACGATTCCGGCGACCCGGTAGAGTGGGGCGAGAAACTGCTGACGCACTACGCCGATAAGAAGATTGATGCCCGAACGAAAACCATCACGTTCAGCGACGCCTTGGACATACCCAAAGCCATAATGTTGGCCCGCCATTTTCAGGGGCGTATCCGCGTCAACTTCGGCATCGGAACCAACCTGACCAACGATTTCGACTTTGACCCGCTGCAAATCGTCATCAAAATGACGCGCTGCAATGGTCGCCCCGTCGCCAAACTCAGCGACTCCCCCGGCAAACTGATGTCTAATGATGAAGTGTTTCTGGCGTATTTACGGCAAGTATTTCTAATCCAAATGGACTAAACCGCGCCGGATAGCGGCGGTGACGGCCTGAGTGCGGTCATTTACTTTCATTTTGTCGAGGATGCTGTTGACGTGGGCCTTGACGGTTCCCTCCGCGATAAACAGCGCGTTCGCGATCTCCTGATTGCTGTTGCCGCCCACCATCAGGCGCAAAACTTCCACTTCGCGAGGCGTAAGCGGCGATTGGCTGATGCGCGACGCCAGTTTTACGGCGACGGGAGAGGGGATGTGCGTTTGCCCGTTGTGGACGGCGCGGATAGTTTCCAGCAGCTCCTCGCGGGGCGCGTCCTTGAGCAGATACCCTTTCGCCCCCGCCTGCAAGCCCCGGTAAATGTCCTCTTCGCCGTCGTAAGTGGTCAGCACGATGATGCGGGCATCCGGCGCTTCCTGCCGAATCTGGGAAATAGCGGTTACGCCGTCCATCTGCGGCATCCGTAAATCCATCAAAACAATATCGGGGCGATGCTGGCGGAACAAATCAACGGCCTCTACGCCATTGCCCGCCTGCGCCACTGTCATCATGTCCTCCCGGCGGTCAATGATGGACGCCAGACCTTCGCGCACGACAGGATGATCGTCCGTGATAAGGACTCGGATACTGGTAGAGGGTTTCATGGCTGTTCATTGATCCTTTCACCCGGTTCAACAGAGGTGTGCAACGCTTCCACAGTAGCGCGATGTTTGTTGTCGTCAGAAATGGGAAGGGTGACGCGCACCCGCGTTCCCTGTCCCGGCGCGGTATCAATTTCAACTTCGCCGCCCAGTCGCCGCGCCCGCTCTTTGATTCCCATCAATCCAAAACCGTGCATGTTTATTTGATGAGGGTCAAAGCCGCGCCCATCGTCGCGTATGGAAAGCTCGATCTGAGTGGGCGCGAACACAAGTTTCAGCGTGACGTGATCGGCCTGCGCATGTTTGAGGCAGTTTGTCAGGGCTTCCTGACCGATACGCAGCAGGTCGGTTTCATCTTCGGCTGGCAGAGGAAAGGCAACTCCCTCCAGAATAAACTCTGCCTGCAAGGTTGTGCCGTGCGTAATCTGATGGGCGCACTGTTCCAGCGCGGCCTGCAAATCGTGGGCATCCAGCGCCTGGGGACGGAGGGCGCGCACGGAACGCCGCGCTTCCGCAAGGCTTTCATGGGCCAGTTGTTTTGCCCGCGCGATATGATGAATCACCTGTTCCGGGGACGTGTTCAGCGCGTCCTCGGCGGCCTCCATCTGAATGGCGATACCGGTCAATCCCTGCGCCAGCGTGTCGTGGATTTCGCGCGCGATGCGGTTGCGCTCCTCCAGAATTCCCGCCTGCCGCTCCTGTTCCATCAGCAGCCGGACATCCTCGTGATGCTGCTGCTCGGCCACTTTGCTGGAGGTCATATCCCGCAGGATTTTTACGAAACCGCGAAAATGCCCCTCTGTATCGCGCAGGCCGGTCATAATGCCGCTTGCCCAGAAGCGTGTGCCGTCCTTGCGCAGATGCCACCGCTCATCCTGACAATGCCCGATCTCCCGCGCCGTTACGCGCTCATGCTCTACTGCCCCGCACGCTATATCTTCGGGAATAAACAGACACATGCAGTCCATGCCGATAGCTTCCGCTTCGGAATAGCCCATAATGCGTTGCGCGCCCACATTCCAACTGGAAATGCGTCCATCGGGCGCGACGACGAAAATAGCGAAATCCCGCACATTCTCTTCAATCAGGCGAAGACGCTCTTCGGCATGAATTGAGAGCTGAAGATAGGCTTCGGCATCGGAAGGCGGGCTGCCGGAGGCGGGTAGCGAGTCCAATGGTTGTAGCGTACTGGTATGGTGCTGGTCTGTCATAGTTCGCTCTGTTACTGCGCGGCTATAGAAACCCGCGTCGGATAGGTATTCGCAAACGGGACAGTGTAAAGAACGGGCAACGAATCAAAATCACGGAAGCGAACAATGAAAATAGTCTACGTCCGAAATACGCCGACAGATTAAATACAGTTCCCACTTTAGTCGCAGAACTAAGCGCGAAACGGCAGGAACTGGCAGTTGTATTAGAGATGGCCGTGCAGATTGGAGCTATGCAGATGGTGTTCCTTCTGCGAATCGTCGGGCATTCCCGTGCTGTGTGGCTGCGCTTCAAGGCGGGCAGCCGGGTCCTGCTGATAGAAACCGCGCAGGGCTTGATAAAGATAGGGATGCGTCTGCCGCATTGGGAGTGATCTTTCAAAGAAACATTCCGTCCCGACAGCGAAAAACTCGGCGGGATTGGTAGCTGCGTAATCTCCAAGCAGCGTAGCATGTCCCGCTTCAGTCTGCGCCACCAACTCTTGATACTCCCGGCTCATGACAGCGGCCCAATCGTCGTATTGAGCATCGTTTTCCAGGCGCGGAACCCCATCCGCGCTGCCGTCGCGCATATCCAACTTGTGCGCGAACTCATGGTAAACGACATTCTGGCCGTCATGGTCGTTGGCCCCGCCGCTTTCGACATCCGCCCACGACAACACGACGGGGCCGTTGTCCCACGCTTCGCCCAATCGCGCGCTGAATGTCTCTTCCACGATGCCGCCCGGCGCTACAGATTTTTGCGGCACGGCATAGCCGGAGGGGTACAGCAGAATGGATTCGACATTCGGGTAAAAATCGTGTTCGCGGTACAGAGTGAGCAAACACGCCTGCGCCGCGACCAGAACCTGCATCGTCTGCGTGAGTTCCAGCCCGCCGCAACCCTCCCAGTATTTTTCCGCTATAAAAACCTGAATGTCCTGCCGAAGATGCTGTTGCTCGTCCGGCGTTAAAAGGGTAAAATGCGTAAAGTGACGCTGCAAAATAGCCTCCCACTCTTCGGGAAAAGGCTGTTCGGTAATGGAGCGGCGGTGAAGATCGCGAAACCATGAGAAAACCATCGGGAGTAGTTCTCCTTCGTCTACGTATATTAAATGTATCCATCAGGGATTCTTGACCATAACACGGGAACCTGATGGATAGAAAACCAGTCTTATTCGTTCTAAAAAATGGAACCTCAATTCAGGTATTCCGAGCAGACAGGGTAAAATACGATGTTTGTGAAAAAACAACTCGACTTCGGAGCAAAAATTAATAATGGACATCAACGTTGACTCTCCCGAATGGGTGCGGGATGCAGTATTCTATCACATCTTTCTGGATCGGTTTGCCAATGGCGATAAGACGAACGATCCCGCCAACCGCAAACATGGGGCGCGCCTCCGACGCTGGAGGGGTATCAGGGCGGCGACCTTGCGGGCGTGATCGAGAAAATGGACTACTTGAGCGATCTGGGCGTGAACGCTTTGTATCTCAGTCCGGTCTTTCACTCGGGCAGCAATCACGGCTACGATACCATAGATTACCAGATGATTGACCCGCGTTTAGGTTCGCCGGAAACGCTGAAAACCCTTGTAGGGCGGGCGCATGAGCGCGAATGGCATGTGATTCTGGATGCCGTTCTCAACCACAGCAGCGTGGAATTCGAAGCGTTCCGCGATCTGCGGCAGCATGGGGAACAGTCCCGCTTCAAGGACTGGTATTTCCCCGAAGGGTTCCCCATCAACATCGAGCAGGGCAAATCCAATTACCGGTGTTGGTTCGGTGTCGCCTCCCTGCCACAGTTCAACACGGACAATCAAGAGATACGGCAATACCTGCTGGATGTGGCGGAGCGCTGGATCAAGAGTTCGGGCATAGACGGCTGGCGTCTGGACGTGCCGAACGAAATACCGCATCTGTTCTGGAAAGAGTTCCGGCAGATTGCTAAGGCGGCAAAGCGGGACGCTTACATCGTGGGCGAAATTTGGGAAAACGGGCAGGACTGGCTGCGCGGCGACGAGTTCGATTCCGTAATGAACTATCGCTGGCGGGATGCCGTGTTGGATTTTTTCGCGCTTGACAAAACCTCGCCGCATGAGTGCGATGACCAGTTGAAGCAAATCCGCGAAGATTACCCGCAATGGGCGACCGACCGGATGTTCAACCTGCTCGGCAGCCACGATACGGAACGATTGCGAACGGTTTGCGGCGGCGATGTAAACCGTGAAAAGCAGTGCGTCCTGCTGCAACTGACCTATCCCGGCGCGCCCTGCATCTATTACGGGGACGAGATCGGATTGGAGGGCGGCAAAGACCCGGATTGCCGCCGCGCCTTCGAGTGGAATCCGAACAAGCGTGACGAGAACATGCGGCGATTTTACAAGCGTCTGCTGGCCCTGCGCCGTGACCATATTGCTCTCCGTCGCGGCGATTACCAGACGGTTCAAGTTCACAACGACAAGGGCATTTTCGCCTACATTCGCACTTTCGAGAACGAGCGCGTTCTAGTCGCGTTCAATCGCAGCCGCGCGGAACAATGCGTCACGCTCGATGCCGAGGCTATGGGCGGCGTAAAATGGAACTCATGGCTGGACAGCGGCGCGGAACTGCAAGCCGAAGCCACCTGTTTATGCCTGACGCTGCCGCCACAGGGAATGGCGCTGTTTGGCAAAGGATGAGGGATGAAGGATGAAGGATGAATCCTCCCCTTCTCGTATCTCGTATCTCGTATCTCGTATCTTCCCTTCATCCCTCATCCCTTACCCAAACGGTCCCGGCGCGTGAAGACCGAGCAGGCGTTTACGGCGCGGGTTGGCGCGTTCCAGAATACCGTCGGGAAGGCGGTAGTTGATAAACGGGTAGAAGCGTTGCGCGATGAAGCGTTTGGCGTAGGGGGCCTGTTGCACCCACCGGATGCGATCCGGGGTTTTGTTCAGGCCGCCCCGATGCCACGTCTGGTCGTTCCACAGCACGGCGGTTCCTGCCGGTCCGGGCGTGCTGACGGTGGTTCGTCCCTCGTAGGTGGGGTTGCCGTTCGCGTCTTTGTCAGAAGCGACGGGCGGGCGTCCGGCGCGATGGCTGCCGGGAACAAACTCAGTCGGGCCTAAATCGTCGTCCACGTCGCACAGGTAGTAGTTGAGGTTGATAACGAAGCAGGGCATTTCGATGCGCGGGTCGAGCGGCACATCGGCAGGGCGGGGAACGCGGACGCACTCGTCTACGTGCCACATAGAAATGGTTTCGTCCGCGCCGGTTCGCAGGGCGCTGTTGGCGATAAGATGGCAGTCCTTGCCCAAGATGGCTTCGATGAGATCAATAATGGCGGGATGGTCTACCAGTTGTTCAAAGGCTGCGCCGTGTTCAAACATCAGGGGACGCCAGATTTGCGCGAGATAGGGGCCGTACACATCGGCAACGGGACTGGGTTTCGCAAAGGCGGCTTCCACGCCTGCGCGTAATTCGGCTACGTCTTCGGCAGGGAGCAATCCGGGCAGAGTTAAAAAGCCTTCCCGGTGAAACTGTTCGATATTTGCTTGCAGCATTGTAGATTCCAAGTGTGTTTCCTCCTGTACAAAAAGCTATCCCAGCATGGAGAGAATAATACCGACTATTTTCTCCACGTTATTAAGGTAGTAGAAGTCGGTGTCAATCGTGGCTTCTATTCCCCTATCTTCTAATTGAAACTCTGCTTGCAACTGCGCCATTGTAAACTTATTGTAGGCCATGAGGCGGGTTCCTCCGTGAATGGTGGGGGTAACACAGTATACCTCATGCGCCGAAGGGCATTTTACGGCGCGCTCTTCCCGCCATAAAATCAGGAACGACGGACACCGCCACTCTAATGCTCATGATTTCGATGGAATATCAGAAAGCCCTCCCCACTATTGCGGAGAGGGCTTTCTGATGTTATAACAGGGCTGCAAGAGCAGGCGCGTTAGTAAGGCAAGAGTCTGCCGCAGCGCCACAGGCGAGAACATAACCCTCTCCGGCAACTGGAGATTACTTGCGGACACGGCGACGCGCGAACACGCCGCCGACAGCGAGAAAACCCACAACCAGCGCTATGCTGCCGGGTTCGGGAACGGCGGCAGGGGTGATGGCAATCTTATCCACCCGGTAATCGCTGTCATTGCCGACCTGCGCGTTAAAGCGCAGGACTGCCGAGGCGGACGCGGCAGTAAAGGTGAAGGCAAATGGCTTCCAGTCGGTGTTGCCCATATCCGTGTTGACGAAATCGGTCGTTCCATCAATCTGCGCTGTGAACGAACCTGTGCCAAAGAACTGGTCGCGCGATCCATAGAAGCCACTGATGGTATAGTTCTGGCCGGACGTTAAACCGGTAATAGTCTGCTGCAGGAAAGGCGTAGCGTTAAGAACATCATTGATCCAGGCCGCGCCGGAAACGTTATCCGGGCCGTTGTCGCCAACCCATATCGTACTCGGCCCCTGGGTTGTCCATCCCGAAAGATCGGTGACGAAATCCCCGTTGGTGATGGACTGCGCACGTGCGCGAGGAGTGAGGGAAAGAGCGACCAGTCCGGCGAAGGCAGCAGGCAGAATGGAAAGAGAGAGTTTCATAGAGTGTCCCTTCAAACATTGGTAGCATGATCTACAGAGCGTAATGGGATTACCGGCACAAATGCCAGCCAATCAAGAAAGGTTATTGCACATTCCATGCCAATCAGGACGATGATGCAGATACTATTCCATGACAATTAAAATAATAAGTTCGGAAGGAGTATTCGTATGAACAGAGTAATATAAGGGAGGGGGTAAACGAAAGAGGGAGGTTTGTATGTATCTTTTGGGGAACGCGTTGCGACAATTGCGAATAAAGCGAGAAATTACCCGGGAACGGTTGGCGACGCAGGCGCAAATTACGCCCCGAACGCTGCGTAACTGGGAGGCAAATCAGCAGCAACCTCGTGGAGTCGAACTGGAAAGCGTCTTGATGGCACTGGAAGCGACGCAGGCAGAACGAACGGAAATTTACGCGCTATTGCCTGACCGTCGTCGAAATCCTCTCGCGCAGAAAGGCGATGGAACACGGCCTGTTCCGACAAGTTCGCTCGGCCCACTCCCCGGCTCAGGGGACCTGATACGGACGATGCGTATGCGGCGCGGCTGGACACAGGAGCAGTTCGCCGTCGAGTTGCGTATCAATCGGTCAACCATATACCGATGGGAGTCCACGCGAACAGTTCCTTCCGAAGACGACAGCGCGCGTTTGTGCAGCGCGCTGGGCGCTTTGCCGCATGAGGCGGCTGCCTTGCAGTCCGGGCGTATATCACCTTCATACTGGCCGCCGCAATTGACGCTGGAGGAGTGTCGCCAACAATATGAAACCCTGATGCAGATTCGCAAGGGTGAGTTCGCGCTCCTTCCCCTGATGGATTTGTACGCGCTGGCGTTGAAACTTCAGTTGCGCCCCCTGTTAAGCCATTCTTCCGAGGCTTTGCCGTTGTTAGCGAAAGTGGAGGCGCTGCATGGCTGGTGGCTGTTTATGCAGGGGCGCGCGGCAGAGGCATGCGCGGGAAACTGGCGCGCGCTCAACCTCACACGAGGCATGACTGCGCCGGACTATTTTTTCGTGGACGCGCTCAATATCCTCTCCTCACATGCGGTCAGCGGCGCGGGCGGCGCGGAAAAGGGCGTCAAGTTGTTGTATCCCTGGCTGCGCCTGCTTTCGCCTGCGCTGCACACCTGTCTGTTGTGCGATATGGCCTTATACGCGGGACAGGCGCGCCGCCACGAGGAAGCCGTCACATTCCTTCAGCAGGCGGAGAAGTCTTTGCGCGGACACAATAACGAAAACAGGATAAATGACGATTATTTCCACATGACGAAGGCGCGCGTTCTTCTGAGTACAGGTAAGCCCGTCGAAGCGCTGCATTGGCTGCCTCCTGTCGCTTTGGGTGACGGGCATATCCATGAACTGATGATATGGGCTGAAATTTATCTGGCAGCCGGGGAGAAGGACGCTGCCGCGCGCTATCTGAAAGAATCACAGGCTCTGCTGAATGTGGCTCCCCTGCCTGCCCGCCAGAAGAAACTGGATCAATTGGCGCGGCAACTCTAACGCGCCTCCCTTTGCTTGATTTTGGATGAAGGGGATAGGTAATGCTTATCGTTCTTCCTTTTTTTCGTCTTTTGCGGCAGAATTGGGGCGCTGGAAATCCTTGCCGGAGTAGTAGTCCGCTTCGGGTTTATCTTCCTTGCTGTGGCAGCCTGCTGTCGTGACGGCAATCATGCCAACGAACAGAATGGCAAACGCCCGGATAATTGCGCGTCCCTGTTTTTGCATAATGATTTTCCTTCCTTTTCGCTTCTTTACTCATCTGCTGAGAAGTACTCCTCGTACCAGCATCCCATGTTGTCCTGCAAGATATGGCGCTCGGCATTCTTCGAGATAAATTTGGAATGTCCATCCAGGAAACTGTAGTTCCCCCCGCCGTCCCTGTGACTGAATTGTCCGTCGCAGCCGAAGCCGACGGATTCGCGCAAACCACCCGGACTTGCGCTCGAATGAAAAATCAGGGTGTACGCATCGCCAATGGTGGCGGTGCGAGCCGGCGATACAACTGCGGCAAGCAATTCCTGATAATTGAAACTCGAACCGGGATAATAGGCATGTGGGCTGTTTTGAGTGCAGCTTCCCCCCACATAGCGTAAGGCAACGCCATAATTCGCCAGGAAGCCGTCATGTTTCGGCCCATAAGTCGTGAGCGGTGGAATCCGGCCTGCGCTGAAACTGCCCGGTGTCCCATTTCCCTGACAATCTGCCGCATCCAGCGCCCTCGCTGTGTTGGAAGCATTGTAGGAGGGGCAAAACAGAACCTGAACGCTTTTGATATAGGGTTGGATGGTTGTTGTCCAGAGACCCTCGATCTGGGCATAAACGGGAGCCGCGTTGCGGTCAACGATCACACTCGCTATCAGGATTTCGTCATAATCCTGCGCGTACATCAGTTGTCCAATAGCGAGTTGTTTGGTGTTGGACAGGCAACTGGTTATGCGCGCCAACTCGCGGGCCTGCGCAAAGACGGGAAAGAGAATCGCCGCCAGTATCGCAATAATGGCGATAACTACGAGCAACTCAATCAAAGTAAACCCTCGTCGCGTGATTCGATACATTGTTGTTCCTCCGACAAAATGACCAACGGGTACAATGAGCGGCATGAACTGCCGCCCGCATCCTACTTTCTTAACTATGCTTCTGCCTCCTTACAGGCGAGTAGGTCCGTGTTGATTCTTAGCGCCTATCCCAATAGGCGCAGGCATTTGCGTCCGAAGGACGCTTGGCCGCAGGCCATTCAGACGGGTACGTTCTCTGTACCCGGCCTGATGGGAGAGGCTCTTATCGCGTTCAGGCAGGCATACTCTCGCCATCTCGCCAGATCGTCAGGGATCGCGGCAGGAACGGAACTGCCAGGAAAACTAAAGCGGTCGTGCCGGCGTTCAGCCAGATAAGCAGCGTGAAATTATGATGATAGCGGTCGAACAGCCATGAACCAACCACGTCGGAGAGCGCAACGGACGCATATCCCAAACTGAACATCAGAGCATAGCCGAATGCCTCACAATGTTTCGGCGTTGCGCGGGCCAGCAAATCGAGGAGTGGGAGTGTTGCCAAACCGTATCCGAGGCCCTCTGCCCCTTCGAGAACAATGGCTGAATTGCGCGAACGATAAGCAAGGTACAGTAGCGCTGAAATTGTGTTGATGCACAGGCCTATCACTAACAACGGTTGAAGGCGCAGACGTTTACAGGCAAACGCATAAAAGAACGCGCCGGCTAAATCTAAAGCGCCGTTGACAACTCCAAGCGCGCCGATAAACTCAGGCGTGAACTTAAGTTTTTCTGTTTGATAATAAAACAGAGGCGTATGCGAGGCCGGATTGAAACACACCAGGCAATATAATCCTGTGGAAACCCACATGGCGCGGGATTGAAACAGAAGCCCAAACTGTTTACGAACACTGTTCCAGGCTCCCTTATAATTTTTGTCACAGGGCGCTTCCCTGAACCAAAAAAAGAATATCAGAGCCAGTAGAGCGGTGAGAGAGCCGTTTACAAACGCGCAAAGAATAAAGGCTTGTGTTGCGAGAAAGCCTCCAATAGGACCTCGCGCCAAAATTGTAAGCGCTGCCGCGCCTTCTCGTAACGAGGCCAGCCGCCCCGGTATGCCATGCTCTCTTCCGATTTCAACAGCCAGTCCGCCAAGTGTCGTCTGAGCCACCGTCCAGCATACAGTCAAAGCAATTGTAGTACAAAGCAGGGCAGGATAAGTTTTGGGAACCAGGCCAAGAACAAGCCATAAGATAGCAACGCCTACGGTACTGAAAAGAAAGTAATGCCGATGCCTGGTTCCGAACAGCAAAACGCTGTCTGTGAAAATTCCGGCTAAGGGTTTGAGGTAAAGCGCAAACGTGCCTGCCGCGAGGAATAAAGCCATGTCTTTCGCATTGACATGAAGTTGATTTTTAAGAAGAAAACGGAGAGGCAGAAGCCGCAACCCGGATTTAGGGCTGCTTAGAATCAAACCTAAATAACCTGTAAAAACGAGCATGAAATAACGCCGGATCGTTTTAGGATCGCGCGCGGGATTTACTGCATTAGTTTCGACGAGTTCAATTGGCATGAATTCAAACTGCTAATCTTAAGTTGTTACCTTGTTACAAGCTTTAGAATCTTTCTTGTGACGAAGGGAACAATAAATCTCACCAAAGATATAACACATTTCACGCCATTTGAAGCAATGTTGCAGGTAAATTTCCGGCTATTACCAAAAATCAGAGGCAGGAGGCGGATACGCGTAAAATGAGCGTCCGGCGCGAACCGGGTTTGCCCACCTGTTCGAGCATTTCAGGTTCAGCGCAGCATGGAAAGAACGACGCCGACAATCTTTTCCTGCTCGTTGAGAAAATAGTTGTCCGTATCAATTGTAGCGGCGGTTCCCTGGAGGCGCAGGAATTTCCAGATTTCACCTGTCGTGACAATGCCATAAAGCGTAGCAATGTTACGCTCTTCTGCCGCGTTGAATATCTGCGCGGCGACAAGTTCGGCAAAACACTGCGGTATCCCCATATTAATGTCCTCTTTTTTGGCTTCGACAATGGCAAGTACCGGCGCGTGTATCTCCCGATGAAGCGGCGAGAGGCTGAACAGAAAATCACAAACGCCGGACAACCCCCGCTGCTCGTCTACATCGAATTTTACGCCGGAAAACAGATTCACGCGCTCCTGCATTTGCTCATAAACCTCTAAAAGAAGCGGCATAATGATCAGTTCGGAACGGGCCTTTTCCGAACCGCTGCGCAGGGCAACGACCGTTTGCTTCCGCAATCTGTCGCGCAGCCAATCGGGAATAACGGCAGGCGTCGCGGCGGCAAAAAGCGCGGCTTCTTCCGTAAATTCAAGGTGGTACTCTTCCTGCAATTGCGCCATTGTAAACTGACTGTAGGCCACGAGACGGGTTCCTCCATTTTAAGGATAATATTGAGTTAGCGCAACATGGAGAGAATGATGCCGACAATCTTTTCCGGTTGATTGAGGAAGTAGTCGTCGGTGTCAATCGTGGCGTTCGTTCCCTGAAGGCGCAAGAATTTCCACTCCGTGCCGGTTGTAACAATGCCATAGAGCGTTGTTATATTTCGCTCTTCCGCCGCGTTGAATATCTGCGCGGCGATGAGCTCGGCAAAACATTGTGGTATCCCTGAAGGGATATCTTCCTTTTTGGCTTCGACGACGGAGATAATCGGGGCTTGCACCGTTATTTTGCGTGGGGCGAGGGTAAACAGAAAATCGCAGAAACCAGCCAGCCCGCGCTTCTTGTCTACGTTGAATTCGATACCGGAGAAGAAATTGGCATGGTTTCGGGACTGCTCGAAAACCTCTACAAGAATAGGCGTGATAAGAAGTTCGGAACGAGCCTTCTCCGAACCGCTTTGCAGCGCAGTGTCGGTTTGTTTCGCCAGCGTTTGACGGAGCCAGTCGGAAAGTTGAGCAGGCGGCGCGTCGGCAAAAAGCGCGGCCTGCGCCGTATCTTCTAACTGATACTCTTTACGTAACTGCGCCATTGTAAACTTGTTGTAGGCCATGAGATAATTTCTCCATACAGTGTTTGTTGGAATGGTTCAGTATACCCCACGTATAGAAGGACGGTTAGGACTGGCGCTGGCTCGTGCTAATCCTTTGAAAGGCCCTGATACGTTTGCTTGCGCGCGATAGGACAATCAACCCATACCGGACTATCTGAGGAACTCGCGTTAGCAAAAGGGGCATGACTGGCGATATAGAAGAGGTAATCCTGAACATAATCGTCTGCTCGCGTGAATTATAAGGAAGCATTATGCGTTACGTCATAGTAGATTTGGAAGCGACATGTTGGGAAACGGGGCAAACGCCGAGCCGTATGGAGATCATAGAAATCGGCGCGGTGATGATGGAGTCGAGCGGCAGCCCGGTTAGCCGTGAGTTCGCGGCGTTCATCAAGCCTGTCGCCTCGCCGCAGTTAAGCGAGTTCTGTACGCGCCTGACTTCCATTCGGCAGGAAGACATAGATCAAGCGGAATACTTCTGGACAGTATTTCCGCAGTTCGTCAACTGGATTGGCGAGGAACCGTTTCGGCTGTGTTCGTGGGGAGCCTACGACCTGAATCAGTTCCGTACCGACTGCGCCCGCCACAATATGGAACTGCCGTCTACCTTTGAGAACCACATCAACCTGAAGAAAGAGTTTTCGCGCCAGAAGAGTGTCAAACCGACAGGAATGAAGAGCGCGTTGGCAATGCTGAATATTCCGCTGGAAGGAACACACCACAGGGGCATAGACGACGCCCGCAATATCGCCAAAATAGCCACGCATTTGCTGAAGCAGGTTGAGAACGATTCTGTGTTATAACTCACCTTACGCAGGCGCACTCATGCCTTTGAGCAGTTGTAGTTCGCGGTAGGCGCTGGCAAGGGCCGCTTTGTAGAGCCTGCCTTTCATCGCAAAATGGTTCAAGCGCGTCTGCAAACGCAGACTTTCCAACTTCACATACGCCCATAAACAGGCGAAGATATGGTTGCTCTGGGTCCGAATAGTTTTGGTCGGCGACTTGGCGAAACTCGCATTGCTCTTGACCGATTTGTGATACTCTTCCACTTTCCACCGTTTTTGGTAGATCGTCTGGATGTCGCAACCGCTTAACGTCGTGTCACTCGTCACGAGATAGAGAACGCCCTGGCTGCCGTCCTTGTTTGTAAAGACCTGCTTACACAGCAGAAGGGGGAAGTTTACCCCCTCCAGCCAGATGTTCAATACGGCGTCCGCTTCGCAGCAAAGCGAGGATACGGGCATATAGCGGCCTGCCAACTTGTCTTCCTGGGACAAAGCCACCTTGCGGTTGGCCTTAATCGGGAAGATAAAGTCGGTTTTGCCTTCGTTTTTGAGGTGCATCATCGTTTCTGCCGCGCTGAACCAAGCGTCGGCCAGGACATAGCGAAAAGGCAATTGGTTCTTCTGACATTGCGCCACCATCTCGCGCAGGTATTCGTTCTTGGTCTTGGGACACACTCGCTTGGGTTTGCCCGTCTTCTTATGCGTTTCCCAAGCCGACTTTTGGATCAACTCGAAGGCAACGGGCAGAGCGGCAGTGGGCGCGCGATACAAACAGGTCAGAATGTTGATGCCCTTCACGTTGCGGTTGAAGCAATGATCCCAATGCCAGCAAATGAGTTCGCTTTCATCCGTATAGAGTTTTTCTTCGATGCTGTCATCGAAGACCAGAACTGCGTCTTCACATTGTACCTGCCGTACCAAGGGTTTGACCAGATGCCACAGGTCCGAAGAAGTGAAGTCACGTCCTGACAAGAACCGCGTGATCTTGTCGTGGCTAATCGCGCCGTCGAGCAGGGTGGAAAGGCCCGTCGCGGTAGTCAGGCCGAACGAACAAAGGAGATAGTCTGAGTAAAGGTCCAGAAGTTGTTTGTCCATGACACTATTCTACCGTCAACAACAGCAAATCTGTGACTACAAACTGCTCGCCTGCGTAAGGTGAGTTATAATATGCCGGGAGGAAGACTAATGGCAGACATAACTTCGCAACACGTAATGCCGACATTGGATGCGGAAACGGAAATCATTCTTGATCAGGCGCTTGCCGAAATAGAGCGGCTAAATGGATTGATGCAGCAGGATCAGAACGTAATTGAGCGTCTTAAAGCGGAATCAAAGATAATCACGGACCATACCGATGCGGCACTGTCCAATCTGCGTATCCATCTCGACGCATTGCGGAGGTCGGCGTAACGCATATTAAAGCAAATTGTCGAGTTCAGCAAGAAGCTTGTTGCGCTCACGCGAGACGTGCAGCAAAATAAAGCCGACATCAAAGAATTACGTCATCACGAGAGGGAACAAGATCAGCGCATAGATAGATTGGTGGAAGCCGTTCAGGAACTCACTTTTGCGCTACAGCACGACCGGGATATGTCCGCTCGTGACCGCGAGAACCTGCTGCTGAGATTGGAAAATGCGCTGTTGCGATTTGAACGGCGTCTGCCTTCGGGCAGTTCCGACAAGAAAGAGGATACTGAGTAGTTTCTGGTTTTATTGAGGCCTTGTTCTCTCGTTTTCACTTCCTCTTACTTAAAATCCAGCGTGTTTGTGCTAACCTTATCTATATACTATCGTCTGTCACTCTGGAACACCGTCGTTACCTCTTTTCCATCCTCTTTATCCTGTTTACTCTGGAAGTGAAACCATGACTCTCTCATCCCGTTTGCTGCTGTTTGGGGCGTTGTTTGGTGTTGGCGTGTTGCCTGCTGTCACTTGCGCGGCGCAGGAAAGCGCGGAACTCGCCCACAAACTCAAAATTCCGCAGGTGAAGTTTTCGCAGTTCAAATTGAAGAACGGCCTGCGCGTCGTCCTTGCGCCCGACAAAAGCGCGCCCGTTGTGGCGGTCAGCGTCACCTATGATGTCGGTTCGCGCAATGAGCGTCCGGGGCGAACCGGGTTTGCCCACCTGTTCGAGCATCTGATGTTTCAGGGTTCGGAAAACATCGGCAGGGGCGAGCATTTCGTTCTTGTCAACGACAATGGCGGCTCGTTCAATGGAACTACCAACGCCGACCGTACCAATTTTTTTGAAACCCTGCCCGCCAACCAACTCGACCTTGCCCTGTATCTGGAAGCCGACCGGATGCGCGCGCTCGACATCAACAAGGACAATCTGGATAACCAGCGGCTTGTAGTGCAGGAGGAGCGCCGTCAGCGGTACGACAATCAGCCGTACAGCGGTTTTCAGGATGCCCTTCTCGATCTGGCCTTTACCAATTTCGCGTACAAGCATACCACGATTGGCAGCATGGACGACCTGAACGCGGCCACGCTGGACGATGTAAAGGCGTTTTACCAGATGTACTACGCGCCCAACAACGCCGTACTTGCGGTGGCGGGCGATTTCGATCCGAAGACAGCCAGAGGAAAGATCGAGCAGTATTTCGGCAAACTGGTCAAACACCCCGACCCGCCCGCCCTTGATGTTTCGGAACCGGAATTGACCGCCGAAAAGCGGCAGACGGTTGAGGATAAACTGGCGCGAACGCCCCGTCTTTCCATCGCGTTCCCGACCGTACCCGGCAACCATCCCGACTACTACGCCCTGCGCATATTGAGCAGCGTTCTTAATCAGGGGCGGCAGTCCCGTTTGCGAACCGCGCTTGTCACCACCAATCTCGCCCAGAGCGCGAACGCCAGTATTCGCGAATCGCGCGGCATTTCGCTGTTCACATTCGGCGTGAATATGAGCGGCAGCAGCGACGAGACGAAAATCGAGGCCGCGCTTATGGACGCGATTCATAAAGTGCAGACGGACGGCCCCACGCCCGAAGAGTTGCGCCGCGCCAAAGCGTCCGCGCAAACGCAGTCGCTGTCCGGCCTGCAAACCTCGCTGAACCGCGCTAATACTCTCGCCGAGTACGCCGTGTTTTACAACGATCCGGGGCGCATCAACGCGCTGTTGCCGCATCTGGAAGCGGTCACGGCAGAGGATGTGAAGCGCGTCGCGCAAAAATACCTTGTGGAAAAGCATCGGCTCATCGTGCTGGGCAAACCCGCCCGCGCCACGCCGACTCCCACGGATGAGAGCGACGCTTCCGCAAATCCGTTCCAGCTTCTGCCTTTCGCTTCTGACCTGTCGCCTGTGGAGGTATCGCAGTAATGAATGTATTTCACTGCCGAGAGGCTTTCCGGTCTCGCCAGTTCCGCCAGGGGGTGAAAACCCCTGTCTGTAAGGCTTGCGGCCAAGCGTCCTACGGACGCAATCTCTTGTTTATAGATTCCTGCGTCCGTAGGACGCTCGGCGGAACGCCACTCAGACGGGTACTTTCAGTACCCGTAACCTTGAGTTTGTGCGCCGGGTTGCTGTGCGTTTCTCTGATGGCGCGGGCGCAGGAAGCGGATGATTTGAGCGCGGATTCGGGACGGCGCGCGGTTCTGAAAAACAAAGCGCCTGTCGCGTCCGAACTGCTGGCGTTGAAACTGCCGCGCCCAACCGAAGCCGTTTTGCCTAACGGCCTGCGCATCTTCGTGCTGGAAAACCATAAACTGCCCACTGTCCGCATGGCGCTGACCATGAAAGCCGGAACTCTGCTGGAACTCAAACCCGGACTGGCGCAATTGACCGCTTCCCTGCTTACAGAAGGCACGACAACCCGTTCTTACACGCAGATTACCGAGCCGCTGGAAGATTGGGGCGCGAGTTTTTCGGCCAATGCCGGATTAGAAACGACCACAATCACCACAGCGGGAACCAGTGACCACGCGGACGCGCTTGCCGAACTGATGGCCGACGCGCTGTTGCATCCGAGTTTCCCTTCCGATCGTTTGGACAACGCGCTGAACGGGCGCGGCGGCGGATTTGGTGGCGGTGGCGGCGGTGGCAGGCGCGGCGGTGGGGGCGGTCCGGGTGGACCGGGCGGCGGCAGCAACCCCAACGCCCTCGCAGCCCGACAGATGGAACGCCTGTTTTATACCGGAACGCCGTTTGCGCGTCAGCCCGCAACAGCGGTACAGCGACGCGGCTTGAAAGTGGAAGACCTGAAAGGTTTCTACGAGGGGTTTTATCATCCTAACGGCGCAGTGCTGGGGATTACCGGCGATGTGAAAGCCAAAGACATAATCGCGTACTTTACGCGCGCCCTTGCTGACTGGAAACCGGGCGCGAAAGAACCGACGCTGCCAACCGGGGACGTGACGGCAAAAGACACCACGCACATATATCTGATTGACCGGCCCGCGTCCACGCAAACGTACCTGCTGTTCGCAAACGTCGGCGTCAGCCGAACCGACCCGGATTATATCCCGCTTGTGGTTGCCAACCACATTCTGGGCGGCGGGGCATCCGCGCGCCTGTTTCAGAACCTGCGCGAAGACAAGGGTTATACCTATGGCGCGTATTCCAGCCTGACGGCTCCGCGCTGGCCGGGAATGTGGCAGGCGACGGCAAGCGTCCGCACGCCCGTCACCGAAGGCGCAGTGAAAGAGTTCTTCCACGAGTTCAAGCGTATACAGGACAAGCCCGTAACCAGTGACGAACTCGCCCGCGCCAAACGCGCCCTCATCGGCAGTTTCGCCCGCACACTGGAGAGTCCCGAAGGCGTGTTGGGCCGGACGCTGGAACTGGTGCAATACAGCCTGCCCCGCGATTACTGGGATAATTACCCCAACCTGATTGCCGCCGTCACGCCCGCCGACGTGCAGCGCGTGGCGAAAAAGTACCTTGGGGATAACAAAATCCAGTTGGTAGCAGTCGGAGAACGGGCGCAGATCGAGGAGGGTTTGAAGAAGTTCGGCCCGGTCACGGTGACGACTGCCACTCCCGGAACGGGCGGTCGCGCAGGCCGAACGCCCGCGCCGTAGAGTTTCTACCTCACCCCGGGCGTCCACCCGCAGAGAAGGACACCCCTCTCCTTGCCGCGCAACGCGCCAGGAGAGGGGCTTTTTGTTGATAGGTTACTTCTTATGCTTGCCCGTGCCGTAGCCGCGCACGTAGCCGATGCACTGCGCCACCATCGGCATGGAACGATCCATCTGGTACTCGTATTCGACGGAAATATTGCCGTCGAAACCCTGCTTTTTCAGTTCGTCCAGCAGGGCGGGAACGTCGCTGACGCCCTCGCCATACGGCACGTCATGAGCGCCGGGGCTGTTTTCATTCAAATCTTTGAGATGGCTGCTGATGATGTGGCCCTTCAAAATTCGCAGCGCGTCCAGCGGTTTTACGCCGGATCGTACCCAGTGGCCCGTATCCGCGCACGAGCCGATACGCGGGTCGCGGTCGCGCACGACGGATAAAATATAGTTCGGGTCCCACATCTTGTAGTTGGGATCGTTGTTCCGTTTCGGGTGATCGTGGAAGGCGACCATGATGTCGAATTCCTTGACCAGCGGCTCGAACGTGTCAATGGCATCAACGGACTCGGTTGTAATGGCGCGAAGTCCGAGCGCTTTGGCGAACTCGAATACTTTGCGCGCGCCCGCCGGGTCTTTTGGAATGCCCACCACGCCGTAGTTGACGGCTTTGATGTGAAACTCCGCCAGCTTGTCCTTCACCTTCTGAATGGTTTCCGGGCTTGCGTCGTGATCCCATTTGACATTTGGCTCGGCCAGACTGAGTTTTTGGCCGGGATAGAATTCAATGATTTTGCCCCCTGCCTGCGCCGTTTTCTCAATGGCCTCGAACACGGTAAAGTGGTTCCACGTCCACGCCTGACAGCCGATGAAGAAGCCGCCCGACGCGCACTCTTCCGGTATTTTGTTTTCAGCGCGTACGGGCGCAAGAACAGACAGAAACAGTCCGGCAGCCATTAGCGCGGCCAGAGAATTGCGAACAAACATGATGTAACCTCCACATAAATTTATTTCTGAAACACGGGTTCGGGAATATTTTCTGCCGTCGGCATCTGCCTGCGTCCGCTGCAAGCCGCAATTACGCTCGCCGTCAGAGCGGAAGCCGCCAGCACCAGCAGAGGCGTGGTGAAGCCGAACTTGGAAGGGTCCAACTTTCCAATCGTATATGGGCCAACAAAGCCGCCCAGATTGCCGATGCTGTTGGTAAGCGCAATCGCGCCTGCTGCTGCCGCGCCTGCCAAAAACTCCGTCGCCAAACTCCAGAACGGGCCGAGCGTACCCCACATGCAGACGGCGGCGACCGTCAGCGCGGAAAGGCAAATCACAGGCGAATGGACATTCAAGGCGGCGACTGCCAGGGCGAGACTGCCCACAAAAGCGCAGCACGCCACATGCATGCGCCGCTCCTGCTTGCGGTCGGAGTGGATGCCGATCAGCACCATGCCCACAGCGGTTGCGATGTAGGGAATGTCCGTAAGGAAGCTCACCTGCAAATCCGACAGTTTGCCGAAACTTTTGATGATAGACGGCAGCCAGAATCCATAGCCATACATACTGAGAACGAGCGTGAAATACAGCAGGCTCATCAGCAGAACGCGGGGTTGCGACAGAGATTGGAAGAGTGTCAGATGGTGCGCCCCACACGCGCTATCTTCCTGTTTCAGCCGGTTGCTAAACCAGCGGCGTTCATGCGGGGCCAGCCAGGGCGCGTCTTCGGGGCCATTGGGCAGATACCACAAAACGACGAAGGCGACAATCACGGCAGGCAATCCTTCCAGCAAAAACAGCCACTGCCAGCCCGCCAACCCCAATCCCCGCACCTCCAACAGTTTGCCTGAAATGGGGTTGCCAATAATCAGCGCGGTCATATTTGCCGTCATAAAAAGGGCGACAATGCGCCCACGTTCCGCCCGCGTAAACCAGCACGTCAGATACAAAATCACGCCGGGAAAAAAGCCCGCTTCGCCCAACCCCAACAGAAAACGCAGAAAATAGAAGGTCGGGGCGCTATGCGTCATCGCCATCGCCATCGCGAGCAGTCCCCACGTAAACATGATACGCGCAATCCAGCGCTTGGCCCCGAAACGCGCCAGCATCAGGTTGCTCGGAACCTCGAAAAAGAAGTACCCGATAAAAAAGATGCCCGTACCCATGCCGTATACGGCGTCGCTGAAATGCAGCGCAGGCTGCATTTGCAATTTGGCAATGGACACGTTGACCCGGTCCAGGTACGCGATCATATAAAGAAAAAACAGGAAGGGGACCAGTCGCAGGGTGGCGCGGCGGATCAGGGCGGCGCGTTCAACCGGAGATAATTCCACTTCATCAGTTAGTGTCAAACCAGTATCCAATGTAGTCACCGTTGCTCCTCGCAGTGGGCTGTAAGGCGCAGGCATTGCGCCACAGCACAAATCAGGTTGCGGATACATTCACCATTCTTCGGCGGAATTCCTTTGTCGCGAAAACTTTGATATTCCCTTTGAGAAACGGCAGGCGCGCCAAAACGTATAGCAGCATAGAAAGCAACACCAATCAAACACAAAGCGCCATTTCTAAACGAGTGCCTCGTATCTAATATCTAGTATCTCGTATCTTACTGAGCGCGTTGCGCAGAAGGAGCGAACCCGATGACGATTTACAGCGTGGAGCCGTTGGCTTCGACCAGACCGACAACCATGAAGGCGGTCCGAATCCACGAATACGGCGGGCCGGAGGTGCTGCGCTACGAGGACGCGCCCATTCCGCAACCCGGCGAGGGCGAAGTTCTGGTGCGGGTGCAGGCGGCGGGCGTAAACCCGCTGGATTATAAACTCCGGGGCGGCGCGATGCGGCAGATTTTTCCGCTTGCGCTGCCTGCCATTCTCGGCTCGGATTTTGCGGGCGTCGTGGTGGAAGTCGGCGCGGGCGTGAACCATATTACGGTTGGCGAACATGTGTATGGAACGGCGGGAACGGAAAAGGGTGGGGCGTATGCGCAGTACGTGGTCGCGAAAGCGGGCGAAATCGCGCACAAGCCGGGAGCGTTGACTGCAGCGGAAGCGGCAAGCGTTCCCGTTGTCGCCCAAACCGCGTGGCAGGCATTGCATCAGGTGGGGCGCATCGGGCGGGGCGACAAAGTGCTGATACACGGCGCGGCGGGCGGCGTGGGCATGTACGCCATTCAGTTCGCGAAGCAGGTCGGCTGCCATATCATCGCGCTTTCTACGCATGAACATTCGCAGCATCTGCGCGACTTGGGCGCGGACACGGTTCTGGACTACAACAATATCCAGTTCGAGCAGCATGTCAGCGGTGTGGATGTCGCGCTAGATTTAATCGGCGGGGACATACGCGAACGGACATGGCGCGACGCTCAACCCCGGCGGAATTCTCATCAGCACCAACGATCCGCCCTCGCAGGACAGGGCAAAAGAGTACAACGTCCGCGCCCAGGCGTTCCAGATGCAGTCGAGCGGGATGCTGCTGGCAGACATCGCCAAACAATTGAATACGGGCGAACTGCGAACCTTCGTCGCCCGCATCCTGCCCCTTGAACACGCGGCGGAAGCGCAGCAAATTCAGCAGGACGGTCACGTCAATGGCAAAGTCGTCCTGAAAGTGGCTGACTAACAGGCTGAATGGAGAGGAAGCAGAAGCGCAAATTTGCCGGAGCCGGAAAATTGTCAAATTTCCGGTCAACAGAGCAGAACTATCGCCTGTTCGGCGCGTCAATACACCAACGTTGAAATTAAGAGTAAAACTCTCCCTGCCGTTGCTGAGATAGAAACATCTTTGCAGAACTTTTGCGGCTTCTCCCTACGTCTGTAGAATGGAAGCGCCGGATTAAGACGGTTTCGACAGACTTTTCGTTCTCTCTTGCAGGAAGGAATTTTAGAATGGTGTACCTGGTGATCGTCGCGATGCTGATTGCAACCGTTGCCCCCGCCTATGCCTACATAGATGCTGGCAGCGGCAGTTACATGCTGCAAATGGCGATGGCAAGCATTCTGGCTGTCGTCTTTACGCTCAAGCTCTACTGGCAGCGGCTGTTGCTCTTTCTCTCCAAAATCTTCACTCGCAAAAACAAAACAGAAAATCATGACCAGGTATGAGCGAATCGGTTGACCCAGGTTCTTTCCGAGATCCCAACGGGTTCATCTTCTACCGGGGGCAGACGCTTTTCCGTCAGGTGCAGCGCCTCTATCAGCCCCATTATGACCAGCTCATGCAGTCAGGATTGTATGAGGCTCTGGTCAATGCCGGTTTGTTGATCCCCCATGTCGAAGAACACGTTGATATCGCGCTGAAAACGGGAGCGTACCGCGTCCTCCGACCGGAACCGCTCCCGTTTATCTCCTATCCCTACGAGTGGTGTTTCAGTCAGCTTCGCGACGCCGCGCTTGCAACGCTGCAAATCCAGATGGAAGCCCTGCGCTTCGGGATGTCACTGAAGGACGCCAGCGCTTACAACATACAGTTTCGCAACGGCAAGCCTCTGCTCATAGATACGCTCTCCTTTGAGAAATACGAAGCGGGCAAACCCTGGGTGGCCTATCGGCAGTTCTGTCAGCACTTTCTGGCTCCTCTCGCTCTGATGAGCTACACCGATATTCGCCTGGGGCAGTTGCTGCGCGTTCATCTAGATGGAATTCCCCTCGACCTGACAAGCCGCCTGCTTCCCTGCAACACAAAGTTGCGCATGGGATTGCTGACGCATATCCATCTGCATGGCGCGGCGCAAAAGCGCTATGCAGATCAGGCGGGCGCGTCCTGCCGGGGGCGCAGGGGGGATGACACAAACAGCCCTGATG
Organism: uncultured Chthonomonadaceae bacterium; assembly: GCA_963817895.1. Lineage (GTDB taxonomy): Bacteria > Armatimonadota > Chthonomonadetes > Chthonomonadales > Chthonomonadaceae > CAWFQB01. The sequence continues at coordinate 775,891 of CAWFQB010000004.1, forward strand.
GGCCTGCTCGATAATTTGCAAAATACCGTTCGCGGCCTTGCCTGGAAGCCTGTCGGTACGACCTGGGGCGAGTATTACAGCCAGACCAACTATTCGGATACGGCAATGGAGGGCAAAAAGCGGCTGGTGGCGGATATGCTGGAGGCTATCGGGACAAGTCCGCAAGCCGTCTGGGACATCGGCGCTAATACGGGCGCGTTCAGCCGAATCGCAAGCGAGCGCGACATTCCAACTCTGGCATGGGATATTGACCCCGCCGCTGTAGAGAAGAACTATCTCCAGTGTCGCGCAAGTCGGAGAAACCCATCTGCTGCCGCTTATCGTGGATTTCACGAATCCGAGTCCCGATCTGGGCTGGGCGCTGCGGGAGCGTCGCTCCTTTCTGCGTCGCGGGCCTGCCGATCTGGTTTTCGCGCTCGCCCTCGTCCATCATCTCGCCATCGGAAACAATGTGCCCCTGGGGCGTATCGCGCAATTCTTGCGGGAAGTGGGCGACCGGCTCATCATCGAGTTTGTTCCCAAAAGCAACTCACAGGTGCAGCGACTGCTTGCCAGCCGGGAAGACATCTTCACAGGCTATACGCAGGCGGACTTTGAAACCGAGTTTCGACAATTTTTTCAAATCGTACAATCCGCGCCCGTGCCGGACAGCGAACGTACACTCTATCTCATGCAGGGACACACAATCGGCGATTAGCAGGCATGCTATCAGCCGAATGTTTCGCCCAATCTTACAAGTGGTATGCCTAATGTTAAGATTTCCTTCCTCCAACTCACAGGCCAATAATTCCTCTGACTTATCCGAAGCCGCTGCCACGCAGTCTTCTGCCTCGCAGCAGGATGGGAAGCAGCGGAGCATCTGGCCCATACATCCCGTTTTATTCGCGTTGTTTCCTATCTTGTCGCTGTTTGCCCATAATATGGGGCAAGTTCCCTTCATTCAACTGAGAAGCCACTGGCTTATGCGTTGGCGGGGACAGCGGGCGTCTGGGCGCTATTCCGGCTGATACGTCGACAACGCGCGCAAGGCGGCGATAGTGACGGCGGGCGTGGTATTAGCGTTCTTTTCCTACAGGCATATCAACGATGTGCTACCGAACTTTCTGCATCCGCTCGTTGCTCCAGTCTGCGTTATTGGCCTGACATTGCTCCTAATCGCCGCGCTGAGAACGCGCAGCGCCCTCCGCGAAGCGACGGCCATTCTGAATGTCATGTCCATCGCGCTGATCGCGCCGTCTTTATGGACTATCGGCGCGAATTTTGGACATACAGCGCCAAACGGCAAGTCGCTTTCCCGTCAATTTGAGGAGATCGCCCTATCCCACGCCGACCGTCCGCCCACCGGCCTCAGTCCTCCTCGCCATCTTGTCGCTGCCAATCCCGATCTGCCCGACGTTTACTATATCATTCTGGACGCTTACGGACGCGCGGATCGCTTGAAACAATTCTACGGTTACGACAATACGCCCTTTTTGGATGCGTTGCGAAAGCGCGGCTTTTACATTGCGCAAAACAGTCGCGCTAATTACGACCAGACATGCCTGTGCCTGCCAAGCTCTCTCAACATGAATTATCTGGATAATTCACAAAATCAGTTGTCGCCGGAAGCGTCTGCGTCAGAGGATAGATGACAATGCCGTAGCCGCCGCGTTGCGTAAGTTCGGTTATCGCTATGTCTGCATCTGGTCCGGCCAGGAAATTTCCCGCGTCACTACGGCAGACCTGGTTCTCAATAATCAGCCGGATTTGACCCGGTTTGATACGGAAATGATGAGCCTGACGCCGGTGGGCGCAACATCGCAAAGTGCAGCATGACCGTCATGCGAGGCATCGGGAGCGACTACTGGGCGTTTTCGACAATCTGGATACCGTCGCCAAACTGCCGTACCCGAAGTTTGTGTTTGCGCATCTTCTGGCTCCGCATCCCCCCTTCGTTCTCGGCGCAAATGGCGAAGAGATTTACCCACCTGCGCATTTTTACCTATGGGGACGGGTCAATGTTGTTGCAGCAGATTTCGCGCCCGGAGTACCAGAGTGGATATATCGGTCAATTGCAATACGTGAACAAGCGCGTCATACAAGCGGTGGACGCGATTCTGCAGCAGTCTCGTCGTCCCCCTGTCATTATCCTTCAGGGCGATCACGGTTCGCGCATGAATGTGGATTGGGACAGCCTGAAAAACACCGACTTGCGCGAACCATTCTCGATCTTTAATGCCTACTATGTACCCGATAAAACGCGCGCCGCGTTATACGACACGATCACGCCGATCAACTCGTTTCGCGTTCTGCTCAACACCCTGTTTGGCGGCAAGTACGCTCACCTGCCTGACCGCAGTTTCTACTCCACCTATGATCAGCCCTACGACTTTACCGAAGTGACGAAACTCATTGGGAAATAGAGCCTTAATCGGAATTAGCGTCTTTAGAAGTAGAGCGTTTGGAAGCAGAGTTTTCAGAAACAGCGCCTTCCGCCTCTAATAGGGATAAGGCGCGTTTATGCCCTGGATTGTATGCCAGATAACGCGGTTCAGAACCCGATAATCCGGGCGGTCAAGATCGCTCCAATCCAGCGCGAGGGACTGTTCCGTCAACTTCCTCTCCATACCGATCTGCGAACGCGGACGGAGGATTTATGTCATCCAGCGCAATGCGGTTGGGCGCATAGATATACGGGGTAAAATCGGGCGTATCGGTGAAGCAGGCGGCAAGCGGCGGCGTCGAAGCGTCGAAGCGATTCATTGGGTCCAGCCCCAGCATCAATTCGATAGAGCGGATCATGGAAACGGTATTGCATAGTTCATGATCCACATAGCCGCGTCGCGTGTAAGGACTGAGCGCAAAGTACACGGTGCGATGGCCGTCTATATGATCCAGTCCGAACTGCGCATCGTCTTCAATCACGAATATGCAGGTGTTTTTCCATTCCGGGCTGTGACTGACAACATCCACAATCCGTCCCAGGGCGAGATCGTTGTCGGCAACCATACATTGTGGTTTGGGATAATCCGGATTACGACCCTCCGTATGGTCGCAGGGCAGGGACAGGATCATCAGGTTGGGAACTTTGTTGGCTTTGCTGAAGCGACTGTACTCGCCGATAAATATGTCGGCGCGCTGCTGATCGCTTTGCAGCAGGGGCCAGCAGAGAACGCGGCGGTTCAAATAGGGCCGCAAACTGGCGATGCGGGTTCCGCTGTGAGGCTCGATAACGCTTTTGCCGCTGCTCCGATCCTTCCAGACATCCAGCCAGGTCTTCACGGGTGGGGTAAAGGTGGCGAGTTTGGCATCGCAGAATTCGCCGTAATCCCGGAACGTTCGCCTTTTTTTCAGCGCGGCGTCCCACAAACAGCCCGCGCTGGAGATCGCCATGCCGTCGCTGCCGTCAAAAGGGTAGGTGCGATAGCCCGTAAAAAAGTGTTCTAGGTAGTCGTTCGCCAGCGCCTGCGTACACCACTGATGCCCGTCCGCGCTGTTGGTTCCGCTGACATAAGCGTTATCGAACAGGGTGAATTGACGGGCAAGCGCATGCGCGTTCGGCGTCAGGCGTTCGCCCAGATAGCACAGACGAGGATTGCCGTTGCCCTGCGGCATATCGCCCAGTACCTCATCATAGGTGCGATTTTCCTTGATGATGTAAAGAACGTGCTGAATTGCGCCGCGATACACGGCCAGGGGAGGTCGGAGGTCGCCGCGATTCCAATTCCAGCCGTTATTGTCGACCACGCGCTGTGTAGCGAGTTTTAGGTCCGCCGCAAGGTCTACAACGGAAACAGTTCCCTGAAAGTCGTGCGCGTTGCCGGGGCGGTTTACATTCGTGCGCCGTACCGAGCCGTTGCCTTTTGTGTTGAGGACGTAAGCTTTCTGGCCGCTTTGATCCAGAGCGATGGCGAGGGGATAATAGCCGGCAGGCCGGAATCCAAGCACTCTGCCGCGCTCAAGATCAATCTCGCAGACGGCATTGTCGCCGCCATTGCAGACATAAGCCGTCTGGTCTCGAATCGCGAGGGCGCAGGGCATACTGCCGAAAATCGCCGCGCCTCTCCATTTGATGGGGATGGCGCGAACCACCTGCCCCGCCGCGATATCTATTTCGGAGAGACTGTCACTGGCGGCGTTGGTGATGTAGGCGGAATTACCCTGTACGGCAATCGCCGTCGGATGGAGGCCAACCTTCAGGCACTTTGTTTCGCCGCTGCCCCGACGTACCAGGCAGACGGTGCCGGAAGCCGCCGCGCCGCGCGGGTCTACAGCAATCACGGTATTGCCGCTGGCCGCGCGCTCGTCGTCGTCGTCTTTAGCTTCGCGCCCACCCCAATTGGTGACAATCAGCGTTTTTTCATCACCGGTGAGTTTCACCGTGAACGGCATGTTTTCAACCGGATATTCGCGTACCCATTTGTTGGCAGCAAGGTCTATTTCGGCGACAGCGTTGCGGTCGCAGGCTGCCACAAACAGCCGGGAGCCATCGCGCGTAATTGCCATGCCGCCCGGACGGGGATTTGTTTTTTCGTTTGCCGGTCTAATTTGTATCTCTGCGCCGAGCGCAAGTTTCCTGCCCTGGAGTTCCAGCGCCTGAACATAGCCGGCAGCTGTGCTGACGTACAGACGCTTGCCATTCGGGGACCAGACAGCGCCACGGAATCCTGCGCCGGTATGAAGCAACAGAGTGGAATCTGGAATAACGCCTTCATGGGCTACCAGCAGTACGCTTCTCTGGTCAAGAACCGCGAGAAAAGCCCCGGAGGGATGAAGCGCCATGTCAATCGGACGCCCGTAAAAGGGTATGGCTCCCGGCTCGATGCGCTGCTCTGTGGAAACGAGGAAACTGCCATCCGGCTGTCGTCCCAGATGGATGAAGGCGACGTTATCGGCGGCATACGTAAGGCCGACGCAAGTCAGGATAATCACGCATAACAAGAACGCCCGATGATAGCGAGAATGCAGTCGTGTATGCGTTGCCGGAGGCAAACGTTGTTCCATGGCGGTTCCTTATGCCAGGCCTCGACAGAAAGGCCGTCAAGAGAGTTTTCAGGGAAGATTAGCCCAAAAATGACGTCCTGAATTTCAGGGCGTCAATCTCGACTGATTTTCTTTACTTTGCCCTCTTCAAAGAGTATCTCGATAGAACCATCCGAGGCAGAGTAGAACCAAGCCTCCGCTTCATCGCTGATTTCATTTTTTTGCTGCGCGTACTCCGGTCGTCCGCAGGCAGTCTCGACAGCCTCCAGGGTCATTCCCTTCTTGACGCGATGATAATAAACAGCGGAGGGTAAAAGCAGGGAGGAATTCTGTTTCGCCCCAAAATGCCTGGCCGCTAGAAAGACACCACTACAGGCCACTAACCCCACGCATAGGAGCAGGAACCATCGTTGTCTCAAAAGCCTGACAAACATTGCAGTCTTTAATGGATCGGGATGTTCCGTATGTGATTCCATCCGAAGTTCCTGGTTTGCTATATACTGTTGCGCCTGGAGAGTATTGCTTTCCATATTCGCTGATCCTTGAAATAAGACGAAACAACCCGTTGAATGTATTGTAAAATAGTCTACCCTGTTTGGTACTAAAGTACATTTATTGCCGTATAAAGGTTCCGCGTGGGAACCACGACAAACCCGGCAAAAATCAAGTATAATAAAGAGTATATCACTGACGTGCTACATGCGCGTCTTTTTTTTCGACACACAGGGTACGAATGATTACCGTCAACGAAGTTTCTAAATCTTTCGGCAGCAAGACGCTGTTTGATAATGTCTCGGTGAAATTTACGCCGGGCAATCGCTACGGGCTGACCGGGCCGAACGGTGCTGGCAAGTCCACCTTTATGAAAATCCTGACCGGCGACATCGAGCCGACCAACCGGGGTACGGTCATACGTCCCGAAAAAAGTCGGCGTTCTGCGCCAGAACCAGTTCGAGTTCGATAACGAGCGCATCATTGATACCGTTATGATGGGCAACGCCACGTTGTGGGAAGCCCTCAAAGAGCGCAACGAACTGTGCAACGCGACGGAATTCACCGACGAGTCTATGCACCGATTGGGCGAACTCGAATCCATTGTCGCGGACGAAAACGGCTACATGGCCGAAATCGAAGCGGCGGAGATTCTGCGCGGTATCGGGCTGTCGGATGAGCGGCACACGGATTTAATGTCCACGCTTCCGACGGATATGAAGTTCCGCGTACTGCTGGCGCAGGCCGTGTTCGGCAATCCGCAAGCCCTGCTGTTGGACGAACCGACGAACTTTATGGATTTGGAATCCATTCACTGGCTGGAAGGGTTTCTCAAGGAGTACGACGGCACGCTAATCGTGATCTCGCACGACCGCCACTTTCTGAATTCCGTTTGTACCCATATCGCCGACATTGATTACGATACCATCATTCAGTATCCCGGCAACTACGATGATATGGTGGAACAGAAAATGTCTACCCGTTCCCGCGTGGAGGCCGACAACCGCGACAAGGCCAAGAAGATCGAGCAGTTGCAGCAGTTCGTGTCCCGCTTCGCCGCCGGTCAGCGCAGTTCGCAGGTGCAGTCCCGGCGCAAGGAGATGGAACGCCTGTCGCCGCAGGAGTTGAAACGCTCCAACATTCAGCGCCCGTTCGTCCGTTTCGAGCAGAACAAGCCTGCCGGACGCGAAGTTGTCGTTGCCAAAGGCCTGAACAAGTCCTTTGACGACCACCACGTTCTGAAAAACATCAATATCGAAATCATGCGCGGCGACCGGGTTGCCATCATCGGCGGCAACGGCATCGGTAAAACAACCCTGTTGCGCTGTCTGATAGGCGAACTGGAGTCGGACAGCGGCACGGTGCGATGGGGCAGTGGCATGTCGTGGGGCTATTACCCGCAGGACTATTCGGCCATCATCCCCAAAGGCGTACAAATGGTGGAATGGCTGATAGAGTTCGAGCCGAACCATGACCATCAGATCGTGCGCGGCCTGCTTGGACGAATGCTGTTTGCGGGCGAAGAGGCCGTCAAATCTACCGAAAAACTGTCGGGCGGCGAATCGGCGCGGCTGCTCATGGCGAAACTGATGCTGGAAAAGCACCCGGTTCTGATTTTCGATGAGCCGACCAACCACCTCGATCTGGAAGCCGTCAACGCGCTTGGCGAAGGGCTGTCGCAGTTCCCCGGAACCGTGCTGCTCGTATCTCATGACCGCGACCTGATTTCCGACGCGGCAACCCGCATCCTCTCCTTCACGTCCGAGGGCCTGATTGACTTTCCCGGCACGTATGAGCAGTATCTGGAAAAATATCCCCTTCCCGAAGCGCAAAAAGCGGGGAAATGGTAGGGGAGGTAGATGGGTAGGCGGGTAGATAGGTAGACAGTAGCCTTCACTCAAGACTGTTTGTACTCCTAATTACCTACCGTCTACCTATCTACCCGCCTACCCATCTACCTCCACGGAGCCTCCAATGAACTATCGTCGTTTTGGCCGTACCGAATTGAAGATGCCGGTTTTGTCGTGTGGCGGGATGCGCTATCAGTACAAGTGGTCGGATGTCGCGCCCGAAGAGATACCCGAAGAGGGCCAGGCGAATCTGGAAGCCTGTATTCATCGCGCTCTGGAACTGGGTATCAACCACATCGAAACGGCGCGAGGGTACGGCACGAGCGAAATGCAGTTGGGGCGCGTGTTGCCGCACATCCCGCGCGAACGCATAATTGTGCAGACCAAAGTGGGACCGGAACCGACCGCGCAGAAGTTCCTGGATAACTTCAACAAGTCCATGAACTACCTGAAGCTGGATCATGTGGATTTGCTGGCGTTTCATGGGCTGAACACGCCCGAACTGCTGACGCAGGTATTGCAGCCGGGTGGAAGCATGGAAGCGGCGCGGCAGTTGCAGAGGGACGGGCGCGTTCGCTTTGTCGGGTTTTCCACGCACGGGCCGTGCAGCGCGATTGTCAAAGCAATTGAAACGGGCGAGTTCGATTACGTCAACCTGCACTGGTACTTTGTGAATGATCTGAACTGGCCCGCCATTGAAGCCGCCACGCGGCAGGACATGGGCGTGTTCATCATTTCGCCCACAGACAAGGGCGGGATGCTGCAAAAGCCGTCCGAAAAGATGGTGGAACTGTGCAGCCCCTTAGCGCCCATGCAGTTCAACGATCTGTACTGCCTTGCCCGTCCTGAAGTACATACCCTCAGTATTGGCGCATCCCGACCGTCCGATTTCGACGCGCATGTGGAAGCGCTGGCGCACTACGACAAGATTGCCGAAACCATTGCGCCGATTGAAGCGCGTATTCGGGCGGAGATGGAACGCGCGTTGGGCGTGGAGTGGACGGCGGGCTGGTGGCGGGGATTGCCGGAACATACCCACATACCCGGCGACATCAACATTCTGGAAATTCTGCGCATCTGGACGTATGCTCGTCCGCTCAATCTGGAAGAGTGGGGCAAATCGCGCTACAACCTGCTCGGCCACGCGGATCACTGGCAGCCCGGAAATAACGCGGCGAACGTGGACGAAACCGCGCTTGCGTCCGCTCTTGCGCAGTCCCCCTTTGCAGCCCGTATTCCTCACATTCTGCGTCTGGCGCACGAGTTGTTCGGCGGCAACGCGCAAAAACGCCAGAGCGAGAGTTGATTTTGACCTCACCCCCGGCCCCTCTCCTTACCGCGCAACGCGCCAAGAGAGGGGAGGCCGTCTATTTACACTTTCCTGTCATGTGTGGGGTTGTATACAGGATTTTAGAACGGTATTACTTTTCCCTGCAAAACAGGCAGCAATTACGTTTTTAATGTTAAAAAACCTCAAAATTGGCAAATTCTGCTAATTACGCTCTCCCCTCTCCTCGCACGTTGCGCGGCAAGGAGAGGGGCCGGGGGTGAGGTAGCGTGTCCCTATTAACTCTCAACTCTCAACTTATGACCGCGCGGTCGCATAAAATACGCCAACGCGAGAGCAATAGCCCCACCGATGAGCGTATCCAACATGCGCGTCAGAGTGAGCGGCGGGCTGTTCGGTTCGGCAATGTGCAACATCATCAGGACGAACGGGGTCAGGAAGACGACATACAGGCCGTAATCCGTTTGCTGGTGCGAGTACGCAATCGCGCATAACAGCAGCATTACAATGTCAAGCGCAATGGAGTTGCGAATCGTTGCGGCAATGACAAACGCCAGTGCGCCGCCCGCCAGAGTACCCAAAATGCGTTCGACGGCGCGCTTACGGGTATCCGTGTACGACGGCTTTACGACAATCAAGACAGTCAGCGTGAGCCACAGCCCATGCTGAAACGGCAGGGTTTTGTATAGCGCGACGCTGAACGCGGAAATTACGGCGATGCGCAGGGCGTGTTGAAACACCTCGGAGCGCAATGTCAGGTTCCGCTTCCATTTACGCGCCCACGTTTGCAGACGATGAACCCGATACGCGCTTTGTGACCGGGCGCGGCGCGACAGCCAGGGAATACGCTTCAACTCCCACTTCCACAACAGCAGAGTGAGCGCGGTTGCCCACAAACCGCCCATGCCCACCTCCACCAGTCGTTCCCCCCCTGCGGCGGTATTGCCGGGGATGCCAAGCGCAGTCGCAAACACAAGGGACACGACAAACCCTATCTGACCGGGAACCTCCCCGTACACCCCCAACATGCCGCCGATAAAGGCGTAAACAAACATCAGGCCGACGGACAGTAGGGGAATATTGCCGGTGACGGTCCCCAATCCGAAGGCAAGCGCGGCTCCGAACGTGGTAATCAGCATGGTTCCGCCGGACGCGCCTTTTTTGTCCGCGCCGCACACGTTCAGCGCCCCGATGCCAATCATCAGGCCGATGAGAATGTGACCGCTAAATTGACCGAGCAGAAGCGGCACAATCACTGCAGCCGTGGTACGAATACCGACGGCTTCCAGACGCGCCAGTTTGCGTGCATGTTTGGGCCAAGCGTGGAGTTTCAGGGCGGAACGGACTTGCTGTAAGTGGTTGGCGAGTGTCATAGATACATTCACAGGACGGACAACGTTGCGAATACGGGCAAAATAAGCGCGTACATGTTAGTATACGCGCCGGCATCGCCCATAAGATGCAACAGAACCGGGGAATTGTTCCCGGCTTTGCTCATTGCCGCCCGTCGAACGCTATAATAGCAGCAGGAAATCCCCACGCAACGCGGAATACTACGCTATGCGCTCAACTTCGCCCGCCACAACCAAACAGTCCGTCGAAATACTCCCGCTCACCCCTGATGAGTTCCGGGCAATAGTGGCACGAGTACGCAGCAATTCCAATCGTATTGAGAAATTAGAACGTGTTCGTAACCGTCTGAACTGGGTTGCAATAGTTTTCAGTCTGGGAGGATGGTGGATTAGCGGCGCGAAGAGCTATTTGTGCGTGGCGATTGCCGTTGTATGCCTCAGTTTCTTGGTAACGCGCCTGGCAGCGCTCTTCGTACGCAAGGATCGGAACGAAGCAGAGCGTCTGTTAAGGTTCGTTGAGAGTACGCAGGATGTTAAGCAGCTTGGTACAGTAGTTGACCTAGATGATGCGGTAATGTCTTGGTTCTGCACCTGTACTGTGAACTATGAAGATGCGGAACCAACAAAATACTATATCGCTAAAGCAGTGGACGCCGCTGTAGTGCGCTTGCTCGCACAAATACAATCTGAGGATGCAGAAGCTTTGAATACACGGCAACGTCAGCATTTACTCGACGCTTTCTCTCGTCGTGCTGATACCGGCTTCACGGTGTTACATACATTGGAACAAATCGGTGACACACCCGACCTGCGCAACCTTGAGCGTCTTTTGCAAGCCCCTTACCTCAATGATGAATTCCGCATAGCCGCCGAATTTTGTGCCGAGGTCATTCGGCAGCGTATTGCGCGGGAGGAGGGTAGGGACATACTGCTGCGGCCTGAGCGCAAGCCCGAAGCCGTAGACACGCTGCTGCGCCCGTCGGAAGAACGACAGGATACGACGCCCGAACAACTGCTGCGCGAGTTCGTCCGAGCCGGGGGATAGGAGCGCGTAAACGTTAGTTTCTACCCTCATCCGGGCTTCGCCCACCTTCTCCCTGCAAGGGAGAAGGCTAATGAGGTAGTTGAGTGCGTTGGTCAGGGGGTTTGTTCCAACGCAGGGTTTCTTTACGTTATTCACAATCCCCTATTTAACCGCCCATTGAACAGTTTAGCCTTCTCCCTTGCAGGGAGAAGGTGGGCGAAGCCCGGATGAGGGTAGAAGCCCGCGCATAGCGCATTTTCAGAGGGAAGAAATCGATAATGGTTTACAGTGATTTTACGTTGGCTGAAGTGGAAGCCCGTTTTGGACTGCAAACCGATATGCAGAGCGATTACTTTGCCCACGCCGCGCCCGTTTCGCTCACCAGTCGCCTGCGGGATACGCTTGACGAACTTGCGCCCCTCGCGCTGGCTATCGGCACGGAAAAATCGCATTCCGAGTTTATCATCGCGCCTATTCTGGCGGAAGCGCGGCGGCAGTACCCCGGCGCTATGAGCCTGTTTTCCGGCGTGGATTTCAGCCCCGATCCCGCACGCGATTTGCGTGGAGTGTGTGATTACCTGCTGTCCCTGTCGCCGGAACAATTGACTATCAAAGCGCCCGTCGTGGTGATTGTGGAAGCGAAAAACGACAATATCAAGACGGCATGGGACCAGTGCGTGGCGGAAATGGTAGCCGCGCAGGGGTTCAATCAGACGCAACAGCAACCCCCTGTTACCATACATGGCGTGGTGACGACCGGCAGCGTGTGGCGTTTTCTGCGCCTGCGCGAAACAACCGTATTCGTGGACAGAACCGAGTACTACCTCAAAGAAGTGGAAAAGATCGTGGGCATCCTGCTGGCAATGCTGCGCGAAGCCGCTTCAGCCGCCTGAACGGGATAGGCAACGCAATACTTATTGAAAAAGATGTCGTAGGGTAGAGGCTTTCACATTAAATATAACTCGGCACGGTCATTTTTTCCTGCGCGGCCCATTGTTTGAGGAGGAGGGGGGCGTAATTCAAACGATCACCAGCGCGTTTGTCGCCCGGACCTTTGTTGCACCGTCCCTTCGCCTGCGTGACAGCGCGGCTTGCGTTGTTGACGGCGATAGTCATCACGTTGCGGTGCGTTTCCTCTGTCGCGCCTGCAATCCGCATAGACCAGATGGAGGTTTGTCCCCGCGCGCACGAGCGATCATAGGAGGCCACGCAATGATGCATGGTTTTGCCTTCCAGTTTCAACGCCGCGCTGTCGAGCAGTTCCACGATTTGCCACTGTACGGCTTTGCCGGTATTCGGGTCGGGCGCGAACTCCGCATACGCCCCGATTCCCGATGGCTCCCACTGCCGGAATGATTTGCGGGTTTCCTTTGCCAGTTGCCGATGCCAGGCTTCCACGCGAATTTGCAAGGCGGCGGGTGTGCGCCCTTTCATGCTGAACGTCGGTTCAATAGGTTCCAAAACAACCGCCTGCCCGTCCGCGCCGATTTCTTCGCGGAGCGTGAATTTGCGATCATAGATAAAATCTACCATCGGGCCGATCCAGTCCGTGTCCAGCATCGGATTATTCACGAAAAAGTGAATTACGGACTGCCAGAACTCGTGATCGGGCAGGGTTTCCAGATCATGCCCTAATCGTGTGGCAATCACGGCGCGGACGAGGGCTTCACTTCCGTCCAATGCCCGTATCTGCCCCCAGCGCAGCGCGGCCTCAACCGAATAATCCTCGGGAGCCAGCGCAAACCAGTGCGCCGCCATTTTCGTCAGGGGAAAAGGAAGCGCGGCGGCGCGGATGTTCTGCCCCCTGCCGATATGCAAAAACCAGTCCTGATGCGCCAATGCCCGCGTATCCGCGCCCTCGAACCACACGCGATCCAGAAAGCCGGGAACCGCGTACTGAGTCAGCAAATGCCGCGCCAAACTGCCGAACTGCCGATGCGCGTTGCGGGTGTCCATCTGCCACTCGTCAGGCGGACGCTGCCAATCCCCGTAGCGCCGCGCAAGGGCATGAAGGCCGTCCAGAAACGTGTTGCCCGGATTATGTCCCAGATCGGCGATAACGGGTTCCGAGCCGAACAAGCGCCCGCCCGCCTGTACACGCAGCAGTAGATTGAGCAACGCATGTTTTATTCGCGGGTCCGGTTCCGCTGCAAACAAACTCCCGATTTTATACAGGTAAGGTGTTTTCACTCCCCCTGCCATTTGCGGCTGTTGATACAAACGGATAATCGCGTTATCCGGCTTGCGCGTCTGCAGCCGGGACTGCGTGAGCGCGCATTGCGCCCGTTCGTCCTCCCTGTACTGTTTTTCCTGCCTGCGCCGCGTTTCCGGCTTGCTGTCATCCATACCGAACCCCCGCGCTCTGCACCAGTCAGCATACGCGGTTTCGGTAGGGAAACCCAGCGCTTCCCAATGTCGGCGCAGTTCCTCGCGCCCCGCTTCCCGCTTCTTCTGCCTGTGCGCCGCCTGAACTTCCAGTCGCCGTTCCTGCCACGTTTTGTGCAGGTTTATGCGGAAGCCCTGTTCTCGACACCAGAGCCGATACGCTTCCGCGCTTTCCAGACCCAACTCGGCCAGATGGCGCTTCAACTCACCTTCCGGCGTTCGGGCGGTTGCGGTACGGCAGGTTTGTTCGCGCTTCGTTCTCCGTTGTGGCATCTGTTGTTCCTTACCTCGTTGTACTTGCTGAAAACAGGAGAAAGCAGCCGCGAATGAACGCGAATACACGCGAGTAACATACGAAACGGCTGCTCGGCGGGCGGCGGTTTATCGGCGCGACTTCAGCTTGAAACTTTATCGCGTTTCAGGAGGCCAATGTTTAATGCCTCAAACTTTCATTTCCCAAATCACGGGCTATACGTCATTTGTAATGATTTTCAGCCCGTTCGCGTTTATTCGCGTTCATTCGCGGCTATTCTTGTGTTTGATACCAACAACGCTTGACACAACCGCGCATTTCGTCTAAAATTACAGGCAGGAGGAGAACGCGCCTGTGAACCGAGCAGCACAGCAGCGCGCCGCCATTCGCCGCCTGACGGAAAGCCTGACCACCCCCCTGTCCAAAAGGTAAACTGTTCATGTCCAAAAAGTACGATGTGACGACATCGAGCGCATGAAGGCGCGGATTGACGCGGAAGCGATGCCCGAACAAGCGGGCAAGTTGTGGACGGCGACAAATGTGCTGATGGGCTTGCGCTATGACGCGGCGTTGACGCAACAACTGCTGCAAGGAGTGATGAACATGAGAGAGTCTGTTACGTATCAGGCCATCGTGGAAGAAGGCCGACAGGAAGGAATTCAGACAGGAATACAAGTAGGACGCGCTGAAGAAGCGCGTAACATTTTACTGCGACAAGGCAGCGTCCGCTTTGGCCTGCCTTCGGAAGCGGTTCAGGCAACTGTGGAAAGCATCAACACGCTGGAAATGTTGGAAATTCTTTCAGTCCGCCTTTTAAGCGTGGAAAGTTGGACCGAACTGCTTGCCACGCCGTAGTAGAGACAGGAGGAAACTGCGCCTATGAACCGAGCGGCACAGCAGCGCGCCGCCATTCGCCGCCTGACGGAAAGCCTGACCACGCCCCTGTCCCCGGAGGACGTGGAGCAGATTGTCGTCGAAGAAGCGCGCCGCCTGACCGATGCGGCCAGCGCGGCTCTTTGCCTGCTTGCCCCCGAAGGCGATATGCTCGATTTCGTGGCCGCAGCCGGGGAAAACGCCGCCCTGATCGTCGGCCTGCGCATACGCCTCAACGATTCTCTATCTGAACCGGTGATTGCTACCGGGCGCTGTGTGCTGCTCGACGCCCGCCCGGTTCAGGAAGCGGGCGATTTATTTGCCGCTGCGCGAGAACCCTTACCCGAAGTGGTTCCCAAACGGGCGGAACGGCGAACAGCAGACGCGCTTGCTGCCCCCCTGCATCTAACCGCTTCGCCCGGCGATAAATCCGCGTCCACCCGTTCCGCCGCTGTGGTTCCTCTGATACGCGACGGGCGCATCGTAGGCACGCTTTCCGCTTCCAACAAGACCGCCGACGGCTCCTCTCCCCCCTCCGCTTTCCCCGCTTCCCCCATGTTCGATCAGGACGATTTAGAAATTTTGACCATGCTTGCCGAGTTTGCCGGACTGTCGCGGATGGTAGATTACACCTTCCGCCTTGCCCGCGAACAGTCCCGCGAACTGGCTGTGCTGTACGACGCCGCGCATACGATTGCGGGCAGCCTGAACGTGCAGGAGGTCATGGACAGCGTACTCGCCGCCATTTGCACCCATCTGGAACACCACACGGCTATTCTGTTTCTGCTTAATGACGAGCGTTCGCACCTGTTCATTGCAGCCGAACGCGGCCTGACCGAAGACGAGCGCGAGATTCAGTTTAGCGTGGAATCGGGCGCCCATGCGCGGGTTCTGGATAGCGGCATCCCTCGCCTGATCGAAGACACGGACGCGGCGGAGGATTTCGAGCCGTTTTCCGAACGCGCCCATGCCCTTTCCGCCATGATCGCGCCTATTCGCAGCCGCGACGAAACGCACGGCCTGATACTCGTGACAAGCCTACAGCGCCGCGCCTACCATCCCGACGACCTGAAGTTGCTGTCCGCAGTGGGGATGCAGGCGGGAATCGCGATTGAAAACGCCTGGCTGTACGAGGACGCGCAGCGGCAGGCCGAAGAAGCCACCGCCCTGTACGATCTATCGCAGCACGTCAACGCCACGCTGCACCTCGACCGTGTGCTGAACTTCGTCGCCGAAAGCGTCCTGAACCTGCTGAAAGTGGATAAGTTCGCGTTGTTGTTGTACGACAGGGAGGAGGGGCGGCTTGTCACGCGCCTGTCGCGGAATGTAGATGAGAATGCCTTCGCCAACGCGCGCCCGCGCATTGGCGAAGGCATTGCGGGGTGGGTGTACGAGTGGCAGACGCCGCAAGCCGTTTCCGATGTGGCCGCGGACGCCCGCAACCGCAGCGCGCCCATAGATCAGGCGGATGTGGCTTCCACGCTCTGCGTCCCGATGCAGGTGGGGGAAGATGTGATCGGCGTTATTCACGCCATGAGCAGCAAGCGGCGGTTGTTCACCGTCGCGGAGATGGAACTGCTGTACACCATTGCGAATCAGGCCGCGTTCGCGATAGTCAACGCCATGCAGTATCAGGAGGCCCGCGCCAAATCCTACGAGATGCGCCGCTACTTCCGCCGCGTTGCGCAGGCCATCGGTTCCGCTGTGGAATCGCAAAACCTGCCGCAACTGCTGGCCGACCTTGCCATTGAAATCATGCGGGCGGACCGCTGCGCCATTTACCGCATAGACGGGGATACGCTGCGCCTGCAAGCCACCAGCCATTTTCGTCCCACCGTCCCCCCGGATGAGTCCATGCCGCTCGGATTTGGACTGGCCGGAAGCGTGGCGAAACGCGGTCAATCTCTTGTACTTGCCAATCTCGACGAAGACCCTCGTTCCCGCGTTCACGCCTGGCTGAACCGCGAACGCCTCACCTCCTATCTCGCGGTTCCCCTCAAATCCGGGCGGCAAACCGTGGGCGTAATCGAAATCTACACGCAGGAACGCCGCGCCTTTTCCTCCGAAGAGGTTCAACTCCTCTCCATGTTCACCCGCCGCGCCCGCCTGAGCGAGAAAATCGCGCTGGCTACAGTTTAATCCTCAACGGGTGGCGGAAATGGCCGGTCATCGGGTTTGAAGTCGCGCAGGTTGGAGCGCAACGCGTAGCCCACTTCGCCCGCCAGTTTGCCGCTCAGGATACGAATGTAGTCCGTCGTGCCGTTTCCGCGTTTGAGCAGTTTGGCCTGTGTTCCCGCATCCAGCAGCAGGACTTTGCCACTCGTCACCAGTTCGCGGTAGGCGTACTCGTCCTTAATCCGCATCACGTCCTCGAACGCGGCAAGGTCGGACTCGGACGGCACGAATTCAACTACAGCCCGGTCATCCGTGTTTTTCAACACGCCGATGTCGCCGCGCTGAATGCTGCTGGACAGTACATTAATTTCAGGAGGCGTAGTTTCATTGTCGCGTTTCCCCTGCGCTCTGTTTTTCAGCGATTCGGCTACCTTATGCAGGTTTTCCTTCAGACTCGACAGTTCATTTGCATCGTTCGGTTCTACGGATGTGCTGTCTTTGAGCAGTTGCTGAACTTCGGGACGCAAACGTTCTAACGTCGCGCCTGAATCCGCCAGTATTCGCCCCCCCAGACTGTCAGGTACGCGGGCAAGTCCGAGCAGGATATGCTCTGTTCCGATGTAGTTGGTTTGCAGTATCTTGGCCTCGGCATAGGCCATGTCAATCACCTGTTTCGCGCTGTCTGCAAGCTGCATGTCTTGCGCATTGCCGCCGGCTCCGCGCTGCGCATGCTGTTCCACTTCCGAGCGGATGCGCCGGGTAGAAATATGCAGGCGGTCTTCCAGAACTCGCGCCGCCACACAGTCGCCTTCTCGTAGTAATCCCAGCAGCACATGTTCCGAGCCGACCTCATGGTGTCCCCAACGCGCCGCTTCTTCCTGCGCGAAAAACACCACACGCCGCGCCCGCTCTGTAAGTCTCTGCCACATAGTTTGTTCAATCCTTTCGGAAGACAAGAATATGGAATATGGGAATGTAGGAATATGGGAATATGGGAAGCCGAATGGAAGAACCACATTCCCATATTCCATATTCCTACATTCCGCCTTCATAACTTCGTTAAATCCAGTATGCTGTCAAGGCTGTGTCGGACGGGTGGCGCCTGACGCGGTTGCGGGTAATCGAATAACGCCCATGCCGCGTCTTCAACCGTTATCAAGCCCTGCCGAATTTTGTTGCGGGCATCGTCCCACAGGGAACCGCCGCCTGCGAACGCCTGCATCCACAGCGCGTTTTCATCGGCGCGTTCCGCGATGAGATGGCGCAGGGCATCATTGATTTCCATTACTTCAAACAGGCCGACGCGCCCCCTGTAGCCCGTTTGCCGGCAGTTGTCGCACCCGGTTCCCTTGCGGAACGGGCCATCCTCCAGCAGGGACAGGCCGGCGCGGGACAGGTCGCGTTCCGAGGGCGTGTAGGGCGCGGAACAATCGGGACACACGCGACGCGCCAATCGCAGACCAATCGCGCCCGCCAGATTGCCCGCCAGCAGATGATTGACTATTCCGATGTCGCGCAATCGCTGCGCCACCTGAACCGCGCTTCCGACATGCAATAGCGACAATACCAGATGCCCCGTGACTGCCGCTTCGATGCTCAATTCCGCGATCTCCTGACTGCGGCACTCCGCCACATAAATGATGTCGGGGTCGGAGCGCATTATGCAGCGGAGCGCGGCGGTGTAGGTCAGGCCGGAGCGCCGATTGACGGCAACCTGCGAGACGCCGGATATCTGGTATTCGAATGGGTCTTCAACCGTGAGGATGTTTGCAGCGGGCGCGCTGACGGTATGGGCATAGCGCAGCAGGGCGTAAGCGAGGGTTGTTTTGCCGCTTGCCGCCGCGCCCGTTAAAATCACGTAACCATGCGGGCGTTCCATCAATCGCTTCACAGCCGCAAGCGTAGGTTCATCCATGCCGAGCGTATCCAGTTCCCGAAACACGTTCGATTTGTCCAGAATTCGCGCCGTAATCCGTTCGCCGGTGATGGTGGGCAGGACAGAAACGCGCAGGTCGAACTCTTTCTGCTGATAGCGGCACTGGATTCGCCCGTCCTGCGGCAGTTTCTGCTCGGCCACGTTCATTTCCGCCATCACCTTCCATCTGTCTACAAGGGCGCGGTGCTGTTCAGCGGGAAGCCTGCCGACCTCCTGCAATCGCCCGTCAATTCGGTAGTAAACGGTCGTGCCGCGCCCCTGTCCCTGATGGTTCTCCGCGTCGGGCGTGATATGAATGTCGCTGGCGCGATCCCGAATGGCCTGTTGTATCTGCGCGTTGACCAGCCGCGTAACGCTCTCCTGACTGGCCGCTTCCAGCATGTCGAGCAGGGCGCGGCTGCTTTCCAGTTCCGTTCGTAACGCTTCCGATTCAAACAGCGCAGCCTCGAAAGTGGTCCGCTCCTCCTCATTCATTTCGCCGCGCAAGTACGCCAGCGCCTGTTCCTGATACGTCATAATTCTGTTTCTCCTTCGGAGAGTGTTTGCTTCAAGCGGCGAATGGCTTCCGACAGGCGCGACTTCACCGTACCCAGGGGAATTTGCAGTTGTCGCGCGATTTCCGCATACGTGAGTTGTTTTGAGTGACGGAGTTCTACCGCTTCGCGCAAATGGGGCGGTAATTCGCTTATGGCTTGCCGCATTCGCGCCTGCCGGTCCTGCCGAAATACAATCCATTCCGGCTGTGTTTGTTCCGGCGTGGCGATATGCTGCGCCTCCTCGACCGGTGAGCAAAGCGCGTCCTGCCGCAGCTTGCGCTTATGGTTGAGCAGGTGATGCTTGCCTATCTGGAACAGGTACGCGGAAAACTTGCCCGTCGGCTGATACGCCTGTCGCAGCAACCACAGCCGCAGAAACGTTTCCTGTACGCAATCGTCCGCCTGGGAGGATTCCAGCAGCAGCGCGGCGAAAAAGCGGCGTAAGGGTTCGCGGTAGCGTAGTGTTAATTTCTGAAACGCGCCCATGTCGCCCTTTTGCGCGCGCAGCATCAGTTCTATATCGCTTGGCTCCATCGGCTCTGGTTTCCCGCTCCCGCTTTCAAAGCTGTTCCGCTGTATACAGGTCAGCAAACGCGCCAAA
This sequence comes from uncultured Chthonomonadaceae bacterium, assembly GCA_963817895.1. GTDB lineage: Bacteria > Armatimonadota > Chthonomonadetes > Chthonomonadales > Chthonomonadaceae > CAWFQB01. Next base: position 795,558 of record CAWFQB010000004.1, read on the forward strand.
GGTTCGCGCTTTTCGTGTACAATAAACAATGCCTGACTTCGACAACATTGATGACCTTGTGAAAAGCGGGCCGCGTCGTTTGCAGGACGCGGAAGAGTTGATGCAATTTCCTACGCATAATGCGCAGCGTTCCGACGCGCCGACGCGCCATTTACGAGGCGCAATGTATCTGGCGGGATATGGCGTAGAGTGCCTGCTCAAAGCGTATATAATTGAACAAGAAGGCTGTCGCACTCTTACAGAAGCGCAGAATAAAATCAATGAACGACGCAAGCGCGAAGGCGCGGAATTGTTGCGTGATATTGCGGGTTCTGCCGCTGGACATAGTATTGATTACTTGTTGCGTTTAACTGACCTTTCCGACAAGTATGAGTTTGACATAAGACTTTGGGGACGGCTGGCACAATGGAAATCATTCTGGCGATATGATCCCAATCCGGCAACACGGCAGGAAGCAGAAGTGTTTCTGACAGACATACTGGCCGCGATCAATTGGCTGAAACCTAAGGTTTTCTCGTAAGGAGTGGTAGCAATGGCAAGCGCAATCTTCGATTTTGCAGAGGCGAGCCGCAAAGTGGAAACTGTTTTACGCAGCGCGTTCCCCACCAATACCGTCATCAAAACAGATGAAGGCTGGCATGGGCGTGTCCACGTCAAAATCATTTCCGATGCGTTGGATGGCAAAACCGCTCACCAAAAACAGGATTACGTCTGGGACATTCTAAACGCCGAACTTGGCGCGGATGCGCAGGCCGTTTCTCTCGTCCTTGCCTATGGCTCCAACGAACTTCTGGACTAAGTTTGAAACGTTAATCAACACGCAACCTGTGCAATGGAAACAATCACCAATGGCTTCTTTGAGCAGTCATTCTAATGTCTATAACACCTGTTTGCATATTTTACGTCAGCGCGGGTACAGGCTTTGGGTCGAAGGAGAACAGGACGAAAGCGGCTGTTATCCTACCGAGTTGGCATGGATGGCAGAAAAGAACGGCGCAACCTTCCACGCTGATAATCCGATTGAACTGATGGGCCTGGCAGCCATTTATGAGCATGTCAATCCTGTTGGTGAGGTACAGCCCGGTTGGTGGACGGTACAAGGGCCGGACATAAAAAACGAACTATTGGAAGCGGCTTTTCCTGACGATGAGTAACCTAACATCTATGATGCCCCAACACGAAACACGCAGTTTGCCCCTGCAATTTCTTTTGACCGGCTTTGGGCCGTTCGGCAATGTGGTTGACAATCCGACCGAACGCCTGTTGCGCCATTTTGAAGGACAACCCCAGTCTGGTCTTGAACTGACAACCTGCGCCCTGCCCACTTCGTTCGGGCGTGGGCCGCAGGTGTTCAAAGCCGCTTTGGAAGCGGGCGGGCGGGGCGGGCAGACGTTCGATATTGTTTTAATGCTCGGCGTGGCGGCGGGAAGTTACGCCTGGCGTGTGGAAACGCAGGGATTGAACTGGGATGACCCGCGTATTCCCGACGTAGACGGTTTTTCTACGCCCGGCAGAACCATTGTGGAGGGCAGCCCCGCGCAACTGCCTTCCACCCTGTCGCCCTCCCTGTTGGCGCAGGCGATTGAAACCGTCGGCGTTCCCGTCATATTGTCGAACTCGGCGGGCGCGTATCTGTGCAATCATCTGCTGTATGTCGCCCTGCATCACGTTCAGGCGTCCGGGTATCCCGCTCAGGTGGGCTTTCTGCACATCCCCGCCGACGAACACACCTACGCGCCCCCGGCCCCGGACGCCGTGACAACAACGCCGTCCGGCAGTGTTTTTCCCTTCGCGCAGCACATAGACGTTATCCGCGCCGCGCTGTCTTATGTGGCGCAGTACGCAAATAAGGGAGTGGAGAATAGGGAGTAGAAAAAGGGTTTGCTATTCCCCACTCCCTACTCCCTCATTTGGAGATTGCCTTGACATTCAACCTGAATTCCTATATGGAACGCAAGCGGCAGGACGTGGAAGCCGCGCTGGATTGCTATTTGCCGCCCACGACGGCCCGCCCCGAAACCCTGCACAACTCGCTACGCTACAGCGTGTTGGCTCCGGGCAAGCGGCTGCGGCCTATACTGGTTCTTGCGTCAGCGGAAGCTGTTGGCGGTTCGGCGCAGGATGTGATGCCGACTGCCTGCGCTCTGGAGTGCATCCACGCTTTCAGCCTTATCCACGATGACCTGCCCTGCATGGATAACGACGACTACCGGCGCGGACGCCTGACCAATCACAAGGTTTACGGCGAGGCGATGGCGCTATTGGCCGGGGACGCCCTGCTCGCGCTGGCCTTTCAAATGATCGCGGATAACGGCAAACTGGTGATTGCCGAGCGCATCATTCCCGTGCTGCATCTGGTTGCGGAAGCGTCGGGGACGTGGGGCATGGTGGGTGGACAAGTGGTGGATATGCAGTCGCAGGGGCAGGAGGTGACGCCCGACACGCTGCGCTACATTCACGGCCACAAGACCGGCGCGCTGCTGACCGCGTCCGTTCTTTCCGGGGCGATGCTGGCGGGCGGCAGTCCACAGGAACTGGAGAACCTGCGCTCCTATGGCGGTCACATCGGGCTGGCGTTCCAGATCGCCGACGATATTCTGGACGTGACGGGCGACGAAAGCAAAATCGGCAAACCCGTCGGCAGCGATCAGGAACGCGACAAGGCCACCTATCCGCGCTTGTACGGACTGGACGAGTCGAAGCGGCGGGCGCATGAGGAAGTCGAGTCCGCGCTGACTACCCTGCATAGTTTCAGCACGGACGCCGACCCCCTCCGCGCCATCGCCCGCTACATTGTAGAACGCGATTTATAACTCTCTCCCGTCACTCAGAAAAATGCCGTTGCGTTGTACGCCAATTGTCAGCGCCAACTCCACTATATGCAGGGCAAAGAGTCCCTGTTAGCGGAGTTCGTTGCCCAACTCGCCGCAAAGGGAATTGACGTGAAACCGCAGTGACAGGATTGCAAATCAGCAAGTTGGTTCAATATGGAGGCTTGTACCCTCAAGCCCGGCCCTTCTCCCTGATACCCTCTCTGCGTTCGGAGGGAGAAGGGAGCGAGTGTGGAAGCCTTGCATGTTGTTTGTACAATGTTACTGTCACGAGACAAAGTGAACAGTTTCGCTCCCTTCTCCCTGTCCGCGCAGCGGACGAATTAGGGAGAAGGGCCGGGCTTGAGGGTACAAGCTTCCGGCGTTGCGCAAGGCTATTGGAATTGTGCGTCCCAAAGGTAGATTTGAGGTAGGCAGATGCGCATACTGATAATTGGCGTGGGCGGGGTGGGGGCGATGGCGGCATGGCGACTGGCAATCGCGGGGCAAGAGGTTGTAGCCTTCGAGCAGTTCGGCATTGACCATGACCGGGGCAGTTCTTATGGCGACAGCCGCATTGTTCGCCGCGTATATCCCGACGCGCTGTATACAAACCTGATGGCGGATGCGTATAACCTGTGGGACGAATTGCAGGCGCAATCGCCGGACGAAGATTTGTTTTTGCGGGCGGGCGGCGTGTTCGTTGGTTTGCGCCAAGATCCCCTGATACAGCAGGCGCAGGACGCTTTACGAACAAGCGGCGTTGATTATGAAGTTTTGGACAGGGCCGAATGTGGGCGGCGATTTCCCGCTTTTGTGTTGGAAAATGACGAGGTTGCGGTTTATGAGCCGAGCATGGGCTATGCCCGCGCTTCCAACTGCGTTCGGGCGGCGGTTCGGCTTGCGAAAAAGCAGGGCGCAATTATATGGGAAAACACGCCCATAGCCGGTATTGTCGCTGATGCAGGCGGCGTACAGGTGACAACGGCGGCAGGGGAAACCATTGGGGGCGATAAGCTGCTGCTCACGGCAGGACCCTGGACAGGGCCTAAACTCTCAGAATTTGGAATGAAGGTTCCGCTTGTCGTCACCCGGCAGCCGTATATTCACTTGCAGCCTGCGCGACACGCGGAGCAATTCGGGGTCGGGCGGTTTCCCGTGTGGATTGACGCGGGCGCGAACTTCTACGGATTTCCGCAATTGGGAAATGTTCCGGGCGTGAAGATCGGGCTGCATAATCGGGGCGCAACTACTACGCCCGATACGGTAAACCGCGAAGTCACGGATGCCGATATTGAGAGTACACTGGAGTATGCGTCGCGTCGGTTCCCCTCGCTCGATAAAAAGGTTGTATACTCCAAAGTATGCCTGTATACGAATACGCCGGACGAAGATTTTATTATTGATGCGGTTCCCACCTTGCGGAACACATTTGTTGTCGGCGGCCTGAGCGGGCACGGCTTCAAGTTCACGCCCCTGCTCGGTCAGATACTTTCGGACATGGCGCAGGGTAAACCGATTTCTCATGATTTAAGCCGGTTTCGCCTGAACCGCTGATTCGCCTGACGATGTTTTCTGCCGCGCCGCGTAGTTAAGCATGGCGCGTTACCTTTGCCGGAAAGCAGGAACATCATGCGAACCTCACTGAAAAATTATGCGATTGGCGTGTTGCTCACCGTTTGTTTGTTGAGCGCTTTATACAGTTAAAATATGTTAAGCCGGGGCGTGGCGTCAGGCGAAAACCAGATCGGACGTTATCAACTAATCTCGGTGGGCAGCGCTATGAACCCCTTTGTCTACTTTCTGGACACGAAAACAGGGCAGTGCTGGATGGCATATACCCCTGGCGATAGCGTGAAAAGAGAGGGCTGGCACAAAATAGAAACACCTGTAGATGCGAACAACAGGCAGTAGCGCCGACAGGCAGAAGATTTCGCCACTGCAAAGTTTGGCTGTATACAACAAGTTTTCAGGAATTCAATTTGCTCACTTCTACTTTTCGTCATCGTCATCTGCTCGCTATCGTATCATTTGTCGGCACCCTGTACGGTATGTTGAATTACAGCCACGCCTTAGCGCAGCAGGCGGTTCCTGTTGGTGTTTCCTCCCCGACACCCAATTTGCCGCCCTCCTCGCTGCTGGATTTGAGCGGGAAGTTGGACAATGCGGTTGGAAAACGCGGTTTCGTCAGCGTCGGCAGCGACGGGCATTTTCATTATGAGGATGGAACCCGCGCCCGCTTCTGGGGAATCAACGTCTCCTCGACGCGCCTGAACATTCCCAACGCGCAAATAGAGCAAGTCGTCACCAATTTTCAGCAAGCGGGGCTGAACATGGCGCGCCTGGAAGCCATTGACAACCGCAACTGCCTGCTTGGAAGTCCTGACGCGCCCAACTCGCAGCATTTCGATCTGGCGTATTTAGATCGTTTGGATTACTGGATGGACTGCCTGCGGCGGCACGGCATGGCGTATTACCTCGACCTGCTGGATTTTCGCACCTTCAAAGCCGGGGACGGCGTTCTCAATGCCGAACAGATGGCGCGGGGAGCGCGTCCCTACGCGCTATTCGATCCCTATTTGATACAACTGCAAAAAGAGTATGCCAGTCGCCTGCTGCTGCACAAGAACCGCTATTCCGGGCTGATGCCGGTTGACGATCCCGCCTGCGCCCTTGTGGAAATCTGCAACGAACACGGTTTTTTCCTGTACGCCGAAAAATTGGAACAACTGGCGGAGCCGTACAATACCAATCTGCGAACTCGCTGGGGGCAGTGGCTCAGAGCGCGTTACGGGAGCCGCGACAAACTTGCAGCGCAGTGGGGACAAACGAACGGCGTAAACGTCCTGCGCGACGAGGAAGACCCGGACAAGGGCAATGTAGACCTGCCCATACTGACGGGCGCGTTCTCTCCGCTTCCGCCCGGAATGGCCGACATTCGCCGCGCGCCCACCCGGATGCGCGACGGCGTAGAGTTTCTGTATCAGGTACAGCGCGGATATTTCCGAGAGATGAAGGCGCATTTACGAGCGATTGGGCTGCGCTGCCCCGTGACGGCAGTGGTTTCCAATGGCTTGATTCCCGATGTGGCTTCGGTTGCGCAGGAGTGCGATTTCACCGCTGAAAACTGGTATGGCGAAGGCGTAAACGCCGACCCGCGCTCTCCCGGCCTGCGCTACTATTCCAACCGCAACAGCATCCGCGATGACAGTCCGGGCGGGTTCGCGCCCTTTACCGCCGCTCTGCGCTGGCAAAACAAGCCCGTCGTCGTGCGCGAATGGGCCACCACCTGGCCCAATCAGTATCGCGCCGTGTCGGTACCCGAAGCCCTCGCGTATGCCAGTTTGCAGGATTTTGATGCCGTGCTGCTGTTCGGCTACCAGACCAACCGCGCCCCCAACGGAGCCGAAGCCGACGTTCTCAACGATTTCGCGTTTCAGGTAGACCCGACAACCTGGGGATTGTACGCCCTTGCGGGACAGGCGTTTATGAACCGCGCCATCGCCCCCGCCAACCATCAGGTGACGTTCGCGTATCCGCCCGAACGCCTGTTCGATTGGCCCAATAATGCGGGCGAATTGTACCGGGCAGGCTGGTCGGTTCGCCTGAACAACGCCGCCGTCGCAAGCGCGAATGTGAGCAGTATCGTTCCCACAAACGACGACAAAGACCTGGGCGCGCTGAAACGCTTGCTGAACGGATTGGGGCAGAATGGCGCTCCTGTCGGCAGCGGTTCGGTGAGCAGTCACGTATGGCGCAGCGATACCGGCCAGATCGTCCGCAATGTGGGGCAGGGGCGTCTGGAAATCAATACCCCGACCCTGCGCGTCCTGTCGGGGGATTTTTCGCCGGGGCAAACATACAGCCTGGGAGATTTACGTTTTTCTACACTCACGCCCTTCGGAACTCTGTTTGCGCTGTCGCTGGACGGCCTGCCCGTGGAACGCTCCCGGCATCTCATCGTGAAAATGGTGACGCGGGCCGACAATACGGGCCAGATTCTGGAAAGAGCGGCCCCCGGCTTTGTCGGCAACTGGGTGCTGAACGATCCGGGCAAAGCCCCCGTAATCACCTTCGGACGCGCCGCCAATCTTCCGACCCGCGTATGGTTCGTTCAGGAGACGGGGAACAGAAAAGAAGAAAAGGAGAAAAGGAGAAAAGGAGAAAAGGAGAAGGAAAAGGGGAAAAGTCAATTACCAGCTACCAATCACCAGCCACCAATCACCCGCGAACTGCTGTCGTTGTGGATGCTGGACGGAACGTGGGAGTTGGACATGGAGAATGGACGCGCGACGCTGGCTTGCGACACGCCCGGTATCAACGGATTGGCATTGGGGAGAACGTTTACCACGTCCGCGCAGGCTGTGGAGATGGCGGGATTGTCCGGCCTGCCGCTGTTCGCGCCACCTGCATTGCGGCCTGCCCTGCCCGTGAAAATCGCGTTGCTCAAGACAGTATCTCCCCTGCTCAAAGCCAAATCGCAAAATCCCAAACCGCAAAATCGCGCCGCGCTCACTTCGCGCTCTGCCGAAACACTACAGCGTCCTTCCAAACGCTCTTTGCGCTGAAAAGCTTTTGCTGATGTAGCTGCCGCATTGGGTATACTGTAAGCGCGTTGTTTCCGGGCGTACAACATCAAACTTTGTATTGTATGGTATTCTCATTCGCGTGTATTCGCGTTCATTCGCGGCTACTCTCTTTCTCTGTTTTTACAAGGAACTTCATGCCCGACCCCACAGACGACGCCCCACAAACGGCCTCAACGCCGGACGCGCCCCAAGTACAGCAGGTAGAGCAGACGGGAACCGGTTTTCCGCTAATGCCTTCCCCGGCCTGTACCACACCGGCGGGAACGCCGTATCTGCGCGTTCCGGGCGTCGCCCTGCTGTCCAAACCCGATGTCAACGTCGCCAATCTGTCCGATTTTTTAGGCGGGTTCGCGCCCGAACTCCACTTCCTGCAGTATCTTGACGATCCAACCCCGCTTTCTCCCGCCGCGCAGTTGTGCAAAACAGCCGGACAATTATGTTACGCGAGTTTCGCCCCAAAGCGAACTATGAACGCCGACGCCGCCCGCTACTTCCGCAACATCATGGATAGCGGACACGGCAGCGTTCTGGAACACGCCAATTTTTCATTCGCGTTTTACGGTATTTCCCGTTCGGTAACGCATGAGTTGGTTCGGCATCGAGCAGGTTTTGGTTTTTCAATGGTGAGTCAGCGCTATGTGAGCGGGCGGGTATTGCGGTTTGTGGAACGGCCGGAGTACCAGAGCGACGCGCTGCTGCATGAGGCGTTTGAAAAACGTATTGATGGCGCGGCTGCCGATTATGAACAGGTTGCGGAACGGCTGCTGGCGCAGCAAAAAGCGGGGGATGAACTGCTGTCGGGCGAGGCGAAAACCGATCTGCGCAAAAAGGTGCAGCAGGCGGCTCGCAGCGTTCTGCCCAACGAAACCGAAGCGCCCATTGTCGTGACCGGTAACGTTCGCGCCTGGCGACACTTTCTGGAGATGCGCGCCAATTTGCATGCCGAAACGGAAATCCGCGCCCTCGCGTTCCGAACTTATCTTTGCCTGCTTGCCGTTGAGCCAATGTTATTTGGCGACTATCGCGCCATTCGACTGCCGGATGGAACAAACGCTGTGGAAACGGATTACCAAAAAATATAACTAATGATATAAAAACGTGGCGCAAACGCTGACATCAGGGTAAATTGCCTGTGATTGCCAAAATCAGGTATCAATGCGGGAGAAAAGGCTTGATTTTTTCTCAGAAAACGTGTACTATGAAATAAGTAATTTTCGCAGGCATATTTGCATGCGTCCGCTTCTGCTTTCGGCGCGGTGAACTCAGCCCGACGGAGCAACGTAACCCAAAGGGGCCATACGTCCGATGTTAGACCGTCCACTCTTTTTCCAACTACTGCTCTGCTTGTGTGGCGTGCATCAGAACCCGCCGCCGCGTGACCCACCCGGTCCCGTGGTCGCGTTCTGCCCCTGCTGCCAACGAAAATGGCTCTACTATTTTGGCGGAATGGCAAGCGTGAACTATGCCGTCCCAACTCTGCTCTTGCCTAATTTTCCGCGCGTGATTGGACCCATCTCCAATCAATACGCGAATGCGCTGACGATCTGACGGAACTATTTATGTCCGATCCCCATTTGGAGGCGAGCCGCCCTGCGCTCGCCTCTATGTCATTTGTACGCCCGGTCCTGCGTCTGGGCATCATCGGGTGCGCCATTGGGCGTTCGCGCTACCATGCCGCGATACAGGCCAGTCCCTTCCTGCAAGTGGCCGGACTTGCCGATGAAGACGAACGTTATACCCGCATCTGGGCGCGCGACCTGGGCAGCCGTACCCCCGCCTATGCAAGCGTATCCGCCCTGCTGGAACATGCCGACACCTTCGACGCTGTATTGATTGCCTCCCCTCTTTCCGAACGCCCTGCGCATCTGGCAGGCGCGCTGAAAACAGGCAGGCCCATTTTATGTGAAGCACCGTTTGCCCTCGCGCTTACCGAAGTGGAAACCCTGAACCAACAGGCGCGGGACAATTCTGTTCTATTGTTGCCCGCCCTTCCTCGCCGTTTCGATCCCTGGTTTCAAGCCGCCGCGCGGCAGTTGCAGTCCGGCGCTATTGGAGCAGTCACGCAAATTCGCTGCCACTGGAGTTTTCCCATTGAGAATGTGGACGTTACCGAAGATGTCATCACGGGTGGCTGGAACGCCCTGATGCAGATGCTGGGCAGTCAGACAGCGGATGTGTGCCGCTGGTGGCAGGGCAATGGCCTTGCGGTCAGCGGCGACGTGGATTTACCGGAATTGCGCGGGGAGAAGCGTACGGGTGGGCGACTGCCGGGGGAACGCGCGCTGGCGAACCTGATCGTCACGCACGAGCAGGGGCAATCCACGCACCATTTATCACGGACGCGGGGCGTACAGCCTGACGAGCGCTATCTGTTCAGCGGCGCGACGGGAAGCATGGAACTGATTGTCACGGCGGGCGCGTCCGGCGCATCGGCTTCCGCGCCCCTGCTGCGCGTCCAGCAAGCGGGCGAAAAGTTTCAAACCGTTCGCGTAAGTACCGCGCCTGCCCCGGACAGCCGAACAGCGCTATCCCCCGCCGTGTCTCGTATTCAAAATCTGCTGCGGCATTTTGCAGATTGCGTTCAGAGTGGCGAAACGCCGCAGGTAACACCCGATGACGCCCGACACGCTCTGGAAATCATTCAGGCGGCCTACCTTTCCACGCAGGACAAAATTCAAAATCAGCCTGCCTCTGCGCCGCGCCCCCGACATTCGGCAAATGTTGCTGTCACCCGGCGCATCCTTTCCCGCTCTGCCCCCCTCCCTGTAACTCTTCCCTGACTAACGAAATATTAACGACAAAAACGTTTGCGTATTTGTACGCTAAAAGGTATACTGCTGGCACGAGTCATTTTTGCTGCAATTTTTGCTAACAGTAGGGAAGCCATGCTGCATGAACCCTGGCGCATACGACTGTTAGGTGGTCTGCGCCTGCAACAACAATCAACCACTGTGGAGCGGTTTCGGACGCGCAAAGCCGCCGCCCTGCTTGCGTATCTCGCCTTCTATTCGCATCGGCAACATTCCCGCGAAGAGTTGGCGGAACTGTTCTGGCCAGATGAGAACCACAGCGCGGAGGCGAAAGCGCACAATCTGAATCAGGCCCTGTCCACCCTGCGCCGGTATCTGGAACCCACGCCCGATGACAAAGGAACCGTGCTGCGCTCTACCCATACGCATATTGCCCTGAGCTGGGAAGCAATCGTTGTGGATGTGGCGGAATTTGAAGCGGCTATCCGCCTTGCGGCGCGAAGTTCAGACGTTTTGGAGCGCGGCAGGCATCTTGCGCGGGCGGTTTCTCTGTATGCGGGGGATTTACTGCCCGGTATGTATGAGGAATGGGCGCTGATGGAGCGGGAGCGCCTGCGGGAGCAGTACACGCAAACGCTGCTGCAATTGGCCGAGCATAGCGGCGAACAGGGCAAATTCGTGTCCTCGCCGCTTCCGTCTGCTCCACCCCTTCTGCCTGCGTTACCGGCTTCTCTGTCCGCAACTGTTTCTCCGATAGAGGAGGTGGCGCAAACGCCCGCTCCTATCACGCGCCTTCCCCTCACCCTGACTGCCTTCTTCGGGCGCGAAACAGAAATGCGGCAGACCGCTAAAATTTTAGAAGTCTGCGCGTTTACTGACGTTCACGGGCGCGGGCGGCAGTGGCAAAACGCGGCTTGCCATTGAAATCGGGCGCGATCAATCCGCGCGTTTTGGCGTGATTGTTTTTGTGGCTCTGGCCGAAGTCGCCAACTCCCTCGATCTGTTGCCTGCTGTTGCCGACGCGCTTGCTGCCGCTTGCCATCAACGCGCAACTGTTCCCGCGCCCGCTTCCACTGCCGGTCAGGACGTGTTGACGCAAATTCAAACGCTGCTTTCCACTCGCCGCGCTCTGCTGATACTGGACAACTTTGAACATCTTGTCGAAGCCGCGCCGTCCGTGCCGGAATTGCTGGCCGCCTGTCCCCTGCTGTCGTGCCTGATAACCTCGCGCTGTTCGCTGCATCTGAACGGGGAACATGTCCTTGCCGTCGCGCCGTTTCCGCTTCCCGAAGACATACTTGACCTTGACGAACTTAAAACCCGGCCCTCCATTCAGTTGTTTCTCAATCGGGCGCAGGCGGTACGCTCGGATTTTCGGCTCACTTCCCATAACGCGCCCCTTCTGGCAGGGTTGTGCGGCGACCTGGACGGTCTGCCCCTTGCGCTGGAACTGGCGGCTGCGCGTATCGGCACGTTTACCCTTTCGGAAATGCGGCAGCAACTCGCGGACGGCAAACAGCGCTTTCAGTTGCTCGTGTCCCGGCATCGGGATACGCATCATCGCCACCACAGCCTGACTGCGACCCTGGGCTGGAGTTACTGCCAGTTATCGCCCGCGCAGCAACGGTTTTTTGCCCGACTCTCCCTGCTGCGCGGCGATTGGAATTCAGACGCGGCCCATGCTGTCGGCGGCTTTGCCCGCAAACAGGACACGGGGGACGCGCTGGAACATCTCTGCTCTGCTTCGCTGATTGTAACGAATACGAGAGAACGTGAAAATGATGATTCTGCCGAATCCGCCTTCTGCCTGCTGGAAACCATGCGGCAGTTCGGACAACAGCAATTAACGCCGGAGGATGCGGCAGAGGCTGCGCTTTATCAGGCGCAGTTTTATTTACGGCAGGCGGAAACTCATTCTGCGGGCAGCGACGCGGAAAGGGAAAACGCCTGGTTTGCCCGCATGGAGCAGGCCTCGCCGAATCTACGCGCGGCTCTGGATTGGTGCTTCGGGCTGGAGGGCGACAGGGCGTTGGGAACGCGCCTGTGCATTGCCCTGACTCGCTTCTGGTTTTATCGCTGTCACTATGCGGAGGGATTGCGCTATTTCACCCTTGCGCTTGCCGCCGAGGTCGGTCATCAGTACCCCGCTTTACGAGCGGACTCGCTGCACGGCGCGGCCCTGTTCTCCGCTCGCCTGAACCACTACGAGGATGCGGTGGCATGGGCGCAGGCGTGTTTGCAATTGCGGCGGGAAAGCGGCGACAGGGGCAAAATCGCAAATTGCCTGCAAAACCTCGCGCACTACATCTGGTGTCTGCACAATCCAACGGCTGCGGAAACGTGCCACCGGGAAGCTCTTGCCCTGTATGAAGAAATGGGAGATTTAGAAGGAATTGGCCGGGGGTATGGCGGTCTGGGCGCAATCGCGGAGAACCGGGGCAACGTTGCAAGCGCGGAACACTGGCGACTTCGGCATCTTGGTATCGCCCGACAAAGCGGCAATGCTTACGCCATAGCCTGCGCCCTGGTCAGTCTTTCCGGCCTTGCCGCCTGTCAGGAGCAATGGGCGCGAGCAAAATCCTTTGCTGAAGAGGCGTTCGCCATTCACGAGACGCGCCGTGACGAGTATCAGATGGCATACGCCCGCATGGGGCTGGCGCGCGCCTGCCTGGGCATGGACGAATGGGAGGAAGCGGAAACGCATTTGCAGGCGGCTGCTGCCACGCTGGAACGGTTGGGCGACCGGAGCGGACTGGCGGGCGCGCATCGCTGGCGGGCGGAACTGTATCGGAAGCAGGACAAACCCGATATGGCGCGGATTCATTTACAGAAATGCTTCATGCTGCTTCTGCAACTTCAGGAGCCGTTGAGCATCGGCAAAATCGCCGAACAGTGGATTGTACGAACCTTCGACCCTGCCGACGCGCCCCGCCTGCTGCCCCTGCTGTCCGCGCTGGACGCGCAGCAAACGGTCGAACCCTACCGCCGCTACCCGCTCGAACAGCGTTACCGGGACGCCTGCATCGCAAAAGCAAAAAATCTCCTCGGCGCGGCTTCCTTTCAGCGGGCCTGGGACAAAGGCCGCGCGATGGCCTGGAACAAAGCGCTGGGCCTGATACTGACTCTGCGCTGCGTTTTCGCCTTTCTCCTGTTCAATGCGGACTTTCTCAATTGCGGCCTTTACGATTTTAGCGCATAAACCGGCGTTTGCTCCTCCGCCGCGTATCGTCAAATTCTCTTGATTCGTTTTGTTGACGTTCTGTTGACGCTGCCCTGCTAAACTACCGGTGTTGTATCATTTATTTTCCTTGCTGCGCCGGTTCGTCAGTCGAACCGGCCTTTTTTTGCCCTCTGCGTCTGCTTTGTATCAGCTTTAACGTTCCCCGCCCTCGTAATACACCCATCGCGCCGAGGTTTTGAACACGATAAACGACGCTATCAGCGTGAGGACGAATAGCGCCCAGGCCATCGCGCAGGCGTAGCCCATGCGGAAATACTGGAAAGCGTTCTGGTACAGGTACAGCGCGTAGAACAGGGTGCTTTTCGCTGGCCCGCCCGCGCCGCCCGTCATCACGAATGCCTGCGTGAAATACTGGAACGTGCCGATTACGCTCAAAATCAAGTTAAAGAAAATCACGGGCGAAATGGCGGGCAGAGTGACGTGGCGCAGTTTGTCCCAACCCGTCGCGCCGTCCAGTTCAGCCGCTTCATATAGATGCGCGGGTACGCCCTGCAACGCGGCCAGATAGATAATCATGCTGCCGCCCACGCCCCACAAATCCATGACAATAAAGCCGGGTTTGGCCCAGCTTCGATCCGAAAGCCAGCCGGGAGCGGGCAGATGCAGCCATGCCAGACTCTTATTTACCAGCCCGTATTCCGGGTTGAGCAGCCACAGCCACAAGATGGCCGAAGCGACGGTCGGCACAACAGACGGAATATAGTACAGGGTTCGGAACCACGCCATGCCGCGCAATTTGAGATTAAGCAGCAGGGCAATCGCCAGTCCGATTACAAGGCCGATGGGCAGTTCCAGAAACATGAACAGCGTATTCCACAGGCTTGGCAGAAAATAGTCGTGGTCGGTGAACAAATCCACATAGTTGCGAACGCCCACCCAGCGCGGCGGCGTCAGTACGCGATAATCGCAAAAACTGTAGTACAGCGAGGCAAGAATAGGGTACAGCGTGAAAATCAAAAATCCTATCAGCCAGGGCGACACGAACGCAAGGCCGAGCCAGGGGATTTTCGATTTTCGATTTTCGATTTTCGACTGCATCACGTTCGATTGTCTCAAGGCTGCGCTTCCTCTTTCTGTATACGCGATTTGACTTCGTGAAGGGCCTGTTCTGGCGTTTGTTCGCCGTAAAGGACTTTGTCGGTCGCGCTGCTCATTTCGCTCATGTACAGACTGGCGGAGGGCATAGCGGGGAAATAAGTGGCGTTGGGGCTGTCGGCGAGGTCAAGGAACTTGCCGAACTGTTGGCGAAAGGCCGCGCCGGTTCTCAACTGGGGCGACTGAAGCGCGGCGCGGATGTTGGGAACGTTGTTCATATCGTGGGCAAAGGCGGTCTGGGCTTCGGGCGACTGCATCCACGCCAGAAACTCAGCCGCTTCGCGGGGGTGCTTGCTGTCGGTCGGGATGCAGAACACATTGCCGCCAATCCATGTGGTTTGGGCTTGTTCGGGGTGGGAAGCGGGCGGGGGAATGGGCGCGACGCCGTACCGCAATTGCGGGGCGTAGCGCGACACCCAGTAGGGATTCCATTCGCCGTCCAGCATCATCGCCACTTTGCCCACATAAAACGGGTTGTTCGCGCCCTGATTTTGTCCAAAGCCGGTGGTGAAAGCATTTATCTGCTCGATGCCGCCCAGTTTATCCACAAGCGTTTTGTACCATTCCAGCCCGGCTACATTGCCCGCCACATCCGGCGTCGCGGTTCCGGTTTGCGCATCCGTCAGACTGCCGCCGAACAGAAAGAACAGGATAAACAGGTCGTTGGGCGGGCGCAGGCCGAGCCGCGTGATTTTGCCGCTCGCGTCGCGTTGAGTCAGTTTCACGGCATAGTCGGCCATCTCTTCCAGCGTTTGGGGCGGGCGTTCGGGGTCAAGTCCGGCTTCCGCAAAGGCTTGTTTGTCCCACAGCAGAGCCACGTCGTCAATCAGGAACGGCAGGCCGTACAGGTGGTTTTCATAGCGGCACAGGCGCAGGGACGCGGGTACGAAATCGGCTTCGCGCAGTGTCCCTTTTGTCAGCATGTCATCGAGTGGCAGCACGGCTTTGTTGCGAGCGAGCGCGCCTAAATACGCGGGGTTGGACAGCGTGAACACGTCCGGCGGCGCTCCGGCGACAAGGGCGCGAATGGTTTTGGTATCATCGCTGACCGCGCCCAGATTGCGGATATGGATGCCGGGGTGACTGCGCTCATACAGGCGCAGGACGCGCTCGAAATTGCGCTCCTCCTGCCCGCTCCACATAGACCAGAGGGTGATTTCTTTATCGGAAGCGTTTCCCTCCGTTGTCCGTCGGCAGCCGCAGAGCAACGTGAGCAGCGCGATTACAAGCGCTATAAACTGATTCGCGTTGGAAGTTTCTACCCTCATCCGTCCTCCGGTCACCTTCTCCCTGCAAGGGAGAAGGCTGAATTGGTAATCTGGCGAGTTAATTACAGATTTGTTTCCCGTGTAAGCCTTCTAATTGGTTTCATCATCTCTGTTGAACCGGCCATTGAACACATTAGCCTTCTCCCTTGCAGGGAGAAGGTGACCCCCGACGGATGAGGGTAGAAACTTCCAACGCGAACATCTCCTACATCGGATCATTGGCTTGATTGTAGGCGCGAAGCAGAGTTTCCGCATGGACGGGAGAAGAAACCGGCATGGCGGCGCGCAGAAGCGTATCGGGCGTGGAAGTGGGAGCGCTTCCCGCCCGCAGCAATACGGAACGCGGCTCAATAACGTCAATGGCTTTTTGCGCGGCCTGTATCAGCGCGTGGTGGCGATTGTGGCTCAGTTTGCGCAGAACCGGCAGGGCGCGGGCGTCGCCCAATTGTCCCATCAGGTTCACAATCTGTACCAGAAACGGCACGTCTTCAGGATACAGGTCAACGGCGCGGATTAGGGCAGGCATGCAGGAGGGATCGTTGAACTCCGCAAGCAGTTCCAACCCCTCCACGCGCACGTAGCGCCGCTGTGAAGTCAGTCGCGCGATACTGGCGCGCACTTTGGGCGTTTGTTTGCGATTGGTTAGCGGATGTTTTCCCTGTTGCCCCTCCCGGTACGCCGTCCATATCTCCTCGAATACGGAGGATACCAGCATCCACATCACGAAGCCGATGGCAGCCACAAGACCACCGCCGACGAGAAGGTTACTCATCAGCGCATCGAACGCGCTTTTGCCCATGCCGTCCTCACATTCTACGGATAGGTCATGCCTGTGCCGTCAAACCTGTATTCCAAAATTTCCTGCTATACTTTAGCACTGAAAACCTATTTCGAGCAAGCAGGCGCGACATCCTGCCTGCTCATCTATATTGACGCATGAGGAAGGCGAAACAATGGCGGTGAACGGGGCGAAACAACGATTTACGGGGTGCTATGTGGCGACACTGACGCCATTCCAGAACAACGACGCGGTGGATACAGGAGTCGTTCGGGAACACGCGCGCTGGCTGGTGGAAAACGGCGTGGAGGGGTTGTGTCCGGCGGGAACGACGGGCGAGTTCCTGTTCCTTGCCGATGACGAGAAACGCGCCATCATTTTGGCGGCAGTGGAGGGCGCGGCGGGGCGCGTTCCGGTTCTCGCGGGCGTGTGGGCAATCCGAATCGAAGCCGCTTGCAATCTGGCGCGTCATGCCGAAGACAGCGGGGCGCAGGGCGTGTTTTTGCCCACGCCTATTTATTACCCTGCCGATGATGACGCTATTTATCAGTGGTACGCGCAGGTGCGGAATGCCACAAGCCTGCCCGTATTCGCCTATAACATTCCGCAGTACGCCGCTAATACCATCTCAATAGCCTGCCTGAAGCGGCTGTTCGCGGACGGGATTCTTGCGGGCGTGAAGGATTCGATGGGCAAAACCGAGCGCATGACGGAATTGGTAACGAATTTCGGCGCGGAGGGGGTTGTGTTCGCGGCCAGTGATGGCTTTGCCGCTGAAGGGCGTCAAATCGGCGCGGACGGGTTCATTTCAGCTATCGGCAACGCCACGCCGCGCTTGTTCGCGGAATTATGGGCTGGAAACGACAGTTTGCAGCCGCAGATAAACGCGTTGCGAACCACGCTGAAACAAATGGGTTCTATCTCGGCTCTGAAGTACCTGTGCGCGAGACAGGGTTTTCCAATGGGACACGCCCGCCTGCCGTTTTCGGAACTGACGCCCGAACAACGCGCCCTTCTGGATGCGGTAACGCTTTCGGCAGAGGAGTAAAATTGCTGTCTGCCCTCCACTGCCTGCCCGAAGTGGAATCGCGAAGAAGGCTGCCATGCCCAACTCCAAACCCGATAAAGCCTCCCGAATGGAAGCCCTGCGCCTGACCAAACACCTTGCCCGGTTAAAGGCAGATTGGGCGTCCGAACCGCTGCTGTCCGAACTTCCGCCGCGCCTGATAGCCGCGCTGCAATACGAGATTGCGGAAGCGGACTTCAGCCGCTCGACACTGGGGTCGCTCGGTTGGATAGTCTTTGCCTGCGTGTGGGGCATCGCCACTGTGTATCATTATGGGTGGGTATGGTACCTTGCTCTGATCCTGGTGCTGATTTTCGGTTTCATGCGATCCCGAAACGCGCAGACGCAACGCTACGCCGTATACGCCCTGACTCAAACCAACGATGTTTTTGTACTGCCGACGCTGATAAAAGCCACGCAACAGCCATTGGGCCGTGACCCTGCTGTGATTGCCGCCATTCACCGCCTGCTGCAACAGGTGACAGAAACGGATAGCGGGTTGCTGAACCGCGAAGCGCAGGAGACGCTCTGGAATATGGCCGTGCTGCCCCTGACCCTGCGCAACAACGCGGACGAAGCCTTTGCCTTCAGCGCATTGCAGGCGTTGGCGCATATCGGCGACCGCGAAACCCTGACGGCCATGCAGCGAATCGCGGGCCATTCCGCCGTGTACCCGGCAGAACATCGGCTCAATGAGCGGACGCGAAAATTGGTGTTGCTAATGGAGGCGCGGCTACAGCGGCAGGAGGTGCCGCAAACCCTGTTGCGCGCGTCCGGCAGGCCCGACGCGACGCCCGATACTCTGTTACGCGCTCATGCCGCCCCCGCCTCCGAACCGCCCCAACAACTACTGCGCGCGAGCGCGTCGGACGGCGGCAAAGCGGAGGATTAGCAGCCCGATTTGTCTACAGGTTCCAGGCGCGGAGCAGGTCGCGGGTGGTGGGGAGAGGCCGCTGCCAGAGCCATCTTACATCCAGCCCCAACCCCAACAGGACGCGGCTGTGGAAGATGTGATCCGCGCCTACGGAACTTTCCTGATAAATGCCGTTTGCATCCAGAGAATAGAAGCGGCTTTGTTGGTTCTCATAATCCACAAGCCAGTATTCCGGCACACCGCCCTGCGCGTATTCTCGAAGTTTGTCTACGGTGTCTCTCTGACGGCTTTCCGGGCTGATGACCTCAACAGCGAGGTCACAGGGGCCATCCAGAAAGTTGCGCCGCAATCGTTCTCGATGCGCGTTGGCAAGGAACATAACATCGGGAGAACGGCCAGGCAAGCCAACGCCCGTCTTCATATTGAACGGATCGCCGCGCACAACCCCCGCCTGATGCTCTTCAGCCCATAGACGCAGTAAAACCATGATAAAGATGCTGACGTCGCTGTGTTCCTCCGAAACCATGCTGATGTCAATAACCTTTCCGTTTACCCATTCGGTGCAGTGATTTTCTTCCTCGTTCGCCAGATACTCCTCGTAGGTGATGTATCGTGATGCAATGGGCGGCAGCCGCGTCTCAATCGCCATAATGATTTACCTCCTTCTCTATATTCTGCTATGGATGCTCCCGCGTCATGTAATACGTTGATTGGGCTGTCCCAACACCCAACACCGAAAACCCAATACCCGCCTTGTTACGCTTTGAGCAGAATAGATTCCTTCTGGAAAGCGTGGGCGGCGAACATCACGGCTGCGGTCGCGTACAGCAGGGAGGCCGCGCTCGCGCCGATGAGAAACGGCAGATTGGTCACGCCCTCCAACGCCTGCTTCACGACCATTGCCGCGTTCGCGACCGGAACCAGCGTCCAGAACAGGGGCGTTTCTGCTTTCAGGAACATCGTCGTCATGTTTGTCATGTCCATCAAGCAACAATTTGATTAGATTGTCAATTTTGCGCCCTGACATAGCAGGTTTTTAACTTTGCCATCTCGAAATAATTGTCATAAACCATGAAGGTCGAGGGTATAGGCTATGCTACTTTGGCACATCCATTCAATGCTAGGACGAGAATTAGATGTCACCGCGAACATGTTGCGGCAAATCTTCACCACCTGCCTTTGCGTAAGGACGACAATATAACTCTTCTCAGGGTTTCTTTCGACGCACAGGGAACCTCACCGGACGACATACGCAATCTGACACAGAATGGTCAGATGCTACACGCGGCAGGCATCTTGAATACGCATTGGAAAGATTACTCAGCTTTGCATCTCGCAGAACAAGCCGGGCTGCATACCGTTGAGTGGGATTACACAGGAGATGCTACTCCGGCAACACTTGAGTTGACAGTGTTGTATCCGCATCTCGACAAAGTACAAGTTAAGGCGCGTCTGCAAACTATTTGCGGCGTTGAGGTTATAGAAGTAAACGGAGATTTATTGTACGACATCTATACTGGAGTGCCATTCAACAACGAGTGATTGCCTGTACCTGCTTTGTATCGCAAGCGCGTTGTACGGATCGCGAATGAGGCGCGGAGTCGGGGAGTCGGCCTTCAGATTGCCGACAACAACCAGCCAGTAATTGTTTTTTCGGAGTTTTGCTTCCGTCCATTCTCGATCCGTGAACAGAATCCCACCGCGAGTTTCTTTTAGCCCCTTCACTTCGATTGCCCATTCAGGCTTATCCTTTACGCCGAAGTCAAAGCCGCAAGCCGTATTTCGCAAATCAAGAATGTTGTTGTTGAAAACTTGAACCAGCGCATGAGAATGTTGAAGGAAATACTCTTCTGCGCGTCGTCCCGTTAAAAGCCGTTCGGCAACATTATGGGCTACGCGATTAACAACCGCAAGAGCGTCTATGGCTTCCACAATCTCGTTCTCATCACGCTTTAGAATACGCTCGACAAGTTCAAGCAGAGCATCATCGCTGACATCTTTCAGTTCATCAAGTACGCGCTGACGATTCGGGCGTAAAATGCGTTGATGCCAGCCGCGACGCGGGTTGGAGTGGACAGGATCGAACTCATCCCGCAAGTTATCAAAAGTTCGTGGTGGTTTGGCAAGTGACTTTGCTGCTTCGGCAAATGCCTGTTCCCACGTTTTGAATTCCCGCGCCGCCAGATAGCCAGTATCAAGGCGGCTCATGGCGTAACCAATGACGATAGCCTCGGTTTCAATACGAAAACGTTTGCGTTCTTCCGACATTTTAGTTGCCCTGATACAGAGTGTCATCGGCGGTTCATGCCGAGCGGGAATGATAATAGGTCGCGGCGTTCCCCGCCTGCTTACGCGCTTGACCTGTTGTGCCAACAATTCGGTAGGTATCAGGAAAGCCCTGCAACCGCAGCATTTCACGCGGCGTTAAACGTCTCTCGCCGTTTACGAGCAAGTAGTTGTAACTTGCCCCTGCGCGAAGAGCGCAACTGTAAGGATACGCGCTGATATGTCCCGCTTTGTTTTCGTGCCAGATGGTTGGTTCTTCGCTTGGTTGACAACGTTCAAGACGACGTAGGCGGATGTGTTCAGAAGCGTAGAATTCAGCAGGAACATCCTTCTCTAAAATCTCAGAGAGCGGTGTCATGGGGGCAGGAGAAAGAGGCCACGAGAATGCGCAGTCGTGTTTGAACCCTACGATTATGATGCGTTCGCTTTCTGTGGCACTCCAAAGTTCAAGGCATTCAAAACTCTATGAGAGTGTTTGTACTTTAATTCATCAAGCGTCTCTAAAATTCGGCTCAAAGTACGGCCTTCATCGTGAGTCGCTAGTTGTTTAACATTTTCCAACACGAAGGCTTCAGGTCTTTTCGCTTTCAGTATACGGGCTATGTCGAAGAACAGCGTACCTCGCGTGTCTTCAAAGCCCTTGGACGCGCCCATGATGCTGAACGGCTGACACGGAAAGCCGGCAAGCAGAAGTTCGTGATCGGGAATGTCATTCGCGCCAACCGGCTTTATATCTCCGACCGGTATTTCGCCAAAATTAGCCTTGTAAGCGCGTTGCGCATCTTTGTCAATGTCGCTAGAAAATACGCACTCATGATCTATTTGCCTACTCTGCAATGCCTGCTCTGCACCTAAGCGAAATCCTCCGATGCCGCAAAATAGGTCAATAAAGCGTATCTTCATGTTCTTCTCCGATGCGTTGTGAGTTTGTACGCTAATTATAGTAGAAACTCGTCAGAAAATCAACAGGTAGGAAAAACGTGATGCCATGGGCGGCAGCCGCATTTCAATCGCCATCGTTTCTTTCCTCCTGTTTTACGCTTTGAGCAGAATAGATTCTTTTTGAAAGGCGTGGGCGGCGAACATCACGGCTGCGGTCGCATATAGCAGGGACGCCGCGCTCGCGCCGATGAGAAACGGCAGATTGGTCACGCCCTCCAGCGCCTGCTTTACGACCATAGCCGCGTTCGCGACGGGAACCAGCGTCCAGAACAGGGGCGTTTCCGCTTTCAGGAACATCGTCGTCATGGCGAGAACGGTTACAATCAGCAGAATGGGCGCGAGATATGTTTGCGCTTCCTTCTGGTTGCGGGCGAAGGTGGAAATGGTCAGCAGGATTCCCGCCCCAAGCACGGCAAGCGGAATTTGCACCAGCAGCATGGCAAGCACCGAAATGGGATGCAGCGACAATCCCTCCTTCGTCATCCAACTGAAAAAGGGCAGTTTCACGTAAAACGGCCACACGAACCCGGCAAGCGACAGCAGGCAGCTTACAAGGGAAACGGACGCGACGGCCATGAACTTGCCCAATACGAGATCGCGGCGGGACGCGGGCGAAACCAACAGCGTTTCCAGTGTGCCGCGCTCCTTTTCTCCCGCAACCGAGTCGTTGGCGAGATACACGCCGCCCATCAGGGTTGACACGGCAAGGACATAGGGCAGAAATGTCGCCAGCAGCAATGTGCTTGCGCTTGACCCGCCGCCAACTCCCTCCTGCTCCGTGTCAAAGGGCGTTGCAAGCTGCTGCGACAGGCCGTTCTCCATCAGGCGCGATGCGACAAGCCGCTTGCCCCGCTCCTCAAACAGACTGTTCAGACGACTCGCCCCCTCCTGCGATGCCTGCGAACCCTTGTCCAGCAGAATTGTCACGGTTACGGGATGTTGTTCCTTAATCTGTTGTTCCGCGTCGTCGGGCAGAATCGCCGCCGCCCTTACTTTGCGCGATTTGATCTGCGCTTCCGCCTCTGCGCGACTTGTCTCTACAATTGCTACATTGGGCGCGCCGCGCAGGATATTGCGGACACTGGGCGCTTTGTCAAGATTGACAAACGCGACCGTAATCGTCTCTTTCTGCGCGTCCGTCACCTGCTTCCGCGCCATCGTGCCGACAAGCGCGAGGATGAGCGGCGTAATCAGCAGGGGCGATATAATCAGCGCGAAACGGGTACGCGCTTCCCGAAATACTTCTAGAAACTCTTTGCGAAATACTACCTGCCAGGGCTGCATAGGATACTCCAATTCTTTAGGTTGTTAGGTTGTTAGTTGTTAGGTTGTTAGGTGAGGAGGGGAAGATGAGCCAGTTACGGAGAATCTAATGCCTGACAACGAACAACCTAAACAACTAACAACCTAACAACTAACAACCTCTTCCACTTCTTCGTCTTCACCGATGAGGCGGAGAAAAACGGTTTCAAACGGGGTTGTGGGGCTTGCGCCGACTTGCTGCTGCAACTGCGCCCGCGTCCCTTCGGCGCAAATTCGGCCCCGATATACGACGGCAATGCGGTCGCATAGCGCTTCCACTTCGCTCATGATGTGCGTGGAGAAAATTACGGTGCGGCCCTCTGTCCGGCAGCGGCGGATGAAGCGAACGACGGTGCGGGCGGCCATAACATCTAAGCCACTGGTCGGCTCATCGAAAAACAGCACGGGCGGCTCGTGCAGAACGGAACGGGCGATAGAAACGCGCTGCCGCTGCCCGGTTGAAAGTTTGTCGCAGCGCCGGTCCGCGAACTCGCCCATTTCCAGCGTGTCCATCAGGTCGTCAATGCAGCGAATTCGGGTTTGCGCGGAAAGCTGGTACAGGTCGGCGAAATAGTTCAGCAGTTCGCGTACCGTCAGTCGCTCGTACAATCCGGCGGAACCCGTGAGATAGCCGATATTGGCGCGTACCTTTTCAGCGTCCCGCGCAATGTCATAGCCCATAATTCGCGCCGTGCCGGTTGTCGGCGTTAAAATGGTTGCCAGCATCCGTATCAACGTGGTTTTGCCCGCCCCGTTCGGGCCGAGCAATCCGAATATCTCGCCCGGACGGGCGGTAAACGACACCTCTTCCACTGCCTGCACTTTCGTCTTTGTTTTGGCGTCCACAAACACTTTGCCAAGCGATTCCGCTTCAATCATATTCAAACGTATCCTTTTCAAACTTACTGTCGCCGCATTATTCCCGCGAATGGAACGCCGCTCTGCCGTATCCATTTCGCATATAGCGTACAATATCAACCGGAAAAGAGGCACTCAGGTTTCATCAATTTGGGTTCGGTCTGAAAAAGGCGGTCTGTTCACGCTATTCTACCGGTTTTGTCACGCTGCTGTCGCGCAGTCCACGCCATACTTTTTTGGAGGCTGCAAAAGCTTTAGCAGGAAGAGCCGTTTATGCTGTCGAAATATGAATTGTAGAACAAATGTTATGCGCGGCTCACAACTTAAATCTTTGAAGTGTTGGAGTTCCGAACACGGAATACTCAACACAGAATCACGGCATTATCAGTATCGAAAGCAGTACGCTATGCTCTGGCAGATTGAATTATTCAGCAGATTACGCGCTGTGAATGGAGAGCGCGAAATAACCCGTTTTCGCACGAAGAAGGCAGCGGCTTTGTTCGCTTATCTGACATATCATTCAGGCAAAATTCATACGCGCGAAACATTGATTGACTGGATGTGGCCTGACGATGACGACAACAGCGTTTCCCTCGATGAGGGGCGTAATAACTTGAGTACGGCTTTATCTCACCTGCGCAGCCAGTTGGAGCCGCCCGACATTGCGCGGGGAACCGTTCTGCGCGCTGACCGCGCCACCGTGCAGATCAATCCCGACGCCATCCACACGGACGTAAGCGATTTCAAAGCCGCGCTGCAAAAAGCGGGCAAAGCGCAGAGCCAGGAAGCCCGCGCCGAATGGTTGATGCAGGCGCTCGGCATTTATAAAGGGGAACTTCTGCCCGGTCTTTATGATGATTGGGTGGAGCAGGAACGTCGCAATCTTACCGGCGACTTCGAGCGCGCGGCAAGCCAACTGATCGAGCATTTCAAAGCCGCCGGCCAGCCTGACCATGCCATTCGTTATGCCACCCGCCTTGTCGCCGTAGCCCCCGACAACGAGGAAGCGCATTGCGAATTGATGCGATTGTACCGCGCGCAGGGCAACTTTGCCGCCGCGCTGCGCCAGTACCGTCTGCTCGAACAGCATCTTGCCCCTCTGGAAGTCGCGCCCTCCGCCGAAACGCGCGCCCTCGCGGCAAAGATAGACAGGGAGAAGAGGAGACAGGGAGAAGAGGAGAGGGTAGAGATACGAGATGAGGGAAAAGGGAAAAGGGAAAAGGGAAAAGAAGATGCCTTCTCAACTATTAACTATCCACTATCAACTTCTTCATCCCTCATCCCTCATCCCTCATCCCTTCCCGGTCATGTCGCCCTGCTGCTGACGGACATTGAGCGTTCTACGCTGCACTGGATTGCGGGCGGGGAAGCGTATAGCAGCGTTCTGGCGCAGCATCATGCGCTGTTGCGCGCGGTTTTTCAGCGGCATGGCGGCATGGAAGCGAAAGAAACGGGCGACGGGTTTATCGTTCTGTTTGAAAACATCGCGGACGCGCTGGCAGGCAGCCTGGACGCGCAGCAGGCGCTTGCCGAAACTAATTGGCCTGTGGGCATGGAGCCGCCGCGCGTGAAAATGGCTCTGCATTGCGGGCATGTGCAATGGGAAAACGGCGACGCGCGCGGGCTGGCAATTCACCATGCCGCGCGTCTGGCCGAGGCCACGCATGGCGACCAGATTTTGTGTTCCGAAGCGGCATCCATGCTGGCGGCGGGCGCGGATAACCTGAGAACTGACATTCGCTTGAAACCTCTGGGCGTGTATCGCCTGCGCGATTTTCCCGACGCGCAGCAACTATTTCAGGTTTGCCGGTTGAATATACCCGAACGCGACTTTCCGCCCATCAAAGCGCTTCCCGGTTATGCCGACCGTTTGCCCCTGTCCACAACGCGCTTTGTCGGGCGCGAACAGGAACTGGCGCAGCTTCAAAACTGGCTGTCGCCCCCTGCGCCGGCGCAAAATACGCTCCCCTGCCGCCTGCTCACGCTGACCGGGATGGGCGGCGCGGGCAAAACTCGCCTCGCGCTGGAACTCGGCGGCGAATGGTCCCGCTTCTGGAGGGCGCGGTCTGGTATCTGCCGCTCGCGGATGTGGCGGATGCGCGCGGCGTGGCGGACGCGCTACGGCAGCATTTGCGCCTGCCTCACGCGACCGGAGCCGACCTGCTGGAACAACTGACAGAGCTGCTTTCCCGTCGCCCCTCCCTTCTCGCGCTGGACAATTTTGAGCAGCTTCTGTCCACGCGAGACGAGGAACCGGGCAATTTGAACGCCGTTGGGCGGAACGCCGCTTCGCGGGATGCTGCTTCCGTAGATGCCATTGCGCTGAACGCTGTTTCGGTGGATGCCGCTTCGTTCGTGGAGGCATTGCTGGAGCGCATCCCGACGCTGACGATTTTAGTCACATCGCGCCACCGTCTGCGATTGGCGCAGGAGCGGGAATTCCCCGTGCCGCCGCTGCAAACCCCGGACGTGTTTCAGCCGCTCACGCCGTCTCAGAACGACATCTACCTGACGAAACTGAACGGGTGCGAGAGTGTGCGTCTGTTCGTGGAACGCGCTCAGGAGGCGCGGCCCGATTTTCAACTGACGCTGAAAAACGCGCCCGCCATTGCGGAACTGTGCGCCCGTCTGGAAGGCATCCCGCTTGCCATCGAACTGGCCGCCGCCCGCGCGCAAATTCTGACTCCCGCGCAGATGCTGGCGCAGCTTAATGACCGCTTCACATTCCTGGTCAGCCGCAGCCGCAACATCACGCCCCGCCAGCGTTCCCTGCGGGCTTCGCTCGACATGAGCTACGCCCTGCTTTCACCCCCCTTGCAGCGATTTCTCGCCCAACTCTCCATCTTCCGGGGCGGCTGGACGTGGGAAGCGGCAGAAGTGGTTGCAAAGGAGGAAGGCGTTGTCCTTCCCTCCGGGTGGACGCCCGGGAGGAAGGATGAAGGCAATCCTCCTTCCTCCTTTGATGTCCTCGACTATCTGGCGGAACTGCGGGATAGTTCGCTGATTGTAACGGAGGCGAGTGGGGAGCAGATACGGTTTCGGCTGCTGGAAACGCTGCGCGAGTATGCCGATGAGCAACTCTCTTCTGTGGAGCGCGAAGGATTACGGCAGGCGCACTACACCTACTATTTAGCCATGTCCGAGCAGTCCGAGGCGGAACTGAATGGCCCCAATCAGGCCGAGTGGCTGAATCGTCTGGAAAGCGAGCATGATAACCTGCGCGCGGCTCTGCGCGGAACCGGCGACGCTGAAGCAAGGCTGCGACTGGCAGGCGCGTTATACCGCTTCTGGGAAGGGCGCGACCACTTGCAGGAGGGGCGTTTCTGGTTGGAAACCGCGGAACATGCCGGGGACATTGGACCTCTGGTTCAGGCCAAAGCGCTCAACGGCGCGGGTGTGCTGGCAAATAAACAGGGAGATTATTCTGCCGCGCGCCGTTTTCTGGAACACAGCCTCGCGCTGTATCGAACGCTCGGCAACGCGCACGGGGTCGCGCTGGCAAGCAACAATCTGGGCAACGCTCTGCGCGTACAGGGCCACTACCCGGAAGCGCAGTCCTGCTATGAAGCGGCGGCGGCCATCTGGCGAAAGGCGGAAAGCTGGTCAACGCTTGCAAGCGTACAGAACAACCTGGGTATCACTGCCCTCAATCTTGGCGACACGGCGCAGGCGCAGGCGCATTTTGAAACCAGTTTGCAAACAGGGCGGCGGGCGGGAGATGACATGCAGAAAGCCGCCACGCTCGTCAACCTGGGGCGCGTCTTCCTTCGGCAAAGCAGGCATGGAGAAGCGCAGGCGTGTTTGGAGGAGAGTTTGGCGCTGTTCAGGAAACTGGGCCGCAAAACAAGCGTGGCTATCGCCCTGCTCAACCTGGGCGGGCTGATTTATGAGAGGCAGGGCTGCGCTGCCGCATGGCCGCTTTTGGTGGAGAGTCTGCAAATCCGGCAGGAAGTGGATGATCGCAGTGGCATTCCCATTGTGCTGGAGGTTATGGCGCAGGCTATGAACGAGCAGGGCCGATGGGAACGCGCCGCGCATCTGCTCGGAGCCGCCACCGCGCTTCGTGTCGCGTTTAGAGCGCCTCTGCCAGCTGCGGAGCGCGATGAATACGAACGGGATGTGGCGGCAATACGATCAGGGTTGGGCCGGAAAGCGTTCCAAACAGCGTGGGAACAGGGGCTTGCCATGACGCGGGAACAGGCCCTCGCCTGCGCCTGCGCCCAAAATCCAGAGTGAATCAAACGTTCGCCCGCGTGAAATTGTTAGGAATTTGTAAGGACATGCGCTGCATACTCTTATGTGGGCGCGTGATAATGCGCGCTAATCGTCGTAAAACCGGAAACGATTTTCAGGACGCGCCTATATTGTTGACACAGTGGAAGGATTTATCATGCCAGGAAAGCAAAATCGTGTTGCCGTCATGTCCGTTATCACGCTGCTTACCGTTGCCGGACTGTCCCGGCGCAGTTGGGAGCAACCTCCTACGTTGCCGGGCAGCCTCGGCTGCAAGGATGATTACTGCGTGAGTTTGAAAGGGCAGGATCATCCCATTCCTACATTCCCGGAGGACCTCGGGGCGGCGCGCGTCCCCTGGAACACGGCCGTACTGCTAACGGTATCGCGTGGCGCACAGACAATGGGCGTCTCCTCCGCGCAAATCAGCATTGCGGTCTATGAGGTGCAATCCGGCAGCGCGAGATTGAACGTCGGCAGACATTCCGAATCCGTTGCGCGTTCTAACTCCGCTGTGAAGTTGGAAACGCCGCCTCCCGCGTCAACGCCTCCGGTACTACAGGCAGCCAGTACCGCTTTGCTGTCCTACGCGCCGCTTGGGTTAAAGGATCAGCCCCGGCGCATCGCGTTCAATTTAGCCGCGAAACCGCAGCAGTTCACGCTGAGACTGAACCCCCCTGCGGGAACCCATCTTTACCTCCTGGTAGTATCCGGCAAGAACGCGAGCAACGCAAACGCGCAGACAGCCCGCATGTTCATCACGCGAAAGTGAACCTTGTCCGGCAGGACTGGCAGCGCAACGAACGGGGAGCGAAATTTCGCTCCCCGTTTTGCTGTCTGGCGCTTCTCCTCCTGTCGAAATTCGAAATTAGCCCCTCCCCGATGTTCTATATTTATGCTTCGCTTTGGGAATACTATTTGTGAGAAAGGAGATGTCCACAGGTGGATGCCCGGGTGAGGGCGAAATAATTTGTTAGGAGTTTGTAAAGAGTGGTATTGCAGACTGTCTTCATGCGCGCAGACAAACGAGAAACGCGGGATCGGGCCGGATGCCGAAACCTGCCGACGGCTTTGTACGCGGACATAGCGTTTTCAAATAGTTTTAGAACAATCGACTCGCAAGGAGACATTCCATGACACTCATCACCACCGGCCTTACCAATGGCGGACTCACCACGCACTACCAGGTCGAATACGACAACTCGCTTGCTCAGGCGGACGGCAAGGATCGCGCCAATGCTCTGATTGCCGTTTGCGAAAGCGATTTCAACATCATGGCGAACTGGTTCCGGGGCGTTACGCTGACGGTTGCCACGCCCATCCATGTGCAGATTTCCCCCGGAGCGTATGCCAGCGCGGGCTGGGGGCCTCCCATCCGACTGACGCCCGGTAACGGCTCGTCCCTGGACATCGTCCGTTACCTGCTGGTGTCGGAAGTGACCGAAATGTTCATGCTGGCGCAGAACAAAGGGTGGTTCGGTTCCGGCAATGAGGGGAGCGCGGGCGAGGGACTGTCCCGTTTTCTCGCGTCCCGTTTTCTCGTGGCTATTGGGCATGGCGTGACCGAGTCGGGTTTTCAGCTCGCGCCCAGTTGGCTCAACAGTCCGCGACTGGACTTTGTGAACAACATCAACCTGCTGGATCACGGTATTGACGCGACGACGGGCTGCGCGATCCTGTTCATTTATTACCTGTACACCCAGTTGGGGTTCGGCATCGAGGAGATTATTGCCGCCGCCGCGCCCGAATTGTCTGGAGTTTACAGGAATCTGACGCGGGATGGCAGCAATCCCTTCCCCCATTTCAAGCATCTGCTGGATGTGGCGTTTCCGCCGACAAACCCGGACGGCACGGCGCATGTATGGAACGTTCCCGGCCCGAACCCGGACGATCCGTTTCCGCTGCTTCCGCATCCCGCGAACCGAACCCGGCTTGCGGAGCGGGCCGGCGATTTCGACGGCGATGGTATCTCGGAAATTCTGGTGACGAGTCCCTGGGGCATCGGCATTCTGAAGGAAGTCGGCGGCACGATGACCTCGCTGATGCTGGCTCCCAATGGCACGCGCTTTGGCGGCTGGCTGCTCGACACGTCCAACAATAAATTCGGGCCTATCGCTGATTACGACGGCGACGGCCATGACGAAATTCTGGTGACGAGTCCCTGGGGCATCGGCATCCTCAAATTCACCGGCAGTACGCTGACATCTATCATGATGGCGGCCAATGGAACGCGCTTTAGCGGCGGCTGGCTGCTCGACACGTCCAACAACAATCTCAATTTCGCCGCCGATTATGATGGCGACCGCCACGCCGAGATTTCTCATTACCAGTCCCTGGGGAGTGGGTATCCTGAAACTGGTGGGCAGCGCGATAACCTCGCCGATGCTGGCCCCCAACGGCACTCGCTTCGGCGGCTGGCTGTACAGCACGGCGGACAATAAGTTCGGCCCTGCCGCCGATTATGACGGCGACGGCCATGCCGAAATTCTTATCACAAGCGCGTGGGGGCTGGGCATTTTGAAACTGGTCGGCAGTACCTTAACGGCTCCGATGATGGCCCCCAACGGCACGCGATTTGGCGGCTGGCTGATGGGTACGGCAGATAACGAGTTCGGTCCCGCTGCGGACTATGACGGCGACGGCCATGCCGAACTGGTTGTCACCAGCGCGTGGGGAATGGGCATCCTCAAACTGGTCGGAGCCACCCTGACGGCTCCGATGATGGCTCCGAATGGAACGCATTTTGGCGGCTGGAATCTCCAGACGGGAGACAATGATTTTAGTCCGTCCGCGGATTACGACGGCGATGGCCGCGCTGAAATTCTGGTTACAAGCAGTGGAGGCATCGGCATTCTCAAGTTGTCCGGCAGTACCTTGACGGCTCCGATGGTCCAGCCCAACGGCATGCGCTTCGGCGGCTGGCTGTACAGCACGGCAGCCAACAGAGTCGGCTCGACGGGGAAATACACCGCCGGGACGCAGAGGGAGATACTCATCACGAGTGGCTGGGGCGTCGGCATTCTGAAACTGTCGGGCAATACCCTGATCTCTTCGATGTTGCAGCCGAATGGGACCCGCTTCGGCGGCTGGCTGCTCGATACAACCAACAATGTCTTCTAAACAATCCTCAGAGATTGTACCTGTTCATTTCCGACGGGCAGTTGAGAATTGCGCGTCGGAAAATTTACCGATACCGCCCGCTGTAAACGGGCGGTATTAAAATAAGAAAAGGAGAAATGACATGCCTGTTGATTTTATCGCGTACCACGACCGAACTTCCGCCGACCACAAAGCCCAACTGGACAAGTTTGGCGCATTGGGCTACCGTTTCGTCTCTCTCAGCGTGTACAACACGGCGCAAAGTCCGCTGTATGCGGGCGTGATGGTCAAACGCGCTACGGTAGTGGCGCAGCGCGAGTTCCATGACCTGAACGCCGCGCAGATGCAGCAGCATTTCGACGAGCAGGCCAAACAGGGGTTTGGGCCGGTTATTATTACGGGAACCGGCAGCGCGTCCAATCCGCTGTTCGCCGCCGTGTTTCAGCCGATGAGTCCGATTTCATTCACCCGCACCGCGCTGACCGGGGGCGATGCGGGCGACATCAATACCTTTCAGGGCTGCTGCGCTCAGGCTAAAAAGGATGGACTGATTTTGCGATGGGCGGGGGCTTACGGCGATGCGAACGCGCCCCGCTACATCGGTATCTGGGTTCCCAACCCTGACAAAGTTGTGTGGAACGCGGACGGCGTGAATGAGAGCGTGGACGGCTTGCAGCAACGCTTTAACGCGCAAACATCCGGGTGGGCGCGGCCCGCGCTGTTCTCGGTATCCCCATCGGAAACCTACCTGTCGTTGTTTGTGGACAACCAAATCGGCAACTGGGTCGCCCGTCACAACATGACCAGTCAGGGCTATCAGGTCGAATTCGACAAATGGGTGAAGCAGGGGTATTTTCCCATTTGCGCGCAGGCGGGCGGAACCGGCGGCGATACCCGGTTCGCGGCGATCTTCGTTCAGCAGGAGACGCCGGTTGCGCATTGGTGAACGGTTACGCGGGCGGGGGTTGCGCGGCCTGCGCATCCCGGAGTTGGCGAATAAAATCCAGCACGGCGTTCGCGCCCTCCTGAAGAGCGGTATCCGTTTCGTTGCGCATCTGCATACAATACGCCACGAGGTCGCCAATCGCCGTGAAGCGGAACGTGATGTGCCTGTCCGAATAGCGGACGCGACGCATATAGTCCAGAATGGCGGCGCGGTCACGGGGCGTCAGTCGCAATTCGGCAAGCACAAGGCGGGGCAGCGTGTACGAGTCGCCAAGCTTCATCAGCACGTCGGCAACGCTTTCGCGCACAAACGGTTCGCGGTCTTCCAGCGCGCGCAGCAGCCAGCCGATGCACCGCGCGTCCGTCAATCGCTTCAGTTCCGTAATGGCGGCCCCGCACACATTTCCGGCGGGGTCGTGCAGTTTGCGGATCAGCAGTTCTACAGCCCGCACATCGCCGATATTGCCCAGCACCTGCACGGCATTCAGACGAACGCGCCAGTCGCCGGATTCGAGCGAGGGCTGCATGGCTTGCAGCACGAGAGGGCCGAGATGCGCCAGCGCCTGTGACGCGCCTTCGCGCACGGCGGGAGCCGTGTCATTCAGGGCTTCGATGAGCAGGGGGATGCCTTCGGGCGCGGACAGCCGATCCAGCGCTTTCACCGCCGCTTCGCGCACGTTGGAAGTATCATCCTTCATTCCCCGCAACACGGCCGGCGGGCGCGACGATCTCTGCAGCAATCCGAGCGCTTCCAGTATCGCCTGCCGCGCCACATACGTCCGCCTTCATAGGCCGCCAGCAAGGGCGGAACCGCCTGCGCGTCGCCCAATCGTCCCAGTGTCCGCGCCACATCGCCGTAGGCGTCCTGAACAAGGGCGGGAACCAGTTCGGGTACAACCCGGCTCGCTTCCATACCTGCAAGAGTGTCTGCTGCGGTTTTGCGCAAAGTGGTGTCGCGATTGGCTAGGGCGCTTATGAGCGGCTGCAATTCGCCCACGCGGGACAGGCTGCCTACGGCGGCAAGGGCGCGGCTGCGGACAAGCGCGTCCTCGTCATTGGCGGCCTGCACGAGCGCGGCGGTCACGCGCGGATCGGCGACATCGGCAAGGGCGTTGACGGCGGCGCGGCGCACGGGCGCGCTGGCATCCCGAACCGCCGCAACCAGCGCTTCGATATTGTTGTCATTCACCTGCCGGACGGCCTCCACCGCAATCAGGCGCACTTCGGCATCCGGGTCGGACAGGGCATGATGCAGCGTGTCCTGCGCGACGGGCGAATCCATCTGGCTGAGAATGGTGTCCGCCACCCAACGCGCATGGACATGTCCCACGCGGCTTGCCAGCAGCAAAACAGGCAGGGCGTCGATTCCCAATTGCGCCCCATGCTCGGTTAAAATCGTGGCGACATGCTGCCGGAACGGGAGGCTGTCGTCCAGCGCGGCCAGCAGAGCGGGCAGGCGTTCGCTGCCTTTGCGGGCAAGCGCGTCGGCGGCGAGAAAGCGGACGGCCTCATCAACATCCTGCAAAAGGGGGACAAGCGCGTCTACAGCGCGTTCATCGTTGATACGCGACAGCGTTTCCACAATCGCCCGCCGGGTTTCGTCCTGCCTCGCCGTCAAACAGTCGCGCAGGGGCGCAATTATCTGAGGGTTGTTGAGCAGGCGCAGTTGCGTTCCACACGCGGCCCAATCGTCCTGTTTCAGCGCGTCGAGCAGTCCGGGTACGGCAAGGCTGCCAAGATGGGCGAGACTGGACACGGCTTCGGCTCGCGCAGTAGTGTCGGCATCGTGTAACGCTCGAATCAGCACGGGAACAGAAGCCGGTTCAAAAATAAAACCAAGCGCGCGAATCGAGGCTTTACGCGCTGGCGCATCCCCGATTTGGCCCGCGAAAGCAAGCGGCGCAATAGCGGCAGTACCCTGCGCCACAACCGTTTGCAGCAGGGCATCAGCCTGTTCGGAGGGGGAAGCGATATATTCTGCGATAGTGTTCCAAAGGGCATCTGGGTTCATGGCAATTAACATCCGGGGAAAGGGTTTCAGGCGTTCAGGCAACACAATATAGTTTACACGATTCGCCGTAAAAATTTCATAAAATTGATTCGTGAAGGTTGACATTCCGGGCGCATAGGGTTATAATGACTTGCGCGGCGAATATCTTACCTGCCGCGTAAAGGAAGAAACATTTTCCATGTCCGAACTCAGCCAGTAGACACGAACGGAACCTCCCGTCCCGCGCCCGTTAAGCCGCAGTCCCGCTGCCGCCCGGTCGCTCGACCTGCGCGGAAGCGGCCACATTCCCGCCCCTTCCCGGTTTCCTGTTTCCTGACGCCGAACAAAACTAAATTCTGTACACGAAACACCGCGAAAACAATGCTGTGTGGAATTCTGTCGTCTGCCTGACTTCAAATTACTCCCCTCTCCTATACTTGGGAGAGAGGCCGGGGTGAGGGCTACGAGGCTTCTACACGCCCTGTTTTCGGGAAGGGACATTGCCATGCCAATCACTCGAATGTTGCCCGGCACGATTGAGCGGATTCGCGCCATGCTCGGTCAGGGCGGGCGTACGCTCGAACTCGTCTGCGCTGACAACGCTGTTGCGCGATCTGCACCCGTCCGACATCGCCTTTGTTCTGGACGAACTGACGCTGCCCGAATCACTGGCGATCTTCAATCTGCTGGACGTGCCGACTGCGGCAGACGCGCTGGACGAGGTTTCGCCCGATACCAACCGCTATCTGGTCCATAACACGCCCCGTGACCGCATTGTGTCCCTGCTGGACATTCTGCCGATGGACGACGCGGCGGAACTGGTTGCGGAACTGTCCTCGGAGAAGGGCGAAGACCCCAATCGCCTGCTTGCCGGTTTGCCGTCTGAGGATGCCCGCGAAGTGCAGGAACTGCTGTCGTACAAAGAGGATACGGCAGGACGGCTGATGACCGACAAGTTCCTGAGCGCAACCGCGCAAATGACGGCTGCGCAAACCATAGACAAGGTGCGGCGCGAAGGCCGCAATGTGGAAACGCCGTATGTTATCTATGTCGTCAATGGCGGCGGGCGCTTGTCGGGCGTTTGTTCGCTGCGCGACGTACTGACAGCGGGACAGGAACAGCCGCTTTCCGCCCTGATGAACCCGGAACCGATTACGGTTGCGCCCGATACGGATCAGCAGGAAGTGGCGCGGCTGATTTCGCAATACGATCTGCTTGCCATTCCTGTCGTCCATGCGGAAGGCCGACTGCTCGGCATTGTCACCGTGGATGACGTAATTGACGTTCTTGTCGAGGAGTTCAACGAGGACTATCTGAAACTGGTCGGTTCGGATGCGGAGGAGATGGATCGCCGGACGCCCATGCAGGTGGCGAAATTGC
Organism: uncultured Chthonomonadaceae bacterium; assembly: GCA_963817895.1. Lineage (GTDB taxonomy): Bacteria > Armatimonadota > Chthonomonadetes > Chthonomonadales > Chthonomonadaceae > CAWFQB01. The sequence goes on from CAWFQB010000004.1 coordinate 831,064, forward strand.
GCCTGCCCTGGCTGATGGGAACCATGCTCATCGAACTGGGCGCGGGCGTGGTGATTTCGCACTATCGACGACGTGCTGAAAAAGATCATTCTGCTGGCCTCGTTTATGCCCGTGATTTCGGCCATTTCGGGCAATGTCGGCTTACAGGCGGCGGCCATCATCGTGCGCGGCCTGGATACGGGACACGTCAGCATTGATAACGTCTGGAAGCCGGTCATAAAGGAACTGACAACCTCGGTCATCATGGCGATAGTCTGCGGAATTGGTACTGGGACTGGTGGGCGTCTTCTGGTCGCATCGCATCCCGTTCGGCATCGTGATTGGCGGGGCCATGACGTGTTCCATGCTCACGGCGGGATTTATGGGAACCGTAATCCCGATGCTGTCCAAGAAGTTCGGCTTCGATCCCGCCGCCACTGCCGGCCCGTTCGAGACGGCCTTTCAGGATGTGATCGGTTTCGCCGTCTTCCTGTGGCTGGCCTCCCTGCTGCTGAACTGGCTGCAATAGGAGTTTAACCACGGGGAACACGGGGAGAAAAGCAGAGGAGAGGACTCTGAAAATTATTCGCGCTGATACAGGAGGAGAAAAGTTTAGCCGCAAATACACGCGAATACACGCAAATGGGAGGCAGGGGCGTTTTGATGCTCTGGTGAGTTAGTCCGCGTTGAGTTGAAAACGCCCTGTTCTGCCTGCGCGATAAAATGCGGCAAAACAGGGCGTTCTGATGTTTGGGACTGTTCAGGTGGGTGGGCCAAGACTGAGCAGAAGTTCTACAAGAGTAGCAACGCCTTCCGCGCAAAGACATTCGTGTAGTGGTTTGTTATGTTCACGGGCAGTCTTCGCCAGATTATGCGCCCGTTCAATCGCAATTGGCGTTCGTTCTTTGAGCCAATCAAAATAGAGAATATCGCTTTTTTGTAGTTCTTGATATACTTTTCCTTCAACTGAATGTAGGTCGCATCACGTTCCAGCCATTTTGTTTGATCTTGAAAATGCAGCAGATACCACAACTCAAAACTCGGGTTGGAGATTGCAAGCCGAACATTATTGCTTTTCGCGAGATCAAGCGCCTCATCCCAATCCCGCTTGTTATGGTTATAATGTTCAACTCCGTCATAAACCGCCCAAATGCTGTCTCCTCTGACTCTCTCATCCCAGTCGTGAAGCTGGAATTGTTTTTTACGTTCTGCCAGGGCAAATTCAACGATGTTGCGTGGGTTTGTCGCGCCGGAATGGTGAACAGGAACTAATTGCTTAGATAGTCTCAAGTCCATCCGAAGGGCATTGAAGTAGCCAGTTTCCGTCTTTGCGCCTTCACAAACGATAACAACTTTTGGCCTCTCGTCTTGATGCAGAGAAGTACGTTTAGATGTTGATCTATGGAAGCCGCCTGGCATTAGCGCTCTCCTGTTGTAATCAGCGCAAACTCTTCCTCGGAGGGCAGAACAGGGACTGCGCCGAACCGGCCATCGAAGTAGGACCTGTCAATAGCAGCATCGTTGCGCGGCTTAAAATCACTGAGCGGATAAAGTTCCGTGCTGCCACTCACTCGTTTTTGTGTGAACCATATCTGGTCCCGACGCAAAAGTTGATTACGCTGAAGCGTGTTGTCGTGACTGGTAAAGATCAGCTGCGCTCGGTTTGGGTTTGTCTTTGGGCTTTGGAACAGCGTTACAATTTCGCGAGCAATGTGAGGATGAATGTTGGAACCAAGTTCATCTATAAAGATTGCCCCTCCCGTATCAAATGCCCTGAGCAAGTTGTCAGCAAGGACAAACAAGCGGCGTGTTCCAATGGATTTAAAGTGCCATGGGAACTTTGTGTCCTTCCCGTTGGTTTCATGCCACGCATAAACTACCGGGCGATTCACGCCTGCTGCATCTAGTTCGAGAGCAATCTCAATCCGGTCAACACCTGTGTCAAACTGACGTACCAGCGTTGAAATTCTTGCAAGATGTTTCGGCTCTTGATAGGCGCGTTGGGCGGCCTGGTATTCGTCAAGCCAGTCCCATCCATGCCTGAATCCATATAAATGGCCTGCTATCCAGGATTTATATGTATCTACGACAGGTACGTTTAACCGCATCAAGAGGCCGATAAAAGTATCGCGTTCATGCAGACTGGTCTCGAGTTGAGTGTGTGACCCAACGAAGAGTTTGCCGTTTTTCCATTCATATTGCTTACTCGCTTCATTCCATGCGCGTTGATAAAGCAACCGATTCCTTTTTGTTGAAACATGGACACTGTACAAACTTTCCAGTAGAATACGTTCACGCCCGAGATGAAGCGTATACGTATAAATCGTCTGTTGGATAGCGACGCGAAGTTCAAATCGTACAGGCTCTTTTTGCGTTGTTTCTTCAAGCATAAATGGATGAAATAACTGCCAGTTGGTGGCAGCATCGTCACGACTGACGACCATAAAATCAAGAAGATGCCCCACAGCGGAAATGACATTACTTTTGCCGGAAGCATTCGCGCCGAATATACCGAGAACGGGAAGCAGTTCAAAGTTCCAGCCTTCCACAGCAACAGGGGGCGCAATTTCATCGTCTGGTGTAATGTAGCGCGTCGAGTTCTTTCCTGCCGGAACAGTCTTGGTTTTTTGCGCTACGGCGCTCAATGTGACCGGCTCTTTAATAGAGCGGAAGTTTTCTACCGTGAAATCTATGAGCATTGAAATTTTATTACATCCTGATTTGCGTGAAAAAACAACGCAAATCGTGTTCTAAGGTATGGTGAATATAGTGTAGCATGGAATTGCCCACAAGTTGTGGGCGATTTTCGAGTTAGTGATTTTGTGGCATAACGACGCGAACATACGTTTAATAGGGGAACGCCACTTTCCGCTTTCCGCAGTATTGATAATGGAAAGCAGGTTTTTGGCAACGATTTAGCGAACTCAGGCACACATTGCGAAGAGAATGTTGGGGGTGAGTATAATGGTGGCGAGTACGCAAAGCACAAATGAAGCGAGTGGCGAACAGGAGAGTGGAATTCAGCGCGTTTTTATTGTGGTGCTGGATGGGGTGGGGGCGGGGGAACTGCCGGACGCGGACAAGTACGGCGATGTGGGCAGCAACACGCTGGCGCATACGGCGCAGGCAGTCGGCGGGCTGAAGTTGCCGAACATGGGCAGGTTGGGACTGGGGCATATCACGGCGATTGAGGGGGTTCCGCCCGATCCCGCGCCAACCGGCTGTTGGGGCAAAATGCGGGAAGCTTCGCCGGGAAAAGACACGATCACGGGGCATTGGGAGATTGCGGGCGTGGTTTTGACGCATCCGTTTCCCACGTATCCGAACGGGTTTCCCCCGGAGGTTATGCGCGCTTTCGAGCAGGCGATTGGAACCGGGACACTGGGCAATTACGCGGCTTCCGGCACGACGATTATTCAGGAATTGGGAGCGAAACACGTTCGTACCGGGTTTCCGATTGTGTATACGTCGGCGGACAGCGTGTTTCAGATCGCCATGCACGAAGAGGTGTTTCCGATTGCGCGGCAGTATGAGATTTGCGAACTGGCGCGGAATTTGCTGGTCGGAGAACATGCCGTAGGCCGCGTGATTTGCCGCCCGTTTGAGGGAGCGGAAGGCCGTTACAAGCGTACCGAACGACGCAAAGATTATCCGGTTATGCCGCCGCCGACTGTGCTGGATGAACTTATGGCGGGAGGCAAGACCGTTCACGCTATCGGCAAGATTTACGAGATATTTGCCGGACGCGGCATTACAACCTGGGATCACACGACCAACAATCCTGACCATATTGCCGCGCTGCTTCGCGCCGCGCAAACCAACGACAGCGATCTGATTTTTGCCAATCTGGAAGATTTCGACATGCTGTACGGACATCGCAATGATCCGCAGGGACTGGCGAACGCGCTGGAAGAATGGGACGCGGCCCTGCCCGCCATTCTCGACGCGCTGCGACCGGGCGACCTGTTGTTCCTTACCGCCGATCACGGCAACGACCCGACAACGCCCTCGACCGACCATTCCCGCGAGTATCCGTTTCTGCTGGCGTATGGCCCGACACTGCGCAAGGGGATTGATGCAGGCATCCGTTCCACCTACGCCGACCTTGCCGCCACCGTACGCGACGCCTTTCAACTCCCCCCCGGCGAACACGGCGCGAGCCTGCTCCCGGCAATCATTCCATCGTGAAATTTGGTATTCAGCAGGGGGGCGGCTGATAGTCTTGCCGCGTATAAGCAAACGTGTGCCTGTTGCGGAGTTGCGCATCGGCAGTTTCGGCTGCCTGTCTGACACTACACGGTACTATGCAGCATAGTGTCAGACAAGAGCGCAGCAAATTCTACCAGGCGTAATCTTCGGGGGCGGTTTTCTTGCCGGGGAAGATTTCGTTGAGCTTCTGGTTGGTTTCCTCCGAGAGAGTGATTTCGAGGGAACGGATTTGGCCTTCCAGTTGCTCCTGTGTGCGCGGGCCGATGATGGGCGCGGTTATGGCCGGGTTTTGCAGCATCCAGGCAATGGCGACATCGGCGGGCTTTTCGCCCAGTTCACGGCACAAGCCTTCCCACGCCTCGATTGCAGTCCGGTTCTTTTCCAGTTGCTTTTGAACGCCCTCGCCTGCCCGTCGCCCCTGATTCTCCTTTTCAATCACGCCGCCGAGCAACCCGCCGGCAAGCGGACTCCACGGAATGATGCCCACGCCGTATTTTTCGGAAGCGGGAATCACTTCCAGTTCGATATTGCGGTTGAGCAGGTGATAGATGGATTGCTCCGAAATCAGTCCGAGCGTGTTCCGTCGTTTCGCCGCTTCGTTGGCCTGTACGATATGCCAGCCCGCGAAGTTGGACGAGCCGACGTACAGGATTTTGCCCTGCGCAATGGCGACCTCGAACGCTTCCCACAGTTCGTCCCAGGGCGCGTCCCGCCAGATATGGTGCATCTGGTACAGGTCAATGTAATCGGTTTTTAACCGGCGGAGGCTGTTGTCAAGTTCGCGGCGAATGGTCAGTTTGTTGAGACGGTTCTGGTTGGGCCAGTCGCCCATATCGCCGTAAAGTTTTGTCGCGATAATTACTTTCTCGCGCCGTCCGCCGCCCTGCGCCCACCATCTGCCGACGATCTGCTCCGTGACGCCTTCGCCCTTTTTCCAGCCGTAGACATTGGCGGTATCGAAGAAGTTGATGCCCAGGTCAAGGGCTTTGTCCATGATCTTGTAGCTGTCTTCTTCACTGGTCTGCGGCCCGAAGTTCATTGTACCCAGGCACAGCCGGCTCACTTTCAGCGCGGTACGCCCCATGTTTGTATACTGCATCGTGATCTCCCCTCCAAAATTTTGCTTTCACAGAGTATACGCGCCAAGGGGCATAGTGTCTGCACGGATCAGAAGGATGTACAGATCGCCTGGTTGTCGCTAACCTATCGGCTTCCTGCCGGTTGCGGCGTCTGTGTTCTTCGCCTGAAAAGGGGCAGCCATTTTGTCTCCGAGCGCCCCTCCAGCGCCTTCTCAGGCTGATATCGCGTTACCAACCTGCCCAGGGTGAAGCCATAGACAATATGACCGATCAGGCTCAGAATGAAGCTCTTGAGATTGAGAACAAACAGCATCTCCTCCCCTCGCGGAGAAATCTTCAGCGTCGCCAACAGACACAGCCAGATGAACACTCCGAATGTCACCCCGATCTGAGAAAGGCGCTTTGCATCCAGACCCAACCGCAGATTCTGAGGCAGGCTCTGGCGGATCAGCGAGAAGGCAGCCACAAAGGCCATTCCCATTCCGCCTCCATTGCCCAGGTAACGCCACAGATACCCCACTGCCACATGACGCTGACCATCGCTCAAAAGCCAGCCGCCGATCCTGGGAACGAAGTCGCTCCACAACCCTGCCAGAATGAAGGGCAGACGGACCGCATCGTAGCAGGTGACGGCGATAATGCCCATCAGAAACCCTCGCAGCATCAGTTTCCCATAAGCAGGCGAAACTACCCCCATCACCAGAGCAACGATCACCGCAGGAATAACAAGGAGCAGAGTTCCTATCGGAAGCGTTCCGACGCCGATGACGGCGAGGGCGAGAGCGGTGATGGGCGCAAAGCCGATCCCAAGCATCGCCGCCGCTCCGATCCAATCCTGATGCACCAACAGGGGCTGGTTGCGCGCGACCGTTGATTTAAGGTTTGCGTTGCCGGTGAGGAGCGAGGCGGAATGAGGGGGAGCTGTCAGGTTATTGACGTTGCTGTTGTTGGCGTTCATGAGCAAGAGTCCTTGTAAGCGTATAGGCGCAGGTTCTCAGGTATTGACAGGAACTCGCCGTTGCAAATCGGAAAGGCGACATTGCGCGAATTATATACATTTCCTTGCTTTTAAGCCAATCTCCTGCAAGTTTACAAAGAATATGGTATTTATTCTGGCTTTCACTTGGCGTTCGCTTGTGAACATCCCCTCTCCCCAAATGCCTGAGAGGGGAGAATAGTTACAGAATAGGGTAACAATTCGTTTCCGCGCGCATCCACGATTGAACAAATGACGTGCTTTGAACTATTTGAAGCCGGAGAGAATCAGGCGCTATGCAGCAAGGAGATAACTGCATCGCCATACGCTTCCAGTTTGCGCGGCCCGATGCCTGCGATATGCTGCATAGTTTCCAGCGAATCGGGATTGAGTTGAGCAATGGATCGCAGCGTGGCGTCATGGAAAATAACATACGGCGGCAGGTTCTGGCGGTCAGCCTCAATGCGCCGCCATGCCCGCAGTTTTTCAAACCGGTCGTCTTCGTCGGCATCGTAGGGCGCATCCGTTTGCGAAACCTGTGTGGAATTGTCCGAGGAAGCGCGAATTGCGCCGCGCGTTCCTGTCGCGTTTTTGGAAGTGTTTTTCAGGGGATTGGCAAGGATTTCGTTCTGCTCATCCAGCGCGTCATGGCCTGCTCTGGTCAGGGCAAGGAGGGGATAATCGCCCTCCTGATTGAGACGCAGCCATTCCTCCGTAACCAGCGTATCGAGAAACCCGCGCAGGGTTTTCAGGGTAAACCCGGCAAGCGCGCCATGATTACGGCAGCGGGCGGCAGGAACGGGACTGTCTGCCGCCCCGGTCAGCACTTTGGCAATGCCCGTTCGCCCAAGCGGAAATGGCAGGGAGGCAAGGCACTCCAATATCACGCGCCCGACATCGGGAACCTGCGCGGATGTGGGAGCCGCTATGCGAACTGCCGCTTCCTGTACGCTGATCTGGGACGCGGTTCCCCGGCACTGGTCGCAGGCGTCGCCGCAGGGATCGAGCGTCTGGTCGAAGTGGCGCGACAGGGATACGTGGCGGCACTGCGAACCTTCGGCGTAGCCCATCATATCGGCAAGGCGGCGCTCCTCATGGTCGCGGCGCGATTGCAGCAGAGTGTCGAGTTCGGCGCGGGCGGTCGGCGGGGCAGGCGGTATCTCAATCTGGAAGGCGTAGCCGCTTTCCAGATGCCGACGGGCCAGCCCGCAGCGTTCCAGCATGGAAATGGCGACGCGCAGCCGGGTGGCATGGTTCGGATCGTTCGCTTCCGCGCCGAACACTTCCCGCTGTATTTCGTCGGGCGACACAAAGCCGGTTCCCCGTCCGATACGCGCTTTTAATATCCGGTACGTATCGCGCACATCGGGCAATGTCACCTCGTTTTGCCGTTTCCAGCGGTTCAGGTTGGTTTTATCGCTGCCCGCGATCAGCAGAACACAACGGGACAATTTGCCGTCGCGCCCCGCCCGTCCCGCCTCCTGCGTGTACGCTTCCAGCGACTCAGGTAAGGTGAAATGTACGACAAAACGCACGTTTGCCTTGTCCACGCCCATGCCGAACGCGACGGTTGCCACCATCACGCGGGCATTGCCGAGCATGAACCGCTCCTGCGTTTCCCGGCGCGTTTCCCTGTCCAGTCCCGCATGATAAAAGGCGGCGGAAATTCCCTGCTTGTTTAGCAGTCCGGTCAGTTGTTCGCACCGGTCGCGGGAATTGGCGTAAACGATACCCGCTCCGGGCGTTTCCTTACAGACGGTGACTAATCTGCGCATTTTTTCATCGGCATTGCCGCAGGGGAACACCTCCATGCGCAGATTGGGCCGGAACAGGGGCGCGGTGACAGGCTGAAGTTCGCGCCCCAATTGCTTGCCGATTTCGGACTGCATTTCGGTTGTCGCCGTTGCCGTTAGCGCAAGCACGGTTGGCGGCTGACCGCTTTCGTCCAGCAGTTCAATAGCCTTGCGGATGAATAGGTAGTCCGGGCGAAAATCGTGGCCCCATACGCTGATGCAGTGCGCTTCGTCTATCACGACAAGCGACAGCCCGACGCGCTGCAACAGGCGCAAAAATTCCTGCTGACGCAAACGTTCCGGCGCGGCATAAATCAGCCGGTACGTTCCTGTCTCGATTCCTTCCAGTCGCCGCGTCACTTCGGCAAAGTCCAGACTGCTGTTAATCAGAGTGGCTTGCGGGTACACGGCAGGCGGCAGGCCATCCAGTTGATCCTGCATCAGCGCGATGAGTGGAGATATGACAAGGGTAGGGTGGGGCAGCAGTAACGCCGGCAACTGGTAGCACAGCGATTTGCCCGCGCCCGTCGGCAGAACGCCCAATGTGTCCTGTCCCGCCATCACCTGCCGGATAATATCTTCCTGATAAGGCCGAAATTCGGCATGTCCGAAATTCGCTTCCAGCGCGGCGCGTAAATCTGTCATGGCCCTCATGCTCCCGTACCCTAAACTTAGTAGTTCGATTAGTTTGTCTACTCTATTGTAGCACGGGCTGTTCATTCGTTTTGCAGGATTTTGCGCAAGAGATGGTTAAATCAATACCATTCGAGAAGGTCATTTTTGCCGTTCAAAATAAGGGATCAAAATGAGAATGTTTCACGCGAAGTTTGTGGGAATGTTTGTAGCCATGTCCGCTATTTGTTGCCTTGCGTCTGGAAAATTACCCGCGCAAAAAGCGGAAACGCCGAAGGGGGAACAGGCGGTATTGGAACGCATATCCGCAAATTCGCTGCGCGGGCATCTCTCCTTTCTCGCCTCCGATCTTTTGGAGGGCAGGGCAACGCCCTCGCGGGGATTGGATTTAGCGGCAGAGTACATTGCGGCGCAGTTTCGGCGGGCGGGACTGGAACCGGCGGGGGATGACGGCTATTTTCAAACCACCATGCTGACGGCGCGGGGTTCCGACAAGCCGGAAAAAGTTCGCAATGTGATCGGGGTTCTGCGCGGTTCTGACCCGGCGCTGAAGGACACGTATATTCTGCTGACCGCTCATTACGACCATCTTGGTATGCGTCCTAACCCAGACGGAACCGGGCCAGCCACGATCTTCAATGGCGCAAACGACGATGGCAGCGGAACCGTGTCCGTGATTGAACTGGCGTCTGCATTGAGCGAAATGAAAACGCGCCCGCGCCGCTCCATCGTCTTTATGACCTTTTTTGGCGAAGAACGTGGCCTGCTCGGTTCCCGCTATTACGGGGCGCATCCGGTTTTCCCGGTCGCGAAAACCATTGCCGATATCAACCTTGAACAGATCGGACGCACGGACGATACGGAAGGGCCGCGCGTTGCGGGCGTGTCCATGACCGGCTTCGATTTTTCTGATCTCGGCGCGATCTTTCAGAAAGCCGGGAAGTCTGTCGGGGTTGAGGTCAGCAAGCACCCGCGCAACAGCGACGCCTTTTTCGCCCGCAGCGACAATCAGGCAATGGCGGATTTGGGCGTACCCGCGCACACGCTTTGCACAGCCTATATGTTTCCCGATTATCACCGGCCCGGCGACCACTGGGAAAAAGTAGATTATGACAACATGGCAAAGGTAGACCGCATGGTAGCGCTTGGACTGCTGACGCTCGCCAATTCCCCAAAAGAACCGATGTGGAACCCGGCCAATCCGAAAGCCACTCGCTATCTGCAAGCCTGGAAAACTCTGCACGGCGGATAATCTAGTACAAACCGGGTGGCGGGCAGATTGACCTCCTCGTTTGCTTCCGCTATTCCTCCAGAAACGGCAGGCGCAACGCTTCCCGCAACGCGCGCAGTTCCTGCTTATGGCGGTAGGAGAGCCTGGCTAATATTTCTTCCCCTTTTGGTGTCAGCAACACGCGAACCTGACGCCGATCCTCACTGTCCGGCGCGCGCAGCGCCAATCCCGCCACTACGCAGCGATTTACCAGACCAACCGCCGCATTATGCCGAATCTTGCAAGAACTCGGCAAGATCGGAAACGGACGCCCAATCCCGGCCTGCCTGCCCCTTCACTGCCAGTAGCAACTGGTGTTGCTGTGGCGTCAATCCCTCGGAGCGCGCAGCCGTCTCGCTGAACCTCAGAAATCTGCGCATGCTTGCGCGAAATGTCGCCAAAGCTTCGTAATCCGCCTTTGTGACCTGTTCCGACATGTCTCAGTCCTCCAATCTGCTGAAAATTATATCGCATTGTGATATAATTTAGTGTCTGCTTTTCCACATTCACGATTTTATACCCAGGAGGGTAACAGATGTTCGGCGAGAGTTCCTCAGAGATTTCATCCCCCAGCGGCGTAACCGCGCAGACAGGCGGCCTTGCGGTTGCGCCTTCATTAGAAGATACATTGATAACCGATGCCAGCGCGGCTACTCAGCCGCCTGTGGGCAGAGTGGTGGATCGCCGCACTCTGTTGTTAAGCGCAGTCGCGGCGGGAGTTGGGGTTGTAGCCGCGCTGATAGCCCGACTGCTGACAGCCCTGATCGGATTTGTTACCAACCTTGCTTACTACGGACGCTTTTCGACCCGGTTTGTCTCTCCCGCAGACCATCATCTGGGCGCGTTCGCGCTGATTGTACCCGCGATTGGCGGCTTGATTGTCGGCTTCATGGCGCGTTACGGTTCCAAAGCCATTCGGGGACACGGCATCCCCGAAGCGATGGAGCAAATTCTGACGAACCAGAGCCGTATTCCTCCTCGCATCACATTCCTGAAACCGCTTTCCGCAGCGGTTGCGATTGGAACGGGAGGGCCGTTCGGCGCGGAGGGGCCAATTATCGCGACGGGCGGCGCGCTTGGCTCCGTTATCGGGCAACTACTGCATATTACGGCGGTGGAGCGTAAAATTCTGCTGGCGGCGGGCGCGGCGGCGGGCATGACCGCAACGTTCGGCAGCCCTCTTGCCGCTGTCGTTCTTGCCATTGAATTGCTGCTGTTCGAGTTCCGCCCGCGCTCCCTGATTCCTGTGGCTCTAGCAAGCGTGGTTGCGACCGGAGTTCGCTATGTTCTGGTGGGTACAGCCCCCGCGTTTCCCATGCCGGACCTGCTGCCGCCGGGGAGCGCGGCGTTGCTGTTTTATGCTGTTTTGGGCGCATTGATAGGAGTGGTTTCTGTCGGCGTAACGCGGCTGGTCTATGCCGTTGAGGATGCGTTTGAGCGGCTGCCGATTGGGTGGGTATGGTGGCCCGCGCTTGGCGGTCTTGTGGTGGGCGTGGTCGGCCTGATCGCGCCGCATACGTTGGGCGTCGGCTATGACAACATCGAGCATATTGTAGGCGGCACATTAACCGGTAAAGCAGTGCTGTTTCTCTGTCTGATGAAACTGATTTCGTGGTCTATCTCGCTTGGAAGCGGCACATCCGGCGGCACGCTGGCCCCGTTGTTTACTATCGGTGGAGGATTGGGCGCAGTCTTGGGCGGTATGGCCGTCGCATTATTTCCGCAGGCGGGAATTGACCCGCGCATTGCCGCGCTGGTAGGCATGGCGGCGATTTTTGCCGGAGCTTCGCGCGCCCTGCTCGCCTCGGTGATTTTTGCCTTTGAAACCACGCGGCAACCCCTCGGATTGCTGCCTCTGCTTGGCGGCTGCACCCTCGCCTACATGGTATCCTGCCTGCTGATGAAGCAAACCATTATGACCGAAAAGATCGCCCGACGCGGCATTCGGGTTCCCACAGAATATGGGGCTGATTTTCTGGCTCAGGTGACGGTAGGAGCCGTCGCTTCCCATTCCGTTACCGTTTTGAAAGCGGAAGAGGATATTCAGAAGATACGCGCTTGGATGGATTCCAACGCGCCGGAAGCGCAGCATCAGGGGTATCCGGTTATAGACGAGCAGGAGCGGCTGGTTGGCGTTGTGACTCGGCGCGATTTGCTGGCGCCTCAACTTTCGCAGGAGTCGCAAGCAGGGGCGCGCGTGGCGCGCGATCTGGTTAGACGTTCGCCGGCAGTTATCTTTGAAGACAACTCATTGCGAGAAGCGTCCGACAAGATGGTTCGTGAACGTGTGGGACGCTTGCCAGTCGTTGCTCGGAAAGAGCCGGCCCGAGTAATCGGTATCCTCACGCGCAGCGATCTGCTACAGGCGCACAGCCAACGCCTGGAAGAGCATCACCACCGCGCCCGACATATTCGGTTACGGCAACTTCACCCCCGTATGGCCGCGCAAGAGGGGGAAAAGACTCCTCGATGATGTTCCCACACTGTTTGGAACAGCGCGGGAACATTCCTGTGGTGGAACGTGTCGGCAGGAAACAGGAGGACAGACAATGCCGGACGTAACAGGAATTCTGGAAACATCGCTATATGTTTCGGACATAGATCGCTCTACGCGGTTTTATCAGCAGCTATTCGGGTTTGAAGTGATTCTGGAGGAAGAGCGGCTTCATGCCCTGAGCGTGGCGGGGCGGAATGTGCTGCTGCTGTTCAAGCGGGGCGCGTCCACGCAGCCGAGCGAATACCCCGGCGGCATCGTTCCGCCACACGACGGACAGGGGACACAGCATATCGCGTTCGCCATTCCCCGTGAAGAATTGGAAAATTGGCGCGAACGCCTACAGCAATTGAATATCCCGATTGAGAGCGAAGTTCACCCTGAACGCGGTGGCACAAGTCTTTATTTCCGCGATCCCGACGGTCACAGCCTCGAAGTCGCCACGCCGGGAATATGGACGATCTATTGAGGAGGTAGATAAGTAGATGGGTAGCCGGCATTTCTACCATCTACCCATCTACTTATCTACCTCCCCTGTATATACACACCCACTGGTACACGTTTCCTGCACCACGATTTTACTGAGCAGGGGCAGGGTGGGGCCAAGTCGGTTCCATACCCAACGGGCAAGGTTTTCGCTCGTTGGGTTTTCCAGGCCTTCAATGTCATTGAGGTAGTTGTGGTCTAGCAGATCAAAGAGTGGCTGAAAGGCGGCTTTCAGGTCGGCAAAATCCATGACCCAACCTGTATGCGGATGAACCGGGCCACGCACATGCACTTCAATTCCGAACGAATGGCCGTGCAGACGGGCGCATTTGTGGCCGTCCGGCACATTGGGCAGACGGTGCGCGGCTTCAATGGTAAAGACTTTGTAGATTTCCATACCTCTATGATACCGCTTCCCCGCGAAAATCGGTTTCCTGTGAGGAAGTGAGGCGGCGGAAGTTCCTGTACGGTATGGAAGCGGAGGATTTAAGAGGAAGCAGAAGCGTAAACGCCGTTGTAAACAAACTCGGCGGGGCCGGTCATCTGTATGGTTTGACTGGGCTGCCACGAAATGCTGAGTTCGCCGCCCTTGCTGGAAATGGTAACGGGTTTGTCGGGTGGAACCAAGCCTTTTACGATTGCCGCCACTGCGGATGCGCAGGCCCCGGTTCCACAACCCCACGTTTCCCCCGCGCCCCGTTCCCAAATGCGCAACTTCAAGCGCGACACGCCCTCACGCTCGCACCACATCAAACTGGTTCGTTCCGGGAACAACGAGTGGTGTTCCACCTGCGGACTGAGCGCGAAAAATTCCAGATCGTTCGGCAAAGTCGGCACAAATGCCATTGTGTGCGTACTTCCCGTTGATAAAGCCGTAACAGTCAGAATTTGGCCGTCTTCCAACTCCAGCGGGTAATCCACAACCGGATTGAGCGCGACGCGCATGGGAATGTCCTGCGGCTCAAAACGCGGCAGTCCCATATCTACGCGAACCGCGTAAATCGTTCCTGCCCCATCGCGCAACACTTCTGCCGAACGAACGCCTGCCAGCGTCTGCACGTTCAGTATATCTGTTTGTACAATGCCGCGCTCTACCGCGAAACGCGCCAGACAGCGCAGGCCATTGCCGCACACATCCGGCGACCCATCCGGGTTGTACATCCGCATCAGAATGTCGGCAACAGGGGATGCATCCAGAACGAGCAGGCCGTCCGCGCCGACTCCCCGTTGTCGGTCGCACATCTCGACAGCCAGAGCGGGCCAGTTCTCTTTCCCGCGCCCATCCACGACCACAAAGTCGTTGCCCACGCCCTGCATTTTCGTAAACGGCACATCCGCCAAATTACACTCCTGAAAAATGCTTTCACCACAGAGGCACAGAGACACAGAGGTTTCACAGAGGAGAAAAGGAGAAAAGGAGAAAAGGAAAAAAGGAGAAATTAAACAATTCTTCTCTTTCTTTCCCTCTTCATTTCTCTGTGAAACCTCTGTGTCTCTGTGCCTCTGTGGTGAGAGATTAGCCTTTCAACGCTTCCGCGCCGCCAACGATTTCGGAAATTTCCCGCGTGATGCCGGCCTGCCGCGCCCGGTTCAATTGCAGGGTCAGCGTACTGATCATTTTGCCCGCATTGTCGGTTGCGGAACTCATGGCGGTCATGCGCGAACCGTGTTCGCTGGCGGTGGCTTCCAGAATCGCCTGATAAACTTGTCCCTCCACATAGCGCGGCAAAAGAGCGGCCAGCAGTTCGTCGGCGGACGGCTCGAAGATATAGTCTTCCTGTTCGCCGCTCTGAGTGGGGGTTGCTTCTTCCACTGTGGGCGTCTGGATGGGCAGCAATTGTACATCCATCGGCTTCTGCGTAATGGCGGTGTAGAAGCGGGTATACAGCAGGAAAAGCTGGTCTATCTCTTCAGTTTCAAACGCCTGCCGGACGATGCGGGTAATGTCTTTGGCTTCGGCATAGGACAGGCCGGTGTTGGGAATGGTGAATTCCTGCGCCACGTTGTAACCACGCCGTCGGAAGAACTGAATGCCTTTTTTGCCGACGAGATATAGCTTAACGCGGTCTTTGTCGTACTCTCGCAGCAATTCGTTGGCGCGGCGCAGCATGGCCGAGTTGTAGGAACCGGCAAGTCCGCGATCCGAGGTGACGATGAGAAAACCGATGTTGCGCGGCGTCCGTGAAGCGAGCAGGGGATGCTTGATTTCGCCGCCTACTGCCGTTGCCAGACTGGTCATCATTTCGCGCATGGTTTCGGCGTATGGACGCGCCGCTTGTACGCGATCCTGCGCCTTTTTGAGTCGCGCCACCGCGACCATTTTCATCGCTTTGGTAATCTGCTGAATGTTTTTGGCGACTTTGATCCGCTGTCGCACCTGTCGTATGGTTGCCATATCAAATCCTTGTCAAACTACGAATGAAGTAAACTGCAAAATATCGAACCGCAAAGACGCAAAAGAAACCAAAGAGTAGCAATCACGCTACACGGTTCAGAATATGCTTACATGCGAATTGCTCAACTTTGCTTCGCATTTCATCTTCGGAAGCGTCAGAAAGCCGCATCCTCTACAAACTCACGTCCTCCAGCCATGTCAGGATGAGACGTAAGAATATGCCCGTTCCATGTGTGGTCGTGAAGGACGCAGGTACGCCCAAGCGGGTCAATGAGAGTTGTATCCGCCACTATTATTCTACCTCGTTTTGTCAGGAGTGGAGAAATGCCGCTTATCTACATGGTCGTAGTTCGCGTCTGATGCGCTACCAACTTTCTGACAGCAACTGCGCTTTCATAAACCGTATTCCGCTCTTACATTGTTCAACATATGCGCGTGCCAGGTTTTCTCATCCGACAGCGCGGGCGGATCAATATCACGAATCGCTTGCTCGTATCTTGTTGTATACTTGCGCCCTTTCTCTTTCCGTTCTCCAGCACATCCTTCTATCTCTATATCGTATATCTCTTCCGTAACGACACAACACTCTGCGTAATGCTGAATGGACGAATTGACAAAGATCACTTCTTTCTCGCGTTCGGGGTCTGCTATGACTACAACCACTTGCCCGTTCTGTTCTTCGTCAAGACATTGATATACCCATCCGCCTATCTCTCCAAGTACGCGATAACGCGCAAAAGAAGCCGGGAGTGGCCCTGTCTCAGACACGAGTTCCGTAAGACGCGGGAGAGTGGGCGTTATCGTGCTATAGTAAATAGCTCTAGCAAGTCCCGCTTGATTTAGAAACTGCTTGGTCTCTTCCGGCAGATTGGTTTTCTGTAGCGTGCTTTTGCGGATGCGTACCATGTCGCCCATATCCTTGCCCCATTTGCGCCATGCCTTTATGAGTTCCTCAGAAGTCATCGCTGCCGCTCCATCAACTGTCCACAGCAACCATCCTGCAAAAAATATTTGTGAAAAAGTGCCGAACAAAGCGAAAAACTCGAAACCTTCGCCTTACTCCTTCTGTCTACAAGATACAAACGTCTACCGGTAGCCTTTCCCCACAAGTTCCCCTTCTCCCAGGCTTTTTTGGGAGAAGGGGTTAGGGGTTGAGGGCTACTTATAATAGGTTCTAAACAGCCATGTGGCGGGACATTGCGAATTCGCAGTTCCTGACAACCTGACAACTAACAACCTGACCCGGAAGGGAGGCGCAAGAAGATGCCTGTACACACCCGTTCGCCTTAACACTTTCGAGGTCACGACGCCTCTTCTTAAAAACTTGACACAACGAGACACTGGGCTGGAAGCGCTGCATTGCCAATATTTCGACGCTGTCTCTACATACTCTCTTTTTTCTGCATACCCATTGCCCAACGTAATTCTACCTTGTTTTGGTGCGGACGGCGGACAGCAGTTCGTCTACGAGGGCGTTGTTGGCTCCGGTTGGGTCGTTCGGGTAGCGGTCAGCAATGTCTAAGGCGAAACGGCGGAACTCGTCGAGCGATACGGCGCGTTTGCCGTTCTTTTCGGACAGGTAGGACGCGCCTACGATGGCGGAACAGTCGGCCCCGAATTGCGCGGTCATTATGCTTTGCTGGTTGTTCAGGATGCACTGGACCATGTTCTGGATTTCGCCATAAAACGAGGACGGCCAGTGCTGCCAGTTGGAACCGGACGCGCGGAACCGGCGGGTTTCCTGTCCTTTGATGTCGCACACGACGGCGAAACGCTTGCCGTCCTCCTGAACCATTTTGATGCTTCCGGTTGTGCCGATGTACGCCGTATCGGGCGAATCCTGTTCGCTCCACGAGCCTTCGACGTGCGCGGTTGTCCAGGCGTTGGTTTTGGCGTCCTCAAAGCGGATGAGAATATGGGCGTCGTCGTCTACCGTGATGTGCTGGTATTTGCCGTCAATGATGCGGTCGGGCATACGGATGCTCATGCCGTACGGCGCGGCGGCTTTTACCAGCGTAGGCGTTTTGTCCAGTCCGGCAATGTACCACGCCGCGCCGATGGCATGGATGCCGTTGTCAAGCAACGCGCCGCCGCCGCCGAAATCGGAGTTCCAGAAGCGGGGATTGCCCTCCGGCCCGCCGTGCGCCTGCGTCAGAAACATCATGGTCAGTTCGCCGATAGCGCCCGCGTCCACCAGTTTCTTGACCGTGTAGTAGTCCGGCTCGAACAGCCAGTTCTCGTTGTGCTGATAAAATTTGCCCGTGCGCTCAATCGTCTGTATCAATTGCTGCGACTCCAGCCAACTGCGCGAAATGGGTTTTTCGCACATGACGTGGAACCCGGCTTCCAATGCTTGAATTGCAAGCGGCGTATGCAGCAGGGGTTGGGTGCAGATGTCAACCAGATCGGGCTTGATAATCTCAATCACTTCGCTGATGTCGTCGCAAAGCTGAATGGTTTCCAGATCGGATTCCAGACGCTCGGCTGCAAGGATGTCATTGGCTTCCAGCGCCTGCCGAATTTTCGCTTCCATCAATCCCTGATACTTTTTATAGGCGAGGTCGAGGGCGATTTTATCCGGGTCGCACAGAGCGACAAGCTGCGCGGCGGCAATATCCGGGTAGCAGGGCAGATGCGCCCCGCGAAAAATGTTGCCTGTGCCAATGGCGGCAACGCGAACGCGCGGCGCGGCTTCCATGCGTGAAGTCTCCTTGCGAATCAGGTGGGTGGTATTTGGTGTTCGGTGTTCGGTGTTCGGTGTTCGGTTCGGCGATTGGGATGGTTCTGCTGTAAGTTCGTTTTCACCCTCAATGGTTTCGGCAGGGGATAGCGTCAGAGGCTGCGCGGCAATCTGAGCAACATCGCTTTTGCCCGGATCAACATCCGCGCCGGAATGAGCCTGTTCGGACTGTGTCATGCCAGTATGCGCAGACGTGTTGGGCGCGGCATCCAGTTCAAGGTAACTGGCGCGGGCGGGAGGCAATTGCGGCGTTTGGGGAGATGCGACCGCTAATCCGAGATGCTGTTCCAGCGCGGCAAGCATCTGTTCGGCGTTCTGGTCATTATCAAGGGTTGGTTTTCCTGTGTCCTGTGTCCTGATGCCTGTTCCCTGTGCTGTTGTCGCCTGATTGCCTCGTGATGCGGTGACTTCTTCCCGCGCCTGCGCTTCCCGCGTCAGGTCAGCGATTTTACTGCTGGCGCGATCCCACAGGCTATCGGTTTCACCCCCGCCGCCCGGTACATTAGCTTCCACCTGCGCGGCGGTAAACCGGGTATACCGCGCCTGTAATTCGTTGATGGTACGCAGCAGCGTGGCTTCGTCTTCTGGCAGGCGGATTTTGGCGGACTCGGCTTCCATTTGCGCCTGCGTCAACTGTGCGTCGCGTCCGCTCCAATTCTGCGGCAACGCGCGTTTGTTCCTGTTGTATTTCGTGCTGCAAGCCGGGGTTCTGCGCCCGTTCCGCCAGCGACTGCCGCGATCCAGTTCTGCGATTCGCTGTTCCAGCCGGGTCGCGTCCGCCTGAACTTTGTCGCGATACATCACGCGCAAAACGACGCTCTCGCGCAGGTCGCGCAAGGCGTCGCGTATTTCGGCCACTTGTTCACGAAGCGCCTGTTCCGGGGTTTGGCCGGGTTCGGGCATGGGGGAGCTCCGGGGAGTAGGTTGTAGGGAGTAGGACACTGCACAAGTTGAACAAGGCTTTTCCTACTCCCTACAACCTACTCCCTACTCTCTACACTACGGCTTGAACTGCGCCTTAAACGCGGTAATGGCTTTCACGAGGCCGTCTTCCGTGTCTTTGTCCAGTTCTTTGGTGCGGCGCAATTTTTCCATGATGTCGGGGTAGCTTTCCGCCATGAACGGGTGGAACTGCTCCTCGAACTTGCGGATGGACGCGACGGGAATATCATCCAGAAAGCCGTTGTTGCCGGCATAGATGATCGTCACCTGCTGCTCGACGGGCATCGGATGGAAGGCGGGCTGCTTCAGCACTTCCACGAGCCGCAGGCCACGCTCCAACTGGTCGCGGGTCGCTTTATCAAGGTCGGACGCGAACTGCGAGAACGCCTGAACTTCGCGGAACTGCGCGAGTTGCAGGCGCATGTTGCCGCCCACTTTGCTGCCCTTCATTGCCGATACCTGCGCGGAACGTCCCACGCGGGATACCGAAATGCCGACGTTGATGGCGGGACGGACGCCCGAATAAAACAGGTCGGGTTCCAGGAAGATCTGCCCGTCCGTAATCGAAATCACGTTTGTCGGAATATACGCGGATACGTCCGAGGCCTGCGTTTCGATGATGGGAAGCGCGGTCAGGCTGCCGCCCGTTCCGGGAAGCATACGGATTTCCAGATCGTCCGCGTTGGGCATGGAAGCGAGTTCGGTTTTGGCGTGGTCGCGGCCTTCGCTGCTCTGGTAAATTTTGCCGTCTACGCCCGTTTTCTCGCCGCCGTCCGCTTCCTTGTTCACGATGATGTAGTCTTCGCGGATTTTGGCAGGCGCGCTCCAGCAGGCGCGAATGGATGTAGAACACGTCGCCAGGATACGCTTCGCGTCCCGGCGGGCGGCGCAACAGCAGGGATACCTGGCGATACGCGACCGCGTGTTTGGAAAGGTCATCGTACACGACAAGCGCGTGCTGGCCCTTATCGCGGAAGTATTCGCCAAGCGTCGCGCCGGTGTAGGGCGCGATATATTGCAGCGGGGCGGGATCGGCGGCGGTGGCGGCTACGATAATCGTATAATCCAGCGCACCCGCCTCTTCCAGAATGTTGCGGACGTTTTGAACCGTTGTGGCTTTCTGGCCGATGGCGACATAGATACAGATAACATCGCCGCCCTTCTGGTTGATAATCGTGTCCAGCGCGACAGCGGTTTTGCCGATGCCACGGTCGCCGATAATCAACTCGCGCTGCCCTCTGCCAATCGGCACAAGGGCGTCAACGGCCTTCAAGCCCGTTTGCAGCGGCTGCTTCACAGGTTGGCGATCTACAACACCGGGCGCGCCCGCTTCGACATACGCATTCTGAGTGGTGATAATCGGACCTTTGCCATCCAACGGATCGCCGACAGCGTTGATAAGGCGGCCAAGCATGGCCTCGCCCACCGGCACTTCAATGATCTTGCCGGTGCGTCGAACCGTCGTGCCTTCCTTAATTTGCGTGTCTGAGCCAAGAATGATCGCGCCGACGTTATCCTCTTCCAGGTTCAGGGCGAGGGCGCGAATGGAGGCTCCGTTTTCATCCGCGATGACGTTGTTGTCAACGTCCACGAATTCCAGCAGTTCCGATACCATGCAGTCCTTCAAGCCGTAAACGCGGGCAATACCGTCGCCGACTTGCAGCACGGTTCCCACGCCCACTTCGGCAAGCTGGTCGCGCTTGTTATATGTTTCGAGTTCACGCTCCAGAATGGAGGTGATTTCTTCCGGGCGAATAGCCATAAGTGTTTTCCTTCGATGCTATGCTTCCAAAAGCAATTGTTCGCGCAGGCGTTCCAGAGTACCCCTGACGCTGCCGTCTATGATATTATCCTGCATACGGACGACCACGCCGCCCAGGATTTCGGGATCAACGCGCGTGGCAAGCTGAACATGCATGCCTGTTCGCTGTTCCAGACTGCGGATGAGAGCGGTTTGCTCGTCGGGCGTGGGCGCGACGGCGAATGTGGCTTCGGCGCGAACCAGGTGGCGGGCGGTATCGGCAAGCTGGCGCATTTCCAGTTCTACGCTCGGCAAAACGTCTTCGCGCCGCTTGTCAATGAGCAGATGCAGAAACGAAAGCGTAAGGCTGTCTATGGAATTGCCCAGCGTTTTTTGAATCACATCGCGCTTGCGGCTGGCGGGAATCAGCGGGCTATGCCACAAATCTGTCAGGGCGGGCATTTGCCGCATCAAGTCCATGACGTTGTGAACGTCTTTTTCTACCTGATCCAGGCTGCCGGCGTTCTGCGCGGCGGCAAACAGCGCGGTCGCGTAGCGCCTGGCAGCGCGGATGTCTTGTCCTCCAGCCATGCTTACGCTTCCTCCTGCCCGGTCGGGGCATTGAAACTGGTAAAATCGGGAAACGTGGTATCTTCCGTCGTAGTTGTGCCACTTGACGGCGTTCCGAATGACATAGCTCCCGATGTTAAGGGCGCAACGGGTGGCTGGTCGTCGGTGGCTGGCGACTGGCTGACTGCCCCGGCAGTTACCAGTTGCGACTGAACAATTGTGGGCGCGGCGGGCAGCACTGAAGAGGGCATACCGTTGTTTTGTTCGCTCCGGCCCTCATTGCCTTTATCGGCGACCTGCGCAATGAAGTTGTGGATGAGATTGCGCTGTACCTGGTCATTGTTCTGCGCGCGAATGGCCTGTTCCGCCGCGTCAAGCGTGATTTGTACCATCTGCTGACGCATGATAATGCGCTGGCGTGTGCGTTCGCGTTCGATCTCTTCCTCGCCTCGCCGCTGAACCAGATGCGCGGCCTCGTTCGCGTCGGCAATGATGTCAGCGCGGGCGTTGTCGGCGTCACGAACGGCGGCGGCAATGCGTTCCCGCTGTTCCGCCTCGATACCAGCAATACGATTGGCATAATCGGTACGCAACTGCGCAATGTCGCGCAACTGGCGGTCAATCTGCGTCGTCTCGGTTTCGATGCGGGTGGCGCGGTCAGTCAGCATGCTCTTCGCGCCGGGAACCGCAAAGCGGTACAGCAGCAACGCCAACAAAATCAGACCGACAAGCGTTGCCAGCAGGTCTTTAGGATGCTCTACCAGAAATGGACCAAAACCAAAAGGATGTGCAGGCACGATGGAAACTCCATCTTCAAGGTAGGGAGTAGGGAGTAGGGAGCAGGAAGTAGAAAAACCTGTTTTTTGCTTTTTAGCAGAAATCGTGGACGGACAAACGCCGTATTGTGGCTTTTCTACTCCCTGCTCCCTACTCCCTACTCCCTACGCAATGGGTGTATTCTGCGCGATGCGCGTTTCGATGGTCTGGCGCAGGGCGGCGGTGTCGCCGGTGGAACCTAACGCGCTGTTGGCGGCGTTGGACGCGATACCGACGAGACGCGGGCGAAGGTCTTGAAACGCCTGAAGCTTTTCGCGCTGCATGTCGGCAACGCCCTGCTTCAGAATGGCGTCGGTTTGGGCGCGGGCATCGGTCAAAATGCGTTCGCGTTCTGTTTGCGCGGCTTTGATAGCGCCCTGAATGTGCGAACGCGCTTCGGCTTCGATCTGCGTGATGCGTACCTGATAATCGGCCCGCAAACGCTCCATTTCGCGCTCGGTTTCATCTACGCGGCGGTGCGCGTCGGCGTTTTCACGGTCACGGCCTGCCAGATGCGCCATCATCGGCTTCCAGAAAACCGCGTTCATGGCAAGCAGCAGGCCAAGAAACAACACGAGTTGCAGTAGGAAAATTTTAGGATCGAAGCGCAGGGCTTCTGTAATCGCTTGCATGCGTCTCCTTTGCTTTGATCTGGGGTGGGCCGCAGTCCAATAATAGCCCTCAACCCCTAACCCCTTCCCCCATGTTGCGTATTTCTGCTTCGCTTTGGAAATACGCTATGTGGGAGAAGGGGAACCATGAAGACTAGGTTCTGAGTTGGACTGCGGCGGCTGCGCTCCCCAAAACCGGAAAGCGAAAGTTACGTATTAGCGGCCCATCGAAGACGACTGACCACTGGCCGCGTTGAGGGCGGCGGTGGTGTCAGGCAGTTTGCCGATGAGCAGGAAGAAGACCAGCAGGGTGAAGATGACCAGCGACTCGATAAACGCGAAGCTGAGGATCATCGCCGTCTGAATGCGGCCCGTCTGCTCCGGCTGGCGAGCCATGCTTTCCAGACCGGCGGCAGCGGCGCGTCCCTGACCGGCAGCAGCCGAAAGAACCGCGACGGGAACGCCAAAACCAAGAGCGAGAGCCAGCGCCATGAAGTAAATCATTGTGTTTGCTTCCTTCTCTGTCCTGCGGACAGTAATCAAGTGGGTAATGAAACCGAAAGTTAAGCGCGGGGATAGGTGTATCCCGGCTCGTTGGAGTGACCGTGATGCCCGTCGTCTATCGCGCCCTCCTCGCCATGCGGCCCCTCATGTTCGTGATGGGATACCAGCGAGATATAGATGCAGGTGAGCATCGAGAAAACCAGCGCCTGTACGCCCGCCGTCAGCAGCGACAGCAGCAGAACAGGGAACTGTACCGGGAACAGGCCGAAGAGCGTGGAACCCGTCAGTTGCAGGGCCAGCCCGGTCAGAACGATGATAATAACGTCTTCGCCAAAGATGTTGCCGAACAACCGGATAGCAAGCGTGAACGGCTTGACGAGTTCGGAAATCAGTTCAATAGGGAACATCAGGGGCGCAAGCATCGGCATGGGACCCGCAAAATGCTTTAAGTGACCGCCAACCCCGTTTTGTCGCATCCCCTCATACTGCACATAGACAAACACGATAACGCCAAGCGCGAGCGTAAGGGACAGGTTAGCGGTGGGGGAATGGAAGCCCGGCAGCAATCCCCACAGGTTAGATAGCAGAATGTAGAGGAAAATCGTGCCGACGAGGGGCGTGTACTTTTCGCCACCCGGCCCGATGATGCCGGTCGTGAAACCGTTCATAGACTCGACAATGTATTCTCCCACATTTTGCAGGCTCAATCCGCGTGGTATCCGCTGCAAACTGCGCCGCGCGAACAGCGCAAACCCGATCATCAGCAGCGCGACAACCAGCGAATTCCAGAGCAGCAGATCGGGCGCGGGCAGTTCACCCGCAGGCGGTTCGGCTTCCGCTTCCGTTGTGCCCGTATGCGTTTCCGCTTTGCCTTCGGCGCGGCGCGTTTCGCCCTGCGCGATCATAATGCGCTTCTGGCCGATTACGGGGTACGTGCCGATCTGGCGTTGGGTAGTTCCAGTTTTGCGTCATGCTGTGGAGGCATAAGTGTCCTCAATTTGCTGTAGCGGCGTCAAAGATTATTACTATCGACGCTGCAACGAAATATCGGACTGTCAACCATCAACCAAAAACTTGCTAACCCTAGTTCCGGCGCGAACTCCGGCGATACTTTGCGTAGCGTTCGCGGCTTTACCTGAATTGTGACCGGTTCTCGGTTCGGCTTCGGCTGCCGGTTCCGCTTCCTCAACCGGGGCTGGCTGCCTCGCGGAAGAGTAGTCGTTCCGCAAATTGCCTATAGCCTTCATGGTAATCGCGATGGGGGTCAGGCAGATGCCCGCGCAGCACGCCATCGCGGAAACACCGGGCAGATGGGTCGCCAGATACAGCCCCATGCAGAAAATCGGCAGTTTCATAAACAGCGTCACAATCATCAGCAGGGACATGTGACGCGGCGCGCCCGACCAGGTGAGAAAAGGTACGGCAAGCATCAGCGAAATCATGCTGAACAGCGACAGCAGACGCGCCAATGAGAAATCCCCAGGCCCAATTCGTATGATGGCTGCCGCAGCAGAGTACGAAAACAAGCAGCCCAAGCCAGAGGCTTGTTTTTACCGAACGAAGGCAGATGGTACTATCCTGCGTCTCTGGCCGCTTTCTCTGGTTGCGCAGTGTCAGGTGACTGCGTTTCGGACGTAGGATGGTTTGACATGAAATCCTCAATGGCAATCGGCCTTCATTATGACACAACACGCGCCGATTCCGATACAATTTGCAAAATGTTTGTTTTCTTTCCCGATTGGGCTATTTGGGCTTGTCCTGATCGTTCATTTTGTTGATGACGTTGAGCAGACTGACAACCCCTACAACAAACCCCAGGATAAAGAACACGACCATAATCAGGCCGTTTTTGTGAAAGCGATTTTCCAAAAACCAGCCGAGCAGTCCGAACAGAATAATCGGCATGATGAACGAGGACGCGGCCTGGTAAGCCAGCGCGGAACCCCGAATATCAGGCGCGCTGGACGCGCCGGGTTTTGGCCGGTTCGGATGCGGCGGCAAATCCACCTTGATCCTGGGCGGTTCCGGCACATCATGCGGCAACTGCGGCACGGCTGGAAACCGTTTTAGCAGGGCATCCTCTTCGTCTTCTTCCGGCTGATTGTTCGGATTATCGGTCATAATCAGTGATCTGAATAGTTTGTGATGAATTTCACAA
Organism: uncultured Chthonomonadaceae bacterium; assembly: GCA_963817895.1. GTDB lineage: Bacteria > Armatimonadota > Chthonomonadetes > Chthonomonadales > Chthonomonadaceae > CAWFQB01. The sequence continues at coordinate 856,460 of CAWFQB010000004.1, forward strand.
CCTGCGCTGCAAATACGCGATAGGGGAGAATGGAAACCCAATTTGCGCTTTTTACGCGCAACCTCAACTGGCAAATAGATTATTCAGTTATCCGCGCGCATGTCCTTCAAGTTCGCTTTCACATCCTTTGAAGGACATTGTGAATTCTCTCACAGATAGTATAACACATACCTTTCGGCAGTGTCAACGCTAATTTCACCATAACAGGCGATTAGTTGTAAATATTTTGCGCCTGAAAGAAGCAAGGCGCGAAAAACGTTTTGCGTTGTTCGCGCCCTGCGGTCAAACATATTCTAAAGAAGAGGACACAACATGTTGTGTCCCTACGAACGCTTAATGCAACCGTATTGTTCCTAATCCTTCGGGGTGAGCAGGTAGGCGTGAATGGAGTTGCCGACGACGCCATAACCCGCAATCTGGCCTTTCTCGTTGATGCCGCCTGCTACGATGAGTTGCCAGCCGGAACCGGAGGGGAGAAGGGTGTTGATGTCGGTGGTTTTGCCGTTTGCCCACAGGGTAGCGCGGAACACGCCACTGGCGGTTTCCGCTCCGCCCACAACCTGCCCCCTGCTATTGACGCCAAGCGCAAGGCTATTTTCGCCGCCCAATGTGCCGAGGTCTTTGATGCCGTCTGGCTGCCAGGCATAGCCGTGTACGGTTTCATCCCCTTTGAGGGTGGAGTAACCGACGACATGTGCCTTGTTGCTGATGCCGGTGGGACTGGAGAACGTGCCGCCAAGCGATGGAATGGCGCGGGACTGCTTGCCGCTCAACACAAATGTATGCACGCTTTCGCCATCTTCGGTAAAAATGCCGGCAATGTCGCTGTTATCGTTGATGACTCTTGCGCCATTGTACTTGCCGGGGCAGGACGCGCTGATGTCGCGCATATTGCCCTCTTTCCACACGAACGCATGGGGAAGCCCCCCGGACGTAACGGAAATTCCAACTACTTCGCCCTTGTTGTTGATGCCATTCGCGGCGCTGAATTGTCCGCCAAGTGTGCCGAGTCGCGTCATTTTGCCGTTTTGCCAGACGAAGCCGCGAATTTGCCCGCCGCTGATGTCGGCAATTCCGACGACCTGCCCATTGTCATTAAGGCCGTTCGCGATGCTGAACTCGCCGCCAAGTGTGCCGATGTCGGTCATTTTGCTGCCGGAGTAGAAAAAGCCATGCACTTTTTCAAACTCTTCATCCGCGATTTCGCCCGATACCTGGCCTTTGTTGTTGACTTTATCGGCGAAACTGTACTCGTAGCCCGACACCACGCCAAGATCGGTGATGGAGTACGCGGCGCGAATAACTGGCTGAGAACCTCCGCGTCGTAAGGTGACAGGTGACGGGCCAGAGCGTGAAAGCGCCTGCCGCCATTGCCAGCGTCAGAACCGCGAGGGTGGGACGGCGTTTGAAGTGGTACAGCCAGTAGCCCGCCAGATACAGGCCGACGACAAGGTAGCCGATGTTGCCGTGCCTGCGCAGCAGTCTGCGAAGTGGGACGGAGTTCAGAAATGGAACAGAATTCATGGCACTGTGACCTTTCTGCTGATTAGCGCGGCATGTAGACCGCTTTTTGCGCCGACGCTTTATTCTGAGACGCGGCTACGAGGGTTGTTAGTTTCGTCAATGTGGCGAGTTGCTGCTGCTGCGCCTGTTTTAGCGCAGCCAATTCCGCGTTCTGCTTTTGCAGGGCTGTTTTCAGCGTTGTAATTTCTGATCTCTGGTCTTCAGACTGATGGTGGGCTTTCTGAAGTTCGTTGAGCAGCATGGGCGTGAGCAGGTGGTAGTAGATGGTAAAGGGCTTGCCCTCTTTATCGTACTGCACGAGGTCAGGATAAACCTTTGCCACCTCTTCGGCAATCAGGCCGTATTGAAGCGCGTGGGCTCCCTTTTCCGCCGTGTCTTTGTATCGGAACGTAACGGGGCGCAGTTGCATCAGTTTGTCGCTGACATTGCCCATGTCCTGAATGGCGTCCTTGAAGCGGCGCGAAGAGGCAATTGTGCCGAGTTGCCCGTTCGCGTTGATGTAGACCGGGACGCCGCCGTTTGCCGTGACGCCGTTGATGCCCGCAATGTAGGCGGAATTTTGCAGACCGACTGTTCCGAGGCGAATAACTCCGGTTTCCCCTGTTGCGCCCGGATTGCCGATAGCGATGTTATTGTGGCCGGTGGTAAGCTTCTGGCCCGCGCCGAACCCTAACGCGACATTGTTATTGCCGGTCGTGTTGTTCAGGAGGGCGTAGTCGCCACTGGCCGTGTTGTAGGAACCCGACGTGTTGGAGGAGAGGGTATTCGCGCCGTTGGCAATGTTGTAATAACCCGTAGTGTTGGAGTAGAGGGCAGAGATGCCGTTGGCGATATTTTGTTCCCCGGAGATATTGGAGAAGAGAGCATAAGAACCGTTGGCCGTGTTGTAATTCCCGGTGGTGTTGGAGTTAAGGGCCTGATAACCAGTGGCGGTGTTGTTGAAAGCGGTAGTGTTGGAGATGAGCGCTTGACAACCATTGGCGGTGTTGTAATTTCCGGTGGTGTTGGACTGGAGAGCTAGACCCCCATTGGCCGTGTTGTAATAGCCGGTGGTATCAAGTTGAAGGGCTCGATAACCAGTGGCGGTGTTGCTGGAGCCATTGTTGGAGTAGAGGGCTTGTGAGCCATTGGCGGTGTTGGCACCACCGGTGGTGTTGGAGTAGAGAGCTTGAGAACCGTTGGCGGTGTTGCCGAAACCATAGATATTGGAGAGGAGGGCTTGAAAACCAGAGGCAGTGTTGTCATAGCCGATGTTGTTGGAGTTGAGGGCCTGGTAGCCAAGAGCTACATTAGAAGTTCTTGTGGCGGAGTTTGTTGATCCGCCGGAAGCGAAAAAGGTTTGCTCATGCGAAATCAGCGGCACGACTAGCAGAGCGGATACAAGGGCGGCTTGCAGCAGGCCGGACCAAAACGGTTGGCGCGATTGGATGTTCATGAAAAACTCCTTCTCGGTTCGAGGAACAGGGCAGATCGGGATAGCGAAACAATCGTATGATGAATACGAGCAGCCGATTGCGACAACTACAACAAATACGCGGAAAATGCGGAAAAGTTTAACTCTCACCCCCGGCCCCTCGCCCAAAAACATGGGAGAGGGGAGAAATGAGCGCGAAAACAAAAAGGCTGGTCGTGTGACCAGCCTTAATACTTTAGTCTATCTATCTTTTGCGGAAGATGCCCAAGAGAGGAGTCGAACCTCCACGCCCTTGCGAGCACTGGCACCTGAAGCCAGCGTGTCTGCCATTTCACCACCTGGGCCTATCGAACTTAGGAACACAACATCCATTTCATTCAGGTTGATATATTATGCGGCCTATGGTACAATTTGTCAAGACTGTAGGCGAACAAAGTAGAAACGAAAATGTTCGTTCTCACAGGCGCATAATTTAAGGGTGGGCGAACAGCGCAACGTATCTATCCGCGCAAAAGCGTTGCTTGCAAAAGATTGGGAACCGTGACGCTTGATTCTCACTGTGACGCCAAATCCGTGCGTGGACAAAACGTACTGCGTGGATGGGTTTGAAGTGGATCGCGTCAACCGTCCGCAACAGACGTTTACGGGCGCGGGCGGCAAGGGAATCAATGTAGCCCGCGTGTATCAGACTTTAGGCGGGCAAGCCATCGTGACAGGTTTTCTCGGCGGCAGCAACGGGTGGATTGTGACGCGGGCGCTGGCGAGGGAACATATCAAGAACGAGTGCGTGAGCGTGGCCGGGGAAACGCGCCTGTGTATCGCCATCATCGACTCCCGAACCGGGACGCAAACGGAGATCAACGAGCGGGGGGCGGTGGGCAAAGACAACATCTCCGAACTTTTACGGCGCGTGGAGCGTCTGTTGTCACAAATGCCCTTTCGTTTTGTCGTATTGAGTGGCAGCCTGCCGCCGGACGCGCCGGACACGATGTACGCGGATTTAATCGGCATTTGTCGCAAAAAAGGAATTCGCGCCGCGCTGGATACCAGTGGCGCGGCACTGAAGCAGGGGTTGCTGGCCTGTCCCTGGATGGTCAAGCCGAACCAAACGGAACTGGAAACCGCGCTGAATATTTCGCTGGACAGTCCGCAATCCGCGATTGATGCCGCGCAATATCTGCATAACGAGTATAATGTAGCGGTTGTGGCGCTGACGCGGGGCGCGGAGGGCGCAGTTCTAACAGCGCGGGGTGAAACCTGGCTGGCCGTGCCGCCGTCCATAGAATTTGCAAGCGCGGTGGCATCAGGCGATTCTTTTCTGGCGGCGTTTTTGTGGGCATGGTCACACGGCGAACGTCCGGGCGACCCGGAGTACGCGCTGCAACTGGCAGTCGGCGCGGGCGCGGCCAATGCCGCTGTTATCGGGGCCGGGTTTTGTACGCGCGAACAAATTTTAACCCAAACGGAACGAGTAGAGGTGTGTCGTCATGCTGGCTTTTATAGATAGTCCCATACAATTGCTGTTGGCCGCTGTGGTCATTCTGGTGGTGTTCGGGCCGCAGAAACTGCCCGAAATCGCGGGGCAGATTGGTCGCGCCCTGCGTGAACTCAAGCGCACAACGGGGGATTTGCAGGATTCGTTTAATCTTGACAACAACCATCGTTATGACCAGCACTATGACCCGCCGCACTATGACAGCTACGGCAACCCGACCGCGAGTACGGACACCACAACGCCGAGCGTGCCGGAAAGCGATGTGTGGCAGCCGTCCACGCCCGAAACCAAGTCTATCGCCTCGTCCGCCAGCGAACCCGTACACGGGGATTTTGCCGCTTCCGCGCTTTCGGAGGGCAGCAACGATTATGTGTACGGAGTGACTGCCCCCTCCAATAGTGGAGCCTCCGCGTATGCCACGCCTTCCACTGCGGGAAGCGCGAACGGAATGGGTACGGCGCACGCGAGCGTATCGGATGTCGGCGTTTCGGCGCATATCTGAGAATTCTGTGTTTGGTTTGTTTCCGGCGCATTGCCCTCTTCGGCAGCCCGATGAAGGATGAAGGAGAATCGTTACTATGGTTACTCTCGCGAACATTATGAACAACCCGACAGGCTTGATTATCCTGATCCTCGTCGTGGTTCTGCTTTTCGGCAGCCAGAAAATTCCCGAACTGAGCGAAAAGCATCGGCCAGGGCTAAGAAGGGATTTGAAGAGGGCCTGAAGCCGGAAGATGATGAACTGCGCAAGGAACGCGAGCGTGAGACGGAAATCCGCCGACGTGTCGAAGAAGAGATGCGCGCCGGTAAGTAAACACAAGCCTTTCACATAGAATTGGCAGGAGAATTGGTACGGACATGCACGTTTTGACTATACTGTTAAGCATCATAGAGTTTTTTGTAGCAATTTCGCTGATTGCTATTGTGACGATGCAGGAGAGCAAGAACGACGGCCTACAGGGTCAGATTGGCACGGCGGCAACGTCGGCCTTCAAAGGCAAAGCGGGCCGCGAAGAGAAGCTGAACCTGCTGACCCGCAACATCAGCATCGTGTTTCTGGTGTTGTGCGTGATACTGGCGTACCTTGCCCACGCCTGACGCGCGCCTGCAAATTTGGACTGCGTAAACACTCCACGCGAGACAAACACAAACGTTTTCTCGCGTGGTTTGTCGTTTGGCGCAGGGTTTGCGTATGTTCGTGAAGCCATTTGCCGCTGCATCACGTACCACACATCAATACCAACTACTGAGGAGTCCTGCCGCTTGTCTATCCGTGATCGCAGCCGAAATACCGAGTCGAAAACTGAGGGCGTTTTATGCCTGCTTGTGCTGGTGTTTCTGCTTCCCCTGTTGCTGTTGACTTACCTTGCCAAAACCTCCGCGCCGATTCCTGCCAACGCCATTTATATCAATGACAGCGATGTGACCGCAGAAACGTTGACGAGCGCGTTCGGCGTGGATAAAACCGTTGTGAACCGCTTGATTGAGGAACGAACCCGCCGCAAAGGTTTTGAAAGCGTCGGGCAAATTCTCGCGCTTCATTTACAGCCCCCAACAACCACAAGCCCCCAACCGCCAATTGCCAATCATCAGTTATCCTCCCCATTACTGGAAGGAGAAAACGCGCGTGTTGTGGAAAGCCGGGTTCTGGTACGACACGCTTCGCAGGTATTTCGTTCATTCGGGCTTGTGGGAATTGTGTTGGCGCTGATGGTTTTCTTTTTGCCGATAGCGTTGCGACAGAAGTGGCGTGTTGGCGGCGATCCGTTTTTGCTGCCTTTAACGTTTTTGCTGTGCGGATTCGGCATTGTGATGCTGTTCAGTTTGAAAGACCCACTGCGGGATGCAATGGCATATCGGCATCACGCGCAGGGTATTGTTATAGCGCTGGTGGCCCTCGCGTTCGCTTCCCGCCTGACGCCGCTTGCCCGCCAGAAAATCCGGCGCGTACAGTACGTGTGGGTGCTGGCGTCGCTGGCATTGGTCGGGATGCTGTTTGTGTTCGGCAGGGGGCCGGAGGGCGTAAAGCTGAACTTATTCGGCTTTTTCCAGCCCGTAGAGGCCATCAAGCTGATGCTCGTCTTCTTCGCCGCCGGGTATTTGTCGGAGCGGGCGGGACTGATTGCGGATGCGTCGAGCGCGTTCACGCCCTCATTCCTTAATAGTCTGCGCAAATCGGACGGCAAACCCCTGCTCGCGTTTTCGCTTCCCCGCCGACAAGATTTAGGCCCTGTTGTAGTGATGTTCGTGGTAGCCCTTGTGATGTTTCTGGTCATCAAAGACATGGGGCCGGGACTGTTACTGTTCGCTACTTTCATCGCGGTGTTGTACCTGACAACCGGAAAAAGCAGTTTTGTCGTTATCGGGGCTGTTTTGATGCTGTTGGGCGGGTATCTCGGTTATATGCGGCATGTGGGCGTGTTCGGCACACGGGTAGACATGTGGCTGAATCCGTTTGCCAACGCGCACCCGAACGGGATGCAGCTTGGGCAGGCGTACTGGGCATTGGCTTCAGGCGGATGGGAAGGCAGCGGTTTGGGGTTGGGGATGCCGAACCTGCTTCCACGCGGTCAGGACGATCTGGCGTTCATCAGTTGGTCGGAAGAGACAGGATTGTTGGGCGCGTGGCTGGTACTGATTGTGTTTGTCGGATTGGTGTGGCGCGGCCTGCGTATCGCCCTTCGCGCCGGTTCGGACATGGATCGCGCCCTCGCGTTCGGCCTGACCGCCCTGCTGGGACTGCAAACTCTGCTGATTCTGGCGGGCGTGACCGGATTGTTTCCCCTGACAGGAATCGCCCTGCCGTTCCTCTCTTACGGGAACAGCGCGTTGGTGGCGGACGCTATTTTAATAGGAATGTTACGCGCCATTTCCGCCCCGACGACGGGCAGGGAAGCGCGGCCTGAACCGGGCCGAGATGTAACACGCGCCGCGCAGACGTTCGGGTTTGCGTTGACGGCGGCATTGCTTGGGATTGTCGGCGTGTGGCGATTGGGGCAGATGCAATTATGGCGTTCTAATGAGATTGCGCTGCAAACCATTTCCACGCCGGATAAAGACCGCGTGGTTCGCCCGCACCAGAACCCGCGCCTGCTTGCGCTTGCCAACGCCATTCCGCGCGGCAGCATCTATGACCGGGCGAATCGCATACTGGCAACATCGCGCCCGGAAGAGATCAAACAGATTGCGCCGGAACGGGCGGTTCGTCTTGCGGACAGCCAGACGCGCCTGTACCCTTACGGCGCAGCATTGGCGCATCTTGTCGGGTACGTGGACGCCAATGTCGGCGGGCCATTCGGCATGATGGAACGCGGCTACAACAATGATTTGCGCGGGTATGTAAAATTTTCTGATCTGCTGCCGGATTATCGGAACCGCAACCTGCCGGGGTATCAGCCGCGCAACGGACACGACCTGCATCTTACCATAGACGCCAATTTGCAGCGGGACGCGCAGCAGATTCTAGCGAAAGCGGCGGGCAAGCAAATTGATAAAACTACGCATAAACCGAAAGACCGGGCGGCGTTTGTGCTGATGTCACCGGAAACGGGAGATGTGCTTGTCGCGGCCACCTACCCGACCTTTGACCCGAACGCGCTCACGCCCGAACTGTACCACAGCCTGATTCTTGGCCCGGACGCCGAGCAGGAACATCCGCTTATCAACCGGGCGATGAACGGCTGGTATCCGCCCGGTTCCACGATGAAAGTGGCGACTGCCGCGTTTGCCATTGACACGCTGCCGAACGCATTAGAATATCGCGTTGCCTGTAACCGCGTATCGGACGTGATACGCTGGCAGGCGGGCGGCAAAACATACGCGGTGCATGGCATCCACGATGATAAGGGCGACCCTGCGTTTTGGAACCATTGCGATGCCGAGGGGGTTTACGCAGTCCTCCAACATCTATTTCGCCACGCTGGCGTCAACGCTGAACTCTCAGGCATTTCACGGCACGCTGACGAACCGCATGGGTTTTCGCCACATCCCCAAACAGGCCGCGTTTGACGCCGACCTGCCGTATATCGGGTTCGGGCAGGGGCGGATGCAGGCGTCGCCGCTGGAAATGGCGCGGCTGGCTTCCGCCGTCGCCAACAACGGCGAAATGATGGAGGCGCGAACCGTTTCCAGTCTGATTGATCCGGGCAAGGATGAGCGGGACAAAACGCGCAAAAAAGTGTTCGAGCCGAAACCGCTTGCGCAGTGCATGAAGCGCGATACGGCGGAAACCCTGCGCGACCTGATGCACAGCGTCACTATCAGCGGCACGGCGGCAGGCGTGTTCAGCGATATACGCGTTCCGGTTGGCGGCAAGACAGGCACGGCGCAGAACGAGCAGTTCGACAAGGAGCCGCACTCGTGGTTCATCGGCTTTGCGCCCCTTGCGACGAAAACATTTCCGGTTGTGCCGAAGTACGCCTTTGCCTGCGTGGTGGAAAACGGCGGCTATGGGAAGCGCGTGGCGGGCCGCATTTGCGCTGATGTGCTGAAGAAGCTGTTTTAGGGGAGAGTTTAGCCGCATATGAACGCGAATACACGCGAATGGAAATACAAATATCAAGGCGTTCGTAAAATGGGCGTTCTGCTGTTGCTTATTGTTTTCTCTAATGGCAAGCCTTATGCTAACGCGCAGCAAGGCAAGCCAACAGTAACACAGCCCTCGGTTGACTCGTGGACTGTTCCGGCGCAGTACCGGGGCAAGGCGATTAGCAGCGGCAGGCATGGTATTGCGATAAAGGCGGTTGCGCTGACGTTTGACGATGGGCCATCCGCAAATATCACGCCGCAAGTTCTGGCATTGCTGAAACAGCATCATGCCCACGCGACGTTTTTTGTGATGGGGCAGAACGTGAAGCAGTATCCGCAACTGGTACGGCAGGCGGTTGTGGAAGGGCATGTAGTGGGTTGTCACACTTACACACACGCGATACGGCCTTCCCAATCAGTGGCGGAAAAAGAGATGCGGCAGACGCGGCAGTTAGTACGGCAGGTGATCGGGCGCGACCCGGTTTTGTTTCGCCCGCCGTATGGAGATGTGAAAAGCAACTATACCAGAATCGCGCGACAGGAAAAGGATGCCATTATCTTGTGGAGCGTGTCGGGCGCGGATACCGCCACCCGCGATTACAAGGTTGTGCGCGACAATGTAACGGAAGGCATCAATTCCGGCGACATTGTACTGATGCACGACAGCAGCGGCAAAGCGCACACTGCCAGAGCCTTACCCGAAATCCTCACCCGCCTCGAACAGCGCGGCTTCTCTTTCGTCACCATTCCTCAAATGCTTCAACTATCCGCACAAATTATTCGTTCTCAGAATTTCAGTGTGAAAAAGCAGGGTAGATAACCCTTGTCAAAGACCTTTGATACGGAAAAACGTTACGACGAAAAGCAAGAAGAATATTGCCAAAGCTGAAGTATATAGGTAAGCCACAAATCCGACTCCGAAATACTGAACGGTTAGTTTTGTCTTTGAAGTTTCAGGCAATTTGTCCAGTAGCTTATCTAAAACAAAAATCAAACATCAAACAATAAGAATGTTCTGTATGAGAATCCAAGCATTTGATGTAGAGCAATTTCGAAGCGTTACGTTTATCAAAGCCCAATAATATCCCAACGCCAGAACGAAGCTGTACATCTGGATCAGACTTTGTCCAATATTCATAAAACCACGATGCCTAGATGTATAGGGCATTTCCTGCTCTCCTGTGTGCCTGTGGGTATGCAAGCACTTACGATAACAGTGCTTTGATGGTTTCGCAGGACAAAGCCGTAGATGTGGCGAATCTACCTTCAATCGGTTTCAAACATCAAAACCGCACAATGAAATAGACTGAGGCAAAACCATGATCGAACAGGGTGGATACATCAAGGATATATTGAGCAGCGCGGCGGGGCAGACTGTCACGGCACATGGTTGGGTGAAGACGCGGCGTGATCAGAAAGGCGTGTTTTTTGCCCAACTCAACGACGGCTCGTGCTTTGCGGACTTGCAGGTTGTCATTGAAGCGGGCGCGATTGGCGAGGACACGCTCAAAGATATCACGACGGGCGCGTGTCTGCGCGTGACCGGTGAACTGGTGGATAGTCCGGCGGCGGGGCAGAGCGTGGAGTTGAAGGCTAAAGAAGTCGAAATATACGGTGTTGCCGATCCGGGCGCGTATCCCCTGCAAAAGAAGGGGCATACGATGGAGTTTCTGCGCGACATTGCGCACCTGCGTACCCGTTCCAACACATTCGGCGCGGTTTTCCGGGTTCGCAACGCGCTGGCGTGGGCTATCCACAGCTTTTTTCAGGAGCGTGGCTTTCTGTACGTGCATACGCCTATTATTACGGCGAGTGACGCGGAGGGCGCGGGCGCGATGTTTGGCGTCACCACGCTCGACCTGATGAACGTGCCGCGCATCAAGGCGGAAGCGAAAGCAGTGGGCGGGGAAGGCAGCACGGATGGTTCCGTTGCCAGTGGGGAAACCAAGCCGGACGCGAAACAGACGGCGCGCGTCAACTACGAGTCGGACTTTTTCGGCAAACCGGCGTTTCTGACCGTGAGCGGGCAACTGGAAGCCGAGATTTTCGCGCTCAGTTTTTCCAATGTGTACACGTTCGGGCCGACGTTCCGGGCAGAAAACTCCAACACGCCGCGCCATCTGGCCGAGTTCTGGATGATCGAGCCGGAAATGGCGTTTTGCGATTTGCAGGGGAACATGCGGCTTGCCGAAAGTTTCCTGAAAAGCGTCATCAGCAAGGTGATGGATACCTGTCAGGCCGATCTGGAGTTTTTCAACAAGCGCATTGATAACACGGTTCTGGAAACGCTGGAACACGTCGTCACCAGCGATTTCGAGCATGTGACGTACACGGAAGCGATTCGTATTCTGGAACAGGCGCGGGATGGCGGGGCGGCGTTCGAGTTTCCGATTGGGTGGGGCGTGGATTTGCAAAGCGAACATGAGCGGTACCTGACCGAGCAGACGTTCAAGAAGCCCGTGATTGTGACGGACTACCCCAAAGAAATCAAAGCGTTTTACATGCGGGCCAACGACGATGATAAAACCGTTCGGGCAATGGACGTGCTGGCCCCGCGCATCGGCGAAATCATCGGCGGCAGTCAGCGCGAGGAACGCCATGACGTGCTGCTGGAAAAAATCCGTAAGCAGGAGTTGAACGAGGCCGCATACTGGTGGTATCTGGAACTGCGCAAATACGGCAGCGCGCCCCACGCCGGTTTCGGGTTGGGCTTTGAGCGCCTGATGCTGTACCTGACCGGCATGAAAAACATCCGCGACGTGATTCCCTTCCCGCGCACTCCCGGCAGCGCGGACTTCTAAAGTGTAGACGTTAAATTAACATGCGGGAATGTCCAACCCACGTCGTTGGCTGGCAGGAGTAATCAAGATGAGCGCAACTCAGGTAGAAACAACCATAAATTTAACCGAGGAGGAAGCGGAAAAGCTGCACTGCTTTCAGAACACCGTAGATGTCAAGACGCAGCGGCGTTTTCGCGCATTGAGGCGGCATCTGGAGCAGGAACAGTTGACCCATGAGGAGCATCAGGAGTTGATGGAACTGACAAATACTTTGGAGGGCATCAATGTTGCGCGTCTGGAGTTTTTGGCGGAAGTCGGCAGCCGACGCGGACTTCCGCTTGCAGATGTAATGCGCCTACTGAGCATACATTCGTTGCTGTCATGAGCGTAACGTATATTCCGGCGCGTCTGAGACGCCTTGTTGTCGCAAAAGCGCGAAATCGTTGCGAGTATTGTCTCAGCCCGGATGCGTATTCGACATTTCCCTTCCATGTTGACCATATCATTCCTGAAAACAGGGGTGGCAGCACAACAGAAGATAATCTTGCCTACTCCTGCGGCTGCAATAGTTTCAAAGGCCAGTTTACCGAGGGGCTGGATGCACAAACGGGCAGTGTAGCCCCTTTGTTTCACCCACGCCTTGACCATTGGCAGGATCACTTCGCATGGAGCGAAGATAATCTGGAGGTTGTCGGCCTGACAGCGAAAGGGCGAGTTACAATTACGATGCTGCAAATGAACAGGCTTGGTCTTATTGGATTACGGCGTCTGCTTATAGTACAAGGAGAACACCCGCCGCAAGAGGAACAAAGACTTTGATACCTATATAATCACGCCTGATGAGCATGAAGAACATTCATGACGTGATCTCGGTTTCATGGACACATTGTAATGCCGACTTTCAAGCACGTTTAGGATTGAATGAAATTCAATCCTTGAGGGTTAGGTTCAAAATGCTAGAAGAATTGTTCCGAGCAGTTAAAGAGGACGCACCAGCCATTATACGAAATCTGGTGGCGTCTGGACAAGTAGATATCAACGCAACTGACAAAGAAGGACGCGCTGCGCTTCTCTTTGCTGTCGGAGATCGCATTCGTACCCACGAACGAGTATTGATCGCTCTGCTTGAATGTGGGGCAAATATCAATGCGGTAGATACCAAAGGGCGCACCGCGTTGATCATTGCTGCACAGCAAGGCCATACCCAAGTAGTAAAGTGGTTATGGAATAGAGGCGGGACCGCCGAACCAACTCTGCTTAATGCCGCTTTGTTATCGGGGCCGCGTGAAGTACAGGCCTTGCTTGATGCAGGCAACGACGTAAACGCGAAGGATATTGACGGCAATACAGCATTGGTATGGGCTGCAAGGCGAGGCCGTGTTGAAACGGTACTAAAGTTGATTATGGCAGGCGCAGACGTGAATGCCGCTGACAATGAGGGTTACACCGTTTTGATGCGAGCCGTAGAAAAAGGTCATGTTGATGTTATACGAATGTTGCTCGAAGCGGGTGCTAATCCCAATGCAACGCAAATTTCGTATGTTGTTGAGCATACGCCACTTAGCGGTGCTTGCAACGCTGAGATTATCAAACTCTTGATAGAGAAAGGAGCAAGCGTTAAAAATCCTAGCGCTGTGTCTAAATTGTCTGTAGCTGTGCAGATGAACCTAATTGATGAGGCCAAAGTTCTTCTTGATGCTGGCGTTGACTTGAACAACCAAGATCAATATCGAGAGGGATTTACTCCATTGATGGATGCAGTTTATCAAGGTGACGATGCGATGGTACGCTTGCTGTTGAGGTACAATCCCGATGTTGAAATACGAAACGCTAGCGCGGAAACAGTGTATGATTTAGCGTCAAGGACATGGAACCAAGCAATTAGAGAATTGTTCTTTGAAAAACAAAATCATGGGAGCGATCTTTGATGACTAACTTGATGACGCAGACGCTTGATGATACGCACCCGAAAATCAAGAAGATGCTGATAGAGCGTCAGCATAAAATGTCCGATGCCGAAAAATGGCAGCGCGTTACTGAATTGACACAGATGGTGGAGTTGATGGCGCGGGCGGATATTCGGGAGAAATACCCGGAGGCGACAGAACGCGAGTGCCAATTGCGAGTTGCAGCCCGTCGTTTACCAGCAGATATAATGCGTAAAGCGTTTGGCTGTGACCATGCGAAAGGAAATTTGCTGATGTTGCCGGAACCGATTGTAGCAACGAGTCTGGTGATTCGTGTGTTGGAACAGCAAGGGCTTGTATACTGGATTGGCGGATCAATGGCAAGTTCCAAGTACGGCGACCAGCGTTCTACACAGGATGTGGATATTGTTGTCAAGATGCAAGCTGAAGATGTGCCAACGTTAGCAGAAGCTTGGCAGCAGCATTTTTATGTGGACGAGGAGTTGATGTACGATGCGATTAGACTTCAGAGTTCGTTCAACATTATTCATCTGGAAACGACATTCAAAGCAGATATATTTGTCGCTCGTTCAGACGCATGGACCGAGGAAGAGGCTTCGCGACGCAGGTTGGTAGAGTTGATTTCTGGTCACGAGTCCACACTGTTTTATATTGCAAGCCCGGAAGACATGATTTTACAAAAGCTGAATTGGTTTCGCATGACAAATGGTGTATCGGAGCGGCAGTGGCGTGACGTGCAGAAGATGCTTGAAATTCAATCGCAAAATCTTGAGTACGATTATCTACACTATTGGGCGGCGGAGTTGAATTTAACGCGATTGCTGGAGCAGGCTTTGAGCGCGGCAAACGCAGCCACATCAGAGTCGCTGTTTTGAGTGAGGCGCATAGATGAAAGCAATTTGTGGTTACATCGTTGTTTGTACTTTGTTTCTCGTGGCAACTATACAATCCTCATTGGCACGTCCTTTGATTGCTGTGTTTTATGTGGCAATGAATGGGCGAGATACGTGGTCGGGGAAACTGTCTGCGCCCAATAAAGCGGGTACGGACGGACCGTTCGCCACTTTGACGCGGGCGCAGCAGGAGGCGCGTAGCGCGAGGAGTGGAACGGAAAACTTCGGCTGCGCGCGTGTTTTTGTCCGGGGTGGCGCGTACTCGCAAACGCAGAGTTTCACCTTGACGCAACAGGATAGCAGCCTGAGCAGTTCGCTTCCCACATTGTACGCCGCATATAAGGATGAGACGGTACGAATTATCGGCGGGCGGGATGTGATGGGCTGGAAGCTGGTGACGGATGAGGCCGTGTTGAGCCGCATGGAACCGGAATGTCGCGGCAAGGTAATGCAGGCGGACTTGAAGACGCAGGGGATTACCGACTACGGCGAGATTGCGCCCAATGGACAAACATTCGCGCCCGCGCTGCACGGCTTGGAAGTGTTCTTTCAATCCAAACCGATGCAGATTGCCCGCTGGCCGAACAAAGGCTGGTCGTTTATTGCCGACACGCCCAAAGGACAAAACGGCGGCATGTTCACGTATGACGCGGCGAAGACGAATGACCGTCCGGCAAGGTGGAAAAACGCGGAAGATGTGTGGCTACACGGCTACTGGTCGTTCGATTGGGCGGATTCGTACACCAAAATCAAGTCGGTTGATACTGCCGCTCACGCCATTTATACGCAGGAACCGCACGGCGCATACGGATACACCAAAGGCAAGCGGTTTTACGCGCTGAACGTTCTGGAGGAGTTAGACTCGCCGGGCGAATGGTATTTGGATCGCAAAGCGGGAATACTCTACTTCTGGCCGACCGCGCCGATTACGGATGCAGAGCGTGTTACGGTATCGCTGTTGGACGCGCCCTTGCTGCGACTGGATGGGGCTTCCAACATCACCGTGCAGGGCTTTACGCTGGAAGACACGCGGGGAACGGCGGTTGAGATTACGGGCGGGGAACATAACCGGATTGCCGCCTGTACCATTCGCAATACCGGGTTGGTGGGCATCAGCATTGACGGAGGCAAAGACAACGGCGTGGATAGCAGCACCCTGTACGATACGGGGCAGGGCGGTATCAAATTGAATGGCGGCGACCGCAAAACGCTTGTGGCGGCGGGCAATTTCGCGCATAACAACGAGATACGCGATTACAGCCGTTGGGTGCGCTGTTACCGACCTGCGGTAGAAGTGAACGGCGTCGGCAACCGCGTTTCTCACAATCTCATTTACAACGGCCCGCACAACGCCATTCAGTTGAGCGGGAATGAGCATGTTATCGAGTACAACGACGCGCATAACGTGTGCCGCGAAACGGGCGACGTAGGCGCGTTCTATATGGGGCGTGACTGGACGATGCGCGGCAATGTGATTCGCTACAACTTCTTCCACAATCTGGGAGGATCGAAATCCGAGTTCGGCGGCGAAGGGTTTTTCGACGCGATGGGCGTGTATCTGGACGACGCGGCCAGTGGCACAACCGTTTTGGGGAACGTCTTTTACAAAGCGGGGCGAGGTGTTCTGCTCGGCGGCGGGCGCGACAACGCCATAGACAACAACCTTTTCATTGAGTGTTCGCCGTCCGTGCATGTGGATGCGCGGGGAATCGAGCTGGGCCAAAAAGTACATCGAACCGGGCGGCGAGTGGCAGATGCAGCAGAAGCTCGCGGCAGTGGATTACCAGAAGCCACCGTACAATGCCCGTTATCCGAAACTGGCGACGATAATGGAAGACAATCCCTATCTTCCCATAGGGACAACCGTAACGCGCAACATAAGTATGGGAGGAAAATGGCTGGAATTGCAGGACGGGCTGAACGACAAAACCGTGAAGATGGCAGACAATGTGGTTGAGGCTAAGTTTATTCCTGATGCGTTAGGCAATGATCGGTCTCAACTGGAAAGTATTTTATCCCGGCAGTATGCAAGCCATCATATACCCCTGGCGCAGATGGGATTGATGGTAAACGCCTATCGCAAGCGCCTGTCTTCTCCGACGACAGGCAAGTTGGAAGGTCGTTGATGGTATCTAATGGCGTAGCACTGCAATGGGAAGGGAAGCGGGCGGCGAAACAGATGGTTCCGCCGCCTGTTTTAGGTTGCGTGGAGGAGTATGGAGCGATTAGTGAGGATGGTTGGATAAATCGTCTGATAAAGGGCGATAATCTGAGCTGTATGGCAGCGTTGCAGGCAGAATATGAGAATAAGTTCGCGCTAATCTATCTTGACCCTCCGTTTTGCACCGGTTCAGATTTTCACATGTCCTCAACAAAAAAACAGGCGGGAAACAGAAAGGTTTTGAGTAGTGAATCTGCTGACGATGCAGCAGGACAGGGGGCAGTTCCCGCATATACGGATAAATGGAATGGCGATCTGGCAACGTACCTGCAATGGCTGTACGACCGGCTAGTATTATGCCGGAAACTTTTGGCGGAAGATGGCGTTTTATATCTGCACTTGAACTGGCAGGCGGCGCATTACGCGAAACTGCTGCTGGATGAGGTTTTCGGAATGGAGCGGTTTCAAAATGAAATCGTCTGGTGTTACCGGGAAGCGATTAACTCCAAGAGACGCTGGAACCGCAAGCACGACAATATTTTGTTTTACAGCAAGGGCGAACGCTTTACGTTCAATTACCAGACGGCGCAACAGCCGTATGCCGAGTCGAACATCCGCAAGTACCGACACCGGGATGAAAAAGGCGCGTATCGCCTGATGGGCAGAGGGATTGTAAACAGTCCCTTACGTTGCAAGCGCGACCTGCCGCTGGAATACGAGACGCTGTACCCCGGATTGACGTACCGGCACTATTTAGGCGGTGGCACGTTGCCGGTTGACTACTGGATGATTGACATCGAGAATCAGGCAAGCGCGCGGAGGACAGGGTATCCTACACAGAAGCCGGAAGCTCTGCTGGAGCGCATTCTGCTGGCCTCTACAAACGAGGGTGATCTCATCGGCGATTTTTGTTGTGGAAGCGGAACTACGCTTGCGGTGGCGCAAAGGTTGGGGCGCAGATGGATCGGCTGCGATGTGGGCGATATGGCGCTGCAAACGACGCGCAAGCGCCTGCTGGAAGTTGGATCAGCCTTCTCACTGGAGATGGTAACAGAAGTATGAAACCACCTGGCGCGGTTGATTAAGCAGACAAAAAACGATTAATTCTTTTTTTAAGGCTGCTCTTGACAATTTGGAGGGGCGGGTGTATACTATCCTTGTCTTCAGAAATGTACAGTGACAACCTCAAACGTTGAGAAAAACTTGAAAAAGCGCTCTTGACAAATGCAGTGAAGTGGTGTACAATACTAAGGCTTGAACGAAAGACGCCCCGGAAACAAACTCCGAAGTGCTGTGCCAGAGAGTTCTCCTCCCGACACAACCCACAGTGATAGAAACATTAAAGTAGTCTGGAATGTTCAACGGCTGACGCTCTCAATGTTAGAACGTTAGCTTGCTGTTGATCCTTGAGAGTCGCGTGTGAAATTTTGAGTTTCGTATACACGTGCCATAAGTAACTTTACAAATGTGGAGAAATTCACTAAAGATGGGCCAGGTTTCTGCAAAGGCTGTTCGCAGCCGATGCAAAAATAATGTTCAACATCTGACTGCTTCGGCAGTCAGTTCGCATCAAGTTAAATTGATGGAGAGTTTGATCCTGGCTCAGGACGAACGCTTGCGGCGTGCCTAAGAAATGCAAGTCGAGCGGAAGCAGCAATGCTTTAGCGGCGAACGGTCGCGTAACACGTAAGCAACCTGCCCGAAAGACCGGGACAACACTCCGAAAGGGGTGCTAATACCGGATGTGCCCACTCTCTTGCATGTGAGGGTGAGTAAAACGCGCAAAAAACAGATATTAGGTAGTAGATATTAGATATTAGGGAAAGCCCGGTTGGGTTCGCTCTAATATCTAATATCTAGTATCTCCTATCTGTTCCTGTGGCGGCTTTTGGAGGGGCTTGCGGCCTATCAGATAGTTGGTGGGGTAACGGCCTACCAAGTCATCGACGGGTAGCTGGTCTGAGAGGATGGTCAGCCGGACTGGGACTGAGATACGGCCCAGACTCCTACGGGGGGCAGCAATTAGGAATCTTGTACAATGGGGGCAACCCTGATACAGCGACGCCGCGTGAGGGAGGAAGGCCTTCGGGTTGTAAACCTCTTTTAACCGGGAAGAAACAAATGACGGTACCGGTGGAATAAGCCCCGGCTAACTCCGTGCCAGCAGCCGCGGTAATACGGAGGGGGCGAGCGTTGTCCGAAGTTACTGGGCGTAAAGCGCGCGTAGGCGGGTTGGCAAGTCCGCTGTGAAAGCCCGGCGCTTAACGCCGGAGGGTCGGTGGATACTGCCAGTCTTGAAGGTGCCAGGGGAAGATGGAATTACCAGTGTAGCGGTGAAATGCGTAGATATTGGTAGGAACACCAGTGGCGAAGGCGGTCTTCTGGAGCACTCTTGACGCTGAGGCGCGAAAGCTGGGGGAGCGAACGGGATTAGATACCCCGGTAGTCCCAGCCCTAAACGATGGATACTAGGTGTCGGGGGTATCGACCCCCCCGGTGCCGCCGCTAACGCAGTAAGTATCCCGCCTGGGGAGTACGGCCGCAAGGTTGAAACTCAAAGGAATTGACGGGGGCCCGCACAAGCGGTGGAGCATGTTGTTTAATACGTCACTAACCGTAGAACCTTACCAGGGTTTGACATGTGAGGCACCGGCATGAAAGTGTCGTTCCTAGCAATAGGACCTCAACACAGGTGTTGCATGGCTGTCGTCAGCTCGTGTCGTGAGATGTTGGGTTAAGTCCCGCAACGAGCGCAACCCTCATCCTATGTTGCCAGCGAGTGAAGTCGGGAACTCTTAGGAAACTGCCGGGGTAACTCGGAGGAAGGTGAGGATGACGTCAAGTCAGCATGGCCCTTACATCCTGGGCTACAAACATGCTACAATGGACGGTACACAAAGGGATCCGAGACCGCGAGGTGGAGGCAATCTCAAAAATCCGTTCTCAGTTCGGATCGCAGGCTGCAACTCGCCTGCGTGAAGCCGGAATCGCTAGTAACCGCAGATCAGATAAGCTGCGGTGAATACGTTCCCGGGCCTTGTACACACCGCCCGTCACGTCACTTGAGTTGTCTGCACCCGAAGTCGGTGGGGTAACCCGCAACTGTAGGTTGTTAAGGTTTGCGGGTTGTAGGTGGTTAGGGAAGCGTTCCCTAAAAGCTTAGAACCTTAGAACCCTAATCCCCTAGAGTTGGGGGAGCCAGCCGCCGAAGGTGTGGGGAGCGAGAGGGACGAAGTCGTAACAAGGTAGCCGTATCGGAAGGTGCGGCTGGATCACCTCCTTTCTATGGACGCGGAAATTATGTGGGATGTTTGAGGCTTACGTTCTGCTCTTCGGAGTGGCAACGCTTGAACATGATCACCTTCCCTCCTAGGTCGGTACTTGGTCCCATCAAGTAAAGTTACGGTACGAATACGAACCAGAACAACGCGCGCGACTCTGAAGGATGAACAGTAAACCTTTCAACGGCCCCGGCAACGGGGCTGTTGGATTGTGCAATCAAATATTGGCGTTCGGGCTTATAGCTCAGCTGGCTAGAGCGCACCCCTGATAAGGGTGAGGTCCTTGGTTCAAGTCCAAGTAGGCCCATCCGTTGACGATTTGTAAGCGTCAATTGTGGATAACTATGGTCTGATATTAAAGCGGCAGAGTGAAACGGTTTCACGTGAGGCTCATAACCTCAAAACAGTAGGTTCAACTCCTATCGCCGCATTTTCGGGAACGTTTCCAGGCAGTACATTCGTATTGATCTGAGGAAACGGGGGCTTAGCTCAGTTGGGAGAGCGCCTGCTTTGCAAGTAGGATGTCATCGGTTCGAGTCCGTTAGCCTCCACCTAATACAGCCTGAAAAATCTTTATAATCAGCCTTGACATCGCGGCGAAGATGGTGTATATTATTGAGCCGCTGATTTGCAGGATGGAAGTTGAGCTGAAAAGCTGAAACATACACTCCCAGGCAGTAAAGATTTAGCAGGCAACACAGAATTAGTTCGGACATGTTCCGAATTGATAAAGGCGCTTTTTGTTAAACAACAGGAAGCAACGCCTTTGAACCTTTACAACGGAATAGTGAAGTGTGTAGAGAGATGCAGGGGTAATGAGCATCTTGCGCTGATCTACGATTTCAAGGCGTACACAGGTTGGTTCGGTCTTGTTCCTGCTTTAGCGGGGGGCAGGGTTGCGCATATCTTGTGGCGTCGGAGCGTTTAGCAGTGTGAGTGAAGATAGATGAATGTTGTATTGAGGTTGGAAGTGTTCGAGTGTTGTCTAAGGTGTTTAAGCGCGAGTTTGTAGGTGTAGCGCGTGTTTGCGGCAGCGGACGCGCTGCGCAGTTCCTCTTGGTTCTCTCCTTCGGGTGTGGCATTGGGTTGCTTGTGTTGAAGGACTTTCTTGAAGGTTCTTTAGTGGAAGCGGCTTGCGCTGTGCTATGTTGGGGGAAGCGGGGTGGGCGGCGCGGCGGCGGAGTTGGTTGCAAGCGCGTTTGTTGTGAGTGGAAGAGTGTTTAAAGCTACACAGGGCCTCTGGTGAATGCCTTGGGGCAACGTGCCGATGAAGGACGTGCCAAGCGACGATATGCCGTAGGGAGCCGCAAGCAGGCCTTGATCTACGGGTTTCCGAATGGGGTAACCCGGCGGGTGTAATGACCCGTCACTACGTTTACGTAGAGGGCACGCGGGGAACTGAAACATCTAAGTACCCGCAGGAAAAGAAAACAGACGTGATTCCCCCAGTAGCGGCGAGCGACCGGGGAGAAGCCTAAACCGAGGCGCTTGCGCTTCGGGGTTGTGGGGCCGACTGAGCTACACCTGCCATAATCTTCACCTTATCTTCGGATGGGGTGAGTGTTTTGTATTTTGTAGCTGACGACGGAGGAAGTTATGGGGTTTATGGAAGATGCCTGGAACGGCGCACCACAGAGGGTGAGAGTCCCGTACGTTGGTCTTATAGCTGCTCTTAGCCGGTACCCAAGTACCACGAGCCACGAGGAAGCTTGTGGGAATCCGGGGGGACCACCCCCCAAGGCTAAATACACGTTGCCACCGATAGTGAACCAGTACCGTGAGGGAAAGGTGAAAAGCACCCCGGGAGGGGAGTGAAACAGAACCTGAACCCAGATGGCCTGCAAACAGTCAGAGCGCGGCTGAGGCTGCGTGATGGCGTGCCTTTTGCATAATGACCCGGCGAGTTGCTGGCGGTAGCGGCTTAAGTGTTTTTGACACGGAGGCTGAGCGAAAGCGAGTCCGAACAGGGCGTCTATGTTGTCGTCAGCAGACCCGAAACTGCGTGATCTACCCATGGCCAGGGGGAAGCGGGTGTAAGAGCCTGTGGACGCCCGGACCGGTGTATGTTGAAGAATGCTCGGATGAGCTGTGGGTAGTCTGGTGAAATGCCAATCGAACGCAGAGATAGCTGGTTCTCCCCGAAATGCATTGAGGTGCAGCGTGATCCGTTTCGTATCGGAGGTAGAGCACTGAATGGGCGAGGGGCCTTCCCAGGTTACTGAACTCAATCAAACTCCGAATGCCGATACGTGAGAGGATTGCAGTGAGACAGCGGGGGATAAGCTTCGTTGTCGAGAGGGAAACAGCCCAGACCTTCCGCTAAGGCCCCTAAAGATTGGCTCAGTGTAAAAGGATGTGAGGGTGCGCAGACAACCAGGATGTTGGCTTAGAAGCAGCCACCATTTAAAGAGTGCGTAACAGCTTACTGGTCGAGGTGTCCTTGCGCCGATAATGTATGGGGGCTTAAGCCAATTGCCGAAGCGAAGGCGTTGAAAAAACCAAGAGTTTCGAGAGTAGGGATTAGGGATTAGGAAAGACGGATGCAAATCTGTTGGTCTAATCCCTAATCCCTAACCTCGGGTTGTTGGCGAGTATTGACGGGTAGGGGAGCGTTGCCTGCGCGGTGAAGCCGCATGCGGAAGCATGGGTGGAGTGTAGGCAAGTGCGAATGCCGGGATAAGTAGCGCGAAGACGGGTGCGAATCCCGTCCACCGGAAGCCCAAGGTTTCTTAAGGCAGGCTCGTCCGCTTGAGTTTAGTCGGTCCTAAGGCGAGGCCGCAGGGCGTAGTCGATGGCAGTCAGGTAGATATTCCTGAACCGGGTGCAGATGTTGAGTACGTGGGGACACATCTTCGGGGTTCTGACTGGGGTTGGTATCCAGGAGGGGAGCTTGCTCCCCGCTTCAGAGCGAAGAAGGGGTCGCGAAAAGCCGCGTAGGAGTTTGCATTCGACCGTACCGCAACCCGACACAGGTGGGCGCGTAGAGGATACGCAGGTGTTCGAGCGAACTCTCGTTAAGGAACTAGGCAAAATGGCCCCGTAACTTCGGGAGAAGGGGCGCTGGTGAGAACCAGCCGCAGCAAAGCGGACCGAGCGACTGTTTACCAAAAACACAGGTCTGTGCCAAGCCGAAAGGCGACGTATACGGGCTGACGCCTGCCCAATGCCAGAAGGTTAACAGGAGGGATGAACCGTAAGGGGCAGTCTCGAATCGAAGCCCTGGTGAATGGCGGCCGTAACTATAACGGTCCTAAGGTAGCGAAATTCCTTGTCGGGTAAGTTCCGACCCGCACGAATGGCGTAACGACTTGGTCGCTGTCTCAACGAGAGGCTCGGTGAAATTGTAGTATGCGTGAAGATGCGCATTCCCCGCCGCAGGACGGAAAGACCCCATGGAGCTTTACTGCACCCTGTCATTGCCTGTTTGCTGTTTTTGTAGAGCGTAGGTGGGAGACTTGTCGCCAATGGAACACCACCCTGAGACAGTGAATAGGCTAACCGTAGCTGTTAGCCAGTTATGGAACCGTGGCAGGCGGGCAGTTTGACTGGGGCGGTCGCCTCCCAAAAGGTAACGGAGGCGCCCCAAGGTTGACTCAGCCTGGTTGGAAATCAGGCATAGCGTGCAAGGGCAGAAGTCAGCTTGACTGTGAGACCGACAGGTCGAGCAGGGACGAAAGTCGGGCCTAGTGATCCTCTGGTGGTGCGTGGGCACGCCAGGGCTCATCGGATAAAAGCTACCCTGGGGATAACAGGCTTATCTTGCCCAAGCGCTCACAGCGACGGCAAGGTTTGGCACCTCGATGTCGGCTCGTCGCATCCTGGGGGTGGATTAGCTCCCAAGGGTTGGGCTGTTCGCCCATTAAAGCGGTACGCGAGCTGGGTTCAGAACGTCGTGAGACAGTTCGGTCCCTATCCGCGGCGGGCGCAGAAGATTTGCAGGGGGCTGTCCCTAGTACGAGAGGACCGGGATGGATGGACCGCTGGTGTACCGGTTGTGCCGCCAGGCGCAGACGCCGGGTAGCTACGTCCAGAAGCGATAAACGCTGAAAGCATCTAAGCGTGAAGCGCGCCCTAAGATGAGATCTTCCACAGTGTTAAGCTGGTAAGGTCCCCGGCAGACGACCGGGTGGATAGGCGGAGGGTGGAAGCGCAGCGATGTGTGGAGCCGATCCGTACTAAGTGACCGAGGGCTTTAGAACTCTTCTGTTCGCAAGAGACGCGGTTGTGGCCGGTTTGCCGCTGTGCCGTCCTCCCGGCTTTCCCACAAGCGTAAGCAGTGGAGACAAGCGCCTTTTCCGAACCAAGCGAAAGCAAGGGCGGGCAAGGTGGGAAGACGACGCAAACAGCAGCAGAGCCGCAGGCGCAGACAGCGCGGACGAAACGAGCTTACAAGCGAGCGCAACACAGAACGTACAGACAACGCGCAGGAGCAATCCTGCACGAACACAGTACAACACAAACAACGTTCAGCTAAGGAACCAACGTCCCTTATTTGAACAACCCGCATCTTGCACACACTTCGGTTCTTCCAAGTCCCGCTTCACGGCGCGGCTTGGAAGAACGTTCCGTTGTAGAACCCTTTTCGCATGGTTGAATATTGCCCCTGTTGAGGCGTGTTCTCAAATGCGCAGTTTGCATCCAGACTTGGCACTCTCCCGACTTGTGGGAGTGTGCGCCGGTTTCTGGTGGTCATAGCGTCGGCGTCCCACCCGTTCCCATCCCGAACACGGTCGTGAAAGCCGGCTGCGCCGACAATACTTGGGGGGAAACCTTCTGGGAAGATAGGTCGCCGCCAGAATAATCATAAAGAGCCAGATTTTCCACATGGAAAGTCTGGCTCTTTTGCGTTTCACCGTAATCTCACGCGCAGGGAAAACGGGTATAATACAGTTCCCTGCTGATTGGCAGCGGGGAACAAGCATTATGAAAATCATCATTGTCATTCCCACCTATAATGAAGCGCAGAATGTGCCGCTGATCGCTCCCCTCATTGCTCAGGCGGTGCCGCAGGCGCATTTGCTGTTTGTAGACGATGCTTCCCCCGATGGAACCGCCGACATTGCGGAACGTTTGTTTGCCTCCGATCCGATTTACAGAAACTATCGCGTATTCCGACGTTCGGGAGAGCGCGGATTGGGAAGGGCGTATCGCGAGGCTTTCATCAAGGTTCTAGCTGAAGGTTACGACCGTATCATTCACATGGATGCCGACCTGTCTCACGATCCCGCCTATTTGCCTGCCATGCTTGCGGCCAGTCAGGATGCCGATCTGGTTATAGGTTCCCGCTACGCGCCCGAAGGGGGAGTGCGCAACTGGCCGCGTTACCGGGTTCTGATGTCGCGCTTTGCCAACCGTATGTACAGCGCATTGCGGGAATTCCCGTTGCGGATGCCACTTCAGGGTTCCGTTGTTGGACAAGCCGCGCTCTCGAAGCCGTCCACATGGAAACTTTCAAATCGGAAGGCTACTCGTTTCAGGTGGAAATGAGTTACCGGGCGAGCCGCGCGGGAATGAAAATTGTGGAAGTGCCGATAATCTTCACAGATAGGCAGTTCGGTCAATCCAAAATTTCCCGCAAAGTGCTGATTGAATCCGCAATCATCCCATGGAAACTCCGGGCGCAATCGTGGCACCCCTTGCCGAAACACAATGAGAAGTCACTGAACAACATAAGCAACACTAAGACTTCTGGATAAGTTACCAGGAAGGAAGATACCATTATGAATCGCATCTATAACTTTAGCGCCGGACCGGCCATTTTCCCTTTGCAGGTTCTCGAAGAGGCCAGTCAGGGAATTCTGGAGATAAATAACTCCGGCATGTCCATCCTTGAAGTCAGTCACCGCGGCAAGGACTACGAAGCCGTGCATTATGACGCGATGCAGCGTCTGCTGCGCATCTTGGATCTGTCTGCCGATGAGTATACTGTAATGTTTCTCGGCGGCGGCGCAAGCACGCAATTCGCCATGCTGCCGATGAACTATCTGCGCCAGGGACAGACAGCCGATTATGTGAATACGGGCGAGTGGGGCACGAAGGCCATCAAAGAGGCGAAATGGTTCGGCACAGTTAATGTTGCCGCTTCATCTGAGGATGTCAAGTTTTCCGCCATTCCCAAACAACTGTCGCTCACGCCCGACGCGCAGTACGTCCATATCACGACGAACAACACCATCGAGGGTACGGAGTGGAGCGCGATACCGGACACGAACGGCGTTCCTCTGGTGGCCGACATCTCTTCGGACATCATGGCGCGTAAACTGGATTACAGCAAGTTCGATCTGGTGTACGCGGGCGCGCAGAAGAACGCGGGTCCGGCGGGCGTAACGCTCGTTGTCGCGCGAAAAAGCTATCTGGAAACCGCGCAGGACGATGTTCCCGCCATCCTCTCCTACAAAACTCACGCCAAAGCCGATTCGCTGTACAATACGCCGCCCGTGTTCGCGATCTATGTGGTGGGATTGGTGCTGAAGTGGATTGAGGCGCAGGGTGGGTTGACAGCGGTGGAAGCCAATAACCGCGCCAAAGCTGCCTTAGTGTACGATGCGCTGGATGCCCATGCCAATGTTTATGACCCGGCTGTGACCGATAAAACCGACCGTTCGCTGATGAACGTCACCTTCCGGCTCAAGAACGCTGATCTGGACAAAGAGTTTCTGGCCGGGGCGCAGGCGCGACGGATGGATGGCCTGAAAGGACACCGTTCCGTCGGCGGCTTCCGCGCCTCCATTTACAACGCTTTCCCCAAAGAGGGCTGTCAGGCGCTTGCCGACTACCTGAACGAGTTCGCGGCGAAAAACGCCTGATGATTGAGGAGTAATACCATGCTGACAGCAGTAGAAGGCGTGTACCGCAATGGCATAATAGAACTGCTTGAAAAAGTCAGTCTGCCGGAAGAAGCGCGAGTTGTCGTGACTGTGATGCCTCCTTCTCCCGGGTTGGTTGATTTACAGGCAAGAGGAATCACTCGCGAGGAGGCCGCGAAACTGCGCGGTCAGTTCGAGGCGTTTGCCGAAGATTGGGATCGTCCTGAAATGGATGTTTACGATGCTCTGTAAACGCGGTGATGTTGTTCTGGTTCTGTTTCCTGAGTCAATTTTGCAGTCAGCAAAACGTCGGCCTGTTCTTGTTGTTCAGGCCGACGATCTTGGTACAGGTTTAAGGCAAGCCGTAGTTGCCATGATCAGCAGCAATATGGCGCGTTTGGGGCATTGAAGCCGTGTGGGTATAGACATTTCCACACTAGAAGGCCAGCAAACCGGCCTGAAAACTGATTCCGTTATTATGACGGACAACGTTGCAACCATTCTCGAAACACGTTTTGAACGTAAGTTAGGGCAGTGGAACGACATGACAGCCGTAGATATTGCTTTGCGTCATACGTTGAAATTGTGACAACGCGATTTCGGCAAAACGGTTAAAACTTTTTTGAGTTTCCTATACTCTATCTTGCTTCCCGCTTACAAGGAACTCCGGCATGAATGATAAAACGAATACGCTGAAACGTACACATGTATTCGTCGGCGCTATCCTGATTCTGCTGGGCGTTTTTGTTTGCTGTAAATCCGGTTTGGGGATGGGATACGATCTGGCTCCGATTTACGTGATAAGTTTGGGGCTGATGCAGGGCAGGAACGCTTATGCCGTGGATGTTGAAACCGACCTCTTTGATCGCTACGTTCACGTTGGACACCGCGAGTTGGGCTATCCTCCCTCCTGCGCGTTTGTGATTGCGCCCCTGACGGCGGTTCCGTACGAAATTGCGCGGTTGTTGTGGTTGGGAATA
Organism: uncultured Chthonomonadaceae bacterium; assembly: GCA_963817895.1. GTDB lineage: Bacteria > Armatimonadota > Chthonomonadetes > Chthonomonadales > Chthonomonadaceae > CAWFQB01. The sequence goes on from CAWFQB010000004.1 coordinate 884,249, forward strand.
CTGATTGCCTGTATTGTGGGTGCGGCATGGGCCTTGATGAAAGCGTTCGCGCCCCAAAGCAGTCACGGTCAAATCCTGATTGCCTGCGGTCTAATGCTGCTTTGCGCGGGAACCCGCTGGTGCATGACTTTTTTGCAGGGCGCGCCCGTGATACTGCTGTGTCTGGGACTGTTTATACTCGCGTTGAAACAGCATAATGGACGCGCTATGTTCGCGCTGGCGTTTCTGGCAGTATGTTACAAACCTACGCTGGCATTGCCGTTCCTCATTTTACTGCTTGTACAGCGACAATTTAAGCTGCTGTTCGGCGTACTGGCGGCGGCTGCCCTCTTGAATATTATCGGGTTCGCGAGAATGGGGGGAATGGCGGCGTTGCAGGCGTATCGCGTCGGTATCGCGAACTTTGAATCGGTGGGAGGCAATTCCGCCAACCCATTTGCCGAAGGCGCAATGTATCGTTGTGACTGGGTGCGGATGGGGTCTGCGCTCATGGGCAGTGACGCGATTGGCTATCAATTAGCCGCGTTGCTGACAGTGTTGACCCTGCTTTATCTGGGCTACGCGGGATGGCGCGTCGAGAAAAATGGGCGAACGTTCGCAATGGCAAAGGCATTTCTCGCGCCCTCGGTCTGCCTGACGCTGCTATGGGTGTATCATCAGCACTATGACATGCTGCTGCTTGTCGCGCCCTTCATGGCATATCTGTACAGCAGTGATCCGAACCGCAGTGACGCTGATTGGCGGAAACAGCCCGAAGTAGCCCTGTTTCTAGTCTGTACCCTCTTCTTCGTAGGATTGTACCCACTGGCGCAGGGCCGTCTCGTGTTGCTGCGAATTCTCGGACAGGACGGCGACATGCTGATGCGCTACGCGGTTCCTCTGCTGACATCCCTTCTGCTGATCGTTTCTTTATTCATTCTCGATGCTGAAATCAAACGTGATCGCGAGGTTCCGATTGCCGATGCGGATAACGCGAATGAGCCACCTATCGCCTTACCCGCGTAAAATCATAGATGAGAAACGTCGTCGTTTGCGCAGTCGGCTGCATTTGACGCAGGCAGGCGACAAGCGACTGCTTGGAATCATTGTAACCGCCGTAAACCTGCGTTGCGCTTGCCGCCAGGTACTTTCCCCGTAAAGTGGCTTGTACTTCCTGTACGTCGCGCGCCGTTAATGCCTCATGCGGTATGTCCGTGAAAATTGTATGCGCCGGATCGTAACCGAAATACCACAAACACAACGGTTTGTCAGTATGCGCCCCCTGCCACTGCCGCAATTCCAACAATCCCTGTCCCCAATCGTAGTTTGAATCGCTGACAAGCAGATACCCCTTACGCGGATCGCCCCACAAACCATTGGTATACGCCAATCCATTCGGCCACCATTGAACAGCCGCAAAGGTTGTCCATACAAGCCCCAAACATGCGACTAATAACGGCAACCGCTCTCGTACACGCTGAAATAGTGTAGTTTTCCATGCGTGGTCTGCACCTTGCGCTTGCCGCATCTGGCTCCCCTCTCTTAGCGCGTTGCGCGGCAAGGAGAGGGATTGGGGGTGAGGTTCCTCCTCTTCCCTTGCCGCGCAGACAGCCGACGCCGACAACCCCACAATGCCCATGCAAATTGCCGGAAACAGAAAACGAACGCCGATTTGCACATGATAGGTAATACTGAGCGCAAACTGAATCAGGGCGCACAGACACGCCCAATTGAGCAGGTAGCGGCGGCGACAAACAGCAATCACAACAGGCAGCAACAGCAGGGGCAGGGACAATTTAACCGTCAGCAGTATCGGAAAGTACCACCACACATAATGCGGCCCGGAGTGTCCGAGCAGATACCAGCCCTGCCCGTGACTGTTATGCTGAATTTGCCGAACAACGCCGTCCGCCGCGTTCGCATATAATCGAAGGTGATCCGCCAGCCAGACGAAAACCGTTCTTTTAGCCCCTGTCGACAAAGAATGGGCGCGGCGAACCAGTCCCGCGTAAGGCAGCCAATCCGTGCCGCAATAAACAAACACAAGCAACGTCCCCACACCAACAATCCAACTCATGTCTTTCCACAAAGTTGGGTGTTCGGTGTTGGAATTGTCGATTGCCGATTGAGGATTTTCGATTGAGGATTGAGTTCTCTCCTTTTCTCCTTTTCTCCTCTTCTCCTCTTCTTCCTCCTTTTCCTTTTTCCCTTTTCCCTTTTCCCTGTACTGGATTGCCAGCATACACAAAATGCCGAAGACGAGGCCGGAAGCTTTACACAAGACCAGCGCGGCGAACCAGAGGGTAGGTAAGGCGACCCGCCGCTTCCAATCCTTGCCGCGCCCGTCCTGAAAATGGTAGCAAAAGGCGAGCAGGCAGGCGGATACGGAAATATCGGTAGTGGCAAGCGTGGCGTGGGCAAGCAGATTGGGTTCGCAGGCAATCAGGCCGACCGCAAGCCGCCCCGCCCATGCGCCGCCCAATTTACGCCCGATGAGACGGGCATAAATCAGCAGCAGCCACCAGAAAACAAGGGTTCCCATTCGCGCCCAATGCAGCGGCGTCGCCAGATCGGTAAACGGATCGAACCGCGTATGGCTGAAGCGTTCCCATAAAAACAGCGGTAGCGTTTCCACATCAACGGGCAGGGGCATGGTTCCCAAAAGCAGACAGACCCTGATGGCTAAAATCTCGCCAGCAATGCAGCCCCCGCTCCACATAAATCCACTCGTCAACAGTTCCGCTCAGATGCCGCGAAGCCGTCAGACACCAGACGGTCGAAAAAAGGCCCCATGCGAAAAACCATAGCCAATCGCCCGTATTTTTGTATCTTTGCGTGATTTGCATAATTGCGTATGAAGAAGGAATTGTTTATACGAATGGAACACACCCTGAAAGCAAAGCGAACTATCTGCACTGTAATTCGCCACAGGGCAACGAAGTCCCTGCTGTGACAAAAATGAAGAATCCAGTGTCAGTAAATATGGGGAAGCCTCTTCAAACATCCATTACAGGCGATTATATGCTGGGATGGAAGCGTGTCAGGCAGTAAAAATCGCAAGTCTTGATTTTTGTGCGGCGTTGTGATAATATGAGGAGGAATTCCGCTCCCCTTTGGTGAACTATTGCATTATCATGCAAAAACGCGGCGTACCCCCTTGCCGTGACCTGAACACGAATAACATATAACCGTCGAAACGAAGAACAAAGACGTTCCGCTTCGCTCTGCGTTCGCTCGTTGCCCCGGAACCTTTGTAGAAATTATCCCCGGAAAGGGAAGTCGTCCATGCCTTCTGGCAAGAGTTTTTATGCGCGTGTGTCTGCGAGTGTCCTTGTTGCCTCACGTCGCCTGCTTCTGCTGACCCTGTTGGTTATGACTGTTTTCATCGTCAGCGGCGGGCGCGGAAGTTGTGCCGACGTACCCCCAAAGTTTCAGGAGGCGTATAAAAAGTTCAGCAGTCAGGTTTCCACCGCCAATTTGCGGTCTACGGTCAACGCGCTGTCCGGTTTCGGCTCCCGCATTGCCGGCTATCCCGGCGACAAACAGCGGCGGATTACGTTTCGCAGCAGTTGCAATCCCTCGGCCTGCAAAACTTCCAGACGGATACCTTCGCCGTCACCGTTCCTTACGACCTCAGCGTAGACAATCCGGCAGAGGGCGCATTTGCCCAAATCGTGGAGGGAACAGGAACACCCAACACCCAACACCCAACACCCGACACCCCTCTCCGCATGTACCCGCTCTGGCCGAACCTTGTCCGCACTCCGACCCTGCCCGCCAATGGCCTGACAACCAAACTCATCTATGTCGGTGACGGCAAACTGCACAACTTCAACGGCAAGGATGTGGATGGCAGCGTTGTGATGGTGGATTTCAACTGCGCGGGGGAGTGGCTGAACGCGCCGCGATTGGGCGCGCGGGCCGTGATCTTTGTCGCGCCCAACAGCACCATGCGCGGCGAAGCGGAAGCCAAGTTCGTTTCGATCCCCATTGCAATACCCCGATTTTACATGACCAAGCAGGATGCCGCGCCTCTGCTTGCCGCCTGCGCGAGTGGTCAGCCCCCAACCGTGCGCCTGACCTGCAACATGCCGTGGAAAACGCGCTCCGCCCGCAACTTTGTGGGCGTGATACCCGGAACCGACCCCAAACTCAAAGACCAGATCATTGTCGTGCAGTCGTATTACGACTCGACAAGCGTTGTGCCGGCTCTGGCTCCCGGCGCGGATACGACGTGCGGGTTTGCCGCGATGTGCGAGATGATCCGCGCCTTCAAAGCCAATCCGCCCGCCCGCACCATGATGTTCGTGGCGACAAGCGCGCACTTTCAGGGACTTGCAGGGCATACGCGAGTACGTGGAAAAGCATATTGACTCGTGGATGCCGTCCAGTTTCTTCAACCGCAAGGCCGAAACACCCCCGACCATTTACCTGTGGGCCGGGTTGGACATGACCAGCCAGACTCGCAGTTTCGGCATCTTTTATAAAGGATGGTTTTACGATTACCGCGAGGATATTCAGGGCCGGTTCAGCGACATTGCCCGCGTGTGTCGCGAAAACGCCGAAAAAGTGGGAACCACGCTCGGCTTCGATTCCAAACGCTATTTCAACGACGGCGTAAATCCGGTTGACGGCAAGAACTGGCGCAACTTCATTCCCGGCAAGCCCGCGTTCGACTCGGAAGCCGTCACGATGGCGGGCGGAAACGGCGTGACGTTTGCCAGCACGGATGACAGCCGCGCCCTTGTGGATACGCCCTTTGATACCGTAGATAAAGTCAATATCGCCAATCTCGCGCAGCAGTGCCGTTTGCTCAACTGCTTGATGTGGCACATCGTCACGGATACGAACGCGCAGGGCGACATCAACGCGCAGCGGATGCCCATTACCGACCCATCCAAATGGTCGCGCATGGCGCTTCAGGGCGGTTTCGCCACCTTGCAAGGCCGCGTTCAGATGTTCAACCCCAAGAAATCGTTCGTTGCCAACGCCGATCCAAAACTCGCCAACAGCCTTGTCGTCGTGCGTAACCGCAACAAGTCGTTTATGGGCGTTCGGGGCAACATGGTGCAGCGAACCCAATGGACGCTGCCCGACAGAATCGATTCCATACCACTCAACCCGGACGGTATGCCGTCCCGTACCAATGCGGACGGCGACGCGCTGGATCAGAAACAACAACCCGGTTCCCCCTTCCAACTTCTTCGCGTTTCACGGCGTCGCGCCCCTGACCGCTTACGGACAGAACAAGCCTGCCCGCTTAGGCGCGTACCATCTGGATGACCGCGACAATATTCCCGACCAGACCGACCCGACCGGCAAGAAAACGCTCGTCAACAATCTGCGCGGCGAGATAGATTACGCGCCCGATTTAGGGACGCAGGGCGCGAAGTACATTCCGCTCGACGTGATGGTGACGACGGCTACCAAAGAAACGCCCGTTATCGTGTTCCGCTGCGTCCCGACCGCCATTTATGACCTTGTGGATCAGCAGTCGCTCCGCGCCCTGACTTCGGTTGACGTGTACGATGGCGAAAGCAACGGCGAACCGCGCATGTTCGGTTTTGCCATTGACCCGCAGGACCCTTCGCTTGTCGGTTCGTATGTGGAAGACGTTGCCGTGCTGTTTTCGCAACCCGGCAGCCGCCTGAAAATCGCCATGAGCAGCGGACCGGGCGCGATACGCCTGCTCCTCGTCAACTCGCAGTACGACCCGTCCGACCCGTTCAACAAGCAGGGCAAATCGCCCAACCCGGATGGCATCGGCTACCTTGTCGCGGGCAACCCCAAAGACCAGCAGAACGCCGACCTGCTCGGCACGTCCGGCGATTTGAAGTACAACGAGGCGCAGGAGATTGCCCGTTCCGGCGCGATTTACGATACGGCTCTGCACGTCGCCGAAGACATGTGGAAACTGGACGACGCCCGGATGCAGCGGCTGGCGAAGTACAAAATTCTGAACATGAACGGCAAGGAGGGCATCTCCGACCTGCACCGCAGCGCGATGAAGGCGATTGAGAACTCCTACAAAGCGCGTGACGCCAAAGATTGGGAACGCTTCGATTCCGAGTCCCGCGCCGCATGGGGCTACGAATCCCGCGCCTACCCGGACGTGCAGACAATGGCGCTGGATGTGGTCAAAGGCGTTATCTTCTACCTTGCCCTGCTGTTGCCGTTCGCGTATTTTATGGAACGCCTGCTGTTCGGCTTCTTCGACCTGAAGCGTCAATTAGGGGCTGCGTCGCTGATCTTTATCTTCATCTTCCTTGTGTTTTCGCAGATACACCCCGCGTTCGACATTCTGCAAAGCAGTCCGATGATCGTGCTGCTGGCCTTCATCATGCTGTCGCTGTCGTGCATCGTTATCGGCCTGATTTCCGGTAAGTTTGAAGAGCAGTTGAAGCAGATGAACCAGAGTTCGGGCGGCGTTCACAAGGCCGACATCGGGCGCGTGTCCGTTGCGGTTGCGGCCTTTAACTTAGGCATCTCCAACATGCGGCGGCGCAAAGCCCGCACGTTCCTGACCTGCGCCACGCTCGTGCTGCTGACGTTCACAGTTCTGTCGTTTACGTCCGTCGTGCAATCGCTGCGCTTCAATCAGGTTCCCGCGCCCTCCGATCACGGCCCGCGCTACAACGGCATTATGATTCGCACCGCGCTGTGGGACCCCTTGCAGGAACCCGCGTACCGCCTGCTTGCCGACGAGTACGGACGCGACCACGCGGTTGCGCCCCGCGCATGGTTCTTCGGAACGCAAATGGGCGAGCAGTCGTTCCTCAACCTGAAACGCGCCGACAAATCCTACGACGCCAAAGCCCTGTGCGGCCTGTCCCCGGAAGAGGTGAAACTGACCCATCCCCAGGACGCGCTCGAACCCGGCGGACGCTGGTTTATGCCCGGTGACACCTATGTTGTGATTCTCCCCGATACGATTGCCTCCGTCCTGCGCGTGGACAACAAGGACGTTGGCACGGCGAAAGTGACGTACAGCGGCGTGGAATACACGGTCATCGGGATTCTCAACTCGCAGAAACTCAAAGACCTTGCCGACCTTGACAATGAAATCATCACGCCCGTTGATTTCATCGCCATGAACAAGCAGAACCGGGGCGGCGGGGGCGGCGACACGGGTTTCAAAGAGTACACGCATCTGGAACCGGATCAGGTATTCTTTGTGCCGTACCAGACAGCGACAAATCTTGGCGGCGAACTGCGCTCCATCGCCATTGACTTCGGCAACCCAAAATCGGTATTGGAAGACCTGAAGCCCCTGATGCACCGGCTTGGCCTGAACCTGTACGCGGGGCAGATTATCCAACCCGGAAATAGACGGGCCGACGCGGGGGCACATTGACCGCTTCTCGTCCATTGCGGCCACCAACTCGCACGGCATGGAACTGGTTTTCTTCCCGATTCTGATTGCCAGTATGATCGTTCTCAATACGATGCTCGGCTCCGTGTTCGAGCGCGTCAAGGAAATTCATATTTTCTCGTCCATCGGACTGGCCCCTTCGCACATCGGGATGTTGTTCATTGCCGAAGCGCTTGTGTATGCCATTCTCGGCTCCGTGCTTGGCTATCTGCTCGGCCAGTTCACCAGTAAAGTTCTCGTGTTCTTCGGCTGGCTGCCCGACCTGTACCTGAACTTTTCCAGCACGAGCGCGGTTATGACGACGCTGATTGTGGTTGCGGTCGTGCTGTTGTCCACGCTTTACCCCGCCCGCAAAGCGGCGGAAGTGGCCTCTCCGACTTCGGACCGAACCTGGAAAGTGCCGGAACCGGACGGCGACCACTGGAAAGTTCCCCTGCCGTTCGCGGTTACAGGCGATCAGGCGGCGGGCATGAACAGCTTTTTGGGCGAGTGGTTCCGCGCCTATGAGGAATACAGCATCGGCGACTTTGTGACGCAGGGCGTTGTCAGTGAAACGTTCGACGCCGAGTACGGCATGGGATACCGCATCAAGAGCATGGCGTGGCTGGCTCCGTTCGATTTAGGCGTATCTCAGCGCGTGGCGATTGAAACTCTGCCCACGCCAACGACCGACGTATACGAAATTTTCCTGCTCATAGACCGCGAATCCGGCGACATCACCAATTGGAAGCGCGTCAACCGCCGCTTCTTGAACACCCTGCGCAAGCAGTTCCTGATCTGGCGCACACTAAAGCAATCCGACCGTGACCGCTACGTTCATCAGGAAGAGACGACAGTGGCTTAAAGGCTGCAATCCAATAGGCCGGGTATTGAAAATACCCGGCAGGAAAGCGCAAACGTCCTAGGGACGCGAATTCATGCTTATTGTGATAGGCTCTAAAAGGCCGCAACTCAATATTTCTCAGCAACCTACGCGCTGCTTCTCACGCCGCCTGCGTTGCGCAGGCCACTCAGAAGCGGACATCAACCCATAGTTTGATCGTGACGCGGGATGAGAAGGAGAACGACATGAACGATGGTGGAGGACTCATAGGAAGTTTGCTCGGTTTGGGCATCATTGGGGCGATACTTGCGGTTGTGTTGATAATTTTTGTGGGACTGGTCATTGTTTTCGGCCTCCCTCAGCATACCTGCGCTCAGAAGTTGGGCCATAGCAAACCCTGGATGGCTTTTCTGCCGATTGCGCATGTGGTTCAACTGTTTAATCTCGCGGATCTGTCCGGTTGGCTGGTACTGCTTGGCTTTGTACCCGTCATAGGATGGATAGCCATCGTGTTGCTTGCCATCTATTCATGGATGAAAATCGCGGAGAAAATAGGACATCCGGGTTGGCTGGCAATTCTGATGATAATACCAATACTTGGCATCGTCATTCCGTTCTATATCGCGTATGGCACTCCTACGGAAGCGCAGCGCTACTAAAGAGCGTTTTTCGCAACGCTGTTCGTGTGTTGAAAACACCCGGAGCCGCAATATATGAGTATTCTGTCACGTTCCTTGCTAATGTTATTCCTGCTGCCACTGCCGGCTATATCTCACGCCGACAAAGCGGGCGACGCGCTGCTGCAAAAGTGCTTTGAGGCGACAACCAACGCTTCCACACTGGAGGCCGCGTTTACGCATCAGCATAAGGAAAAGGGGCAGATGCAAACTCAAACCGGAACATTGCTGCTGCAAAAGCCCAATCGGGCGCATATTGTCGTCAACAGCCGCAAGGGGCAGGGCAGTAACATCGTTATCAACTCGGACGGCAGCAAGTTCACCACATACACGTATGCGGACAACGCTTTCGCGCAGGAACCGTCCGACCCGAGCGGCGGCAATGTCGCCCGCAACAACATCAACGAAACGAAAATTTTCTTTTTTCCCGATTACCTGAACCGCCTGCGCTCCATGGCAACGGGGGCGCGTATTACCGGGGCCGTATCCGTCGGCAACACGACCTGTAAAACGCTGGAAATTGCTGGCCTGCCGCAAAAACTGAAATTGTACGTGGGCAGTGACGGCATTATTCGGGGTATGTTGGTGGAAGGCGCGGATTTCCGCGATGAAACGCATCTGACGGACGTGAAAATCGGCGCAAGTTTAACGCAAACCGCCTTCAACTGGAAACCGCCCAAAGGCGCGAAAACAGTAGCGCAGGTCGCGGCCAGCGAAGCCGCGCAGGAACAGGCGGCGGCGCAGGGAAGGCAAGCCGTATCCCTCCTGCCTGTCGGCAAAACCGCGCCGGACTTTACGCTTCCTCTGGCAACGGGCGGCACGCTGACGCTTTCACAGGAACTGAAGAAGAACAAAGTAACCCTTGTCAACTTCTGGGCATTGTTTTGCGGGCCATGCCGCGAAGAGTTGCCCCACTTGAGCAAAATGGCGGCGCAGTACCACAGTCAGGGGTTCAATGTCGTATCCGTCAATACGGCGGGAGACACGCCACAGGCGATCACCAAAATGTTCGGGGAAAAGCAGATCAATCTGCGCTCCCTCATAGACAAAGGCAGCGTATCGGGAAAGTACGGCATTCAGGCCATCCCGACCAACTACGTGCTGGACCCGAACGGCAAAATTTTAGCGACGTTTGAAGGTTTTGATGAGAACGGTATTCGGCAGGCGCTGGCAAAGGCCGGAATAAAGTAGGGAGTGGGGAGTGGGGAGTAGGGGAGCCTTGTTTGCGGATTGCGTTGTAGCAAAACCCGCAAAACTTTGTGTCAAGGCTACTCTCTACCCCCTACTTCCTACTCCCCGGAATGGAGCAGGGAGTGGCGGAAGGAAGTGAGATTGCGCAAATACGCCAGCAGGTAGAAGCCGAAACCCGCGAGGAGGGCGATACCGGGCAGACGATGCAGTTCGAGGAGGGCTTCAGTGGCAAAACCGTCATTGGCGCGCTCTTCGTGGCGTTCATCATGTTGCCGGGCGCGTTGTACCTGGGACTGGTGGCGGGGCAGGGGCTTGGTCCCGCTGCGGAGTGGGTCACGATAGTTCTGTTTGCCGAAATCATGCGGCGGTCGTTTTTGCCGCTGAAACGGCAGGAAATCTATCTGCTCTACTACATCGCGGCGGGCCTGACCGGGCTGGAAGCCAGCAAGGGTATTTCGGGCGGGCCGTTCGGCTCCCTGATCTGGAACCAATACTTTGTTACGTCGCCACAGGCGGGGCTTGTCGCCAGAGACATCCCGCACTGGGTCGTTCCGCCTGCCACGTCTATCGCGCTACAGCAGCGCACGTTTCTGCACGGCGACTGGTTCTGGCCCATCATGCTTCTTCTTTTAGGAGAGGTATTGGGACGGTTGAACTGGATGAGTTCCGGTTACTTTTTGTTTCGCGTCACCTCCGACATTGAGAAACTTCCGTTTCCCATGGCCCCGGTTGCGGCTTCGGGCGCGACGGCCCTTGCGGAAGCGGCCAGTAAGGAAGAGTCGTGGCGCTGGCGCGTGTTCTCCATCGGCAGCGTTATCGGCCTGATCTTCGGCTTTTTCTACATTGCTATCCCCGTTTTTACGGGCGTCGTGTTCAACAAAGCCTTTACCCTGATTCCGATTCCGTTCTTCGATCTGACCACGAATACGGAGAGCATCCTTCCGGGCGCGGTTGTGGGCATATCTGGCGACTTGACCAAAGTGCTGACGGGCTTCATCATTCCGTACCACATCGTTCAGGGTTCGCTGATAGGTTCCATTCTGTGTAAAATCGTCCTCGCGCCGTTCCTGCAAAAAGCGGGCGCGTTCGGCACGTCCGAATCCAACGGCTGGACTCCGGGCATGGACGCCCTGTACACGCAGCAGGCCACCAATATTAAGTTCTGGTTGTCGGTCGGTATCGGCTTGCAGGTCGCCATTGCGATAATCGGCTTTTACAGCGTGTTCCAGTCCATCGGCGCGTTACGGCGCGAAGCGCGGGATCGGGGCCTGATGCTGAAAGTGCCAAAAGGACGCGGCGATGTGAAATTGGGTATTCCGCTCGTCATCTGGCTGTCCATCACGATTTTTTACATCGGACTGTGCAAGGTGATGCTCAACATACAGGGCGCGGCGCATCCGGGTGAAAACCATAACTTCCCGCTGTGGATACTGATCTTCTATGGCCTGATTTGGTCGCCCGTGAACAGCTACGTATCGGCTCGTATGATCGGTCTGACGGGTTCGGGCGTGTCGTTCCCGTACCTCAAGGAAGTCTCGATTATGAAATCGGGCTACCAGTACGTGGACATATGGTACGTCCCAATTCCTCTCAACGATTACGGTGCGTTCGCGCAGCGTTTCCGCGAATTTGAACTGACGGGAACCAAGTTCGGCAGCATCGTCAAAGCTGAATTCTTGATGTTCTTCGTGATCACGGGAGCCAGTTTCGTGTTCTGGGCGTTCTTCTGGCATTCCAGCCAGATACCCTCCTCGCAGCACCCTTACGCCGCGAAGTTCTGGCCCATCAGCGCGACATTCCAGGCGCTCTGGAATACGGTCAACAAGCAGCAGGGCGGCATTACGTGGGTCAAGGAGGCCATCAACTTCAACCGTGTGGCGGGCGGCGTGGTTGCTGGATTAGGCGTATACGCCGTGTTCAGTTTCTTCAAGTGGCCGGTATTATTGTTCTACGGCTTCATCGGGGGCACGGGAGCCTTGCCGCATGACGTGATTCCGACCTTCATCGGCGCATGGCTCGGACGCAAGTACTTCTCGAAACGCTTCGGACTGGATAACTGGCGCATGTACACGCCGGTATTGCTGGCTGGTTTCGCCTGCGGCACGGGCCTGATTGCGATGGCGTCCATTGCGCTTGCCCTGATCGCTAAATCCGTCAACTATCTGCCGTTCTAACTGGTGTCCGTGCTTTGTAAGAAATATGGCTGCTACATACATCAATCTTGCTGCTGGCGTATTAATAGGCATTGCCCTGCTTCTATTCGTCGTTGGGTTTACCATTGGGAGGAGCGCAGCATCAAAGGGTGACGCGGTTGTCACTATACTGGCTGTTTTGATATTGTGTGGATTGGTTTTTGGGTTGTTCAAACTGCCCGTAAGCGGGCCGCTGATTATCCGGCTGATCCTGGCATTGATTGTAGAAACTGAAGGCGCGCTGATAGCCGGGTTTTTGTCAGGCGCGTACTTGCGCCGCCAGAACCTCCCTTATGCCAAGAAGATGCTGTGTATGCTGGGTATACCAGTTATGCTTGCTGTCGGCTACCAGATCTCTTAATTTGAAAGCCGTAGCAGAAACTCTGGAAACAGCAGGCGTTCTCAAACCGCGTGACGATTACAAGCCGGAAACCAACAAAACCTGCCCGGAAAACCTGAAAGGCCTGTACTACGCCTTTGCGCAGTATGCGGAACTCAACGACTCGCTGCCGCCCGCCGACAAGTGGGAAGAAAACACGGATTTCACGTCGCGGGTTCCGCAGGATGCGTGGCTGCATTGCCCGGTTGTCTCTAATGGACACGATGACAAATTCGGCTACGCATACAACGCCGCGCTTAGCGGCAAAAAGCTCAACTTGAACGGCAAGCCGTTGAATACATTCCCGAATGCCGCCAAAACGCCGCTGTTATACGAACTCGACAAATCTGAACAAGAACGCGCAGGATGGGGTCGCCAGTCTGCCTAAACCGGGACGACACGGCGGACGCAATAACATTCTGTATTTGGATGGACACGTAGAGGCCGTCGCGCCGAAGTGATACAATTATTGACCGGCTTATGAAAAGCCGGTTGGAATGGCCTGCGGCCAGTTGTCCTGCGGACAATTCCTATGTACGAGTTCGACTACGCCGAATAAAATTTTAGATTGAAGCACAACACTATGGGCGCGGACTCGTCCGCAGGACGACCGGCGGAACGCCAAAGGAACCGGCTTTTTATAAGCCGGTTCAAGCGCAAAATAAATATGCCTTCTGAACTGCAAACAAAACCGAACAAAGTTGCCGCGCCGCGCCGTAAAAACAGCGAAACGGAAGAATCCACACAGCCAACCTCCATTGGCTGGCAGGGGATTCGCTTTGTGCTGCCGCCCGATTGGAATCTGACCGGATTTTCGATGGATCGCGAAAACGGCTACCTGCGCGTGGACGCCCCCGGCAACTCGACGCTGACGGTTCAGGTGCGCTGGCTCAATGCTTCCAACCCGGATCAGAACAACACCATAACAGCCTACACGATCATCGCGCCGTTTGTCCGGCACTGGCTGAAGCGTTCCGCCCCCATCGGCCCGACCTCAAAACTGAACTTGAGCGGCAATCTGGAGCGCATCCTTAAAGAGACGGAAAAGCAGGCCAAAAAAGCCAAAGCCACCTTTGACAGCACAATCAAGCCGGAGAAAACCGAAGGCAAGGACGGCGAACGGTCAGCGATACATTTCTCATGGACGGGCGAGGGACGGGCGCAGGGCAAAATCTGGCACTGCAAAACGTGTGACCGCGTGGTGGTGGCGCAGGTTATCGGCATGGCGAAAGACCAGAGCGCGATAGCCAATATCGCGTCGCGTCTGTTCGCCACGTTTCAAGACCATGCCATAGACGGCTATGACCGTTGGGCGTTGTACGACCTGCAAATGGACGTGCCGGAGCGATTTCCGATTGCAGGAGCAAAAACTGCTGTCCGGGCATCTGCATCTGGAATGGGCGCGGGGTGGGGAACGGATCGTGCTGGATCGCTGGGGACTGGCGAACATGCTGCTGAAAAAATTTTCGCTTGGCGACTGGTTCCGCAACAACGCCCTGGTTTCCGTGCAAAGCCCTGACGCGCGACGACGCGCATACCGTTCATGGTCACGAAAGCCTGCGCTATTTAGGCGGATTGCCGCTGATGAGCAAACTGCAAGCCCTGCGCGACTCGCAAAGTGTCTCTGAAGCGTTTCCCGACGCGCTACGAGGGCGGCATCTGGAACTGCGCCGACTTCCAACAAAATCTACGCCGTGCAGATGCTGCATCAAAAGCAGACGGTTGGACTGTGGGAAGATATTGTCAGTCGCTGCGTTTGCCACCGTCCGAACAAACAATAATCAGAGCCACAAGATGAGATTGTGTCCAACATTGAACAGGAAAGTTTGACAACGTAACATGATCGCGCCGCTGAAAACAAAACTCTATTATGGCCTGGGCAAGTACCTGCCGTTTCTGAAACTCCGCCCGCCGGAAGTGGATCGAGCGGCAACCCTGCGTCTGCGTCCCCTGCGCCATCCAACCCTCACTTCCGAAAAGCGTGAGAGTGGCGAAACGATACTGATCGTGCCGCAAAATGATGAGGTAAGCCGCATTACGCGAACGATGGCGCGTTGGCTGCGCGTGCCCACCGAGCGCAAAGTGGAACTGGATGAGGTGGGCGGCTTTGTGTGGGAATTGTGCGACGGCAGCCACACCATTGAATCCGTCGTGCAGAAAACAAGCCGGCACTATAAGATGAACCGCCGCGAAGCGGAAGTATCCGTCACCATGTTCCTGCAAATGCTGCACGAGCGCAAGTTCATCGGCTTTTACAAAAAAGAAAAAGCGGACAAAGAAAATCGCAAAGAGAATAGTTCGTCGGAGATAACCATGAGCGTCGAAACCATATCCCATACGCCACCACATCGCCTGTCAGCGTGCCGCAAAAGCAGATCACGCTGCCGTTCAGCCGCGCCTGGCAGATCAGCATGAAAAGCATCAAAATACGCTTTGCGCGTTCGCTGATTACCGCCGGGGGCATTTTGCTCGGTATCGCGTTTTTCAGTTCGGTGCGTACCGGGATGCTGTTCACCATGGCCCCCACAAGCAATGACCCGGACGCAATTGCCGAAGTGGTTGCTGCGGGACACCGGCAATCGTGGCTGGCGATTATGGCCCTGCTCGTGTGCTTTGTCGGCATTATGAACTCCATGCTGATGTCGGTTACGGAGCGCTACAAAGAGATCGGCACGATGAAGTGTCTGGGCGCATTAGACCGCTTCATTGTCACGCTGTTCTTCATCGAAGCGGGCTTGATGGGCGTGATCGCTTCCGCCGCAGGCTGGTTCCTGGGCTGGTTTATCATCACGCTGGTACATGTGGTTTCCAGCGGGGTGGGTACTCTGGACGGCGCGTTCTGGTACGGTACGCTGCTGCAAATGCTGCAATCGCTGGGCATCGGACTGGGCATCACGCTGATTGCCGCCATTCCCCCCGCCGTTCAAGCCGCCAAAATGCCGCCCGCTGCCGCCTTGCGCAGTACGATATAGGGAACAGGGAGTAGGTTGTAGGGAGTAGTTGCAAACCAAGTCTTTCCTACTCCCTACAACCTACTCCCTACTCCCGAAAGGACCTGACATGGTAACAATGGAACGCGTGACGCGCGTTGAATATGTGGTGCGAACCAAAGGGCTGGTAAAGATATTCAAGATGGGCGACGAGGTGCTGCGCGCGCTGAACGGCGTTGATCTCGATATTCGCAAGGGCGAGTACCTGTCCATTATGGGGCCGTCCGGGTCGGGCAAGTCCACGCTGTTCAATGCGATTGGCGGACTGGATCGGCCTGATGAGGGTTCCGTTTTTATTGACGATGTGGATATGGCGCAACTCAGCGCGAGCGAACTGGCCTATCTGCGCTGTCACAAGATCGGCTACATCTTCCAGACATTCAACCTGCTGCCCGCAATGACCGCGCTGGAAAACGTCACGCTTCCGACGATTTTCGCCGGCATGTCTACGGACGAGGGTATTGAGCGCGGCATCGAAATTCTGAACAAAGTGGGGCTTGGACACCGTCTTCATCATCGTCCGACACAGCTTTCGGGCGGACAGCAGCAGCGCGTCGCCATTGCCCGCGCCCTCGCCAACCGCCCCGCCATTGTCCTTGCCGACGAACCGACCGGCAACCTCGACTTGAAAACGGGCGAAGAGATCATTGCCCTGCTGCGCGAACTGAACCGCAACGAGGGCGTAACGATTATTTCGGCCACGCACGATTACAAAATGGTGGAAGTGTCGGATCGCGTTGTCTGGATTCGCGACGGCAAAATCGCCAAAATCGAAGAGCGCGCCGACATCAAAATCAGCGTCGGCGCGATACAGGATGCTGAAGGGCATGATGAAAAGTAGAATTGGAGTTTCTTAATATGGCGAGTTTGCGGGGAACGGGGTTGGGTACGGGAATTGCGCTTGGCACGGCGGCGATTGTGCGTCTGCGCAACGGTTTTCCCGTGCCGCCCGCCATTCCGCCCCGGATTATGGAGCAGCTTGCCAAACGGCGCGGGGACGAAACGCCGGATATAGTCCTTGTGGCGGACGATTACGCGACGGCAGTTGGCATTGCCGCCTCGGTGCGGTGGGGGAATGTGGTCGCGATTGTCGCGGCGGGAAGCGCGGGAACGCCCCTGAACGATCTGCCTACGGTTGCCGGAATTGCGGGCCTGTTGGAAGCAGTTCAGGAGGATACGCTCATTATTGTGGATGCCGGACGGGGCGTAGTGGTGGCGGACCCCGGACGGCACAGCCCTCGCGCAGTACCAGAACATGCGGAACAATCTGGCCCCGAAAAAGCGACTGTATCTGGATGAGGGGCATCTGATCGCGCATACGCTGGACGGACGCGCCATACAGGTATTCGCGCAGGTGACGAGTTCGGAGGCTCTGGAAACGGCGCAGGCGAATGGCGCGGACGCGCTGTACGTGCCGTTTGGTTCGCCCCTGTTGCCTGCGGATGGCGATGAAGATACACAGCGAAACGCGCTGATGAATTTGATACAGCAGGCGGGCGGCAAGCCCCTGTTGCTGGCGGATGACTACGCTTTGTCGGCGAATTTGCTGCTGGAAGCGGCTGTGAAAGCCGACCTGACGATTGCCTGCCCGCTGATGCCGCATCTGGAAGCGCTAGGCGTGGGCGAGTTCGGGCAGGAATTGAACGAAGCCCGCGCCGACTGCCTTGCCAATGATATGATATGTGACGTGCCGCGACTGGCGGTTCACCTGCCGCTGGAGTTCGATCTTCTCCCCCTCGACGACCCGGAAGCGGCGACGTTTTTCATGGATCGGCTGGCGTATAACGGCGCGATGCGCGTTCTGGTCAGCCTTGAATACGCCAGTATGGAAATCCCGTTGCTGTCGTTTCTGGAAGCCATGATACGGGCGGGCAATTCGGCCATGCTGCCTGTTTACGTGGCTTCGTGGCTGGCAAATTTCGGGTTTGCAGAGGGCGAGCTGTTGGATGATAGCAACAAAATGGCTTTGGAGCAGCTTATTGGAGCGGGAAGCGCGGCCTTAATCGTGCCGCCCGCCGATGTAGCCACTGTCAAAACCGCGATTCAGGAACTGAACTATTGGGAGTGCCGGGATGCGCTGAACAAACAATTGGGGATAAGCGCTGAGACAAACAGAGGCGATTTACTGGATGAAGAGGAATTCGCGTGACGAAAACCGTTGTACTTGTGCTGCTTGCGCCCGATGATGCCGACGCGCAAACGTTCCGGCAGGCGATGGACGCGGACGAGAATTTGCGCGACCAGATCGAATTGCGGTTCAGCCGGAGTGAGGATGCCGACTCGCAGTTGGCGGATGCGGACATAGCCGTATGCGGCAACCTGTCGCCGGAGCAATTGGAACGCGCCGAAAATTTGAAATGGATCGCCTTCTGGAGCGCGGGCATGGACGGCAAATACACGCCGCAACTGGCCGCCCGCAACCTGATCCTGACAAACGCGAGCGGCGTACACGGCCCCAACATCGCCGAACACGTCATGATGTTCATGCTGATGTTCACCCGCAACGAGCCGTTCTATTTTCGCAGGCAATTGGAGGGCGAGTGGAAGCGCGACAACTGGGGGCAGGAAAAGTGGAACCGACAGCCCCGCCGCAGCGCAGCCGAGGAATTGACCGGGCAGACACTGGGCATTGTGGGATTAGGACGTATTGGCGAATCTCTTGCCGTTCGCGCCAAAGCCTTTGATATGCGCGTCATCGCCACCAAGCGCAATCCGAACGAACGCTATGACGCGCAGGTGCCTGTGGATGCCGTATATGGAATGGACGACCTGCCGCGCCTGCTGTCCGAATCCGACCATATCTGCGTTACCATCCCGCACACGCCCCAAACCCACCATTTCATCAGCGCGGAGATGCTGGCGCATTGCAAGCCATCCGCGTATATCTACAACATCGGCAGGGGCAGCACCATAGATGAGGCCGCATTAGCAGCCGCGCTGGAGCAGGGCAAACTTGCGGGCGCGGGATTGGATGTGTTCGAGACGGAACCGCTTCCTGCCGAAAGCCCACTGTGGAAGATGGACAACGTAATCCTCACGCCCCACGTATCCGGCATCACGCCCTTCTACTTCAAACGTTTTGCTGAACTTTTCCTCGCAAACTTGCGCCAATTTCTCTCCAGCGAACCTTTGCAAAATGTTTTCGATCCCATAAAAGGCTACTAAATCCAATCAGCCCATTTTGTCGTTACAGAATTAGCCCCTCTCCCATGCTTTTTTGGGAGAGGGGTTGGGGTGAGGGCAAATTGACGTGAACATGCTATACTGTTTGTCATGGATGAACGAGAATTCACTCGGCGCAAACGGGAAGGGTGGGAGCAGCTTGCCGCCCTTGTGGAAAAGGCCAACAGCAAGAGCGGCGTCAAAGCCTTGAGTCGGGAGGAACTGCTCGCGCTTGGCCCTTTATATCGGCGCGCGTGTTCCGATCTGGCCTACGCCCGCGTACACGCCGTCAGCGCAGACCTTGTCGCCCAACTGAACGGGCTTGTCGGGCAGACACACGCTTTACTGTATGAGGCCGAACATACGGGCCGCGCGTTGCGCTCGGTTGTGGATTTTTACCTGTACGATTTCCCCGCGCTGCTGCAAAAACACATCCGCTATTTTCTCGCTGCGTTTGGCCTGACTGTTATCGGAGCGTTTTACGCCTACTGGTTTGTGCAAACCCATCCCGCGCAGGAGGAGGTTTTCATTCCTCCGCAGTTCAAGAAATCGTTTGACATCTGGAAAAAAGGCGGCGGCGCGTCCGCGTCCAGCACGGAGTTTTCCGGCGCGTTGTTCGCCAACAATCAGCGTGTCGGCCTGATCGCTTACGCGACGGGCGTGGTTGCGGGCGTACCAACTTGTTACATGCTGTTTGAAAACGGGGCCACGTCTGGGCGCGTTATCCGCTGTGGTCACGCAGTCGCATCAACACGCGAATTTATGGCCCGGTATTCTGCCGCACGGCATTGCCGAACTGACGGCAATTTTCATCTGTGGCGGGGCGGGTATGTTGCTTGGCGGTTCGCTGCTGTTGCCCGGTCGCTATCGCCGTTCCGAGTCGTTCCGTAAAGCAGGGTTGGAGTCTATCTATCTGGTGCTTGGCACGATTCCGTTGTTTGTATTCGCGGGCATTGTGGAGGGCATGTTCTCGCATCTTGGCTTGCCGGGTTGGGTGCGACTCGCCTTTGCCGGCATGAACGGCGTCCTCTGGTACACATATCTGTTTCTGCCGCGCCGCAAGCCGGAAGAAGCCGCCGTTCCCAATATTACGCGGAACTTGACTGCCGCGTAGCGCGTAAGTTCAGAAGTCAGGTTGTTAGGTTGTTAGTCGTCAGGCACTCGGCTTATCGCATAAACACACGTTGGTCTTTTGTATTGTCCTAACAACCTAACAACCTGACAACCTAACAACCTAACCCCCGGAGCTTTTGCATGTCCCAATCCGAACCGGATGGCTGTCCGCGCGATACGCTTGCGCAACTGCGCCAACAATATCCTGACGCCCCCTTTCTGGCGTTGGGGCAAACCGTTTTTTGGGACGAGCCGGTCAAGGCCGCGTTGCGGAAGCTGCTGGATGACAATCATCTCGGCGGGCACATGGTGTTGGGCGTTCACGATACGGATTATTTCGCCAAAGCGCACTTGCCCCATGCCCGGCAGGGACGTTTCGCGCTCATGCCCCATAACGACGGCAGCACCAAATCGCTGTGGTCGGCGGCAGGCGAAATCTCTACCCTGTTCGGCAGCGAAACGTTTCCCACGCGGCAGGATTACGTGCGCTGCGGCGTCGCGTTTCGCAAGCTGGCGCGCGCGCATCCCGGACGGGCCGCAGGCGTTTCTGGACGCAATGACCGAAGCGTGGGGCTGGCGCGGACTGGTGTATACCGGTTCGCGTGACCTGATTGTGCATTATCTGCCTCTGCGGGAGGTCGGCGACGGCCTGCTGGAAATGCTGAAGTGGGGATTTGAGAACGCGCTGGCGCAGGTTGTTCCCGGCTGCTGTCAGGACGAGGCGAAAAACGTTACGGAAACCATTGCTCGGCTGGTGTCAGCAGTTCCGCGCAGGCGCAACCCGGAGAAAACCCTTTCCGACCTGTTCCAGTATTTGCTGCCTCTGTTTTATACCATGCTGCTCGGCGCGGACCCGCAAAATATCAGCGTGGATTGCACCACGAACCTGCTGCGCCTGACCCCGCAAACCGCGCATCTGCCCCGCTTCCGCTTTGTAGATTTGTTTCTGAACCCCGCAACCCGCGAACATCGCGCTTCACGCCTATAATACCGCGCTGGCCGGTTCAGAAATTTATACGCTTGACCGCTTTGGCGCGGGCGCATTGCCATTCGATGTGATTTTGCCGGAACGCGGGCGGGGAACCCTGCGCGTGACGCCGCGCGTGTTGTTCGTGGAAACACGCCAACCCGTCGCCATCGGCCTGAAAAAGCCGGTCGAATCCGTACAGGAATTGGCAGAAATCCTGAACCGCAAATTGGGCGATCAGGTAACGCTTGTCGGTAAAGCCGTATCCCTCGTTTCCATGCTGGCGCAGGAATTTATCTTTGTTTTTAGCGAAGAGGGTTCCCTGTACGTGCGCCGAACCCGGCAGATGAACGACATGCTGGCCGCGCAGGGCATCTCATTGGACATGCGCCCTATACTGCGGATGCGCTATCATACGTGGGACGCGCTTGCTGTGGGCAAATCCACGCTAACTCCCACGCCGCACCTTGCCGCCACATTTGGACAGCCGACAATTACGACCCCGGAGTTCGCGTCACAATGGAAGCAGGTAGTTCAGGAGCAGCGGCAATTATGTGAGCAGATCGCGCTGGTACATAAGCCCTCAGAACTGCTGCAATTTCTACAGGCGCGGAGTGGGGGAGAAGATTGGGAAGAGCAGGCGCGCGTTTATTCGCAGGCCCGACAACTCCTCTGCGAATATCGGGAACAGACGGCCGCCATTCAGCAGCAGGTTGACGCGCTGTACGCCACGCGAAAACAACTAAAACAACGCAGCCGGGACACGCAGCAGGCGCAGGGCGAACATTTTCGGAGCGTAACCGAATGGACGCCCGATGAGATTGCCCGCCGCGCCGCCTACGAGGGTGAAACCAGAGACTTGATGCTTCAAAAGCGCGTCGTATGCAGCGAAATCAATAGCCTGAAACAGCGCCGCTACTCCATTGAGCGCGGCCCGGACGTTGAACAGACGCGCGAAAGATTGGCGCAGATCGAAACGCGAGCGGAAATGGCCCGCCTGCAACTGGTACGCAACGCCCTGCTCACCACTGAGGGCCTGACCCATACCAATCATCGTCCGTCCGTCTGGTGGCTGCCCATTCTCGACCCATCCGGCGACTGGTTCCGCCGCCTCGCCGATACGGCGGAAGTGTATACGGAGCCGTTGCTGTCACAGTAGGGAGTAGGTTGTAGGGGTAGGAAAAGCAATGTTCAACTTGTGAATTGCCCTACTCCCTACGCCCTGCGCCCTACTCCCTACTCCCATGATTTCTCTACCCGACCATATTCCAGATTTACGCCGCTTGTACGGGTTCCGCGCCGTGATTGTGCTGCTGTTGAGCATGATTGGGCTGCGGCTATGGTACCTGCAGCTGGTGAAGAACGCGGAACTGGCGGAACTGTCGCAGACGCAGAGCGTGAAAGCTGATCCGCCGGGTGGCGCCGCGCGGCGTGATTATGGATTCAAAGGGCGAGATTCTGGCGACAAGCCGCGCCAAGTTCGTCGTTTCGCTTTCCCCCGATGACGCGAAAAAACACCCGGAAACGCTGACGCGACTGGCTCTGCTGCTTGGCGCGAATGAGGATGACCTGCGCGACAAGGTTCTGCCCACGCGCATTGGCCCGAACGGAAAAAAGATCGCGTTGCGGGGCAAGCCGTTCGACCCTGTTCCGCTGGATCGGGATGTCAGTATCAAAGTATTGTCGCAAATTGAGGAGCAGCGTCTGGATTTACCGGGCGTGATTGTCAGCCGCGACCCGGTGCGTTATTATAAAGATAATATGACGTGCGCCCATCTGCTTGGCGATACCGGCCTGATTAATGAAGAGCAGATGCGCAATCCAAAATACGCCAGTTATCATGGCGGCGATTACGTGGGGCGCGACGGACTGGAAGCGCATTACGAGCAGGAATTGCGCGGGGAGGATGGTGGCGAGAATGTGACCGTAGACGCGCGGGGCCGGACGCTGCGCCGCGTATCGGAGAATACAGCCCCGCGCGGGGCATGGGCTGAAACTGGCGCTGGATTTGAGTTTGCAGAAAGCGGCCTACAATCTGCTCAAGGAGCAGTTTGATGGCAAAAACCGGCGTAATCCCGGTTCGCATACAGGCGCGATTGTGGCTCTTGATCCCGCAAACGGCGAAGTGCTGGCGCTGGTCAGTATGCCCTCCTACGATCTGAACACGTTTGGGGAGAAATACGACGCGCTGAATGGCGATAAAACAATGCCGCTGTTCAATCGGGCGACAAGCGCCGCGCTGCCATGCGGTTCGCCATTCAAATTGATTACGGCTGCGGCAGGATTGGAAATCGGGCAAAGCGAGTCAGTACACGACCTATTTTTGTCCCGGCTACAAGCGAATTGGCAACCGCATTTTCCATTGTGACGAGGTGCATCGCAATACGGCCTTTGAAAAAGCCATTGGCGCGTCGTGCAATGTGTATTTTTATACTGTCGGGCGAAGATGTGGGGCCGGACGCGCTGGCGGAATGGGCAAAGCGATTCGGATTGGGCAAAACGACGGGCATTGATCTGCCTTCTGGCAGGCCCGGTTTCATACCCACGCCTGCGTGGAAGCGCAAAGTTGCCAGCGACCCGGCCAATAAAATCTGGTATCCCGGCGAAACAGCCAACATGTCCATCGGGCAGGGGGATTTGCAGGTAACGCCCATTCAACTGGCGAACTATACGGCAGCCCTTGCCAATGGCGGCACACTCTGGCGTCCGCATCTGGTACGCGCCATTGTGGATACGTCCGGGCCGAAGCCGACGGTCACGCAAACAATTGCCCCCGAAGCGCGGGGCGAATTGGGCTTGAAGCCCGAAAACTTGAACCTGATTGTGGCGGGGATGCGCAAAACTATGCAAAAGGGCGGCACGGCGTTCGCGTCCGCTATTCCCGGTTTGGACATCGCGGGCAAAACCGGCACGGTGGAAATTAAAAAGCAGCGTAATTCCGTGTTCGTGTGCTTTGCCGGCCTGCCCGGAGCAAAAGCCGAGTATCGCGCTTGCGGTTCTCGTCGAGGGCGGCGGCTACGGTTCCGAAACCGCCGCGCCCATCGCCCGCCGCCTGCTGGCGCAATATTTCCATATTCCCATCAGTCCCGTAGAAACCGTCGGCAACGCGCGGGATTAAACCGCTGAACTGAGAAAACAGCCGCGAATGAACGCGAATGAACGCGAATAGGATCATGTTCTGATGTTGCAAAATAAGCCTGTTGTGGAAGAGAATGAACAGCAAGTTGTGTCACGGCGCGGCTTTGTCGCAGGTGTTGCGGCGGCAGTCACATTGCCCCTGTTGACGCAAACGGAAGCGGGCGCGCAAACCCCCGTATTACAGCCGGATCGAACCATACGGCCTGCGCCTGCCCAAACCGCCGCCAAACTGATTACCCGGCAGCGGGAACCGGAAAATCTGGAATTCAACTTTGCCACGCTGGATAATTTTCTCACGCCCAACGACCGCTTTTACGTGCGCAGCCACTTTGCCACGCCCAATCTTGACGCCGATAAATGGCAGTTGCGGATAGAGGGAGCCGTAGAGCGTCCGTTTACCATTTCTTACGCTGAATTGCGGCAGATGCCGTCGCGTAAATTACAAACCACGCTGGAGTGCGCCGGGAACGGACGGGTTGCGCTGGTTCCTCCTGCAAACGGCGTTCAATGGGATTTGGGCGGGGTCAGCACGGCGGAATGGACGGGCGTGCCGCTGTCTACGCTGCTGGCGCGGGCCGGTATTCGCCCCGAAGCCGTAGACGTGGTTCTAGAGGGAGCGGATACAGGAGAAATCAAAACTACGCCCCGACCGGCGGGAGCGATCCACTATGCCCGCAGCCTGCCATTGGAACGGGCGCGGCAACAGGACGTGATTTTAGCGACAAAAATGAACGGCAGCGATCTGCCGATTTCGCACGGTTTTCCTGTTCGCGCTATTGTGCCGGGTTGGTACGGCATGGCGTCCGTGAAGTGGCTGACGCGCATTTTGGTGCTGCCGCAAGCGTTTCAGGGCTATTTCCAGACCATTGATTACGCGATATGGGAGCGGCAAGAAGGGGTTGCGCGGCGTGTTCCCATAACCAGTATGCAGGTGAAAGCGAGTATTGCGCGTCCCTCTTTCCGGGAAATGGTTCGCGCCGGGAGCGCGTATCGTATTTACGGCGCGGCATGGGCGGGTGACAGCGCGGTGACAAAGGTGGAGATCAGCGTGAACGGCGGCCAATCGTGGCAGCCCGCCCGCCTGAACAATCTGCCGGTTCCTTACACATGGCGCTTCTGGGAGTACGAATGGCGTGTCCCCATGCAGGCAGGACGCTACGCGATTATGGCGCGGGCAACGGACGCGAAGGGCAACACACAGCCCATGCAGCGCGACGCCGACCGCGAAAACTACATGATCAACCATGTTGTACCGGTGGAAGTGGAAGTCAGTTGAGATAGGAGATACAAGATACGAGATACGAGTAGCCCAGACTTGTATCTCGTATCTTGTATCTCCTATCTCCTATCTAATCATGACCCTGAACATACAGCAAAACGGAATAGTGTTTCGGCAGGAGGACGGGAATGTGACCATTCATCGTCCCGGCAAGAGCGGCAACGGCGGCGTGGAAATCGAGGTTGGCGAGGAGCTTGCTGAAGCATGGCGGCTGGCGACGGGCGATGTTGTGGAGGGCGTGACGGAAGCCTTTGACAATGTGCAGGCCGTTTCGGAGGCCAGCCCGGAGTGGTACGAACAGTACGATTTTCAGGATGAGGAGCAGCGCGACGAACCCAACTATGCGCGGGGCGGTTCGGTTCCCGCATGGCTCATAGAACACGTCCTGCCAAGCGAGCGGCTTGTATCCATTATCCGCGTCAACGGCCTTGAACAGGAGGACGCCGACGAACGCCCGTTTCCGCGCAAGCGTAACAACGCCGAGCGGAGTTCGCCGGAGCGTCGTCTTTCCCTCGCGGTTCGTTCCTCCGATACGACGGGCAGGATGCTGGATTTTGCCGCCACACTGGGCGCGGGCTGTGTCGGCATCATACATGGCCCTCATGCCAGTGGCCTGACTCGCACTCTGGAATCTGTTGTTGCGGGCGTAAGCGTGAACGCCCCGGATGTAGTTGTCCTCGTGCTGCTGTTGCGGGCGCGAGGCGAAGAGATGACGGAGTGGCGGCGCAAGTTTCCCAACGCCGATGTCGTGGTGTGTTCCTCGTCCTCATCTCCATCCGTAAGCGCGGCAGAGCGGACGGTGCGGCTGGCCGATATGACGCTGGCCTGTGCGCAGCGGCAAACGGAATTGGGGCGGCACGTCCTGTTGGCGGTTGACTCGCTCACGGGCTTGTGGGGCGCGATGCTGGAAGCGGAACACGCGGATACGCAGCGCGAAGCGGACCTGTCGAATGCCCGCTACCGAATGCGCGAATGGGTACAGAAGGCGGGCAATTTCGGCGGGCCGGGGCTGCTCGGCTCGGCTTTGGGCGGCTCGCTGACGCTGGCAGGAACGATGTGGCAGCAGCCCGTAGACGCGGAAGCGGAAGAGGAACGCGACATTCACCCGCATTTGCGCCTGATGGAGCATCTCCTGCACGAAACCAACTGGCGCGTTCCGCTGTCCCCGGTATTGATGCGCGAACGGCTGTTTCCCGCCATTGACACGGCGCGTTGCCTGTCACAACCGGAAGAAAAACTGCTGCCGCCCGACGAATACGAGAAACTGCTGGCGGCGCGGGCAAAACTTGTTCGACTGGACTTGCTTGCTCGCCATAATGCGCTTCTGGATACGCTCGAACTCGACCCAGGACAACAGCCAACTGGTTGATGTCTTATAGAGGGAGAGGACACATGCGTAACCTGTCTGTCTGGTGGTCAACACGAAAACCCCGGCATTTATCAACGCCTGCGGCTCTCTTAATTCTATTCGTCTGTGTGCCTGTAGTGTTCTATCCGATTGTAGCGCTTCAAAGTTACTTGTATGCGCGCGAACACACGCACAAATGGCACGAGGCAAGTTTGTTAAGCGCGGAAAAGCAATACTATACAGCGCATGGCGTTTTTGTATTTGGTACGGATGCGGAACTGCTTCCGCTCATGACAAGCAGCATGACGGAAAACCCCGGCATTTGTCCACGCGGCGGCCATCATTCTGTGATAAAATATAGCACGGGTGAAATACGAGTTCGGTGCAGTTTGAAGGAGGGGCGAGGTTCCGTCCTGAAGCCGCCGGGCAAGTGATTTTCCGAAAGCAAACGGATTGGAGTAGTAATACAGGATTCATGGCAGCAAGAAAGAAGTATGGACGTATTCGCAATGCGCGGCAGAACGCCGCGCCGTTTCGCGCGCTGCTGTTGGTCGTGGCGCTGGGCGCGATTATGAGAATATCGCTTGCCGGCAGCGTCCATGACATGCAGCGAATGTCCTGCGATGGAATGCGCTACTATCTGGCGGGCGCGGAACAGACCTATCAGCGCAGGAACGGCCACTTTATTGTGGGGGGCGAGGACGCTTTGCAGGAACTGGTAAACGCCCACGCGATGCGGGCTTTGCCGCAGTGTAAAGCGGGCGGGCATTATGAGGCGGTTGCCAACGCCGACGGTTCCATCACCATCCATTGCAGCCTGCCCGAACACGACAAAGATCATGGCGTCACCCGTTCCGTCTGGCGTCACAGGCATTAGAGGCATTGGGCATCAGGTATTAGTAAAGAAGACACAAGCCCGATACCGAACACCGAACACCGAACACCGAATACCAAACACCTGAAACCTTATGTTACGTACGCTTTCCGTCCGAAATTTTGCCATCATTGACCGGCTTGATCTGGAATTCAGCGCGGGCTTTAACGTGCTGACCGGCGAAACCGGGGCGGGCAAATCCATTCTCATGGACGCGCTGAACCTGATTTTAGGGGCGCGGCGCCGGGGCTGAAATGGTGCGCGGCGGCGCGGACCGGGCTACGATTGACGCCGTGTTCGATGTGCCTCCCGATTCGCATTTGCTGGGTATCATCGAGCGCATGGGCTATGAACTGGAAGACGACCAGTTGTTTCTGGCGCGTGAAGTATCCGCAGCCGGAAAGTCTACGTGCCGTATTGCGGGACGCCCCGCAACGGTATCGCAGTTGAAAGAGTTGGGCGACTGGCTGGTAGACCTGCACGGACAGCACGAGCATCAATCCCTGCTGGCGGTAGCGCGGCATCTGGATATGCTGGACGATTGGGGCGGCAAGCCCATTGCCGGACTGCGCGGACAGGTGGCGGAAGCGTATCAGGCCGTACAGAAATTGCGGCGGGAAAAGGAAGAGTTGGAACGCGACGCGAGGGAACGCGCCCATCTGCTCGACCTGTACCAGTTTCAGGTGAAAGAGATAACGGAGGCCAAACTCGCGCCGGGTGAAGATGAAGAACTGGCAACCGAATACAAGCGCGTCGCCAATGCGCAAAAACTGGCCGAGTTCGGCGGGGGCGGCGGCGGAAGCCCTGACGGGCGGCGACAAGGGCGGCGGAGTGCTGGAAGCGCTTTCCCTTGCCCTGCGAACGCTGGAAGAGGCCGCGAGTTTGGATGACGCGCTAACTCCTGCATTAGAAGTCGTCCGGTCCGCAACATACGAACTGACCGAAACCGAGCGCGATTTAATCCGCTATCAGGATACCGTTGAGTTCAACCCGGAGCGGCTGGAACAGATCGAGGAACGTCTGGAACTGCTGCGCAACCTGAAGCGCAAATACGGCGACAGCATTGAAGAGATTGTACAGTACGGGAAAGATACCGCCGCGAAACTGGATACGCTGACCAATTCCGAGGAGCGCGGGGCGCAACTGGACGCGGAAATCAAGAAGGGCAGCAAGAGACTGCGCGAATTGTGCGCCCAACTCAGCGACCTGCGCTGCAAAGCCGCGTTGGAGTTCCAAACCATCACGCTGACGGAATTGCGCGATCTGGCAATGGAAAAAACACGCTTTGAAGTGCACATCGCGCAGGGCGAACCGACCGCGAAAGGCGCGGACAAGGTAGAGTTTCTGATCGCCACCAATCCCGGCGAACCTCTGCGTTCCCTTGCTAAAGTGGCGTCGGGCGGCGAAATTTCCCGCGTGATGCTTGCCATCAAGTCGGCGCTTGCGCGACAGGAACCCCTTCCGACAATGGTTTTTGATGAGATAGATGTGGGCGTGGGCGGGCGCACGGCAAGCAAAATCGCGGAAAAACTGGCAACTCTGGCCCAAAACGCGCAGGTATTGTGCATCACCCACCTTGCGCAGCTTGCCAGTAAGGGACAGCGGCATCTGTACATTGAAAAGAACGTGACAGGCGACCGCACCAATGTCACCGTCGTTCCCCTAACTCCCGAACAGCGCGTCACGGAAGTAGCTCGCATGATCGGCGGCGAAGGCATCACGGACGCCGTACTCCAACACGCCCGCGAAATGCTCACCACGTCAGTAGAAAAAGCAAAGACTAGCCGCAAATAAACGCGAATACACGCAAATAGGTCAAAAGGAAATCCGATTCCATGCGCGGCGAATATAAAACTCCCGGCGGAAAACTAGTGATTGTAGATTTTTCAGTCGCTCATGGCACGCTTAATAATGTGCAGGTGAGCGGCGATTTCTTTTTATATCCTGAAGATGCGCTGCCGCAAATTACGGCCTCGTTGGAAGGCTTGCCAATGGATGCGGACAGGGACGCGATTGCCGAACGGATTACGAACGCGCTTGCGCCGGATGTGGTTATGTTGGGATTTTCGCCACACGCGATTGCATGTGCCGTAAGAAACGCATTGGAGGAGCAGCCATGAGTAACGATGCGCTGAACGGTAACGCGCAAGGGGAAGGAATTCTGGCAGAGCCGGTATACGCGCCCGTACCCGCGCCCGGCGTGGTGGATGTTAGCCCCATGCTGGAACGCTGGAAAGGGGCCGGGTGGCAATTGCTGTCGGAAACGCCGCTTAGTCCCGCGATGAATGTGGCATTGGATGAGGTTTTGTTGGGACAGGTACAGCACGGCGAACGTTTGCCGACCCTGCGGTTTTGGGGTTGGGGCGGGCAGGCGGTCATTTTAGGCTCGTTTCAATCCGTCCGCAATGAGGTAGACGAACAGGCCGCGCGGGAAATGGACATTCAAATTGTGCGGCGGATGAGCGGCGGCGGGGCCATGTTGGTACAGCCCGGTTTAACCATCACCTACTCGCTTTACATTCCCGAAAGTCTGCTGCAAGGCGTTTCCATTGCCGATTCGTATGCGGTTTGCGATCAGTGGGCCGTACAGGCGTTTCTGAACGCGGGCATAAACGCATGGTACGCGCCCCTCAACGACATTACGAGCGCGGAGGGCAAAATCGGCGGCGCGGCGCAGGCGCGGCGTCCCGGCGCAATTTTGCACCACACGACGATTGCTTACGAAATGAATCCCGATGAGATGCTGCGGGTTCTGCGTATCGGACGCGCCAAACTCAGCGACAAGGGCATTGCAAGCGCGGCCAAGCGTGTCAGCCCTCTTCGCCGCCAAACCGGTCTGCCCCGCGAACAGCTTGTAGAGCGTCTTATCAATGGTTTCCGCAACTCCTTTGGCCTGACCCAATCCGCCTTGACCGCTGAAGATATTCTCGCAGGGGAACAACTGGTGCAATCCAAATACGGCACGGACGATTGGACGCATAGCCTGCCATAAAGCTGAACATTTATCTCATCAAAGCAAGCAGACGTTGATAAGCGGTTTCCCACTGTTCCGCGTTTGCCGTTGGGGTGTAGGTGTCCAACGTGAAGGAGTTGCGGACGATTTGCCGCGCTTGTTCCAGATCGCTCAACAGGCCGACGCCAATGGCCTGCATCAGCACATTGCCGACGGCGGTTGCCTCAACCGGGCCGGCGATCACGGTTCGGCGCGTGGCGTCGGCTGTGAGTTGACAGAGGAGTTTGTTCTGCGTCCCGCCGCCAACGATGTGAATGGTGTCAATGGCGCGTCCGCGTACCTGTTCCAGTCCCTCAATCACATACCGATACTTCAGCGCAAGGCTTTCCAGACAGCAGCGGATGATCGCGCCCTCGTCCTGCGGCGCGGTTTGCCCGGTTCGTTGGCAGAACTCTTGTATCTCCCTGACCATATCTTCGGGCGCGAGAAACGCGGGATCATCGGGGTCAATCAACACGCCGAAGCCCGGAGCCTGTTCCGCAAGCGTTGTCAGCCCCGCGTAACTGTGTTCGTGTCCGCCACGCGCTAACGACCGGCGGCACTCCTGCGCCAGCCACAGCCCCATGACGTTTTTCAACACGCGAACCGTGTTACACGCGCCCCCCTCATTGGTGAAATTGAATTTTGCGGTTGTGTCGGAAATCAGCGGAACGGGCGATTCGATTCCAACCAGTGACCACGTTCCGCTGCTGATATAGGCGTAATCCGATGTGGACGCGGGAACGGCGACAACCGCGCTGCCAGTATCGTGTGTTGCCGGCGCGATCACTTGCAGGCCGATTGCGCCCACCTCTTCCCCAATGTCGCGCCGTAATCCGCCGAGAAGCGTTCCCGCAGGCGCGATGTCGGTGAAAATAGCGCGGGGCAACCCGAACGTTTCTATCAGGTCATCCGCCCAGGCGTGATTGTTTGGATCGGCTAATTGCGTGGACGTGGCGTTACTCCATTCCGTGACCTTTACGCCCGTCAGCCAGAAATTCAGCAGGTCGGGCATCATCAGCAGGGTATGAGCGTTTGCCAGCAGGGGCGAATTGGCCTGTTGCATGGACAGCAGTTGGTACAGCGTATTGAACTGTAAGAACTGAATGCCCGTGCGCTCGTAGATCGCGTTTCGCGGCACGGTTTGAAACGCCCGCTCCATCACGCCGTCATTGGCATGGTCTCGATAATGGCGCGGATTGCCTAAGAGAATGTCGTCCTTGCCAAGCAGCCCGAAATCTACTGCCCACGTATCAATGCCCATGCCCTTGAAATCGTTGCCGCAGGTTTGAACGGCCATGCCCATTCCCTGCTTGATTTCAGCAAACAATCGCAGCGCGTCCCAATACAGGGTGTCTAAAACTCGCGTTCCCCCGGTGGCAAAGCGATGCGCGTCCTGTAAACGCAGCTTCTCGCCATCGAAAAATCCCGTTACGGCCCGCCCGCTCTCCGCGCCCAGATCAAACGCCAGAAATTTCGCCTCCGCCGCCATTGTCGCCTCCAGAAAAAGGATGAAGGATGAAGGATAAATCATCCTCCTTTGTATCCTTACAGTTCGCGGTAAACGAAAGAAATCCTGCTTTTCTGCGGAAAGAATACGATGCAAGCAAGCGAACAGGAAATTTAGGGATGCAATTTTGTGTTGCTGTACGCTGTCAACAGAAGTGGGAAATTGCCTTGACAGGAGAAGGAGGAGAGAATGACAGCAGAACCTTTAGACATACAAACAGAGAGACAAATGGAGATACAAGCCTATCTGCGCGGAAGCGGTATGCTGGAAGAACTGGCGCGCGATTTGGCAATTCGCCATACCCGGCATCCTGAGTACCTCAATCTGATACTGTTCAAGTACGACCAGATCAACAGCCCGATGGACAACGCGCTCGTGCAGGAGTGTCGGGGTTTGATTCTGAATGAAACAGCAAACTGGCGCGTTGTCGCCCGCGCTTACAGCAAATTTTTCAACTATGGCGAACCGAACGCGCCCGCGATAGAGTGGGCAACCGCCCGCGTTCAGGAGAAGGTAGACGGTACGCTATGCATCTTCTACCATTATAATAATCTGTGGCACGTCGCCACAACGGGAACGCCGGATGCTGGCGGCAGAGTGCATAACGGCGAACGCATTTTCCGCGACCTGATCTGGGAAACGGCGCGAAATTATCAACTGGAACTCCTTTCGTCCGCGCACTGCTATCTATTTGAACTGACAAGCCCCTACAACCGCGTTGTTGTGCCGCATGAGCAGTCGAGTCTCACATTGTTGGGGATACGGCAAACGGACAATGGTGACTGGATTGCATTGGAACAGGCGTCTCAATACGTGAGCGGTTCTGTTCCGGTTGTGCGGGAGTTCGCCTTTGATTCTCTGGCGGCTCTGTTTGCGTCTCTGGAAAACATCAATCCTCTGGAACAGGAGGGCTATGTGGTTGTGGATGGCGCAGACAATCGTATCAAAGTGAAACATCCACGCTACGTTGCCCTGCATCTGCTCAAAGAATCGTTCAATGTCCGGGCTTACATTGAGGTATTGCGGGCAGGCGAAACGCCCGAATTGCTCACTTACTTTCCCGAAATCGGCGCGGAATACGCCCCCATTCGCGCGG
Source organism: uncultured Chthonomonadaceae bacterium (assembly GCA_963817895.1). GTDB lineage: Bacteria > Armatimonadota > Chthonomonadetes > Chthonomonadales > Chthonomonadaceae > CAWFQB01. The sequence continues at coordinate 917,331 of CAWFQB010000004.1, forward strand.
CTTACGAATCGCTGGCGGAAGAGATTGACAGCGATTATGCTCGCCTACAGCCTCTTTCCACTCAGAAAGAGTTCGCGCAATCCGCGCTTAAAACACGCTGTTCCGCCGCCCTGTTTGCAATCCGCGCGGGCGATTGCCGCGATGCGCGCGACTATCTGAGCCGCCGCGCTTCCGTTGTATCTGTCATGCGCCTGCTTGGATTGAAGGAGGAACCGCAGACTTAGAAATGTGAGCAAGCGGATTCAAGAGAGCAAGCATACTCTCGGCATGGTATTTGCCCCTTGACGGAACGCCCCGAAAATTGTATACTCGTTTGCATGTCAGACACCATTTCAAACACCGATACGAACAACAATTCAATCGCAAACAGTGAAACCGTTGTGCCTGTGGAAAGCAACGGTTCCGAGTCTTCCGATACGGCTGCGCCCGTCGTCGCTGCCCCTGCTGTTAATGCCGCGCCGGGAGTGACGCCGCCCAAACGTCCGCCGCCCGTATCCGTTCCCAAAGATTATGAGGGCAGCACGCCGCTGATGAAGCAGTATTTCGCAACGTGTCAGGAGCATCCGGGCATTATTCTGCTGATGCGCGTGGGGGACTTCTATGAGGCGTATGGCGACGCGGCGGAGATCATTGCGCGTGACCTGAACATTACCTTGACCGGGCGCGAGGATGGGGGCGTTCGCGTTCCGATGGCGGGCGTTCCGCACCATGCGACAGAACGCTATGTTGCCCGCCTGATTCACAAGGGGCGGCGAATCGCCATCATGGATCAGGTGGAAGACCCCAAATACGCCAAAGGATTGGTGAAGCGCAAAGTGACCCGCGTCGTCACGCCCGGAACCATCCTCGAAGACAACATGCTCGACGCCAAAAGCAACAACTACCTTGTCGCTGCGGTTGTCGGCGACCCGGTTGCGGGTATCGGCATTGTGGACGTTTCGACGGGCGAGTTCCTGACAACCGAAATGACGGGTGACAGGCGCGTGGAATCCCTGCTGGATGAGATCATGCGGCTGGAACCGGCGGAAATTCTCGTTTCGCCGGATGCAGACCCAAATCTTGTGGAGGAAATCCGCGCCTCGTGTTCGGGAACGGTGACGGTAGTTGAAAAGGAGGAGGGCAGGGCAAGGCGAGACAGAGAAGACAGCCGGGGTATGCTGCTGCGGCATTTTCAAACCCAATCTCTGCGCGGGTTCGGCTGCGAAGAGTACACATCGGGGCTGGACGCCTGCGCCCTCGTCCTCCGCTATTTGCAGGATACGCAGGTGAACGCCCTGCCGCATATTCGCAGTCTCAGCACCTACTCCGCCCGCGAGTTTATGATGCTGGACAGCCCGGCGCGGCGGCATCTGGAACTGACACAGGCGATGGGCGAGGGCGGCAGGCAGCGTACCCTCCTTGCCAGTCTGGATGAAACCTTAACGCCCATGGGCGGGCGATTGCTGCGCCGGTGGCTGGAAGAGCCGTTGCTGGACGTAGCCCATATCAATCGTCGTTTGGATGCCGTTGAGGAATTATCGCGGGACGTGATTCGCCGGGGCGATGTGCGAGATTTGTTGCGCGGCATGGGCGACATCGAACGGCTTGTCAGCCGTTGCGCGGCGGGCATGGCGAACGGGCGCGATTTGATCGCCCTGAAAAACGCCCTGCTGCGCCTGCCCGATCTGGCCGACTTGCTGGAAGGTATCCAATCGGAAAAACTAAATGAACTGGCGCATCGTCTTTCCTGCCCGCCGGATGTAGCGCAGCACATTGCTGATGCTATCACCGATGATCCGCCTGCCGGACTGCGCGATGGCGGCCTGATACGACAGGGCTATAATGCGGTACTGGACAAAATACAAGAGGGAAGCGCAAACGCCAAAACGTTTATCGCAAATCTGGAAACCTCCGAGCGACAGCGAACGGGCATCAATAGCCTCAAAGTCGGTTACAATGCCGTATTCGGCTATTACATCGAAGTTACAAAAACCCATCTGAGCAAAGTGCCGCCCAACTATACGCGCAAGCAGACTATTTCTACCGGCGAACGCTATATTACGGAAGAATTGATAAATCAGGCGAAAATCGTATCCGACGCAGCAGAACAGGCTGTTAGAACTGGAATACGAACTGTTTTTGGGCGTTCGGGAGCGGGTTGCCGAATCCGCTGTGGAAGTGCTTGCCGTTGCCCGCGCCGTTGCCGAGTTGGATGTGTTCGCCGGGTTTGCCGAAACCGCCGTTCGCCACCACTACGCGCGCCCGGTTGTGGACGATGAAGACCGGATCGAAATTTGCGGCGGGCGGCATCCCGTGATTGAGCGTATCGGCAGCATTTTGGGCATCGGCGGCGAGTACATTCCCAACGACTGCAAGCTGGACGCGGACTGCCGCATGGCGATCATCACCGGGCCGAACATGAGCGGCAAATCCTCGTATCTGCGCCAAACCGCCCTGATCGTGCTGCTGGCGCAAATCGGCTGTTTCGTGCCTGCCGATACCGCCACTATCGGCGTGGTAGACCGCATTTTTACCCGCGTGGGGGCGCACGACGAACTGGCGAGCGGGCAGTCTACGTTCATGGTGGAAATGAACGAAACGGCCAGTATTCTCAACAACGCCACGCCACGCAGCCTGGTCGTATCTGGATGAAATCGGGCGGGGAACCAGCACATATGACGGCCTTTCCATCGCGTGGGCGGTTGCGGAACACCTGACGCGCATCGGCTGCAAAACCCTGTTCGCCACGCACTACCACCATCTCAACGAACTGGCAAAGCATTTCCCGACCGTGCAAAACTACCGTGTTGCCGTTAAGGAGCAGGGCGACAGTATCATCTGGCTGCGCAAACTGGTTCCGGGCGGCACGGATCGGAGTTACGGCATACAGGTGGCGCGTATGGCGGGCGTCCCGCAGGAAGTGGTAGAACGCGCCAAAGAGGTGCTGAAAGGATTGGAGCGGGGCAGCGCGGGCGCAACCCGCGACATCATCGGGCAAACGGATGAAAACGGAACCGGCGTCGCGCCCCGCAAGCAGAAAATACAAATGACGCTTATTCGAGGCCGAAAAACACCCCGTTCTGGAAGAACTGGAAACACTCGACGTAACTTCCCTGACGCCCGTAGAAGCCCTGATGAAACTCGACGAACTCAAACGCCGCCTCGTCCGCCAATCCAAAACATAGTAGGGGAAACTTTAGTAACAAAACCACAGCGGAGGAAAAAGCGTTTTGTCTACATGGCAGGAGTTGAGTTCGGATTGTCTTCGATCTGCAAAAGTGCTGCACGACAACGGCTTGCTGCGACGAAGCATCAGCAGCGCGTACTATGCGGCCTACTGCGCCGTTACCAGTCATCTTGTCGCGCATGGCGTTGATTTTGCGCATGGCTGGAACAATCCAGCGCATGAACAGTTGCCGAATTTGGTGCTGAACAACACAACTTTGCCGCGTAACACGCGGTATCAGATTAACAAAGCCATTCGTCGCCTGCGTATGGCGCGAGAAGATGCAGATTATAGACCCGCAGTAGTTATTGATCCTAAACGAGCGCTTGATTGCCTGCACGACGCGGGAGATGTGCTGCAACTTATGGAGGTAAACGTAGATGGAACTGAATAAACAGAGTGTCGCGCAAAAAGTGCGCGAGTACCTGCAAAACAATCATCCCGGCGGCGTAACGCTGGAAGTGGTTGAAAACGACATTCATCAGGTGGATTACTGGTGGCGCGTTCCCGTGCGTCCGAGCGCATGGCCTCTAAAGCGGTATGAATACTACGAAGCGCTGGCCGACATTGAAAGCGATATTCAGGAAAAGGAACACCTAAATATCCTGATTGCGACCGGGGAACCTTTGGAGACGGAAGCGGCTTGACGATGAATACGTTATCGCGCCTTGAACTAAATGCGCAAATTGCCGTGCAGAAGGCGCGTAATTTGCTGCCGACTGAGGCCGTTGGCGGCGTAATGCTGACCATTTTGGAAGAGGACGTTTACTCGCAACATGATTTCTGGCACATTCCCGTTCGACCTGGCGCCGACCCTTGCAGTTTGTCCGAATTGCTTGAAACACTTGCCCAAATCGAAACCACGTTGCAACTGGATTACGGTTTAAACGTCATGATTAATCTTGGCGACCCGGAACCGGAGGAAAGCGGCGCAGAGGTTGAGGAGAAGCAAAGCGGATTAGCGTCAACTATTGCCGCCTGATAGTTACAGTGCCAGTTCAGGAGGCTTTCGCGATGTCCTACAAACCGCTTCATGACATACTCTCCGCTCTGGATGCGCAGCAGCGCGAAGAACTATCTGCGCTCGACGGGCAGGTGGATGCCGCTGAGTTGGTGCGGGCGCGAGAGGCCAAAAAGCGTCTCTATACCGCGTCGGTGTTCTTTATCGAGCGCAGTTGGGAGGTTCTCGCCCCACAACTGGAAGAGTTTTCGCTGGAAGCGAAATCAGGTAAAACGCCTGAAGAACTTCGCGCGTATCTGGAAGCGTTACGGAGGCGACAGCCTGCCTATGCGTGGGGCTGGATACGCGCCCGTATGGATGCCTGGCTGATGAGGCGTCTTGAAATCTGTGTGCCTGCTTTGCTGCGGCAATACCCGAAGCAGGCGGTTGCCTACGGGGACTGTTTTAGTAAAGTGGACCACTACTGGTTTCGGCAAACGCCGTTGCTTCATCTCAAAGCCGGTTATCATACCGGCTTGAGCGCAGCCTGTAAGTGGTACGGCTCTGCTTTTGAACTGATGCCGCATACGTCCACTACCGGTACGCTTGCTACGCGCGAATTCCCACGGTATCTGCGCCGATTTACCTCATTCTCCCTGACAATGCTGACACGAACCGATGGGTATCTATGGGACTCGGCCAACGCGGAACCGCTGGAAGCCGTTCTTGAGGGCGAAACACTAAAAATAGCCCCTAAAGCGGTAAAGGTATGGCGTCTCGAAAGCGCCCCCGATTATGGGCTGCGGCTTGGCTGTCCAGCATTGGGCGCGCGTAGCGAAGCGGGACAGCCTGCGTTTCAGGGCCTCATCGCGTGGGTTGAGCAGGTCTTTGCTCGTTATCTTCTTGAGCGGCAATGAATCCCACATCCTGAGCGAAATAAACTCTATTGTTCCTGTAGCGAAGAGACTTTTCCGCCTTTGCCCTCCACCTCGTTCTGGATAGACTGCAAGGCAGTTTGCAGTTCCTCGTTGATAACAGCGTCCCGATCGCCGCTTTTTTCCAGATTGGCGCTGATGTCGGGCGGGGGCGCGAAGGAGAGATGCACGGTCACTTTCGATTGTCCATCCTCCGCATCCACAACCTGCATCCAGCCGGAATAGGCGTGTTCGCCATCCGAACCCCATTCCAGACGCAGCGCGGCGTGATCGGCGTGTAAATGTCCATCCGAATCGTAGTGGTGGCCTTTGGCATCGCCCTCCATGTGAACGCGTTCGCCCTCCTGCGGTTCGGCGCGTTGCACGGTAGGCAGGTATTTGGGCATATTTCGCGCGTCGGCAATAAAGTCGAACACAACATCCGGCGCGGCTTGTACGGTCAGACTCTGCTCGTATTCAGGCACAATGGTTCTCCTATCATCTGAGGATTTAATCTCCTGATACGCGAAATCTCCGTTTTGTTCCGCATTGGGAAGCGCACAGCGCGGAAACATGAAAAAGCCTGTGTCTGTCATTTCAACAGACACAGGCTATTTCTTGCGGATAGGGTATTCGCCCGAAAACTACTGCGCGCCACCGGGACGCTTGCGGGCTTCGATGGAATCCAGCAGGGCCACCATGTCGCTCAGGGTTTTGTTGGCATGGTCAATGTTGGCCTGAACCGCAGCGGTGTTGTTTCCCGGCGCGGGGGCCATGTTGTTGTTCATCATTGGATTCGCGCGCTTCCATCTTCGCTTCTTTTTTCTCCATCTTGCGCTCGGCCTTGCGCTCCTTGCGCTCAGGCTTGGACATCGCCTTTTTCTCCTGCTTGGAGGGCTTGGGCGTGTTGTTCTGCGCGCAAACGGGCGCGACAACCGAGACGGCCAGCAGACCCATCAGGGCGAAAGCGAAGGGACGTTGAATGGTCATGTTCGTACTCCTATTGGTAAAATATGTGTATCGGGAAAAGACAAACGTACAGGTTGTATTATAGTGTATCCCACGCTCGGAAGTCAATAGGGGGTGAAGGTATAAGGGGTAAGTGGTAAAGGATAAGACAAAGCCCAACACCAAACACCGAACACCGAACACCGATGCTACTCCACTATCAGCCCTTCTTGATACGCGTAAATCAGTCGTTCCAACTGCGTGATTGCGCTGCGCAGGCGTTGCCCCTCTTCGGTATCGCTGACGCGGCGAACTTCAGGGTACTCGCGCAACGTGGTTATTTTGGGGATCATGTCCGCGCCACCCGTAATAGCCGCTTCTACGGAATCGAAGTGGGAATGTTCCGCCAGCAAAATACGATCCGCGTCTAAAATCAGCGTGTAGCCGCGATCTCCAAATGCTTCCGAGAACGCGCCATCAATGGTCACGGCGTTGCCGCCCCGCTTTACTGGCTGTTCCCCTTCGGCGATTTTAACCGGCACATGTCCGTTGACAATCAGACCGTTTGGTTCACGCCGAACTCGCGCAGGATTTTGCGGCAGAAATCGGCGTCATGAATCAACTCGAAGTAGGGATTCTTGACCTCTTGATGCGTGGCCTTGTCTGCGACAAAGTAGGTTTCAAAGGTCGCCATTTTGTCCTTGCCAAACAGGGGCGACAGCGGCCCGGCCCATAGATACCAGAGCCAGTCGGCGTCCGCATCCCGGTTGTCGGCTCCCTTGCGAAAGGCGCGGCGTATGAGGGAGGCCAGCGCGTCGAACAGGGCTTTGCCGCTGCGTTCCACGCCATCCACGTTGAGCGACAGATAATCGCTGTTTTCATCGCAGGGGACGCAGGCGTGAAAAATCAGAACATCGTCGCGCTTCTGCCACATTGCGCCGTGATTGACGACCCATCGCATCTGTTCCCACAGCGTTTGACTGGCGACAAACGACTGCTGCAATCGCTTCATGCAGGCGTCCTCTTCGGGCGAACAGGGCATACGGGTCAGCGGGATCAACGGTGGGGAAATAGGTATCCAGAAGCGGGTAGGTTTGCCCGTCAATCTCGACCGTTCCCGCCGCGCTATCTATGCGGTGCAGCAGGTTGCGGTGTTCCCAGTTCCATCCGGGATGCTTGCGGCTGCTGCTGCCCTCCAGTTTGAAGTTGAGAATGGCGGCGGCTTTTTGCATCCGCGCCATCGTCAGGTCGTCGCGCAGGCCGGAACTTTTGGCGTGAAAGCGTTCGGCGGGATCGTTGCCGTACACAGTTCGCGCCAGATGTTCCAGCGGCTCGATGAGGATGCCGTATCCCTCTTCCAACTGCTCCAATCGCTGATAGCGCAGGGACAGGCGCAGCACGGTGGCAATCGCCGTCGGTTCTCCCAAGCACGCGCCCATCCAGGAAGTATCGTGATTGCCCCACGTAATGGCCACATTGGGTTGGCGCATCAGGTAGTCAATCACTTTGTCAATGCGTTCGCCTCGATCTCCCATGTCGCCGGCAACAAAGATTTCGCCGATGCTGAGATTACGCGCAAGCCGACTCGCCGCCCGCACAACGTCAAAAATCGCGCCCCCCTCCACGAAAACGCGGATGATGGTCTGAATATACTCCGCGCCGCGTTCCCATACAGGCATGTCGAACAGTTCCTCAAACAACTCTTTATACGCGATGGGAAAGAGCGCGTGAACGCGATGGCGGCGATACGCGGTTGCGAGACGGCGAATGAGCTGAAATTGCATTCGCAATACTTCCCACGCCCATTGCGCCTGCGCGTCGGGCGTAGACAGTCGGGCGCGAAGAACCTGCGTAGCCTCATGCGGATAATAGAGGATGGCGAGGAACGCGGTCATATTGTCCGTTGACAATTGACTGCCGAAAAGTTCCTCCACGAGCGGGCGCAGTTTGCCGGAAGCGTTGTTGATGACGTGCCGCAACTTCTTGTAGTCGCCGTGAATGTCGCTGATGACATGTACTGCGGGTTTTGGCAGCGTCAGGCCGGCTTTGCAGGCGGCAATCTCACTCTGCGCGGAGGCCACATTCGGGTATCGAATCGCCAATGCCTGTAAAGCCGCCAATTCCTGCGCCGAGATTTCCTGCTCCAGATCGTGGGTCATATTCGCGCTCCTTCTGAAAGTGATGTACAAGATTGGACGCGCTAAATCCTGCCGACTGATAAACATTTACGCCAATACAGGCCCCTGTTCAGAAGGAACGTACCCGGTTTCGACAACTTTATCCGGGACCGTAAAAGGCGGCATTGATTTCGATGAACTTCTGCCAGACGCGCGGCACGTCGCTTTCCTGATAGATCGCATCCACCGGACATTCCGACTCGCACAATCCGCAGTCTATGCAGTGTTCGGGATTGATAAACAGCATGTCATAACGCTGTCCCTCCTTTTCCACAATCCCCTCGTGAATGCAGTCCATCGGACAAATCGTAACGCAGGATTGTCTTTCACGCCCATGCACGGTTCGGTAATCACATAAGTCATTGTGTTCTTTCTCCCTGTAGCCCTCACCTCCACTTGGTTTGAATACACCTCACCGGGCGTCCACTTGTGGACACGGCCCCTCTCCTTGCCGCGCAACGCGCTAGGAGAGGGGAGGCGCGTTCATTCGGGACGGTGGAAGTTCATAGTTCCATTTCCGAGTTTTGGAAAAGGGGTAGCTGTTTCTATCGGACACAGTGTACGGCAGAAAGAAAGCTGGAAACAATGACTTATATCACGGCGAAAATAAGGTTGAACGCGGTATTCTGATAGGCATGGAACCTTCTATTTTGTCTACAATTTCTCAAAATGCCGGATTTGGTCGCCGTCGCGCCGCGCTACGGCGGGTCCAGTTTTTGAAAACGCTGCCGGACGATGCGCTTGACGAACTCGCCTGCGCAGGGGTAGAACGCCGTTTAAGTCGGGGTGAACTGCTGTTTGCCGAACATGACCGCTGTTTGGGGCTGATTGTGGTACTCGCGGGCGCAATCAAGGTTTATAAATTAGATACGCGGGGGCGCGAACTGACGCTGGACAGCGAACTGCCGGGTGAAAGCGTCTTTGAATTGCCGCTTTTCGATGGCGGCAACTATCCCGCCAGCGCGGAAGCCTCACAGGATGGAACTGTTGTTTATATTGTTCGCCGGGAACGGTTCGGGCAGTTTGTCGCTACTAATCCGCAGATCGCCGCCCTTGCCCTGCGCGCGCTTGCCGTACGGACGCGCAAATTAATTCAGATGGTGGAAGCCCATTCGCTTCATTCCGTGCGGGCGCGACTGGCTGCGTACCTGCTGCAAACGGCAGGGGAACGCGCCCGATTTACTCTCCCCGAAACCAATGAGGCCATTGGCAGCCGTATCGGAACTGTGCGGGAAGTAATCTCTCGAACGTTGCACAGTTTCAAGGATGCGGGCCTGCTTCGCCTCTGCGGGCGAGAAGTCATCCTTTGCGAACCCAACGCGCTCAAACGTATAGCAGGAATTGAAGCCATTGAAGCGGAATACTAAACAACCTGCGAACGTAGGCAGAAGCATCTTTGATTTACAACGAAATGAATTTCTTTGCTATGGGGCGTACCGCCCAATGTCCGCCTGCGTGGACACATTTGCTCTGTATGGCGACTCCGCTGTCGAAGATGCTTGAACGTTTAAGCAGAGATTAGCCTGTGTTCAAAGCGCAACGCCACCAATTTAGCCTTCTACCAGAATGGGAGAAGGTGGCCGGAGGCCGGATGAGGGCGCAGAGTTGACAACCCAAACCAGATTGCCGGTAACAAGAGGAATTGGGCTGCTGTCGACGGTCGCGCTGGTAATTAGCGCGTTTCTATCCGGCAAGCATAGCGCGGGGCCGGGATGCGTGTTCCGCCGCGCCTTCCACATTCCCTGTCCCGGCTGCGGCCTGACGCGCAGCTTCGCCGCCCTCTGGCACGGCAACTTATCCGCCTCGTTTCACTTTCACCCACTGGGTTTGCCGTTGTTCGCGCTGATGGCAATGGGCGCAGGCGTGTGGCTGTTCCGTAATGCTACGCCCGGTATGCGGCGAGTCGCAGAACAATGGGAAAATGAAATGGTTCAGCCGCGTGTTTGGATGACGCTGCTGGCGATCTGGTTGGGGGTATGGGTAGCGCGATTGGTATGGGCAAAAGCGGGCAATGGCGGGTACTGGTGGTGACATTGGCGGCGAATGTGAAGACACGATACAGCAGGGCAGCGCGAACGCGCAGAAGGATAGGGCTTGTCGGCGCGGCCTGCCTGTCGGCATTGTCGGGCTGTCACCGTTCGGCAACCAGTGTCGCGCCCCTTTCCGCAAAAACTGCCGCGCCCGTATTCGCGCCTGCCCAGCCGACTATCACACAGGAACCGCTTCCGTTGGAACATCGAACGCGCGAACAGCGCGAGTCGGGCCTTTTCGCTTCCATGCGCAAGCGCGTGTGGGGAAGGCGGGCGTCCCTGCCCGACATACGCCGGATAGCAACTGACGTGTACCCGTTGATTGGCGAGGCCGCGCGGCAGCCACAGGTCACGCCCTATCTGCAATCTCTTGCGAATGACAACGGCCTGACGCTGGAACAGGCGCGCGAAAAGTGGATTTCCATTGAGGAGGCCGACCTGCTGCTGGAAGCGGGCGGCAATCCCGAAGACGTGTCTTCAGCGGGCGCGACGGGCGTGGCGCAGTGGATGCCCAACATTGCGCGGGAACAGGGCTTGCATATAGACCTTGCCCGTTCCCGGCAGCTAACCCGCCAAATTGACGCCCTGAACTGGCGTATCGCATGGCTGACCTACCTTGCCCTCCCGGATGCCGACCCGAACGCGCCCGGAAAGCCTGTGTTTTCGCCCGCTGATTCTGCGAGTTTGCCTGCCTTGCGGCAGGAACGCGAAATGTTGCGCGCGCAACGCCTACAGTTCGATGACCGGTACGACCCGGGCAAAGCCATTTTCGCCCACGCCCGCTACCTGCTTCGATTGTACGCGAAGTTTCCACAGCCCGACTGGATATTTCAGGCATATCATGGCGGGGAGTGGGGCGCGAAAAAGGAAATTTGGTATTACCTCGGCCAAAAGCCGACTTCCTACGCCGACGCAATTCGTACGGGAAAGGAGGGGCAGACGCTGACGTATGAGGATGTGTATTTCGGCATCACGCCCGTTGCGCATGTACCCGCGTTCCGCTATATTTATGGCCGGGGCGACGATCACCGGCACTACTGGTGGAAACTGCGTTCGTCGCAGCAAGCCCTTGCCATGTACCACCAAGACCCTGCCGCGTTTGAACAGGAGTGGACGCGCCTGTTGCCGGGACGCCGCACCGAAGCCGTCTGGTATCCTGACGCGCCTGCCCACGCCATTGCCGATCTGGACGCCCTGAAAGCCGCGCAGGGGAAAGGCTTGCTGCCCGTCGCGTCGGCGGTAAACTTGATTGCGCGTCCCGCTCCGCTGGATACCGCGAACGCCCCTTTGTACGCCGCGCTTCAGCCCGCCGCAAAAGGCGCGTTGCTGCTGGCAGTCGAAGCCTACAAACGGGCGGGCGGTAAAACGCCCCTGACGGTTGGCGACATGACCCTGACGCCGGAATACAGCGCGCGGCAGAAAGCCCTGCACCCGCCCAAACCCTCTTTATTACCTGTTTATCCGCCCGATCCCGACTTGAAAACTCTGCCGGGTGGCGGCCCGCCCCCCGATTTCGATTACCACACGACGGGATTAGCCGCCGACATTCTCGCGCCCAAAACCAAATGGGAACGCGAAATACTGGAATACGCGCTGGCGTATCTGGAGGAGCGGCAAATCGTCGCCGTCACGGAAGCGAAGGACTACAGCGCACCCCGCTACCATCTCGTACCCAACCCCCGCTACGCCGACGCTCTCAATAAAATCGGGCAAACCGGAACACCTGCGACACAAACGCTACAGTTCAACGACCTGTAACTCCGCGCTTCAACTCATTGAAAGGTTTTGGCAGTCTATGAAATGCGCTTTACCTCTGCTGTTAGCCGCTTGTCTGATGACGCTTTGCGCAGCATTGGCGCAGGCGGATGATCTGCTGAACGGGCTGGCGCGTCCACAGGAGGGGCGCAGTATGCGGGCCACGTCCACGTTCCGCGAGGGGCAGGACGGCAAGTACGACCCGCGCGCCGACCCGAAAAGCGACAGGGAAGAAAAAAGCAACTGGGACAACTTTCGGGTTGCGCCGGGGGATACGCATGTCCTGATGGACGTGAAAGGGCCGGGACTGATTACCCATATCTGGCTGACGTTTCTCGGCCCGGAAGTTCAGCAATGGGCGAAAAACGGCTCGGCCAATCATCAGGAGATGCTGCTGCGCATCTATTGGGACGGCAATTCGCGCCCGGGCGTGGAAGCGCCGGTCGGGGATTTCTTCGCGGGGTGTTTTGGCAGGCGCAGCGAGGTAATCAGCCTTCCCGTGCAGGTTCCCAATGGCGACGCTTACAACTGTTTCTGGCAAATGCCGTTCCGCAAATCTGCCCGCGTCGAGATTGTCAACCAGAGCGACAAGGCTATCAACCTGCTGTACTACAACATTGATTGGATACAAAAGAAGAGCCTGCCCCGCGATATACCGTACTTTTATGCGCAGTACCGGCAGGAATACCCGGCGCAATCAGGCAGGGATTACGTGCTGCTGGATACGAAGGGGAAAGGGCATTACGTCGGCACGGTTTTGGCGGTACGGACGCGCAGCCCCGCGTGGTTCGGGGAGGGGGACGAGAAAATCTATCTGGACGGCGAACCCAAACCCTCCATACAGGGAACCGGAACCGAGGATTACTTTCTGTCCGCGTGGGGCTTGAAGAAGACCAGTACGCCGTTTTTCGGCGTCCCGTATTTCGATCAATGGGGGATTGTGGGCGGGCATACGAGCGCGTACCGCTGGCATCTCAACGACCCGATTGTGTTCAGCAAGGGCATTAAAGTGACGCTGGAACACTGGGGCTGGATGTCGCCCGACGAGAACCCGGATTACAAAAGCACCAGTTGGAACGAGCGCGAAGACGATTATGCCAGTGTCGCTTTCTGGTATCAAACCGGGCAGCCGACATTCGACGCCCGCGCCCCTCATGCCCACGAACGCAAACTCCCCTCACTGGAACGTGTTATCGCGTATGCCCGCGATTACGCCGATATAGCGCATCACGGGCCAGGTGAAACCGTGAAGCAGCCCCTCGCCTTTTATGATGGTTCCCAACTGCTGCTGAAACCGGAAACCGAAAAAGACGGCTGGCTGGAAATTCCGTTCGAGGTGACAAAACAAGAGCCGCTGCGACTGTTGCTCAACATGACACGTTCCTACGACTTCGGCAAATATCAGGCGTCCCTCAACGGCGTCAAACTCGGAAGTGTGATAGACCTGTACAACGCAAGTATCAGCAACGAAGAGGTTCATCTGCTGGATTTCTGGCCCACGCCCGGACACTACACCCTGCGGCTTGAATGTGTCGGCAAAAACCCACTGTCAGGCGGCAACTATCTCGGCCTCGAATCCGTCCGCCTGCGCGAACGCCGCCCCCGCGTCACAGAATACGCGCACGATAAAACCAAAGACTGGAAGCAAAAACAGGAATTGTACAACTGAGGAAATGAAGGTCAGATGATGACGAACGCGGAACTGTTTGCCTTTCTATTTGCGGATTTTGATACGACAGCGGCAGAACGGCTTACGCTCTGGATTCTGCAATCCCGACGCTTTCAGTCCTTTGTTGTGGCGAACCGCGATAAAATACGCAAGAAACTTCGCATCGCCACGACCTCTGAAAGCCTGCATAGTCTCCTGTTGGAACTTGACATTGCCCGCCATTTTAGCGCCGACAGTAATTGTACGGTGGAATACGAGAAATTTGTACAAAGCAAGCAACGCAATCCTGATCTAACGGTGGCGTATCGCATTCATACGCGATTTAACCTGGAAGCGACGTGTGTGCGAATCGCCGAAGGTCAAACTGACAAATTAGGCCGCATCGTCGGTGAGAAAATAGGGCAGTTGATTCCTGAAATGCTCAACCTGCTGGTACTGTCATCTGGGAACGATTCGCTTAATCAAGAGCATGTGAACGCCGCGATGATGAGGCTGAAGCAACAGGCAGAACAACGCGATCCAGAACTCCTAACTCGAACAGGTTTCAAAGACCCGAGGGGTTTCTTCAAGCAGTTTCAATGGCTGAACGGCATTATTCTATGGCATTCTCATGAGCAGGCGCAGAGTTCACCAATCCTCGCATGGATCAATCCGCAGGCTCGATACTGTTTGCCAGCCGAGGTTCACCTGCTGCTGAGATCGAGATAGCCTGTTCGGTAGACAACCATCAAGTCATGAGTTTGTGGGCCAAACTGGCCTCTGCTCTGGCGTTAAAATAAATACTGGTCTGCTTCATCTGTACGTGTACTTCTTCTGAATCTCAAGGGGGCCAATCCAGGAATACAGCGTGAGGTCAATAGTCGCCATAGAACCGATTGGATTTGATCGGCGTTGCGGAACTGAGCAATATCGAAATGAAACATGCGAGAGACGATACCCGTGCTGCGACCTGTCATGAACTTCCCATAGCGGGAAAATCAGACACAGGCCAATGACGTTCAGCCAGAAAAATTTGCGCCGATTTGAGACATTAGAACCGTTTTGCATAGTTTTTACTCTTGCTGTAGTCTTTCCGTAAGGCGTCAAACGTGTATCGTCTCATCGTGTTTGCCCTTCTTCCTCGCGCTTACTTATCAACCTGTTCGGAGTACGCGAGATTTTGGCGGGCGAAGGTGAAGGGAGTCGGGCTGATGTCCAATCCCTGATCGGCATCCGTAAAGCTGGAATTATCAATCGTCCACATATTGACCGGATTGCTGACGGTGGATTTGTTGCCGGGGTCTATGATGTTCATCGTGGCGGAAGGCTTCATAGCCTTGACATGCCCGTCCATGAACCAGAAGTGACTCAGGCCGTTATGTCCCGCGAAAATATGGCCGTTCCATCCGGTCGCGTTGGTGTCGTGCATGGCCCCGGATGTATTATCTACGATACGCGCATTGACGAATACATCGCTGTAGTAGGCCGTTGCCTCACCCATGCCAATGGTCTGCGCGGGGGATTGGATACGCGCCAGCATCACATCGCCTAAATGCCGATTGCAGATGCCGCCGACGCCATTGGCGTCGTTATTGTTGAGCGCATACGAGATATGCACGTCCGACGGGTCATTGCCGGTTTCGGGATTGGCTTTGCTCAATAGCCTGTTATTGGAATTGGAAGGGCAGGTGGAAACAGCGCCATTTTTAATGTAAGGCTGAACGTCTTTGCGCCATGACGTAAGTTCGGCATCGTTCTGGCGGCGCGGCTGCGTCTCGTCGTAATCCTGCATGTAACTCAGGAGCGCGGCCCCAACCTGGCGCATGTTGGACGCGCAGGACGCGCCCCGCGCTGCCTCTCTCGCCTTTCCAAAGACGGGAAACAGCAGCGCGGCCAGCAGCGTCACAATGGCGATTACGACAAGCAGTTCAACCAGAGTAAACGCAGGTCGGCGGGAATAGCAGAAGGGGCGCAAAGATTTTATCCTCATCAATTTGTATAACCTTGCAGGGTAACCTCTGCTATTCTGGACGAAATTTAACGCGTCCGGTTTCATGACCTCGCTTGCTTTTTGAATAACGTTGGGATAAACTCTTGAGCCATGTCCTGTGAAAACAGGAGGCAGCCACATGGACGCGCGCAGACAGCAACTCAGGCAACTCTACGGGTTCGATTTTCCCGATTTTCGGTATTTGGTATTTGGTGTTCGGTTGATAGCTTTGTCGCGCTCAAACAAATTTGTAGTCGGCGCGACGTAAATTGTCGGCGCGATTCTACACGTTCCACGCCGCGTACAATGCGCGCGGCGCATAACGAAATTCCCGTTTATCCTGTTCCGCATTTTAGGGGCTGTATAGAGTGAAAGCATAAGGGTAGCAAATTGCTCCTGATTCTTAATACAGGAAACGCGCATGAACCTGATTGTTGTGTTTGGGCCGCCCGCTGTGGGTAAAATGACGGTTGGGCAGGAGATTGCCCGTTTGACCGGCTACAAGCTGTTTCACAACCATATCACGCTGGATATGGTGACGCCCCTGTTTCCCTTCGGGACGCCGGAGTGTCGGCAACTGGTGCGCGAACTGCGAACGCGCATCATCGCCCACGCCGCGCAAAGCAGCCTGCCCGGTCTTAATCTTCACCTACAATTGGGCGCTGGACTTTGATCCCGACCGCGAGTTCATGGATGAACTGCGCGAACTGGTAGCGGCAAACGGCGGCAATACCTGGTACGTGGAACTGGAAGCCGATTTCGACGAACGCCTGCGCCGCAACCGAACCCCCCAACGTCAACAATGCAAAAATTACGGCGACATGGACGCGCTGGAAACCACCCTCCGCCAGTGGCAGACAGAATACAAACTGAACTCCCAAAACGATTTTTTCTATCCCCACCAGCATGTTAAAATCAACAACACGCGCCTGTCGCCGGACTGTGTCGCCGCGCGGGTGGCGGGGGCGTTTGACCTCACCCCCGGCCCCTCTCCTTGCCGCGCAACGCGCTAGGAGAGGGGAGAACGTTATTGTAAACCTTCCCTACTCTTGAAGCGCGTTTTTCTTGTTGCCTTGCTACGGCAACGTAGCGACGTTTGCAATCGTATGGATTTATACGTAACGTACAGTCCTATGCTGATTATGAGGAGTATCTGCCGCGATGACCGCAACTGCCGCTCTGGAAGATGCTGTTGAGTTTGCTGAAAACCCCGAACCCCGTTGCCCCTGCGTTCTGCTGCTGGATACGTCCGGTTCCATGAACGGCGCGCCGCTGCAAGCCCTCAATGAGGGCCTGCAATCCTTCAAAACGGAAATCGTCAAGGACGGGCTGGCGTCGCGCCGGGTGGAAATCGCGGTTGTCACCTTCAACAACGAGATCGCCGTGGAACAGGATTTTGTAACCGCCGACCAGTTTGCGCCCCCGACCCTGACGGCGCGGGGCATGACGCACATGGGCGCGGCGATCAACAAGGCGCTGGACATGGTACAGGCGCGAAAATCGCAGTACCGGGCCAATGGAGTCGCGTATTACCGCCCCTGGGTGTTTCTGATTACGGATGGCGCCCCACAGGGCGAACCGGAAGATTTGGTCACGCAGGCCGCGCAGCGCATCAAGGCGGATGAAGCGGCAAAGCGGGTGGCGTTCTTCGCGGTGGGCGTGGAAAACGCGGATATGGATCGCCTCGCCCAACTCGCCGTTCGCGCGCCCGTGAAACTCAAAGGCTTGAATTTTGTCGAGATGTTCGTGTGGCTGTCCGCCAGTATGCAGAGAATCTCGCAGTCGCAGGTAGATGAGCAGGTCGCCCTGCCGCCGCCGGGATGGGGGACGGTGTAGGCATGATGGATTGGAAGGTTGTGGCGGCTTCCGTTGCGGGCGTGAGCCATGCGAAAACGGGCTTGCCGTGTCAGGACGCGCACGGCGTGAAGCAACTGACCGGGGGCGGGCTGATTGTGGCGGTTGCGGATGGGGCCGGGTCAGCGGCTTTGGCGGAAGTGGGCGCGCGAATTGCGGTTGAGGTGAGCGTACAAACATTGGAACTGCGGATGCTGGTAGCTCATGGAGCAAACGCGCAGATCAGCGGTGACGACTTGAAGGACGTGTTGGCGGCGGTACAGTTGGCATTGGAAGCGGAAGCACAGGCGCGACAGGAACCCCTCCGCGAACTGGCGACAACCCTGCTTCTCGCGGCTGTGTCTGCCGAACAATTGCCGTGCTGCAGGTGGGCGACGGGGCGGTTGTCGCTATCAACGCGCGACAGGAACTTTTCGCTCTTACCGTTCCCCCGGACGCCGAGTACGCCAACGCCACCACCTTTGTCACCTCGCCCGATGCCTTAGAATCGGCGCAAATCATCCTGCAAACCCTTCCCATCTCCGCGCTTGCCCTGTTTTCGGACGGCTTGCAGCGCCTCGCTCTGAAACTGCCCGAAGGCACTCCTCACGCGCCGTTTTTTACGCCCCTGTTTGCGTTTGCAGCCGGAATGGAGGACCAAACGCAGGGCGCATCCCAACTCACGGCTTTCCTCCGTTCCCCACGCATTGCCGAACGCGCCGACGATGATTTGACATTGGTTTTGGCCGTGAGAGGAGATACGAGATAAGAGATACGAGATGCGAGTAAATGCTCTCACTGCCAGTATCGCGCAGAGTACGCAGTTTGCTTGTACCTCGTATCTCGTATCTCGTATCTCGTATCTAAACCCTATGCGCTACATACGCCAATCGAATAATCAGCGCGTGATTGTGCCGGAAGCCACCCCCATTGGTGTTGGCGGCGAGGCGCGGGTTTTTGCCGCGTCCGCCGATGGGCGTTTGGCGGCGAAAATTTATCATCAGGCGACGGACACGCAGGCGCGGAAACTCGCCGCCATGCTTGCCAATCCGCCCGATGATCCCATGTCGGTCGCAGGAACATATCTCCATCGCGTGGCCGCTGGATACGCTGCATAAAATGTACGGCGATCAGGGTTTTGCGGGCTTTCTGATGCCCCGCGTGTCGGGTATGCGCCCCCTGTTCAATGTGTACAACCCCTCCACGCGCCGACAGGAACTGCCGCTTTTCAACTATCTGTACCTGCATCGCGCCGCCCGCAATGTGAGCAGCGCGGTTCGCGCCCTGCACAACCGGGGCTATGTCATCGGCGACATCAACGAGTTCGAACCTGCTTGTCACGGAAACCGCGCTCGTTACGCTGGTGGATACCGACTCGTTTCAGGTGCGCGACGAGAAAACCGGAACCGTGTACCGCTGTCCGGTCGGCAAACCCGAATTCACGCCGCCGGAACATCAGGGCAAAAACTTTCGGCAGATCACCCGCGCGGAAACAAGCGACCGTTTCGGGTTGGCCGTGCTGATTTTTCAACTGCTGATGGAGGGGGCGCATCCGTTTTCCGGCGTGTATCAGGGCGAAGAAGACCCGCCGCCCTATGAAACCCGTATCCAGAACGGGCATTATACCTACGGAACGCGCCCGACGCCATTCAAACCCATGCCGCTTGCCCCGCCAATCACAATTTTGTGCTCCCAATCTCCGCGCCCTGTTTCTGCGTTGTTTCGAGGAGGGACACGCTGCGCCCGACTTGCGCCCCGACGCGGCGACATGGGCAAACGCGCTGATGCAGGCCGAAGACGCGCTTGTAACCTGTGCCCGCAACGCGCAGCACCGTTACGGCAATCATCTATTGGCCTGCCCCTGGTGTGAGCGAACGGAACAACTGGGCGGGCGCGATCCCTTTCCCCTGCAAACATCCGCAGCCCTACGTCCGTCCGGGCCGCGACACGCGCCGCGTAGAACCCAGACCCGACACTACGCCCCCGGCCATGTAAGAGCAATTGCCTCCCACGCCCGGACACACGCCAACAGTAATACGCCTGTACCTCTCCAGTCACCAGCCACCAGTCACCAGTCACCAACCTCCCCAACTGGCCGCTCGCGCCAAGCGTTCCAGCCCTCCACTACCGGCAATCCGGGGAACGTGAATTGGCCGGCGATGCCCAACTACCCGGCGGCGACCTGGACCGCGCTGAGTTTCATGATTTTGGCGCTGATGGTTCCCGGCTTTCACCTGTTCTTCGCCGTATTCGCGATGGCTGCCGCGCTTGTGGGCTGGTATATGCGGTAAAGCCGGAAGGTGGATGGCGGTCCTGTCGGGCATTACCGGCATGATTGTCGCGCTTGTCATACTGGCGGGCGCGGCGAACCGTTCGCTTGTGGTTTCCGATCTCCGCGCTATTGAAGAGAAAGGCCCCGTCCGTTCCGTCGCGTTTTCGCCGGACAGCCGAACCGTTGCCGTCGGCACGGAACGCAACGAGGATCAGCGACTGATTAACGGCGAGGCCGCGCTGTTCGATGTGCAGACGGGGGATATGACGCGCCGGTTCGTGCAGAATATCCGGCCCTTCCAATATCGCGTCCGTCGCGTTTTCGCCCAATGGCGGCCTGTTCGCGGCAGGCACGAGCGCGGTTCTGGAACCGGGAAGCGTGAAACTGTGGGACACGCGGACGTGGCGATTGCGGCAGATTTTGACCGGTTTCAAAAGCGATGTGGAAAGCGTCGCTTTTTCTCCTGATAATATGCGGCTGGTGACAGGAAGCCGGGACAGAACTGTGGAAATATGGGATGTGGCAACCGGGGCCGCATTGCGGCTGCTGGATGCGCCTGGCGAGGTGTTTGCGGTTGCCGTTTCGCCGGATGGAACTCTGATTGCGGGGGGAAGCGGCTCGGCGGGTTCGGGCGAACCGGGGCGCGTCAGCGTATGGGACGCGCATACGGGAACCCTGCTGTGGTCGAAGAAAGGGCATAGCGAACGCTGTACCTCGGTTGTCTTCTCGCCGGACGGCCAATCGCTAGGCAGCGCGGGCAACGACAATACAATTCGCCTGTGGAACCCGCGTACCGGTAATCTGACCAAAATGCTGGAAGTCACCGGCGTCCTGACCGTCAACAGCATGGCCTTTTCCCCGGACAGCCAAAAAGTGGCCTGCGGCGGCAGCGATGGCAAAGCGCGTTTGTGGGACATTGCGAAGGGAAGCATTTTGCGCGCCTTCCCCGGCAACGACGCGACCATAGAAACCATCGCCTTCGCGCCAGACGGCAAAATGCTGGCCTGCGGCGACCGCAACGGCGTCGTTAACTTGTGGCGCATACATGAGAATTAGGGGTAAGGGATAAGAACAATGCGCGAGTTGAACAACGCTCTTCCTAATCACTTACCCCTTATCCCTTATCCCTTACCTGAGAGGAGTGTGAAATCGTGAAGATTGGAATCAATCGCTGGACATTGCCGCCGCATTTGCCGCTGGCGGAATGTTTTACTTTGGTGGCGCAGGCGGGGTTTGACAGCATCGAAATTAACATTGCCGAAGATGGCGAGTTGACGCCTGCGACGGATGAGCAGGGCGTGAAAGCGTTGGTAGCGCTGCGAAACAGGCGGGCGTGGGACTGTCGAGCGTGTCAACCGGGCTAGGCTGGAAATACCCGATTACGTCACCGGACGAGGGCGTGAGGAAGCAGGGCGCGGAGAACATTCGGGCCTCTTTGCAGGCCGCAAAGTGGATGGGCGTGGATACCATTCTGGTCGTGCCGGGGATTGTCAGCGATACGATTGCCTACGATGTGGCGTATGAGCGGGCGAAAGCCGTGCTGAAGGAAGTGGCTCCCGTCGCGCAGGATTTGGGCGTATCTGTGGGCGTGGAAAACGTGTGGAACAAGTTTTTGCTGTCGCCACTGGAATTTGCCCGCTTCATAGATGAGGTAAACGGGGAAGCGGGAACGGACAGCATTGGCGCGTATTTCGATGTGGGCAATGTGCTGCTGTATGGCTACCCGGATCAGTGGATACGCATTTTGGGCAAGCGTATTAAGAAGGTTCACGTCAAGGACTTCAAAACGGGCATCGGCAACGGACGCGCGTTCTGCAATCCGCTGCAAGGGGATGTTCCGTGGGCGCGGGTTCGGACGGCTCTGGAAGAGATCGGCTATGACGAATACATCACGGCGGAAGTGGAGGGCTACAAGACCGAGTTTGAGGTGGGCTTGAAGCACATTCAGGAGTTGCTGCGGGCGGTGTTCGGTGGCTGAAGCGGAAGTAGAACCGGAAAAACTCCGCGCCGGGATAACGCGCCTGAGCCGTACCGTAATCGCGCTCGGCTTTGTCAGCCTGCTCACGGATATGTCCAGCGAAATGGCGTATACGCAGGTACCCATTTACCTGACGGGCGTGTTGGGCGTCGGAGCGGTTTCCGTCGGCCTGATCGAGGGCGTGGCGGAAAGCACGGCCAGCCTGATGCGCCTCGTGTCCGGCTACTGGTCGGATAAAACCGGTAAACGCAAGCCCCTCACGGTTCTTGGCTATAGTTTCGGAGCCATCAGCAAACCGCTCATGGCTCTGGCGTATGCGTGGCCGCTCGTCCTCCTCCTGCGCTTCGTAGATCGTTTCGGCAAGGGATTGCGAACCGCCCCCCGCGACGCTCTGATTGCGGAAACCACGCCCAAAGAACTGCGTGGGCGGGCGTTCGGTCTGCACCGGACAATGGACACAACCGGCGCGGTACTCGGCCCACTCCTCGGACTGGCCTTTCTAGGCTGCCTGCACCGCTACGCCCACAGTTACGATTTAGGCCACAACCTGCGCCTGCTCTTCCTGTTCGCGGGCCTGCCCGGTCTGTTCGCCGTCCTGACGCTGCTGTTCGCCGTAAAAGAAGAAAAGGAGAAAAGGAGAAAAGGAGAAGAGGAGAAGGCGCAATCGTCAATTAGCAAGCCTGAATCAAAATTACGTCTGCCGATATGGAAAGACCTACAGCCTGCCTACAAACGTTTTCTGCTGGTGATTTTGCTGTTCAATCTGGGAAATTCCAGCGATGCGTTTCTGGTATTGCGGGCAACGCGAGTTTGGGCTTTACGCCGTCACAGATTTTGTGGCTGTACGCGGCGTTCAATGTGGTGGAAGCGGTTCTGGGCTATGGCGCGGGCATCTTGTCTGACAGGGTGGGGCGGCGTCCGCTCATCATTGCCGGCTACAGCGTGTTCGCGCTCGTGTATCTCGGTTTCGGATTGGCGAGTAGTAAAACCGCAATCGTGGTTCTCTTTTTGCTGTATGGCCTCTACTACACCTTAACGCAGGGCGTACAGCGGGCATTTGCCGCCGACATGGCCGAACCCGCGCAGCGCGCCACGCAAATCGGCGCGTACCATACCATTGTCGGCCTCGCCCTGCTGCCCGCCAGCCTGATAGCGGGTATCTTATTCGACCTCAACCCCGCCCTGCCCTTCTATCTCGGCGCAACCACCGCCTGTCTCAGCGTCCTCCTGCTCGTAACACAAAAAAGGTAAACCACGGAGAACACGGAGGATGAGGAGAGGATTGGGAACCGCCGAAACACACGAAATAAACGAAAAGGAAAAACAAAAAAGAGAAAAATGCAAAGGCGCAAACACGGATGACACGGATGTAGAAGATAGAGTTCGGAATTTCCTGAGTAATCCTGTTTATCCTGAAAAATCCCGTTAATCCTGTCTATTTCCCTGTAGCCTGTTTTGTTCTTTTATTTTTCCTTTTTTCGTTTGTTTCGTGTGTTTCGCGGTTCCCACTCTCCTCTTCTCCTCTTCTCCTTTTCTCCTTTTCTTCCTCTATCCCATTGACTCGCTTTCCAGTTGCGTAGGGCGGGGCGCATGAAGGGTGAACAGGGCGAGGAGGAAGGAGCCGATGAGGGCCAGTCCGCACATCAGGAAGGGCAGGCTATGCGCGGGCAGAGTGAGAGGGCCGAGCGCGATTGCGCCGAGCGGGTACAGCCATGCGCTGAAAGAACTGCCGGTAATCGCGCCCACCCCCTGCGCCGTTGCGACTGCGCCCACAACCGCGCCGCGCTGACTGGAACCCGCCTGTTCCGTCACAAGCGCCATCCACGCGGGAAACGCGAGGGAAAAGCCGGTTCCAATCAGGGTTCCCAATCCGATGAGAGTAAGATGGGACGGGAACAGCAGCAGCAGCCAGTAGGCAACCATGCACAACCCGATGCCCGCTTTTACAGCCAGCGCCTTGCCGATTTTATCGCCCAGTTTCCCCATCGGCACGGAAAGGACGCCGATGAACAGGGCGGGCAACACAAGCGTATTGCCATACCCCCGCTCCGTCATATGGAACGGCCCGCCGGGTTCCATAGCATACGTCTTAATGTACAGCATGATGAAGCCGATGCCCAAAAACGTCACAAACGTCATCAGCAGCGTCATGGGAATACGCTTCAGCATCGCCTTCAATTCGTCAAGGTGAATGGATTCGCCCGTGTGTCCATCCTTGCCGGTAACAGGCGTGAGTTTCGGCACAAAGATAATTGTGGCGATGGTGGTGAGCGCGAATAATACTGCCGCTAAATAAAAGGACGCTTCTTTGGAGTGCGCCAACGACATGTGCAGATCGGCTCGCGCCCAATGATTGATATTGCCGCCAAGAGACGGGCCGACAGCGATACCGAAAATATACGCGACGTTGAACAGGCTCATGGCGGTCGCGCGCCGTTCTTCGGGAACGTGGTCGCCAATCAGACTGAACACAGCAGGCCACAAAGCCGCCGCGCCCACACCGTCTAGAACGCGCAGGCAGACGAGGGCGTAGGGATTATGCACGAGCGGGGTGAGCAGGGCGGTAAATGTGGACAAGATGGGGCCGGCAAGAATCAGCGGTTTGCGCCCGATACGATCCCCAATGCGCCCATCGGCCCCTTCAATGCGCCTTCCGTCAGTAGAAACGACGTGCCGATAATGCCGACCCAGCGTACATCAAGGTGGGCCGTGTCTTTGATAAACACTGGCATGGCAGACAGGTTCACCAGCGCATACGCCAGTTCCGCCGAAGCGGACACGAACATAATAGCGATCAGCAGCGCCATCACGCTTTGTCGCCAGTGCGTTTCTACCGGGATGGAGGCGGGCAAGGCAGGTATGTCAGCGGGCTTCCCGTTATGAGGCGCAGAAGAGGGCGGCGCTGCCTCCGTGGCGGCTTTCACCGGCTGCGAAGATGATGAGTTATTCACGTATATCCCTCAAAAGAACATTATTTTGTACTGATTGTGATTCGGCGTAAAACGCGCCACTGCGATATGCCTGCGGACTAATTTCACGGCGTACTACTGCATACGGGAATGACACGGCAAATCGCAGCAACGCCACTCGTCACCGCAATCTCAAAGCCATCAGATAGATACCCGTAATTTCTATTCACGCCAAAAACTGCGCCGTCCGATGAGACAGACGGCGCAGCAAGGGTCTGAGTTTCAGAGTAAGAAATGTGTCGCTAATCTATCGTCACTTCGCGCTTCAGTTCCGCCGACTTGTAAATGGCGTCCATGATTTTGGCGACCATCAGGCCGTGTTCGCCGGTGACGAGCGGGGGCTTGTTGTCGCGGACGCACTCGACGAACGCTTTCATTTCCGCATGGTGCGTATTGATGTTGTTGCCGCCGGGAATTTTGGGCGAGTAGCTGAACACGCTGCGATGCCGCTCCTGCGTGATGCTGAACGGGTACGCTTCCGCGCCGCCTTCGGAACCGAGCAGGGTAACGTTATGTACTTCGTCCTTGATATTGGCGACGAAACTGGATTCCAGCACAATCGTCGCGCCGTTGTCAAAGCGGATTAAGGCGGCGGCCATATCCTCGACCGTGAAGTTCTTGTAATCCCACTGCCCCATGAAGCCCACAACGTCGTCGCGCTTGCCGAACTGCTGGTACGTGACGCCACTGGCCGCAACCGGTTTTGGATGCCCCATGAACCAGAGGGTCAGGTCGAGGACATGGACGCCGATGTCAATCAGTGGCCCGCCGCCCTGCTTGCTCTTGTCAATAAACACACCCCAGCCGGGAATACCGCGCACACGCAGAGCATTGCGCGCGGGCGTAGTAGATGTCGCCCAGTTCGCCCGCGTCAATAAAGCGTTTCAGCGCCTGATTGGACGGCTGAAAGCGGCTGTTGTAGCCGATTTGAAGAAATTTGCCGTTCTTTCTCGCGGTTTCGACCATTTCCGCGCCCTGCTGCGCGTTCATGGCAATCGGCTTTTCGCAGAGGACGTGCTTGCCTGCGTTGAGCGCGTCAATTGTCGGCTGATAATGAACGTAGTTGGGAGTGCAAACCGATACCGCGTCAATTTCCGGCATTTCCAGTAGCTTTTTGTAATCCTCAAACTTGTGCGGAACATCCGGGTATTTCGCGCTCGTTTTTTCCAGCGCAACCGGGTCAATGTCGCAGATGGCGAAAATCTCGCAGTCATCGGGTATCTGCGAATAGCCGGGCAGGTGCGCGCCATTGGCAATCCCGCCCGTGCCGATCACGCCGATACGAACTTTCTTCTTGGGCGCGGCAACGGATGTTTCGGAAAAGGGGCTTGTGTTCGTCATAATGCCTGACTCCTTTGTGAGGTGAATGAAGGCAGCCAAGCCGAACGTCAGGAAGCAGGAAGCGGGCAAGGCTGTCGCGCCGCATAGTTCACCATGAGCGTAAAGAGTTCCTTCAAAATGACGGCAGATTTTCAACCCCTTTACGCCAGAACAAACAGGCTGATGTAGGGCAATTCAAATTCAATCAAACTCGTCCTCTGAAATCGAGCTGCTTATCACGTCTTTTGTTGGCGTTGTTGGCGGGTGGACGCCGAGCAAGATGAGAGCGCGGTGAAGATTAACCACGCCTGTGGCGGCAATGCTCTTCCGGCGTTAAGTTTTCCGCACGGCGTTTTACGACCAACGCATCATATTCTTGCCAGAGTTCTTCGGGCAAGCCTTTGTTGATTTCCAGCAACAACTCGGACTCTTCACGCGACAGGCGCGGCGGCAATTCTCTTGACGAGACAGAAGCGCGGCATACTCGTTCCTGAAGCGTGTTCAGAATAAAGTCGCTTTCATCCATGCCGACTTTAGCCGCTTCTTCCTGCAATTGCGCCTGTAGTTCCGAGGGTAGGTCAAGAGTAACTGTCATATCATGCCTCCATAAGCGAGAATATCATTCATACTCATACGCCTTGATCCATTCCAGACGGCTGAAGTCGTTCGTTTTGTGGTAATGTTCGCGTAATGCTTCTAACACCTTTGGATAATAATACTCTTTCCGGCTATCCTGCGTGGCGTTTTCAAGAGTGATTTCCAATATATCTGCCCAACATTGCGCCGCGTCGGTTTCCAAAGCCTCAATAGCTTCCCAATAGGGGAGGCACAGGGGCAACATATTCTCATTTGATATTTCTTCGGCATCCAGGCTGTACGTCACCGGCGTACATGGATTAAAACGAAGCAGATTGATAATGGCGTAATGGTGTAACAGCAATTGCGCCGCGTGACAGGCCAAAGGCATGTTTGCGCGACGCATGGCATATTCTACGAGCAGTTTAATGGCATCATGAAAAACAGCCGTTCCGAACGGGCAATGCTGAATATATGTCCAGAGCGTCCGTTCGGAATTTTCCGGAGCGTCGAAAATGCCGAAGTGGTAACGCAACCACAAAGGAAAAACATCACAGCCATGATGGGGATGTGCCGGGTTAAAACTATCATCAGCCGCGCGCTGGAAGCCGAGTAGTTCCTCTTTGAAACGGGAGAGTTCCAACGCCGTCAAGCCATCAGGAGCCATTACAATGTTTTGCAGTTTTTCAACTGCGCCATCTACGCCATCTGCATAGAGCGCATGGGTAACATTGCTGTGCAGAGTGAGGAAAAGTTCAGAAAACATTTCTGGCGTTATGTTATCGTCCATGTTGAAATGTTATGGCGATGGAAATAGATTATCAACGGACATGCGCCAGTTAGGAACGGCAGGTTCCGCATCGGCAATTTGGCCGCGCTGGAAGATTACAGGCGTATTCGGACTGGTCGCGCTGTACTTCTTTACCACATCAGGAATGAGCAAATCTACATCCCAAACAACCATCGTTCCGGCGGCGAAGTAATCGGCGCGTTTTGCAGCCATTTCCTGCTCGGCTGCCAGCCCGTAATCGTTTTCGCTGCGCACTTCGGCAGCGAAAACGGGCGCGCCCTCATAGAAGCGCATGCCCGGATCAGGCCCGGCAAAAAACGCCGCATCGGGGCTGAAAGAGCCGCGACCGGGCAAATCTACGCGGAAACCTTTGTTGTCGCTGACAGCCCTGCCGTATTGGGATTGGCGCGCGTGAGCATGGAGAGACACGAAGATTTCATCCCCGGCATAACCCGGCATTGCCCCTGTCGGACACAGATGTACAATCTCCCCATTGAGCAACTCCGCTTTGCCGGGTATTTCAAAGAGATCATCAATGGTAGCCCGCATTTGGGTTGTCATTTGCGTTTTTCTTCATTCAAGCCGTTGCCGCTCCCACATACTGCAACTCCCGAACACCGAATACCGAACACTGCCTTATCGGTAGTTGGAAAACTCCACGTCGAAGGGCAGGTCTTCCTGTGAGCGGATGAGTTTCTGCACGGCTTGCAGCGCGTCTTTGTCCTTGCCGGTGACGCGCAGTTGTTCGCCCTGTATCTGCGCGTTCACTTTGATGCCCGCGTCCTTGATGAGTTTGACCAGTTTCTTGGCCTCGTCCGTCGGGATGCCCTGCCGCAGCGTGATCGTCTGCCGCGCCGTGCCCCGCGAACCCGCTTCGATCTTGCCGTATTCCAGCGCTTTGAGCGAGATGTTGCGCTTCGCCATTTTGCCGCGCAGAATGTCGATGAGCGTGGTCAGATGAAACTCATCGTCGGAAAGCAGTTTGAGGTGTTGTCTTCCAGTTCCAGCGTACTTTTTGTTTCGCGAAAGTCGTAGCGGGACGCGATCTCCTTTTCGGTCTGGTCAATCGCGTTCTTCACTTCCGTCAAATCCACTTTGGAAATCACATCAAACGAAAATTCGGCTGCCATGATAATTTTTACTCTCCTAACTGTTCTTTGCAGGTGCGCAGCAGGCCGTCTACCGCCAGTTTCAGCGACGTGAGCGCGTCCTGGATCTGGCGCAGTTCGGGGTGGGGCAGGCGCGACAGTTCCAGGCCGGACAGGGACGGCAAAAAGTCCATGATGCGCTGCGCGTGCGGGGAAATGCGAACCGGGCCGCTGCTCAGTTCCATATCTCCGACCGCGTCGGCAAGCGGGTCGCCCGCGTCCTGAAAAAACTTGACGAGATGATCGGAAGGGCTGTCCAGAATCTCTTTCGATTTTTCCGGGTGCTTTTTCAGCGCCTTGACCAGATTGCCCGTATCGTCGCTGTTGAGTTTCTGGTCGCGGATTCGCTCCACGACAGCCGTTTGCAGTTCCGGCTCCTCGTTCAGTTGTTTCAGAAAGCGGGCGTGTTTTTCCGTCAGCTGGCCGTCGGAGGGGCGGTTGGGACTGGAAACAATCGCTTCGCCGATGTCGTCGGGCAGGGCCAGCAGGTCGAGCAGATAGCCGACGGTACGCTCCGAAAGCGCGAGCCGTTTGGCGATTTCGCGGTTGGTCAGGTTCAGCGTGCCCTTGACGTGCTGAATGGCGCGTCCTTTTTCCAGCGGCTGCAAATCTTCGCGCTGCAAATTCTCGATCAGCTGTTCCGTCAGCCGCTCATCGGGATTGATGGCCTTGTCTTTGACGACGCACGGCATGGCTTTCAGGTGCGCCATCGTCGCCGCCCGCCAGCGCCGCTCGCCCGTCACGATCTTAAACTTGCCCGCGTCCTGCAAGGGCGTTACGGTAATCGGGTTGAGCATCCCGTGCTGCCGGATGCTGTCGGCCAATCCCTGCAAACTCTCTTCGCTGTGATGCTTGCGCGGCTGATCGGTGTCTTCCACAATCTGCGCGGTTTCTATCTGCTTGATTTCCACAAAATCTCCTCCGTTGGTGTTCGGTATTCGGTGTTTGGTGTTCGGGTCAATGCCAGAAGTTTGGAAGTTTACCTTAGTCGCGGCAAGAGCATGATCAGCCGAACACCAAACACCGAATACCTGAACACCTGTCTATACTGTGCGCCATTATAGCACTCACAGGGAGACGTGTCAACGCGGGCGCGTGGAAAAGTGGCGCGGCGGATGTGGCGGCATATAAAGAACGGGGAGTTACGGCAGGACGGTTGTTTTGCTCTGGCCGGTGGCGGCATCGGCAACAACGAGGGCGCGTTTGCCGTTCTCATTGCGGATTGCCGCCAGATATTTGCCGTCGGGCGAGAAGGCGGGCGTATACGCGGGAAATGTGAAGCCTGTCTGCTGCGTGGCGGAAACGGGTACGGGAGTTGTTTGCGCGCTGTTTGCGCCCGTCCCCTTGCCGAGGAAGCGGACATTCTGACCCGTAATGTCGCTGATCCAGAGGGCGGAACCGTTTGTTCCTGCCTGCGGGCCGCCCGTCGTCACAAAGGCGAACTGGCTCATATCGGGCGTAAACACAACGGAAGTCACCGCATCGGGATAGTTGCGGGGAGTGGGATTGACGGCCTTGACCACATCGGGAAACGGCAGTTTGCGAATGGTGCGCGTGTCTATCGTCATCTCGTATGGCGACAGCAAAATGTATCGCGTATTCGGACTGCGGCGTATCCAGCGTACCGTTGCGCCATCGGTGGATACCGCAAAGCCCAGCACATCGCCCGTGCTCGTCAGGCGAACAAGTTCTCCCTGATCCAGAGGTACAAATCGTATTTGCCGTTATCGCCGCCCGCAACGATTACATTGGTCGTGTTGGCGATCCAGCCGAGCGGGTTGTAGGTGGCGGGAACGGAGTGAAACGGCAGGTCAATGGCGGGCAGGAAACTGCCGCCGTTGCGATAGCGAATCAGCGCCTGCAAACCGCCCGTTTCCGTTTTGTGAACACTGGCGAACAGAGACGAATCGCGTGACCAGGCAACGGGCGCAAGCGTGTTGTCGTTCAGCGATTTACGCTGCTGCTTAACGGTGTCATAGAATGTGAGGGTTTGCCCGTCGGCAAGGTAGGAGATGGTTCTGCTGTCTGGCGACCAGACGGGCGCGAAAGCCGCGCTCGTATTGGGCAAGCGCGGCAACAGGGACAGCGGCGGAAGTCAGCGTCGCGGTTGGCGACTGGGCTTTTATTTTTGTTGCAGGTGTGGCAGAGCGCAGACGCTCCGGCAGCAGTCGCGTCCGCCAGCAGCAGAGACGCGCCCGGAATTGCGATTTGCCTGCCATCCGGCGACCAAACCTGCGCCTGTACCCGCATCGCCGGAAACAGGCAAACTATTGCCGCGAAACTCAGACGCAATCCGTATGCGCGGCATATGCGACGTGGCCGTACAAGACACTATCTGAAATACCTGTCTCGACATAGTTTCTCCAACCTTCTCCCATGACATTCGCGTTTATTCGCGTTCATTCGCGGCTAATCGTATCCTGAAAGCCGAAAGATAGAAAAAGCCTCCACACCTTTGACAGACGTGGAGGCTTTGCAATCGTTCCCGCGTGTTAGTCGGCGGCAGGCGCGGTTGAACTCGTTGGGCAGGGCGGGACTGGCCTGCGGGCCATCTGTCGAGGCGCTCGGGCCGTCAACGCTGGTGGGAGCGGGAGCCTCATCCTCCACATGGTGAACCGTCAGCGAGGCGATTACGGTATCCGGCGATGTGATGATTGTGTATTTGTCGCTGTGCGGCAGGTCGGACACGCGCAGAGTATCGGTTCCTATCATGTTGGATATGTCAACCGTGATATGGTCGGGCAGGTCGCCGGGCTGGCAGTGGATTTCCAACTGCTCGATAGAGTGCTGTAGCAGGGCGGTTTGCAGCCGGACGGGTTCCGGGGTGCCGTGAAAGACGAGCGGAATATGGACTTTGACGGTATCGCCCGTTTGAATGCTTTGAAATGTTACCTGAATCAGGCGTTTGGTAAGAGGGTCGCGCTGAATATCGTGTATCATCGCCTGATGGCTGGGGCCGCCCTCGACGAGCAGTTCGAGCATGGCGGCTTCGCCATGCGCGCGAATAAAATCGTCGAGCGGCTTGGTCGGCGTTTCCAGATGTAGCGTTCCCTGTCCCCGATGCTGAATAGAGACGGGAATACGCCCTTCGCGGCGCATCTGCTTGACCTCGCCTTTGGTCATCGCCTGTACGGGCTGAACGGTAAATTGCTGCGGCATGAATTTGCCTCCTTGTGAGTTGTAATGTTGCTGTGTACGCTGTATCTACGAACGGGAAGCGGATTCGTCAGCAAGCGCTCAGGCGTTACAGGGCAGAATGAAGTTACACGCCATTTAATCCCACCTGCCCCTCGACGTTAAATTCCACACCTGAGAACAAACCCACGCGCTTCCCTGTTTTGCGCCATACTTCCAGCAGAATCGGCATGATAATGATCTCGGAACGGGCTTTCTCCGTAGATATTATCAGCGCGAGAGGAACCACTTCCTCAAGCTCGGAACGCAGCGCGTCACTGACAGGCGCGGCGGGCAGATGCGAATACAGGTCGCGCGTCTGATCTACCGTCAGGCTGAATTGACTTGCCGCGCCGCTCAATGTAAATTCGTTATAAGCCATAATATTTTCCTGATTTTGTGGGTGCGTTAACGGCTTGGTTTCTCACTCCTGCCAATCATGGGTATCATAAGCCCGCTAATTTGCGCAATTCCTCCTGCACGGCTAGAAGGTCGGCAACATCAAGCGTTCCAGGTTGCCGAATGAAACGTGTTCGATCCAGCGCCCGCGTTTAGAATACGAGCGCAATGGAAGGAACAGTCAAGCCGTTTTGCGCGGAAGGAGCAATTTGAACGGTTGCCGGATAGCGCAGGGCGGACAATTGCGAAGTCAGCAGGACAATCAGAACCAGCGGAGAGTTCTGCCCGTAGGTGTCATCCTGCAAAACAATGGCAGGGCGTGTGCCGGCTTGTTCCCGCCCGGAGGAAGGCGGTACAGATACCATCCAAACCTCACCGCGCAGCATTGTCACCACCTTCTAACAACAGTTCGACCATCAGAAAATCTTCATCGGAGACTAGTTCAAAAGCGTCGAATTCTGCTTGCAGTTCGGCGGAAATCGGCGGAAAGTACACACGCAGGGCGTTCAGCAACAGGCTATCTTTGGACTGGCCGGAACGCTGCGCCATTTCTTCGGCGGCTTCGGCAATGTCATTCGGCACGGTTAATGTGTAACTCATGGTAAAGATGTTCCTTTCACTGTTCGTTTTGATTATATTCTACCCGCACACAGTTCCGCTTCCCAGACACTTTTGGAGGTACTGGCCCGTGTGGCTGCCCTTCACTTGCGCCACCTGCTCCGGCGTTCCCTCCGCCACCAGTCTGCCGCCGCCGTCGCCGCCTTCCGGCCCCATGTCCAATCAGCCAGTCCGCGGTTTTGATCACGTCCAGGTTGTGTTCGATGACGAGCACGCTGTTGCCCGCCGTCACCAGACGGTTGAGGACGCCGATCAGTTTCTCCACGTCCGCGAAGTGCAGGCCCGTCGTCGGCTCGTCCAGAATGTAGATCGTGCGCCCCGTCGGACGCTTCGCCAGTTCCGCGGCCAGCTTCACCCGCTGCGCTTCGCCGCCCGAAAGCGTGGTGGCGGGCTGTCCCAGCCGGATGTAGTCCAGTCCGACATCATGGAGGGTGCGGAACTTGCGGGCGATGTTGGGCAGCGCCTCGAAGAACTCGACGGCTTCGCTGACCGTCATGTCCAGCACGTCGGCGATGTTCTTGCCCTTGAACTTCACTTCCAGCGTTTCGCGGTTGTAGCGTTTGCCCTTGCACACTTCGCACGGCACGTACACATCCGGCAGAAACTGCATCTCGATCTTCAAGATGCCGTCGCCCTTGCACGACTTCGCACCGCCCGCCCTTCACGTTGAAGGAGAACCGGCCCGGCTCATAGCCCCGTACCCGCGCGTCCTGCGTTTTGCTGAACAGGACGCGGATCAGATCGAACATGCCGGTATACGTGGCCGGGATTGGAGCGCGGCGTCCGGCCAATCGGCGACTGGTCAATGTCAATGATCTTGTCCAGATGCTCCAGCCCGCGTATCTCCTCGTGCGCGCCCCAGACCGCGTGCGTTTTGTTGATGCGGTTTTGCAGGAGGGGGAACAGCGTCTCCTGAATCAGCGTGGATTTGCCCGAACCCGATACGCCCGTCACGGCGACGAACAGGCCGAGCGGAATCTTCACGTCCACGTTTTTCAGGTTGTGCTGCTTCGCGCCGATCAGTTCCAGAAACTTGTCGCCCGGTGCGCGGCGCACTGCGGCACTTCGATTTTGCGCCTGCCGCTCAGAAACTGCCCGGTGATGCTGTTCGGGTTCGCCTTCACCTGCGGCAACGGTTCCCTGCGCCACCACATGCCCGCCATGCTCGCCCGCGCCCGGCCCGATGTCGATCAGCCAGTCCGCCGCTTCCATCGTCTCCTCGTCATGCTCGACGACCAGAACCGTGTTGCCCAGTTCGCGCAGATGTTCCAGCGTCCGGATCAGTTTCGTGTTGTCGCGCTGATGCAGGCCGATGCTCGGCTCATCCAGAATATACAGCACGCCCATCAGCCCCGAACCGATCTGCGTCGCCAGCCGGATACGCTGCGCTTCGCCGCCCGCCAGGGTTCGCGCCGAACGATCCAGCGTCAGATAGTTCAGGCCGACGTTGAGCAGAAAGCCCACGCGCGTCCGTATTTCCTTCACGATCTGCCGCGCGATCATCATTTCGCGCTCGGTCAGTGTCAGGTCGTTGAAGAACGCGCCGATTTTTTCCAGCGACAGGGCGCACAGATCGGAAATGTTGGTTTTGCCGACAAGGACGGCGAGCGCTTCCGGTTTCAGTCGCTTGCCTTTGCAGACGGGGCAGGGGCGTTCGCTCTGATACTGCGCCAAATCCTCCTTGACATAATCGCTGGTGGACTCCTTGAACGAGCGTTCCATGATCTCGAGCACGCCCGCGTACTCCGTATCGAAATGGCGCGTCCGGCCCCACTTGTTGCGGAACTCGACGGTGACGTTGCCCTTGATGCCGTTCATCAGCGCTTCGAACTGCGCTTTGCGTCAAATCTTTGATGGGCGTGTCAATGGTGAAGCCCAGCTTCTTGGCCACCGCCCGAAACATGGCCGTCCGGTGATCCGCCATGATCTCCTTGCCGGATTTGTACACGAAATAGCGAACTGCGCCCTGCGCGATGCTCAAACTCTTGTCGGGAATAATCGAGCGCAGGGTCGAACTCGGTTTTGGTTCCCAGTCCGTGACAATCGGGACACGCGCCATACGGCGAGTTGAACGAAAACAGGCGCGGCTCGATCTCATCGTAGTTGAAGTCGCTGTCCTCCGACGCGTAGTTTTCCGTGAAGTGCAGTTCCTGCGCGGGATGGTCGCCCAGCGCGTGCACGTCCACGGTCGCCACGCCTTTCGCCCGCTTCAGCGCCTGTTCCAGCGCGTCCGTGATGCGCGTGCGGCTGATGTCCTCCTTCATCACCAGGCGGTCAATGACGATCTCGATGGTGTGCTGCTTGTAGCGTTCCAGGTCGGGAATCTCTTCGCTCAGATCCACCATTTCGCCATCCACGCGGGCGCGCACATAGCCCTCCTTGAGAATGTCCTCCATCTCCTTGCGGTACTCGCCCTTGCGTCCGCGAATCACGGGCGAGAGAATCAGGAAGCGCGTTCCGACCGGCAGCTCCAGAATGCGATCTACCATGCTTTCGATGTTCTGCTTGGTCAGCGGCAGGCCGGTTTTAGGGTCGTGCGGAACGCCCACGCGGGCATACAGCAGGCGCAGGTAGTCGTAGATTTCGGTGACGGTTCCCACCGTCGAGCGCGGGTTTTTGCTGGTGCTTTTCTGGTCAATGGTGACGGCGGGGGAAAGGCCGTCAATCTGATCCACATCGGGCTTGTCGTGCAGGCCGAGAAACTGGCGGGCATACGAGGAGAGGCTTTCCACATAGCGGCGCTGCCCTTCGGCGTACAGCGTATCGAAGGCCAGCGACGATTTGCCCGACCCGCTCAGGCCGGTAATGACCACCAGCTTGTCGCGGGGAATATCAAGGCTGATGTTCTTGAGGTTGTTCTGCCGCGCCCCACGAATCCGGATCACGCCATGACACGGCGCATCGTCGGGATCGTTCAGGCGTTCTGTTGCGGCCTGTAATACGCGCTCCTCCTGAACTTCCGCTTCCGACATGGCGTTGGTGGCTGGTGGCTGGTGGTTGATGTTTGGTTGCGCGTGTCCGTTTGTTCCGCCGTTTTCCGCGCCCGCTTTGGTTTTGCGCCCACTTTTCGGCAATGGTGTCGCTGTTTTTGCTGGTGTCATGGTTCCCGTCCCTCGTCTGCTAAATCGTACCCTCATTGTACCATGACGCGGCAAAAAGGTTTATATCCGTCTGTTAGAATGAATAAAAAACGGCGTTGTAGTAGGCATTTATAAGTGGAGATTTAATAGAGGCTGTCGCTTTGCTGTTGCTTCTCCAGTTGCTTGAGATGGCGCAACAGTTCGGAGTGCTGCGTTTCCACTTTGATGTGCAGGGCGCGAATCTCTTTTTCGGCGATGATATTGGCCTCGTACTCGGTTTTGCTCAGGGCGCGTTCCTGCACGGCGGTTCGGTGCTGGCTGTTGAGGACAAAGTTGCCGATGACGATCTGCAAAATCGCCAACAGCAGGCCAAGCCATTCGAGGCTGCCCTGAATTTTCTGCCAGCGCGTAAAGGCCGTCCATGCGAACAGAAACAGGCCGAACACGATCAGGAAGCCGCCGCTGCCAAGAAACTCCGTCAGTTGCGCCATTCGCTTGTTTTGCGTGGTCAATTCTTCATCGGCAACCTCGTTAGCGTTGCGGATGGTGGCGTAGCGCAGTTGCTCCCCGGAACGGCTCAGACGTTGCGCCATGCCCTCCATCAGCATGCGCGCGACATGGGGATGGCGCTGCACAACAGCGTCCAATTCTTCGCTATGCAGTTCCAGCAGGACTGTCGATTCAGTCGCCTGCGCGGAAGCGGTGCGCTTGCCGCTGTGCAGCATAGCCACTTCCCCGAAGAAACAGCCCTCGCCTGCCTCTTCCAGCGTGAGTTCTTCCCCGATGGGCGTGACATGAAAGAAGCGGACGTTGCCGGAAACAATGAAATATAGCGTATCGCCGGGGTCGCCGAAATTGAAAATAGATTGGCCTGCCTCGTAGCGGATACTGGGCAGTACGCTATGCAGGGCGCGAAGGTCGTCCGCATGGAGGCGTGGCGTGGCGCGGTGAGGTTGATCCTGAACGGTTCGCAACTCCTGCGCTTTTTCCGTTTGTGGGTGAAGTGAGTTTAGGTTGAAGGGGGACATCTTCTGGCGAGACATCCTTTCTGTGGCTGCCCACGCAGGGGACATCCAAACGGTTGAGTTGCGGCAGGTCTGCGCGTTCAGGGAGTTGAGGGCAGGACTGCGACATTCGCCCTTACGCGCAGGTAGGTCTTTGCCACGCGCGCAATATCCTCCCGCGTAACCTGCGCAAGTTTACGGGGAAACTCGGTATCATACGCAATTCCCCGTCCCAACGTTTCGTACCATCCAAGCAGAAAGGCGCGGTCACGAGCGCGTTCATGGCGCAGCGCGTCCTGTCCTATAGCGACATTGCGGGCGCGTTTCAATTCCGCTTCCTCGGGCGGACTGGCAAGAAGCGCGTCCAGTTCTCCGTTCAGCAGTTTACCCGCCGTGCCGGGAGGAGTGTTGTCGGAAGCGGGTTGCGAAATGCGCCGGGGGTTCCATTGCAGGTAGGTAATCAGCGCAGACGAGCGCTCTGCACGGGATAAATCGCGCCCACTTCATACCCAAGCCCCAGCGTTTCCCGCGCCTGCCGGAACAAACGAGAAGCGTGTCCGCCGCCCAAAATCGCTTGTAACACGGTAAAGGCCGGATAGTCCGGGCTGCCTGCGGAGGGCGCGGGAGTGGCGACAAACGCATACGCCACGCCGCCGGCAGCAGGCAGGGACTGGCTTGCCGTTTGCGCGGGAAGGGAGCAGGGGCGTATCCGCCACACGCGGGGCAAAGGCCGTCGGACGGTTATAATCAGCCAGAAAAGCGTTCAGCAGGCCGTATACGCGGACAGCATCGAAACGCCCCGCGATGGAAATCACGGTTTGCGCAGGAACGTACTGACGCAAAAAGTACGTCCGCGCCTGCGCCTGCGTGACCCGGCTTAACTGGTCTTCTCCCGGTTCCGTTTCGCCCAAGAGTTCGTTGACAGCGGTATAGCCTCGCCCAAAGGCGGTTTCGTGGCTGGTTTGACGCTCTTCGTGGATGGTTTGCAGGGCGCGATGCAGGCTTTCCGGCGCAAAGGCCGCATATTTCAGGCAGTCGCACACCAGATGAAGCGCTTCGGGTAATTGCGCTGGAACGGTAACATAGTTGATGGCAACCAGTTCTCGTGTTCGCAGCACGTCCAGACTTCCGCCCACTTCGCCGACAAGCGCCTGTATGCTGTTTTGCGTTCGCGTGGCGTTGCCATAAAACAGGGTTCGCGCCACCATTTCACCCACTGCGGCGTCATTCGGACTTGCATCCGGCCGAACGCCCACAAATAGCGAAACCGCCGTTCGATCCAGTTGCGGTTCGGGTTTCAGAATCAGCCGGACGCCGTTTGGCAACACAACTAATTGCGGTTGAGTAGTGGGAAGCGTATCCGCCTGAGCCTGACTTGCAATGCCGATAGCAAGCAGCCACAGCGTCAGCAACAGCGACAGAACTTTACGAATAGCGGTCATTTGTGGCGTTCCAGTATTTGCTGTGGAGTGGCAGGTAACAGATGTATGGCAAGACCGGGCTGCGCAAGCAGATACTGGCGCAGGAACTCCTGAACTTCGCGGCCCGTCGTCGCCTGCAATCGCGTTAGCAATGCTTCCGGTGGTTCGCCGCCAACCATTGCAGCGTAACCGACCGCGTATGCGAGTCCGGCGTTGGTTTCCGTATCCGCCTGCATCCGTCCCAAAATGCGCCCCCGCGCAGTTTGCAGTTCGGCAGGCGTAGGCGGGTGGACGCTAAAATTCGTAATCAGCGCGCGCAGTCGGGCTATGCGGGGCGTGTTGGGGCGCGGTTCCATTTCCTGCGCCGTGAGCAGCCACAAACTGCCGTCAAGCCGGGGCGTATAGTGGGCGGCGGTGTGGACGTTCGGGATGTTGTCCGTATACAGCCGTCCATATTCCCGCGAGTCGCCCATGATTTCAGCCACAATCTCCGCCGCCGCCGCCATGCTGTAATCATGGGCGGGCGGGCCGGGAAAAGCCAGCCCGGTCGTGTCCCTTGAAAATGCGCCGGCTTCCTCTGCCTCAATATCAGGGATATTGAGAACGGCAGCAGGGGCGGTCTTTCCGGCAGCCATTCTCCCCGCCTGCCCGGAAGATAACGACGAAAGAGGAGAAGGCGCGGTAAGGAGGGAAATCCTTCTGTGTATTGGCAGGAGCGCGCCAGTCGCCAAATGCCTGCCGCGCCAGTTGGCTGGCCTGTTCGCTCGTAATGTCGCCGACAAGGACGAGGACGCAGTGGTCGGGGCGGTACGCGCGGGCGTAAAACCGCGCAAGGGCGTCGCGGGTTCGCCGCCGTATGGCCTCGGACGAGCCGCCGGGGGAGCGTCCATAAGGCAGCGCGTGAAACGCATATTGATAAAGCAAGTCAATCAGGTGAGCGGTCGGGTTGCTGTCGTGGGCGGCAAGTTCGTCCAGTATCACGCCGCGTTCGCGCTCGATTTCCACATCCGGCAGGGCAGCGTTACGGGCCACATCCGCAAGCACAGCCAATGCTTCCTGAACATGCGCGGCGGCTACGGTGGTATAAAAATGCGCGTAATCGGGGCCGGTGGCAGCGGTCAGGGTTGCGCCGAGATTCTCAATATCTATGTCCGCCTGACCGGAGGGGCGGGTTGTTGTGCCTTTGAACAGGACGTGTTCCAGAAAGTGGGCGCAGCCGTCTTCGGCGTCCGTCTCTTCGCGCGCCCCTGCCCGTACCCACAGGTCAATGGCGACTAAGGGGCTGACATGGCGTTCCCGCGTCAGAACGCGCATTCCGTTAGCAAGGATAAAAGCGGGCGGCGCGCTCCCCGTTCGGGCAGTTTGCGCGGAGGCTGACACGCGGCAACTACCCAAACAGCCGAGTAACGCCATGAGAACTATGGCGCGATAGAAGGACTGCGTTCTTGTTGCAGGCGCAACGATATTCATTTCGTTGCCCGGCACGAACACTTTGTTAAAGATACAATTAGAAGTTTTCACACCGGTAGAGTTCACGCTGCTATGCTGTGAATCCTGCCGCGTCTCAGAATCACGTAGCTATCGCAACTATTCTCTGCGGAACGAAAAGAAAACAGGGCGGTATACTGCTTATACTGCTAAAGTATAGAGAAACAGGAAGCGCGTACAGGCGTCTAACAACGAGGAACCTGAGAACGCATCCAGAACGGAAACGATTCCGCCCTTCTATCGGAGAGAACCCAATTATGCAACGCGCTCCAAAATTACACCGTCGGCCTGCCCGTTTCGGCAGCCGCTTGAATACCGCTCCCCTGTTGAATACTATACCCCTGACGCGATTGGCTGCGGGGGGAGTGTTGGGCTTGCTGGCGACATGGCCGCTATCTGCGTCCGCCCAAACTCCGCCGCCCACAGGGAAAATGCCCAATATGCCCGTAGCAACGTCCGGCGCGGCGCGAAGCGGGCAGCCGGGACTGGCCCTGAACATTTCCGCCGAAAGCGCGCCGTATCATCTGGATTGGAATGGAACTCGGGTACGCTCACACGCCGCGCGCTGGGCGGGCAGTCGGAAATCAAACTGCCCCTGACGTATCTTCATTCGGAACCCGGCCCTAAAGGGTACTCGCAAATATCTGGCGTGGTTTCTGGCGCGGGACAAAGACCATTTCAGCATCGTCTGGTGTTACCTCAATGACGGCGGGCGCGAGTTCTATTGCTGGCTGTACCAGTTCCCCACCAATCAACTGACCACGCTGCGCTTTACCGGCGATTACCGGTTTGCGCCCCTGCCGGAACCGGTTGCGCCCTCCCTCCTGCCGGATTTCGCGGCGCAGGCGATGCCGACATACACCGGGCCGGATTTCAAATACCGCGATTGGACGCGCCGCAGCGGACAATTGGCAACTTTGCGACTTAAAGCCCGCCCGCGAGTCCTTCGCCGCGTCACTGGCAGGGGGAACAGGGAACAGACCCTCCAGCAACCAGTCACCCGTCACCAGCCGCCACGAAAACGTTGTCCGGCTTGCGGGTGTATCCGTTGCACGAGATTCAGGTGGCGAAGGGGAACGGCTGGCGCGCGGGCGGCTGGCGCGAATTGCACGCGCTGGCTATGGACAGCGCGAACGAACCCTACTACCTGATTATGTATAGCAACGTGACGCAGGGGTACGCGGTTGACATCAAACGCGCGCAAACCTACGTGGTGGATTTCGGCTCCAAAGTTGAATTTTCCAACGACAACACGGTCTTCGGCGCGAAAGAGGAGACCATTGTCGGCCCGCCGGACGCGCGTATCCGCCGCTATTCGCGGGTGGAAATACCGCTCGTTACCACGAATAAATACGACAATCCCTACAGCAACGTGCAGTTGTACATGGAATTTCGGACGCCGGATGGCAAAACCGTGTCCGTACCCGGATTCTGGGACGGGGACAGACGTGGCGCGTCCGGTTCACGCCCACGCAGGTCGGCAAGTGGTCGTGGCGCAGCTACTCCAACGATACCAATCTGGAAAAGCAGGTCGGCTCTTTTACCTGCGTATCGGATGATAGCGGCGGCAAGGGGTTCGTTACAGTCAATGCGCAACGGTTTTATCCGCACTCGTTTGCCAGCGCGAATGGACTGGCGTTTTTCCCGGTTTACCTGCGTGACCCGGTACACTACTTCCCGGCTCCCGACGTGTCCGCATCGCCTACGCCTGCTCCGAAAACGCCCGCAAAAGCGGCTGCGCCCGCGAACATAAGCCTGATTGTGCCGATGCAGAATACGCAGACGCCCGCGTCCATGCCACAGGTGGATGGAATAGACGATCCCGCGCTGATGGACCTGACCAACAAAAACACGCCGCGCGCGTTTATCAACTTTGCGCGGCGCGTGGACGATGCCGCCGCGCTCGGATTTAATCGCTTTTGGGGCGGGTGGCTGCTCGACCCGACCCTGTTCCCGAAACACGCGCAGGCGAATGAGGGCGGCGCGCCGTTTATCAATTACGATCTCGACAACATCAACCCTGCCTATTTTCAGTGGATGGATCGGCGTATCGCGTACTGCAACGAGCGCGGCATCATTCCCGACATCGGCATCACCGACATCGGTTCCAATCTGTTGTCGGAAGTGAAACCGGAACAGATAAGCCGCCTGTGGCAGTACACGCTTGCCCGCTATTCCAGTTTCAATGTCAGCTGGAACCTGTTCGGAAAATCGCCGGATAGTCCATATCCGCCGGACGTGGATGCGTGGGTAGAGCCTTTGGGGAAAATGACGGACTTGTATGATCCTGCCGGGCATCCACTGACAACGGTTGTTCCCAACTTTGCGCCCCAAATGCCCGTGACTGCGCCTTCCAATGCGCCCGTCATTATTCGGCCCGACAACCCGGTGATTATTCGCCCGGATGTGCCGAACGCCAACGGGTTCGTGCCGGATTTAGGAAATTCAAATCCGTTCATCCCCAATCAACCCGGTTCTAATCCGCCCGGTTCCAATCCGGCTGGCGCGACGCCCCCGCAGCCTTTCACGGGCGGGCGGGGAACGGGCGCGCCGGGAACGCAGAATCCGGCAGATACGGGCGGCGGAACAGACCCGGCCACCCCCGGCAACAACGGGCGGCGCAGCCGCAATCAACAGGGTAATACCGGCAGAGGGGCCACTTCGGGCGGCAGTACCGGCGGCAATCCTACCGGAAGCAACACTGGCCGGGGAAATACCGGCAGGGGGAACAATACTGGCGCGGGGCAAACTCCCACTCGCGGCGCGGGAAACACGCCGGGGCGAGGAACCGGGGCCGGTTCGCAGGCCAATGGCGCGGGCGGGCAAATGCCGAATTTCCCCGGCTTTCCCGGCGCGGGTTCCGGTTTCCCCGGTCGTTCCGCAACGGGCGGCGCGGGAACCAGTCTGGACATGACGGGCGCTGACCCGCGCTTTCAGGGACGAACCGGACGCACAGGACGAACCGGAAGAGGCCGGGGCGGAAGCGGCTTTGGCGGCAGCGGTTCCGGGGTAGCCGGGACGTTGGGCAGCGGCTCGGAAATAACGGGCAACACCACACAATTTGATTATGTGACGATTGTTGACCCGCAAGTAGCGGCGTCTATGCGCTCTGACAGGCAGGCGCAGCGTCCCACAGGAGCGCCCATATCTGTTCCCATCGTCCGCTACGCCGGCAATTCGTGGCTGGACGTGGTGACGCTGGCGGGCGGGGATTTGACTGCGCTATCGAGCGATTACCGGCTGAACAAACCGCTTGTGGTTCAGGACGTGACCGGAAAAGACCCGTCTGATGAGGCGCGGCATCGGATGTGGGAAACCATCATGCGCGGCGGCTTCTGGCAGGGAGCCGTGACCGCGAATTCGGGTGTGGCCGACCCGCTGAACAGCCCCCTTGCGCGCTGGCAACTGGCGGCGGCTCGCCTGATGCAGAAAACGCAGTACACCCGACTGCTGCCGCATCAGGATATGCTTGGCGGGCTGGAAGAGAGCGCGTTTGATCGGCGTCGCCGCAAACGCGCGCAGGCCGAAGCCGCAAGCGCGGCCACGCCTGTCATGCCAACCGCGCCGACAATACCCGATGCCGGAACGCAAGTCGCGCCCAATCCGCTGAATACGCCTGCTGCGCCGAATGTGCCAACTGTACCCGGAAGAACGACTAATCCGCCTGCCGGAACCGGTGTACAGGGGAGCAGAAGCACGACCAACACGGTTCCGCAGCCCTTTTCCGGCTTCACCGGCGAGGTGGATGAAAATGGCGATCCGCTGTTCAATTTTCCGGCGCAGCCTTCTGTTGCCGCGAAAAAACCGACACCCGGCGCGATCTATGTGCTTGCCGATCCGGGCTGGGAATACGTGGTGTATTTCAGCAGCGGCGGCTCGGTGACACTGGACTTGCTGGAAGCCAGCAGCACGTTGCGGCAGTCGTGGTTCAATCCGCGCACGGGAGAGTATGCCAGTC
The DNA here is from genome assembly GCA_963817895.1 of uncultured Chthonomonadaceae bacterium. Classification (GTDB taxonomy): domain Bacteria; phylum Armatimonadota; class Chthonomonadetes; order Chthonomonadales; family Chthonomonadaceae; genus CAWFQB01. The sequence continues at coordinate 960,966 of CAWFQB010000004.1, forward strand.
AGGACACGCTGAAGGGTGGCATCTACAAAACCTTCACCGCCCCGGATGCCAATGACTGGGTGCTGATGCTATCCCGGCGGTAGGAACCTCACCACAACCCTCTCCTTGCCGCGCAACGCGCAAGGAGAGGGGCTTTTTTGTCTGTGAAACGCTTTACTTGTTCAAAACGGCAAAATTATGTTACAGTATAGGGGTTAGTGAATGAATCGTATCGGCAGTCTGCTCGCGCGTCTGTCCCCGGTTCTTGAAAACGGGTGAGACGGATGGGGATTTGGAGCAGGAGAGGGAAATTTGCATGGCGTCCGCACCGCTGCAGCCGGGAACATTGCTCAATCAACGGTTTAACATTCTGGAAGTTGTCGGGCAGGGCGGCATGGGAACCGTTTACAAAGCGGAACACATTCGCCTGCATGTGGTTTATGCCGTCAAAGAAATCCGGGGCACCGGCATTGAGAATACAGAAAAGCAGCAGGATTTGGCGGCCTGCGAACACGAAGCGCAGTTTCTGGTGAAACTGGATCATCCGCATCTGCCCAAAGTGACGGATGCCTTCATTGAAAACGATAATTTTTATCTGGTGATGCAGTTCATCGAGGGCGTGACGCTGGATACGCGGCTGACCGCTGCGCATGGCGCTCCCTTAGACGTGCTGCAAAGCGTGGAGTGGGGCTTGCAGATCGCGGACGTCCTGGCGTATCTGCACAGCCAGGACCCGCCGATCATCTTCCGCGATTTGAAACCCTCCAATGTGATGATACAGCCGGACGGGTCTATCAAGCTGATTGACTTCGGCATTGCCCGCAATTTTCAGCCCGGCGCCTCCAAAGACACGTCCCTGCTTGGCAGCGTGGGGTACTCGCCGCCCGAACAGTTCGGCAAGGGGCAGACGGATCGCGCGTTCCGACGTGTATGCGTTCGGAGCCACGCTGCACCATCTGGTGACGGGGCGCGATCCCGCGTTGCAGCCGTTCAAATTCGCCCCGGCGCATACGCTGAACCGGCAGGTTCCTGAATCGCTGTCGCATTTGCTGGACATGTGCCTCGCCATCGAGCCGAATCAGCGTCCGCAAAGCATGAATGTGGCGGCGGTGCAGTTGCTGCGGGTACGCGAAGAATGGTGAAACAGCGGGCGCAGGCGGCTGCGGAGCAGGCCGCGCTCAACGCGGTCGGGCGTTCGCTGGCGGACAGCATGGAACACGCGGCTACGGGCGTCACTCCCCGCGTAAATGGTTCCCCACGAGCGGAAGACGCGCAGCGAACGGAAGGGCGCAATGGGGAGCGGAATCAGGCCACGCCGGAAGCCCCTAAACCGACCATAAAGGTGACAACCGCTTCCACTGCCAAAGCGAAAGCGTCCGAATCCGTCCAACGCGCCGCAATCGCTATGGCCGTTGATTTTGCTGATGATTGCGTATAATCGGCGGGCGTCGGGGCCATGATGCTATGCACATCATGCGAACGCGCAGAAGCATGAACTCACGCCGCCCATTGTCGCGCCGGTTGTTCAGGTGGATGCGAGATCCACGCCCACGCCGCCCGGACCGAGCCGTCCCACACGCCGGAACCACTCCGCCAACCACTGCAGGACAGAACGGCGGCGCAAACCTGGCGCCGAATATGCCCCTGCTGCCGCCGCCCAACGACAACGTGAGCCTGCAAACGGCCCTGCTGCCGGCTTGCCAACGACATGCTTCCCATCGCGATTTCGGGAACGGTGAAGGGGCAAATGGGAGCGTCCATGCAGATTGGCGTGTATTTCTTCGACAGCAAAGGACAGCCGATCAATCACCGTAGATACCAACCCCAATACATCAACCCGCAGCATTACCTCTGCGTGTACAAAACCCTTGCGATTTCTTCCAACGAGTATTCGGTTCAGGAAACGCTTGTCCTGCCTACGCGCCTGCTGACCGGCGTAACGCAGTCCGGTCCCTTTACCTATCAGGCCATCCTGTTTCTGAACGGCAAGCCGATAGGGGAAACGGCAAGGGTTCCGCTGCCTGTCGCCGCGTACAGCAGCAGTTCGGCAACGCCCAATCCTTCCACCGCGAAACCTGCCGGGTCAACCGTCAGGAAGCGGCCTGATCGAGGGCGGACATTGACACTACTCCTTGAACCTATAACCGCTACTCGGTCTGGCTGGATGAAGAGAATCCTCGCGCCTGGCATCGCCACAATGGCAAGCGCAAGCGATCATGGGCGTCTTAATGATGTTGTTTTCACGTTGAGTGTTCCGCGCTGTACTCGCCTGGCTGCATGGGGCGGCCTGGAACAGCATGATACAGACCGCAACGAAACATGACACTCCGGTGATGCATCCGGTAGGAAATATCATCCTGATAGGAATAAGTTTTCTCACAGGCGGGTCCATCATGCTGCTGACAGCCATCTTCTGTAGACAGCGCGGCGAGGATTAACAGCGCATTAAATTGACCCCTGAGCGTCTAATGCCTATGGGCTGGAATATGGGCCGAAAGACCTTGCGAAATGGGTCTTTCGGTTCGCGTACTTTCGCGCCTGCCGTGCTACACTAAAGACACATTTAGCAAATGAAATTATTGGGGCAATGTGAAGGAGAGAACTTATGGCGGAGCGCACCCTGTACCAGATGTTTCTGGAAACCACGCAGGCGCATGGCGAACGGAACGCGGTCGGTTTTCGGACGGGCAAAGCGGCGGAGTATCACGTACTGGACGTATCGCGAATTAAATGAAAAAGTTCGGGCGTTTGCGCGTGGGCTGGACGCGCTTGGCCTGCGCAAAGGGGATCGTATCGCGCTGATTTCGCACGAGAACCGCGTGGAGTGGGCGATTACTGATCTTGCCGCGCAGTATCTCGGACTGGTGACGGTTCCGATTTATGGAACCCTGCCCGCTTCACAGGTCGCCTACTACATGAAAGATTCGGGCGCGCGGGCTATTCTGGCCGGGGACGCCAAACAGCGGGTCAAGATAAAGGAATTTCGCGCGGATACGCCCGCGCTGGAATATGTCATTTCGGTGGACGGCAAGCCCGAAGAACTGGAAGCGGAATGTACGCTGCCCTTTGACGCTATTTACAAGCGCGGCGAAACGGGCGGGCGCGACGAAGCGGCCCTGAACGGCGTGGCGCAAACGGTTCGCGCCGATGATACGGCGACGATTATTTACACGTCCGGCACGACAGGCGATCCGAAAGGAGCGATGCTGTCCCATGCCAATCTGCTGCAAACCCCGGATGGCGTTGTCAGCGACAAGGTTGCCGATCTTGGCCCCGATGATGTGTTTTTGTCGTTTCTGCCCCTGAGCCATATTACGGAGCGCGTTGGCGGGCATTATTTGCCGATTCGCGTGGGCGCGTGTATCGTGTACTCGCTCGGTTTGATCGCGCTGACGGAAGAGATACAAACCGCTGTGCGCCCAACCGCCATGCTGTGCGTACCCCGGTTGTGGGAAAACATGCACGACAAAGCGCGGGACAGTATTGCCAAAATGGATGACAAACAGCGCAAAATCGCCGAATGGGGTTTGGGCGTCGGCATTGAGGTGGCAAAGCGGAAATCCAACGCGCAAAGCATCGGCCCCATTCTCAACCTGAAACTGATGGCGGCGGATAAACTCGTGTTATCGAAACTGCGCGGCAAAGGTGACGGGAGGGAGATTGCGCAACTGCGTATCGGGCGGCGCGCCGCTCGATCCCGTAACGGCGGAATTCTTTCTTGGTATCGGTATCCAGATGCTCGAAGGCTACGGATTGTCGGAAACCAATATCATCGCTATCAATCGCCCCAATCGGCAGCGTATCGGCACGGTCGGCAACCTTCTTCCTCATGCGGAAGTGAAAATCGCCGACGATGGCGAGATTCTGATGCGCGGACAGGGGCGGATGCAGGGCTACTACAACAAACCGGACGCGACCAAAGAGGCGATAGATGGCGAAGGCTGGTTCCACACGGGCGACATCGGCGAACTTTCCCCGGACGGCTATTTGAAAATTACCGACCGCAAGAAAGACCTGCTGGTATTAACCAACGGCAAGAAAGTGGCCCCGCAGCCGATAGAAGCCCTGCTGAAACACAGCCCCTATATCGGCGAGGCCGTGCTGTTCGGCGATAAATCGGCAACCGTGATGGCCCTCCTCGTGCCGGATTACGACTTCGCGGGGCAAACCCGCCAAACTGATCGCGTGGGCCAAAGAAAAGGGGTTGCAGACCGAAGACGTTCCCGCATTGCTGGCAACGCCCGAAGCGCAGAAACTGTTCAAAACGGAAATAGACAAAAACACGCCCGACCTTGCCGACTTCGAGAAAATCAAGCGGTTCAAACTGGTTCCGCAGCCGTTCAGCATTGACGGCGGCGAACTGACGCCCACGCTGAAGGTGAAACGCAAATTCGTCGCGCAGAAGTATGCTGACTTGATAGCCGCCATGACAAGGGGAAAAGAGTAGACCACGGAGGACACGGAGAACACTGAGAGAAAACAGGTTTACCACGGATGAAACGGATAACACGGATATACGCGGATGATGCGATAATTTTGAATCTAATCCGTGTTGATCTGTTTCATCCGTTTCATCCGTGGTAAATTTCCTCTTTTGTTGTACAATAAAGTATGGAATTGACGAGCGGTGATTTGAAAGAGTCAGCGGTGGATTTGTCCATTGTGATTGTTAGTTATAACACGCGCGACATGCTGCGGGCGTGTCTGGCGGCGCTGCCCACTGCGACGACGGGGATGCGGGTCGAAACGTGGGTCGTGGACAATCATTCGCCGGATGACAGCGCGGCGATGGTGGCGGCAGAATTTCCGGCTGTCCGGCTGATTGCGAACGGGGATAATCCGGGGTTTGCCCGCGCCAACAATCAGGCGTTGAAGCAGTCGGCGGGGCGGCATGTCGTGATTTTAAACCCGGATACCGAAGCGGAACCGGATTCACTGACGCGGATGGTTCGGTATCTGGATGCAAACTCGGATGTGGGCGCGGTCGGGCCGAAACTGCTCAATACGGACGGTTCATTACAGCACAACGGGCGGCCTTTTCCTACCGCGTGGCGCGAGTTTCTCGGACATTCGGGCCTGCGCCGTTTGAACGCGCGGGCGTATGACCGCAATTACGAGTACGGGCGCGAAGATTTTGACCGGACATGGGAAACGGATCAGGTATCCGGCGCGTGTATGATGGTTCCGCGCCGCGTAATGGACGAAGTAGGAATGCTGGACGAAGATTTTTTCATGTTCTATGAAGAAATCGAGTGGTGCTGGCGTATTCGTAAAGCGGGGTACAAAGTCATTTATCTGCCCGAAGCGCGGATCACGCATCACTGGATGGGCAGCGTCCGGCAGCAGAACCGCGCCATGACCGCCCGCCTGTTCAAAAGCGCCCTCGTGTATTACGGCAAAACGGCGGGTTGGGGGACGCGGGCGGCCATGTTTGGCGTTGTCGGCATGGGACTGGCGAAGAACGAACTGCTGCATGTAGGCGTTGCGGTGAAGCGACAATTACGCGCTCGTAAGTTGATTCGTTAGGAGAAGTTTAGCCGCGAATGAACGCGAATAAACGCAAATGAATAACCGGTTTTATGCGTAATGCTACGCCCTCGCCATTGCGTAAATATTTGCCGCTTGATTGCGGGACGAATCGCCAGATCGCTTATATCCACCTGATATTCCAGATGGAACGGAATGTACAAGTAGAAAAGGGTACCAGATGACGGTGATGGAAGACATGCAAGCGCCCGCGAACCTGACGGATGGCCGCGCGTTGTATTTAGATATGGTAAAGAAGTCGCTGCTGAACATGATTTATGGCGACAAGGAAGTAATTTACATTACGCCGCGCAATCCAGTGAAAAGGGCTATTATGGTTGCGGCGCAGGCGTGTGGCATGAAGATCGTGATTCCCAAGCAGTTCGACCCGGCAAAACGACTGGAAGGAAATGATTGGCCGGTACAATCGCAAACCCTGCTCAACATCAAGCGGTTGGACAACATTCAAATGTGCGTGGAAACCGCGCTTGCCGACAATGTTCCCGGCGATCTGATTGAAACGGGCGTATGGCGGGGCGGCGCGACGATTCTGATGCGGGCGGTACTGAAGGCGTATAATGCGCGTGACCGCGTGGTATACGTGTGCGACAGTTTTGAGGGACTGCCCGCGCCGAGCAAAGAGTACGCGATGGACGCGGACATTCCGTATCATACTTGGAAGGCGCTGGCGGTTCCGATGGAGGAGGTGCAGGCTAATTTCGCGCGGTACGATTTGCTGGATGCGCAGGTGAAATTTCTGAAAGGCTGGTTCAAGGACACGCTGCCAACCGCGCCTGTCAAGCAGATTGCCGTGATGCGATTGGACGGCGACATGTACGAGTCCACAATGGACGCGCTGAAAGCGCTGTATCCGAAACTCTCCCCCGGTGGGTTCGCGATTATAGACGAGTATTATCATCTGGAACCCTGTCGGCAGGCGGTGGAGGATTATCGCGGGCAGCACGGCATTACCGAGCAGATTATTGCCATTGATGCGGAGGGCGCGTACTGGCGGCGCGCGAAGTAACTTATGAAAGTAGCGATGCTGACGACAACCGGGCCGCGCTGCGGGATTGCCGCGTATACGCGGGCGTTGGTGGAAGGGTTTACATCTGTTCCCGATACGGAAATTCTGGTCGTGCCGATTGAGGAGGGGAAGCAGTCACTCGATCACTACAGGGCGCAGGCCGAAATTCTCAATGGCGCGGGTGTGGACGTAATTCACATTCAGCACGAGCATAGTTTCTGGGGCGGCGTGATGCCCCGCGCTTCCGCCTTCTGGGAGATGCGCTATCTGCTGAAAAAGCCGGTTGTGCTGACCGCGCATACCACGACCGCGCTTGCCGATTTGCTAAAATTGAAAACGGAACGCCGCCCGCATAAATGGCTTGCCAAGCAGTTGTTGGTGCGCAATCAGGGATATCGTGACAGCGTGGATACCGCGCCGTTTACGACCGCGATTACGATTGTGCATACCACAGCCGCCCGCAACGAACTGATTGCGCGGGGCGCGAAACCGGGCTATGTGACCATCGTGCCGACGGGAGTTCCCGCGCCCCTTCCCGCGCCAACCGGAGGGCAGGCGTTTCGCGAACCGTTACGGGCTGCAAAATCGGCGCGTACTTACGATTTTCGGCTATGTCACGCCGAACAAGGGTTACGAACTGACGCTGAACATACTGACCGAACTGCCTGAAGACGTGACGCTGGTAATCGCGGGCGGGGCGCGGAATCCGAGCGAAGCGCCCGTATGAGGCAAGTGTTCGGCAGGCAATCGAGAGGTCCGGGCAGAAGCAGCGTGTTGTGCTGACCGGGTATCTGAGCGACGAGGACGCGGCGGACGCGATGGCAGCGACGCATATTGCGCTGGTTCCGCATACTTACGCGACGGGTTCTTACTCCGTGACGCTGCCGCTTTCGCATGGGCGCGTGGTGTTCGCGTCCGATCTGGATTGCTTTCAGGAAATTTCCACGCGGGTAGATTGCGTAGAACTGTTTAAGGCGGGGGACGCGGCGGATTACAAAGCGAAACTGCTGGCGCTGCTGGACAACCCGGAACGGCAGGCGAAACTGGCGGCAAACGCGCAGCAAGTACGCCACCCGTTACGCATGGCCCCGCGTGGCCGGGATGACGCGCCGTATCTACGCCGCTGCCATTGACGTGTTTCATTCCGGCCCCCATGCCATACCGAGAATATAAAGGAGAAAAACAGATGAAATATACATTTATAGTCGCGGTGGCGGCAGGATTATTCGTGAGCGGTACGGTTTGGGCGCAGAATGCAGACTTCAAAGGCTTTCCCGATGTGCCAAAAACGCACTGGGCATATCAGGCCGTGACGGAACTGGCGCAAAAGGGCATATTGCAGGGTTATCCGGCGGAAAAGCGGACGGGGAAACTGACGCTCACCACGCCCAAAGCGAAACCGGCAACTCCGAGACACGTTACCGTTGCGCGTAAACGGTAAAGTTGGAGATGAAAGCTTCTGAGAACATACCGTACATGGTAGCTTCTACCCTCATCCCCGGCCCTTCTCCCTGCAAGGGAGAAGGGAGCGAAATTAGTCGCTTTATCTTGTGGCTGTAAAATTGTACAACCAACAGGCATATCTATCACATTCGCTCCCCTCTCCCTGTCCGCTACGCGGACAGGGAGAGGGAGAGGGGTCGGGGGTGAGGGTAGAAACTTCCAATTACAGAAGTTTCTCTACGATGTGTCAAAACCGGTATGTCTGTCCGCTATGCGAAGATTTTGTAACCGTTGTTTGTTGTGGTTTCGTATGAGGTACAGGGCAGGGCAAAATTGCCGCGCCGTGTTTCTCTGCTTCTCTGTTTTAACGACTTCTCCCGTGCTGTACCCATAAGAGGGGCTGCGCCGTGCCAACCCAACTTTCCAACCCTTTCCAGTTTGCCAATCCCCTGGTATTTGCTGCTGCTGCCGCTCGTCTTCGCCTTTTTTGTCTGGTGCAATCGGCATACGGTGACGGATATGAGTCCCACGCGCCGCATGGGCGCGCTGGTGTTGCGCTGCGGCCTTGCCATTCTGCTGATTCTGATACTGGCGGGTTTTAAGATCGTCAAACCGGGAAATTCGCTGGCGGTCGTGTTTGTTGTCGACTCGTCGAAAAGCGTTCGTGATGATCAGCGAACGCGCATGGAACAGTATATTCAGGAAGCCGGACGAGGGATGCATACGGTTGATAAGATCGGGGTGATTACGTTCGCGAGCGAGGCGCATCTGCAATCGCCGTTGGGACAGCCGCTGGACGCGACGTCACCTGCGCGATCCCGGCGTGACGACGGCTACCGACATCGGACACGCTTTGCAGCAGGCCAAGAATGAACTGGATACGGCGGCGCGGGATTCGGGCAAGCGCATCGTTCTGCTTTCGGATGGCAATGAGAACGTCGGGCGGGCGTTGTCCGTTGTGCGGGAATTGAATGCCGACCACATTGTTCTGGATACGATTACCCTCTCGGTTTCCCTGCCCAAAGAGGCGCTCATTGATAAAATGACGCTGCCCAACCGGGTTAAAATCGGGGAGCCGTTTACCGCCAAAATAGTCGTCAGCAGCCAGACCGCGCAGCCCGCGACTATTTCGTTGTTTCGGGACGGCAAGCCGACAGGGTTATCCAAACGGGTTGACCTGCACCGGGGCAAGAACGTTGTCGCGTTCGACCAGATTGTTGGGGATAAGGGATTTTACCGTTACAGCGCCACATTGGACGCCCGCGAAGATACCATTCCCGAAAACAACAAGGGCGAAGGCTTTGTGTGGGTGGAGGGCAAGCCGACTATTTTGTATGTCGCGGACAGCCCAACGTTGACCGGCTTTCTGCGCAAATCCCTGCAAAGCCTGAACATTAACGTCGAGTACGCCAACCCGGACGCGATGCCCACATCCGCTGCCGCGCTTCAGCCGTATGACAGCGTGTTTTTGAGCAACGTTCCGGCAAGCGCGCTGTCGTCGGCGCAAATGACCGCCTTACAGGTGGCGTGTCGGGATTTCGGGGTGGGGCTTGGCATGGTGGGCGGCGATACCAGTTTTGGCGCGGGCGGCTATCGCGGCACGCCCTTAGAGGACGCGCTGCCGGTTTCGATGGACGTGAAGAAGCAGAAACGGCTGCCCTCCGTTGCCGTCGCCCTTGTGATTGAAGATTTGGAAATTCCCACAACCGTCAACATGTCCATTGAAGCCGCGAAAGCCACGATGGACTTGCTGGAACCCATAGATCAGGTGGGGGTTCTGGATTGCAACGGGCCGGGCGGCTATGGCAACGGCGACATCGCGAACATGGCTCCGGGCGGAACCTGGCGTATTCCGATGCAGCATGTGGTAGACCGCGAAGCCATCAAAAGCCAGATGCAGAACTTGCAGGGCATGGGCGACCCGCCGAACTATGACCCGTTTCTGATGGAAGCCGGACGCGTGCTGAACCAGACGGACGCCAAAATCAAGCACATCATTTTTCTTGGCGACGGCGACGCGGTGTACGAGGCGAACCAGAGCGCGATTACCGCGCAATATTCAGCGTATCCGCGATATGGGCATCACGGTTTCGACGATTTCAACGGGCGCGGATCAGAGCGGCATCCACTTCATGGCCGCGCTTGCGAAAACGGGGGACGGGCAGGCGTATGTGGCGGAACGGGCGCAGGATTTGCCGCGCCTGCTTCTGAAAGATCAGCAGACGATTTCGCAGCCGCCAATTATCGAGGAGCCATTCCATGTTGTGCCTACCGAGGGCGACGAGATACTGAAGGGCATTGATTGGAATGGCGCGCCGCCCCTGCTCGGCTACGATGTGACGAGTTTGAAACCTACCGCGACTGCTGGCCCTGCGCAACGGCAACCCGAACCGCGAAACCGACCCGATTTTTGCCGGCTGGCGGTACGGATTGGGGCGTTCCGTTGCGTTTATGTCGGACGACCGGGCGCGATGGGCGGCGGCGTGGATGGGCTGGCCGGGATACGCGAAGTTCTGGGCGCAGGCCGTGCGCTGGACGCTGCGCCCGTTCGCGCCAAGCGAGTACAGCACACAGATCACGATGGAGAACAACCGGGGGCATATCGTCGTGGACGCCATTGATGATAAGGGCCGGTTTGTCAATCGCCTGAGTTTGAAAGCGCGGATTGTGCCACCGGGCGCGACGGGAATCAAGGGCGCGATGCCAACCGAAGAGGTTCTGCCGCAAACCGGGCCGGGACATTATGAAACCACGTTCGACGCGCCCCAAACCGGAACCTATCTCGTCAACGTGCTGCAAAAATCCACCGAACCCGGCTAAGCCGGATAAATCCACGCGCATCGGACTGGCAACGTCGTACTCGCCGGAATATAAAGACACGCAGGCCAACCAGTATTTAATGACGCAACTGGCGCAAACGGGCGGCGGGCGCATGGAACCCCCGGCAAGCGGCGTGTTTACCGCAGACCGTCCGGTTGTGTTCGCGGCCGTTGACATGATTCCGGTTCTGATGCTGTTTACCCTGCCTTTTCTCCTGTTCGACATCGCCACGCGCCGCCTTGCCGTCGAGCGCAGCGACTTTGCCCGCGCGCTGGCGTGGGTGACAGGCCGCAAAGCCACCGTTCCCAAAGGCCGCGCCGCCACGCCGGAATTGTCCCGCTTGATGGAGCGCAAGGAGGCAGCGGTTGGGAATAGAAAAGGAGAAAAGGAGAAAAGGAGAAAAGGAGAAAAGGAGATGGATGGGGAGGATTCATCCTTCATCCTTCATCCTTCATCCCTGGCCGAACACCAAACACCGAATACCGAACGCCGAAGCCGGACTATTCGACCGGAGGGGGCGGAAACGGTTGCGGCGGCTGTGGTTCCTGTGGAAGACGTAAAGAACGCGCCTGTGGTTGAAGAAGAGGCCGGAATGTCGCGGCTGATGGCGGCGAAGAAGCGGGCGCAGCAGCGGCAGCAGGAGAAAGATGATGCCGGATAGCGCGGAAGAGGAAAAATCCGAAGCGATGAGGGAGGAGGGCGAAGCTGATACGCCCAAAACACCCAAACGCCTGCGTCCGCGCTGGCAACGCTGGCTGCTGTGGAGTTCGGTACGGCTATTTCTGTTATTGGGAGTGGGCGCGGGCGTTGGAACGGTGCAGTGGCGGTCACGCCCGCCCGACCTTATGGCCCATGCGAAACGGATAGCGTCCATTGCCGGTGCAGGCGGCTACTACTGGACGCCAAGGGGAGAATTGCGGCTATATCGAAACCAGCGCAACGGCACGGCTTCCCTGAAGTGGGATCAGGCTACGCAATCCGCCACATTCGTCGAAATGCTGAAACCGCCAAAAGGACAGTTCTTTGCCGACCCGAATCGGACAAAAGGACCATTTGCGACGTCGTCCAGACGGCAGGATCAACAATCTCAGGTTCTAATTGTTGAGGCATACAAGAAGGATCAACCTTACACGCGGGACAAGCCCATGCCAAACGCTGATTATACATGGAAAATTAGAGCGATGCCGGGTTTGCAGGCGGATTTTTATGATACGGCTTTATCGCCGGATGGGAAACGAATAGCATATAAAAGTCTAATTCCCAATGTGGATTGGCGCGATGAGATTATGCGGCGAGTGCGGCGCGGCTATCAGCCGCCGTATCGGGGACAGGGCGCGGTAATTTTAATCAGCAGCGTGGATGGCAGTCGCACGGAAATGCTCGGCAAGGTAAAAGAGGATATGCCTGCTACGCGATCCGGCACGACATACTCACTACAATGTTTTTACTGGCGTCCTGATGGCAAGCACCTGACTTTCGCGTATGGGGATGGGGTTTATGAGGTTCCGGTGAAATGAGGTACCTTACCCCCGGCCCCTCTCCTTGCCGCGCAACGCGCTAGGAGAGGGGAGAGCATAGTTATAAATTTTGCCAGAACAGGTAAATGTTTGTGAGGCACAGTACAATACAATTGCTGTTCAAGCACAATTTTTGAATTAACTGCTCCCCTCTCCTAGCGCGTTGCGCGGCAAGGAGAGGGGCCGGGGGTGAGGTGTATCAAACTAACTGCTGATATAGCCCATGAGGTTGCGGCGGCGGGCGGCATGTTTCAGCTTTTTGAGCGCCTGCACTTCAATCTGGCGGACGCGCTCACGCGATATGTGCATGTTTTCGCCGATTTCCTGTAACACCTGCGTAGACTCTTCTTCAAAGCCCAGACGACGGCGCATGATCTCCTGTTCGCGGGGCGTCAGGATGGACAGCAGTTTGAAGAGTTCGCTCTGCATCTCCTGACTGAGAATGGCGTCCTGCGGGTTGGCGGCGGTACGGTCGTTGATGAGGGAGGCCAGCGTGGTATTCTCCTCGTCGCCCACCAGCATATCCAGCGAAACGGGTTCCAGTCCCGCCTGCAACAGCGCGTTTACCTTGCGGAGCGTCAGTCCGAGATGGGACGCCAGCGTTTCCGCAGTGGGTTCCACGCCATGTTCGCGCACAAGCAGGGCGCAGCGTCCGTTCCAGCTTGCGCAGGGATTCGGAAACGTGCGCCGGGATACGAATGGCTTTAGCTTTGTTGTCAATGGCGCGGCTGATGGCCTGCCGTATCCAGTGCGTGGCATACGTGCTGAAACGGTAGCCTTTGCCCGGATCAAAGCGTTCGGTTGCCGTCATCAACCCGATGGCGCCCTCCTGCACCAAATCCTCGAACGGCACGAGGGCGGTACGGTAATTTTTGGCGATGTTGAGTACCAGACGCATATTGGCTTCCACCAATCGGTCTTTGGCGCGGGCATCTCCGGCCTTCACGCGGGAAGCCAGCGCGACTTCCTCCTCAAAGGTCAGCAGTCGCTGTCGCGTCAGGCGTGTCATAAAGGAAATAACATCCGGGGCCGGGCCGGGAGCCTCTTCGGTTGTTTCCGAGGCTTCCAGAATCTCGGATTTCTGCTCTTGCTTTTTCATGTTCTAGCTGGCACCCCTATTTCTCTGCCTGCCTGCGTCGTACCCGTTTTGTAACAGAATCTGCTGTGAAGAATTCCCCTGCAACAGATTTCTTCTGGTGTCTTGCCATGACGGATTATTCCATAACTCCTGCCTGTGGCAAGACACCGGAACGACAAATCAGGCTCTTCGTGAAAAATCCGGCATTTACGCGGTCGGTAGCGGTCAATACTATTGACTGTTTAAAACCGTATGATGTTGCGTGTCCAACTGTGAACTTACTAACAGCCGAACAGGTAGATACATCACACAGGGCGATACTCGCAAAATACCTGCGAACTTTTACCCTCCGCTTCTCATGCCCGAACGTGGTAACACTCCTTTATCTGCCGGGTACGTTGGGAAAAGCAATATTTCAACGGGCAGAATGTTCGCGTTCTTGACACTTGGATCGTAACTCTGTTCGCGGGCGCAGCGAAAATCAGGAATAAATAAGTATGAATGCGGCTTCTTCCACTGCGAACACGCTTTCGAGCGACGGCTTTTGTCAGGACATCGCGACGTTTGATGCCGTACCTGATTCCTTAGACGACGCAAACCGGCAAAAGGTTTTACAGGCCACGAGCGCGGAGCAAAGTTGTTCGTATCAGGCAACCGAACACGGCTTAAGAGTGTATACGGAAGATCGTTCGCTTTTCCTCACCGGCAAAGATGGCCTGCCTGTAGAAAATCTGACGTGTCTGTCATTGGGAACAAATGGCGACCTGTGGGCGGGCAGCAACCGGGGCGTAATGCGCCTGCGCGCGGGAAAGTGGCGCTACTTTGCCGGTAAGCGCTGGCTGCCTGAGAACCATGTGCAGTCTATTGCCGTTGACGCTCAAAACCGCGCCTGGATTGCCACAGGCGGTGGCCTGTCCCGTATCGAATCCAACCCCATGACGTGGCAAACCAAAGCCGTCCATTACGAGCAAATTACGGCGATGCGACATAATCGCGACGGATGGGTGACGGAGTGTAGTTTGACACAGCCCGGTAATTTGGACAGTTATTTGCATGAAGCCAGCGATAACGATGGATTGTGGACAGCCCTGTATTTATGCGCGGAGGCTTTTCGGTACGCGGTTACGAAGGAGGAGGAGGCAAGGGAGCGCGCGCGCGGCAGTCTGCGGGCTATGCTGAAACTGCTCGATGTGACGGGCATCCCCGGCTTTCCCGCGCGGGCAATGGCCGGCCGAAACGAGCGCGTCCGACGGTCGGAACCTGAAAGCAACTGGCTGCCCTCCCCCGTTTACGCGGAGGTTTTGTACAAGGGGGATACGTCCTCGGATGAGATAGACGGGCATTATCTGGCGTGGTATGTGTACCATACGTTTGTGGCGGACGAGGCGGAAAAGCGGGAGATCGCGGCAGCGTGTCACGCCGTCACCACTCATATTCTGGACAACGATTATACGCTTGTAGGGGCGAATGGCAGGCGGACGAGTTGGGGATTGTGGACGCCCGAAGTTCTCAATCACGATCCGAACTGGCAGGGTGAGCGGGGGCTGAATTCGCTGGAAATGCTGTCGCATCTGCGGGTTGCCATGTGTGTTTGTCCGAACGAGCGTTTTGCCATCGCGTACCAATCGCTGATAAGGGAGCATGGCTACGCGCTGAATACCGTCCGGCAAAAGATACAGCCGCCCAAAGGGGAAAACAACCATTCCGACGATGAACTGGCGGCCTGCGCCTATTATCCGCTGCTGATGCTGGAAACCGACCCTGCTTTGCGGCAATTATATCTGCTGAGTCTGGAACGAACGCACGCGATTTTACGCCCGGAACGTTCGCCGTTTTATAATGTGGTATACGCGGCGTGTACGGGTAAAATGGGTGATGTGGAGGCGGTTGTGGAGTGGCTGCGGGACGCGCCCTTAGATTTGCGGGACTGGCGAATGGAGAACGGACACCGCGCCGACGTTGTGTTCGCGCCCGAACCTGATAGATTCGGCAAGCCGCAATTAACCGCGCCCCTGCCGCCGGGGGAGCGAGGCGTGACGAAGTGGAATGAAAATCCCTATCTCGCGGACAGCGGAACCGGAGGCACACGCGAAATGGACGGCGCGTTCTGGCTGCTGCCGTACTGGATGGGAAGGGTTTATGGGGTGATATAGTGGTCAGTGGTCAGTGGTCAGTGGTCAGTGGTCAGTGAAGACCTCTGAACTGGCCGCTACACAGGATGAATATTGCAGAGTAGTGGACAGTGCCTTTCACTGACCACTGACCACTGACCACTGATTTTAGAACTTCAGTCCGAGCGTCAGGCTGTAGCCATCGGTTTCGTTGGACGAGCCGCCGACGAACAGATAGCGCAAATCAACAGACATGGGATTGCGTCCCCGCGTGAGCTGATAGCCGAGCAGCAGGTCCAGAACGGTTCCTTTGATACCTCTGCCATTCGCGCGTTTGCCGAACGCATAGCCCGCGCCGAATCCATAGCGCAGGTTGTCTTTGTGCGCGATCAGGTTGACGGTCAGCGGAATGTTGTAAACCGGGTCTATGCCATTGTAGCCGATGCCGACGGTGACATCATAGCCGCGTCCGGCATAAACGCGCCGATTGACATTGCCGCTGAAGCCGACATCGCCCGTAATCCTACGGGCTGTATTGCTCTGAAACACGTACATACCGACGCGAACTTCCCAGTCCTGTGACAGTTCGGGGATTTGGTCGGATGATTCGCCGGTTTGCGCGTGTGCCTTGTGGGGCGCGAACAGCGCGAAAACACTCAAAACGAGTACGAGAGCGGCACTCCAAATTGTACCAAGTCGTCTCACGTAGGTTCCTCCTGTGAATGGGGGCGGGGAAATTGCAGGCGGCTGCGTCCATGCGTTACCAGCAGCCCGTGGAGTCTCCTGCGCGCCCTGTGGGTTGTCCCTCTTAATTTACCCGTTTGTTTGCCATTTCCTGCGCTTTCAACAGGCAATTTCCGGTCATTTGTGAAAAATAGTTTGCAGACGGCTATTTTGCTGGGGTTTCCTTACGTTGTCGCTGGTAAAACGCGGCCAAAACTTTGGCGTCGGCGGCAACTTCGGGGTGATCTTCGCCAAGCGCGTGGCGGTCTACTTCCAACATTCGCGTAAAGTGGTGTTCCGCTTTCTGGCCGCGCCCGGTATGTTCATATAAATGGGCCAGATTGTGGTGGGTGATGGCAAGGTCGGGGTGGCCTTCGGGATAACAGTGTTTTTGCATAGTCAAGGCTTCCAGAAACAGCGGCTCCGCCTCTTCAAAACGTTTTTGATTGCGGTACAGTTCCGCCAGATTCTGGGCGCAGGTGGCGGTTTGCGGATGGTTAGCGGCAAGATGGGTTCGCCAGACTGTCAGAGCCTGTTTGTAATGCTCTTCGGCTTCCTCGTGGCGCTTCTGACGGTAGTACAGCAGCGCCAGATTGTTTAGGATGTTTCCGACATAGCGGTGTTGTTTGGGAAGGTCCAGCCGCGTCACTTCCAGCGCCTGAAGGAAGAGCGAACTCGGCTTCCTCATACAAGCCCGCGCTACAGCGCGCGCCCGCCAGATTGTTGAGGCTTTGCGCTATATCCAGATGATTGTCAGGCAGGGTTTGCCGCCGCATGTCGAGCGCGAGATTGTAGTGCGCTGTAGCCTCCTCACAGCGTTCCTGACGGTGGCGCAGCAGCCCCATCTGGCTGAGATTGGAAGCGTAGTGGGGATGGCCGTCCGGGTACACGGTTTGCCATATCTCCCGCGCGGACTGATAATAGGACTCCGCAGAGGATAGCGGCCACATTCAAACAGAAAACGCCCGACATTATCCAGCAGCAGCGCGGATTCAGCCGTCCTTAGCTTTGCTTCACGAATGATTTCACCCACAACAAGGGCATGAGACAGCAATTTGCGGCATAATTCCCACTCTTCAAATTCGGGAAAGGGGAATGCGCTGCTGACCGCGCGAACAACCCGCTCTTCCCACTCCTGCCTTTCGCTTTCCGAAAGCCTGTCTTTGGTTACTTCCTGTACCAGCCGGTGAAGACTGAACGCGCGGTCTTCCCGATTACGGGCGGCAAGCGAGTAGCGCGTCAACGGTTCAATCGCCTCGTTGTAGACCTCTTCAGCCTCCGCGTCGTCTTCCGCGCCCTCAAAAAATTTGCGCAGGCCGGGGCAGAACTCTCTGGAACCGCGTCTGACAAGTTCAATCGGAATGTCGTCCGGGGCCAGAAACGCGCTGAACCGAAGCAGTTCTGAGGCATATTTCCCTGCCGTTTGCGTTCGATGCGCCTCTGCCTCAATCACTTCAAAGTTGATTGCCAGCGTTTCGCTTACGGTTGGCGGGTACTCTCCGCTAATCGGCGGACGTTTGTTCAACTGCGCCAGTTTGCGTTTTTTGTAGAGCGCGAGGTAGTTGGCGAAAGTGGTCATGTGCGCAATGTAGGCAATGGCCTGTTCCATTGCCAGCGGCAGATGGCCCAGAAGGGCGGCGAGTTCCGTTGCGGCCTCGCGCTCGACAGCGGGAACCTCCTTGTAGCGGCATCTGCGCAGGAAAAATTCCAGCGAGTCTTGCGGCGAAAGGGTTTGCAGGGCAAGGATTGCCTCAGAATTGAGGAAGTCCAGATGTTGCGCTCTTGTCGTAATCAAGATGTGGCATTTCGGATTTTTGGGCAGGCAGAGTGTGCCTGTTTCCGGTTTATCAAGGTTGTCCAGAATGAGAAGCCAGCCCGTATGTTTTTCCAGCCAGCGTATCGCCGCTTCCGCCTGCGCTTCCGCTCCCAATGCCGCTCCGGGCAGTTTTAGATGGCGAGCAATCTCCGCGTATCCCTGCTGAATGTCGGTATCCGCCTCGGCCCGGAGCCAGAATACGTAGTCGTACTCCTCCTGAGTGAACTCGCAGTACGCGAGTGCCGTCTGCGTTTTGCCCATGCCGCCCATGCCGGAAATCGCCGCGATGCTGTTCTGTTTCAGGAGCGCGCGAACGGTTTCTAACTCCTGCTTTCGGCCCGTAAAGCTTTTGCTGAGTTCGTTGGGGACATAGGAATGTCTGTGTGTGGCGCGTGTGGCCGTTGGAAAGGGTTCGTAATCGGAGCCTGTGTGAAGAGTAAGCCCGAATTTAGCGAACAGGCGCTCGAGGCTGTAGTAGGTGACGGGTTCGCTGCGCTCAAGCATCCGACCAATGGTTTTGTAATCGAGAGCAAGGCCTTGCATTTGGGCGATGGCTTTATAAAGAGCATACCGTTTCAGGGGATTCCGTTTTTTGTCACACGGAAATTCTGGCGATTGGCAGAGCCGCTGATACCCGACTTCGGTAAGCAGCAATCTGCTTTCATTGTAACGAGGTTCCTCCATAACTGCTGTATCCTCCTTCTAAACAGACGCGCTTCCCTGGCTGAAATTCCAATGAGTCCAATCAGTTCAATGTAATGATACCCTGATAATTGTGCGTGTATACTGATTTCAAGCCTTCTCACGAGATATGTTACCCGACCTGGACTCTTCAAAACTAAATTTCGCGTTTTTAATAAAATATTTTGAAGTGCGCCTGCAAATCGGGATATATGCGTTGCTTTTCTCCATCTTGGTATTTACAAGGCCATACCTTTATGTGTTCACAAGGCCATTCCATGCAAATTGAAGTAGAAACTAATGTTCGGAATAGCCCGGAAACCGGCGCTTTGTCTGAGCGCGTACCGGATGTACAGGACTGGGACCGCGAATACCGAGTTTATCAAAATTCGAGCGCGGTTCGGGCTGAACAACGTCTGCGGGAACTGTCGGAAAGCATATACCCATACGTGGGAAAGATTGTTACGGGCGAATTCAACAGCAGTCTTGAAGCGGAAGATGTAATACAGAACGTCATGATCAATCTGGCCGATGCCTGGAGAAGAGGGCGGCAGATTAACAACATGAAGGATTATGTTCGCAAGGCTTGCCAGAACGAGTGCGCCGCGACCATAAACAAAAAGCATCCCAAATATTTCAGTTGTACCGGGCGGGTGGAATATCGTTTGGATCCGCGCCGGGGATTCGCGCATTGGGAGGCAGGCGGGCAAAAGTGGGGCGGCCTGTCGGCGTGGGCCGATTCCAATCCTGCCCGCATGTACGCGGAAGACGCGCGGCTGGAACAACTGGTAAAATCGCCGTATCAGACGCTGTGTAATTTGAAGTCTCTGCGAAGCGTGGATATTCGCGTGGTTCGTCATGCGGACGCAGTTCTCGGCGCGATATTTCGGCACATCGGCCATGCGATTTTGCTGAAACAACTGGTTCCTATCTTTCAGGAATTGTGGGGTTTGCGCGACAGCCAGGATGTGGAATTGGACGCCAATGGTTTGCAGCCGACTCAGGAAGACGCTGATCCTCTAAATTTAATCATCATGCAAGAAGCAAGCGCAAACAATCCGCAATCGTGCTGGCAGGAGATAAAAGCCATGAACCGCTCGCAACGTTGCGCGTGGATGCTTCATGCAGAGTTGGATGATCCAAAAATGCCTGTCATTCATGGATTGATGCTTTTCGGCATCGCCAGCCGGGCAGAGATCGCGCGCGTACTGGAAGTCGAGCCGGCTGCGCTTGCTATTCCCCTTCTGAGCCTCTCCCTGGATCAAATTGCAGACCGTTTGAAGTTGCCCGCGTCGTTCCTGCGCAAACTCACCCCGGAAGAACTGGAAGCCGAAATTGTCAGGAGCGCGCCGCAGGAACTGCAATTCAATCAACAGACACTGCCGCTCAATCAGAAAGCGATAGGAGAATTTTTGGGCTGTCAAACGTCACGTGTCGCAACCCTGAAACAGGAGGTCCGGGAGCGATTGAGTCACTACCGCCCTGCCGGAAACAAAGGCGGGCAGAACTGATATGGCACACCTGAACCCTGAACAATTAGAAGCCTATCGCTCGGGCAAAATGTTCGCAGACGCGCGGCAGCAGGCCGCCGCGCACCTTGCGGATTGTGATGTGTGCCTTTCCGATTTGAGAGCCTTGCCGCTTCCTGTCGCTACAGCTTGTAGCGGCGGAAAAGGACGCGGATGCGTTTGCGGAGTTTGATGAGCATCTTAGCGTGGAGGAAATCACAGACTATATTGATGGCGAGGCGACGCGCGTGATGGAAGCAAGGATCGAAACGCATGTGGATACCTGCACATTTTGCCGCTATCGCGTAAACGATCTGCGCGCCTTCAAAGCGGAAGTCGAGAGCGTTCCGGCGCTTTCTCCGGGTGGCGCGTCTGTGGCTCGGAATGTCTTTACCCCGTCTTCTATTTCCTCCTTATGGCGGGCGCGTCTGTCCGCGTTCTTTGCCGCGCTGAAAACACCACAACTCCAGACAAAGTGGCTTGTCGGGGCAACTGTGACCGGAGCCATAGCCGCGTTTTTGATTTTGCGCCCACATTCAGAGCCGAAGTCAGGGCCTGAATTTGATGTGACCGGTCAGAAATTGACGCGGCAATTGCAGCAGCCTGTATCCCCGGTTCAGAGTGGGCATAAGCTACGCGATCATGAACTAGCGACGCCCCGCAATAACCGCCGGCGTCTGACCGGCGCGAAAAAACCTGAACGAGAATTACACACACGGCCGGAACCCCACGTTGCCGGTGGCGGACAAAAAACAGCCGTAAAGCCTGTACACACGGGCGTGAACACACACGCGGACACGGTTGTTAAAACGCCGGAGGCATCCGAAACCCATGACACTTTGCCGCCGCTGCAAATGGCGGAACCAATGTTGTCGCCGACCATCCATCAAAACCAACCTGCGCTGTCGTCTTCGCAGCCCGTTCAGCCGACACAAAAATCTATTCAGCCGCCGCCCTCATCGGTTTTACCAAAGCCGAAACTCGTTCCGCCGTCGCCGCGATTGCCCAAATCCTTGCCGCAACTGGCTTTGCCGGCGCAGCATCGGGGTATTCATCAGGAACAAACATCTGTGCCATCGCCACAGCCTGTTCAGCCGTCTCTTCGTCTGCCCAGGTCGTCACCGCCAGCGACTATGCCAGCTTCGCAGCCGGTTCAGCCGCCACAAAAAACTATTCAGCCGCCGCCGCAAATAGCGGTTGCCCCGCCACAACCGGCGGTGCCATTGCCGCAACCGACGGTGGCGGTAGCACAGCCGCCGGTTCATCAGAATGAACCGCCAGTCAGGGAGGCAGTTGTACATACGGCGTCCATCCACATGCAGGATGTTCCCATTTTTGCAGATGACCTGACGCCGCGCCGCTCTGGGAAACATTCCCAACCTGAACGATGAGGCCGCGCCGGAAGCGCGCATGACCCTTGGCCGCAATAGTCACATGGTTATCTTTGGGGCGATAACGGATGTATGGTGTCCGCCGGGGAGTTTCATCGAACTGGTTCCCAACTTGAATATTGCCAACTTTAAGCCCGTCACCCTCACCGTGTATGATGGGCTGCAAGCCCATTCCTACCTGGCAGATACGAGGGAAATACTATGCGTGGACCCACCCGGCGGTGGCGTCAACCGTAAGGTCGTCACGGTCAAGGCTTTCGATGCGCAGGGCCACGACAGAGTTCTGATGCAGTGTACCGTACGCGCTCATGTTGCCAATCCCATGGTAGCCGCCATTACAAAGCATAACGAGCAGTGTAGTATTCAAGTCCCAGACCGCCAGTTGTTCAAAAATACTTGCCTGTATCTGGGTGACATGTATATGGGGCAAATAGGGCAAGGCGCAGGCAAGGTTGATCTGGACGAGCGCCTGCTCCCGCCGGGAAGATACCAATTCCAGATGGTTGTAAAGAATACGGATGACATTCTCATGCCTGGTCCGATCAGCGATTTTACCGTGCCAACTCGCTACACGATTGAATGTCCGGGTGCCGAGCGAGAAATCGTCATCGGGGAGCATGCCGATGAGAAGCTAAGAGTCAGAATTACACATGCGCCAGGGTTGAGCATCAAGAAGACGCGCGTGTATATCGCGGGTATTTTCGGCGGGGAACGGGAAGGCGACAGGTTTATAATGGATCTGCCTACGCGACGTGCCGAATGGCAGTTGCTTCATTGAAGTGGTCGGGATTGGCGACGATGGCGTTATGTACCCGGTGGAAAGCATTCCAATCAAGATCAGAAACGAACCCTGGGAAACACGCTTTACCCACACCGATGAGTACGAGCGCATGGAAGCGTACAACGCTAAAATTGATGAACTGTGGCAGGAGGTCCGCGCTAATCTCAAAGGCGCGGATTACGAGTCGGGCATTTATCTGGACAGTAACATGATTACGCTGGAAAGCATCACGAGGCATTACAAAGTAGGAAAAAAAGGCGAATATCAGGCCGCTGCGGAAAAAGCGTTTATCCAGATGACGCAGTATCAACTGAAATTAGCCCGCGTGTGCCGAACAATAAAAATGCTGCCCCGCGCGAGTTCCCTGTACAAGAATGTGATACGCGAGATGGGCGTGTCTACGCCGGATGGAATCGCCGCCAGGACGGAACTCGAGGCGCTGCGACAACACGCCACTCTGATGTAATCAAGAAATTTCATAAAAAGTTTTACGAAAAGTGAAATTTTAAGGATATAACAGGGTAAAATCCGCATCTAGTGTAAATAGAAGGCGCACAACTTCTGAACTACCGGCAAAAATGCGTACTGGAATTTTTCTGAAAATTGCGGAGGGGATGTAAGAGGGCCATTTATGCAGGCGACTACATCTGTATGAAGCAAGAGCAGGATTTCCCTTCTTACGCGGCGTCTCGGGCTGCGGGGTAAGTCTTCCATCGGCAGCAGGGGCTTGTAAGGCAGTCTGGCTGTGAAGGGAGTGGTTCGTTGATATGGAGAGTTTGCGTGTGCAGGTTTGTTCGCGCAACTCAAGTCATCTGTTTCCGGCGTCATTTGCGCGCTTTGCCTATCGCCTGCCATCGGCAGGCAGAAGTGGGAGAAATGATCTCATGGTTCTTACTTTCAATCAATGCCTGGGCCGAACTCCTGGCCCTGGGGGCCTTCTGGCGCTGACCTTGAGTTACTCGCTCATGGCCTCGCAGCCGGCAGTTGCTCAGGCGCGTATGCAGCGCCCGCCCACGCCACATTACAGCGTTGGACTGAATGGCAGTCGCAGCGCGGTCAACCCCAACCTCGGACAGGGCGGCAACCCCAACCTCGGACAGGGCGGCAATCCGGGTCTTGGGCAAGGCGGCAACCCCTCGCTGGGGACCGGTGGTGGATTTGGGGGAGCGAACAGCGGAATCAATAATGGCGGGGGAGTACCCGGAAGAATCAGAGTTCCGGGACGCGCAGGCAACAATCCCGGCTTTGGCCCCATTATCCCGCCCGGAACGAAATTCGGCCCCATTATCCCGCCCGGAACGAAATTCGGCCCCGTTATTCCGCCCGGAACGAAATTCGGCCCCATTTTCCCACCCGGCACTAACTTTGGTCCCGCTGTCCCGCCCGGAACCCGGTTTGGCGCCCCCGGTAGTCCGGGTTTCGGGCAGGGCAGTAGTCCAATCACACCGCGTGGGGGCAATGTCGGCGCGGGACAAGCCGGCAATGTCAATCGCGGCGCATCCTTTAGCCCGCCTCGTCGCCGCTCCCGGTAGTTTCGTTCAGGCGAGCGGGGCATGGATGTATCGAATGTTGCGCTCGCCTGACCAATCCATGCGTAGGATCAAGTTCTCCAGCCTCATGTGATTTAGTAATTAGAAAGGGAAGACCATGAATTTTGTACACAATTTCCGCCATGTTTCATTCTTCGGTGTTGTGGCGCTCTGCTGCCTGCCCGTCATAAGTTCCGCCCAAAAAGCGGACACGCCCATCTATGCCGATGACCTGACACGCGACGCGGTGGGACCCATTCAACACGTTGATAACCAGGTTCCCGCAGAAGCGCGCATGAAGCCTGGTCCCCAGGGCCGGATGGTTGTAATGGGCGCAAAGACGGATGTATGGTGTCCGCCGGGGAAGTTCATCGAACTGGTTCCCAACATGAATATTGTCGGCTTTACTCCCGTCACCATCACCTTGTATGATGGGCTGCAAGTTCATTCCCAAGCAGCGGACTCGAAGGACATTCTGCGCGTTGACCCGCCCGTCGGAGGCGTCAACCGCAAGGTCGTCACGGTGAAGGCGTTCGATGCGCAGGGCCACGACACCGTCCTGATGCAGTGTACCGTGCGCTCTCGCATCAGCAAAGAAACCATTGCCACCTTGGACTATGAGGAGAATAAGGAAAAGTGCAGTTTCAAGATCAAGGATCGCGATCTGTACACGAACACCTGCCTGTATATGGGCGAAATGTACCTGGGCCGCGTGGAGGAAACCGCCGGTAAGATCGAAGTGGATGAGCGCCGCCTGCCGCCAGGCCACTACACCTGCCAGATGGTCGGCAAGAACTCGGACGACATTTACGTTCCGGGCGCGACCACTGAATTTGATGTGAAGCCGCGCTACCAAATCGAGTGCGCGGGCGCTGAACGGGAAATCGTCATCGGGGAACACGCCGACGAGACGCTGAAGGTGAAGATTTCGCACACTCCCGGCCTGAGCATCAAGAAAACGCGCGTCTACATCGCGGGTATCAGGGCCGAGAAAGACATAGAGGGCGACGATTTCACGGTGAACCTGCCCACGAAAGACGTGCCGACCGGCAAGTGTTTCATCGAGGTAGTAGGGATTGGTGACGATGGCTTCACATATCCGGTGGAGAGTATTCCCATCAATATCAAGAACGAACCCTGGGATTCACGCTTTACCCACAGCGTTGATTACGAGCGCATGCAATCGTACCAGGCCAAAATAGATGAACTGTGGCAGGAAGTTCGCTCTAATATGACACGCGCCAGCCATGAGCCGGGCGTTTACATGGATACCAAGACGATTACGCTGGAAAGCATCACGAAACACTACAAGGTAGGCAAAAGCGCGGAGTTTTATGCCGCTGCGGAAAAAGCGTTTATCCAGATGACGCAAAACCAACTGAAATTGGCCCGCGTGTGCCGAACCATGAAGATGCTGACCCGCGCGTGTTTCATGTTCAAGAATGTGGTGCGCGAGATGGGCGTGTCTACGCCGGATGGACTCGCTGCGAAGACGGAACTCGACGCGCTACGGAAACCGGACTCCAGCGTCCTGTAGGATAGCCCTCAACCCCCAGCCCCTTCTCCCAAAAAAGCCTGGGAGAAGGGGAGCTACTTGATTGGTCTTCAACTCCCAATTCCTTCTCCCCCATGTTCCGTATTTCTGTTTCACCTTGAAATAGCTCATTTGGGAGAAGGGGTTGCGCGTTTCAGGCGCGGCGCAGGACTTTGCCGGGGAGCGCGTAGGTGGGAGTATCCGCCTGTTTGGCGGCGACGCCGTTGACGAATACGTAGGGGATACCGGTTGGGAAGCGGAGCGGATCGTCGAAGGTGGCGGTATCGTGAATGGTTTGCGGGATCGAAGACAACGATGTCGGCGGCGTGTCCGATAGCGAGCGTGCCGCGCTGTTTCAGGCCCAATCGGGCGGCGGGCGCTCCGGTCATTTTGTGGATGGCGGTTTCGAGAGAGATCACGCGCTCGTCTCGGACATAGTGGCCGAGGACGCGGGGAAACGTTCCGTACAGGCGCGGGTGGGTTTTGCCGGGAAGGTGCAGGCCGTCGCTGCCGACCATCTGCCCCGGCCATTGCAGAATGTCGCGCACATTGCCCTCATGCGCGGCGTGATGCACATAGCAGGCGCGAAGTTCTTCCTCTTCCAGCAGATGGCAGACGAGTTCGCCGAGCGACAAGCCGCGCCGCTCCGCGATGACGGCGAAAGTCTCGCCCTCAAAGGGCGCGTTAGTGGCGGAAGATGCGCCGACAAGATTGTAGCGCGTGGCGTCAAGATTGGCATCATTGAGAAACGCGATAATGCCGTCACGCGACGTCCGGTTCCGCCAGGCGGCGCAAAATCGGGTCGGGGCCGCCGTCTACCGCCCACGCGGGCAGCAGCGATTGTATGAACGTAGAGCCTGCCGTATAGGGGTAGGTGTCGCAGGTGATGTCAATGCCGGATTGCCGCGCCCGGTCCAGCAGGGCAAGCAGTTCCGGGGCGCGTCCCGCGTTGTTCGGCGCCGTTCATTTGCAGGTGCGCGATTTCCAGTCTCGCGCCCGACTCGGCGGCAATGGCAAGACTCTCTTCCGTCGCCGATATGATATTGTCGCCATAGTCGCGCTGATGCGTGGCGAAAAACCCGGCTGTTCGGCACAGCGTTACCAGTTCCTCGCGGCCTGCGGCCCGCATGGGCGCGTACCAGATGCCCGTACTCAGCCCCCACGCGCCCTCTTCCATCCCCTGCGCCACCATCGCCTGCATGAGCCGGAGTTCTTCTGACGTGGCCTCCCGTTCCGCCATGCCCATGACCGATACGCGGACCGACCCGTGCGGTATCAGATACACGATGTTCGCGCCAATCCCGTTCCGCTCGAAACTTGAAGAAAGTCAGCCACGCTACGCCAGTTCCAATTGACGATTGACGGATTGACGGATTTTTGATTGTGGATGGTGTCTTGTGCTCCTTTTCCTTCGCGATTGCTACGCCAAACAACCCGCCGATGTACTGCGCGCTGGATGCGCAGGGCTTCCTCGGTGACGGGGGCGAAGCCTAGACCGCAGTTGGTGAAGACTTCCGTAGTGACGCCCTGCATGATTTTGGGCAGGTGCGCGGGGTGGGCGAGCAGGGCGATGTCGGC
This sequence comes from uncultured Chthonomonadaceae bacterium, assembly GCA_963817895.1. GTDB lineage: Bacteria > Armatimonadota > Chthonomonadetes > Chthonomonadales > Chthonomonadaceae > CAWFQB01. The sequence continues at coordinate 988,008 of CAWFQB010000004.1, forward strand.
GTGGGTATGAATGTCTATAAATCCGGGCGCAAACGACCATGCCCGTGACATCAATGGTTGTCGTGGCCTGCGTTTCGGGCGGCAAGATGCCAATCGCGCGAATGTTGCTGCCCTCAACCGCAACATCGGCGGCATAGCCCGCGCTTCCCGTGCCGTCAATGACGGTTCCTCCGCGCAGCAATAAATCATAAGTTTCCGGCATGGTGTTCCTCTGCAGTGTTGAATCTTTTTCTGCGACTATGCTACCATAGTCTCCACGAAAACAACACAAAGCGGTGGTTTCAAATTTGAACAGAATTGAGGCGACATTGGAATTGACAGAGCAAGCAACAGCGCAGGATACCGCACTGTCCGCGCATATACAGGAACAGATGGCCCGTCTTGAGCGCGGGGCGCAGGGCATCGTACCCGACAACGGGCTGGCAGAGAAACTGCTCAAAGCGGAGCGGACGGGCAAGCCGCTGAAAATCAAATTGGGACTGGACCCGACCGCGCCCGATATTCATCTTGGCTTTGCCGTCGTGCTGCGCAAACTGCGGCAGTTTCAGGATTTGGGGCATCAGGTCATCATCATCATCGGCGATTATACCGCGCTGATCGGCGATCCGTCCGGGCGGTCGGCCACGCGGCCCATGCTTACGACGGAAGCAATCGAAGCCAACGCGCGCACGTATGTGGATCAGCTCGCCCGCATTCTGGATCGGGACAAGACGACCGTGCGCTTCAATGGCGAATGGCTGGGCAAACTCGGCTTTGCGGATGTGATTTCAGCTTACCTCGAAAATGACGGTCGCCAAAGTGCTGTCGCGCGAAGATTTCGCGAACCGGCTGGCGCAGCATCAGCCCATCAGCCTGCACGAACTGCTGTATCCGCTGGCGCAGGCGTATGATCTCGGTTGCGATTGAGGCCGATGTGGAAATGGGCGGGCTGGATCAGACGTTCAACATTCTGGCCGGACGCGATTTGCAGCGGGAATTGGGACAAGACCCGCAAATCGCGCTGTTCATGCCCCTGCTTGTCGGGCTGGACGGCATAAAGAAGATGAGCAAGTCACTGGGCAACTATGTCGGCATTACCGAATCGCCCGACGCGATGTTCGGCAAACTCATGTCCATATCCGACGCTTTGCTGCGCGATTACTTTGTGTTATGCACGGATGTTCCGCTTGAAGAGATTGAAGCCCTGCTGTCACAGGCTGTTTCCGGGCAGATCAACCCCAAAGATGTGAAGCGACGGCTGGCGCGGGAAATCATCAGCCTGTACCACAGCGCGGAAGCGGGCGCAGTGGCAGATCAGGAGTGGAACCGGATACACGCGCAAAAAGAGTTGCCTACGGACATGCTGACCGTGACCATCCCTGAAGACGCGGTTAAAGACGAGCGAGTATGGGTGTGCAAACTGCTGGTTGTGGCAGGTATGGCGAAAAGCAACGGGGAAGCGCGGCGTCTAATCGAACAGGGCGGCGTGTTCCTGAACGGCGAAAAAGTGTCCGAAGTGAGCGCGGAATTGCCTCTGGAAACGCTGAATGAGGCCGTGCTGCGCGTCGGTCCACGCCGCTTTGCCCGCCTGCAAACCATACAGTAACTTCAATATCCGTGCAATACGAATATTTGAACCGCAAAGGGGCAAAGAAACGCAAAGAAAACAAAAGACAAGTGTGTGCCGGGTATTGAAAATACCCGGCAGGAAAGTGCAAGCGTCTTGCAGACGCGGATGCTATTGTTGATGGTTGCGTCTGAAAGACGCTTGCTTTGTCTTGCCGGGTATTTTCAATACCCGGCACACCCGAACAATGCGAGTGCCTATGGTTCATATAGGGCTTTTTGCTTGTGGAAAGGTTACTCTGCCGCGCTGAGAGCCGCGTCGTAGTTGGGTTCATTGGCGATTTCGGGGACGTATTCGACGTGTTTGAGCGTCCCATCCGGGCCGACAACGAAGATGGAACGGGCCAGAACGCGCTGTAGGGGGCCTTCGGCAATCAGGACGCCATAGGCTTTGCCGAAGTTGGCGTCGCGGTGGTCGGACGCGGTTTGCAGTTTGTCAATGTTTTCCACGCCACAAAAGCGTCCCTGCGCAAAGGGCAAGTCCGTGCTGACGGTCAGCACAACAACATTCTCCGGCAACTGCGCGGCCTTCTGATTGAAGGTTCGGGTTTGGGTGGCGCACACGGGTGTATCCAGCGAGGGAACGACAGATAAAACCAGTGTTTTGCCCGTGAAATCGGCGAGCGAAATGTCCTTCAGGCCGTCCGCAGTGTTGGCTTGAAGAGTGAAATCCGGGGCTTTGTCGCCGTTTCTCAGTTCCGGTCCGTCAACGGCAATAGGGCTGCCTTTCAGTGTAACACTTCGAGTGGACATGAAAATCTCCTTGTTTGTGTTTGGTGTTCGGGGTTCGGTGTTCGGGAAAAGGCTTGTATCCTGTATCTGCTTATCCCTTATTCCTTACACCTTATCCCTTGTTCGTATGTTCTATGTGGTCGAGAAGGCCGTCGGTGAGATGGTAGATGCTGTCGGCATCGGCCAGCATGCTTGGATCGTGGGTGACGACGATGACCGCGCCCTGACTCCGGTAGCGCATGAGCAGTTCGATGACCGCGCGGCCATTGGCGTGGTCGAGGGCGGCGGTGGGTTCGTCGGCGAAAATGATGGCGGGCTGATTGATCATAGCGCGGGCCACGACAAGCCGCTGCCGTTCGCCGCCGCTGAGATGCGCCGGGTAGCGTTCCGCCAGGGGCAGAATGTGCAGTTCATCCAAAAGGGCGTCCACGCGCTTTTTTACCTGCCGGTCATTGGCGGGCGCGGCGACAAGGACGTTTTCGCGGGCGGTCAGGTAGTTCAGCAAAAACGGCTGCTGAAACACGAAGCCGAAGCGTTCGCGCCGAGTTCAGTCCCCGCTCTTTTTCGCCCATTTGCGGTAACGACTTTTCCTCGTAAAACACATCGCCGGACGTGGGCAGTTTCAGGCCACTAAGCAGATAGAGCAGGGAACTTTTACCGCTGCCGGACGGCCCCATGATACCGTAAAACCCGCGCTCCGGGAACGAAACGGATATATCGCGCACGGCATACGTGATCTTGTCGCCATCCCCATAACTTAAACTGACGTTTTCCGTTCTCAAACTCATACGCAGCTAACCTGTTTCATTTTGCTCCGGCTCTGACAAGCTGTTCAATCATGTCGTACCTGCGATTGGCAGCCGCAATCTCTTTCGGCGAAAGAACGCTTGGTATGCCAAAACTCAGCAAGTCCTCGTAAGAACGCTTGGGCCGCGGCGTATTCTCTAATGCGCAAGCGGCGTCCAATGTTGTATATCCATCCTGTGTTTTGATGTTGGGATTCGCGCCCTTCGACAACAGTAATTTTACAATTTCCAAATGATCGTTAATGGCAGCGGCTGTCAGGGCAGTTGTGCCGTGTACAGGCGCATTAACATCGGCTCCATGTTCAATCAGTAACTTCAAAATGGCCGTGTGACCCAACTGCGTGGCATTGAGCCAGACGCATGACTTCTCACTGGAACAGTGTTTCCAATCAGCGCCATGCTCCAGTAAAATTCGCGCCTCCTCTACTTCATTGTTGTTGACAGCCACTTCAATTGCCGTAATATCATCCTTGACATGAGCATTGATATCAATGCCACTCTTGCAGAATAGTTCCATCTGGCGACCCATTTTGTATGTCGCCGCTATGTACAAAAGATTGTTGCCTGACGAGTTGCATACGTGAATATCGGCTCCACGCGCTAGCAATAAAGGAATGATATCGGAGGGTCCTTTATGCGCCATCGCCCATATCAGTGTAGTGTTACCATACGTATCGCGCTGATTGACGGCAGCGCCTTGATCCAGAAACAGGCGTACCATATCGGTACGCCCCTGATGCGCGGCGGTATCAAGCGCCATCCACGGACCTTGCGAGTTATTCTCACTAGCCCAAAACACGATTTTCTTGAACTGGTTTGGGTTCGCGCCCCATCGCAGCAGCCTATGCGCATCAGACATTCTGCCTTCGTTCACGGCGTCAATCAATTGTCGCGTGAGCAACGGGTAGAAAAATAACTGCCAGCCAACCCATGAGGCGCAGGCGAACAACCCGAGTCTTATCATTTTGCGACTGGGGCGGGATAGTTTTTGATAGGAAGAGCGCAGGGACACGGCCATACTCCTGAAAACGAAGCAAGCAGATTGCCTATTCGCGTGTATTCGCGTTCATTCGCGGCTAACCTTTATAACTCAGTACAGCGCCTGTTCGGTTTCCGTGTCGAACAGGTGCGATTTGTCCATGTCGAAAATCACTTCGATTTTGTCGCCGATGCGGGCAGGGGAGGCGCTGTCAATCATGGCGATCAGGGACGTGTCGCCGGCTTTGAGGTACATTTCCACGTCGCTGCCTAGCGGCTCGATAACATCCACGTCCACGGTGATGGTGTTGCCGGTGTCGGATGTCACCAGACCGGGAAGTTGCTTGTCGTAGATGTCTTCCGGGCGGATGCCGAACATGCACTTTTTGCCGACATAGTCGCGAACGCGCTCGGCCTGCGCGGGCGGCAGCACGACTTGGAAACTGCCCGCGTCCGCAATCACATCGCTCGCCCTGCTGCGCGATGCTGACCGGCACAAAATTCATGGCGGGCGAACCGATGAAGCCGGCGACAAACAGGTTGGCCGGATGATTGTAGAGTTCCAGCGGCTCGTCCCACCTGCTGAATCACGCCGTTGCTCATCACGGTGATGCGGTCGCCCATCGTCATCGCTTCGACCTGATCGTGCGTGACGTAGACGGTCGTGATGCCCAGGCGACGGTGCAGTTTGATGAGTTCGGCGCGGGTTTGAACGCGCAGTTTGGCGTCGAGGTTGGAGAGCGGCTCGTCCATCAGGAAGACTTTGGGTTCGCGGACGATGGCGCGGCCCAGAGCCACGCGCTGCCGCTGCCCGCCCGAAAGCTCTTTCGGCTTGCGCAGCAGCAGGGGCTTCAGGCCGAGCATCTCCGCCGCTTCTTGAACGCGCCGGTCAATCTCCTCTTTGGTAAACGTCCGCTTGGAGTTGAACGGCCAGACGCTGCCCGTCGGGCGTCCGCTTCAGCCGCAGCCCGAAACTCATGTTGTCGTACACGCTCATGTGCGGATAGAGCGCGTAGTTCTGAAACACCATCGCGATGTCGCGGTCTTTGGGCGAGACATCGTTGACGACGCGGTCCCCGATGAGGATTTCGCCGCCCGTCGACTTCTTCCAGTCCGGCGATCATGCGCAGGGCGGTGGTTTTGCCGCAGCCGGACGGCCCGACAAGCACCATGAATTCTTTGTCGCGGATTTCCAGATTGATGCTGTTGACGGCAGTAACTTTGTTGAACGATTTGGTAAGATTTTTCAATTCCACGCCAGCCATAAACGCGCACCTCTCCTCCGCGCCTGCGCGGATATTTCAATTAATCTCACCCAAACGTCTATAGCACAAGCCATAGTAAGGATAGCATAAAAGGACAGAAGGCATTATAGAGAATTCTCGCGAGCTTGTCAAGCCACCAGACGGAAAAATGGAAAACAAGTGAAGAAACTTCGCTGATAATTGGTATAATGTGTTATAATGGCTATACACGTTGATTGAAAAATGAAACAACATGTGTCAACGCCCCTGATGGTTCGACCACAGCGATGGCAGACGTTGCTAACCTTCTGCTACTCCCCGGCATACATTCTCCATCCGACATAACTTTCCCAATGCTCTCGCGCCCTCATGCGACGAGCGGGTTTCTTTGCTGTCGGCAAAAACTATGAGCACTATTCAACCTGACGACCACCACTATTGTATCACAGGCAACATGGTCACGCACGAAGCCGCTTCATACGCAGTTGAGGTGACTGAACTCCGCGTTGCCCGGAATATACTCCGAGAGCAGGGAACTGCCGGAAAGGGCGGCGAATACGCGCATCTGCTCGAAATTGACGGATATTGTCAGCGCGCGGCAAACCGAGTTACGCAGGCTGTAGAAGAGGTTTCTAGCTATCTTCAGGCGCATGTTCGTTGTGTCGGCATGGTCTTGGAGACGCAGGAGGGCGTTGCGCGCGCGGCGGCAACGTTGTGGCGGCGCGGCAGCCACAGATTTCGCCGCTATCCTCCCTTCCTCATTCGGTGGTTTACACCCATCTGGTCTTTCCTCATGATTGCCAGCCGCGCCGGGGTTTGTCACTTTTGTGTTCGGAGTTCAGGACCACGCCGAACCTCCTCCCTGCTTCATGCGGTCGCGCAGCAATTGGGGATGCGCGTGGCGAATGACCAGATGCGGCAGCAGGCAGACCGGGCGGAAGCCTCGGCGTCACGGCGAATTCGGGAAGTGGCGGCATTATATGAGATCGGCCATGTCCCGTCCGGCGACAGCGTTCAGCCTTTGCTGCAATTGATTGTTGACCGCACCGCGCTGCTGATGGAGGCGCAAGCCTGTTCCATCATGCTGTTCGATGCCGAACAGCAGTGCTTTGCAACTGGCGGCCAGTCACGGTTTGTCGCCCCGCGCCGGCGCAAGTTCCGCAGTTGATAGGGCGAGGGAATTGCGGGACGGGTGGCGCAGACGGAACAGCCGCTTCTGATTTCCCGCGCAACGCGCCATGATCCCCGCTTGCAGGGCGTTTCCCTGCGCCCGGAAATTGGCTCTGCCATGCTGGTTCCCATGAAGAATCAGGGAGGGCAAATACTGGGCGTCCTGTCCATCCGGCGCAGTCTCGGGCCATGCCGAGTTTACCGAAGAGGATGTGAAGCTGTTTTCCGTATTCGCGTCCCAGGCGGCGCTTTCCCTTGCCAATGCGCGGTTGCTGGAAGACTTGAATCAGCGGGCGGGGGAACTGTCCAAATTATCTTCGCTTATCGCGTCGCTTTGCTGTCCACAACCGATCTGGAAGCCCTGCTGCAAACGGTGACGGAGGACATTTGCGCGTATCGGCGGGTTTGACCGCTGCTGTCTGTATCTGCGCGATACGCATCGTCCCCTGTTTACCGCCCGCGTCCGCATGGCTACCCGGAAACCTGGTGCCGAAATGCCGTCAAAGAGGGGGAAGGCGCGATAGGACGCGTTGCGCGCGATCGAAGGAAATTGCTGCTGTTTCGACAGCCAGGAACCCGTTGCACGAAGAGACAGCCTCCTCCGGCGCCTATCGCCAGAGTGAAAGGTTTTGCCCGTTCGCTCGGCGCCAAAGCGTTTGTCGCCGTTCCCATTTTGACGAGCAAGAAGACGTGTATTGCGCGTGCTTGTCGCGGATAATCAGCGTAAGCCGTACGCCCTTGACCGAAGAACAAACCAACCTGCTGCAAGCGTTTGTCAGCCAGGCCGGAATTGCGATTGAAAACGCCCTTTTGTACGAACAGATGCAGGACAGCGTGGCGAAACTGCGGCGATTGACGGATTATACCGACAACGTGTTGCAGTCCATCGAAGCCGCGATACTCACGACGGATACGCGGGGGCAGGTCGCGCGCTGCAACCGCGCCGCCGAAATGCTGCTGCAAGCGTCCGCGCGCCATTGCGGGCGTGCCACGCTGGAACAGGCGTTTGACAATCTGCATCTGCCCCCCGACGAGCAGGAGCATCTGCTGCAAGTCATCAGCGCGTTCAGGAAACGGGCGAGCGTATCCATCGGCTCAAATTAACCCTGCATCCACAAAACAGCCCCGCCACCACGTTTTACCTGATGGCGTCCCGCCTGCCGGAACGCGCGAACGAGCGAACCGATAAAGTGGAACGGGCGGGAATCGTGATTATTTTCGAGGACGTGACGCAGGAGATGCGGCTGGAAGCGGAAGTGGAAAAGATGCGCAGGCTTGCCGACATCGGGCAACTTGCCGCGAAAATGGCGCACGAGGTACGCAACGCCCTTTCGCCAATCAAAGGCGCGGCGCAACTGATGCGCAGCGAAACGGAAAACCCGGAATGGCCCGACATTATCATTGCCGAAGTGGACGGCCTGAGCCGCCTGACCAGTGAAATGCTGAATTTCGCGCGCCCCACTGCCCCTTGACCCGCGGGCTTGTGGACATCAATCGCCTGCTGCAATCGGCTCTGCAATCGCTCGGCGCCGTTTCTGGCGGAAAATAACACGCGCTTGTCGCTGGGAACTCAAGCGAGGGCCTTCCCACCCTGATGGCGGACGCGGTGCAATTGCGGCAGGTGATCCGTAATCTCGTGATGAATGCCGCGCAATCCATGCCGGAGGGCGGAACGCTGACCATGCAAAGCGATTGGGAACGCGCGAAACACAAAGGGTCGGCATGCGATTTATGGATACCGGGATCGGCATCGCGCCCGAAGATCGGGAACGCATTTTCGTCCCTTTGTCACCACGCGCCCGAAAGGAACAGGATTGGGGCTGCCTATCGTCCAAAAGAATGTTGACAATCATGGGGGCGCGTGGAAGTGGAAAGCGAGTTCGGGTAAGGGAACCTGCTTTCACCGTGTGGCTGCCGCTTGTGCCTCCCCCGGACGGGGAAAACGCCCGAAGGCCCGACGATTTCTGCCGGAACGGGCAGGAACCTTCCCGGATAATTAAACCGGCATTTAGGAATCCTGCCGCGAATCCGCCATAATTCAACAGAAATCAAATAATCCAGTAGACTCAACTAAGGGGTGACGAGGCCAATGGCGCAGTCGAACGGCAAGAACAGCACTATTTTGATCGCGGATGATGAGCCGAATATTCGGCGCGTGTTCGAGGCGATGTTTGTCAAAGAGGGCTATACGGTGCTGACGGCGGAAAACGGCAAACGCGCCATTGATCTCGCGTCCGCGCATAACATTGACGTGCTGGTTTCCGATCTGATTATGCCGGATATAACCGGCGTGGAAGTGCTGCAAAAAGTCAAGGAACTGCACCCGCAGTGTTCGGCGATTATCGTGACCGCTTATGGAACCATCAAGTCCGCTGTGGAAGCCATGCGGCATGGGGCGTTCAACTATCTGCAAAAACCCTTCGATATGGAAGAGGTGCGGATGGTCATCAAAAAAGCGCTGGAACATCGCGCCCTGCTGGCGGAAAATACCGAACTCAAGCAGCAATTGAAAACGACTGTGCGCCTGGACAGCCTGGACTGCGTGAGCGGCAAAATGCAGGAAGTGTATAAGATCGTGGAGCGGGTTGCCGAAAGCCGCGCCACCGTGCTGATACGCGGCGAAAGCGGAACGGGCAAGGAACTGATTGCCCGCGCCCTGCATTACAACAGCCCCCGCGCCGCAAAGCCGTTTGTCGCCGTGTCCTGCGCCGCGCTGCCGGAAACCCTGCTGGAAAGCGAACTGTTCGGGCATGAGAAAAACGCGTTTACGGGCGCGGTCGCCGCCAAGCCGGGACGCTTTGAACTGGCGAATACCGGCTCGCTGTTTCTGGATGAGATCGGCGATATTCCCGCGACGGTGCAGATCAAGATGCTGCGCGTGTTGCAGGAGTGGGAATTCGAGCGCATCGGCGCGACCAAAAGCATCGAAAGTGGATGTGCGGCTGATTACCGCCACCAATCAGGATTTGGAAAAGTGCGTGGAGGACGGAACGTTCCGCGCGGACTTGTACTATCGCCTGAACATCGTTTCCATTTTTCTGCCGCCCCTGCGCGACCGCCCGGAAGACATTCCCACGCTGGTGGAGCATTTTCTGGACAAGTATTGCAAGCAGAACGGGCGCAAAATCAAAGCGGTGGACGCGCAGGTATGGGAAATGCTGCAAGCCTACCGCTGGCCGGGAAATGTGCGCGAACTGGAAAACGTCATTGAGCGCGGCGTGGTGCTTTCCGAGCGGACCGCCAAAGCCCTGACCCCCGATTTGATGTCCATGCCGGTTGTTTCCGCTTATGAGCAGCGGCAGGCGAAGAGAGTAGAGTAGCGCTTGTTCCGGGTATTGAAAATCCCCGGCAGGAAAGCGCAAGCATCCTGCGGACGCGGAAAATTGTAGAAGCGTAGGGACACAACAAGTTGTGTCCGCGTCCGAAGAACGCTTGTTTTATCCAGACAGGGATTTTCAATCCCTGATAATTCCTGCTGATTAAATACTCTAATTCGTTCGTAACCTCTTCTATCTGTCACAAAACCTACCCTGCCTGCGTAATACAAGTCAGCACTGCCAATTTAAGCGTTTTTCAACATCCCCATTCCCCCGAAGAGGAGAGTTTCTGTATCATGTCTACCCTGAAAATGCGTCCTGTCGCGCGTCTGCGCGTGGGAAGAGCGCGCGTATCACCGGGGCTGGTTGTTGCGCCTGCCCTGCTGTTTGGTTTCGGCCTGATGACGGGCTGCGGGGGCGGCGGCGGCAAAGTCAACAACCCTTCGCCCGGCACACCCGCCACCACAAGCCTCGTGTCCGGTTCCGTGACCGATATTGACGGTTCCCCGGTTGTCGGCGCAAGCGTTAGTGTCAACGGCAAAACCGCAACCTCGTCGCAGGGCGGCGCGTATTCCCTGTCCAATGTCACTGTTCCCGCCAATCAAGCCTCCCTCGTGACGACGGTGACGGCAACCGTGACCATCAACGGCAAAGCGTTGAGCGGGCAGAATACCGTCGAAGTCCTGAATGGCGAGGCAAATACCGCCAATGTCAACATCGTGGTTTCCGACGCTTCCAATCAGGGAACCATCAGCGGAACGGTGCGGGATGCGGGCAATCAGGCGCTTCCCAACGCCCGCGTGTTTATCGCTCCCGGTCCCGTCGCAGCAGAGCAATGGCGGGCTGGCCTTTACCAACTTCAGTTCGTTTACGGTCTACACGGATACCGGCGGAAACTACTCCATTCCGAAACTGCCGCGAGGCGTCACGTATACCGCGCTCGCGTCCTATCCCGGCCATTTGAACCAGAGCGTGCCAAATCTTACGCTTTCCAACAGCAGTCTGGGCGGGGTCAACTTCAATCTCAGCGCGTCCAATACCAGCAATTTATTGCCGCCCGTGCAGAACTTCGGCGCGTTCAATTTCACCTTTCCCGCGTCCCCGACCCGCAGCCTTGCGAACGCCACGAACGCTTCCAGTCAGGGCGTAATGGACGCCATCAAAGCGTATGTGATCGCGAAGCGGGGTTTCAAGCAGAACCATTTCGCCGGCGCGAACAAACTGTGGAAGCGCAATACGACGACACGCAGTACGCCCGCCGGTTCGCTCATTGAAACCGATCTCGTGCTGGGACTTCGAGGATTTGAACAACCTGTACGGTTACAGCATTGTGCGGGCAACCGGCAGCAGTTCCAACTTTCAGGACATCGCCACCCTGCGCGACCCGCTTGCCGACCGTTACGATGACCTTGATCCCGTCCTGACGCCCGGAACCAGTTATTTTTATAATGTCGGGCGATTGGATACCATTAACTTCCCGAACAACATCAACACGAGCAACAGCAACCCCGCCGATGTGACCATTCAAGTGTCGCCGCTCAACGCCATTCAGGTGCAGTCGCCCACGCCCAATGCGAAAACGAAGCAAGCCCACCTTTACGTGGAACGCGGTCAACAACGCCAGCGATTATCAGGTGATTGTGTACGACCAATTCCCGGATTTGCAGACGAGCAACGGCGGCGTCATACCCTACTGGCCGCAGGACAGCCAGAATCCCGGCAACAGCCTCGTGGCCGCGCCCGCCACAGCAACCACGTATAACGGGCCAGCCCTGCAATCGGGACACACCTACTACGTCGTCGTCCTCGCCCAGTACGCCCCGCCAACAACGACCCATCCGTCGGCGTGTCCATCTCCGTCAGCCCGATACAGGCGTTCACCGCGCAGTAAGCCCCGACCTGTGGTATATAATGGAGGAGAGCGCATGAGTTTGCGCTCTCCTCCATTATGGAGGCAATATGAGTGGCAAAAGAGACGATAACTGTTGCAGGGCATGGCAGATGGAACAGCAATACGCAACCTAACCAGTAACAGGCACATAACATCA